>CAVSPW010000005.1:0-1052593 GCA_963729935.1 uncultured Alphaproteobacteria bacterium
GCTACACGCGTTCGACTTGCATGTGTTAGGCATGCCGCCAGCGTTCGTTCTGAGCCAGGATCAAACTCTCATGTTAGCCTCGTCTCCTGCATAAGCCGGAGACAAGCCTGGCACCATCACGTCTCGCATTGCGTTCGGAATTGACTTCCTAATCAATGCGCGAACTGACAGTACCGAAACGGCACCGCCGCCCGCGCATCCCTTCCACTTCTCAACGATGTCAAAGAGCACCGCCCCTGCGGGCGAGCCGCCGCTTATAGTTGCTCGCCCTTGCCAAGTCAACAGATTTGGCGACACCACTTCGCTGCTGTTGCAACCGGCAGAACTGCCTGCTGCTTCACTTACAGCGCGCGATGCCAAACATTGACGGAGGCCACCCTGGGGCGGCCGGACTGAATATATAGAACCGCCGGTCCGGCTTGTCCAGAGGTCAGATGAGCCTTTCGGATCGGCCCATTTGCGTTCCCCAAGGACCCCGCCCGAGGCCGGGTTAACCACGGAAAATCGATTAGAGCAGGCCTAATTCCCGCAATTCGGCCTCCATTTTCGGCGGCAAACCTTTGGCTTTTGCCCCTTTTGGAAGATCTTTGGGCACGTCCTTGGCCTCGAGATAGCGCCAGCCGCGAAAGGGCCGGTGCGGGCGCCACCGGGTTGGAGTGAGTTTCGCTTCGAACTTCACGAGAACGGCGGGCCGGCCGCGCCGGTTGATGATCGGCGTGAATCCTTTGATGCGTTGGCGCCCTTGGATCTGGCCCTTCACCACCCAATAGATCGAGCCGCCATCGAGAATCTCGTCTTCGCGCTTCGGCATGTTGCGCGTGTAGAAGGCGTAGACGCCGCGCTCCTTGCGCCGCTCCTTCTGCATTTCCTTGAGCTCGGCGAGATCGCTGATCCCCGCCGCCAGTTTCAACATGTGAAGCGCCATCGATCCGTCTCCAAGCCACCGACGGGCGATAATGATCGGAGCGATCTCCGCCACGCAAGCCCGTCTCGCGCGGCGCCTGGCCCGCTTGGGTCCGGAGCCGCTTCTTGAGCTTACACGGGACTTCCTTACACTGCCGCGGGAACCGAAACACGACGATGACAATGCGGAGACGCGCGATGATTGCGAGCAAGATCACCTCCAAAGCGCAAACGACGGTCCCTCGCTCGGTTCGCGCGGCGCTGAAACTTGGTGTCGGCGACACGATCATCTACGCGATCGAAGGCGATCACGTCGTGCTGACGAAGGCGGCGACGCCGGGCGCCGAGAACGCGGCCTCGTGTTACGAAGAGTGGAATTCGGAAAACGATCGTCTCGGCTATGCCAAGCTTTGAGCCCTGGGACGTCGTCAAGATCCCCTTCCCCCATGCCGCCGCACCGGTGGTCGAATATCGGCCCGCGCTGGTGATCGCGGCGGGCCGGCTCGAATCGAGTCATGAATTGCTCTGGGCGCTGATGATCACGAGCGCCGCCAATCCGCCGTGGCCCACCGACGTACCGATCACCGATCTGCGCGCCGCCGGCTTGCCGACGCCATCGGTGGTGCGCTGTGCCAAGGTCACGACGATCGACAAAAACCACGCGCAAAAAATCGGCAGTCTGGCGCGTCCGGCCGAACGTGCGGCCATCGCGCGCCACCTCGCATTGGCTCTCGCATCAACGACCGGGCGGCAGACGAATAGTTGATCGTCACGATGCGCGTGCGCCGTCGGTCGCCCCGATCTCATTACGCGCTTTTAATCCGGGCGCCATCGTTGCACAGGGATGGCCTGCGCCGCCTTCCCCTAGAACAACACAAGCCCATTGTGGGTCAGTTCAACCTTCCGTGAGGAGAAATCCGTGAACAAGAAATTTCTCATTCCCGCCGCGATCGCATTGGCGCTCGGCGGCGGCTTTACCGCTCTACAACCGAGCGGCGCACTCGCCCAGGCGGCTACCGCGCCGGCGCCGAATGCCCAACAGCCGGCTGCGCCGCGCACGGCACGGCCGCACCGCGCCTTCAGCTCGCACATCGAGGGCCGCATCGCCTATTTGAAGGCCGAGTTGAAGATCACCCCGGCGCAACAGGCGCAATTCGACAAACTCGCGCAGGCGATGCGCGACAACGCCGCCGAACGGCAGAAGAACTTTGAGGCGATGCGCGGCACCCGCGGGCAGACACGCAGCGCCGTCGAACGGCTCGAGACCGGAGTGAAACTCGGCCAGGAGCGCATGCATGCGCAAGAACGCTACCTCGCCGCCTTCAAGCCGCTCTATGACAGCCTGAGCGCCGCTCAGAAACAGACGGCGGACTCCATGCTGGCACCGCATCGCTTCGGCCACCACCGCCGCGGCGCCTGAACCTCGCCTCTCCGGCCGGCATCCGCGCCGGCCGGAGAGCCCTTCAGGGGCTCGCCGCCGAAAGTTGCGCGTCGTAGACGGCGATCGCCGTCATGTTGACGAGGCCGCGCACGGTGATCGACGGCATGACGATATGTGCGGGCTTGTTGGCGCCCAGCAGGATGGGACCAATCGCGAGCCCCTCTCCCAAGGCCGTCAAAAGATTGAAGGCGATGTTTGCGGCGTCCAGATTGGGCATGACCAGAAGATTGGCCGAGCCCTTCAGCCGCGAATGGGGAAAGACGCGCTGGCGGATCTCCTCGGAGACCGCGACATCGGCATGCATCTCGCCTTCCACTTCGAGCGCGGGCGCATTCTCCCGCAGCAGCGCGAGCGCCGCGCGCACCTTTTCCGCCGAAGGCGCCTCCGAGCTGCCGAAATTCGAGTGCGAGAGCAAGGCGACCTTCGGCTCGAGCCCGAAATAACTCACCACGGCGGCGGCGCGCATGGTGAGCTCGGCGAGCTGCGCGGCGCTCGGGTCCTCGACGACCGCGGTATCGCACAAGAAGAACGTGCCCTTGGGCAGAATGATGGCCGACATGGCGAAGAGCGCGCTCGCGCCCGGCTTCAAGCCGATGATGTCGACGACGTGCCGCAGGTGGCGATTATATTGGCCGACCGCACCGCACACCATGGCGTCGGCATCGCCGCGCTGAACCATCAGCGCCGCAATCACCGGATTGCGCGTGCGCACGAGATAGCGCGCATAGTCGGGCGAGATGCCCTTGCGCTCCATCAGCTTGTGATAGGCGGTCGAGTATTCGTTGAAGCGCGGATCGCTTTGCGGATCGACCAGCTCGACGTCTTCATCGAGCCGGAAGCGCAGTTTGAGCTTCTCGATCCGGCGGCGCGCGACCTCGCGCCGCGCAATGATGATGGGCCGCGCGAGCCCGTCATCGAGCGCCTGCTGCACGGCGCGCAGCACGCGTTCGTCTTCGCCCTCGGCGTAAACCACGCGTTTCGGATCGAGCCGGGCGCGATCGAAGATCGGCTTCATCGCGAGGCCCGAGCGGAACACGAATTGCGCGAGCCGCTGGCGATAGGCGGCGAAATCCTCGATCGGCCGCGTGGCCACGCCGCTCGCCATCGCGGCCCTCGCCACGGCCGGCGCCACTTCGAGGATGAGCCGCGGATCGAAGGGCTTGGGGATGAGGTAATCCGGGCCGAAGGTCAGTTCGGCATCGCCATAGGCGGCCGCCACCACGTCGGAGGGCGGCGCGAGCGCGAGATCGGCGAGCGCCTCGACGCAGGCAAGCTTCATCGCCTCGTTGATGGTGGTCGCGCCGACATCGAGCGCGCCGCGAAAGATGAACGGAAAGCAGAGAACGTTGTTGACCTGATTGGGGTAGTCGGTGCGCCCGGTGGCGATGATGGCATCGGGCTTGGCCGCGCGCGCCGCTTCCGGAAGGATCTCCGGCGTCGGATTGGCGAGCGCCAGGATCAAGGGTCGCGCGGCCATGCGCGCCGCCATGTCGGGCTTCAGCACGTCGGGCGCGGAAAGGCCGAGAAAAATATCCGCGCCGTCGATCACCTCGCCGAGGCTGCGCGCATTCGTCTCCTTGGCATAGCGGTCCTTGCGCGGATCCATCTCTTCCTTGCGGCCGCGCCACACGACGCCGTAGCGATCGGTGACGATCGTGTTCTCGATCTTCAGGCCCATGCTGACGAGCAGATCGAGACAGGCGATTGCCGCGGCGCCCGCGCCGGAGGTCACGAGCTTCACCTCGTCGAGGCGCTTGCCGACGACCCTGAGCCCGTTGCGCACTGCGGCGCCGACGATGATCGCGGTGCCGTGCTGATCGTCGTGAAAGACCGGTATCTTGAGACGACGGCGGAGCTCTTCCTCGATCTCGAAGCACTCCGGCGCCTTGATGTCTTCGAGATTGATGCCGCCGAAGCTCGGCTCGAGCGCCGCCACGATCTCGATGAATTTATCGGGCGCGGTCGCATTCACTTCGAGATCGAACACGTCGATCCCAGCGAATTTCTTGAACAGCACCGCCTTGCCTTCCATCACCGGCTTGGCGGCGAGCGGTCCGATCGCGCCCAGGCCCAAGACGGCGGTGCCGTTGGTGATGACGGCGACGAGATTGGCGCGCGCGGTGAGGTTCGAGGCTTCGGCCGGATCGGCGGCAATCGCGAGCGAGGCCTCTGCCACGCCCGGCGAATAGGCCAGCGCCAGATCGCGCTGGTTGGCGAGCGGCTTGGTCGCGACGATGCCGATTTTTCCGGGCACCGGAAGGCGATGATATTCAAGCGCGCTGTCGCGCATATCTTCCGCCATCGGCCTCAGACCATCGGAGAATAGAATGGTGCGGTCGAGAAGACTCGAACTTCCAAGGGGTTTCCCCCGCTAGCACCTCAAGCTAGTGCGTCTACCAATTCCGCCACGACCGCGACGCGGCAGCGGTAGGATTGACTTTGCCGCCGGTGGGGCGGCTCATTACCAAATCCCGCCGGTCATATCAAGTCGAAGCGCGAGGTTGGGTCAGGATGATGGACGAGGTGGAATGGCGGATCAGCGATGCCCCGGTGCCTTACCTCGAGGCCGAGGCGGCGATGGACGCGCGGGTCGAGGCGATCCGGGCCGGCACCGCGCCCGAGCTCGTCTGGCTGTTGGAGCATCCGCCGCTCTATACCGGCGGTACGAGCGCCCGCAGCGCCGATCTGATCGAGCCCGGTCTTTTTCCCGTCTACCGCACCGGCCGAGGCGGCCAATTCACCTATCACGGGCCCGGCCAACGGGTAGGCTATGTCATGCTCGACTTGAAGGCGCGCGGCGCGGATGTCCGGGCCTATGTCCGCGACCTCGAGGAATGGCTCATCCGCACCCTCGCCCGCTTCAACCTCAAGGGCGAGCGCCGCGCCGGCCGGATCGGGATCTGGATCGACGAGGGCGGCGGGCGCGAAGGCAAGATCGCCGCGATCGGCGTGCGCATCCGCCATTGGGTCAGTCTTCACGGCGTATCGCTCAACATCGATCCCGACCTCGCCCATTATCGCGGCATCGTACCCTGCGGCGTGCAGGAGCACGGCGTGACCTCGCTTGCCGCGCAAGGGATCATCGCTTCGGTACCCGAAGTCGACGCCGCGCTCCGCGCGGCCTTCGCCGAAGTCTTCGCAGCCCGGACCGCGATAGGGTAAGCGGGATCGGGCGCCGGGGCTGGCACCCTCCGCGCCCGATGCCTACATTCACGCCCATGGTCGCGCGTATTTTCGGTCTGTGTCTGGTGCTGCTGCTGTCGCCCCTTCTTCCGACGGCGGGCGCGCAAACCCGCACGCCGCCGCCCAGCCGCGAAGCGATTCACATGTCCTTCGCCCCGATCGTGAAGAAAGCGGCTCCCGCAGTCGTCAACGTCTATTCGCGCCGCGTCGTCCAGACCCGATCGCCCTTCTTCAACGATCCGATTTTCCGCCAATTCTTCGGCGACCAGTCCCCCTTCGGCCTGCCGCGCCAACGGGTGCAGCAATCTTTGGGTTCCGGCGTCATCCTCGATCCCAATGGCCTCATCGTCACCAATCGTCACGTCATCGAAGGGGCACAAGAAATAACCGTCGTGCTCAGCGACCGGCGCGAATTCGATGCGAAGCTCGTGCTCGCCGATGAACATATCGATCTGGCGGTCCTGAAGATCGACACGCATGGCGAGAAATTGCCCGTGCTCGAATTGGGCGACAGCGATCGGCTCGAAGTCGGCGATCTCGTGCTCGCGATCGGCGATCCGTTCGGGGTCGGCCAGACGGTGACGAGCGGCATCGTTTCGGCGTTGGCCCGAACCGGCATCGGCAGCGACGTCTCCTCCTTCATCCAGACCGATGCGGCGATCAATCCCGGCAATTCAGGCGGCGCGCTCGTCGATCTCGACGGCAAGCTCGTCGGCATCAACACGGCGATCTTCTCGCAATCGGGCGGGTCGGTCGGCATCGGCTTTGCGATTCCGACGGTCTTGGTGCGCACGATGTTGCAGGCGGCGGCCTCAGGCGCGCCCATCCGCCGCCCCTGGTTGGGTGCGACGGGCCAGGAAGTGACGGCCGAAATCGCCGCCCATCTCGGCTTGCCCCATCCCGGCGGCGTGCTGATCAACAACGTGGCGTCGGACAGCCCAGCCTCCAACGCCGGCATCCGCGTCGGCGACGTGATCCTGGCGATCGACGGACATGAGCTCTCCGATCCCGAAGAGCTTCGGTTTCGCGTGGCTACCTCGCCGCTCGACAAGCCGTTGCGATTCGCCGTGTGGCGCAACGCGCAGCGCAGCACGATCGCAGTGACCCTGACCGCGCCTCCCGAGGTCCCGCCGCGCGACACGGCCGCGCTCGGCGATGATGGCCCGCTCGCGGGCGCCGTGATCGCCAATCTCAATCCGGCGCAGGCGGATGAGCTCGGTCTCGACACGGCCTTGCGCGGCGTCGTCGTGACCGGCGTCAAGGACGGCACGCTCGCCAGCAGGCTCGGATTGGAGCCCGGCGATATCATCGCGAGTCTGAACCGGCATCCGATCGATAGCGTCCGTCAATTCAAAGAGGCTCTCGCGTCCGGCGGGCCGTGGACCTTCGGGATCAAGCGCGGCGGCCAGCTTTTCTCGGTCACGGTGCGATGAGCGCGCCGCGCGCGACCAGGGGCCTCTTCGAAGATGCGGCGCCGCGGCCGCTCGCCGACCGGCTGCGCCCGCAACACCTCGATGAGGTGGTTGGACAGGATCATCTCCTCGGCCGCGACGGGCCGATCGGCCGCATGGTCGCGGCGCGACATCTTCATTCGATGATTCTCTGGGGACCTCCCGGTTGCGGCAAGACGACGATTGCGCGCCTCTTGGCCGAGACCACCGACATGCATTTCGAGCCATTGTCGGCGGTATTTTCCGGCGTCGCCGATCTGCGCAAGGTATTCGATGCGGCAAAGAAGCGCCGCGCCGGCGGCCAGGGAACGCTTCTCTTCGTCGACGAGATCCACCGCTTCAATCGGGCGCAGCAGGACAGTTTCCTTCCCTATGTCGAGGACGGCACCGTCACGCTCGTCGGCGCGACCACCGAGAACCCGTCATTCGAACTGAACGGCGCCTTGCTGTCGCGCTGTCAAGTCCTCGTCTTGCGCCGCCTGGATGAGGCGTCGCTCGACATTCTCGTGCAGCGCGCCGAAAAGGCGTTGGGCAAGGCCTTGCCGCTTGATGCCGAGGCGCGCCAGGCGCTGAAGGCGATGGCCGACGGCGACGGGCGTTTCATCTTCAACCTCGCCGAGGAGATCGCCGATCTTCCCGCCGGCACGGCGCTCGACACGGCGGGGCTCATGGCCGCCGTGCAACGCCGCGCGCCGCTCTACGACAAGGCGCAGGAAGGCCATTACAACCTCATCAGCGCCTTGCACAAATCGGTGCGCGGCTCGGATGTCGATGCCGCGCTCTATTGGCTGGCGCGCATGCTCGCGGGCGGCGAGCACCCGATCTACATCGCGCGACGCGTCGTGCGCATGGCATCCGAGGATATCGGCCTTGCCGATCCGCAAGCCCTTCCCTTTGCGCTCTCGGCCTGGGAGGCTTACGAGCGGCTCGGCTCGCCCGAAGGCGAACTCGCCTTGGCCGAGGCCGTGATCTATCTCGCCACCGCGCCCAAATCCAACGCCAGCTATACCGCCTTCGGCGCGGCGCGGCGCGTAGCCGAGGAAAGCGGCTCGCTGATGCCGCCCATGCACGCCGTCAACGCGCCGACCCGCATGATGCGCGAGCTGGGCTACAGCGAGGGCTATGTCTACGATCCGAATACGGAAGAAGGATTTTCGGGCCTTAATTACTTCCCGGACGGGGTGCAGCGGCAAAGCTTCTATCAACCGCTCGAGCGCGGCTTCGAGCGCGAAATCAAGAAGCGCTTGGAATATTGGGAAAAGCTTCGCGCTTCGAAGACGAAATAACGGGCACGCCGCGCGCCGGCGCTTCCTATAACGCACGAGGCCATTGGAGGTCGTTGATGCCGCGCAAATTTACCTTCTTCTTGGCGCTTGGCGCCGTGATCTTGCCGCTCGTCAGCGGCGTGCCGAGTTTTGCCCAGACCGCGCCCCCGCCGCCGCCCCGAGCGGAAGCGATCCCGGCCCCGCCGCCAGGCGCACATGGCGTGCATTGGGTCTGGCAGCCGGGCTATTGGCGCTGGACCCGCCACGCCTATCGCTGGGTCCCGGGCCATTATGTTCGCGGGCCGCGCGCCGGAGCGGCCTGGGTTCCGGGGCAATGGGTCCTGGCGCACGGGCGCTACGTGTGGCGCGACGGCCACTGGCGGCGCTAGGAACGCTTGCACGAGGTCCTTCGCCGCATTGGCAGAATAATCGCCCGGGATGGATCGGCTGAGGCCGCGCCGCTAGAATGACGCTTATGAGCGGCGTCCAAACCCTGACGGTGGCGCCCGAGGACGCCGAAATCCGTCTCGACCGCTGGTTCAAGCGGCATTTCCCCGAACTCGGTCACGGCCGGCTGGAAAAGCTGTTGCGCACGGGCCAGGTCCGGCTCGACGGCCGGCGCGCCGGCGCCGGCGATCGAGTCGCGGCGGGACAAAGCGTGCGCGTGCCGCCGCTGCCGCAAATGGCGCCGCGGCCGAAGCCCGAGAAGCCGAGCCTGAAAGCCGGCGACGACAAATTCCTGCAAGGGCTGGTGCTGCATCGCGACGAAGACTTGATCGTCATCGACAAGCCGGCCGGGCTCGCCGTGCAGGGCGGGACCGGGACGACGCGCCACCTCGACGGGCTGCTCGACGGGTTGCGGTTCGGCGCCGAGGAGCGCCCCCGCCTCGTCCATCGCCTCGACAAGGATACGAGCGGCGTTCTCGTTCTGGCGCGCAGCGCCGCGGCGGCGGCGAAACTTGCCGCCATCTTCCGCGGCAAGAAGCTGCGCAAGATCTATTGGGCCGCCGTCATCGGCGCGCCGAAACCGCGCCAAGGCAAGATCGATCGCAGCCTCGCGAAACTACCCGGGCCGCTCGGGGATCGCGTGGCGGCCGATGAGGAACATGGCGATCGCGCCATCACCTTTTATCGCACCGTCGCGCATGCCGGCGAGCGTTTCGCCTGGCTCGCGCTCGAGCCGGTGACCGGCCGCACGCATCAACTGCGCGTCCACTGCGCGCTCATCGGCACGCCCGTGCTCGGCGACGGAAAATACGGCGGCGCGGCGGCACAGCCGGCCGGACTGCCGCAGCCCCGCAAGCTTCATCTCCATGCGCGCGCCATCGCCTTGCCGCATCCGCGCGGCGGCACGCTGACCGTGATCGCGCCTTTGCCTGCCCATATGCGCGAGACCTGGAAATTTTTCGGTTTTGCCGAATCCGATGAGCCGGATCCTTTTGCCGGACTGGCGCCGGAACGATGAAGCGCTTTTACCGCGAAGCCGCGGCGGTACCGTCGGAAGCCGGGTTTACCGTTCTGCTCGACGGCAAGCCGCTTCTGACGCCCGCCAAGAAAGCCTTGAGCGTGCCCAGCCGGGCGCTCGCCGAAGCCATCGCCGCCGAATGGCAGGCCCAGGGCGCGGTGGTGAGCCCTCTTGCCTTGCCGCTCACGCGGCTGGCGAGCACCGCGATCGATCGCGTCGCGACGCACCGTGCGGCGATCGTCGAGGAGATCGCCAAATATGCGGCGACGGATCTTCTGTGCTACCGCGTCGCCGAGCCGCCCGAGCTCGCCACGCGCCAAGACGCGACCTGGCAGCCTTTCCTGGATTGGGCGCATGAGCGATTCGCGGCGCGACTCGCGGTGACACAAAGCATCACGCCGATCGGCCAGGCGACGGCGGCACTCGCGGCGATCGAGCGGGCGATCGCCGGCCGCGACGCGATGGAACTCGTGGCGCTCCACCTCGCAACCGCCGCTTGCGGCTCCGTGGTGCTCGGCTTCGCCTTGCTCGAAGAGAGAATATCGCCCGAGGACGCCTTCGACGCGGCGCAGCTCGATGAAACCTACCAGATCGAGCGCTGGGGCGAGGATGCCGAGCAGACTCGCCGGCGTGCCGCGATCCGAGACGACATCGCGCTGGCGGCTCGCTTTATCGGTTTCCTCCGCGCCGATTAGGGTATTATCCGGCGGCGAGCCTTCGGAAAGGCTGCGGGGAGAGCCTTGATGCAGGACATTCTGCGCCAATTGGAAGAAAAACGCGCGGCGGCGCGCCTCGGCGGCGGCGAGCGGCGCGTCGCGGCGCAACATGCCAAGGGCAAGCTCACCGCGCGCGAAAGGCTCGAGCTGCTCTTCGATGCCGATTCGTTCGAGGAGTGGGACATGTTCGTCGAGCATCGCTCGACGGATTTCGGCATCGAGGAGCAAAAGATCCCCGGCGACGGCGTCGTCACGGGTCACGGCCTGATCAATGGCCGCACCGTCTTCGCCTTCAGCCAGGATTTCACGGTCTTCGGCGGCTCGCTCAGCGAGGCGCATGCGGAAAAAATCTGCAAGGTGATGGACCAGGCGATGAAAGTCGGCGCGCCCGTGATCGGATTGAACGATTCGGGCGGCGCGCGCATCCAGGAAGGCGTCGCCTCGCTCGCGGCCTATGCCGAGGTTTTCCAGCGCAACGTGCTGGCCTCGGGCGTGGTGCCGCAGATCTCTCTGGTGATGGGCCCTTGCGCCGGCGGCGCGGTCTATTCGCCGGCCATGACCGATTTCATCTTCATGGTCAAAGACAGCTCCTACATGTTCGTGACCGGCCCCGAGGTGGTGAAGACGGTGACGCAGGAAAGCGTGAGCCAGGAAGAGCTCGGCGGCGCCGTCACCCATACCACACGCTCCGGCGTTGCCGATCTGGCCTTCGAGAACGACGTCGAAGCGCTCGTGCAGCTGCGCCGCTTCATGGATTTCTTGCCGCTTTCCAACCGCACGAAGCCGCCGCTGCGCCCGACTCGGGATCCCGCCGCGCGGGCGGAGCCTTCGCTCGACACTCTGGTTCCGCTCAATCCCAACAAGCCCTACGATATGCTCGAGCTGATCACGAAGATCGCCGACGAGGGCGATTTCTTCGAGCTGGCGCCCAACTGGGCGAAGAACATCCTCGTCGGCTTCGCGCGCCTGGAGGGCCACCCGGTCGGCATCGTCGCCAATCAGCCGATGGTTCTGGCCGGGTGCCTCGACATCGACAGCGCGCGCAAAGCCGCGCGTTTCGTGCGGTTTTGCGACTGCTTCGACATTCCAATCGTCACCTTCGTCGATGTGCCCGGCTTCCTGCCCGGCACCGCGCAGGAATATGGCGGCATCATCAAGCACGGCGCGAAGCTCCTCTATGCCTTTGCCGAAGCGACTGTGCCCAAGGTGACGGTCATTACCCGCAAGGCCTATGGCGGCGCCTACGACGTGATGAGCTCCAAACATCTCCGTGGCGACGTCAATTACGCCTGGCCCTCGGCCGAGATCGCGGTGATGGGACCCAAGGGCGCGGTCGAAATCATCTTCCGCGGCGATATCGGCGATGCCGCCAAGATCGAGGCGCGCACCGAGGAATACCGGCAGAAATTCGCCAATCCTTTCGTCGCCGGCGCGCGCGGCTATATCGACGACGTGATCACCCCGCGATCGACGCGGCAGCGCGTCTGCCGCTCGCTGTCGATGCTGCGCGGCAAGGAACTCGCCAATCCGTGGAAAAAACACGACAACATCCCGCTGTGACGCGCCACCTCGATTAAAGCAACGCGATGTTTCGCAAAATCCTCATCGCCAATCGCGGCGAGATCGCCTGCCGCATCATGCGCACCGCCAAGCGCATGGGCATCGAGACGGTTGCCGTCTTCAGCGACGCCGATGCCGACGCCCTCCATGTGCGCGAGGCCGATCAAGCCGTGCGCATCGGTCCGCCCGCCTCGGCGGAGAGCTACCTGAAGATCGCCGCCATCCTCGCCGCCTGCCGCGAGACCGGCGCCGAGGCGGTCCATCCGGGCTATGGCTTTCTGTCCGAGAACGCGGATTTCGCGCGCGCGCTCGAGGCGGCGGGGATCGTCTTCATCGGCCCGCCGCTCGACGCGATCGCCGCGATGGGCGACAAACTCGCCGCAAAGAAGCTGGCGCAAGAAGCCGGGGTATCGATCGTGCCCGGCCACCCCGACGCGATCGCGGATGCGGCGGCGGCGATCGA
Organism: uncultured Alphaproteobacteria bacterium; assembly: GCA_963729935.1. Lineage (GTDB taxonomy): Bacteria > Pseudomonadota > Alphaproteobacteria > ATCC43930 > CGMCC-115725 > CAIKMD01. The sequence continues at coordinate 12,448 of CAVSPW010000005.1, forward strand.
GATCGCGCGCGGCATCGGCTACCCGGTGATGATCAAGGCCGCTGCCGGCGGCGGCGGCAAGGGCATGCGACTCGCGGCCGACGATGCGGCATTGCGCGAAGGCTTCCGTCTCGCCAAGAGCGAAGCGCGCTCGGCCTTCGGCGATGACCGCGTCTTCGTCGAGAAATATATCGCGGAACCGCGGCATATCGAGATCCAGGTTCTGGCCGATACGCATGGGAGCATCGTCCACCTTGGCGAGCGCGAATGCTCGATCCAGCGCCGCCACCAGAAAGTGATCGAGGAAGCGCCGAGCCCCTTGCTCGACGAAGAGACGCGCCAGCAGATGGGCGCGCAGGCCGTCGCGCTTGCCAAAGCGGCGAAATATTGCTCGGCCGGCACGGTCGAATTCGTGGTCGATCGCGACCGCAATTTCTATTTCCTCGAAATGAACACGCGTCTCCAGGTCGAGCATCCCGTGACCGAGCTCGTGACCGGGCTCGATCTCGTCGAGCTGATGATCCGCGTCGCCGCGGGCGAGGTGCTGCCGATCGCCCAAGAAGACGTGAAGCTCAACGGCGCGGCGATCGAGGCGCGGGTCTATGCCGAGGATCCGCGGCGCAATTTCATGCCGTCGACCGGCCGGATCACGCGGTATCGCCCGCCGGAGGGCGAAGGCGTCCGCATCGATGGCGGGGTCTATGAAGGCGCGGAAATCTCGATCTTCTACGATCCGATGATCGCCAAACTTGCCACCCATGGCGCGGATCGCGAAGCGGCGAGGCAGCGTCTTGCCGCCGCCTTGGATGCGTTCGTCATCCGCGGACCATCGCACAATCTGGGGTTCCTTGCGGCGGTGATCGCGCGCGAGCGTTTCCGGCGCGGCGCGCTCACCACGCATTTCATCGCCGAGGAGTTTCCCGAAGGATTTGCCGGCGCCGAGCTTTCCGCCGGCGCCACCGGCCAAGCGATCGCGGCGGCCGGCGCAGCCCAGCGCGTCCTCGCCGAGCGCGAGTTCGGCATTGCCGGCGGGGCCATCCCGGAAGCATGGGTGATCCTGCACGGCGATCAGGCGCTTCCGGCACGGATCGCCCGCCGTAACGAAATCATCACCGTCGATCTCTATACCGCGCAGCAGGAGGTGACGACATCCTGGCAGCCCGGCGAGTTGCTGTTCCGCGGCACGATCGACGGCGCGCCGGTCATATTCCAGGTGGAGCGGCAGGGCATCGGCTGGCGCGTGCAGCGCGGCGGGGCGGTGCTCGACATCAAGGTCGTGACGCCGCAGGCCGCCGCCGCGCTGGCACGCATGCCGCGAAAGCCGATGCCCGATCTTTCGCGCCATCTGCTTTCGCCGATGCCGGGCTTGCTGGTCTCGATCGCCGTCAGAGCGGGCCAAGAGGTGAAAGCCGGCGAGGAACTTGCCGTGGTCGAAGCGATGAAGATGGAGAACGTGCTGCGCGCCGAGCGCGACGGGACGGTCAATCGGCTTTGCGCCGAGCCGGGCGACAGCCTTGCCGTCGACCAGATCATTCTCGAATTCGCATGACCGTCGCATTTCGCCTCCTGGTCACGGGCCGGGTGCAAGGGGTGGGGTTTCGGGCCTTCGTCACCGGAAGGGCGCGAGCGCGAGGCTTGCGCGGATGGGTCAGGAACCGGCGCGACGGCAGCGTCGAGGCGCTCCTGATCGGCGAGGCCGATGTGGTCGCCGGCATGATCGAGGAATGCGGACGCGGGCCCCTCGCGGCCCGCGTCGATCGCGTCGAGAAGACGCCGGCACTCGATGACGCCACGCCCGATTTCACCGAGCGGCCGACGGTCTGACTGCGCATGGGATCAAGCCAGCTTCGCCTCCTTGCCAGCCGGCGGCTCCTGGGGCTATTCGTCGCGCAATTCTTCGGCGCCTTGAACGACAATCTCCTCAAGAACGCGCTCGTGATCCAGGTCGCCTACCGCAACGCCGCCAGCTCGACCGAGATCGAGATCATCGTGACCGTCGCGACGGCATTGTTCATCCTGCCTTACTTCCTCTTTTCCGCCACCGCCGGCCAGCTCGCCGACAAGTTCGAAAAGGCGCATCTCATCCGCGCCTTGAAGGCTTGGGAAATCGCCGTGATGGTCCTCGCCGGAATTGCCTTTGCCGCCGACAGCCTCGGCTTCGGCCTCGTGGTTCTCTTCCTTCTCGGCGTTCAGGCGGCGTTCTTCGGTCCCGTGAAATACGGCATCCTTCCCGAGCTTTTGGCGCCCGAGGACCTGCTCAACGGCAATGCGGTGATCGAGGCCGGCACTTTCCTTGCGATCCTGATCGGGACGATCGCGGGCGGCATCTTGATCATGCTCGGCAACGGGCCGGCGATGGTCGCGGCGGCGGTGCTGGGGTTTTCGGTCGCCGGGTGGGTTGCCAGCCTCTTCATCCCGCGCGTCGGCCGGGCCGCGCCGGAGCTGCGCATCAACCTCAACATCGCCGCAGAGACCTGGCACGTGCTGCGCTACGCGAGCGAAAACCCCGTCGTGCGCTGGTCGATCCTGGGAAATTCCTGGTTCTGGTTCGTCGCGGTCGCGATGGTTTCGCAATTTCCGAATTACGCCAAGGACGTGCTTGGCGCCGACAACGAGGTCGTCACCCTCTTCTTGACGGTCAATTCAATCGGCATCGGCGCCGGCTCGATGCTCGCCGGCCGGCTCTTGCGCGGTGCGCTCACGGCGCGGCTGGTTCCGCTCACGGCGCTTGCCATGGCGGTCTTCGCCGGCGACCTCTGGTTGGTGGATGGGACGCGCGCGGGACCGGGCTTCGTCGGCATGGCCGAATTCCTTGCCCGACCGGAGAATTGGCGCATTTCGATCGATCTGCTGGCGACCGCACTCGCCGCCGGGGTGTTCGTCGTGCCGCTCTATGCGATCATGCAGGCGCGCAGCGACATCAGCCGCCGCGCGCGTATCGTCGCCGCGAACAATGTCTGGAACGCGCTGTTCATGGTCGGTGCCGGTCTCGGCAGCGCGTTGATGCTGAAGCTCGGCGCCGGCGTCACCGACATCTTCCTCGCCGTCGCCATAGCCAATGTCGCGGTCATGGCGGCGACTTGGCGTCTGCGCCGGCAAAAAGAAAGCTGACGCGCGGCTCTGCCGCTTGTCAGCTTCTTGTCGTCCGAGAATGCCGTATTCGGTCAGGGAGAGGCGGCGGCCTGCTCCTGCTCGGCGTCTTCCGCGACCTGGACGGGACCGGAATCCTGGCCCTTCGCCTCCGGGTCGCGATCCACCAGCTCGATCACCGCCATCGCCGCCGCATCGCCGTGACGGAAGCCCGCCTTGAAGATGCGGCTATACCCGCCCGCGCGCTTCGCATAGCGCTCCGCGAGCGTGGTCATCACCTTGTCGGCGATCTTCTCGTCCTGCAGGGTCGCGATCAGGCGCCGGCGCGCGGACAAGCCACCATGCTTGCCCAACGTGATCAGGCGCTCGACGACCGGCCTCAGATCCTTGGCCTTGGGCAGCGTGGTCGTGATCTGCTCGTGCTTCAACAGCGCATGGCAGAGATTGTCGAACATGGCCTTGCGATGAGCCGAGGTACGGCTGAAGCTGCGGCCTCTGATACGATGACGCATGACCTGCTCTCAATATGGCTCTTCGAGGCGCTTCACCAGCTCCTCGATGTTCTCGGGCGGCCAGTTCGGGATCTCCATGCCGAGATAGAGCCCCATCTGCGCCAACACTTCCTTGATCTCGTTGAGCGATTTGCGCCCGAAATTCGGCGTGCGCAGCATCTCGGATTCGGTCTTCTGCACGAGATCGCCGATATAGACGATGTTGTCGTTCTTCAAGCAATTGGCCGAGCGCACCGAAAGCTCGAGCTCGTCCACCTTGCGCAGCAGGTTCTTGTTGAAGGGCAGCTCGGAGGGACGCTCTTCCTCGGACGCGGCGCGCGGCTCCTCGAAATTGATGAAGAGCTGGAGCTGATCCTGAAGGATGCGCGCGGCGAGCGCGACGGCGTCCTCGGGTGTGACCGCACCGTTGGTCTCGACGCTCATCGACAATTTGTCGTAGTCGGTGCGCTGACCGACGCGGGTATTGTCGACCTTGTAGCTGACCTTGCGCACCGGGCTGAACAGGGCGTCGACCGGAACCAGCCCGATCGGCGCGTCTTCGGGCCGGTTTTCGGTCGCCGGACGGTAGCCCTTGCCGGTGTCGACGGAGAATTCCATCGTCACCTTGGCGCCCTTGTCGAGCGTGCAGATGAGATGATCGGGGTTCATGATCTCGATGTCGTGGGGCACCTCGATCATGCTGGCGCGCACCTCGCTCGGCCCGTTGGCCCGCAGCCGCATGCGCTTCGGCCCTTCGCCGTGAAGCCGCAGCGCGATTCCCTTGATGTTGAGGACGATGTCGGTGATGTCCTCGAGCACGCCGGGCAGCGACGAGAATTCATGCAGCACGCCCTCGATCTGCACCGAGGTGATGGCCGCCCCCTGCAACGAGGAGAGCAGCACGCGCCGCAGCGCGTTGCCGAGCGTCAGACCGAAGCCGCGCTCCAGCGGCTCCGCGACCACGGTCGCGATCCGCGCCGGGTCGTCGCCCGGCTGGACCACGAGCTGGCCGGGTTTCTTGAGTTCTTGCCAATTTTTCTGGATTTGCGTCACGGGCCGATCCTCACGTCTTTTGACTTATGGCGCGCGGCGCCTGCGGAAAGCGCCGGCGCGATCGCCTGAAATATTTGCAGCGAACTAAACGCGGCGGCGCTTGGGCGGGCGGCAGCCATTATGCGGGATCGTCGTCACGTCGCGGATCGACGAAACCGAGAAACCGACGGTCTGCAACGCACGCAGCGCCGACTCTCGTCCCGAGCCCGGTCCCTTGACCTCGATCTCGAGCGTACGCATGCCGTGCTCCATCGCCTTGCGGCCGGCATCCTCGGCCGCGACCTGGGCAGCATAGGGCGTCGATTTGCGCGAGCCCTTGAAGCCCATCGTGCCGGAGGACGACCAGGCAATGGTGTTGCCTTGCGCGTCGGTGATGGTGATCATGGTGTTGTTGAAGGTGGCATTCACATGCGCCACGCCCGAGGTGATGTTCTTGCGCTCGCGGCGGCGGACGCGCGTCGCGGCGGCAGGCTTGGTCGTCGTCGCCATTTTCTTCCTGACCTCGTCCTAAAGGGCTTGCTTCGCCGACATTCTACTTCGTCGCCAATTTCTTGCCCGCGATCGGCCGCGCCGGGCCCTTGCGGGTCCGTGCGTTGGTATGGGTCCGCTGGCCCCGCACCGGCAATCCCTTGCGGTGCCGCAGGCCGCGATAGCAACCGAGATCCATCAGCCGCTTGATGTTCATCGCGACCGTTCGCCGCAGATCGCCCTCGACCTGAAACTCACGATCGATGACCTCGCGGATCCGCAGCACCTCGTCGTCGGTGAGCTCGTGCACCCGACGCGACACGGGAATACCGACCTTGGCACAGATCTTCTCTGCCGAGGTTCGGCCGATCCCATGAATATAGGTGAGGCCGATCGGAACTCGCTTCTGATTGGGAATATTGACGCCGGCAATGCGCGCCACCTGCGCTTCTCCTTAGTTCGAATTGTCGGTTTCGGACGGTGACCAGACGCCCCGGTTGGCCGAAGGGGCCTTATATCGGAATCCCTGCACGAAAGTCAACCTTTGGGCTTCTTTAGAATTGTTTCAATCTGTTGCGCGACCTTTTCGATATCGGCCATGCCGTCGATCGACCGCAAGACACCCTTGCCGCGGTAATAAGGCAGGATCGGCGCGGTCTGATCGTGATAGGCCGTCAACCGCGCCTTGATCGTTTCGGCATTGTCGTCAGGCCGGCGGATGAAATCGCGGCTGCCGCAAACATCGCATTGACCTTCCAGTTTCGGCCGGTGATAGCGGTCATGATAGGAAGCGCCGCATTTTTTGCAGCTGAACCGTCCCGAAATCCGATCGATGAGCGCGTTCTCGTCGACCGTCAGTTCGATCACATGATCGAGAGCGATCCCGTTCTTCTCCAGCATGTCGTCGAGCGCCCGCGCCTGGGGGACGGTGCGCGGAAACCCGTCGAGGATGAAACCCTTGCCTTTCAGGCCGGCGATGCGCTGCGCGATGAGGGCGATCATGATCTCGTCGGACACGAGCTGGCCCGAATCCATGATTGCCTGGACCTGACGGCCCAGCGCGCTGCCCGAGGCGCGCTCGGCCCGCAGCATGTCTCCGGTCGATAGCTGGACCATGCCATAGCGCTCTTCGAGGCGCTTGGCCTGGGTCCCCTTGCCGGCCCCCGGGGGACCGAGCAGAAGGATGTTCAACCGCGTCTCCCCCTCAATTTGGACTTCTTGATCAAGCCTTCGTACTGATGCGCGAGCAGATGCGAGTGGATCTGCGCCACCGTGTCCATGGTGACGCTGACCACGATCAAGAGGCTGGTTCCGCCGAAATAGAACGGCAAGGCGTATTCGGAGACCAGAACTTCCGGCAGCACGCAGACAGCCGACAAATAAAGCGCGCCGACCACGGTGAGGCGCGTCAGCACGAAATCGAGAAAATCCGCCGTGTTCTTGCCCGGCCGGATGCCCGGGACGAAGCCGCCGTATTTCTTCAGATTGTCGGCCGTTTCGACCGGATTGAAGACGATCGCGGTATAGAAGAAACAGAAGAAGATGATGAGGCCGACATAGAGCGCGATATAGGCCGGCTGGCCATGACCGAGCCAAGCCGCGATCTCGGCCAAAATGCCGGTCGAACCCGCGCTGAAGCCCGCCAAGGTGGCGGGCAGCAGCAATAGCGAGGAGGCAAAGATCGGCGGAATCACGCCCGACGTATTGAGCTTCAGCGGCAGATGCGACGCTTCGCCGCCGAACATCTTGTTGCCGACCTGGCGTTTTGGATATTGCACCAGGATGCGGCGCTGGGCCCGCTCCATGAAGACGATGAACGTGATCACGGCGATGGCGCCGAGGACGAAAGAAACGAGGAAGAAGGCTGAAATCGCGCCCGTGCGGCTCAATTCCAGGAGCCCGGCTAGAGCCGGCGGCATGCGCGCGACGATGCCGGAAAAGATGATCAGCGAGATGCCGTTGCCGACGCCGCGGGCGGTGATCTGCTCGCCGAGCCACATCAGGAAGACCGTGCCGCCGGTCAAGGTGATCACCGAGGTGATGCGAAAGAAGAGACCTGGATCGGTGACGGCGAGACCCGAGGGCCCGCGCAATCCCTCGATGCCCACGGCGATGCCATAGGCCTGGATCGCGGCCAGGAACACCGTGCCGTAGCGCGTGTACTGATTGAGCTTCTTGCGTCCCGTCTCACCCTCTTTCTTCAGTGCTTCGAGCTGGGGCGAAACCGCCGTCAGGAGCTGCACGATGATCGAGGCCGAGATGTACGGCATGATGTTGAGGGCGAAGATCGTCATGCGCCCGAGCGCGCCGCCCGAGAACATGTCGACCATGCCGAGGATGCCGCCGGAATTGCGCGCGAAAATTTCCTGCAGCACTTGCGGATCGATGCCCGGCAGCGGGATGTAGGTGCCCAGCCGGTAGATCACCAACGCGCCGAGCGTGAACCACAACCGGTTCTTGAGTTCGGTCGCCTTGGAGAAAGCCGAGAAATTGATGCTGGCGGCGAGTTGTTCGGCGGCTGACGCCATTTAGCGTCTCCTCATGAAGCAGCAGCGGCGGCCGGCTTGCCAGCCGCCACAATCACCTTACCCCCGAGTTTCTCGACGGCTTCGACCGCCGCTTTCGATGCCCCCACCACCTCGATCGTCAGCGGCACTTTCAACTCGCCCTTGGCGAGAAGGCGTACACCGTCGCGGACGCGGCGCAGCACGCCCGCCGCGACGAGCGCCTCGCCATTCACGGTCGCATCGGCCTTCAAGCGTCCGGCGTCGAGCGCAACCTGGAGCCTGCCGAGATTGACGATCGTAAAATCGCTTTGGAAATCGGCGTTGTTGAAGCCGCGCTTCGGCAGGCGCCGATGCAGCGGCGTCTGGCCGCCTTCGAAGCCGTTCAGGGCGACGCCGCTGCGCGCCGTCTGGCCCTTACCGCCGCGCGCGCTGGTCTTGCCCTTGCCCGAGCCGATGCCGCGGCCGCGGCGCTTGGCCCGGTAATGGGCGCCTTGATTATCCGAAATCTCGTTGAGCTTCATGTTCCATCCACTGGCAAGCTTAGGCCCGTTACGAAGCCGATTCCACACGCACGAGGTGGTGCACGCGCGCAATCATGCCGCGCACGGAAGGGGTGTCTTCAAGAACGCGCGAACGATGGCGCTTGTTGAGTCCGAGTCCCTTGAGCGTCGCGCGCTGATATTCCTCGTGCCCGATCGGGCTGCCGATCTGCGTGACCTTCAAGACTTTTTCGGGCTTGGCGCGCGCCGTCTTAGCTGGCGCCGGCGGTTTCGCCGCAACCGGCGCCGCGACCCGAGCGGTCGAGGCGGGCGGTTTTGCCGGTTTCGGCTTTTCTGCCGCGGCGCTTTTGGGCGCGGCGCCTTCCGCGGTCGCTTTGGGCGCGCGAGCCGGTCTTTTCTTTGGTTCGGTCTTTTCCTCGGCCATGGCTTACTCCCGGACTTCCTGGCCTTCGCGGCGCGGCAAGATGTCGCTCACCTTCTTGCCGCGACGCGACGCGACCGCGCGCGGGCTGACCGAGCGATTGAGCGCTTCGAAGGTTGCCTTGATCATATTGTGCGGATTGGACGTGCCGACCGATTTCGCAACCACATCCTGCACGCCCAGCGCCTCGAAAATCGCGCGCATCGGACCGCCGGCGATGATGCCGGTGCCGACCTGCGCCGCACGCACCACTACCCGACCAGCACCATAATGGCCGACGATGTCGTGATGCAGAGTGCGCCCTTCGCGCAAGGGCACGCGGATCATGGAGCGGCGCGCCTGCTCGGTCGCCTTGCGGATCGCCTCGGGAACTTCGCGCGCCTTACCCGCGCCATAGCCCGCGCGGCCCTTGCCGTCGCCGACGATCACGATCGCCGCGAAGCCGAAGCGCCGTCCACCCTTCACCACCTTGGCGACGCGGTTGATGCCGACGAGCTTTTCGATGAAATCGCCGTCATCCCGGTCGGAACGGTCGCGTCCGCCGCGTTCACCGTCGCGTCCGCGTTGCGGCCGGTCGCCACCGCCGCGCCCGCGCGACGGCCTTTCGCTGCCAGATGGTGTCGTTGCCATGAACGCCCTTTCTAGAAATCCAGGCCGCCCTCTCGGGCGGCGTCGGCCAGGGCCTTGACCCGGCCATGAAACAGGTAACCGCCGCGATCGAACACCACCGCCGTGACACCCGCCGCCTTGGCGCGCTCGGCCAAGAGTTTGCCGACGGCGCCGGCTGCGTCCTTGTTGGCGCCGGTCTTGAGGCTCTCGCGCAGCAATTCGTCGAGGGTCGAGGCGGCGGCCAAGGTACGGCCGGCCACATCGTCGATCACCTGCGCATAGATGTGCTTCGACGAGCGAAACACCGAGAGGCGGGGCCGCCCGCTGCTGGTGCGCGCGAGCCGCGCCCGAATGCGGGTGCGCCGTTTCGCGAAAAGAATTTCGGACTTGTCGCTCATGCGCCGCTCCTACTTCTTCTTGCCTTCTTTGCGCCGGATCGTCTCGCTCTGATATTTGATGCCTTTGCCCTTATAGGGCTCGGGCCCGCGGAAAGAGCGAATGACGGCGGCGACTTGCCCCACGCGCTGTTTGTCCGCGCCGGTGATCGCGATCGCCGTCGGCTTCTCGCAAGCGATCTTGATGTCCGACGGAATGGGGAAATGCACGTCGTGGCTGTAGCCGAGCTGGAGAATGAGGTCCTTGCCCTGCACGGCCGCGCGATAGCCGACGCCGTTGATGTCGAGGTTGATCGTGTAACCCGTTGCGACCCCGGTCACCATGTTATTGACCAGCGCGCGCACCGTTCCCCAGGCCATGCGGGCGCGTTTCGTCTGGTTCTTAGGCGTCACCAAGACCTCGCCGTCCTTGACCGCGGCATCGACCTCGCTGTTCACGGCGAGCTTCAACGTGCCGAGCTTACCCTTGGCCGTGAGCACGCCGGAAGCCAGTTCGATGCTGACGCCTTGCGGGATGGCGACGGGCGATTTGCCGATGCGTGACATGGTTTGCCTCAGAAGACGCGGCAGAGAATTTCGCCACCGACATTGGCGGCGCGGGCTTCGTTGTCGGACATCACGCCGCGCGGCGTCGACAGGATCGAAATGCCGAGCCCGTTATAGACGCGCGGGAGATCGGAAACGCGCGAATAGACGCGGCGTCCCGGCTTCGAGACGCGGGTGAGCTCGCGGATCACCGGCTCACCATCGACGTATTTCAGCTCGATCATCAGCTCGGCGACGCCAGGACGCACTTCCTCGCGCTTGTAGCCGCGGATGTACCCTTCGCGCTGAAGCACCTCCAGCACGTTGGCGCGGATGCTCGAGGCCGGCGACTGAATGACCGATTTATGCGCCTGCTGGCCGTTACGGATCCGGGTCAGCATATCCCCGAGGGGATCGCTCATCGACATACCGTTCTCTCCCTTACCAGCTCGACTTGACCATGCCCGGGATCTGTCCGAGCGAGGCCAGTTCACGAAGCGCGATGCGCGAGAGCTTGAACTTGCGGTAGTAGGCGCGCGGACGCCCGGTCAAGGCGCAGCGGTTCTTCAGCCGCGTGGCCGAGGAATTGCGCGGCATCTCCGCGAGCTTCAAACGCGCGGCAAAACGCTCCTCCGGCGGCAGCTCCTTGTCCGCGGCGGTCGCCTTCAGCCGCGCACGTTTTGCCGCCATACGCTTCACGAGAAGCGTCCGCTTTAGGTTCTTGTCGATGGAACTGGTCTTGGCCATTGCACCTTACCCTTTCGGGATCAATTGACGAACGGCATGTCGAACCCGCGCAGAAGCGCCTTGGCTTCCGCATCGGTCCGCGCCGTCGTGACGATGATGACGTCCATGCCGCGCGTGGCATCGACTTGGTCGTAATTGATTTCGGGGAACACGAGCTGTTCCTTGAGACCGAGCGCGTAATTGCCGCGGCCGTCGAAACTCTTGCCCGAGGCGCCGCGGAAATCGCGCACACGCGGCAGCGCGATGTTCACGAGCCGGTCGAGGAATTCGTACATCCGATCCTTGCGCAAAGTGACCTTGCAGCCCAAGGGCATGTTCTCGCGCACTTTGTAGGTCGCGATCGATTTCTTGGCGCGCGTGATCACCGGCCTTTGACCCGCGATCGCGGCGAGCTCTTTCGCCGCGGCATCGACTTTCTTCGTGTCCTGCACCGCCTCGCCGACACCCATGTTGATGACGATCTTCTCGAGCCGCGGCACGGCAAAGATGTTGTCGTAGCCGAACTCCTTCATCAGGGCCGGGCGGACCACCTTGTCGTAATGTTCTTTCAGTCGCGTCGTCATGGTCTTTTCCTCAGGCGTCGAGGACTTCGCCGGAGCGCTTGGCGAAACGCACTTTGCGGCCGTCCTCGAGGATGCGGTAGCCGACCCGCGTCGGCTTCTGCGTTTTCGGATCGATATGGGCGACGTTGGAGACGTGGATCGCCGCCTCTTTCTCGACGATGCCGCCGGGCTCGCCGGGCCGCGGCCGCGTGTGCCGCTTGATCATGTTGACGCCTTGCACGACGACACGCTCGTCCGCGCGCCGTACGCTCAAGACTTCGCCGCTCTTTCCCCGGTCGCGGCCGCTGAGGACCACGACCTTGTCGCCCTTTTTTATCTTGAACTTCATCGTCACAGCACCTCGGGAGCCAGCGAGACGATCTTCATGAATTTGCGCGCGCGCAGCTCGCGCGTCACGGGCCCGAAGATGCGCGTGCCGATCGGCTCGTCCTGAGCGGTGATGAGCACCGCCGCGTTGCGGTCAAAGCGGATCGCGCTTCCGTCCGGACGGCGGATCGCATTGGCGGTGCGCACGATCACCGCCTTGTGCACGTCGCCCTTCTTGACGCGCCCGCGCGGGATCGCGTCCTTCACGGAAACCACGATGATGTCGCCGACTGTCGCCGTGCGCCGCTTGCTGCCGCCGAGCACCTTGATGCACTGCACGCGCTTTGCACCCGAGTTATCGGCCACGTCGAGATTGGTCTGCATCTGGATCATGACGGGTTACTCCGGGCTCGCTGCGGCCTTGGGCGAGCGCGCACGGCGCGCACGCTGTTGCGTCGGCGGCTGATCGACCTCGACCGCGCCGACCACCTTGCGCCCCTCGACCGGCGCGCCACCGGCCATCACGACCCAGCGCTTCGTCTTCGAGAGGGGCCGGCTTTCCTCGATGCGCACGAGGTCGCCGGTCTTGAACGCATTGGTTTCGTCATGCGCGGCGTATTTCTTGGAGCGCATGATGAACTTCTTGTAGACGGGGTGCATCACCCGGCGCTCGACCCGAACGATCACGGTCTTGTTCGCCTTGTCTGATACGATGACGCCCGTCAGGACACGCTTTGGCATGTGCTAATCTCTTTCCCTCAACCGGCCTTGCGCGTGCGTTCGCCGAGAATGGTCTTGATGCGCGCGATGTCGCGCCGAACCTGCCGCACGCGTGTCGTGTTCTCGAGCTGACCGCTCGCCTTTTGGAAGCGCAGATTGAACACTTCCTTGCCGAGATGATCGAGCTCGGTCTTCAACTCGTCGTCGGTCTTGGCCCGCACGTCGCCCGCCTTCATGATGCGCCCCCTTCACCGACGCGCGCGACCACCCGGGTCGCAATCGAAAGCTTTGCCGAGGCCAGCGCGAAGGCCTCGCGCGCGATCGGGCCCGGCACGCCGTCCAATTCGAACATGATGCGCCCCGGCTTCACCCGACACACCCAAAACTCCGGCGTGCCCTTGCCGCTGCCCATGCGCACCTCGGCCGGCTTGCGCGATACCGGAACGTCGGGAAAAATCCGGATCCAGACGCGGCCGATGCGCTTGATATGGCGCGTGATGGCGCGCCGCGCCGCCTCGATCTCGCGCGCGGTGACCCGGCCCGGCTCGGTCGCCTTCAGGCCGAAATTGCCGAAATTGAGCACGGTGCCGCCTTTCGCCTTGCCATGAATGCGGCCCTTATGCGCCTTGCGGTATTTGGTGCGTGCAGGTTGGAACATTTATCGATCGCCTCTCAAGCGCGAGCCGGCTGCGCATCGGCGGCGCGCTTGTCCTGCGCCATCGGGTCGTGCTGCAGCACCTCGCCTTTGAACACCCACACCTTGACGCCGCAAGTGCCGTAGGTGGTCTTGGCGGTGCCATAACCGAAATCGACATCGGCGCGCAGAGTGTGCAGCGGCACGCGTCCTTCGCGGTACCACTCCATACGCGCGATCTCGGCCCCGCCCAGCCGACCCGAGCAATTGATCCGGATGCCGAGCGCGCCCAGCCGCATCGCCGATTGCACGGCGCGTTTCATCGCGCGCCGGAAAGCGACCCGGCGCTCCAATTGTTGGGCGATGCCGTCGGCGATCAACTTGGCGTCGATTTCCGGCTTGCGGATTTCGAGGATATTGAGGCTGACATCGGAATTGGTCATCTTGCCGAGATCGACCCGGAGCTTTTCGATGTCGGCCCCCTTCTTGCCGATCACGACGCCGGGACGCGCGGAATGTATCGTGATCCGGGTCTTCTTTGCCGCGCGCTCGATGATGATCTTGCTGACGCCCGCCTGCTGCAACCGCTCGCCCAGAAACTTCCGCAGCTTCAGGTCTTCGTGCAGCAAGGTGCTGTAATCCTTGCGCGCGAACCAGCGCGAATCCCACGTGCGGTTGATTCCGAGCCGAAGCCCGATCGGATTGACCTTTTGGCCCATTAAGCCTTCTCCTGCTCGCCCGCTTCGACGGGCTCTTCGGCACGCTCGCGCACGACCACGAGAAGATTCGCGAAGTATTTCTCGACTGCCGCCGAGCGGCCGCGTCCGCGGGCGTGAAACCGCTTCAGCGCGAAAGCGCGGCCCACCGTCGCTTCTTTCACGATGAGCTTGTCGACGTCGAGCTGATGGTTGTTTTCGGCGTTGGCGATCGCAGACTGCAGAACCTTCTTCACGTCGAGCGCGATGCGGCGCCGCGAGAAGGCAAGCTCGTGCAGAGCGGCGCTCGCGGGCTTGCCGCGAATCGACTGCGCAACGAGATTGAGCTTACGCGCGCTGATCCGGATTCCGTGCGCGTAGGCCGAAGCCTCGGTCTCGGCCAATCGCCTCGGCGCCTGCTTCTTGCTCATGCCGTCTCTCGCTTGACCTTGCGGTCCGCCGAATGGCCATGGAACGTGCGGGTCGGCGCGAACTCGCCGAGCTTGTGGCCGATCATGTGTTCGGTCACGAGCACGGGAATGAATTTATGCCCGTTGTAGACGCCGAAGGTGAGACCGACGAATTGCGGGAAGATGGTCGAGCGGCGCGACCATGTCTTGATGATCTCGTTGCGGCCCGTGCCGCGCGTCCGCTCCGCCTTCTTCAACAGATAGCCGTCGACGAACGGCCCCTTCCATGTCGAGCGTGCCACCGCGCTCTCCTATTTCTGCCGGCGGCGCCGCACGATATAGCGGTCCGTCGCCTTGTTGTGCCGTGTCTTGGTCCCCTTGGTGCCCTTGCCCCAAGGCGTGACCGGATGCCTGCCGCCCGAGGTGCGGCCTTCGCCGCCGCCATGCGGGTGATCGATCGGGTTCATGGCGACGCCGCGCACCGAAGGCTTCTTGCCAAGCCAGCGGTTGCGCCCCGCCTTGCCGATCGAGATGTTCTGCTGGTCGGGGTTCGACACCGCGCCGATCGTCGCCATGCATTCGGCGCGCACCATGCGCACCTCGCCCGAGGCCAACCGCAACAGCGCATAGCCGGAATCGCGGCCGACCAACTGCGCATAGGTGCCCGCGGCGCGCGCAAGCTGCCCGCCCTTGCCCGGCTTCATCTCGACGTTGTGGATGATCGTGCCGACCGGAATATTGCGCATCGGCATGGCATTGCCCGGTTTCACGTCCACGCGGTCGCCCGCCACCACCTTGTCGCCGGCGGCCAGACGCTGGGGCGCCAGGATGTAGCTGAGTTCGCCGTCCCCGTATTTGATGAGCGCGATGAAGCCCGAGCGGTTCGGATCATATTCGAGCCGCACGACTTCGGCGGTGCCTTCCTTGCGGCGCTTGAAATCGACGTTGCGCAAACGGCGCTTATGGCCGCCG
Organism: uncultured Alphaproteobacteria bacterium; assembly: GCA_963729935.1. Classification (GTDB taxonomy): domain Bacteria; phylum Pseudomonadota; class Alphaproteobacteria; order ATCC43930; family CGMCC-115725; genus CAIKMD01. The sequence continues at coordinate 27,533 of CAVSPW010000005.1, forward strand.
CCGCGCCAGCGCACCGTGATGCGGCCGCGATTGTTGCGCCCGCCGCTGCCGCTCTTGCCTTCGGTCAAGGCCTTGACGGGATCGCCGCTCCACAAATCGCTGCGATCCACCAGCACCAATTGGCGCTGGCCGGGAGTCGTCGGCTTGTAATTCTTCAATGCCATCGCATCAGACCCCTGTCGTCACGTCGATCTTCGAGCCTTCGGCCAAGGTCACGATCGCCTTCTTGAAATCGGAACGCCGCCCCGGCCGGCCGCGGAAGCGCTTCGTCTTGCCCTTCACGCGAATCGTGTTGACCGCGGTCACCTTGACCTTGAAGAGGCCTTCGACCGCGGCCTTGACCGCGCGCTTATCGGCATCGAGGGGCACACGGAAGGTGACCTGATTGTGCTCGGAATTCATGGTCGCCTTCTCGGTGATGATCGGGGCGATCACGAGATCGTACATGGCCTCGCGCGAAAGCTTCGGCACTTCGCGCGGAATGAAGCGGAACCGGCTCATTTAAGGCGCGCCTCCAGCGCTTCGACGGCATTGCGTGTCAGCACGAGCGTGTCGCGGCGCAGGATGTCGTAGACATTGGCGCCCTGTTCCGGAAGCACGTCGATCCCCGGCAGGTTGCGCGCCGCGCGGGCGAAGTTCTCGTCGAGCGTCGCGCCGTCGATAATCAGCACGGAGGTCCAACCCAAAGCCTCGAATTGCTTGGCGAGGGCGCCCGTCTTGGCGTCCGTGGCGGCCGCCTTGTCGAGCACGACGAGCTTGCCGTCCTTCTGCTTGGCGGTGAGCGCGGTCTTGAGCGCCAAGCGCCGCACCTTCTTCTGCAATCCGAATTCGTGGCTGCGCACGACCGGGCCGAAAATGGTCGCGCCGCCGCGGAATTGCGGCGAGCGCAGCGAACCTTGGCGGGCGCGGCCCGAACCCTTTTGCGCCCAGGGCTTTTTCGTCGTGCCCTGGATCTCGCTGACGCCCTTCGTCTTGTGCGTGCCGGCGCGCCGCTTGGCGAGCTGCCAATTGACCATGCGCGCCAGAATATCGCGGCGCACCTCGGGAAGCGCGAACACCTCGTCGGCAAGCTCGATGCTGCCGACGTCTTTGTTGTCGAGGCTGGTGATCTTGAGCTTCATCTCAACCGCCCTGCGCCGCGGCTTGCCGCAACGCGGCCGGGAAGGGCAATCCCTTCGGCGGCGCGCGCTTGGCCGCGTCCTTGATCAGCACGTAAGCGCCATCGAAGCCCGGCACGGCACCGGCGACGTAGATGAGCCCGCGTTCGGCATCCGAGGCGATGATCTTCAGGTTCTGCGTGGTCACGCGGTCAACACCGTAATGCCCGGCCATCTTCTTGTTCTTGAACACCTTGCCGGGATCCTGGCGCTGACCGGTCGAGCCGTGGCTGCGATGCGAGACCGAGACGCCGTGCGTCGCGCGCAAGCCGCCGAAATTGTGCCGCCGCATGACGCCCGAGAAGCCGCGACCCTTGGTCGTCCCGACCACGTCGACGAATTGACCGGCGACGAAATGAGCCGCCGACAATTCAGCGCCGACATCGAGCAAGGCATCGGGCGTGACACGGAATTCCACCAGCTTGGCCTTGGGTTCGACCTTGGCCTTGGCGTAGTGGCCGCGCATCGCCTGGCTCACGTTCTTGACCTTCGCCTTGCCGGAGCCCAGCTGCACCGCGGTATAGCCGTCCTTCTCGGCGGTGCGCACGGCAACCACCTGGCAATTGTCGACCCGCAACACCGTGACGGGCATGTGATCGCCCGCCTCGGAGAATTGTCGGGTCATGCCCAATTTCAGGGCGATGAGGCCGGTACGCATGACACAATCACCCTTTAGAGCTTGATCTCGACGTCGACGCCCGCCGCGAGATCGAGCTTCATCAGCGCGTCCACGGTCTGCGGTGTCGGATCGACGATGTCGAGTACCCGTTTATGCGTGCGGATCTCGAATTGTTCGCGCGATTTCTTGTCGATATGCGGCGAGCGCAGGACCGTGAACTTCTCGATCCGGGTCGGCAATGGAATGGGGCCACGCACGCGCGCGCCGGTCCGCTTCGCCGTGTTGACGATCTCGCTCGTCGACTGGTCGAGAACGCGATGATCGTACGCCCGAAGGCGGATGCGGATGTTTTGACTATCGAGTGCCATGGCCGAATTCCAATCCCGAGCTGTGCGCTCGCGCCTTTCCTACTTTATGATTTTGGCGACGACGCCGGCGCCGACGGTGCGGCCGCCCTCGCGGATGGCGAAGCGCAGGCCCTCGTCCATGGCGATCGGCTGGATCAGCTCGATCTCCATCGACACGTTGTCCCCGGGCATCACCATCTCGGTGCCTTCCTTCAGCTTCACCGTTCCCGTCACATCCGTCGTCCGGAAGTAGAATTGCGGCCGGTAATTCGTGAAGAACGGCGTATGACGGCCCCCCTCCTCCTTGGTCAGGATGTAGGCCTCCGCCTGGAAGTTCGTGTGCGGCGTGATCGAGCCCGGCGCCGCCAGAACCTGGCCGCGCTCGACCTCCTCGCGTTTTGTTCCTCGGAGCAGAGCGCCGATATTGTCGCCCGCCTCGCCCTGGTCCAGCAGCTTGCGGAACATCTCAACGCCCGTCACCACCGTCTTGATCGTCGGCTTCAGGCCAACGATCTCAACTTCCTCGCCCACCTTGACCACGCCGCGCTCCACCCGCCCCGTCACCACCGTGCCGCGGCCCGAGATCGAGAACACGTCCTCGATCGGCATCAGGAACGGACGGTCCCGGTCCCGCTTGGGCTGCGGGATCGACGCGTCCACCGCCTCCATCAGCTTCAGGATCGCGTCGTGGCCCAGCTCCTTGTTCTTGTCCTCAAGCGCGCACAAGGCCGAGCCCCGGATGATCGGGATCTTGTCCCCCGGGAACTGGTACGAGCTCAACAGCTCCCGCACCTCGAGCTCCACCAGGTCCAAAAGCTCCGGGTCGTCCACCATGTCCACCTTGTTCAGGAACACGACGATCGCCGGCACGCCGACCTGCCGCGCCAGCAGGATATGCTCCCGCGTCTGCGGCATCGGACCGTCCGCCGCCGAAACCACAAGGATCGCGCCGTCCATCTGCGCCGCACCCGTGATCATGTTCTTCACGTAATCCGCATGGCCCGGGCAATCCACATGCGCGTAGTGACGGTTCGCCGTCTCGTACTCCACATGCGCCGTCGAGATCGTGATCCCCCGCGCCCGCTCCTCAGGAGCCTTGTCGATCTGGTCGTACGCCGTAAACGTCGCCCCGCCCGTCTCCGCCAACACCTTCGTGATCGCCGCCGTCAGCGACGTCTTCCCATGGTCAACGTGACCAATCGTCCCGATGTTGCAGTGCGGCTTCGTCCGCTCAAATTTCGCCTTCGACATCTCTCTGCTCTCCGTGGTCCCGAGTTAAGCCATCTTGGCGCGGACTTCGTCCGCCACCGCCTGCGGCACTTGCTCGTAGTGATCGAAATGCATCGTGTATTGCGCGCGCCCCTGACTCATCGAGCGCAGGGTGTTGACGTAGCCGAACATGTTGGCGAGCGGCACCATCGCGTTGATCACCTCGGCGTTGCCACGCTGATCCTGGCCGGTGATGCGTCCGCGCCGGCTGTTCAGATCGCCGATGACGTCGCCCATGTAGTCGCGCGGCGTCACTACCTCGACCTTCATGATCGGCTCCAAGAGCTTCGGCCCCGCCTTCGCCAAGCCTTCCTTCATCGCGGCGCGCGCCGCGATTTCGAAGGCCAGCGCGCTCGAATCGACCTCGTGATAGGCGCCGTCGACCAGCTGCACCTTGAAATCGATCACCGGGAAGCCGGCGAGCACGCCGCTGTCGAGCGACCCTTTGACGCCCTTTTCGACGCCCGGAATATATTCGCGCGGCACGGTCCCGCCGACGACCTTGCTCTCGAACAGGAAGCCGGAGCCCGGCGCCAAAGGCTCGAAATGCATCTTCACGCGCGCGAACTGGCCCGACCCGCCGGTTTGCTTCTTATGGGTGTAATCGACATCGGACGACCGCGTGATGGTCTCGCGATAGGCCACTTGCGGCGCGCCGATATTGGCGTCGACCTTGAACTCGCGCTTCATGCGGTCGACGATGATTTCGAGATGGAGCTCGCCCATCCCCTTGATCACGGTCTGGCCGCTTTCGTGGTCGACGGCCACGCGGAAGGACGGGTCTTCCGTCGCAAGCCGCGCCAGCGCCTGACCCATCTTTTCCTGATCGCCCTTCGTCTTAGGCTCGACCGCAATCTCGATCACGGGATCCGGGAACTCCATGCGCTCGAGCACGACGGGGTCGCTGGCATCGCACAGCGTATCGCCGGTCGTGGTGTTCTTCAGGCCCGCCAGCGCGACGATGTCGCCCGCGAGCGCTTCCTTGATGTCCTCGCGATGGTTGGCATGCATCTGCAGCATGCGGCCGATGCGCTCGCGCTGATCCTTCACAGAATTGAGCACCGCCGTGCCGGTCTGCAGCGTGCCCGAATAGATGCGCACGAAGGTCAACGAGCCGACGAATGGATCGGTCATGATCTTGAACGCGAGGCCCGAGAAGGGCTCGTCGTCCGAAGATTTGCGCACGATCGGCTCGTCCGTGCCCATCTTCACGCCGTTGATCGCGGCAACGTCGGTCGGCGCCGGAAGAAAATCCACCACCGCGTCCAAAAGCGGCTGCACGCCCTTGTTCTTGAAGGCCGATCCGCACAGCACCGGCACGAATGCGTAGGTGATCGTGCCCTTGCGGATGCAGCGCTTGAGAGTCTCGGTGTCGGGCTCCTTGCCGCCGAGATAGGCTTCGAGCGCGACGTCATCCTGCTCGACCGCAAGCTCGAGCATGGTATGGCGCGCCTCGGCCGCCTCGTCGGCCATCTCGGCCGGAATATCGGTCACATCGAATTTGGCGCCGAGCGTCTCATCCTGCCAGACGATCGCCTTCATCAGGATGAGATCGACGATGCCCTTGAACTCGCTCTCGACGCCGATCGGCAGCTGGGTCACGAGCGGCACCGCGCCCAGGCGATCCTTGATCATCTCGATCGTGCGCAGGTAATTGGCGCCGATCCGGTCCATCTTGTTGACGAAGCAGATCCGCGGCACGCCGTATTTGTCGGCCTGGCGCCACACCGTCTCGGATTGCGGCTCCACGCCGGCGACCGAATCGAATACCGTGACCGCGCCATCGAGCACCCGCAACGAACGCTCGACCTCGATCGTGAAATCGACATGGCCCGGCGTGTCGATGATGTTGATGCGATGATCGTTCCAGAAACAGGTGGTCGCGGCCGAGGTGATCGTGATGCCGCGCTCTTGCTCCTGCTCCATCCAATCCATGGTGGCCGTGCCCTCATGGACCTCGCCGATCTTGTAGGAACGGCCGGTGTAATAAAGGATGCGCTCGGTCGTGGTTGTCTTGCCGGCATCAATGTGCGCCATGATGCCGATATTGCGATAATGGTCGAGAGGCGTCGTACGGGGCATCGAAAACTCCGAAGGGCGCGCGGTCAGCGCGGCGCTCCTACCAGCGATAATGTGAAAAGGCTTTGTTGGCGTCGGCCATGCGATGGGTGTCTTCGCGCTTCTTGACCGCCGAACCGCGATTGTTGGCGGCATCCATGAGTTCGCCCGAAAGGCGCTCTTCCATGGTGTGCTCCGAACGCCCGCGCGCGCTGCCGATGATCCACCGGATGGCGAGCGCCTGGCCGCGATCGGTGCGCACCTCCACCGGAACCTGATAGGTCGCGCCGCCGACACGCCGCGACCGCACTTCGACGGCGGGCCGCACATTGCCGAGCGCGTCGTGGAACATCCGCAACGGATCCTGACCCGAGCGCTTCGCGATGCGGTCGAGCGCGCCATAGACGATCGTTTCGGCGACCGACTTCTTGCCTTCATACATCAGGCAATTCATGAACTTGCTCACGATCAGATCGCCGAATTTCGGATCCGGAAGCACTTCCCGCTTGACTGCGGCACGACGACGCGACATGGGCTCGCCCTCTTACTTCGGCCGCTTGGCGCCGTATTTCGAACGGCGCTGACGGCGATCTTTGACGCCCTGCGTATCGAGGGTGCCGCGAATGATGTGATAGCGCACGCCCGGCAGATCCTTGACGCGTCCGCCGCGGATCAGCACCACCGAGTGCTCCTGCAGATTGTGGCCTTCGCCGGGGATGTAGCTCGTGACTTCGAAAGCGTTGGTGAGGCGCACGCGCGCAACCTTACGCAGCGCCGAGTTCGGCTTCTTCGGCGTCGTCGTATAGACACGCGTGCACACGCCGCGTTTTTGCGGGCTTTCCTGGAGCGCCGGCACCTTGTTGCGCGCTGCCTGGGGCGCGCGCGGGCGGCGAATCAGCTGGTTGATCGTCGGCATGCCTACAGAACCCTCGTCATAGCCTGCACTCAAAGACATAAACCGCACGGGATGCTGGAAGCATCGCCGGCGGTCTTGGAACTTCCCCGGATAAGCGCGCCGTCGCTTACGGCGCCGAGCCATTCGCTTACTAGTCCAACCGGACTGCGTCTAGGATGGCCACCCTACCGCCAGCCCCTCGAAAGTGCCGGAATACTAATGTTGAGGCCCAAGCCCGTCAAGCCGCATGGCGCGAATAGACGCCCGTTCCGCTCCGATCGGGTCCTCTCGGGCGCCGCGATGAAAAAGGGCCGGCGAGCGGCCCTCTCTTCCACCTCGGTCGGAGAACCGCGCCGGCCGAGGCCGGCGCGGTCCGCGTCACGCGATCTTCTGGTCGGCCGCGATCGCCGGCGCCGGCTGGGCCTGATTTGCCGCCAACTCCTTGTCGCGGGCGGCCGCGACCTGGCGCCACCGTCCCATGACGCTTCCGGTTCCCGCCGGGATGAGGCGGCCGACGATGACGTTTTCCTTCAAGCCGGACAGCACGTCGATCCGGCCCGAGACCGCCGCCTCGGTCAGAACGCGGGTGGTCTCCTGGAAGGAGGCCGCCGAAATGAAGGAGCTCGTCTGCAGGCTCGCCTTGGTGATCCCCTGCAGCACCGGATGCGCCTTGGCTGGTTTGAGATTTTCCGCCGTGACCTTGGCATTCTCGGCATCAAACTCCGAGCGGTCGATCTGCTCCCCCGAGAGGAAGGTGGTCTCGCCCGGTTCGTCGATCTCGACCTTCTGCAGCATCTGGCGAACGATGACCTCGATGTGCTTGTCGTTGATCCGCACGCCCTGAAGGCGATAGACCTCCTGGATCTCGTTGATCAGATAATTCGCCAATTCCTCGACGCCGAGGACGCGAAGAATCTCATGCGGAACGCGATTGCCGTCCATCAGGAGATCGCCCTTCTGGACGAAATCGCCTTCCTGCACCGAGATGTGCTTGCCCTTGGGAATGAGGTACTCGACCGGCTCGGCACCCTCCTCGGCGGGCACCACGAGGATGCGCCGCTTGGTCTTGTAGTCCTTGCCGAACTCGATCCGGCCATCGCACTCGCTGATGATGGCGAAATCCTTCGGCCGGCGCGCCTCGAACAGCTCCGCGACCCGCGGCAGACCGCCGGTGATGTCGCGCGTCTTCGATGATTCGCGCGGGATGCGCGCCAGCACGTCGCCGGCCTTCACCTCCGCCCCGTTCTCGACAGACAGGATGGCGTCGAGCGACATGAAGTAGCGCGCCTCCATCCCGTTCGCCAGGTTCAAGGTGCGGCCATTGGCGCCCTTCAAGAGGATGCGGGGCTTCAGATCTCCGCCCTTTGATTGCTGTTTCCAGTCGATGACGACCTTCGAGGAAATGCCCGTCGCCTCGTCGACCACCTCGCGCATCGACACGCCTTCGACCAAGTCGACGTAGCTCGCAATGCCGTCGCGCTCGGTGATGATCGGGATGGTATAGGGATCCCAATCGGCGAGCCGCTCGCCCTTCGTCACCATCTTGCCTTCATCGGCCAGGATCTTGGCGCCATAGGGCACGCGATGGCGGGCCTTCTCGCGCCCGGCTTCGTCGAGCAGCACCAACTCGCAGTTGCGGCCCATCACCACCGGAATACCGGCGGAATTGACCACCACGTTGCGGTTCTTGATCCGGACCTTGGCGTCGAAAGCCGCCTCGACGGAGGATTGCTCGGCGCCGCGCTGTACCGCGCCGCCGATGTGGAACGTCCGCATCGTGAGCTGGGTGCCCGGCTCGCCGATCGATTGCGCCGCGATGACGCCGACGGCCTCGCCGATATTGACGACCGTACCCCGCGCGAGGTCGCGGCCATAGCACTTGCCGCACAACCCGACCTGGGTCTCGCAGGTCAGGACCGAGCGGATCAAGACCGCATCGATGCCCGAGCGGTCGATGAGATCGACCGTTGGTTCATCGATGAAGCCGCCCGCCGGCACCAACACCTTGCCGCTCAGCGGATCGAGCACGTCGACGGCCGCGGTGCGGCCCAAGATGCGGTCGGACAGCGGCGCAATGACCTCGCCGCCCTCGACGACGGCGCGCATGGTCAGACCGCGCGTGGTGCCGCAATCGATTTCGGTGATGATCGCGTCCTGCGCGACGTCGACCAGTCGCCGGGTCAGATAGCCCGAATTCGCGGTCTTGAGCGCAGTGTCGGCGAGGCCCTTACGCGCGCCATGGGTCGAGTTGAAGTACTCGAGCACGGTCAGACCTTCCTTGAAGTTCGAGATGATCGGGGTTTCGATGATCTCGCCCGAAGGCTTGGCCATCAGCCCGCGCATGCCGGCGAGCTGCTTGATCTGTGCCGCCGAGCCGCGCGCGCCGGAATCGGCCATCATCCAAACGGGATTGATGGGCTCGCCTTTCTTCGGCGTGCGGATGGCCTTCATCATCTCTTCGGCGACTTTCTCGGTGCAGTTCGACCAGACGTCGACCACCTTGTTGTATTTTTCGCCCTGGGTGATGAGGCCGTCGAGATATTGCTGCTCGTACTCCTTCACCTTCTCCTGCGCCTCGCGAATGAGCTTTTCCTTCGCGGGCGGGATGATGAGATCGTCCTTTCCGAAGGAGATGCCGGCCTTGCAAGCCTGCTGGAAGCCGATCGTCATGAGCCGGTCGCAGAAGATGACGGTTTCCTTCTGGCCGCAATGACGGTGCACTTGATCGATGACGTTCGAGATCTCCTTCTTGGTGAGAAGGCGATTGAGAAGGTCAAAGCCGACGGCGGGACTGCGCGGCAGGATTGCCGACAGCATCATGCGCCCGGCGGTGGTCGAAACCCGCTTGATGACGGTGTTGCCGTCCTTGTCGATGGTCTCGATCCGCGCATTGATCTTGGCGTGCAACGACAGCGCGCCTGATTCCAGCGCGTGCTCGATCTCGCCCATATCGCCGAAGGACATGCCTTCGCCCTTCTCGCTCATCCCCTCCATCGTGATGTAGTAGAGACCGAGAACGATGTCCTGAGAGGGGACGATGATCGGCTTGCCGTTGGCGGGCGAGAGGATGTTGTTGGTCGACATCATCAGCACGCGCGCCTCGAGCTGGGCCTCGAGCGAGAGCGGCACGTGCACGGCCATCTGGTCGCCGTCGAAATCGGCGTTGAAGGCGGTGCAGACGAGCGGGTGAAGCTGGATCGCCTTGCCTTCGATCAGGGTCGGCTCGAAAGCCTGGATGCCCAGGCGATGCAAGGTCGGCGCGCGATTGAGCAGCACCGGATGCTCGCGGATCACCTCTTCGAGAATATCCCAAACCTCGGGCCGTTCCTTTTCGACCATGCGCTTGGCCGCCTTGATCGTGCTGGCCAACCCGTAGAGCTCGAGTTTCGAGTAGATGAAGGGCTTGAACAGCTCCAAGGCCATCTTCTTCGGCAAGCCGCACTGGTGCAGCTTCAGCTCCGGCCCGACGACGATCACCGAGCGGCCGGAATAGTCGACGCGCTTGCCGAGCAGATTCTGGCGGAACCGGCCCTGCTTGCCCTTGAGCATGTCGGAAAGCGACTTCAGCGGCCGCTTGTTGGCGCCGGTGATGATGCGGCCGCGGCGGCCGTTGTCGAACAGGGCATCGACCAATTCCTGCAGCATGCGCTTCTCGTTGCGCACGATGATGTCGGGCGCGCGCAGCTCGATGAGGCGCTTCAGCCGGTTGTTGCGGTTGATGACGCGGCGGTAGAGATCGTTCAGATCCGAGGTCGCAAAGCGTCCGCCATCCAACGGCACGAGCGGACGCAGCTCGGGCGGGATCACGGGCACGACTTCGAGAATCATCCATTCCGGCCGGCTTTCCGACTGAATGAATGCCTCGACCAGCTTCAAGCGCTTGACGAGTTTCTTGCGCTTGGCTTCCGACGTGGTCTCGCGCAGCTCGACGCGCAGCCGCTCGCGCTCGCCGTCCTCGCCGTCGAGCTTGATCTTCTCGAGCATCTTCCTCAGCGCTTCGGCGCCGATCGACACCTCGAAGCCCTGCTCGCCGAATTCCTCTTGCGCCTTCATGTACTCCTCTTCGTTGAGGAGCTGATGGAGCTTCAAGGGGGTGAGGCCCGGCTCGGTGACGACGTAGCTCTCGAAATAAAGGATCTTTTCGAGATCCTTCAAGGTCATGTCCACGAGCAAGCCGATCCGCGAGGGCAGCGACTTCAAGAACCAGATATGCGCCACGGGCGAGGCGAGCTCGATATGGCCCATGCGATCGCGCCGGACCTTGCTCAAGGTCACTTCGACGCCGCATTTCTCGCAGATGATGCCGCGATACTTCATGCGCTTGTACTTGCCGCACAAGCACTCGTAGTCCTTGATCGGACCGAAGATGCGTGCGCAGAACAGCCCGTCGCGCTCGGGCTTGAACGTGCGATAGTTGATCGTTTCTGGCTTCTTGATCTCGCCGTAAGACCAGGAGCGAATGCGCTCCGGGCTTGCGATCGAAATCTTGATCTGGTCGAAGCTTTGCGGGCCCGAGACCTGGCCGAAGATGTTCATCAACTCGTTCATGAACGATCCCTCTTTCGATAAATCTTGTGTGCGTCGCGGCTCATCAGTAACTGCGCTGCTCGAGCTCGACGTTGAGGCCGAGCGACCGCAGCTCCTTCACAAGCACGTTGAAGGATTCCGGTATGCCGGCTTCGAAATTGTTGTCGCCGCGGACGATCGCCTCATAGACCTTGGTTCGGCCCGAGACGTCGTCCGATTTGACGGTGAGCATCTCCTGGAGCGTGTAGGCGGCGCCGTAGGCTTCGAGCGCCCAGACCTCCATTTCGCCGAAACGCTGCCCGCCGAACTGGGCCTTGCCGCCCAGCGGCTGCTGGGTGACGAGGCTGTAGGGCCCGATCGAGCGCGCATGGATCTTGTCGTCGACCAGATGGTGGAGCTTCAGCATATAAATGTAGCCCACCGTGACACGCCGATCGAAATACTCGCCCGTGCGCCCGTCGACGAGGCGAACCTGGCCCGATGAATCGAGCCCGGCCTCCTGCAACATCCTCACGATATCGTCCTCGCGGGCGCCATCGAAGACGGGGCTCGCCATCGGCACGCCATGGCGCAGATTGTCGGCGAGCTCGAGCACCTGATCGTCGCCGAGCTCCTTGATGTCGTTCTGGTCGGTGCGGTCGGTATAGATCGTGTTGAGATAGCGCCGCAGCTCGCGTGTCTGCTTTTCGCTGCGCTTCGCCTTGTCGACCAGGTCGCCGATCTGACGGCCCAGGCCCGACGAGGCCCAGCCCAGATGGGTTTCCAGAATCTGCCCGACATTCATGCGAACTCGGCACGCCCAGGGGATTGAGCACGATGTCGACCGGCGTTCCGTCCTCGAGATAGGGCATGTCCTCGGCCGGCATGATGCGCGAGATCACGCCTTTGTTGCCGTGCCGGCCGGCCATCTTGTCGCCCGGCTGCAGCTTGCGCTTCACCGCGACGAAGACCTTGACCATCTTCATCACGCCCGGCGGCAATTCGTCGCCGCGCTGGAGTTTTTCGACCTTGTTCTCGAAGCGCTCCTGGAGCTTGTGGTTGGTCTCGTCCATCTGCTTCTTGAGCGCTTCGATGTCGGCCATCCGCCGATCGTTCTTGATCGCGATCTGGCGCCATTGGCCGAGCGTGTATTCCTCCAGCACCTCCTTCGTGAGCTTGGTGCCGGCCTTCAGCCCCTTGGGTCCGCTCGCGGCCTCCTGATTGTGGAGGAGCCGCTCGAGACGCGATTGGAAGCTGCGCTCCAGAATCGCCTTCTCGTCATCGCGGTCCTTGGTGAGACGCTCGATCTCGGCGCGCTCGATCGCGAGCGCGCGCTCGTCCTTGTCGACGCCGCGGCGCGAGAAGACGCGCACCTCGACGATCGTGCCCGATACGCCGGGAGGCAGGCGCAAACTGGTGTCGCGCACATCCGACGCCTTTTCGCCAAAGATCGCCCGCAGCAACTTTTCTTCGGGCGTCATCGGCGATTCGCCCTTGGGCGTGACCTTGCCGACGAGGATGTCGCTCGGCTTCACCTCGGCGCCGATATAGACGATGCCGGCCTCGTCGAGGTTCTTCAGCGCCTCTTCGCCGACATTCGGGATGTCGCGGGTGATCTCTTCCTGTCCCAGCTTTGTGTCGCGCGCCATCACCTCGAATTCCTCGATATGGATCGAAGTGAAGACGTCATCCGACACGATGCGCTCGGAAATGAGGATCGAGTCCTCGAAATTGTAGCCGTTCCAAGGCATGAACGCGCAAAGCACGTTGCGCCCTAAGGCAAGCTCGCCGAGCTGGGTCGAGGGTCCGTCGCCGATGATGTCGCCGGTCTTGACCTGATCGCCGACCCGGACCAGCGGCCGCTGCGTGATGCACGTATTCTGGTTGGAACGCTGGAACTTCAGGAGATTGTAGATGTCGACGCCCGGCGCGTCCGCCGAGGTATCGTCGGTCGCGCGGATGACGATGCGCATGCCGTCGACCTGATCGACGATGCCGGAGCGGCGGGCGATGATGGTCACGCCCGAATCGCGCGCCACCGTCTCTTCCATGCCGGTCCCGACGAGCGGCGCTTCGGCCTTGATGAGCGGCACCGCCTGGCGTTGCATGTTCGAGCCCATCAAGGCACGATTGGCGTCGTCGTTCTCGAGGAAGGGAATGAGCGCCGCCGCGACCGAGACCAATTGCTTGGGCGAGACATCGATGAAATCGATGTCCTGCGGACGCGCCATTACGAAATCGCCGCTCTTGCGGCAATTGGTCAGATCGGCTTTGACCTTGTCGTGCGCATCGAGCTCGACATTGGCCTGCGCGATCGCATAACGGCCTTCCTCCATCGCCGAGAGATAGACGACCTCGTCGGTCACCTTGCCGTTGACGACGCGGCGATACGGACTCTCGATGAAACCGTATTGATTGACGCGCGCGTACGTCGCCAGGCTGTTGATGAGCCCGATATTCGGGCCTTCCGGCGTCTCGATCGGGCAGATGCGCCCGTAATGGGTCGGGTGCACGTCGCGCACCTCGAAGCCCGCACGCTCGCGCGTCAAGCCGCCCGGGCCCAACGCCGAGAGGCGCCGCTTATGGGTGATCTCCGAGAGCGGATTGGTCTGATCCATGAATTGCGAGAGCTGCGAGGAGCCGAAGAACTCCCGCACCGCCGCCGCCGCGGGCTTGGCGTTGATGAGGTCGTGCGGCATCACGGTATCGATCTCGACCGAGCTCATGCGCTCGCGGATGGCGCGCTCCATGCGCAGCAAGCCAACGCGATATTGATTCTCCATCAACTCGCCCACCGAGCGCACCCGCCGGTTGCCGAGATGATCGATATCGTCGATCTCGCCGCGCCCGTCCTTCAATTCGACGAGCACGCGCAGGATGGCGATGATGTCCTCTTTACGCAAAACGCGGACCGTGTCCTCGGTCTGGAGCGAGAGGCGCGAATTCATCTTCACGCGGCCCACCGCCGACAGATCATAGCGCTCCGGATCGAAGAAGAGGCTCTTGAAGAGCGCTTCCGCTGTCTCCAAGGTCGGCGGCTCGCCAGGGCGCATGACACGGTAGATGTCGATCAGCGCCTCTTCCCGGCTGGCGTTCTTGTCGATCATCAGCGTGTTGCGGATATAGGGTCCGACGGTCATGTGGTCGACCGAGATCACCGGCAATTCGGTGATGTGCGACTTCTCGATCGTGTCGATGAGCTGCTCGGTGACCTCTTCGCCCGCCTCGGCGTAGATCTCGCCAGTTTCGTCATTGACCACGTCGACGGCGAGATATTTGCCGAGGAGGTCCTCGCGGCCGACGCGGATTTCCTTGAGGCCATCGTCATAGAGCTTCTTCGCCAGGCGCAGCGTGAGCTTCGTGCCGAGCTCGGCCTTGACCTTGCCGGTGCGCGCATCGACGAGATCCGCCGTGGTCTTGAACCCGCGGTACCGCGAAGGATCGAAGGGCATCTTCCAGCCCTTCTTGTCGAACGAGAAGGCGACCGGCGCATAGAACGCGGAGAGGATCTCCTCCTTCGACATGCCTTGCGCCTCGTGCGGCTGGAGGCTCTTGCTTTGGGCCGCGCGCTCGGCGCGGAGCTTGGCCGTCTCCATGCTGTCGAGCGCGTAGAGCAAGGTCGTCACAGGCAATTTGCGCCGCCGATCGATGCGGACATAGAGATGGTCCTTGGCGTCGAACTCGAAATCGAGCCAGGAGCCGCGATAGGGAATGACGCGGGCGGCGAAAAGATACTTGCCCGAGGAGTGGCTCTTGCCCTTGTCGTGATCGAAGAACACGCCCGGGGAGCGATGCATCTGCGAGACGATGACGCGCTCGGTTCCGTTGATGATGAAGGTGCCGTTCTTGGTCATGAGCGGCATATCGCCCATGTAAACGTCCTGCTCCTTGATGTCGCGGATCGAGCGCGCGCCGGTTTCCTCGTCCACGTCCCAGACGACGAGCCGCAAGGTCACTTTCAAGGGCGCGGCGAAGGTGATGCCGCGCTGCTGGCACTCCTCGACGTCGTATTTCGGCGTCTCGAGCTCGTAGCTCACGAATTCGAGCCGCGCGCGATCCGAAAAATCGCGGATCGGGAATACCGATTTGAAGACTTCCTGAAGGCCCACGCTGGTGCGCTTCTCCTGCGTCACGCCCATTTGCAGGAAATGGTCGTAGGAGCTCTTTTGAACCTCGATGAGATTCGGCATGGGCGCCACCTCGGGGATGCGCCCAAAGCTCTTGCGGATGCGCTTCCTGCCCGTGAACGACTTAGCCATGGATTCTCCTCATCAGAAAACTCGGTATTCCCTCAAACCCAGCGCGTGCGCCCCTCAGGGCGGCCCGGCTTCGCAAAGACGACAAAAGCCGCTGAGCGCGGCCGCACCGCGCCCCGGCTTTCAGGCCGGCGACAAGGCGGGGGCGCGGCGACTCGTAAGTCGTCCGCGCACCCGCTTTTGTCCGGCAATGCCACGGCGGGCTATTGGATCTGAACAGTCGCACCCGCCTCTTCAAGCTGCTTCTTGATCTTCGCCGCCTCGTCCTTGCTGACCCCTTCTTTGACCGGCTTGGGCGCACCCTCGACCAGGTCCTTGGCCTCTTTCAGGCCGAGGCTGGTGATGGCGCGCACCTCCTTGATAACATTGATCTTTTTGTCGCCAACCGTAGCCAGGACGACGGTGAATTCCGTCTGTTCCGCTGCCGCTTCGGCGCCGGCTCCGCCAGCCGCCGCTCCGGCCGCCGCAACCGCAACGGGCGCCGCCGCAGAGACGCCCCATTTTTCCTCGAGCTTCTTGGAGAGTTCCGCCGCCTCGATCACGGTGAGGCTCGACAACTCTTCAACCAGTTTGTTCAAGTCAGCCATTTTAGCACTCCTGAGAATTTTTCAAGTCGTTTCGACGCTTTAAACCGCTAGCCCGCTTTGCGCGCATAGGCGCCCAGCACCCTCGCCACCTGACCGCCGGGCGCCTGCAACACGCTGGCGATGCGTGTCGCCGGGGTTTGCAGCATGCCCAGAAGCTTGGCGCGAAGTTGATCGAGTGACGGTAAGGTAGCCAGGGCTTTGATGCCCGCCGCGTCGAGTTGCTGTTCGCCGAGACTGCCCCCGACGATGGTCAGCTTTTCGTTCTTGTTGGCGAACTCGACGGCCACCTTCGCCGCCGCCACCGGGTCCCGCGAAAAGGCGATCGCGGTTGGTCCGGTGAACAGCGACGAGAGTCGCTCGAATTTCGTGCCGGTGAGAGCAATTCGGGCGAGCCGGTTCTTCGTCACTTTGAAGCTGGCACCCGCCGCACGCATCCGACGCCGCAGGTCGGTCACTTCCGCGACGGTCATCCCCGTCTGGTGCGTGATCACGACACATGCGATGTCGGAAAGCTGTTCGTGCAGCGTTGTGACCAGGGCCTCTTTGTGTGACCGGTCCACGCTTTCATCTCCGACCTTTGACCTGCCAACGGTCCCACGGGATCCGAAAGCAGATCGGTTGCACGAGGGCAGCCGGAGAAACCCCAGCCGCCCGGTTCGCCTGTCCCAGAAGCGCCCGCCGCTCTTCGCGCGGCTGGCAACCCCGTCTCATGCTGGCGTCCGTCGGGCTTTCGCCTTGGAACCTTAGGCCGTTACCGGCACCGGCAATCTCGGACAGGACGGGATGGTTGCCCATCCCGCTACGCCGCCTCTTCCCTCGCGGGAAGAAAGCGGAGATTCAGTTTTGCGCGCCGGTCTCGCCGGCGACGCTCGTCAAATCCAGCTTCAAGCCCGGGCCCATCGTCGTCGACAGGCTCACCCGCTTGATGAATGCACCCTTGACCCCGGCGGGCCGGGCGCGGCTTACCGCGCCGATAAAGGTCTTGAGATTCTCGAGCAGCGCGGCCTCCGTAAAGCTCGCCTTGCCCACCCCCGCCTGAACGATGCCGGCCTTCTCGGTGCGGTACTCGACCTGGCCGCCCTTCGCCGCCTTGACCGCCTCGCCGACATTGGCGGTGACCGTGCCGAGCTTCGGGTTGGGCATCAGCCCGCGCGGACCCAGCACTTTGCCGAGCTTGCCGACGACCGCCATCATGTCGGGCGTCGCAATGCAACGGTCGAAATCGAGCTGGCCGGCATTGATCCTCTCGGCGAGATCCTCCGCGCCCACGATATCGGCGCCCGCGGCCTGCGCTTCTTTCGCGCGCTCGCCCTTGGCGAAGACCGCGACCCGCAGCGCCTTGCCGGTGCCGTTCGGAAGCTGCACGGTGCCGCGCACGTTCTGTTCCGATTTGCGCGGGTCGACGTTGAGGTTGACCGAGACCTCGACCGTCTCGTCGAACTTCGCCTTGGCGCGTTCCTTGACGAGCTTAACCGCTTGCGCCGCGTCGTAGAAAGCGGCGCGGTCGATGCCCTCGTAGCCCTTCACCAATCGCTTGCCTCTATGCGTCATCGCTCACTCCACCACTTCGAGGCCCATCGAACGGGCCGAGCCCACCAGCATGTTGCACGCCCCTTCGATATCCTTGGCGTTGAGATCGACCATCTTCTGTTGGGCGATGTCGCGGATCTGCGTCATCGTCACTTTGCCGACCGTGCCCTTGCCCGGCGTCTGCGAACCTTTTTCGATCCCCGCCGCCTTCATCAGGAAATAGGAATTGGGCGGAGTCTTCGTGACGAAGGTGAAGCTGCGATCGGCATAGGCGGTGATGACCACCGGGATCGGCATGCCCGGCTCCATCTTTTGCGTCTGCGCGTTGAATGCCTTGCAGAACTCCATGATGTTGAGGCCGCGCTGACCCAGCGCCGGCCCGATCGGCGGAGAAGGATTGGCCTTGCCAGCCGGGACCTGCAGCTTGATGAAACCAACAATCTTCTTCGCCATGCCCTAACGCCCCTGCCTTCAGACTTTTTCGACTTGCGAGTATTCGAGCTCGACCGGCGTCGCCCGGCCGAAGATCGAAACTGCGACTTTGAGTCGCGCCTTTTCCTCGTCCACGTCTTCAACGAGACCATTGAACGAGGTGAACGGCCCGTCGCAGACGCGAACCTGTTCGCCGATCTCGAAGGTGATCGAGGGTTTCGGCCGCTCGATGCCTTCCTGGACCTGCTTCATGATGCGGGTCGCCTCGGCCTCGGTGATCGGCGCGGGCTTGCCCTTGCCGCCCAGGAAGCCGGTCACCTTCGGCGTATTCTTGACGAGATGCCAGGTTTGATCGGTCAAATCCATCTTCACCAGCACGTAGCCGGGGAAGAATTTGCGCTCGGCGCTCACCTTGGCGCCGCGCCGGACCTCGACGACCTCTTCGGTCGGCACCAGGACTTCCTCGAATTTGTCGCCGAGCCCCTTCTGCTCCGCCTGCTCGCGAATCGACTGCGCGACTTTCTTCTCGAAGCCGGAATAAACGTGAATGACGTACCAATGCGCGCTCATCGCTTCAGCTTCCGATACCTAAGACAAATTGCACGCCACGCGCGAGCACCTCATCCACGAGGAAAAAGAAAATTGCGGCCACGATCACCATGGCAAACACCATGGCGGTGGTCACGGTTGTCTCCTTGCGGCTCGGCCAGGTAACACGTCCAACTTCCTGGCGGACCTGCCGCAGAAACTCGAGCGGGGTGATTTTTGCCATCATAATCCGTAGGGAAGGCGCAGTATATAGCGCCCTTCCCGGAACATTTCCAGCCCTATGCGCGAATGGCAGGAGTGGAGGGGCTCGAACCCCCAACCCCCGGTTTTGGAGACCGGTGCTCTACCAATTGAGCTACACTCCTGCAAGGGCCGCATGCCGCGCACACACCGCGATCCCCTCAGGCATGGGCCAAAGCGGACAGGCGCGTTTCTAGAGGCGTCTACGGGTCCCCGTCAATGAAAGCGGAGACGAGCGAGCCCGTCCGACCGGCAGGATCGCAATAGGCGCCCGAGGCGGTGCTAGAAATCGAGCGGCAGGGCGTAAGTCAGCATCAGATCGTTCTCGCCCGGATTCTTGCGATGGATGTCGGCATTCGAGATATGGCCGAAGCGCAGGCCCAGACGCGAACGGTCGAGGAATTGATAGGCCGCCTCGAGCGAGAGGCGGAATTGAAACCAGCCGCCCAGATCCTCGTCGCTATGGCCGCCGCGCCGCCACGCGCCGAGCCCGGCCAGCGGCGTCACCACCACCGGCCCGATCGGAATATCGCCGTAGAGGCCGAGATAGATCATGCCGCCCCCGCGCATGTTGCCGATCAGGCCGACCGCCGGTCCGAGGTAATAGAGCTTCCGGCCGAGGCGGAACTCGATACTGGCCGCAGCGGTTTCGTCGCGATGGCCGTCGCCGATGATGTCGTAGACCCCGGCGGCGGCCTCCAGATAGCTCTTGGCGTCCGTTGGGAGCGGTATCGGCGTCTGGAGCGGCATTGGCGCGAGCCGGAGCTCGCCCCCGGCGGAGGATTGGGCGGCGGCCATGCCCGCCCCGAGCACGCAAAGACCTGCGGCCAGGATCGGCATGACCGGCGGGCAGCGGAGAGCGCCAAGAAGGCGGAATGGCGGCCGGCGCCCTCCCTCCATCCCCTTGTCCCGGGATCTACGCCCTCGCACGCGCATGAAACCCCCGACTGACCAAGATCGCCGCCATGCCGACAGAACGCATGGGCCCAAGCGCGATCACGCGCGCGAGTGTCGCCGATTCGCGTCAAGCGTCGGTAAACGCGAGACGCAAGCGTGCACGCGGCGGGAGAGGGGCCGAGCGGCCCCCTCAGAAAGCCGGGCGGGGGGGCTACTTTATGATTTTGGCGACGACGCCGGCGCCGACGGTGCGGCCGCCCTCGCGGATGGCGAAGCGCAGGCCCTCGTCCATGGCGATCGGCTGGATCAGCTCGATCTCCATCGACACGTTGTCCCCGGGCATCACCATCTCGGTGCCTTCCTTCAGCTTCACCGTTCCCGTCACATCCGTCGTCCGGAAGTAGAATTGCGGCCGGTAATTCGTGAAGAACGGCGTATGACGGCCCCCCTCCTCCTTGGTCAGGATGTAGGCCTCCGCCTGGAAGTTCGTGTGCGGCGTGATCGAGCCCGGCGCCGCCAGAACCTGGCCGCGCTCGACCTCCTCGCGTTTTGTTCCTCGGAGCAGAGCGCCGATATTGTCGCCCGCCTCGCCCTGGTCCAGCAGCTTGCGGAACATCTCAACGCCCGTCACCACCGTCTTGATCGTCGGCTTCAGGCCAACGATCTCAACTTCCTCGCCCACCTTGACCACGCCGCGCTCCACCCGCCCCGTCACCACCGTGCCGCGGCCCGAGATCGAGAACACGTCCTCGATCGGCATCAGGAACGGACGGTCCCGGTCCCGCTTGGGCTGCGGGATCGACGCGTCCACCGCCTCCATCAGCTTCAGGATCGCGTCGTGGCCCAGCTCCTTGTTCTTGTCCTCAAGCGCGCACAAGGCCGAGCCCCGGATGATCGGGATCTTGTCCCCCGGGAACTGGTACGAGCTCAACAGCTCCCGCACCTCGAGCTCCACCAGGTCCAAAAGCTCCGGGTCGTCCACCATGTCCACCTTGTTCAGGAACACGACGATCGCCGGCACGCCGACCTGCCGCGCCAGCAGGATATGCTCCCGCGTCTGCGGCATCGGACCGTCCGCCGCCGAAACCACAAGGATCGCGCCGTCCATCTGCGCCGCACCCGTGATCATGTTCTTCACGTAATCCGCATGGCCCGGGCAATCCACATGCGCGTAGTGACGGTTCGCCGTCTCGTACTCCACATGCGCCGTCGAGATCGTGATCCCCCGCGCCCGCTCCTCAGGAGCCTTGTCGATCTGGTCGTACGCCGTAAACGTCGCCCCGCCCGTCTCCGCCAACACCTTCGTGATCGCCGCCGTCAGCGACGTCTTCCCATGGTCAACGTGACCAATCGTCCCGATGTTGCAGTGCGGCTTCGTCCGCTCAAATTTCGCCTTCGACATGCTCGGTTCCTTGCCGGTAAGCGGCCGCGTGCGCGAGGCCTGGAGCGGGTGATGGGAATCGAACCCACGTAGCCAGCTTGGAAGGCTGGAGCTCTACCATTGAGCTACACCCGCCTCGTTACGCCCGCGAGCCGAATGCTCGCCCCATGATGCCGCCGCCCCGATCCTCGATCCTTCGACTCCCCCGAATGCGCGGGGACGAAGGTGGTGGAGGGGGAAGGATTCGAACCTTCGAAGACCGAAGTCGGCAGATTTACAGTCTGCTGCCTTTGACCGCTCGGCAACCCCTCCGCTGGCCTGAAGGCAGCGCGCGGGTGATACGTGATTGGGCACGGCCTGTCAACGCGTTGCGGGCCCTCGCTTTTCATCCCTGCCGTCTTCACGCCGCAGCGCCCGATGCCGTCTTTCGGCCGCCGCCCTTTCAGCGCCTCGCCCGCGAATTCGCGCAAGAGGCGAGGATGAACTCGTCGAGTCACGGGGCGCTCCGGGGCTCTATTGAACCGGATCGAATCCCTGTTGATGAAAATATTTCAGGCAGTGCTCGTCCTTTCCCGAACTGACGAAACTCCACATTTCGCCGCCGCATGTCGCGGTCTGCCCGGTTTTCGCATTGCGCAAATGAATGACGGGCGTGCAACCGCCGACGAGCACTGAGATGACAAGGGCGTAGGTGACGACGCGCATTTCTTTCATATGACGCGCGGATAGGCGGTCGGGCGTGGCATGTCAACGCGTTGTGGCGGTTCCGCGTGGCATTTCATGGTGGCATTTCGCGGCGAATTTGCTCTACTGCGCGCAGCCCTCCAAGAATGGCGTGGGGCAAATCAAAGACAAGGGCCGAGGAGCGAAATGCCATGAGCCGATTTCCCGAAATCTCTCCCAATGATTACAGCGACGAGCAAAACGAGCTGGCGCAGAAGGTCGCGGGTTCGCGTGGCGCGATGCGCGGACCGTTCGTGCCCGCGCTGCACAGCGCCGGGGTGTTGCGCGCCATCGAGGCGACCGGCGCCTATGTGCGCTTTCACAACGCCCTGCCCGATGATTTGAAAGAGCTCGCGACGCTCGTGGTCGGCCGCTTCTGGGGCGCGCAATACGAGTGGTATGCGCATGCACGCCTCGCCCTCCAAAGCGGCGTCGATCCCGCCATCGTCGAGGCGATCCGAAAAGGCGAGGCACCCGAAAAACTCTCGCCCGCGCAAGCAGCGATCTATAATTTCTGCGTCGAACTCAACGGCACGCATGGCGTGCGCGACCAGACCTTCCAGGCGGTCGCCTCGCGCTTCGGCACGCGCGGGGTAATGGACCTGATCGGCATCTGCGGCCATTACAGCATGATCTCGATGATTTTGAATGTGGCGCAGGTGCCGACGCCCGATGGATCGGTGCCCCTGGCGCCCTTGAAAGGCGGCAAATAGGAGCGCGATGCCGCAACGCCGCCGCCGAGCCTCACGCCCGGATCCGGTTCGATCGAACGACACGCGCGAGCGGGGCGGGCCGACCCAATGGATCTATGGGCGTCATGCGGTCGCCGCGGCGCTGGCCAATCCGATGCGGCGCGTGCGGCGTGTCATCGCGCTGCCTGAGAGCGCCGAGACGATCGGCGTGTTGCTGCAGAAAAGGCGTGCCACGGCGCAACCGGCGCCGCCCGAGATCCTCGACCGCCGCCGGCTCGAGGCCTTGCTGCCGGCCGGCGCCGTCCATCAGGGCCTAGCGATCGAGACCGACTCGCTGGCCACCCTCGATCTCGAGGATTTGCTCGGCGCGATCCCGGAGACCGGGGCGCCTCATATCCTGATCCTGCTCGACCAAGTCACGGACCCGCACAATGTCGGCGCGATTCTGCGCTCGGCTGCCGCCTTTGGCGCTTTAGCGGTGATCGTGCCGGAGCATGGCGCGCCTCCGGTGACGGGCGCGCTCGCCAAGGCGGCCTCGGGCGGGCTCGAAACGGTGCCGCTCTTGCGCGTGACGAACCTCGCCCGCTGCCTCGAGCGATTGAAAGAAGCGGGGTTTTGGTCCGTCGGGCTGGATAGCGAAGCGCCGCAGAGCCTGAGCGCGCTCGATCTCCCGCCGCGCGTCGCGCTCGTGCTGGGTGCGGAAGGCGCCGGGCTGCGGCGGCTCGTACGCGAGCATTGCGATTATCTGGCCCATCTGCAGACGCGGGGGACTCTCGCCTCGCTCAACGTGTCAAATGCCGCCGCGGTCGCTCTTTATGCGCTGACACAGGCCCCAAAGTGACGCGGGGCGCGTCCGCGCTTCACACGCTCACCGTATGACATGCGGCCACAGACCGGCGATGCCGGCGACGATGAGATAAATCGCGACGATGTAATTCAAAAGACGCGGCGTCAAAAGAATGAGAATGCCGCCGATCAGCGCCACGAGCGGCGGAAGCAGCACGAGATTGATCGTCACCATCGCGATTCCTTTTGCGCACAGCCCCGTTGGCGCATTTTATTTCACGCAAGTGTAGGTTGCGAACACGTCGCTCGTGAATCCTCTCTGCTGGAATACGGCCTTGCGGCCATATTTGTCGCAAGCTTTCTGCGCGATCGCGGCGGCCTCGGCCGTGCTCGTCGCGTCGGGATTGTAGCGGACGACCAAACCCTCGGAGGATTCGTTCAGCACGACCGGCGGCGATGAACAGCCGCTGAGCCCGGCAAGGGTGATGCCGATGAGCAAGGCGCGATTGAAACTCATATCGGATGCCATTAGCCCCGAACAAGGCGGTTTCGTCAATTCAGCGTTTCGTCGTCAAGGACGCCTGCCGCATCAGCTCGGCCGCGGGCCTTGGCGGGCCGCGAGCGCCGCGTCGACCGCCTGCAGCACCTCGGCTTCGCCCAGAGATTCGATGCAGGGAAAGGCGTGTCCCTTCGCATGCGGCTCGGTGCAGTTCCAAAAACAGTGAAAGCAGGCCCGCTCGCGAAAGACGAAACGCACGCAGGACGGGGTGACTTCGGCCGGATAAGGCACGAAGCTGGTGAAATGGCCGCCGCCCACGATCACCACGGTCGGCACGCCGAGACCGGCGGCGAGATGCGCCGGGCCCGTGTCGTTGCTGACGACGAGGGCGGCGTCGCGCAGCAGATCGAGCAGTTGCGGCAGGCTCGTCTTGCCGATGCGATCGAGGAAATCTTGGCCGCGCCCGGCCTGGGCAAGGCGGGGTTTCAGCGCCGTTTCGGCGGCGCCGCCGCTGAAAACGACCTGCAACCCGCGCGACGCAAGATCGCCGGCGAGCGCCAGGAAGCGGTCAAAATCCCAGCGCCGGCCGGGCTCATTGCCGCCGAAATTGATGACGGCGTAAGGCCGCGTCTTGCGCGTGATGCCTCCCCCGGGCCAAGGGAGGCGTGGCATCGCCGGCGCAATGGTCTTCCCGGCAAGCGCCGATAGAAAGCGGAAATGGCGGATGATCTCGTGGGTCGGGTAAGACCCGGTGTCGACGACCCGCTGGCAGCGCCGCAGATACCAGTCGAAGGCGCACTGGGTCTTCGGGCTTTGATAGGGCCGCGCGACGATCTTGCGGGGCGCGCCGGACACGTAGACGAGGCTGTCGGCGACGAGCGGCTTGCGCATGAAGATGTCGCATGTGGCGAGCGCAAAACCCTGGCGCCGCACCCAGAGCGAGACACCAAACCGGTAGAACGGGTTCTTGTCGTAGCGGTGCTCGTCGATCGCGCGAAAATGGCACCCGGGAAAGAATGTCGGCGCGAGACCGGCCCAGCTCTCGCAACCGAGCAAGGTGATATCCGCGAGCGGCATGCCAAGCGCGCCGGCATAATGGGCAAGGGCGCCGTGGAAGAGCACCATATCGCCGATCCCGTCGATGCGGACGACGAGCGCGCCGCGCCGCCGCCGGAAGACCGGCCAGAGCCGTGCGGCGAGATCGAAGGGGCGAAACAGCCACCACCGTTTTGGGAGAGGCTCGGCCCTGGGTTCCATCGGCGCTGTCGCTGCCATGATCGGCGATCAAGCCGAGCCGCCGCGCACGCGCCGGCTCAAGGTGAAGGCGCCGCAACTGCGGCGCACGAGATCGGCCGTCGGATGGGGCAATTCGGCCAAGAGCCGCAGCCACGTCCAATAGGAAAAGAGCTTTGCGCCTTCGCGGCGGCGCGCCCAGTGATAGGCGCGGGTGGTCGCGCGCCGCACCGCGTTGCGCGCCAGGGACGGTGCGATGGAGCGCTCTGCGAGGAAATAGGCGATGCTCAGATTGACGTCGTGCAAAATTTGCGGCCCGCCATCATTGACCCGTCCTTCGGCCACGGCGGGGCAAAGCGCGACGGTCTCATCGAGCGCGACGAAGGACCCCATCGTGGCCAGCCTCAGGACGAGCGAATAGTCCTGCGTGAAGACGCGCTCATCGCAGCCTCCGACCGCGCGCGCCGCCTCGGCGGTAAAGAGGCTGTTGCTCGGGCCGATCGAGAATCCTTCCAGCAGGAGGCTCGGTAGCGGTTGGGCCGTACAGCGACAGGTGGGCGTGCCGCTCCGCGGTTGTGCGAGACGCGCAAGCGCCTCCTCTCGCGATGCGTAGAATTCGGTGCGGCCGTGAGCGAGCACCGAATTCTTCTCCCTGGCGAGAGCATCGAGGAGCGCGGCCGTCGCGTGGGGCAAGAGTACGTCGTCGGCATCGACCAGCTTGACGAAGCGATACCGCGCCTCGCCCATCCCGCGATTGGTCGCGTGGCTCGAGCCGTGATTGGATTGCGCGATGATCCGCAGGCCAGGCCAGCCCTCGGTCAAGCGCGCGATCTCCGCAACCGATCCGTCGCTCGAGCCATCGTCGACGAACACGAATTCGCGGGCGAAGTCTCCCTGCTGGGCGGCAAGCCCGGCGATGACCTGGGGGAGAAAAGGACGCTTGTTGTAGACCGTGATGACGTAGCTGACGCCCATCGCAGTCGCGGCGGAATTGATGGCCAAATTGCTTCGATCCGATACCTGGAAAGCCTCGCCGCATGCGCGGGCGCGACGAAAACACAGCGCCTGTCGTCGCTTTCATTCTGACATCGGCGAGGCGTTTCGCACATGAGAATTTACCGCACGCCGGCACGCTGCGCGAGGGTGAACCGAGGACGATCGAATCGCCGGCCGGCCCGCGCGCCGCTTGCCATGCCTTGGCGAAGCCGGTAGAAGCGATCGAGCCTAAGCGCTCCGGATTTCCGGATTTAGAGCCGGTGGCGCCTCACTTGCAGCGGGCGAGACAACCAGCCCTACGAGACTCGATGTCGTTCCAGGCCGCGCCACGAAAGAAGACCGCCCTTATCTTCGGCGTTTCCGGACAGGACGGGGGCTATCTCGCGCGTCTCCTCCTCGAGAAAGGTTACGAGGTCCATGGCACCTCGCGCGATTCCTCGAGCAATCCTTTCATTGGGCTGCACCGGCTCGGCATCGCCGAGCGCGTCATGCTTCACACCGTCGCATTGACCGATTTCCGCAGCGTCATCAGCGTGATGCATAAGGTGATGCCGGACGAGATCTACGATCTGTCCGGCCAGACTTCCGTCGCGCTGTCCTTCGAGTTGCCGGTCGAGGCGTTCGAGAGCATCACGGTCGGCACCATCAACATCCTCGAATGCGTCCGCCTCCTCGGACGTCCGATCAAATCATTCCATGCCGCTTCGAGCGAGTGCTTCGGCGAAACCGAAATTCCCGCGGATGAACACACGCCCTTCCGTCCCCGCAGTCCTTATGCCATGGCAAAAGCCGCGGCCTTCTGGGCGGTCGCGAATTATCGCGAGGCCTATGGGATGAATGCCTGTTCGGGGATCATGTTCAACCATGAATCGCCGTTGCGGCCCGAGCGCTTCGTCACCCAGAAGATCATCAAAGGCGCGCTCGATATCGCGGCCGGCAAGGCGGATAAATTGCGGCTCGGCAACCTCGCAGTCGAGCGGGATTGGGGCTGGGCGCCGGAATATGTCGATGCGGCCTGGCGCATGCTGCAGACGCCCTCGCCCACCGATCTCATCATCGCGACCGGGCAAACCCACAGCCTGCTGGCCATGGTCGAGCAAGCCTTCGCGCTGGTCGGCCTCGATTGGCGTGCGCATGTCGAGACCAGCGAGGGCCTGATCCGGCGCACGGACCTGTCGCGCAGCGCCGGCAATCCGGCACGCATTCATGAGGTCACCGGCTGGAAGGCGGAAATCGGTTTCCGCGACGTCATTCGGGAGATGATGGCCGCGAAGAAAGCCGAGACGACGATGCCCGCGGATCGGGTCGTCTCCTGACGCGTCATGCAAGCGGCCCGATGAGCAAGACGGCAACAGTCAAGACCTTTGGCTTTCGCGGCCTATGGGGCCAGATCGGGCGAATCGAAGAAGGTTTCCGCCGCATCGGATGCAAGGTCGCGGCGGAAAGCGAGGAATTCGATTTCATCTACAGCAACGAGCTGCTGCAAGACCGTGGCGCGATCGAGTGCAAGGAGCAAAGCGGCAAGCCGTTGATCCGGCATATCCAGGATCTGCCGGCCTATGAAAACACACCCCAGGCGAAGACGGCTGCGGAATTGCAGACCTATCGCGAGATCACGCTCGCCCATGCCGATCGGGTCACGACGAACACCCGTTTCGTCGCGCAACAACTCGAACGTTATTGGAACCATCCCGGCGCGATCATCGCCGGGCAGCCGCTCCAATTCGATCCCGATCTCGATGGGTTTCGCAGCCGAAAACGGCGAAATCTCGCGGTCGTCGTCGGGCGGCTCGACGACCCGCTCAAAAACACCGACCTTGCCTTGCGGGCCTTGTCGCTGCTGCGGTCACCGCCCGATCTTGCGATGGTCTGGGTCGGGAAAGCGAGGCGGAAGCCGCGCAGCTTCTTTCGCCGCTTCCGCATCGAGCATCATCGCGAGATTCCTGCCTCGGCGCTGGCCGAACTCGTGAAACATGCCCGCATGGTGCTCTCTCCCTCGCTCTTCGAAGGCCTGGGCCTGCCGCCGATCGAGGCGCTTGCCGCTGGCACGCCCGCCATCGTCAGCGACATTCCCGTGAAGCGCGAGGTTTTCGCCGGGGTGCCCATGCTCTTCCACGATCCGCACGATCCACGGGATTTGGCGCGCGCCATCCAATTCCTGCTCGACAACGAGGACCTCGGGTGGAACATGATCGAGGCTTTCGCGCCACGGGCCGATTTCTATCGGCCCGAATCGGTCGCCGCCAAGATCTTGGATGCTTATGTGGATGTGGGCGCGGCCGGCGGCGGCAGCGAACGACAAGATGCACCCGATCTGTCGCTTCGCCATCGTTAGAACCCGCGCGCAAACAGGCTCGCGCGGCGGCCATCGCAAATGTCAGGATCCCACAAGATCATCGTTATCGGTGCGACGAGCCGGATCGGAAGGCGGCTCTTGGGGCGATTGCAAAGACGCGGCGCCACCGTAATGGCCCTCGGCCGGTCCGCTCAACGCCTCGCCGGTATCGACGCGCCGCGGCGTGTCGTCGATTTTTCCGATCGTCCCGCGCTTGCCGACGCGCTCGCTGATGCGCACGCCGTAGTGAGCTGCGCGCCGCTTTCGACCGCACCCGACATCCTGGCGGCTCTTCCTGACAAGCTGGCGCGAATCGTGTTCACGGGCTCGACGCGGCGTTTCAGCCGGTATCCGGATTCCTTCACCGAGGCGCTCTTGCGGGCGGAGGCCGCGTTCTCGTCGTCCGGGCGAGCCGGCATCATTCTCCACGCGACCATGATCGTGGGAGAAGGCGACGGCAATAATGTGCAGCGCATCGCCGCTTTCATAAGGCGATTTGGCTTCGTCGCGCTGCCGCGCGGGGGCAACACGCTCGTTCAACCGATCTATGTCGATGACGTCGCCGCATGCCTTGAGAGCGCTCTCGACCGCGCCACGGGATATGAACCGCCGATCGTCATCGCGGGCTCCGAGTCGGTCACTTATCGCAATTTTGTCGAGGCGATCGCCAACGCGATCCATCGCCGAGTGAGAATCATTCCGGTGCCTGCACTCCCCTTGATCGCCGCAGCAGGGATGACCCGGTTTCTCCCCTTCGTGCCACGCATCCGAGCCTTGGAAATTCGGCGCCTGCTCGAAGACAAGGCTTTCGACATTGCAGACATGCGTGAACGGTTGGGGGTGGAACCGATCGGTCTGCGCGCGATGCTGGCGCGGACGTTTGGAGAGCCGGCGTCTGAGGCTCTGGCGGAATCGACCGGAAGCCGGCCAGCCGATGGCGATCCTTGACGCATCCATGGCTTCCGAGCGTCAAATTGTTTAGATTGAGCTTGTCACCGCTGGATACGAGACTACCGAATTGAACCCAGGCCCTCGCTAACGGACCGATTTTGAAGATCTCCGTCGTTACCCTCGTCGGCAGCAGCATTCTTGGTTTCGTCGCGGGTGTCGGCGTATACGTCATTGCGATCGCGTCCTGGGGCTCGAATGATCCAACGGGCTCCGTCCTTGTGAGGATGGCTTTGTGGGGGGCGATGGGCCTCATTCTCGCGCTGGCCGGACGATTGGCAGTCGGCGGCCGTGGCCCGCGAAGGCAATTCATCGCGGGCAGCGTTCCTGATTTCAAGAATAGGCTTTCGACCGGCCGGGGGTTTAAGGACGCGAGCCTAGACGGTCAGCCTTTCGCGCCCTGGCGAAAATATTGCGGGCGCACGAACTGACCGGCCCAGGCGCCGCGTCGCGCCTCCTTGGCTTCGTTCTCGAGCGGAAAATATTGGTGGTCGCGGCCATAGGCGAAGGCAAGGCCCTCGCGGACCAGCGTCGCGGCGACATCACGCCCATCCACATAGCAAGTCGAGAATTCGCGCGCGCGGCGATCGACGAACTCCGGATCGATACGGCAGCTAAAATCGGGGCGACTGACGAGCTCGCGGAGCCTGTCGGTGGCTGCTTCGCCGCATGCCCAGGCGACGTTCATGGCATCACGGCAGGTTTGCTTGCTCTCGAAGGCATCCGCCCCTTCGAGGCGCAGCTTTTGCGCCGGACAACCCAATTTGACGAGCGTGTAGATACAACTTTTAGGCAAGAGAGCGAAGGTGTCGCCGTCGATGACGAAATAGCGATCGCTCGTCGCAGGCTTGCCGAGAATCGCCCGCCCAACGCCCCAGACGAGAAAAATAGCGGCGAGAAACAGGATGACAATCGTCCGTGTGCGCATCATTCAATCCCGAATCCAGTTATCATGAACCACCCGATAGATCCGTGCAATCACGCCGCTGCCCGGCAAATGAGCGAACCGGCATTGATTCCCCAATCTCAATGGCATTCGATCGATGCGCGAATTTCGGCGTTGCGACAACAACGAGGCGGCACCGCATGGTACGATCAAGAATCAAACGCACCGCGGCGCTTCATCGGAGAGCGGGCTACGCATCTCCGAACGAGACCGACGCTCAGACCAAGCTATCTCTCAACCTAAATGTATAATCGGCGCTGCAGGAAGCCGACGATCTCTTCGGCCGCGGCCTCGGCCGACAGCGACGTCGTGTCGAGCGTCAGGTCCGGCGCGAGGGGCGGCTCGTAGGGCGAATCGATCCCGGTGAAATTCGGGATCTGCCCCGCGCGGGCGCGGCGATAAAGCCCCTTCGGGTCCCGGCGTTCGCATTCCTCGATCGGCGTTGCGACATAGATCTCGATGAAATCGCCCGCGTCCATCAGCGCGCGTGCCATGTCGCGCTCCGCCCGGAAGGGCGAGATCAACGACACAAGAAGGATCAACCCAGCATCGACGAAGAGCTTGGCCACCTCGGCGACGCGGCGCACGTTTTCGACGCGCGCCTCGGCCGTGAAGCCTAAATCGCGGTTCAGTCCGTGCCGGACATTGTCGCCGTCCAGCAAATAGGTGTGGCGCGCCATGCCGACGAGGCGCTTTTCGACGAGGTTGGCGATCGTCGATTTTCCGGCGCCGCTCAGGCCCGTAAACCACAGGACGCACGGCCTTTGGCGATTGAGCTGCGCGCGCGTGTGGCGGTCGATTTCCAGTTCCTGCCAACGGATATTGGTGGCGCGCCGCAGCGCGAAGTCGATCACGCCGGCGCCGGCGGTGCGGTTCGTGAACGGATCGATCAAGATGAACGCGCCGGTGTTGCGGAACGGGCGGTAAGGATCGAGAACCGTCGGGCGATCGGCGGAAAGATTGACGTAGCCGATTTCGTTCAGATGCAGGCTGGTCGCCGCCTGATTCTCCAGCGTGCTGATATTCACGCGGTGTTTCAATGTCGAGACCGTGGCACGCGCCATATGCGTGCCGCTTTTCATCAAATATTGACGGCCGGGCAAGAGTTCCGCCTCGTCCATCCACAGGAGATGCGCCGAATACTGATCGGCGACGAGGGGCGGATCGCCGGCGCAGATCATGTCGCCTCGGCTGACATCGATGTCGTCGGTAAGGGTCACCGTGACCGATTGACCCGCGACGGCGCGATCGAGATCGCCCTCGGGCGCCACAATGCGCTCGATCCGGCTTGTCCGCCCCGAAGGCTGTATCGTGACGGCATCACCGCGACCGACGACGCCGCTCGCGATGCGGCCGCTATAGCCTCGAAACGACGCATCGGGACGGTTGGCGCGCTGCACCGGCAATCGGAACGGCAGCGCCTCGGCATCGTTCTCCACGCCGACGACCGAGAGATGATCGATGAGCGTCGGCCCGCGATACCAGTTCATGCGCGCGCTGCGCGCGGCGATATTGTCCCCGTCCAGCGCCGAAACCGGGATGCATTCCACGTCTTTGAGGCCGAGTTCCCCTGCGAGCTTGCGATACGCATCCGCAATCGCGACGAACCGCGCCTCATCGCACCCGACAAGATCCATTTTATTGACGGCTAGAACGACCGCCGAGATGCCGAAGAGCGCAAATATGTAGCTATGGCGTTTTGTCTGCGTGAGAAGGCCCGCGCTCGCATCGACGACGATAAGAGCAAGGTCGGAGTTCGAAGCCGCGGTCGCCATATTGCGCGTGTACTGTTCGTGCCCGGGGGCATCCGCGACGATGAAGCGCCTTCCATTCGTGGCAAAGTATCGATAGGCAACGTCGATGGTTATACCTTGCTCGACTTCGGCTTCGAGTCCGTCGAGCAGGAGCGCGTAATCGATGCCGTCCGGGACGGTACCATGGGCGCGACTGTCCGCCTCCAGCGCGCGTAACTGGTCCTCGAAAATGAGCTGCGAATCATGCAGCAAGCGGCCGATGAGCGTACTTTTTCCATGATCGACGCTGCCGCAAGTGACGAGACGTAACACCCCGGCCTTGGCCTGCTCTGCAAGAAACGTCGATAGTTCCGCGGCGGAATTCTCGGTCATCGCGATCAAAAATAGCCTTGCTGCTTCTTGCGCTCCATCGATGCCGATTGGTCGCGGTCGATCAGTCTTCCCTGCCGCTCCGACTGGCGCGAGGCCATGAGCTCGCGGATGATCTCGGGCACGCTGACCGCGTCCGAGAGAATGGCGCCGGTCAAGGGATAGCAGCCAAGAGTGCGGAACCGCACGCGGCGCATGACGCGATTCTCGCCTTGCGCCAATGTCAATCTGCCGTCATCGACCATGATAAGCATGCCGTCGCGTTCGACGATTGGACGTTCCTTGGCAAAGTAAAGCGGCACGACCGGA
Source organism: uncultured Alphaproteobacteria bacterium (assembly GCA_963729935.1). GTDB lineage: Bacteria > Pseudomonadota > Alphaproteobacteria > ATCC43930 > CGMCC-115725 > CAIKMD01. The sequence continues at coordinate 59,846 of CAVSPW010000005.1, forward strand.
ATCTGCTCGAGATGGATATATTGCCAGACATCGAGCTCCGTCCAATTCGACAAGGGAAAGACGCGCATGCTCTCGCCTTTGGCGATCCGCGTGTTGTAGAGATTCCAGAGCTCGGGACGCTGATTCCTTGGGTCCCAGCGATGCGCGGCGTTGCGGAGAGAAAAGACGCGCTCCTTGGCGCGCGATTTCTCTTCGTCGCGCCGTGCCCCGCCAATCGCGGCGTCGAAACCGTGCCGTTCGAGCGCCTGGCGCAGCGCCTGCGTCTTCATGATCTCGGTGTGAAGTCCCGATCCGTGCGACAGCGGCCCGATCCCCCGACGCACGCCCTCATCATTGATATGGACGATGAGGTCGATCTCGAGTTTTTTTGCGAGCTCGTCGCGGAACGCGATCATCTCGCGAAACTTCCACGTCGTATCGACATGGAGAACAGGAAATGGAAGCTTGGCAGGCTCGAACGCCTTGATGGCGAGATGCAGAAGAACCGACGAATCCTTGCCGACCGAATAAAGCAGGACCGGCTTTTCGAATTCCGCCGCGACCTCGCGAAGGATGTAAATACTTTCCGCCTCAAGGCGCCGGAGGTGGCTAAGGGATGGCATGTCTCGCCGTATCTGGTCGATCACATTCATTGGCGCTCGATGCGTTGTCGAAGCCAATCGAGCAATCGGGCGTCAAGCGTCTCCACTCATTATGCCATAATACTACGCCAGGACGACCGACGATAAGCTGCGCGTTAGGCCTCGAATGTACGACCGCGCCCGAGCACATCGCCCGTCGACGATCATGATAGGTTGTGAAAGGACTTGTACCACGCGACAAAGCGCGGAAGCCCTTGATCGATGCTCGTCTTAGGCGAGAAGCCGAAGTCCCGCCTTGCATCATCGATGTCGGCATATGTCGCCGCTACGTCTCCCGGCTGCATTGGCAACAGTTCGATCTGCGCTTTCATTCCCAACGCCGCCTCGAGGATCCCAACGAAGCGCCGCAGTTCTTCGCTCTGATGATTGCCGATATTGTAGACGCGAAAGGGCACGACCGGCTCGGTTGCGGCGGGAGGCCGATCGAGACATGCCAACACGCCTTCAACGACATCGTCGACATAGGTGAAATCGCGTCGCATCTCTCCACGATTGAAGAGCTTGATGGGCCTGCCACCCACTATCTCTTCGACGAAAATCCAGGCCGCCATATCGGGCCGGCCCCACGGACCATAGACCGTGAAAAAGCGCAAACCCGTTATCGGAATTCGATAGAGATGCGCATAACAGTAGCTCATCAATTCGTCCGATCTCTTCGTCGCGGCATAGAGCGATTGAGGCGTTTCGACGGGGTCCGTCACGGCAAAGGGGAGCTTCGTGTTGCCCCCATAGACCGAAGACGAACTCGCGAAGACGAGGTGGCGGAAACTCGGTTGCCTACGGCACGCCTCCAAGACTTCGAGATGACCGTTGATGTTTGCGGCCAAGTACGCATACGGATTGACGAGCGAGTAGCGGACGCCCGCTTGAGCGGCGAGGTGGACTACCCGATCCACGCGCGGCAGAGATGCCATCAGCGTCGTGAAAGCGCCCCTTTCGGCGAGATCCAAGCGATGGAAGACGAAGCCCCCGAGCGCACGGAGATGCTCGACGCGCGCCTCCTTCAATGCGACGGAATAGTAATCATTGAGGTTGTCTACGCCGATGACTTCCTCGCCGCGGCGTAACAGCGCCGCGGATACATGCATGCCGATAAAGCCTGCGGCACCGGTCACGACCACCGCCATGGAAATCAGTCCGCCTCTAAATTATCGGATCCAATGGAATATCACTTTGCCGCGTCGGCGAGCGTATTCTTAGTTGTCCCCGATACGTCGATCAAGGGGCGCGTCGCTTCAACCTTTCGCTCAAACACACCGAACTTGGTTAATGCGACTTACGCCCGCGGGTTCATGGGCGGGGTTGATCTCCATGTCACGCTGTCCCCTGTTCATGATAAAGATCCCGTATTGGGCATTTCGCTCCGGCGATTACCTTCCATCGATCAAGGGCAATTCGGCCCAGAACCGTAACCACATCCAAAAGAGAGGCGTTTCGTGCGGGCACAACCTCGTGGTAGCGCGGGCCTCGATCGAATGCGAACCGCGTGATCCGTCTCCCTCGAGGATAGCTGTCATGCTCGATTCTTGTCTGGCCGCTGCGTGCCGGATTGCACCCAATGCGCGAAAGCCGCCATCTGCACCGAGGTGAAGCAGGCCGGGTAAACGGTGCCTCCAACGGGCTCCCGACCACGAGCATTCGCAAGGCGGATTGAACATCCTGACCTTGCCCGACAAAGATCCCCGCCTTACCTTCGTCCGCCCTCTTCTTGAACAGTCGCGATCCCAATCCAGTCCGATGCTGTCCGTCATCATTCCGGTTTTCAACGAGCGTTTGACCTTGCCGAAGGTGCTGGCCACGGTCGCGGCTGCTCTGCCGGAAGTGCCGAAAGAAATCGTCGTTGTCGATGACGGGTCGACGGATGGAACGCGCGAATGGCTCAAGGCAAATTTTCCCGCGCCCACCACGCAGTTCGCGCGTTTCGAGCTCGATACTTCCGGCAATCCCGTGCTTATGGCGGCGGGCAGCGGCGCAAACATTGTGCTGGCGACAATTTACCACGCGCGCAACGGCGGCAAGGGCGCCGCGCTCCGCAGCGGCTTTGCCATCGCGCAAGGCGATGTCATCGTCGTTCAGGATGCCGACCTCGAATATGACCCGGCGGAATGGGTGAAGATGTACCCGCTGATCGCCGAGCGCAAAGTCGCCGACGTCGTCTATGGCAGCCGCTTTTACGGCGCAGCGCACCGGTCGCTTTATTTCCACCACTATCTGGGCAATCGGCTGATCTCTCTGCTCTTCAACCTGCTCTATAACCAGCTCCTTCAGGACGTCGAAGTCGGCTACAAGATGCTGACGCGCGAGGCGAAGGATAGCCTTGCCCTCACCTGCGATGATTTCGGCATCGAGATCGAGATCTCGGCGCAACTTGCGCGCCGCAAGAAGTGGCGAATTTACGAAGTCGGCATCACCTATTACGGCCGCTCTTACGAAGAAGGAAAGAAAATCGGCTGGAAGGACGGCCTCTGGGCCTTGTGGTATGTCCTGAAGTTCCGCTTTACGCCCGTTCCGCGACACGACTGAAGGCCACGCCGCACGGCTTGGTCTGTCTCTACGGGTGAGCAAGGAATTCGTCGATCCAGCGGCGGTAATCCGCATCCCGCGTCACGCGCTTCATGAGCTCCGGTGAGGCGATCCCCGGCACGTCCTTTGGCGCCATGCCCTCGCTCAACGCCTTCATCGTCTCATGGACGGCGCGCGCGGCGGCGGCGATCGGCAAATGGCCCTGGATGCAGATGCGGACGCGCTGCGCGCTCAGATGGGCGAGATCCTGCAGCTCGGGCACCGGCGAGCCCAAGACCAGCGGGATCCGGATCGCCTCGGCCACCGCTGCGAGCTCCGCGCGCGTCTTGGCGCCGGCGAGGAAGAAGGCGTCGACGCCGGCGGCCTCATAGGCTTTGGCGCGCGCGATCGTATCGGCGAGCCCCGTGATCGCGATCGAGGAGCTGCGGCCGACGATGACGAGGCTCTTGTCCTGCCGCCCGGCGAGCGCGGCACGCATCTTGCCGACGCCCTCTTCGATCGAAAGGAGCTGCGGCTTGTCGGGCGAGCCAAAGGGGACCGGCAGCAGCGTATCCTCGATCGAAAGGCCGCAGACGCCCGAGGTTTCGAGCTCCTCGACCGTGCGCTTGACGTTGAGCGCATTGCCGTAGCCGTGGTCGGCATCGGTCATCAGCGGAAGATTGCCGGCACGGTTGATTCGCAATGCCTGGCCGGCGAATTCCGAGAGGGTCAGCACGACCAGATCGGGCGCGCCCAATACCGCGAGCGAGGCAACCGAGCCCGAGAACATGCCGATCTCGTAACCCAGATCCTCCGCGATGCGGACCGAGATCGGATCGAAGACCGAGGCCGGATAGACGCATTTTTTGCCGGCCAGCACGGCACGAAAGCTTTCCCGGCGCGCTTTCCAGTCCATCCCTGCCGTCTCCTCTGCCGAAAACGCTAAATTCTGCGGTCGGAATTCAAAGTTAATTCATTGCTCCAGGTCATTCTAGCGCGGATTGCCGCGCGAAGCGGCTGGTCGACGACCGCTGGAGAAAACTTTGCCAAAACCCATCAACGAGCCTCCTAAGGCGCCAGCGCCATCCAAGCGGTGGCGGATTCGGGAATTTTCCGCTAATTCAGACGCTGCGGGACCGAGCGAGGAACGGGGTCACGGTCCCCGCGGATGGACACGAAATGCTCCAGCAACAGACCGGGCGAGTGAGAGATGGCAAAACGGGCTCTGATTACCGGCGTCACCGGCCAGGATGGCTCCTACCTGACGGAGTTCCTGCTCGCGAAGGGCTACGAGGTGCACGGCATGTTGCGCCGGGCCAGCCTCTTCAACACCGACCGGGTCGACCACCTCTATCACGATCCCCATGTCGGCGGCGCCAGCCTGTCGCTTCATTATGGCGACCTCGCGGATGGAACCGCGCTGCGGCGCGTGATCGAGAAAGTCGAGCCCGACGAGGTCTATAACCTCGGGGCGCAAAGCCACGTGAAGGTGTCTTTCGAGGTCCCGGAATATACCGCCGATGTCGACGCGCTCGGAACTTTGCGGCTTCTGGAAACGATCCGCGACTATGTCGCGCATGGCGGCAAAGCGGTGCGGTTCTACCAGGCGGGATCCTCCGAGATGTTCGGCGCCGCGGCCCCGCCGCAGAGCGAAGCCACGCCTTTCTACCCCCGCAGCCCCTATGCGGTGAGCAAGGTCGCGGCGCATTGGTATGCGATCAATTATCGCGAAGCCTATGGGCTTTTCATCTGCAACGGAATCCTGTTCAACCATGAAAGCCCGCGTCGCGGCGAAACCTTCGTCACGCGCAAGGTCACGCGCGCCGTCGGGCGAATCAAAGAAGGCCTCCAGGACAAGCTCTTTCTCGGCAATCTCGAGGCCAAGCGCGATTGGGGCTTCGCCGGCGATTATGTCGAGGCGATGTGGGCCATGCTCCAGCAAGACAAGCCCGACGATTACGTCGTCGCCACGGGCGAATCCTACAGCGTCGCCGAGATGGTCGAGGTCGCCTTCGCCGAGGTCGGCCTCGAATGGAAAAAATACGTTGAATTCGATCCGCGTTATCTGCGTCCGACCGAAGTCGATTACCTCCACGGCGACCCCACCAAGGCGCGCACGCGGCTCAACTGGCGCCCGCGCATGGGTTTCAAAGAGCTGATCCGCATCATGGTCGCCCACGATCTCGATCTCGCGCGGCAGGAGCGCACGCTCAAGCAAGCGGGCTTCAAGCCGCTGTCGCGCGGCGCCGCGGCGGCGGGTCAAAGCTGACCGATGGGCGCGACGATCTTTCCACTCACGGGAAAACGCATCTTCGTCGCTGGACATCGCGGCATGGTCGGCAGCGCGCTGCTGCGCCGCTTGCGGCACATCGAATGTGAGATCCTCACCGTCGGGCATGCGAGCGTCGACCTGCGCCGCCAGAAGGAGACCGAGGCGTGGATGGGAGAGGCGCGGCCCGACGCCGTTTTCATGGCGGCGGCGACGGTCGGCGGCATCCTCGCCAATGACACGCGACCCGGCGAGTTTCTCTACGACAATCTGATGATCGAAGGAAACGTGATCGAGGCGGCACGGCGCGGCGGCGTCAAGAAACTGCTCTTTCTCGGCTCGTCCTGCATCTATCCGCGCTTGGCGCCCCAGCCGATGGCCGAAGAGGCGCTGTTGAGCGGCCCGCTCGAGCCAACGAATCAATGGTATGCAATCGCGAAAATTGCGGGGCTGAAGCTCTGTGCGGCCTATCGCCGCCAATATGGATGCGATTTCATCTCGGCGCAGCCCACCAACCTTTATGGTCCGGGCGACACCTATGATCTTCAGGCGAGCCACGTCATTCCGGCCCTCATCGCGAAGACTCACAAGGCCAAGATAACTGGCGCGGCGGAAGTCGAGATCTGGGGCACCGGCAAGCCGCGGCGCGAGTTCCTCCATGTCGACGATCTCGCCGATGCGCTGGTCTTCCTGATGGAGCACTATTCCGACGAATCTCACGTCAATATCGGCTGGGGCGAGGATGTCAGCATCGCCGAGCTCGCCTCGCTCGTCTGCGACGTGGTGGGGTTCAAAGGCAAGCTGCGCTACGCGACCGACAAGCCCGACGGCATGCCGCGCAAGCTCTTGGATGTGAGCTTGATGAACCGGTTTGGCTGGCGGCCGAAGATCGCCCTGCGCGACGGTCTCGCCGACGCCTATCAGTGGTTCGTCGCCAACGCGGCGGATCGGGTTTAGCCAAGCAAGCGCGTGCGCGTCGCGGATCTGTCGACTGGCACGGGCGCCCTCCACCCCGTCCAGAGGCACGCCAGAGGATGATTTGAACGGGTCCTCCGAAACATGAACATATGGGTCAAGCGCCTTCGGCGAAGATTCCGCCTCTATCAGCGACAACGCGAAGGACGGCTGCGGCGCAAAATGTTCGGCGATCACATTGCCGGAGCCATCATGCGGGATGGCGACATGGTCTACGCGATCGACATCGAGGATCAAGCGGTCCGGCCGACGCTATCACGCTATAAGTCGCCGGCCGCAGGAGAGATCGAGCGGGTTTCTCGGCCGGCGGTGTCTCGCCCGGGGGACTTTTCGATCAGATCGGACCGAGTTTCGGCAGTTTGTTTAATCCATCGAAGAACCAGCAGGTTCGCCGACCGGAATTCAGGACGGGGTTGCGCGCGATGTACGTCAATAATGAGGGCGACGCCCGCCCCGTCTTCACCCGATAGGAAAAAAGTGGAGACCATATTCGGCGGGGTTTCGAACCCGGGGAAGCCTTAGCTTCGTCCAGCGCTCTGCCGCAAGACACCACTTCCATCGTGGTCGACAGCCGCCACGGCAGAACCCGGCGGCTGTCTCAGCTGACGACGGCGGGCCGATAGACGAAGCTACGCCCCCTTTAGGATATAGACGATGTCCATCTCTCTGACCTGATTGGACCCGGCGACAGGCAACCAGCGCAAGAGATACAGATAGGTTTTGTGGCCAGCTTCGGCGTATTGGAGTTGCGATCGATCGCGTAGGCACCCATGCGCTCCGTCAGCCTTACAACCTGACGACCCCCCCGATACCCTCGGCGTTCAACTGACGCGCAACATCCGACTAACCCGGAACGGGAAGCCGAAATAAAGTTCGTCTACCCGGCACATGATAGCAAGATCAGGAGCCAGAACGCGCGTGGGCAGGTACTAGGCGCCGCCGAAACCGATTTCAGGGTCTACGCTTGCTCCGTGATCGACAGCTCGTGGACGCAATCATTGGTGTGTGCTTCGCAGTCCTCCTTGCTGAACGACGATTCTAAAAAATCGTTCGCTGGTGTCAGTTATCCGATCTTGGCATTGAGAGCATCAAGAACGCATCTATATTCTCCACAGCCTATTCCGGCCCTTGCGCAGGCGCAAAAAAATCTGGCTCCGCAGAGACTACCGTGCTTCCACCGCAGTGACACACTGACCGCAGTGCTCAGAATTATCAGCGCCGAAGAGGAAATGACACTCCGATCCCCGCCCCCGGATACCAATGGTCAATCGGCTTTTCCCGAAAGAAGACGAAGCCACGCCCTTCCCGTTCTGAGAATTCCGCGAGTACTGTGGTGGAGTGCGCGTTGTCGCCCACGATTACAGCGCGATCGGAAAGCTTGTCGCAGATCATCTCATACTCGCGGCCCTCGTAGTTCGGGGCGTGATCGCTGTCATTGACAAATAAGTCGATCTTTGTCTCTAGAGCGTTCAGCGCCGTGACCGCGTCGGCATAGACGATCGTACCTACCGTCGCATAATCTCCGGCTAGGAGCCAGCCCGTGCCGGGTAAGATGTCGATCCCGAGATAGCGCCCGGGCGCGCCTTCACCCGCGTTCCGCAGGAGCGCCGCGCAAAGGATGAGCGAGCCCAGGCCTTTATCGAGCCCGGTCTCGACGATGAAGCGAGGCTTAAGCGCGCGCGCGATCGCATACCAGCCCAAGCGGCGACCGAAACGTGGCTCTTTATCCGTGGTCAGCGCGTCAACGCTCTTCGCGCCGCGGCCGCGGACCATGCGCGCAACATGGCCCTTTAAGGCCTCATTACTTTCGGCCTCTTTGATATAGCGCAGCGCCTCCGCGGGCGCACATTCCGTCGCCACCGCAACCACATGTGCGATGTGTACGAGATCAATTGAGTGAAGATTGTAAGTGAAATTCGTCTCCTCGCGAGATGCGATGAGCCAGCGCGGGACTTGTTTCAGGGGCCGAAGCGCATAGCGCAAAGCGAGCCGCAACCGATGAGGGACGCGGGATGCGACCAAAATAGGGGCCGGCGCCAGACGCGTGAAGAGCCACACAAGATTGCCGGGCCGCGAGAGCCCGCGTAAAAGCCGCTTTGCGCCCCCGGATAGCAACGCCTTGCGTACCCGCGGACCGCCCCCAGGATCGGCTCTCTTGATCTCCATCACCGCGCTATAGCATAGGGCGCGGTGATGAATCTAGCTGCCGCTGCGTCACTGAATTAGTAGGCATCGAGCGAGATGAACCCTTTTATCCAGCTACTGACCGTCCGATCTCAGCACAATGAAACCGCAGGAATAGGAGAGGTGGTCCCGGTTGTTCGGACAGTTTGGCGGCTTTGCTAAGCTAGTCCCGGGTTCCTCTCATGCCGCCAATCGTGCTGCCGACTGCGCCATGTCCTGGGCGAGCCCAGGACATGGCGGCGCGTCGATCCGATGATACGCCTCATTGGGTGTTCGTCCACCCAGGCTCGAATGCGGCCGGTCGGTATTGTAGTAGCCGATCCACTTGCCCAGTCCGGCGCGAAGTTCGGAGCCGGTCTCGAAGGCATGGAGATAGACGCACTCGTACTTCATCGATCGCCATAGCCGTTCGATGAACACGTTGTCCATCCAGCGACCGCGTCCATCCACGGAGATGCGCACGCCGGCGTCTCGAAGCACGTCGCCGAAGCGGGGCGAAGTGAACTGGCTGCCCTGGTCGGTGTTGAAGATCTCCGGCCGACCGTAATCCGCCAGCGCCTGCTCCAACGCCTGGATGCAGAACTCGGCATCCATCGTGTTCGAGAGATTCCAGCTCAGCACCTTGCGCGTCGCCCAATCCATGATCGCGACCAGATACAGGAAGCCGCGCCGCATTGGAACGTAGGTGATGTCCGCGCACCAGACCTGGTTCGGTCGGTCGATCGTCAGGCCCCGCAGCAGGTACTTGTAAGTTCGGTGAGCCGGATGCGGCTCGCTGGTCTTGGGCTTCTGATAAATGGGCGACAGCCCCATTCGGGCCATCAGCCGACGCACCCGCTTGCGCCCAACCGCGTAGCCCTGCCGGCGCAGATGACGCGCCATCTGACGCGCACCGTAAAACGGCGTCTCCAGGAACTGCTCGTCGATCAGCCGCATCAAGGCCAGATTGAGCGGCGTCTCTCCCGTCGGCGCGTAGTAAAACGCCGACCGGCTGATCGATACCAGATCGCACTGCCGCACGATCGACAGCCGTGCATGCCCCGGCTCGATCATCGCTCGCCTTCGATCCACGCTCATCGACCGAAGGCTTTCGATAAAAAATCCCGCTCCACCACTAACTGCCCGATCTTCGCATGCAGCTTGGCGATCTCGCCCTCGCTCATGCCGGCGGTCGTCTCGGCCTTACCAGAGAACGTCCCCGACAGCCCCTCGATCGCCTGCCGCTTCCAGGCCGCGATCATCGTCTGGTGCACGCCGTGCCGCGTTCCCAACTCCGCCAACGTCAGCTCACCCCGGATCGCCTCCAGTGCAACCTTCGCCTTGAACTCAGCCGAATACCGCTTCCGTGTCCCTCTGCTCATCGCGTCCCATCCTTCTCATGGTTGGGACCAGCTTAAACCCCTGTCCGCGTTTCGGACACCACCTCTAGGAAACGCCGGCGAAGCCGCGGGCAAATTGCGGCCGCGCTGCGGCTTCTTTTACTTCTGCGCGTGATCACTGAAGGTCGCATGGAACCGCCGCACCTCATCGGCAGACGGCCCAGCAGCCGCGTGCGCAGGTTTCCGATCTTGTCCCGCAAGACGCGCTTGACCAAAAAGGCAGTCGGCTATCTTGCCGTAATAACCTGAAAACTTCCCGCCCCCGTTTGCTCGCTCACGTTTTCGACTTTTCCAAACTTGGAAACGGCATCGATCAGAACTGACTTCTCCGAATCGGAAAGATGAGAATAGAGGAACCAGATCGACGTACTATCGGCAAAGCGCTCGTCGAGCTGCTTTTGATAGCGCGCGGGTTCGATATAGGCCTCGATCGTGCCTTCGAAGCGGGCGCAATTCAACAACCGATGCGCGAATAGCTTTGAATACGTTGCCTGATATTTCGTGTAATACAGAAATGCGTGGGAAGCCGAAGAATTCACCAGCACCAACGGCTTGTCGCCGCAGGATGATGCCAAATTATCCGACAGGGCTTTCAATGCCGCGGGCAGGTCTTCATCGGGTGGATGAAGCGCGGCGAATCTCTCGGAATTATCCAAGAATGGGACGATGCCGAAATAGGCCAGAAGGCCCACAATCACGGCGTAGCGGATGCTGCGTTCCCATAGCGCAATCCAGCCACACCCGACGAAGAAGAGAACGACGACATAGCTGTAAGCGAACAAATTGATCCGAAACGCGCCGAGAGGCCATATCCCGACGACGTTCGCGATATAGGTCGAGATGATCGGCGAGACCAGGAGAAAGAAGCGCTCCGGGCGCTTCAACGATAGCGTAGCGAATATTCCGACCATTGCGAGAATTCCAACGACGAGGACATGCGCAACCACAATTCCCTTAATACTTCCAGCCACGGTTGCCGCCGCAGCGAAGACGGTGGTTTCCATAGCCGCGTGGAGAATCGTGCCGACACGATACAACAGCCATCCCAGATAGGATTGACTTCCGCCGTAAAAGCCATCGCTCCAATACTGGTGAAGTGACTGATCGCCTGACGCCGACGACCAAATGTATTTGTAGCTCGCCCACAGCAATGCGGCGGTCAGGATGCCCGACATCAGCATCAGCCACGGAATGCGGCGCAATGATTTGTATTCCCAATAGATAATCGAGACATACCAGCCTGGCAAAATAAACACCGAATTCGCGGCCGTTAGCGTCGCAAGGGGCCCAAGAATAAAAAGCAACGCGTGGTGATTGAGGCCAGATCGGCGATCCGCCCTCAAACACTCTATGTAATGCAGGGCAACGAGAACCAGAAAAAGCTGAACGCACAGCTCAAGCGCATAAGGCTTGAGCTCTTTCGAATAAGTAATCATCGTCGGGTTCAACGCGATCGAGAGCCCGGCGAAACAGCCGAGGAGCGACGATCGCGTGACAATTGAGACAATAGGAATGACCAGTAGCACCGACAGGACGCCGGGCAGCAACGAGGACAGACGCAACACCCACTCAACATCGTAGATCGAGCTCAAGCCATGAACGAACAGGGCATAAGTGAATGACGTGATCGCGCCCTCATCCGAACCATCCAGCAGATTCCGGAGCCAACCGGCATCGACAGTTAGATTAGCCCGCCACGCCTCGTCGAGCCACAGGGGAACGCTGTCATAACCAAGAAGTCGCGACCACGCCGCTACGCCAAGCACGAACAAGACGACGAGCCGGATAAGGATTCCATTTCGGGATTCTGCGCTCAGCCAATCGGGCGCACCTACCCTGTCAATCTTGAAAGACATCACAATTCGCGGGCCCGATCCCGACGGAATGTCGGAAGAAGAAAAATACTAGGGTCTGTACCGAATTGTGGCCACGAGATTCTTTGCTCCTGACACTGATTCGGGAGCAACGGGTTGGGTGACGGTTTGTTTTGGCTGAACGACCGGCAGTGGGCGCGTATCGAGCCGCATTTGCCGACAGGACTGACGGGGCTCGGGCGCGACGACGATCGGCGCGTTATCAGCGGGATCATTCACATGTTGCAATCGGGCGGGCGGTGGCGCGATTGTCCGCGTGAATACGGGCCTTACACGACTATCTCCAATCGCTTCAATCGGTGGGCCAAGCGTGGACGATGGCGGTCAATCTTTGAGGCTCTGACAAAGCTCAGCAAGGATGCCGTCGCGCTGTCCCTCAATTCCACGTCGATTAAGGCTCATCGTTGTGCCTCCGGCGGAAAAGGGGGAAGCACAATCAAGCGATCGGCCGATCGCGCGGTGGGCGGACGACCAAAATCCACGCGCTGAGCGATCCACTCTGCCGGCCAGTTGTCGTTCATCTGACCCCCAGCCAGGATGCCGACTTTGCTGCGGCGCCCGATGTCTTGGCACGCGCGCCCCGCATGCGCGCGCTCATCGCCGACAAAGGCTACGACGGCGACGGCTTTCGTGCCGAGATCGCCAACCGCGGCGCTAAGTCCGTGATTCCCAACAAATCCAACCGTATCGTCATCCATAGTTTCAACAAGCGGGCCTATCGGGGCCGAAATGTCATCGAACGCAGCTTCTGTCGGCTCAAAGACTTCCGTCGAATTGTCACCCGGTACGACAAGCTCGCTCGGAATTTCCTGGCCGCCGTTCATCTCGCTGCGCTCGCCGCATATTGGCGTAATTGAGTCTGGACCCTAATACGCGCCGGCCTACAATGAAAGCGCAAGCCGCGCGGACAGAACCGCGACGGCGTAATTGCCATCATAAAACGCTGATGCGGTCCCGCCACCCAAAAATCGGGTTTTCATTCCAGGCCTCCCTATTTGATTCGGCACGCTGTACCGGTTAACACGGGCTGGCGTTAGCTGGGATTCCGCGAATTATTCCCAATTTGGCGTCAGTATTAGCGTTTCTCCCGCCTTGCTGTAAGCCAGAGGTCTGGTGCAGCTTGCAACCTGCGCCCCCGGTAGCCTGATCGGTGATTGAGCGGGCTGATCTGGCCATTTGCCCTGGCATTTTAGACGCACTCTTCCCGTTGGGTGTGCTTGAACGCACGACCAGCGAGCGTCTCACGCTCGCGACGGCGGCGCACGCAGCTGCGCGGCGAGCGACGAGCTACGGGATGTGCCTGAAGATCTGCCTCGGCACCGCGACTTCGGCCATCTGGATGTGAAATCGCGAGCATGGCTCACCACGTTGGCGCCGATCTTGATCAGGTTCTCCCGTAGGCTCATCAGTGACCACGGCCCCGCTGTCTCGGGCATTGCCAGCGCCCGTATGAAATTCGCGAGAATATAGGCGAGCCGTGAAGTTGAAGCGGATGGCGTTGGCAACGAAGGAGCGGCGGGACAGCCACCTACTAGGCCGCTTCGGCGAATGCATCGTCGACCAGAACGTCAAGATTGTGCCGCCACTAGGAGCTAAGTTATCAGCGGCGCCCAGATCGTCGCCACCTCGATATTCGCCGTCACCAGCGATAACACTCGGTCTCGCCTCATTGGGACTCGGGCGGCTCATCGCCGATTGAAATGCGATCGTCCCCAAGCTAGCAAGAGTTGGTCGTGCCAAGTGTCGCGGATTTCATTGCGGCCGCACGCCCTTTTTGTGCGAAATCGACCGCCGTCGAAATGATCGCCAGGACGAGAATCCAACATTTCTGTGAGTTTCAGATTCCGCTCTGCCCCAAGTTGCAGAGCAATTAGAGGATGTTGGCGCCTCCCGGCGCACCCGGCTATACTGCGAGTCGTCTTTTGTTGTGGTTAGGGGGCGACGACATCGATGTCCAAGCGAGCTGTCTTTCTCGACCGCGACGGGGTATTGAATGCCAACTTGGTACGAGACGGTCGCGCTTACGCGCCACGCAGCCTTTCAGAATTCCAATTGCTGCCCGGAGTCGAAGATGCCGTACGCCGCATTAGTGATGCGGGATTCCTCACCATCGTCGTAACGAATCAACCCGACGTTGCCACGGGAATAACGCCGCGCGCAACCGTAGATGCCATGCATGAGGAACTGAGACGTCGCCTGCCAATCCACGAAATCAAGATCTGCTACCATACCGACGCGGACGATTGCTCTTGCCGCAAGCCTAAGCCGGGCATGATCCTCGAGGCAGCTAGCGAACACGACATCGACCTTGGGGCAAGCTATTTCGTTGGCGACCGGTGGCGCGACATCGACGCCGGTCACAGCGTCGGCTGCTTCACGATACTGGTTGACCACGGGCTTGTGCAGGATCGGCCGGTGCATCCGGACAAGACGGTAGCGTCGCTCGCGGAAGCGGTTTCGTTCATTTTCACTCGGGAGCAGCCTCCGAACCGGCAGAGAGCGAGGAATATCTAGCGATGATAGACCTGAAAGTTTCCGCATGACCGCCGCACAGCGGCTACACATGATGGCCAAGATTAAGCGAGAATCGAGACAAAGACATTTATGGGCCGAATACGTGCCATGCTCGCGATCGGGCTTATCATAGAGCCGATATCCAGAGACCGTGTCTTCCACTCTCACTATAGCAGCACGCACACAAGACGCGTGATATTGCCGAGCGACGGCGGCTCGGACTTGCAAGTATGTGCCTTCGATACGCGCCGCGAGTCACGCCCTTCCGTACGTCACGGCGAGGCGACACCGTCACAGCATTTGCAATCCGCTCCCCGCGGACTAGACTTCGTACATGACTTTTTTTCGCCGCCATAGAAAGAAACCGGGCGTGGACGGATACGAGAACGACGTTTTGGTCGAAACAATTCTTCGCAAGACGGTAGCGCTTCGCGATGCCGCGCGCATCGATGATGTTGTAGTCGGCGAAACCCTTCTTCCGACCTTGCTCGCAGTAGAAGCCGCAAAAAGTGCGGAACCGCTGCGTGTTTTTGATTTTGGAGGCGCTGCCGGTTTTCATTATTTCGCTGCGAAACAGGCCGACCCCTCCTATCGCCTGCGGTGGGCAGTTGCCGAAACCGCTGCGATGGCGAGGGCTGCTTCGACCCTCGCCAATGAAGAACTCCAGTTTTTCGCCGATGCGGACAGAGCTCTCGATTGGCTCGGGGGCCTCAATTTGTTCCATTCCAACAGCGCGATACACTACGTCCCCGAACCCGAGCCTATGGTTGAACGCCTAGCGGGACTCATGGCGCCCGTCATGTTATGGGCAAGAATTTTTCTGGGCGACAGACGGGAGAAGTTTCTGCAAAAATCGAGGCTTGCGGATAACGGTCCCGGTCCGCTGCCAGCCGGCATCACTGATCGCGAGGTCACCTACCCCGCTACGCGTCTCGCACGGGATGACTTTTTCGCGGTTCACGCAAGAATGGGCTATCGGCTCGTCTGGCAGGGTCGGGAAACGAATTCGTATCTGTTCATGCTCGCTTGATAGACCTATTTCCAGACTTGTTTTCGGAAACCTACCTGCTCGCGCCAGGTATTTTGGCGTTTCCCAACGTTCCTTTTGCGGTGCGCCCTAGTATTTGTTCGCCGATAGATAAGGGACGCGCGCGGCCTCACCACGGAATCGACCGCATCGAGCACCACGGAGAGGCGCCTCGTCGATGACCCCGACAAAGCAGCATACGGTTTTCCTTGTCAACCAATTTTCGCAACACGGGCATCTCGACATGTACGCCCGGATCTACAGTGCCTGCCTCCTCGGGCTTGGATATCGGGTCGTACTAATTGGGGAACAAGAAGGTGGCGTGACCACATGGCTACGGGAGCGCGGACTCGCGGTTCGCGAATCCTTCACGTTTCTCGCGCGCGGAGATTTGCAGATGATGCTCCGGCCAATCGGAAGGCCGGATCAGCCATCGCGATCGAGCTGCGGACACATGAGTCCGAGCCGCATTGTCCGGCTCTGGACTGTTTGGCGAGAACAGGGCCTCGGAGCTCTCCTCGTCAGAATCGGCGGCGGCATCCGCCGGTGGGCCAGCCGCGAGCTGAACGCTCTCGTCAAGCTTGGCATTCTATCTGCATCTGTCGCCAAGCGCCTGAGATTTTGGACTGTGGCCGTGCCGTTCGCGGCCGTCATCGAAGAGGTCGCGCTCGCCGAGCGTCAACTTCAGCTCACGCCAGCGCTCGTTTTCTTCCTCTATCTCGACATGATGAGCGAAAGCAAGCAGGACTGTCATGCGCTTGAGAAGAAACTCGGCGCGCCTTGGGCAGGGATACTCTTCCATCCGCGTTTGAGGCCCAAAAACCGGAAATCGCACATCGAGAGGTATTTTCTGTCCGCAAATGCACGCGGTGCCTTGTTGCTCAACCCCCATTTGATTCACACCTACGCGCTGGCGCTCCCTGGGCTCACCTTTGCCGTCGCCCCGGACGTAACTGAAAGCGCGACCCTCCCGACAGACTCTTCCTCGCTCATCGCTGACTTACGAATGCTGGCGAGAGCTCGCACGATCGTCCTCCAATTTGGTACGCTCGCTCCGCACAAAGGCATTCGGGACCTCATCGAGGTCATCCGGCAAGCAGATCCTAATCGGTTCTATTTCGCTATTGTCGGTGAACTCTTTTGGGATGATTACGAAGGCGATGAGGAACTTCGGCGATTCCTCCGGGACCCTCCAAAGAACTTACTTGTGCGGTTAGGTTTCGTTGCGGATGAGCGTGAACTCAACTCGCTCATCGCGGCCAGCGACATCCTTTACGCCGTCTACAGGGATTTTCCTGATAGCAGCAACAATTTGACGAAGAGTGCGATTTTCGAGAAACCAATAATCGTTGCAGACGATTATCTGATGGCCGAACGCGTGCGACAATATCGGCTCGGCGCAGTGGCGCGGCCGGGAGACGCCGCGAGCATTCTCGCCGGGCTCGAAGCGCTACGCGGATGCCCCAGATCTGATTTCCGGTTCGCCACCTTTCGCCGCGACCATTCGGTCGATGCCTTGAGAACCACGCTCGGAGAGGCGATGGCTTTGTGGCTTCGCTGATCGATATCGATCAACAGCCGACGCATGCTCATTTGATGAGATCAGGATCGGACCTATCCGTGGAGCACGTGGTTGTGTTAGCCGAACCGACGGGTAAGGATCTGTGCGAGTTCGCCCATTCTCTTCGAATAACTATGGTCGCGAAGACATCGCGCCTGGCCTGCCCGGGCAATCCGCTCACGCTCTTCGCTGTGCGTCCGATAATATTGAATGAGGGCAAGACATTCCTCCGTTGAATGATAAGCGACAACCTCGTGCCCAGGATCGAATAACTCCTCCAAGTTTTCTTTCCAATCAGTGACGAGGCAAGCACCCATTCCAGTCGCCTCGAAGAGCCGCATGTTATTGGCACAATCTTCGGAGACATCAATATGCTTGTTGACGGTGATCTGTGAGCGGCCAAGGAGTGTGAACATAGCAAGCCCCCACGCCATCTCACGATAGCGGCGCCGCACTGCGCTATTCGACGGCAAAGTGCCGACGCCATCTCCCCAGATGGCGATATCCGTTTCCCGAGCGACTGTTTCGAGGAAGATGGCACGGTCGTGATGCGCGCGTGTGATGCTACCAACGAAAGAAAGTGGGATGTCCCTGACGAGAGACGGCAGGCCGTTCAATATTCTGACCTCGAAGCTTAGAGGAAGATATTCTGCACTGATGCCCTCACTGCGAAACGCAGCGACAAAATTTGGAAGTGAAGAGATCACCAAATCATACAGATGCCATTCGGTATCTGGGTTCCTCGGCGCGGCAATTTGTGCAACGAGCGCGCAACCTGGCGGCAACATCGGCTTTAGCAAGCCGGCTGAAATTCCGCTCGGATCATGGTTGTAGACTATGTCCGGAGTGTAGGCACGAATCTGTGTCGAAAGTATCTCCCAGAAGCGAGAATCACTCGAATGTAGTGGCACGAGGTAATCTCCAACCTTTCCTGGGGCCAAGATGCACAAAGTCTTGAACCAGTCAATCCAGGGCAAACTTACGCGTTCTTTCATCCAAGCCGCCTGAAGAGCACGATTATTGGCGTGGATGTCGATCGCTTCGTGGCCCATTTCGCAAAAATGCCGAGACATAAAATCGGCCGTCCCAAAAAGGCTAGCATTGCGTGTAGCCATCTGGCGATCGTAGGCACGGAAAGCAAGCATGCGATCATGGTGATAAAGCGACCGCAGAAAGGAAGGGTAATCCGTGTTGAGAAAGATGATGCGCACGTTGAAATCCGGTTCAGAAAGCGCAATGACAACTGGCTCTCACTGGCTGGCAGATCCTGATCTCATCCGCGGCTCGACGCCAATAACCAGCCAATTGCACTCCACGGCGACAAGGGAGCCGCCAGTCGGAATATGACGCGCTTGCGTGTGAAAAGACGAAGAAATGCTAATAATGTGCTTATGCCGTTTCTTATCCGTGAACGGGATGGACGTTCGAGTCGATGCAGGCGCCCCGTTTCGATGGACCTTGCGACGAATTGCATTTCTAGCAGATCGAGCGCAGCAAGGTAGGGTGGATAGATTGTCGTTCTGGTAACATCGTCGATGGCGCCATAACCGTGATGTTCGGCGTCGTAGAGCGCGACACCCCGGCGTCGTAGCCGATGGAAATGAAAAAAAATCAACGGCGCGCCATCCACGATAACCGAGCCGCTTTCGTCGAGTTGGATGCAGTGCCGATCCAAATTCCAGGGGGCGAGATTGGCGCCCGGATGATTGATAATCTTGAGGCCCGGTACCGAAGAGGGCCACGCATCGAGATATGCTTGATCGGCATACCGGCCGCCTTCGGGCACATCGTGGCACCATTCACGGCATTGGTCGAGCCATCGCGCGATACAGAACTCTACGGCTGGCGTCTTTGAAAAAGCGACAAATCCGACATTAAACCGGCCGTAGCGGTTGGCAAGCCAAGCAAGGCGCGCCGGAAAGCGATGCTCGATGATGGCTATGGGAGCCTCAAATTCGAGCAGGCGTGCCGGATCGTTGAAAAAATAAAGGTCGGCATCGACATATACAAAACGATCGCCCCGCTTGCCGCGGCGAAGCGCAAAATCGCAGACATAGGGCGTGAGAGTGAAGTAGAAGTCGGTACGATCTCGGGCCACGGCGAGGTCGGCAAGCTCGGGATACGCTGCAAGGAGTTCTCCGACAGCCATCGCACACACTTGCCCAACACCTATGTGCCGGTCGCATCGAAATGATTCAAGCGCGGCAGGTACTACTGTGTCTAACGCAACGACGACGATGCGCCATGGCATCGTCATAGTCGCGTGCAGAGACTCGATAAGCGCGAGGCCGCGTGGCAGAAAGTTCCCGTCGAAATAGGTAAGGAAGGTGACCATGTCGCTCCCGACCAAAATTCAGCACCGCGTCTACCAAACGAGGTGCACCTCCTCGATAGAATTGCTGCGGCAGGCGACTATGTTACTTCACGGCAAACCTAGAACGAAGAGTCCCAATGCATAGAATGAGGCCGAGCCCTGAACACCCAACGCCCGATCGCACGAGGTTTGCCGCCAACGACCGTCTTCTGCCGACTTAGCGAAGTACTCCTCGCGTATAATTCGGAACCCGTCGAGCAGCGCATGAAGGCGCGTGGCTCCGTAGATGCGATGCGCCGGCGCGAACACGCCATCTAAGCCAACCGGAATTGTCATCACCATCTGGCTCTCCGGTCCCGCCATTAGTCCGCGCAAGCGACGCATCGCGAGTAGGTCACCATCCGGAATGTCAGGGCTGCCGTAGCGTCCCGGTAAACCGACATGCTCGACCGTAGAACAATTTATTATTGTATCAAAGCGCTGAGTTCCGAAGTCATAGCTGAGAACATCTCCCTGCACCATGGTGACACCGGCATGGACATAAGGGTGATTCGGCAGAGGCTCGAGATCAATTGCGAATACCTTGCCTCCACGCATTGCAGCGATTAACGGGCTCGTTGCGCTTGAAGGACCGAAATCAAGTACACGGCCTGGATTCGCCGGCAGATTGCCTGCAACCCATGACCATTCGATATCGCGATCTCCCGATAGGTCAAGTGCGCCCTTCGGCAACCTTGGCTCAGAGGCGCGGATAAGAACCCAGCCGAAGCGCCGGAGGCTTTGACGAACGAGATTCATACTTGCTTGTCCCTTCGTATCATGGCACAGACGATTTACGCCGCAAGTTTGAAACCAACCGTGCGATCGCTTTTGGCGGCCACGCGAACCTGTCGAGCTGGCGCAAGAGCATATCCATTACGTCCGATGACGAAACGATCCCGGTCCGCCCCATTGCGACAATTGTTCGCGCGATCGGTGGCACCGTACTTGGCAGCGCGAGTCCCGCGTCCGTGCCACGGATCTCCGCGAAGGCCTCCCGCAGCCTCTTCGCGTAGGGACGGTAGATAAGGTCGAGCTCCTGCCGTGTGAAATCGTAGCCGAAGGCCGGTCTCAGAATTACATGGCCGAGAAAGCAGTCGTGAATTACTCGCATCGCATGATAGTGATAAAAGATGAGAGGCAGACCATCGACGGCGACGATGTCGGCTGAAGCAGACAGAGCGTATTGTGCGACGTTCCATGGGGCGAGTCCGGCGCCTTTGTGTTGGAGGACTGTGAGCCGATCGTATAGGGCGGGCCATTCCTCAAGATACTTTTGATCGCCGCAAAGCCCATGGTCGGGATCGAGCCGGCAAGCAGCAAGGCATTGTTCGCGCCAGCGCCTGACGCACCGCCACCCCTCGTCGCTATTGCGTAGCCCAACAAATCCTACATTAAAAATGCCCGAATCGCGCTGCATACTAAGGTGATTCGGCGCGAAACGGTGTTCGTGAATTAGGATATCGTTGCCGTTCCATTCGTCGAATATCGGCTGCGGATCTGAAAAAAACATAAGATCAGCATCGAGATACGCGACAGTTGCTTCTCGATGGGTCTGATTGAGAAGCCATAACAACAGAGATGGCGCACAAGTCCATGAATATTCGGCGACGCTTCGCTCGGCTTTGACGGCGGCGAGGGCCGGATCTTCCCGCTCGAGCTCCGCCACCGAGATAATTTGGACGGATGGCAGCCTTAGTCGCTGAAGGATCCGGACGCTCAAATCATCCATGCAAAGCATGATCAGTGTGAAGTCGGATTGGCAATGAGCTTCAAGAGAGCGATAAAGCGCGATCGCCCGAATCAAGTAGTTAGAGTAAAAGAGCGTTCCGAAAAGACGTGTGCTCATGATTCGGCACGACGGTCACTCGCGCTGACCCGTGAAGGGAAATAGCTGTCAGGCGTGAACGCGTTTAACGCCCCATCCCATGAGTGACAAGACATTTTCCCCCGCGATACGAATGGGCGCATTAGGGTGCCTGCCCTCTGCATAGACTACGGATCTCGGTTGTAATCGCCGCCATGGCCTCAGGTGCGCCGCACGCGAAGAAACGCTTGGTCATAGCGCCGAAGCGTTGCCTAATTGATTTGCTCCAATCGTCACTTTGCGAAAGTCCAAAAAGCGCCTCACGGGCGGCCTCGAAGTCATGAACCTCGATGGCGGCCCCCTCAGCGGCAAGATCGGGGATGTAGCGCGGCATCCCGGTAACGTTGATGATTAGGGCAATCGCACCTGTTGCTGAAGCCTCGAGGATCGTCGTGGAGTAGACAGCCACGGCTATCCGGCAACCCAGCAGAACTTCGTCGAGCGACCAATCTTTAGACGGCATGAGGCGCAGATTGCCCAGTCCCGAGAACATCGCAAGCTCTTGCACGGACAGCGGCGCGCTTGGATGCTCTCGCACACGAATCTCCCAATCGGAAAAACGCTGCGCTGCCCACACTACGAGCTCCAGCATTGATTGCCAGGCATCATCCGTTATGAGGCGAGAATCCTTTTGCAAAAAAAAGCTGATCGCGCGCCCGTTCAATTCGACCTCAGGCTGACGAAGTGTCAGGATATGGTTGCCGGTCACTACAAATCGCTGACTCGGATTATATGGTTTGAGCAGATCGACAAACCCCTCACCCCACATACACATGCGGCTATAGGACATATTGCGGAAGCCCGAGTGCGCGATCGGGGACCAGCCCTGTTGGATGCAGATCGTCGATATCGACAGGGAGTGCGCCGCGCGATTCATGAGCTCATTGATCGGCGCATTTCCTTCAGGGATGACAATGCTGCTCGGCAGAAGCCGGGTGAGAGCAAACTGTATTGCACTCAAATATGTGGAAAAAAATTCAAACTGCCCAAAGCGCGTCACTTTCGCGAGCTTTTGTGCTTCCGAGTCGAGTGAGATGTGGACACGCGGGAGACTCTCGGCCGCCAAGCTCTCGTAGAGACCGGGATCTTCGAATGCAAGAAAAGCGTAAGGAAGCGAAAGCGCCTCGGCGATCGGCAACAAAAACCGTACAAATTTGGGTTGAATAACAAGGAATAAAGCGGGCGATGCACCGAAAAGCCCGGCAGCTTCGACGGTCGCTTTTCCGCCGGCACGATGCAGCTCTCGGGCCGACTTTGTGCTCCATCCACTCCACAGCGACGCGAGTTGCCAGCGCAGCGGTAATCTGACGTGCTTCAACAGATGAGGCGCGATAAGAGCGGCGTAACCTGATAATTTTTGTGTCGGAGTTGGCTCGCCGCACGCATCCGCGACGAACAAGCGAAAAAGCATTTCATCATTGATCAGAGCAAAATATAGGTGCCTTTCAACCACATAGCGCAGATCCACGCCGCGCGAACGAAAGACATCGGCATCTTCGGCGACAGCGGCGGTGACATAGCTCTCAATAGCTTCGCAGAGTCGCAGTGTATAGGCGGCCGCGAAAGGATCGACAATCATGCGCATCGAAGCGGCGTTTAGCCGATACGCCTCAGCTTCTGCATCACAGGGATTTCGCTTTCGTACACGCGCTTGACGCCATCGCCCCGTGCTTGCTCCACTACCCGTACATCCCGCACTAACCGAAGGAAACCTTGCGGCTCAACCGAGGCGGCCTGATCGCTACCCCACATCGCTCGGTCAAGCGTAATGTGGCGCTCCAGCGCACAAGCACCCATCGCTACCGCGGCAACCGACGTCGCAAGCCCAACCTCGTGACCCGAATAGCCCACCGGCACGCCGTAGCGTCCGCGCAACAAGTTTATGACGCCGAGATTCAACTCCTCGATCTTTGAGGGATACGTGCTGGTGCAATGCATGATCACGAGGTCATTCTTGCCTAGAATCTCGACAGCATGATCGATCTGCGCGAGGGTACTCATGCCTGTGGACAGAATGATCGGGCGCCGATATCGCCGGTGGTGGCGTAATAGAGCGTCGTCAGTAAGTGACGCCGAGGCGATCTTGTAGCAAGGCGGGTTGAACTGCTCGATGAAATCAACCGAACCCTCGTCCCAGCACGACGCGAACCACAGCAAGCCCCGATCCCGGCAATATTCGTTGATCGCACGATACTGGGTTTCGCCGAATTCGAGGCCATGCTTTAACGCGCCATTGGTAGTCCCAAAGGGACTTTCGCGCGGGCGCTCCAATTCGTCAACCGAGTAGACCACCTCGACCGTGCGTTTCTGGAACTTGACAGCGTCGCATCCGGCTGCGTGCGCCGCATCAATGAGTTTCTTCGCGATCTCGATGTCGCCGTTATGATTGATGCCGATCTCGGCGATTACGAAACATGGCTGCTCCGGCCCGACCAGCCGAGACCCGATCTTTATCTGCTCAACCATGCAGGATGCCCACCTTCGCACGTAGGAAAATTGATCAATAGAAATAACGCGAATGCAAGCCTAGAGAATGCTTCGACCTCCGTCCATAATCAAATTCTGTCCGGTCATGTACCGCGAAGCATCCGAGCACAGGAACTGGACGGCGCAACGATATTCATCTCTCGTTGCCATGCGCCCGAGCGGAATCAGATTTGTCAATCGCGCGACAAACTCTTCAGGTTGGCCGGTGAAAATGCCGCCCGGGGAGATCGCGTTAGCCCGCACACCCTGGCCAGCCCAATAGCCGGCAAGATAGCGCGTGAGCCCGATAAGGCCTGTCTTAATTACCGAATAAGTAACTGGTTTTACCGGCTGCTCACCTTCAGGCGCGTCCTCCGTGCGATAAATGCGCTGATCCGGCGCAAAGACCGAAAGATCCGAAGCGATATTGAGGATCACGCCGCCGCCGCGGGCCGCCATCCGCGTGCCGAAGACTTGGGCGCAGAGAAAGGCGCCCGTGAGCCCGACCGCGATTTCCAGGTCCCATTGAGCGCGCGAGAAACGCTCAAGCCGTGAGCGTTCGAGAATGTTTGACCCGGCTTCGACCTTCGGATCGATAGCGGCATTGTTGATAAGAATGTCGACTGGCCCCCAAACATGTTCGACTTGCGCACACGCGCTTTCTATCTCCGTAATAGAGGTCACATCCATGCGCGACAACATAACGCGGTCGGGACCGTAGGCCTCAACAAGCCGCTTTTCCACTCGTTCCAATGCTTTCGGATCAATGTCGGCTAGGACTACGCGCGCACCGATCTCGATAAGCGCTTCCGCATGCTCGGTCCCCATAAGGCCCGCTCCTCCGGTCACGAAGGCGATCTTTCCATCTGTCCGAAAACGATAAAGCGCAATATCGGCGGGCATGAGTTTCTCCTTAAGACCTTATTTGCCCACCATCGGCAATCCATATGGCGCCAGTCACGAAAGCCGCGCAAGGCGAAGCAAGAAATGCCACGACTTGCGCAATTTCCTCCGCCTCGCCGAATCGAGCGAGCGCGACTTCGCGCTTGAGCATCGCCGCTGTAGCCGCGGGATTCTCTCTGACGCGCGCCTCCCATGAACCGCCTTTGAAAAGAATATTTCCAGGCGCGACCGCGTTGATGCGAATGCCAGCCGCTCCGAGCGGCCGCGCCATGCCTCGCACGTAGGCATTGAGCGCGGCTTTTGCGGCCGAATAGGCGATGGGTGCACCAAGTGCTTCGACGCCACAGACCGATGAGATGCAGATAATTGAAGCGCCCGCATGAAGACTCGAACGAGCCGCTGCGACGAGATTGGTGGAGGCCATAAGGTTGACAGCAAGTATCCGCTCCCACTCCGCCGACGTTTCAGACCCGGCTGGCACCGAGACTCCGCTACCGACGTTGCATATAAGTATGTCGAGCTGGCCCCACCGTTCGACTACGCCTCGTATCAGCCCGCGGCATGCTTCCATATCGGTCACATCGGCGTTGTGGGCACTCGCTCGCTCGGGCATTTCGGCGAGCGACTCGTTGAGCTTTGCGAGATTGCGTCCGTTTATGGCAACACAACATTCTTCGGCCCAAAGCGCCTTGGCGATGGCGTGGCCAATCCCGCGGCTAGAACCGCTAACGAGCGCCACTTTTCCCGCGAGTCCCAGGTTCATGATTTGGGCGGCGCTTCAAGCCAGGCCGAGACCATGTCGCGGTAACGGCACAGTACGGAAGCATGGCGGCCGTCCTCGGCGCGTGCGGTCTGAAGGATGAAGTCCCCAAGATAACCTGTTTCGCGCAGTAATCGGAACACATGCGGCAAATCGGCATTTCCAGTGCCGAGCGGAACCGTCGAGCCGCCTATGAGTCGATCCTTAACATGCACGTTGTCGATACGCGCTCCATAAGCGCCGATTTCCGCGCTGGGATCGTAGTCGAGGCTCGCGCTGTTGCCGATGTCGTAGTTTATCCCAAAGGAGGAGGGCGGGAAATCTGCGATAAAGCGCCGCAGCTCATCGGGCGGCAAGTCGGATTCGAATACGATTTTCATTTTCGCGTCGCGAATCATCGGATCCAGCCGCTCTAACGCATTGTGTAGCCGCTCCGTTTGCGCCACCTTCTCAAGGCGGCCGTTGTCGACCAGCGGCATCACCACATAGGCAAGCCTCAATTCAGCAGCTGCATCGAGAACTCGGCGCAGCATATCGAGGAGCTTCGAAGCGGCAGCACCCTCGGCTTTATAAAAGGGCGCTTGCATGAAGCAATCGCCTGTCAACGAGCGAACAGACACGCTATGTTGCTCACTGCGGGCTAAAATCTCTCGGCGCCCTTCGCGCGCCAGCAGAGGATTGTCGTCTAATCCGTCGTAATCGAGCGTCCACTCGATCAGCGGAAAACCATAATGTTCGGCAAGCCCAAACTCTTCGCGCCAATGCCGCACAGGAAAGGCCTGGATCTTGCCGTCCACTTGCGGTGAAAGGCGTCCTTGCATGAAACCAATTCTTTGCGTCATCGTTCGTGGCTCAGTCGAGCCCCTTTGCCGTCCACCCGCCATCGACGATTAGGTCTTGCCCGGTGACATACGCGGAAGCTGGAGATGCCAAAAAAATCGCGGCGCCGACTAGATCGCCGGGTTTGCCCCACCGATTTAGGATCGTGCGCCGTCGGCGCTTCTCGCGAGCTCCATTGTCATTGTAGCTCGCCTCGGTCATGCGGGTGCGGACATAGCCGGGAACGAGATTGTTCACACGAATATTCCTAGCCGCGTAGTCAACGGCGAGTGCCTTCGTCAGCACGCGCAGCCCGCCTTTCGCCGCGGCATAGCCGGGATTGCCAGGAAAGCCCAACATGCCCCCGATGCTAGTCACATTGATGATCGACCCGCCTCCTGATTGTGTCATGAAATCGATCGCCGCCCTGGCACAGGCATACGCTGCACGAAGATTAGTCGAAAGCGTCGCGTCGAAGTCAGCGAGGCTTTGCTCGGGCTCGGCAGCGGGCAATGTGATCCCAGCCGCATTGACGAGTACGTCGAGCCGTCCGCACCCTTCGTAAACTTTGCGGCAAGTTGCCGCAAAGGTGTCCGTGTCAGTTATATCGCAAGAGACATAGACGAAGCCATCAGCAGGCGGCGGCAATTCTCGTGACGGTGAGCGTGCAAGCCCGGTTACATCCGCTCCCGCCGCGGCGAAGCCGCCAGCTATCGCCGCCCCAATACCGCGCGATGCTCCTGTCACGATCGCGACGCGGCCCGCAAGCGAAAAAAGGGACTCGAGGAATGCGGTGCTCACAATGCGCGCGCTTCGGCGAGATGATCGATCAGCCGATCGCAGATTTCGCGCACGGCGCCGCGCCCTCCCGCCGTATTGAGAACGAGGCGAGCGGCGGCTTTCACTTGCGGGTGCGCATCCGCCACGGCAACGGCGAAGCCAACCGCTTCAAAACAATCGAGGTCATTGACGTCGTTTCCGACATAAATGACAGTCTCAGCATCGATGGACTTCTCCTTCAAGTATCTGCGGAGATAGGCACCCTTATCGTCGATTCCCTGGTGACAAGGGATCTGCAATTTCTCGCAGCGAATGCGGACGACCGGATTGGTTTCCGTGGAGAGGACGATGGCCGGGATGCCGACGCGGCGGAGGCGATCGAGCCCGAGCCCGTCGGAGCGGACACAGCGGACCGTTTCATGACCGTGATCGTCCACTTCGACCACGTTGTCGGTCATGACACCGTCGAAATCGAAGACGACGAGCCCGACGCGTTCGGGCCACCTGATTGCCGGCCGGTATTCTGGGCGCTGCATGATCCATTGCAGAAGCTCGACGTGCTCCGGGGTGTCAACCTGGAAAGAGCTCCAATAGTCCATGACGTAAACAGCCATCTTCCCGCCGAGCCGATTACCGAGTGTCCTTAAGATCTCCGGTTTGAACACGTAAATCGAGCCGTTTTCGCGATACTGCACGGCCATGTCCTGTTCCCTTTGGCGACGCCGATAGTCGTAGTTGATCGAAACCAGCTCTGTGCCTCGCAGCGCCCAGATGAGCCGATTGTTTTCGCAAGCCGAGAACAGCGAGTCGGCGCCGCTCGCCCGCACTGTCGCGATGGCATGATCGATATCGTCGGGCCGCCTCACCGGGGAGGTGCATTGCAGAAACACGACAAAGTCGGGATCCGCGAGCCCGCCTTCGCGGCGACTGTCAAGCGCATGGATCAAGGCGGACTCGCTGGACGCTTCGGGGGTCGAGAGCGGCGCGGGCCGGCGAATGACCGTGGCTCCGGCGACCTCTCCGACACGCGCTATCGCGTCATCGTCGGTCGAGACATAGACCGAGCGCACTTCGCGGGATTGCAGCGCCTGATCGATGCTGTACGTCAAAAGCGGCCGTCCCGCGAGTGGGAGCAGGTTCTTGCCCGGAACGCGCGCCGACCCGCCCCGCGCCGGAATGATGGCGATAATGTCGAGAGGCTTGGCATTCTTGGCTTCGCTCAATGTTCGATCCCGTCTTCCTGCTAGCGTAAGGCTTCCACGTAAAGGCTATAGAGACGATGCTTCTCGCGATCGATCGGCGGATCCTTCATGTCGGCCGATTGCGTTTCACCGAAAGAACAACGCCGGACTTCGCTAAAGCCCGCATCGTTCAGCTCACGCGCCAGCTCTTCATAGTCGTAGAGATGGATGTGCGCATAAATGCGGCGAGGCTCAAGCAGCGACACGCACCAATCTCGAAATCCGTACCGGTCCAGCTGCGCCAGCTTCTCGTCGACAAGAGCTTTATCGACAATGGGTCCGCCACCCGTGTCTAGGCGGCCCGAATACGAGGCGATCCACCCTACCAGCCGGTTGTGCATCAACAGCAACTCCGGCGGCATCCCACCGCCGATGACGTTCTCGAGAACGTAGCGACCATCCGCCTCCAGAAACCAACGCCAGTCGCCCTGCTGGTACCGATCGATCAGGAGGGCCAGATCGGGCGTCGAGAGCCGCAACGCCCCACCCGGCCTGAGGCAACGATAAATCTCGCGGAATAGGGAGCGCCCATCCGCGGCCGAGATATGCTCAATCATGTGGGAAGAATGGACGGCATCGAGCGATTCGTCCGGAAATGGCAGCGAGTCCTTGCGAAAATCGCACTGGAAATCGGCGCCTTCGCGCAAATCGAGCGTTTGCCAATCGGGTCGGGAAAAGCTCTCATTGATGTCCCCGAGCGCGATACAGCGCCAGCGTCCGCGCGGTGCTTGCAAAGCCTTCGCGCGTCGCGCCGTGCCTGCTCCCGACAGGCGTTTCACGTCCAGCGCGATTCGAATTCCTGCGGGCGGAATGGCAAACCCATGCCGCAAACGCAAGATGAACGCATGGCGCAGCGCACCGGCTATTGTCATGCGTCGACCAATGCGCCGCGCGATATTGCGCCAAGATCTGCACGGACGCGCTCCAATGCACCGGGGACCAATGCCGGAAAGCTTGCGACTTTCGCATCGTCGAGTTGGTATGGATGATGAAAATAATTGGTCAAGGCGTAACGCCATCCCGTTTCAAGTGGGCAGCCACGGTGGATACCGCAGGTACAGGCGAGCAGCAACGTACCCGCTTTTCCCGGGAAGCGGCGCGGAGCGAATCCAAAGGTTTCCAGCCGCGCGACCTGCGCATCGTCATAGCGGCTGGCGGGCGCCGCAGGAAGACCGGCTAGCGCCGTATCTACCCCGGCGCGCCAAAGCTTATGACTCCCGGGCAGGTACTCGAACGGACCATTGCGGTCGTCTGTGTCGCTCAAATAGAGGATCGATTTGAACTGGAATCCATGCGCGTCGCGGTGCCAACCGTCGCCGGAACCGTTGTTCGTGGGAACCGCATCGATCCGCGCGCCGAGCGTGACGAAGTTATAAAGCTTAAGGCCACCCAGCAATTCGCCGAAACCCTTTAAAAACGGATCGTCGTGAAATCGTGCGAGCACCGGACTCACCGCCTCTACGCCGAACAAACGCTTATCCGATCCGCCGGAAAAAAGCTGCACGCTGTCAGGATACGCCTTGATAAGCCGATCGATCTCCGCGCGACCAACAGCAACTTCCTCGGCGCTCCAGTAGCCGGGAACGGCAGCAATGCCATCGCGCCGGACCACCGCCAGAAGCACGTCGAGATCCGGCCGGACCTTCAACAGCTGCGCTCGCAGCCACGCCGCATCGATTGCCTCGGCGTGGAGTGCACCCGCTCTTGACGCGTTTCGCCAATAACGCAAGGTTATCAATGCGTTGCAGATATTTTTCACGTGGCTAAATCCTCGGATTCGTCGACCGCTCGTTTCCTCTGGCAGCCCGAAACACCTCTTCAGTATCTTAGCCGTTGCCAAATGGTCTGTCATCCGAACGGCAGATCGTGAGTCGGCGCCGATGGCCGATTGGTGCGAGTCTCGTCAATGCAAACTTTACGCTGCATCGAGCTTTCCTCACGTCTTCATGAGAGCAGTTCGGCAACTTCCCTCAAATCTGCTAGTGATCCAACCTGCCGTCTGTTGTCTGATTGATTGCTCCCGAGCGAACCCCTGCGACTTGACGCCATAGCGAATGGCGGCTATCAGCTTGGGCATTGCTAACGATGTCCTCTGATGCTCGCGCGCCTTCTTCGATCGTTTCGGCAGCCAAGTACGCCAAACGCCCGGTACAGGGTCCTTGGCGACCACACACTGACAAAACCCAGTTACAATGTCGACCTCTGCAAAGAGGGAGTCTCTCGTGAAGCGTTGAAGGGGCGGTCGGGCAAGTTTGCCGAGGTCGGATCCGGCGACGGCGAGTTGCGTTACCTTCTCGGCGTTACGGGCAATCTGAACATTGATGAGCGATTCTACAGCCAGAACCGCGCGTGGTTTGATGCAAATTTCACATTTTGGGGCATCGACATTGAACCGAAAGGTACGAATGTCCTCGCGGGTGACATCTGTGGCCCAGACTTCCCAAACAGATTCTCGTCTGCAGAAAGCTCCTTTGATGTCGTCTATAGCAACAATGTCTTTGAGCATTTGCGCCGACCGTGGCTCGCGGCCCGCAACATTTATTGGCTGATGAAACCGGGCGCGATCTGCATCACGATCGTACCATTCGCTCAGCGCTACCACGCCGCCCCAGCTGATTACTTTCGCTACACGCACACCGCCATCCCCTCACTGTTCGAAGACGCGGGACCAATCAAAATCCTGGTCGCCGGCTACGACATTTTGGGGCGCCGCAATAATTGGCAGGGATCTGGTAAGAACGACGATATCGTACCGATCGACGAACTCGGCGCTTGGCGTGAAACTTGGTTTACGGTCAGCGTTATCGAGAAGTGCTAAATATCGCACAGCGTTATTGTAGCTCGAATGGCACTCGCAGCCCCAAATAGCCGCGAATTCGCTCAACTTCCGTAGCCAAGGGGCACCATATCCATCGTGCATTCGAGAAACGGTTCACGAAATGATTGCGTATGCTACACATCCACCGCATGAACGGCTTTTCCGACGGATTTTCGACCCTGCGGGGCGCAGCTTTACTTGGCGGAATGCTGGCAGCACGATGGGCTAAAGCATTATTTCTGCCGCGGCCCATTATCCATCGCGCGGCAATCTATGACTTCCTTCCCCAGCTCCCGACGTGGTTCCTCGACGCGGGCCACGCGGAAGCAAAGCTCCGCTTCCTTCGCAAGTTGAGGCAGACATACCGGCTTGAGACGCTGCGAGCTTGCCCCTTTTGTTCCTGCTCCCGTTTAAGGCTCTTGGCGACGCAAGAGCGCACCGGGATTCCTACATCGGTCGTGATTTGCCTCGGCTGCTCACTCGTCTTCACGGATCGCCAAATGGACGAGAGCGCGATGACCGATCACTACCAACGGGACTACCGGGAGATTGAAAGAGGGACCAGAGACGACCTTCATCAGTTCATGTTCAATTTGCAGAGGAGCAAGGGACCAGGAATCTGTCAATTTCTGAAGGAAACCGATCGCCGGTCCGATTCTGGGACGACAATGGCAGATATTGGATCGGGTGAGGGAGGCCTTGTCGCTTGGTTTAACACCGAGGGACATTTCGCGCACAGCGTCGGCTTCGAGCTTAATCAGCAGGCAGCTGATTACGGTCGGTCGCGAGGAATTGATATCCGCAATCGGGCTTTTCTCGCTGGCACAGAGCGCTACGATCTCATCGTAATGGAGCAAGTTCTAGAGCATATTCGGTCGCCGGCCGATTTATTGGCCAATATTGCCGCGAGTCAGGAGCCTGGCGCATGGCTCTATATCGGCGTTCCTGGAATTCTCAATTCTCGGGAGCACTATGCCGACAATTTCCTAGCTTATTTGCAATACGGGCATATGTTTCATTATTCGCTCCACACGCTTGAAAGAATCATTGTCCCTTTTGGTTATCAATTGATACGGGGCGACGAGACAGTGAGAGCGGCTTTCCGTCGAACGACTGAACGTGCCCCTCAAGTCCGCACCGAAATGAAAGACGCGAACTCTCTAGTCCAGTTTCTCCTTGAAGGAGAGAACGCGTTTATAAAGGAGGGAAGTCATTTCCGGCACAATTGGCGCGCCTATCTCGACTATCTGAAATTGCTGCTATCACAATCACGCGAGCTGTGGTAACGCGACCCATGGCAATCGATTTAGCCACTTTTGATGAAATCGTCGCAGCAAGAGGGCACTACCTCAACCGCGCAGTAACATGCGTGATCCTCGGAGACTGCACCTTCTTTACGCCGTGGCGCTCGGGCGACAACGCACGAGACTTAAGGGAGTTCGGCTCTCGGGGCGGCTTCGAGTCCGTGCAAACGATCGATGCCACAGGCAATCCCAGTATCCGCGCCGATCTCCAGGTTGAATTGCCGCGGTCACTCCATGGACAGTTTGACATGGTGATCGATGCTGGCACACTTTATTGCTGCTTTGATGTCGCAAGTGTTTGGCGAAATATCCTTTCTCTGCTGCGCCCCGACGGAACCATCGTCAATCTCGCTTCGTTGACCGGTCATCTCGGTCGAGGATATTACGATCTTCAACCGATGCTGTTTCGTGACTTTTATCAACAGAACGGCTTCAAGATCACCGCACTGAAGGTCAGGATTAGAAAACACTTCGAATCGCGCAGTCTCCTGCGGCGCGTGATGTTGCGTTTGGTCAAACCTGATTGCAATTACGTCGCGATCGGGGTCAACGACATGTTTTTGAACGATGCGAGTTGGCGCCGGCTCACCTTTGGACAGAAGCCGGCCCCGGAAGCGGCGATGCTGCCCAACGATGCCGAGATTCTCTGCATTGCGCGGCGCGTCGAACACCGCCCATTTACGAACGCCATGCCATCGTTCTATTCTTAACTTTGCGGACACCGGGCACACTACCTCGCCTGTCGAATAATTGGTCGTGGCCCCGTATCTGTAAATTAGCCCGGCGCGTGCCTATGCTCATTCGAGCTTTGTCGTCGTCCACCTGCCCGGTGAGACGATCAAGCCCGGTCGATCCTTCGTATAGCCCTTGTGTCGCGTGTTGAGTGAGAGCTCTTCGACGTCAAAGGTCAGCGCATACTCGATCTGCTGGAACATCGCCGTCGTTGTTCCCGAATCGACCCGTATACTATAGCTCCCCGCTTTCAAGAACATGCCCGGCAAGCGATACACCGCGCGGTACAATCCCGGCACCTTAGGCTGAAACTCATCCGCTTCGTCACAATCATGTGCATAAAAAAGCTCGGTCATGTTACGCGACACAAGCACTGCGACCGTCAAATCGGCGACGTACGTGCGTAACCGGTACGTCACAACGATGTGAACCGGATCGGCGATGTCGAAGGTCTGAATCGGTCGACCTTCTCCATCGGTCGTAGTAATCGATACGAATGAAAATGGGGCCGCGGAGTCGACGTCGACGTTGAGGCCTTGGTAGCTGCTGCCGAGCAGATGCACGTAGGCCTCTATCACCTTCGATGTAGGACCGCTCGCGTGAAGCTGTCCCTCGTGCAGGAGAATTGCCTTGGAACAGAGTTCCGAAACTGCTCCCATATTGTGGCTCACGAAGACGACCGTTCGACCGCTTCGGGTCATATTATCGATTTTGCCAAGACACTTCTTTTGAAAAGCCGCATCACCAACCGAAAGCACTTCGTCGACAATTAGGATCGGCGAATCGAGATGTGCCGCCACGGCAAAGGCAAGGCGCGTATACATCCCGCTGGAATACCGCTTGACGGGCGTGTCGATGAAATTGCTGATTTCAGAAAATTCGACTATTTCGTCAAACTTCAGGGTGATGTCCATCGGTGACATGCCGAGTATTGCGCCATTGAGATAGACATTCTCGCGCCCGGTCAACTCTGGATGGAAGCCCGTTCCAACTTCGAGCAGAGAACCGATGCGGCCCTCGATGACAACGCGACCCGTGGTCGGTTCCGTAATTCGCGACAGGATTTTAAGAAGTGTACTTTTGCCGGCACCGTTTCGACCGATTACCCCCAATACGTCACCACGTTCGACCGAGAAAGAAACATCCTTGAGCGCCCAAAGCACCTCAGGCCCTTTGGATTTTTGATCCAACAATGCCGATCTCGTGCCGAACGCTCGCCTCACGCGCTTGGTGATAGCTTCGGCAATGGTGTGGCTGCTCTGTATCTCGCCGAGGCGATAGAGCTTCGAAAGATTCTCGATCGTGATAACGGTGTCGCTCATAGAGGGATCAAATGCGGTCGACGATATTACGCTCGACCCGGCGAAAGAAGAATACGCCGCCCAATAACAACAACGCTGTCGTCGCCACGGAAGCCACGATGGTCGCGGGGTCAGGCGGAACCACATCGCCGAGCATCGCCCACCGGAAACCCAAAATGGGCGCGGTCATTGGGTTCAATAGGAAGATGAACCGTAGACGTTCGGGCACGACGCTTAATGGATATACGATCGGGGTCGCGAAATACCACATTTGCAGCGCAAAACCCATCATGTAGCGAACATCTCGATAGCGCGCATCGAGAGCAGAAAGCCAGAGCGCAATAGCATAAGCTAGCGTCGCCGCCAAAAGCGCAAAGAACGGCGCCAATAGGATCAGCGCCGAAGGCGGCTTGCCGTAAAAGAGCATGAGGCCAAGCAGAAGAAGCACGAGCACGCCGAAGTCGACGAATGCGGAGAGGACAGGCGCAAGCGGAACGATCGGGCGCGAGAAATAAATCTTCGTCAAAAGTGCTTGCTGCGATACGAGGCTCGTGCCGCCATCGCTGACCGCACGACTAAAGGATTGCCAAAGGATCATGCCTCCGAGCAAAAACACCGGATAGGGCACGCCATCAGAAGGAATTCGGGCGATATAACCGAAGAAGATCGTATAAACGACCGTCATGCCGAGCGGCTGAAGCAGCACCCAAAGCAGGCCAAAGAACGTCTGCTTGTAACGGACTTTCAAATCGCGCCGGACAAATAGCCAGATGAGACCTCGGAACTCCCATATTTCGCTTAAATCAAGGGCTCGCCACCCGTGGCGAGCTGCAATGATCTGCACCGGCTCACGTCCCGCCGCTCGTTCGAACATTCCGATGTCCCTAGTGGTCTCTTCTACCATAGATTTTCAGGGATCCTCGATCCGTCGGCTCTCATAGCCTGCCATAGCAACCCGATAGCACCTCGTCCAGACCAGGAATGCACGCAGCAGCGTGCATCCGGAACAGAGCGACTCGCTATCGTCCGAGCAGCCGAAATCGTATTGCAAGTTAGGTGCTTAGCGATAAACTCGGAACGTTCATGAACGCCCAACATAGGCAGTGCAGTTAGCCGTCCGGGCATTCGGTAGCGGCTAGGGAGTGTTGGCCATGCGAATATTGATAACTGGAGCCAGCGGCTTCGTCGGCACTCATCTCATCGATGCGCTAGTGGCAAAGAAAGCAAGTATAGTCTGCCTCAGTCGGAAGAAAGTGCGGGTATCCCGCCTAACCGACGCTGCGTGCGACATGCTAAACGTTACGGGGAATTTCGAGGACAGCGGGTTGATGGACGCACTGTTGGCTTCCCAGCCTTTCGACGTCCTCTTTCACCTTGCCGGGAGGAGCGGTTTTGCCCCGATGACCGAGATCTATCGAACAAACGTGCTCGGTACTGCAATGTTGCTTCAGTCCGTGCGTAAGGCGCTACGCTCCGCGATGAAGGTGATACTACTGGGGTCAAGCGCCGAATATGGTGCATCGCAGGACGATCCCATTCGGGAGGACAGCGAGTTGCTCCCAATCACCGATTACGGCATCAGCAAACTCGCGGTGGATCGAATGGGCCGAATCCTTTACGCGTCGACGGGCCTGCCGATCCTATGCGTACGTCCCTTCAATATTGTTGGGCCGGGTCAACGCGCACCTTTTCTCGCTTCATCGATAGCAGCCAAGCTTGCCGATATCGAGCGCGGCACGGTGCCGCCCATTCTTGAAACGGGCGACCTCAACACATATCGGGATTTCGTCGACGTCCGTGACGTTGCGGCAGCCCTCATCGCGATCGCTGATCACGGCGAACCGGGCGAGGCCTACAACATTTGCTCGGGCCGACCCACACAAGCGCGCGAGGTGGTCAACTACCTCGCCGGGCTCACAACGAAGCCAACTGAAATTCGGGCCATGACGCATGTGGAGCGAGGTTCCGACGTCTCCTACCAGCGGGGCTCTTATGAGAAGCTGCATCGGGCGACGGGATGGTACCCGGCCGTCGCACTCGAGACGTCCTTACGAGACACACTCGCTTATTGGAGAAACGAAAGATCATGAAGGCGGTGATCCTCGCCGGCGGAAAAGGCACGCGCTTGGCACCCTATACGACGGTGCTGCCAAAGCCCCTGATGCCAGTGGGCGATATGCCAATTCTCGAGATTATGCTGCGTCAGCTCAAGAGCCACGGTGTCTCGGAAATCGTGCTTTGCGTCGGCTATCTTGGCTCTCTTCTCGAAGCATACTTCGGCAATGGCGAAAAATGGGGCATCCGGATAGCGTATTCCTACGAGAAAGAACCCCTGGGCACAGCGGGGCCACTCGGACTGGTCAGTGGCCTCGACCAGACGTTTCTTGCCATGAACGGTGATCTGCTGACGACAATCGACTATGCGACGCTCTTGCGCTTTCATAGCGACCATGGAAGGGCGGCGACCGTCTGCGTTGCAAACAAAGCCGTGAAAATCGATCTCGGCGTCATCGAGGCATCACCTCAGCATACGGTGGCGAATTACATCGAGAAACCGATTCTAAACTATAAGGTGAGTATGGGGATTTATGTTCTCGAGCCTTCTGTGCTCGCCTATATCCGCGGAAGAGGGCGGCTCGATTTTCCTGATTTGGTCTTGCATCTCGTAGCCGACGGCAAGGCACCGATGATTTTCGATACAAATTGCCGCTGGCTCGATATCGGCCGGATTGACGATTACACAGCATCGAACGAAATCTTCGAGCGCGAGCGGCAATCCTTTCTTGCTGATAATATCGCGCACAACAACAGCGGAAATTTGTCATGAGGTGGCAAGGATTGCCCGTTCTCATTACCGGGGCTGGCGGCTTTATTGGTAGTCATTTGACCGACGCACTGGTACGGCAGGGTGCCACGGTTCGCGCCTTCGTCAGGTACACTAGCCGGGGAACCTCAGGATGGCTCACGGATCTTGCTCCGGACGTGTTCAGCGCAGTCGAAGTGGTTCAAGGCGATTTACGCGACCCCGAACGTGTCGTCGACGCCGTGCGGGGACAGAAAATTATATTCCACTTGGGAGCGATGATCAGCATTCCTTTCTCATACGTCAGTCCATCGGAAGCGGTGGCTGTAAACGTCGGCGGCACGCTTAACGTCTTGAATGCTTGCCGTCGGGAAAACGTGACCAGACTCGTACATGTATCAACTAGCGAGACTTATGGGACAGCGCAGTACGTACCGATCGATGAGCGACATCCATTGCAAGGACAATCGCCCTATTCAGCGAGCAAGATAGGTGCCGATCAGCTCGTTGAAAGCTTCCATCGCGCATTCACTCTACCTGTCGCAACGGTCCGTCCATTTAACACATATGGTCCCAGGCAATCGGCGCGAGCGATTATTCCTACAATCGTGGTTCAAATGCTCGCAGGCAATGAAATTCGGCTCGGAGCGCTCACGCCGACGCGCGATTTTACGTATGTAGACGACACAGTGCGCGGCATGTTGCGCGCCGCCGAAGTCCATGAGGCAGTGGGAAGAACCATCAACCTCGGCAGCGGCACCGAAATCTCGATTGGCGATCTCGCTGCGCGGATCGCTCAGATCATGGGCAAGAAACTAAGGATCGAAGAGGCCAATGAACGTGTCCGGCCAGAAAGCAGCGAGGTACGACGCCTCCTAGCCGACAACAGGCTTGCGGGCACCCTCCTGGATTGGCGGCCTGAAACCGCATTCGACGACGGACTAAAGCTTACGGTTAAGTGGCTTGGCGAGCATGTTGCTGAATATCGGCGCGGGCAGATCGAGTATGTTATCTGATCAAACGGCCATGGATAAGCCTCGTATTCAACGTATCGTATTCGCCACTTGCCATCCCGATGACGAGGCGCTTTGGATCGGCGGCCTGTTGCACTCGATTTCGCAATTTTCTTTCCTCGAAGCTTATGTTATCTGCTTGTCGGGCCGTGACCCGCAATCCGCCCGTATGGCGGAATTTGAAGCGGCACGACAGGTCGCGGGCTATGCTGACGGAGTTATTGTCGGAGGCCCCCTACGGGCCGCGACCGATCCCTTGCCCGAGCCTTCAGCGACCCTGGAAGAAGGGCTCCGGAGCCTGGGGCTGAGGCGCGACGACATAGCTCTACTGGTGACTCATTCCACTTTTGGCGACGAGCATCTGCACCCGCATCACCGTCAGGCTAATATGGCGTTGCGACATTGGAGCCGTAACTTTGGAATACCTTTCGGATATTTCTCGTGCCTTCCTATCCCCTATTTCCGCCACATTCCAATCGTTGGTGAGCTACGCCGCTACGGCTCACTCCATTTGCTTCACGCAGCACGCTGTGAGTTCCTACTTCAACCTACCCAGCGAGCACGCGAACCTACATTGACCTTCTTTGCCGAATGTCCAGGATACTACGTGCAATTTCTGACTGAAGCGTCCGCAAAATCCAAGATGTTGAGTTGCTATACCTCGATTGGCCTTGTTCAACATCAGCGCGGCTACTCCATGTTCACCAACCCGTGCGAAGCTCTATATCTGATGGATGAAGAGGCGTATCGTCCTTTCGCGGACTTGATCGAATCAATGGATATTCCCAGTGATGTCGTGTTGGTGCCGCCGCCCCACCTAGCGATTGATCCCGATGGACATGTTGCGGCTCAAGCCGTGCCACGTCGCAATTTTGTCGACCGTGTTGGGTCACGGCTTGTGCGTGCGCTCACGAGGCGCTGAGGTGGTTCATGCCCTGCATACTTAAGCAACGCACAGATCGCAGCCCCGGCGTCATAACTTTCACTCACAATGAGGCCTTGCGGGGATTGCCGGCAAAGTCGGCCCTCGTGAAGGAGTTCCTCGCTCGCGGTATATCGGAACGTACATGGTTATTTGGTGTCCACATCCAAGGCGATTGCTCGCACTTCGACAGCTGGCCGCTTGAGCGTTGGCACGATTTCATCATGTGGCCAGAAATCGATGCGAAGTTCCTCGCCAAGTTACCTCGCGAGAAGTTGCTACCATACAACTGCATCAATTTCATGCCCGAGGTATCTGCTCGGCCAAAAGGTATGGAGCGGAATGTCGATATCTGTGTAATCTCGCGCCCGTCGGTCATCAAACGAATTCACGAGACTTTGCTGATTCTGCGCGACCTTATGGAACGACGCCCGAATTTCTCGGCAACCCTGATTGTTCCAGATCCGCGCCACATCGCATTCGGCGAAGAATGCTACGCAAAACAAGAAATTGATCGACGCTTCTATGAGATCCCGCGGCGCATTTTTTCGTCACGGCAACTACAGCGTCTGTCGATCGTTAGTAGCTCAGAGGACTCGTTCGGTCGATATCCCCTGGCTCGCAACTTAATGACCGATATCCTACACCGCTCGCGATTTCTACTCCTGCCCTCTCATAAGGAAGGCACGCCGCGAGTCGTTGCTGAAGCGTTGCAAGCCGGAACACCCGTCATCCTGTCTCGATCACTCGTTTCTGGAATGACGCGGCATCTTGACGGGGGCAATGCACTCTTCATAGATGACGAAATTCCTACGGCGGTGGGACAGATCGATGATGCGCTCACACATTATGGGCGATTCGCCGTTGATATCTGTCAAGCCCACTCGGCCTTTTCTGAACATTGTCACCGGCCCGCATTCCAATCGGAGCTCGCGCGGCGCATCGAAACGCTGGGACGCCCTGTCGAAGGTCGGTGGTTCTTGAATGAGTTGCATCTCCGACTCGCATGCCACGGGCAAAAACACAATTATCAATTCATGAATCGTGAGTCACTATTTTTTGAGTGGCTCCGGAAAGTGGATCCTGGATCGGGTGTGCCTATCACGGACCCCTATGATGAAGATGCCCTCCTTGGAAGCGAAGAAATCAACGATCAGTTGGACGCCACTGTAACTGCGCAAGAGATTTTAAATGCGCCACGAACGCGGCAAATATTTCGCAGGGTCGCTCGACGCATCAGCGCTGGTCTACGACGGGGGAACCCTGTCCGAAACACAAATATTGGCTAAACGCCCTTATGACGGCAATGCAGATATAATTTGACGATGAGCGATCGGCCTCACGCCGCTCCGGCCTTTGCCGTCATAATACCGACACTTAACGCCGCGCGAACGTTGCCGCGGACGCTCGCGAGCCTCGCCGCCCAGGCTACACTCTACGAGGCGTTCATCGTCGACGGGGGTTCGACGGATGGCACCGTAGCCATCGCAACTCATGCGCAGGGCATAACATTTATCGAATCTCCAGGCAGTTCCCTTTACGAAGCGCTCAATCTCGGTATCGCCAGGGCGTCAGCTGCGTTTATCTGCCTTCTCAATGCTGACGACGTACTACTTCCGGGCGCACTCGCTGCCGTCATGGGACGCTATGCGGAGCCCCTTAATCCGGACATCGTTCGCGGATTGCCGGAATTCGTCGAAGCCAATCCCGATGGGACGCTCGTCCACGACGTCAGAAATGAGCGCCGAGCGCCGAAACACATGGACCTTCGCACGGTTCTCATGGGTCCCTTGGCCATCAATAGTATGTTTATCAGCCGAAAATTCTTTGACCGAGTTGGACCATTCGACCCTGCTTTCCGTTTCGCCGCAGACCGCGACTGGGTAATGCGTGCGTGGGCCAGTGGGGGACGCATAGCCGAACTCGAGCGGCCAGTTTATCGTTATTTCGTCCATCCGGGTTCGCAGACGCTCGATCGCGCCCGGCGCAACTATCAAGCGATTCGCGTTGAACACCTGAGCATCGCTCGACGCGAATTAGCGAAAGTAGCCCGCGGAACGCCATTATTTTGCGCACTCGAGGAATGGCATGCGCGCGAGACCGGATTGCTTGGGATCTATCTCTTAGGGCGCATGCGATGGCTTGACGCGGCCAAGCTCGGGACAGATTCCTTTTCGACCGCGCCATTCTGGCCAGTCGAACTTGCGTCAGATGCGCTGAAGTGCATCTGGCGACGCCGCGGTCATACTTGAGGCCCGCTATTCGATAAACCTAATCCAGACGAGCGCGCCCTCGTCACGAAAGACAAGCAGGAAATACCAATGAATGAGCCGCTTATCACGCGCTAATGCGGGCTTCGATCTCGGCGCAGAGATAGTGATACAAGCAGATGTGCGCTTGCTGAATAAGGGGCGTCGAAGTCGCGGGCACATCGAGAAGAACGGTTGCGAACGCCGCCAGACGGCCACCGCCCTTCCCGGTAAGCGCGATGACATTCATACCACGCGCTTTTCCGGCCGCTGCCGCGGCAATGACATTCTTGGACCCGCCACTGGTGCTGATCGCAAGCAACACGCCCCCAGTTTCGCCATAAGCCTCCACTTGGCGGGCGAAGACCTCGTCGTAAGAGACGTCATTGCCCCAGGCGGTAAGGATTGCGGGATCAGCGGCCAGCGCAATCGCCTTGAGCGCGCGACGGTTCTTGAGAAACCGACCGACGAGTTCGCCCGCGATGTGCATTGAATCGGCGGCGGACCCACCATTACCGCAAATCAGCAGAGGCTTGTCCGCCGCCAGCGCCATCGTGCATATGGCCACGGCTTGCTCAACCTTTGCCGGGTCTAGCGTACGGGACGTCTCGTCGAGAACTGCTGCGGAAGACTTAAGATAATCTTGGATGCCCATAACGTGCCAATATTGCACAGAAACGATGCGCAGCGGTGCTGAAAATACATACGGCTGGAGAGAATGCGCCCAATTCTAACCGCGCGACATTCACGATACGAGGATCAAGCGAGTGAGTTAACGGGACTGTTTAGATGGCGAACATCGTGGAAACTTGCTATCCGCGCATCCCCAAGAACTTTCGCGAAATTCAGAAGCGATCATCTTAGGTACAGCCCTCGCATAAGATTTGGCTGCCTCAGACCCGCTCGCTTTCCCGCTCGAGCCGTCGCGCCTCGGCCTCGCATTCGGCCGCATATTCGTCGATTCGGCGGGCATCTACTTGGCCTACGGCCCAGAGAAACCGTCGCGCACGCTCTGCTCTTGCCCGCAGCCCTGCCGCTGTTGGTGGCTCAATCCTTTCAATCCGCATGGCATAGTCCCTCGAAATCGGATATTTCATGCTAATAACCATATATTAACCAAGTTAATATACGGTAAACGCAGATCGTGATTTTGAGTGGGGTTGGGGCCATGGCGCGTCCACGGAATAAGGCGGAAACGAAGTCTCTGACCGTTTCGGTCCCGATCCGCCTCTATGACTATCTCAGCCACTTGGCGCGCAATTCGGTTCTGGGCGCGTCCGAATCCGAGGTTGCGAGCTTCCTCCTGACCCAACAGGTCATGGGCATGCTGCGCGACGGTTTCCACGACTTGCGAATCCCCGACGGCCCGGCGCCTTCCTTGCCGCCGAAGGCGTGACCCCATTGCGACCGTCGCGCCCCTGCGCGGAATGTCGGGTCAAGCCTTTCGCATAGCGACGCACATCGCGATCGGGCCGGCGACAAGACGCCCGTTGCGCGCGGCGTGTAGCGGTCGCCTCCCTTCGCCGTGCCGATGATTGTCCCGGAGAGGTCAGATCGCTACGCTGATCCTCGGAACCGGGTTCATTAAGGAAATGTCCGCTCACATTCGCGCGCACGCGCCCAACATCGACGAGAAGACCGTCCGTTCCTTCGGCGACGAGTGGTCGGCCTTCGATCAGCGGGACATGCCCGAAGCCGAGTCGCTCCGTCGCTTCGAAGAATATTTCGCGATTTTTCCCTGGGATGCGCTGCCCGCCGATGCGATTGGCGCCGATATCGGCTGCGGCAGCGGCCGCTGGGCGCGACACGTGGCCGCACGCGTGGGAATATTGCACTGTGTCGACCCAAGCCAAGGCGCGCTCGACGTCGCCCGACGCAATCTCGGCAAATTCGGCAATTGCCGCTTTCATCTGGCGAACGCGGATGAGAGCCCGCTCGAAAAGGGAAGCCTGGATTTTTGCTACTCTCTCGGCGTGCTCCATCACGTGCCGGATACGGCGCGCGCCCTGCGCTCCTGCGTAGCGATGCTGAAGCAGGGGGCGCCCCTGCTCGTTTATCTCTATTACGCGCTCGACAATCGGCCGCTTTGGTTTCGTATGCTATGGCGCCTCTCCGATGCGGTGAGGCAAGGGACATCGCGGCTGCCCTTCTCGATCAAGCGCCGCCTCAGCGATGCGATCGCCTTTGCCGTCTATTGGCCCTTGGCGCGGCTCGCGGCGCTCGTCGCATTCCTGGGCGGCGATCCGAGCTTCCTGCCTCTCAACTATTATCGCGACAAAAGCTTTTACACGATGCGCACCGATGCGCTCGACCGGTTCGGTACGCGGCTCGAAAAGCGCTTTCGCCGGGCGGAAATCGAGAAGATGATGCGCGAGGCCGGGCTCGAGCGGATCGCCTTTTCCGACCAGCCCCCCTTCTGGTGCGCAATCGGCTATCGCGCGTGATCCGTCGCTGCAATCAGCCCTTTTCTTCCGGAACGCGTGTGCTGATTGCCCGAACCGGCCGTGGTCCTCTAGAAGAACGGCGTCATGGGCTCCGCCGGTAACACGATCTCGGTCGTCATTCCCGTTTTCAACCGCCGGCGCGAGATCCTGCGGGCGATCGCGAGCGTGATTGGCCAAACCCGGCAACCCGATGAAATCCTGATCGTCGATGACGGATCGACCGACGGAACGGTCGATGCGGTCGCCGCGCTTCAGGAGCCGCGCGTTCGAATTCTACGCTTAGCGCGTAATCAAGGTGCCGCGGCCGCACGCAATGCCGGCATCGAGGCCGCGCACGGCGACTGGATAGCGCTTCTGGACAGCGACGACGAATGGGAGCCGCGCAAGCTCGAATTGCAGATGGCCTCGCTCGCCGATGCCCCGGATGACACGCCAGCCGGCGTCACGGGCTATGTCATCCGCGACTACCGAAACGGTGCGAGGTACGGTTTTCATCCGACCACGCGCGATGTCGCACTCGAGGCGCTCGTCTGGGGTTGCCCCCTCGGCGTCGGCTCCACGCTTCTGGCCCGGCGCGGGGTATTTTCGGAGGTCGGCCTACTCGATCCCGAGCTCCCGCGACTCGAGGATTGGGAATGGCTCATGCGCTATCTGCCGGCGCATCGCCTGGACGTGCTACCCGAGGCGCTGACCATCGTGCATAAGAGCGGCGATCCGAGTTTCGCTAAAGTCGAAGCTGCGCTGTCGCGCATCAAAGCCAGGCACCGCGCGGAATGGTATCGGCGGTCATGGCTGGCCGGGCGAAAATTCGATTCGACGCTGTTGGTCGAAGAAGCGGCTGCGTCCTACCAGGCGCGAAACCGGCGCGGCGCGGTGATCCTGTCCTTGCGCGCCTTCATCGCCTACCCCTTCCGCGGCGGCGGCTTCTTCGCGATGCTCGCGCGCCGGGCATTGCGCGCGAAGGCCTGAGCGGGCGCCGGG
This sequence comes from uncultured Alphaproteobacteria bacterium, assembly GCA_963729935.1. Classification (GTDB taxonomy): domain Bacteria; phylum Pseudomonadota; class Alphaproteobacteria; order ATCC43930; family CGMCC-115725; genus CAIKMD01. The sequence continues at coordinate 104,528 of CAVSPW010000005.1, forward strand.
CCCGCGATAATGTCCGCATCCCACCGATCCGCTATAACCCGGCCGATGCAGCCAAGCCTCCGCGCGCGCGCCGCCGGCGCCGTTTTTCCTGCCACCGCCTTTGTCCTCCCTCCGCTCGGGATCTTCGCGCCCTTGGGCGCCGCCCCGCTTCTCGCGATCGCGGCGCTGGCCACGCTAGTGCTGGACTGGGAGCGCTGCCGTGCAAGCGTCGGCACGCTGAAGACCCCCGCGATCCTCCTCGGCGCGCTCGGAATCTGGGGCGCGACCTCTTCCCTTTGGTCGATCCTGCCCGGGCACAGCCTTTTCGAGGGCTTGCGCTTTCTGGTGCTGAGCGCCGGAGGGCTGATATTCTTCGCGCGAGCGCTTGCGACAACGGCCGGGGAAGGACGCCGGATCACCGCCGCCCTGACTTTCGGCGTCCTCCTGGCGTTGGCGCTGCTCGCCATCGAGCGCTTCGGCGATGCACCGATCACGCGGCTTTGGCTCGGCATTCCCGATCAACAGGGCCTGTCCTTCGCGCGGTTCGATCGCGGCGTGACCGCGCTTGTCCTCGTGCTCTGGGCGCTTCTTTGCGCGAAGGTCCCGCTGTGGCGGCGGGGCGGCCTCTTGCTCGCGGTGCTGGCGATCACGGCCGCGCTGTCGAGCGCGACCGCGCTTCTGGCCGCGCTCGCGAGCCTTGTCGTCTTCGCATCGGCGCGGCTAGCTCCGCGCGCCGTCGCCGGCGCGATCATCGCCGGTTTCCTCGCGTTCGGTATCGCCATTCCCGTTGCGGTTCCAAGCAACGCCACGATCCTGGCTCTTCACGAAAGCGCGCCCTGGATCAAATGGTCGGGCATTCATCGCCTGTTGATTTGGCGCTTCGCCGCCGACCGCGTCGCGGAACGGCCTCTCCTCGGCTGGGGCATGGATGCGTCGCGCGAGATTCCAGGCGGCAAGGTCGACTTCAATACGGTCCTGCCGTCGCTCCACTACCCCGGCGGCGCGCAGCGCCTGCCGCTCCATCCCCATGACGCGGCGCTGCAATGGGAGTTGGAACTCGGCTTGCCCGGCCTCGTGCTGGGCCTCGCCATCGTCCTATGGACGATCTGGCGCATCGGTTGGCGCGCGCCGCGGTCGCCGAGCCGGCGCGCCGGCGCCTTGGCGCTGAGCGTCGCCGTGCTGGCCGTGGGTCTCTTGAGCTTTGGGATCTGGCAGGCCTGGTGGCTCTCGACAGTATGGCTCAGCGCGTCGCTCTTTGCGGCGAGCGCGCCGGAAGAGATCATGCTATGACCGGCACCGGCTGCGCCGTCGGCGAGCGGGCGAGCCGCGCCCGCGGCGCCCGGCGTCGGAGAGGGATCGGGAGCAGCGATCATGACCGCCAAGGCAATCGACCCGCGCGGCATCGCCCTGATCGGCTTCGGCGAGGTCGGCCAGCGCTTCGGGCGCGAATTTCTTCAGACCGGGCATTTCGACGTCGCGACTTACGACATCCTCTTCAACAATTCGCCCGAAGGCGCGGCGCTGCGCGACAAGGCGCGGTCGATGCGGATCGAAGCCTGCGCCTCGGCCGCCGCCGCGGCCGAGGGGGCGCGCATCGTCTTTTCCTGCGTCACAGCGACCTCGGCCAAGGATGTGGCCGAGGAGGCCGGGACCTATCTCGCGCCGGGCCAGTTCTTCGTCGACATCAACTCGGTCTCGCCTGAGACGAAACGCGCCGATGCCGATGCAGTCGCGCGCTCGGGAGCCGCATACGTCGAATGCGCGGTAATGGCGCCGGTGGCGCCCTACGGCATCAAGGTGCCGATTCTCCTCGGCGGCACGCACGGCAAGGATCTCGCCGCGATCCTCAATCCCGCGGGCGTGAAGATGGAGATGGCGAGCGAGGTGGTGGGCCAGGCCTCGGCGATCAAGATGTGCCGCAGCCTCATGATCAAGGGCATCGAAGCGCTGGCAGTCGAATGCTTCCTCACCTCGCGGCGCTACGGCGTCGAGGAAACGATCATCGCCTCGCTCGAGGAAACCTTTCCGCAGATGGATTGGGAAAAGCTTGCTGGCTACCTCATCGGCCGGGTCGTGCAGCATGGGCGCCGCCGCGCGGCCGAGATGCGCGAGGTCGCCGATACCGAAGCCGCGATCGGCCTCGAGCCGATGATGGCGACGGCCACAGCCAAGCGCAAGGACTGGCTCGCCGACGAGGCCGCCGCCGCGCCCGAGCTCAAGGCGCTCGCCGACGAAGAATGGCGCCAGATGCTCGACCGCCTGATCGAGCACATGAAGCAGAAATCCAAAAACTCGGCTTGAGCCCGCGCTCAGCGCGCGAGCACGCTTTTCAGCCGCGCGACCAGCTGCGCGTGGCGCGGCGCATCGGCCACCGAGACGCCCTTGCCGACGCCGAGATAGCGCTCGGCGACCTCCGTATTGTGCAAGAGATCCTTGCCGCTGCCCGATAAGGTGACGCGCCCGTTCTCGATCACATAGGCGCGATCGGCGATAGCGAGCGACAGGCGCGCATTCTGTTCGGAAAGCAGAATCCCGCGGCCCTGGTTGCGCAGCCCGGCGATGAGGCGGAAGATCTCCGCGACCAGCACGGGCGCCAGGCCGAGCGAGGGCTCGTCGAGGACGAGAATGCGCGGCTCCGCCATCAGCCCGCGTCCGATCGCCAGCATCTGCTGCTGGCCGCCCGAGAGATTGGCCGCCGGCTCGTCGAGCCGGCGCAACAGCACCGGGAAGAGTTCGCCGACCTTGGCGATCGCCGCGTCGAGCGCGGCCGCATCCGCAGCCGTCCCGCGCGCATAGGCGCCGAGGCGCAAATTCTCGTGCACCGTCAAGCCGCCGAAGACTTGGCGTCCTTCCGGGACCTGGGCGATGCCGGCCAGCACGCGGGCGCGCGGGCTTGTGTCGTCGATGCGCGTGCCGTCGAGCGCGATCTCGCCGCGCCGCACCGGGATGATACCGGAGATCGCCTTGACCAAGGTCGATTTGCCCGCGCCATTGGCGCCGACCAGCGCCACGATCTCGCCTTCGCGCACCGTGAGGTCGATCTCATGGATGACGTCGACCGCTTCGTAACCCGTCGAGACGCGTTTGAGCTCCAGCATCAGCCCTCTCCCGTCGCGGCGCCGCCGCCGGCGGCGGGCTCGGCCTGGCCCACATAGGCGGCGATGACGCGAGCATCTTGCTGAATCTCGCGCGGGCTCCCCGACGCCACCACGCTGCCGGCGTCGAGCACGATCACCTGATCGGCGACGCCCATGACCAGCGACATATTGTGCTCGACCACCACCACCGAAATCCCCGCATCGCGCACCGCGCGCAGCAGCTCGGCGAGTTCGGCGGTCTCGGCATCGTTCAAACCCGCCGCGGGCTCGTCGAGCAAGAGCAGGCGCGGCTGCGACATCAAGGCGCGCACGACTTCGAGGAGCTTCTGTCCGCCCATCGGCAGATCCGTCGCGGCAACGTCGCGAAAGCCTTTGAGGCCGACCAGGTCCAAGAGCGCCTCGGCGCGCGCGGCAAGCGCGCGTTCCTCGCGGCGCGCGGAGCCCAGCCACAGCATCTGCGCCAAGGCGCTCGCACGAAAATGAAGATGCGCGCCCGCGAGCACGTTCTCGAGCGCGGTCATGCCGGGATAGATCCGCGCCGCTTGAAACGTCCGGATGAGGCCGTGCGCGGCCACCTCGACCGGCGAGAGATCGAGCAGGGAGGCGCCGTAGAACCGCGCCTCGCCCGAATCGGGCCGGTAAAGTCCGGTCACGAGGTTGAAGAGCGTGGTCTTGCCGGCACCGTTGGGGCCGATGACGGCGGTGAGGCTGCCATGGGGAACGGTGAAGCTCACCTGGTTGACGGCGTGGAGGCCGCCGAAAGTCTTGTCGAGCCCGTTGATTTCGAGCGCGGCCTCGGTCATGGCGCGACCGTCCTCGCGGAGAGGTCGGCTTTGCGCTTCATCGAGAAGCGCGCGAACCAGACCGCGGCCGTGCCGAACATGCCTTCGGGCAGCCACAGGAAGCACAGCACCAGCAACAGGCCCTCGGCGAAGGTCTTGTAGAGCGCGAAGGGCTGGAAGATGGTCGGGATCAAGGTGAGCAGCGCCACGCCCAGCAGCGGCCCCACAAGCGTCCCCTCGCCGCCCGCCACCAGCATCGCGATCATTTCGAAGGAGCGCGGCGCGCCCACCATCTCGGGCGAGAGGAAATGGAAGTAGAACGCGTAGAGGCTGCCCGCGAGCGAGGCGAGCGCCGCCGAGAGGCACACCGCTGCCAGCTTGTAGCGCGGCACGTTGACGCCCAAAGCCGCGGCCGCAGTCTGGTCGGTTCGAACGGCCTTCAGCGCGCGCCCGAAGCCGGAGCGCATGCCGCCATGCAGCATCGCCACCAGCACGAAGATCAGCCCTGCGACCAGGTAATACATCTGGACGGACGAGCTGAAGACGTAAGGGCCGACCGAAAAGGACGGTATGCCGACGAGGCCCGACGGGCCGCCAGTCACGTCGGTCAGGCCCACCGTCAGGGAATCGATCATCAGGCCGAAAGCGAGGGTCGCGAGCGCCAGGAAATGCCCGCGCAGCCGCGTCGTCACCAGCGATAGGGCAAACGCGCAGACGAGCGAGAGGGCGATTCCGGCGACGACCCCGAGCAGAGGCGGCCATTGATAGGTGGTCGCAAGGATAGCGGCCGTATACCCGCCGATCGCCATGAAGCCGGCATGGCCGAGACTCACCTGTCCGGCAAAACCCATCAGCACGTCGAGGCCCAGCACCGCGATGAAGAGGATGCCGGTGATCACGAGCGAATTGAGGATGCCGGTCCCGGGCAGAACGAGCGGCAGAGCGAGGATGAAGGATGCGGCGAGGATGGCGAAGATCAGCCCGCCCCTGCCTTCGAGCCGGACGATCGCGCGATGGATGCGCTGCTCGTCGCGGACATCCTGGCGCCGCGCGGGACCGGCGGCGAAGAGCCCGTTGGGCCGCCACAGCAGCATCACGAGCAGCAGCGCGAGCGCGAGTCCGTTGGCGAAGAGCGAGGAGACGTAGCCCGCCGCGAGCTGTTCGGAGACGCCCAGCACCAGCCCGCCGAACACCGATCCGGCGAAAGCGCCGAGACCGCCCACCGCCACCGAGATGAAGCCGAAATTGGTGAAGAACCCGCCGGTATCGAATTCGAGCGAGGTGATCGGCGCCACCGCGATACCGCCTAGGGCCGCGATCACTGCCGCCAGCATGAAACTGAACAAGGTCATGCGCGGCACATCGATGCCCATCAGCCGGGCCGCGAGCCGGTTCTCGGCGCAGGCCCTGAGCGCGAGGCCGAGCCGCGTGCGCGCGAGGAGAAACCACAGGCCGACGATGATGACGATGGCGGCCGCGATGATCCAGAATCCCTGGGTCGGGATCCGGATGCCCCAAATGGCCACCGGCGCCTCGCCCGAAATCGGCGGCAGCGCGTAGGGCTGGCTGCTCCAGCCGATCAGGAGAACGCCCTGGATGAGCGTCAAGAGACCCGCGGTCATCACCAGGATGCTGCTCACCGGCAGGCGCGTGAGCGCCGGCACGAAGGTGGTGTAGCCGAGGATCAGTCCGCCCAAGGCGGTGCCGAGAAGCGCGCCGAGGAGCGCGATCGGAATCGGCAGAGCCCAGCTGACCTGCAGCGTGTACATGAGCAGGGCGCCGAAGACGCAGAACCCGCCCTGCGCCAGATTGATGACGCCGGTGACGCGATAGACGAGCGAAAACCCCAGCGCCAGCACGGCAAAGACCGCGCCCTGAAGCAGGCCGCCGATGATGATCTGGATCGCTTGGATCACGCCGCCAGTACCGCGACGATCATGAGAGCCTCCCCCGTATCACATGCCCTTGTCGATCGTGGCCGCGATCGTCAGGCGATTGATTGGACGATCCCGTCAGGCCGCTTTTCTCTGCGGCGTTCCGACCAAACGCCGGACGGCCTCGACCACGGCTTCGGGATTGGCGCGGTTCTGCCCGGCAATGTCCAGCGCGCTGCCATGGGCGACCGAGGAAAACACCACGGGCGTGCCGAGGATCAGTCCTGCGACGCGGTTGCGCGCCAAGAGCTTCGAGGCGATATGGCCCTGATCGTGGTACATCACGACGAAGGCGTCGACATCGCCGCGATGGAACATGGTATCGGCGCCGAAGGGCCCCTCGACGCGCATTCCCGCCTTTTGCGCCTCGGCGATCGCCGGCTCGATGATCCGCGCCTCTTCGTCGCCGAACATGCCGTGCTCGCTCGCATGCGGATTGACCCCGGCGACCGCGATGAGCGGGCGGTCGATGCCGATGCGGCGCAAGGTGTCATGGGCGCAGGCGATGACCTTGCGCACGCGCTCGGGCGTGATCAGCTCGATCGCCCGCCGCAAGCCGACATGCAAGGTCGCATGAACGATCTTCTTATCGTCGAAGCAGTGCATGAGGAAGACGTCGTCTTCGGGCACGCCCGTGCAGCGCGCAACGAAGCTCGGATAGCCGTCGAACTCGATTCCGGCCTGCTTGATCGCAAGCTCGGTCTGCGGCGCGGCAACGACCGCGCCGACTTTGCCGTCGAGCGCGGCGCGTATGGCGGCGCGCGCTGATTCGACCGCCGCGCGGCCATTGGCCGGATCGATCTTGCCGAGCGTCACGCTTTCATTCCCGAAGAGATCGAGATCGAGGAGCGCGACCCCGTCGGCGTTCCAATCGACATCGGCGGCCGTTTGATAGGCCCGGATTTGCGGCGCGAGACCCGATGCACGGGCATGGATTTCGAGCGCACGCCGGTCTCCGACCAGCAAGGGCATGCACACGGCTCGCACGCGCGGATCGAGCGCCGCCTTCAAGGCGATCTCGGGGCCGATCCCGGCGGGATCGCCCATGCTGATCGCGACCTTCTGCAACGCCATGCCCGCCCCCCGATCAGACCGTGACCGGGTCGGTGCCGAGCTCGCAGAAGAGACCGTGCTTGGCGCCTTCGGCGAATTTGACGTTCTTCGGGAGCACGATGGCGCAGGAGCGCACGCGCTGCGATTCCGGGGTAAGGCCCGGAATCTTCTTGCCTTCGCGATTGGCCTTCATCGCGCGCAACAGCGCGCGGCGCGCCATGATGATGCCGTTGTCGGTCGAGACCAGATTCTCCTGACTGCGGTCGATCACCGGCCCCATGCTTTCCTGCAGCGACGCATCCTGCATCCCGACGCCGGCGATGCCGCTGAAGGACTGGCCCGAGACCTGGGCATTGCGGTCCATCAGGTAGTCATTGGTCTTGTTGGCGAGCGGGATGAAGGTGCCGGGAATCGCCTTGACGTGAATGCCGGCGCCATTGTCCATCGCCGCGATTTCCTGACGCGTCAAGGCGCGGCGCGGATGGTAATTGATGCTCCACGACCAGGTATTGTGGTCGTCGATCGGAACCCAGGCATGGCCGCCGATCGGGTTCCCGCCGCGCGGCGGGATCAAGGTGTAGAACGGCATGACCCAGGGCGTGATGCGCCAATAATAGCGATCGGCCTCGGCGTTGCGGCGCGCCGCGATGAGCAGGCCGCCGTCGAATTCGGCGACGTCGAAAATCGGCATCAGGTCGCGCTGGTTGTATTCGTTGCCCTTGCTGCCTTGGAACAGCGGATCGCCCTTGAGCGCGCTCTCGTGCAGAAAGGTGACGTGGCTCGAATCGATGCCGCCTTCGACGGCCTGCAGATAGTTGCATTCCTGCAGCCGCTTCGAGATGTAGCGCTGCTCGGGCGGAACGAGCGCCCATTCGAAGCCTGGAGGCGCCGGCTTCAATTCGGGCGGACCCATATAGGTCCAGACGATGCCGCCGCGCTCGATGCAGGGATAGGCGTTGAGCTTGATGCGGCCGCGCATGCCGGTCTCCTCGGGCTCCGAGGGCAGATCGACGCATTGGCCGTTCACGTCGTATTTCCAGCCGTGATAGGGACAGCGCAACCCGCATTGCTCGTTGCGCCCGAACCACAGCGAGACGCGGCGATGGGCGCAGAATTCGTCGATCAGCCCGATACGGTCCTCGCTGTCGCGGAAGGCGACGAGGTGCTCGCCCAGGAGCTGGACGCGCACCGGCGGGCAATCCGGGGCCGGAAGCTCGTCCGCGCGCAAGGCCGGGAACCAATAGCGCCGCATCAGGTCGCCCATCGGAGTGCCGGCGGCGACCTCGGTTAACTGTTTGTTCTCGGCTTGCGACGTGGCCATGATCTCACCTGGGAAAGGACGCCCGAATCGGGGCTAACGATGCGTCGGCGCTTCGTCCGGGTCAATGCAGATTTGGTCGCCTTCCAGATGGACGGTCCAGACCCTGACCGGCTCCGTGCAGGGCGCAAGCGTCGGCTTGCCGGTCGGGATATGAAACCGGCCCTGGTGAAAAGGGCATTCGACCTCATCCCCGATGATCGTGCCTTCGCCGAGCGAGCCCGGCCCGTGGCTGCACAAATCCTGGCTGACGTAATAGCGCTCGCCCAGGCGGTAGACCGCATAGGCGACGTCGCCGACGACGACGCGCGTCGCGAACTCGCCCTCGAGCACCTCCGAGGTGCGGCAGATCACCAACTTCCCGGACGGTTCGGTCATCGAGCGAGCGGAACGCCTCTCGGCTGAGACATGGCGCGCCGCCGGTCCGCCCGCGGCGCTGACGACGCGGCGCAAGGGGATGCTGCCGGAACGCCGATGATGTTCGCCTCGCGTGTCATGCCTCTTGCTCCGGGCAAGCTAGTCAACATCCTGCCACGCGACAACAAGTTTGCCGCGGTTCGGCGCGGAAATTTCTCAACCGGCGATCGTGACGCCGCCATCGATCACGATGGTCTGGCCGGTGATGAAACTGCCGGCCGGAGAGGCGAGCAGAATCGCGGCGCCGGCGATATCGCGCGCCGTGCCGAGCCGGCCGAGCGGCGTTTCCATGATGCGGCGGCGGGCAAGATCATCGTCTTCCCACAGCGCGCGCGCGAAATCCGTCTTGATCAGACCGGGCGCGATCGCATTGACGCGGATATTGTAGGCGCCCCATTCGCAGGCGAGGCTGCGCGCAAGCTGGTTCACCGCCGCCTTGGCAATGCCATAGGCGCCGATCCCGGCGGAGCCGCGAAAGGCGGCGATGCTCGAGAGCAGGATGATGGCGCCGTCCTTGCGCGCGGCCATTTCGGGCAGCACGAGGGTCGAAAGCCACAGCGCGCTTCGCACATTGCTGGCGATCACGCGATCGAACGCATCGTCGGCGAGCTGCGCGAGCGGCCCGAGCACGGGATTGACGCCGACATTGTTGACGAGGATGTCGATGGCGCCGAAGCGGGCGCGCGTCTGCCCGACGAGCGTTTGAAGCTGCGCCTTGTCGCCGACATGGCACGCGATCGCCGCCGCCTCGCCGCCGGACGCGCGGATCGCGGCGGCGGTTTCCTCGCAGGCCTCTTGCTTGCGGCTCGAGATCACCACCCTCGCGCCGCATCCGGCCATGGCCTCGGCAATCGCCCGCCCGATGCCGCGCGATGAGCCGGTGATCACCGCCGTCTTGCCGTTGAGATCGAAGAGACCCATGCCCTGCCCCGGTAAGCCTTTCCTAACCATGCTACAGCGAGGCCCGGCTCCGCGACACATCCCGGCATCGGAGGACTGCGCCCGGTGCACTCGATTTCATGCCCTTGCCATGCTAGGAAATGGCCGAGGAAACAAGTCGGGCATATCAGGAAAAATGACGGAATTGACCGAGATTGCCGGTTCGGCGACGAAACTGCGCGACGTCAAGGTGATCGGCCTGGTCGGCGCGGCTCATTTCATGAGCCATGTCTACGTCATCATGCTGCCGCCCTTGTTCATTTTTGCGCGCGACGCCTACGGCGTCAGCTTTGCGCAACTGGGTTTTGCGATGGCCGTATTCGGTTTCTTCTCGGCCACCCTGCAGACACCGGCAGGGTTCGTGGTCGATCGGCTGGGCTCGGGCTCCTTGCTCATCGCCGGGCTGGTCTTGAGCGGGACGGGTTGCGCGATCATCGGCTTGGTGCCGACCTACTGGGCGCTCATCCTGGGCTATGCCTGTCTCGGTCTCGCCAACACCGTCTACCATCCCGCGGATTACGCAATCCTGTCGCATGGCGTCTCCGCGCCACGCATGGCGCAAGCCTATTCGATTCACACCTTCCTCGGCATGGCCGGGCAGGCGCTCACGCCCGCCTTCATGCTGGCAATGGCGGCGCTATGGGGCTGGCACAGCGGCTTTCTCGGCATCGCCGTCGTCACCTATCTCGTAGCCATCGGCCTCTTGCTCCAAAAAAGCGTGCTCTCCGATCGGCGCGGCACGGATCTGCGCAAGGCGGACATCGCGAGCAAACCGGCGCCCGGCGGCTGGAAGCTCCTCCTATCGGGACCGATTTTGCGCAGCTTCGTCTTCTTCGCCTTCCTGACGATGACCGGCAACGCGCTGGCAAATTTTTCGATCGTCGGGCTGGGCGCGCTGCACGGCACGCCGATGTCGGAAGCGAGCATCGCGCTGACGGCCTTCTTGATCTGCAACGCGCTGGGCGTCTTGTCCGGCGGCATCATCGCCGATCGCCTCAAGAATCCCTTGCGCGTCGCGACGCTCGGCCTTGCCGCGAGCGGCATCGCCGTTCTCGTTCTCGCTTATGTCAATTTCGGCGCCGGCGCGCTGATCGCGATGATGGCGCTCACCGGCTTGCTGAACGGGATCATCATGCCGTCGCGCGATCTGATCGTGCGCGCGGTGACGCCGCCGGGATCCTTCGGCCTCGTCTTCGGGTTCGTCAGCACCGGCTTTTCGGTTTCGGGGGTGATCGCGCCGCCGCTCTATGGCTGGATGATGGATCAGGGCGAGCCGCGGCTCATTTTCCTCTGCGCGGCGGCGTTTACGGCCCTGTCCTTGCTCATGGCCCGAACGGCCAAAGCCAAGACGCAGCCCGCCGCCGCCTGACGCGGTCAGGCGGCGCTGCGCGCCCCGCTCTCCAAGAGACCGGCCCGGATCAGCGCCGTGCGGATGCGTTCGATCTCGGCTTGCGCGAGCTTGGCGAGCGGGGGGCGCACCGTGGCGCGCGGAAGCTTGCCCATGAGGACGAGCGCTTCCTTCATGCGGTTGTGCATGTCGACGAAGGGATCGGCATAGAAGGCCTCGGCCGTCGGATAGATCCGGTCGTTGAGCCGGCGCGCTTCGGCGAGGTCGTTCGCCTGTACCGCTCGGAAGAGGCGGGCCTGAAGATCGGCGATGACGCTGCCGGAGCCGGAGAGCAACCCCTTGCAGCCGAGCACGAGCGAGCTGAGGAGAAAAGAGCTGTTGGTGCTCAGCACGTTGATCGCCGGATCGAGGCTCTGAAGCGTGCGGATATTGCGCTCATGCTGCGGCACTTGCGGCGTCCAATCCTTGATCGCGCGAATCGTCGGGACGGCGGCGACCAGCTTCAGCAGCGTATCGAGCGGGTAACCCTGCCCGCCCGGCAGCGGATATTCGAAGACGATGATCGGCAGATCCGAGGCGTCGGCGATACGCTTGAAATGCGCGATCGCCATCTCGGGCCGCTGGCCCAGGGTGAAAGGGCCGGGCGGGAAGACCAGCAGCGCCGACGCGCCGCCCTCTTGCGCCATGCGTGCGATGCGCGCCGCCTCGAGGCTGCCCTCGGCATAGACGCCGTTGACGACCGGCAGCTTGCCGCCGACCTCGTCCTCGGTGATGGCCAGGACGCGGCGTTGCTCGTCGAAGCTGCAAGACCCGACTTCGGATGCGTGGGCGTTGATGGTGATCGCCGCGATCCCCGGCACGGCGGCGACCTCGCTCAGATGGCGCCGGAACGACGCTTCATCGATCGAGAGATCGTCGTGAAACGGCAATAAACAGGCGGGAATCACGCCTTCGGGGACGAATTTCGCATGTCTCGGCATCACGAACTCCCGGTAAAGCCCCCTTGATCCTACCACGATCCGAGCAGACGCTCACCCCCCTCCTCCGCTGGGCATTGATCCCGGTTCACCTCGGTTGAGGTTGTGACGAATCCGCATAATCAGCTATTTACCCTTTGTGGGACGTACTCACCTTCTCATTGCATCGCGGAGCACAAAAAAGATGAAACGTATGATGACCGCCGCAGCCCTTCTGGCCTTTGCGGCTCTTGCTTTGAGCGTCGGCGTTGGCCGCGCCGCGGCCGATAGCGGCGAGGATGTCTTCACCGATAATTGCTCGGTCTGCCATTCCCCGGAGGCCGGCACGAACAAGCTCGGCCCGTCTCTCTTCGGCATCGTCGGGCGCAAGGCGGCCAGTATCGCCGACTACACCTATACGCCGGCGGCCAAGAGCTCCGGCTTGACCTGGGACGCCGCGAACCTCGACAAATACATCACCGACCCGCAGGCCGTCGTTCCCGGCACCAAAATGCTCTTTCCCGGCATCAAGAACGCGGACGATCGCAAGGCGCTGATCGGTTATCTCGCGACCCTTCATTGACGGTGCTGGCGACGGTGGCGGCGGCCGGGCCTTGGGCCGCCTCGCCGAGCCCGGCAAAGGACATGGTCTCGATCCGGTCGCGGGCGATGACATCGCCAACCGCCGGATCGATGAGCGCCTCGAACTCGCCGCGGCTGAGATAATGCGGCGGATAGGCCGAGGGCCGCCGCGTCGCCGGATGAACGTATAGCTCCGATACGCCCTCGGGCAGCAATTCGAGATAGCGCCGCATGCGCTCGCCGACCATCGCGCCGCTATCGGCGAGTCCGAAGATCCAGTCATTGTGTCCGATGCCCGCGGCATCGAGGCGGCGTTTGAGCGCCAAGGCGCGCCGCGCCTCGATCGATCCGATGCCGAACCGGGACCGGGACCGGCCGCCCGCGCGCGCGGCGGCAAGACGCGGCTCCAGCGGCACGCGCACGGCCTTGATGCCAAACTCGGGCGCGAGCCGGATCAACTCGCGCTGCACGACGGGGTGAAGATGGAAATGATGGTGCGCATTCACATGATCGAGCGGCAAGCCCGTCTTGCGGAACGCCTCGAGCTGCGCGCGGATCTCGGCCGCGACCTGACGGCGCGCACGAGGCAGACAGAAGATGCGGATGCCGAAGCCCAGAATATCAGTCGGAAAATTGCCATCGCGTCCGACGAGATCGGGGATATCGTCGGGCGGCAGCACCGGCGTGCCATCGACCAGGACGAGATGAAGCCCGACACCCAGTTTCGGCATGCGCCGGGCGCGCGCCACCGCATCGCCGGCCGCCCCACCCGTCACCATGAGGCTCGCCGCGGTCAGGATGCCGCGGCAATGCCCCGCTTCGACCGCGTCATTGACGGCGCCGTCGAGGCCGAAATCGTCTGCCGTCACGATGAGTTTCTTCAAGGACCGCCACTCGTCGCCGCGGCGGAGAGCGCCCGCCGCCCCACCCAGCCACCCAAGACCATCACGAAATCACGCCGCGCGCGCGGACGCCCGAACATTGCATCGGGCGCGCGGGCGCGCTATGCTCCGCGCAACGGATAAAGGCAGACTTTCATGGCCAAGAGCAACACGATTCAAATCAAGCTGGTGAGCACGGCGGATACCGGTTACTTCTACACCACGAAGAAGAACCCGCGCGCCAAGACCGAAAAGCTCGAGCTGAAGAAATACGACCCGGTCGCGCGCAAACATGTCGTCTTCAAGGAAGGCAAGATAAAGTAACCCGGCGTTGCGAAACGCGCATCAGGCGCTTGGGTAAAGGCCGCTCCATGAGAGCGGCTTTTTGTTTGGCGCTTTTGGGCTTCGCGCCGGCGCGATCCCCGTCGGGGTTTCTGCCTTCTATCGGTTGGAAGCGGCCAGCGCCGAAGCGCCCGCATGCTCGGGCGGAAGCGGCGCCGGCGAAGCCGCGTCGGAACCGGCGACGCGGACGCAATTGCGTCCCGCGTTCTTGGCGGCATAGAGCGCCTCGTCGGCGCGCCGCAACAGGCTCGACGGCGTGTCGCCGCTGCCGCGCGTCACGGCGATGCCGACGCTGATCGTGATCGGCAAGACGACGCGCGGCTCGCCGACCTCGATCGGGCTGTCGGCGATGACGCTGCGGAGACGCTCGGCGACGACCTGCGCCACCGGCAGCGGCGTCTCCGGCATGACGACGACGAATTCCTCGCCGCCATAGCGCGCGACCAGATCGAAGCCGCGAACATGGCGCAGCACGCGGTTGGCCAGCTCCCTCAGGACGGCGTCGCCCGCCGCGTGACCGTGGGTGTCGTTGACGCGCTTGAACCAGTCGATGTCGAAGAGGAGGAGCGCCGGCCCTTGGGCGTGCTGGGAGCCCTCGCCGATGCTCGCGAAAAGCCCGTCGAGATGCGCCGCGAGATAGCGCCGGTTGTATAGACCGGTGAGACCATCGGTCAGCGCGAGCGCGAGGCTCTTTTGATAGTTTTCCTGGAGACGGTCCTGGAGGCGCTTGCGCCGGATCTGGGTCCGCGCGCGCGCGAGCAGCTCGTTGCGGTCGAGCGGGCGCATGATGTAATCGGTCGCGCCGAGATCGAGCCCCTTGGCAAGCCGCGGAAGCTCGTCGGGATCGCCGATGAGAAGGATCGGCACCAGCCGGCTCGCCTCGTTGGCGCGCAACTGGGAGACGACGCGCAACGCATCGACCTTGCCGGGCATGCCGAGAATCACCAGATCGATCGTCGCGTCGCACGACGCGATCAATTCTTCGGGCTGCGCCGGGCGCACCACTTCGCTCGCCAGCGGGGCGAGGATTTCGGCGATCCGCGCGCCGCCGAAGGGATTCTCCTCCCACAGCAGGACCCGCGCCGGATCGGTATTCTCGTGCGGCGCCTCGGTCTCGAGGATCGAATTGAAGCGCCCGCAAATGTCTTCGCGATGCCGCCATTCCTCCATCATGCGCCGCAGGCGCACGAGCGAGCGGACACGCGCGAAAAGCGCCGTATCGTTGACCGGCTTGGTGAGGAAGTCGTCGACGCCCGCCTCGAGGCCGCGCAGGCGATCGGCCGGCTCGGACAGCGCGGTCACCATCACCACCGGGATATCCGCCGTGCGCGGATCGGCCTTCAGCCGCCGGCAGGTCTCGAACCCGTCCATGCGCGGCATCATGACGTCGAGCAGAATGATGTCGGGATGTTCCTTGTGCGCGATATCGAGCGCGGCCAAGCCGTCGCTCGCGCTCAAGACCTGATAGTACTCGCTCGAGAGCTTCGCCTCGAGCACCTTGACGTTCACATCGACATCATCAACGACAAGTATGCGCGCGGACATTGTCTGGCTTCATCGAATTTATTCGGGGCTCAGGCACAGAAGCGCGCAACGGTCTGAAGGAAATTGGCGACCGAGATCGGCTTCGCGATATAGCCCTCGCAGCCCCCCTCGCGGATCTTCTCTTCGTCGCCCTTCATCGCGAAGGCGGTCACAGCGATGATCGGGATCGCCTTCAGATCGTCGTCTTCCTTGATCCATTTCGTCACCTCGAGACCGGAGACCTCGGGCAGCTGAATATCCATGAGGATCAGATCGGGATGATGTTGACGCGCAAGCTGCAGCGCCTCCATCCCGTCCTTGGTCTGCAGAATCTCGTAGCCGTGCGCCTCCAGAAGATCGTGGAAGAGCTTCATGTTCAACTCGTTGTCTTCGACGATGAGGACACGCTTCGACATCATTCGATCCTTGCCGGCCGCGCATGTGAGAGAATGGCGGCGAGCCATTCTAGAGCCGCAATGGTTAAGAGAGCATCGACCGGTGCCCCTCATATTTAGGCGCGCGCTCGCGTAATATCTATAGATTGGTTAATCTTAAAATACGCTTAACCGGCCCGGGCGGCGGTGAGGAATGCGCATCGGCATCGATCTCGGCGGCACCAAAATCGAAATTGCGGCGCTCGACCGCGACGGATCGATCCGGCTGCGCCGCCGGGCGCCCACGCCGGCCGGCGATTATGACGCGACCATCGCCACGATCGTGGCGCTCGTCGAAGCGAGCGAGAGCGCGTTGGGGCGGCGCGCCAGCGTCGGCGTCGCCATCCCGGGCGCGATTTCGCCGGCGACCGGACTCGTGAAGAACGCCAATTCGACCTGTCTCGTCGGCAAGCCCTTCGACCGCGATGTCATGGCGGCGCTCCAGCGGCCGGTTCGGTTCGCCAATGACGCCAATTGCTTCGCCTTGAGCGAGGCGACCGACGGCGCGGCCCAGGGCGCGTCCGTCGTCTTCGGCGCGATCCTCGGCACCGGCGTCGGCGGCGGTGTCGTCGTCGAAGGGCGCGTCCTGACCGGCGCCAACGCCATCGCCGGGGAATGGGGCCATTCGCCCCTGCCCTGGCCGCGCGATGAGGAGCGGCCCGGACCGCTCTGTTATTGCGGCAGATATGGCTGTATCGAGGCGTTTCTGTCGGGGCCGAGCCTCGCGCGCGATCATCGCGCGGCAAGCGGCGAGGAGATCGATCCCCCCGCCCTGGCGGCGCGCGCGGCGGATGGCGAGGCGGCGGCGCAGGCAAGCCTTTCGCGCTATGCCGACCGCCTGGCCCGCGGCCTCGCCACGGTGATCAACCTGCTCGATCCCGAAATCATCGTGCTGGGAGGCGGCGTCGGTCAGATCCCGGCGCTTTACCGCGCGGTTCCCGAGCGCTGGGGCGCTTACGTCTTTTCGGACACGGTCGTCACCAAGCTGCGGCCGCCGCGCTGGGGCGATTCGAGCGGCGTGCGCGGCGCAGCGTGGCTGTGGCCAGAAAGAGAGGGAGAAGCCTCATGGCAATCAATCGGATCCTGAAACTCGACACGATTCCGGAGCGTCGCATGCCGACGGGAGCCGCGATCCGGCCGCTGGTCGATGCCGAGAGCTGCGGCGCGCGGATCAAGACCAACACCGTCACCTTCCCGGCGGGTCACGCGGTCGAGTTCCATCGTCACAATTGCAACGAGATGATCATGGTGCTGGCGGGCGATTGCGCCGTCGAGATCGAAGGCGAGGAGCGCGTCGCGCTCAAGCCCTTCGATACCGTTTCGGTCGCGGCCGGCACCTGGCATCGCTTCCTCGGCACCGGCGCCGCGCCCTTCACCTTGCTCGCGATCTACGACGCCACGCGCGTCGAGCGCACCTTGCGCGATTCGGGCAAGACCACGATCGATTAGGCCGCACGATCCGGCTCGCGCGAGAAGCCGCGCCTCAGCAGCTCGGCTTCGGCAGCGCCTCGATATCGCCGAGCTTGGCGCGCAGCACGTAATCGCCATAGTCGAGCGACATGTCCTGCGAAACGCCGTTGTCGAGGAGCCGCATGCTGAGCTCGTAATCGGGCGTGTCCGAATCGGACGTGTCCGCGCCGGCCGGGAAGAAGGCGAGGCTGATGCGCCAGGACGGGCGCTGCAAGAGCGGGCTGTCGAGCGGCTTCCCGGCTTTCGGATCGGGCTTGAGTTGAGGCCCGATCACGGCGGTGATCTGCCCGGCATTCTCCACCGCCGCGCCGTCGAAAACCTTGCGCGCGACGAACTGGTCGCCGGCTTGGGCGCGCGCGATCAACACCAGGGTATGCGCGGTCGGAAACAGGACGCCGGGGAGGAGTTTCAGCGTCGCGTGCTCGGGCTTGTCGAATTCGGCGACGCCGCCCTTGTCAGGGCCGTCGAGATGCGCCTCGCCATGGATATCGTCCTCGACTTCGCCGTTGCGCAGCCGCCTTTCGTTGAAGCGATAGCGCAGCCCGTCCTTCGACTCCCAGGTGACCAGGGTCGAATTGATATCGACGCTGCCTTCCTCGGCATAGAGAAGGCGAAGCCGGAACCGTTGCTCGACGGTCCAGCCGTCGCAGGTCTCGCCCCATTCGTAATACATCCCCCCGCTCGCGCCGGCGACGCCGCTCGAAGTCTTCGCCCCCTCCAGGGTGAGGTTGTAAAGCGCGCGGTGCGGCGCGATATCCACCGCCGATGCCGGCGAGACCGCCAAGATCACCAGCGCCGTGGCAAGGCCCAGATGCCGGCCCGCCCCAAAACTCATGGCCTATATCTCCGATTCACGCGCCGATCGCCCTTGCCGCGCACATGGCCGAGAGTATGTCACGCTTCCCGCGGCGGCGGTAGCGCATCGCGGCCGCTACACCCCGAGATCGGCACGAAAGCGCGCTTGCGGACCGGCAGGCTCTGCCTGTTAAGGAAAATTTTTCCCTACCGCGAAGTCCGAGGGGCGGCGCATTCCACCGCTTTGCGACTGGCACGGGGCTTGCGTTGGTCGTGTCGGCATGATTTTCAACTCGAGGTCGCTATGTCCGTTGGTGACGCACATTTCCGAACCGCCGAGGATGCGCCTGCCGCTCCTCGCCGCAGGAGAGGTTTGGCCCGGCCGGCACCCGCCGAACCGGCTGCCGGTGATGCCGCGCTGGCCGAATGGGCGCGCGCGGTCGCCGCGGCGGCCGAGCGGCGGGTCAGCGAACTCGAAGCGCGCATCGCGCAGCTCGAAAGCCAGGTCACGACCGACGAACTCACGGGCCTGCTCAATCGCCGCGGCTTCCTCGAAGCCTTCGGGCGCGCCAACGCCGCGGCCAAGCGCGACGGCCCGCGCGGCGTGGTGATCCTCTACGACTTGGACGGGTTCAAGAAGGTCAACGATTTGCTCGGCCATGCGCATGGCGATCAATTGCTGCGCGAGATGGGCGCGCTGCTTCGCCGCAACACGCGCAAGATGGACGCGATCGCGCGTCTCGGCGGCGACGAGTTCGCCATGCTCTTGATCGGCGCGCCGCTCGCCAGCGCCAAGCGCAAATGCCAGAGCATCGGCCGCGCGCTCAACGCGATCGGCCTGCGCGCGAGCTTCGGCGCGGCCGAGTTCGACGGCCGCGAGGACGAGGACAGCGTCCTGCACCGCGCCGACATGGCGATGTACGAAGAGAAACGCGCCAATGCCGGCATCCTGAGCGCTCTCGCGAGCGATTGATCAGGTTTTCGGCTTGGCTTCCGGCGGAAGCGCCAGCCGGATATGCAGCTCGCGCAAGCGTTCGGGCGCGACCGGAGCCGGCGCCTGCATCAGCAGATCCTGGGCCTGCTGATTCATCGGGAAGGCCACGATCTCGCGGATATTCGGCGTGTCGGCCAACAGCATGACGATGCGGTCGATGCCGGGCGCGGAACCGCCATGGGGCGGCGCGCCGTATTTGAAGGCGTTCAGCATGCCGCCGAAACGCGCCTCGACGTCTTCAGCCTTGTAGCCCGCGATCTCGAAGGCCCGATACATGATGTCGGGGCGATGGTTGCGGATGGCGCCCGAGGAAAGCTCCACGCCGTTGCAGACGATGTCGTATTGAAACGCCTTGATCGTCAGCGGATCCTGATGGTTGAGCGCCTCGAGCTCGCCCTGCGGCATCGAGAAGGGATTGTGACTGAAGACGATCTGCTTGGTCTCCTCGTCGAATTCGTACATCGGGAAATCGGTCACCCAGCAGAATTCGAAGACGCCGTCCTTGGTCAACTTCAACTCGGTGCCGATCTTGAGCCGCGCCGCGGCGGCGAATTGCATGAAGATCTTCGGCACGCCGCAGACGAAGAAGACCGCGTCGCCGTCCTTGAGCCCGAGATCGGCGCGGAGTTTCTCCGTGCGCTCGGCCCCGAGATTGCGCGCGACCGGCCCCGCGCCCTCGCCGTCGCGAAAAAAGATATAGCCCAAGCCCGGCTGGCCCTCGCCTTGCGCCCAGGAATTCATGCGGTCGCAGAAGGCGCGGTTGCCGCCGGTGGGTCCGGGGATCGCCCAGACCCGGACATTCGCATCGGCTTCGATCTGCCCGGCGAAGATCTTGAAGCCCGAGCCGCGGAAGCTCTCGGTCACGTCGCACATCGCGATCGGATTGCGCAGATCGGGCTTGTCGGAGCCGTATTTCGCCAGCGCCTCGGCATAGGGGATGCGCGGAAAGGGCGGCTTCGTCACCATCCGCCCGGCGCCGAATTCCTCGAAGATCCCCGCCATCACCGGCTCGATCGCGGCAAAGACGTCGTCTTGGGTGACGAAGGACATCTCGAAATCGAGCTGATAGAACTCGCCCGGCGAGCGGTCGGCGCGGCTTGCCTCGTCGCGAAAGCACGGCGCGATCTGGAAATAGCGGTCGAACCCCGCGACCATGAGCAGCTGCTTGAATTGCTGCGGCGCCTGGGGGAGTGCATAGAACTGGCCGGGATGGATGCGGCTCGGCACCAAATAATCGCGCGCGCCTTCGGGCGAGGAGGCGGTCAGGATCGGCGTCTGGAATTCGGTGAAGCCCTGCTCGATCATGCGGCGGCGGATCGACGCGATCACCTGGGAGCGCAGCATGATATTGGCGTGCACCTGTTCGCGCCGCAGATCGAGGAAGCGGTGCCGCAGCCGCATATCCTCGGGATAATCGGCCTCGGTGTTGACCGGGAAAGGCAGCGCCTCGGCCTCGGACAGGATGTCGAGCGCCTTGATCTGGACCTCGACTTCGCCGGTCGGCAGTTTCGGATTGACGGTCTCGGCCGAGCGCTCGACCACCGTGCCGGTGACCGAGATCACGCTCTCGAGCCGTAGCGCATCGACCGCCTTGAAGAGCGGCGAGGACACGTCGATGACGCATTGCGTGATCCCGTAATGATCGCGCAGATCGACGAAGAGCAGCTGGCCGTGATCGCGTTTGCGATGGACCCAGCCGGCGAGACGGGTTTGCGAGCCGGCGGCAGCCAGGCGCAGCGCGCCGCAAGTGGTGGTTCGATAAGGATGCATGGGCCACAAAAGGCGTGGAGGCGCGGGGCTTTGTCAAGCGGCGGCGGGCAGGTCGGCGGGGCCCGCGCGATCGGCTTTCGAAAAAGCCCGGGCTTTGGAATCCCTCGCCAATTTGGCTTTGTCTCGTAATTTTTGATGTTTCGGCTCTGCCGCCCTCCACCCCCACGGATTTCGAACGCGTCTAGCGTACGCTATCTCTGAGTTAGGCGCGCCTCGATGGGGCGTCAAGGGCGAGGTCGCGACAGAGAGTTCGGCGCGCGGCCGCATGCGGTGCAAAGCACCGCGGGCGCGCTCAATGCGAGCTTCACCTATGACGGGAACGGCAACCTCACCGCCGGCGAGGGGCGCAGCATCGCCTATTCCTCCTTCAACATGCCGGTGAGCATCACCCAGGGCACCAACACCATCACCTTCGCCCACGATCCGGATCACCAGCGCTTCAAGCAGGTGGCGCCCGAGGGCACGACGCTTTACATGTCGGGCTTCGGCATCCTGGTGGAGAAGTTCTCAGGCACTGGCGGCGCGGTGCAGTGGAACGAGTACCTCTATGCCGGCGGCGAGATGGTGGGCGTGCACTTCGACTACAACAACGCGCCCGCGACCACCCGCTACTTCCACAAGGATCATCTCGGCTCGATCGCGACCATCACCGACACGAGCGGCACCGTGGTCGAGCGCGACGCGTTCGACGCCTGGGGCAAGCGGCGCTTTCCCAACGGCAGCGACGATCCGACCGACAGCATCACCAGCCAGACGACGCGCGGCTATACCGGCCAGGAAGAGCTCGCCGATGTCGGGCTCGTCCACATGAACGGCCGCGTCTACGACCCGCTCATCGGCCGCTTCACCTCCGCCGACCCCGTGGTCGGGCAGCCCTTCGACAGCCAGGGCTTCAACCGATACGCCTATGTCGACAACAACCCGCTCGCATTTACCGATCCAAACGGATTCTGCGGCTTCTTCTGCATCCTCGGCCACATCTTCAATCCCGTGCAGCACTTCAACGATGTGCTCGCCGTGGTCCGGGCGGTCAATTCGGTGCCTGTCCTCGGACAAGTCATCAACATCGCGACGGTCACCGCTGCCGGCGTGGCTTGTCAGTGGTGCGCAGTTGGTGTGGCCGCGGCCAACGCCTCGCTCGTGGCGGGGGTCGAGAGCGGCAAGCTCGGCGATGCCTTTAAGGCTGGATTGATAGCCGGCGCGGAGGCAGCGGCGTTCGAAGAGGTCGGTAACTTAACCTACGGTCACTACATCCCGAATGGGCCTCAGGGGCCGGGCTATTACGTGCCTGGTCGTGACGGCGCGCTTAAAGCTGTCTCCGCCGCCGAATATATTCAAACGCCTACTTTGCCGCTAATGTCGTAGGTCACGCAGCGATCGGCTGTGCGTCCGCCGCGGCTTCCGGCGGAGATGCGGACCTCGGCGCTAGCGCGGCCGGAATTTCCGCCGCCGCTGCACCGACCTTTGTCAGCCTCGGTCGCGTCGAAGGTCTGGTCGCTACATCCGCCGTGGTCGGGGTATGGCAGCGTCGCCGGCGGCGGAAAGTTCGAGAACGGCGCCGTCACGGGAGCATTCGGGTATCTGTTGCAACATCGAAAGGGGGGGGCGCGGTGAAGCAAGCCAATCGGAATATGCTGGATGCCGTGGCCGACCTAATCGGCGAAGTATGGAATGGCGAACATTCTGGATTGGCATTAGTCTACGGCGGCGTCGGTTGGGTCGCGGGTGAAATAGCCGGGACCGATCCGCTAATCCGGTTCGGCAATAACGCGATTGAGTTCCTACGTAATCCGTTGAACGTCAGTGCGATTACGTTAGGAAACACAATCAACTACGGGCCGTTTGACCCCAATGACCCGTCCCCCGAGAGTCCGTTCCATACAGTCGGTCAACACGAGCTTCAGCATACTTACCAAGGACAGACATTGGGTCCTTTCTTCTTACCGAGTGCAGCGTTGAGTCTCGGTTTAGGATCGGTCGTGAATGGAAACTCGCATGGACCGGCGAGCTTCATGGAACGCGGGCCTCAGTCGGACCCGCCGCATCCATGGTAACGTTGCAGTGATGGTCAACATGAAGCGAATAGCCGTCCTCATTACTTTGATTGGGCTCTCAAGCTGCGGGGAGTGGAATTCATACGCGCTTGTGAATCCGGACACAGGCAGGGAAACGGCTTGCGCTGTGCCGTGGGGACCATCACTGTCCTCTGAGGATATTCAGCGGCTACACCAGTGCATCGCGGCGTGCGAAGCGCGTGGGTATTACTTGAAATCTCCTGCGAGCGTGCCGCCGCCAGTTCCGTGGGTGGCGGGGGCCATGCCTCCATCGATTCCGCTCGCATGTCAGCCTTAATCAAATGAGAACTCCGAGTGTCCGGATTTCAGATTTATGGACCCTATACCCGACTACCCTTATGGCTATGGCTCATATAACAATGCTGCAACCAAGCCGTTGATCCTTCCACGGGTCGAACACTGAGAATCGGGGTCAGAGTAGATTTTTCGGCTGCCAGCCGGTAGTCTTCGCCCGCCGTCAGACGGAGGAATCGATGGCCCGGCTTGGCCGCTATTTCTTGCCCGATCAGCCGCTCCACATCATTCAGCGCGGCAATAACCGCGCGCCGGTTTTCCTCCACGCCGAGGATTATGCGCGCTATCGCGAGTGGCTCGCCGAGGCGGCCGCCCTGCAGGGCTGCGCCGTCCATGCCTATGTGCTGATGACCAATCACGTCCATCTGCTCGTGACGCCCGAGCGTGCCGACAGCGTGCCGCGCCTGATGCAATCGCTCGGGCGCCGCTACGTTCGATACGTCAATGCGCGCCATCGGCGCACCGGCACCTTGTGGGAAGGCCGCTATCGCGCGGCGCCGATCGACAGCGAGGCCTATTTCCTCGCCTGTTGCCGCTACATCGAGCTCAACCCGGTACGCGCCCGGATGGTCGCTCATCCGCGCGGCTATCGCTGGTCGAGCTACGCCGCGCACGCCCATGGCAGCGACGATCCGCTGGCGCGGGATCACCCGCTTTACCGCGCGCTCGGCGCCTCGGCAGGGGAGCGGCAGCAAGCCTATCGCGCGCTCTTCCGCGCGGCGCTCGGCGATGAGTTCCTCGACGCGCTGCGGGCGGCGACCAATGGCGGCTGGGCGCTGGGCGATGCGCGTTTCAAGCGGCGGGTGGCGAAGCTCGCCGGCCGGCGCGTCGCGCCGCTGCCCAAGGGCAGGCCGGCCAAGAACCGCGCCGATCGGCGGCAGATAAATTTACTCTGACCGCGATTCTCCGCGCTATCATCGTTGAAAGATCGGCATTTGCTCTTCCATGTCCGCAACCATCTGCGGAATTCCGCGATTACGGGGACACAATACTTAATTCTGCGCCCTCCGCCGTGCCGACGCGGCGCTCGCCGCGCCGATCCGCCTTTGCCGCCAAAAGCTTGGGGATGTTCGTTCCGGGGACACAACGCTTAATGAGAAACGGGCTCAGGCTCGATTGCTCGCATCCTCACTTCGACGGCGGCTTTCGGCACCCGTTCAACAGCAGGTCGACGGCATCGCGCGCCCAGGCGTCGAGCTCGGCCTCGGTCATCGGCGTGCCGAGACCCAGCGCGCGCCGTTGCGGAACAGACACGACCATTTGAAGGAATTGCTCGGCGGCGAAGAGCGGATCGGAAACGCGCAGCCGTCCCTGCCGCGCCTCTCGCTCGAGCAGAGCGGCGATGCGGTCGAGTGCTTCGCGCCTGGTGCCGTCCCGGCTCATGACCAAGGCCAATTCGGGAAACCGCGTCGCCTCGGCGACGATCACTCGATAAAGCGCAAGCGCCCCCGGCGACAGCGCGCCGCGCAGGATGAGCGCGGCGAGCCGCAGCAAACTGTCCTCGATTTTGGCGCCATCGAAGAGAAGCGCGTCGTCGGGCGGCCGCATCCCAAGGATGAGGCGATGCATCACGGCGGCGAAGAGTGCGGCCTTGTCGTCGAAGCGGTGATAGAAGGTGCGTTTGGAGATGCGCGCGCGCCGGGCGATGGCCTCGATGCTCGTCGCGCCATAGCCCTGGGTCAGGAACAGATCCGTGGCGGCGTCGAGAATCAGGTCCTGAAGCTGCGCGGCGGCTTCGCGAGACGGCCGGCCGCCGGCGGGCGAGCGCGCTCGCCCCGGCCTCCGCGGCCGATCCGTCGCCGGCGAGGAAGTACGCCCTGCCCTCATCGCGGCCCGTTCATATAGCCCGGCGGCGGGTAGTGGGGCGGCGGCGGCGGGTAATAAGCGGGAGGCGGCGGGTAATAAGTGGGAGGCGCGTAATAGGCCGGCGGTTGCGCATAGTAGCCCGGGGCCGGCGGCGGGTAGTAAGCCGGAGGCTGATAATAGGCGGGAGGCTGATCATAGGGCGATGGCGCCGCCACGGCGCGAAAGGGCGCGGTGGCTATGACGACGGCGCCGGTGACGAGAGCGGCGGCGGCCGCGAAGGGCCAGAATAACGGCCCCGGCCCGCGGAAGAAGCGATCATGGGCCGAAGCCGATGCGAGGGGCGCCGCAGCGAGGCCGACGGCCAGGATTGAAGCCGCCAGGAGCTTCAGCGCCGGAGCGCCTGACCTCCCGCGGGTCTTGAGATCCGTCGAGCCGATTGTCCCAATTCGAGCAGCCATGAAGCCTACTCCTCTGAAGGCGCCGCCCGGCGATCCGGACCGCGCGACACAAAGTATAGGGCCTGGATCAGAAAACGCAACGGTAGCGTATACTTTTATTTTTAGATGGGCGACGTTGCGTTGAACCCGCCCGTCGCGCCGGGCGCACTGTCCCGCGCCGGATGATGACATGCAGCCTCACCGCAATTTCCGTAAGTCGAGTCGAAGCCGGAATCCCCGCGACCGCCGGCCCTCGCCGGGGGCCCGGCTTTGTTGTATAGCGCCTCCATGACGCTTCTCGCCGATTCGGACGCGCTCGCGGGCTTTTGCCGCCGCCAGGCCCAGGCCGCCTATGTCACGGTCGACACCGAATTCATGCGCGACCGGACGTTCTGGCCGATCCTGTGCCTGGTGCAGATCGCCGGGCCCGAGGAAGCCGCGGCGATCGATCCGCTGGCGCCCGGCATCGATCTGACGCCGCTCTTCGAGCTGATGGCCGACACGCGCGTCCTCAAGGTCTTTCACGCCGCCCGCCAGGACATCGAGATCTTCGTCAAGATGACCGGCGCCGTGCCCGCGCCGATCTTCGACACCCAGGTCGCCGCCATGGTCTGCGGTTTCGGCGAGGCCGCGAGCTACGAGACCTTGGCCAGCCGGCTGGCGGGCGCGGCCATCGACAAATCCTCGCGCTTCACCGATTGGGCGCAGCGGCCCTTGACCGAGCGCCAGCTGCGCTATGCGATGGCCGATGTCGTGCCCCTGCGCGCGGTCTACGACAAGCTCGCGGCGAAGCTCGACAAGACCGCGCGCTCATCCTGGCTCGACGAAGAGATGGCGATCCTCACCGATCTCGAGACCTATCGGCTCGAGCCGGCCTTGGCCTGGCGGCGGCTGAAGCTGCGCACGAATAATCGCCGCCAGCTCGCGCTCGCCCAGGCGCTCGCAGCTTGGCGCGAGACCACGGCGCAGCAGCGCGACCTGCCGCGAAGCCGCGTGCTGCGCGACGAATCGCTCTTGGAGATCGCGGCGCACGCGCCGCCCAACGCCGCCGAGCTGGCGCGCTCGCGCGGCCTCGGCAAGGGCTTCGCCGAAGGCAAATTCGGCACCGAGATTCTGGCCGTGATCGAGCGCGTGCTGGCCATGCCGGAAAGCCAATATCCGGTTCCCGCCCCGCGCCGCGATCCGCCGCAAGGCATCGGGCCGCTCACCGATCTGCTGCGCGTGCTCTTGAAGCTGCGCGCCGAGGAAAACGACGTCGCGCCGCGCCTCGTCGCCGACGCCGAGGATCTCGAGCTCTTGGCCGCCGATGACCGCGCGGCGATCAAGGCGCTCGGCGGCTGGCGCCTCGATATCTTCGGCCGCGACGCGCTCGACCTGAAGCATGGGCGGCTGGGGCTGACCGCCGCGGGCAAGCGCATCAAGCTGGTGCGGCTCGACAGCCAAGCGAGCGAAGCCGCGCAATAGGCCGGCTTCGGCCTCGGACCGGAAACTTCGCCCCGTCAGATGCGCTTGAGCTCGGTGCTGCGGCCGAGCGCGCGGCCGAGCGCGTCGAGCCGGCGCTGCACCGCCTCGCCCGCCAGCAACGCGTTATCCGACAGCAAGGTCAAGATCAGCTTGCCCTCGGTGAGCTTCAGCGCGCTACCGTCGAGCAGACCCGGAACGCCGCCGGTGAGCGTATAGGCGAGGCGCAGCGCCAGGCCGATGGCGCGCGCCGCGTCGCGCGCGGCGGTATCGAGCAAGCGCATCGGCGGCACGAGATCGGACGCGGCATTGCCGCCATAGCGGGCCGACAAGGTCGCGGCGAGGAAGGCGCGCTCGACATGGTCGAGACCGCCCACGGGCATGTAGAGCGCGTGACGCAGCGCCTGATCGGCGCGGTAGTCGGGATGGTCGCGCCAGGCGATGTCGCCCAGGAGCGAGGCCGCGCGCCGCAGGCGCAGCCGCTCGGGCGGTTCCTTCGGGAAGAGCGGCGTGCTCCACGCGATCAGCGCTTCGGCATCCTCGCCGAAGCGCGGACAGGCGCGGGCCTCCTCGACGCAGGCCGCGAGCAGCGGATCGGCGCGCTGCTGCGCCTCGTCCATGAGGCTGTAGAGATGGCCCTCGCGCAGCCCGGCGGCCGAGAAGACGACCTCTTTCGCGCCGATTCGCCGCACGATGCGCGCGAGGATGCGCGCGGCGAGCGGCACGACTTCGAGACGCTTGCGCGAGATCGTCGAGATCTTCTCGAGCGATTTGCGCGACTGCCGCGCCATGAGATCGAGAAAATTCTGCGCTTCGCCGCGCGCCAAGGTGTAGCCCTGGATGATGTGCAGCGGATAGCCGTGCTGTTCCATGTGCATGCGCGCGATGGCGCGCCACGCGCCGCCGACCGCGTAAAAGCGCGGCTCCTCGATGCGATCGAGCCAGGCGACGCCTTGCAGGTGACGGTCGATGATGTCCTTCAGTTCCTTCTCGTCGGTCGCCTCCTCGACGAGACGCAAGGGCCCGATCGGCAAGGTCGCGATGGCGCCGACCTTGCCGCTGCCGACCGCGGCGAGCTCGACGCTGCCGCCGCCCAGATCGCCGACGACGCCGGCGGCCGCGGGAATTCCGGCGAGCACGCCCAGCGCGGAAAGCCGCCCCTCCTCGGCGCCGGGCAGCACGCGCACGCGAATGCCGAGGCGCTTTTCGATGTCGTTGACGAAATCGGCGCCGTCCTCGGCGTCGCGCACCGCCGCCGTGGCGAGCACGTCGATCCGCGCTGCGCCCGCGGCGCGCGCCAGGGCGACGAAGCGCTGCAGATTGGCCTTGGCCAGCGCCACGCCGTCGGCGTTGAGCTGGCCGGTCTTCTCGAGCCCGCGCCCCAAGCCGCACATCACCTTTTCGTTGAGGAGCGTGTGCGCGGCGCGGCGCGGCGCGTCATAGACGACGAGGCGGAGCGAATTCGAGCCGATATCAATGACGGCGACGCTGTAGGGCTGCGTCGAGCTTTCGATCGCCGGTGCGAGACGGCGGGTCATCTTCACCTGACCTGATCCACGCTCGTCACGCTAGCGCTTCGGCCTCTGCGCCACAAGGCGCGGCGAGGCGCGGCGGGGCTGCAGCGCGCTGCCGCGGCCGGAGAGACTCGGATTGGTCATGAAGTAGTTGTGCGCGCTGAAGGCGGCGGGGTCCTCGCTGACGCGATGATAGACGCCGTCCGGATCGAGGTCCCAGCTCTGCGCCTCGTCCTGAAGCGAATGCACCATGATCTCTTCGAGCACCTGGCGGTGAACCGTCTCGTTCTCGATCGGCACCAGCGCCTCGACCCGCCAATCGAGGTTGCGCGGCATCCAATCCGCCGAGGAGATGAAGACCCTGGCTTCGGGCGACGGCAGGGCGTGGCCGTTGCCGAAGCAGACGATGCGGCCGTGCTCGAGGAATCGGCCGATGATGCTCTTGACGTGGATGTTCTCCGAGAGGCCGGGCAATCCGGGCCGCAGGCAACAGATGCCGCGCACGATGAGATCGATCTTCACGCCCGCCTGCGACGCGCGGTAGAGATGATCGATCAAGCCCGGATCGACCAGCGAATTGAGCTTGACCCAGATCTGGCCGGGCTCGCCCGCCTGCGCATGCGCGATCTCGCCGTCGATGAGCTCGCCGAGCCGGTTGCGCAAGGTGAGCGGCGCGACCGCGATCTTCTCCAAGGTCGCGGGCGTCGCGTAGCCGGTCATGTAGTTGAAGAGCCGGGCCGCGTCGCGGCAGAGCGCCGGATCGCAGGTGAAGAAGCTCAGATCGGTATAAACCTTGGCGGTGTAGGGATGATAGTTGCCGGTCCCGAAATGGACGTAGGAGCGCAGCGCGCCGCTCTCGCGCCGCACGACCAGCGACACCTTGGCGTGGGTCTTGAGCGAGATGAAGCCGTAGACGACCTGCACGCCCGCGCGTTCCAGATCACGCGCCCATTTGATGTTGGCTTCCTCGTCGAACCGCGCCTTGAGCTCGACCAGCGCCGTCACCGATTTGCCGGCTTCGGCGGCCTCGATCAGGGCGCGCACGATCGGGCTGTCGTCGCTGGTGCGGTAGAGCGTCTGCTTGATCGCCACCACCGAGGGATCGCGCGC
Source organism: uncultured Alphaproteobacteria bacterium (assembly GCA_963729935.1). Classification (GTDB taxonomy): domain Bacteria; phylum Pseudomonadota; class Alphaproteobacteria; order ATCC43930; family CGMCC-115725; genus CAIKMD01. The sequence goes on from CAVSPW010000005.1 coordinate 133,841, forward strand.
GGCCTGGCGCACGAACTGCACGACCACGTCGAAGCTCTCATAGGGATGGTGGACGACGATGTCCTTGGCGCCAATCGCGGCGAAGCAATCGCCGCCGAAATCGCGAATCCGTTCGGGGAAGCGCGGATTATAGGGCGTGTAGATGAGATCCGGCCGCTCGTCGACGATGAGCCGGCGCAGATCGGCGAGGCCCAACAGCCCATCGAGCGCGATCATGTCGCCCCGCGGCGCGTCGAGCTTTTCGGCCAGGAAGTGCCGCAGATCGTCGGGCATGCCGGCCTCGACGCAGAGCAGGATGACGTTGCCGCGCCGGCGGCGCTTCAGCGCGCTCTCATAGAGGCGGACCAGATCCTCGGCCTCTTCTTCGACTTCCACCTCGCTGTCGCGCAGGATGCGGAACATCCCCTTGCCGATCACCGAGAAGCCGGGGAAGAGATGATCGAAGAATTGGCCGATCATGTCCTCGAGCGCGATGAAGCGCAGCGCCTTCCCGGGCAGGCGGACGAAGCGCGAAATCGTCGCCGGCATGAGGAGCAGCGCTTCCATCCGGTTGCCGTCGCTGCCGCGCGCGAGCTGGAGCGCGAAGCCCAGCCCCCAATTGGCAATGAAGGGGAAAGGATGCGCGGGATCGATGGCGAGCGGCGTCAGCACCGGAAAGACTTCCGACCAGAACCGCTCGGCGATGAAGGCGCGATCCTCGGGCGAGAGCTCGTCCGGCCCGACCATCGCGAGGCCGGCCTCGCGCAACAGGCCGCGCAGCGCTCTCAAGGTCACCTGCTGGTCGCGCATCAGCTTGCCGGCGCGCCGGGCGATCGCATCGAGCTGTTGCGCCGGGGTGAGCCCGTCCTGGCTCGGCGTACCGATGCCGGCCAGAACCTGGCCTTTCAGTCCGGCGACGCGAACCATGTAGAACTCGTCGAGATTGTTGGCCGAGATCGACAGGAAACGCAGCCGCTCGAGCAGGGGCTGGCGCGGATTATCCGCCTCGGCCAAGACGCGCTCGTTGAAGGCGAGCCAGGACAGCTCGCGGTTGATGAACCGCTCGGGCGCGTGATTGTCGATCGTCGCGTCGCGCGCCGGCTTCGCCTGCGCCATGAAACCAACTCCATTCCAAGCCCTTGGCGTTAAGTCTATAACGCCAAGATGAACATGTCATTGCGCGCGGCGCGACCATCGGGGCATGGGAGGTAAGGCGGCGGTGAAGACCCTCTACCTGTTGCGGCACGCCAAGGCCGCGGCGGATTCGCCCGCGGGCGATGCCGGGCGTACGCTCGCCAAGCGCGGACGCAAAGCGGCGGCGGCGATGGCCGCGTTGCTCGGCGGCCTCGACCCGGTGCCGGAGCTTGTCCTGTGCTCGCCCGCCGTGCGGACGCGTGAAACCCTCGACCTCGTCTTGCCCGCGCTGCGCCCCTCGCCCCGCGTGGCCTATGAGGAAGAGCTTTACCTGGCCGAGCCGGAGGCGTTGCTGCGCCGGCTCCGCCACCTGCCGAACGAAGCGGGCAGCGTGCTCCTCGTCGGCCACAATCCCGGCCTCCAGGAATTGGGGGCGCGTCTGGCGGCCGATCCCGGCCGGCTCGCGCAAGAGTTTCCGACCGGGGCGCTCGCGGTCTTGCGGGTTACGAAGGAATGGGCGGATCTGCGATGGCACGGGGCGAAGCTGGCGCTTTACCGCACGCCCAAGGAGCTCAGCCCGGATCGCGATTCCGAAGCCGAGTGACGATCCGACGCGCGAGCGGCACGGTGATCGGGCGCCGGTCGGCGAGGGAGGCGGCATCGAGCGCCTCGACCGCCGCCTCGGCGACTGCAAAGGATCGCTCGAGCTGAACCAGCAGATAAGGGATCACGCCCTCGCTCAAGGTGAGCTGGCGATCGGCGAAGAGCTTGACCAGCACCGCGCCCAGCAGTGCGTCGTCGGGCGGCTCCACCGCGACCGAAGGCGCGGCCAGGAGACGCGAGCGCAGATCGGCCAGCGCGATGCCCCAGCGCGCGGGCGGCTCGCGCGCGACGACGAGCAGATGCCCGCAACGCTCGGCGAGAAGATTGTGGAGATGAAGCAGCGCCTCCTCCTCCGCCCGATCGGCCTCGTCGACAAGAGCCGCGCGGGCGGCGCCGAGAAGCTGCGCCACCAGCGGGGGCGTCAATTCGCGCCGGTCGACGCGAACGGCGCCGGCACGCGCCCGCCATACCTCCGCCAGATGCGTCTTGCCGCTGCCTTCCGGCCCCCAAAGCGCCAGCGCCGGACCGGGCCAGGACGGCCAACGATCGAGCCACGCGACCGCCGCCTCATTGCAAGGCGCCACCAGGAAATCGGCGCGCCCTTGCGCCGGCCGGAATCCGAGATCGAGCGGCAGCTGCGTCACGGCGCGCTCACTTCCGGCCTGCCGGGCCCGATCGATTGGGATCGTAGATCGGGCTGACGAGGTAGCGGCTCAGGGCGAAACGGACCAGCACGCCGGTGACCGCCGCGGCCGGCAAGGCCAGCAAGACGCCGAGGAAGCCGAACAAGGCGCCGAAAGCGAGCAAGGCGAAGATCACCCAGACCGGATGGAGATGGACCCGCGAACCGACGAGCTTGGGTTGAAGGATGTTGCCGGCGACGAGATGGCCGGCGAGGAAAATGATCGCCACGACGACGACCTTCGTCCAGGAACCGAATTGCATCGCGGCCAAACCGCCCGCCAGGATCAGCCCGGTCGCCTCGCCGATATAAGGGATGAAGGAAAGGATGCCGACAACCAGACCGAGGATGAAGGCGAAATCGAGACCGAGGAGGCTGAGCGCCACGGCGTAATAGATGCCGTCGATCAGACTCACCAGAGACTGGCCATGGATGTAGCCGGCGATGGTCTCGTTGACGAGGCGCACTTGCTCGCGGATGGTGGGCGCATAGGCGCGCGGCAACCACAGATCGAGCCGTTCAACGATCTTGTCCCAATCGCGCAGCAGGAAGAAGGCGACGAGCGGCGTGATCAGCAGCAAGGTCAGGATGTTGGCGAGCGCGATGCCGCTGGTCAGCAATTGCTGCGCCAGCCCGGCGATCCAGGTCAGCGCGGATCCGGTCCAGCTGCCGACCATGTCGTGCACCTTGGCAAGATCCTCGGGCGGCAGCTTCTGCTGCGCCAGATCGAGCAAGGCCTGGATCTGCGCGCGGACGAACGCCACCGCGGCCGGCGCGTTGCGCGCAAGCTGCGCGGCCTGCAGCTCGATCACCGGCACGATCAGGACGATCACGGCGACCAGAGCGAAGAGGAACACGAGCAGCGCGACGAGCGCCGCCAAGGCGCGCGGCACGTTCCAGCGCGTCATCATGTTGACCAGCGGCACCAGCATATAGGCGATGGCGAGGCCGGCGACGAAGGGCAAGAGCATGCCACTCAGCAAATGCAGCATGAGGAAAAACAGAGCGAGAGCGCTCAACCAGAATAGGAGCTGGCGCGAATTGCTCATAATTCGGCTTCGGCGCCGGCGAGGACACGCCCCCACCGCACCAGATAGCCGCCGCCCGACAACACCGTCGTGGCGGCGACGAGATAGGTGAGCACCACGACCGCGCCGTCGCCGTAGAAGCCGAAGGCGAATTGCGCGAGCGCGACGGCGATAAGGATGAGCTGCAGCGCCGTATTGACCTTGCTGATGAGGAGCGGGCGCCAATTGATCGGCTGTGTCAGCGCGACCGCGAGCAGAAAGCCGCCGATGATGAGAAAATCGCGGAACACGACCATGATCACGAGCCAATTCGGCAGATGGCCGGCAATGCCGAGGGTGACAAAGAGAGACACAATCAAGGTCTTGTCGGCGATCGGATCGAGCAGGGCACCGAGCTCGGAGCGCTGATCGAATCGCTTGGCGATGTAACCGTCGACCGCATCCGAGAGGCTGGCGGCGATGAACACCCAGAAGGTGGCGGCGAAATCCCCCGAGAGGATGAGCCACACGACGACGGGCACGGCCAGCAGCCGCGCCAAGGTGACCAGATTGGCGAGGTTCATCGCGCCGGAGTCGCGGCGGGCACGCCGCCGCCCGGCGCCGGGGACGGCGCGGCCGGAACCAGCGCGGCAGACGGCGGCGGCGCGCCGCGCTGCTGCAAGACCCAGTTGGGATCGGCGCCGCTCAAATCGAGATTGCGCTGCGCCAAAGCCGTTTTGAGTTGCGCCGCATCGCCGACATAGTGAAGCGACACGACCGCGCGCTGCCGGTCGAGCGCAAGGAGTTCGGTCTTCTGGATCGACGGAATCCCGTTGAGGCGGTCGCGAATGGCGATCCAACTCTTCAGATCCCCCGTCGGCACCGAGACGACGAGCGCGCCGGTCTGGTGAAAGTCGATGACGTTGGCCTGCTTCCACGCCTCTTCGACCTGCGCGGCGGTGCCGGCGACGGCGCGCGCGAGAAAATCCTGGTCGCTCTCGCCCGCATTCGCCGTGAAGGACGCCACCCAAGTCTGTTCGCCGCCAGGCTCGGCCGGAACGAAGCGGGTGCTGGTGACGTTGACGGTCTTGCCGGCGTCGGTCTGTTTCATCGTCGCGCGCGTCACGAGCACGTCGCCATGGCCGTAATTCGCCGCGATCGCTTGAAGCTTCGCATCGGCGCCGCTCTCCGCCGCGGCGGCGTTGATCGCGGTCACGTCCTCGATATCGCCGAGCGGCACCGTCAGCGGCACCAGTTGTTGCGGCAGCTTCGCCGTGTTCCAGGCGTCGCGCCACGGATTGGGGTCGTCCCACAGCACCGGGCCGCTGGCGGTTTCAAGCACCGCCAGAACGAGCAAGGGTTTCGACGGCGTCGCCGCGAAAGGGACGCCCGCGGCCCGCAGCCGCTGCTCGACGATGTCGGCATTGAAATGAAAGGTGTAATCGGCGAGATAGCGCACCGCGGAGCGCCGCTCATTGGCGACTTCGAAACCCTGGATCAGGTCGTTGAGGTCGGCGTCGCTGGCCGCCGGCAGCTTGGCATGATCGGACGCCAAGGTGATGCGATCGAGCAACGCCGCATAGGCGCGCCGCTCGCCATCGAGGCGCGCCGCGTCGCGAGCAGCGCTGGCGCTCGCGGCGGTCGCATCGACCGGAACCGAAACGGCGAAGACATCGACGCCTTCTGCCGCAACCGCCGAAAAGCAGAGCAAAACCACCGACGCCGCGGCGGCCATGCCCGCGAAAAGCCCGCGTTTGATCACGCCTGCCCTCCCGTAGCGCGGTCTTAGCGCAGATCACGCGGCAACGCCATAGATCGAGCGCTTGAGCTTGCGCTAAGCTCGCGCCGATCGTCGGGGAGGCGGATCATGGATTTGGGGCTGAACGGGAAAGTCGCACTCATTACGGGATCGAGCCGCGGCATCGGCCGGGCGATCGCCGAGGCGCTGGCCCGCGAAGGCTGCAGCATCATGCTGACCGGACGCGACCCGGACGCCCTCGAGGACAGCCGGCGCGCGGTCGCGGCCTTGGGCGGCGGCGCCAAGAGCTGCGTCGGCGAGCTCCGCGATCCGAACGCGCCGGCCGCGCTCGTCGCGGCGGTCAAGCGCGATTTCGGCCGGCTCGACATTCTCGTCAGCAATGCCGGGGCCACGAAGCGCGGCGATTTCCTCCAGCTCACGGATGCCGATTGGCAGGACGGGTTCGGCCTCAAATTCTTCGCCCATGTGCGGCTCGCGCGCGAGGCCTGGCCCTTGCTCAAGACGGGCGGCGGCGCGATCCTCGCGATCGGCGGCAATGGCGCGGCCAAGCCCACGGCCGATTTCACGATCGGCAGCTCGGTCAATGCCGGCACGGCGGCCTTCCACAAGGCGCTCGCCGATATCGGCAAGCGCGACGGCATCCAGGTCAATACGATCCACCCCGGCCATGTCGACACCGACCGGTTGCGGCGCCAGATGCGCGCGCGGATGGAGAAGACCGGGCTCGACCTGCCGGCGCAACTCGAAGCCTATCGCCGCGAGCTCAACGTGCCGCGGCTCGGGCTGCCGGAGGATGTGGCGTCGCTCGCCGCCTTCATCCTGTCGCCGCGCGGCCGTTGGCTGCATGGCGCAACCATCATCATGGACGGCGGCGAGATCGAAATGCTTTAGTGGCGCGGCAAAACGCCCGCCCCGGCAAAAGAGAGGACGGCCCGTGAATCGTATCGACACCGAGAGCTTCCGCCTCAGGCGCTTCGTCGAGAGGCTGGTCGAGGCCGGCGAATGCGAGGTCCGCACCGCGCCGGTCGATCTGATCGATCTCGGCGCGGCGCTCGACTGCAACACCAAGGCGGTCTGGTTTCGCGCCGCCGGGCCCGAGCGCGCCGAATTGGTCGGCAATGTCATGGGCGCGCGCCGGCGGCTCGCGCTGGCCCTCGGCACCGACGAGAAGGGCTTTCCCGCGAGGTTGCGCTCGGGCATCGAGCATCCGATCGCGCCCGTCGAAGTGCCTGCCTCCGAGGCGCCGGTACAGGAAGAGGTCCTGACCGGCGATGAGGCCGATCTCGCGGCGCTTCCGGCCCATCTCCAGCACGCTTTCGACGGCGCGCCCTATATCTCGGCCGGGATCGACTTCGCCCGCGACCCGGAAACCGGCATCACGAATATCGGCTGCCGGCGCATGATGCTACGCGGCACCAAGAGCGCCGGCATCGATCTCAACGCGCCCTCCGATCTGCGCGCGATCTATCAGCGCGCCGTGGCCAAGGGCGAAAAGCTTCCCGTCGCCTATGTCGTCGGTAGCCATCCGGCGGATTTTCTCGCCGCGCTCGCGGTGACGCCGCCGATCGACGAGATCCACGTCATCGGCGGCGTGCGCGGCGCGCCGGTGCCGATCGTCAAATGCCGCACGATCGATGTGTACGTCCCGGCCGATGCAGAGATGGTGATCGAGGGCTATCTCGATCCGCGCGGCCTCGTCGAGCCCGAAGGGCCTTACGGCGAATATATCGGCTATTACGGTATGCTGAAGCGCAACCCGGTGTTTCATCTGACAGCGATCACGCGGCGGCGCGACGCGCTTTTTCAAACGGTGACTATCGGCGGCAAGCTCATCGGCCGCACCGACACCGCGCAGCTCGGCGCGGCCAAGACCGAGGCCGCGGTCTGGGCCGCGCTCCAACAGGCGATCCGCGAACCGGTCGCGGTCTGCTGCACCGGCTCGTCGGGCGGCATGTACAATGTGCGCGTCGCCTTGAAGCAGCGCTATCCGGGCGAGCCGCGCAACGCGATCGCCGCCGTGTTCTGTTCCACCGCCGATGTGAAGCACGTCATCGTCGTCGACGAGGATGTCGATGTCTTCTCCGACGAGCAGATCGATTGGGCGCTGGCGACGCGTTTCCAAGCGGACCGCGATTTCGTGGTCGCGTCGGGTTTCCGGGCCGTGCCGCTCGACCCGTCGCTCGCGGGCAGCCGCACCGGCGCCAAGGCCGGGTTCGATTGCACCAAGCCTTTCGGCGCCGGCGCCTCCTTCGATTACGTGGTGCCCGAGCCGCCCTCGCTGCCCGACCGCCCGAACCGCTCGATCGAGGCGGCGCTTGCCGAGGGCCCTCAGACCTATCTCGACCTCATGGCGGCGCTGGGCACGCGCGACGGGCGCGAGATCCTGCCGATTCTCGACAGGCTTTACGGCGAGGGGCGCCTCGGCCGCCTCGATGACGGGCGTTACACGCTCATCGCGCGCTGAACCGCCCGCCTTCGCGCCGGAACGCGCCGGTAGCGCGCGGTCACGCCGGTTGACTATGATGCCAAGCGCCGGAACCGGATCGACCGACCGACAAACCAAAAAGGGGAGCTAAGGATGCGCAACAAACCGACAATTACCGCCGATGACGCCCACAAGATGATGGCCGCCTGCAAGGCCGAGGCCGCCAAGAACAATTGGAAAGTCGCGATCGCCATCACCGACGATGCGGGCGCGCTGTGGCTCCTGGAGCGCGTCGAAGGCGCGGGCAGAGTCACCGCGACCGTGGCGCTCGGCAAGGCGCGCACCGCGGCGATGATGGGCCGGCCCAGCAAGGTCGCCGAGGAGCGCGCCAAGGAGCGGCCGGGCTTCCTCAACTTCCCCGACATTCTCCCGATCCAGGGCGGGCTGCCGATCATCGCCCAGGGCGAATGCGTCGGCGCCATCGGCGTCTCGGGCGTGCAGTCGCATGAAGACGAGCAAGTGGCGAAGGCCGGGATCGACGCACTGGGGTGAAGCTCGTCCAACCCCGTCATCGCGAGGAGGCAACGCCGACGACGCGATCCAGAGCCGCCGGTCAGCGCTGGATCGCGTCGCTCCTGAGCTTGTCGAAGGAGCTCGCGATGACCCGAACCATATCGGGACAAGAACCGCTCTAGTAACCTAACGCGAACGCCTCGCGGCGATGATCGCCCGCGCCGGCGAAATTGCCCGAGGGCAGAATCTCGATCGCCTTGGCCGAGCCATAGAAGAACGCGTCCTCCGCGCGCCTGGCCTTGTGCCCCATTTGGGCCAGCACCGGAATGAAAGCCTCGGGCAATTCGCGCTCCAGAAGAAACTCGCCGCTTGCCGTGTTGCACCAGCGCGGCGCCTCGACGGCGGCCGCGACATCGACGCCGTCATCGATGAGCCGGCCCAGGACTTGCGTGTTGGTGACGGTCTGGCTCAGCCCGCCGGGACTCGCCAGCACGTAGCGCAGGCGCCCGTCGCGCTGCACCATCACCGGACACAGCGTATGCGCCGGCCGCTTGCCGGGTGCCACCGTGTTGATCTCGCCCGGCCGGTGCGTGAAGCCGGACATGCGGTTGTTGAAAAGGATTCCGGTGCCGGGATCGCGAAAGGCGCTGCCGAAGACGCTGAAGACGCTCTGGACGACGCAGATCGCGTTGCCGTCCGCGTCCGCGACGAGAAGGCACGAGGTCCCGGCGCGATCGGGCGGCAGCCGCCCGGGCGCGTCGCCGAGCACCGCCTGCTGCATCCGTTCGGTCATGTCGGGCGAGAGCATCTCGACGAGCGAATCGGGCGCGGCCGCCGGATCGGCGATCAGCGGCACGCCCCATTCGAACGCGGCCTTCATCGCCTTCATCTGATAGCCGATGCGGCGCGCCGGATCGGCGGTGAGCGCGTTGCGCTCGAGCGCCTTCAACCCGTTCAGCTGCATCAAAAGCAAGCTGCCATAAGAGTTGGGCGGCATCACCATGACGCGATGGCCGCGATAGAGCGTCGATGCCGGCTCGACCCAAAGCGGGGCGAAACCCGCAAGGTCGGCGGCATCGATAAGGCCGCCGCGCTCGGCCATATAGGCGGCGATGCTCCCGGCGGTCTCTCCGCCATAGAAGTCTTCGGCGCCGCCATCGGCGATGCGGCGCAAGGTTGCGGCGAGCGCCGGCTGCCGCAAGGTCTCGCCGGCCGCGATCGGCTTGCCGCCCGGCAGATAGAGCGCCGCGCAACCGGGATCGGCCGCGAGCGCCGGCTGGCTCTCGGCGATGCGCGCGGCGAGCACGGAGGAAATGACATGGGCCTCGGCCAATCCGATCGCGTCGCCGAACAGCTCCTTCCACGGCAGCTGGCCGAAGCGCCGATGCATCGCCTCCCAGCCGCGCACCAAACCCGGCACCACGGCGGCGAGGGGCCCCTGCGCCTTCATGCCGCCGGCGAAACGCTCCGGCGTCGCCGCGCGGGGCGCCACGCCCGAAGAATTCAGCCCGATGGTGCGGCCGTTTTGCGCGTCGTGATAGAGCATGAAGCAATCGCCGCCGATCGAGGTGGCGTGGCCCAGCACCACCGTCAACGCCGCCGAGGCCGCGATCATCGCGTCGACCGCATTGCCGCCGCGGCGATAGATCGCGATCCCGGCCGCGCTCGCGGCGGCGTGTCCCGCGACGATCATCGCGTGGCTGCCATAGATCGGTGAGCGGGGCTCGCGCAGAGAAAGCCCCGCGCGCGTGATCCGTGCCGACGATGTCGCTGCCGCCATAAGCGATCCCATCCTTTGAAACTTTTATTTCATCCGCAACATCCCCCCTTGCTCCGCAAGCCGTCAAGCGTTTCGGGCATGAGGCGGAATTTTCGCGGCCGCGCTTTCGTGCTAAGCCTCGGGGCCCATCGATGGAGAAGCGCTTGGCCCGATCACAACTCCCGCCCGTCTTCCTCACCGGCGCCAGCCGCGGCATCGGCGCCGCCGCCGCACGGCATTTCGCCGAGGCCGGGCATCCGGTCGCGCTGGTGGCGCGAAGCGCCGCCACGATCGAGGCGCTGGCACAGGAAATCGCAGCCGGAGGCGGCAAGGCCATCGCCATAGGCTGCGACGTCGCGGAATCCGCGGAGGTCGAGCGCGCCGTTCGCCAAACGGCGAGCGCCTTCGGCGGCATCGGCATCGTCATCAACAACGCCGGCACGATCGAGCCGATCGCCCCGATCGTCGACGCCGATATGGCGGAATGGGCGCGCGCGATCGCGGTCAATCTGATCGGGCCGATCTCGGTGATGCATTACGCCGTGCCGCTTTTGCCGCGCGGCGGCGGCGTCATCAACGTGACCTCGGGCGCCGCCGAGCGCGCGCAATTCGGCCGCAGCGCCTATTGCGCCAGCAAATCGGGCCTCACCATCGCGTCGCGCATCCTCGCCGTCGAGGAAGGCGAGCGGCGCGGCATCCGGGTCATCACCTTCTCGCCCGGCCTCGTCGATACCGAGATGAACGCGATGAACCGCGCCAAGCGCATGGGCGATGCCGGAAATATCAATGTCGCCGATTTGCGGCCGCCGGCGGAGACCGCGCGGATCCTCTATTTTTTGGCGGGTCCCGACGCCGCCGATTTCGGCGGCAAGGTCGTCAATGCGCGCGAACCCGAATTACGGCGGCGCGCCGGTGTTTGATCGGAGCTAGAGCGTTTTCGAGCGAAGTGGATACCGGTTCGCGTGAAGGAAACGCGACAAAATAAAAAGCTAGAGCCCCGGCTTTGATTCCATCAAAGCCGGAAAGGCTCTAGACGCGGCCGAGCCGCGCGCCGCCTTCCTGCGCGCGGCGCATCGCCTGCCACAGGATGTGCGGCGTCGCCGGCATATCGAGCTGCGCGATGCCGAGCGGCGCCAGCGCGTCGAGCACCGCGTTCATCGTCGCGCCGAGCGCGCCGACCGTCCCCGCCTCGCCCGCGCCCTTGATGCCGAGCACGTTGGTCGTGCAGGGAACATTGTGGAACTCGACCGCAAAGCCGGGAAAATCATCGGCGCGCGGCATGGTGTAATCCATGAACGAGCCCGACAGGAGCTGACCCGATCCGGCCTCGAAACGCGCATCCTCGAGCAGGATCTGGCCCGCGCCCTGGACGATGCCGCCATGGATCTGGCCTTCGACGATCAGCGGATTGACGAGAACGCCGAAATCGTCGACCACGGTGTAGCGCAGGATGCGCGTGGCGCCGGTCTCTTCGTCGATCTCGATCTCGCAGAGATGGCACCCATTGGGGAAGGTGTTCTTGTTCCCGGTGCTGAGCCCGGCATCGTCGAGCGTCGAGGGAACGTCCGCGGGCAATTTCTTCATCTCGCGCACCCGTGCCGCGAGCTCCAGGACGTCGATGGCGCGGTCGGTGCCGGCGATGGCGAAGCGCCCGTCGCGAAATTCGATGTCGCTCTCGGCCGCCTCGAGGAAATGCCCGGCCAGCTTCTTGCCCTTGGCGATGATCTTCTCCGCGCCGTCGACGATGGCCGTGCCGGCGAGCAAGAGCGACTTCGCGCCGCCCGTGCCCCCGCCCTGGGTGAGCGCATCCGTGTCGCCGGTGACGAAATCGATCCGGTCGAGATCGATGCCGAGCCGGTCGCAGAGAATTTGCGCGAAGGCCGTCGCATGACCTTGGCCCGATGGGCCGGTGCCGATGCCCAAGCGCACGCGGCCCGTGGGCGTGAAGCTGATATCGGCCTTTTCCTGCGGCATCGCCGCCGTCACTTCCATGTAATAGGAAATGCCGAGCCCCAACAGCTTGCCGCGCGATCGCGCCTCGGCGCGGCGTCGCTCGAAGCCCGCGTAATCCGCGCGCTTGAGGCCCAACTCCAGATTGGCGGGAAAATCGCCGCTGTCATAGACCGCGATGAGCGGCGTCGCATAGGGCATCGCCGCGGGCGGCACCAAATTGCGGCGCCGGATTTCATCGCGCGCGAGCCCGGTCTCGCGCGCCGCCGCGTCGACCAGCCGCTCGATGATGTAGGAGCATTCGGGCCGGCCCGCACCGCGATAGGCATCGACCCAGACCGTGTTGGTGAAGACCGTGCGGACGCGGATCGACGCCGCCGGAATGCGGTAGGCGCCGGTCAGCAGCCGGAATCCCGCCATGGTCGCGACGAAGACCGAGAAATGCGAGAGATAGGCGCCCATATTGGCGAGCGTCTCGGCGCGCACGGCAAGGAAGTGCCCGTCCTGGTCGAGCGCGAGCTCGGCATGGACCTTCTGCTCGCGGCCTTGCGTATCGGCGAGAAAGGCTTCCTGCCGGTCGCAGCTCCATTTGACCGGCCGGCGCAATTGCTTGGCCGCCCAAGGCATGAGCGTGTTCTCCGGATAGTCGAAGGTCTTCATGCCGAAGCTGCCGCCGACATCGCCGGTGACGACGCGCACCATGTTTTCCTTGACGCCGAGATGCTGCGCCACCGTGCTGCGCATGCCGAAGGCGCCCTGGGTCCCGATATGGAGGGTGTAGCGCTCCGTGTCCGGGTCATAAGAGGCGAGAATGCCGCGCGGCTCGATCGGCGCGACGACGACGCGGTTGATCGCGAGATCGAGCTTCACGATCTTCGCGGCCTTGGCGAAAGCCTCTTCGACCGGTCTGGGATCGCCCAAACCCCAATCGAGCGCGACATTGCCCGGCGCATCGTCCCAAATCGCGGGCGCGCCCGGCGCGACCGCCGCGGCGGGATCGATCACCGCCGGCAGCGGCGCGTAGTCGACCTCGATGAGTTCGGCCGCGTCCTTTGCCGCGCTCAGCGTCTCGGCGACCACCAGCGCCACGGGATCGCCGACATGGCGGACCTTGCCTTCGGCCAGAAGCGGCCTGCCGGGGTTGAAATAATTGGAGCCGTCGCGATTCTTGAGCGGCGCCACGCATTTGATCGTGCCGAGCCCGGCGGCCTTGACGTCGTCGCCGGTATAGACCGCCAGCACGCCCGGCGCGCGTCTTGCGGCGTCGGCGAGGATCGACTTGATCCGCGCATGGGCATGGGGCGAGCGCAGGAACACCGCATGCGCCTGGCGTGGATCGCTTTCGTCGTCGACATAGCGACCCTTGCCGGTGATGAAGCGCACATCCTCCGTGCGGCGGATTGCCTGGCCGATTCCGAACTGACCCATCGACGCCTCTCTGACTTGGCTTATGCCCTGCCCCAAACCTCGCCGGCGACTTCGACGACGAGGGCGAGCTTGCGCTTCTCGTCGTCGACGGTGAGCTTGTTGCCGCCGATCGTGCTGGCAAACCCGCATTGCGGGCTGAGCGCTAGGCGTTCGAGCGGAACATAGCGAGACGCCTCGTCGATGCGGCGCTTCAGCTCGTCTTTCGATTCGAGTGCCGGTTTCTTGGTGGTGACGAGCCCCAGCACGGCGACCTTGTCGGGCCCAAGGTATCGCAAGGGCGCGAAGCTTCCGGCGCGCGGGCTGTCATATTCCAAAAAGAAGCCGTCGAGATCGATGCCGCCGAAGACGAGCTCGGCCACCGGATCGTAGCCGCCTTCCGCCACCCAGGCGCTCTCGTGATTGCCGCGGCACATATGCATGCAGACCGTGAGATCGGCGGGCTTGCCCTTCAACACGTCGTTCAGGAGGCGCGCATAGAGCGCGGGCAGCTTGTCCGGGTCCTCGCCGATCGTGCGCACCGTATCGCGCAGCTTCGGGTCGCAGAGAAAGGGCAGATTGGTCTCGTCGATTTGGAGATAGCGGCAGCCGGCATCGTAGAGGGCGCGGATCTCCGCGCGATAGACCTCGACCAAATCCGCCATGAAGGCGTCGATCCCGGGATAGATCGCCTTGTCGATCGCCGCGCGCCCGCCACGCATGTGAACGAGGGTCGGCGACGGAATTGCCTGCTTGGGCATCAGCCCGTTTCGCGCGGCGACAGGCTTCAGATCGTTGAAATCGTCGACCGCGAGCCCGCGCGAGCGTCTCATCTTGCCATGGACCTCGAAACGCGGCGGCGAGAACGCGATGTCGCCCTGTTCGTTGTGGAATTTGACCGCGAGCCCGCCATGAACCTCGACGCCGTCGATCTTCTCGAGGAAATCGAGGAACCAATGGCGGCGGTGGAACTCGCCGTCGGTGCAGACCTTGAGGCCGGCCGATTTCTGCAACGCGACCGCCTCTTCGACCGCCGCGCTTTCGACGCGGCGCAGCTCCTCGGCCGAAAGCGCGCCGCTTTCGCGCTTCGCACGCGCATCGAAAATCGCCTGCGGGCGCAAGAGGCTGCCGACCACATCGGCTTTGAAGGGCGGCGTTTTATAGGAGGGCATGGCGGCTCGCTTTCCGGCGCATCCCGTCCTGCGCGCTCTCGTCGCGTGGCGGCTGCGGCTTTCGCTTATTTCCTAGCACGATCGATGCGAGCGAGACAAACCCGCGATCCCCGCGCATGCCCACGCCAAGAATGGGCCGCGCCGCGCCGCGCCGGCCCACGCGGCGCGGCGCCGACGTTGGGCTTCGCGCGAAGCCTAGCTGCGCGCGCCGGGCTTTTTCAAAGTCCACTCGCCGTTCGAGAGCCGGTCGAGCGTGCCTTCCTCGCGCAGCCGGCTGAGCTCCATGGCGACGTCGCGGCCGTCGCGGCTGCCGACCGCTTCCATCAACTGCGTGAAGAAGAGCGGCTGCGCCTCGAGCGCCTGACGCACCGTCTGATAGCGCGGCGCGGCGGTCAGATGCGGCGCCTTGGGGCGCCAGTAGTCGACCTGCGATTCATGCCCATAGGGCGCGGTCGCATCGAAGCCCAGCTTCGTCGTCTTGCTCTCGCCGAATGTGGTCGGATCCATATAGGCGCCGTCGAAGCCGTCTTTGACGATCAGGTCCTTGTCGGCGCGAAAGCGCGTGCTCATGGCCCATTCGACCTGGTAGGAATTGGTCACGTCGACATCCTCGTCGACGACGGTGACGTGCTTCAGGGGCGTCTCCTTGACGAGCGTCTCGATGACCTCGCGCGCCTGACCCGGTTTGCCGCGCTTCAAGGCGACGCGGCCGTGTAGGCGCAGGCCCGGCTGCACCGAGACGGCGTGCGGCTCGATCCCGACCTTGCGCAGATTGCGCCAGATCGACAACTCGGTGCTGAGCGACGCCATGTTCGGCGAATCGCCGCGCGAGAGGATATGGCCGGAATGGAGCACGGTCTGATAAAGCACGTCCTTACGCATGGTGATGGCGGTGACGGTGAAGACGGGATCGATGTGCATCGGCCCGTAAAATCCCCACATCTCGCCATAAGGGCCTTCCATCTCGCGATAGCCGAGCTCGTCGAAATAGCCTTCGAGCACGAGTTCGGCGTCCGCGGGGACGAGAATGTTGTTGGTCAGGCCGCGCACCATTGGCACGGGCTCGCCGCGCAGGGTCGCCAGCAGCTTGTTCTCGTCGCCCGGCCGGCGCTGCGTCGCCGCGATGAAATCCAAGGGATGAGAGCCGACGACGAAGCTCAAGGGCAGGCGCTCCTTACGCTCGACGCAAGCCTTATAGATCTTCTTCAAATCCGAATTCGCGGTCAGGTTCGAGCGCATCGTGTTCTTGCTGCGCAGCATCAGGCGGCGGCAGCCGATATTGGCGCGCCCGGTCGCCGGATCGACGCAATAATCGATGCCCGAGGAAATATAGGTCCCGCCGTCGTATTCGTGCTGCGGATGGAAAGGCAGCGCCGTGAGATCGATCTCGTCGCCCTTCTTCACCACCTGATGCACGGGCGCCTGCGCCGAGGGAATCTCGATCACCGGCTGCGGACTCTCCAGGCGGCGTGCGTATTCCGCGATCACCTGGCCCGGTTCGACGCCGAAGGCGGCGGCAAGACGCTTGCGGCTGCCGGCGGTCGCGGCGGCCACCTCGAACCGCTCGGGTCCGACCTTCTTGAAAAGCTTGGCTTTGGGGTTCGATTCGATGACCCAGCTCAGATCGGCCAAGGCCACCGGTTCGTCGTGGATTTCGAGCTCGCCGATCTCGTTCAGCCGGTTGACGAAATTCCGCAGCCGGAATTTGTCGAGATCGATTTCATTGCCGTCGACCGTGATTTTCTGGACCATTTCAACGCCTCCCTTGAGCGCGGGTCATCATCGGTCGGCAGCGTTGTGCGATCAAGAGGCAGCTGTCGGCGCGCGCACCCCGAAAGCGTGCAGGGTTCTAGAGCCTCAACAGCTTGGCCGCGGTGCCGCCGAGGATCAGCGCGCGCTGGCGCTCGCCGAGACCGAGCTGATCGACGATCTTCACCGGACGGTCGGTTCCCATCGGAAAGCAAAAATCGCTGCCCAGCATGATCCGGCTGATCCCGACCTGGGAGATCACCCATTCGAGGATCGGCTTCGAATGCGTGATGGTGTCGTAGGTGAAGCGCTTCAGATAGGCGCTCGGCGGCTGCGCGATGTGACGGTCGGCCCCGCTGACGCGATAGGCGTGATCGATGCGGCCGATGAGGATGGGCAGAACCCCGCCGGCATGGGGCAGGTTGACCTTGAGCCCGGGATGGCGGTCGAGCACGCCGCCGAAGATCAAATGGCAGGCGGCGATCGCCGTGTCGAAGGGAAAGCCCAAGGCGTTGTGCATCTGGAAGAACTGAAGCCGCTTGCCGCCGGTCGGCTGGATCGGATGCAGAAAGACCGGCAGGTCGAGCTTCGCGATCTGGGCGAAGATCGGCTCGAACAAAGGATCGTCGAGATCCCGCCCCTCGATATTGGTCCCGAGATAGACCCCGCGCATGCCGGGCAGCCGCGCCGCGCGCCGCAACTCGTCGAGCGCGCGATCGCGATCGAGCATGGGCAGGGTCATGAAGGCGAGGATGCGGTCCGGATGCTTCACATGAGCGGCGCTCGCGCCGTCGTTCCAGGCCCGCGCCAGCCGTAGCGACAGATCGGGATCGGCCCAATAGACCATGGGCTGGCTCAAGGAGAGCAGTTGAAGGTCGACGCCGCATCGATCCATCTCGCCCAGCCGCTGATCGAGATCGATGAACTTCATCGCCATGCGCGCGCCCGACCCGCCGGGCGTGTCGAAAAAGAATCCGTCGGGCGTCATCCGGTAGGTCGCGTTGAAGCGCTCGCCCTCCGCCGCGATGAGCTCGAGATAGGGCATCGGATAGTAATGCGCGTGAATGTCGATCGTTCGCACTCGGTTCTTGCGGCGGGCAGGCATCGAATCCTCGCTGGGTGATGAGGCTCAGTTTGTAGCGTCGCGCAAGGCGGGCATGACGTGACGCGTGAACAGATCGATCGAGCGCGTCACTTCCACGGTGGTCAGATCGCCGAAGGCGAATTGCGCGAGGAAATAATTGACCCCGGCTTCCTCGATCTGCGCCCGCAGGATCTTGGTCACGGTGTCGGGCGAGCCGGCGATGCCGCGGCCGCCATGCGTGGTCTGATCGAATTCCGGCGGCCTTTCGCCATGTACCGGTCCGCGCCCGTGCAGGCGGAAGAGATAATTGAAGCTCTTGTGCCATTTCGGATAGCTGCGCCGCGCGATCTCGAGCGCCTGATCGTCGGTGTCGCCGAGGATCACGAAGCGTCCCATGCCGTGCTTGGGTATCGCCGCATCGCCCTTGCCGGCCGATTTCCAGCCCGCGCGATAGGCATCCGTCAGGACACGGATGTCGACGGTATCGCCGAGCGCGACGAGATTATGCCCGTTGCGGCCCGCGCGCTCGGCGCTGCCGGGGCTCGTGATCCCGAGCCAGATCGGCGGATGCGGCTTCTGCCAGGGCTCCAGCTCCATCGGCACGTCGCGGAACTTGAAGAACTGGCCTTCGAAGTTGAGCGTCTTGCCCGCGAGACCGCGCAGCACGGCCTCGAGGGTCTCCTCGTAGAGCTGTGCCTTGGTCTCCGGATCGACGCCGAAATAACCGGTCTCGATCGGCGACACGCCGCGGCCGATCCCCAATTGAAAGCGCCCGCCGCTCATCTGGTCGAGCATGCAGATCTCTTCGATGAGATTGAGCGGATGATGAACCGTGAGCGTATAGACGAGGGGGCCGAAGCGCAGCCGCTCGGTGCGCTGCGCCAGCGCCGCCATGAAGACGCTCGGCGCCGAGGCAACGCCCAGCGGCGTGCAATGATGCTCGGCCATGTGGTAGCAGTAAAATCCGCCGCGATCATAGGCCTCGGCGAAGGCGAGGCGCTGCTCGTAGAATTCCTTGAGCGGCAGCACGCTGCGGTCGAGATGATCGAAAATCCCGAATTCCATCCTTTATCCCCCGATGCGCCGACGTCGAAGCGGCGCGCCATCCTAGCCCGAAGCGGCGGGCGACGAAAATCAGCGATCGCGGCGCGCGCAGCAGCGCTTCAGATAATTGAAGACGTTGAGGTGCAGATCGGGCCGGTTGGCGCGCTTGTTCTTGGGCTCGATGTCCGCGGTATGCGCCGTGAGCTTGGGGCCGCCCGCCCATTCGGCCAGGAGTTGCACCCGGCAGGCTTTCTCGAGCTTCAAGGCGACCCACACGGCTTCTTCGATGCTCGCCGCCGCGACAACGATGCCGTGATTGCGCAAGAGCAGCGCCTGATGCGGGCCGAGGGTGCGCGCCACCGCCTTGCCGCGCGCCTGATCGATGATGAGATCGGTGGTTTCCGAGAAGACCGGCAGCTTCTCGTGGAAATAGATGCCGTCATTGCCGACCGGAAGAAGCGGGCGCCCGAGCGACGAAAAGGCGACCGCATGAACCGGATGGCTGTGGATGACCGCGCCGATATCGGGCCGCACGCGCAGGATCTCGGAATGAATGAACACCTCGTTGTGGCGCGGCATCGCGCCGTCGAGCTTGCGCCCCTCGATATCGACCGTGATGATGTTGTCTCGCGTCATCTCCTCGAGACCGATGCCGGCGGGCTTCATGAGAAACCGATCCAGATCATCCGGCAGCCGCGCCGTGATATGCCCGGCGACGTAATCGCCGTGGCCTTCATGGGCGAGAATGCGGCCGGCCTGGACGAGGGTCTCTCTCAGAACATCGGTCATCGTGGTCTTGCCTCCCCGTGGTCTCGCGCGGCGTCTTCCCGCGCGCATGCTAGTGGCTGCGGCGCCGACGCGAAAGCGGGACTGGACGGCGCGGCGGCGATGCGCGGCGCGATCACACCCGCTTGAAGTCCGGCTCCATCAGCGCGAGCAAGCCGCGCAGGATCTGCGCCGGGCTCGGCGGGCAGCCGCGAAGATGCAGATCGACCGGCACCACCGCCCCGATCCCGCCCGCGACCGCGTAGCTGCCGGCGAACATCCCGCCATCGACGGCGCAATCGCCGACCGCCACGACCCATTTGGGATCGGGGGTCGCGCGATAGGTCCGCTCGAGGGCTTCGCGCATGTTCTTCGTGACCGGCCCGGTGACCAGGAGCACATCGGCATGGCGCGGGCTCGCCACGATGTGGAGCCCGTAGCGCTCGAGATCGTAGAAGGCGTTGCTCAACGCGTTGATCTCGAGCTCGCAGCCATTGCAGGAGCCGGCATCGATCTCGCGAATGGCGAGGCTTCGCCCCAGGCGCCGGCGCGCCGCGCGTTCGAGCGCCGCGCCCAGCTCAGCCAGCGCGGCATCCTCGACCACGGGCGGAGATTCGGTCAGGGGGCGACGGAGAAGGCTTTCGAAAAGCAGCTTGCGCATGCGAGGCGATCCTCAGAGATCGTGGCCCGAATAGGAGCAATTGAAGGATTTGTTGCAAAGCGGGAAATCCGCGACGATGTTGCCCTCGATCACCGCTTCGAGCAGCGGCCATTGAAACCAGGACGGATCGCGCAGATGGCAGCGCGCGATCGCCCCGTCGCGGCCGAGCCGGAGCCAGACCAGAATGTCGCCGCGGAACCCTTCGACCAGCGCCAAGCCCTCGCACGGGCCGCTGGCGCTATCTTTCGGCAAATCGGCGGCGAGCGCGCCGTCCGGCATGCGATCGAGCAATTGCGCGACCAGAAGCAGGCTTTGCTCGACCTCGCCGATGCGGATCCACACCCGCGCATTGACGTCGCCCTCGCTCCGGCTCGGCACCGCGAAGGTAAGCTCACCATAAGGCGGATAACCCGGCCTGCGGCGCGCGTCGAAGACGCGCCCGGAAGCGCGGCCGACATAGCCGCCGGCGCCGAATTGCGCCGCGAGAGCGGGGTCGAGAATGCCGGTGCCGACGGTGCGATCCTGCAAGGATGCGGTCTCGTCATAGAGGCGGATGAGCTTGGAAAAGCGCCTTTGCACGTCCTCGACCGCGGCGCGGATCGCTTCGGCACCGCTGGCTGAGAGATCGGCGCCGACGCCGCCGGGCACGATGCAATCGCGCATCAAGCGATGGCCGAAAGCCGCGTCGGCCGCACGCAGTACGCGCTCGCGCAACACGCCGCAATGGGCATGCATCAGCGCGAAGGCGGCATCGTTGCAGATGGCGCCGATATCGCCGAGATGATTGGCAAGACGCTCGAGCTCGGCCATGAGCGCGCGCAACCATTGGGCGCGCGGCGGCGCCTCGATGCCGAGCGCGTCTTCGGCCGCACGCGCGAAGGCGAGCGCATAGGCGACCGCGCTGTCGCCCGAGACGCGGCCGGCGAGCTTGGCGGCCCGGTCGAGATCGGCGCCCCGCATGAGGCTCTCGATGCCCTTATGCACGTAGCCCAGCCGCGCTTCGAGGCGAACCACCGTCTCGCCATTGGCCGTGAAGCGGAAATGCCCGGGCTCGATGATCCCGGCATGAACCGGCCCGACCGGGATCTGATGGAGGCTTTCGCCTTCGGTGGGGAGGAAGGTGTAAGGCGCCGCGACGCCCGCGCCGGTCGCGAGGCCGAGCGGGGCTTTGACGCCCCAGCGCCCGTGATCGAGCCAGGGGCGCAAATCGGGCGCGCCTTCGGGCTCCAGCCCGAACAGATCCTGGATCGCGCGCTCCAAGCGGATCGCGGGCGGGTGCACCCGCCCGAGCGACGGAAAGCGCCCGGCCGACGCCTCGAGGCTCATCACGGCGATTTCGCCGGTGTCGGCATCGAGCAAGCCCATATGGACGGCCGCCGGCTCGCCCCAGAGACCGAGCAGGGTCGCGCGGCCCGCCGCGAGTTCGCCCGCGGCCGCGAGCCAAGCGGCGGCATCGGCCTCGACCCGTTGCCAATTCCCATGGGCCTGGACGGGCTTTGCGTGCCGGATGAGTTCGCCGAGCGAGGTCATGGCGCCCTCTATCCCAGAAGCCCGGCGACGTGCTGGAACCAGGCGACGAGCGCGCCCGGCAGATAGAAGCCCGCGGCAAGCACGATCCCCAGATGCACGAACATCGGCACGTAGGATGCCTCGGCCGGCGCGGAATTGCCGCGCGGCGCGCCGAAGGCAAGACTGTTGAGGCGCAACAGCAGCGCGCCGAAGGCGATGAGCAACGCCATGGCCAGGAGGATCGCCAACAACGGCGCGCGGTTGAAGGTCGAGGTCACCACCAGAAACTCGCTGGTGAAAATGCCGAGCGGCGGCAGTCCGGCAATGGCGACGACGCCCAAGACGAGCCCCCAGCCGAGCCAGGGATGGGTTTCGGTCAGGCCGCCGATCTCGGCGATGCGCTGCGTGCCCTTGACCTGGGCGATGTGACCGACGGCGAAGAAGATGCCCGACTTCGTCAAGCTGTGCATCGTCATATGCAGGAGCCCGGCGAAATTCGCTAGCGGCCCGCCCATGCCGAAGGCGAAGGTGATGATCCCCATATGCTCGATCGACGAATAGGCGAACATGCGTTTGATGTCGCGCCGGCGATACAGCATGAACGAAGCAAAGAGTGCCGAGGTCAAACCCATCGTCACCATCAACGGGCCGGGCGCGACCGCCGCCGCATTGGCGGCCATCAGGATCTTGAAGCGCAAGACCGCGTAGAGCGCGACGTTGAGCAGCAGCCCGGAGAGCACCGCCGAAATCGGCGTCGGGCCTTCGGCATGCGCGTCGGGAAGCCAGGCATGCAAGGGCGCCAAGCCCACCTTCGTGCCGTAGCCGAGCAGGAGAAAGACGAAAGCGACGTTCAGGAGCGCCGGATCGAAGGCGGCCGCGTGCGCCACGAGGCTCGTCCATACCATCGAATCGGGCCCCTCGCCGATCACCGGCTGCGCCGCGACATAGACCAGAATCGTCCCGAAGAGCGCGAGCGCGATGCCGACGCTGCCGAGAATGAAATATTTCCACGCCGCTTCGAGCGCTTCATGCGTGCGATAAAGCCCGACCATGATGACGGTGGTGAGCGTCGCCAGCTCCACCGCCACCCACATCAGGCCGATATTGTTCGCCACCAGCGCCAGGTTCATGGCGAAAAGCAGCATCTGATACATGGCGTGGTAAAAGCGCAGATGCCGCGCCGTGACGCGGCCGATCTTCAATTCGTGGCCGATATAGGTGGCGCTGAAGACGCTCGTCGTGAAGCCGACGAAATTGTTGAGCGCGATGAAGACGATGTTGAGATCGTCGACGAAAAGATAGTGCCCCGGCGCCGGCCTCTCGCCGACGAAAAGCGTAAGCGCCGCCATCAGAGTGAGGAAAGTCGCGGTCACGTTGAGCCACGCGCTTACGCGATAGCCGGGCAAGAGCGCGAGCAACGCGGCGGCCGCCAGGGGGATGAGGAGCACGGCGGGCAAGGTATCGGAGAGGGGCCAGTTCATCGGCGCTCGCCCCGGAAACGATCGAGCGCCTGCACATCGACCGTGTCGAAGCGCTCGCGGATACGGAACAGGAAGATGCCGACGACGATGAAGGCGATGAGGATCGAGAAAGCGACGCTGATCTCGACCACCAGGGGCATGCCCTTGGCGCCGGTGGCGGCAAGCACCAGCCCGTTCTCGAGCGACATGAAGCCGACCACCTGGCTTACCGCGTTGCGCCGCGTGACCATCATCAAAAGTCCCAGGAGCACGACGGCCAGGGCGAAGGAAAGATCTTCGCGCGCCAGCGGGTTCGCCTCGGCGGCCGCCTTCAGCATCACGACCATCGAGAGCGCCACCAGCGCCATGCCGCCGAGCATGGTGAGACCCGTGCTGACCACGCTTTCGATCTCGCGATGAATGCCGAGCCGGACGACGATGCGGCGCAGGGCGAACGGAATCAAAATGGCCTTGAAGCCGAGCGCGATCGCGGCCGTCACGTAGAGATGCGGCGCGCTCTGGATTTCGGCCTGCCACGCCACCGACGCCGCGAGCACGCTCGCATGGATCGCGTAGATGTTGAGCAGCGAATAGAGCCGGTCCTGATAGAGCAAGATGAAACTCATCAGGACCAGCCCGCCGGCCAGCAAATGCGCCGTGTCGAAGGCCAAAGGTTGCATCTAGAAGCTCCGCGACACGAAACGCAGGAGGGTCGCAAGCAACCCCAGCATGAGGGCCGCACCGAGAAAATCGGGCACGCGGAAAACCCGCATCTTGGCGATCGTCGTCTCGAAGAAGGCCAGCAGGAGCCCGCCGCAAACGAGCTTGGCGCCGTAGCTCGCGACGCCGACGCCGAGAGCCGCGGCACCCGCGCCCGCCGGCGCGAGCCCCCAAGGCGCGAAGATGCAGGCGATCAGCGAGATATAGAGCAGGAGCTTGACCGCCGCCGCGAGCTCGATCATCGCGAGATGGCGGCCCGAATATTCGAGCACCATCGCCTCGTGCACCATGGTGAGCTCGAGATGGGTCGACGGGTTGTCGATCGGGATGCGCGCATTCTCGGCGATCGCCACCATGACGAGGGCGACGAGCGCGAGCCCCAGCGAGACCCGCAAGCCCACCGCAGACGAGACCATGAAGGCCGCGACGGAGGAGAGCTGGGTCGAGCCCGCGATCAGCGCCAAGGTGAAGACGATCATGAGCATCGCCGGCTCGGCGAGCGAGGCGATCAGCATTTCGCGGCTCGCGCCGATGCCGCCGAAGCTCGTTCCCACATCCATGCCGGCCAGCGCCTGGAAGAAACGCGCGCTTCCCAAGAGCGCGATAATGGCGATGAGATCGGCGGACCAACTGAAAGTGAGGCCGGTGGCGAAGCTCGGCACCAGGGCCGCCGCGACCCAGGTGGCGGCGAAGATGAGGTAAGGCGCGACGCGGAAGAGCCAGCTTGCATTGTCGGCGAGCACGACCTCCTTGCGCAGGAGGCGCGCAAGGTCGCGATAAGGCTGAATCACGGAAGCCCCGCGGCGGCGCTGCAGCCGCGCCTTGGCCTTGCGCACGATACCGGTGAGGAGCGGCGCGAGCAGCAGCACCAGCGCCATCTGCGCGCCTTGCACCGCGAGGTCGAGCATCAAAGCCATACGGCCAGCACCAGCAAGAGCAGCACGAGGAGGAGGAAGACGAGGCTCAGATAGCGGCGGATGGTGAGAAACTGGAGATGATTGAGATGCTCGGCCGCATAGGCGATCGCGGTGGCGACCGGGGCGTAGAGCCACTCCCAGACCGGATCATGCAGCTCGACCTCGAACAGCGCCGGAGCGAGCGCGCCCGGCGGCGGCATCACGACGCTTTCGCGCGCCTGGAACACGACGGCGCCGAAGACGCGCCGGATCGGCTGCGCGAAGCTGCCGGCGCTGTATTGCGTGATGGGGCTCGGATCGGGAAAGCCGCAATCCCAAGCCGGCGCCCGGCGCAGGGCCCGCGAGGCAAGTCGATGGACCGCATAGGCCGCAAGCCCGCCCGACAGCGCGACGAAGCACAGCACCAGAAGCCCGTTATAGGAGCTGCGGCTTGCCGCGATCGGAACGATCGAAAGCCAGGGCGTCGCGATCTGTCCCGGCATGCGGGCCCCGACGAGCGACTGCACGACCGACCCCAGCCCATCGATCACGAAGCCCGGCACCACGCCGGCGAGGAGACATAAAAGGGCGAGGAGCGCCATCGCGGCGAGCGAAAACCGGTCGACCTCTTGGGCGCTCTTGGCGGCTTCGGAACGCGGGCGGCCGAGGAAGGTGACGCCGAACGCCTTGACGAAGCAGGCGGCCGCGAGCGCGGCGGCCAGGGCCAAGAGCGCGCCGATGGCGGGGATGAGGATCTTCAAGCCCCATTGCGGCAAGTCGGGGCTCACCAGGATCGCCTGGAAGGTCAGCCATTCGGATACGAAACCGTTCAGGGGCGGCAGCGCCGAAATCGCGACGCAGCCGACGAGAAAAAGAAAGCTCGTCAGCTTCATGCGATGAATGAGGCCGCCCAAATGTTCCATGTCGCGCTCGCCCGTCGCGGTCTGCACCGCGCCCGCGCCGAAGAAGAGAAGGCTCTTGAACAGCGAATGGTTCAGCACATGGAAAAGCGCGGCGGTGAGCGCCAGCGCCGCCGCCCATTCGACGCCGTTGGCGCGAAAGGCGAGCGCCAATCCCAGGCCGATATAGATGATCCCGATATTCTCGACGGTGTGATAGGCGAGAAGCCGCTTCAGATCATGCTCCATCAGCGCATAGAGCACGCCCAAAGCGGCGGTGACGCCGCCCAAGGCCAGCACCGCCATGCTCGACCACCAGCTCGGCGTGCCGAGCAGATCGAGGACGAGCCGCACGAAACCGTAGACCGCGACCTTGGTCATGACGCCGCTCATCAAGGCCGAGACATGACTGGGCGCCGCCGGATGCGCGAGCGGCAACCAGACATGCAGCGGCACGATGCCGGCCTTCGAGCCGGCGCCGAGCAGCACGAAGATCAAGACGAGCGCGGCGGTGGCCGGCGTGTGAACGCCCGCGCGCAACGCGGCGAAGGCGTAATCGCCTTCAGCGCCGGCGAGCACGCCGAAAGCGAGCAGCAGGCAGAGCGTGCCGAAACTCGCCATCAGGAAATAGACATAGCCCGCCCTCGCGTTGTCGCCTTCGCGATGATGCGCCATCACGAGCGCCCAGGAGGTGAGCGACATGAATTCCCAGGCAAAGAGGAAGGTGAAGGCGTCGTCGGCGAGGACGACGAGATTCATCGCGGCGAGAAAGGCTGGAAAAAAGGGCAGCACCCGCATCGGCGCCCTCTCGTGCCGGCCATAGCCGAGGGCGTAAAGACTCGCTGCCGCGCCGCCGAGATCCACGATGACGAGAAAGAACGCGGCCAGGGCGTCGACGCGGAAATGAGCGCCGAGCCAGGGCAGACCGAGCGGCAACACGCGCTCGCCTGCCGCGGCGTCGCCGATGAGTGCGCGCAGCCCCGAAACCAGCGCAACCGCGCAAATCAGGAGGCTCGCACCGTAGACGATCGACGATCCGGCCTTGCCGCGGCCGATCGCGAGGGCGAGCACGGCAAGGCCCAGCAAGGCGCCCGCGCATTCCAATCCGACATCGACCGGCATTTCTGCGTGCGCCCCCGCCTCCCTACGCCTTCAGCCTCACGCCGCGCCCGCCCCCCGGGCTCGCGGCTCGCTCGCCGATGAGCTCGATGCCCGCCGCATCGAGCGCGCCCACGAGTTTCATCAATGAATCGACATTGCCGCGCACGACACCTTCGCTCGCTTCCATGCGCTGGATCGTCGGCACCGAGAGCCCGGACAGCGCGGCGAGCTTGCGCTGGTCGAACCCGAGCAAGGATCGGGCGGCGCGAAGCTGGGCGGCGGAGATCATGTCTTGAGCATGATAGATGATATAAAAACAATGATTTATAAAGTTATTCATAGCGATATCGCTATGTCAACCCTTCTTATTACCGCTTCAGCCATAGGGAGCCGGGATGACGCGGCCGCACGCAGCCGGCGCGTCCATGCCGCCAGGCTTTCACCCAAGCGGCGGCCGACGTATCGGCACGAGCGAAGGCGGGAATGCGCTGGAACTGACACACAAAGATCACGAGACAGGGCGGAAGGCGGCGATTACGTCTGAGAGGTGCAGGAATGGCACGATCCGTCGAAAGACGGTCGCGCCCCATGCCAACACAGCCTGGGATGCCGTCGCTTGATCGCCGTTGGCCCGTTTCCCGCACCTTGCAAAGAGCGGCATCCGTGCGAGCCCACCGAGCAACCGGCCTCCACCGGCCGATCAATCGGGAGGTTATCGTATGGCGGTCTATTGGTGCCGATTTCTCGACCGCGAAGGCCGGGTCTATGGCGCCGAGAAATTCATTTGCGCCAATGTCGAAGCGGCGATCGCCAAAGCGCGAAGCATCCTCGTCGATGGCGAGGGCTGCGGCTTCGAAATCTGGGAACACGCGACGCGCGTCCATCTCGAGCAACCCTCGACCGAGCGCGCGCGGTAGGGCGTGATCCGCCGGCGGCGGATCGATGGGCGCTCCAGCGCGTCCGGGCCGGGACGATGGTCTTCGGCGCCGTCAGACATGGCCGTATTTTTTCAGCGCCGCCTTCAAGCTCAGGCCTCGGCCAAGCTCGGCGCGCAATTCCTCCTCCTGCCGGGTCAACCCTTCGGCTTCGGTCAGCACACCTTCGACGCAAGCGCGGGGAATGACGATCACGCCGTCTTCATCGCCCAGGACGAAATCGCCCGGATTGACGACGACCCGTCTTGCCGTTGCCCCGGCGAGATAGACCGGTTCCTGCCATGCTTTCACGCGCCAGCGGCCGATCGATTGGATCGGCGTGCGGTATCGCGCATAGACCGGAAATTTGTGATGACCGAGCCAGCGAATGTCGCGAATCCCGCCATCCACCAGCGCGCCGACGCAGCCGCGCTCTTTCATGCCGAGCGCGATCAGCTCGCCGAAATAGCACACGCCCTCCCCGTCCCCGCTCCAGACGCTGACTTGGCCGGCCGAGAGGCCCTCGCACGCCGCCATTTTCTCGGGATCGCCGTCGCCCTCATAGGGCGTCATCTGCCCCTCGATCGTGTAGGCCCAGCCGGCGAGCTTGCCGGCATCGGCCGGAAAGGGAACGAAGGCCGAGGCCAAGCCCTGATCGGGCAGGCCGATCCGATCGAGGACATCGGCGACATTCGACGTATCGATGCCGAGAAACCGCTCGCGAATGCGCTTTTCGTCCAGCGCGCCGGCCGCCGCTTTTTCCGGTGTCCCGGGATCGCCACTCATCGCATCACCCTACTCTCAATTCCGTCCGGAGCTTGCGCAAGGTCGAGAGCACGCTCAACGCGGTCATGCGTCCGGTCTTGGGGTTCTCGCTCGGAATGTTCTCGATGGTCATATCCAATCTTGCGGCATCGGAATCGACCAGAATGCGATGGATGTTGCGGCTGATTCCGGGATCGGCCCAAACCTCGATCCGGGTCTCGTCCGGTCCCACCCCCGCCAGCGACAAGGCCACCGCGACGTTGAGATTGGCCGGAAACCCGATCGCGGCTTCGCGCGCGCTACCTTCGAAGACGCGCATCGGCTCGCGAATGCCGGAAATATCGATCCGGTTTTCTTCGAGATAAGGAGCGCCGGACAGGCCGGCGATGGGTTTGCGCGTGATCATGCGGACGGAATGGATCGTCCCCTCGGCGGCGGCCGAGACCGCATCCAATCCGAGCAGGGCGCCGCTCGGAACGATGATCTGGCCGCCATGCCGGCGCGCGAGATCGATCAAATCCGGCAAGCGCAGCAGGGCGCCGACGCTGAGGACGATGACCGACTTGCCGGCGGCGAGCGCGGGACGCGCGATCCGGTCCAAGAGCGCGGCCGGCGCGCATTCGACCACCAGATCCGCCAAGCGCGGCAGCGATTCGATCGGCAAAACCGGCACATCGATGCCGAGATCCGCAAGCTCGCGCGCGGCCTTGGCGTCGTCACGCGACGCGACCGCCACCAAGCCGACGCCCGGGATCGCGCCCGCGGCCAATTTCCGGGCAACCGCTTTTCCGATCGAGCCGAAGCCCGCGATCGCGACCTTCAAGCGAATTCCGGGCGCGGGCGGCGATGCGCGCTCGATTCGCTTCTCGGCCGTTGCCATGCCCATCGCGCCACCGATTCTGGTCTGAACCAGCGGAAGCTTATCTTTTGTTGCAGCCGCTCACAAACCCGTTCTGTTCGGCGAGCGGGTGAATGCCAACCTTGCAAGACAAGTGCCCGGCTTTCGCCGCTCCGCTGGGGTCTATCATGACAAGCGACCTTGTGTTGAACGTCGCCTTGGCTTGGCGCGGCGGGGCCGGGGGGCGAAGCCCGCCGCCAGCCATCCGCCCTGACGGAGCGAAGGCTTCTTCACCTGCCTACCCCGTCGGATATCTCTGTGCGCTCCCTTCGGCGATCTCTTCCGTGCGAACCATGAAACTGACAAGGGTGTTCGGGCCGAAAGTACTGCTGATCGCGACATCGGCCGCATCGCGCCCCCGTGCAATCAGCACCCGCCCGATTCGCGGCACGTTGTTTCGCGGGTCGAAAGTGTACCACCGCCCCCCAAGATACGCCTCGAACCAGCCGGCGAAGTCCATCGGCGCGTAAGGCGGCGGCACGCCGATATCGCCGAGAAAACCCGTGCAATAGCGCGCCGGAATGTTCATGCAGCGGCAAAACGCGATCGCGAGATGCGCATAGTCGCGGCAGACGCCCTTGCGCTCATTGTATGCCTCCCACGCCGTCCGTGTCGGGCGAGCGTGCTCACAGCCGAACGCAAGATGATGATGCAAGAAATCGCAAATCGCCTGAACGCGCCCCCAACCGGTCGCAGAACGCTCGAACAGATCCCACGCGATTTGCGACAGGCGATCGGTCTCGCAATACCGGCTGCCCAAGAGAAAGACCAGAGTCTGTTCAGGCAAGTCCTGCACAAGATGCCGCCAGGCGGAGGGAACGACTTCGTCCGGCATCCCGCTGTCCCGCACGATCGCGTTGCTCGCGATCCGAATTCGTCCCTTGGGAGCGACGATGCGCGTGCACCAGTTCCCAAAGGCATCGCGGTAGGACCTGATGGGGAGCGACGGATCGGTTGTCAGATAGTCCGGCACGACGAGATCGGAGGCACGCGTATAATGGACGTTCAACGTCAAAATCATCGGTGTCGGCTGCGGACAGTCGTAGATCAGCTCATAGCCGACCCGGATTTGCATGACAGGCCTCGATCTCTCCTTCCGCGGCCCTCAATAGGCCCGGCATCGAGCAGCGCCACCCGAGAAATGATTCCTCCTGCGTCAGTCTCTCGCATCGACGGGTTTCGTCGAGCGTGCTCGCCCTCGCATCCAACCCAGGCACCGACGAAAGAACCACGTGCAATCATCATACCAAAAAGATATCGCGCGTCGGCAACATATCGTCGGGTCACGTGATTGAATTGCGTTTGATAAAGATAAGTCTGTGCTCAAAAGAAAGGCAGCGCGCTCACACCAATAACGACACCGGTGTGTGACACGACATTGTACAAATATCTCCACCGGTGACGGCGGGTTGGTCCCGAAGCGCCAATCATTCGACGCCGCGACCGATCATGCGGCGATCGAGAACACCCGCTTGTAAGAAGCGCCGATCGTCCCCATATAATCAACATCGCGGGCAAGGATCTGAATCTGGGCACCTGCGGCAGAGAGGGACGCGCACTCCCGCCTAAAAGCGAAGGTGCACATCATGACCTCCTGGTTCGTCCCGCCGATCGTCGTTCCCGTCTTTTTTGTTCTCCTGATCGCGGCCTACGCGCTTTACCGCGCATCGACGTGATCCGTGGGCGGAATTGAAGCGAAATTGCCTCCGGCCTTCTCGCTGCTCAAATCCGAGTTCAATGACTTTCTGTTCGCGACGATCGGCGAGGAGAATAACGACACGCCTCTCACCGTCCTCTCCGCGCTTGCGCGGACAGGCATCGATCCCTGGGAGGAGTCGGCCCGCCTCGCGCAATCACCGACCGAGACGGCGACGCTGAGATTGGCGTCGATCATTTCAGGGCTCCCGAACGGACGATGGGCGCCGTCCGATGCCGGGATGATCGCTGCGCGCTTGATCGCGCTCTTGCCGGCGAAACGAGGCTTGCAAGTGCTGCCCTTGGCGATCGCCCGGAGTCGAGGTCCGTCGCGGTCTCGGATCACGTTGCTTCTGTTCTTTGCGGTCCTGGGCGGCTTGATCGTTTTCGCCATCGCAAATCGTGCGCGCTCGACGGAACTCGTCGAAGCGAACGGTCCGACCCCCGCCCTCTCATCCGCCGCGCCCGTCCGCGTCGCGGCAACCCTGTCGATGTCGATGAACTTCCGCCAAATATGGAGTGAAGCCTCATGATTGCTCATAAATACAAGATCGGCCGGACCGTCGAGTTTGTCCCGAGCGATCTTCGCCTGACGCCGCTGGGCCGATTTGAGATTATGCGCGCGCTGCCCATCGAGCATGGGATCGCCCAGTACCGGATCAAATCGCTCAAGGACGGTCACCAGCGTGTCGCCATGGAAAGCGACCTCACCTAATGGCCGAGCCAATCACAGCGGTGAGAGAGCCCAAGGAAGACCCCGGTATCACCCGGCTCGATATCGACCGGTATCGTCGATTGCTAAAACTCGATCTGGACGATGCGAGGCGGGCAGAGACGCTCGCGCTCCTGGTCGAGGCGGAGACCCGATTGTCCGCCCGCCTGACACGCGAAAAATGGGAATATTCGATCCCGGCGGAGGCGCCCGCCCCCTCTTCTGGCGCCGCGGACCGGACGATCCTCGAGGCGCCCAAGGCCGGACGAGGTTAACCTCCAAGGAATGAAAACCAAATTTAAGCCACGTTTCCGGAAGGCTCATTGATCATGGCGCCCAAGCAACCGCAAATCGGAAACCGATATCGCAACGTCGGAACCGCTTTCCGCAACGCCGTCTGGATCTTGACGGAGATCTTCACCAGCCGCGACGGCATCGAGCATGCGCGTCTCGTCTCCGTGGGCGACGCAGCGGAGCGCAAGACACTGGCCGTTTCCGTCATCGTCGACACGAAACGTTTCGTCTTGATGGAGACTCGCGACAGCCTCGCCGGCTGACCGGGCGAGGCTGCGTCTTTCAACGGCAGCCCGCGCAGCCCGAGGCGATATGGTGAACGGTGATCGATCTGTGACCCCGCGAAAGGCGCCGCGAGCGCACGCGAATTCGTAAGCGATTCATAAGAGTCTGAACGCTAAGGATAGGCAGCGGGCGATTAGGCACCCTGGTCACGCCCCTGGCGCGATGGAATGGTCACGACATGCAACATCCGGGCATCATCGCTTTTCTTTGCGTCCTCACCCTCCTGTGGTTGTGGCAGCGAAAGCCAATCAACCGGATGACGCGGCTCGAGCTGCGCGCGCTCGTCGTCTGCCACGCCTTCGTGGCTGCCGCTTTCAAGCTCCTGTCGCGCATCCTGCGCGGTTAGCCGGCGCCCGGAGCCGAGAGCCGCGAAAATTTCATCGCGTTGGTGCCGATTGCAATGCGCAGGCGCTTCGTGGCCCTATCGGCCGGCGAAGCCGGGATGCAAGGCAGGCACACAATCAAAATAACGCGCTCCGGAATCGAAGCGCGAAAAACGAGCTACCCTGCTCATTCGATTGTGGCAGCGGGGGAGCGCTACCAGCGTTATTCCGGGCTGGTTTCTGCACGAACTCCCAGGGTGCCGCGTCCCTCGTAAGTTCAAAAGACGGGATACGTTGCTGCGTTCTATGGTGATCCAATTCGAACTCTCGACTTGGACCGCCTTCGACAGGACGGGCCGGATCACGATCCCATGTCGGCCGGCATGACTGTTACCAGCCTGGTGCCGGGAAGAGCGCCGAGTTTGACTCGGTCAAGATTGGCGTCTCGCAGGTTTGCATCGAGCAGATCGGCTCCCCGCAGGTCGGCCTGGGCGAGATCGGCGCCTTGCAGGTTGGCGCCCGTGAGTTTCGCGGCCATTAACAGCGTGCCGCATAGCCGTGCCCGCACGAGGAGCGAAAGCTCCAGTTTGGCGG
The DNA here is from genome assembly GCA_963729935.1 of uncultured Alphaproteobacteria bacterium. Taxonomy (GTDB): domain Bacteria; phylum Pseudomonadota; class Alphaproteobacteria; order ATCC43930; family CGMCC-115725; genus CAIKMD01. The sequence goes on from CAVSPW010000005.1 coordinate 166,596, forward strand.
CTACGAGATTGGCGCCGGATAAATCGACATCGGTAAGGTCGCAGCCGGTGAAGTCTGCCTGCTGCCCTTTGCGGCCGTCGCTGGATGCCCAGAGATCATGCTTATGGAGGCGGCTCTTGAGCGCATCGGGCGTCAATCTTGCCTTGCTGACATGGGCGCCGCTGAGTTCGAGATTTTTCAAAGTATCAGCGCTGACGATGGCGCCGCGCAGGTCGGCGTCTGCAAGCCGTGCACCGGTCATGTTGAGGTCGATGAGCTCGGCGCCGCGAAAGCCCGCGCCGCGCAGATCGGCCCCGGCGAAGTTGGTCGCTTCCACGAACGCGCCGCTGAAATCCGCCGCCTTGAGTTTGGCGCCGCCCATGTTGGTGCCGCGCAGCATTGCGCCGACAAACCTGCTGCCGCGCTCATCGTCGATCGTGACTTCCTCCGAAATGATGCTGGCCTGACGCATGTCTGTGCCGGACATCTGGGTGCCCGTAAGATCGGCGCGGTCGAACCTCGCGCCCCGCATATCGGCACGCTCGAAATCGGCTCCGGAAAGGTTCGCATTGTCGAAATTCGCGGCGAATATATTGGCGCGGCGGAAAATGGCCCCGCGCAAATCAGCGCCCGCGAAGTTACAGGCGACCAGTTCCGCGTCCGTGAAGTCCATGCCGCGGAAATCGAGCCCGCTTAAATCGCATTGCCGCAACATCGTGCGCACGGCATCGCGCTGGGCCAATACATAGCGCTTATGCTGAGCTTGCAGACGAGCAAGCATTGCTTGATCGAATCGAAGTTTGGTAATGGCGGTGCTGGCGCCATTGTTGTCCGGACGCATTTTGAATGCTCCTATGAAGATTGTTCCCGGATCCCCCGAATGGCCGGTTGAAACGTAAAGCCTACCCGCCGAAAGGTTTGATCCGGCGGACAAGGTCCTGCGCGGGCCGCTGGGTCGAGCCCGCATCCTGAAAGGCATCTTCGATCATTCGGCTGAGCGGCTCCGCGGCAAGCTTGATTGCCCTGTAGATCGCTTCGCCGTACCGCTCATCGGCACCACACTCGCAACAGGCGATCGTGTCATCCGGCTCGGGATTGTCGGGGAGAACGAATTGGTCGCTTCCGCATTGTTCGCAGCGAATGATCTTCCTCTTGTCCGACATGGGCCCCACTCCCGAGCTTGGCGAGCGATCGCACACTCAAAACTTGAAAAAAACATTTAGTCTCGAAATCCTATTTATCGCCATCTTTTTCGTCGGAGATTTGGCCGGTATTTGTCACGCTTTTTCATCGGTTCCGCTTACGCCAGAACGTTAGGTGCGCCCCACCAGGCGGCAGACGCGCAATCGGCAAATGTCCTTCGGCGCCGCCGCCATCATGCTCGCGCCGCTTCGTCTCCCTCCGATTTTTCTGCGTTGCAGAGCTACGGGCCAACCGGGCCCGAGGCCGAGGCGAAATCGAACACATTATCTCAATACTCGGACACATTTGAGCCAATGGCGAGCGGTCCCGCGACCGGCGCGACCGTCATAACTCAACTTTAACACGGCCGCCGCTTACTCGGCGGTAACAGCAATCCAACCTGATCGTAGCATCTGCTCGCCGCGGGCGTTTCCTTGCCCGCGAGTTTTCGTGTGCTTTTCACGGACGCACGGTTCGATTTCCAAGAACCCCAAGAGGCGATGGAGAATCCGTCTGCGGCAACCTAACGCCATGGTGAAAAAGCCCAAGGCCTCGATCATCGTGATCAAGAAGGTCAAGAAGGGCGGCCGCCCTGCCGCCCAACATGGCGGTGCCTGGAAGGTCGCCTATGCCGATTTCGTGACGGCGATGATGGCGTTCTTTTTGCTGCTGTGGCTGTTGAGCACGACCACCGACGTACAGAAGCGCGCCATCGCCGAGTATTTCGACCCGACGCTGACCTCGGAATCGATGAGCGGCGCGGGTGGCGTGCTCGGCGGCCAGACGATGGGGAAGCCGGGCAGCGAGCCGACCCCGCCTTCTCAGCCGAATTTCAGCGTCAGCATCGCCATACCGACGCAGCCAACCACCGTCGATGACGCCGATGGCGGTGCCAACACCGATGAAGTCTACGATCGCGCCGCGCCGCCGGTCGAAACGGACAAGCCCCGAAACCTGACCGACGACGAACTCCAAAAACAGCTCGCCAGGAGTGAACAGCGCCGCTTCGACGAAGCTAAAAATGAGATCGAGCAGGCCCTGAGGGAGGTCCCCGAACTGCAAGCGCTCGCCGAGAATTTGTTCATCGACGAGACATCCCAGGGATTGCGCATCCAGATCGTCGATCGGAACAAGATGCCGATGTATGCCTTGGGCTCAGCCGAAATGCTCGACCCGGCAAAGAAACTCCTGGCGCTCGTGACGCAGGTGATCGACAGGCTGCCGAACAAAATCTCGATCGCCGGCCACACCGATTCGACTCAATACGCGTTGAGCGCGAGATACACCAACTGGGAGCTTAGCGCCGACCGTGCCAATGCGAGCCGACGCGAATTCCTAGCCGACGGACTGCCGGCCAACCGGATCGCGCGCGTCGCCGGCGAGGCCGACCGGGACCCGCTCGACAAGGGCGATCGGACCGCGCCGCGCAACCGGCGGATCAGCATCGTCTTGCTCCGCGAGACGAATGACGATCCCGCCGCTGCCGCACCGCCCCGCGGCCCAATCACGCGAGCCGCGTCAGCGAACCCATAAAGATGGAACGCCCGGCGAGTAGCGGCGTGGCGGTTCAGCGGTCACTCGAAGCGTTGGTCGCTCAAGGCGGTGCGCCCGGAAGCCGCGGTCCGCCTCAGACCCGCCAGGGCCGCCGCGCGATGCTGAATTCGGGACGATCACCAGATGGGCTGCGCCGCGCGACGCGCTAAAGGCGAGCACGAAAAACGCTGCCGGCTACCCCGCTTCGGAAATGTCGGTTTCGGTGGTAGCGGGGGAGCGCTACCACCTTAACCGAACAGTTCTTACTTGGACGCCCCGCGAAGGTAAGCCCCAAAATATGCGAAAGTCGTCACGAGCCGATGGCGAACACGCTCGATTGCGTGGAGAACGGCGTTCTCACATGCCGCTCGCGTAAGCCATTACCGAGCGCGCCGGGATCTCGAGGGAATTGAGCCGGAGAAGCGCGGTATCTTAGCCAGACCGGGCGCAGCCACAACGGGCAGATAACTGGTTGGATCATCGGCGATGTCGAGAGACGACCGTTTTGGCCTCGCGGGCTTTGGGATTGATACACATCAAGAGCGGGGGGCGCCCGGGATGATACCGTTTGCAGCAACCTTATCCGAAGCGAGGAAATGACGATGGCATACAAAGATATTCTCGTTTACCTCGATAGCCATCACAGCTACCCCGTATCTCTAAAGCTTGCCGTCTCGATCGCGCGGCAGAACAAGGCGCGGCTTATCGGCCTCTACAGGTTCGAGCTGCCCCAGCCTCATTCCAGTCTGCTCATCGACCTTGCGGCGGGGCCCCACGCCGGAAGCGATGAAGACCGGACGCGATACGAGCGCGAGCGTGACACGGCGTTCGTCACGGCGCAGCAGATCGAGGCCGCGTTTTTCGCCGAGATCAAGCAGGCCGGCTTGACCGGCGAATGGCGAACGATTCCGGAGAAGCCCAAGGACATCATCGCTGACGTCATTGCGCAGTCGCGCTATGCCGACCTGGTCGTGATAGGCCAGGCCGCTCCCGAGCATCCGCTGTTCGATACATTGGCGAAGCTCCCCGAAAGGGTGATGATGGAGAGCGGCCGGCCGGTGTTGATCGTGCCGCCTACCGTGCGGCTAGAGACAATCGGCAAGGAAATATTGGTGGCGTGGAAGGGAACGCGCGAGGCGGCGCGCGCCGTCGCCGATGCATTGCCGCTGCTGCGATCGGCCGAGACCGTTACGGTCCTCACGATCGGCCCGAATACGGAGCCCGAAGGCGAAGAGAACCCGCAGGCGAGTCGTCTGATCGACCATCTCGCGCAGCACGGCATTCGCGCCGACGCGGTCCATGTCGATTCGACAGACGTCTATGCCGCCCAGTTGATTCTGGCGCGGGCGGCCGCGCTCGGTTGCGACCTCATCGTGATGGGCGGATATGGTCATGGTCATTCGCGCACCCGCGAGCTGATCCTCGGCGGCGTGAGCCATGCCGTGCTTCAGGACATCAGCATCCCCGTGCTGATGTCCCATTAGCTGATGTCCCATTAAAGGCGACGAAGGCGCCCGTTCACGACAACTCGACGATCGGCTGGAAGGTACGAAGCGCCGCTACCGCAGCGGCGATCGCCCGGCGACGCGAGATGATGGTCCTCCCGCGCTCGGCGCGCGCGGTGCTCGATGAGTTGAATCAACGAACCGCGACCGGGCCTGAGCAACGTGCAGGTTCGTCTCTGGGCCTGGCTGACAACACCGCTGGGCTGAACCGTTCCCCGGCGGGTACAGGGTAGACGCCGACGCGCACGGACCCCGACGCACTTCCGAAATAGGCGGATACGCCACCGCCAAGCCTACGGCTTTCGCGACGCAGCGCTTCCCCGAGCGAAGGGGGAAGAATTCCGCTCCGTAGCGGCGGAAGATTTTCTCTTTATTTACAAGACATTAATTGGTAGCGGGGGAGGGACTTGAACCCCCGACCTTGGGATTATGATTTGGCTAATCTCATCAAACTAAGCCTTTGAACTCTCACAAGAACTAGGACGATTCAGCCTCGGTTTTTCGGGACTGTGTCGGAAAAGTTGGGCCAACGCCGGGGGCGAGATTGGCACAGCTAGATCTTGTGCAAGAGGGAAATTTTTAATGGGGCGTCCAATCTGCCAAGCCTACCTCCTCAGGAACGAAGAAATTCGAAAAGAGTACGTTGACAACAACGCGACGCTCGATGCGCTTCACGACCGATACGGACTTACGAAGACGCGACTTCGGACGATCCTCGAACGACAAGGCGTGGAATTGCGACCAGAGCGACGATCAAGTCGGCTGCATCGCCGTCCAAAGAATTCGATCTGCATCGCGATCGGGGCGCGTCTCCATGGTGACCGCATGAAGCGCAACTGCACCGTGGCGGAATATGCCCTGCACATCGGCCTCAGCGAGGCCCATCTCAGCGACGCGTTTCAAGGTCTCTATGATTGGCGGCTTACGGAGTTGGTCCGTGTCGCAGCAGCTCTCGATATCTCGCTCGAGGGACTTACCCGAACTTCAGCGTTATGACACATCCCTTTGGGCCTACGAATGATAAGCGGATGTGGGGCGGGAGAAGTCACCCCGCCCCTCACCCATTTCGCGGTCAACGATCTCAGGAAACGCGAAACTCACGCAAGGATACCGCCTGTTTGACGATCTCCCCGTTCATTTGCCAGAACAGGGTGTTTTCATCGGCATGCGTCGCGAGACGGATCAAATCCGCGTCACCAGCGATAGCAGCCATGAGAGCAAGCTTCTCACGGCTGATAAGACGGGCGGACGGGTCGGGTCGCAGGCTATCCATTAACGCGGATAGTTCAGAAGCCTGCAGTTGAAGTTCTTCTTTGTCGAAGGTCGAATTATGTATGTCGTGGATCGTGCCGTTGATCATTGCTGATCTCCTTTAGGGTGGTGAGGTTGGGTCTGCTCCCTCACCTCCGAGCGCTCCCCTTGTCTCAGCAAGGGGAGCGCTCATCTGAGTTTTTTGCGTCGAGAAAAGCATCAGCGCGATCGTTCGATGACGTCTTTGAACTCGATTTCTTCTCGTTCCAGTTGAGTAAAGTTCGAAGAACAGTCTTTCTGTGGGAATCCATGACGCCAACTATGCGTCTGTGGCCCCTTTGGGCGAAGGCCGCGCGACGGAAAAACCCGATCATTGACCGCCGGTTTCGGTCTTGGGAAACGTGTTTGCGTGGCTCTAGGCCCAATCGATCGAATAATCGTTGCACATTCGCCCGGACTCCTACGCGCGATCGCGCCCCATCTGGCCAAACTCTCGGAAAATGCCGACGACCTCAGCGAAAGGACTTTCTGCGCCTCGCTGGGCGGCGCTCAGATAGATTCTCTTTAGCCGGCCGACGCCGATATTCGCCGCGGCCGCGAACTTATTGAACAGCGGCCTCCCAGGGATCAGACCGCGCCACCGAACCGTATTTTGCGCGATCGACGTAGTTAATTCCGTGTAGCTTTCCGTTGCAATCTTTGTAATGCCACTAATATCCATATTGTTTCCCATCCTTAGCAGTTCTCCTTCCGCTTTACCTTTCAGGAGGCCGACGAGATCTTCGACAGACGTTACCTTGTCGAGGCCCTTTGGCATAATATCAACATTACCGACTTTCTCTCGAACGACGGCTGCAACTTTCAAAGAGACCGCGTAGGGAACGAGCTCATTGGCAAAACCCCGAAGACGATCATTGATTTGCTCCGGATCACAGAGCCAATGGCCTTGGGGTTCAAGTTCAACAAAGGCACTCGCAAGAGTCGATGGATCAAGAAAATAATTTTCAAGATGATATCTTGGCAATAGTCTCATGCGCTCAGAGGAATTGTGTGCCGCGCTCTCAAGACCTAGCTGATAGGCAGCGTCTCCATCGCATAGGAGAAAAAACTCGACACCCCAAATTGTTCGGTTAAGGACGCTAGCACGGATATCATTGAATGATCGTATCGTATGCTTGCCACCAACCGGAACCAGCACAAAATCGGGGAATTCATCTTTCAGAATTGCTCCGTAAGTAAGCTTATCTAGGCTCGATTCCTCGCCTTCGATCAGGACCAGTTTTTTTCCAAGCGATATAATTCCGATCGATTGACCCAACAAATTTAGAGCGTGATTTGTTTCATCTTCCTTGCTGACAACTATCGCTTGATTATCGACGCCGTCCCTTTTCGGACTGAGAAAAATGACGGTATTCTCTAGAGATGCAGTTATGATCTCCGGTGAGTGCGTGCAAAAGATGAATTGATTTCGCTGTCCAACGTTCGACAGGGACTGCAACAACTTGTAGCTCAACTCCGGATGTAGGTGGAGTTCTGGTTCGTCAAACACAATTACGCAATCCGACGGATTCCGAATTAGAAAATCGAAAACAATATTCACAACCTCTCTCTCGCCTGAGCTTAAGGTTTCGAGCGGAAGGGTTAGTCCTTGGTATTCGTAACTGAGACTCTGCTTACGTAGATCAACATCGAGCAACCTTTTCGGGGCGAGCAGCTGTGAGAACGCTCTCTTAAAGGATTCCAGGTGACCTTGCCCCCGATCTGCCCTCGATCATAAGCAGAATCCGTTCTGGTTATGCCCCTTGTGGGGGCGGGTTGCAAACTGTGTTGGGGTGAGGCCGTTGAGGCTCGTGTGCGGGCGCTCGGTGTTGTAATCGATCCTCCAGGTTTCGATGATCCGGCGCGCCTGCTTGAGGCTGGGGAAGAGATGCTCGTTGAGGCATTCGTCGCGCAGCCGTCCGTTGAAGGACTCGACGAAGCCATTCTGCATCGGCTTGCCGGGCGCGATGTAATGCCATTCGACGCGGCGCTCCTGCTGCCAGCGCAGTATGGCGTGCGAGGTCAGCTCGGTGCCGTTGTCGCTGACGATCATGCACGGCCGCCCGCGGCCCTCGACCAGACGATCGAGCTCGCGCGCGACGCGAACGCCGGAGAGCGAGTTGTCGGCGACGAGCGCCAGGCATTCACGGCTGAAGTCGTCAACCACGGCCAGGATGCGGAAGCGGCGACCGTCGGCGAGGGTATCCATGACGAAGTCGAGCGACCAGCGCTGGTTCGGGGCTTGCGGGATCGCCATCGGCGCCCGCGTGCCCAAGGCGCGTTTCCTGCCGCCGCGCCGGCGCACCGTGAGCCGCTCCTCGCGGTAGATCCGGAACAGCTTCTTGTGGTTGACCGCCACGCCCTCGCGCACCAATAAGATATGCAGGCGGCGGTAGCCGAACCGGCGCCGCTGCGATGCCAAAGCACGAAGTCGTTCCCGTATCCCGGCATCATCCGGGCGGCGTGAGGCGTAGCGGTAGGTCTTTGGCGCCAGATCCACCAGCCCACAGGCACGACGCTGCGAATAGCTCTTCTCTTCGATCGCCCAGGTCACGGCTTTCCTCCGCAAGCCGGGCGTCAGAAGTTTTTTCCGAGCATCTCTTTCAGCGTCGCCACATCGAGCGCCGATTCCGCCAGCAGCTTCTTCAGCTTCCGGTTCTCTTCCTCGAGAGCCTTCAGCTTGCGGGCATCCGACACCTCCATCCCGCCATACTTCGAACGCCAGTTATAGAAAGTCGCATCGCTGATCCCATGCCGGCGACAGACATCCGCCGCAGGCATCCCAGCCTGATGCTCCTTCAAAATCCCGATGATCTGCTCTTCCGAAAACCGTGACCGCTTCATCGTCCGTCTCCTGATCGACGGACTTTAACCTCAAATCGGGGGCGTTTCAGGGGGCAAGGTCACAGGGGGTCCGGAAAATCAAGCGGCATTGTTGAAGCGCCCTCGCTCTTTAGCTTGATCGCATTTTGAGAGATCGCTCGATTGCGAGTTTCGATGCGCTTGAACAGGGTATCTTGGACATCTTGGAAGCGATCGCGCAGGTACCCATAACTCAGGTCCCAGCCGACGTCTTCCTCGTATGGATCAACGATATCCCAGGAGAACACAAACGGCCGCACTTGTCTGACCGTACGATCACTCTCGAAATTCAGGACTGTACTCTTGTAATTGTTAACTGAACCCCCGACCTTGGGATTATGATTCCCCTGCTCTAACCAGCTGAGCTACCCCGCCCCAAAAGGCTCCCGGATATAGGAGCCATGTTCCCGCCCGTCAAGCCGCGCGCCGGATCCAGCCGCCGCCCAGAACCCGCGCGCCGTCATAGATTACGCAGGCCTGGCCCGGCGCCACGCCCAGGGCGGGCTCGTCGAGCACGACCTCGCCGCCGCCCGCATCGTCGAGCGCGAGCGCGCCTGGAAGCGGCGGCTGCGCCGAGCGCAGCTTCACCGCCACGCGCATGTGTTTTTCCGGCGCCGCGCCCAGCCAATTGACCTCGCGGATGCGCACGCGGCGCTCGCCCAGCGACGCGCGCGGACCGACCACGACGCGGCGCGCCCCGGGATCGAGGCGCAGCACGAAAAGCGGCTCGGGCGCGGCGATGCCGAGACCCTTGCGCTGGCCGACGGTGAAATGAACGACGCCGTCGTGACGGCCCAACACCGCGCCGGACTCGTCGACGATGTAGCCGGCCTCGATCGCGCCCGGGCGCAGCTTCGCGACCAGATCGCCATAGGAGCCGGTCGGCACGAAGCAGATGTCCTGGCTGTCCGGCTTCAACGCGACCGGCAGATCGAAGCGCCGCGCCAGCGCGCGCGTCTCGTCCTTGCGCAAAGCCCCCAAGGGAAAGCGCAGATAATCGAGCTGGGCGCGCGTCGTGGCGAAAAGAAAATAGCTTTGGTCGCGCGCGTCGTCGCAGGCGCGGTGAAGCTCGGGGCCCGCTTCGCCTTCGACGCGCCGGACGTAATGCCCGGTCGCGAGCGCGTCGGCGCCCAGATCCTTGGCCGTCGCCAGGAGATCGCGGAATTTCACCGTGCGATTGCAGGCAACGCACGGGATCGGCGTCTCGCCGCGCAGATAGGCGTCGGCGAATTGATCGATCACGTCGGCGCGAAAGCGCTCTTCGTAATCGAGCACGTAATGCGGAATGCCGAGCCGCCCGGCGACACGCGCGGCGTCGTAGATGTCCTGGCCGGCGCAGCACGCGCCCTTCTTGCCCGCGGCGGCGCCGTGATCGTAGAGCTGGAGCGTGACGCCGACGACCTCGCAGCCCGCCTCGACCAGGAGCGCCGCGGTGGTGGCGCTGTCCACCCCGCCCGACATGGCGACGACGACGCGGCAATGCTTGGGCGGCTTCGGCAGATCGAAGGGATGCGCCGCCATCGCCCGCGGTCTCAGGCGTTCATCATGTTGCGCGTCGCCTGCGGCAGGCGCACGGTCAGGCCGTCGAGCTCTTCGGTCATGATGATCTGGCAGCCCAGCCGCGAGGTCTGGCTCAGGCCGAAAGCGAGGTCGAGCATGTCCTCCTCGTCCTCGGTCGCGTCTTTGAGGAGCTCGTACCAATCGGGATCGATGATGACATGACAGGTCGAGCAGGCGAGCGAGCCTTCGCAGGCGCCCTCGATGTCGATGTCGTTGCGATGCGCGATCTCGAGCACGGAGAGGCCGATCGGCGCTTCCACTTCGCGGCGCGTCCCGTCGCGCTCGATAAACGTCATTCTCGGCATTCTCTCACCACTCACATGATTTTTGGAGCCAGATCCTCGGCGAGGATCGCCGCTTGGAGCGCGGCATGCTCGATCGTGTCCGTGCCCCGATCGACGATGTCGAGAATCGCGAGGCCGGCCTCTTGCGCCGCCGCGGCGAGCGGTCCGGCCGCGATCGGCGGGATCGCCACCACCGCATGCGTCACCGGCCGCGCCAATTGCTTTTCGGCGCGCGCGCGCAGGCCCAAGAGCAGCGCCGCGAGCTCGCTTTCCTCGATGAGGCGCGCGCCATCGGCGCCGGGCAGGATCTCGGCATTGCCGCCCAAGGCGATCGCCACCGCGCCGGAATTGGCGTCGAGCGCGATCCCGACCGAAGCGCCGGGCGCGGATGAATCGAGCGGCGTGCCTTCCGGCTCCTCGATCTGGAAGAGCTTCATCGCGGGATGATCAGACGTGGAAGGATTCGCCGCAGCCGCAACGACCCTTCTCGTTGGGATTGCGGAAGGTGAAGCCGGATTGGAGCTTGTCCTCGACATAGTCCATCTCGGTGCCGATGATGAACATCGAGGCCTTGGGGTCGATCAGGATGGTGACGCCCTTGTCCTCGACCACCTCGTCGAACTTGCCCTTCTCGTCGGCATATTCGAGCGTATAGGTGAGGCCCGAGCAGCCGCGCGACCGCACGCCGACGCGGATCCCGGCCGAGGGCTTGCCGCGCCGGCCGAGCAGCGCCTGGATGCGCTTTGCCGCTTCGTCGGTGACCGTCATTGCCTGCTTACGCGCCATCATGATCTCCGGTTGATACCACCCTTATGTGGTTCCGGCCAGGGCGGTTGTCACCCCGGCGGCCCCCAACCGCTTGACGCCCGCCGTTAAGGTTTCGACCGCGTAATCGACCTCCTCGGGGGTCGAAAACCGCCCCAACCCGATGCGCAGAGAGGCGGCCGCCAGATCGTCCGAGACGCCCAGGGCCCGAAGCACGAAAGAGGGCTCGATCTCGGCCGCGGTGCAGGCCGAGCCGGTCGAAAGCGCGAGACCGGGACAGGCCTCCATCAGCGCCGGCGCCGGCACGCCCGGAAAGCTCAGATTGAGATTGCCCGGCAGGCGGCGCTCGGGATCGCCGTTGAGCCGGGTCCGGGGCAGCGCGCGCTGAATACCGGCGAGGAAACGCCCGCGCAGGGCCAGGAGCCGGCGGGATTCCTCGATCATCTCGATTTGGGCGAGCGCCGCGGCCTCGCCGATGCCGACGCATAAGGGGGTCGGCAGGGTGCCCGACCGCAAGCCCCGCTCCTGCCCGCCGCCATCGATCAAGGGCAGGAGCCGCGCCCGCGGCCGGCGCCGCACATAAAGCGCGCCGATGCCCTTGGGGCCATAAATTTTGTGCCCCGAGATCGAGAGCAGATCGATGTTCATCGCCTCGACATCGACCGCGATCTTGCCGACCGCCTGCGCCGCATCGCTGTGGAACAGGACGCCGTGCTTGCGGCACAAGGCGCCGATCTCGGCGAGGGGCTGGATCACGCCGATCTCGTTATGCGCGGCCATCACCGAAACCAGCACGGTGCCTTTGTCGAGCGCGGCTTCGAGCCGGCCGAGATCGACGAGGCCCGAGGGCTCGACCGGCAGATAGGTCGCGCGACAGCCTTCCTTCTCCATCGCGCGGCAGCTCTCGATGACGCATTTATGCTCGGTCGCGAGCGCGACCACGTGGTCCTTGCCGAATTGACGATGGAAGCGCAGCGCGCCCTTGACCGCGAGATTGTTCGCTTCGGTGGCGCCCGAGGTAAAGACGATCTCGCGCGGATCGACATTGATGATCGAAGCGAGCTGCGCGCGCGCCGCTTCGACCGCGGCCTCGGCCTCGCGGCCATAGGCATGGGTCACCGAATGCGGATTGCCGAATTTCTCGGTGAACCAGGGCAGCATCGCCTGCAGCACGCGCGGATCGCAGGGCGTGGTCGCCTGGTAATCGAGATAGACCGGCGGTTGATTGGCGTGGCGGGCGATGGCGGCGGTCATGCGGCGCTCGGATGCGTGCGGGCATAGAGCGCGCTCCAGGCCTCGACCAGATGATCGATATCGGCCTCCTGCGTGCTCCAGCCCAGGGTGACGCGGATGGCGCATTCGGCATCGGCGCGCGCGACGCCCATCGCGTCGAGCACATGGCTGCGCGTGACCTTCCCGGCCGAGCAGGCCGCGCCCGCGCTCACCATCACGCCGGCAAGATCGAGCGCGATCACTTGCGTCGCCGCGGCGACACCGGGCATCGAAAGGCAGAGCGTGTTGGGCAGGCGCGGCGCAGCGCGCCCGAAGACGATCGCCCCGGACGCGACCGCCGATATCCGGCGCTCGGCCGCGTCGCGCAGCGCCGCGACGCGGGCGGCGACGCTCGTTTCGCCCGCGGCCAGCTGCGCCGCCTTGCCGAAGCCGACGATGCCCGGGAAATTCTCGGTGCCGCCGCGCCGGCCGCGCTCTTGGCCGCCGCCCTTGACCAGCGGCTGGAGCGACAGATCGCTGCGCGCGATCAGGGCGCCCGTGCCCATCGGCCCGCCGATCTTGTGCGCCGAGATCGTCATCAGATCGGCGCCCAGGCCGCGAAAATCGACCGGCGCCTTGCCGGGCCCTTGAACGGCGTCGCAATGATAGAGCGCGCCATGAGCATGCGCGAGGCGCGCCACCTCCGCCGCCGGCTGGATCACGCCGGTCTCGTTGTTGGCGAACATGACCGAAACGAGCGCCGGGCGCCGATCGGCGGCGAGAAGTTGTTCGAGCGCTGCGAGATCGACGATACCCGCTTCGCTCACCGGAATCCGCGGCGCGTCGGGCGCCGCCGCGAGCACCGATTCATGCTCGACCGCCGAGATCAGAAGGCGGCGATCGGGAAGAGCCTGGAGCGCGAGGCTGTTCGCTTCGGTGCCGCCGCTGGTGAAGACGACATCGCCGGGCGCGGCGTTGACGAGCGACGCCACCGCGTCACGCGCGGCGTCGACCGCCTGGCGCGCGCGCCTTCCGAATTGATGGACCGAGGAGGGATTGCCGCAAAGCGACAAGGCATGGGTGACCGCGTCGACGGCTTCTTGCCGCATCGGCGCATTGGCGTTCCAGTCGAGATAGGTCGCGCGCGTCGCGGTCATCGAGGCACGGGAGAAAGCGGCGCTATTGCGCCGCGACGGCGCTGTGGACTTCGCGCTCGCTGCCTTCGCGGTGGAGCGCGCCGGCGCGGCCGAGCACACGCTGCTCGCAAATATCGGCGAGCGTGACCGAGCTCAGATAGAGATGGATCTGATTGCCAAGCTCTTCCCACAGATCATGCGTGAGGCAGCGACTCTTGTTTCCGCTGCAGCCGGTCGGCGCGCCCGGCGTGCAGCGCGTCGCGCGGATGGGCTCGTCGACGGCGAGGATGATGTCGGAGACGCGCGTGCCGGCGGCGCCATGGGCGAGGAGATAGCCGCCGCCCGGACCGCGCACGCTTTTGACGAGGCTCGCCGTGCGCAGCTTGGCGAAAAGCTGTTCCAGGTAGGACAGCGAGATTTCCTGGCGCTCGGCGATTTCGGCCAGAGAGATCGGCTCGCCCGTGCCGTGCTTGGCGAGGTCGACCATGGCCATCACCGCGTAGCGCCCTTTGGTGCTGAGCCTCACTCGTTGATGCTCCTTCTTTCTGCGGCCCGCGCGCCGGGCACCGATGCGCCCAGCTCCTGGCGCTCGCGTTCTTCTTCGAGCGCGGCAAGCCTTGCGCGCAGGCGCGCGACTTCGCCATGCAGCACGCTCAGCTGACACGCGATCGGGTCGGGCGTGTCGTCGCAGGGCGTGCCGTAAGGCAGGAAGGGCGCCGCGGCTTCGGGCTTCGGCCGCTCGCCGATGATCTTGGCCGGAATGCCGGCGACGCTCACGCCCGCCGGCACGTCGGTCAGCACGACAGCATTGGCGCCGATGCGCGCGCCCTTGCCGACCGTGAAGGCGCCCAGCACCTTGGCGCCGGCGCCGACGATGACGCCGTCGCCGAGGGTCGGATGGCGCTTGCCGCGCTGAAGCGAGGTGCCGCCCAAGGTGACGCCTTGATAGAGCGTGACATCGTCGCCGATCTCGGCGGTCTCGCCGATGACGACGCCGACGCCGTGATCGATGAAGAGCCGGCGGCCGATCGTGGCGCCCGGATGAATCTCGATCCCGGTCAGGCTGCGCGCGACGGTCGATAAGAAGCGCCCCGGCACGAGCCAGCCGCGCTGCCACAGCCAATGCGCCATGCGGTGAAACAGCATGGCATGGAAGCCCGGATAGCAGAGCACGACCTCGAGCCCCGAGCGGGCGGCCGGATCGAGCCGGAGAACATTGGCGATATCGTCGCGCAGGTTCTTGAAAATCATGGAATTCACTATGCTATGATCGCGTGCCCGTTCGGACCCCGGTTTTGCGGTCGGAAACGGCTTCGCGATTATACCTAGCCCGAGTAATTCGATCAAGTTTAGCCGGTGATACATGTTACATGAGCAGGGCGAAAGCCCAGTGGAGAGCTCGGGTTTAGACGCATGCCCGAGGTGATTTTCAACGGCCCGGTCGGGCGCCTCGAAGGCCGCTTTCACCAGTCAAAGCAGGAAAACGCGCCCATGGCGCTCCTGCTGCACCCCCATCCCCAGCATGGCGGCACCATGAACAACAAGGTGGTCTACACCTTGTTCCATGCCTTCGTGCGCTGCGGCTATTCCGCGTTGCGCTTCAACTTCCGCGGCGTGGGGCGCAGCCAGGGCTATTTCGACCGCGGCGAGGGCGAGCTGGCCGATGCCGCCGCGGCGCTCGACTGGCTCCAGCTCTACAATCCCCACGCCCGCGCGTGCTGGATCGGCGGATTTTCCTTCGGCGCATGGATCGGCATGCAGCTTCTCATGCGCCGGCCCGAGATTGCGGCCTTCGTTTCGATCGCTCCGCCCGCCAATCTCTTCGATTTCAGTTTCCTCGCCCCCTGCCCGTCCTCGGGTCTCATCATCCAGGGCGATCAGGACCAGATTGTGCCGGTCGAGGCGATGCAAAAGCTCATCACCAAGCTGATGCATCAGCGCGACATCAAGATCGACTACCGCTTGATCGCGGGCGCCGATCATTTCTTTCAACACCATCTCGAGGAATTGAGCGCGGTCGTCGAAGACTACGTCGCCGGAGCGACGCCGCGGCGCGCCGCGGCGGACTGAGCGCGATCAATCCGCGAAAGGATCGTGCACCAGCACGGTGTCGTCGCGCTCGGGGCTGGTTGAGAACAGCGCCACCGGCGCCTCGATCAGCTCTTCGATGCGGCGGATATATTTGATCGCGAGCGCGGGCAGCGCGGCCCAGGACCGCGCGCCGCGCGTATTCTCGCTCCAGCCTTCGATCGTCTCGTATAGGGGCTCGACCGCCTCTTGCGCCTCGGCGCCGGGCGGCAGCCGATCCAGCCTCTCCTTGCCCAGCCGGTAGCCGGTGCAGACCTTGATCTCCTTGAAGCCGTCGAGCACGTCGAGCTTGGTCAAGGCGATGCCGTTGATGCCGGCGACCTTCACGGCCTGGCGCACCATCACGGCGTCGAACCAGCCGCAGCGCCGCTTGCGCCCCGTGACGACGCCGAACTCCTTGCCGCGCTGACCCAGAAGCTCGCCGGTGGCGTCCTTCAATTCGGTGGGAAACGGACCTGAGCCGACGCGCGTCGTATACGCCTTGGTGATGCCCAAGACATAGCCGACGGCCCCCGGCCCGATTCCGGAACCCGACGCGGCCTGGCCGGGATGCGTGTGCGAAGAGGTCACGAACGGATAGGTGCCGTGATCGACATCGAGCATGATGCCTTGCGCGCCCTCGAACAACACGCGCTTGCCCGCTTTCTTGGTTTCGTCCAAGAGCCGCCACACCGGCTCGGCATAGGGCAGAACAAGGGGCGCGATCTCGATCAGCGCCGCAAGCAAGGGCGCGCGCTGCACTTCGGCCGCGCCGAGGCCGCGTAAAAGCGCGTTGTGATGCATGAGCAGATGGCCGAGTTTGTCGGGCAGGCTCGCGGGATCGCCGAGATCGCAAACCCGGATCGCCCGCCGTCCGACCTTGTCTTCGTAGGCCGGGCCGATGCCGCGCCCGGTGGTGCCGATCTTGTTGGCGCCGCGCGCATCCTCGCGCGCGCGATCGATCTGCGCGTGCGAAGGCAGGATCAAGGTCGCGTTCTCGGCCAGCTTCAAATTCGCGGGCGAGACGGCGACGCCCTTTTTCCGGATCGCGTCGATCTCCTTCAGCAGCGCCCAGGGATCGACCACCACGCCGCTGCCGATGATCGAAAGCTTTTCCGGCCTGACGATGCCGGAAGGCAGGAGGCTCAAGCGAAATTCGGTGCCGTCGATGACGAGGGTGTGGCCGGCATTGTGCCCGCCCTGGAAACGCACGACGACATCGGCGCGCTGCGACAGCCAATCGACGATCTTCCCCTTGCCTTCGTCGCCCCATTGGGCGCCGATCACCGCGACATTGGCCATTTAGGCGCACTCCTTGATCGAAGACAGCGTGGCGCAGGCGCCGCGCGAGGCCGTGTTAAGCGAGCGAAATGATTTTCTCGCCGGACAGGAGGTGGCTGCACAGGAGCCGGCGCGCTTCCGCTTCGGCGTTCTTCACCGGCGCGAGACCCGCGACCGTCACATAGCCTTGCGTGCGCCAGCGCGCGGCCGCCGCCGCATCGCCGCGCGCCGGCACGTAAAGCCGCGGCGCCGGCTGATGCGGCGGCATCGCTTCGAGCACGGTGTCGGTGTAGAGCGTGAAGCCGGTCGCATCCTCGCCGCGGCCGCCGCCGTTCTCGCCGCCGGTGCGATAACGCCCGCCGCGCCCCAGCTCGCTCGAGACGCCGCGCGCGAAGAACGAGAAGCTCACCCCGGTATGATATTCGAAGCCGCGATTCTCGACCGGATCGATGGTGATCGCAATCTTCGGCACGGATTGCGCCAGATGCTTGGCCACCGCGGCCAAGCGCGCGCGCTCGGCCGCCGCTTCCTTGGGCAGATCGAGCGCGGCGAGCGCTTGCAGTGCCGCGTCGGCCGGGCCGGAAGCGGCCAAAAGCTTCTGCAGGATGAGCGCCGCCTTCCCGCCCGAGGCGGCGACGGCCGCGGCGTCCTTGTGATCGAGCGCGCGCCTCAGCGTGTCGAGCTTGTCGCCCTCGATCGACGCCGCGCGGCACAAGGCCGGCACCAAGGTCGGCAGGGTCAGATCGATCGACAGATCGGCGATGCCGAGCGCGCTCAAGGCTTCGGCCGCGACCGCGACGGCCTCGATATCGGCCGCGATTTCGGCGCTGCCGATCAGCTCGGCGCCGACCTGGCCGATCTGGCGCTCCGGCCGGATATCGCTGCCGCGCACGCGCAGCACCTGGCCCGCATAACACAGACGCAAGGGGCGCGGCGCCTGGGCGAGGCGCGCGGCGGCGATGCGCGCCACCTGCGGGGTCATGTCCGCCCGCAACCCGATCATCCGCTGCGAGATCGGGTCCATGAGGCGGAACGTCTCGCGCGCCATGGCGGCGCCGGCGCCCGAGAGAAGATTTTCCTCGAACTCCATCAAGGGCGGCTTCACCCGATCATAGCCGTGGCTTGCCAGCACCGCGACGAGCCGCCCGACGGCGTCGGCTTCGGCCTCGGCGCCCGGCGGCAAAAGGTCGCGCAATCCTTGCGGCAACAGGGCCTTGTGCAGCGCATCGTTCATGCTGCCGGGATAGCGGTTTTGCCCCAGCGCGGCAAACGGAAAAGCGCCGGCTCAACCGCGGCGCGCGGCGCCTGCCGGCGCGACGCGCAAGGCGCGGGCAAGCTGCGCCGCCGCGCGTCCGGCGCGGGAAGCGGGAATATTGGCGAAGCCCAAAAGCAGGCCGGGACCGCAGGCCGCCCTGATCGCCCAGGGCGACAGCGCGACCGGTCCGAGGCCGGCAGCAGCGGCCTTCCCGGCGAGCGCCACATCGTCCGCGCCGGGCGGCAGGCGCGCCAGGAGGTGCATGCCGCTTTCCTGCAAGCCGATCTCCCAAGCCGCGCCGAACTGATCGGCGAGTGCGGCGACGAGCGCGGCGCGGCGCTCGCGATAGAGCCGCCGCATGCGCCGGATATGGCGCGCGAAATGCCCCTCGGCGAGGAATTCGGCGACGCTCAGCTGCGCCAGCAGCGCTTGGCTCGGCGCGAGCAGCCCGGCGATGCGGTGGAGACGCGGCGCCAGCGCCGCCGGCGCCACGATGTAGCCGAGCCGCAAGCTCGGCATCAGCACCTTGCTGAAGGTGCCGACATAGAGCACGCGATCGGCTTGATCGAGACTCTTCAGCGCCGGGACCGGCTGGCCGCGGAATTGGAATTCGCCGTAATAATCGTCCTCGACGATCCAGCCGCCGCTTTCCGCCGCCCAGGCGAGAAGCGCGAGACGCCGCGGCAGCGACAAAGCCATGCCCAGCGGCGCCTGATGCGAAGCCGTCACCACCGCGAAACGCGCCTTGGGCGCGGCCGCGACGCCGCGCTTGACGATGAGCCCTTCCTCATCCACCGCCACGGGCACGAGCCGCGCGCCCGCGAGCTCCAGGCCTTCGCGCGACCGGCGATAGCCCGGATCCTCGAACCAGACCGCGTCGCGCGGCTGCAGCAAGGCCCGGGTGATGAGGTCGAGCGCGCCCGTATAGCCGGCGGTGATGAAGACCTGCTCTCGCCTGCACACAACGCCGCGCGCGATCGCGAGATAGCGCGCGATCGCTTCGCGCAAGGGCGGATATCCCGCCGGATCCTGATACACCATCGCCTGCGCGGCGAGGCTGCGCGCGTGGCGGGCGACGAGGCGCGACCACAAATTGCGCGGGAAGAGATCGAGCGCCGGGATGCCGACCTGAAACGGCCGCGGCGCCATTCCCCAAGGCGCGAGATCGGTATCGCCGCGCGGCGCGGATCCGCCATCATCGGCGAGCCTTCCCTCGCGCGCGCGCGGCGCCTTGGCCAAGGCCTCGCGCCCGAAGCCGATCGTGACGCGCGTGCCGGCCGCGCCCTCGCCGCGAATATAGCCCTCGCCCGCGAGCCACTCATAAGCCGCGCGCACCGTGCCGCGCGCGACGCCCAGCTCGCCGGCGAGCGCGTTCCAGGACGGCAGCCGCGTGCCCGGCGGCAAGGTTCCGCTCAGGATCGCGCCGCGGATGCGGGCATAGATCTGACGATAGATCGGCGCGTCCGATCGCGGATCGACCTCGATCCGCACGGCCGCCGCGGGCGGCTCCGTCATGGTACAGCGATTTTGTGCGATTTTGGTGCTGGCGTCTATCCCATCCGGGACCCAGCTTCTTCCCATCGACGAGGATTAGCGACAACGGAGATTCGCGATGGAAGAACGCTGCAATCCCTTCAAGACCGCACCCGAGGCCTATCGCGCGATGGCCGGGCTTCAGGCCTATGTCAGCGCCAGCACGATCGAGAAGCCGCTTTTGGAGCTGGTCACGATCCGCGCCTCGCAGATCAATGGCTGCGCCTTCTGCCTGGCGATGCATGTCCGCGACGCGCACGAAAAGGGCGAGAGCGGCGCGCGCCTGCACCTCCTCAATGCCTGGCGCGAGGCCCCGCTCTACAGCGCGCGCGAGCAGGCGGCGCTGGCCTGGACCGAGGCGCTGACGCTCGTGGCCGACGGCCATGTCCCCGACGACGTCTATCGCGCCGCACGCGCGCAGTTCAGCGAGAAGGAGTTGGTGGACCTCAGCCTCGCGGTGGTGGTGATCAATGGCTGGAACCGGATGATGGTGGCGTTCCGCCAGCCGCCCGAACTCACGCCCCCGCAAGCAGGTTTGACGAAAGCCGGGTGAAGCGACCGTGAGCGACCAAGCACGGCTCGCGGAAGCCTTCCGCGCACGCCATCACCGCGCCCCGCCGCTTCTGCTCCCCAATGCCTGGGACGGCGCCAGCGCGCGCATTCTCGCAGCGGCGGGATTCGATATGATCGCGACCACGAGCGCCGGCATGGCCTGGGCGCTGGGCTATGCCGACGGAGAGGCCGCGCCCTGGAGCGACGTGCTCGCGGCAACGCGGCGCGTCGTTCGCGCCGCGCGCGGCCGTCCGGTGACCGCCGACATCGAGGCGGGCTACGCGGCGACGCCCGATGCTCTGGCCGCGCGCATGACCGAAGTGATCCGAACCGGCATTGTCGGCGTCAATCTCGAGGACGGCAGCCCCGGCGAGCCCGCGCGCGTCCTATCGCTCGACAAAGCGACCGTGCGGCTTCGTGCGGCGCGTGCCGCCGCCACCGCGGCTTGCGTGCCGATCGTGATCAATGCGCGGATCGATCTCTTTCTGCCAAGCCGCGGGCGCGACCTCTCGCGCTTTGACGAGGCGGTGGCGCGCGCACGCGCTTATCTCGCCGCCGGCGCCGATTGTCTTTACCCGATCGGCTTGAGCGCGCCCGAGGCGATCGCCCGCTTCGTCGCAGCTGTCGAGGCACCGGTGAACATCATGGCGCAAACGGGCGCGCCGCCGCTCCAGCAACTCGGAGAGCTCGGCGTTGCACGCATCAGCACGGCGAGCGCCATTGCCGTCGCGGCCCTCGAAACGACTGAGCGCATCGCGCGAGAGCTTCACGCGACCGGGCGCTTCGATCGGCTCGACTCCCGGCTCACCTATCGCGACATTCAAAAGCTCTTTGCGTGAGCGGATGCAGGCCCGCCTGTCGCATGGGATCGTCAGTGCGAACGCGGCGAAGCAATCCAGCGAGGGCGGCCGCGCCGGATCGCTTCGCGAGACGGCTGCGAAACAATGCCCTCAGAAGTGAAGCTGCTTCACCTGCACGACGTTGGGCAGCGCGCAAACATGGGCGAGCACGGCCTCGTTCAAATTCTGGTCGACCTGGACGAGGCAGATTGCGTCCTGCCCGGCGGCCTTGCGGCCGAGATGGAAGGTCGCGATGTTGATCCCGGCCTCGCCCAAGGTGCGCCCCAGACTGCCGATGAAGCCCGGCTTGTCCTGGTTGCGCACGAACAGCATGGTGGGCCCGAGCTCCGCTTCCATCGGGATCTCTTCGATCTCGACGATGCGCGGCCTGTCGCCGCCGAAAAGCGTGCCGGAAACGCTGCGCTTCTTGTTCCCAGCGGTGACCGTCAGGCGGATCAGCGTTTGATAATCGGACTCATTGGTGCTGCGTGTCTCGGCGACGGTGATGTTGCGCTCTTTGCAGATCACCGGCACGTTGACCATGTTGACGGTGTCGAGTTGCGGCCGCAGCAGCGCGGTGAGCGCGATCGCCGTCAGCGGCTTCACGTTCAACTCGGCGGCATGGCCCGAATAGGCGATTTCGACCGCGGTGAGGCCGACATCGGTGAGCTGGCCCGCGAAGCTGCCGAGTTCCTCGGCGAGCTTCAAATAGGGCTTCAAGCGCGCCGCGTCCTCGGCCGAGAGCGAGGGCATGTTGAGCGCGTTCACCACCGCGCCGGTCATGAGATAATCCGCCATCTGCTCGGCGATCTGGAGCGCGACGTTCTCCTGTGCCTCGGTGGTGGAGGCGCCGAGATGCGGCGTCGCGATCAAGCGCGGATGGCCGAAGAGGATATTCTCCTTGGCCGGCTCGACCGGAAAGACGTCGATGGCGGCGCCCGCGACCTGGCCGGAATCGAGCGCGGCCTTCAGATCCGCCTCGACGATCAGCCCGCCGCGCGCGCAATTGATGATGCGCACGCCCGGCTTCATCTTCGCGATCGCCTTGGCGTCGATGATGTTCTTCGTGGCGTCGGTCAAGGGCGTATGCAGGGTGATGAAATCGGCGCGGGCGAAGAGATCGTCGAGCTCGACCTTCTCGACGCCCAGCGCCACCGCGCGCTCCGGCGTCAAAAACGGATCATAGGCGACCACTTTCATTTTGAGGCCCAGCGCGCGGTCGGCGACGATCGAGCCGACATTGCCGCAGCCGATGATGCCCAGGGTCTTGGCCGTGAGCTCGACACCCATGAAGCGCGACTTCTCCCATTTTCCGGCCTGGGTCGAGCGGTCGGCCGCCGGCAGCTCGCGCGCCAGCGCCATCATCATCGCGATCGCATGCTCCGCGGTGGTGATCGAATTGCCGAAGGGCGTGTTCATCACCACGATGCCGCGCTGCGTCGCAGCCGGGATATCGATGTTGTCGACGCCGATGCCGGCGCGGCCGACGACCTTGAGGTTCTTGGCGGCTTCGAGCACGGGCTTCGTGACTTTCGTCGCCGAGCGCACCGCAAGCCCGTCGAAGCGCGCGATTTCGCGCTTCAAATCTTCGGGGCTGAGCTTGGTGTTGACCTCGACCTCGACGCCCCGTTCTTTGAAGATCTCGACGGCGCGCGGGCTGAGCTCGTCGGAAATCAAGAACTTCTCGGCATGGCGAGACTCCGTCCGTTGGAAAGGCGTGAAAGGGAATTAGGCGGCGGCGGCTTGGCGGGCTTCGGCGAAGGCCCAGTCGAGCCAGGGCAGAAGCGCTTCGACATCGCTGCGTTCGATCGTCGCCCCGCACCAGATGCGCAGGCCCGGCACCGCGTCGCGATGGCCGGCGATGTCGTAGGCGACGCCTTCGGCGTCGAGCAGCGCCTCGATCTTCTTCACCTGCGCCCATTGCTGGTCGGCGGGAAGACGGTCGAATCCGTCGGCGACGATTTTGAGGCAGACCGAGGTGCAGGAGCGGATCTTCGGATCGGCGACGAGGAAGTCGACCCAATTGGTGCGCTCGACCCAGGAGGCGATCGCGGCGAGATTGCCCTCGCAGCGCGCGCGCAAGGCCGGCAAGCCGCCCAGCGACTCCGCCCATTTCAAACTGTCGATCGCGTCTTCGAGCGCGAGCATCGACGGCGTGTTGATGGTCTCTTCCTTGAAGATGCCTTCGCTGAATTTGCCCTTGCTGGTCATGCGGAAGATCTTCGGCAGGGGCCAGGGCGGCGTGTAGCTCTCGAGCCGCTCGATCGCGCGCGGGCTCAAGGCGAGCATGCCATGCGCCGCCTCGCCGCCCAGCACTTTCTGCCAGGACCAGGTGACGACGTCGAGCTTCTCCCAAGGAAGATCCATGGCGAAGACGCCCGAGGTCGCGTCGCAGATCATCAGCCCCTTGCGGGCGGGCTTGATCCAGTCGCCATTCGGAATGCGCGCGCCGGAGGTCGTCCCGTTCCAGGGGAAGACCACGTCGCGGTCGCAATCGACCTGCGCGAGATCGGGGATCTGCCCATAGGGTGCGCGCATGACGCGCAGATCCTTAATCTTCAGCTGCTTCTCGATATCGGTGACCCAGCCTTCGCCGAAGCTCTCCCAGGTGAGCGCATCGACGCCGCGCTGGCCCAAAAGCGACCACAGCGCCATCTCGACGGCACCGGTATCGGAGGCCGGCACGATGCCGAGCCGGTAATCCTTGGGCACGCCCAAGAGCGTGCGCGAGCGGTCGACCGCCTCCTTGAGGCGCGCCTTACCGGGTTTCGAACGGTGGGAGCGGCCCAAAAGCGCTTTTTCGAGCGCCGCCAGCGAATAGCCGGGGCGTTTGGCACAGGGACCGGAAGAGAAATTGGGGCAGGCAGGCCGGCGGGTCGGCTTCATGAAAGCTATTCCTTACAGAATAGATGCGCCCCGTTGGGGGGGCGTGTCCCGCCGCAGAAACTACGGGGATGGCCGGTGCAGGTCAACAGCGCAGACCGTGACAACATGTCTCAGCGCCAAGGACGCGCGAGCGCCGAGCGCGCCAGCCCCCAGAGACTGACGGCGGCCCAGCTCGCCTCGATCATCGCGGCCGGCCCGTTCCATTGTACGGAAAGCGAGACCAGGATGAGGCACGATCCGACCAGATTGGCCAGCGGAAACCGCCAATCCCGCGAGCTGAGCCAGCGCTGCTGATTGGCGAAGTAGGCGGCAAGCAGCAACGCGACGCCAATCAGACCGGCCAAGGTCGGGATGTCATACGTCATCGCGGCGCTATTCATCGCCGCCCGCCGCGCCGCCGAGCCTATCGCTCCGCTCCGCCGCCCGCCGGAAAGCCGATCTGGAAGGACAGGCCGAGAAACCAGCTCCCCTGATCCGCGGTCTTCACGCAGGTTTGCCCGGCGGCGCAGAACGCGGCCTGGAAATTGGTATCGCCGAAAATATATCCGCCCGAGAATTTGAGTTCCTGCGAATCCGCCGGAAGGAAACCGAGCAGCGGGGCATGCTGCGTGATCGCCGCATTGAGGAAGGGACGCACGGTCACCCCGGAATGCTCGTCGGTTTGAGTCGTAGTGCCGTTGGCGATCGTCGCCGTCTCTTTGACGTTATTGATCCACACGCCGGTACCAAGGCTCGCATGCGTCCCGTCGATCAGGGGCACGCCCATGAAAAAGCGCGGCATGATGACGGGCCACATATTGGTTTGACCGAGTTTGAGCGTATAGCCCCCACTCGTCGCCGCCGAGGCCACCGAATCGCCGCTCGCCGGCGCGCCAAGGAAGATCGAGCCGCCGAGGCTGGGGGTCAGGGGCAAGGCCGTCAGCGGCGCGGAGGTCCAAGAGCCGACCAATCCGGGGATCACGCGCGAGGAAGAATTGGTGACGCTCCCGGCCCCGGCGAGCGAGCCGCTTGCCGTCGATTGCAAGCTGGGAAACTCGACGAGGGTTTGCAGACCTAGGCCGAATTGCGATCCAGAAAACGGCGCGCTAGGCGGCGGGTTGCGCGTTTCGGTCGGAACGATCGGCGCGACCGGCGGCGGCGTTTGGGCGAGGAGCGAGGTTGGCGGCCTCGCCGTCGGCGTCACGGTCGACGCGACCTGATAAGCCGCCGCGTCTTCGGCCGCGGCGGATCGAGCCGCCGGAACCGGAGCCTTTAAGTGTATGGCCGAATGTTTGTGCGCGATGCCGGGCGGCTTGGCCGGCTGATCCGCGGGCTGCGGCGGGGACGTGTCGGCCGAAGCAACCGCGCTCCGGGTATCGGATGCGGGGACCGCCGCCGGGGCACCGGTGCTCCCGCCCGCCGCCGCGCTCGCGACGCTGGTCTCGTCGCTCCGGGCCGGCGGCGTCGGCGCGGGCGCGACGGATTCGACCGAAGCCGGCGCCGTCGCGGTTTGGGCCAAGGTCGCGTTCAGGTTGGGAAAGGCGCGACCCTCGACAGCCGTGACCGAGGCCGGCGCTTGGTCCGGCGGCGCGGCACTTTGGGCTTGGGCGTCGGCTTCCACCGGCGTGTCGTTCCGCGCCGTATCGCCCGGAACGGGGACATCGCCGGCCAGTTGGCTCGCGGCCGGCTGCTCGCTGCCGCCCGGCGCCGGGATCGGCACCGCAGTTGGCGCCGCGCTCGCCGCCGCGTCGTCGGGCGTCGCGGGATTGGGCGCCGTCGCGACAGGCTCAGGCGCGGCAGAAACATCAAGATCCCTCGCCGGCGTCACCGACGAGGTTTGGACCAAGGCCGATTGCAGATCGTCGCCGGCGAAATCGAACAGAACCAATCCGCCAGCCAAGGCCAACACCAAAAACAAACAGGAAAGTTTCAACAGCCGCAGACGCATCCGCCCATTCCCACCCGATGCCGGAGCGTCTGCATGACGCGGCGCCACGCTCCGTTTTCAGAATCGCAACGCGACTCGGGTTTTGTCCAGTGCGACTCGAGCGAGGGTGAGCAAAGCCGCTGCTTTCGTGGGCTTAGCAGCGTGATCGAACGCGCCGCGATCGATCCTTCGGCGCGAATTCCCGGCGAGTCGCGCGCGCCTCGTTGCGAGTCGCCAGGACGCCGCGATTATTTGACGTATTGATTGTCGATGAGCGGCTTGTAGTCGGAGAGTTTCTCCGCCGGCTTGATGAAGCCGGCAGCCTCGTTCATGTTGTCGCTATTCGCGAGGTCCTCGATCGTCGTGATCGGTTTCGCGTCCGTCATCGCCTTCACGGTCTGATAGGCGGCTTCGAGCACCTTGTCGCTATAGGTGCCGAAATGCGCCTTCATGGCCTTGAGCGCGGTCTTCGGATCGTTGCGGATGATCTGCGTCGCCTCGAAGAGGCCGTGCACCATCTTGGTGCAGATGTCCTTGTGCGCCGGGCAATAATCCGCGCGCGACAGCAGCAGCGCCGCCGAGACCGGCGAGTATTCCTTGGGCTCGCCGATGCGCGAATCCGAGACCAAAACCCCCGTGCCGTCGAGCAGCACCTGCTCGACGAAGGGCGGGCTGTTCGAGAAGCCATCGATCTTCTTGGCGGCGAAGGCCGCCATGAATTCGGGTGGCTGCATCGCCGCCGCCACGACATCTTCCGGCGCGAATCCGGCATCCCTCGCGACGACCTTCAAGACGATATCGGGAATGGCACCGGCGCCGCCCACGGCGAAAATATGGCCCTTCAGGACTTTGCCGCGCACGGAAAGCGGCGCCTTGGGATCGAAATGCGCCGCGTCGGCGATCTCCTTGCGCACGACGATCGACTGGCCCGACTGGTTGATCGCGGTCAAGAGCGCGACGAGCTTTTGCCCGCGCGCATTGGCGCGGGTGATCGAGGGACCCGAGGACATCGAGAAATCCGCCGAGCCCGATATCACCGCGTTCATGGAGCCGATGCCGATGATATAGAGGATTTTGACGTCGAGTCCCTGCTTCTGCCAGAGATGTTCGTCGTCTGCGATGTATTGCGAGAGGAACAGCATGTTCCGGCCCGGGATCGCGAGATTGGCGTGCTCTTGCGCGCCGGCCGCCGTCGATGCCAGCGCCGCAAGGCCGCACAGCGCGGCCCCCATCATCATGCGCGCGCCGCAATCCTTCGCCTTCTTCATCGCTTTCCTCCCCGTATGACCTTGCGCCGGTCGCCAAATCCGGCGCCCGATCTTGGGTGCCAGTGTCTCCGTTTCAGCTTCGATGGTCAATCGAAACGCGGCAGCGTGCGCTCAACGCTCGAGGATCCAGGCGTGATTGAGCGGTCCATGGCCGCGCCCCAGGCCCGGCGCGGTGCGGATGGCCTCCTGGACAAAGCCGTGCGCGCGTTCGACCGCCGGCCTCAAGGCGAGGCCTTGTGCCAATCCGGCCGCGATCCCCGAGGCCAAGGTACAGCCGGTGCCGTGGGTATTGCGCGTTGCGATCCGCGGCGCCTCGATCACGAAGCTTTCGCCCGTCGCGCTGACCACGAGATCGCGCAAGATCTCGCCGGGCAGGTGTCCGCCCTTCACCATCGCCGCCTTGGCGCCCATGCGCAGCAACGCATCGGCCGCGCGGCGCATGCCATCGAGATCGGCCACGCGCCCTCCGGTCAGCGCCTCGGCCTCGGGCGCGTTGGGCGTCACGATCGCGGCGCGCGCGATGAGGCGCTCCAGCGCATCGAGAGCGCGGGGATCGAGAAGCCGCGCACCGGTCGAGGCGATCATCACCGGATCGACCACCAGCGCGACATCGGGCGCGCCGCGCTCGAGCGCATCGGCCGCCGCCTCGATCACGCCGTGATCGAGCAGCATGCCGGTCTTGATGCAATCGGCGCCGATATCGCCGAGCACGGACACGATCTGCTGCTTCACGAAATCGGGCGCGACCGGTAAGATGCCCTGCACGCCCACCGTATTCTGTGCGGTGAGCGCCGTGATCGCGGTCGCGGCGTAGCCGCCAAGCGCCGTCACCGTCTTGATATCCGCCTGGATGCCCGCGCCGCCGCCTGAATCCGAGCCCGCGATGATCAGCACGCGGCCTTTCATTCGGCCGCGCTTTCCTCCGCGAGCTCGGCGACGGCCGCGGCGATGTCCTTGATGACCGCAACGACGAGGGTTTCATCTTCGCCCTCGGCCATGATGCGCAACAAGGGCTCGGTGCCGGATTTGCGCACCAGCAATCGCCCGCTCGTGCCCAGCCGCCGCTCGCCCGCGCCGATCGCCTCTTTGAGCGATGCCGATTGCATTGCCGCGCCGGCATTGCAGCGGATATTGTGGAGATGTTGCGGCACGGGCGTGAAGACCTTGGCTACCGCGCTGGCCGGAGCGTCGCTCTCGACGATGGCCGCGAGCACTTGAAGCGCCGCCATCAGACCGTCGCCCGTGGTCGAATAATCGCCCAGGATGATATGGCCGGATTGCTCGCCGCCGAGATTGCTGCCGATGCGGCGCATCGCCTCGACGACATAGCGGTCGCCGACCGCACTGCGCGTGAGCGCGATGCCCTCGCCTCGGAGAAAGCGCTCGAATCCCAAATTCGACATGACCGTGGCGACGATTCCGGCGGGCGCGAGCTTTCCGGCGCGACGCCATTTGCGCGCGATCAACGCCATGAGCTGATCGCCGTCGACGAGCTGGCCGTTCTCGTCGGCCATCATGAGCCGGTCGGCGTCGCCGTCGAGCGCGATGCCGAGATCCGCGCGCTGCGCCGTCACCTCGCGCTGCATCGCCGACGTCGAAACCGTGCCGCTCTCGCGATTGATGTTGTGGCCGTCGGGCGCAACGCCCAGCGGGATGACTTCGGCGCCCAGCTCCCAAAGCACGGTCGGCGCGACTTTATAGGCGGCGCCATGCGCGCAATCGACCACCACTTTGAGCCCGTCGAGGCGCAAGCCGCGCGGCAGGCTCGCTTTGACGAATTCGATATAGCGGCCGCCGGCATCGTCGAGGCGTTTCGCGTGGCCGAGCGCGGCCGCGGGCGCGCGCTCGATGGCGGCGTCGTCGATCCGGCTCTCGATCTGCGCCTCGATCTCGTCCGAGAGCTTGAAGCCGTCGGGTCCGAAGAATTTGATGCCGTTATCCTCGAACGGATTGTGCGAGGCCGAGATCATCACGCCGAGATCGGCGCGCAATGACCGCGTCAGCATGGCGATGGCCGGCGTCGGAAGCGGTCCGACGAGCACGATATCCATGCCCATGGCGATGAAACCCGCCGTCAAGGCCGGCTCGAGCATATAGCCCGAAAGCCGCGTGTCCTTGCCGATGACGACGAGATGGCGATGATCGCCGCGCCGCAGAACGAGGCCCGCCGCCATCGCGAGTTTCAGCACCGTCTCGGCGGTCATGGGCTCGCTGTTCGCGGTGCCGCGGACCCCGTCGGTTCCGAACAAGTGGCGTGTCGTCAGCGGTTTCAAGCTCTTGTGCATGCGTATCCGGAATTCTAGGCCGTCGCTGGTTCAGATTGAATCGCGATCATGCTCTCGGTTGCTCTTTGGTCGCATCGTCCGTGGCGAAGCGACTTCGACTTCGCCGGGTAATGTTCTGGCGCCAAATTGGACCGGACAGGGTCAACAAAGAGTTAAGTGCCAGCTCCGCTGCAATCAGAGCCTATGTCCGCCCAAAAAACAACCGCCGTCCGAAGCCTGGACGGCGGTTGGAGAACGAAGTCGGGCATCGCAACGCTTCGCGGTTCACCCGCCCGGTTGCGGCTCGGGCTCGTAGCCGCCCGCCGGCTTGTCGCGCCCGGCCGGCGGCACGGAAGAGCGCCGTCCCGGCGCCGGCGCGGCCGGCGGCTCGACCGGCCCGCCCGTGTCGCGGATGATCTTCTCGCCGCGAATGACGCGCCTGATCTCGTCGACCGAGAGCGTCTCGAACTCCAACAGGCCCTTGGCGAGCGCGTGGAGCTCGTCGATATGGTCGGTGAGGATCTTGCGGGCGCGCGCCTCGCCGGTCTCGACGATGCGTCGGATCTCCTCATCGATCACCGTCGCCGTCGCCTCGGAAACGTTCTTGCGCTGCGTCACCGAATGGCCGAGGAAGACCTCTTCCTCGTTCTCGCTGTAGCGCAGCGGGCCGAGCTTTTCGGAGAAGCCGAACTCCGTGACCATGCGGCGCGCGAGGTTGGTCGCGCGGCGGATGTCGTCGGAGGCGCCGGTGGTCACCTTCTCGGGCCCGAAGATCAGCTCTTCGGCGACCCGGCCGCCGAAGAGGCTCGTGATCATCGCCTCGAGCTCCATCTTCGACTGGCTGTATTTGTCGCGCTCGGGCAGGAACATGGTGACGCCCAGTGCGCGGCCGCGCGGGATGATCGTGACCTTGTGCAGCGGCTCGTGCCCCTCGGCATAGAGCATGATCAGCGCGTGCCCGCCCTCGTGATAGGCGGTGAGCTTCTTTTCGTCCTCGGTCATCACCATGGAGCGGCGTTCGGCGCCCATCAGCACCTTGTCCTTGGCGAGCTCGAACTCGGACATGGTGACGGAACGCCTGCCCTTGCGCGCCGCCATCAGCGCCGCCTCATTGACGAGATTGGCGAGATCGGCGCCCGAGAAGCCGGGCGTGCCGCGCGCGATGATGCGCGGATCGACGTCCGACGCGAGCGGCACCTTGCGCATATGGACTTTGAGGATTTTCTCGCGGCCGACGACATCCGGATTGGGAACCACGACCTGGCGGTCGAAGCGGCCGGGGCGCAGCAGCGCCGGATCGAGCACGTCGGGGCGGTTCGTCGCCGCGATGAGGATGACGCCCTCATTGGCCTCGAACCCGTCCATCTCGACGAGCAATTGATTGAGCGTCTGTTCGCGCTCGTCATTGCCGCCGCCCAGCCCGGCGCCGCGATGGCGGCCGACCGCGTCGATCTCGTCGATGAAGATGATGCAGGGCGCGTTCTTCTTGCCCTGCTCGAACATGTCGCGCACGCGGCTGGCGCCGACGCCGACGAACATCTCGACGAAATCGGAGCCCGAGATGGTGAAGAAGGGCACATTCGCCTCGCCGGCGATGGCGCGAGCGAGCAAGGTCTTACCCGTGCCCGGGGGGCCGACCAGCAACACGCCTTTCGGGATCTTGCCGCCGAGGCGCTGGAATTTCTGGGGATCCTTCAGATATTCGACGATCTCTTCCAGTTCCTGCTTCGCCTCGTCGATGCCGGCCACGTCGTCGAAGGTGATGCGCCCGACCTTCTCGGTCAGAAGCCGCGCCCGCGATTTGCCGAAGCCCATGGCGCGACCGCCGCCGCCCTGCATCTGGCGCATGAAGAAGATCCAGACGCCGATCAGGAGCAGCATCGGGAACCACGACACGAGGATGCCGAAGAGCGAAGGCACGTTGTCGTCCGAGGGTGCGGCGCGAATCTGCACGCCCTTGTCGATCAGCCGATTGACGAGGTTCGGATCGTTCGGGACATAGGTCGAAAAGCTGCGCCCGTCGGTGAATTTTCCGGTGAGCGTGTTGCCCTGGATCGTGACTTCGCGAACCTGGCCCTTGTTGACGTCGCCGATCAGCTCCGAATAAGCGAGGCTGTTCTGCGGCGTGCGCGTCGTCGAGCTCTGGAACAGATTGAAGAGCGCCACGAGCAGCAAGCCGATGATGATCCAGAGCGCGAGATTTTTGCCGAAACTGTTCACGTCCGAAGCCTTTCCGCGCCGAGCCCTAAATCCGTTAACGCGGCGACACCCCTTATGGGCCGCCGCACCTCACTATTAGATAGGAAGCGCGCAAGATTAAACAATTGTAAACCCCGCACCGGCCAGGGGTCGAGTCGGACGAAAAACCACCCGCGCCGCTGCCGCAGGTTCGAGCCGCTCCGAAACGTACCGCAAGGCCGGCACCGCGACCACTCCTTCGCGGTCGCGCAGTGCCGCCAAGGCGGGGCGCGCCGCCGCCGGCACGGCGGCGATGGCCGCGCGGGGAGCCGCAGCCAGGACCGGTGCCGCGTCATCGCCGAGCCCGCCGAGCGACAGATCGCGGGGCGCCGAGGCCGCGAGTTCGAGCGTGAAACGCCCGTCCCATGACACGCGCCCCCCTGCCTGCGCCGGAACCGGTGCCGCCATGGCGGCCGGCTCGCGGCAGATCAGGATCCTTCCGCGGCGCGGGAGGATGAGGCAGCCCCCGAGACTCCGCCCGCCCGGAAGCCCTTGCCGCATTGACCGGTGGAGCCGTTCGAGCCGTTCGAGCCGCGGCGGGTAATAGTTGCCCGAGACGGTGGCGATGACGGCGGCGACCGCTCTACGCCCCAGCGCATCCGGCGCCGCGCCGATCAGATCGCGGTCGAGCCAGGCAAAGCCCGCCGGATCGAGCATGACGGCGCGCGCCAACAGGAACGCGCTTTCGCCTTCAAGGAACTGACGCGCCTCGCCGAAGCGCTTGGCCA
The DNA here is from genome assembly GCA_963729935.1 of uncultured Alphaproteobacteria bacterium. Taxonomy (GTDB): domain Bacteria; phylum Pseudomonadota; class Alphaproteobacteria; order ATCC43930; family CGMCC-115725; genus CAIKMD01. The sequence continues at coordinate 198,721 of CAVSPW010000005.1, forward strand.
GGCTCGACAGTCGCTCGGCGGTGAGCCCGTGCTCCGCAAACGCGGTCAGCGCGGCGCGCAGGCGCACGCGGAGAAAAGCCGGATTGAGATTGCTCGGATCGTCGATCCAGCCCTGGTCCGCGGCCGCGAGCGTGGCCTGGAGGCGCGCGCGCGGCACGCTCAGAAGCGGCCGCAAGAGGCGGATTGCGCAGCGCTCGGCGAGCGCGGGCATGGCGGCGAGACCTTCGGTGCCGCTGCCGCGCAAGAGCCGCATCAGCATTGTCTCCGCTTGATCCTCGCGCTGATGGCCGAGAAGCAAATGCAGCACGCCCCGCGCGTGGCACCAATCCTCGAGCAAGCGGTAGCGCGCGCCGCGCGCGGCGGCCTGGATGCCGCTTTTCGGCACGGGTCCAAGCCAGCGCAAAATTTCGTGCTCGATGCCGAGCGCCGCACAGCGCGCCGCGACAGCGCGGGCTTCCGCCGCCGCCTCGACCCGCAGGCCATGATCGACGGTGAGCGCCGAGACTCGCCCGCCTCGCGCCCGGGCCCAATCATGCGCGAGGAGCGCCAAAGCCATGCTGTCGCTGCCGCCCGAGACCGCCACCGCAAGAAGCGGCGCCGGCTCGAACGGGGCGAAGGCTTCCATCAGGCGCGCGAATTCCGCCGCCCCGACCGGTTCGACCTCATCACGCGGCGAGAGAGCGCGCGCGATTTCCATGTCGGTTCAGCAGCCCGCGCGCTGCTTCTCGCTCGCGAGCCGATCCTTGATGGCTTGAGGCGGCGCGGGGAAATCGTGCTGGAGCCGTGCATAGGCGCGGCACGCATCGGCTTTCTGATCGAGATTGGCGAGCGACATGCCGAGCTTTAGCAGGTCGTCGGCGGCTTTCGAACCCTTGGGATATTTTTCATAGCCTTGCGCGAAGGCCGTGGCGGCATTGCCGTAATCCTTTCGGACATAGAAAGTCTCGCCAAGCCAATATTGCGCGTTGCCGGCAAGCGGATCATTGGGCCATCGCTGCACGAAAGCGCGCATCGCCTGCTCGGCCGCCGGATAGTTGGCCTGAGTCAATAAACCCATCGCGTAATTGTATTGATCCTGCGCGCTGCCTTCGGGGAGGTTCGCCGGCACGGCGGCGCTTTGCTGGCTCGCCGCGGGCGGCGCGGCGGCACGGGGCGCGGACCCGCCCAGCGTGCCAAGGGTTCCGGAGCGGCTTGGCGGCTGCGACATGTCGCCCGCGCCTTGCGGCGGGCGAGGTTGAGCCGGACTCGAAGGCGGCGGGGGCAGCGCGCCCGAGGGCGGGGCGGGCGGCGCTTGAAGCCGGCTGAAGCGCAGATCGACATCGCTCGACAACCGGTCGAGCTGATCTTTCAGCTGATGGAGGTTGTTGGTCAGTTCCTCGATCCGGCCGGTCAGATCGCGCATCTGATCCTCGATCGCCGTCACGCGCATTTCGGTGTTGAGCGCCGATTGACCGGAAGAGGCGCCCGATTGGGCGCCGGCCGGCGCGGCTGCGGCCAGGAACAAAACCACCAAGAATGCCGAAAGCAAGGACGGTCGACGCATGGGATCGTGCCTTCTGATCGCGGCGACGCGTAGGGCCGTCAAAGGGCGGGCGGCCCCTACGCGGCCGCAACTACATCTAAGCCTCTACTAACCTTCTACTCCGGCATTCCGGCCAAAAAGAGGCCGAAAAGCCCGAAAACCGGCAAAAAAAACGTCCGCCCGAGCCACGACGCATGATCGCCGCGGCCCGGGCAGACGCCCTTGCTCTTGCCGGATAGTGACGAAAATCAGTTGATGACCGTCACACCGCGGCGGTTTTGCGCCCAGGCGGCCTCGTTGTCGCCGAGCACGGCCGGACGCTCTTTGCCGTAGCTGATCGTCTTGACCCGGTTCGGAGCGATGCCCAGCGCCACCAGCGCGTTGCGCACGGCGGTCGCACGGCGCTCGCCGAGCGCCAGATTGTACTCGCGCGTGCCGCGATCATCGCAATGACCCTCGACCGTCACGCTCACATTCGGATACTTCTTGAGCCACTCCGCCTGACGCTGAAGCGTCGTCCGGCCCTCGGGCTTGATGACCGACTTGTCGAAGTCGAAGAAGACACGATCGCCGACATTCTGGACGAAATCCTGAGACGAACCCGGCGCAGCGGTGGTAGCCGCCCCCGCCGCTGCGTTACCGCCCCCGCCCGCGCCGGCAGTCGTCGAGGGATTCTGCGCGCATGCCGCCAACAGCAGCAGGCCCGCGATCAGGCTCAGTGGCCGAAGATTCATTGTGAACTCCCTATAATGAAACAACTCGGCTTTGATTTGGATCGAGTTGGTTGGGACAGCGTTGCCCCCGAAGGCATCCCGGGTGACGGTCAGTGGGGCCGCGAATCGAACATCGCGCCTTTGCGACCGGGGGCGAATATACGTAGGGTTAATTACGGAATCAAGGGGGACCACGCGGGATCGGACGCGTCTGTCGGCGTCACGACCTCCCGTTCATTGTATCCGGTGAGGTCGATCGTATGAAGGCGCGTCTGACCGCCGCGGCCTTTCGAATCGCTGGGTTTTTGATCGAAATAGATCAGCACGCGACCATTGGGGGCCCAACTCGGCCCCTCGACGAGGAAGGCTTGCGCAAGCAGCCGCTCGCCGCTGCCATCCGGGCGCATCACCCCGATATAGAACTGGCTGGAGTCGAACTTCGTGAAGGCGATGAGATCGCCGCGCGGCGACCATACCGGCGTGCCGTAGCGGCCGTTGCCGAAGCTGATGCGATGAATATCGCTGCCATCGGCATTCATGACGTAGAGCTGTTGCGAGCCGCCGCGATCCGAGTTGAAGACGATCTTCGACGCGTCCGGCGAATAGCAGGGCGAGGTATCGATCGAATCGGTCCGGGTGATTTGCGTCGCCTTGCGGGTGCGGAGATCGAGCGTGTAGATCTGGCTCGCGCCGTTGACCGAGAGACTCATGATCACCTTGTTGCCGTCGGGCGAGAAGCGCGGTGCGAAGGTCATGCCCGGGAAATCGCCGAGCACTTCTTGCTGCCCGGTATCGATGTTGAAGAGATAGACGCGCGGCGTTCCGCGGGCATAGGAGAGATAGGTGATCTCCTGCGAGGTCGGCGAGAAGCGCGGCGTCAGGACCAGCGCCCTCCCGTCGGTCAGATAGCGGTTGTTGGCGCCGTCCTGATCCATGATCGAAAGGCGCTTGATGCGCTTGTCGAGCGGGCCGGTTTCGGCGATGTAGACGATGCGCGTGTCGAAATAACCGTCCTCCCCGGTGATGCGCTTGTAGATCGCGTCGGCGATGATGTGCGCGATGCGGCGCCAATTCTGCGGCGTCGTCGTATAGCGCAGGCCGGTGAGTTGCTGCTCGGCGAACACGTCCCACAGGCGGAACTCGACTTGGAGCTTTCCGTCCGGTTGGACGGCGACGTCGCCGGTGACGAGCGCCTGCGCATTGATGACGCGCCAATCGTTGTAGCGCGGCGGTGTGTGGGCGGCCGCGTCCTGATCGACGAAGGCCTTCGAATCGATCGGCTGGAACAGGCCGGAGCGCTCGAGATCGGCCGAGAGCACCTGCGTGATGTCCTGCGCCACGCTGCCCGACCCGCCGGCAAAATTCGGGATCGCGATCGGCATCGGCGCGACCTTGCCGCGCGTGATGTCGATGTGAAGTTCGGCCTGCGCGCGCAGTGGCGCCAGGGCAAAGGTCGCGAGCAACAATCCGAGCGAGAGCCAGCGGCGGGAGATATGGATCATGTGATGTCCTTCGGATCAAACGTGATGGTGAAGGTCTGCCATTGGTCGAATTTTTGCGGCGGCAGCTTCAAGGGTTGGCAGCGCGGATTGAGCAGCGCGCGATTGGCGCTGTCGGCGGCGGCCTGGAAGAAAGGATCGTTGAGCCGCTCGGGATTGAGCAGCTGCGCGGCGCGCACCGTCCCGTCGGGATTCATCATCACGCGAAATTCGGGCCGCAGATTTTCGGCGTCGCGCGCGCCCGCCGGCACGTTCCAGCAAGCCTCGATCTGCTGCTTCACGAGATCGATCTCGCTCGTGGACAATTGCGCCGCGAGCGGCGCCAGCGGCTGCGAGCTTTTTTGCACCGGCCCTTGCGCCTGCTGTTGCGGGGCGGTCTTGCGGTTGGCGAGATTCTTCAAGAGCTGATCGAAAGAGGTATCGTCGGGCTTCTTTTGCGAGGGCACCGGCGGCTTCGGCGCGGGCGGCGGCGGAAGCGGCGGCGCGGGCTTGGGCGGCTGGGGTTTCTCGACCGGCGGCGGGGGCGGCGGCGGCGAAGGCGGGGTCGGCGGCGGTTCGGGCTTGGGCGGCTCGGGCTTGGGCGGCTCGGCCTGCGCGAGTTCGGGCTTGGCTTGCGGCACGGGCGGCGCCGGATTGACCTGCGTCGCGCGCGTCTCGGGCGCGATGTTGACGAGCTGCACGGCGATCGGCTCGTCCTCGATGATTTTCGGCTCGAACAGCCGCGGCAGCCCGACCACGAAGGCGACCACCACCGCCACATGCAAAATCGCCGAATAAAGGAAACTAACCCGTTCGGGCATTACGGCCTCAACGCTTCCCCGCCTTGTCGCCCTGGGGCTGTTCGGCCACGAGAGAGACCTTGGTGAAGCCTGCGGCGCTGATCAGCCCCATCACCTCGAGCACACGGCCGTAGCTGATGTTGCGGTCGCCGCGCACATAGATGCTCGCGCTCGGATTGTTGTTGGTAATGGCCTGGAGCCGCGGGACGAGCTGGTCGGTGGCGATCTCGGAATTCTGGAGATAGGTCTTGCCTTCGGCGTTGATGCTGATGACCAGCGGCTCCTTCGGCTCGTTGAGCTGCTGCGCTTTCGTCTGCGGCAGCTCGACCGGGACGCCGACGGTGAGAAGCGGCGCCGTCACCATGAAGACGACCAGGAGAACGAGCATCACGTCGACCATCGGCGTGACGTTGATGTCGGCCATCGGACGGTAGCGTTGTGCCGGATTGCCGCCGGCGCGTTGCAAGAGCGGTCCAGCCATGGCTCAGGCTTTCTCGTCGAGCTGGCGCGAGAGGATCGCGCTAAATTCGGCGCCGAACGCTTCGAGCCGCCCGGCATAGCGGCCGAAATCGGTCGAGAATTTATTGTAGAAAATCACCGCCGGAATCGCGGCGACGAGGCCAAGCGCGGTCGCGAACAGGGACTCCGCGATCCCCGGCGCCACCACGGCGAGGCTCGTGTTCTTCGCGGCCGCGATCGCCTGGAAGCTGTTCATGATGCCCCAGACCGTGCCGAAGAGGCCGACAAACGGCGAAGTCGAGCCGACCGTCGCGAGGAACGGCATATAGCGCTCGATTCGCGCGATCTCGCGTCCGGCGGTCACCTGCATCACGCGCTCGATGCGCTCCTGCAAGGTCATGCGCGTCGCGGTCGTGGCGACGATGCCCTTCGCCATGCTGCGCCGCCATTCGCGCATCGCCGCGGCGAAGACGGACGACATCGGATCTTCGGGCCGGTTGCCGATGCGATCGTAGAGGTCGTCGAGCGCGCCGCCCGACCAGAAATTCTCCTCGAAGCTGTCGGCATCGCGGCGCAGGCGCCGCAGCTTGATGTATTTGTCGAAGATCACCGCCCAGGACCAGAACGAGGCGACGACCAACAGGAGCATGACGCATTTGACGAGCGTATCGGCCTGCAGGAACAGCGTGATGATCGACAGATCATGCGGCACGGAGCCCGCGAGGGCGGCTTGATCGACGGCGTTATCGGGCATTGGCAATGACCATCCGAGAAGTTTCGTTGCGGGGATTGAGAACCGCCCGAAGCGCGGGCGGGAGACGGACCGGCCTTCCCTGGCGGCCGACCGTGGCAATGAGAATGATCGCGTGGATCAGCAGGGTTTCGCCGCGCCGCACGTCTTGCGCCAGGCGAATGCTCGCGCCGCCGACCTCTTCGATGCGGGTTTCAACGACGAGCGCGTCGTCGAGCCTCGCCGGCGCCAGAAATTCGATCGTGGCGCGGCGCACGATGAAGGCGGTGCCGTCGGCCTCGCGCCATTTCCCGTGCTCGGCGCCGTAGAGCCGCATCATCTCGGTGCGCGCGCGTTCGGCGAATTTCAGATAATTCGCGTAATAGACGATGCCGGCGGCATCGGTGTCCTCGTAATAGACGCGGATCGGAAAGCGATGAACGCCGTCCGCGATGGCGCCGCCCGGCGGCAGATCGGCGGCGGTCATCGGCCGCTCTCCTCGCCCGCCTCGTCGAGGAGATCGAACTGTGCCGGCGGCGGGCGCAGCGGCTGCAAGCCGAGATGCGCATAGGCCGCCGCAGTCAGCACGCGCCCGCGCGCGGTGCGCTGCACGAAGCCTTGCTGGACGAGATAGGGCTCGATCACCTCCTCGATGACGTCGCGCTGATCGCCGAGGACGGCCGCCACGGTCTCGACGCCCACGGGCCCGCCGCCGTAATTCTGGATCACGCACAGGAGGTAGCGGCGGTCGAGCGCGTCGAGGCCGCTGGCATCGACTTCGAGGCGTTGCAGCGCCGCGTCCGCGGCGGCGGCGTCGATCCGCTTCACGCCGGCGACCGCGGCGAAATCGCGCACCCGCCGCAACAGACGGGCCGCGACCCGCGGCGTGCCGCGCGAACGCCGCGCGATTTCGGCGGCGCCCTCGCGCTCGAGCGCCATGCCGAGCACGCGCGCGCCGCGCTCGACGATTTGCTGCAATTCGGCGGCGTCGTAAAAAACCAAGCGGATCGGAATTCCGAATCGCTCGCGCAGCGGCCGCGTGATCAGGCCCGAGCGCGTGGTCGCGCCGATCAAGGTGAAGGGCGGAAGGTCGATGCGCACCGACCGCGCGGCCGGCCCCTCGCCGATCATGAGATCGAGCTGAAAATCCTCCATCGCCGGATAGAGGATTTCCTCGACCGCCGGCGCGAGCCGGTGGATCTCGTCGATGAAAAGCACGTCGCGCGCTTCGAGATTGGTCAAAAGCGCGGCGAGATCGCCGGCTCGCTGGATGACCGGGCCCGAGGTCGCGCGGAACGAGACCCCCAACTCGCGCGCAATGATCTGGGCGAGCGTGGTCTTGCCGAGGCCGGGCGGCCCGGCCAGGAGCACGTGATCGAGGGCCTCGCCGCGTTGTTGCGCCGCCGCGATGAAGACGCGCAGATTGTCGCGCAGCTGGCGCTGGCCGACGAACTCATCGAAGCTCAAGGGACGAAAGGAGGGCTCGGCCGCGTCGCCCGGGTTGCGCTCGGCTCCGACGATGCGCTCGTCGCTCATCGCGCCAGCTCCTTGAGCCCGGAAAGAATGAGCGCGTCGAGCGGCGCCTCGGCGCCGAGCTGGCGCGCGGCCGCGGCGACGGCGCCATAGGCGTCGCCGCGCGCATAGCCCAGATTGACGAGCGCCGACACGGCCTCGGTCGTCGCGCCCTTTTGCGGCGTGCCGGTCGGGCCGAGACTCACGCCGCCGACTTTATCCTTCAGCTCGTTCAATATCCGCTGCGCGAGCTTCGGGCCGACGCCTTCCGCTTCGGTCAGCACGGCCCTGTCCTGCGCCGCGATCGCGGCCGCGAGCTGCGCCGGCGCCGCCGCGCTCAGGAGGCCGAGCGCGATCTTCGCCCCCACGCCCTGGACGGTCGTGAGCAGGCGGAACCATTCGCGTTCCGCTTCGTCGATGAAGCCGAAGAGATGGATATGATCCTCGCGCACTTGGGTTTCGATCAGGAGGCGCAGCGGCTCGCCGCGAGGCGGCGCCTTCGTCAAGGTGCGCGAAGAAGCGAAGACGAGATAGCCGACGCCGTTCACGTCCAGCACGATGCCGTCCACCGTGGCCTGATCAACGACGCCCGCAAGCATCGCGATCAACGCGCACCTCCCGCCGCCAGCGCCACCGCGCGCGTCGTCGCGGCGTGATGCGCGTGGCAAATGGCGACCGCCAGCGCGTCGCAGGCGTTCTCTTCGCTGCCGGCGCCGGGCAGGAGCCGGCGCACCATCATCTGCACCTGTGCCTTCTCGGCATGTCCCGTGCCGACCGTCGATTTCTTGACGAGGTTGGTCGCGTATTCGAATACCGGCAGGCCGCGCTCCGCGGGCGCCAACAGCACGACGCCGCGCGCCATGCCGAGCCGCAAGGTCGATGCCGGGTTCTTGTTGACGAAAGTTTCCTCGACCGCCGCCGCCTCGGGCGCGAAACGGTCGAGCACCGCATTGAGCGCCCGGTAGAGCGCGGCCAGACGTTCGGCAAGCGACAGGTCGACCCGCGTATGAACGACGCCATCGGCGACATGGCTCAGCCGGTTGCCGGCGACTTCGATCACGCCCCAGCCGGTATGGCGCAATCCGGGATCGAGTCCGATGAGGCGCATGAAGCTGTCCCTGACGCGAACCGGCGGCCTTAGGCGCTCAATCGCGCCAAGACGTCGTCGGTCACGTCGAAATTCGCGAAGAGATTCTGCACGTCGTCGCTGTCTTCGAGCGCCTCGAGCAGTTTGAAAAGCGCCTCGGCCGTGTCGCCATCGACCGGCACGAGCGTCTTGGGCTTCCACACCACCCGGGCCGCGCTCGGCGCGCCGAAGCGTTTGTCGAGCGCGTCGCGCACCGTATTGAGCGCGTCGGGCGCGCAAAAAATAAGGTGCTCCTCGTCGTTGCTGTCGACGTCGTCGGCGCCGGCTTCGACCGCGGCCTCGAACATCGCATCGGTGGAGGCGGTCGCGGCGGGATAGGTCACTTGGCCGAGACGGTCGAAGAGAAAGCTCACGCTATTGGTCTCGCCGAGATTGCCGCCGGCTTTGGCGAAGGCCGCGCGCACGTCGCTCGCCGTACGATTGCGGTTGTCGGTCAGGGCTTCGACGATGACCGCCACCCCGCCGGGACCATAGCCCTCATAGCGAACCTCCTCGTAATTCTCGCCCTCGCCGCCGCCGGCGCCGCGCTTGATCGCGCGCTCGACCGTGTCTTTCGGCATATTGGCCGCACGCGCGGCCAGCACCGCCGCGCGCAAACGAGGGTTGGCCGCCGGATCCGGCAGGCCGCCGCGCGCCGCCGAAGTCAGCTCGCGAATCAGCTTGGTGAAGACCTTGGCGCGCTTTTTGTCCTGCGCGCCCTTCCGGTACATGATGTTCTTGAATTGCGAATGACCCGCCATGACGACCGCTACCAAATGAGGCCCCTTCAAGGGACCATACCATATATTGCGAAACCGCCGCCATCCGCGAAACCCGGCCCTGGTTCCCCCCTGATGCTGTGCTGCGGTTGATAGCGGGCCAATATGGCGGATTTGCGGCGCCCTAAAACCCGGCCGCCCAGACGCCGCGAATCGCAAAGCCGAGCATCAACAGGCCCGTCGCCGCCTTGGCGACCACCGGCCAGATGCCGCCGCCGAAGGAGAGACGCAAGCGCGCGGTCGCCGTGCACAGCACGGCACACCAGAGCGCGGCGCCGAGAATGACCGATCCGGCGATGATGATGGCGGCAGCGATGCCTTCCTGCCGGCTGTCCGAGTGACCGATCACGGCCAGCCAAAACGCCAGGTTCCAGGGGCTACTCAGCGCCATGCCGAGACCCAAGAGATAGCTGCCGCGCATGCCGGGCACCGCGCGGCGGGGTTCGGGCGCCGCGCCGCGGCGGTGTTCGCGCCATGCTTGCCACGCGCCGAGGAGGAAAACCGCCGCGAGCAAGAATAACAGCGCCGCGCTCGTCCAGCCGAGCGCAGCGCGCGCGGCCGGACCCAACAGGAGGCCTGCACCGAGGATGACCGCGAGCGCCCAGAGCGCGTCGCCGGAACAGGCGCCGAGCCCCACGCCGAAGGCCGGTCGGAAACCTTGCGTCAGACCGCGGCGGATGATTTCGGCGTTGATCGGTCCCGGCGGCCACGCGACCGACCAGCCCAGGACGAAACCATAGGCGATCAGCGCCGCGGGATGGGTCACGCCACCGGCATTGCGACCGCGCCGGACTTGACCGGCGGCAGGACGGGATCGAGCTTGCCGCCCAGGCGCAGCGGCCAGATCGCGCGCGCCAGCCCGGTCGCGTCGTCGGTTTCGATGACGGCGCCGCAGACCGTCGGCTCGCCGAGCGAGACTTCGAGCCGCTCGCCGGGCAATTTGCGCACGAAGCGCGCGATCGCGGCTTCCTTCTGCATGCCGATCACGGAATCATAATCGCCGCACATCCCGACATCGGTCATGTAAGCGGTGCCCTTGGACAGGATCCGGTGATCGGCGGTGGGGGTGTGGCAATGAGTCCCGAGAACCGCCGAAGCGCGCCCATCGCAGAAATGTCCCATCGCGGTTTTTTCCGAACTCGCTTCGCCGTGGAAATCGACGAGGATCGCGTCGACATCGCCGAGCGGATGGAGGCCGAGCACGCGATCGAGCGCCGCGAAGGGATCGTCGATCGCGTCCATGAAGAGCCGCGCCATGGCGTTGACGACCACGACCTTGCGTCCGTCCGGCAGCGCATAGACGCCGAATCCATTGCCGGGCGTGCCGGGCGGAAAGTTGATCGGACGCAGGAGGCGCGGATCGCGCGCGATATAGGCCATGATCTCGCGCTTGTCCCAGACATGATTGCCCGTGGTGACGACGTCGACGCCGCCGGCATAGAGTTCCGCGCAAATCGTGTCGGTGATGCCGAAGCCATGCGCCGCGTTCTCGCCATTGGCGATCACGAAATCGAGGGCGAGGTCGCGCCGCAGCCGCGGCATCGCGGCGACGACCGCCTCGCGCGCGCGGCGGCCGACGATGTCACCGCAGAGAAGCAATCGCATTCGCCGTCACCGCCGATGAAAGAAAGGGAAAGACCAGATCAGAAGAGGAATGACGAGAAGATGGAGCCGCCTCGGCCGTCGGCATTGCTGTACCCTCGTGGCCCGCTTACGCAGGTGGGAACCATATGACGAAACCAGGGCTTCGCCAGAGACAGCTCCCTAGAGGAACATATCGGCCCCGGGGTATTGCGGCCTAACGCACCGCGCAGCCCCATCTTCTCGATATCATATGTGGGACGATTCGAGCCTGGCCGCAACCGCTTCGATGCGCGCCGCGAGCTTATCGATCCCAGCCGCCATGTCTTTGCTCTCGCCCGCATCCCCTTTCGCCCCCGGCTGGCCGTGCAGCGCTTCGTTGGCTTCGGCCAATTCGTCCGCCAAGACCAGAGCCGCCAGCACCAGGAGCCGGGCCTCGCCGGCTTGGCCGACCTGACGGGCGAAGGTGCTGACCTTGCCGTCGATCACCTGCGCCAGCGCTTGGATGCGCTCTTCATCGCCTTCGTCGCAAGCGACCGGGTAGGCGCGGCCATTGATCGTTACCGAGACCTGTTGCATCAATTCTCCAAGAGCCGATCGAGCCGCAAGATCGCGTCGTCGAGCCGCGCCGCGACCAGGCTGGCGGTCTCATTGGGCGCGGCGCCGGGCTTTGCCGCAGGCTTGCGCTCGCTCGAGCGGCGCGACGCCGCTTCGAGCCTTGCAACCGCCTGTTCCAGCCGGTGGGCCGCCTGCTCCAATTCGTTCATTTCCGCCCTCTCGATCGACCACGGAGAATATTCCGGCCATCCATCCGCCGTCAACGGACGCACTTTGGCCCACCCGCGTAACCATTCCTTAGCGCATCGCCGATTAAGGTTAATCACGGGTGAATAGGCTACGCGATTTACCGGCAACCGATCATTTGTAGAAGAGAGGCCAGATAGGTTAACGTCAAAGATGCTAAGGTTAACGAATAGGGGTGAAATGTCTTCCTCGGCGACCCATTGGCGACTTGACGGCTTATCGGCCAGCGCGCGCGCCACCGCCGAGATTGCCTCGCTCGGCGCCGGATTGTCGTTGTCCGTCTGGTTGACGCGGCTCATTGCGGATACCTGCACCCGCGAAGCCGCACAAGCGGGGGCGGTCGCCGATGACGCCGATGACGACGAAACCGAGGCCGATGACACGGCCGAGGCGGAACTTGCGCCGCCGGCGGATGCGGACGAACCCGAGCCAGGCCCCGTCGCGCCAGCCGCGACCTCCGAAGCGCCGCAGGTTTCGGATCAAGCCCCGGCTGCCGGCGCCTTGATGCTGCCGGTTGCCTCGATGGCGCCCGCCAATCTCGGCACGCGCCGAAGCGATGAGACGCCCGATGCGCTCCTTGCGGATATCGCCCAGCGCGGCGTGCGGCAGCCGCTGCTGGTCCGCAGCGTCCCGAACGCGCCCGAACGCTACGACATTATCTGCGGACATCGGCGCTGGCGCGCGGCGCAACGTGCCGGCATTGCGCGCGTTCCGGCGAAGCTCACTACCGAGGACGACGCGCATGCGATTCTTGCCTCGCTGAACGAGAATCTCGCGCTCGGCGATCTATCGGCGATCGACGAAGCGCATGCCTATCTTCGTCTTTTGACTCGTTGCGCGGTCGATGCCGGCATGATCTCGCGGGCGACCGACCGCGATCGCCAGCACATCATCCGCACGGTCCGTCTTCTCGGATTATCGCCGCGCCTGCAGCAGCTGATCGCGACGGGCGCACTCTCGGCGGATCACGCCGATTTGCTGCTCGACGCGGCCAATCCCGAAGCTTTGGCCGATGTGATCACGGGCGAGCATCTCAGCCCCGAAGCCGCGCGCGAACGCCTCGATGCCACGCCCGGCGCCGAGATCGGGCCATGAGCAGCGATCTCGACTCGCGCTTGAATGGCGGCATCGATCCCTGGAGCCGGATCGCCATCGATGCCGCGACCCGCAGCATGGCGGAGCAAGCCGCCGCGCGCGCGGGCCTCTCGATCGAGGAATGGCTCGAGCGCGCCATTCGTCGCACATCGCTCGCTCCCGATCACGCGGATGCCCCGAACGGGCTCGACACCGCGGCGCAGGCCCAACCGGAGGGCGGCGAGTCCGATCGGATCATCATGCCGGACGCGCTCCTCACGCCGCTCCTCGACGAGGAGCCCGAAGAGGAGGAAGGGTACGACACGCCGAAGGCTGAAAGCGCCCTGCGCAAACCATATTATCGCTGGGCGGCGATGGTGGTCGGCGCGGCGCTCGCGATCGCCGCCGGCGTGGTGAGCGCGCAATACCTCATCCCCGAACGAGCGACCGCAATCCATGTCGCGCTTGCGCCGCCAGCGCCGGTCGAGACCGCCGTACCGCCACCGCCGGTCGAGAGCGCTGTTCCATCGGCGCAAAACGCGCCGGCGCCCCCGCCCCAAGCAGCATCGCTCGAGACGAGCCCGGCGAACGCGGCCCAGCCGGAGACGCCGGAGACCCCGAGGATCGACAATTCGCCGGCCGCGCCGGCCGCGCCGAGCCAGGCAGCGGCGCCGGCCGAGACCGCACCGAGTGCAGCAGCGGCGTCCGAGAAGCCGCCGGCGGCAGCGCGCAAATCCTTGGCGGCGAGGCCTGCACCGGCGCCGGCCGCGAAACCATCGCCGAAGACCGCAAAGGCCGAGAGCGCCGAGCCGCCAAGCGATCCGAGACGGCTGGCGCCTTGGCTCGAGGCGCATGCCAAGAACGGCGATGCCGTCGCGACCTACCGGCTGGGCGTTCTCTATGCGCTGGGCGAAGGCGTCACCCAGGATTATCAGCGCGCGGCATCGCTCTTCAAGACCGCGGCCGAAGACGGCGTCACCGAAGCGCAGTACAACATCGCCGTCATGTACGCCGAAGGCCTCGGCATCGACCGCGACCCGACACAGGCGGTGTTCTGGTATCGCAAGGCCGCGGCGCAAGGCAGCTCCAGCGCCGCCTTCAATCTAGGCGTCGCCTATTCCAACGGGATCGGGGTCAAACAGAGCATGGAAGAAGCGGCGCGATGGTTCCGCGAGGCCGGCGAAGCGGGCGTCGTCAACGCGCAGTTCAATCTCGGGCTGCTCTACGAGCGCGGCGAAGGCTTGGCGGCCTCACCGGTCGAAGCCTATGCCTGGTACGCAGCAGCAGCCGCGCGCGGCGATTCCGGCGCGGCACAGCGCCGCGACAGGCTCGCGAAAACGCTCTCGCCCGCCGTGCTGAAGGATGCGCAAGCGCGCGCGGAGCAGCTTCAGGCATCCATTCAAACGAGTGCCATCAGCACCCCGGCCGCAGCCATCGGCGCGCCGCCAACGCGCAAACCCTAGGACGCGAACTCATAAACACGCCTTCTCGCGGCTTGCCGGACTCCACTTTCGAACCGTAAGCGGGCCTCACACACGGCAACGCTTCTCGTCCCGGATGTGCCACAAGCTGACATTAGCCGCGCCGGAATCGAGTCGGTATTCGCACGTCGAGCGTAGAGAACGGCACCGGGAGATCAATTCGACGGCGACGCCGTGCGAACACCGATAACCTCTCGTCGTAGCGCCGGCCCTAAAGTTTCGAGGAAGTCCATCACAGCGCGCACCCGTGCCGTGCGGGCAAGCGCGCGGTGCACCACCAGCCAAATCTCGACCGAGAACAGCCGCTCGGGCGGCAGCAGGCAGACGAGGTCGGGATCGCGATCGCCGGCGACGCAGGGCATGATGGTGACGCCGAGGCCGGCTTTGCACGCGGCATAATGAACGCGCGGCGAGTTCGACATGAACACGACGCGCGCTTTCTGCGCGTGATTGGCAAGCCACGGCCCGCCGCGCAGTTGCGACCATTCCTCGGTCCAAGTGATGAGATCGAGATCGTTCAAGTCGCAAGCTTCAGGCACAAGCGCATGCGCGGCGACATAGGCTTTCGAGCCGTAGACGCCAAAGTCGATCAGACCGACGCGGCGGATAAGGTAGTCGCCGTGCTGCGGGCGGCCGGCGCGTAGCGCGATGTCGGCCTCGCGCCGCGTCAGGCTGGCGAACTCATGGCGCGCGACGACCTCCAGCGTGATTCCGGGATAGGCCTCATGGAAACGCGGCAGCTGCGGTGCAACGACGAACGCCGCGAGGTCGTCGGTGGTGGCGAGCCGCACATGGCCCGTGGCGCGCAGGTCGCGCCCCATCGCCTCGCGCTCGACCGCCAGCACCGCCTCCTCGACCTCTTCCGCCTTGACGCGGATCGCTTCGCCGATCTCCGTCAAGCTGTAGCCGGATTGATTGCGGTCGAACAGGCGCGCGCCAAGCTGCTCCTCGAGCGTAGCAACGCGACGCCCAACGGTCGCGGCACTGCTCTTCAGCTCATGCGCCGCTTCCGTGAGGCTGCCAAGGCGCGCCACGGCGAGAAAATGTTTGAGGTCATCCCATTCCATGCGTTTCAAAAATGAAAAATGGTCCCGTAATCATTGCCGTATGTCGTTCGAATCACAAGGATTAACGTCTCTTCCGAAGGCAAGCCATGGGCGCGTGCAGCGCCAGGGAGAGGACAATGGAGCACCAAGTTCCACCGCAATCGGCCGTGATGCACATCATCGCGGGCTACTGGCTGTCACGAACCGTCTACCTTGCGGCGAAGCTCAAGCTCGCCGACGCGGTCGGAGGCGACGGCGCGATGCTTCCCGAGATTGCCGCCAAGACCGGGACGCGCCCGGCCGAGCTCGCACGCCTCATGCGCGCACTTGCCTCGCACGGCTTCTTCAAGCGGGAGCCGAATGGCCGCTTCGTGCAGACGCCGCTGTCGGAAACTTTGCGCACCGGGACGCAAGGGAGCATGCGCGGACTGGCGGAAGCCGAGCTCGGCCATGATCATTACGAATCCTGGGGCAATGCCGAAAGCTGCTTGCGCCAGGGCGGAACCGCCTTCGAGCGCCTTTATAACATGCCGGTCTGGCGCTATTACGCCGAGAACCCGGCGAGCGAGGCGCTGTTCGGCGAGGCGATGACCAATTTCACCGCGATCGCCAATGGCGGCATTCTGGGCAGCTACACGTTCAAGCCGACCCGCAAGGCCGTCGACGTCGGCGGCGGCTACGGCCAGTTCCTCGCGTCCATCCTCGACCAGCAGCCCGACGCCAAGGGCGTTCTGTTCGACCTGCCGACCCTCATCGGCGACGTGAAGAAGAAGGGCGCGCTCGCCCGCTACGGCAACCGCGTCGAGGCCGCGGGCGGCGACTTCTTCGAATCCGTGCCGGCCGACGGCGATCTCTACTTGCTTAAGTTCATTCTGCACGACTGGGACGCCGAGCATTCGGTCAATATCCTCAAAAACGTGCGCCGCGCGATTGCCGACAACGGAAAGCTGTCCGTGGTGGAGATCGTGCTGCCGCCGCACAACGAGCCCCATATCGGCCCGCTGATCGATCTCAACATGATGGTGATGACCGGAGGCAACGAACGCAGCGAAAACGAATATCGCGATCTGCTCGCCGAGGCCGGCTTCCGCCTCGATCAGGTGGTCGCCACCAAGTCGCCATTCAGCGTCATCGAGGCAAGCCCGGTGTGATCGCCAAGCCGCGCAATGTGAGGTGATGGGAGTAGCTAGCTCTCGTCTCGGCGCGCGATCCTACAGCGCATCTTTTTGAAAAGGTCGCCATCGGCTCAGCCATCCGTAAAGAAAGACAGCGCGCATCACAGGGCACACGGGTGAGCCGAGCCGCCAACCTCGACGTCGTCGCCGCTTCGCGCAGCCGAAGATCGCGTGTCCGCGTAGGGTCAATCGCGTCGATTTTGAACCGGGAGCTGATTGGGCGGCGTCCGCTTTGCCCAGAAAGCGGTGGTTGTTCAGCAAGAAACGATCCGTCGCCTTCGTGCCAGAAGCGGAACTTGCGGAAAGACGGGATCAATTTGGCGCGATTACGCGGCACGCGCATGAGATCTGCGAAGCGGTGGACGACGAATTGGCAGCCAACGCAGCCAAGGCAATCCTACGGCGACAAGTATCGCTGCTTATGCGGTTTCGGCAGGAGTAGGGCGGCCGCGGGCCGCCATCAAAGCAGCCCGCGGTCGATGAGAGCGGCGAAATCAGCCGATCAGCGATGTTCGGGCGGGTGGGCGCCTGGCTTTGGCATGTGATTGAAGACTTCCGCCGGGAGCGCGGTCATCACGAAGCCCGTGACCTGCTCGTCAGGCCCGAAAGGCCCCGCCACCTTGTTCTTCACCGGCGGCAGGCTGCGTAGATAGGCGACGATCGCCTCGGCATCGTGATGCGTCAGGTGCGATAGGCCGCGCCATGGCATGATTGGCGCGAGCTCGCGCCCGTCGGGCCGCACGCCGGTGGTGAACGCCGTAATGATCTGCTTGTCGGTCCAGGAGCCGAGCCCGGTCTCCTTGTCCCGCGTCAGGTTGGGCGGAAAGAACACGCCAAGGCCCGGCACGAAAAAGGCGACATCCCCGCCGCCGAGGGATTCCTTGAAGTTCGGGTGGCCCAACATCGAGCCGGGCGTATGGCAATCGTTGCAGCCGCCGATCGTCACGAGATATTTCCCGCGCTCCACTTGCGACGCGGCCTTGGCGCCGTGGACCGGCGCGACGAGCGCGACGCCAAGCATGACGGCGATCACAGAAGCAACACGTTTCATACCGATCCCCCTATATTGTCCTTCAGCTTCCATCAGCCTGATTTCGTCGCTGACCCGGAGACAGAAGCCGGCGGGGCGGATACTAGCCCGTATCGAGTCATGACTTCCATGAGTTTCGCCTGATCGGGTGGTCCGCCGGCGCCGGCCAAGGCCCCTACGTCGCGAAAAAACTGCTCGCCGATATCCGGCGTCAGCATCACGAGCGCGCGAGCGGTCTCGGAACCGGTGTTGCTGAAATGGTGCACGGAGCCTCGCGGCGTCGACATCCATTCACCTGGCTTCAAGTCGCGCATCTCCGCATCAACCGAATAGCTGAGCACGCCATCCAAAACGTAAATGCACTCTTCATTGTTGGTATGGCTGTGCGGCGGTGGGACGTGCGCGCCGGCCGGAACCTTCATTTCGAACAGTCCCAACCCACCCTTTTGCGCGCCATCCACGAGATAGCGAATTTCCAGTTGCCCGACTTTGACGACCTGATGTGTCATGACGATCTCCCCGCTTCGATTTCGACCATGCGCTCGCCGCGCGCGATTTGCGCTGTGTGCAGGACAACAATCTAGTCTGTTGCCGAATTTTGATAAATGGTGTTTATTAAAACTTATTGTTGCAAAATGGTGGATAATGAACGATCGGCTGAACGGGATGCGCGTCTTCGCGCAAGTCGTGGAAGCAAAGAGCTTCTCCGCGGCCGCGGACAAGCTGGGCATGTCGAAATCGGTGGCGAGCCGACACGTGAGCGCGCTGGAACGCTCGCTGTCGGTGAAGCTGCTGAACCGTTCAACGCGCAAGCTCAGCCTGACCGAAGCTGGCGCCGTCTTCTACGACCATTGCGCGAGGATCGTGCAGGAAGCAGAGATTGCCGAGCAGCGAGTGATTCGAACTCAATCCGAGCCGGCCGGCCTGGTGAGCGTGACCACAACCCAGCCGTTCGCGGTGCGCCACCTGATGCCCATGCTCGCCGAGTTCTATCGGAAGTATCCAAAAATCCGGGTCAAGCTCTCCTGCAGCAATCGCGCGCTCGACCTCGGCGATGAGCGGTTCGACCTCGGCATCCGCGTGTCATTCAATCCGGACCCGAATGTGGTGGCGCGAAAGCTCGCCGGCAACCGGCCGATACTGTGTGCTTCGCCCGCTTATCTCGAGCGGCGTGGGATGCCGCGCCGGATTGAGGATCTGCGCAAGCACGACTGCGTGCTCTTTCCGCCCCTGGCGCCGAAAGGGCTCTGGACCCTGCGCCGGGCCGGTCGGAAATTTCGGGTACCGGTCGCCGGTGTATTGGAAACCGACGAGATGGAAGTGGTGCGGGCGGCTGTCATTGCCGGCCTCGGCATCGCCGTGCTGCCGGCCTACATGGTGGGGGACGCCTTGCAGCAGGGGCAACTGGTGCCGCTGTTGCGCCAGTTCCAGGTTGTGCCGGAAAGCGGCATCTACCTCGTCTATCTACCCAACCGCTCGCTCCCATCGCGCGTACGTGCGCTGGTCGACTTTCTCGCCGCGCAGTTTGGGCCCGTGCCGCCCTGGGAAGTGGTTTCCTGAGAGGTTCATCTCGCGTCCCCGCTCGCGAGCGCGTTTCCGCTAAGGGTGAAAATGCGACATAACGAAATTCTCGGGTCGCGTCTGCTTTACCCCGGAGGCGGGCAGCACGTTTAGGAGTCCATGGCTTAGGCCAGGCGTCCGGCCGCGACCCACCACCCGGGCTCGGCCGCGCGCAGCGTCGCCGCGGCCGCCCTGGCATCCGCTTCGTTCGCGAATAACGCAAAGCAAGTGGCGCCGCTGCCGCTCATGCGCGCGATGAGCGCGCCTTCGACCGCGGCAAGACGCTCCAGCACGCGGGCGATCGCTGGCACTTGCTCGATCGCCGGCGCGGTCAAATCATTGCGTCGTTCCGCGATGAGCGCGGCGAGCGCCGCAGCATCGGCCGGCGGCTCGGTGAAGCGCGCTTCGGCCGAGAACGGGCCGCGGCGGGCCTTGAACACCGATGCCGTCGGCAGCGGGATGCCGGGATTGACCAGGACCAATCCGGCTTGAGGCAAGACCGGCGCCGGCTCGACGCGCTCGCCGGCGCCGCCGAGCCAGGATGGCTTTACCGCCAGACAAACCGGCACATCGGCGCCGAGCGCCGCGCCGATTTCGGCGAGCGCGCGCTCATCGAGCGGCGCCCGCCACAGCGCGGCGAGCGCCTTGAGCGTTGCCGCCGCGTCGCTCGAGCCGCCGCCTATTCCCGACGCGACCGGAAGATTCTTCTCGAGCCGCAAGGCGGCGCCGGGGGCGCGCCCGAGCCGGCTCGCCAAAGCCTCGGCCGCGCGCCAAACGAGGTTGTCGCTGCTCCCTTGCGCGAGCGCGGCGGCGAACGGACCCTCGACGCGCAGGCTCAGCAGCGGCGCGGGCTCGGCCGCGACGCGATCGGCGATGTCGGCGAAAGCGACCAGGCTGTCGAGCCGATGATAGCCGTCGGCCCGCCGGCCGAGGACGTGGAGATAAAGATTGAGCTTGGCGCGCGCCTGCCACCAAAGCGGCATGGGCGCGGTCTCAGCCGCCACGCACCGGCTCGGGCGCGGCGCCGAGGCCGTGATCGAGCTTCGCCTCGATGCCCTTCACCTCATCGGCCTCGGGCTGGAATTGCAGCGCGCGGCGCCATTGAAAGCGCGCCTCGACTTGGCGGTTCACGCGCCAATAGGCGTCGCCCAAATGATCATTGATGGTCGGATCCTCGGGCAGAAGCTCGATCGCGCGCTCGAGGTAATGCGTCGCCTGCGGAAAATCGCCGAGACGAAAATAGGCCCAGCCGAGGCTGTCGACGATGTAACCGTCATCGGGACGCAGCTGCACGGCGCGCTGGATCATGCCCAGCGCGTCGCGCAGATTGTCGCCGCGATCGATCCAGGAATAGCCGAGATAGTTGAGCACCAGCGGTTGATCGGGCTGCAAGGCGAGCGCGTGCTTCAAATCGGCCTCGGCGCGCGACCACTCGCCCGAGCGCTCGAGCGCGACCCCGCGGCTGTAGAAGAGGCGCCAATCGCTGGCTTTGGGATTGGGCGTGCGCGCCAGCGCGCCGTCATAAGCGGTCGCGGCCTCGCCGAATCGCTTATGCGCGCGGAGAATATCCCCCAACTCGACCAGCGGCTCGGCGTTCTTCGGCCGCTCCGCCGCCATCGCCCTCAATTGCGCGACGGCCTCGTCGGTACGGTCGAGGGCATCGAGCTCGAGCGCGGCACGCAGCCGCGCCATCCAGGAGAAGGGCGATTTCGGGTCGACCGATTGATAGAGCGCGAGCGCGTCGGCGGGCCGGTTCTCGCTGTCGCGGATCTCGGCGATCATGAGCTGCGCCAACGCGAAACGGGGCGCCAGATCGAGTGCGAGCCGCGCATAGACCAGGGCGGCATCCGCCGTATCGCGCTGATTGAGCAGACCGGCGAGATCGAACAGCCCCTCGGCCGCGCCATCGGCCGGCGAGGCAATCAGCCGCGGCGGCACCGCGCCTTGATCGACACGCACCATGGCCGTCGCCGACATGTCGGAAACGCCCGGCTGGTTGCCGCTGCGTTCGTAAAGGCTGCGCGCTTCCGCCGCGCGTCCGTGGCGCTCGAGGAAATTGCCGGCAAGCTCGACGACACGCCAGGTCGGCGGCTGCCGACCGCCGATGAGCTTCTCATAGGCCGCGCTCGCCTCATCGACGTGGTCGGCGTAATCGGCGATGAGCGCCGTATGCAGATCGGCGAGCGGCTGCAGGCCCGTGGTGCCGCCCACGCTCTCGAGCGCCTGCAAGGCCGGCGCCGGACGGCCCCGTCCCGCCTCGCTCCAAGCCTGAAGCAGCGGCACCGCGAAGCGCAGCGCCCCGTCGCGCGGCATCGAAGCCGCTTCTTGCACGGCCACGTCATAGCGGCCGGCCTTGATGTCCTGCTCGAGCAGAACGAGCCCGGCCAGGCCGCTTCGGCCATCGATGGCGACGATGCGCTGCGCGAGCGGCACGGCCTCGGCGATCCGACCTTCGGACAGACGCAAGAGGAAGGTGCGGCGGATGAGATCGTAATTATCGCTGTCGGCGGCGAGGGCGCGATCGAGGAAGCGCGCGGCGTCGCCGTAATCATGTTCGATCTGCGCGTGGCGCGCCGCGAGATAGCTGCCGAGCGCGCTTTGGAGCATCGCCGGCGGTGCGCCGGTCTGACGGCTGGTTGCGACACAAGCTGCAAGCAGCACGAGCGCGGACATGGCGACGTAGTGGCGCCGCGCGCGAAGCCAACCGTTCATTGCGCTGATTTCCATCTCATTTGGTCTGGGCACGATCGCGAGCGATTATATAGGCATCCCGGGTCATGATGGGTCACATATTGGGATAGTTGGGACCGCCCCCGCCTTCGGGCACGACCCAATCGATATTCTGCGTCGGGTCCTTGATGTCGCAGGTTTTGCAGTGCAGGCAGTTCTGCGCGTTGATCTGCAGACGCGGCGACGAAGCCTCGTCATCATCCAGGATTTCATAGACGCCGGCCGGACAGTAGCGCTGTTCGGGCGAATCGTAGACCGCGTAATTGACCGCGATCGCACGTTCGGGATCGCGGAGATGGAGATGCGCCGGCTGGTCTTCCGCGTGATTGGTATTGGAGATGAAGACCGAGGACAGAAGGTCGAAGCTGACCGCCCCATCGGGCTTCGGATAGGCCACCGGCCGCGACGCGGCGGCCGGCTTCAAATGGAGATGGTCGGCCGTATGGCGCAAAGTCCAGGGCGCGCGGCCACGCAATATATATGTGTCGAGCGCCGCATGGACCAAGCCCCCCCATAAGCCCCAGCGGAAGCCGGGACGGATATTGCGCACGGCGTGGAGCTCGGGCCAGATCCAGGACGCGGCGAGCGCGGCGCGGTAATCGGCGCTCCCGTCGCCGGCGAGGCTTCGGTAAACGGTTTCGGCCGCGACCATGCCGGATTTCATCGCGGTATGGCTGCCCTTGATCTTCGCGACGTTGAGGAAGCCGGCGGCGCAACCGATGATAAGGCCGCCGGGGAAGGATAAATCCGGGATCGCCTGGAACCCGCCTTCATTGATGGCCCGCGCGCCATAGGCGATTCGCCGCCCGCCCAGGAAGGTCGGGCGGATCGCCGGATGGGTCTTGAAGCGCTGAAATTCTTGGAACGGGTTGAGAAAGGGATTGGCGTAGTCCAAGCCGATGACGAGGCCGACCGCGACCTGACGATTCTCCAGATGGTAAAGGAACGAGCCGCCATAGGTTCCGGCATCGAGCGGCCAGCCGACGGTATGGACGACGTGGCCGGGATGATGCCGCGCCGGCTCCACCTCCCAGAGCTCCTTGATGCCGATCCCATAGGTTTGGGGCCCGCTGTCGCGCCGAAGATCGAAGCGGCGATCGAGGGTCTTGGTCAGCGAGCCGCGGCAACCTTCGGCGAAGAGGGTCTCCTTGGCGACGAGTTCGACACCGGGCTGGAATTGGGGCGTGGGCTTGCCATCCTTCCCGACGCCTTGCGCACCGGTGGCGACGCCGCGCACGCGCCCGGCTTCGTCGAACAGCACTTCGGCGGCGGCGAAGCCGGGATAGATCTCGACGCCGAGAGCTTCGGCCTCCTTGGCGAGCCAGCGGCAGAGATTGCCGAGGCTGATGATGTAGTTGCCGCGGTTGTGCATTTGCGGCGGCGTCGGCAGGCGCAGCGCATGGCGCCGGGTGAGAAGAAAAAACCGGTCATCCTGCGCCGGCGTCTCGAGCGGCGCGCCGCGCGAGCGCCAATCGGGCAAGAGCTCGTTCAGCGCGCGCGGCTCGAAGACCGCGCCCGAGAGAATATGCGCGCCGACCTCGGAACCTTTTTCGATCACGCAGACCGAAACCTCGCCGCCCGCCTCGGCCGCCAATTGCTTGAGCCGGATCGCCGCGGCGAGGCCGGCGGGACCGGCACCGACGATCACGACGTCGTATTCCATCTTCTCGCGTTCCATCACCCGGCCCCTCGTTGCGGCGCCACTATAGAAAATGCCGTCGTCGCCGAAAGGGTCGCGGGTCTTAAACGGGCTTGCCCGCGGTGCTAGGCTTTACTCATGCACGAGGCGCAAGATCTGACGGCGCTGCTGCGCTGGTATGTGGCGATGGGCGTCGATGAGGCGATCGGCGAGACCCCGCAAGACCGGCTGGCCGCGCCTTCGCGGCCTGCGGCAGCGCCCGCGAGCCCGCCGGTTAACCTTTCGGCCTCGGCGCCGCGCGCGCCCGCCGCCGCCTCGATCGCGTCCGGAAGCGGCAGCGCCGCGGCCCGCGCGCGCGCCGAAGCCGCCGCCAGCCTTCAAGAACTCGAAGCCGCGATTGCCGCCTTCGATGGTTGCGCCTTGCGGCGAACCGCGACCCATACGGTCTTTGCCGACGGCACGCCGCACGCGCCCGTTATGGTTATCGGCGAGGCGCCCGGCGCGGATGAGGATCGTATCGGCCGGCCCTTCGTCGGACGCAGCGGCCAGCTCCTCGACCGGATGCTCGCCGCCATCGGGCTGGAACGTCAACGAAACGTTTATATTACCAATGTGTTGTTCTGGCGCCCGCCCGGAAACCGCAAGCCGACCGAGGATGAGATCGCCACCTGTCTCCCCTTCGTATGGCGGCATATCGCGCTCAACGCGCCGGAAGTGGTCGTTCTATGCGGGGGAACGGCGACGAGCGCGTTATTGGGGCGCACCGAGGGCATCACCAAACTGCGCGGCCGGTGGTTCGATTTGGCGGTTCCGGGGCTCCCTCGCCCGATTCCCGCTTTGACTACTTATCACCCGTCTTTTTTGTTGCGAGCGCCCGCCCGCAAAAGTGAATCCTGGCGCGATTTCCTGGAACTTCAATCAAAAATCGTTCATTCATAGTAAAACTACTGAAACTATCGCTCACTTCGATTAGAACCAAAAAAGTGATTTAATTGTCTAAAATTTTATCTTGCCAAATCCGATGGGGATAGTTATGTCGGTTCCCCATGATCGGGATGATAAGCATCTTCGACTCACGCAGAGCTTCGCCGGGCCTGTGGATTATTCTAAGTTTGATGTTAACGTTAACGGCTGCATCTTCGGCGCGCGCGGCCGATATCCGAACCGCGGAACTCACGCCGGGAAGCCTCGTTCTACGCGAAGCGGACCTTCCTGCGATGTTGTCGCAAGCCGACATCGCGCGTTACCGGCGCATTTTCACGCTGCAACATGCGGATCGTTGGCAGGACGCCGATCGCGAGATCGCGCAGCTTGACGACAAGCTGCTGCTTGGACCGATTCTGGCGCAGCGCTATCGCGACAATTCCTACCATGCAAGCTACGCGGAGCTGCTTCACTGGCTGCAGCGCTATGCCGACGAGCCGGACGCCAAGGCGATCTACGCCCTGGCCCTGGCGCGCCACCCGAAGGGCGCGGCACGGCCCCCCAAGCCTTCCGCCACGACGGTTCTCGCCGCCTCGGGCGAAGATTTCGGGATCGAGCCCCGCGCCGATGATCCGCTCCTCGTCAAGCGCGATCAAAGGGCGCTCATTCCCGCCGCCGCGCGCCGCGCCGCCGCCTTGCGCAAGGAGATTCGCGGCTTGGCCTCGACGGCTCCGCACAAGGCCGAATTGCTCCTGGCGGGACCCGAGGCCAAGGATCTGATCGATACGGCCGCGCGCGATCAGCTGCGCGCCGCCATCGCGGAAGGCTACCTCGCTCAGGGCGAAGCCCAGCAGGCTCTGGCATTGAGCGCCACCACCGAAACCAATGCCTATGCGTCGGTTTCGAATTGGAATGCGGGCCTCGCCGCGTGGCGGCTGGGGCGGCTCGACGAGGCGCGCAACCGCTTCCAGGCCGTCGCGCGCAGCGCCAGCCAGTCGAACTGGGTCAAATCGGCGGCCGCGTTCTGGGCGGCACGCGTGGAGCTGCGCGCGCGCCGTCCTGAAAACTACGCCTATTGGCTGCGCGTCGCGGCCGAGAATCCGCGCACCTTCTATGGCGTCTTGGCGCGGCGCCTCCTCGGCATGGATCAGAATGTGCGTTTCGATGCCGACCGCTTCACCGAGTTCGACGCTCAGCTCGTGATGGGAACCGAGGCCGGGCGCCGCGTTCTCGCTCTCCTCGCGGTCGATGAGCGCGAGCTCGCTTCCGCCGAAATCAGTCAGCTCGCCGCCAATGGATCCGGGACGCTGGTCCAATCGCTCGCGGCATTGGCCGATCGCGCCAATCTGCCGGCCGTCAGCCTGCAATTGGCGGCCGTGCTCGCCAATTCCGACGGACGCAGCCACGACATCGCGCTCTATCCCGTGCCGCGCTGGCAGCCGCTCGGCGGCTTCACCGTGGACCGCGCACTGATCTTCGCCTTGATGCGCCAGGAATCGCAATTCTCGCCGGACGCGCGCAGCCAGGTGGGGGCGACCGGGCTGATGCAGCTCATGCCGGCGACCGCGCGCTCAATGGCCGAGCGAACGGGCGTGCCGCTCGACAGCGGCAACCGCAAGGCCGAGCGCAAGGTGTTGAACGATCCCGAATACAATCTCCTGCTGGCGCAGGAATATGTTCAGCTGCTGCTCAGGGACGGCCGCATCAAGGGAAATCTGATTCTCTTCACGGTCGCGTATAATCACGGCCCGACGGCTTCGGCGCGCTGGGCCGCGACGCAGCCGGAGTTCCGCAACGATCCGCTTCTCTTCCTCGAGAGCGTGCCCTGGGCGGAATCGCGCGTCTTCACCATGCGCGTGCTGACAAATTATTGGATCTATCGCATGCGTCTCAATCAGCCGACGCCCGAGCTCGATTCGCTTGCCGCCGGTCACTGGCCGACCTATACCGCGCAGGACGGCACCGCCGTCGCGGATAATGGTCGCCATGCCCAGAATTGACAAATCGCGCCCGTTTCTACCGGTCAACATCGCCGTCCTGACGGTCTCCGACACGCGCAGCGAGGCCGATGACCGGTCGGGCCAGACGCTCATCGAGCTCATCACCCAATCCGGACATCGCGTCGCCGCGCGCAAGATCGTGCGCGACGACAAGGAAGCGATCGTCGCCCAGCTCGAGGCCTGGATCGCCGATCCCGCGATCGACGTCGTGATCTCGACCGGTGGCACCGGCGTCACCGGCCGCGACGTCACGCCCGAGGCGTTTCACGCGGTCTACGAGAAGGAGATCACCGGCTTCGGCGAGGTGTTCCGTTTCCTTTCCTATCAGAAGGTCGGGACCTCGACGATCCAGAGCCGCGCCACGGCCGGAGTCGCCGGCGGCACCTATCTCTTCGCCCTGCCCGGCTCGCCCAGCGCCTGCCGCGACGGTTGGGACGACATCATCAAGCACCAGCTCGACAACCGGCATCGCCCCTGCAACCTCGTCGAGCTGATGCCCCGCCTCCAGGAACATCTGAAACCCGCCACCCAGGGCTGAGCGGCGATGCGACATCGCTCAAGGGGCGGGTGCCTCGCCGACGTTCTTGCTTTGTTCGTACCCGGCGCTCATACTTACTCTATGGACGAGGCGCTCCCCGCACTGCCCCGCAAGGGAAGGGGCGCGGTCAGCAACGCGGCCGGGCGGTTCGAGCCCGCGACGCGGGTTGCGACCGATGATGGCTGGGGCAGCGGCGACGAGGCGGCGCCGCCGCTCGAAACTCAATATCTGCGCGACAGTGCCAAGACGATCATCGCGCGCAACGACTCGCCCGATATTCCCTTCGACCGCTCGGTCAATCCCTATCGCGGCTGCGAGCATGGCTGCATCTATTGCTTCGCGCGGCCGACCCACGCCTATCTCGGGCTTTCGCCCGGGCTCGATTTCGAGAGCCGCATTTTCGTGAAGGAGGACGCGCCGGCCTTGCTGCGCGCCGAGCTTTCGAAGCAATCCTATCGCTGCAAGCCGATCACCTTGGGCGCCAATACCGACCCCTATCAGCCGATCGAGCGCAAGCTCTTGCTGACACGCCGCATCCTCGAAACGCTGAAGGAATTCCATCATCCCGTCTGCATCGTCACCAAATCGGCGCTGGTGCAGCGCGACATCGATCTCCTGGCCGCGCTGGCGCAAGACCGCCTGGCAAGCGTCGCCGTCTCGCTGACGACCCTCGACCGCGCGCTGGCGCGAAAGCTCGAGCCGCGCGCCGCAGCGCCCGAGCGCCGGCTCGAGACCATTGCAGCGCTCGCCGGCGCCGGGATCCCGGTCGCCGTGCTGGCATCGCCGATGATCCCGGCGCTCAACGATGCCGAGCTCGAGAGCATTCTCGAAGCGGCGACGCCGCGCGGCGCGGGCGCGGCGGGCTACATCCTCCTGCGCCTGCCCTTGGAGCTCGCGCCGATGTTCGAGGAATGGCTCCAAGCCCATTACCCCGGCAAGGCCAGGCATGTGATGTCGCTCATCCGCCAAAGCCGCGGCGGCAAGGCCTATCAGGCGCAATGGGGCACGCGGATGCGCGGCACCGGCGCCTATGCCGAGATGCTGCGCGTGCGCTACGAGGCCGCGATCCACCGCTTGGGGCTCGACCGGCGCGGCGAGGCCTGGCGCCTCGATAGCTCCCGCTTTCAGGCGCCGGAAAAAGCCACGGCACAGCTGCGCTTGTTCTGAATCTGCCGATGTCAGACCGATCTCGCGGGTCACGCCCGGGCGGTTTGACACCGGCATGAGCTATCACTAAATAAGTAATCTCTAATATTAAGAGGAAGCCGTATGGCCGAAAAGACTTTCGACGCCGCCGCGTTCGGTCGTCAGGCCACGGAAGTCGCCGGGATCCTGGGCGCGGTCGCCAATGAAAGGCGGCTGATGGTGATCTGCAAGCTGGCCGAATGGGGCGAGGCGAATGTCTCGTCGCTCGCGGATGCCGTCGGCATCAGCCAGTCCGCGCTGTCGCAGCACCTCGCCAAATTGCGTGCGGAACGCATCGTCGCCTTCCGCCGGGATTCGCAGACGATCTGGTATCGGATCGCCGATCCGCGGATCGAGGAATTGTTTGCAACCTTGCACCGGCTTTTCTGCCGCCCGGGCAAGCGCGGCAAGGCCTAGGGGGATTCGCCGTGGCGTGGCCGACGCTCTTGCCTCGAGAAGCCAAGCGCCTCGTCGATGAAGGCGCGATCCTCATCGACATCCGCGAGGATGACGAGCATGCGCGGATCCATATTCCCGGCGCCCATCACATCGCCTTGTCGCGGTTCGACCGCAGCCTCATGGCCGCGTCGTCGGGCAAGACCATCATCTTTCATTGCCGGTCGGGTGCGCGAACGCTCGGCCATGCATCCCGCCTGATCGCGGGCGCGGGCCCGGCCTGCAAAGCCTATCTTCTGGAGGGCGGCCTGGAGGCCTGGCGCGCGGCCGGGTTTCCCGTCGCGGCCGAAGCCCGCCCATCGCTCGAATGGCGGCGCCGGATCCGGATTGCCGCGGGCAGGCTCGTGACGATTTGCATCGACGGCTTTCGCGCCATGACGCGCCGTTTGAAGCGCGCGCAAGACGCGCCGGACGATCGGGCATGATGATCGGCTCGCTGCTCCAGGTCGCACTCGGCCTCGCTTCGGGATCGCTCGTCGGATTCACCCTCGGCCTTGTCGGCGGCGGCGGATCGATCCTCGCCGTGCCGCTCATGGTCTATGTCGTCGGCGTGCCGAGCCCGCATGTCGCGATCGGAACCAGCGCCGTCGCGGTCGCCGCGAACGCCGCCGCGAACCTGGCGCATCACGCGCGCAAGGGAACGGTGCGCTGGCCTTGCGCCGCCGTCTTCGCCGGCACCGGCGTGCTCGGCGCGCTCATCGGCTCGACGCTCGGCAAAATGATGGACGGCCAGAAACTGCTCGCGCTGTTCGCCGTGCTGATGCTGGTCGTGAGCGCGCTCATGCTGAAAGGCCGTGCCGGCGAAGGCGACCTGACCGTTCGGCTCAATCGCGAGAATCTGCCGCGCCTGATCGCCTTGGGCGGCGCCGCCGGTCTGTTGTCGGGTTTCTTCGGCATCGGCGGCGGCTTTCTGATCGTGCCCGGCCTGATGCTGGCGACCGGAATGACGATCCTCAATGCGATCGCCTCCTCGCTCGTCGCCGTCACCGTGTTCGGCGTCACCACGGCCGCCAATTACGCGTTCTCCGGGCTGATCGAATGGTGGCTGGCGATCGTCTTCATCGCCGGCGGCGCTTTGGGAGGGCTCGTCGGAACCCGCACGGCCCACCGCCTCGCGGCCAGCCGCGGGACGCTCAACCTGGTCTTCGGCGTGTTGATCGCCGCGGTCGCGATTTACATGCTCTTGCGGAGCCTCGGCAGGCTTTAGGCCCGCACCGATCGACGAACCCAAATCCCGATTGTCGCCAGCGGCGCGGGCACCGCATACTTCGCCGATGCCCAACGCCGCGCCGATGATCGCGCTTTTCACCGATTTCGGATTGGAAGGCCCCTATACCGGCCAGATGAAGGCCGTGCTGCGGCGCGCGGCGCCGGCCAGCGACATCGTCGATCTCTTCGCCGATGTGCCCGCGGGCGATGCCAAGGCCGGGGCTTATCTGCTGGCCGCTTATGCCGCATGGTTTCCCGCCGATACGGTCTTTCTCTGCGTCGTCGATCCCGGCGTCGGCGGCGCGCGCGCGCCGCTGATCGTCGAGGCCGACGGGCGGCGCTATGTCGGGCCCGACAACGGAATTTTCGAGCTCGTGCTGCGCCGCGCGGCATCGGCGCGCGTCTCGGCCATCGCCTGGCGCCCCGAAACCCTGTCGCCGAGCTTTCACGGCCGCGACCTCTTCGCGCCGGCAGCCGCGCGTCTCGCCCGCGGCGAGACGCCGACGACCCGCGAACACCGCGCCTTGCGCCGCGCGGATTGGCCCGATGACCTGGCCGAGATCGTCTATATCGATCATTACGGCAACGCGCTGACCGGGCTGCGCGCCCGCGCCCTCGCGCCGGCGGCCGGTCTAAGCGCGGGCACTTGCCGCCGGATCGCGCGGGCCGACACCTTTTCCGCCGTTCCGCCGGGCACCGCCTTCTGGTATGAGAATTCGAACGGGCTCGTCGAAATCGCCGTCAATCTGGGCCGCGCGAGCGAGACCTTGGCGCTGGCCGTCGGCGCGCCCGTGACGATCGAGCCCTGAGCCATGCCCGATTTCGCCTTCGAGAACGCGGCCGCCGGCCTCGTTTGCGGCATCGACGAGGCGGGGCGCGGCCCGCTCGCCGGACCCGTCGTCGCGGCCGCCGTGATCTTCGACCGCGCGCGCATTCCCTTGACGCTGCGCCGCGAGCTCGATGATTCGAAGAAGCTTTCCCCGCGCGCGCGCGAGGCGCAAATCGCGCTGATCAGGTCCTGCGCGCGCATCGGGATCGGCGCTTCAAGCGTGGGCGAGATCGACCGTCACAACATTCTCCAGGCGACCTTCATCGCCATGCGCCGCGCGGTGACGCGGCTCGGTCTGGTGCCCGATCTGGCGCTGGTCGACGGCAATCGCGCGCCGGCGCTGCCTTGCGCCATCCGCACGATCATCGGCGGCGACGGGCTCTCGCTCTCGATCGCGGCCGCCTCCGTCGTCGCCAAGGTGACGCGCGACCGGCTGATGCGCGCGCTCGCCTCGCGCTACGCGGGCTATGGATGGGAGACCAATTTCGGCTACCCGACCGCGGCCCATCGGCGGGCGGTTTTGGCCCTGGGGCTCACGCCCCATCACCGCCGCAGCTTCGGACCGTGCCAGATAAGCCTCGGAAACGACTCGAATTTCCCCCGTTAACTCTCTGACTCTCAAACATATTGACGCGGCGACTCGGGCGGCGCATTGTCGCGAATTCTGCGGGGAAGGTGATGGGGGAATCGATCGAACGCCTGGGCTCGGTGATGGAAGGCGACTGCGTCGCGGTGATGACGCGTCTGCCCGAATCCTCGGTCGATCTCGTCTTCGCCGATCCGCCCTATAACCTTCAACTCGGCGGCGATCTTCACCGTCCCGACCACAGCCGGGTCGACGGCGTCGAAGAGGAATGGGACAAATTCGCCGATTTCGCGGCCTATGACCGCTTCACCCGCGGCTGGCTCCAGGCGGTGCGCCGCGTCTTGAAGCCCGACGGCTCGCTCTGGGTGATCGGCTCCTATCACAACATCTATCGCGTCGGCGCGATCCTTCAGGATCTCGGCTTCTGGATTCTGAACGACGTGGTGTGGCGCAAGACCAATCCGATGCCGAATTTCCGCGGCAGCCGCTTCACCAATGCGCACGAGACCATGCTCTGGTGCGCGCGCTCGCGCGAAGCGGGATACACCTTCAACTATCAGGCGATGAAGGCGTTCAACGAGGGCACGCAAATGCGCAGCGACTGGCTGCTGCCGCTTTGCAGCGGCCCCGAGCGCCTGAAGCGCGACGGGCGCAAGGCCCACCCGACGCAAAAGCCGGAAGCGCTGCTGCACCGCGTGCTGCTCGCGAGTTCCAAGCCGGGCGATCTCGTGCTCGACCCCTTCTTCGGCACCGGCACCACGGGCGCCGTGGCGCAGCGCCTCGGGCGCCGCTGGCTCGGCATCGAGCGCGACCCGGCCTATATCAAGCTCGCGCGCAAGCGCATCGCGGCGATCGAGCCGCTCGCGGCGGAAGATCTCGAAATCACCCCCGAGAAGAGCGACGCGCCGCGGGTCCCCTTCGGCACCTTGATCGAGCGCGGCCTGTTGAAGCCGGGCGAGGTGCTGTTCGACGCCCGGCGGCGCTGGACCGCCAAGGTCCGGCCCGACGGGACGCTCGTCGCCGCCGACGTCAAGGGCTCGATCCACCAGGTCGGCGCCGAGGTGCAAGGCGCCCCCGCCTGCAATGGCTGGGAATTCTGGTTCGTCGAGCGCGAGGGCCGGCCCGTCCCGATCGACCTTCTGCGTCAAAAAGTGCGCGCGGAGATGAATTAGCGCGGCGCGCAGCCGCGCGCGCTCAATCCGCCAAGGCGTCACGCATCTCGTCGGCCAATTGGGTGAGCTTCAATTTCGTGCGGTCGTCGAGGATGCGGCCCGTCGCACGATCGACGGCGCGCGTGATCGGGCCGATGGGCGCGGTCGCCGGCACGACATAGCCCCGCAAGGCGTGGACGATCTGCTCCATCGCGTTGCACGCCTGCACCGCCGCGATCGGTCCGCTTGAGCTTGCGATCAGGCCGACGAGCCGGCCGCCGAGATAGGGCGGATCGTCGTTCCCGAGAAGCTCGATAAAATCGAGCGCGTTCTTGAAGCTGCCCGAGATGGAATAGTGATAGGCGGGCGTGCACCACACGAAGGCGCGGGCGCGGCGGAACGCGGCGAGCAAGGGCGCGGCCTCGGGGCAATCCTCGGCATGAAGGTCGGGGTGATAGAACGGAAGCTTGAATGCATCCGCGCTCATCATCTCCGTCGCGAAGCCGCGCTCGCGCAACAGCCCTTCGGCATGTGTCATCAGCGCCGCCGTCGCCGAGCGCGCGCCGAAGCTGCCGCCGACGAGGAGCACCGGACCCGTTTTGTCGTTACGCGTCATGAGCGGCTTGATCCATTCAAGGCTTCCAGTTCTCTTTCTTGAGCTCGGCCGCGGCCTCTTTGACGAAACTGAAATCGAAGAAACGCGACGGCGGCGGGAGCTTCGCCGGATCGAGGTTCAGCATTTTCGCGCGGACTTTCAGCTCCAGCACCTGATCCGCGTCCGAGGTCACCGCCGTCGGCGACATGCTGGCCGCGAATTGGTCGTAATTGTCCTCGGCGGCGGTCTGGCTCGAGCCATGCTTCACGAGCGCGGCCACCGTGTCGGCGCGATTGCTGCGCACCACCGCAAGACCCTTCATCAACGCGCGCACGGTGCGGCGCACGAGGTCGCGGTTGGACGCGATCAACGCGTCCGAGGTCGCATAGCCGCCGAAGACCATGTGCACGTCTTTGTTGAGATCGATGAGCATGTGGAGCTTGCCGATCTTCCCCGCCTTCCGCATGTCCACGACCTGCCCCGAATCGATGAGGGCCGCCGGGAAACTGCCCGATGCGATCGCGGCTACGCGGGCGATGCCCGGGCCCATCGGCGTATAGGAAACATAGTCGTCGGGGAGATGACGCTTGGCCAGGATGTAGCGCATGCCGATTTCGCTGGTGTCGCCGCGGCTGATGATGCCGATCGCCTTGCCCTTCAAATCGGCGAGATTCTTGATCTCGGGCTGGACCCAGAGCTGGAAACCCGATTGGTCCGAACCGACGAAGATCGCCTTCAAATGCGCGCCCTTCATATCGGCGCTGAGCGCGACCGAGGGCGATCCCGAAAATTGCAGATCGCCGGAGATGAGCGCGGGCGTCGCCACGCCGCCGCCCGCCTGCACCAACTCGACTTCGATCCCTTCCTGCGCGAAATAACCCTTATCGGCGGCCACCATCAGCGCGCCGTAATTCACCGTCGGCACGACATAGGAAATCTTCACGTGGTCGAGCGCCCAGGCCGGCGATGCCAGCACGAGCATCGCTAGAGCGCCGACGGCTTTCCTCAACGCGTTCATATTGCTTCCTCCCTGTTCACGGCTTTGGGTTTCATCGTGCCCGAACCGGCGCCGCGGGGCAACCCGGCCGTGCTCGCGAAGGCAATGACCTTCTTCATCACCGTGGGCAATGCCTGGGCGCCGAGAGCCGGCGGGGGGACCCACAACGCATCCCGATCGCTCGTCCTCGCCTTGCCCGCCAGCACCTGCAACTCCAGATCGAAATGGGTGAAGCTGTGGCGAACGATGCCTTTGAGGAGCTTCCACCGCGCGGCACGGGCGGGTGCGGCTTCCTTCGCCTCGTCGAGTTCCCAAGGCTCGGCCCGCCAGGGTGTCGAGGGCACTTCCATCATCCCGCCCAGGAGGCCCTTGGCCGGCCGCCGCCGCAACAGCACGGCGCCGCTCTCGTTCTCGATCCAGAAGGCGACGCCGCGGCGCGTCGGTTTCGCGCGACGCCGTTTGCGCGCGGGAAGCTCGCCGGCGATACCGACGGCGCGGGCGCGGCAATCCTTCATCCACGGGCAGAGCGCGCATTTCGGATTTTTCGGCGTGCAGATCGTCGCGCCCAAATCCATCGCGGCCTGCGCGAAATCGCCCGGCCGCCGATCCGGCAGCAACGTCGCCGCCAAGCGCCGCAGCACGGGCTTCGCGCCGGGCAAGGCTTCGCGGACGCAGAACAAGCGCGCGACCACGCGTTCGATATTGCCGTCGACCGGCATCGCGCTCTGCTCGAACGCGATCGCGGCGATGGCGGCGGCCGTGTAGGCGCCGATCCCGGGCAGCGCGCGCAGCTCGGCCTCGCGCGCCGGAAAGACCCCGCCGTGACGCGCGACGATGTCGCGCGCGCAGGCATGGAGGTTGCGCGCGCGCGCGTAATAGCCCAGCCCCTGCCAGGCGTGGAGCACGTCGTCCAGCGCTGCCTCGGCCAGATCTTCGATGCGCGGCCAGCGTTGGAGGAAGCGGACGAAATAGGGACCGACCGTCGCCACCGTGGTCTGTTGCAGCATGATCTCGCTGAGCCAGACGCGGTAGGGATCTTGCCGCTCGCCGGGTTGCGCGCGCCAGGGCAGAGAGCGGCGATGCCGGTCGTACCAGGCCAAGAGCCGCGCGGCGCGGTCGCCGGCAGCGGCGGCCGATTTCCGGCGCGGCTTCGTCCGGGCGCGTTTTTTCTTGGGCTGGGGCAAAACGGACATTCGACGGATCGCGTGACCGGCGCTAGCATCGCATGCTCGGATCGATGAGGCCAGGAGGATGGCGGTGGAAGAGAGGCGCGGCGGCGTGCGCGCGATTGCCGCCGAGGTTCCGCGCGTGGCGAAGATGGCCCTGGGCAAGCGCGGCTTCGGCGAAGCGCAGCTGGTCACGCAATGGGAAGCGGTGATGGGTCCCGAGCTTGCCGCCAAGCTCTCGCCCGACCGGTTGAATTTTGCGCGCGGCGAGCGCCGGGGCGGGACCTTGCGGCTGCGCGTCGCCTCGGCCTTCGCGATCGAGGCGCAGCATCTCGAGCCGATCATCATCGAGCGCATCAACGGCTTCTTCGGCTATGGCGCCGTCGCGCGCATCCAGCTCGTTCAGGGCCCGCCCAAACATGCCGTGGCCGCGCCGCCCGAGCCGCGGCGCCTCGACGCGGCCGAGCAACGCGCGCTCGAGGCGCGTCTGGCGGGGGTCGGCGACCCGGGCTTGCGCGAGGTGCTCGCCCGGCTGGGCGCCGCGGTGCTGGGCTCGCGCCGGCGCTAGCCACGCTTGCAAGGACGAGAAACTGGCCCTAGCATCTACATCTAGTAGGTCGGAGAGAAACGATGCGTAAGATTTGGTTGGCGCTGGCCGCTCTGAGCGCCTTGGGTACGGCGTGGATTGCGACGCCCGCGCGGGCCGAAGTGCCGCAGATCGCCGCGGATGACCGCGTGCTCGGCGACGCCAAGGCGCCGATCACGATCTTCGAATTCTTTTCCCTGACCTGTCCGCATTGCGCCGAATTCTCCGAGCACACCTTTCCCAAGCTGAAGGCGGAATGGATCGACACCGGCAAGGCGAAGCTGGTCTATCGCGACTATCCGCTCGACCGCAACGCCCTGAAAGCCGCGATGATCGCGCGCTGCGCCCCGCCCGAACGCTATCCTGGTTTCGTCGAGACGCTGTTCGCGCAGCAAAACAATTGGGGCGTGTTGGAGGATCCCGTCCCGGCCTTGCGGCGCATCGCGCTGCTGGGCGGGATGAACGGCGTGGAGTTCGATAAATGCGTCAATGACGACGCGCTCTCGAAAAGCATCGTCGCCTCGGAATACGACGCGCAAAAGAAATACGGCGTCGAGTTGACCCCGACCTTCTTCATCAACGGCAAAAAGCTCGTCGGCGCCCTGCCCTATGACGAATTCGCCAAGGAATTGGGCAAGGCGACCGCCGCCATCGATACGCCCGTGAAAATGGCGGGCGCCCCGACCCGCTCCGTTCAGCCATAATCGAGCATAGCGCACCGTGCATTTCGCCAAACTTCGGCTCAGCGGCTTCAAATCCTTCGTCGATCCGACCGAGCTCGCGATCGAGCCCGGCATGACCGGCATCGTCGGCCCCAATGGCTGCGGCAAGTCGAACCTCGTCGAAGCCCTGCGCTGGGCGATGGGCGAGAACTCGGCCAAGCGCATGCGCGGCGGCGAGATGGACGACGTCATCTTCGGCGGCACCGGCGCCAGGCCGGCGCGCAACGTCGCCGAGGTCGCGCTCTCGCTCGACAATGCCGAGCGCAACGCGCCGAAGCCTTACGACGAAGTGTCCGAGATCGAGATCGTGCGCCGCATCGAGCGCGGCACCGGCTCGGATTACCGCATCAACGGGCGCGAGGTGCGCGCGCGCGACGTGCAGCTCCTCTTCGCCGACGCCGCGAGCGGCGCGCATTCCGCCGCGCTGGTGAGTCAGGGCCGCATCGGCGCGATCATCAACGCCAAGCCCTCCGAGCGGCGCATGCTGCTCGAGGAGGCCTCGGGCATCACCGGACTTCATTCGCGCCGCCACGAGGCCGAGCTGCGGCTGAAGGCGGCGGAAAGCAACCTCGTGCGGCTCGAAGACGTGCTGCGCGCGCTGGAGACCCAGCTCGAAGGCCTGCGCAAGCAGGCGCGCCAGGCGAGCCGCTATCGCCGGCTGTCGGATCATATCCGGCGCGCCGAGGCGGTTCTCCTGCATCTGCGCTGGCAGATCGCCACGGCCGAGCACGAAGCCGCCGCCCAGCGGCTGCGCGCCGCCGAAATCGAAGTCGCCGACCGCACCGCCGTATCGCTCGCCGCCGGACGCCAGCGCGAGGAACGCGCGGGCGAGCTGCCCGGGCTGCGCCAAGCGGATGCCTCAGCCGGCGCCGAGCTGCAACGCCTCGTTCTGGCGCGCCAGGCGCTCGAAGAAGAAGAGCGCCGCATCGCCGCCGCCCGCGCGGCGGCCGAGGCGCGGCTCGAGCAGATGGGATCCGACATCCGGCGCGAGGAAGAGCTCGCCGCCGATGCGCGCGCCGCGCTCGAGCGGCTCGAGGCGGAACGCGGCGCGCTCGAAAGCGCGCAAGCCGGCGAAGGCGCCGCGCAAGAGGAAGCCGCCGCCGCCCTGGCCGCGGCGCGCCACGAGGTCGAAACCCACGAAGCGGCGCTGACCCGCCTCACCCAGCAGATCGCGGCCGACGACGCCCAGCGCGCGGCGCTGATGCGCCGCAGCGGGGAAGCGCGCGAGCGCCTTTCCCGGCTCGGCGAGCGTCAGCAGCAGATCGCGCGCGACATCGCCGCGCTCGAGGCCGAAAAAGTCTCGGCCGCAATCAGCGCCGAAATCGAAGACGCGGTCCGCGCCGCCGAAGCCGAAGTCGTGCACACCCGCGCCGCATCCGAGACGGCCGAGACCAGCCTGCGCGCGGCGCAGGAGGACGAAGCCGCCGCGCGCGCGCCCAAGGAAGCCGCCGAAGCGCATCGCGCCAAACTCGTGACCGAGCGCCACGCGCTCGAAGAGCTCCTGGCCGCGATGGGCGACAAGCGCTATGCGCCGGTGCTCGACGCGGTGAAGGTCGAAGGCGGTTTCGAAGCCGCCTTGGGCGCCGCTCTGGGCGACGATCTCACGGCCCCGCTCGACAGCGCCGCGCCGTCGCACTGGTTCGCGCTCGACGATTATCCCGAGAATCAATCCTTGCCCGAGGGCGCGGCGCCGCTCCTGTCGCATGTCACCGCGCCGCACGCGCTGGCGCGCCGCCTCGCGCAGATCGGCGTCGTCGCCGATCGCGAGACCGGCGAAGCGATGCAAGCGCAGCTGAAGCCCGGACAACGCCTCGTCAGCCGGGATGGCGGGCTGTGGCGCTGGGACGGGTTTCGCCGCGCGCCCGGCACGCCGACCGCGGCGGCGCAGCGGCTGCGCCAGCGCAACCGCGTCGCCGAGATCGAAAACCTGCTCGGCGCCGCCGAATCCGAGCTCGCGCGCTGCGTCACCGCGCTCGGCGAAGCGCAGAGCACCGTCCGCCGCCGCGGCGAGGAAGAGCGGGCGGCGCGCGAAGCCGCGCGCGAGGCCTTGGGAACCCTGGCCTCGGCGCGCGACCGCGAGACCGAGCTGGCGCGCGCCACGGCCGGCATCGCCTCGCGCCTCGCGGCGCTCCATGAGGCCGGCGAGCGGCTGGCGCGCGATCTGGCCGAAACCGAAAGCGATGCGGAAACCGCCCAGGCCGGGCTCGCCGCGCTGCCCGATCCCGCGCTCGCGCGCGATGAAGCGACGGCACTGCGCAATCTTCTCGGCGAACAGCGGGCGGCACAGCTCCAATCCCAGGGCGAGCACGACCGGCTGACGCGCGAGGCCGCGGCGCGGCGCGAGCGACTGGCCGCGATCGCCACCGAGCACGAATCCTGGCGCGGCCGCAAGGACGCGGCCGAGCGCCAGCACACGACCTTCATCGCCCGGCGCGACGAGCTGGCGCGCGAGATCGAGGAGTTGCAGCGCCGCCCGGCCGAGATCGCGCAGCAGCGCGAGAGCCTCGCCGAGACGATCGCGGACTCGACGACGAAGCGCAATCGCGCCGCCGACGCGCTGGCCGAGGGCGAGACCGGCCTCGCCGAGGCCGAGAAGGAATCGAAATCCGCCGAGGCGGCGTTGGGGACGGCGCGCGAGGAGCGCGTGCGCGCCGAGGGCCTGCGCGATCAGGCCGAGCAGATCGAGACGAGCCTCGCCGCGCACATCAAGGAACGCCTCGATTGCGAACCCGATGCGGCGCTGGCTTCGGTCGGCATCGAGGCGGGCGAGGATTTCCCGACGCCCGAAGAGGCCCAGACGCGCTTCGAGCGCCTGACCCGCGAGCGCGACAATATGGGGCCGGTCAATCTCGTCGCCGAGGCCGAAGCCGCCGAGATCGAGGAACGCCTGGCCGGGCTCATCCGCGAGCGCGAGGATCTCACCGGCGCGATCGCGCGGCTGCGCCAGGGCATCTCGGCCTTGAACCGCGAGGGGCGCGAGCGGCTGCTGGCCGCCTTTACCCAGGTCAACGAGCATTTCACGCAGCTCTTCACGCGGCTCTTTGGCGGCGGGCGCGCCTATCTGAAGCTCGACCGCGGCCCCGCCGCGACCGAGGGCGACGCCGAGGGCGGGGAAGGCGATTCGAGCGATCCGCTCGATGCCGGCCTCGAGATCTATGCGAGCCCGCCGGGCAAGAAGCTCCAGACCCTGTCGCTCTTGTCGGGCGGCGAGCAGGCCTTGACCGCGCTGGCGCTGCTCTTCGCCGTCTTCCTCACCAACCCCGCGCCGATTTGCGTGCTGGACGAGGTCGACGCGCCCTTGGACGACGCCAATGTCGATCGCTTCTGCAAGCTGGTGGAGGAAATCGCCGAGACCGCGCAGACGCGCTTCCTCGTCATCACCCATCACCGCCTGACCATGGCGCGCGTCCATCGCCTCTTCGGCGTCACCATGGCCGAGCAGGGCGTCTCGCAGCTCGTCTCGGTCGATCTCCAGGAAGCCGAGGAACTCCGCCAGACGGCGTGAGCCCTGCCGCGCGCGAAGGCGCCGGCCGTGATCTTTCGCGCTCGCTTTGCCTTGTGCTTTTCGTCACCCCGGGGCTTGACCCGGGGGTCGAGCGACCATGGATTGCCGGGTCAAGCCCGGCAATGACGAAGGTCGGCGATCTCTCTGCTGCGTCGGTGAGGGTTCCACCGTCCCACTCAAATCCCAATTTCAATCCCCCACGCGATCGTGCCATGGTCCCAGCAGCAAACACACGCCAGCGGAGGAAGAGACGATGACGGTCGCAACCATGACCAAGACGAAGGTGGATCACGCGCCTTTCCGCGCGGACCAGGTCGGCAGCCTGCTGCGGCCGCCGGAATTGAAGGAGGCGCGCGAGAAGCAGGCGCGCGGCGCGATCACGAAGGAGGCGCTCGCGGCGGTCGAGGACCGGCTCATCCGCGCGGCGGTCAAGCGTCAAGAAGAGGTCGGGCTGCAGGCGATCACCGAC
The DNA here is from genome assembly GCA_963729935.1 of uncultured Alphaproteobacteria bacterium. Lineage (GTDB taxonomy): Bacteria > Pseudomonadota > Alphaproteobacteria > ATCC43930 > CGMCC-115725 > CAIKMD01. The sequence goes on from CAVSPW010000005.1 coordinate 238,878, forward strand.
GGCGATTTCCGCCGCCAATCCTGGTCGGGTGATTTCCTCACCGCGATCAAGGGCGTGGTGCAGACGCCGCCAGCGGCGAGCCCGCAACAGCTCGAAGTGCCGGTCGGCCAGATCGTGCGCGACTGGCAGCCGCCGACGCCCAAGGTGACGGCCAAGCTCGGCTGGCCCCAGGGCGGCATCCAGCGCAAGGCTTTCGAGTTCTTGAAAGCCGCGACGACGCGCACGCCCAAGGTCACCATCCCCTCGCCCTCGATGCTGCATTTCCGCGGCGGGCGCGGCGGCGTCGACCAGACCGCGTACCCCGACATGGAGCGCTTCTTCGAGGATGTGATCCAAGTCTATCGCGCCGAGATCATGGATCTCGCGGCCGCGGGTTGCCGCTATGTGCAGCTCGACGACACCAACCTCGCCTATCTCTGCGATGTGCGGCTGCGCGACCGGGTCAAGAGCATCGGCGAGGACCCGGACAAGCTCCCGCATCTCTATGCGCGGCTCATCAACGGCGCGATCGCGGGGCGGCCGGCCGACATGAAGATCACCATCCATCTCTGCCGCGGCAATTCCTTGAGCCGCGGCCATGCCGAGGGCGGCTACGAGCCGGTGGCCGAGGCGATCTTCAACGAACTCAAGGTCGACGGGTTTTTCCTCGAATATGACGATGCGCGCTCGGGCGATTTCGCGCCTTTGCGCTTCGTGCCCAAGGGCGCTCTGCGCATCGTCTTGGGCGTCATCACCTCCAAATTTGGCAAGCTCGAGCCCAAGGATCAGGTGAAGCGCCGCATCGACGAGGCCGCGAAATACATGCCGCTCGATCAGATATGCCTCTCGCCGCAATGCGGCTTCGCGAGCCACACCGGCGGCAATATTTTGAGCGAGGACGAGCAATACGCGAAGCTGCGCCACGTCGTCGAGCTGGCCCAGGAGATTTGGGGATAGGATCGGATCCTTACGCGATGGCCGCTCCGTTCGCGTCATGGCCGGGCGTGTCCCGGCCATCCACGTCTTTGATCGCGCAAATGTCTCTAGGCGTGGATGCCCGCGACAAGCGCGGGCATGACGGCTCGACCTAAACCGATCTCGCTCTGAGACTCCTCTCCCCCAATTCGCGGGGGTGAGGAGTCGAACCTCAATAATTGATCGGGCCGAGCATGCCGCCGCCGGCGGCGATGGTCTCGCCATTGATCGCGATGCTGCGCGGCGAGGCGAGAAAGGCCACGAGATCGGCGATCTCGGACGCCTCGACGATGCGGCCGATGCTGACCGCGGCCTTCGCCCTGGCCTCGAAGGCGGGCTCGATCGCCTGCCCGGCGCGGGTCGTGCCGGGATGGATGGCGACGACGTTGATCCCCTTGGGGCCCAATTCGTCGGCCAGATTCTTCGTCAGCGACGACACCGCCGCATTGCGGATGGAGGCGATGTAATTGCCGGTGCGCCGCGCGGCGCCGCCGCCGATATTGATGATGCGGCCCCAGCCCTTCTCGAGCATATGCGGCGCCACCGCGCGCGCCGCGCGCAGATAGCCCACGACCTTCACGTTGACGTCGAAGAGCAGATTCTCGCCCGTCACCTGCTCGATCTTGGCCGAGGGCACGGTGCCGCCCGGCGCCGCCGCGTCGTTCACCAGGATATCGACACCGCCGAGCGCGCGGATCGCCGCCGCCACCAACGCCGCGACCGAAGCGTCGTCGCCCATATCGGCAACGATCGGCACGATGCGCCGGCCGGTCGCCTTCTCGATCTCGGCGGCACTCGCCTCGAGCGCGACCTTGCCGCGCGCCGCGATCGCGACATCGACGCCTTCCTCGGCCAATTGCCGCGCGATCGCCTTGCCGATGCCGCGGCTGCCGCCGGTGACGATGGCGCGCTTGCCCTTCAATTGCAGATCCATGATGTGCCCGCCTCCCAGCCGCCCCGCGATGATCCTCGCTTCGAGAATGAGAGCATAGAACCGATCGAAGCCGCGGGAGAAGACCATGGCGCCGCCCTGTTGTTCGATTGATCGCGGGCGGGACGACCAAGAACCGGTTGAGGCGAGGAACGCGCCGGCGCCGCGCCGCCGCGATCTCGTGCTATTCTGACCCCGATGTCCGGCCGTAGGATCGGCCGCGCGCCCGATCGCCGGCCGAGCCGCGATCCGCCCCGAGCCCGAGGAGGGTGCACCATGCCCTTTGCTTTGAATTTCTACCACGACCAGATTGCGGGAGACGGCGCCGCCCATTCGGCGCTCGAGGCCGATCGCCGGCTCCTCTTTGTCCGTCACGGACGCGTCGCGATCGGCGGACAAACCATGAAGGCGGGAGACTCCGTTTTCTGCGATGGCCCCGTCGAGGTGAAATCGGCCGGAGAGTGGAGCCAGGTCTGGCGATGGGACATCGTTCCCCCGAATGCGGGGGCGGCTCTTCTTCAAGGCGCCGGCGTCTTGTCGAGCTTGCGGATGTCGCGGATCATCTCGACCCTGGCGATGGCGGCGGGCACGCGATGGCTCTTCCGTCTCGATCAGATCAATACGCCGGCCGGCCGCGTGGCCGATCGTCATCAGCATCCCGGCCCGGGCATTCGCTGCCTCCTCGAGGGAAGCTTCAACGTGCAGCAAGCCGCCGAATCCGCGCGCGACCTCATGCCGGGCGATCCGTGGTGGGAAACCGGATCGGACACGGTCATCGCCTGGGGCTCGCGCCAGATGGCGGCGCGCTTCCTGCGCGGCATGGTTCTGCCGACCGAATGGGAGGGCAAGCCCACCGGCACATGGCTCTCCGGCGAAGCCGCCGCCGCGAGCTCGCGCGGCAATTGGAAGCTCCACCTCGATCGGATCATCGAGGTCTGACAGGGAAGCTTGGCGCCGATCGGCGCCAGGGGCGTTCGGACAACAAGGAGGCGGACAGTGGCGACAATCGTGCTGGCGCATGGCGCCTGGTCGGCGGCGTGGGCGTGGAAGAAGATGCGGCCGCTCATGGCCGCATCGGGACATACGTTTTTCACGCCGACCTATACCGGCCTCGGCGAGCGCTCCCATCTCGCCAATCCTTCGATCGACCTGGAGACGCATATCGACGACGTGATGGGGGTGCTCGAATTCGAGGATCTGCGCGATGTCGTGCTGCTCGGCCACTCCTATGGCGGCATGGTCGCCACCGGCGTCGCCGACCGCGCCCGGGCGCGCATCGCGCATCTGATCTATCTCGACGCCTTCGTCCCGCAGGACGGCCAGAGCCTCTTTGATCTGGTGCCCGAGGAGCAACGCAAGCGGCAGCAGGCCAGCGCGGCTTCAGGCGATGGCTGGCGCATCGCGCCCAATCCGACGCCCGAGGACACCGCGCCCGAAGACCGGGCCTGGATCGCGAACAAGCGGCTCCCCCATCCGCTCAAATGCATGGACCAGAAGCTGAAGCTGCGCCACGGGCCGCTGACCCTGCCGCGCAGCTACATCGTCGCGACGCGCAACACGCACGGGCCGTTCGGCGCTTTCGCGGCGCTCGCGCGCAAGACGCCGGGCTGGGCGTGTTATGAGATCGATGCCAGCCACAGCCCCAACATCACCGCGCCCGATGCGCTGATGGGCTTGCTCGATCGCATCATTGAAAGCCGCGTCACGGGCAAAGCGGCCTAACCGCGATCGCCTTTCTGGCGCGGCTCGCGCCTTGGCCGCGGCGTTGCGGTGGCCGGAGGTTGACCCCGCGACACGCCGGCGGCCATGATTGGGCAATAAAGAACGGGAGGCTCGTCATGCGCATCGACACGCATCACCATTTCTATTCGCCCGGCTGGAAGGAGACCGAGAATGGCTTCGCCGGGCGCCCTGGCGGCTTCGTCTTCCCCGGAAACCGCGATTGGACGCCGGAGAAATCGCTCGAGGACATGGCGAAGGGCGGCGTCGATCGGGCGATCCTCTCGCTCGCCTCCATTCCCGGCAACTGGTTCGGCGGCGATCCCAAGCGCGCCGCCGATCTCGCGCATGAATGCAACGAATACGGCGCCAAGCTCACGCGCGAGCATCCGGGCGTGTTCGGGCTCTTCGCGCCGCTCGCGATGATCGACGTCGAGGCGAGCCTCAAGGAGATCGCCTATGCGCTCGACGTGGCCAAGGCCGACGGCATCGGGCTCTCCACCGTCTATGGCGACAAATGGCCGGGCGACCCGATGTTCGATCCGATCTTCGCCGAGCTCAACCGGCGCAAGGCCTTCGTCTATTTTCATCCCACGACGCCGGCCTGCTGCGGCCAGATCCTGCCCGAGCTGCGTCCGGCGGGCGGCGGGTCGATGCTCGAAGTGCCGTTCGACACCAGCCGTTGCGTCGCCAGCCTTCTCGTCAACGGCACCCTGGCCAAATACCGCGACATCAAATGGATGTTCGCGCATTCGGGCGGCAGCCTGCCCTCCCTCGCCGGCCGCATCGCCAATTTCCTCGGCGGCGGTCAGCTCCACGCCGATGCGAATGCGGTCGCGGCGCGGCTCGAGAAGATCGCGCCCCAAGGCGTGATGCAGGAGTTCGCGCGGCTCTACTTCGACACCGCCAACGGCGCCTGGCCCGCGAGCATCGCCGCGCTCTTGAACATCGTCGATGTCACGCATGTGATGTTCGGCAGCGACTTCCCCTATTTCAGCTGCGCGCAGAACCGCGATCTGCTCGAAGCGCTGGCGCTCGACGCCGCATCGCTCGACGCGATCAATTCCGGCAATGCCGAGCGGCTCTTCCCGCGCTTCCGGCGGGGCTGAACGCAAACCGTTTATCGACAACAAGCTTATGAGATGAAGGGATCGATCATGGTCACGCGTGGAGTGCTGCGTTGGGCTCTATTTGCGCTGGCGGGGGCGAGTTTGGCGGCCGGATCGGCGCGGGCGGAGCAGGCCCCCGTGATCTTGGCCTTGCCGTCGGTCAACGTCTCGTTCACGTCGCTTTATCTCGCCGAGGATTTGCACCTCTGGGCCGATCAGGGCCTCGAGGTCAAAACCATCGTCATCCCGGGCGTCGGCACGAACAACGCCGTCATCAACGGCTCGGTGCAATTCGCCATCGGCTCGTCCGACGCGCTCACCCGCGCCTGGGCGCACGGCCAGCACATGCAGGCGATCGGCGCCGGCGTCAAGAAGACCATGGAATGGGTGATGATCCGCAAGGACATCGCCGAGGCCGCGCATTTCGACCCGGCCGCGCCGCTGAGCGAACGCGCGAAAATCCTCAAAGGCCGCAAGATCGCGGTCACCGCCATCGGCTCGCTGCCCGATGCGGTGTTGCGATCGGTCGCGGCCGAAGCGGGCATCGCCCCGGGCGATATCGAGACGGCGACCATGCTGCCGCCCGAGATCATGGCGGCGTGGAAGACGAAGCGGATCGACGGGTTTTCCAACGCGATGCCTTACGCGCAGCAGGTGATGGCCGACGGCTCGGGCGTGATGGTCTCCGACCCGACCAAGGGCGAGCCGACCAAGTTCTTCCCGATCGCGGCGTCGATCGTGACCGTGCGCGCCGATTACTGCCCGGCGCATGCCGATCTCTGCGCCAAGTTCATGAACGGCATGATCGCGGCCATCAAGATCGTGGTGACCGACCGCGCGAAAACCATGGCCGAGATGAAAAAGCGCTTTCCCGCTTATGACGAGACCGTCCTCGCCATGGCCTATGACGCGCTGAAGGATGCCGAAAACGATCCGCCGCGCGTCGATCCGAAGGCGATCGAAAACGGCGATCGGATGAACATCGCGGCCGGATTCTTGAAGCCCGAGGAAAAGCTCAAGGATTATGGGCCGCTGATCGACAACAGCTTCATCAAATAGCGCCGCGCCTCGTCTGCCTCGCCCGCACCTCCTCCTATGCTAGAGTTCGGCGGGTCATGGCCGAGGGAGGCCGTGAAGAACAAGATCGGCACGGGCGGATTGCCTGAAGCAGGCGGCCGCGACCGTTCGGCCCGGAGGAGCGATTAAGATGCTGGAGCTTTATCATCACGGAACCTCGGTTTGCGCGGCGAAGCCGCGCATCCTTCTGGCCGAGAAAGGCTTGGAATGGACGAGCCATTACATCGACATCCTGAAGGGCGAGCAGTTCACGCCCGCCTATCTCAAACTCAATCCGAAAGGCGTCGTGCCGACCCTCGTTCACGACGGCAAGGTGATCCGCGAATTGACCTTGATCGGCGAGTATCTCGACGAGGTGTTCCCGGATCCGCCGATGAAGCCCGACAACGCGCTCGACCGTCATACGATGCGGATCTGGACCAAGCGGATCGACGAAGAAGTCTTCCCGGCGACCTCCGTCATCACTTTCGCCATCTCGCACCGGCATGCGGTTCTCGCCAATCCGCCGGCGGTCTTGGACGAATACGTGAATAAGCTCGGTCCCGCGGAGGCGCCGCGACGGCGCAAGCGTCTCGAGACCGGCATCGAGGACGACGACGCCAAGGCGGCGCTCCGGGTTTTCGACGCTTTCTTCTCCGATATGGAGACCGCCCTCGCAAGCCGGCCCTGGCTCGCCGGCGAACGCTTCTCCTTGGCCGAAATCGGCGTCATCCCCTTCGTCAATCGGATCGACATGCTGGCCTTGTCGGGGATGTGGACGGAATCGCGCCCCCGCCTCACCGGCTGGTGGGAGCGCATCAAGGCGCGCCCAATGTTTCAAGATGCGATGTTTAAATACGTGCCGCCCGCGCTGCGCACGCTCATGACCGAGAAGGGCCGCGAGGCCTGGCCGAAAGTGCGCGCCGTTCTCGGCACGGCGTAGGAGCCAAACCGGACCGGGATTCGAGGCGCAAGACTTCGATGACTCCATCGGAACGGATCGATCGGCTGATCGCGGAACTCGCGGACTGGCGCGGCAAGATTTTCGCCGGCATCCGCAAGGCCATCCTCGCGGCCGACCCGGAGATCATCGAGGAATGGAAGTGGATGGGAAGCCCGGTCTGGTCTCGCGACGGGCTGATCGCGGTCGCCAACGCCCATCAGGGGAAGGTGAAGCTGACCTTCGCCCATGGAGCGAGCCTCCCCGATCCCGACGAGCTCTTCAATGCGGGCCTCGAAGGCAATGCGCGGCGCGCCATCGATTTTTTCGAGGGCGACAAGATCGACGAGCGCGCGCTGAAAAATGTCGTCCGCGCCGCGATCGAATACAATCAGATGAAGCGGAAGAAGAAAGCCCCTGCGGGTACGCGCGCGAAGCCGCGCAAAAGCAAGAAGACGTGAGGCGATCGGTTTTTCGCGTTCATTGCCGCGCCGGCTGCGCGCGCCGCGCCGTTTGGCCGATTGCCGGCCGGACGCGCTTCTGACGCCTGAGATCGGCGATTACGGGCGGCCCGCGAGCGTCACGGTCGTGAAATCCGCCGGCATGACGATCTCGAGCAATTCGCAATCCGCGGAATAGTCGCGCACCGCATGGACGATACCGGGCGGCTGGAGCCAGCACGTGCCTTCGCGCATCGTGTGCGCGCCAAAGCCCTCAAAGTCCGTCGTCATCCAGCCCTTCAAGACATAGATCATCTGGAAGTCGACCTCGTGATAGTGCCATTCCCCGGCGCCGCCATCCTCCGCGGGCCGCACGTGGCGGATGACATGCGCGACCGCCATGCCCGCGGTGGCGTCGGCGATGCCGAGATCGCGATAGACCGCATGGCTGCGCAACCCCGCCTTGAAATCGGCCTCGCTATGATGCCTGACGCTCAGCTTGTGGCGCGGGCGCTTTTTGGCTTTGACTTTGGCTTTGGTTGCGGCCGTCGCGACCGAGGCCTTGCGCGCCGTTTTTGGCGCGACTTTCTTCGCCTTGCGCGGTTTCGCTTTTTTCGCTCCCATGGCGCGTGCTCCTTTGCGCTCTCCCCGGCGAGAGCATAACCCAAACCGTGGGCGACTACCCGTGCGTCGAAAAAGCCAAGCGCGTCGCCTGCCCGGCCCTTATCCTCACCGGCGGCGAGGATTGCGCCCATCCCATCGCCAAACGGCTTGCACGCTTCCCCTGAGTATCGGAACCGCTCATTGGCCGCGGCGGACCAGCATCCGAAGGAGCGTCCAGATCGTTCGCGGGGTGAGGAAGCGCAGCCCGGCGCGCAACTCGCGCGGCCGCAACACCGCCTTCATCGGCATGGCGCCCATGATCTTGCCTTCGATCAGCAACCCGTCCGGATGCGGCCGCACCGCCGTCACATCGATCAGGTCGGTCTTCTCGGGCGTATAGAACTTCATCGCGCTATCTCGTGAGGCGGTCGAAATCGATTCCGAGATCGCCGCAGATCTTCACCGCCGTCGCGCGGCCGCCGCCGGTGACCCCGCCCGGCGGGTGCATGAAGGTTCCGGCGAGGTAGAGCCGCTCGATGCCCGGGACGGCATATTGGGACAATTCCGCCGTCGGCCGATGCCCGCCGAATTGATGGAGATACTTGCCGACGCCGCCGACATCGGCGTGCTGGAAAGTCGGCGAGTGGCGCCGCACGTCGAGCGGCGAGTCGAATTGGTAGGCGACGATGTCCGCATCGCCGGCGTTGGTGCAGTAATGGCGGTACTGATTCAGGAGCCAATCGGCGTATTGCCGCTTGCGCGTCTCCCACGCCTCGGCCCCGCCCTCGCGCAGCGCCCAAGGACCGAAGCCGAAGATGGTCAGCGCCGCCTTGCCCGGCGGCGCGCGTGACGGATCGAACTGGCTGTTGACGTGCGCCGCCATGATCGCGTGCTGGCCGAGATCGCCGTAGCGGAAATCGTCGAAGATGCGGCGATAGGCCTCGAGCCGCGCCGGCGCGAAATTGACCAGCGCGACCTTCGCCGCTTCGTCGCCCGCGCGATAACGCGGCGGCGCGTTGAGCGCGAGATGCCCCGCCATGATCGAAAAGCTCGCGGTCGTCGCGGCCTTCGCGTTGCCCGCGACCACGGGATCGAGCCCGTCGACATAGCGCTCGAGCAGCCAGGGATGGATCTGGCCGATGATCGCGGTCTTGGCCGCGATCGTCTCGCCGCCGGCAAGGCGCACGCCGGTGGCACGCCCGCCGCTGACGAGGATCTTCTCGACCGCGCTGCCCTTGCGGAATTCGGCGCCGTGGGCCCCGAGGCAGCGCATCAGCGCCTCGACGAGCGCGCCGCTGCCGCCCACAGGCACGCCGGAAGGATAGGTGTGGACGAAGCCGGGCATGGTGAAGAGGGCCAGCCCGGTGCCTTTCTCTTCGGGCGCGATCAGCAGCTCGTTGGCGAATTTCAGAAGATGGATTTTCACCTTCTCGTCGGTGAAGAGCTCGTTGACCAGATCGAGCAGGCTTTTCTGGGCGGCGTGCATGATCTCGCGCCCTTCGGCGCTTTGATCGAGCAGCGCCCAGAACGGGCCCTGCGGCACCGGCGGCACGAACATGCCGGCCGTGATCAGCGGCAGGACGGCTTTGCTCTTTAGCGCGAAGCGGCGATAGGCCTCGCCGTCGCGGGCCGAGACGGCGGCGATCGACGCGCAGGTGCGGTCGAGATCGGCATAGCTCACGAGCGAGGTCTGATCGTCGAAGATGGTCGAGAAGATGCCTTCGGGGTGGATGTATTTGAGGCCGTATTTGGAGAGCAGGCCGAGCTCGTCGTTGAGCAGCAGCGGGTTGGCCTGGATGATGATGTGCGTCGCCGAATGCCAGTCGTGCCGGAACCCCGGCGCGACGTTCTCGCCGGTGACGACCCCGCCGCCGAACCACGCGTTCTTCTCGAGGACCAGGACCTTCTGTCCGGCCTTGGCGAGATAGGCCGCGGCGACGAGGCCGTTATGCCCCGAGCCGACGACGACGACATCGTAGGAAGCTACCATCGTGGCCTCGTTCGTCAGGTTGCCTGACGAGTATGCGGCTCCCGGGTGTAAAACTCAACTTATTTGGCTAAACCTGCTTGGCACGGCGGGATCGGATTGTGGATCGAGCGAATGGCACGGGACAGGTCGTTGGACTTTCCAGGCGAGAGGCGGTGGCGGCGGACGAATATGAGCCGCCTCCTCTTCACGGCCGCGTGGCTGTTCGATAGGCGCATCCTCAACTACGTCAATGAGCACGGCTTCCCGGACCTTCGGATGGTGCATTTGCACCTTCCGCGCAATATCGATCTTGGCGGCACGCGCCTCACGGAGCTGGCCGCGCGGGCGGAAATATCGAAGCAATCGATGGCCGAGATCGTCGATGCTTGCGAGGCCATGGGGCTCGTCGGCAGGATTTCGGACCCCGCGGACCGCCGCGCGAAACGCGTTGCGCTGACGCCGCGCGGCCATAAGCTCATAAATATCGTCCGCGCGGCGATCTCTTCCGCGGAAAAGGAATTAAGGTCTCAGGTCGGCGTCGAAGCGGCCCAAGCGCTCGCCAGCACCTTGATCGACTACGTTGGACGCGGGTCGCCCACGAAAGCCAATTCCGGTCGCCCGAAACGCGCGCCGCCGGACCGCTCGCGATCCTGACCGGCAGCGAGGATGACGCGCGTCAACGCGCCTTTGCCTTGCGGACGCGCATTCCCGGCTGCGCGTCGCCGCGGCGCCAGCGCATCAGGCCGAGCATGAGCGCCAGCGGAAAGACGTAGAGCGCAAGCGTTGACGGCTCGGTCACGCGCGCGAGCCCGGTGATGGTCATGGTGCCCGTAGCGGTGCCGAATTGGGTGTTGGGAAAACCGGTGGCGGTGTAGCTCACCCCTGTGAAACTCGGCGTGCCGCCGGCGATGCCGTCGATCTCGAGCGCGAAATCGGGCACGCCGGGGAAGAGCCCGGCGGCGCCGTATTGCGATCCGCCGATCACCAGCCTGTCGATGAAATTCCCCGGCGCCAGCGCGACGTAGTCATAGGCGATGGTCGCCACGTTGAGCGGGATGCTGAGACTGTTGAGGGTGATCCCCGTCGTCTGATCCGACACCGACACCGCCGTGTCGAAGGTCAGGGTGACGTTGCCCGTCACCGGATCGTACGGCGCCCCGGCCTGAAACCCCGAGGCCGAGAAGTCGATGGTGAGGGTGATCGGCATGGCCGCCGCCGGCGCGGCGAGACCGAGGACGAGCACCGCCGCCGCCTGATAACGCAGCGCCGCAAGACTGACGACAAGCGAGGATCGGGCACGAAGCCGGGCCCGGAATACACGCAATTTGCTGCTCCCCCTTTTTGCGATGCCGCTTTGGGCAAGTCCGCCGCGGCGGCGACCGGGTGCCATGCGAATAATCGTCCCGCCGCGGATGGGCCTGAGTCAAGCTTCTCGGTAAGGTCGGCGCGCCCGCGGCCAATCCCCTGAATTCCAGCCTGATGCGACCACGCTTCAATGACCCAGCCGGAATCGATGCTTCGGTAGAGCACGTCGGCGCTCGCCGCCGCCGCTCACGATCGCGGGTACCAGATCTATGTCCATTTCATCCGCACTCACAGGTGCAGCGATAGCTCGCACGACAATTTCGTCGCTCGTGAAGAACGCGGAAGCCACTGAGGCGCGGCGATCATGCTTGGGCGCTACACCCACGCAAATCAGTCAAGCGGATGCGGCGGGCGTCAAGTTCCATCGCAGCCGGCTCGGCCGGCTCATCCGCGCGCGAGGTGTGGGCTGGTCCGCACCCCGCACCAAACGCTCAGATCATTTCGCCGCCTCGTCGTAGGGATAGATCATCGGACCAGTCTTGAGACTGTCAGGCGCCACGACCGTCATGGTCTTGGAAGGATCCTTGAACTGGTCCAGGCCGGAGCCGACGCGCTGAAATAGCCTCCGTCGCGGTAGTGGGAGGGGCGGCTTCGAGTCATCGGCGGTCCGAATCACGGTCGGCGAGGCCGGTCTGCTCTCGCCTGAAAATCGCACTCGCGCCCGGACAAGCCGGCGCGTCGCACCATGACGATCGTGGTAGCTCCGAATCACGCCCCCGAGAGCGGGCTAGCCTGCCGTAGAGTAGATAGGTCCGTTCCGCGTCAGCCCCAAACAGCACAGACCTTGACCTTGCTGTGCCGTACGCTCATATGTACGCTATTGACGTACATAGCGCGATAGGATTCCATGACCAGCGACGCAAGGCACAGCACCGGGCCCACCACCGCGGCCGGCAAGGCGGTCGCGTCGCAGAACGCGCTGTGCCACGGGCTCACCGCGCGGCAGTTCGTTTGCCGGGACGAGCACACGAAGGATTTCCTGGAATTCGCCGAGTTGCTTCGCCGCGATCTCGCCCCCGGCGACGCGGTCGAGGAGCTTCTCGCCGAGCGCATCATCCTTGCCGCTTGGCGGCTGCCCCGCGCTTCGCGCGCCGAGCGCGGCGTGATCGACACCTGGCACATCACCACCACGCCCCATCACCTCCTGCATGGCGAGACCGGCCTGTCGCGCCTCTTCGCCCGGCGGCCTGAGACCTTGACCGCCTTGTCGCGCTACGAGGCCGCGCCCGACCGCGCCTTCGGCCGCGCCTTTGCCTTGCTCGAGCGGCGCCAGGCGCGCCGCCGCGGCGAGGATGTTTCGGCGCCGGTGACAGTGCTGGTCGAGGGCGCGGACGAAACGGCTAAGCCGCTTGGCCACAACGCGAATATCGAAAATTGCGAAACGAACCCAATCGACCCGGAGGGGCAGCGCGACGCGCCCCTTTTGGGCCTCGCGCCGCATGACTAAGCCGCGCGAAATGCGGCGATATGCGCCGGGCGCCTCGGCTTGACACCGGGGCGAGACGGCCCTTAAGTTGCGCCGCTTCCCGGCGGGGTTTCTCTCAAGCTTTACGAGCGGTTCGCCCATGGACGAACACGAGAAAGCCGATCCGTTGCGGGAGTTGGGGGAACGGCTCGACAAGGCCCGCCGGGCGCGGAAAGCGGCGCCGGCGGCCCCCGAAGAAGGGACGCGTTCGGCGCTCGCGCTGGGGATGCGCGTCGGGTTGGAGCTCGTCGTTGCCGTCGTCGTCGCCGTCTTCATCGGCTGGGCGGTGGATAAGGGGCTCGGCACGCGGCCCTGGGGGATGATCGTGTTCTTCTTCCTCGGCGTCGCCGCGGGCATGGTGAATGTCTACCGCACCGTGACCGGCATGGGCATGGCGGTGGGATATCGGCGGGACCGGAAGGCCGGCACCGCGCAGAACTGGGACGAGGACGAGGACTGACGTGGCGCTGGAGCTTCATCCGCTCGATCAATTCAAGATCGAACCGCTGTTTCGCATCGCGCTTCCGGGCGGGATCGACGCCTCCTTCACGAATTCGGCACTCTTCATGTGCGCGGCGGTCGCCCTGGCCACGGTCTTGATCGTCATCGGCTCGCGCCGGCGCGATCTCGTGCCCGGCCGCTGGCAGTCGATCGCCGAGATCGCTTACGAATTCATCGCCGGGATGATCGACGAGAATGTCGGCCATGAGGGGCGCCAATATTTTCCATTCCTCTTCACCCTCTTCATGTTCGTGCTCTTGGGCAATCTCCTCGGGCTCATCCCCTACGGCTTCACCTATACCAGCCACATCATCGTCACCTTCGCCATGGCGGCGCTGGTGTTCCTGGGCGTCACCATCATCGGCATCGTGCGGCATGGCTGGCATTTCCTCGGCTTCTTCGTGCCGCATGGCGTGCCCTGGGTGCTCCTCCTCATCCTCGTGCCGATCGAGGTGCTGAGCTATTTCATCCGGCCCTTCACCCTCTCGATCCGGCTCTTCGCCAATATGATGGCGGGGCACACCATGCTCGCGATCTTCGGCGGCTTCGTCGCGGCGATGGGGCTCTTGGGCATTCTGCCGCTCTCGGTCGACGTGCTGCTGATCTTCCTCGAATTGCTGGTCGCGGTGCTGCAGGCCTATGTCTTCACCATTCTCAGCTGCCTCTATCTGCGCGACGCCATTCATCTGCATTAGGCTTCAACACACTCAAACCAGGGGAAAAGACTCATGGATCTCGCTGCTGCCAAAATGATCGGTGCCGGCCTCGCCTGCATCGCGCTCGTCGGCGCCGGTATCGGCATCGGCAACGTGTTCGCGGCGCTCATCAACGCGCTGGCGCGCAACCCGGCCGCCCAGGTCACGCCCTTCGCGTTCCTCGGCTTCGCGCTCGCCGAGGCGACCGGCCTCTTCGGCCTCGCCATCGCGTTCCTCATCCTCTTCGTGTTCTAGACCGGAACCGATGCCGCAACTCGACCTCGCCACCTTTCCGCCGCAGCTCATCTGGCTCGCGATCACCTTTCTCGTTCTCTATGTGGTGATGGCGAAGCTCGGCCTGCCGCGCGTCGGCGGCATCATCGCCGCGCGCCAGTCGCGCATCGACGGCGATCTCGAAAAGGCGGCGCAGATGAAGAGCGAGGCCGAGGCCGTGATCGCGGCCTATGACAAAGCGCTCGCCGAGGCGCGCATGCAGGCGCAGATCACCTTGCGCGAGACGACCGAGGCGCTGAACGCGCGCTCCGCCGAGCGCCTGCGCCAGATCGCCGAAGAACTGGGGCATGAGACCGCCGGCGCCGAGCGGCGGATCGAGGCCGCCAAGCGCGACGCGATGGGCTCCCTACGCGAGGTCGCGGTCGATGTCACGCGCGCCGCGGCCTTGAAGCTCACGGGCAGCGAGCTCGATGCCGGCCGCGCCGCTGCCGCAGTCGATGCGGCGATGCGGGAGCGCGGCTGATGCCCGAATTCATGCATGAGGCCGAATTCTGGGTCCTGATCGCCTTCCTCATCGCGATCGCCTATCTCGTCTACAAGACCCGGACCCTCATCACCGGCGCGCTCGACCAGCGCGCGGCCAAGATCAAGGCCGAGCTCGACGAGGCGCAGCGCCTGCGCGAAGAGGCCCAGGCCAAGCTCGCCGAATACCAAAGGAAACAGCGCGACGCGCTGAAAGAGGCCGAGGCGATCGTGGCCCAGGCCAAGATCGAGGCCGAACGCGCGGCAGCCCAAGGCGCGCGCGATCTCGAGGCCGCGATCGAGCGCCGCAAGCGCATGGCGGTCGAGAAGATCGCCTTGACCGAAGCCAAGGCGCTGTCCGAGGTGCGCAACATGGCGGTCGATCTGGCGATCGCCGCCTTGCGCCACAGCCTTGTCGAGGATCTCGACGCGCAGCGCCGCGGCGCCCTGATCGACGACGCGATCGCCGGCCTGCCGCCAACGCTGCACTGAGCTGCCAAAAACGCCGACGCCGTTTACCCCGGCTGATTTAAGCTGACGCTCCATAAGGGTGCCGGCTCGATGCGTGGCGCCGTTCCAGAGGGGGAGAACGACATGAAGCGCGCGCGAGGAAAATTCTTTGCCGCAATCCTGCTGACGTTCGCGTTCTTGGCGCGGCCGAGCTTCGCCGATCCCATCCCCAAGGGCTGGGAAGCCCAGAACATGAAGCCGATCGGCTACAGCGATCTTGCCGGGCGCCGCGGCGCCTTCAAGATGGCGATCAAGCAGGTCAAGGGCCGCTGGTATCTCTATATGGGCCATCTCTGGGATTACGGCTGGAGCATTCTCGACGTCACCGATCCCAAGAATCCCAAATACGTGAAGTTCATCGAAGGTCCCAAGAACACCTGGGACATCCAGATGACCTTGCACGACAATCTGATGATCACCGCGCTCCAACAAGCGCCGCCGGACTGGGGCGGCGATCCGTCGAAGCCCTTCGGGGACGGCGTGCTCATCTGGGACATCAGCGACCCGATCAACCCGAAGCAGCTCTCGCAATGGAAGACGGGCGGCACGGGCACGCACCGCAACTCCTATCCGGGCGGGAAATACGCCTATCTCTCGGCGGGCATGCCCGGCTACAAAGGCAACATCCTCGTCATCCTCGATGTGAGCGATCCGGCGAACCCCAAAGAGGCCGGGCGCTGGTCGATGCCGGGGCAGAAGCAGGGCGATCCACCGGCTCCGCCGCCTTACGGCTTCCACGGTCCCGCCAATATCAGCCCGGACGGCAAGATGGCCTCGATGGGCTACGCGCCGGGCGTGATCAATCTCGACATCAGCGACATCGCCAATCCGAAGCTCGTCGGCGAGTTGACCTTCACCCCGCCCTTCATCTCGGCCGGCTCGCAATCCGAGCACACGGTGCTGCCGCTGTGGAAGAAGCAGATGCTCTTTGCGAATTCCGAAGCCGCGGCCGAGAACTGCGTCGACAACGCGCTGAACTACGCGGTGCTGATCGACAACAAGAACCCGGCGAAACCGCGGCTCGCCTCGATGTTCCCGCTGCCGGTGCCGCCCAAGGACGCGCCCTATAAGGATTTCTGCGACAAGGGCGGCCGCTTCGGCCCGCACAACACCAATCAGGAAATCCACCTGCCCGATGTCGAGCAGCCGGACAATCTGATCTATCTGACCTATTTCAACGCCGGGCTGCAGGTCTTCGACATCAAGGACCCGTATATGCCGAAGATCACCGGCTATTTCATTCCGCCCCAGCCGACCAAGAAGGTCGGCTATTACCCGAAGACCAAGCTCGTCAACCAGACCGAAGACGTGCTGGTCGACACGCGCGGCAATATCTACATCACCGACAAGCAGTGGGGCGTCTTCATCCTGCGTTATTCCGGACCGGACGAGCCGAAGCCGACTGCGAAATAGGGCGGCGTCAGCGCAACGCCTCTTCCGCAGGGAGGATCGCGACGCCGAGGCCGTTGGCGACCGCTGCATGGGTGATGCGGCCCCTGGCGACGTTGAGCCCGGCGCGCAGATGGGGATCATCGGCCAGCGCCTTGCGCCAGCCCTTTTCCGCCAGCGCCAGGGTAAAGGGCAAGGTCGCGTTGTTGAGCGCGAAAGTCGAGGTGCGCGCGACCGCGCCCGGCATGTTGGTCACGCAATAATGGATGACGCCGTCCTCGACATAGGTCGGATCGGCATGGGTCGTCGGCCGGCTGGTCTCGAAACAGCCGCCCTGGTCGATCGAGATGTCGACCAGCACCGAGCCCGGGCGCATCTGGCGCACCATGTCGCGCTTGACCAGCTTGGGCGCGGCGGCCCCGGGCACGAGCACGGCGCCGATCACGAGATCGGCGCTCAGCACTTCGCGCTCGACATTCTCCACCGTCGCAAAGAGCGTGTGCAACTGCGAGCCGAATTGCAGATCGAGCTCGTAGAGCCGCGGCAGCGATTTGTCGATGACCGTGACATAGGCCTCCATCCCCATGGCGACGCGCGCGGCGTTGGTGCCGGCGACGCCGCCGCCCAGGATCAGCACCTTGGCCGCCGCCACGCCGGGCACGCCGCCGAGAAGAATCCCCGCGCCGCCGCTTTCCTTCTCGAGGCAATGCGCGCCGACCTGGATCGCCATCCGCCCGGCGACCTCGCTCATCGGCGCGAGCAGCGGCAACCCGCCCCGCGCATCCGTGACGGTCTCGTAGGCGATGCAAACGGCGCCGGAGCGCATCAGACCCTCGGCCTGATCCTTGTCGGCGGCGAGATGAAGATAGGTGAAGAGCACCTGTCCCGGCCGCAAAAGCGCGATCTCTCGCGGCTGCGGTTCCTTGACCTTCACCACGAGCTCGGCCGCGGCAAACATCTCGGCCGCCGAGGCGGCGATGCGCGCGCCCGCCTTCTGATAGGCAGCGTCGTCGAAGCCGATGCCCGTACCGGCATTGGTCTCGACGATCACCGAATGGCCGTGATGGACGAGCTCGCGCACGCTGCCGGGCACGAGCCCGACGCGGTACTCGTGAGTTTTTATTTCCTTCGGCACACCGATCAGCATGATTTCAACACCTCGGCCAGGATTTCGAAGATCGCGTCGATTTGCGGCTTGTCGATGATCAGCGGCGGCGACAGGGCGAGAATATCCGCGGTCTGGCGGACGAGAAGCCCGCGCTCGAAGCATTTGACGTAAGCCTCGAAGGCGCGCGCGCCAGGCTTGCCCGCGAGCGGCGCCAATTCGATGCCGGCGACGAGGCCGAGATTGCGGATGTCGATGACGTTGGGCAGGCCCTTCAAGCGATGGGCGGCCTCTTCCCAATAGTCCGCGAGGCCCGCGGCGCGCGCGAAGAGATCCTCGCGCGCATAGATGTCGAGCGTCGCGAGCGCGGCCGCCGCGGCGAGCGGATGGCCCGAATAGGTGTAGCCATGGGCGAATTCGATCGCGCTCTCGGGTCCCTGCATGAACGCGTCGTAGATCGGCTTCCGCACAGCGACGCCGCCCATCGGCACGGTGCCGTTGGTCACGCCCTTGGCGAAGCACACCATGTCGGGAACGATCCGGAAGTAATCGGCCGCGAAGGCGGCGCCCAAACGGCCGAAGCCGGTGATGACCTCGTCGAAGATCAGCAGGAAGCCGTATTTGTCGCAGATCGATTTCAAGCGCTCGAGATAGCCGACCGGCGGCACGAGCACGCCGGTCGATCCCGCCATCGGCTCGACGATCACCGCGGCGATGGTCGAGGGATCGTGCAGCGCGGCGATCCGCTCGAGCGCATCGGCCAGCTCCGCGCCCCATTCCGGCTGTCCGCGCGAGAAGGCCTGGCGCGCGAGATCGAAAGTATGCGGCAGATGATCGACGCCCGGAATGCCGGCATAGAGCTTGCGGTTGCCGGCGATGCCGCCGACCGACAAGCCGCCGAAGCCGACGCCGTGATAGCCGCGCTCGCGCCCGATCAGCCGGGTGCGGCCGCCATCGCCGCGCGCGCGGTGATAGGCGAGCGCGATCTTGAGCGCGGTCTCGACCGCCTCCGAACCGGAATTGCCGAAGAAGACATGATCGAGATCGCCGGGCAAAAGCGCGGCGATGCGCGAGGCCGCTTCGAAGACGGCGGGATGCCCCATCTGAAAGGCGGGCGCATAATCGAGGGTGAGCACTTGGCGATGAACCGCATCCGCGATCTCGCGTCGCGCATGCCCGGCATTGACGCACCACAAACCCGCGGTGCCGTCGAGGATCTGCCGGCCGTCGATGCTGCGATAATACATGCCCTCGGCCGACGCCATGAACCGCGGCTGCGCCTTGAATTGGCGATTGGCCGTAAACGGCATCCAATAGGTGTCGAGATCGTTGGGTCTCGGCGCGTCGCTCAAGCCGCCCTCACTTGCCCGTCCGGGAACGAAAGCGAGCCTAGCATGCGGCGCGCCGCCGGCACCAAATTGCTGGGCCGGATCAAATCCGCCGAGGCTGGACAAGCAGAACCGGAAATGCTCACATACCGGACCCCATAGGCATAAATGAGAAATCTGCCATGAATCAGGGAGCGTATTGGTCGGACCTGTTGTTTCGAGTCGCCCTCACGGCGCTCGCCGTGATTTTGTCGAGCGCCGTGGAGCACGCGCTCGAAACCTTGCAGGTGAACGCGCCTTATCTCGTGTTTCTTCCGGTCATCACCGGGGCCTGCGCCTTCTACGGTTTCGGAATGGGCCTGTGCGCGATTGCCTTGAGTGCAGTGGGTCTGTGGTATTTCTTCATTCCACCCAACGGGTTCGATCTGCCCAATTCGGCGGATTTCGCTCATCTTTGCGTGTTCATCGCGGTCGCTTATTTCGGCTGCCGGATTGTCGATGGGCTGCGGCGCTCGAACGACGAATTGTCGCGCGACAACGTCGTCCTGGGCTGCAAGGTCTCGACTTTGCTGAGCCGGAAAAAAACGCATTGATGGGCCGCTCATCGGCCAGCGCCAAGATTTTCGACGCCGGGGCCAAGGAATCGGAGCCGGCACGGATCGAATGAGGCGCCGCCTCCTGCTCTTGGCGCCGCTGTCGCTCGCGATCATCGGCCGCGCTCGCGCCGCGAGCTTCGTCATCGGATCGATCACCATCACCCATCCCTGGGCGGCGCCCTCGGTGACCGAAGCTGCGGCGCTGTTCCTCGACATGCGGAACGAGGGCCCGCGTCCCGACCGTCTGACCGGCGCCTCGACGCCGGCCGCCGGAACCGTCATCTTTCGGGCGCGCGACGGCACGCCGCTCGAATATTTCGAGTTGTTGCCGCGACGCCCCGTCAGCCTGCGCCCGGGTCGGCGCTACATCGCCTTGCGCGATTTGAAGGGCCCGCTTGCCCTCGACGACACTTTCCCCTTGACCTTGAACTTCGCCGAGGCAGGCGCCGTCACCGTGACCGTCGCGGTCGAAGCCGGGCCCGAAGACGACTCCCCCTGAGCGCGCCGCGTCACGGGCGGCCGTGGAACACAATTTTCCAGAGAGTTTTTTCGAGAATTTGCGCGCAGAATGGGTCCCCCGGCAACTTGCCTGGAGCCCGGCTATATCTTATTTTACCGGTCGCGGTGCAGGATGCGCCGCTACCCCATCATTCCACTTGAGATCAAGACCGGACATCACATGGACAGCGCGACAATCCTCCTGTCCGCGGGCGTATTTTTCATGCTCGCGGGCGCCGGCCTCGCGGCTTATCGCCTAAGCTTCACCCAGCCGATCGGCAATGTCCGCATGGGCATACCGATGAACCTCCGCCAATGGCGCTTGCACGTCGCCTCGCCGGGCATCGCTTTGGGCTGTTTCGGCCTGTTCCTCGTGGTCATAACGATTGTGACGGCGACCCCCGCTTAAGACGCGGCAAGAAGCATGGCAACGCGGTCGGCGATCGCGAGCGACGCCGTGATGCCGGGCGATTCGATGCCGAAGAGATTGACCAGACCCGGAACGCCGTGGGTTTCCGGACCGGCGATCGTGAAATCCGCCGCCGGCTCCTTCGGCGCGCTGATCTTCGGGCGAATCCCCGCATAGCCCGGCTGGAGCGCGCCGTCGGGCAGGGCCGGCCAATAGGTGCGAATCGCGTCGCAGAATTTATCGCCGCGCCTCGGATCGACGGTGTAGTCGATCCCGTCGATCCACTCCGTATCGGGGCCGAAGCGTGCGCCGCCATTCATATCGAGGGTGAGATGGACGCCGAGCCCGGCATGCTCCGGCACCGGATAAACGAGCCGCTTGAAGGGCGCGCGGCCGCTCAAGGTGAAATAAACGCCACGGCAGTAATAGTCGCGCGGGATCGCCGATGCGGGAATGCCGGCAATGCGGCGGGCGAGCGCGGGCGCGTAGAGCCCGGCGCTGTTGACGAGGATCTTCGCCTCGAGCGTCATCCCTTCGGACCCGCCGATCTCGAGCGCAAATCCGCCTCGCGTCACGCAGCCTTCGAGAAGCGGCGCGCGCAGCGCCACCGTGGCACCCGCCGCTTCCGCATCGGCCTGATAGGCGAGCATGAGAGCGTGGCTGTCGATGATGCCGGTCGAGGGCGAGTGAAACGCGGCGACGCAGGCGAGATCGGGCTCGAGCGCGCGCGCGTCTTTTCCATCGAGCCATTGCAGATCGTGGACGCCATTGGCTTCGGCATGCGCGACGACGCGGCGCAGCACCGGGATTTCCTCGTCGCTCACGGCCACGACGAGCTTGCCGAGCCGCCGATGCGGGACCGCGCGCTCCGCGCAATAAGCATAGAGCGCGTTCCGTCCACTGACGCAGAAACGCGCCTTCAGACTGTCTTTCGGATAATAGAGCCCGGCATGGATCACCTCGCTATTGCGCGACGAAGTGTCCTGGCCGAGCCAACGCTCTTTTTCGAGGAGAAGAACGTCGCGGCCGGCGCGGGCCAAGGCCCGCGCCACCGCCAAACCGATGATCCCGCCGCCGACGACAACGCACTCGACGGCTTCGCTCATCAGGTCCGCTCGAGAATCTCCAGACCGCGAATGCGATCGATCAGGAAGATCAAGCCGCGATCATCCTGATAGACATCGTTGCTCTGGCAGCGCTTTGCGCCGGACGCCGGATCCGGCACGTAATGCGCCACTTCGCGGGGGAAATGCGGATGCGAGATGTCGATGATCCGCAAGCCTTGCGCGAACCAGGCGAAAGGCACTTCGGTGCCCCTGATCTTCTCGACCGGCTGATGACAGCCGCTGTTGTTCGCGTGGTTGCCGTGATCGAGGCCTTCGACCTGATAGGTTCCCACGGGAACCGGATGCGCTTCGTCGGTGATGTCGACCATCCACATGAAGGCGGGCAAGGCGGTCTCGGGCCGCTGCACGTCCTCGTCGGCGACGATCGCGAATTTCCGGCCGAAGATATCGAAGGGGATGCGCACGCAGGAATGCGTCGGGCAGGCGAAGGGCGGGCTCCAATCGAGGCCGGAGACTCGCTTCGGCTTCGACATGTCGTCGATGTCGAGGATGTGGAAGCCGCCTTGCCAGTAGCTCGTATAGAGGCGGTTGCCCTGACGCAGCGGGTGATGGCAGCGATGATCGGCGCCCTTCCAAGTCGGCGTCTCGCCGCCGGCGATCCACTGCCCGGGCTCCCACCAGCGCCCGACCTCTTCCGGCTTTTCCGGATTCTTGAGGTCGAGGATCATGACGATGTTGCCGCGATAGCCTTCGACCGTTGGCGAGCAGTAGACATAGCGACCATCGAAATCGTAGCGATGGACGCCGTGACCGTGAGTCTGCCAATCGAGGATCTTGCGCGGCTTCAGCGGATTGCTGACGTCGTAGATGCCGAGCCCGCCCTTGAAGTCCGACGGAGGGGCGGCAGGGCCGCCGGCGGGATTGGGATCAACCTCGTGATTGGTGACCAGCAACCCGTTGACCGCACGCGCCTTATGCGAATGCGTGCCGGGCGGCATTTCGAAATAGGCGACTTGCTTCGGATTCTTGGGGTCGCGCACATCGACGATGCTGGTGCCCGAGGGCGAGTGGATGTGACCAATATAGGCAAAGCCGTTATCGACATAGACTTGGCCGCCGCCATAGCAGTCATGGAACCCAACTCGCCGAACGCCTCTTGCTGAAACCATCGTTGTTCCCTCCCTTTGGAACGCCCGATCCTACTGCAAATTGCGATTTCGCCAAGCCTCCCGACAACCGGGCATGGAAAAAGCGCGGCCGATCGGCCCGGCTGGGACGAAGCGCCCGATTGACTTTCGCCGCGCCATGGGGAGGCTAGCGGCCATGAGCGATGCCTCCATCACCGCGGATGACGCGTCCCGGCTGTGGCGCGAGCCGGAGCCCGGTCCGGTCCGCCTCGGCAGCGACCGGCACAAGACCATGTTCTGCCGGATGCTGCTCGACACCTTCAATCCCTATAAGCCCGCCATCATCGATTGGCCGAAGCTCGACGACGCGGCGCGCGAGCGCCTCGTCAGCCTGCCGATCTGGGACATCGCCGTGCAGACCGAGGGCAAGGCGAAGCTGCGCGTCCTGAGCTACGGCGAGACGATCGGCGACCCGTTGCTGCGCCAGGCGATCGATCTGAACGGCTTCGAGGAAGGGCGCCACAAGACCGTCCTCGCCAACATGGTCGAGGCCTATGGCATCAAGCTCGCGCCCGAGCCGCCTTATCTGAAACCGCGCGACCCGGAATGGGCCTTCATGGTCACGGGATTCAGCGAGTGCATCGACAGTTTCTTCGCCTTCGGCCTCTTCGAAGTGGCCAAGCGCTCGGGCTATTTCCCGCCCGATCTCGTCGAGACCTTCGAGCCGGTGATGCAGGAGGAAGGCCGCCACATCCTTTTCTTCGTCAACTGGGTCGTCTGGCACCGGCGCAATCTGCCATGGTGGCGCCGGCCCTGGTTCCGGGCGAAGATCCTCGCGGTCTGGGCCTTCCTTATCTGGGAGCGCATCGGCATCGCCCGCGGCCTGGGCGGCGCGCCGGACGCCGACAACAACTTCACCGTCACCGGCAGCAAATCGGTCGGCGTCGATATCGACGCGGCCGCGCTGATGGATATCTGCCTCGCCGAGAACGAGCGCCGTCTTGGCGGCTATGACCGCCGCCTGAAGCGGCCGATGACCATGCCGCGGCTGGTGCGGTTCGCGCGCCGCTTCATGCGCAAGAAGCAGGCCGTGGAAATCGGCTCGGAAGCGCACAAGCAAGTCTTCTGCAAGCATTTCCACGACACCTACCAGGACTACGATCCCGACACCCTGCCCTGGCCCGAGCTCGACGACGCGGCCTTGCAGCGCCTGCGCTCGGTTCCGTTCTGGCAGGAGGTCCTGCATACCGAGCTGCGCGCCGGCGCGATCGTGAAGGCGTTCACCGAGACCATCACCGATCCGGTGCTGAAGGAAGCGGTCGCGCTGCAAGGTTTCGAGGAGGCGCGCCACGCCGATCTCATCCGGGTCATGATCAAGCGCTACGGCATCGACGCGAAGGAGATGCCGCTCGACCCCTTGCCCGCAGATATCGAGACCGCCTTCAAGGATTTCGGCTATGGCGAATGCGTCGATTCCTTCCTGGGATTCGGCGTCTTCAAGATCGCGCGCGAAGCGGGCTTCCTGCCGGAATCGGTGTTCCAGATCTTCGACCGGCTGATGTACGAGGAGACGCGGCACATCGTCTTCTTCGTCAACTGGATGGCCTATCGGCAGGCGCAGAAGAAGCGCGGCCGGATCTGGTGGCGTGCCGCCGCTTCGCTGCGCTTTTACGTGCGCGCGCTGAAGCGTCTCGTCGGCACCGCGCGCCGTGGCGCCAAAATCAACGACGGCAAGGATTTCTCGGCGACGCAAGCCAGCATGTTCCTCGAAGGTTTCACCTTTCGCCGCTTTCTCGAGGATTGCTACAGCGAGAATCGCCGCCGCATGAAGGAGTTCGATGCCGAGCTGCTGCGGCCGAGCTTCCTGCCCGCGCTCGCGGATGCCGCGTTGACCAGTCTCAGGCTGTGGAACTTCCGCCGTCGGCGCGCGGGCGAGACCGCCTGACCTTGCCGCCCGCCGCGCCGCAGGCTTCGTTCTCCCGATGAAGCTCGCCACCATCCTCGTGACGATTGTCGGGCTCATTCTCGGCACCTTCATCGTCGGCTATTACGGTTTCGGTGCGGTCGCCAACGCGCTCGGGACGATCGGCTGGGGCGGATTTCTTATCGTCTGCGCCTATCACCTCGTCCTGATGACAATGCTCGGCTTCGGCTGGTCCGTCATCGCGCCGCCCCCGCACCGTCGCATCCATGCCTATCTCTGGGGCCGGATCGTGCGCGATTCGGGTTCCGAGGTTCTGCCGCTCTCGCAGGTCGGCGGATTCATCATGGGCGCGCGCGCGGCGACCCTGTTCGGGCCCTCGATGACGCTGGCCTTCGCCTCGACCGTCGTCGACGTGACGATCGAGGTCATGGCGCAGCTCGGCTATACCGCGGTCGGGCTTGCCCTGCTGGTTCAGCTCCATCCCGACGCGAGTCTCATCTATCCCGTGGCGATCGGCATCGCGATCGGCGTCGTCGTGATTCTGGCCTTCGTGCTGTTGCAGCGGCGCGGCGCGGCTTTCGTCGAGCGGATGAGCGAACGGATCGCGGCGAGCTGGTTGCCGGGCGCCGCCGCGCGGGCGAAGCCCTTGCAGCAGGCGCTCGACGCCATTTATGCGCGGCGCGGCGGCCTCGTCGCCGGATTCGCGATCCATCTCGCCGGCTGGTTTGCCAACGCGATCGAGGCTTGGCTCGCCCTGCACTTCATGGGCGTCGATCTCGGCATCGGCGCCGTCCTCGCGATCGAAAGCCTGCTTTACGCGATCCGGAGCGTCGCCTTCGCGGTGCCGAACGCGGTCGGCGTTCAGGAGGGCGCCTATGTGATGCTCGGCGGCCTCTTCGGCCTGCCGCCGGACATGGCTCTGGCGCTCTCGCTCTTGAAGCGCGGCCGCGATCTGACGATCGGCATACCGGCGCTGCTCGCCTGGCAGGCGCTCGAGGGCGGCGCGCTGTTCCGGCGCCGCGGCGCGGCGCCGGTTCGCGTCGACCGGGACGGCGGGACCGTACCGTGACCGCCGAGCCCATCGCCGCGCCGCAGGCTTCCGGGCGCCTTGCCGCCGCCTATCCCTATCTTCTCCTCGCGCTTTGCATGCTGTTATGGTCGGGAAACTGGATCATCGGACGGGCCTTGCGCGACACGATGCCTCCGGTCGCGCTGGCATTCTGGCGCTGGTCGGTCGCCGCGCTCGTGGTGGCGCCGTTCGCGCTGCCGCGGCTCCGAGGCAAGAGCGCGGTGTTGCGCCGGTCCTGGCCCTTGCTGCTCGGCCTCGCCGTCACCGGCGGCGCGCTCTATCAGGTGGCGACCTATTTCGGGCTGCGGCATACCGAGACGATCAACGCCGCGCTGCTCAACGCGGCGACGCCGCTTTGCATCCTGCTGGCGAGCTGGATCTTCGACGGCGAGCGCGCGAGCCTGCGCCAATTCCTGGGCATGGCGATCTCGATCGCCGGCGTGCTTGCGATCATGACGCGCGGGGATCTTGGACAATTGGCGGAGCTTCGGTTCAGCATCGGCGATCTCGCCATCCTCGCCGTCATGCCGCTCTGGGCGTTCTATAACGTGATGCTGCGGCGCCGGCCGCCCGAGATCGACAATATCGAGTTGATCTTCCTTCTGAGCGTGTTCGGGGTCGCGGCGCTCGCGCCGGCCTACTTGACCGAAAGCCTCTATTTCCAGGCGGCGCCGCTATCATGGCTGACCGTCGGCGCCTCGATCTATACCGGCGCCTTCGCTTCGGTTGCCGCCTATCTGTGCTGGAATATCGGCGTCGAGCGCGTCGGGCCGAACCGCGCCGGAATGACCACCTATCTGCTGCCCGCCTTTGCAACGGTGCTCGCGGTGCTGATCCTCGGCGAGGAACTGCATCTCTTCCATGCCGTCGGCGTCGTCACGATCCTGTTCGGGATCTGGCTCGCGACCAGCGCGCGACGGCGCCGACCCGTCTAAAGTCTGGCTCGCGCCAGCACCATGCGCTTTGCCGCGTCGAGCGCGCGGGCAATCGCAGGCCGGCGATAATCCCAGATCGGATCCGGATCGGGCGGGTTCACCACCATCGTCGCATTGGCCTCGAACAAGAGCACGCGTCCGTCGGGCGCGAGGCCGAAATCGATTCCCGCATAATCGAGCTCCAGAACCTGTGCGATGCGCCGAAGCGCGGCGATCGCCGGCTTGCCGAGCACGGATTCCATGTCGTCGAGAAAGCGCCGCTCCTCCGCGCGATGAGCTTCGCTCGCGGCCATGTCAGCGGTGAAATAATGCACCTTCCACTCGGCCGAAATCGCAAGATGCAAGGGATAGAGCACGCCGTCGATGATCATCACGCGGTATTTGCGCGCCAGCCCGTCCGCACCGCGCGCATCGAGATATTCGAACGCCAGGATTTCATCGCCGGGCAATGCGGCAAGCGCGGCGGCGATCTCGTCCGGACGTTCGACGCGCAGGAAATGCCGGCCGGTGTGGAAGCCCGGCGCGCGCAAGAGCAGAGGGAAGCGCAAATCCGTGGCGGCAAGCAGCGCCGGCCTCGACAGCGTCCCGATCGCCGGCACGACGAGACCGCGGATGGAGGCGAGGCGGCGCGCATTGGCGGCGCGCCCGGTCGCGCGCACCTGGGCCGGCGGATTGACGATCGGCGCCTTGCTGAGCGCGACGATCGCCTCGGCCTGCGCCAAAGCCTCCCCGCACAGATCGGCGTCGCCGATCGCGTTGACGATCACCGCATGTGGCGGCAAGGGCTCGCGCGAATCATGGAACTCGGCATAGAGCGCCGAGATCGCGAAGATGCGGTCGTCGAGCCATTGCTCGGTCGGGATGTTGCCGCCTTTGGCCGAGACCAGCAGCAACAGGGGCACGGAGGGCGCGGTGCCGCGATAGCGCTTGGTCGCGAGCGCGTGACCCGCAAAGCCTTTGCGCCAATGGGGTTCGGCGGCTTCGGCCTCGGCAAGCTCGGTCAGGACCCGCGCCATGCCCTGATGCGCTTGCGCGAAATCGGGATCGGTTCCGAGCGCCGCCTCGTATTGCGCGCGCGCCGCGTCGAACTCGCCCGCCTCGAGCAGCAGATTGCCGAGATTGACCCGCGCCATGGGTTTGTCGGGATGGCAGCGCACGGCCTGCTCGTAGGCAGTGCGTGCGGCGGAGCGATGCCCGCTTGCATAAGCCAAGGCGCCGAGCTCGCAGAGCGCGTCGAAATGCGCGGGATCGCGGCGCAGCAGATCGAGATAGATCGCCTTCGCCGCCTCGTCTTCGCCGCGCGCGGCGCGTCGACGCGCGCGCGCAAGGAATTCCGCGTTGGCGTCGTCCGCGCTCACGGCAGGATCGCGAAGACCCGGGCGGGAAATCCGGTGCCGTTCTCGATATCCGGCCAAGTGACCGAGACGAGCGCGCCGGTCGCCGGCACCTTATCGAGATTGGCCAGGAGCTCGATCTGATAATGATCGGTGCCGAGGATGTAGCTCTCGAGCGAATAATCGTCCTTGCTGGTGGCGAGCCCCGGATCGGTATCGGTGGTCTCGTGACCGGAGGCCGTGACGTGCCGCACCTCGTAGAGATAGTTGAGCGCTGCGAGGGTCCAGCCCGGATAATGCGCGATGCCCTGCGCGTCCAGATTTTTCATCGCGGCCTGATCGGGCCAGCGCTTCGACCAATCGGTGCGCATCGCAACGAACGCGCCTTTGGGAACGGCGCCGTGCTGGGCTTCCCAGGCCTTCACGTCCTTGAGGCTCAAAACGTAATCCGGATTCTTGGCGACCTGGCGGTGGACGTCGATCACGACCAGGGGCAGCAGCATCTCTTTTACCGGAATCTTGTCGGCCGTGCGCGCGCCCTTGTGGAAATGCACCGGCGGGTCGACATGCGTGCCCCATTGCCCGACATGGCAGAAGAGCTCGGCGCGGAATCCGTCCTTGTCGTAATCATAGATGACCTTGCGGGTCATCGGCTCGAATCCCTTCCAATGCGGGATATCGGTATCGAAAGGATGGGTGAGATCGACCCATTTCTTCGCCTGCAAGGTCGCGTAGAGATCCCAAAGGCTCGCTGCCCGCGCCGCGACGGGCGTCGCAATGAGTGCCGCCGCCATCACCCAACCCATTGCCGCGCGCATTCTCGCCTCCATCAGCCCCTGCCGTAACCGCCGCCGCCCGGCGTTTCGATCACGAACGCATCGCCGGGACGCATCTCGACGACATGCGTGCCGCCGAATTCCTCGCGCGTTCCGTTCGCGCGCTCGACCAAATTCCGCCCGACGGCGCCGGGGCCGCCGCCTTCGAGCCCATAGGGCGGTACCTTGCGATGGCTCGACAAGATCGCCGCGATCATCGCCTCGCGAAAACGGATCCGGCGCACCACGCCGTCGCCGCCGCGCCATTTGCCGGCGCCGCCCGAGCCATGCCGGATAGCGAAGGACTCAAGCACGACCGGAAAGCGCCATTCGAGAATTTCCGGATCGGTCAGGCGCGTGTTGGTCATATGGGTGTGGACGGCGGCGGTGCCGTCGAAGCCCGGCCCCGCGCCCGAGCCGCCGCAGATCGTCTCGTAATATTGGTGGCGCTCATTGCCGAAGGTGAAATTGTTCATCGTGCCTTGCGCCGCCGCCATCACGCCGAGCGCGCCGTACAGCGCATCCGTCACCCATTGCGAAGTTTCGACATTGCCGGCGACGACCGCAGCCGGATAAGTCGGATTGAGCATCGAGCCCGGCGGAATGATGACCTCGAGCGGCTTCAGGCAGCCGCCGTTCAAGGGAATCTCGTCGTCGATCAAGGTGCGAAAGACATAGAGCACGGCCGCCATGCAGATGGCGGAGGGCGCGTTGAAGTTGGTGGGCAATTGCGCACTCGTGCCGGTGAAGTCGATCACCGCGCGCTCGGCCGCGTGATCGACCGAGACCCGGACGCAAATCCGCGCGCCGTCATCCATGACATAGGTGAAAGCGCCGCTCTTCAGCCGCCCCAGCACGCGCTTCACCGCCGACTCGGCGTTGTCCTGGACGTGACGCATATAGGCTTCGACCACGTCTTGGCCGAAATGGCGCACCATGCGGTGCAGCTCCTGCACGCCTTTCTCGCTTGCCGCGATTTGGGCCTTGAAATCGGCGATGTTCTGCGCCGGATTTCGCGCCGGGTATTTGGCCTGCATCAGGAGCGCCTGGGTTTCCGCCTCGCGAAAGCGCCCTTCCTCGACGAGGAGGAAATCGTCGATCAGCACGCCCTCCTCCTCGACATCGCGGCTCCCGGGCGGCATCGAGCCCGGCGTGATGCCGCCGATATCGGCGTGGTGACCGCGCGAGGCGACATAGAAGATCGGCTCGCCCTCGCCGCCTGTGTCCGCCTCGGCAAAGACCGGCGTGATCACCGTGATGTCGGGCAGATGCGTGCCGCCATGATAGGGCGCATTCAGCGCGTAGACGTCGCCCGGCCTCACACGGCGGCCCGCGCCGCCGGGCGCATGCGCGCGGATGATGGCGCGCACGCTTTCGCCCATCGAGCCCAGATGCACGGGGATGTGCGGCGCGTTCGCGATGAGCCATCCCGCGCGGTCGAACAAGGCGCAGGAGAAATCCAAGCGCTCCTTGATGTTGACGGAATAGGCCGTGTTCTGGAGCGCCGTCCCCATCTGCTCGGCGATGGCCATGAAGAGGTTGTTGAAAACCTCGAGCATCACCGGATCGACATCGGTGCCGATGGCGACGCGGCGCGGCAGCGGCATCACGCGCTCCATCACCAGATAGCGCCGCGCATCGAGCGCCGCGCGCCAGCCCGCATCGACGATCGTGGTCGCGGTCGCCTCGCGGATGATCGCGGGTCCGAGCACGCTCTGTCCCAGCCGCATCGCATCGCGGTCATAGATCGGCGCGTCGTGCACCGCATCGCCGCTGAAGAGCGCGACGATCGCCAGCGGCGCGGCAGGAAGGCCGCTCGGGCCTTCGACCTTTTCTTCCGCGACATCGCCCGCGCCCACGATCTCGGCCGAGACCGCTTCGACGATGAGCGGCTTCTCGGGCATCAAGAAGCCGAAGCGCTGTTTATGCGCGGCTTCGAAATTGGCCTTGATCGCCGCCGCATCGCCGAAATCGACGGCGAGCGGCGTATCCGTGCCTTCATATTTGACATGCGCCTTGCGTAGCACGGCGATGCGATCGGCCGCGACGCCTTGCGCCCGCATCTCGGCGATGCCTTCTTCTGCAAGACGATCAAGCGCACGTGAAACCTCGCCGAGCATCGCCGTTCCGAGACGAAGCTCGACGGCCTCTTCCTTGATCGCGCGCAAATCGGCGAGCCCCATGCCGTAGGCCGAAAGCACGCCGGCCAGGGGATGGACATAGACCCGCTTCATCCCGAGCGTGTCCGCGACCAAGCACGCATGCTGCCCGCCGGCGCCGCCGAAGCAGCACAGCGTGTATTCGGTGACGTCGTAGCCGCGCTCGATCGAGATCTGCTTGATCGCATTCGCCATATTCTCGACCGCGATCTTGAGGAAGCCCGCGGCGACGGCCTCGGGCGTGCGACGGTCGCCGCTTCGTTCGGCGATCTCATCGGCAAGGCCCGCGAATTTTTCTTCGACCACCGCGCGATCGAGCTTCTCCGTACCGGAAGGACCGAACAGCGCGGGAAAATAGTCGGGCTGCAGCCGGCCGAGCATGAGATTGCAATCGGTCACGGTGAGCGGGCCGCCGCGGCGATAGCAGGCCGGACCGGGATTGGCTCCGGCGGATTCGGGGCCCACGCGATAGCGCGCGCCGTCGAAGAAGCAGATCGAGCCGCCGCCCGCCGCCACGGTATTGATATGCATCATCGGCGCGCGCATGCGCACGCCCGCGACCAGGGTCTCGAAGCTGCGCTCGAACTCGCCCGCGTAATGCGACACGTCGGTCGAGGTGCCGCCCATGTCGAAGCCGATGATCTTCCGAAAGCCGCCGCGCTCGGAGGTCCGCGCGGCGCCGACGATGCCGCCGGCCGGGCCCGAGAGGATCGCATCCTTGCCGGCAAAGCGGCGCGCATCGGCGAGCCCGCCATTCGATTGCATGAAGAGAAGCCGCACCCCGCCCAGCGCATCGGCGATCCGGTCGACATAGCGTTTGAGAATCGGCGAGAGATAGGCATCGACCACGGTGGTGTCGCCGCGGCTGACCAGCTTCATCAGGGGACTGACGCGATGGCTGACCGAGATCTGGTTGAAGCCCAGCGCGCGCGCCAGATCGGCGACGCGCGCCTCATGTTCGGGAAAGCGATAGCCATGCATGAAGACGATGGCGGCGGCGCGGATGCCGTCGGCGTAAGCCTTTGTCAGCGCGGCGCGCGCGGCATCGAGATCGAGCGGCGTCAGCACCTCGCCCGAAGCCGAGACGCGCTCTTTGACCTCGGCCACGCGCTCATAGAGAAGCTCGGGCAGGACGATGTGGCGCGCGAAGAGCTTGGGGCGGTTTTGATAGCCGATGCGCAGCGCGTCGCCGAAGCCTTCGGTGATGACGAGCAACGTGCGCTCGCCCTTGCGCTCGAGCAGCGCGTTGGTCGCGACCGTGGTCCCCATCTTGACCGCGTCGATCGCCTGCACCGGCAAGGGCGCGTCCGGCGCGAGGCCAAGGATCGCGCGAATGCCCTCGATCGCCGCGTCGCGATAGCGTTCGGGATTTTCCGAGAGCAGCTTCTTGGTGACGAGCGCGCCGTCCGGCGCCCGCGCGACGATGTCGGTGAAAGTCCCGCCGCGATCGATCCAGAATTGCCAGCCCGAAGCGGTGCCGCCCATGCGCCGGCGCGGTTCCGGTCAGCGGCCCCGGAATTGGGGTTTGCGCTTTTCGCCAAAGGCGCGCCGGCCCTCGGCGAAGTCCTCGCTCTCCATGCACAAATTTCCGAGCGCCTCGCATTTGGCGCGATCCATGTCCGCGCGTGGCTTCACGATCTCCGCGATCACGCCCTTGGCGGCCGCGATCGAGAGCGGCGCGTTTTCGGCCAGATTCGCGCAATAGGAGCGCGTGAAGGCTTCGAGCTCGCCCTCGGCGACGGCGCGGTTGACGAGGCCCATCGCCTGCGCCTCGACCGCGTTGAACTGGCGCGCGGTGTAGAGCATTTCCTTGGCGAAGGCCGGACCGACCAGATCGACGACCTTTTGCACGCCGGCCAAGGTATAGGCGATGCCGAGCTTCGCCGCCGGAATGCCGAGCCGCGCGGTGTCGGCCGCAAGCCGCAAATCGCAATGCAGCGCCACCAGCAAGCCACCGCCCAGACAATAGCCGCGAATCATGGCGATGGTCGGCTTGGTGCAATTCTCGAGCGCCGCCAGGGCCGCGCGCATATTGGCGCCGTCCTGGGCCGCGGCTTCGGCGGAAGCGCGACGCTCCTCGAAGCGGTTGATGTCGGCGCCCGAGATGAAGGCCTTCTCGCCCGCGCCCTTCAAAACCACGACGCGGATCGCGGGATCGCGCTCGAAATGATCGACGATCGCCGGAATCGCGGCCCACATATCGGCCGACATGGCGTTCAGCTTCGCCGGATTGTTGAAAATCATCCATCCGATCGCCCCATCCGTTTCGGCGATCATGCGTTCGCTCGGCGAAATCATCGTGTTCTCCTCCTGCGCTCATGGCAAAAATAGACCCCGGCGCGGCCCCAAGTCCACGAAGCCTTCGGCGCGGATGGCCCCCGCATGCTATGCATGGCGCGATGCGCATCGTGGATCGTCCCTCGCCCAATTTCGACGCGCGGCCCGGTGCCGGCGGGGTCGGCATGCTGATCCTGCATTACACCGGCATGAAGACCGCCGCGGCGGCGCTCGACCGGCTTTGCGATCCCGGCGCCAAGGTCAGCGCGCATTACCTCGTCGAGGAAGACGGCGCGGTCTGGCGCCTGGTCGATGAAGCGCAACGCGCCTGGCATGCCGGGGTTTCGTCCTGGCGGGATTGCCGCGACATCAACGGCGCCTCGATCGGCATCGAGCTGGTCAATCCCGGCCATGAATTCGGCTACCGGCCGTTCCCCGAACGCCAGATGGCGGCGCTCGAGGAATTGGCGCGCGGAATCCTGGCGCGCCAACCGATCCCGCCGCGCGCCGTTTTGGGGCACTCCGATGTCGCGCCGCAGAGAAAGCAGGATCCGGGCGAGCTTTTCGACTGGGCGCGTATGGGAAAGGCGGGAATCGGTCTGTGGCCGGATTTCGCGCAAGAAGCGCTCGCGATTGAGGCCACCGAACCGCTTCAAGCGGCATTGGGCGCGATCGGCTATGACTGCCCGCTCTCCGGAACCCTCGATGCCGCGACCCGGGCGGTGATCACGGCGTTTCAGCGGCATTTCCGCCCGGCCCTTTGCGACGGCTCGCCCGATGCCGAGACCCGGCGCCGGATCGCGATTCTGGCTCGCGCGGTTTGACTTTCGGGTCGCGGATCACCTTATTAGGCCTCATGCCAGACGGCCGGATGACCGCCCTTCGCTGCGAAGCGGGGGGAGGAAAGTCCGGGCTCCACGGAAGCACGGTGCCGGGTAACGCCCGGCGGGGGCGACCCTAGGGAAAGTGCCACAGAAACATACCGCCAATCCCTTCAAGGGTTTCGTGCCCTTGCGGGGCGGCAAGGGTGAAATGGTGCGGTAAGAGCGCACCGCGCTTCCGGCAACGGCGGCGGCAGGGCAAACCCCACCGGGAGCAAGACCAAGTAGGGACGGCAGAGCCGCAAGGCTCAGGCGAGTTTCCGCGCCGCCATCCGGGTCGGTCGCGCGAGGCGCCCGGTAACGGGCGTCCCAGATGAATGGTCATCCACCGCTTTCGGGCGGGGACAGAACCCGGCTTATAGGCCGTCTGGCATCGTTTTAAGCCATGCATTGCGCGCATGGCGTACGCATCATGCGTCAAATAAGAACATTACAGGAACTCCGAAATATTTCGACCTTTACTCGGAGGCCGGAGATTTTCTTGCCCGATTTCAGCCTAAGCAACGAATTATATTGCCAATAAATTGACAGCCCATGATCTCCCATGATATCCCAATTAGTCCCATGAGCGGGGGGCTAGGCATGGCGGCGGATGCCGAGCGCCGGGACGTTTGGCGGGGCGTCGTCGGAACTCTGGGGAAGCGGATTTGGCGTCGTTTGCATCGACGTTCACCAACAAAATCGACAGCAAGGGACGGCTCTCCGTCCCGGCGAGTTTTCGTGCCGCCTTGCTTGGCCAAAGTTTCAACGGAATCATCACCTTTCCCTCATTCGACCTTCCGGCGCTCGAAGCGGGCGGCATGGAGCGCGTCGAGGAGTTGATGGCGCAAGCCGACGCGCTCGAGGAGTACTCGCCCAATCACCGCGCTCTCACCGCATTGTTGTCGGACGTGGTCCAAGTTCCGTTCGACAGCGAAGGCCGCATCATACTCCCGCCACAGCTGCTCGCGCATGCCGGAATCACCGACCACGCCGCCTTTGCGGGGCGCGGCCACACTTTCGAGATCTGGGAGCCTGGGCAGCTGCAGCGCCATCAGGAGGACATGCGGAAATACGCCCGCGAAAACCACCTCAGGCTGCCGCCGCGCAGAATGCCGAAATGAATGCGCCGCTGAGCCATATTCCCGTTCTGCTCGCCGAGGTGATCGCGGCCATGGCGCCGCGCGATGGCGGGGTCTATCTCGACGGCACCTTCGGGCGCGGCGGTTACAGCGAAGCGCTGTTGCGCAGCGCGGCCTGCCGCGTGGTCGCGTTCGATCGCGATCCCGAGGCGGTCCGACAGGGCGACGCGCTGAAGCAGCTTTACGCCGACCGGCTGACCCTGATCGAAGGGCGCTTCAGCGAGATGGAGCAATTGCTGAGGCCCTTGGGGCTGTCGCGCCTGGCGGGGATTGCGCTCGATCTCGGCGTTTCATCGATGCAGATCGACGATCCCGCGCGCGGATTTTCATTCCGCATCGACGGTCCGCTGGATATGCGCATGGGCCCGGACGGCCAATCGGCGGCCGATCTCGTCAACAGCGCGCCCGAGGAAGAGCTCGCGGCGATCATCCGCGACTACGGCGAAGAACGCTTCGCGCGCCGCATCGCACGCGCGATCGTGGCCGCCCGCCCGCTCCGTCGCACCGCCCAGCTCGCGGCGATCGTGCGGCGCGTGGTTCCGGAATCGGGCGGCATCGATCCGGCGACGCGCACTTTCCAGGCGCTGCGCATCGCGGTCAATGACGAGCTCAACGAGCTCGACCGCGGATTGGCGGCCGCCGAGCGCATGCTCGAACCCGGCGGCCGGCTGGTGGTCGTTGCGTTCCACTCGCTCGAAGATCGCCGCGTCAAATCCTTCCTACGCTTGCGCAGCGCCGCCGCGCCCGGAACGAGTCGGCACCTGCCGGGCCAGCGCCAGGCCGCACCGAGCTTCCACCTCCTCGGCCGCAAACCCGTGAAGCCCCGCGCCGAGGAGATCGCCCGCAACCCGCGCGCCCGCTCGGCGCGGCTGCGCGCCGCCGAGCGCACCGACGCGCCCGCCTGGGGAGAAGCCGCATGATCCGTCCGGGAACGGTCATTTGGCTCGTGCTGGTCATCGTCGTGGGTTACGCGATGTTCCAGGTCAAATACGAGGTCATGCGGCAAGAGGATACGCTCGCGCAGCTCAATCGGCAGATCACCGAGGGCCGCGAGCGGATACGCGTTCTCGATGCCGAGTGGAGCTACCTCACGCGGCCGGATCGCCTCAATCGCCTCGCCGCCCGCTACCTCGATTTGAGCCCGATCGGCTCCGCGCAAATCGTCGCCTTGAGCGCGGTGCCGGAACGCGCGGACGCGCCGCCGGCGCTTGTCTCGAACCGCACGCCGCCATCCCCGTCGATTGCGCCGGGCCCGACCGTGACCATCCAGCCGGGCGCAGAATTCGCCACCGCCATTTCGGGTATCGAGCCATGAAGACCGCCGCGCCGCCCGAGCCCAACCCTTGCCGGCCGCGCCACTTCAAGCCCGGTCCTTGCGGGCCGGCGCCGCAGGAGGGCCCGGCCAAGCAGGTGCTCGAGACCAGTCATACGCGGCTCCTCATCACGGGCGCCCTCATCGGCCTCGCCTTTCTCGTCATCGGCGGACGCCTCATCGAGGTCGCCGGCTTCAAGAGCGACGACGCGCGATTGGCCCATGTCGTTCCCGCGGCCCACACGCTCGCCGGCCGTGCCGATATCGTCGACCGCAATGGCACGCTGCTCGCGACCACCTTGCAGACACCATCGCTTTATGCGGACCCCAAGGAAGTCCTGAACGCGCGCGACACGGCGCACAAGCTCGTCGGCGTTCTGCCCGATCTCAACGAGGCCGAGATCTACGCGAGGCTGACCGCGGATAAGAATCGGAGCTTCGTCTGGCTGAAGCGCCACCTCACGCCGCGGCAGCAGAATGCGGTCAACCGGCTCGGCCTCCCGGGCATCGATTTCCAACCCGAGGATCAGCGCTTCTATCCCCAGGCCAATACCGTCGCGCATGTCGTGGGCTATGTCGGAGTCGACAACAAGGGACTGGCCGGCATCGAGCGCGGCTTCGACGACGTCCTGCGCAGCCGGCGCCAGCCCCTGGAGCTTTCGATCGATCTGCGCGTGCAGGCGATCTTGCGCGAGGAAATCGCGCGCCAGGTCGCGGAATTCAAAGCCGTCGGCGGCAGCGGAATCATC
This sequence comes from uncultured Alphaproteobacteria bacterium, assembly GCA_963729935.1. Taxonomy (GTDB): domain Bacteria; phylum Pseudomonadota; class Alphaproteobacteria; order ATCC43930; family CGMCC-115725; genus CAIKMD01. The sequence goes on from CAVSPW010000005.1 coordinate 275,986, forward strand.
ATGGACGTGAACACGGGCGAGGTCGTCGCTCTGGTCTCGCTGCCCGATTTCGACCCCAACGATCCGACCGCCGCGCCGACGGACAATCGCTTCAATCGCGTGACGCTCGGTACCTACGAGATCGGATCGGTCTTCAAGATCTTCACCGTCGCGATGGCGCTCGACGAGCACGTGACCTCGATGACCGGCGGCTACGACGCCACCAACCCGATCAAGATCGGTCGCTTCACCATCCACGACGATCACGCCCAGCGGCGCTGGCTGTCGGTGCCGGAAATCTTCATGTACTCGTCGAATATCGGCGCGGCGAAAATGGCGCTCGATGTCGGCGGCGACCGCCAGCGCGACTTTCTCGACCGCCTGGGGCTGCTGCGCGCGCCAAAATTCGAATTGCCGGAGGTGGCGGCGCCGCTGGTCCCTTCGGTCTGGCGGCCGGTCAACACGATGACCATCGGATTCGGCCACGGCATTTCGGTGAGCCCGCTGCAGATCGCGTCCGCCGTCAGCGCCGTCGTCAATGGCGGCGTTCTTCACCGCGCGACTTTGCTGAAGCTCCCGCCGGGCGAGCCGGTCACGGGCCAGCGCGTGCTCTCGCCCGAGACCTCCGTCGAGATGCGCAAATTGTTGCGGCTCGTCGTTGAAAAAGGCACCGGCAAACTGGCCGAAGCGCCGGGCTACCTCATCGGCGGCAAGACCGGAACGGCCGAGAAGGTCGTCGGGCAACGCTACGCCACCCATTCGCTCATTTCATCCTTCGCCGGGGTCTTCCCGGTCAACGATCCGCGCTATTTCGTGATGATCTCGATCGACGAACCTCACGGCGACGCCAAGACATCGGGCTATGCCACCGGCGGCTGGGTCGCCGCGCCGGGCGTCTCGCGCACGGTCGAGCGGATGGCTTCGCTGGTCGGAATCCAACCAATTGACGAAGATTCGCCCGATATTCGCCGTTCTTTGATGGTCGCCTTGCCGACACCATCGGGGCGGAAATTTGCGTCTAACTGAACTCATGGACGGGGGAACCGCTCCGCGCATCCCGGCGCCGGCGCGCGAGGCCGACATTATCGGCCTCACGGCGGATTCGCGCGAGGTCAAACCGGGGTTTCTCTTCGCCGCGCTCGCCGGCAACCGCGCCGACGGCAAGCGCTTCATCGAGGAGGCGATCGCAAAGGGCGCCGCCGCCATCCTGACCGATGCGGCGGGGCCGGCGGAGCAGCGCATTCCGGTCATCGTCGATGCCAATCCGCGCCGCCGCCTGGCGCTGATGGCGGCGCGCTTTTACGCGCCCGCGCCCGAGACCATCGCCGCCGTCACCGGCACCAACGGCAAGACCTCGGTCACCGTCTTCCTGCGACAGATCTGGGAGCAACTCGGCGCCCGTGCCGCGAGCTTCGGCACCATCGGCATCTTCGGGCCCGGAATCGAGCGGCCGGGCAGCCTCACGACGCCCGACCCGGTGACCCTTCACCGCGAATTGCACGATCTCGCCGTCGCCGGAATCGATCACGTCGCGCTCGAAGCCTCGAGCCACGGCCTCGATCAATTCCGCCTCGACGGGCTCGCGCTGAAGGCCGCCGCCTTCACCAATCTGACGCGCGATCACCTCGACTATCACCGCGACATGGAATCCTATCTCACCGCCAAGGCGCGGCTCTTCACCGAGCTTCTGCCGCGGGACGGCACGGCGGTCTTCAACATCGACGCCAGCCAGACCGCGCGCCTCTCGATGCTGGCCCGCGCGCGCGGCCAGCGTATCCTCACCTATGGGCGCAACCCCGCCGCCGATCTGTGGCTGTCGGACGCGTTGCCCGAAGGCATCGGGCAACGCATCCGCTTCTCGGGGCTCGGCGAAAAGCGCGACGTCGTCGTGCCTTTGCTCGGCGCCTTTCAAGCCTATAACGCACTCGCCGCCGCCTGCCTCGCCATCGCCTGCGGCGCACCGCCCGCTTCGGTCCTCGACAAAATCGGCGCGCTCACCGGCGTGCCCGGACGGATGCAGCGCATCGGCGACGCGCCGGTCCTGGTCGATTACGCGCACACGCCGGATGCGCTCGAGACCGCGCTCAACGCGTTGCGCCCCTTCTGTAAGGGAAAGCTGATCGTCGTCTTCGGTTGCGGCGGCGATCGGGATGCCGGCAAGCGGCCGCAAATGGGCGCGCTCGCGCAAAAGCTCGCCGACCGCGTCATCGTCACCGACGACAATCCGCGCGGCGAGGATCCGGCGTTGATCCGGCGCGCCATCCTCGCGGCCTGCCCGAAGGCACAAGAAATCGGCGACCGCGCCGCGGCGATCCGCGCGGCGATCGGGATGATGGCGGCCGGCGACGTCGTGCTCATCGCCGGCAAGGGCCATGAACGCGGCCAGATCGTCGGCGCCAAGACCACGCCCTTCGACGATGCGGAAGTGGCTCGGGCCGTGCTGGGCGGCGGGGGCCCCGAATGATGGCGCTGTGGAGCACGATGGAGGCCGCAACCGCGACCGGCGGCCAGGCGATCGGCGATTGGCGGGCGGCCGGCGTTTCGATCGACAGCCGCAGCGTCGCCGCAGGCGATCTTTTCGTCGCGCTGGTCGGACCCAATTTCGACGGCCACGATTTCGTCGCCGACGCGCTCAAGAGAGGCGCCGCCGCGGCAATCGTCGCCAAGCGTCCGCCGGGCCTGAGCGAATCCGCGCCGCTGCTGATGGTCGCCGACACCCAGCGCGCGCTCGAGGATCTGGGACGCGCGGCGCGGGCGCGGGCGCAAGGCAAGATCATCGCCGTCACCGGCAGCGTCGGAAAGACCGGCACCAAGGAAGCGCTCAAATACGCGCTCGAGCGCCAAGGCCGGACCTTCGCGTCTTCCGGCAGCCTCAACAACCAATGGGGCGTGCCTTTGTCGCTCGCGCGCATGCCGCCCGACGCGCGCTATGGAATTTTCGAGCTCGGCATGAATCATCCCGGCGAGATCGAGGGTTTGACCCGCCTGGTGAGACCCGATGTCGCGATCATCACCACCATCGAGCCGGCGCATCTCGGCTTCTTCCCTTCGGTCGAGGCGATCGCCGATGCCAAGGCGGAAATCTTCGCCGGCGTCGAGCCGAATGGCGCGGCCATCCTCAACCGCGACAACGCGTTCTATGACCGCCTCGCCGCCGCCGCCCGCGCGCGCGGGATCGCGCGCGTCCTGGGCTTCGGCGCCCACGAACTCGCTGCGGTGCGTCTCATCGATTGCCACCTCTACGCCACCGCCAGCGCGGTCACCGCCGCGGCGATGGGCGAGACGATCGACTATTCCATCTCGCTCCCCGGCCGGCATTGGGTGATGAACAGCCTCGCCGTGCTCGCCGCCGTGAAGGCGGTGGGCGGCGATGTCGGCGCCGCGGCCGGCGCGATGGCGACGCTTTCGGCGCTCGAAGGGCGCGGCAGGCGCCATCGGCTCGATATTCCCGACGGCACGATCGAGTTGATCGACGAGAGCTACAATGCGAGCCCCGCTTCGATGCGCGCGGCCTTTGCCGTGCTCGGCGCGATCGATCCGGGCCCAGGCGGGCGGCGCGTGGCCGTGCTCGGTTCGATGCTCGAGCTGGGACAAGAGTCGCAGCGCCACCACGCCGATCTCGCAAAACCGTTGCTCGACGCCGGTGTCGCGCTGGTCTTCACCTTGGGCGAGGAGATGCGCGCGCTCGACGCCGCGCTGCCGGCAAATCGCCGCGGCGGCCACGCCGCCAATGTCGCCGAACTCGCCGACTTGCTCGCCAAGCGGCTCCATCCCAATGACGTCGTCACGGTCAAGGGCTCGCATGGCAGCCGTCTCTACGAGCTGGTCGCGAAGCTCGTCGCGGCCACGGCGCCGGTTTTTGCGGCGAAAGGGTAGGCCAGCATGTTGTTTCAAATTCTCCTGCCGCTGGCCGACCGGTTCGAACCGTTCAACATCTTCCGTTACCTGACCTTTCGCTCGGCCGGTGCGGTCGTGACGGCGCTCTTCATCGCCTTCATCTGCGGTCAGCCGATTATCAAGTGGCTGCGCTCGATTCAAAGCGAAGGCCAGCCGATCCGCACCGACGGGCCGGAGAGCCACCTCCTGGCCAAGAAGGGCACGCCCACCATGGGCGGGTTCCTGATCCTCCTGGCGCTCGTCATCTCGACCCTGCTCTGGGCCGATCTCAGCAATCTCTTCGTCTGGATAACGCTCTTCGTCACCGTGGGATTCGGCGCCGTCGGCTTCCTCGACGATTACCGCAAGCTCTCCAGTCGCTCGCACAAGGGCCTGCCGGGACGCGTGCGGCTGCTCGCCGAGATCGCGATCGGCACCGTGGCCGCGGTGGCGGTCGTTTTCGTCACCCGGGCGCCGCTCGCGACCGCCTTCGCCGTGCCCTTCTTCAAGAGCGTGCTCGTCCAGCTCGGCTGGTTCATCGTGCCGGTCTCAGTCTTCGTCGTCACCGGCGCTTCGAACGCCGTCAACCTCACCGACGGGCTCGACGGGCTTGCGATCGTGCCGACCATGATCGCCGCGAGCTGCTTCATGCTGATCGCTTATCTCGTCGGCAACGTCGTTTTCGCCACCTACCTTCAGATCCAGCACGTGCCGGGCACCGGCGAGCTGGCGGTCTTTTGCGCCGCCATGGTCGGCGCCGGGCTGGGATTCCTCTGGTACAACGCGCCGCCGGCCATGGTCTTCATGGGCGATACCGGATCGCTCTCGATCGGCGCGGCACTCGGCATCGTCGCGGTCATTACGAAGCACGAGCTGGTGCTCGCCATTATCGGCGGGCTCTTCGTGCTCGAGACCATATCGGTGATCGTTCAGGTCGCGAGCTTCAAGCTCACCGGCAAGCGCGTCTTCCGCATGGCGCCGCTGCATCATCATTTCGAGCGCAAGGGTTGGCAGGAGCCGACCATCGTCATCCGTTTCTGGATCATCGCCTCGATCCTCGCGATCGCCGGGCTTTCGACCTTGAAGTTGCGGTGAGGGCGCGATGATCGAAGTCACCTGCTTCCGCAACGAAGGCGTCGCCGTCATGGGACTGGCGCGCTCGGGCCTTGCGGCGGCGGAAGCGTTGCAAAAGGGCGGCGCGCGCGTGCTGGCCTGGGACGACGCGCCGGCGCGGCGCGAGGCCGCCCGTGCCCGGGGGATTCCCCTGGCCGACCTCGCAAGCGCCGATCTGTCGGCGATCAAGGCGCTGGTCCTCTCGCCCGGCATTCCGTCGACGTTTCCCGCACCGCACAAGGTCGCCGCGCGCGCGCGCGACGCCGGCATCGACATCATCGGCGATATCGAGCTGCTCGCGCGCAGCTGTCGCGACGCGCGCTATGCCGGGATCACCGGCACCAACGGCAAATCGACCACGACCGCTTTGCTGGGGCACATCCTGAAAGAAGCCGGTTTGCGCGTCGCGGTCGGCGGCAATCTCGGCATTCCGGTCTTGCTGCTCGAAGCGCTGGGCGCGGACGGAACCTATGTGCTCGAGATGAGCTCCTATCAGCTCGAGCTCACCAAGAGCCTCACCTTCGACGTCGCCGTTCTGCTCAACATCACGCCCGACCATCTCGACCGCCATGGCGGGCTCGACGGCTACGTCGCCGCCAAGGAGCGCATTTTCGCGCGCCAGGCCGCGCGCCAGGCCGCGATCATCGGCGTCGATGACGCGCGCTGCCGCGCCATCGCCGAGAAACTCAGGTCTGCCGGCAGCGAGATCGTGCCGATCTCGACCGAAGGCGCGGTCGCAGGTGGGGTCTATGTCGCCGGCGGCGCGTTGATCGACGACATGGAACGCGCGCAGCGCCGCGTGCTCGACCTTGCCGAGGCGCCGCGCCTGCCGGGCCTCCACAATGCGCAGAATGCGGCGGCAGCCTTTGCCGCGGCGCGCTGCCTCGGCGTCGAGACCGGCGCGGTCGTGCGCGGCATCAAGAGCTTTCCCGGCCTCGCTCATCGCCAGGAGCTCGTCGCGACCATCGACAGCGTCCGCTACGTCAACGACAGCAAGGCCACCAACGCCGATGCCGCGGCGAAGGCGCTCGCCTGCTACGAGGATATTTTCTGGATCGCGGGCGGGGTCGCGAAGGAAGGCGGCATCGCCTCGCTGGCGCCCTACTTCCCGCGCATCCGCCATGCATTTCTCATCGGCGAGGCGGCGCCCGCCTTCGCCGCGACGCTCGAGGGCCGCGTGGCCTTCACCCGCTCGGGCGATCTCGCGACCGCGCTGCGTCAGGCCCACGCGGCGGCACAAGCGGGTGGAACCGTCCTGCTCTCGCCGGCTTGCGCCTCCTTCGACCAGTTCACCGATTTCGAGGCGCGCGGCGACACGTTCCGTCGGCTGGTCGAAGCGATGAAGACGGGGGTCCGCGCATGATCAGTTTCGCCCGCACCGACCGCAGCTCCGTGGCGCAATGGTGGTGGACGGTCGATCGCTGGTCGATCCTCGCGCTTCTCGTGTTGATCGGATTCGGATCGCTCTTGATCATGGCGGCGAGTCCCGCGGTCGCCGAACGCATCGGCGCCGACAGGCTTTTCTTCGTACGCCACTATTTCTCCGTGCTGCCGATCGCGATGGCCGTGATGTTTCTGGTCTCGTTCCTGAGCCCGCGCGCCGTGCGGCACCTCGCCATCATCGGCTTCGTCGTCGGCATCATTCTGATGGCGTATACGCTGATTGGCGGCGTCGAAATCAAGGGTGCGCGGCGCTGGATCGATCTGCCCGGCCTCTCCATCCAGCCTTCCGAGTTCGTCAAACCGTGCTTTGCTGTGGTGGCGGCCTGGCTGTTCGCGCAGAGCAAATTGCGCCCGGGCTTTCCCGGCCAGGGGATCGCGGTCGCGCTCTACATCGTCGTGGTCGCGCTCCTGATGCGCCAGCCCGATCTCGGCATGACCGCCGTCGTTTCGGCCGTCTGGTTCACGCAATTCTTTCTCGCGGGCTTGTCGCTCATCTGGGTCGTCGTCTTCATGCTCGGCGGCGTTGCCGGGCTCGGCGGCGCCTATCTGCTTCTGCCCCACGTCACGAGCCGGGTCGACCGCTTCTTCGATCCCGCGAGCGGCGACAGCTACCAAGTCGATCGATCGATGGACGCGTTCATGAATGGCGGCTGGTGGGGGCGCGGACCGGGCGAGGGCACCGTCAAGCTGAGCCTCCCCGATGCCCATGCCGATTTCGTCTTCGCCGTCGCCGGCGAAGAGCTTGGCCTCGTCGTCTGCCTCGTCATCATCGCCGTCTTTGCTTTTATCGTGCTGCGCGGATTTACGCGGCTGCTGCAGGAGAGCAATCTTTACGTCGTTTTCGCCGGGACCGGATTGCTGGTGCAATTCGGCCTCCAGGCGATCATCAACATGGCCTCGGCGCTGCATCTGATGCCGACCAAGGGCATGACTTTGCCCTTCATCTCTTACGGCGGCTCGTCCCTGCTCGCCCTCGGCCTCGGCATGGGCATGATGCTCGCCATGACGCGGCGGCGTTTCGGAGACGCCGACACATGATCTCGCCGCTCGTCATCCTCGCCACCGGCGGCACGGGCGGACATATGTTCCCGGCCGAAGCCTTGGCGCGCGCGCTGACGCAGCGCGGCTATCGCGTGGCGCTGATCACCGATCGGCGCGGCCAGGCCTTCACCGAGAAATTCCCGGACGTCGCCGTGCACCGTATTCCGGCGGGACGCCTCGGCGCCGGCTTGGTGCAAAAAGCGATGGGCGTGGCGGAGATCATGCTCGGCACCTTGGCGGCGGGAAGACTGCTGCGGAAATTGCGGCCCGCCGTTGCCGTGGGTTTCGGCGGTTATCCTTCGGTTCCGACGATGCTCGCCGCGACCCGGCAGCGCGTCGCGACCCTCGTGCATGAGCAAAATGCGCTGCTCGGCCGCGCCAACCGCCTGCTCGCGCCGCGGGTGTCACGCATCGCGACCTCTTTCCCCGCGGTCGGCGGGCTGAAGGCCGCCGATGCCGCGCGCGCGGTCTTCACCGGCAATCCGGTTCGCCCGGAGATCGCCGAGCATCGCGCGACCCCTTACGCAGCGCCCGCGGGCACGCTCGATCTCTTGGTGACGGGCGGCAGCCAAGGCGCGCGCATTCTCAGCAACGTGATCCCGGCGGCGCTGGCCGCGCTGCCGGCCGAATTCCGCGCGCGGATCAAGCTCATGCAGCAGACGCGGCCGGAGGATCTCGAGCCGGTGCGCGCGGCCTATCGCCAGAGCGGCATCGACGCCGAAGTCGCGCCGTTCTTTCACGATCTGCCCGCGCGGCTTGCCCGCGCGCATCTCGTCATCGCGCGCGCCGGCGCCTCGACCGTCGCCGAACTCTCCGTCATCGGCCGGCCGGCGATCCTCGTTCCCTATGCCCTTGCGGCCGACGATCACCAATTGGCCAATGCGCGCGCCCTGGGCGATGCGGGCGCGGCCTGGATCATGCCCGAATCCGCGTTCACCCCGGCGGCGCTGGCCGCGCGCGTCGAGGAATTGCTGAGATCGCCCCAGTTGCTCGCGGCCGCGGCGGCCGCGGCGCGCGGACTCGGCCGGCCCGATGCGGCGGAGCGGCTGGCGGACCTCGTCATTGAATGCGCCAACGCCAATGGCGGCACGACACGGGAGCGCGCAGCATGAGAGCGCTTCCGCTCGATATCGGGACCCTTCATTTCGTCGGCATCGGCGGCATCGGCATGAGCGGCATCGCCGAGATCCTGCACAATCTCGGCTATAAAGTGCAGGGCAGCGACGCGGCCGACGGCGCCAATGTGCGCCGCCTGCAATCGCTAGGCATCAAGATCGCCATCGGGCACCGGGCCGAGAATCTGGGCGATGCGCGCGTCGTGGTGATTTCTTCGGCGGTGATGCCGGATAATCCGGAGGTACGGACGGCGCGAGAGCGGCTTCTGCCCGTCGTGCGCCGCGCCGAGATGCTCGGCGAGCTGATGCGCCTCAAATGGTCGATCGCGATCGCCGGAACCCATGGCAAGACCACCACCACCTCGATGGTCGGCGCGCTGCTGGAAGCCGCGGGCCGCGATCCGACCATCATCAATGGCGGCATCATCAACGCACACGGCACCAACGCGCGCTTGGGCGCGGGCGATTGGATGGTCGTCGAGGCGGATGAAAGCGACGGCACCTTCGTGAAGCTGCCGGCGACGATCGCGATCATCACCAATATCGATCCCGAACATCTCGACCATTACGGCAGCGTCGAAGCGCTGCACCAGGGCTTCGAGACCTTCGCGAGCAACGTGCCGTTCTACGGCCTGGATATTCTCTGCATCGATCATCCGGTGGTGCAGGGCCTGATCCCCAAGCTTTCGGAGCGGCGGGTCATGACCTACGGCTTCAGCCCGCAGGCCGACATCCGCGCGACCGACATCGAGATCGGACGCGAGGGTGCGCGCTACAACGTGGTGATCGCCGATCGCCGCAGCCAAACGACGCGCACGATCGCCGGCATCAAGCTGCCCATGTTCGGGCGCCACAACGTCCAGAACTCGCTCGCGGTGGTCGCCGTAGCCCGCGAATTGCAGCTCGGTGACGATGTGCTGCGCGCCGCCTTGTCCGAATTCAAGGGCGTCAAGCGCCGCTTCACCAAGGTCGGCGAAGCGCGCGGCATCACCGTCATCGACGATTACGCCCATCATCCGGTCGAGATCGCGGCGGTCTTGAGCGCGGCGCGCGACGCGAGCGCGGGCAACGTCATCGCCGTGGTCCAGCCGCACCGCTACACGCGCCTTCACAATCTCTTTGCCGAGTTCTGCACCTGTTTCAACGACGCCGATACGGTCATCGTCGCCGATGTCTATCCGGCCGGCGAAGCGCCGATCGAAGGCGCATCGCGCGACGCGCTCGTCGAAGGCTTGCGCGCACGCGGACATCGCCAGGTCGTGGCGCTGCCCGGCCCCGAAACGCTCGCGGCAACGGTCGCGGGCCTCGCGCAGCCGGGCGATCTCGTCGTCTGCCTCGGCGCGGGGTCGATCACCAATTGGGCGCAAAACCTGCCCAGCGAGCTGGAAAAGCGCGCGGCCGCGGGAGCGCGTCCATGATGACCGCAGCGACGCGTGCTCCTCACCTCATCGATCGCCTGCCCAAAACGCGCGGCCGATTGACGGCGGATGCCCCGCTCGCGCAGGTGACCTGGTTCCGCGTCGGCGGGCCGGCCGAGATCCTCTTCCGCCCCGCCGATGTCGAGGATCTGAGCGCCTTTCTCACCGCCAAACCCGCAGACGTGCCGGTGACGGTAATCGGCGTCGCCTCCAATCTTCTCGTGCGCGACGGCGGGATCAAAGGCGTCGTCATCCGGCTTGGCCGCGGCTTTGTCGACATCGCGGCCGGCGACGACATGGTTTCAGCGGGCGCCGGCGCGCTCGATCTGAACGTCGCGCTGGCCGCGCGCGAGGCCGGCATCACCGGGCTCGAATTCCTCTCCGGTATTCCGGGCACGGTCGGCGGCGGCTTGCGCATGAATGCCGGCGCCTATGGCAGCGAGTTCAAGGACGTGCTCACGGGCGCGGTCGCGCTCGATGCGCGCGGCGGCCGGCACGACCTGACAACCCCCGATCTCAAGCTCACCTACCGCCATTGCGGGCTGCCGGAAGATTGGATTTTCGTTTCCGCGCGCTTCGCCGGCTCGAAGGGCGATCCGCTCGCCATCGCGCGGCGGATGAACGAGATCCAGAAGGCGCGCGAGGAGAGCCAGCCGATCCGTGCCCGCACCGGCGGCTCGACCTTCGCCAATCCTCCGGGCCAAAAGGCGTGGCAACTCATCGACCAGGCGGGCTGCCGCGGCCTCCGGCGCGGCGGCGCCATGATCTCGGAAAAGCACGCGAATTTTCTCATCAATACGGGCGACGCGACGGCGGCCGATCTCGAGGCGCTGGGCGAGGACGTGCGCGCGCGGGTTCTCGCCGCGAGCGGCGTCGCGCTCGAATGGGAAATCCGCCGCGTCGGCGAGCCGTTCGGAGACCGCGCATGAGCCGCAAGGTCGCTGTGCTGATGGGCGGCTGGTCCGCGGAACGCGAGGTCTCGCTCGTGAGCGGTCGCGAATGCGCCGGCGCGCTCGAGCGGCTCGGCTATGGCGTGAAGCGGATCGACGTGACGCGCGATCTCGCCCGGCTCGTTGCCGAGCTTTCGCCCCATCCGGACGTCGTCTTCAACGCCTTGCATGGCCGTGGCGGCGAGGACGGGACGATCCAGGGCGTGCTCGAAATGCTCCGCCTGCCTTACACCCATTCGGGCATCGTCGCCTCGGCTATCGCAATGCACAAGCCGCTGGCGAAATGCGTCTTCGCGGTCGCGGGCTTGCCGCTCGCCGAAAGCAAGGTGGTGACGCCGGCCGCGCTCCTCAAAGGTGACGTCGTCGCCCGCCCCTTTGTCGTGAAGCCGATCAACGAAGGCTCGAGCGTCGGCGTTCGCATCGTGCACGAGGGCGATAAGAGCTGGCCCCAGGAGGTCGCGCACTGGCCCCATGGCGATGAAGTGATGGTCGAGCGCTACGTGCCCGGGCGCGAAATCACCGTCGCCATCATGGGAAACCGGGCGCTGGGCGCGCTCGAGATCCGACCCGTCGCCACGGCGATGTACGACTATGCCGCAAAATATGCGCCCGGCGGCTCCGAGCACATCATGCCGGCGCCGATCCATCCCGAAGCCTATTCCGCCGCCCTCGATATCGCGCTGCGCGCGCATCGCGCGCTCGGTTGCCGCGGCGTGAGCCGCGCCGATCTGCGCTACGACGACACGCATGGCGAGCCCGGACGCCTGATCCTTCTCGAAGTCAACACGCAGCCCGGCATGACGCCCACCTCGCTCGTCCCCGACATCGCGCGCCATCAGGGCATCGACTTTGCCGAGCTGGTGCGCTGGATGGTGGAGAACGCCGCATGCAATTCCTGAACCGCAAATTGGCCGATCCGGCACCGGTGCGCGCGCGGCGGCGGCGACGCCTTCAGCGGCGCGCAGTCTATGCCGGCGCCGCCATGGGCGCCATCGCGTCGCTCGCCGCCGGGAGCTGGTATGCGACACGCACCGGGATGTTCGCGACGATCCTGGCCCCGATCGAGGCGCGTATCGTCGCCGAGAGCGCCGCGGTTCACCTCACCGTGCAGAGCGTCGAGGTCGTGGGCCGGCAACGCGCCGACCGCGATGCGATCCTTCAAGCCTTGCGCGTGCGCCGCGGCACCCCGATCCTTAGCGTCGATCTTGATGCCGCCAAGACGCGCCTCGAAGCGCTTCCGTGGGTTCGCTCGGCCGCGGTCGAGCGGCTTTTGCCGGAAGGGATCCTCGTCCGCCTCGTCGAGCATCGCCCGCTGGCCATTTGGCAGCATCAACATCGCTTCGACGTCATCGACCAGGCGGGCGCGATCATCCCGCATGCGCGCGTCGAAGATTTCCCCAACCTGCCTCAACTGGTCGGGAAGGATGCGCCCGATGCCGCCTCGGATCTGATCAGCATGCTCGCGAGCGAACCCGATCTCGCGCGCCACGTGACGGCCGCCACGCGCATGGGCGGAAGGCGCTGGAATCTCGAACTCGACAACGGCATCGAGGTCGCGCTCCCCGAGGACGAAGCGGAGGCGGCTTGGCACCGGCTCGCGGCGCTCGACCGCACCGACCGTTTGCTCGAGCGCGACATCACCCGGATCGATATGCGCTTGGCGGACCGCTTGGTGCTTCGCCTCCCGGCTGCGACGGCCAAGTCGCTCATCAAGAAACCCGGGCCAACGAGGCCGAACGCATGACAAAACTGAATTTGCGCCCGCGCGGCGGTTTCGTCGGCGCCGTCGATATCGGCACCACCAAAGTGTGCTGTTTTATCGCCCAGGTCGACGAGAACGGACCGCGCGTCATCGGGATCGGCCACCAAGTCTCGAAGGGCGTGCGCAACGGCGTCATCGTCGACATCGAAGGGGCGAGCCGGTCGATTCTCCACGCGGTCCACACCGCCGAGGAGATGGCCGGCACGACATTGAACGACGTGGTAATCAACGTCTCCGGCGGCTTCGGCGCGTCGCGCCTCGTCAAGGCGGAGATCGCCCTCAACGGCCGGGAAGTCAGCGACGCGATCATGCACCGCGTGCTCGATCAGGGTTACCGCATCAAGGACGTGCCCGACCGCACGCTGATCCACTCGATTCCGGTGGGCTTTTCGATCGACGCCGGGCGCAGCCTGCGCGATCCGCGCGGGCTCTTCGGCCAAAAGCTCGCGGTCAACATGAACATCGTCACCGCCGCCTTCGGCGCGGTGCGCAATCTCTCGAACTGCATCGCCCGCTGCCACCTCGAAACCGCGGCGATCGTGGTGAGCCCTTATGCCTCGGGTCTTTCCTGCCTCGTGGACGATGAGAGCGAGCTCGGCGTCACCGTCGTCGACATGGGCGGCGGCACCACCACGATCGGCGTCTTCTTCGACGGCAACCTCGTCTTCGCCGACAGCGTGCCGATCGGCGGCAGCCACGTCACCAATGACATCGCGCGCGGCCTTTCGACGCCGATCGCCCATGCCGAGCGGATGAAAACGCTCTACGGCAACGCGATCGCCTCCTCCGCGGATGAGCGCGAAATGATCACCGTTCCGCTCGTCGGCGAGGAAGACGACGGTCACGCCAATCACGTTCCGAAATCGCTTCTCGTCGGCGTCATCGCACCGCGCATCGAGGAGACCTTCGAGCTGGTGCGCGATCGCCTCGAAGCTTCGGGTTTCGACAAGATCACCGGCCGCCGTGTCGTCCTGACCGGCGGCGCTTCGCAACTACCCGGCGCACGCGAACTTGCCGGGCTCATCCTCGACAAACAGGTTCGCGTCGGCCGTCCTTTGCGCATCGAAGGATTGGCCGAGAGCACCCAGGGACCGGCCTTCGCGACAACGGTTGGTCTCATCCACTTCGCCCTTTCCGAACGCGCCGAGATCCCGCGGCGGGGCCGCGCGCTGACGGAGCAACCGAACGGTCTGATCGGCCGCCTGGGACATTGGGTTCGTGAGTATCTCTAACGCCTTCAACCCGCCCGACGCCGATAGGGCAACCAAGGTTACGCAGCATTTCCGGAGGGAAGCATGACGATCAATCTCACCATTCCAGAGGAAGAACAGGAATTGAAGCCCCGCATCACCGTGGTCGGCGTCGGCGGCGCCGGCGGCAACGCGGTCAACAACATGATCCGCGCCAATCTCATCGGATGCGATTTCGTGCTCTGCAACACGGACGCGCAGGCGATGAAGCAGAATCTGTGCGAGAACCGCATCCAGATGGGGATCGGCGTCACGCGCGGCTTGGGCGCGGGCTCACGTCCCGAGGTCGGGCGCGCGGCGGCCGAAGAGGCGCTCGCCGAGATCATGGCGGCGCTCGAGGGTTCGAACATGGCCTTCATCACGGCGGGAATGGGCGGCGGCACGGGCACGGGCGCGGCGCCGGTGATCGCGCGCGCCGCGCGCGAAAGCGGCATCCTCACCATCGGCGTGGTCACCAAGCCCTTCCAATTCGAGGGCACGCACCGCATGCGGCTCGCCGAGCAGGGCATCCTGGAGCTGCAAAAATACGTCGATACGCTCATCATCATTCCGAACCAGAATTTGTTCCGGGTCGCGAATGAGCGCACCACGTTCGGCGACGCCTTCAAGATGGCGGACGACGTCCTCCATGCGGGTGTCGCCGGCGTCACCGATCTGATGGTGAAACCAGGTCTCATCAATCTCGACTTTGCGGATATCCGCGCCGTGATGAGCGAGATGGGCAAGGCGATGATGGGCACGGGCGAAGCCGAAGGCGATCGCCGCGCCATCGACGCGGCCGAAGCGGCGATTTCCAACCCGCTTCTGGAAGACGTCACCATGAAGGGCGCGCGCGGCGTGCTGATCAACATCACGGGCGGTCCCGACATGACTCTGTTCGAGGTCGACGAAGCGGCGAACCGCATCCGCGAAGAGGTCGATCCCGAGGCCAATATCATCTTCGGCTCGACCTTCGAGGAAACCCTCGCCGGCCGCATGCGCATCTCGGTCGTCGCAACCGGCATCGAGGTCGACAAGGCGGTCCAGCCCCGCCCGCTGATCTCGCTCGTGAGCGATCGCAGCAAGGCCGAGGGCGCAGCCAAGCCGTCCGCTCCGGCCGCCGGCACGGGCGCCGCCTCTGCCTCCTCCCCGACGCCCGCCGCCGAGGCGCGGCCTGCGCCTGAAGCACGGCCCGCCGAAACCCGCGTCGAGCCCAAGCTGGAGCCCTCGCTGCCCCATGCGCAAAGCATCGAAGCACGCGCGATGGGACAGGACGTCTTCGTGGCGCCGCGCGCTGTCGAGGCGACGGTCCGTCCGGCACCCGTGCCGCAAGCTTCGCCTGCGCCCAACGCACTCGCTGCGGCGGCAATCGAGAATGGCGCCCGACCGCCATACAAGCCGGCGCAACGCCCGCCGAGCATCTTCGAGCGTATGACGAAGGCCGGCCGTCTGCTCCATCGCGAGGAGCCGGAGCCGCCGGCGCGTGTCACACCGCCCGCGCCGGCCGCCGCGCCGGCGCAGCCCAAGCTCTCCCCGCTCGACCCGATGGAGCGGCCTGGCGCAAAGGAGGAGGATCTGCTCGACATTCCGGCCTTTCTGCGCCGCCAGGCGAATTAATCGGCGAATCGGCTGCGCGCGGTCGAGAGTTCCCTGACCGGGGCTCTCGCCCGCCCGCGCAGATCTTCAAAGCAAGTAATTGATTTTTAATCTTTATTTATGTCACAAACGGAAATAAAGATTGATTTGTCCGATTGCCGCCTGATGGTAAATCTTGCTCCATTGATGCGTCGCAACATGAACGGTGAAGCTTGATCCCACGATCGGACGTCGTGCCGCAAAAGACACTGAAGAAATCGATCCACTGTCGCGGCATCGGGCTTCATACGGGTGCCCGGATCAATATGACGCTTCACCCGGCGGCACCCGGAACAGGGATCGTATTCCGCCGTAGCGATCTCGGCGATACCGAGATCGCCGCGAATTGGCGCAATATCGTTGATTCGGCCTTGTGCACGACGCTCGGCGACAAAGCCGGTGTAAAAATTGCGACGGTCGAGCATCTCATGTCGGCGCTGGCCGGGCTCGAAGTCGACAATGCGGTGATCGAGTTGGACGGGCCCGAGGTGCCGGTCATGGACGGCAGCGCCGCGCCCTTCGTCTTTCTCATCGAGTGCGCGGGCCTGATCGAGCAGCACGCGCCGCGCCGCGCGATCAAGGTGCTGAAGCCGGTGAGCGTCGGCGGCAAAGGCAATTCGGCCGCGCTGGTTCCCGATGACGAATTTCGTTTGAGCTTTGCGATCGATTTCGCCAGCGGCGCGATCAACCGGCAGGAACTGTGCTTCACGCTCGATGCCGACAGTTTCAAGCACGACATCAGCCGCGCGCGCACTTTCGGTTTCCTTCACGAGGTCGATCAGATGCGCGCGGCCGGCCTGGCGCGCGGCGGGTCGCTCGACAACGCGATCGTCATTAGCGGCGATCAGGTCTTGAACGAGGAAGGCCTGCGTTACGGCGACGAGTTTGTCCGGCACAAAGTGCTCGACGCGCTCGGCGATCTCTATCTTGCCGGCGGTCCGATCCTCGGCCATTTTCACGGCGTGCGCTCGGGCCATGCCACCAACCGCCAATTGATCGAAGCGCTTTACGCCGATCCGGCGGCGTGGTGCGCCACCAGCATTTCCCCGGCGGCCTGGGACGAAGCGCCGCAACGCGCACGCGCATAGGCTTGCGGCTGGCTTCCGTGCTATAAGGCTCCCGAAACTTTTGGGGTTGGCTCGGGATCCATGATGCGGCGGTTTTTACGTTTTGCCGTGCTTGCGCTATTTGGCGGCTTCGTGCTCGCCGGGTGCGCGACGCCGAAAGACACTTACGTGGAGCGCCCGGTCGAGACGCTCTACAACAACGCCATGGATCAACTGCTCGCCGGCGACTACAAGGACGCCGCGAAGAGCTTCGACGACGTCGACCAGCAGCATCCCTATTCCGTCTGGGCGACGAAGGCCGAGCTCATGAACGCCTATACCCTCTACGAGGACAAGCGCTACGACGAATCGATCGTGGCCGCGGAACGTTTCATTCAGCTGCATCCCGGCCATCGCGACGTTGCTTATGCCTATTATCTGAAGGCGCTCGACTATTACATCCAGATCACCGATGTCGAGCGCGACCAGAAGACCACGCAACAAGCCTATGACGCGCTCGCCGAAGTGGTCCGCCGATTCCCCGGCACGAATTACGCCCGCGATGCCAAGCTCAAGATGGATCTGGCGCGCGACCATCTTGCCGGCAAGGAGATGGAGATCGGCCGTTTCTATGAAAAGCAGGGCGAATATTTGGCCGCGATCAACCGGTTTCAAACGGTCGTGAACAAATACCAGACCACGACTCACGTGCCCGAGGCGCTGACCCGCCTGGTCGAATGCTATTACGCCCTCGGCCTCAACGACGAGGCGAAGCGCACGGCGGCCGTGCTCGGCTACAATTATCCGGGCAGCTCCTGGTACAAAGCGACCTACTCCTTGGTCACGACCGGCGACGAGGCCGCCAAGCAGCCGGACCGCGGCTGGCTCGCTCGCGTCGTCGATCCCTTCGGATTGTTCTAGACGAAGCCCTCAAAGCAGGGGAGCGGGCGGCGCGCGCCGAGGCGGCCTTGCGCCCTGGTTTCCGTAGCCGCCTGCGGTTATCATCGCGCGCCATGCTGCTCGGGCTTTCCATCCGCGACGTCGTGGTGATCGACCGGCTCGACCTTGCCTTTCGTTCCGGCCTGTGCGTCCTGACCGGCGAGACCGGCGCCGGCAAATCGATCCTGCTCGACTCGCTCGGCTTGGCGCTGGGCGTGCGCGCGGAGAGCGGGCTCGTGCGTCCCGGAGCGGATCAAGCCTCGGTTTCCGCGGAATTCGATTTGCCGCCAAAACACCCTGCGCGCCATCTGCTCGAGGATGCCGGGATCGCGTGCGAAGGGGACGTTATCGTGCTACGCCGGGTCGTGAACGCCGATGGCCGCAGCCGCGCCTTCGTCGATGATCAGCCGGCGAGCATCGGATTGCTTCGCCAGCTGGGCGAGACGCTCTTGGAAATCGAGGGCCAATTCGCGCAAACGGGACTGCTCGATCCGGCGTCGCACCGCGAAACCCTCGATGAATACGGCGTCGCGCGCGCGGCCCGCGACGACCTCGCCCGCGCCTGGGACGCGTGGCATCGCCTCGCCGCCGAGCGCAAGGCGGCCGAAGTCGCGCTCGCGCGGGCGCGTTCGGATGAAGATTTCTTGCGCCATGCCGCGGCCGAGATCGAAGCGCTCGAACCGAAGCCGGGCGAAGAAGCCGCCCTGGCCGAAGAGCGCGCGCTCCTCGTCAATCGCGAACGGCTCGGCGAGGCGCTCGCGACCGCCATCGCGGAGCTCGCCGGCGAGAGCGGGGGCGAGCATGCGCTCAACCGCGCCGCGCGCGGGCTCGAACGCTTGAAGGAAAAGGTCGGCGGCAAGCTCGACGCGGCGATCGGCGCGCTCGAGCGCGCGATCGTCGAGACCCGCGACGCGATCGGCGAGCTCGAAAGCGCGGCGCAAGCTTTGGGCCATCGCGGCGGCAGCCTGGAGGAGATCGAGGAACGGCTCTTCGCGCTGCGCGCGCTTGCGCGCAAGCATGGCGTGACCGTCGACGACCTCCCGCGTCTGCGCGACGAGATCGCCGCCAAGGTCACGGCGCTCGACGATGGCGGCGCCGCGATCGCCGCGATCCGGCGCCGCGAGGAAGAGGCGCGCCGGGCCTATCTGAGCGCGGCCGAGGCGGTGACCAAAGCGCGCGCGGCGGCGGCGAAGAAGCTCGATGCGGCCGTCGCCAGGGAATTGCCGCCCTTGAAGCTCGAGAAAGCGCGCTTTCGAACCGTCCTGACCCCGCTTGCCGAGACGGATTGGGGGGCGCACGGGCGCGAGAAGGTCCATTTCGAGGTCGCCACCATCGGCGGCGCGACACCGGGTCCCTTGGCGCGGATCGCGTCGGGCGGCGAGCTTTCGCGCTTCATGCTCGCGCTCAAAGTAGTCTTGGCGCGAACTTCCGCCGCCTTCACCCTGGTCTTCGATGAAGTCGATAGCGGCATCGGCGGCGCGACGGCGGCGGCGGTCGGCGAAAGGTTGCACCGTCTCGCGCAGGAACGGCAAGTCCTGGTGGTGACCCATTCGCCGCAAGTGGCGGCCCGTGCCGCGCATCATTGGCGCGTCGCCAGGAGCGAGGGGAAGAGCCGCACCCTGACCAGGGTCGACGAGCTCGACGAAGGCGCGAGGCGCGAAGAGATCGCGCGCATGTTGTCGGGCAGCGCCGTCACCGCCGAAGCGCGCGCCGCGGCGGCGAGCCTCATGGCCGGTGCCCGCGCATGAGCCCGGCGAAGGCCGCCCGAATCTCGACACCCAAGGAAGTCTCGACGCTGAGCCGGGCCGAAGCGAAGGCCGAATTGCAACGCCTCGCGCGCGAGATCGCGCATCACGATCGGCTTTATTACGAGAAGGCCGCGCCTGCGATCTCCGACGCGGCCTATGACGCGCTGCGCCGCCGCAACGACGCGATCGAGGCGCGGTTTCCCGATCTCGTTCGCGCCGACAGCCCGTCGAAGCGGATCGGCGCGGCACCGGCCACCGGCTTCGCCAAGGTCCGCCACCCCCACCCGATGCTCTCGCTCGAAAACGCGTTCAGCGAGGAGGACGTGCGGGATTTCTTTCACGGCATTCGCAATTTCTTCCGCGCGCCGCAAGATGTCGCCCGGGTCGAGCCCGACTCGATCGAGGTCATGGCGGAGCCCAAGATCGACGGGCTTTCCTGCTCGATCCGGTACGAGCACGGCGAACTCGCGCGAGGCGCCACGCGCGGCGACGGGATCACCGGCGAGGACGTGACCGCCAACGTCAAGACGCTGGCGAGCGTCCCGAAAACGCTCAAAGGGCATGGCTGGCCGTCGCTCATCGAGGTGCGCGGCGAGGTCTATATGGAGCGGCGCGGCTTCTTCGCGCTCAACGCCGAACGCGAGAAGGAAGGCGAGCCGGTCTTCGCCAACCCGCGCAACGCGGCGGCGGGCAGTCTGCGCCAACTCGATCCCTCGATCACCGCGACCCGGCCGCTCGCCTTTTTCGCTTATGCCTGGGGCGAGCAGGGTCACCCCTTCGCCAAGACGCACCAGGAAGCGCTGAAGCATTTCGCCGCCTGGGGCTTCACCGTCAATCCTCTGTCGATGCTCTGCCGCGGCGTCGACCAGCTGCTCGAATTCCATCGCGACATGGCCGAGCGGCGGGCGAGCCTTCCCTATGACATCGACGGCGTCGTCTACAAGGTCAACGATCTCGACCTCGAGGAAAGGCTGGGCTTCGTCAGCCGCGCCCCGCGTTGGGCCATCGCCCATAAATTTCCGGCCGAGCAGGCGCAGACCGTGCTGCAGCGGATCGTCATCCAAGTCGGCCGGCAGGGCACCTTGACGCCCGTCGCCGAGCTCGAACCGATCACCGTGGGCGGCGTCGTGGTCCAGCGCGCGACTTTGCACAACGAGGACGAGATCAAGCGCAAGGATATCCGCGAAGGCGATACGGTCATCATCCAGCGCGCCGGCGACGTCATTCCGCAAGTGGTGAGCGTCGTCCTCGCGCGGCGGCCGAAACACAGCCAGCCCTACAAATTTCCTCGTACCTGCCCCGAATGCGGCAGCCGCGCCGTACGCGAGGAAGGCGAGGCGGCCTGGCGCTGCACCGGCGGGCTCATCTGCCCGGCGCAGGCGATCGAGCGCCTGAAGCATTTCGTGTCGCGCGACGCTTTCGACATCGAGGGGCTCGGCGAAAAGCACATCATCGATTTCTGGACCGACAAGCTCATCAAGGTGCCGGGCGATATCTTCCGGCTCGATCCCGAACTGATCGCCAAGCGCGAGGGCTGGGGCGAAACCAGCGCGCGCAAGCTCATCTCCGCCATCAACGCGAGGCGACAGATCTCGCTCGACCGCTTCATCAACGCGCTCGGCATCCCTCAGGTCGGCGAAGCGACGGCAAAGCTCCTGGCGCGACACTATGGCTCGCTCGCGCGCTGGCGGCACGCGATGCAAGCGGCCGCCGACCCCGAGAGCGAGGCCTGGCGCGAGCTCAACGACATCCACGGCATCGGCGAGGACATGGCGGCCGATATCGTCGGCTTCTTCGCCGAGCGCCATAACCGGACCCTGCTCGACGACCTCGCCAAGGAAGTGCGCGTGACGGAATATGAGGTGGCGGCGCCGGCCGGGGATTCGCCGCTGGCGGGCAAGACCATCGTCTTCACCGGCACCTTGACGGAGATGTCGCGCTCGGAAGCCAAGGCCCGCGCCGAAGCTTTGGGCGCCCGGGTCGGCGGCAGCGTCTCGAGCAAGACGGATTTCCTCGTCGTCGGCGCCGATGCCGGCTCCAAGGCCAAGAAGGCCGCCGAACTCGGGGTCAAGACGCTCAGCGAAGACGAGTGGATGAAGCTCGCGCGGGGCTGACCGGTCAGCCGGCCAAGGGCCGCGTCGCCGCGTCGAGCCACCTCGCCGTCTCGCCATCGACGAGCGGCCCGATTTCATCATGCACACGCGCATGATAAGCATCGAGCCATTCGATCTCATGCGCCTCGAGCATGGACTTTTCGATCGCGTTCCGATCGATCGGCGCCAAGGTCAAGGTCTCGAAACCGTAGATTTCACGCTCCCCATCGCCAGACAAATCGAGCTTGGCGACCGCGACCAGATTTTCGATGCGGATGCCATAGGCGCCGGTCTTGTAATAGCCGGGCTCGTTCGAGACGATCATGCCCGGCAGCAAAGGCTGGCTGTTGGGAAGCTTGGAGATGCGCTGCGGCCCTTCATGCACGCCGAGATAGGAGCCGACACCGTGGCCGGTGCCGTGATCGTAATCGAGGCCTGCCTGCCATAGAGAGGCGCGCGCCAGCGCATCGAGCTGAGAGCCCGTCGTGCCTTTGGGAAAGCGGCAAGCGGCCAGCGCGATATGACCCTTCAAAACGCGCGTGAAACGGTCTTTCATCTCTTGCGTCGGTTCGCCGATGGCGATGGTCCGCGTCACATCCGTGGTGCCATCCAGATACTGCGCACCGGAATCGACCAGATAGAACGAATTCTTTTCCAAGGCCCGTTCGGTCGCGGGGCTCGCATGATAATGGACGATGGCGCCGTTCGGACCGGCGCCCGAGATCGTGGGAAAGCTGAGATCGCGAAACAAATTCCCTTCGCGGCGGAAAGCTTCGAGACGATCGGAGACCCCAATCTCGCGCAAGCCGCCCGCGGCGGCGTTGCGCGCGAGCCAGGCAAGGAAGCGCGTCAGGGCGGCGCCATCCCGGCGATGCGCTTCGCGCGCGCCTTGCAGTTCGACGGCGTTCTTGCAGGCCTTGGGCAGTTGGCACGGATCGGTTGCGCGCAGGGCCGCGGAGCCGAGCCGATCGAATACCCAAGCGGCCGCGCTGCTCGGATCCGCGGCCACGCGCTTGCCCATGGCCGCGAGCCGCTCGAGAGCGGCGCCGAAGGAAGAAGGCTGCGCGATGCGTACCGCCGCACCCAGATGCGTCCCGATACCGGGCGCGAGCTTTTCGTTCGCGATGAAGAGGTCGACCGAGGCATCGGCGTGGAGCACGGCGAAACTCAAAGCCAGCGGCGTGTGCGGCACGTCGCCGCCGCGAATGTTGAGAAGCCAGGCGATCGAATCGGGCGCCGTCAGAACCACGGCATCGGCGTTGATCGCCGCCAGCGAGGCCGCAATCCGGCCGCGCTTCGCGTCCGCCGCCTCGCCGGCAAAGCGCAGCTCATGCGCGACGACCGGCGCAAGCGGCGGCGCCGGCCGATCGTCCCAAACGGCATCGACCGGATTGCTGTCGAGCGCGACGAATCGGCCGCCGGCTTTTTCCGCGGCAGATCTGTACCGATCGACCTCGCCCAAGGTGAGGAGGCGCGGGTCATAGGCGAGCGACTCGCCCGGCCTCAGTGTTTCTGCAATCCAGGACGAAGGCGGCGTCTCGGTCAGATGGCGGCGCTGAAACAGCCTCCCCTCGACCTCGGCTTCGGCCTGCAGCGTATAGCGGCCGTCGACGAAGATCGCGGCCGCAGCAGGCAGCACGATCGCAAGCCCCGCCGACCCGGTGAACCCGGTGAGCCAGGCCAAGCGTTGGGCCGAGGCGGGCACGTACTCGCCTTGATATTCATCCGTACGGGGCACAATAAATCCGGCGACGCCGCGGCGTTTCAGCTCGGCCCGAAGCGCTTCTAGCCGTTCCGCCGTATCGCCGCGGTAAAGCGGCCGGCCGTCATGCATCGTACCCTCCGATCAATCGAAGCTAAGTCGCCGGCATTCCCCCGACAAGGGGCTCCGGTCCCGGAAAACGGCCGAAAGGTTGATAAATCTTAATCCGTTATGCGACTTCGGTATGACTGACCCGCTAACGATCCCTCTTCATATTTTGTCAACAAGGCTTACCTATTTTGTGCAATGCACAAAGAACCTTTATGTGGTTGAATCAAGGAGTTGTTTAAATGTTGAGCATCCTTCTATCGAGTTTGCAGAATGTCCGTGCCGCCTATCTCGATTGGCGCCGGCGCCAAGTCGCGTATGATGAGTTGAACTCGCTCGATGACCGCTCGCTCGCGGATATTGGGATTTCGCGTTCCGACATCCCTTACCTGTTCTCGCGCGACATCCAGGACGCAGCCAAAGCCCAGGCCAGCGGCTTGGCGCGGTCGCACGTCCGGCGCGCCGCCTGACAAACCTTGCCTCGCCCGTGACCGGCGAGGCGAGGTTCGAGACCGAAGGCCTCGATTTTTTCGGCGCCTTAGCGCAGAGTGTCGGCATGGCGCACGCGCCCCACGCCCATGGGCCGGACGATCCCAATCACCGGCCCCATGAGCTTCAGGACGATGGACACGAGGTCGGCACAGCGCGCCGCCCCACCGGCCATCATCACCACCACCATCACGCCGGAAGCAAATTGGGCGCCGTATTCGGTGTCGCAACCGCGCTCAATCTTGCCTTCGTCTTCATTGAGGTCGCTTTCGGTTTCCTCAGCCACTCGATGGCGCTGCTGGCCGATGCCGGCCATAATTTCAGCGATGTGCTCGGCCTCGTGGCCGCCTGGACCGCCAGTGTGCTGGCGCGGCGCGGGCCCACGCCGCACTACACTTACGGGTTGCGCAGTTCGTCGATCCTCGCGGCACTTCTCAACGCCATCATCTTGCTGATCGCCGTCGGCGGAATCGCGGTCGAGGCGGTGCAAAGGCTGCTCGCGCCCGAAGCGGTCGATGGCGAAATCATGCTCTTCGTCGCGGCTGCCGGGGTCGTCGTCAACGGCGTCTGCGCCCTGCTCCTGGGGCGCAGCCATCATGGCGATCTCAACGTCAAGAGCGCTTTTGCGCATATGCTCGCCGATGCCTTGGTGAGCCTCGGCGTCGTCGCGTCGGGCGCGATCATCCTGTGGACGGGCTGGCTCTGGTTCGATCCCGCGACCAGCATCGTGATCGCCGCCGTCATCGTGCTCGGCACATGGCGGCTGCTGCGTCATTCGCTCGACATGGCGCTTCATGCCGTGCCGCCCGGCATCAACACCGCCGAAGTCCGCAGCCATCTTCGCGATGTCGGCGGCGTTGCGGCGGTGCACGATCTCCATATCTGGCCGTTGAGCACCACCAGCACGGCCTTGACCTGCCATCTCGTCATGCCGGGCGGACATCCGGGCGATGCGGTGCTTTCCGAGATCACCAACGACTTGCGCGAGCGTTTCGGCATCGAGCACGCGACGATCCAGGTCGAGACCGGCGATCCCGAGCACCCTTGCGTGCTCGTGCCCGATCACGTGGTCTAGAGCGGGCAGCTTTTAGGACCAATCGCAGCCTCAGTTTTAACCCAGCTTGCGTATTGCTGCGGAGTGACGCCGTCGAGAACCTGTCCGATGGCGGCCGTCACGACATCAAGGCTTCACCTTCGCCAAGCGGCCGATCACGTGGCGTTAACCCATTTCTAGGTAAAATCCGCTCGATAGCCGCAGGTGGCATTCCTCGGCCATGGCTCGTCGCGACGGTTCCTACCGTCGCCGCGGCCGCTTTCTTGATCCAAAGGCAGACGCCTTATGCACAAGATTCTGGTCATCGACGATAATGGGATCGTTCGCAACGTCCTCGTCCAGATTCTCGAAAGCGAAGGATATCAAGTGCTCAGCGCCGAGGACGGAAAGCGCGGCTTCGCTCTTTTCTGCAGCGAGAAACCGGATCTCGTCGTCACGGACATCATCATGCCGGAAAAGGAGGGTATCGAGACCATTCGCGATATTCGCGGCGAATGCCCCGATGCGAAAATCATCGCGATATCCGGCGGTGGCCGCAGCGGCAATACCGATTACCTCAAGATCGCCCGCCAATTGGGCGCGTCGGACATACTCGGTAAACCGCTCGATCCCGACCAATTCATCGCCGTCGTTCGGAACCGCCTTGCGGCCGGTTAAGCCGCCTGACCGCCGCCCCTCGCCGCCCGCATGTCGCCCAACCCGTTCGCCAAAGGCTGCTTCCGATGAAGGATCCGGTGCCGCCATCCGCGGCGCGGCTGCCGCGCGTCCGGCCCTTTGGCCGCATGCCGCGGCCGGCGAAGCTCAGCCACGCGCTTATCCTCGTCGGGTGCTTCGTGATCGCAACTGCCGCCGCGGTCTCGACTTTTTTCGTCACGTCGCTCTACAAGAAAGAGGTCGACTCGATCAGGAATCGTCTGGAGATTCCTGCCCAGTCGATGATGCATGTGGTCGGCCAGATCGGGGCCAACGCGGACCTCGCCCTGAAGGATGTTCAGGCAGCGGCGGCCGGCGCAAAGGACCTTGCCCATCCCGGACCTGCCCTGCGGCAATTATTGATCGACCGTATCTACGGCAGGGCCGCGGCCCGCAAGATCGAGATCTACGATCGGACCGGCAACGCGACCGTCAGCACCCTTGCCGATCCCCCGATTCCGGTCTCGGTCGCGGATTTCGATTTCTTTAGGCGCCAGATCGTCGCGCAGACCGACCGGCTCATCGTCAGCGAACTGGTCGCCGATCCAATCGACGGGAAGCCGAAAATCATCGAAAGCCGCCCGATCTTCGACAGCGCCGGAGCCGCCCGCGGCGTCGTCGCCGTCTATATCGATGCCGACTATTTCCAGAGACTTTTCGATTCGCTTCCCATGCCGGCGGGAAGCAGCATCGCGTTGTTCAACGCCGAAGGCAGAGAACTCGTGAGGGACCCGGCGGTCAAGCTCCGTGATCCGGTCCTCGCAACGGATTTCTCGCAGCGGCCCATCTACAAGACATTTCGGGATGCCGGGGAGAACGGCGCCTTTGGCCAATTCACGACCATCACAGGCAAGGACCGGTTTGTCGCGGGCTTAGTCGGCGCAAACGCCCACTTCGTCGTCACCGCCAGCTGGGACACACACGCCGCTTTGGCGCATTGGCGGAGGGAGGCCATCGGCGTCATCGGCGGAACCCTCGCCGCGATCGTCATCTTAGTTGCGCTCTTTGCCTACCTCGTCGCCCAACTGCGGCGCAACGACGCGCGAATGAATGCGATCTCGGCGAGCGAGGAAACACTTCGCGCGCTGTTCGCGGCGCTTCCGGACGCCGTCACAATGATCGATCGATCCCTGAAAATCGATTTTGCCAATCCGGCGGCCGAAAAGCTCCATGGTTACGGAGCGGGCGAAATGACCGGTCTGCTCTTTCGGCAGACCATGGCTTTGGCCAATCGATCTGCAAGCGAACACAGTCTTCGGGCAGCACTCAACGATGCCCAACCCGAGATCGACGTTCGTCCCATCGAGCGCCGGGCGCGGCGCAGCGACGGTGGCGAATTTCCCGTCGAGATCAGCCGATGCCTCTACGAATCGCCGAATGGCCGTATGCTGATCTGTGTGATCCGGGACATCACCGAGAGGCAAGAGAAAGATCTCGCCTTGCGCCAAAGCCGTGAGAACCTGGCCCGCGCCCAGCAAATCGCCGGCATCGGCAGCTTCAGCCGGGATCTGACGACAGGCCGGATCGAGTGGTCGGACGAATGTCTCAGGATTTGGGGCATCTCACGCGATCCTTCGCAAATGAACTTCGAGTTTTTGGCGACTCTCATCCATCCCGAAGACCGTCAAAGGTTCATCGAGGGTCGAGAGGCGGTCCTCCGAGGTCAGCCCGCGCGGGCGCAGGAATTTCGCATCATTCGGCCCGACGGCGAGGAAAGGATCATTCACCACGAACAGGCCGTGGATTTAGATGAAACCGGAAAGCCCGTTCGCTCGTTCGGAACGATCCAAGACATCACCGAGCGCAAAAGGATCGAATTGGAATTGCGCCACAGCCGCGAAGATCTCGCCCGAGCGCAGCAAATTGCCGGCATCGGCAGCTTCGGCCGGGATCTGGTGACAGGCCGGATCGAGTGGTCGGACGAATTCCTTAGAATTTGGGGCCTAACGGATTCGACCGAAAAGATAACGGCCGAGTTCCTGGCGCTCATGGTCCATTCCGAGGACCGTCAGAAATTCCTCGAAGGAAGAAACGCGGCGCTCAATCCCGGATCGCGCATGCCGCTCGACTTTCGGATCACGCGGCCCGACGGCGAGGAAAGGATCCTCCACCGGGAATATGGCGCCATCTTCGACAAGGAGAAAACGCCCGTTCGGATATTCGGCACCGTTCAAGATATTACCGAGCGAAAAAAGATCGAAAGCGAAATGCGCTACAGCCGCGAAGATCTCGCGCGGGCGCAACGCATCGCTCGCATCGGCAGCTTCCAACGCGATCTCGTCACGGGCGAAGTCAAGTTTTCGGACGAGTTCTACAGAATTCATGGCGTGGTGCGCGGCAGCCCCCAAGCCTCGACAGACTTTCTGCGGAGCCTCGTCCACCCCGATGACCGTGACCGGATCGATGCGTTCAGACATGCCACCGAGGCCGGGATTGCGACATCGCCGATCGATTACCGCATCATCAGGCCCGACGGTGTCGAACGGGTGCTCCATCGCGAAAGCGAACTTATGCGCGACGAACACGAGAGACCACTCTTTCTTTGCGGAACGGTGCAAGATGTTACCGAACAGAAGAAGGCGGAGATCGAAATCCGCCGCAGCAGCGAGACGCTCGCCCGCGCGCAGCGGATCGCGATGATCGGATGTTTCGAGCATGACGTGATCACGGGCAAGGTCGAATGGTCGGATGAGATGTTCCGTATCTTGGGGATCGAGATGGCGGACGCCCCGCCAGGAGCCGAAACATTGGTCAAGCTCATACATCCGGATGATCGGGGCCAATTCGTCGCATACCGTTCGAATGAGATCAGCGGAAAAGCGAGCACGACGATCGAATATCGCATCATCCGGCCTGACGGCATTGAAAGAATGGTCCGCCGCGAAGGCGCCGTGGTCTGTGATGGAGCCGGGCGGCCCGTTCGCCGTTACGGCACTCTGCAAGACATCACCGAGCTGCGCCTCGCCGAGCGCCGCGAACGCGATCTCGAGAGACAGCTTCTGCACTCGCAGAAGCTTGAGGCGCTTGGCACGCTTGCCGGCGGCATTGCGCATGATCTCAACAACACGCTTGTTCCGATCATGGC
Organism: uncultured Alphaproteobacteria bacterium; assembly: GCA_963729935.1. Taxonomy (GTDB): domain Bacteria; phylum Pseudomonadota; class Alphaproteobacteria; order ATCC43930; family CGMCC-115725; genus CAIKMD01. The sequence continues at coordinate 304,504 of CAVSPW010000005.1, forward strand.
CTTGAGCAAGGTGACCGCACGCCGGCTTCAGGATGGCAATCTGGTTCGCGCGAATCTCGAAACGATTTATCAGGCCAGTGTCTGCGCGAGCGACCTCGTCAAGCGCGTCGTCGCCTTCAGCCGGAAGGAAGTGACCGAGAAGCAGGACACGGATTTAGCCGAAGCCGTCAGGGACGCGCTGAAGCTGTTGCGGGCAACCATCCCGTCGTCAATCACACTGGAAGAGCGGATCGGGACAGTTCCACGAATACCGGCGGATACGACGCAAATCCACCAGGTGATTACCAACCTGGTTACGAACGCCTCTCAAGCGCTCGGCAATGAGATAGGGACGATCACCGTGACGCTCGACGTCGCCTCGGTGCGGCCGGGCGCGCCCGAGATCCGCTTGTCGGTCGGCGATACCGGCATGGGCATGGACGAGGCGACGCAGCGACGCATCTTCGAGCCGTTCTTCACGACCAAATCGGTCGGCGACGGAACCGGTCTCGGCCTTTCGATCGTTCACGGCATTGTCGCGAGCCATGGCGGGCGGATCGAAGTCGCGAGCGAGCCGGGCAAGGGCACGCGGTTCGATCTTTATTTTCCTGTTCCGGCGGCGACCGAGTCGGCAGCCGCCGGAAGAATGGCCTCGTCGCGCCCCGCCGCTTGAAATCCCGCTCAATTTCGTGCGGCTCAAAAACAGGCCGGCCCTGTCTGCCCGCCGACATCTGCGCCGCGCAGCCCGATCGCCGTCAAGGGCCCTGATCGCGAGATACCGCCGTAGCGCATTCGAGCGCCGGACATGGCCTTGGCCTCGGCGGCCGCTAAAGGATCAGCCGCCCTTCGGGGTAGATCAAGGGCTTCGATGTCGCGATGTCGGCCAAGCGCGCTTCATTACCGATGAAAAGAATATTGTTCGCGATGTCGATCAAACCTTCCTTGCGCATTACGGCCAGCGTGCGGCTCGTATGAACTTCCGATAGTCCGACAATGTGAGCGATCTGGCTTCGGCGAAGCGGGAACGGACACATCGATTCGGCCGCCAGTCCGATGGCTTTCAGCCGCGCGAATGTCTCGAGAAAGAGATAGGCCAATCGTTGGATCGGGGTTCCATTGCCGAGAAGGGTCGCCATTTTTTCGCGGCGCACCCGCGTCTCCGCCAGATGTCGCATCAAGGCGAGGCAAAGCTCGCCCCCGCGTTGCGCGAGAGCCTCGGGTAGCGAGCGGTCGAGAACGCAATATCGGATGTAGCTCAAGGCCAAGACGGCGCGTCCGTGCTTGCCCGTAAGGGCTGCCCTCACGCCGATGAGATCGCCGGGCAACAGGATCTGGGTAATGCGACGGCCGCCGCCGGGGATGTCCGCGCAGAAGGCCGCCCAACCTTCGGTTAGCGTGTAGAGCGCTTTCGCGGGTTCGCCCGCCTCGACGAGCAAACGGCCGGGCGCCAGTTCTCTTTGGGCAAGGCGCATGCCGCTGACGAATTTGAGATCGTTTCCTCGAAACTGTCGAAAGTGTTGTTTCTGACGCAGCGCACAATTCTCGCAACTCGTTGCGATCATCGAGGCCTCGCGCTGCGGTGAACACAAATTCTTGGCCGCGGTGAGGCGAGGTCCATACGCTTGTCCCCGCTCACACTTGGTGCGGATAGCGCGACAGCGTCGCGCCCGCAGCCATGAGCGTCGAATCGTGTGTCTATCATTTGATACGAATCAATACATAAGATGCCAATGGAACCATTCGATGATCAATTTACCAAAGATTTCTTGTCTGCTGCGATTATTCGCCCGTCGCCCGTTTGTACGCCTTGTTTCGATCACTGAAGGCAGCTTCCTTGGTCGTTTCTTGCTCCGCGCAAGGGCGATTCTTCAATACCGCAAGACGATTTGTAGCAGAAGAGTGAGAACAGGCCGAAAAACATGCAATTCGAACACGCCATCAGATGCTCCATTCGGCGAGCGCGGGCTCATCGCCGGCGACTCGACCGCGAGATTTTTGATCCGAGTCTTCTGCCACGCCATCGTCGACAAAACCGGATTTACGCTCGGGCACGTGAGAAGACCGCTCGTTGCTTCATCCATACGGATTACGCGAGCCGGACTTCTGTTTCGTGCCAAATCATCAGTGGTTAACCGGGAGGACTCTAGATTTCTCTCGTTGGATCGCTGTCGGCATTGTTTGGCGCGATCTTCGTCGAAATTTCTTTTGCCTCAGAGTTTGAGCGATTGGCTCTCAACTCTCCGCGCCAATGTGCCTTGAGCAGCGTGCCACCCAGATTTGATTAAGCCTCGAAAGGATAAGCAGATGAACAACGCGACGACGAACACGGCGAATAATGTGGACCGCGAGGCGCGGATGCGCTTCATGAGCATCAACGAAGAGACCGGCGCCCTGCTGCGGGAGTTCTGGAAAGTGGTGGAGCCGGCGTTGCCGACGGTTCTCGACGCCTTCTACCGCCACGCGGCGGCGGAGCCGAATCTGGCGCGCATGGTCGGCAACGACATCCCGCGCCTCAAGGCCGCGCAGAGCACGCATTGGGGACGTTTGTTCAACGGCCGGTTCGACGAGGCCTACATCAACGGCGTGCGCACGATCGGGATGATCCATAACAAGATCGGGCTGGAGCCGCGCTGGTATATCGGCGGCTACAATCTCGTGTTGAGTATGCTTCAGGAACTGGCGGTGAACGCCTATCGCCGCAAGGCCGCCAAATTGAGCGCCGTGCAGAAGGCCGTCAACTCGGCGGTGATGCTGGACATGGATTTTGCGATCTCGGTGTATCAAGAGGCGATGCTCGCCGAACGTCAGGTACGCCAGGACAAGATGAACAAGGCGATCGAAGACTTCGACGCCAAGTCGAAAGCCTCGCTCAGCGCGGTTTCGGGCGCGGCGGGCCAGGTGCAGACCACCGCCAATACGCTTTCCGGCAACGCCCAACAGACCAGCACCCAGTCCACGGCGGTCGCCGCGGCTTCCGAGGAAGCCTCGGCCAATGTTCAGACGGTTGCCAGCGCCACCGAGGAGCTTTCCTCCTCCGTGCAGGAAATCGGCCGTCAGGTCTCCGAATCCGCCAAGATCGCCGGACAGGCGGTCGAGCAGGCCAATCGCACCAACACGACCGTCCAAGGCCTGGCCGCATCGGCGGAGAAGATCGGCACGGTGGTCAAGCTCATCCAGGACATCGCCTCCCAGACCAATCTGCTGGCGCTCAACGCCACCATCGAGGCGGCGCGCGCGGGCGAGGCCGGCAAAGGCTTCGCTGTGGTCGCGGCCGAGGTCAAGAACCTGGCCAATCAGACCGCCAAGGCGACCGAGGAGATCGGCCAGCAGATCGCCGAAATTCAGGCCGCGACGAAAGAATCGGTTGGCGCCATTCAGGAGATCGCCGGCACGATCACGTCGATCAATCAGATCGCGACCACGATCGCCGCGGCCGTCGAAGAGCAAGGCGCCGCAACGCAAGAGATCGCGCGCAACGTCCAAGAGGCGGCGAAGGGCACGCAGGAGGTTTCGAGCAATATCGGCGGCGTCAACATGGCTGCCGCCGAGACCGGTCAAATGGCCACCGGACTCCTCTCGGCGGCGGGCGAGCTCACCAAGCAGTCCGAAAGCCTGCGCCAGGAAGTCGAGGGCTTTTTCACGACGATCCGGGCGGCATAAAGGATCATTCTTGGGCAGCGCTGCGGCACAGGAATTCCCGGATGGTCCGCCTCATCAGCTTCCGCGGTCTCGTGAAGGATGTTCTCCGGGATCGCGGGGGCGTTGCCCGCCTCATTAAACGTGCGGGATCGCTCAACGCATACGCGGCAATCGCCATACAAACCTACGGCAACACCGTATTGGGATTGAGCACGTGTGCATATGAAGGCCCCGGCATCGGAAATGCGGGATGCGGCAGCCTTGGAAAGCAGGCGCAATTCGAGGAGGCTGCATCCCGTCAGCCGGGGGCTTTTGACGAGTCGCTCAGGCCGATGCCGATTTCCCGTTGATCGCCATGGATTACCAAGCCTTTTTCGCAACGCGGCTCAACGCCCTCAAAGCCAAGGGCGCTTACCGCATTTTTGCCGACCTTGAACGCCGAGCCGGCGCCTTCCCCCGCGCGATCGATCACCGCCGGGGCGGCGAGGTCACGGTCTGGTGTTCCAACGATTACCTCGGCATGGGGCAGCACCCGAAGGTCCTCGCGGCGATGCACGCCGCCATCGACGCCGCCGGCGCAGGAGCCGGCGGGACGCGCAACATATCGGGCACGACGCATTACCATGTGATGCTCGAGCAGGAACTGGCCGATCTCCATGCAAAGCCGGCGGCGCTGATCTTCACCTCGGGCTACGTCTCGAATCAGGCGACGCTGACGACGCTGGCAAGCCTGTTGCCGGATTGTATCGTTTTTTCCGACGCGCTGAACCACGCCTCGATGATCGAGGGCATCCGCAACAGCCGCGCGGAGAAACACATCTTCCGCCATAACGATCCGGCCGATCTCGACCGGCTTCTCGCCGGCGCCGACCCGTCACGCCCGAAGCTCGTCGTCTTCGAATCGGTCTATTCCATGGACGGCGATATTGCCCCGATCGCCGAGATTTGCGACGTCGCCGAACGCCATGGCGCCCTCACCTATCTCGACGAGGTCCACGCCGTGGGGCTTTACGGCAAGCGCGGCGCCGGCATCGCCGAGCGCGATGGCGTCACGCATCGGGTCGGCATAATCCAAGGCACGCTGGCCAAGGCTTTCGGATTGATCGGCGGCTACATCGCAGGCTCCACCGAACTCGTCGATTTCGTGCGCAGTTTCGCGCCGGGCTTCATTTTCACCACCGCCCTGCCTCCGGCCATCGCCGCCGGCGCCATCGCCAGCATCCGGCATCTGAAATCCGATTGCGATCTGCGCGCGCATCACCAGGAACGTGTCGCGCTCGTGAAGCGCCGTCTCGCCCAGGCGGGGCTGCCGGTGATGCCCTCGGCAAGCCATATCGTCCCGGTGATGGTCGGCGATGCGCGAGCCTGCAAGGCCGCCTCCGACGTCTTGCTGGAACGGCACGGCATCTACGTGCAGCCGATCAACTATCCGACCGTGCCGGCCGGAAGCGAGCGTCTGCGTCTGACGCCGACGCCACAGCACAGCGATGCGGATATCGAGCAGCTTGTCGCGGCGCTCTCAGAGGTGTGGTCGCGCTTCCTCCTCCGGCGGGCCGCCTAGACCGATGTTGGCCGATCGCTCAACCATCCAGTGCCCAGCGGCGGCGACCAAAGCACGCCTCACACGCGAGCGGTCTTATGGCTGACACGGCACATCATCGAACCGAACCGATGCACCCCGCGATGCGGGATCGGATCTTGCGGGTTTCCGCCGATTTACGGCTGAGATGCCGGGCCTTGTCGGGGGAACAGGGCCCGAAGCTCGATCACGCGATTGCCCTGCTGGGAAACCTCACCCCCGCGAAATCCCCGCAACTCGATCACGCCGAACACGACATGGCGGAGGCGGCGGCCAATGTGCTCCGCCTCGCCCAAAAGCGGCTCGCGCTCTGGGAAGCCGGTGAACTGCCCACGCCCGCGGAGGCCTCCGCGATGGAGAACGATCTCATACGCTGCACCAAGTATTTGTCGACGTGGCTGACCCTGCTCGAAGACCGGAAGCGGGCATAGGGCGCGAAGGATACCGGTTCTCATACATCGCAGGTCGATCCACGTGCCGAGATCCAAGAGGCCCGCCCCCCATCGGCCGATCGACGAGGTTTCGCCGCCGGACGGCGCGGCAAAACTGAAGGCGGCGCTCGCAGCGAGCGAGGCAAAGTTTGGAAGCTTTCTTGCAGCGATGCCGGATGGCGTTCTTGTCGTAAACGAATCGGGCAATATCGAGCTTGCAAACGAGCAAGCCGAGCGCCTTTTCCATTACGGCCGGAACGAACTCGTCGGCAGGCCCCTGGATCACCTTCTGCCGGTTTCCGTCAGGGAGCGGCACGGCGAACATATCCGTCGCTATTTCAGCGACCTCCGGACGCGGCCGATGGGAATCGGGCTTGATCTGTTAGCGCTGACGAAAGACGGTCGTGAAATGCCCGTCGAGATAAGCTTGAGCCCCTATCGGGGCGGCGGCAGCGCGGCCGCCATCGCCGCGGTCCGGGACATCACGGAACGAAAACACGCCGAATTCGAGTTGCGGCGCAGCCGGGAACAACTGGAACGCGCTCAGCGAATTTCCGGCACCGGAAGCTTCGAACGAGACTTGCGCACGGGCCGCGTCGAATGGTCGGACGAGGCCTACCGGATTTTCGGCCTGGACCCGACGCAGCCTGCGCTGACGAGAGAAGAGCTCCTCGAATGTATTTGCCCGGAAGATCGGGAGAAATACGAAGCCGCGATGCGGGCCTCCGAGCAGGGACGCCGGTCCGAGCCCGTCGAGTTCCGGATCGCGAGTCGGGACGGGACAACGAAATGGATATTCAACGAATCCGAGGTCGTCCTGGCCGCGGACGGAACGCCGACGCGCCGGATCGGAACCTTCAAGGACGTGACCGCCCTGCGTGACGCGGCGGAACGGCAAAAGGCGCTTCAGGAAGCGCTCCACGACGCGAAGGAGCGGGCCGAGACGGCCGATCGGGCCAAGTCCGAGTTTCTCGCGAATATGAGCCACGAGATCCGCACGCCGATGAACGCCGTTCTTGGCATGACGGAACTTTTGCTGCACACGCCCTTGAATGAAGAGCAGCGAAAATTCGCCGAGATCGTCTCCGAATCGGGCGAAGCGCTTTTGGCGATCATCAATGATATTCTCGATGTCTCCAAGCTCGAAGCCGGAAAGTTGGAAATCGAAGAAATCGACTTCGATCTCGTCGAAGCGGTCGAAAGCGCGGTCATGCTGTTCATCGGCAAGGCCCGCAACAAGGGCGTGGAACTCAGCGTTTTCATTGCCACGGCGGCGCGATGCCACTTTCGCGGCGACGATACAAGATTGAAGCAGGTTTTGCTCAATCTCGTCGGCAATGCGATCAAATTCACCGCACGCGGCGGCGTCTCGGTTCAGGTCTCGTTGCAGGCCGATCACGAGGACCATCCGAGAGGCCCGTTGCGCCGGGTGCGGTTCGAGGTCGCGGATACCGGGATCGGGATATCGAAAGACGCCTGCGCGGCCCTTTTCCAAAAATTCGCCCAGGCCGACAACTCGGTCACCCGGCGTTTCGGCGGCACGGGTCTCGGGCTCGCGATCTGCAAGCAATTGGTCGAGTTGATGGGAGGATCGATCGGCGTTTCGAGCGAACCCCAAATCGGCTCGACCTTCTGGTTCGAGCTTCCGCTGGCGCAGAGCCCGGCCCTGACGCTCGACCAGTCTCGGTTGCTGGCGCGGCTCAAGGGCATGCGTGCGCTTCTGGTCGACGACCTGAAGATGAATCGCGAGGTTATTTCGCGCCAGCTTGGATCGGCCGGGCTCGAGGTGACCTGCGCCGAGGACGGATTTTACGCGATCGCGGAGATGGAGCGCGCATTGAACCGCGGGAGAGCGTTCGACATTGCTTTCCTCGACGAGGAGATGGCCGGCCTATCGGGCGCGGATTTGGCGCGGCAGTTCCGGACGGCGCCGAAATTTGCGGCGACGAAATTGGTGATGATCTCGTCCACCGGCCGGCAAAACACGCGATCGGAACCGACGCAGGCCTTCGACGCGGTCCTTGAAAAGCCCATGCGCGTCGGGGAGCTCTTCGAATGTTTGGCCGGGCTTTATCAGATCACGCCTCCGCGCGAAGCCATACCCGCCGAATTGATCGACAGCGTCAAACGCTTTCAAGTCGCCAACCCGGAGAAGTCGCAGTCCGATCGTCGACCGAAGCAAATCCTTCTCGCCGAAGACAACAAGTTCAATCAGAGATTCGCGATCGCGCTGCTGGGTAAGGCCGGTTACGCGGTCGACACGGCGGAGAACGGCAGCGAGGCCATCGAGGCCGTACGGCGCCATGATTATGACGTTGTCCTCATGGACGTGCAGATGCCCGAGCTCGACGGCGTCGAGGCCACCCGGCAAATTCGGGCGTTGCCCGCTCCCAAGAGCAATGTTCCGATCATTGCGCTGACGGCCAACGCCATGGTCGGCGCAAAAGAGGGCTACCTGGCCGCCGGGATGGATGATTACGTCTCGAAGCCCATCCAGTCGCAGATCTTGTTATCGAAAATCGAGGCGTTGTCGGCCGCCGGAAAAGAACCAAGGGCGGCACCGATGCCGGCGGCGCCATCGCCGGGCGCCATCGATCGCGATTGCCTCGGCAAGCTTCAATCGCTGTTTCCCGCGCCGGACATTCACGAGTTTCTCAACAGCTATTTGACATCCATCGAAGAGCGTATGGGCAATATTGCCCGACATGCCGCCGCCGGCGAGCTTGGCGCGCTCGCCCGTGAGGCGCATACCATCGTCGGCGTGGCGGGCAATGTCGGCGCGACGCGGGTCAGCGAATTGGCGGCCGCGATCGAGCGTGCCTGCAGCGCAGGCGACGGAGCGGCCGCAACCGGCCTTGCCCAGGATGTGCGGGAGGCGTCGAACATCGCGTCGGCCGAGCTCCGCACATGGCTCGATGCTCAAATGCCCGCAAACGCGGCCCGCAAGGCAAGCGAGCGTCTGCGATGACCGGCGTGATACTGAACCGGTCGGAGCCAAGCTCGAAACTCGTATTGGCCGTCGACGATGCTCCGGAAAATCTGAGCCTGGTTCAACTGGCGGTAAAATCCGCCGGCTGCACATTCCTTGGCGCCAAGAGCGGCGTCGAATGTCTGGCTCTGCTCGAACGCATCGTGCCTCAGGTCATTCTCTTGGACATCGAGATGCCTCCGCCCAATGGTTTCGAGACCTGCGGCAAGATAAGGTCGATGCACACTCTGGCGTCTGTGCCGATCGTGTTTCTCACTGCCCGGAAGTCCGCAGACGACGTAAAAACCGGCCTTGCCGTGGGTGGGAACGACTTTATCGTGAAGCCCTATGACGTTGCGAAATTGATCGAGCGCATCACGTATTGGACCAATCGTCGCATCAGCGCTGTCGGCACGGGAGCACAGGATCGGACCACGATTCTCTAGCTACGCCCTCGGAGGCAAGACGGGCGACGCCCGACGGCCATCGCCGAAATCGGGAATCCCGCACGCTTACCGAGACGCATGAAATTCCATCGGACGCCGCCTCCCGTCGAGTCCTGACAATCTCGGTCGGCGCCGACGCTCTTAACCCGCCGCCCGAGTGGACCGCAAGACTTCGACCGTTTGCGCGCCGACGCCTACGGTTTGTTAACGAGAACCCGGCTAGAAGAAGCGTTGATTTGAATTCGCCGAACCGAGGGTGCCATGTTCGAACGAGCGATGAAACGGGGACAGAAGCGCAGCCACGAGGTCGGGAACGTCTATCTGAAGACGCTGGCCGACCTTCCGCGCGAGACCTGGCAGGAGTGGCAGCTGGTGAAGCTTGTCGAACGGCTCGACGATCTTCCGCACGCGATCATGCAGGAGGTCGGCGGAAAGACCACGCGCACCGTGGCGATCTCCGTCCTCAACGACCCGGCCATTTGGGAAATGCGGAACGCCTGAGCCGCCGAGAGCGCCAAGGCCGGGTCCCTTCTCTACTCCCTCCAGAGCGCGCTGAACCGCGTGGCCACCACCGCCTCATAGGATGGATCGCCGGTGAGGATCCCGGCCGAGCGCGCGAACGCGTTCATGCCGGCGACGAAGTCGCGCGAGATGCTCGGGTCGTAATAGGGCAGGTCGCGCCGGATCAATTCGGCGATGAGCTCGGCCTCGGCAGGCGGAAAGAGCTTCCGGCCCACGGAAGTCGCGCGCGCGACATCGGCTTTCAGCGCCGCTTGCGTCTTGACGATCGCACGGATCGCGCCGGCGGCCATCGCGGGCGACCGCTCGATCAGCGCGTCCGTCGTCGCAATCGACGCCATCGTATAATTGAAGCAGGCTTTCGGCCCGTCGCCGCGCCGCACATCGATGACGATATCCCCGACGCCGCGGCGCTCGGCGACGGCCGCGCCCATGCCATTCGCCCAGAATCCGTCGATCTTGCCGTCTTCGAGCGCCTTGGCCGCGGTCACGCCGAAATTGACGCCGGCGCCTTGCGCGCCGGGCACGGGCGCGATCGCGACCTTGTCGGCATCGAGATCGATGCCCCCTGCGATCAAGAGCCGCTTCAGCCCCATATCGACCCAGGGCGCCGCGCCGATGCGACAGCCTTTGACGACGCCGAGATCGCCGCGGCGCGCGGCAAAGCGCTTGTGCATCACGAGAAACCAATACATTCCCTGCGCTTGCGCGCAGAGCAGCTTCACCCCGCGCCATTCGGGAAACGCCGCCAGCGCGGAATGCGCCGAGCCCGCGACGAAATCGACTGCGCCGTCGCGCAAGGCGGCATAGGCCTTGTCGACCGGAAAGATGAGCTCGAGCGAGAGATCGAGCCCCTCTTCCTTGAAGAAGCCCAATTCGACCGCCGCGGCGGCCGGGAAATAGGAGTTCGAAATCAGATCCGGCAGCGCGATCTTCATGCCGGCACATCCGCGAGGGTCATCTGCGCGACCCGTCTCTGGCTCGCGAGCATCGAGGATCGCAGCATGAATTGACGCGCCTTTTCCGGATCGGCGGCGATTCGGCCGAGCTCGTCGAGATTGCGGCGCCGGATCTCGGGATCGCGCTCTTCGAGCTGTTTCTTGTTGGCGATCGATTGCGCCTGCACGAATTCGACTGCTGCCGTGCGGCGCTGCAGGCTGTAAAGATCGAGCAGCCGATCGGGCGCGCCGTCGAGCAGCACCCCGGCAAGCTTGTCGGCCAGGTTCGCGGCGTCTTGCAGCCCGCCATTCAACCCCATGCCGCCGATCGGATTGTTGAGATGGGCGGAATCGCCGGCGAGCAAGACCCGCCCGGCACGGAAGCCGATCGCGACGCGCTGATGCGTGACATAGAGATTGCGGTGGACGATCTCGTAAGGCTGCGCGGCGGGAAAGAATTTCTGCATCCGCGCCTGCACGCCGTCATCGCTCATCAGCTCGTCATCCGACCGCGCCGGATCGGTCGGGTAGACCGTGCGCCACAGCCCGGGCGGCCCGTTCGCCGAAACCTTGAAGCAATTGCACCATTCCTCCGGATCGGCGAAATAGTTGCGCGGGCAATAGCCGCGCCAGGCGCCGAAATCGAACGGCGTCGTGAGAACGATGAAGCGCTCCGGCCAGGTGAAGCCCTCGAACGCGATGCCGCATTGCTTGCGGACCGTGCTGCGCCCGCCATCGGCGCCGATCAGATAGGCGCCGCCATGCCGGCTCTCGCCGGCGGGCCCGCGCACCAGCGCCGTGACCGCGCCCGCGCTCTGCTCGGCCTCCAGAAGCTCGTGCCCGAACAGGATTTCGACATTGGGCAGAACGCGCAGCCGATCGAGGATGAGCCGCGTCGTCTTGAACTGCTCGCATTGGATGACGAAGGGAAAGGCCGTGTCGTCCTTCAGGAGCGCGTGGTCGAACTCCGCGACCTTGCGGCCGCTCGGCCGGTCCCAAAACTGAAAGATCGGCGCCACCAGACCGACTCGCGCCATATCCTCGACCAACCCGGCCTCGGCCAACACCTCGAGCGTGCCGGGATGCGTGGTCGCGGCGCGCGGGTCTTCCTGCGGCTGGTCGTTCTCGTCGAAGAGGCGCACCGGCAGGCCTCGGCGCCCCAGCAGCAGGGCGCAGAACAGGCCCACCGGCCCGCCCCCGGCAATCAGAACGCGACGCTCGTCGGTGCTCATGCGTGCTCCGCAACTAAGACGAAAAAACCGGTCACTTCTTGCTTTCGTCGTAATAGTGAATCTCGTAAAGCAGGCAACCGCCTTCGGATTTGAACGGGCCATGATGGGCGCCGGGTGGCCGGCACGCATAGGTCGGCGCCTTGAAGGGCTCTCCACCCTTGCCCTGCGCGTCATTGCCGACGGTGAGGTCGCCCTGAAACAGGAACACCTCTTCCCAGTGATCGTGCACGAAGGGCGCGGTGGTGAAGGCCCCCGGCTCGAAGCGCAGCAGCCGCGTTCGGCTGCCCATCTTGCGGCGCTCGTCGAGATCGCTCGCCAGGATCTTTTCCATGATCGTGGGCGGATAGCCCGGAAGCATCGTCCAGCCGGTCTTCAGGTCGAGACCGTGGAATTCGAGATGGGGCTTGTTCATCGGCATGAGCTCGTTCCTATCATCGTGGCATGGCGCAATTCTAACATCAGCGCGCGCATTGTGCAGGAGCGCTCGATCTTAATATGATCCGGGGTGGCGGCGCCGGCCGGCGCGCCGCCCTCGAGAAGACGCTTGGGGGGAGAAGATGACCGAGACCTTGCGACCGGCGGCCCCGCCGGCGCGTCTGCCGATCGTCACGGTGCTCGCCCCGTTCGCCCTTATTTTCGCGCTCGGGAACTATTTCCGCTTCATGAACGCGGTTCTGGCGCCGCATTTGATCGCCGATTTCCGGCTGACCGCGAGCGATCTGGGGCTGCTCGTTTCGGCCTATTTTCTTGCCTCCGCGCTCTTTCAGGCCCCCCTCGGCCTGCTAATGGACCGCTTCGGCCCGCGCCGCGTCCAGGCGACGCTCATCGTCATCGGCGGGATCGGCGCGCTGATCTTCGGGGCGGCCCCGACCTGGCCCGTGGCGCTCCTCGGCCGCGTCGTCATGGGGCTCGGCGCCGCCGGCGCGCTGATGACCTCCATTCAGGCCGTCACCCTGTGGTTTCCGATGGCGCGCTGGCCCTTCTTCAACGGCATCGTCCTGAGCGTGGGTGCGCTGGGTTCGCTCGCGGCCACTTTGCCGACCCAATTCGTGATCGACCTCGCCGGATGGCGCCACCTGATGATCGGAGTCGCGCTCGCCGCTTTCGCGGGCGGGATCCTGCTCTTTGCGATCGTGCCCGAGCGGGTCGCGGACAAGCAGCCCTCGACCCTCGGCGAGCAGCTGCGCGGTCTCGGGGAAATCTATCGCGATCGCGTGTTCTGGCGCGTCGCGCCGCTCTACATGACGACGGTCGGCAGCACGATCGCGTTTCAAAGCCTGTGGGCGGGCACCTGGCTGCGCGACGTGGCCGGGCTCGGCGCCGGCGCGATCGCGAGCGATCTCTTGATCCTGACCGTGATGCAGGTCGCCGCCTATGTCTTGAACGGCTATATCGCGAGCGAACTCAACCGCCGCGGCATCGCGCTCATCCGCATCGTCATCGTCGGCGCGGCGCTCTACATTCTCTCGCAAGCGCCGCTGGTCCTTCCGAGCGGCGCCGGACGATGGGCCATCCTCTTCGGCATGGGGCTGCTGTCGAACGTCAATACGCTGTGCTATCCGATGCTGTCTCAGCATTTCCCGCAGCGATTGATCGGCCGCGCCAACACCGCGCTCAACACGTTCTTTTTCATCGGCGCTTTCGCGCTTCAATACATGGTCGGCCTCGTCATCGACCTCTTTCCCGCCGAGGCCTCGGGACATTATCCCGTGATCGCCTATCAGCTCGCTTTCGCGGCCACGGTCGCCGCGCAGATCGCGAGCTGGATCTGGCTGCTCATCCCCCCGCGGCAGGCCCGACCCACTCGATCATAGAAAGGCGCCGGGCGTGCCGAGCGCGAAGTCGGTGAGGCCGCGGGTGATGATGTCATAGGCCTCGTCGACCGAATCCGTCTTGTGAAAGAGGTTGACGTCTTCCGGGCTGATCGTGCCGTACCGCACCAACGCGTCGAAATTGATCACCTCGTCCCAGAATTTGATCCCGAAAAGGACGATCGGAATGCGCTTACGCATCTTGCCCGTCTGCACCATGGTCAGGATTTCGAACAGCTCGTCGAGCGTGCCGAAGCCGCCGGGAAAGAGCACGACCGCCTTCGCCAGATAAACGAACCAGAATTTCCGCATGAAGAAGTAGTGGAAATGGAAATGCAGCTCGCGGCTGATATAGGGATTGTCGAACTCTTCGTTGGGGATCGAGATGGTGAGCCCGACATTGATGCCCTTGCCCTCCGACGCGCCGCGATTGGCGGCTTCCATGATCCCGGGGCCCCCGCCCGTGCAGACGACGAAGCGATGCTCCTCGTCCTGCAGCCCCTTCGACCATTCGGTCAGACGCCGGGCGAGCGTGCGCGCCGCCTCGTAATAGGCCGACATTTCCAAGACCGTGCGCGCGGTTGCCACGCCTTCGCCCTTCTTCTCGGCCGCCGCGAGAGCCGCCTCGGCCGTCTCGCGCGACTGGAGCCGGGCCGAGCCCATGAAGACGACCGTGTCGTCGACCTGATGGCGGGTGAAGCGGGCCAAGGGCTCGAGATATTCGGCCAGGATACGCAAGCCTCGGCCCTCGCGGCTCTCGATGAACCGCCGATTGAGATAGGCCTTGGGCTGGCGTTCCGGTCGTTGAGCCACGGGTTACCTCGCATGTTTGATTGCACGGTGACGGCCGAGAGCGAGTCTGCGCCGCGGCCGGTGATTTGACAATCGCCGCGCGCGGGCCCGTACCGCTCTTCGGCGCCTCGCGCCGCTAATCCGTCGGCGCCACGACCGCCATGACCCGGCCGATCTCGTCATGGATGACCACGTCGGCATGGGCATCATGCTCGGTCGCCTCGCGGTTGACGATCGCCAGTCTGGCGCCGTTCTCCTTGGCCAAGAGCGGGAATCCCGCCGCCGGATAGACGACGAGCGACGAGCCCAGGACGATGAAGAGATCGCAATCGAGCGTCGCCTGCGCGGCGCGCTCCATCGCCGCTTGCGGCATGGCTTGGCCGAAAGAGATCGTCGCCGTCTTCACGAGGCCGTTGCAGTCGCGGCAGCGCGGGATCTCGCCGCGGCCCAGGAAGCTTTGCTTCAGCACATCGAGCTCGTGGCGAAGCCCGCAATCGAGGCAGGTCGCGTAGCTCGCATTGCCATGGAGCTCGATCACCTGCGCCGCGGGCACGCCGGATTCCTGGTGGAGATTGTCGACATTCTGCGTGATCACGGCGGTCACCTTGCCGCGGGCGACGAGACGCGCCACCGCGAAATGCCCGGCATTGGGCCGGGCGCCGACCCATCGCATCGCGCCGGAAAAGGTCCGCGTCCAGGCCTCGCGGCGCTTATCCTCGCTTTGGACGAATTCATCGAAATAAATCGGCTTCATGCGGCTCCAGAACTCCGCCCGGGCTGCGAAAATCCGGAATGCCGGATTCGGTCGAGATGCCCGCGCCGGTGAAGACCACGGCGCGGCGCGCCGCGGCGACAAGCTCCGCCAGTCTTGCGCGATCGGACATGGTTTTCCGCTTACCCGCCCGGCCGCCCATCAAGCAGCCAGCCGAAGCGCTCGGCCGCCTTGCGCGCGACTTCGGGGCTGGGCGTGTTCGCGGGCGGGAACTTGTCGCGCCAACGGAAAGGCCGGCAGGCGTCGATCACCGCGACGGAATGCGTCATGTCGCGCGCCGCGCGCTTCTCGGGCGGCAAACGCGGATCGGCCGGGGAATCCCAAGAGCCTTCGATGAATTGGATCGACTCCTTGGGGTCGCTTCGCGTCAACATCGCCCAGAGGAGTTGGTCGAGATCGGTCACGTCGATATCGTCATCGACGACGATGATGTATTTGCAGGCATAGGCCGAGGCGCCGCATTGCGCGGCGATGTGGCCGGCCTGCACCGAATGGCCGGGATAGCGTTGCTTGATCGAGACGCCGTGCAGGAGGCGCGCGCCGCCGACCTCGTGGCACCAGACCTGGCGCACTTCGGGCACGCCGGCGTTGGTCATGTTCTGCTTGATCATCGCCGAGCGCAGCACGGCGCGGTAGCGCGCCATCTCGTCCGGCCCGCCGCCCATCGGCGGCACGCCCAGGAGAATCGGATCGTTGCGGTGATAGATCGCCTTGATGTCGAGCACGGTCGTCATCGAGGCGCCGCCCGCGTAATGCCCGGTCCATTCGCCGAAGGGCCCTTCCATCACCTTGCGATCGGGCGTGACATAGCCTTCGAGCACGATCTCGGCATTGGCCGGAAAAGGCAGCCCGGTCACCTTGCCGCGGACCATCTTCACCGGCCGTCCGCGCATCCCGCCGATGATGTCGATCTCGAAAACACCATAAGGCGCCTCGACGCCGCCATAGAAGAAGGCGAGCGGGTCGCCGCCCAAGACCATCACCAGCGGCATCGGCTGCCCCTTGGCGAAATATTTCGCGCGATGGAGATCGCCGTGATGGCCCGCGGCGATCAGCACGCCGACCGAGTTCTTGTCGTGCACCTGGGACCGATAGGCGCCGGCATTGAGCCAGTTCTCTTCGGGATCGCGCGTGATGCTGTAGGTGCCCGTGCCGATATAGCGCCCGCCATCCTTTTCGTGCCAGATGGGCGCCGGGAATTTCAGCACGTCGACGTCGTCGCCGGTCAGGACATTCTCGAGAACCGGGCCGGTCTCGACGATTTCGTGGGGGATGGTGCGCGCGTTCTCGAGATAGGCCTTGCGGTAGGCGTCGCTGAGCTCCCATTTGCTGAGATCGTCGGGAAAGCCCAGGGTCATGTTGCGCCGCTTGCCGGCGAAGACGTTCAGCAGCAGGCGAAAGCCCTTGGCGCAGCCGGGAATCTCGTCGAAGACGACGCAGGGACCGTTTTCGGCGCGCAGCACCGCCTCGGCCGCAAGACCGATATCCTCCTGCCAGCTCGCGCCATCGACCTTGCGCACCTCGCCCAATCGCTCGGCGTAAGCGAGCCATTCGCGCAAATCATCGTAGGCGATATTGGCGGTGAAATTGCTTCGCTCGCTCATGATCCTCCGGTCTTCAACGCGCCGGCATGCCGCTTTCGCGTTTCGCCGTACCGCGCGAACCGATCATAGCTTCGCGACCGGCGCCTGCCACCGGCTTTTTGCGCGCGGCGCTAGAGCGCGGAATCGCGCGATCGCGCCTCGGCGATGAGCGCCAGCAGCCGATCCGGCGTGATCGGCAGATCGCGCAGCTGGATCGCCAGCGGCCGCAGCGCGTCTTCGACCGCCGAGGCGATCACGGCGCTCGCCGCGATCGTGCCGCTTTCGGCCGCGCCCTTGACGCCCAAGGGATTGAGCGGGGTCGGCGATTCCATGTGATGGATCTCGATCCGCGGCACCACCTCGGCGGTCGGGAGCAGATATTCGCCGTAATTGACGCTCTGCGGCTGGCCGCTTTCGTCGAAGACCATGCGCTCGAAGAGCGCGCTGCCGATGCCGTGCACCACGCCGCCGAGCACCTGGCCCTCGACCATCAGCGGATTGATCATCCGCCCGCAATCATGCACGACGACATAGCGCGTCAGCCGCACGAAGCCGGTCTCGATATCGACCTCGGCCTCGGCGACATGCGTGCCGTTGCAATAGGTGAGCGTCGGCGGCTGAAAATCGGCGGCCGCCGCAAGCCCCGGCGCCATGCCGCCGAGCAAGGGCATGCCGGGCAGCCCGCCCAAGGCGCGCGCGATCTGGCCAAGGCTGCGCCCATGGCCGGCGACGCCCTTCACCTGCACCACGCCGTCCCTCAACTCCAGATCCTCCGGCGCGGCTTCGAGCATTTCGGCGGCGGCGCGCAGCGCCTTCGCGCGCACCTCCTGCGCCGCCAGATAGATCGCATTGCCCGCGGTCACCGCTTGGCGGCTGGCGAAGGCGCCCTGCCCCAACGGTGCCGCCGCGGTGTCGCCCGCGACCACCGTCACGTCCTCGGCGCGCACGCCGAGCACGTCCTGCACGAGTTGGACCAGCATCGTCTTGGTGCCCTGGCCCTGCGCCGTGGCGCCGGTGGTGACGACCACCTTGCCCGAAGGCCCGACGCGCAGCGCCGCGCTCTCGAACGGACCGCGGCCGGTCCCCTCGACGTAATTGGCGAGCCCCATCCCGATCCAGCGGCCTTCGCGCCGCGCCGCGTCCTGTCGCGCGGGGAAATCGTCCCATCCCGCCGCGGCGAGCGCGCGGCGCTGGCTTTCGGGATAATCGCCGCTGTCATAGGTCATGCGCGCGCCGTCGCGCGTCACGATCGGCGTGACGTAAGGCATCTGCTCGGGCCGGATCATGTTTCGACGGCGGACCTCGTCGCGCGGCAGGCCGAGCGATGCCGCGATCCGGTCGAGCAGACGCTCCATGACGTAAGTGCCTTGCGGGCGTCCGGCGCCGCGCGTCGGCGCCGCCGGCGCCAGATTGGTCAGGCAAAGCGCGATATCGAGCCGATAGGCCGGAAGCACGTAAGGTCCGACCAGATTGGTCGCGGCGTTGTAGGGCAGCGCCACGCCGTAAGGCGTGCAGGCGCCGTGATCATGCGCGAGCCGCCCGCGAATGGCGAGCAGGCGCCCTTCGTCGTCGGCGGCCGCCTCGACATCCCAAACCTGATCGCGCTCTTGCGCGGCGGCGACAAAATTCTCGCGCCGGTCTTCGATCCATTTGATCGGACGCCGCAACAGAAGCGAGGCGGCCGGAATCGCCAACTCCTCGGGATGAAACACCGCCTTCGAACCGAAACCGCCGCCGGTATCGGGCACGACGACGCGAATCCGATGCTCGGCCAGGCCCAGCGCCTCGACGAGAACGCCCTTGGCGCGATGCGGCAGCTGGGTGTTGATCCAACAGGTCAGCAGATCCTCGACCGGATCGAAGCGGGCGACGATGCCGCGGGTCTCGATCGAGTGACCGCCGCCCTTGTTGAGGCGGAAGCGCTCGGCGAAGCGATGCGCGGCGGCCGCAAACGCGCCCTCGACATCGCCGTAATCGATGGCGTGGCGGGCGACCAGATTGTCCGGGCAATCGAGCCGCGCGCGCGGGGCACCCGGCTCGAGCCCGGCGCAAGGATCGACCACCGCCGGCAGCGGCTCGAAATCGAGTTCGATCGCCGCCGCCGCATCCTCGGCGAGGTGCCGGCTCGACGCGATCACGAGCGCGACCGGTTCGCCGACATAGCACAATTCGTCGCGCACCAGCGCATAGGGATCGACGTGAAAGCGGATCGCGGCGGTCGGCACCGCCAGCGGAATTCGATCGCCGCTCAGAAGCGGCCGCAACTCGGCATAGGTGAGGACCGCGTGAACCCCCTCCGTGGCGCGCGCCGCCGCCGCGTCGATCCGGTTCAATCGCGCATGCGCGATCGGGCTCCTGAGAAACGCCGCATGCAGCAGCCCCTCGATTTCGATGTCGTCGACGAAGCGGCCCCGGCCGCGCAGCAGCGCCGCATCCTCGATGCGTCGCATGCGGCGACCAATGAAAGGCGGAGGTGCGGAAGGCATGATGACCGCGCGCTAGGTATGGGCCGTGGCCTTCTTTGTCAATAAGCCGCCCGGCGCGGCGACAGACGCCGCGTTGTCCTGCGGCCGCGAAGGGAGTATTTTCGGACCATCGGCGTAAAACTGAAAACGGCAATCAAGCCAGGAAGAGGAGGACAGCATGGACCGCCAACCCCAGCCCATTCTCGACAAGCGCGGCGAGCCGCATGTGCAGCGTTGGAGCGAACAGCGCTGGCTCATCGACAACATCATTCGTGCCAACGGGGTCGACTGGGACCAGCCGCGCTCGCTCTATTTGAGCGCGCCCTGCGGCGGCGAGGCCAATGCCGACTTCGCCGCAATCCGTCAGCGCGTGCAGAAAATGGCCGATATCGGTCCGGCGTTCGAGGCGGTCGCGCGGCGCCGCGAAGCCAAGGCGAAGACCGCCGCCGAGGCCGAGCTGATGATCACGGCGCGCGACAATTACTTCATGGCGGCGGTGCATTGGGGCGCGGCGCAATGGCCCTATGATCAGAACGACGAAACCAACATCGCGTACAATCAAAAGAAACGCGAATGCTACGCGAAATACGCCGAACTCGCCGATCACCGGGTCGAAGCCGCATGGATCCCCTTCCAGGACAAGATCGTGCCGGCCTGGTTCCATTTGCCGCCGGGCTACAAGGGCGGACGCATCCCGGTAGTGATCGCGATCCCGGGCATGGACAGCTTCAAGGAGGTCAATGTCGCGCTCTATGGCGACCGCTGGCTCAATCGCGGCATGGCCGTCCTGGCGGTGGACGGGCCGGGGCAATATGAGGCGCCGATCCTCGGCACCTATTTCACCGTCGAGAACTGGATCGCGGCGGCAAAGCCGATCGTCGATTGGCTGGTGGCGCGGCCGGAGATCGATGCCGACCGGATCGGCGTCACCGGCACGAGCTTCGGCTCCTTCTTCGGCACCATCCTCACCGCCAACGAGCCGCGCATCCGCGCCTGCGCGGTGATGTCCGTCTGCCACGAGCCGGGCTGCCATACCATCTTCCAGGAGGCCTCGCCGACCTTCAAGAAGCGTTTCATGTACATGTCGGGCATCACCGACGAGGCGAAGTTCGACGAGTTCCGCAAGACCATCACCTGGGAAGGCCATGCCGAGAAGATCCGCGTGCCCTATCTCTGCGTCGCGGGCGAGGCGGAGGAGCTGAGCCCGCTCGAGCATTCGGAACGGCTGGTGCGGACGGTCAAGGGGCCGAAGCGCATGGTCGTCTACCAGGATTCGCGCCATTCCGTCGGCAACGTCCCGGCCGCCAATCTCGGCCCCTTCCCGCCCGGGCTGGTGGCGGATTGGATGGCCGACCGGCTCGCCGGAAAGCCCTTCCCGAGCGAGCATTGGTATGTCACCGCGACCGGGCAGATCAACAAGACGCCCTATTGATCGAGCGATAATCCTCGCCTCGGGGCGCGCAATGTTTTCGTTGCGCGCCCCGATCGCGTCGAGGGTCGCGCCTCTTGGCGCACGGCGACGCGAGATCGCCCGATCGCGAGCAAATCGACGCCTTTGACTCGGCCTCTCTCCAAACGGTAGAGTTTCATCAGAACGGCGACGCTGCAGCGCGGGGCCAAGAGCCCCCGTCGCTGCGGAAGATCGCTGCCGAGAGAAACTCGTTCAGGGAGCGGAACCGGCGCCATGACCCCCTATATTCAAGGTCGCAACGTCAACCTCACCTTCCGGCCGCCGAACCGCGCGCCGGTGCGGGCGCTGCAAAGCTTCGACATCGACGTCCGCGAAGGCGAGTTCTTGTCGATCGTCGGGCCGTCCGGTTGCGGCAAAAGCACGTTCCTTTCGATTCTGCTCGGCCTGCTGAAGCCCGATTCGGGCGATCTCGATCTGCACGGCAAGCGGATCGACGGGCCCGGCACCGACCGCGCCATGGTGTTCCAGGAATTCGGCCTGCTGCCCTGGCGGTCCGTGCAGCAGAATGTCGAGCTCGGGCTGCAATTGAAGGGCGTGGCGGGCGCGGAGCGCCGCGACATCGCGGGCCGGTTCATCGAGATGGTCGGGCTCGTCGGCTTCGAAGGGCATTATCCCCATGAATTGTCGGGCGGGATGAAGCAGCGCGTCGGGCTTGCGCGCGCGCTCGCAACCGACCCCGACGTGCTTTTGATGGACGAACCCTTCGCCGCGCTCGACGCGCAGACCCGCGACCTCATGCAGGTCGAGCTGCTGCGCATCTGGCAGGAAGCGCGCAAGACCGTTCTTTTCGTCACGCACCAGATCGACGAGGCGATCTATCTTTCCGACCGCGTCCTCGTGATGACCAAGCGCCCGGGACGCGCCAAGAAGATCTTCGACATCGACCTGCCGCGGCCGCGCGATTACGAGATGCGGGTGACGCCGGAATTCAACGATCTGAAGCTCGAGATCTGGCACGCCCTGAAAGACGAGATCACGGTCTAGACCATGGCGGACGAGCCCCAATATCGTCTCGGCTTTGCGGCACGCCACCGCAACCTGCTCCTTGGTTGCTTGTCGGTGGCCATCTTCTTTGCCCTCTGGCAGGGGGTGTTTCTCTTCGCGCCATTCGATCCGCTGTTCTTGACCAAACCCAGCCTCATCGCCTCGGCGCTCGTCGATATGATCGGCTCGGGCGATTTGTTCCACGACTTCGCGGTCAGCGGCGTGCCGTTTCTCTATGGTTTCATCTCCGCTTCGGTCGTCGGGGTCGCCATCGGCATCGTCATGGGTTGGCGCCGGCGCGTGGGCTACGCGCTCGACCCGTTGATGACGGCGCTCTATGCGAGCCCCCTGGTCGCGTTCGCGCCGCTCATCGTCGTCTTCGTCGGCGTCGGCGTCACGGCCAAGACCCTGATCATCTTCGTTCTCGCCGTCTTCCCCTTCATCTTCAACGCCTATGCCGGCGTGCGCGCGGTCGATCCTCTCCTGATCAGCGTCGTCCGCTCGCTCGGCGGCAAGGAGTGGGATCTCTACGTCAAGGTGATCGTGCCGAGCGTCTTGCCTTACATCGTCGCCGCCGCGCGGATCGCGGTCGGCCGCGCGCTGATCGGCGTGCTGATCGCCGAGTTCTTCGCGGCGTCGGAAGGCATCGGCTACGCCATCGAGCGATACGGCAATCTCTTCGCGATGGACCGCATGTTCGGCGCGATTTTGGCGATCATGCTGGTCGCCGTCGCCTTCACCGAGGGCATACGCTGGGCGGAACGCACGGCCTTTCCCTGGCGCGTGGGGCGCTAGGTCATGAGCGAATCGGGCGCCCTTCCCGTCAATATGGCCCGGGCCACGACCGAGGACGAACTCGGCGTGACGACGAAGAGCCTGTGGCAACGTTCGGAATCGACCCTGCTCGGGAGCGGCACGATCGTGCTGGTCCTGGTCTTGTGGGAGGGCCTGCCGCGGCTCATTCACTTGTCGGCGGGAACGCGTCTCTTCTTCGCCACGCCGAGCCAGATCATCGCCACGCTATGGGAGATGTTCGCCACCGGCAGCATCTGGGAGCCCCTTGGGGTCAGCGCCAGCGGTTTCGCCGTCGGCCTCGGATTGGCCATCCTTGTCGGCCTGCCTCTGGGGGTTCTGCTCGGCCGCTCGCGGACCTTGGACGCTTTGTTCGACCCCTTCATCACGGCTCTCAACGCGACGCCGCGGCTCGTGTTCCTGCCTCTCCTGTTGCTTTGGCTCGGGCTCGGCCTGTGGTCGAAGGTGACGATCGTCTTCCTCGGCGCGTTGTTGCCGATGGTGATCAATACCTTCGAAGGCGTGCGCAACACCGACAAGGTTCTGGTCAATGTCGTCCGCTCCTTCGGCGCCAAGGAATGGGACATCGCGCGCCTGGTCGTGGTGCCGAACGCGATGCCTTATATCGTCGCGGGCTTGAGGCTCGCGATCGGGCGCGCCATCCTTGGCGTCGTCGTCTCCGAGTTCTTCGGCTCGGATGCGGGGCTCGGGGTCATCATGGTGCGCGCCGCGAGCCGTTATCAGGTCGACGTCGTCTTCGCCGGCGTGATCGTCTTCGCCGCGCTCTCCTTGGCGATGACCTCGCTCGTCAAGCTGCTCGAAACCCGCGTCAGCCGCTGGCGGCCGCAACACCTCGCCGAGGATTGATCAGCGCCCGGCCTGTTGCGGCGCCGCGATATTGGCCGGGACGTAATGCATTTCCGTCAAGGTCGAATCGAGCAGCTTGCGCGCAAGGTAATGCTCCGGATCGGGCAACGGCTTGTCGGCCGCCCATTGATGCGCCTTGATCATGGTCTGGCGGCGTGATTCGAAGACTTTCCGGAACAGATCCTTCGGCACTTCGGCGCCGAACAGATCGTGCAGCTGGTCCCAGATGATGCCGGCTTCCTCCGGCGTCTTGATGCCGAGATATTTTTGCAGGATCGGGACCGAACCCGCCTTGTTGTCGCGGAAATACATCACGGCCTTGGCGATGGCGCGGATGAAGTGCTTCGTCGTTTCCTGATTCTTGTCGAAGTAGGATTGCAAGGTCCAGATCGTGCCGCCCACGCGCGGCAGGTAATCGCCGGTGCGCAGCAGCACCTTGTAACCGGCCGCGACGGCGACCGCAGCATGCGGAACCGAAACCAGGATCCCCTGCACGTCGCCATTGATCAACGAGGCAACCTCGCCCGCTTCGCTTTGGAACGAGATCACCTTGTAATCCTTGCCCGGATCCAGGTGAAAGAAGCGCGAGAGCGTGGCCGCGCCCTCGTCGTAATTGGCGCCGCCTTCCTGCCCGTAGCCCAAGGTCTTGCCCTTGAGATCCTCGGGCTTGGCGATGCTCTTCGGGACGACGATCTCCCATTGCGATTTGAGCAATTCGCCGACGACGTAGATGATCTTGGCGCCCGACAAGGCCGCCTGCGCGCCGCCCGAGGGAATCGGCACGAAATTGATCTGCCCCGCGAGCGCGGCCTTCACCAGGGCCTGCCCGGTCAGCTCGATGAAACGCGCATCGAGGCCTTCTTCCTTGTAGAAGCCGCGATCCATCGCGACATAGGTCGGGATGTGGAAGCCGTTGCCGCCCGTCGCCATGCCGACGGTGATCTTGGCGTCGGCCGCCGCCGGACCGGCGAGCGCGAGCGAGCCGGCGACCGCCGCGATGAGGGTCGAAAAAAAGACTGCGGATAGACGCATGATGTTTAACCTCCCCAATAGGCCGATCGATGGTGAACGGCGCGAGACGCGTTCGGTCTCTTTTTTGTCGATTGATTGAGTGTCGTCCGAGGCGGCGCTCTCTGTCAACCCGATGTCGCGCTACCCCAAAGGAGGCGGCCTCGTTTCAGCCCCGGGGACTGCGCCCGCGCTGCCGCGACCTGCCTGCGTCCGGAACCGATCCGCGGCCGAAATCCGGGCTTGCATCGCGCGGGCGTGCGATCTGGAAAGACGCGGTGCGCCGGGGCTGCAGCATCGCGACGCCGCGCCGGCGCAGGACCAGGACCAGCGCCATGCCCGCGATAAATCCCCCGACATGGGCCCAGAAGGCGACGCCCGCCTGGTCCGCCGAGGCCGCGCCGGCGCTCAGAAGCTGGAGCAGGAACCACAGACCCAACAAAATCACCGCCGGCACGGTCAGAAGCCGCACCAGGATGATGATCCAGATGAACACGACGACATTGCTGCGCGGATAGAGCACGAGATAGGCGCCGAGAACCCCGGCGATGGCGCCGCTGGCGCCGATCATCGGCACGGTGGAGCCCGGCGCGACCGAGGCTTGGGTGAGGGCCGCAATCACGCCGCACAGGAGATAGAGCGCGACATAGCGCGGCGCCCCGAGCGCCGATTCGACGCCTTTGCCGAAGATCCAGAGATAGAGCATGTTGCCGCCGAGATGGAGCCAGCTTTCGTGCAGGAACATGCAGGTGACGGTGGTCGCCCAGGGCGGCACGATCTGGAGCTCGCGCGGCAATTCGGCATGGCCGAACAGCACCGCCGGGACCATGCCGAGGCTCAGCGCCGCCTCATTGCCGGCCGCAGGGCTCAAACCGGCCTGCCATAGAAAGACCAAGACGCAGGCTCCGATCAACCCATAGGTGACGATCGGAACGCGGCGCCGCGGCGTGTCGTCGTAGAGCGGGATTGCTAAGAACATCGAAGCGAGGTTGTCTCAAAACGCGGCAACATCTTAACGCATCGAGCCGCGCGCCGCGCGGGGCCGATCACCCGCCCGTCACCCGTGCGAGAAGCGCCGCGCAATCCTCGGGCATGCGGTTGCCGCGCCAGGCCACGTGTTGATCGGGCCGGATCAGCACCAGATCGCGCTCGTAAAGATCGCGCGCCTCGAGCCGGTCGAGCCGTAGAATCTTAAGCGGCAGGCCACGCGCCGCGGCGGCCTTTTCAAGGTTGCGCGTTTCGACCGTGCCGCCGCTCAAATCGAGCAGGGTGAAACCGGGTCCCAAACGATCGAAGAGCGATTCGCCGGCACCGAGCCAGAGATGCGGCGCCCTTCCGCCCGGGCACGCACTCGGCACGTAAACGTCCGGATCATCGCGCGGCGGGGCCGTCCCGTCCTCGGCGATGATCGGCGAGCCGTCATAACGCGCGCCCAGCTGCACGCCGAGAGAGGCGAACTCCGGACTGAAATTCGCGAGATAGGCGCCGGTCTCGCGTCGCGCGGCGAGACCGGCCGGCGAATCCTCCTCGATCGCGGCGCCGATCGGCACTTCGGCGACGCTCACACCCAAACGCCGCGCCGCGCCCGTGTTGCGCAACGCGATCGGACGGCGCTCGCTCTCGTAGGTCGCGAGCAAGCTCTTGCCGCCCCAGCCCTGAACCATCGCCGCAAGCTTCCAGCCGAGATTGGCGACATCGTCGATGCCGGTGTTCATGCCGAAGCCGCCGGCGGGCGTGAAGAGATGGGTCGCGTCGCCGGCGAGCAGAGCCCTGCCCAGGCCGAATTTTTCGGCCACCAGCGCGCGGCCGGCGATCCAGGTCGAATGGCCGATCATCTCGAGATCGAGCGCCGCACCGGCCGAAGCCAGGAAGCGGCGCGCAATCCGCGCGCCGTCTGGTTTCTCGTCGGCCGATTTGAGCCGCGTGTTGAAAATGAATTCCGCGACGCCGTCGAGAGCCACCGTGTTGCTGTGGACCTCGCGATTGACCGCGCGATATTGCCAGCAGCGCGGCGCCGCGACCGCACGATAGAAATCGGGCACGCGCAGATGGGTCGCCACCATCGGCCCGTCGAGATAGGCCTCGCTCCCGCCCGGCCCTTCGCCGCTGTAGCGGATGCCGAGCTTGCGCCGCGTCGCGCTCTGGCCGCCGTCGCAGCCAACGAGGTAATCGCAGACGATCTCCCGGCGCCGGCCCGTGGACATATCTTCGATCACCGCGGTGACGCGGTCGCCCTGATCGCGCCAATCGACGCAAGACCAGCCGAAACGGCATTCGACGGGAGCGAGGCTTTGCAAATGCGCGTAGAGGAAACGCTCCACATACATCTGGTTGCAGCGAAAGATCGGCTCGGGCACTTGATCGGTCGCCGCCGCCCTGCGTGCGGCAAGCTTTTTCTCATGCTCCGAGGGCATGGCGAGGCGGGCCAATTCCCAGCCGGTGAAACGGGTGAAATAGCCGACATCGGTCGGATAGTCGCCCGGGAGCCCGAGACTTCGGATGGATTCGGCAATACGGATGCGGCGGTAATGCTCCATCGTGCGCGAATTATGCGTGCTGCCCTTGGGATGCCAGCGCGGCCGGTCGTCGCTGTTGAGGATCATGCAGCGAACACCGAGCGCGGCCAGGTTCATGGCGAGAACCATCCCGACCGGCCCACCGCCGACGATGAGGATCGGCGTCGAGGCCCGATCCGTCGATATGGAGTCTTCGCGTTTCATGCCCGTGCTCGCGCTCGTCGGCGCCCAGCATAGCGCATCGTTCCCGGTATAACGCGGGAGAGTTCCTGCAAGCGCGCGACCCGCCTTCGCCGCGGGGGCGAAGGCGGGTCGAATTTCGTTCTCCGTCCGGCGCTAGGTCCGCTCGCCGACGAAGTCGGTCAGCTCGCGCCGCGTCGTCTCCGCCGCGAACCAGAAGAAGAGCGGGGCGAGAAGCACGAAGGACACGGCAAGCAACGGGAGCCCAGCCGCGATCGAATGCGAGGTGGCAATCCAGCCCAAGATCGCCGGCGCCGTCGAGCCGGCCGCGGTGCCGAAGGCAAAGGAGGCGCCGACGGCGGTGCCGCGAATCTGGGTCGGGAAGATCTCGGTCGTGTAGCCAAGCCCGGTGCCGAAGCTTCCCGTGATGAGGAAGTTCGTCGCCAAGCCGACCCAGAAAAGGCTCGTCGGCGTTTCGAGGTGACCCAAGATGACGAGACAAATCGCGGCCGGAATGACGAAGGCCGGAATCACATAGCGGCGGCCGAACCGGTCGCACAGCGCGCCGCAGAACCAATAGGCGATGATCGCGACGAACATCCAGACCGAGAGATAGCTTGCCGTCGTCTGGAAGCCGAGATGCTTTTCATTGGCGAGGAATTGCGGCATCCAGGCCGACCAGCCGACCCAGGTGAAGAGGTAAAAGAAATAGACCAGCGTCGCGATCAGCATTTCGCGCGGGTATTCGCGCACCGGCGACCAGATGTCGAGCTGCTTCTTGAGGCCCTCTTTCACCATCGCCGCGGTGACGTGCTGGAAGCGCGGGCTCTCTTTGACGCCGCGCGCCACCCAAAAGACCATCAGCGCCGGCAAGAGCCCGAGCCAGTAGAGCGCGCGCCATCCCCAGAGCGGCACAACGATGATCGCGGCGAGCGAGCACAGCATGTAGCCGAAGGGATAGCCGCCGACGAGGCCACCCAAGGCGGTTGCGCGCCATCGGGTCGGGGCGGTTTCGCTGACCATCACCATCCCGACCGGCGTCTCGCCCGCCAAGGCGATACGCGTGATCGAGGAGTAGATCAAAAGGCTCAGCGGACCCATCGCGAAACCCGTCAAGCCCGAGCAGAGCGAGAAACCCAGGATCGAGAGGATCAGCACCGGCTTGCGCCCGTAAAGATCGGCGAGCGCCGGGAAAGTGAAGGTGCCGATGAGCCCGATCCAACGCGACAGCGTGGTGATGTTTCCCATCGTCGCCGGCGTGATCCCCCACTCCTTGATGAGGAGCGGGGTGATGAGCTGCATCACCGTCATCTCGTAGACGTCGAACGCCCAGGCGAGAATGCAGATGCCCAGCACCGCGGCGCTGTATCCGGTCCACCGCTCCGTCGCCGGTGCGGCGGCCGTAAATTCGGGTGTCGAAATTGCCATTGAACGCCCCCTCTCTCGCTGAACGCGAGTTGTGTGATTTTGGCGCGTGGCTTTGACCGGGACGCGCCCGATCAAATCCTCCCGCGGCTAGACTGCGCCTCGGGCGTGGGGCCGGTCAAGTGACATGCGTGACGCGCGCCGATGCCGTCGGCGGTCTCGGCAATGCTGTCTTAAAGTCGGAACGAAGGCTCCGGGCGCGCGGCGCCTCTCCTCCGCGCGTCCTTTGATCCCACGATTCTTGCGCTCTTCATCGCCGCGATCGCCGGCGGCCTCGCGCTCAAGACTTGGCGATGTCGCCGCGGGCGAAATATTCGTCGTAATGGCCTTGGCCGCAATCCTGGCCGCGGCCGACATACTGGAATTCCCAATAATTGTCGTCGAGGTCGCGGAAATAGAACGAATAGCCGCCATGATGGTCGGTGATGCGCGAGATCTGGTGGATGCCGTAGCGGTCCTTGAGCTCATGCGCCAGCGCGAGCGCGCGATCGACCTCTTCGCGCGAGGCGAGGTCGATGCCCCAATGATGCTGGCGATCGACCGGCCTGACGTGATCGCCGACCTCGAGGCAGACGATCGCGCAATAGCCGCCCTTGCGCAGGAGCAGGCCGCGCGGCACGTGCTGGACGCAATCGAGACCCAGGAACTCCTCGTAGAACCGGCGCGACGCCGCGAGGTTCCGGCAGGTGATCGTTCCATGGGAGAGAATGACCGGCCGATTGAGCGGCGCGGCGCGTCCATCGACCGGCGTCGCGGCCGTATCCGGCGCTGCGGCGGATTCTGCGCTATCGGATCGCTCGGCGGCCATGATGGTGTCCCTTTCCTCGGCTTCGTCAAAACGGAGGTTATCGTAAGACTGGGCCGGGTCGCCAGCGGACCACACTATTTTTTCAAATGCGGCATCACCTCGGCGGTGAAGAGCTCGATGCTGCGTCGCGCCAATTCGTCGGAAAGTATGCCGAATTGGAACATGGGCAGCAGGATTCCGAGCCCAGTCCGGTCGCGCATCTCTTCGATCTTGGCGCGCACCGTCTTCGGGCTTCCGATGAGCGCGGTGCCGCTATCGATGAGGAAATCGGCGCTTTGGAAGCCGCGGCTCCCGAGCGAGGTCCGCATCTTGAAGAAATTCTTCATCGAGGTTTGCGAGGTGTAGCCGGGCGGAACCAGCATTTCGATCGGCATGCGCAGGAAATTGTTGAAAAGGGTCTCGATGGCCCTCCCCGCTTCCTGACGCGCGCGCTCGTCGGTTTCGGCGACATAGAGCGGGCACGCCCAGCCGAGCTGCCCTTCATCCGCCTCGTAGCCGAATTTGCGTGCCTGGTCCCGATAGTTGTTGAGGTAGCGCGTCACCAGCTCGGTCGAGGAGAAAGTGACGAGGAAGGGATATTTCCGGTCCGGATGCGCCGCCCAGACGACGGTCTCGCTCGATCCTTGCGACGGGATCCAGATGGGCGGATGCGGTGTCTGGTAGGGACGCGGCCAGAGATTGACATAGCGCACGTTGAAATGTTGGCCGTCGAAAGGAAACGGCCCCAATTGAGTCCAAGCCTTGATGATCAGATCATGCGCCTCGTGGAAGCGCTCATGCGAGAAATAAGGATTGGTCCCGGCCGAATGATACTCGGCGCCGATGCCGCGCACGAAGCCGCAAATGAGGCGGCCCTTCGAAAGATTGTCGAGCATCGCGTATTCTTCCGCGATGAAGATCGGATTGTTCACGATCGGCAAGGCGCGGCCCAGCACCGCGATCTTGACCGTCTTGGTGCGCTGGATGAGTGCGCTCGCGATGAGATTGGGCGCCGGCATCATGCCGTAGGTCGTCTGGTGATGCTCGTTGACCGCGATTCCGTCGAAACCGAGCCTTTCGCAATCCGCGAGAAAATCGATATAGGCCGCGTATTCCTCGGCGCCCTTCACCGGGTCGTAGAGACTGTTGGGAAGGACGACCCAGCTCGATCGATGCTTCGAGGCTTCCTCGAGGTCGACATGCCGGTAAGGCATCAGATGAAACGAGATGAGTTTCATCGGGCGGCTCCTTTCAGGAATTCGCGCACCTGCCGGCTGACCGGCTCCGCTTTCTCGACATGCGGCAGATGACCCGATTCCTCCACCATGATGAGGCGCGCGTCGGGCAGAGTGTCGCGCCATAGCGGCGCGTAGGCGGGCGGCATGACCTTGTCGTCGTCGCCCCAGACCACGAGTGCCGGGAGCTTGATCCGGTGCAGCCATTTCTCCAGGTCCGGATCGAACCAGCGTGGATCCCAACCCAGCTTCGTCGCGGTGAAGCGGTTTTTCAGCAGGATATCCATCTGTTCTTCGGTCGGCTGCAAGGCAAGAAGGCGCTCGGCGAAGCGTTGATCGTGGAAGAGATTGCGTATCCCCTCCTCTGGCCCCCAGATGAAGGTGTCGCCCGCCGGCACGCCCTCGACCCGGATGCCCGCGGGCGCCAGCAAAGTGAGGCTCGAAAAGCGCGCGCGGTCGCGCACGAGAATCTCGGCCGCGATCCAGCCGCCCAGCGAATGTCCGACCAAATGGACGCGGTCGAGACCGAGCGTCTCCATGAAATCGAGATAGAACATCGCCATGTCCGGCACATTGCGGATGAATGCCGGATCGTCGGAAGCACCGAAGCCCGGATGCTCGGGCACGAGCAGTTCGTAACCGTCCGCGAGCGCGTCGAAGAACGGCAACCACTGCATCAATCCGCCCGCGCCATGGAGGAAGAGCACCTTCTCGCCCTTACCGGCGCGATGGACCTTGATGTTGACGTCTCGGATCTTGACGGTGCTCGCTTGAGCCGGCATGGCGTCGCTCCCTTTTCGTTGCCTGCGAGGATAACCGGTTACGCGGCCGTGACCAATCCTTGCTTGCACAGCATTTGAATGATTATCAATTGCGCGCGCCCTTGGCGCTCAGAATCGCGCGCCAAACGCGCTCGGGCGTGGCGGGCATTTCGATATGCCTGATCCCGAGAACCGAGAGCGCATCGACGACCGCGTTGACGACCGCCGGCAGCGCACCGACGCATCCGGCCTCGCCCGCGCCCTTGACGCCCAAGGGATTGGTCGCTGTCGGCACCGGATTGCTCTTCATGGTGACGGCAGCCACATCGTCCGCGCGCGGCATCGCGTAATCCATGAAGGAGCCGGTCAGGAGCTGGCCCGAGGCTGCATCGAATGCGATGTTCTCGAGCAAGGCCTGGCCAATGCCTTGCGCGATGCCGCCGCAAATTTGCCCTTCGACCATAAGCGGATTGAGCACCGTGCCGACATCGTCGACGACGCTGTAGCGCAGGATTTCGACCCGCCCGGTTTCGGGGTCGATCTCGACCTCGCAGACATGGCAGCCATTGGGAAAATTCTCGACCTTCGAATCATACACCGCCGTCGCGACGAGCCCAGGCTCCATACCTGCGGGAAGCGCCTTTGAGATAATCGACTGCCTCGCGATCTCGGGGACCGTCACCGTACGATTGGTCCCGGAGGCGGAAAATATCCCCTCCCTGAATTCGACCGCAGCCGCGTCGACGCCCAGAATTTTCGCGGCGATCAGCTTCGCCTTGCCGACGATCTTATCGGTCGCCATGAGCATGGCCGTGCCGCCGATCGTCGCCGAGCGCGAGCCGCCCGTACCCTCGCCGAAGAAGACTTTGTCGGTGTCGCCTTGCACGTAATAGACGTCCTTCGGATCGAGGCCGAGCCGGTCGCAAACCAGCTGCTTGTACATCGTCTCGTGGCCTTGGCCCTGCGTGATCGAGCCGGAAAAGATCGTTGCCGCGCCCGAACGGTCGAAGCGGATTTCTGCACCTTCGAAACTCGGCGCGCCGGCGCGCTCGATGCTGTTGGAAATGCCGATCCCCCGCAGCTTGCCGCGCGCTCGGGCCTCCGCGCGGCGCGGCTCGAAGGCGGCAAAATCGGCGAGCGAAAGCGCCATGTCCATGCCCCGCTCGAAGGCGCCGCTGTCATAGGTGAAAGTGAGGCCCGTCTTGTAAGGCATGGCTTCCGGCGGGATGAGATTGCGACGGCGCAATTCCACCGGCGCGATACCGAGTTGAGCGGCGGCGAGATCGACCATGCGCTCGATCACATAGGCCGCTTCGGGCCGGCCGTTGCCGCGATAGGCGCGGATCGGATTGGTGTGGGTGAAGACCGCCGTCAGATCGACATGGATCGCAGGCGTCCGGTAGACGCCCGCTAAGGTGCCGAGATTGCCGACCGAGCTCTGGCCGCCGGATTGGATGTGAGCGCCCAGATTGATGAGGGTCTTGACCCGGAGACCCAAGAAAATTCCGTCGCGGTCGAGCGCCAATTCGGCCTCGATGACGTTGTCGCGCGCATGCGCATCGCCGGTGAAGGATTCGGCACGCGTACCGATCCATTTGACCGGACGGCCAACGAGCTTCGAAGCCAGCAGCACCAGCGCGACCTCGTTGTAAACCGCGGATTTCATGCCAAAGCTGCCGCCGATGTCGCCGGCGACGACGCGGATACGGCTTTCCGGAATTTTCAGCACATTCTGCGAGAGTTCCGCGCGGAACACATGGGTGCGCTGCAGGGTGGTGTAGATCGTGTAGCGATCCTCGATCGCATTGTAGTCGCCGATCGAGCCGCGCGGCTCCATGGTAGCGGCGGTGACGCGATTGACGACGAGCCGTTGCTTGACGACATGAGCCGCCCGCGCGAAGGCGGCGTCGGTCGCGGCCTTGTCGCCATCGAGATGGACGAAACAGATATTGTCGGGGCAATCATCCCACACCAGCGGGGCACCGGGCGAAACCGCGCCGCCGGTCGAGACAATGGCCGGCAGGGGCTCGTAATCGACGGCGATCATCTCCGCCGCGTCGAGCGCCTGGCTTTGGGTCTCGGCGACGACGAAGGCGACGTAATCGCCGACCCAGCGCACGCGATCGAACACCAAAGCCGGATAGCGCGGCCGGTAAAGCGGCGAACCGTCGCGCCGCTTCGGGCCGCGCGGCACCGGCAGATCGCCGAAACCGGAGGCGCGCCAATCGGCGCCCGTCAGGACCGCGAGCACGCCGGGCGCGGCTTTCGCCTTTCGCGTATCGATCGAGCGAATCCGCGCATGCGCATGCGGCGAGCGCAGGACGTAGCCCCAGACCGTGCGCGCCAGCGCGATATCGTCGATATAGCGGCCGCCGCCCCGCAACAGCCGCAGATCCTCGAAGCGGGAAACCGGCTGACCCAGGGCGTATTCGCCCATGCGCTCCCTCCGACAAAAGCCACGACGCACGGCGTCTCGCGTTTCTGCGCCGCGAAACTCGCTTTAAATCATGTCCGAGCGCGACTGTAAACGATTCCGGCGGCTGGGACGACGCGCGCGACGGGGGTCAGCTTGCCGGCAAGACCACGCGGATGCTGAGGCCGCCCGCCGCGCGATTGGTCGCCGTGACGGCGCCGCCCAGCGCCTCGATATTGCGCCGGGCAATCCACAGCCCCAGACCCGAATGCGGCAGCAGCCCGCTGCCATTTCGATTTGAAGCCTGTTCGGGATTGGGCCGCAGCGAATAATAGCGATCGAAAATGCGATCGATCTTCTTCGGATCGATACCCGGCCCCTGGTCGTCGATGCGAAGCTCGACCGATTGCGCCGATTTGCCGAGAGTCACGGTGATGGCGCCGTCGGCCGGCGAAAAGCTGATCGCGTTGTCGAGAATATTCTCGATCACCTCTTCGAGAATTTCCGGCCCGGCCTGCACGAAGGCCTTCTCCTTGAGCGTGCGCACGACGGCGATGCCGCGCTCGGCCAGGAGCTCGCGGTAGCGGACAAGCACGCTGCCGACGACTGCGGTCAAGTCGATTCGCGGGCGCGGCGCCTCGATCAGGTCGGCGGTGGCGTTGTCGAGGCGCTGCGCGGCGGAGATCAGCGCTTTGAGACGCCCGACCGAGGATTGTATCAAGGTGATCGCGCGATTGGCGCGCTCGTCGGTCGGGGCGACGCCCCGCTTGGCGGTCTCGAGCGACGCTTCGATGGTCGCGACCGGACCTTTGAAAGAGTGCCAATTGTCCTCGGCGGCCTGACGAATGTCGCGCGCGACCGTGCGAAGATCGCGCGTGAGCCCGTCAAAATCGCGCGCCACGCTCGCCAGCTCTGGCATGACGTTGCGCGAGGCAAAGGTCGAATTGCGGCCGAGGCCTTGTCTGATGTCGCGGGCGACATGGCGGAAATGCAACACGTTGCGCCACACGCTGGTCGCGATCAGTGCCGCCAGAAGCGCCAGCAGCAGGTAGACCGACGCGGCGATTCGCACCTCCGGCGTCTTCCAGAACGGACGCGCGATCGAGGTGTAGAGAAACTCGGACGTCGTGTGCGACGAAACCAGCGCCCAGCATCCCCAACGCGTCTGGATCGGGACAAGCGAGGTCAGGATCTCGTCTTTGCCGTCCGGCCCGGGATATTGCACGTCGATCGGCGTATCGGCGCTGCAGGTCTTGGTAAGCCGGTCGAGAATGCCGTGGCTCGCCAACCCGTCGAGCTGCGCATTGACTTCGTCGGGTGCGACGGGCGGCGCGGCGGCGACGAAATAAAAGCGCGGCGCGCTACCGGGCGCCGCCGGCTGCACCATCAGCTGAAGATTCGTGCCGTCATCGCCATATTTGGCCAGCGCCTGGCTCAGCTGGCCGCTCGGCAGGCGCCCCGGCTGATCGAGGATCGGTTTCAGCGCCTGGGCGATCAGCCAATTGCGATGCTGGATGCTGCGCGTCACCAGCTCGCGCAATTTCGAATCGGCTTGCTCGAACTGACCGTAGACCAGGATCGGCAAAGCGATGAAAATTCCGACCAAAATGATGAGCTTGGCCGTCAGCGACGCCGCGAAGCGTTGCGTGGCGTGAAAAAGCTCGCCGAGTTTTCCGAGCTTAGCGAGGCGTATGACGCCAGCGATATCCAAACGCCGCGTAGTTTTCGATTTCGGAAAATCGTGCATCGAAGGCGCGGAACTTGTTTCGAATGCGTTTGATGGAAGATCGGACATTGGTTCGAAATCCTTCTTCACCGCTTCCGGCGACGAAGCCGGCATGGTGCACGCAATCATAAATCGAGCGGTAGGTGACGTATTCGCCGGGCCGCGAGACGAGCAAGTAGATGATTTTGAATTCCGTCACGGTCAGGTCGACCTCCATCCCGTCCCAGGTCGCGCGGCTGCTTTCCGGGCGCAGGATCAACTTGCCGCATCGCAAGGTTTCCTGGCTTGACGGTGCCGCCGGACCGCGGCCCATCTGCACGATGAGCCGAAGGCGTTTCGCGAGAATCGGGATGCCGCGCGCTTTGTCGACGAAATCGACGGCGCCGCGGTCGAGCGCCGCATATTCATAGGCTGTCGTCGGCATGCCGGTCAGAAACACGACGGGAAGATTGATGCCGCGATCGTGAAGCTGCGGCAGGAAGTCGATGCCGAGACCGGTTTGCAGCTTCCAATCGAGAACGATGACGTCGGCATTCCGATCCCTCTCGAAATGATCGAGCATCGCCTCGCCGCTGGCGAACGGGATGACTTCGAAGCCGAAATGCTCGAACTCGGCGGTGGCGGCTTCGCGATAATCGTCATCGTCGTCGACGAAGACCGCGCGAATGCGCTCCGCGTGCCCCGGCTCATCTTTGGGAAAATCGGGAAGAGAACTCGGCGATGCATTGTCGTGTTCGTTCAGCAGTGTGGACATCGCTGGTCACCTCATAAGCGAGCGCATGGAATTCGCGCGTTTCCACGTCGGGATAAAGTGTGACGTTGATCGTACAATTGCGGCTGCGAAAGACCCACAATTTCGTCGGCGCACGATCCTCTTGCAGCATCGGCTGCCCCAAAACCGTCTCGATCTCGCCTTCGCTCAATCCGATCAGCCGGTCGACCCCTTGCGTACCGACATCCGCCGCCGGCTTGCCCGGTTCGGCCGCGGGTGCGGCTGCCTTCTTCGCCGGTGCCGGTGCCCGAGGGGCTTCCGGGACTCCGGCCGCGCCGGGCCCGGTGTCGAGCGGGATGCTCGTGCGCAACTCGGGCGGCGGCGAGGACTCGCCGCAGCCCGCCGTGAGCAGGATCACCGCAAATCCGAGCCAATTCCATCCGCGAAACCAATTCATGCCCGCTTCCGCCAAAGCCGCCGCCCCCGCTCATGCACAGTGTAGGGCCGCGGATGCCGGACCAAAGGCTACAAGATTTGATGGCAATATCTTTCCCCTTACATCGCCATACCGAGCGATGTCCGCAACCGGCCCTCGATGCGGCGCGGCGCCGCCGTGACCGCCCCGCGACCGAGCGTGCCCGTGGAATTTGGCCCAATTGCGGCGCCGGAGCAGATTTTGCATGGCAAACTGGCTCTTTAGTGCCTTTGCGCCTACCGGTCACAAGATTGACACGAATGTGATCATGGCCAAAAGAAGTTTGAGTATCGCTCAGCGCCGACCTATTCCGCGCTGATGGGCATGCTCCCATAAAAAAGGTTAAGCAATTCTTCACGCGCCTTAAGCTTCTGATAATGACCACCGAAATGTCACGATACCAGGCCGGCTTGCCCGGAAAAGGCGCCATCCATAGTATTGGCGGTCAAACGCGTCGGCACGTTCAAACAATAACACCGATGGAGGGATTTCATGAAGATCGTGGTTTTCGGTCCGGATAAGCGGACGGGCGCGTTGCGCGAGGGTGCCGTCGTCGATCTATCCTATGCTTATGCCAAGTATCTTTTCGAGCGCGAGGACGCGCCCCGGGCGCTCGAATTGGCTGAGGCCTTGGTTCCCTCCGATCTCGCGCGGCTGATCGAGGGCGGCGCGGCCGCGATCGAGAACGCGCAGAAGGCGCTCGATTACCTCTTCGGCCAGGCCCAAGACCAGAAGGATCCGCGCGGCGAGCCTCTCCTCCATCCCGCCAATGCCGTGCGGCTTCACGCGCCGCGGCCCAAGGGTACGCGCATGGCCTGCGCGGGATCGAACTTCACCACCCATCGCGAACGGATGACGCGGCGCTCCGGACGCGACGCGCGGGCGCCTTTCATCTGGGGATTTTGGAAAATCCCCCATGACGGCGTCCCGCCCGACGGCGAGGTGATCTATCCGGCGCGCTGCGACCGGCTCGACTACGAAGGCGAGCTCGCGCTCATCCTCGGCCGGCGCGGCAAGGATCTGCGGCCGGGCGATCTCAAGGATTTCGTCTGGGGCGTCACGCTTTTTTGCGATTGGAGCATCCGCAGCCCGCGCGAGCCGCTGGGCCCGATGAATTTCGCGGCGCCCAAGAACTTCGACACCTCCTATTCGCTCGGCCCCTGCATCCTCGTCGGCGAAGTCGATCCGGCCAATGTCGATATCGAGACTCTGGTCAATGGCGAGCGCCGCCAGGCGCACAATACGCGCGACATGACGTTCTCTTTCGCCGAGTATCTCGAATATCTCTCGCGTGATCTCACGCTCTACCCCGGCGATATCATCTGCAGCGGAACCGGCGAAGGCACCGCGGCCGATGCCAGCCCCGTGCTTGCGGACGGCACGCAACCGCCCGATCTTTTTCTGAAGCCCGGCGACCGGGTCGAGGTGAAATCGCCGGCGATCGGCTCCTTGCGCGCCCAAATCGTGGCGAAGACGCCGCGCTAATTCCTCACGCGGCCGTCTCGGTCTGCACGGTGATGCGGCGCAACAGGCGCCTTTCGTTCGGGCTGAAATCGGTGCGCGCGTGAAGCGTGCACCGATTATCCCACAAGATCACGTCGCCCGGCCGCCAGACATGTTGGTAGACGAACTGCCGCTGCTCTTGATGATCGAAAAGATAATCAAGCAGCGCGTCGCTTTCGGCCGGCGCCATCCCTTCGATCGCAAAGGTCATCAGGCGATTGACATAGAGCGCCTTGCGCCCGGTCGCCGGATGGACGCGTATGACGGGGTGAGTCCACCGCAGCGCCTTTTCCGAAGGCGGGCCCTTGCGCACGACATAATCGCTGGTCGGATCGTAGTAATTGACGCCGCGCAACGGCTCGAGCTTGGCCTTCATCGCCTCGGGCAGCGTGTCATAGGCGGCATACATGCTGGCAAACATGGTGTCGCCGCCCTTTGACGGCACCTCGATGCTGTAGAGCATCGTGCCGGCGGGCGGATGCTCGACATAACATTGGTCCGAATGGAACTGCATCTCGCCATCCGGCAGGGCGCCGATCGGCTTGCCGTTCTCGCGGATGTTGGAGACGAGGAGGATCGCGGGATGCCGGCCTTCGCGATGGGTGAAGACCCGGCCCAGCGTGCCGAAACACTCGCCGAACCGGATCTGATCTTCGTCCGACAATTGCTGGTCGCGCAGCAGCAGCACCGCATGGTCGTGCCAAGCGCGGCGCAGCACCGCGATGGTCGCGGGATCGGGCGGGTTGCGCAGATCGAGACCTCCGATCTCCGCGCCGATCACGGGCGTCAGCTTCGTGACGGTGAGGCGCGGCGCGCCGATGACGCCCGATCCCGGTTCCAGCGTACCCTGGCGTGCTTCCATTGGTCGTTTCCTTTCCCTCGCGCGCGCTGGCGCCTTGTTCAGGCGCGGCCCCAGAGGATCTTGGTGGCCCGGCGCGCGCCCTCGGCCATGGCTTCGAATTTAGCCCAACAGATCGACGGATGCCCGACCCGCGTGCCGATGCCGCAATCGGTCCCGGCGAGCACGTTCTCGCGCCCGACCAGCTTGGCATAGCGCACCAGCCGTTCGGCGATGAGATCCGGATGCTCGATGAAATCCGAATAATGGCCGATGACGCCAGGCACGAGCGTCGCGCCCTCCGGCAATTTCACGGATTCGAAGACGCGCCATTCATGCTCGTGGCAGGGATTCGATGCTTCGATCGAATAGCTGCCCGCGCGCACCCGGAAGATGATATCGGCGATGTCCTTCAAAGGGATGTCGTCGTGATGGGGGCCGTGGAAACTCCCCCAGCAGACATGGAGCCTGATCTTCTCGGGCGGAATGCCGCGCAGCGCGTGATTGAGCGCCTCGACGCGCATCGACGCGTAATTGCGGTATTGCGGGACATTCATATCGGCGAGGCAGTTCCAGCCATCGGGCAAATCCGGATCGTCGATCTGGAGTTGGAAACCGGCATCGACGATGGCCTTGTATTCCTCGTGCATCGCATCGGCGATCGCGAAGACGAATTCCTCGTCGCTCTTGTAATACTCGTTCGCCATCCAGTGCTCGATCGTGCCCGGCGTATTGGCCGGCAGATACGCCTCGGCCACCGTCACGCCCTGGAGCGCGGCTTTGAAATTGCCGAGATCGCGTTTCAGGTCGTCCGCGCCGATATAGCGCAACTTGTCGATGCAGACGGGCAAGGTCGGCGTGGTGCTCTGGAGCCGCGCGCGCGGATTCGACGTGGATTCGAAATAGTCGGGAAACTTCGTGCGGTCGCGCGCCGTGATCTCGAGCCGGCGGCGCGCGTCGGCGGGCCTTTGCTCATAGCCCGCGATCCGCGTGCGGACATAATCCGTGAAATTCGACTTCGACAATTCGCCGTCATTGACGCTGTCGAGGCCGCACGCGACTTGTTGGCGCACGATCTCGGCCACCGCCCCTTGCAGCTGCCGGTCGAGCGCACCCTGGTCGACCGGCTCGCCGCGCGACTTGGCGAGCACCATCGCACGCAACTCGGTTGGGCGCGGCAAGGCGCCGGCATGGGTGACGAGAATTCGGTCGCTGCTATAGATCATCGCCACTCCCTATGGCGGCGCAAGACGGCGCCCCTGTTGCTACACACACGCTCACACCCCCGTCCGGATGGCGAAGCGGAGCGGCACCGCGCATGCGGTGCCCGCCCCATCGGCGCTATTTCGCCCATTCGTAATCGCAGACCTGATTGTCGATCACGCTCAACGGATTTTCCGCGATCTTCACGTCCTTGGCATGGACGAAGACCATCGGCAAATCGGCCACCGGCAGGATGTAGTTCATTTTGTTCACCTGATCGATGCCCTTCTTATAGATCTCGGCGCGCTTCTCGTCGTCGAATTCGACCGCGCCGGCCTTCTGCGCGGCTTGAATGACCGGATCGTTCCAGTAGTCGCGGTTGCCGTCGAAGAAGAAGTCGAAGATGTTGTCCATATCCGGCTGGGCGTTCGTCGGATAGAAGCCGAGGAAGGCCGTGAATTTTCCCTCACCGCGCAACCGCACATAGAGAGAAAGCGGGAGCGTCCGCACGCTCGTCCGGATACCGACCTTGCGTACCATGCCGCTGATCGCCTCGCCGATCTGCTTCACCGGCTCGTGCACGTCGAATTCCATATCGAAGCCGTTCGGATAGCCGGCCTCGGCCAGGAGCTTCTTCGCATCTTGAGGGTTGTAGGCCGGCGGCTTGGTCGAGGACAGGCAAGCGACATCGCCCTTCACGCAAATGCCGTCGAGAATCTCGGCGATGTCGCCGCCCGGGATCACGGTCTTCGCGAGTGCCTTGCGGTCGATCGCCTCCATGAAGGCCTTGCGCACGCGCTGATCCATCATCGCCTTGTTGTCGGAGCGGCCCATCGCGTCGAGCGTCACATACATCAGCATCCCATTGTGCCGTTTGGTGACCCGCGCATTGGGCGTCTGCGCCAGGTCGCGCGCCATGTCGGCGGACACGTTGCGGATGAGATCGATGTTGCCGGTGAGGAACTCCGCCACCTGCGTCTGGCGGTCGGGCATGTTCGTGACGATGATGTGCTTCATATGCGCCTGAATCGGGCCGGTCTTGTCGTAGTAATTGTCGTTACGCTCCAAGACCATCTTGGTCTGGTCGAGCGAGACGACCTTGTAGGGCCCGGTGGTCACCGGCGCGACCCGGCCGTAATCCGCCTTGTTCGCGAGACCGGCGAGGACCTTCCCGTCGAGTATGTAAAAGCGGTAGGCGATCGTCTCCAACTCGGTCGCAAACGGGCTCTTTGCGGTGATCCGCACCTTGTAGGGGCCGAGCTTCTCGACCTGCGCAACCCATTCATAGCGGTCCTTGAATCGCATCCGAACGTTCGGATCGCGGAGATAGTTGACGGTGGCGACCACGTCGTCGGCGGAGAATTTGTCGCCATTGCTGAATGTGACATCGTCGCGCAGATCGAATTCGATCGCCTTGTTGTCGACCTGCTTCCAGGATTTGGCAAGCCGCGGCACGAATTTATGGGTGCGTTCGTTATAGCTCACCAACGGCTCGTAGATCGTCTTATAGAACACGGCCGCTTCATCCAGCGGGAATTGAAAAGGATCGAGCGTGCTCCACCAGTCGGTGGTCGCAATCCGTAGCGTGTCGTCCGATTTTCCCGCCGAGGCCGGTGCAGCCGCCAAGACGCAAGCGGCGAGCATTCCCAGAATTCCAGCGCATAGCTTCGACATCGTTACCTCCCGTTTCAACGTTTCTATTCCGCAAATCTGAGCGGGCGATCGGATAAGTCTCTGTCAGAACGGCGTCGACCGCAAGCGCGTTTGACGCTGCGGCAGCGCGGGATGGGGAGGCCGCGCCCACCGGCAGGTCTTGGCGCGCGCAGGCATCCGGGATGGGCACGGTGGGATTTTGCCGCGCATTACCGGGTTTCAAAGGCGCGATCCCGGTGCTAGGTTCACGGAACGCAATAAAAAAAGATAAGACGCGCAAACCCGATCTCGCTGAGGCAGGGAAATTGGCCGGAACAGGGTTGGATGCCATGACGGATAGCGGTGACCCGCGCACCAAGGCGATTTATCGCGCGGGACGAACGATATGATGCGTTTCCTCATCCATCGCGCGACGATCGCGGTGCTGGTCGCGTTGACCGTGTCGATCATCGGCTTCGGATTGCTCCGGCTGTCCGGCGACCTGGCCTCCGCGCTCGCCGGCGACACCGCCAAGCCCGAGCAGATCGCGCAAGTCGCCCATCTCTACGGTCTCGACCGCCCGCTCTACGTCCAATACCTCGACTGGGCGGACAAGGCGCTGCACGGCGATCTCGGGCGGTCGCTCTTCGACAACAAGCCGGTTTCGGTCCTGATCGCCGAGCGGATCGGCGTTACGGCGCAGCTCTCTTTGATGTCGCTCCTTTACGCCCTCGCCATCGCGATCCCGCTCGGCGTCCTCGCGGCGACGAAGCCCAACAGCTGGATCGACCGGATGTCGCTGGGGCTCGCCGTGTTCGGCCAGGCCGTTCCCAATTTCTGGTTCGGGCTCATTCTCATCATCATCTTCGGCGTCACCTTGCGGTGGCTGCCGATTTCGGGCTCGGATCATTTTTCCAATTTCATCCTGCCGACGGTCACGCTCGGAACGTCGGTCATTCCGGCGATCATGCGGGTGACGCGCACCGGCATGCTCGACGCGCTCGATTCGGATTACATCCGCATGGCGCGCGCCAAGGGGCTCTCGTCCTTCTCCGTGCTGTTCAAGCATGCGCTGCGAAACGCCATACTTCCCGTCGTCTCGCTCACGGCGGTGTCGCTGGGCTTTCTTCTGGGCGGCTCCGTGATCGTCGAATCGGTTTTCGCGCTCAACGGCATCGGCTTCCTCGCCTTTCAATCGATCCTGCGCACGGATTTTCCCGTCGTGCAATCCATCGTGGTATTCGTGTCCTTCGCCTATATCGTGCTGACGTTCTTCTCGGACGTCATCAATGCCTATCTCGATCCCCGGATCCGGATCGGATGAGGAGGCGCCCATGACCTCGATCGAACGCGATCGCTTCGAACGCCCCGCAAGCGCCGCCGCGGTTGCTTACGAGTTCGAAGCGCCTTCGCCGCGCACGGTGATGCGCCGGCGCGCGTTGACGCATCCCGGATTTCTCTTCGGCGGCGCGGTGATGGTTGCGACCATCCTCGTCGCCGTCTTCGCGCCGCTCCTGACCGCCTACGATCCCTTCGCGCAGGATCTCACGCAGCGACTGATCCCCCCGGTCTGGAGCGCGAAGGGGAGCTGGGCCCATCTGCTCGGAACCGACGGCTTCGGCCGCGACTACCTGACGCGTCTCATTTACGGCGCGCGCATATCCCTGATCGTCGGCTTCGGCGCCGCCGCCATCGCCGGCGCCATCGGCACGAGCCTGGGCCTCATCGGCGGCTATTTCGGCGGGCGCGTCGATTCGGTGGTTATGTATCTCGTCAACGTGAAGCTCGCCATGCCGGGCGTTCTGGTCGCGC
The DNA here is from genome assembly GCA_963729935.1 of uncultured Alphaproteobacteria bacterium. GTDB lineage: Bacteria > Pseudomonadota > Alphaproteobacteria > ATCC43930 > CGMCC-115725 > CAIKMD01. The sequence goes on from CAVSPW010000005.1 coordinate 347,998, forward strand.
TTTCTTTGATCGCGGTCTTCGGCGGCTCGGTCACGGTCGTCGTCACGGTCTTGGGCCTGTTGTTCTGGGACCGTTTCGTCGTCGTGACCCGCAGCGTGACGCAACAGCTTCGCGTCAACGACTATGTGACCGCCGCCGAGGCGGTGGGTGCGTCCTCGCGGCGGATCATCGTCGGAGAAATCCTTCCCAACGTCCTGAATCATATCATCGTCATCGCTTCCCTGGAGATGGCCTCGGCGATCCTGGTCGAGGCGGCGCTGTCGTTCCTGGGTCTCGGCATCCGGCCGCCGACGCCGTCCTGGGGATTGATGATCTCCGAAGGCCGGAATTTCATGTTCTTCCAACCCTATCTCGTCGCCATCCCGGGCGCCGCCATTTTCGTCCTGGTCATCGCGATCAACATGCTCGGCGACGGCATTCGCGATATCACCGCGCCGGAAGGCCGCAATTGAGCGGACGCGAGTTGATGGTAACGGCGCCCGCCTCCGATCAGGCCAACGAACCGGTCCTCGACGTCGAGCAGTTGACGGTCGAGATCGACGGGCCCGCGGGGCGGCTTCGCGCCGTCACCGGGGTCGATCTTCACGTCGGCCGCGGCGAGACGCTTTGCATCGTCGGCGAATCGGGCTGCGGCAAGACCATGACCGCGCTCGGCATCATGGGATTGCTGCCGCGCCGCGCGCGGATGCGCGCGCAGCGCCTGGCGCTCGAAGGACGCGATCTGCTTGCGATGGGCAAAAGCGGGCTCTCGGCCCTGCGCGGCGACCGCATGGCGATGATCTTCCAGGATCCCATGACGTCGCTCAATCCGGTCTACACCGTGGGCAACCAGATGGAGGAGATTTTCCTCCGTCACGGCAAAGGCAGCCGGAAGGAAGCGCGCGAGCGCGCCGAATACCTCTTGCAAAAGGTCGGCATCACCGCGGCGCGCGGCCGGCTTGGCCAATATCCGCATCAGCTTTCCGGCGGGTTGCGCCAGCGCGTGATGATCGCGATGTCCCTGATGTGCGACCCGATCCTGATGATCGCCGACGAACCCACCACCGCGCTCGACGTCACCATCCAGGCGCAAATCCTGCACTTGCTCGCCGATCTGCAGGAGGAATACCGCATGGCGCTCATGCTCATCACCCACGATCTCGGCGTGGTGGCCCGCATGGCCGACCGGGTCATCGTCATGTATGCCGGCCAGGTGGTCGAGACCGGTACCGCCGAACAGGTCTTCGCGGCGCCGATGCATCCTTACACGCGCGGCCTGCTCGAGTGCATCCCGGTGCCGGGAAAAACCGTGCGCGGCGCCAAGCTCGGCTCGATCCCGGGCATCGTGCCCTCTCTCGTGGGACCGCTCGATGGCTGCGAATTCCGCAATCGGTGCGCCCAGGCCTTCGCGGCTTGCGCGGCGGCGCCGGTGCCGTTGCGGTCGCTCGGTTCCGACCGCGCCTATCGCTGCCTGCTCGAAGCGGCGTCGACGGTCGAACCCCGCGGCCAGCAACCCGTCGGGGTAAGCCGATGAACGAGAGCCGGCAGGGCGGCGCGCCGATTCTCGAATGCCGCGGCATCGGCCGCGTCTTCGCCATCGGCGCGGGCAGCTTCGCGGCGAAGAAATCGCTGCGCGCGGTCGACGGCGTCGATCTGTCGATCCATCGCGGCGAGGTGCTTGCGATCGTCGGCGAATCGGGCTGCGGCAAGACGACATTGTCGCGCATGATGCTGGGTCTTTTGAACCCCACCAGCGGCGAAATCCTGCTCGCCGGCGAGCCGATCGCCTCGATCGGCCGCGCCGAGATCGCGCGCCGCGTCCAGCCGGTCTTCCAGGACCCCTATTCCTCGCTCAACCCGCGCAAGACCTTGGCCTCGATCATCGCCCTGCCGCTCGAAGTGCATGGCATCGGCACGCGCGAAGAGCGCCGGCAGCGGGTCGAGGAGTTGATGGAACTGGTCGGCCTGGCGCGCCGGCTGCTCTACGCCTATCCGAGCCAGCTCTCGGGCGGACAGCGCCAACGCGTCGCGATTGCGCGCGCGCTGGCGATGAAGCCCGAGATCGTGATCTGCGACGAGCCGACCTCGGCGCTCGACGTTTCGGTTCAGGCCCAGATCCTCAACCTCTTGCAGGATCTCAAGCGCGAGCTCAACCTGACCTTCGTGATCGTCAGCCACAATCTCGCGGTGGTCGAGCACATGGCCGATCGCGTCGCGGTGATGTATCTGGGCCGCGTCATCGAATCCGGCCCGACGCCGCAGATCTTCGCGCGCCCGCGCCATCCCTATACGAGGACGCTGCTCGACTCCGTGCTCACGCCCGAAACCGACCGCGGCCTGCCCGACTTCGCGCTCGGACCGGGCTTTCCCAACCCTCTCGACCCGCCCTCGGGCTGCGCTTTCCATCCGCGCTGCCCCAAGGCGATGCCCGAATGCGCGATCACGCGGCCCGCCGTCCGGTATGATGGCGAGGCGATGGTCGAGTGCCACCTCTATACCGGCGCGTTGGCCGCCGCGCATCGGTAAGCTGACGCCCGCGTTGCCGCAACGCCCGCGCGCGACTATCCTTTGTGCGCGATGGCGGCAAGAACAGCCATCGCCGGGAAACGACCGGGGACGGCATCATGAAAGTCGGGATCTTCGACCATCTCGATCGCGGCGAAGCGCCGCTCGCGGAATTGTACGAACAGCGCATCGCGTTCATCGAGGCCGCGGACGCGCTGGGGATCGACAGCTATCACCTCGCCGAACATCACTGGAACCCGGTCGGGATGGCGCCGCAACCCGGCATCTTCCTCGGCGCCGCGGCCAAGCGCACCAAGCGCATCCGATTGGGGCCGCTCGCCTACGCGCTCGCGTTTCACAATCCGCTGCTCCTCGCCGAAGAGATCTGCATGCTCGATCACCTCTCGGGCGGCCGCTTCGAGCTCGGCATCGGGCGCGGCATCTCGCCCTGGGAACTGTCGATGTTCGGCATCACCATGAACGAGACTCGCGATATTTTCCGCGAGGCGATGGAGGTGATGATCCAATATTTCACCAGCGACACCGTGACCCATCGCGGCGCGCGCTGGCGCTATTACGACGTGCCCGTCCAGATCAAGCCGCTGCAAAAGCCCTTCCCGCCGCTCTGGTACGGCTCGACCTCGGGCGCGACGCGCGACTACATCGCCGGGCTGGGCGCGGCGATGAATGCCGGCTGGGCGCCTTCGGCGCGCATCAAGCAATCCGTCGATCTCTATCGCGCGGCGTGGGAACGCACCAAGGATCAGCCGCTCCGCGCCGGGCGGCCGGCCGACGCGACGATCGGCTCGGTCCGGATGATCGTCGTCGCCGAGACCGACACGGAAGCGGAAAGCCTCGCGCAATCCGCCTATGAGCGTTGGTATCAAAACCTCGAACATCAGGCGCACAGCTTCGGCTTCTCGGCGCTCTTCATCCCGCAGGCTTACGAGGTCGCGCGCCGGCGCGTCGGCAGCGTGATCGCCGGAACGCCCGACACGGTGCGAGCCGAGCTCATGCGCCATATCGAAGAATCGCGCGTCAACTATCCGCTGCTCCAGCTCGCCTTCGGCAATCTGACGCACGCGCAATCGATGCGCAGCCTCAAGCTTCTGGCCGCCGAGATTCTGCCGGCGCTGCGGAAATCGTGACCGACGAGACGCCGCGGATGAGCGAAGACGATGCACGCGGCCCGAATCCCGAGACGCCGCTTGCCGGGATCACCGTCCTCGAGCTCGGGCAATTCATCGCCGGCCCCTATGCGGCGCAGCAGCTCGCGGATTTGGGCGCGCGCGTCATCAAGATCGAGCGCCCCGGCCAGGGCGATCCGTTCCGTCTCTACGTCACGCGGCCGAGAATCCCGGGCTACGGCCATAATTTCCTGGCCTTCAACCGCAACAAGTTGAGCGTCGCGCTGGACCTGCAGCAGCCGCAAGGATGCGAGGTCTTCTTGCGCCTCGCGGCGCGAGCCGACGTCGTGCTCGAGAATTTCCGCGCCGGCGTGCTCGATCGGCTCGGCATCGGCTACGACGCGCTGCGCGCCGCGAACCCGCGCGTCGTCTATTGTTCGATCTCGGGTTTTTCCGAAGACGGGCCCTATCGCGAGCGTCCTTCCTTCGACACGGTGGGCCAAGCGCTCTCCGGCATGCTTTATCTGTTCACCGATCCCGCCGATCCGCGCATGCGCGGTCCGACCATCGCCGACCAGGCCACGGCGCTCCAGGCGTCCAACGCCGTGCTCGCCGCGCTTCTCGCGCGCGCGTCCAGCGGCCGGGGGGCGCGCATCGACATCAGCATGCTCGATGCGGCCGTACATTTCATGCCGGACGCCTTCACCGCCTACACGGAATCGGGCATCGAAATGGACCCCGAAACCCGGACTTCGTATTCGCACTCCTTCGTGCTGCGCTGCGCCGACGAAAAGCTTCTGGCGATTCATGTCGGTGGCCCCGATCGTTTATGGGCGGCGCTGCTGACCGCGATCGGCGATGCCGCGCTCGCCGCCGATCCGCGCTTCAAGCTGCGCCACGACCGGATCGCCAATTTCGCGGCGCTCATCGAGGCTTTGCGGCCCCTGTTCCGCGCGCGACCGCGCGAGGAATGGTTGCGGCGCCTGGCCGCGCAGGATGTCGCGAGCGCCGAGATCAACACCATTCCGGAGGCGATGCGCGATCCCGAAATCCGCCATGTCGGCTTGTTCGAGCAGGTCGAGCGCCCGGGTTACGGCACGCTCACGATGTTGCGGCGCGCGGCACGGATCAACGGCGCGCGCGAGCCGGGCCAGCGCGTGCCGCCGCTGCTCGGGGAACACACCGAATTAGTGTTGCGCGAAGTCGGTTACAATGATCAAGCGATCGGCGCGCTGCGCGCGGCCTCGGTCATTTAGCGCCGTCATCCGCTCTCGGCGGCGCCCCTGCGGGCATCAACGGATCAGAGTTCCGAGTCTTCCGGATGCGCCGCCTGAAGCGCGGCAAGACGCTTGCTCGCCTCTTGCATGCTCAGCCCGTCGAAAGCATCGGTCGCGCGCGCCAGGGCGGCGGACAATTCCGAACCCGGATCGCGCGCCTTGCGGATCAGGATGAATATCGCCGCGAAGGTAGCCTTATCGACGCCTTGAGCGCGTAGAGCGACGGCCAAGCCCTCGCCCGTCGGCGAGGCGAGAATGTGACGCGCGGCCGCAAGCGAGATGCGGCCGAAGCGCGCGAACAGGCTCGCGAATTCCTGCATCTTGCCCGCCCGCACGGTCTTCAACAGCAAATCCGCCGTGAGCGCGCCCGCCTCCCGCAGATCGCGCGCCTGCGCCAGCGTGCGCTGGCGATCGATGATGCGCTGACGCAATTCGTCGGGTACGAAAGCGTACATCCGCGCCGCGAGATCGGCGGGAAGATCGGAACGGTCGATGAGCGGCTTTTGCATCTCCGGCTCGCTGCGCGAAGCCTCGACGAGGGTCTCCAAGGCGCCCCGTGGAATCGTCGCCAGCGGATTCTCGACGAGCCATCGCATGACGTGGGGATCGCCCTCCTCGACGACGATTTCGGCTATTTTTTCGCCGACCGATTCGCGTTGGAGCACGCCGAGCCTGTATTCGAGCGGGCTTGCGCGCAGGATGTCGATCAGATCCGAATCATCGAGCACCGTGCTTTCCAGCAGAACCGGAAATGCGATCGAGATTTCGTCGCGCGCCAGCGCAAGAACGAGCGGCTTGGGCGCGTTCGGATCGCGGGCCAGCCGCTCGGCCAATTGGCGGCGGACGCCGGTGGCGGCGCGGCTGATGAGTTCGACGACGATCTGCACCGCGAGCGCGCGATCGCCGGCCGGCAGATCCGCGCTCTCATGCGAGAGGTCGTAGAGGCCGGAGGCGAGTTTCGCGCGCGCGGAATCGGACGGGTCCCGCGCCAGCGAGCGCAGCGTCTTGGCCTGGCTTTGCAGCGACGCCAGGGTCGCCGTTTCGGAGATTGAAGTTCGCATCGAGGTTAACCGATCGTTGAGAAACGCCGCGACTCGGAACGCCGCGCCCTACCTTGCCACGCTGTGGTAAAGCTTCGGTTTAGGCGCCCGGCGATCATCGGCCGCCATATCCCCCAGCTTGTGGCAATCGCGCCGCCACCCCCTATCGATGGTAACGGCCCGGCGAAATTCCGACGCCTCGGGCGTTAACGGCGACGCTTGCGCGCGGCTTCCTTTTCTTGGCGCGCCTCCTCGGCCTCCTTTTCGCGCAAGACCGCGGCCGGCATCTGCATGAAACGCGCGAAATCGTAGACGGTCTTGTCGTCCTGATCCCAGCAGACATAGCCGCGGCAATTCGTCGGCCGCGCCCCATAAACGGTGCAGGAATGATCCTTGCCGAGGAATTGACAGGTGGTGAGTTCGTCCTTGATGTGCTTCTTGCCGGCTCGCGTCTTGTGGACGACGTGCTTTTCCTCGAACTCCGATACGCTAAGGCGGAGATGCTTGGCGAGGCGCCGGATATCGTAATTGCTGACCTCGACATAGCCGGCCATTTTGCAGCAGAAGGCGCAGTGGCGGCAATCGAGCGGTGCGGTCTTCATTCTGGTGATCCATTCCTTCGAGCGTTCGACGATGTTTTCCGGATCGAAGATTACATCTTCCGCACGAAGCTTCCACTTCTATGTCGAAGAGCGACCGACGTGCTAGACCCTTCGGCATGAGCGCGGAACAAATCACGCCGCCCTATCGCCCCTTCGCGGCGGGCGAGTTTCGCCTGCGCATGGGGCTGATGCCGGTGGCCGAGAGCGACTGGTTCGAGTGCGGGAGTGGTCTGGCGAGCGTGCTCGACGCCAAGCGCGCCTTGCTCGAAACCCGACACGGCGAGGTGTTTGGCGTCCGGCCCGAGGCCGAGGCGGCGGCAACCGAGCTCTTGGAATTGATGTCGGCGCATTTGCCGCGATACCACCGGGAGATCTTTCGCCGCGAAGGCGATCGCCTCTTCAATGTCGCGACCGGCGAGGTCTGGAATCTTGCGCTGCCGCCGCTTCATCCGCTCGATCTTGCCGGACAACTCGTTGCCGAGGATCTGTGCATCCTCCAAGCTCAGGACGAGGGCTATGTTCTCGTCGGTGCCTCGATCTGTTCGCCCGCGCGCTGGCTTCTCGCCGACAAGATGGGCCGGCCGCTCGGCGCCATCCACGACCCTGTCCCCGGTTACGAGGAAAGCCTCGGCGCAGCCGTCGATCAATTCTTCGCGGCCTTGAAGCCGGGCCGCCTGGTGGGACGGTTCAATTGGGGCATCACCGATGACCCGGCGCGGTTCCAACCCGCCGCGCGTGCCAGGCCGGCCAACGTCACGCCCGAAAACGCCGGCGAGACGCTATGGCTGAGGGTCGAGCGGCAGACCCTGCGGCGCTTGGCGCGAACCGGCGCCGTGATCTTTAGCATCGGAACCCACATCACGCGGCTCGATCGCGCGATCGGTTCCGCCGGCGACGCGCAAGCGCTTGCGGGAGCGATTTGTTCCATGCCGCACGCGATGCAGGCCTACAAACGGATCGCGCCGGTCGCGGCGCCCTTGCTTGCCTGGCTCGCGGCAATTCGCTGACGACGCGCGGACGAAAGCTCAGCGCTTCGGGAACGGCTCCTGGAATTCCCAGGTGTGGCCTTCGGGATCGACGACGAAGAGCTGGGCGCTGCCGTTGCCGAGCAGGTTCTTCGCCTCGCCATAATCGATGCCCAGCGCCACCATGCGCGCGCGAAAGGCTTCGATATCCTTCACCAGCCACGCCGTGTGCCGACCGGTCGGCGAGTATTTCGTGCCGGGGCCGGGCTTGTAGTCGCGCTCGGTCGCGATGAGGTGGAACTGCACCTTGTCGTCGGCATCGCCGAGCCAGGCGCCGCGGCCGATATCGTCGAGCGCCTTCGGCCGCTTCAAGAGTTTCAGGCCCAAGACCTCGACATAAAATTTGATGCAGGCATCGAGATTCCGCTCGGCGACCGGAATCCCCTCATGCATCGAGCCGAGAAATGTGAAAGCGGGAATCTGGGTTTGCGTTGATGCGTCAGCCATCGCGACACTCCTCGGAATCTGCGTTCCACCCTGGGGCGAGCAAGACGCGAAGCCCGCACCCCGTCGATGCGCGGCCGGCTGACGGACTCGATGAATGGCCGGTCGCAGCAAGCCGCAATATCGCTTGAAAAGCTACGGTACCGGAAGGCAGGGACAGGGTCAAACGCACCCTTGCCGGCCGTTTCGGGATCATCGCGCGCAAAGCCTGTGGCGATCCAACCGGCGCTGCGATATGGTTCCGGACGCTCGCGGCATTGAGATAAGCGGGCATATCCCGGTCCAATCGACAAGGCCGGATTTTCGGGGGAGGATTTGCATGACGGATCGTTCGGCTTCGGGCGCGAGCGGCGAGATGCGCCAGATCGTGGCGCGCATCGAGCGGCTTCCTTACAGCTCGTGGCATCGCAACATGCGGCTCATCATCTGCAGCGCATGGTTCTTCGATGCGTTCGATTCGATCACCATCGCCGTCGTGCTGCCGCCCCTCATCGGCCTCTGGCACCTCGCTCCCGCGGATATCCCGCGCATGGTCGGATCGCTCATCGGCATCGGCTTTTTCGGCCAGCTGATCGGCGCGATCGGTTTCGGCTGGATCGCCGAGCGCTGGGGCCGGCTCAACAGCATGATCGTGACCTTGCTGATCTTCTCGCTGGGCGCGCTCGCCTGCGCCTTCGCCACGAGCTACGACATGATGTGGTGGCTGCGCTTCGTCCAAGGCATCGGGCTGGGCGGCGAAGTGCCGCTGATGGCCGCCTACATCAACGAATTCGCCAAGGCCGAAGGCCGCGGCCGGTTCTCGCTCTCGGCCCAGGTCCTGTTCTCGATCGGCCTGCCGGTCTGCGCGTTCGTCGCCATCTATATCGTGCCGCATTGGGGCTGGCAGTGGATGTTCGTCATCGGCGCCGTCCCCGCGCTGATCACGATTCCTTTGCGCACCATGCTGCCGGAATCGCCCCGCTGGCTCGCGAGCCGCGGCCGGTTCGCGGAAGCCGACCGCGGCTTGAAGCGGCTCGAGGATATCGCCACAAGCGAAGGCAAGACGATTCCCGCCTTGCCGCGCGACTTGCCGCTGGTCGACGAGGCCAAGCCACGCTTCGCCGAGCTCTTCCAAGGGATCTATCTGAAGCGCACGATTTCGGTGTGGTTGATCTGGATCGGCGCCTATTTCGTGACCTATGGGCTCACGGCCTGGGCGCCGACCTTGTTCAGCTTCGTGTTCCACCTGCCGGTCCAGACCGCGCTCACCTACAATTTCGTCCTCAGCGGCGTCGGGCTCGCCGGTGCCTTGCTTACGATCTATCTCATCGAGGCGATCGGCCGGCGGCCGATGTTCATTATCGGGCTCGGCGTCTGTTGCGTGCCGCTGCTGTCCTTTGCGTTTCTCGGCCATCTGAGCGCCTTTGGCGTGCTCATGGTGGTGTCGGGTTCCTTCTTCTTCTGCAGCTTCCTCGCCTTGGGCCTCGCCACCTACACGGCCGAGATCTATCCGACCCATCTGCGCGCGCTCGGCGGCGGCGTCGCCAGCGCCTGGCAGCGCGCGGCCTCGATGGCGGGGCCGATCGTCGTCGGCTGGGTGCTGCCGCATTGGGGGCTCAACGCGGTCTTCGTGGTATTCGGGCTCTTCGCGCTGATGGGCGCGGTCGTCGCCGTCTTCTTCGCGATCGAGACCCGCTCGCACGTGCTCGAGACCCTCTCGCCCGCGCTCAAACGCGGTTAGCGGCGGCCCTTCGATGGAGACATCACGATGACCCACATCACGGCTTCGGATCAGCGCGGCGACATGCGCCACATCGTGGCGCGGATCGAGCGGGTTCCCTATTGCTCGTGGCATCGAAACATGCGGCTCATCATTTGCACCGCGTGGTTCTTCGACGCCTTCAACTCGGTCGCGATCGCTTACGTGCTGCCGCCGCTGATCGGCCTGTGGCATCTGACCCCGCCGCAAATCGGGCCACTGATCGGGGTCGGCTTTGCCGGCCAGTTGATCGGCGCGATCGGGTTCGGCTGGATCGCCGAACGATGGGGACGGCGCAATTCAATGCTGGCGACCTTGCTCATTTTCACTCTGGGCGCCTTGGCTTGCGCGTTTGCCTCCAACTACAACACGCTCTTTAGCTTCCGCTTCGTTCAAGGGATCGGCTTGGGCGGCGAGGTGCCGCTGATGGCCGCCTACATCAACGAATTCGCCAAGGCCAAGGGCCGCGGCCGCTTTTCGCTCAACGTTCAGGTGCTGTTCTCGATCGGGTTGCTGGGCGTGGCGCTCGCTGGCGTCTATGTCGTGCCGCGTTGGGGCTGGCAATGGATGTTCGTGATCGGCGCGGTGCCCGCCCTGCTCGCGATTCCGCTGCGAACCTTGTTGCCCGAATCGCCGCGCTGGCTCGCGAGCCAGGGACGCTTCGACGAAGCCGACCATGCCTTGAGGCGAATCGAAGACATCGCGACGCGCGAAGGCCGGGCGATTCCGGCCTTGCCGGCCGATCTTCCGATGGTCGTGCAGGTCAAGCCGCATTTCGCCGATCTGTTCAAGGGAATCTATTTGAAGCGCACGCTCTCGGTATGGCTCCTCTGGATCGGCGCCTATTTCGTGTCCTATGGGGTCACCGCCTGGGTCCCGACGCTCTTCCGCACCGTCTATCACCTCCCCGTGCAGCAATCCTTGACCTACGGGCTCATCATCAGCGGCTTTGGTCTGTTGGGCGCGTTTCTGACGATCTATTTGATCGAGGCGATCGGGCGGCGGCCGGTGCTGATCGTCAGTCTCACCGGATGCTGCATACCGCTGCTCTCCTTCGTGTTCCTGCCGCCATTGACCGCTTTCGCCACGCTTTGCCTCGTGACGGTCGCCTTCTTCTTTCTCACCTTTTCGCTTTTGAGCCTCGCCACCTACACGGCGGAGATCTATCCCACCCAGCTGCGCGCGCTCGGCGGCGGCGTCGCCAGCGCGTGGCAGCGCGGCGCGTCCATGGTCGGCACCACGGTCGTCGGCTGGATCCTGCCCTTATGGGGCATCAACGCCGTCTATGTGATGTTCGGGCTTTTCGCCTTGATGGGCGCGGTGGTCGCCGTCTTCTTCGCGATCGAGACGCGCGCCCGGGTGCTCGAGAGCCTGTCGCCGGCGCTCGGCCGAAGTTAGCGGCGGCGCCAGCGCAGGAGCCGCGCCTCGGCCGCCTGAAGCGCCAGATTGCTGACGAGGCCGATCAATCCCAAGAGGATGACGCCGGCGAAGAGATTGGCCGAATGAAACGACCGGCCTTCCAAGAGGATGTAATAGCCGAGGCCGTTCTCGCTGGTCAGCATCTCGCCGACCACGGTCAGCACCAGCGCCACGGTGAGCCCGAGCCGCGCGCCGGCCAGGATGTCGGGCTGCGCGTTGGGCAGCGCGATCTTCCATAGCACGTGCAGGCGCCCGAGCTTCAAGACGCGGCTGACCTCGATGAGGCGCGGCTCCACCGCCGAAACCCCGTGAACCGTGGCCAGCAGCACGGGCCAAACCGCGCCGATCGCGATCACCACCAACACCATGTCGCCGGTCAGGCCGAGGAAGGCGATCACGATCGGCATGAAGGCCGAGACCGGCACCGGCCGAATCATTTCGAGCGTCGGCGCCAGATAGTCGCGCGCGTGACGCGAGCTGCCGATGAGCGCGCCCAGCGCGATGCCGCCGACCGAAGCCAGCAGCCAGCCGTAAAACATGCGCCGCACGGTCGCCACGGTCACCTTGGCGATCGGACCGGTGCCGAGCCCGGTCACGAGCGCATTCCATGCCTTGTCGGGTCCGGGCAGAAAGACCGGCGGGATGCCGCCGTGATCGGCCGCCAATTGCCACAAGGCGACCAGCAGCGCGGTCACGGCGATGCTGCCGAGATACCAAAGCGCGCGCTCGAGCCGGCTCATCGCGCCTCCACGACCAAACCGGCCCGCCCGAAAAGCCGCCGCTGCGCGAACAAAAGCGCGGCATTCAAGCCGCCGCCGACAATGCCGATCCAGAGCAGCATCGCGAACATGCGGTCGGGATGGAGCGATTGCGACGCCTTCATGAGCTCGAAGCCGACGCCCAGAGGATTGATCGTGATCTCGACCGTGACCGCGATGATGAGCGCCACCGCGGCCGAAAGACGAAAGGCGACGAAATAGCGCGGCAGCGCCGCCGGCAGCACGATCTTGATCACGCGGCCCGCGGGCGAGAGCCGCAACATCCGGCACAGATCCAGAAGCTGCGGCTCGATATTGGCGATCGCGGCATGCCCATAGATCGCGACCGGCCAGAAGCACGCGAAAGAGCACAAGGTGATCTCCATCGGAAAGCCGAAGCCGAAGATCAGCATCGCGACCGGAATGAGCGCCACCGGCGGAACCGGCCGCAAGGTTTCGATCGAGAATTGCATCAGCCGCGCGAAGGTCGGGACCAGCCCCATCGCGACGCTGAAGACGAGCGCGAGCCCGCCGCCGATGCCGAGGCCGCACAGCACCGAGAACAAGGTCTCGGCCGTGCGATGGAGCAAGGTGCCGTCCCGCACAGCGCCGTAGAACGCGACCGCGATCTGCGACGGCGCGGCCAGCGAATCGCTCTCGACCCCGCCCGCCCGCATCCCGATTTCCCAGAAGGCGAGGAACAGGACGGGAAAGACGAGCGCCTTCAGCGTTCTCACGATCCGCCCGCGCTGATGAAGCGGAAGATCTCGTGCCGGAGCCGGATGAACTCGGGATCCTCGCGCGTCGTCAGCTGATTGCGCGCCCGCGGCAGCCTCACGTCGAAGATCTGCGCGATCCGCCCCGGATTGGGGTAGAGCGCGACCACGCGGTCGCCGAGATAGATCGCCTCCTCGAGATCATGGGTGACGAAGAGGGCCGTGGTCCGGCTCGCCCGGATGATGCGCAGCAATTCGTCCTGCAGGGACTGACGCGTCATCGCGTCGAGCGCGCCGAAAGGCTCGTCCATCAACAGAACCGAGGGCTCCTGCGCGAGGCAACGCGCGATCTGGAGACGCTGCTGCATCCCGCCCGAGAGCTGGATCGGGAATTGCTCGGCATGGCCCGCGAGGCCGACCGTCGCCAGCAGGTCGCCGATGCGTCGGGCACGCGCGGCGCGCGGCACGCTGCTCGCTTCGAGCGCCAGGGAGACGTTGCCGGCGGCGTTGCGCCAGGGCAGAAGCGCCTTGCCGTAATCCTGGAACATGAACGCGACCGCATGCGCGGGCTCGGTCACGACCTTGCCGGCGTGGATCACCGCGCCGCGCTCGGGCGAAAGCAGCCCCGCGACCATGCGCAGCATCGTCGTCTTGCCGCAGCCCGACGGGCCGACCATGCAGACGAACTCGGATGTCCGCACGCCGAGATTGATGTCGCTCAGCACCGGCCGATCGCCGAAACGATGCGACACGCCGCGAAACTCGATGAGCGTTTCGGCTTGCGGATTGGCGTCGGTCATGATGCGCGGGCGGCCGAGAGCGAATAGCGAGACCGGGTTGGCGACATGGGACCGAAGATGCCCGTCCGCGCGCGACTTGTCGAGCGCTCGCGCGCATCGCGCCAGCGCCGCGCTTGAGTGGGATTTGCGGTATGAAGCGTGGGACAACCCCCGCTACAAGGACGGCGGGGCTTGTGCTAACGTCGCGCTCAATCGCGGCCGCCTCGGCCGTCACGCGATGATAGGGAGGAATATTCGATGCCGCGTTTCAGGACTCTCATGCTTGCCGCGTTTGCGATCGCCCTGGTGCTCGCGGGGACGACGGCCGCACGCGCGCAGCAGAAGATCAAGATGGCCTACACCGCGGTCAGCGGCTTCACCCTCGGTTATGTCGCCGAACAGCAGGGCTTCTTCCAGAAGCATGGCGTCGATGTCGACTTCGTCCAGACCGCGATCTCCGGAAACATTCCGAGCGCCATCGTGAGCGGCTCGGTCGATATCGGCGGGCCGACCATGCCCTCGGTGCTGCAAGCCAATGACGCCGGGCTCGACCTCGTCGTCTTCTCGGGCGGCGCGGTCTATCCCTTGACCGGCGACGTGCTGGTCGTGCGGCCGAACTCCGGCATCAAGACGACGAAGGATCTGAAGGACAAGACGGTGGGCGTGCCGGGTCTCGGCGCGCTCCTCCACATCATGCTGCGGCGCGATCTGAAGGCGAACGGCGTCGACCCCGACAGCGTCCGCTATGTGGAGGTCGGCTTTCCCCAGGCGGGCGATGCGCTGAAAAGCGGACAGATCGACGCCTATCCGTCGCAGGCGCCCTTCACCGCGCGCATCATCCAATCGGGCGCGGGCGTCCCGGTCGCGAATTGGCTGAAGAGCACGCCCGACGGCACCCCGACCGTGGTCTGGGCGACGACGCGCAAATGGGCGGATGCGCACAAGCAGGCGATCGAGGGTTTGCGCGCGGGAATGAACGAAGCAAAAGAATTCATCAAGACGCACAAGGACGAGACCGATCAGGCGATCGCCAAATACACCGGTCTGCCCGAAAAAGTGGTCGCCTCGATCGCGGTGCCGCCGCTCGACGTCGATCTGAACGCCAAGCAAATCCAATTTTGGATCGACATCTGCAAGGAGCAGAAGCTCATCAAGAGCAACCCGACCCCCGCCAGCCTTTGGGTGAAATAAGCGAGCGAGCCTCACCGCCACCTCTAGGTAAAGAGCCCCAGATCGATCGCGTCGCCCATCGCGCGATAGCCCTTGTCGCTGGGATGGAGGTGGTCGCTGCAATCATAGGCCGGCAGCATGCTGGTCGGGTGCGCGGGGTCGCGCAGCGCCGCGTCGAAATCGATCACCGCATCGAAGGCGCTCCCGGTCCGGATCCATTCATTGATCGCCTGGCGCTTTTGCTCGCCCTGGGGCGTCCAGGCGCCGGGATGATAGGTCTCGTTCTCGTAAGGCAGCAAGGTCGCGCCATAGATGACGAGGCCGCGCGCCTTGGCGCGCAGCGCGAATTGCTTCAAGCCGGCGATCATCTGCTCGGCCGTCACCATTTCGGCGGGATTGCCGCGCTGATTGCGCAGATCGTTGGTGCCGATGAAGAGGATGACATAGGTGGCGCCGGTTTGCGCGAGCGCATCGCGATCGAAGCGCCGCAGCCCGCTCTCGCCGCGCATCTCGTGCAGGATGCGGTTGCCGCCTATGCCTTGATTCATCACGCCGAGGGCGCGGCCTTGGCGCGCGGCGAGCCGGCGCGCGAGCTGATCGGGCCAGCGGCTGTTCGAATCGAGGCTCGACAGGTTGCCCTCGGTCAGCGAATCCCCAAAGCACACGATGCCGCCGGTCTCGGGCGTCGCGAGCATTTCGATCGCGCTCAGGAAATACCAGTTCTCCGTCGTCGCCGCGACCGGCAGGGCGATGGCGGCCGTGAAATCGCCCGGCGGCGAGATGTAATTCGTCTGATGGCAATTGCCGTGGCCGGTGATCGGCAAGCTCTCGGGGATCTCGCCGGGCAGGTGGAGGCTGATCGCGAGATCGGCGAGCGCGGGCACGTCGAGATCGACCGGGTCGCTGACCATCAGCGCGCCCACCGGAATGGTCGCACCGGTCTCGCCGCCGAAGGTCACGCTGCGGTCGGAGCCCGGCACGATGCGCTCGGTCTTACCGTCGCGCAAGCCGACATGCACGGCGCCGATCGAAAGCTTCTGCGTCCCGAAGGCGTTCGAGAACCGCAGGCGCAGCCGCTTGCCGCCCAAGCTCACCCGCGCGATGAGCCGCAAGGTCTGGTTGCTGAATTTGCTCTGATCGACCGTGACGAGCCCGTTGGTCCAGGCGCCGACCCACTGCATGGCCGCTGGCATGCTTTCCCCCTTCTCGATACCGTCCTTTTTCGAGCGCGATCATAAAGAGGCCGGCCGATCGCGACAATCGCGCTCGCGGAGCGAAGCCGGGCGCAGGAAACATTCTTGTCCGGCACGCGGGGCGGGCTTATTTTCGCCCCTGCGAGGTCTCGAAGGCCGGATCGCGGCCCGGACAATCGCGGGAGGACAAGAATGCGTACCCAGATCGGCATCATCGGCGCCGGCCCCGCCGGGCTCTTGCTGGGGCATCTGTTGCGGCGCGAGGGCATCGAATGCGTGATCATCGAGAACCGCAGCCGCGCCGACATCGAAGGCACGATCCGCGCTGGCGTGCTGGAGCACTGGGTGGTCGCGCTGATGAACGAGCTCGGCCTGGGCGAGCGCATGATGCGCGAGGGCCGTCCCGATACGGGGGTCACCTTCCAGTTCCTGGGCCGGCGGCATCATCTCGACTTCGTCGAACTCACCGGCAAGCAGATCACGGTCTATGCCCAGCACGAGGTGATCAAGGATCTGGTCGCGGCGCGCCTCAAAACCGGCGGCGCCATCGAGTTCTCGGTGTCGGAAGTGGCGCTGCACGACATCGAGACCGACGCGCCGCGCATCACCTATCGCGACGCGAAAGGCGATCCCCAGGAGCTGCGCTGCGACTTCATCGCCGGCTGCGACGGATTTCACGGGCCGAGCCGGCAGGCGATCCCCCAGCGCGCGCGCAACGAGCTCGACATCGAGTATCCCTGGGGTTGGCTCGGCATCCTTGCGCAAGCGCCGCGCTCTTGGCACGAGCTCATCTATTCGAACCACGATCGCGGCTTCGCGCTTTTGAGCACGCGCTCGCCCGAGGTGCAACGCATCTATATCCAATGCGACCCCAAGGATCCGATCGAGGCCTGGCCCGACGAGCGCATCTGGGCCGAGATGCAGGCGCGCTTCGCGTTTCCGGGCTGGAAACTCATCGAAGGGCCGATCTTCCAGAAGAACATCGTCGCCTTGCGCAGCTTTGTCTGCGAGACCATGCAGCACGGCCGGCTCTTCCTCGCGGGCGACGCGGCGCATATCGTGCCGCCGACCGGGGCCAAGGGGCTGAACCTCGCGGCGGCCGACGTGTTCTTTCTCTCGCGCGCACTCGACGCTTGGTACAAGAAGGGCGAAAAGGGCCCGCTCGAGCGCTACAGCGAGACTTGTCTCGCGCGCATCTGGACCGCCGAGCGCTTCTCCTGGTACATGACGACGATGCTTCATCGCAACGATGCCGAGACCGCGTTCGAGCGGCGCATCCACCTCGCCGATCTCGACTTCGCGGTGACATCGCGCGCCGCCGCCGCCGCGCTCGCCGAGGTCTATGTCGGGCTGCCGATCGAGTAAGGCGCCCGCGCGCTAGCGCGCGGGCAGCGGCATCACCGTGTCCTTGTCGATCATGTCGGCGATCTTGGGATCGCCCTTCAGCATGTTCTGCGAGCGGAACCAATCGATCTGGCGCTGCAGGTCCTTGAGATCGAGCCGGCCTTGGGCGTCGATATAGGCGATCGCAAGCTTCAGGCGCTCGACAGGCTGGCCAGTATATTTGGACATGATCGCGAGCATTTCGGGCGCGGCCGGTCCGTCGCTGCGCGTCTCGCCGGGTCCGGTGAAGGCGTCGTGGTATTCGCGCGCGCCCTTGCGGAAGGCGCGCAGGAAGCGCTCGATGCAGGCGTGGTTTTCAGTATCGGTCTTGGTCGAGGT
This sequence comes from uncultured Alphaproteobacteria bacterium, assembly GCA_963729935.1. Taxonomy (GTDB): domain Bacteria; phylum Pseudomonadota; class Alphaproteobacteria; order ATCC43930; family CGMCC-115725; genus CAIKMD01. Next base: position 365,492 of record CAVSPW010000005.1, read on the forward strand.
GAAGACCGCGCCGATCTGCCAGGGCGCCACGTCGCCGACGAAGCCCAGGAGGCGCACATCGCCGCGCTCGATCGCCGGCATGACCGGCGTCGAGGTCACGCAAGCCGCGTCGGCCTTCCCGCCCTTCACCGCCGAGATCTGATTGGGGATGGATTGCAGCGGCAGGATGCGGATCGTGCCGAGATCGATCCCGAGCTTTTTCGCGATGAGGGTCACGCTGTAATGCGTGCCCGAGCCGATCTGCGAAACCGCGACCGAATGCCCGCCCAGATCCTTGAAGGATCTGAGCCCGGCCTCATAGGCGCGGTTCGATACCACCATCGTCAAAGTCTGAAAGCCGGGGAATTCGCGCGCCTGGCCGGCGATGATCTTGAGCGCGCCCTGCGCGCCGAGATTGAACATGCCGGCCGAGGTCCCGACCGCGCCGATATCGATATCGCCCGAGACCGCGGCCACGGCGATCGGCGCCGCGGCGTCGAAATAGGTGAGCTGGGCGTCGAGCCCTTCGGCGGCGAAATAACCTTTTTCCTTGGCGATGTAGACCGGCGCGGCACCGGCAACCTTGAGAAGCCCGATCTTGAGGTCTTCGGCCGAGGCGCATCCCGAAAAAAGTATGGCGCCCGCGATCGCGGAGATGCAGGCCAAGCGCAGCGCGCGACGATTCACCATGTCTTTCCCCCTGCGACCGCAGCCTATACCGCTTGCCCGCCGCGGCAAACCTCTCGCCGATCCTTGCGCCCCAGGCACTTGCCTATGGAAAAGGAACCCGGAACGGGGCAACATGGCGCCGGCTCGGAGCGCAACCGGCCCGCGCCCCGACGGGGCCGAGCATCGGCTCGCGCGCCCAAGGAGGAAGCGCAATGATCAATCTGCAGGACATCCACTCCGTGCGGATCGGCACCGCCGACCTCGACGCGTCGACCAAATTCGCGACCGACATCATCGGCCTGCAACTGGTCGCGCGCGAGGGCAAAGCCGCCTATTTCCGCAGCCACAAAACCGATATCCGCGGCGACACGCGCGATTATTCGCTCGTGCTGTTCGAGGGCGATCCCGCGGATCAGACCATCGGCCTCGAATTGCTCGATCCCGGCGATCTCGACACGGTCGGCGCGACCCTGGAGAACGCGGGCCATCGCGTTCATTTGGGCACGCGCGCGGAATGCGACGCCCGCCGCGCCAAGGCCTTCATCGCCTCGACCGATCCGAGCGGCAACAAGATCGAGATCCTGGCGCGGCCCTATCACAGCGGCACGCGCTATTTCCCCGGGCGCGATGCCGGCATCACGCATTTCAGCCATATCGGCCTCTTCACCACCGACGCGGCGCGCGACACCAAATTCTGGACGCAGCTGTGCAATGCGCGCGTCTCGGATTGGCTCGGCGATTCGCCCTTCCTGCGCATCGCGACGACGCATCATTCGATCGTGCTTTTTCCGTCGAACCGGACCGGCATTCATCACGTCAACCATCAGGTCGAGGATCTCGACGACGTGATGAAGTCCTATTATTTCCTGAAGGAAAAGAACGTGCGGATCGTGCACGGTCCGGGCCGCCATCCGATCTCGACGGCGGTGATGGTCTATTTCGAGGGTCCCGACCGCCTCACCTACGAATATTCCTGCGGCGTGAAACATGTAATGCCCGAGCAGGAAGCCACCTACCGGCCGCGGCAATTCTCGCTGGAATCCTACAATGCCTGCATGTGGGGCTCGCGCGCGGCCGAGCTCGCGGCGGCGGCGGGCGCAAGCCCGAACGAGTGGCCAAGGCGGGTCGTGGTCTAGCCAAAACAAGCGGCCGCCGCCTGCGTCGATGCAGCGCGGCGGCAAACCAAAACCGGGGGAACGCCATGACGAGCACGAGCGTCACGCAAAGCGGCAGCGTCTTTCACAATCGCTGGTGGATCGTCGGCGCTTCCCTGATCGGGATGATCGTCGGGCCGGGCACGGCGGTGATCTTCACGGTCAACGTCTTCATGGTGCCGGTCACCACCGAGCTCGGCTGGTCGAGAGGGCTCTTCTCCTCGGGCCTGCTCGCCAGCGCTCTCGCCTCGCCGATCATGACGCCGCTTTTCGGCCGGCTTATGGATCGTTACGGCATTCACCGGATCGCCCTGCCGGCCAGCGTGGTTTACGGCCTGTCGATGGCGAGCTTCGCCCTCCTCAAATCGACATCCGTCTGGCAGCTCTACGTCATGTTCGCCTGCGCCTCGGGCTTCGGCGCCTGCGTTGGACCGGTCGTCTATTCGAAGGCGATCACCGCCTGGTTCGACAAGCAACGCGGCTTCGCGCTCGGGATCGCCACCTCGGGCGTCGGGCTGGGGACATTCCTGTTGCCGCAGATCGCCCAATTCTTCATCGCCCATTTCGGCTGGCGTCCCGCCTATGTCGCGGTCGGGATCGTGACCTGGGCGCTTTCCTTTTCGATGATCGCGATCTTCGTCCGCGAGCCTCCGGGCTATCTCGAGCGTCTTCGCGCCGCCCACGCCGCTGCCGCCTCGGGCGGGCCGCAGCCTTTCGGCCTATCCGCCAAGATGGCGATCACCGGAACGCGCCAATTCTGGATCCTGGCGATCATCTTCCTGCTCGAGGGAACCGCCAATAACGGGATATTGAGCGGCCATTTCGTGCCCATGCTCACCGATCGCGGCTATACGGCGCAATCGGCGGCGGCCTTGCTCGGCATGTCGGGCCTCGCCGCGCTCATTGCGCGCATCATCGTCGGCTGGTGCCTCGACTACGTCAACGGACCGATCTTTTCGGCGATCGTGATGCTGCTGCCCGTCGTCGGCGTCGGCCTGCTCCTGAGTGGCGCCGGCAGCCCGGCTCCCTTCCTTGCCGCGATCTGCCTCGGCCTCGCGATTGGCGCCGAGGTCGACATGCTTGGCTTCTTCGTCAGCCGCTATTTCGGCCGCCGGTCATTCGGCACGCTCTACGGCTTCGTCTTTGCCTGCTTCACAATCGGCATCGGGGTCGGCCCGGCCATCCTCGGCCGCGGCTTCGACCTCGCGCATTCCTATGATCCGGTGCTCAAGATCTTTCTCGTGATGCTGCTGATCGCCGCGCTGATGTTCCTCGGTCTCGGCCGCTACAATTATCCCAAGGGAACCGAATAAGGCGGCTCCGCCTCAAAGCCCGAGATAGGCCTCGCGGATGCGCGACTGGGCGAGCAAGATTTGGGGCAGGCCCTCGGCGACGATCTTGCCTTCCTCGAGCACATAGGCGCGATCGGCGATCTCCATCGCCTGGCCGACATTCTGCTCGACCAGCAGGATCGCGACGCCTTCTTCCTGAATGGCGCGGATGACCCGGAACATGTCGCCGACGATCGCGGGCGCGAGGCCCAGCGAGGGTTCGTCGAGCAACAGCAGGCGCGGCCGCGCCATCAGGGCGCGCGCGATCGCGACCATCTGCTGCTGTCCGCCCGAGAGCGTGCCCGCCAGCTGATGCCGTCTCTCCTGCAGCACGGGGAAGAGCGCGTAGGCGCGCTCGAAACCCTGCGCGCGCAATTTGCGCGCGCCCGGACGGTAGCAGCCGATATCGAGATTTTCCTCGACCGACATGCCGGGAAAGAGCCGGCGGCCTTCGGGCACGAGCGCGATCCCTTGCGCGCAGACGAGATGCGGCGGCACCGATTTCATGTCGGTGCCGGCGAGGTGGATGGTTCCTTCCTGCCAGTCGAGCATGCCCGCGATGGCATTGATGAGCGTGCTCTTGCCGGCGCCGTTGGGGCCGATCACCGAGACGATCTCGCCCTCGTCGACATCGAGCGAGACGCCCGATATCGCCGGCGCGCCGCCATAGCCGACACAGAGGTTGCGCGCTTCAAAAAGCATGGGACTTGCCGAGATAGACATTGACGACTTCTTTATCGCGCATGGTCTCTTCGGGCGTGCCCAGCGCGATGAGCGCGCCGCCGTTCAAGACGGCGACGCGATCCGACAGGGCGACGACCGCGCGCATCAGATGCTCGACGAAGATGATGGTCGTGCCGCGGGCGCGAATGTCGCGCATGAGCTTCATGGCCTCGTCGATCTCGGTATTGTTGAGGCCCGAGAGCACCTCGTCGAGGAGGAGCACGCGCGGGCGCGCGGCGAGCGCGCGCGCCAGCTCGAGGAATTTCCGCTCGTGCAGGTTGATCTGGCCCGGCAGATCGAAGGCGTGCGGCGCCAGGCCGGTATAGCCGAGCCAATGCGCGGCTTCGCGCCGCGCCTCGTTTTCCGACGTGCCGCCGCCGAACACCGCGGCCAGCGCCACGTTGTCGAGAACCGTGAGATGATTGAAGGGTCGCGGGATCTGATAGGACCGGGCGATGCCGAGCTGCGCGATGCGGTGAGCCGGCAGCGAGTCGATCGGCGCGCCCTCGAACACGACTGCGCCATGATCGAGAGCGAAGTGGCCGGTGATCACGTTGATCAAGGTCGACTTCCCCGATCCGTTCGGCCCGACGAGGCCGAGGATCTCGCCCGGGCGCACGTCGAGCGTGACGCCTTTCAGCGCCTGCACGCCGCCGAAGCCTTTCCACACGTCTCGACATTCGAGCACCGGCGCCAAGCTCCGGACCGAAGCGGCCATCGCGACGCGCGGCGAGGGCTCCTTCGGCTTCGGCAGAGCCGCCACAGGCACCAAGCTCTTCGGTGCGAAGCGCCGCCATAAACGGATGAGGCTCGGGGTCACGCCGTCCGGCAAAAGCAGCACGACGAGGATGAGACCGAGCGCCACGCCGCCCCGGCCCAAGGCGGCCTGCGGCCCCGCGGGGAAGCCGTAAAGCGCGACCGTGACGATGATCGCGCCCAAGGCCGGGCCGATCCAATGGCGCGAGCCGCCGAAGATGCTCATCACGACGGGATACATGATGACTGTGATCTCGAAGGTTTCGCCGACGGTGACATAGCTGACATAGATCGAATAGACCCCGCCCACCGCGCCGGCGATGCCCGAGGACAGCGCGATCGCGCCGAGCTTGTAGCGGAAGGTCGGAACGCCCTTGACCTCGGCCGCGTCCTCGTCGTCGTGAATGGCGAAGAGCCCGAGCCCCATGGGCGAGCGATAAACCCAGTAGGTGATACCGAGCGAGAGCGCGGCGAAGAAAAGGCCGAGCGTGTAGATCGTGCCGTTCTGGGAACCGAACAGCGAGGGCACCGCCACGCTGATGAGATAGACGCCCGAGCCGCCGTCGATCGGCGTGTTCGAGATGATCGTGGCGACCACGAAGGTCACGGAAATCGTCAAGAGCGCGAAAAGCTCGCCGCGCAAACGCTTCAAGCGGAAGACGAGCCAACCGATGCCCGTGCCGAGCGCGGCGGACACCAACGCCGCCAGAGGCAAGGTCAGCAGGAACGGCACGCCGAACTTCGTCGCCAGGGTCGCCGCGGTGTAGACGCCGGTGCCGAAAAAGGCGGCGTGGCCGAAGCTCCAATAGCCGGCGAAACCGCTGAGGATCGTCCAGCTCGTCGCCATCGAAATCCAGAAGAAGACGAGATAGAGAAACGCGATGTAAAAGGGCGGTACGTTCGACGCGGGAAGGCCGATGAGCACCGCCGCCAGCGCGACGAGGCTGCCATAGGCGATGACGCGGTTTGCGCTCAGATCCATCGCGGCCTGAAGAGCAGCAAGGCGATCAGCACCGAGAAGGAGACGAGCGGCGCCCATGACGGATTGACCACCGCCATGGTGAGCGCCTCGCACACGCCGATGAGGATGCCGCCGGCGAGCGCGCCCAAGGGATTGCCGAGCTTGCCGATGATGACGACGGCGAAGACCACGCCGACCCAGGCCCAGATTTCCGACGGCGCCAGGGTCGCGACGAGGGCGATGAAGACGCCGGCGACGCCCGCATAGGCGGCGCAAAGGCCCGAGAGCAGGAAAGAGAGACCGCGATGATTGATGCCGAAGGCGGTGGCGATCGGGGCGTCCTCCGCGCAGGCCCGGAGCGCCCGCCCGACATAAGTGAAGCGCAGCCATGCCCAGGTGCCAGCGGCGAGCGTGATCGCCACACCGAAGGCGATAAGGCTGAGCTTCGGCAAATAGAGCGTGCCGACGACCCAGGATTGCGAACTCCAGGGCGTCTCGTAGCGGCGGAAATCGGCGGTCCAGATCGATTGGATGATCGATTCGATGATGATCGCGAGCGCGAAGGTGATCAGCATCGACGCCATCTCGGTCACGCGAAACCGCATGAAGAGCCAATGGAGCCCGATGCCGTAGACGAAAAACACGGCGACGATCATCAGCCCCGCCCACCACGGCGCGATGCCGAATTGCGTGCCCGCATACCAGGTGAGATAGGCCCCCAACAGCGCGATCGCGAAATGGCCGATATTGACGAGCCGCAGCAAGCCCCAGGACAGGCTCAATCCCAAGGCGAGCAGCCCGTAGAGCCCGCCCGTCAACAGGCCGGTGAAGAGCGATTGCTCGAGTAGCGAGAGATGGGGCATGGATCGCGCTCCTGCCTATCTCGTCATCACGGCGTCGGACTGCCCCGGCCCTGCCGCGCTCAGGGCGCCTCCAGCTTCACGCCCGGCGTCGCGTCATTGGCCGGCCACACCGCCACCCAGCGTCCCTTCTGCACTTGCCGCAATTGCTGAAGATCGGCGCCGCTGGTGTGATGCTTGCCCTTGAAGTCGCGCTTACCGAGAATGGTGTCGACCTCGTGGGTTTCGAGCCATTCGGCGATCTTCTTGTCTTCGAGGCTCTTGGTCGCGTTGACCGCGCCGATCAGGATCTGCCAGCCGGCATATTCGTTACCCGCCTGCGAATCGACATGCGGATAGGGCAAATTCAGCTCCTTCGCCTTGGCGTCGAAAGCCTTGGCGAAGGCGGCCCCTTCAGGCGAAGAGATATAGGGCTCGACGTCTTCGAAGGTCGTCAAGGACATCGCCCCCTCGGCATGCGGGCTCGTCGCCAGAAGTGCCGAGGGATAGAGATAGAAATGACGCTTGGGCGTGTAGCCGATCTGCGCCAGCGCATCGAGCAGCTGATTGCCTTCGACGCCGAGACAGCCGACGAACATGTAATCGGGATCGGCGTCCTTGATGCGCCCGGCGATTGCGCCGTAATCGCGATTGCCGGTCTCGTATTCGAGGAAGGCGACCTCCTTGAGGCCGCGCTTGGATCCGACTTCGCGCATGCCTTTCGCCATGTCCTCGGCGGAAGGGAATTTGCTCGTCACCACGGCCATCGTCTTGGGCGGATGCGCCGTGCTGCCGTAGCAATCGACGATTTTCTCGGGGAGGGTGCGCGACGGATCGTCGCCCGAGAGCAGCGCCGAGAAATGCCACTCATAGGCGGCGAGCGCCGGAATGCCCATCGTGTTCTGGATGTACACTTTATGATAGCGCTGCGCGACGCCCATCGCCGCCAGGATCGACGCGGTCCCGTAAGGCGCCAAAATGAGATCGACATTGTCCGAGGTGATGAGCCGCTCATAGAGCGTGCGCGACACGTCGGGCTTCGACTGATCGTCGAGCAAGACGTATTCGACCGGTCGGCCGAGCAAGCCGCCCGTCTTGTTGAGGCGATCGACGTAATATTCGCTGACGATCTTGTGCACGAGGCCGGTCTGAGCGAAGGGACCGGTCAGCGCCAAGGTCTGGCCGATCTTGATCGGCTTGCCCGCCGGCGCCTGTGCCGCAGCCGGCCGCACCGCAGCGTAGACGGCCAAGCCGCCGAGACCGGCGACGATCTGCCGGCGCGACCAGTTGGACGGATTCCCCTTCGTCGTCATTCGTTCCTCCCCTATTTTGCCGGCGCCTGATTTTTATCGCGCGCCGGTCACGTAGCCGGTTCGGGACTCTGGCGTCCCTTATGCCGCGCGCATCTTAGACCGAAGAGACCCCAACGACACAAGGGGATTTCGCCTCCCCCTGGCGCGAAGGCAGGAAATGCTCCGGTTATTTCTTCTTTGGCACCACGCGCGTGCGCAGACTGCCGATCGCGGGCGATTTCATCTCGACCACATCGCCCGGCTTCAGGAAGCGCTCCGGCGCCGAGCTTTTGTCGGGCAGCAACTCGCTCGAATCCGCCGCCGTGCCCGCGGCGGTGCCGCCGCTGATGATGTCGCCCGGATAGAGCGTGAAGTCGCGCGACAGATATTCGAGATATTCGCCGAAGGTGAAAACCATGTCCTTGGTATTGAAGCGCTGCCGGCGCTCGCCATTGACCAGGGTTTCGATATCGGTATTCGTGGGATCGCATTCGCCGACGGCGATGCAGGGTCCCATCGAGGTCGATGTGTCGAAATTCTTGGGAAAGGCGAAATTGAGCGAGCCGCCCGATGCCTCGCGCGGCGCGCGGATGCTCCAATCCGCCAGCATGGTCACGCCCCAGACGTAATCCTTGAGCTGGCCGGGCTTCAGATCGACGCCGCGCTTGCCGAGAACGACCGCGATCTCGCCTTCGTAATCGAGGCGGTTGCAGCGCTCGGGATAGACGAGATCGCCATCGGGGCCGACGATCTCGCGGCCCAATTTCCAAAAGCCCCAGAACCCGCCCTTGCGGATTTCCTGATGGGCATCGCCCTCATAAGGCTTGCCCCGCATCTTCACCGCCATCGCCGCCGCATGATCGGCGAAATTGCCGCCGGCGCAGGCGATGCGTGCCTCCCTGGGCCGGGGCGCGTGCAGCTTCACCTCGGAAGCCGGAAAGACCAGCCGCTCGCCGCGCGGCCCGAGCTTGTCCTGTGCCTGGCCGAAGAGATGATCGAGCGCCTTCTGCGCGCTCTCGATCGCGCGCGGGCCGCCTTCGATGAGCCGTAAGAGATCGGAAGGCACCAGCGCCTCGGCCATCTCGCGCGGGTTGGGCTCGCCCTGCTTCTCGCGCAGATATTTGGCCGTGGCGTGGCTCAGATCGACGACATTGCCGTCATGCAAGGCGCCGGTGCGCCGGTCGGGACCGAAAACGACGATCTTCATGCGCTGCACTCCCCTTTATTCGCCGCGCCTCGACAAGCCGAGGCTTGATTGGCGGCAAGTCTCCCGCCGCTTTGTTGTCAAGTCAAGGAAGCGCGGGCAACCTATCGTGCCACACTGACGCGGCGAGCAGTGTACCGTCTAGAAGACAAGCCGGCCGCCGACGATGGCGAGGACGGTCGCCAAGGTCAGGCGCAGCACCCGCTCGGGCACGCGCACCGCGATGGAGCTGCCGACGACGATGCCGGGGATCGAGCCGATCAGCAGCGAGCCGAGGATCATCGTATTGATCGAGCCGATGAGCCAATGCCCCGTACCGGCGATCAAGGTCAGCGGCACGGCATGGACGATGTCGGAGCCGACGATGCGCGCGATGGGGAGGCGCGGATAGAGGAGGATCAAGGCCGTCACGCCGAGCGCGCCGGCGCCGACCGAAGTGATCGAGACGAGCACGCCGAGAATGGCGCCGGTCAGGACGGTGAAGCCGGCGGTACGGTCGGGACCGAGCTCGCCGATACGCGCAGAGTAATAGGCGACGAGCTGCGCGCGGAAGACGAGCGCGACGGCGGTCGCGAGCAAGGCCAGACCGAGGATGAAAGAGATCAGCGCCTCGGCCGCGCCGCTCGCCATGTTGAAATGCGCCAGGATCGTCAAGGTCGCGATCGTCATCGGCACGCTGCCCATGGCGAGGCGCCCGACCACGCGCCAATCGATGGTACCGCTATAGCCATGGACGAGCGTGCCGCCGGTCTTGGTCGCCGCCGCATAAAGCAGGTCGGTGCCGACCGCGGTCGCGGGATGAATGCCGAACAGCAGGATGAGGATCGGCGTCATCAGCGAGCCGCCGCCGACGCCGGTCATGCCCACCAGCGCGCCGACGCAGAACCCCGACAAGGTGTAAAGCCAATTGATCGCGTGAAGCAAACCCGTCACCGCTCCGTCGATCGCATCGGCAAGGACCTTCTAATCATTCTCGCCGATGGTTTTGGTGATCGTCACAAACCGGCATCGAAACCGGCCATTGCCGGCGACAGAGGCTCGCCCTCGGGCCGCGCGATCATGCCCGCGGCGACGGTGGCATTGCTATCCTCATCGATCACGATGAAGGCGCCCGTCGCGCGATGGTCGTCATAGGCATCGAAGGCCAGCGGCGCAGCCAAAGCAAGTCGAGCCCTCGCAATGTCGTTGCAACGCAGTATATCGGGTTTGGGCTCGATCGAAAGGGTGGCGATGTCGAGGCGGTGGTAGAGTTCCGCGATCCGGGCCGCGACCGTTCGCGTGCCGCATTTGACCAGATAGCGGCCCGTGCCGCCGAAAGGTTCATCGGCGAACCAGCACAGCGTCGCATCGAAGCCTTGGGCGACACGCGGCGGTAGAAGCGGCGCCGTCAGCATGTCGCCGCGCGCGATGTCGATCTCGTCTTCGACCTCGATCGCGAGCGCGGTCCCGGCCTCGGCGCGCTCCAGCCGCCGGTCGAAAGCCGTCAGCGCGCGAATGCGGGTGAGCTTGCCCTCCGGCATCACCATGACCTCGTCGCCCAATTTTACCTGTCCCGATTCGATGCGTCCGAGATAATGCCGGCTTTGCTCCCCATCCGGCGCGGGAACGCGGCGCACGAGCTGCACCGGAAAACGCAGCGGGCCCTGTTGCAGGCGCAAGGCCGGCGGCAAACCCTCGAGCAGCGCCAGCAGCGGCTTGCTCTCATACCAGGCCATGTGGCGGCTCGCATGAACGACATTGTCGCCATGCTTGGCCGAGATCGGGACGAGATAGTGGCGCGGGGCGCCGATGGCGGCGGCGAAATCCGCCACCGACCGCGCGATCGCGGCATAGGATTCCCGCGCGTAATCGACCAGATCCATCTTGTTGATCGCGACGACGAGATGCGGCACGCCCAAGAGGTGACTGAGATAAAGGTGCCTCCGCGTCTGCACGCTCATGCCGCGGCGCGCATCGACGAGGATCACCGCGGCATCGGCCGTGCTGGCGCCCGTCACCATGTTGCGCGTGTATTGCTCGTGCCCGGGCGTGTCGGCGATGATGAATTTGCGCGCCGCCGTGGCAAAATAGCTATAGGCGACGTCGATCGTGATGCCCTGCTCGCGCTCGGCGACGAGCCCGTCCATCAGCAGCGAAAGATCGATCGCGCTGTCGCCCTTGCGGCGCGCGATGCGTTCCAGCGCCTCGATCCGGTCGCGCGGCACCGCCTTGGCGTCGTAAAGCATCCGCCCGATGAGGGAGCTCTTGCCGTCATCGACGCTCCCCGCCGTGCTGAAGCGCAGCACGCCGAGATCGTCATCGCGCGGCGATGTCGCCGGTGCGTCGAGCGCCATCAGAAATAGCCCACCCGCTTGCGCTCTTCCATCGCCGCTTCGGAGCTCTGGTCGTCGAGCCGCGTCGCGCCGCGTTCGCTGATCGAGGCGCCCAAGGTTTCGGCGAGGATCGCTTCGACCGTGACCGCGCTCGATTCGACCGGCAAGGTGCAGGAGATGTCGCCGACGGTGCGGAACCGGACGAGACGCGTCTCGACCCGATCCGCCTCGTCGAGCGGCACGAGATCCGAGACCGGCAGCAGGATGTCACCGCGCACGGCGACCTCGCGCGCATGCGCGTAATAGAGCGGCGGCAGCGCCAACGCCTCGCGCGCGACATATTGCCAGATATCGAGCTCGGTCCAATTGCTCAAGGGGAAGACGCGCATATGCTCGCCCTTGTCGAGCCGCCCGTTATAGAGGCTCCACAGCTCCGGCCGCTGATGGCGCGGATCCCATTGGCCAAAAGAATTGCGGAACGAGAAGATGCGTTCCTTGGCACGCGCCTTCTCTTCGTCGCGCCGCGCACCGCCGATGCAGGCATCGAACTGGAACTCGGCGATCGCGTCGAGCAAGGTGACCGTCTGCATCGCGTTGCGACTTTGATTCGCTTTCTTGAGCCGCACCCGGCCGCGATCGATCGAATCCTGAACCGTGCGGACGATGAGCCTCTCGCCGAGCTGGGCCGCGACCCGGTCGCGGAATTCGATCACCTCGGGAAAATTATGGCCGGTATCGACATGCAGCAGTGGAAAGGGAAAGCGGCCCGGCCGGAACGCCTTTTCGGCGAGACGCAGCAGCACGGTCGAATCCTTGCCGCCCGAGAACAGCAGCACGGGATTGGCGAATTCGGCCACGGTCTCACGCAAGATGAAGATCGCCTCGCTCTCGAGATTGTCGAGATGGCGCGCCGCGCGCGGCTCGCCACGCGGTGCGGGGGCCGCCTCGGTGATAGGGACCGCCGCGCTATCCATGGAGCCTCCGGCCACCGATCCCATGGCGCGGATGCAAGCCGCATTCGTTGAATTCGGGATTTTCCCACCACCATCGCCCGGCGCGGGGATCCTCGCCCGGCGCCACGGCGCGCGTGCAAGGCGCGCAGCCGATGCTCGGATAGCCTTGGGCGCGAAGCGCGTTCACCGGCACGTCATGCGCGGCGATATAGGCATCGACCTCGCCGTCGCTCCAATCGGCCAGCGGATTGAATTTTTGCAACCCGTTCGCCGCATCCCATTCCGCGAAGGCGACCGCGCCGCGGCCCGCCGATTGCGCGCGGCGCAGGCCGGTGATCCAGGCGCGCTTGCCCGCGAGCGCGCGCTTCAAGGGCCTCACCTTGCGCAGTTCGCAGCATTCTTGACGTAGCGCGACGCTGTCATAGAAGCCATTGGGACCATGCGCCGCGACATAGCGCTCGACATCGCCGCTCTCGGGCGCGAAGACCGCGATGGGAACGCGGTAGCGCGCGCGCGCGAACTGCAACAGGTCATGGGTCTCCTGCGGCAACCGCCCCGTGTCGAGCGTGAAGACCGCGATCGGGAGCGCCGCGCCGGCAACGAGATCGAGCAGCACCATGTCCTCGCTGCCCAGGCTCGACGCCAGCGCGGCCGGCGCAAATCCGTCGCTGGCCTCGCGCATCAAGGCCAGAGCCTGTTGGATCTTCTGCTGCATCGGAGCCGTGTGACAATTTTCCAGGTAAATAATGCTCTCAAGAGCGAGGCCGATCATAAATAATGTAAATATACATGAAATTACATAATTTATATGTTAATACTCCCCCGCCCTTTGCGTCTAACATGCGGGCAAAAGGGAGAGAATCGTGGCCGATACAGCCATCATCACGATCGAAAAGGTCGATCACATCGGCATCCGCGTGCGCGAGCTCGACCGCGCCCTCGCCTTTTATCGCATCCTCGGTTTCGCGTTGCGTCACAAGGTCGATTTCGACGATGTGGCGATCATCAGGAATGACCACGGCGTCGAGATCAATCTCATCCTCAACGCCAAACAAGACGCGCCGAACATTCTCATGGACGTGCCGGAAAAGCATGCCGGCTATACCCATCTCGCGCTGCGCGTCAGCTCGATCGCCCAGGCCATCGCGGCCTTGAAGGCGAATAATGTCGCGATCACGCAAGGGCCCGTGTCCTTTGGCGAGGATGGCGGCGTCTCGGTCTTCGTGCGCGATCCCGACCGCAACGTGATCGAGCTGCGCGGCGAGAACGAGAACCTTCCCGGGGTCACCCGCTACGAGCCTTGATGGCCGGCGCAAGAGGGGGCGGATGCATCACATCGAGCGAAAACGGCTTCTGGCCGCAGGATTTTTTGCGCTGCTTCTTCTCTTCGCGCTCGCGCCAACCGCGTCGGCCCAGGACAGCGACGCCGCCATGGCCGCGCGCTTGCGCGATGCCGGGTTGAAGGACGAATGGGGCTACCGCTTTCTTGAAACCTTGACCACCATGATCGGCGAAAGGCTCGCCGCCACCCCGGCGGAGGCGCGCGCGGCGATCTGGGCCGAGAAAGCGCTCAAAGAGGCCGGCTTCGACGAGGTGCACCGCGAAAGCTTTCCGATGACCGCGTGGCTGCGCGGACGCGAGGAAGCCGCCATCACGGCGCCCGCGCCGCAGCGTCTCGTCGTCACGGCGCTCGGCGGGTCGGTCGCGACGCCGCCAAAGGGGATCACGGCCGAGATCGCCCTTTTCCGGCTCTATTCCGATCTTCTCGCCGCGCCGCCGGGCTCGCTTGCCGGCAAGATCGCGGTGGTGACGCAACGGATGCCGCGGGTAATGGATGGCAGCTCTTACGGCGCGGCCAACCCGATCCGCCGCCTCGGCCCCTCGGAAGCGGCCAAGCGCGGCGCCGTCGCCTATCTCCTGCGCTCGCTCGGCACCGACAATCACCGCATCGCCCATGCCGGCGCGACCAATTATCAGGGCGATGCGCCGCGGATACCGGCGGCGGCGCTTTCCAATCCCGATGCCGATCAACTCGAGCGCCTAGCCGCGCGCGGCCAGGTCCGGCTCCATCTGGTGTTGACGCCGAAAAGCCAGGAAAACGCGCAGTCCTGGACCGTCTCGGCCGAATTGAAGGGCAGCGAACGCCCGGACGAGATCGTGCTCATCGGCGCGCATCTCGATTCCTGGGATCTCGGTACCGGCGCGATCGATGATGGTGCGGGCGACGCGATCGTCGCCGGCGCCGCGCGGCTCATCGCGCAGCTTAAGCCCCGGCCCAAACGCAGCCTGCGCGTCGTCTTGTTCGGCGCCGAGGAGATGGATTACAGCGGCCCGGCTTACGCCAAGGCCCATGCCGATGAAGCGGCGCATATCGCGCTCGCGGCCGAATCCGATTTCGGCGCGCGCAAGATCTACGCTTTCCTTGCGCCGCCGGGCTCCGCCAAAACCGCCTTCATCAAGACATTGGCCGACACTTTGACGCCCCTCGGCATCTTCCTGGCGCCCGAGCCGGCGCTGCGCTCCGGCGACGACATCGCGCCGCTCAGGAAGCTCGGCGTGCCCGTGATCGCCATGCGCCAGAACGGGCTCGATTATTTCGACATCCATCACACCGCCGACGACACTTTCGACAAGATCGATCGCCGGGAACTCGATCAGAACATCGCCGCCTGGGCCGCCATGGCCTATCTGGCCGCGCAATCCGATCTCGATTTCAGAAAGCTCGCCGCCGATGCCCAACATTGAGACGCGCCGCAATCCGCCTTTCCGCGCCGATCATGTCGGCAGCCTCGTTCGTCCCGCGGCGCTGGTCGAAGCGCGCGCCGCGCTGGAAGCGGGCAGGATCGACGCCGTGCAGCTTCGCGCCGTCGAAGATTCCGCGATCCGAGCCGCCGTCGCCAAGCAGGCGGAGATCGGACTCAAAGTCGTGACCGACGGCGAATTCCGCCGCGGCACGTATTCCGATTCCTTCACCACCGCGGGCATCGCCGGCATCAATGTGGCGATGACCGAGGAAGAAGGCTGGCGACGCTCGGATACGCATGGCCATCGCACGGCCCGCCGGATCCCGGCAGTGGTGAGCCGCATCGAATGGCGGCGGGGCGGAAATGCCAAGGATTTCGCGGTCCTCGCCGCCGACGCCGCTTCCCGAAGCGGCGTGACGCCGAAGATCACCCTGCCCGGCCCGGCCTACATCCATTACCGCGCCGGCCGCGACAATATCAGCCGCGCGGTCTATCCGAGCCTCGATGAATTCTGGGCCGATCTCGTCAAGGCTTATCACCAGGAGCTGCGCGCGCTCTTCGACGCGGGCTGCCGCTATGTGCAGATCGACGAGACCTCGCTCGTGAAGCTCGGCGATCCGCGCGCGCGCCAGCTCTTGAAGGAGCGCGGCGACGATTGGAGCGATCTGCTGCGGATCTATGTCGACGCGATCAACGCGGTGGTCGCCGGCGCGCCTTCCGGCATGCAGGTCGCCATTCATATCTGTCGCAGCCAGGACCCGTCCTGGCAGGCGGATATCGGCTACGACCCGATCGCCGATGCGATCTTCAACCGGCTCGATGTCGGGACCTACCTGCTCGAATACGACACGCCGCGCGCCGGCGGCTTCGAACCGCTCCGCCTCTTGCCGAAGGGAAAGGCCGTCGTGATGGGCCTCGTCTCCTCGCGCGATCCAAGGATCGAGACCGTCGCGGATTTGACCCGCCGGATCGAGGAAGCCAGCCGCTACGCCCCGCTCGACCGGCTTGCGCTTTGCCCGCATTGCGGCTTTGCTACCAGCGTGTCGCGCAGCAGCGACGAGGCCGAGGCCCTGCAATGGCGCAAGCTCGGACTCGTCGTCGAGACCGCGCGCGCCGTGTGGGGGGACGAATGAGGGGCGCTTGCCGATGGCTGGGATACGCGATCGCCGCCTTTGCGTTCGTCTTTTCCGCACACGCGGCAAGAGCCGACGCGGTCGCGGATTTCTACAAGGGCCGAACCCTGACGGTTTATGTCGCGTCGGGACCCGGTGGCGGCTACGACGCCTATGGGCGGCTGCTGGCGCAACACATCGTGGCGCATATTCCCGGGCATCCTCAGGCTGTGGTCGAGAACATGCCGGGCGCGGGCGGCAGGAGCTTGGCGAATTTCCTCTACAACAAGGCGCCGCACAACGGCACCGCCATCGGCATCCTGCAGGCGGCGATCATCATGGATCGGCTGCTCTACGGGACGAACGCGCAGGGCGCGCTTTACGATCCGCGCCAATTCGGCTGGATCGGCAGTCTCGACCAATTCACGCCGATAGCCGTCGTCTGGCACACGACGGGCATCAAGACGATCGAACAGGCCAAGGGCAAGGAGATCAAGTTCGGCTCCTCGGGCGGCGACGTCTCCGAGCGGCTCTACGCCAACATCCTCAACACCATGCTCGGCACCAAATTCGTTGCCGTCGCGGGCTATAGCGGCTCGGCGGAAATCGCGCTCGCCATGGAACGCGGCGAGGTACCGGCTTTCGTCGGCTGGTATTGGGCCGGGATGAAACGGACCAAGCCCGAATGGCTCGAGAAGAATCTCGTCACCGTTCTCGTCCAGTTCGGCATCGCGCCCAATCCCGACATGAAGGGCGTACCCTTCATCATGGATCTGCTCAAAGACCCGAACGACCGCCAGATCGTGCATGTCGCCTTGTCGCAATTGGCGATGGCGCGCCCCTTTGCGGCGCCGCCGGGCGTCCCTGCCGACCGGGTCGAGGCACTGCGCGCCGCTTTCGACGCGATGCTCGAGGACGCGGACTTCCTCGCCGACGCGCGCAAGCAGCGGCTCGATATTACGCCCTTTCCCGGCGCGCAAATCGATACGCTGCTGAAGGACGTCTACGCAACCCCGCCCGAACTGGTCGCCCGCGTGAAGGCGGCCATGGAAGCCAAATAGCGCCAAATAGAGAAGGGAGAAAGCCATGCCGATCGCCCAAATACGCGGCGTCAACATCATCTACCAAGTCATCGGCACGAGCGGCCCGTGGGTGGCGCTCTCGCCCGGCGGCCGGCGCGACATGAGCGCGATCGAAGGATTGGCCAAGCTGATCGCCGATCAGGGATTTCGCGTTTTGCTTCATGACCGGCGCAATTGCGGCTTGTCGGATATGTGCATCGAGGGCGAGGATTCGGAATACGAAATCTGGGCCGACGATCTCCACGAGCTGCTGCGCCAACGCGACGCGCTACCCGCCTATATCGGCGGGTCGTCCTCGGGCTGCCGGCTCTCGATCCTCTTCGCGCTGCGCCATCCCGAAGCGGTCAAGGGATTGTTGCTGTGGCGCGTGACCGGCGGGCGGCTCGCCTGCGAGCGCCTTGCCCATAATTACTATCAGCAATATATCGACGCCGCGGAAACCGGCGGCATGCGCGCGGTGTGCGAGATCGACCACTTCAAGGAGCGTTGCACCGCCAACCCGTCCAATCTCGGCTATCTCATCCGGCTCGATCCCAAGCGCTTCATCGCCGTGATGCAACATTGGCGCGAATATTTCGTGCGCGGCGCCGACCTTCCCATCATCGGCGCGAGCGAGGCCGATCTCAAATCGATCAAGGTTCCGGCCGTGGTCATTCCCGGCAACGACCGGACGCATGGAACGGAAACCGGCAAGACCGCCGCGCGGCTCATCCCCAAATCCGAACTGCATATCATCTGGCCCAAGGATCTGGATATCGAGCTCAGTCCGCATGAGGATTGGGACGTGAAGAACCCCGAAATGGCGGGCTATTTCGTCGACATGATGAAGCGCGTGGAAGCTTCGGCAAAGGCATGAGGGAGATTCGAGCGATGCAACACAACCGGACCCGGCGGGGCATTCTGGCGCTGGCGGCCGTGGCGGCGGTCATAGCTTGCTTTCCCGGCACCAAGGCCGTCGCCGCCGACAAGCTTCGCGTCGGCAAGGCGATCCTCAATTCCTTCACCTTCGGCCTGCTCGATGTCGGCGTCGCGAACGGAAATTTCGCCAGGGCCGGGCTGGACATCGAGCCCGTCGTCTTCACCGGCGCCACAAGGCTGCAGCAGGCGATGACCTCGAACGACATCGATCTGGGGCTCAGCACCGGACAGGATCTGGGCTACATCGTGAAGGGCGCGCCGGTCATGACGGTCGCCGCGATCACCAACGCGCCGCGCGAGAGCGTGATGCTCGTCGGCCAGAACAGCACGATCAAGACGGTGGCCGATTTGAAGGGCAAGAAGGTCGCGGTCTCCAACATCCGCGGCTATCCCGCCTGGCTCGCGCTGAAGCTGTCGGAGCATGAGGGCTGGGGGCCCAAAGGGATGGAGATCGTCGCCACCGGCTCGCAACCCGCCTCGATGGCGGTGCTGAGGACCGGCCAGGTCGATGCCTGGGTCGGCGATCTCGGCAGCTCGATCGACCTGCAAGAGGCACATGAGGGGCGCATCCTCCTCAATATGGGCGACTACGTGCCGCCCTTCATGAATACGGCGATGTATGCGACCAACCTGCTGATCAAGGACCACCCGGATCTGGTGCGGCGCTTCGTCAAGGCGTGGTTCGAGAACGTCGCTTGGGCGAGCACGCACCGCAAGGAGACGATCGACATCCTCGTCCCGCTCTTGCATTCGAAGCCGGGCACGCTCGATCAGGTCTATAGGCAATTGATGCCGACGCAATCCACCGACGGGCAATTCGACCCCAAGGCCATGGCAACGATGCGCAAGGCCGTGGTCGAGCTCGGCATCCTTCCTGAGGAGCCGGACATGTCGAAGCTCTATACGACGGCGTTCCTGCCCAAGAAGTAGCGGCCGGCGCGCGACTCGAAACCCGGCAATTTTCCCGGGTTTTGCCGGATTTCGGCGCCGTCCCCGCTCGCGGACGGCAACGAAAGATGGCATGATGCGGCATGGCCGTCAGAGAGCGACGCGATCTCGAGCGCGAACGCGAGGAAGACGACCGGCGCTTCACCGCAAGCCTTGCCGGTCTCGCCGTCGCGTGTTTTCTCATCTTGATCGGGCTCTATGTGATCGAACAGCTCGCCGCCCAGGGCAAGCTCGAGGATTGCGTCTTGCAGGGCCGTGCCGATTGCGTCCGCGTCGACCTCACGCCGCAGCGCTGAACCGGCAGCGCGATTCGCCGCCGCGAACACGCCGGGGTCTTCGCCGCCACGAACGAATTGATCACGCCGGCGGGAAACGAGATCATGCCGCGCATGCTCAGTGCTCTCCTCATCGGCGGCGGCGGCGTCATACTGATCGTGGCGCTGCTCGCCGGCATGATCGCCTTTGGCGGCGGCGATGCGCCGCTGCCTCTTGCGTCGATTAGCCGGCCCTTCCAGAAGGTCGATTTCCGCGACCTGCCGGCGCTAGAAACGACGCCGGCGCGCCGCGGAACGCCAATCGCGTTTCGCATCTATCGCGCGGCCGCCAGCGAATCCGGGTCCGAACGGGTGGTCGTCGCGATTCACGGCTCATCGGCGACAGGCACAAGCCTTCATCCCCTCGCGAAGGCGATAAGCGCGGCGGGATGGACCGTCTACGTTCCCGACATACGCGGCCATGGCGCGACCGGCCGGCGCGGCGACATCGATTATGCGGGCCAGCTCGATGACGATCTCGCCGTTCTGGTGGCCTTGATTCGCGCGCGGCATCGGATGGCGCGCCTCGTCTTGGTGGGATTCTCGTCCGGCGGCGGGTTCGCGCTTCACGCCGCCGCGACGCCGCTGGGGCGCGAATTCGAGCGCGTGGTTCTGATCGCGCCCATGCTTGGGCCTCGCGCGCCGACCGCGCGGCCCGGAGCCGGCGCTTGGGCGAAGGTCTTTCTGCCGCGGATCGTGGCGTTGACCATTTTGGGTCGGCTCGGGATTCATCGCTTCGACCATCTCCCGACTCTCGCTTTCGCCGTCGAGCCGGAAAACGCGAAGATGCTGACAGCGAAATATTCTTTTCGATTGATGACGGCCTTCGGGACGGCCGATTACGCCTCCGATTTGCGCGGGGCGTCGGCCCCCTCAGCGTGCTTGTCGGCGGCGCCGACGAGCTATTCCTTGCCGAGCGCTACCGTGAAACCGTCAAAGCGGTTCGGCCTGACGCGTCGGTCACAATCGTGCCCGATCTTGGCCATATCGCAATGACGATCGATGCGCGCGCCATCGCCGCGATCGTGGCGACGATCCAAACTGCGCCCTGATCACGGGCTCCGCGCGTTGCCCGGCGAGCGAGCGCGCCCATGCTGGCGTTGTTGTCTTTCCTTCGCGCGACGGCGCGACGCTGAAGATTCGCGCCGCGCCTGTGCCGCAAGTGTCGATCAGGCCCAGCCGGCGGTGTGAGCCATGTCGTCATGGCCCGGGTGATAATCGGTGTTCGTCTGCGCCGGATTGCGGTTGACCAACGGCCTTCCATAGAGCGGGTGGCGCATGCTGCGCACCTCGTGCTCCACGGTGAAGAGCGGCTTCTTCGTCTCGGGATCGACGATGTCGTTAAAGCGGTATTCGTGCTCCAGGACGTCCATCGTGATCAGCCCGAGTTCGCGAAGCTTCCGATAAGACTTCGAGAAATCGGCGATGTAGATCTGGATATGGTGCTGATCGTAAGGCGGGAGATCGCGCTCGGTCTCGCGGAAGATGAGATGCTGCTGCGGTCCGACCTGGACCCAGGCCTTGCGCCCGTCTCCGTCTTCGCCCGCATCGGCGTTCGTGTCCATCACCTCGCGATAGAACCGCGCGATCCCCGCGGCCGTGCCTTGCGGCACGTCGAAGGCAACATAGGGTAATCCCAGCGTGATTTTGCCGAAGAGCTTTTCATTGGGCTCGTGCAGCCGAAAACGGTTGCCCCAGGGACACGTCGCTTCGACGTAGTCGTTGCGCTCGGCGTAGGAGAACTTCGTCCCGGCGAGCTCGACCTTGACCTTGGCCAGCCGCTCGAGCAGCGCGGCGCGGCCGGGCACGACCAGGCCGCTCACGCCGCGCAGCACATCGGGGCCGCCGGTCGGTAGATGGAACTGGCTCGTCCCCATGTTGATCCACATGTTGTTGGTCGAGACCATGATATAGGGGTCGCGCGTGAAGCCGAGGCCCGCGACATAGAACAGGGTCGAGAGACGCTGATCCGGAATCCGCACATTGACGTGCTCGAGCTTGACGATATTGCCGACATCCTCGGCGGCGCGATCAAAGCGTCGTTCCATGCTCACCCCTCCCGTCCCGGGCTTGTCATCCATCCTGAGCCCGGCGCGGCCCGCCCGTCAACCGGCTCGAACTCCTCGCTGGCCGGCCGGCCCGCCGGAAGGCAAAGCTGCGCCGCCGCAGGATCGCTCTGTCCAAACACGAGTTCACCGGCCGACGAGGCCGCATTTCGCTTGCGCACGCTCCCTTCGACGCGTCCCGTGCTCAGCTTGAAGCCAATCAGCCGGCGCGGAGCCTGCCGGCGAGGTAGTCGACGGCACCATTCAGCGTGACCAACCTCTTTGCCTCGGCTTCGGGGATGTCGATGGCGAGACGCTCGTGCAAGGCAATCAGCAGGTTAAGCACGTCCATGGAATCGAGGTCGATTGCCTCACGCAGGTCCGCGTCGGGATCGACTTTCCCGAGTTCGGCATCGGGCGCGATCGCGGAGAGCTCCGCCAAAACCGCCTTTCGAATCTCGTCCCGGTTCATAAGACCTCCGGCGTTTGCAGCAGCGTTTCGATCTCGGCCAAGAACAGGGCGCCGCCATGGCCTTCACTGGCGCGGTGGTCCGCGGCCAAGCTCACCGTCACGACCGGACGCACGACGACTTGACCGTCGGCGACCCATGGCCGCGGCGATGGCGTGCCGATCCCGACGAGGGCGACCTGCGGCGGATAGATCACGCCGAACATCGTTTTGACGCCCCGCTCGCCAAGATTCGAGACCGTCGCGGTCGAATCGGCAAGCTCGGAGCTGCGCAGATTGCCTGAGCGTACCCGCGCCACCAAGTCGCGCAGGCGTGCCATGAGCGCATCGAGCGAAAGCTCGTTGGTGTCGTGGATCGCGGGCGCGATCAGCCCGCCGCCGCGGATCGACACCGCCACGCCGAGATGCACGGCTGGGCTCGGCTCATATCGGCCCTCGCGCCAAAAGCCGTTCATGTCCTTGAACTTCGCGAAAGCGAGGGCGGCGGCTTTGAGCAGAAGCGCTGCCATCAGGAGGCGCTCTTTCGGCTGCCGCTGGGCATTGGTGGCGGTCAGCCAAGCGGTGGCCGCGGCGAGATCGACGTCCTGCGCGAGATAATAGTGCGGGATCTCCCGCTTCGATTTCGCCATCGCAACGGCGATCGCCTTGCGAATCTCAGCAAGATCGGACCTGCCGCGCGGTTTCGCCACCGGGGGCGCACCCAATTTCTCGGCGACGGTGGCGGCGGCGAGCACATCGGTGGACGTCACGGCGCCGCCGGGCCCGCTGCCGCTTAACCGCGAGAGATCGATCCCCCGCTCCTCGGCCAAGCGTCGCGCAGCTGGCGAAACCCGAGCACGTGCGCCGGCCGCCAAAGGCACGGCAGCGCCCGGCGGCGGCGCCGCACGGGGCGCCGGCGGTACTTCTTGCGGCTTCGGCTTGGTCTCCGGGAGCGGCGGCGGCGCCGGCTTCTCGGGCTTCGCCCCGCCCGGCGGGCGGATCATGGCGAGCGGCGTGCCGACGGGCACTTTCGTGCCCGGCTGGACCAGCAATTCATCGAGCGTCCCATTTTCGAAGCATTCGACTTCGATCGCGCCCTTCTGAGTCTCGACCACGGCGACGACATCCCCGCGCGCGACCTGATCGCCCGGCCGCTTCAACCATTCGACAAGCGTGCCGGCCTCCATGTCGGCACCCAGCGCGGGCATGCGGAACTCGGCCATCAGCGTCCCATCGTTGCCTTTGCCGCTGCGACGATCCGCGGCGTCTGGGGGATCGCGGCCTCCTCGAGATGCTTGGCGTAAGGGATCGGCATCTCGGCGCTGCAGACCCGGCCGACCGGCCCGTCGAGATCCCAGAAAGCGCCCTCCATCACCCGCGCGCTCACCTCCGCGGCGAGACTGCCGCTCTTCCAGCCCTCGTCGATCACCACGGCGCGGCGCGTCTTCCGCACGGAATTGAGGATCGTGCGCTCATCGAGCGGCCGCAGCACGCGCAAGTCGACGACCTCGGCGTCGATCCCTTCCCCCGCGAGCGCCTCGGCAGCCGCCAAGGTCTTCCACAGCGAACCGCCATAGGTGATCAGGCTGAGATCGCGGCCCTCGCGGCGGATCGCCGCGTGATCGATCTCGACGGCGCCGGCGGCGTCGGCGAGTTCGCCCTCCGTGTTGTAAAGGAGCGCATTCTCGAAGATCAGCACGGGATCGGGATCCTCCAACGCCGTCCACAGCATTCCGCGCGCGTCTTCGAGCGTCGCAGGCGCGAGCACCCGGATACCTGGAATGTGCGCATACCAGCCTTCGAGGCTGTGCGAATGCTGGGCGGCAAGCTGGCGGCCCGCCCCGGTCGCCATCCGGATCACCACGGGCACATGGAGCTGCCCTCCCGACATGTGGCGGACGGTCGCGGCCGTGTTGAGAATTTGATCGAGTGCGAGCATCGAGAAATTGACGGTCATGATCTCGACGATCGGACGCATGCCTGCCATGGCTGCACCGATGCCGGCGCCGGTGAAAGCGGACTCCGACAGCGGCGTGTCGCGGATGCGCTCCGCCCCGAATTCCTCCAGCAGGCCCATGCTGACCGCGTACGAACCGCCGTAACGGCCGACATCCTCGCCCATCAGAAAGACCCGGTCGTCGCGCTGCATGGCTTCGCGTATCGCCGCGCGCATGGCATCGCGATAGTTGGTCGCGCTCATGCCCGGGCCTCCGCGCCGACGTCGCGCAGCATCTCCTCGACAGGCTCCCAGGTCCCTTGCTCGGCGAAGGCGGCGGCCGCGTCGATTTCTTCGGCGACATCGCGCTCGATTGCTTCCATGTCGGCATCGTGCAGATAGCCCACATCCTTCAGCCATTTGCTGAACCGAAGGATCGGTCCCTGCTCCGTCCACTGCTCGACTTCTTCCTTGGTGCGATAGAGCTGCGCGTCGTACATGGAATGCGCACGGAAGCGGTAAGTCTTGCACTCGAGGAAACGCGGCCCTTGGCCCTCGCGCGCGGCCGCCGCCAGACGCCGCACCGCGGCCTCGACGGCCACGACATCCATCCCGTCGACGCTCTCGGCGCCAACGCCGTAACTGGCCGCCCTCGCGGCGAGGTCGGTTGCGGCTTCGCTGAGGTCGAGGCGGGTCCCCATCGCGTAGAGATTGTTTTCGCAGATGAACAGCACAGGCAATCGCCACAGCGCGGCGAGGTTCATGCTTTCATGGAACTCGCCCTCGGCGACCGCGCCCTCGCCGAAGAAACAGGCTGTGACGGCCACCCGGCGGCGCATCTTGTCGGCGAGCGCCAAGCCAACCGCCATCGGTAGCCCGCCGCCGACGATGGCGTTGCCGCCATAGAACCGACGCTCCTTGTCGAAAAGGTGCATCGAGCCTCCGCGCCCGCGGCTGCATCCTTCCTGCTTGCCGTACATTTCGGCCATGATCGCGTTCATCGGCACGCCGCGGACCAGAGCGTGGCCGTGCTCCCGATAGGTGCCCACGATATTGTCCTCGGGCGCGAGGGCGTGCAGGGCTCCGACGGCGTTCGCCTCCTCGCCGATATAGAGATGCAGGAAGCCGCGGATCTTCTGCTGCGTATAGAGTTCGGCGCATTTCTCCTCGAAGCGGCGGATGCGGATCATCGAGCGCAGCAGCTCAAGCGCGTAGGCGCGGGTCAGATGCGCCCGAGTATCCGCCTGAGTGACGCTCATTGGCCGCTGTCCTCCAAGGTGGAGACGTCGCCCTCCGGCAATCCCAGCTCGCGGGCCTTCAGCAGCCGGCGCATGATCTTGCCGCTGCGGGTTTTCGGCAGCGACTTCCGGAAGGCGACGACGCGCGGCGCCACCGCCGCCCCGAGGCGCTTCCGGGCATGGCCCAGCAATTCTTTGGCCAGCGCCTCGCTCTCCGTGAAACCGGGCTTGAGCGCGACGAAGGCCTTGACCGCTTCGCCCATGCGCTCATCCGGCACGCCGATGACTCCGGCCTCGGCAACTGCCGGGTGCTCGAGCAGCGCGCTCTCGACTTCGAAGGGGCCGATCAGGTGCCCGGCAGACTTGATCATGTCGTCGGCGCGGCCGACGAACCAGAAATAGCCGTCGTCATCGCACAACGCCAAGTCCTCGGTCAGATACCAGCCGCCGGAGAAGCATTTCTTGTAGCGCTCCTCCTGGTTCAGATAGCCGCGGAACATGGAGGGCCAGCCGGGCCTGAGCGCCAGTTCCCCCATCGTCATGCGCTTCTCGACGGCGCTCGCCTCGCCATTCGGCCCGCGTGTGACGATCGCCGCCTCGACGCCGGGCAGCGGCAGCCCCATCGAGCCCGGCTTGATGTCCACGCTGGCATAGTTGGCGATCATGATCCCGCCGGTCTCGGTCTGCCACCAATTGTCGTGGAACGGTCGGCCGAAGACGTTGTTGCTCCATATGACCGCCTCGGGATTGAGAGGCTCTCCGACGCTTGCGAGAAAGCGCAGGCACGAAAGATCGAAGCGCCCAGGCATCTCTTCGCCGATCTTCATCAGCATGCGAATCGCGGTCGGTGCGGAATACCAGACTGTGACTTTTTCGTCCTGCAAGATGCGGTACCAGCGCTCGGCGTCGAACTCCGCCTGATCGACGATCATCGTGCAGCCGATCGTCAACGGGGAGATGATGCCATAGGAAGTACCGGTCACCCAGCCGGGGTCCGCGGTGCACCAGAAGACGTCCTCCGGATGCAGGTCGAGGGCGAAACGGCCCGTGACGAGGTGACTGATCACGGCTTCATGCACGTGCATCGCGCCCTTCGGCTTACCGGTCGTGCCGCTCGTGAAGTGCAGCAATGCCAGGTCGTCAGGCCGCGTCGCCACGGTTTGGAAATCCGCCGCAGTGTCGGCCAGCAACGCACGCAAATCTTGCGTACCCGCGGGCGGCTCGTCCTCGCAGTCGACAAGCAGCACATGCTCAAGGCTCGGCAGTTCGGCGCGCCACGGCGCGACCTTGCGGCTATAAAAGCTCTCGGTCGTGACCAAGGCGCGCGCCCGGCCGATGGTCATGCGCGCTTTCACGGGCTCGGGCCCGAATGCCGAGAAGAGCGGAGAGAAGACCGCCCCCGTCTTCAGCGTACCGAGCGCCGTCTGGTAGAGTTCGGGAACCCGGCCGAGCAGCGAGAAGACGGTGTCGCCCCGGCCCAGGCCGAGCCGGGTGAGAAGCTGGGCGAAGCGGTTCGTTTCGCGCTGCAGGTCGGCGAAGCTGAAATTCCTGGCTTCGCCGGCCCGGCCAAGCCAGCGCAACGCCAGCTTGGCGCCGCGGCCCGCGCTGACGTGGCGATCGACGGCCTCGTGCGCGATGTTGAGGCCGCCGCCCGGCAAGCCCTCGACCCATTTATGCGCTTGGTCCCAAGAAAATGTCGCGCGCGTGGCCTCGTAATCGATCAAGTTCGGCCGAGGCTCGTCTGACGCCGGGCGCTTGACAATCCGCTGCTGCTCCATGCTCGGTCGAGGTCCCTCCGGTTCTCCGATGCTTTGGACATGAGGCTATCTGCTCTCGTGCCGGAAAGAATTGACCTGAATCAACGTCGTGGCCGCAAAGCCAGATCCCGTCCGGGACGCCGCGATCTGGGGAAAAAGCGCGAGACGGCGCGTCGCGCTCGCGGGTTTCTCGTTATTCGAACAGGGGAGGGCGTTCAAGCGGCGATCGGAGACACTGCTATTCGCGTCTCTTTATACCCTTCCGATCGCCCCCGGCCCTTTCAGGACAGCGATTGGACGCACGGATTTCGCGCCGGCCTCGTTGGATGAGGCGTTCGCTCCCGGGCGAGACATGACGGAGCGCGCCGGCCTTCGAGCGCCTTGAGCGCAGGGTCCGCCGCGTCGCTCAAGGTTTGGCGTTGCCGGGGCATGATGACTGCTGGACCTCGCCGAGCGTGACGCGCCCGTTTCGCTTCAGGTCCAGCGCCGAGAATTCCTTTTTTTCATAGGCGACGAAGTCGCTCAAATTGACACGAAATTTGAGATTGACGTCGGCGGACATCACCGGATCCGGGGTATCGTTTGTCGTGTCGACGCTTTTGCGAGCGCCCAGACCTCCGGTTGAGACGCCGCGCCGACGCCGGCTTCCCGGCTCGGCCGTGTTCGCGGGAGCGCCGGGCTCTTCCGCCGGCGAGAAGCTGGGCGTTGCTCCAAAGGGCGCGCGATAGGCGCCGAGCTCGGCCGATGTTATCTCGCCATCCTTGTTGAGATCCATCACCGCGAACTGGCGACGCGTGTCGGCGAGGAACTCATCCCGATCGATCGTGCCGTCATGATCGGCGTCGACGCGCGCGAACCATGAGGCGACGGCATCATTGCAGGCGGGATGGCCGAGCGGTCCGCCATTCAACGGTTCCCCGTTCGGACTGAAGATCGGCTCGAGAGATCGGTCGCGCGTGGCGGCGTCGCGACGAAGGTTCGCACAAGAACCCAGACAGAGACCCGCGAGCAGGAACAAGAGACTGACGCCGAGTCTCGACCGCGTCGCGCGACCAACCGACGATCTCCAACCAACGGCGCTTCCGATTCTTTGCAACGCGTCCTTTTCCGTCACGGCCGCGGTGCGGGCGGCGGGGGTGCGCCCGGCGGCGGCGCGGCCGGCACTTCGCGCCACGCACCGTTGCAAGAAGCGACGTAAGGGTAATAGCCCTTCGGGTTATCGCAAAAATACCAAGACTGCGCCGGCGGCAGGCCTTGCGGCGTCGGCGGCGGCTGTTGCACGACGATTGCCGGCGGGACATAGGTGGGATAGGGGTAAATCGGCGCGGGATAGAAATACCAGCCGCCATCGACGAACCACCACCAGCCATAGCGCCCATCATGCCAATCGTGAATCCAGCGGCCGCCGCGCCAGTGGCCGAGGTCGGAGCGCGAGAAATGGTTGAAGTCCCGGCCATAATAATCGCGATGCTGCGCCAGCGCCGCCGTCGACGTGCCAGTGAGCAATCCGGTTGCGATCGCCAAGCTCATCAGGATGTACTTCATCATTCTCCTCGTCTTTCTGTCGCGCGCGCGACAAAATCCTCTCTCCCTGCGAAGCCTATCATTCGTGGTGGACAAGCGCCACGATCCGGGCTGTCGCCTGAATATCGGCGACGCCACCGCGCATCAGGCCAGCCAAAACGTCAGTACCCCGTACACGAAGATCTTCAAGCCGCCTGCTCCTCGCGCGAACCTATCGATCTGCCGACCGTGCGGCTCCGGCTCGCGTCGAGGCCGAGGAGATGAAATGATTGTTCCATGCCCGTCCGGAAGACGCATCGGCGGTGTCGGCGGCATTCTTCAGGATCTCCACGAGCTGCGCCATGTCGCAGCCATCCGCCTGCAATATCAGGCGCAGGCTTGGGTCTGCCAGAAGCTCGGCAAGAGAAAGATCGCGCACATATCCGTCCATTCGCTGCTCCCGCCGCTTGTTCGCGACATAAGACCTTGGACGCGGCCGTTCTCGGGATCGCGTCTCGCCTTTCATTAAGCGTCGGCGGCTGGAATTCATCCCCATGCGAAACCAGGCTTTCCATGAATTCGGCGTAATGCTTGGCAGCGCCGCTCGGCTGCTCTGCCGCCAATGCCACCATGACGTCGACCCCGACCGAATCTGACTCCATGGGCAACCGGGATGCGGTCGATCACGTCCGGGCTACGCCGCGATCCTTGCCGCATTCCTGATCGTCCGCGGTTCGGTTTGATCCAGATCAAGCCGGCGGTTTCGCCGATCATCTAGACAATCTCCTATCGAGTCAGTCTGCGATGTCGCGGGGGTGCCATCGTGAAGAGCCTCGCACGCGATGCAACACGAGAAGAGACGGGTCGGCGGCATGCGCTCGGCGATCGCCTTGCCGCGGCGCGGCAATTTGTCGCCGATCTCGTGACTCGCGGCTTGGTACGTCACGAGCGTGCCGAGTTCGGCCGTTACGGCGGCCGCGATGTCATCCTTCGCGACCTTGGCGTCACGCCGTCCGAAATCAAAAGTTTCATGCGAGGCGGGTCCGAAGCGGCGCGGCTGCTGCCGGCGATGGCGAAGCGGCGAGGCGTGGCGCTCGAGCAGCTTGAGCCGGGTGCGCGATACGAGCTGCGACAAGCTTGCGCGCTCTGCCCGTCGCATCGCCGATGCCGCGCCTGGCTCGCCACGGCGAGCGACAACGGCAAAGCCTATCCGAGATTCTGTTGGAACGGAGAGCTGTTCGATGCGGTTCTCGATCCGGCGCAGCGGGTTTGAGCGAGGAACGCGATCGTCCGGGCTTGCCTCGCGGCGGCTCGAAGCGAATTTGTGAGGAGACATCGATGGCGAAAATTCGTCCTTCCCTGCTCCAAACTCGTGCGGGTCTGGCACGCCGCATGGCGCGCCGCAGGCTCTTTCATCGCATGATGTCGCGACAGCAGGTCAACCTCAAATCGCTCCAATGGACCGGTGTGGAAAATTCGATCTATAGGGCGCTTCATACCTGCTCGCTTTGTCCCGCCAAAGCCGCCTGCGCCGGTTGGCTCGCCGGAGCGGAGCCGTCGGCGCAATATGTGCGCTTTTGTCCCAATTCGGAGACGATCGAGGCGCTTCGTATCATGGCCGACTAAAAAAGGCGGCGGAGGCGGCGCGAGCCCTTCGACAAGCGCTCACGGCCCCACCGCGTGCCTCCGCGCGGCCGCGCCTTGCCGGCCCTTGCCGAACCTCTCATCGATCAGCGCAGTCGCTCGCAGAGCGTTGCCGCAGATGCCGTGCCAAGGACCGCGGCGTTGGGGCAGAACGCCTCGAAGCCCGTCGTCGCCCCCGAATCGAGCCATTGCCGGCAGCGCCCCTGACTGGGGCAGAGCGCGCAGATCCGCAAAAGCTCCGCCTGTGGCCGCACCGCGGCGCCAACGCGCGTTATCATCGCCGGCAAGAGGCGCGCCGCTTTGGGCATGCTGTCGATGAAGAGCGGAATCTGCCCCCGTTCGAGGCCGAAGGCTTCGAGCACGCTCTCGGTCTCGCCGTGCTGCTTCCAGCTTTCGAATTGACCGCGCCAGGCACGACGCTCGCACATATCGGCAAAGGCGATGCCGAGCTTGCGTGCGCTGCTCGCCAACAGCGTGGCAACGGACTTCGCGGATGGCGCTTCCCGCCCGGATTCGATGCTGCCCATGGCGCCTCTCCTTCCTTCCAAAAATCTTGTCGACACTCATTGAAGCCTGGAGCGCGCTGGGCCGAATGCATTGATCTGCATCAAGCGGCACAGTCGGGCGTGCTGCCGGGCTCGGTCCAAAGCGCCGGCAACGCTTTTCGCGTCATCGCGCTTCTTGGTTCCGCGAGCGGCCCGATCTTGATACAGATCAAGGCGTTCGCCGCCGGATGACGGATCGTTTCGCAAATAAGGAAGGGGGATTCTGACGGCTGCCGGTCGGCGGCTCAGATTGTCGCCTCACGCGATTGCGAACCGAAGCGCGGTTCGGCGCGACACCGATGATCTCGAGCACGGAGCCCGATCCAAACGCCTTCCGAATCGCCTCCGAATCGACGAAGAAACGCGCCAGGATCGAGACGCCCGCCCTAGGAGGAAACGCCTCATCGCATCCTGGCCTCGCGAGGAGTTCGGGCGATGAACACGCAATTAATCCTGACGCTTGCCTGCTCGACAACGATCTCTTGTCTGTCTCCAACGCCCCACGCGGCCGCCGATTTGAGCGGCGACTCGCTTTACGGGCTCTGCATTGATTACGATCGCGCAACCGACACCTCGGCATGTCTTGGTTACGTGACAGGTATCGAGAATGTGATGGCTCGCGGCGACGCCGTGGGCGGTCACCTTGCCTGTCCCGACAAGACGGTTGGTGAAAGGCAACTTCTCTCGATCGTGAAGGATTACCTGCACGACGACGGCGATCAAGGTACTGACCCGGCTGCGATTCTCGTCGCCAGCGCGCTGGCGCGTGCCTTTCCGTGCCGGCGATAGGTCTCCCGCAGCACCGTGCCGAGCGGCGTCTCGTCGCTCGGCTTGAGCGAGATGAATTCCCACACCCTGGATCTTGCCGGCCGACCGGATATCGGCCGGCGTAGCGTGCGGGGCATTGCGGCGCACAACGGAAAGGTCTACACACGCCGCCGTTTTGCTCGCAAGGAATGCCGACATGGCGCAAACCGCGATCGCAGACCGCCGCGCGGATGGTGGCCGTGCCAAACCTCGGCAAAATCTGCTGATCGGTGCGCTGGGAGTCGTTTACGGCGACATCGGCACCTCGCCGCTTTACACCGTGAAGCAATGCTTTCAGGCCTTGGGCGGGGTTACCTCGTCCTCGGTCTATGGCGTGCTGTCGCTGATCACTTGGTCGCTCATCATCGTGGTGACGCTGAAATACATCACCGTGATCATGCGCGCGGACAACCGCGGCGAAGGCGGCGTCCTGGCTCTCACCGCGCTGGCTTTGCGCGTGCCGCGCGCCGGCACCAAGCTTCATTGGTGGATCATGGCCGCCGGCCTCCTCGGCGCCGCACTTTTCTATGGCGACGGGGTGATCACGCCGGCGATCTCAGTCCTGAGCGCGGTCGAGGGCCTCAAAGTCGCCACGCCCTTCTTCGATCCTTTCGTCATCCCGTTGACGCTCGGAATCCTCTTTGCCCTCTTTTTGATGCAGCACCGCGGCACCGGCCGCATGGGAAGCTTTTTTGGTCCGATCACCGCCGTATGGTTCCTTGTCATCGGCGGCTTGGGGGCGGCCGAGCTGATCAAGCAGCCGGAAATCCTCCTCGCCCTCAACCCGATTTACGGCTTCCGCCTCCTGTTCAAAGACCCGATCGCGGGCGTCGCCTTGCTCGGTGCCGTCGTGCTGGCGGTGACGGGCGCGGAGGCGCTTTACGCCGATATGGGACATTTCGGGAAACGGCCCATTCGCATCGCATGGCTGTCTTTGGTGTTTCCGGCCTTGTTGCTCAATTACTTCGGTCAGGGCGCGTTGCTCTTGCACGACGCCCGCGCGCTTGAGAACCCGTTCTATCACCTCGTCCCGAGCTGGGGCCTCTATCCGCTGGTCGCGCTCGCCGCGATGGCGACCGTGATCGCCTCGCAAGCCGTCATCTCCGGCGCCTTCTCGATCACGCGCCAAGCCGTGTTGCTGGGCTATCTGCCGCGTTTCGAGATCAAGCATACGTCAGAGGAGGAGATCGGCCAGATCTACGTTCCGAAGGTCAATCTCTTCCTGTTGATCGCCGTCGTCGCTCTGGTTCTGGGCTTCCGGAGTTCGGACAGCTTGGGCTCCGCCTACGGCATCGCGGTCACGGGAACGATGTCGCTGACGACCCTGCTGGCGTTCCTCTATATGGTTGGAAGCGTCGGCTGGAACAAATGGATCGCGATCCCGGTCTTCGCCGTCTTTCTGACCGTCGATCTCGCGTTCTTTTCTGCGAACATGTTGAAGATCTACGACGGCGGCTGGTTTCCGCTGACGGTCGCCGCCATTATCTTCACGCTGATGCTCACCTGGCTGCGGGGGCGCGAGGCGCTGCTGGCCGAGCGCTGGCGCGGCGCGCTGCCGCTCGAGACCTTCCTGGCGACGGTGAAGCCCGGTCATCCGCCGCGCGTGCCGGGAACCGGCATCTTCATGGTCCCGAACGACCTCATCGTGCCGAGCGCTTTGCTGCACAATCTCAAGCACAACCACGTGCTGCACGAACGCGTGGTGCTCATGAAGGTCGTAACCCAGGACATTCCGCATGTCGGCGACGATCTGCGCCTCGACGTCAAGCATCTCGACCACAATTTCCACGTCGTCGAGGTCAATTACGGCTTCATGGACGAACCCAATATTCCGCGCGCGCTCGCTCAGCTTCGCCTGATGCAGTTCCGTTTCAATTTGCTCGATACGTCCTTCTTCGTCGGCCGCGAGAAAGTGGTTCTGCGCTCGGGCACCGGTTTCTGGCACTGGCGCAAGCGGCTCTTCATCTTCATGCACCGCACGATGATGAGCGCGACCGAGTATTTCCGCATTCCGACCAATCGCGTGGTGGAGCTGGGCGGCCAGGTCGAGATCTGATTCGATCGCCGGCGCGCGGCACGTGACCGTTATCGTGGCCGAACCCTGTCGCCAGAGGCGCGTTCGCGCGCGTCGGTCTGCGGCGGACCAACGGCACGACAACCGCGGCCGCACGACCCCGCTCGCTTATACGCCGAAGGTGAACCGGCTGCCGAGATTGGAGGCGACGATCCGGTCGGGCATGCGGCGGCGCATCGCGGCGATGAAATTGGCGCCGGTGCAATGCATCGGCACCACCACGTCGGGTTTGAGCGCCTCGAGCTCGTCGATCGTGTGCTCGATGTAATCGGGCTTCGACGCGGTTAGGTGGAAGCCGCCGATGACGGCATGGAGCCTGTCCGTCTTCGCCACCGCCATCGCCGTCTTCACCGAATTGATGATCCCGGCATGGCCGCAGGAAGAGATCACCACGAGGCCGCGGCCCTGCACGATGTAGCAAGTCGCATGCTCCTCGGGATGCTGATCCTTTAACAGCTCGCCGCGCCGCTCCGCCGCGGTGAAGTGGTCCTCGCTTTCGACCCAGGTTCCGCCGGTGATGGTCTCGAAGGAGCCCCGCTCGATATAGCCGCTGGTGAAGCCGCCCTCGAGCGCCTGAGGCGCGCCGCAGCAGACGGGCGCGACCTTCTGCGCCGTGAGGGCGATGCGGTCGAGCGCTCCCCAGGACACGGTGCCGCCCTCCGGCCCTTCCTTCAGCCATTTTTCGCGAAAGACATTGTCGGCACCGACGAAGAGCGAGAGATCCTCGCGCATATGTGCGCGGTGCTCGACCACGAAGCCCTCCAGCCCGCCGTAATGATCGCGATGGCCGTGGCTCAGGATCAGGCCATTGAGTTTGGTCGGATCGATATCGAGCAGGCCGAAATTGCGGTTGAGGATTTCGGGGGTGTAGCCGAAATCCAGGAGATACTGCGCCTTCGCGCCGCCTTTGACCGATTCGAGATGGAGCGAGAGCCCCCACTCGCCCGCAAGCGTGCTCATCTGCCGCCCGGGGATCGATCCCACATGCTCGATGGCGACGACGGGATGGCTCGCCTTGGGCAGGAAGCGCTCGTAATGCGAGTCGACGACGACGCGAACCGAGAGCCGGTCCACCACCGGCGCGGCGAAAGGCGTTTGTCGATCGGCGTTCGGGCTCATTTCATTCCATCCTTTCAAGGGGCGTCGCGCTCGAGCGCGACGCCTTCAATCAAACAAGTCGCGCCGCTTTGCTCGCGGCCTCGGCCAGAAAATCCTCGACCCGATCCATCCCGACGTCAATCTGACTTTGCGGCCCGCTCAACACGTGGCGGTTGCGGGCGACGGTCATCGCGGGATCGGTCGTCGTCATCGTCTCGAGGAAATGGCTGAGGCCGAGCAGGGCCTGCTGCTGATCGGAGAGCGTCGCCGGCACCGGCACTTGCGCCTGGAGCGGGAGCGCGCCCGCCGGCATCGCGGGGATGGTCGCAGGCGCATCGTCGCGCGCCCGCTCGCCGATCGCCAAGGCGAAGCTGTTGGCTTGGCCGGTGCGCGCACCCAACGGCCCTAAACGCCATTTGTCGCTCACATAGCGCAGCAGACTGGTGTGATCGAATTCGGTATTCAACACCCCGCGCCCGACATAGGGCGAGACCAGAATCGCCGGCACGCGCACGCCGAGCTGATCGAAGGTGAATTCGCTGTGGTGATTGTCCGGGGCGACGGTCTTGGGCGGGTGCACGTGATCGTAGAAACCGCCGTGCTCGTCATAGACCACGAGAAGCAAGGTCGACTTCCACAATGGATCATTGGCGCGGATCGCGTTGTAGACTTCGGCAATCAAGCTCTCGCCGCTCATCACGTCATAGGGCGGATGGTCGTCATTGGCGCCCGGGTGATTGTAGGCCGGCTCGATGAAGCAGAATTGGGGGAAATTCTCTTCCTCGTCCGCCGCGTCGGCGAAGAAATTCTGGAATTTGCGATAGCGGAACGCGTTCCCGGGCTCGAGCTGGTGGACGAGCACGAGCGATTGCGGCACGTCGCCGTAATAGATGCGCCAGCTGATCTTCTGCGCGTTGAGGCGATCATAGAGCGTCGCCTGGTCGTACCAATGCCAGTTCAGATTGAAGACGCTATCCGGCATCGTCACCTTGCCGAGCGAGGTGCCGCTATGGATGAAAAGCCGGTTCGGCCAAGTCGGACCCGGCAGCGACGAAAACCAGCGGTCGCAAACGGTGAAATTCTCGGCGAGCGCATGCAGGGCCGGCAAGGTCCCGCGCTCGTGATATTTCATTACTTCGCTCAATTCCGCCGGCGTCGCGGTCGGGAAGAATCCCTGATAATTCGTCACGAACCCGCTCATCGCGCCGTCGGCCATCTGCGCGATGACGCTGGTGCATTCGTGATTGGGGTCTTTCCCGATCTGGCGCAGAGCACCGGGCAGCTGCGGGTAGAGATTGCCGGCATGGTCCCGATTGCTGCGCGCGCCGGCGGCCGGGATGCCATCGACATCCGGATAAACGCTCTGCTGCAAGTAGCCCAGCATGTGGTCGAAGGAACGATTTTCCATCATCAGCACGACGACATGCTTGATCGGATCTTTGGCGGCGGCGGAAGCGGCATCGTGCGGCGGGCTCATCGCTTGCACCTGAGCGGCAATGGGGGACGGGCAATCATGGTCGATTCGGTTCGCGTCCAAGTCAAGCGGTGAAACCGATGCATGGGGCGGTCGAACGCGCTATATAAAGGCCTATGCAATACGCCCTCCCCGCGATGGTCGTCCTCGCCATGCTGGCGACGCTCGGCACCCTGCTGCTCGGCATCATTTCGATGGCCAAGGGCGGCAATCCTCAACGCTCGAACAAGCTGATGCGCTCGCGCGTCTTGTTGCAGGGCGTGGCGCTGCTCCTCTTCGTGATCTTCATGCTGATCTACCGGCGCTGAGCGGAAGCCCGATGGTTCGCCTCACCCGTATCTATACGAAGGGCGGCGATCAGGGCGAGACCTCGCTCGGGGACGGCTCGCGCGTCAAGAAGCAATCCCTGCGGGTCGAGGCCTTCGGGACGGTCGATGAAGCCAATGCGACGATCGGTTTGGCGCGGCTCCATGCCGAGGGCGAGGCGCTCGACATGCTCGCGCGCATCCAGCACGATCTTTTCGATCTCGGCGCCGATCTCTGCACCCCGCAAGAGGGCGAGCGCGGCGCCAAAGCCTTGCGGATCGTGCCCGCGCAGGTCGAGCGCTTGGAGCGCGAGATCGATCGCATGAACGC
Source organism: uncultured Alphaproteobacteria bacterium (assembly GCA_963729935.1). Classification (GTDB taxonomy): domain Bacteria; phylum Pseudomonadota; class Alphaproteobacteria; order ATCC43930; family CGMCC-115725; genus CAIKMD01. The sequence goes on from CAVSPW010000005.1 coordinate 401,988, forward strand.
CGACCTCGCGCCGCTCGATTCCTTTATTCTGCCGGGCGGAACGCCGCTCGCGGCCGCGCTGCACCTGGCGCGGACGGTGACGCGCCGCGCCGAGCGCCTGGCCGCCGCCTTGCTGGCCGCCGAGCGGGTCAATCCCGAGGCGCTCAAGTATTTGAACCGGCTATCGGATCACCTCTTCGTCCTCAGTCGCGTCGCGAACCGCGCCGCCGGCGACATTCTGTGGCGTCCCGGCGTTAATCGCTGACACGGGCGCTGCGGCCGGGCCGTCTGCGCCGGTCAGGAAAGGCTTGCCTTCCCTTTGTGCAGGTGCAACATTTCGCCCGCGTTGCAACCACCCCCATCGGCGCATGAAGGTCCTGGTCGCGGTCAAGCGGGTCATCGACTACAACGTCAAAATCCGCGTGAAGGCGGACAAGACGGGCGTTGAAACCGCCAATGTGAAGATGTCGATGAACCCCTTCGACGAGATCGCCGTCGAAGAGGCAATCCGTCTGAAAGAGGCCGGCGCGGTCACGGAGATCGTCGCGGTCTCGATGGGCCCGCAAGCTTGCCAGGAGACCATCCGCACGGCCTTGGCGATGGGCGCCGATCGCGGCATTCATGTTCTCACGGATCAGCCGCTCGAGCCGCTGGCGGTGGCGAAGCTCCTGAAGGCGATCGCCGCCAAGGAGGCGCCGCAATTGGTGATCCTCGGCAAACAGGCGATCGACGATGATTGCAACCAGACCGGACAGATGCTCGCCGCGCTGATGGGCTGGCCGCAGGCGACCTTCGCCTCGAAGCTCCAGCTTGGGCCGGACGAGGCGCGGGTCACGCGCGAGGTCGATGGCGGCTTGGAGACGGTGGCGGTGAAACTGCCGGCGGTGATGACGACCGATCTGCGTTTGAACGAGCCGCGCTATGCCTCGCTCCCCAATATCATGAAGGCGAAGAAAAAGACGATCGAACAGACGACGCCCGATTCGCTCGGCGTCGATATCCGGCCGCGGCTCGTCACGATCGAAGTGAACGAGCCCGCCAAGCGCGCCGGCGGGCGCAAGCTCGGCTCGGTCGCGGAACTGGTCGAGGCGCTGATGACCGAGGCGCAAGTGATCTGATGGCCAGCCTCGTTGTCGCCGAGCACGACAATCAGCGCTTGAAAGGCGCGACGTTCCACACGCTTTCCGCCGCGCGCGCGCTGGGCGGCGAGGTCCATCTGCTGGTCGCGGGCGCGTCTTGCGGCGCCGTCGGCGAGGAAGCCGCGAAACTCGAGGGCGTCGCCAAAGTGCTGCTCGCCGAGGCGCAAGCGCTCGAGCATCCCTCGGCCGAGGATCTGGCGGCGCTCGTCTTGAGCCTCGCCAAGCCCTATGGCCACCTCGTCGCACCGGCGACGACTTTCGGCAAGAATTTCATGCCGCGCGTCGCGGCGCTCTTGGACGTTCAGCAAATCTCCGATATTTCGGCGGTGATCGCGCCCGACACTTTCGAGCGCCCGATCTATGCCGGCAACGCGATCGCGCGCGTGCAGTCGCGCGACGCGGTCAAGGTCATCACCGTGCGCGGCACCGCGTTTCCGGCCGCGAAGCCGGGTAGCGCGCAAGCGCCGATCGAGACGGTCGCGGCGCCCGCTCCGAGCGCGCTATCGCGCTTCGCCGGGGCGGAGATCGCGCAGCTCGCGCGGCCGGAGCTGACCGCGGCGCGGATCATCGTCTCGGGCGGCCGCGGCATGCAATCGGGCGAGAATTTCAAGATCCTCGAACAGCTCGCCGACCGTTTGGGCGCCGCCGTCGGCGCGTCGCGGGCCGCGGTCGATGCGGGCTTCGTGCCGAATGATTATCAGGTCGGACAAACCGGCAAGATCGTCGCGCCCGAGCTTTACATCGCGGTCGGGATTTCGGGCGCGATCCAGCATCTGGCCGGCATGAAGGACTCGAAAATCATCGTCGCCATCAACAAGGACGAGGAAGCGCCCATCTTCCAGATCGCCGATTACGGCATCGTCGGCGATCTGTTCCAGATCGTGCCCGCGCTCGAAGCGGAGCTGGCGAAAAAACTCGCCAACCGCTGACCGGCGCGCAACCCCAGATGGCAAGGCAGGGCAATCCCATGGCAACAGCAGCAACGACGTCCATCCATTCCGTCGGCATCATCGGCGCGGGACAGATGGGCAACGGCATCGCCCATGTCTGCGCGCTCGCCGGCTACGAGGTGAGCATCGCCGACATCAGCAAGGACGTGCTGGACCGCGCGATTACCACCATCGACCACAACATCGCGCGCCAGGTCGCGCGCGGCCGCGTCACCGAAGAAGACAAGCTGGCGGCGATGAAGCGCATTCGCACCGCCACGGATTACGGCATCTTCGATCAATGCGATTTCGTGATCGAGGCCGCGACCGAACGCGAAGAGCTGAAACGCGATATCTTCAAGAAACTCGTGCCGCATTTGAAGCCGTCGGCCATCATCGCGAGCAACACCTCGTCGATCTCGATCACGCGGCTCGCCGCGGTGACCGACCGGCCGGAACACTTCATCGGCATGCATTTCATGAATCCCGTGCCGGTGATGACGCTCGTCGAGGTGATCCGCGGCATCGCGACCGACGAGCCGACCTTTCAAACCGTGCGCGATCTCTCGTTGAAGCTCGGCAAGACCCCGGTCGCGGCCGAGGATTTTCCCGCCTTCATCGTCAACCGCATCCTGCTGCCGATGATCAACGAGGCGGTCTACACCTTGCACGAGGGCGTGGGTTCGGTCGAGGCGATCGACACGGCGATGCATCTGGGCGCCAATCATCCGATGGGACCGCTGGCCTTGGCCGATTTCATCGGTCTCGACACCTGCCTTTCGGTGATGCAGGTGCTCTACGAAGGCTTGGCCAATTCGAAATACCGGCCTTGTCCGCTGCTGGTCAAATATGTCGAGGCCGGCTGGCTCGGCCGCAAATCCGGGCGCGGCTTCTACGATTACCGCGGCGAAAAGCCGGTGCCCACGCGGTAAATCCTTCGCGCGGGACGTGGCGGCGACGCCACCCCTTTCTTTCCCCTCTCGCGCATGCTAGGAGGAACGGGCCAGTTGGGATGGCAGCGATGAGGTGATCGGTTGTCGCTCGCTCTCGATAGTTGTCCGGCGCTCGTGCTCAATGCCGACTTCCGCCCGCTGAGCTATTTTCCCTTGTCCGTCTGGCCGTGGCAGGAAACCGTCAAGGCGGTTTGTCTGGACCGGGTGCGAATCGTCTCGCACTATGACCGGGTCGTGCGCAGCCCGTCCTTCGAGATGCGGCTCCCGAGTGTCATATCCTTGAAATCTTACATCGCGATGGCGCGGCGGCCGGCCTTCACCCGGTTCAACGTCTTCCTGCGCGACCGCTTCACCTGCCAGTATTGCGGGCATGCGTTTCCGACCCATGATTTGACCTTCGATCATCTGGTGCCGCGTTCGCGCGGCGGCTGGACCACCTGGGAGAACGTCGTGACCGCCTGCTCGGGCTGCAATCTCTTGAAAGGCAGCCAGCTCCCCGAGGAGGCGAGCATGTTCCCGCGCCACTTGCCGATGCAGCCGACGACCCAGGCGCTGCGCGACAATGGCCGGGCCTTTCCGCCCAATTACCTGCATCACTCCTGGCGCGACTTCCTCTACTGGGATACCGAACTTGAAGCGCGCTGAGAGGCGATGAGCCTCTTGCGCCACATTCGTCAGTGCAACGCGTGGGATCCCGCGCGCTTCGTGCCGTTCTGGCATGGCGGCGAGCGGCTGGGGCTCATCCGCAAGGCCAATGCCGAGGCGTTGCGGCGCTTTCCGAACGCCTATGCGTTCGATGATGGCGGCGTGCGGCTCCTGGTCGAGGGCGACGCCGACGCGCTCAGCACCGTAATCGAGGAGACCACCGAGCATCTCGTCGCCGAAGGGCTGGTGGCGAAATGGCGCAACGAATTCTTCGCCGCCGCCCCGCGCTGGGGCGCCGAGCCGCATTTCCGCGTCGATCGCGGCGCCGTGCCCTTCTTCGGCATCCGCGCCTATGGCGTTCATTTGAACGGCTATCTGCGCGACGCCAAGGGCCTGCTGAAGCTCTGGGTCGGGCGGCGCTCGCCCACCAAGGCCGTCGCGCCCAACAAGCTCGACAATCTCGTCGCCGGCGGCATCGACCACGCGCATGGGCTGTTGGAGACGCTCGTCAAGGAATGCGAGGAGGAGGCGAGCCTGCCCGCCACCCTCGCCGTCCGCTCCGTGCCGGTGGGCGCCGTCTCCTATCGCATGGCGGTCACGCACGGGCTCCGGGACGACGTGCTCTTTTGCTACGACCTCGAATTGCCGCCGGATTTTCGTCCCAAGAACAATGACGGCGAGCTGGTCGATTTCACGCTCGAAGACGCGGCGCATGTCATCGATCTCGCGCGCGAGGGCGACGCGTTCAAGTTCAACGTCAATCTCGTGCTGATCGACTTCGCGATCCGGCACGGGCTCATCGACGCCGACGATCCCGAATATCTCGAGCTCGTCGCCGGCCTCCACCGCCCGGTGGATTAGGGGCGCTCCCCGGCCGCTTCATAAGCGCTTGTCATTGCGAGCCGCGCAAGCGGCGAAGCAATCCAGCGTACCGCGACTCTGGATTGCCTCGCTTCGCTCGCAATGACAGCCCCAGCGCGCCGCGGTTTTGATCGAGGCTTCGCATGACGGCAAGCCGCCTGATTGAGGCTTGCCTATGCTACGTAATCTCTTCGCTACGCATGACGGCAAGCCGCCTGATTGAGGCTTGCCTATGCTACGCAAGCCTCAGCACATAGATGCCATGATTCTTGTCGGTGACGTAGATGAAGCCGCGCGCATCGACGAGCACGTCTTCGCTTTGGCCGACGAGCTTCGTCTTGGGCAAAACGCCGCGGCGCTCCAGGGGATCGGGCGGCACGAAATAGGCGATCTCCTTGACCAGCCGCTCATCGGAAATATCGAACACGCGAAGCCCCGCATTGAAATAGGTCAGGAAGCAGAGGTTCTCGTCGTGAAGGAGGATGTCCTGATACTGCCATTGATGCTGATTGTGCGGGCCGAAGCGTCCGCCCTTCTCGCAGAAATTGCGGTAGGGCGCGCCCTCGGGCGGCCGCGGCAACGGGAAGAGCGCGCAGAGGCGCGGCTTGGTTTCGTCCTTGATGTCGACGATGCCGGCATAACCCAGGGGCTCGTTGCAATTCTCGGCGATCGCCTCGGAATTGCAGATGACGAGCTCGCGCTTGGCGAGCGGCTGCGCGGTGTGAACCGCGATGAAGGATTGAAAAGGCGGGGAGAAAGGCAGGTCGCCGACGAGGCGCGGCGCCTTCTTGTCCGAAATGTCGAGGATGACGAAACCGCCGCCGCCATAGGGCAGGTAGGCGCGCTCGCCGCGCACATAGGCGCCGCCATGCAGCTGCGTCGCATGCGGCGCGCCGGTCTCGCCGCCCGCCTTCCACTGCCCCTTGCGCCACCAGCGCGAGACCTCGACCGGATGCGCGGGATCATCGATATCGACGATCTGGAGGATGTGGCCTTCATAGCCCTCGGGCAGGCCGGTCGCGTAGACATAGCGCCCGCCATCGTAATAGTTGCGATGCGTGCCGCTGCCGCCGGTCTTCCATTGCCCGAGATGCTCGGGATTTTCCGGGTCGGCCAGATCCCAGATGTGAAAGCCCTCATCGAAGGGCGCGCCCGGTACGTCGCCCCAGCCCGGTGCGATGCGCTCCGACGAGGTGATCATGCGCCCGCCCGCGATCTGCACTTGCAGGGTCCAGGTATTGGCGGGCCCGGCGACCCAGCGCAGATGGCGCGGATTGGTCGGATCGGTCACGTCGAGAATGTGAAATCCCGGCTCCCACAGGCCGGGCGAATAGAGGTACCAGCGCTCGCCCTTCTTATGGAGCGCGAGCTTGAAGCCCGGCTTGCCCAGAAGATCGTGATAGCCGACCGCCTTCAGACCTTTGCTGAAAGCCTCGCCCGGCGGAAACTCCATCGCCTTCCTCCCCATTCATCCTGCGATCACCCCCTCCCGCAACGCTCGCGCGTTGTTACCCTCCCCCCTCGAGGGGGGGGTAGAGAGATAGGCGCATGAGTTGACGCTTTTGACAACACGCCCGCGCTACAACAGATTCCGGAAAAATCCTGGAGCCAAGTATCATTGCCTGCTATCGGCGGTAGAAATCCAAAGCCGTTGTTGAATGTCCCTTTCGAGAGCATTGAGCAACTGGCCGCCTTCCGCGTGAAAGGCCTCGATTTTCTTCATCTCACGCGGAAAACTTTCGTGTTGTGCATTAAACCGCCATTCGGAGAGCGCCTCGTAAACCATCGTAGATAGTTTGTTGAACTGCTCCTTAAGCGGCAATGGAATAAATATGCCGTTTTTCTGAAAATAGTCGTCGTAAGTGCCTTGGGCACTGTTCGCACGACCAAGCCAATACCACGAAATTGCCGTCTGATAAGCTTTGGATTTTTGTGCCGACGAAAGGATCTCCTCCTTCTGCCAGTCATCCAGCGGAGACTTGTCAATGAATTCCTTCAATTGTCCCGGTTCATGTTCTCAATGTCAGCAAACGTCTGGAGTCGAGATGTGATAGACGCAGCATAGTGGTAGGTATCGATCAGCTTGCTCCACGCCGTCGGTAGAACCTCAAACTCCTTCTCGTGCAGTTTGAGGTTGCGATCAAAGAGAGTGTTGATGCGGAACCGTAGCTGCTCCAGCTCCTGCTGCTGCTCATGACGAAAGGCCTCAAGCCGTTTTGCAAAACGTTCGTCAATCCATTTTTGGCCGAGAACCTTAAAGACGCCCCAGGCGGCACCAACGATCACGCCGATCGTACCGGCGCCAGTTGCAATCCAGCCCAGAATCTCAAGAACTGTATGCACGGCAACACCCTTTACCGAGATATCCCATCAGATTTTCAATTACGGCAACACGTTCCGCGTGAATTGACGGGTCCTCTGAGACGGCCGGCTCGATGGCTCCCTCACCCGGGTCAAACATCTTGGCCTGTATACGCCTAAGACTACAGACCCATGGCACTTACCTGCGCTTGCTTGCGGACGGTTTCTTCGTCGCATCGATGACCACTATGTCCGACGCTCGTTCCCCGGCGACACGCCGCGCACTTTGGATATGAACGATCTGTTCGAGCTTGTCACCTAAATCTCCGAAATCCATAACCACGAAAATACCGTAATTTGTTTGAGAGGAGTCGAGGTAGATTTCCAGCTGCGTTTCATATCCATGTCGCACGGTGCCGCTTGAACGCTTCATCTCAACAAGGACCCGCGCGCGGTATCCTTGTGAGAACTTGAAGTCGATTGGGCCTCCGCCCATGTTTGCTTCCGGCGAAATGTCGACGTTGTTGGCGTGGCAATACGCGTCGGCAATTGCATAGTAGATGAGTTGGGCGGCTCGCTCCTTCTTAGGCTTGTCGCCCATCCAAAGCTCCTCCCAGAGATTACCGTTCTCGACATGCCGCTTGAAAAAGGCGAGTGTGTCGTGGACCAATCTCTTTATTTCCTCGGGCCCCCTGGCAAGGTCGTACTTCGCCCCTGTCTTTAATCCTTCGAATCCCGACGCGAAGATAGATTTCATTCTGTAGTACGCGAGGGCGTCCACGTTCGGATCATACGTACGTACGTGTTCCTTTACTGCCGCTAGGAATTCTTGGAAGCTCTGCGGCAATTCGAGCGCGATGGCGCGGAGCGCTCCTTTCCGATCAGCGATAGTCGGTTGAGCGATGCCGGCAAGCATAGAATTCACTGCCTCTCTAATGCGGACATTGTGCGCGACCGCCGCTTCGATATCGCTCCAATCATTAGCAATCGGCAGCTCTCGGACAACGTCCTTAGGGACGAGGACGACAAACTTATGTTTGCCGTTCCTATCCACTACACGCGGCAAGGGGTGGTTTGGGAGAGCTGCGTTCGTCACAAGTGGGATGCCGTGAGCCACACAGAATTCGCCCGTAATCTGAGCAAGCTGCTGGATGATAACCCTCGTGGTGAAATCGCTGATCGTATCGGGTCCCACGTTTTCTTCGAAGAAGCCCATAAGAGAGATCATCTCCGGTTCCTTCGACCCGAGCGTCACGACCTCCTTGGCCGTCTGCATGATCGCCTCTCGTACTTCTTCCGGTCGTGAACTGCCGGATCGGCCGCTGCCGCCATACCCAAGACCATTTTCAGGAGGTTCGCGAAGGTCCAGCAGCTTCTCCGCACCCTTCCAAGCCGCATCACCTTTGCGTTCGGAGATCGTAATTAAGCGAACGAAGTTACCGAAATGCTTTCGGAATGCTGCAATTCCATCTGTCGCAATCGTGGCGTTGGAAGATTTTTCCAGGAGTACGGGATCAATGAAGAGCTGGGTGTCGACATCGACAAACGGATCGATCAGGCCCGCATCATCCAGCGCAGATGACGCTATCTTGAAATAGGTCGAGAACAGGGTGGGATTCTGAACGCGTGCCAACGGCAAACTCCCTGAGATGCTGCCGGTTTCATGGACACCGAGTTACGCCGCGCCGAAAATCCAACCTTCGATTTCAGCGGCTGTGCGTTCGGCTGCTGACAGCGTTGGGGTGAACCACTTGGCAAGGCTCCCATTGAGGTCGCTTTGTCGCATCCACCCTGCGATCGAATACGCGTCATGCTGATGCCCATCGCGGTCCATTTGCGGAAACTGTCTGCTCCATAAGGCGGGATAGACCTCAACGACAACGGAACGCCCAGTGGGCGGTTCCCAACCTTCAAAGGGCCAGAAGAATACTTTCTCGCCAAGAGCGATTTTGAGATACCGCAACCAAGGTATTCCTGCGTGTGTCGATTTTGCTACGGAGCCTTGGACGTCGAAATGGAAGACGGATTTTGCTCGCGCTCGCTCTTCGGTTATTCGACGCCAGCGTGCGTTGCCGAGGCGTGTAAGACCATTTCCATGGATCCCATCGCGGATAAAATCGACGTACATGTTGTCATTGTCAGTCGGCCAATGGCCATGGAAATCTTCAAGAAATGCCTCCCAGTCCAGGGGCAAGCCATGGGCCTCGAAATACCGCAGCGGGAACGAAAAGCCGTGATCGATGCCGACGATTGCGGTACCGGCGCCGTTTAATTCGCTGAGGAGCCATTCGGCGATGCCGCGCCGTGTCCAATATTTTCGCGGGCCTGGAGGCGGTTGGACCTCATGCGGCGGCGCCGCCAAACTCGCTGAATAAACGCGAAGACCCTTCAAACTTGAAGTGGGCGTCTCCGCACCGGAGTAATCGATACCGATGTAACGATCGAAAGTCGGCATGATCAGCTCTGACATCGTCCCCCACGAGGTCTGGGCTCGACAGAAGCTCAGGTTACAGCGTGGTACAGCTTATCATTCCCAGCGAGATCTTGCGCCAGTTATGAGGGTCTTTTCCGGGTTCGCTTCTGCCGTCGCGGCTATCGGTTACCTGGTTTGCGCACCCAACACGAGCGCGGTTGTTGATTCAGCCATCGCGTGCTTGCGCGATGGTCGACGCTATTGCGGTGCCGTTATTGATTGGATCTAGTTTGTTCGCCTGTTCCCTAGCCCATTTAGCCCACCTGTGCACATCATCGGCGGAGGCTGGAATCTCTGCGGCCCTTGCGAGCGCTGCATCCACATACGCCCGGATCTGGTTCGCCCTATCGAGCGCCTTCGCCTGCGACAGCAATCGTTCAATTCGCTCTCGCTCTTGCTTTTCGCGCAGCTCGCGCGCTTTCCGTTCTGCCTCTTCCTTCCGCCGTCGAAGCTCTTCTTCCGCGTCGGCTTTACGCTCAATCACCCACTCACGATGCCGAACGAGCCCCTCCCGATAAGAGCGTTCTGCTTGAATGAGAATTTCGATCAGGATCTCAGTCAGCTGGCTTTCGAGAGTCGCTTCGTCGCTGTCCTCCCAGGATTTCTGGACGTTTGGCTTGCTGTGTGGCATGCCGAACGCGAGACATAGCCGTTCCTTTTGACCGTCCTTCTTCGTTTTCGTTGGCTCGAGCGTAAAGCCAACTGCTGTACCCCCGGCCTTTATCGAAATGCCGCGTCGCTCCAAACTATCCTGCGCGTATTTGGATGTTCCGATCGTCGGCTGACAACCGAGGCCTGAAGCCGCCGTAAAGAGAGCGTTTAGAATGAGCAACCGACGGCGCTCTATTCCGGCGTCGAATTTCGGAGTATCGGAGCGGAAGCCCCATTTTAGATATTTCTGTCGCCGCTCTTCGTCGTGACTCAAAATCTTTGCGATCAATTGGTGGGCTTTGTCGAAATTGCGCGCGCAGCGAATCGGACTCACGAGTTTACGGGCGCGATCGGCGACTGCCGAAAGCTCTTCATCGAATTCCGGGACCGATGGGATCGGTGCCTTGAGCATTTTCTCCGGCCAATCGCAGCTCCAGAAATCGTAGCGCTCGATTGCCCCGCCGATGGCGATCGCGTGTGGTGCCCCTGGGAAGCGTGGAGGGAGAGGGACCTGGACGGTCCGCTTCGACGCTCGTTTGCGTGCCCAGTATCCGCGCGGTGGGACCGGGATGTTCGCCTGCTTACAATGTTTCGCGAGCCCTACATCGGAAAGCCCGAGAACTCGCAGCAACAGTCTGCATAGGTTGATTCCATAAGAGGTCGTACAACTCCTTGCGTGTGAACTCTTGTGCCATGTCCCCTCCTAATCGAAAGGGGGTCAGATTAGATGAGCCCTCTCACTCCTCGTGAAGGATCTTTGTTTCTTGCTCCCACGAGTGGCCTTCCCTGCGGTCGGGATCGAATTTTGACAGGAGAGGAAGTGATTTGATTGGGCCGCCCAAACAAGACAAATCAACTCCTTTTCAGGCCTTTTGTGACGGCCGATGTGTTTTGTCGAGCATCTTGGTCTGTTGACAATGCAGCCTTGAGTTTTTTGAGAGCCGCTGTCGTGACTTTTCGCGTACCGTTAGCAATCCTCGTCAAGTGCCCCGGATCAAGTTCGGCAAGCCTCGCGCATTTGCGCACGCCGATTTCGCGCACTTTGGCGAACAACCTGACAGATTCCGAGTCTGCTGCGCGATGCTGGTAGTCCTGCGATACGATGCCTTTCTTCAGGCGCTCGACCATTTTGTCCGAGGGCTTAGCATCGCCTTGAACGATCGCGGTGAGATGCTGGCGCGATACCCCCGCCGCTTTTGCGATTGCCACTGACCCGAACCGATCGATGGCGGTGTTCAGATCAACTACGAATTCCGCGTGGTCGCGTTCCGCCGCCCCGTAAATGATCGCGGCTTCGGGATCGATGCCGAGATAGGATTGCTCCTCCCACCGGTTCGCTTCTTTCCCGATGTAAACAACGCCCGTCACCTGGACGTGCCGGCGCTGCGTCTCTCCGATATCGCGGAAATCGGCGTTCAGAAACTTCGGTTCCGGGCGCAGGTGATATTGGGAAAGTGCCTGCCGGTAGGTTTTCAGCATGGTCGCCGGAACCGGCGTTCCGGTGTCGCGATCGAAGCAGCGTGCGGACGCTTTCTTTGGATCGCTTTCGAAGGGCGCAATCACGCATGGGGTCGCTAGGGCCTGGCCGGCCGGCTCGATCCCATGGGCCTCACGCCAGCTGTCCCAATCGGCGAGCGGGTCAGCCTGGAACATCAGCAGGAAATTGAACGGCCGGACCTGCTCCGAATAGGGCTTGTTAGCATTGTATGTGTCGAACCATTTCATGAGGCGGGCCGTCGTGGCTGCGTACCGGGTGACCGCCGGTTGGTCGAAATTGGGCAGTGCCGAGAAATCCGGCCGATCCGGATTTCCGTGAAGGGCCGCGCGTGCGATGCAGTGCCAGAGATCGTGCTGCCAGCGGCTGACGCCGATCGTGTCGAGAGGCGCCGCAGGCTGTGGAAGATGTGCCGGCGCTTCATCGTCACGATAGGGCGGCAGCAGGTGCCCGAGCCCATGGGCGGTCGCCTTGCGAATCACCGGCTCGCCGTCGGCCCCGATGTTGAACATCACGTAGCGTTTCGACGAAATCGCATAACAATAAAGCGGTTCGATCTCGCCGGTCGCCCTGCCGTCCTTCAGGCTAAAATTCACATTTTCGATTTTGAACAGCTCGACATCGGCGGCGTACGGATTGAGCGGCTTGAACCAGGTCCGAACCGCCTCGGCTCCCTCGTAGAATTCGGCATTCGACATGGTCCCGGGCTTGGCGATGGCCATGCTGTCGGTATCGCAGAACGTCCAGGTCAGCCCGGCATCGGCAATTTGGCGCTCCGCGATAGCGAGCATCAGTCGCGCGCCGCTGGTGATCAGCGTCCCCAGCAGGGGATGAAAGAATTCGCCGGGCTGCTCGACCTTGTCCGTATCCACGATAAATTGAGGCCCGTTCGCCGGATAGCAGCGAACCGGGATGGGCTCGCTGCGCTCATTGACATCGATTTGGACGAAAATCCCGTAACCCGTCGAATTGGCGACGGACTTCAAGGCATTGCGTTCTTCGCCCTTGGTCTGCATTCGCAGCTCGATAAGCCGCTTGTAGAAGTCGTCTTTCAGCGGATCGACCCGGAATTCCTCGTTACCCACAATTGCGACGGGTCGTAAGCCCTCCTGAGGCTCGCCGGCTTCATAGGCAATGGCTTTGAGGATTCTCGGTGCCCGGCCGCTGAGCAGTTTCGAGGCGATGCAGTCGCCAAGCGCATACCAGAGCGGCCGGTCCGAGGTCAGATGGTTGAGCCCGATCGTGTAATGCTGGCGGCTCTCGGACCCACCGGGCTCATAGGCGTATTTGGCGCGCACGGGGAGAATGTCGCCGTCCGGCTGGATCTGAACGATCACGGTCAAGTTTCGCCACGTCTCGGGCCGCTGCAGATCCGCCACGGTGATGCGTTCCAAGAACTCTCGGGTTTCGGCTGTGGCGTCGCGCCGGGTCATCCGCTTGGCGATCACGAACCGCCAAAGACCCATCAGGGTCGAGACGGTCGGATACATCGATGTGAAATCGCAATAGAGCACTTGGGTGACAACTCGGCGCTGGCGCACTTCGGTGCGCCCGCCGTAGTAGGTGCCCATGATCTCGCCGATGCGCTCGGGCGGGAAATCCGGCTGCATCTCGCGCCACGGTTTGATCCCCATCTCCCGGAGATAGCCCTTGCCGATGCTGGCCTCGCTCAAAATCCGATGGATCGGCGTTTGGCGGAGGCCATGCTGGTCGTAGCGCTTGCGCAATTCGACGAAGCATTCCCACGTGACTTGCACGTCCTGAAGCGCATAGTCGAGATATTCCGGCGTGAGAGGTTTGCCGTGCTCCTCGGCCTCTAGCTTCTGATGCGCGGTCTTGAGGTCCTTCGCGAGACGGACCAATTTGAAAGTCCGGCTGAACAAGGCTGCGGCCAGCGTCGCGGTGTCGACGAAGGCTGGTTGGCGGGGCGGAGCCGCGACCTTCCGCTTTCTCTGGCCTCTGGGGAGTCTTTGGCCGGCCCCCGAAAACTCGATCAACGATGCTCGGCGGGAGAGATGCTTGATCCTAACGCGCGGGCCCTTCGCCACCGGGCTGAAGCTGAACCCGGGGCGCATCTTGCCGCGCGCGTCGCGGTGATTTTCGGCTATGCGGGCTAGATCAAACGGCAGATTGAATCCGACGGTCGTTGCCTGCCAGTGATAGGCAACCCGCACAAAAATGTCTTGGATGAACTCGGTCAAGGTCATGAGCTTCGGGCGCTTTGCTGCGGCATAGCTCTTCAATATCCCTATGTCGCGCCGGCTTACCGCCGTCGGATCGTAGAACAGGCCTTGTTCCCTCAACGTGTCCCCTTCGCGTATTTGATAAGACCCGATACGAAGGCGCTGCGCTTCGTCGGTGGTCGTTTCCGTATCGAACACGAGATACCACTTTGACGGCCCACGCGCCGAAAAGTCCGACGCGGTTGCCTCATTTTCTACCAGCTCGGAATAAGCACGTACCGCGATGGTCAATGAATTGCTGATGGGCAGTGCGGTGCCGTCGCAGCGTTTAGGAGCGCTCCCGCTCATGACAGGCGAGCCTTCCCCTTGCGCTGGCATGTCCGCGCGTACTCGACGAGGTATTCGCCGAACTCCAGGAGCTTCGTCGCCAAAAGCAGGAAAAGATCGGCGAGGCCAAGCAGAAAATGACCGATCTTTTCGAGCGTCGTCACCTCTTCACCCAACTTCGCCGGATGATCCTTCTGCATCTCGCTGAGCTTGCGGTGACAATTGCGGCACACCGTTACGAGCGTCTGGTCAAAGCCGTCACCGGCGATGTGGTGCAGTTCCATACACCGCCAGTCCGTTTCGCCGCAAAACGCACAGATCGGCTCATCGGTCCCGAGGCGATCGAACGCTTTTTGGCGACGCGTCTCGTATTTCTTCTCGCGCTCGGTCATCGCGGGAATTGCCGGCGCCTGTGACATTTGCTTCAGCGGCGACTTGCTCACGACGCCACTGATACAATCGTGGCACGCGAAGAAATACCGCGCATGGTCGCGGTCTCCGGTAAGGCAGCAGCGCTGTAGCGGCACCCCGATGCGACCGCATTTGACGCAACGGTTCTTTGCCGAACCCGATTTCTCGCCCTGATCTGAATGCTGGTTCATATCGAACACTCCTTTTTCAAAGACTGACTTCGAGGTAGTTGGAGGCGTTAGAACTCGCCTTCCGATTCGTCGGGCACCTCCTTCTTGACGCGGTTGATCAAAACGTGTCCGAACTCGGTGAGCGTCTGGGCGATGATCGCCAGCAGATCACCTTCGGCGAGGAGCGCGTGCCCGACCGTTTCCAATTCATCGGGCGGGTCCCAAACGAAGCTGGGCGGGTTTTCAGCGCTAGCGAGCAATTTGCGGTGGCAACAGCAACAAAGAGCGACGCGCACGCCACCAACATGATGAAACTCGATGACGCCGATGGCGGTCTCGCCACAGATCGCGCAAACCGGCGCTTGGAATTTGAAGAAATGGTGACAGCTCATAGGGCTCTTCCTTTCAGTCACGAGGTGATGCGATAGATCTCTTCGAAAGTGTCGATGCCGACGTTGAGCCGGTAGAGGACATTCGGGCGGGTTTCGAACGAGTGCTTCTTGCCCGAGCGGTCCTTGATCGCGCGGCCGGCATAGCGCGAGAGGTATTCCGGATCGTTGGTATCGAGGAACCGGCCCACGGCGTTGAGATACGTGCCGATCGCGCTAGCCGCTTTACGCGTGACCTTCACGCGTATCGCTTGGCCGTTCTCGAAAACCACGATGGAACGCTGGCGCTGCGTTTTCCGCGGCTTCGCTTGGAAGCGCCCGCGTTTGGTCTTCGCGACGCGCTGCTCATGTGCCGGCGCCTTCTTCGGCCCAATAATGCGTTTGGAAGACCTGCGCACGGGCCCCGTTTTCACGCGCATTTGGCGCTTGCTAAACGGGCGCGTCTTCTGCGGAGGGGTCAGTTTCGTGTGTAAAGTCGGCTTCTTATGGACGCGCGCGAACGGCTTCGCGGGTGCCGATTTCGGCGTCAGCCGCTTTTTCCGGTTTGTATTGGGCTGAGTAGCTCGGCCCTTCTTCGTGCGCTTCGCCAACTGGGAACCTCTCGTGGCATAACGCGCACGAATTTAATTGCGGTGGCGGCTCGCATCTGTTCAGGTCGGTAGGAGATGACGGGTGCTTTTGGCATGCGTCTGTCGCGCACCGTGCAATGACGGTCCGGATTGGCAAGAATTAATGACCCCAGCCGAATTCAATAAGCGGATGAGTGACTGGGCATGGCGTCGATGCGCGATCCAGCTTTCACAGACGATGATCGAAGATTGGGTTCAAGAGGGGGTTTTGGCCCCAGCCAGAGCCACCGGTTTGGCTCGGGCTGGGCAGGCTCCTTGGGAGCGAAGCTGCCGAGACGTCAAACAGGCGATACGGATCTGCCAGTACAAAAGCCGCGTTCCGGCAAATCGGCGATTTGAATACGAAGAAATCAGAATTCAGCTATGGCTTGATAAAGCCATTCTCGAAGGCATCGATATTCAGCGGTTGGTGCTAGACCAATATCATCGAATCAAGCAGGAATTGCTGAGGCCGCAGCGAACCGTTTTCGATCCGCGCGATACTGACGGAATTGGCGAAAAGCGGATCACCACGAGCGTTCGGCAAATGGGCGAGGCTTCGCCGGAAATTCGGCCAAAGGAATTTAATTATCTTGGTACCGAATTATTCGGGATGTTGGCATTCGCACGTTTCGGGGATTTTACCAAAATTCAGTTTGGTGGGTCGACAGCGGGATCGACCGACCTCGTCAATTCGATTCTGGGTCGCTGGGGAATACGCTCGTCGCTTGGTGGCGCGGAAAAGGATGCCGTGGCGGTTATCTGTTCGATATTTGCGGGCTTGCTAGGGGACCCCGATGAGATTGGGGACACCGCCGAAGGAATTATTAAATCTGCAGATACAGCGAAATTTGAGATCGCGCGCGATATGACACGCGCATTACCGTGGGTTATTGAGCGAGCCCCTGAAATTCTGACCGCTCTATATCCTGCCCAAGCCGAAAAGTACTCGGCCCTCGTCGAGCCCTGGCGTCGAATTGCGCGCGCGATAAGAACTGAGCCCCAATGGCGGCTGACGATCTTGGTTCTTATGCTCGTGATATTGCATCGGCCTACCGATCAAGCGCGCTCGATCGTGATGATGCTCCGGACAATCTCGCGGAGACAACTAGCGGAGTTAATTTCTCGGCTCATAACGGCGGCCGGGACTGTATCTAAGTGACTGATATAATTGTTTATTATTGCAATTTCTCATATAATTACGTGCGCTGTACGTTCGCCCGCTAGGTGACCCGGCGCTAAGTCAGGCGAACCAAGATCGGAAATACATATGCACGCCTATATAGCTGGATCAGCAATTTCAAACTCAGCGACCGACGATACGGCTTGGGCTGAGCGGTGCGAATTTTGGCTGGAAAAGGCCTCGACAAAACCGCCCAAATCGTCTGCTCGCCATGGCCCACAAGAACCACTGATTTTAACGGGGCACGGCGTTAGCCTTCGGGTTCGTCAGGGAACACTGGTCGTACGAAACGGCATGACGCATTACGCCCAACAGCAGGACCAATGGCAGTTCTTTCCTGGGAAATGGCGTCAGCCGTCACGCATTGTCGTTATCGATGGCAAGGGAGCGCTGAGTTTTCATGCTCTTC
This sequence comes from uncultured Alphaproteobacteria bacterium, assembly GCA_963729935.1. Lineage (GTDB taxonomy): Bacteria > Pseudomonadota > Alphaproteobacteria > ATCC43930 > CGMCC-115725 > CAIKMD01. The sequence goes on from CAVSPW010000005.1 coordinate 419,094, forward strand.
GATGGCTTGCTGAGCAGGACATTCCTCTAATCCATATCGATTGGCGCGGCGACGTTGTGCACGTCGTTGGGGGCACCGCCCATGCGACCGATCGCAAGCTCGTGGAGGCGCAGCTTGAGGCTCAAAAGAGCGCCACCGGATCAAAAATTTCGCAGTGGCTTATAGCCGAAAAGATCGAAAACAGTCTTATTACACTGCGAACCGCCTTCCCAAGATCACCTACAATCGATCTTGCGGTGGAGAAGATTTAGCTCGATGCGGAGCGAATTAAGCGGCGTCCTATTTCTTCGATTTCTGATCTTCTCGGCATCGAGGGGCGAGTTGCAGCTGCATATTTTGGGGCGTGGGTTTCATCCCCTCTGAGATGGACTGGTGTTAGCCGCCGTTTGATTCCGGAAGACTGGAACCGGATAGGGCCACGAGCTTCGATGGTTAGCGGCAAAAGCCACAGAAACCGTCACGCCACCCATCCCGTCAACGCGATGCTCAATTACGCATATGGGATCCTCGAACATCGGGTTCGATCACAGGTCGTCGCAGCGGGCCTGGACCCTACAATTGGCTTTTTGCATGGCGCATACCGAAACAAGCCAACACTCATATATGATTTAATGGAACCACTGCGCCCGGTCGTCGATCAGCGGGTTCTCGAACTCATTCGTCGCAATGTGTTTATGCCAAACGACGTTTTTATCAATCCTCAAGGTATATGTCGGTTGAATCCGCAACTTGCGCGGAACATCTTGCAGCTAGTCGACATCGATAACCAACTCAAGGTAACAATACCAACCGTGTTAGAAGCGCTATACGCTAAAATCAGTCTTCTCTAAGCGGTTATAAAATTCCCCTTTAAGCCAGTCGATAAATTGATAGTCCTCCTCTTCATACGTCCGGAGCGAGCTCGCATGCGCTGGAATGCGTCGCAGTTCGTTTAGCTTTTCCATCCAATCTAAATAATATGTTTTGCCTTTCTCGCCCGGTTGCGGAATGTTAAATACCGGCTCAAAGTGAGGCCAGTTCTGCTGCTGGCGAGCAATTTTCATCAGATCTAATAAATGAAGATACGCCTCTTTCGGGAGCCTCTTTTCAGCGGGCATAACCTGTTGCTGCCGCTTGTAAGCTTCCTCTTTAGCTTTTGCACTTTCAATTCCTCGCTCCCAATACGCCTTTTCTCCCGACCTCATTTCTTTGGTGCCGTAAAGCTTTTTTAGCAGATAGACCGAGTAGTCACGTATCGCTTTTTCTAAATCAATGACGCTCTGATTGGTCTCGGCGAGTTGTTGATCCGCTCGCTTGCTCAGATGAGCGGCAAATTCCGCAGAGCCAAAATCCGAAACTTTGGAATGAATAATCTCGCAAAGATTAAAGAAATACTCTTTCACGCCGCCTTCGCCGAATTTGCGAGAAAATTTCTCTACAATGACGTTGTCGGAGGCGGTTTTCAAAAATGCGAACACAGGCTCGGCTATCGTTCTGAGTTCGTCGAGGATTTCATTCTCCGTAGCGCTCTGAGGATCAAATTTTGGATCCTTGCTCTGAACGTACCGAATAATTTCGCCGATCAGCAGAAAGTGCGCGCGGATTCCAGGATTAATCGCGATGTAGGCAGCGCGTCCTGCCTCCCAACGCGGGATATTTGTCTCTCGAACCAAGTTGAAATATCCATTCACGATTCTTCTCGCACGAGCCAGCGTCTCGTCGTCTGTAGTCCCCGAAAAATAACCAAACAAATATGATTTGCCGGCGCGGCCAAGAAGATTTGCGCGGACTAAACCATTCACAGCTTCTGGCAACGTGAGGTTCTGATTGTCTTTTGGGGCGACACCCTGTATCGAGAACCGTTGAAAGAACGGGCTCGTGGGATCGGAATTAATTGCCTTCACGAGCGCTGACGCCAGCGCAACGACTCGTTCTTTCGGATTTGTCGATCCCCATTTGAGATCTGACTGAAGCGCGATAAGAACGCTCTTTGGCACGCTTTTCTGTTTGTGATTTATCGTTATGAAAAGATCAGCTTCGGTCGTTGTGTCCATTTTTTCAAACGCAATCACAAATATATTTGACGTCAAGCGTTCCTTTTCGAGATGTGAAAATCCATAAAGTCGATGTTGCCCGTCAATGACCCAGGCAGATTTGTATTTGTTCGGAAGGTGAAGCCAACCGAATTTGATCTTTGGATTTTGATTTTCCTTGTTAGAAATTTGATCAAAGCGGCAACCATCAACGAAATTGATAAGAAGGTTTGTCGGAAAATATCCGCCCTCCTTAATGAACCGGCCGATGGCTTTGATTCGTCCCGAATGGATCATGCGCTGATACGCAGGGCGTCCGTCGGGGTGATTGAGCGCGAGATGATTTATGAAAGAAATTTTGAGTAGAACTTCCGGGGTCGTCACAAAACTATAGAACGTGTGTTTTCCTAGCTTGCCCTTCGTTGCGGGCACGCGAACGTTTGACAGTCCAGGAATAACTTGGCCCTCGAGGAACTCCGCGAGGAATTGAAACCGCCCAGCTGGTCCGATGTGTTTAATGAAGGCTTCAAAATAATTGAATTCATTCTCAGTTACGACGCGTACGTGAATGGCGTTTGCGCGCTCCAGATCAGGCTCTGACCAGATTATATTGTGTGTGAAGTAGATCCAAATAATTTTGGGTTTGAAATCTCGCCCATAGTGACCACGGATGGCGTTAGCAAGGGGTCCCTGCAGGGACTTGGTTTCGTGCAAATCTTTCTGCAACGTTCTTCGGCCACGAGAACTCTCGCGACTTGCATTCACCGACGATTACCGTCTCGGTGTCCTTAGCAAAGACGTCGATTTGTTTCTCTCCGACCGTCCCATCTGCTCGGTGGAATTTGATTTTGAATCGATCACCCCCGAGTTCCGGATACCCCATACGATAAAACAGGCACCAAGCGCGATCTTCCAATGATCGATCGTGATCCTTCATCCGCTTTAGCCGAAGACGCGTCTTCCCGCGCTTTTGTACCTCCCATCCCTGACTCAGATTTTGCCGCTCATCAGCGGGGTGAACGGTTCGGAAAGCGAAATTGCTCTGGCGCTTTCGGTATTCTGCAACGAGTGCGCCTTTTGTGGAAAGGAGAGGTGAAAGCGCGGCGGACGAGGGCCGTTTTTCATCTTCGCCCGGCTTTACCGGCGCTCTTGTTTTGCGTCCCATTTTTCTCCGTCCTAACTACGATGCCGCGTTATTCTTCCGGCCCCTCGGTGTAAATGGCTAATTCCTTTGCCAGCCCGCGAAACGCGGCGTCACCTGAGAGGACGCTATTTCGCGTCAAAGTCCGCCTCGGGCCCAGCTCGCGATATAAATTCTGCACCGAATGATGATTAGCATTTAGAAGAAGAATTTTTGCGCCTCGTGATTTCGCTGCGAGCAACGCGTTAAGCAAACGCTTCTGATCGTCCCAGCTGAAGATAGTTTCGTTGTATTTCAGAAAGCCATTGTGATCGTGTTTAACCGTATACGGCGGGTCGACGAAGATAAAATCATCGAGACCGGCTGAGCCAATCGTCACCTCAAAATCTTGAACACGCAAATCGGCGCCCTGCAGCAGCGCCGAAGTGCTTTTGAAATCGTCAGAGTCAAGAAGCACGGAATCTTTCGTTCCGATCGGTACGTTGAACTGTCCATTCAGATTTACACGATAAAGACCGTTCCAGCATGTCCTGTTTAGATAGATAAGTTGTGCTGCTCTTTCCTCTGGAGTCCGATGCCTGCAACTCCGTTCCTCGTAATAGTATTTCGGTCCATGCAATCGTTGGTGTCGCTTCAGGATGCACCAAACATCCTGCCAATTTTGCTTGATTAAATCGTAGCAGGCGATCAAGTCCCGATTAATATCGGATAGCACTGCTGTCGTTGGGGCCAGATGAAAGAAGACGGCTCCGCCTCCGAGGAATGGTTCGACATAGCGTTTAAACTCAACGTCCAAAAGGCTGGAGTAATTTGAGATCAGCCATCGTTTGCCTCCGGGCCATTTCAAGAAGGGAATGATCCTTGGGATGGGATAAGGAGGTGACGTTTTAGACGCAACGTTTGACACGGTCTCTCCAAACACAAGGTTCGGCACGGCCTTTCTGGGACAAAAATAGCTTTTAGAACTATAACATAAAGCTGCCAAGGATATTGCTTCGCGACACATGTAAGCCCTGAACGGCGCTGGCATGAGGTCAAAGACGCGAGGAATCGGCTCCTCCTTGATCGTCGAAAAATTGGGCGTTCGACAAGCAGCGCGCGAAATCGGTGTTGATCCGGGTCACTTGAGCCGGATCCTAGACGGCAAGCGCAAATTGACCGATGCTATTTTGGAGAAATTGAAGGTCGGTTCGTTGGCCGCAAAGCTACCCACCAACGCCAGCTGACGGAAGCCGGGAAAGCTGGCCGCGCTGCTTGAGCTGGTCTGAAAGGGCTCCTTTGATGGGCAAAGACATCGTGTTTCCTTCAACCCACTCCGCGATCGTGCTCGTTTGTGCGGATGTTCGAGTCAGAAGACCATGACAGACGAGAACGCAGCGTCAGATGATGGGAAAGCGCTAGAAGATCGATACGTGCTGTTTTTCGACTTCCTAGGCGCTTCGGAGGCAGCACGGCATTGGCCACCCGCTAGGATCCATGAGTTCCTCGATTTGCTGATCATGGTCTCACACGCTCAGGCATCAGAGCGAATTGATGGTGGCCCGATGGAGGACGGCGGATATAAATTCCAGATCACGCCGGAGATCACGACTTTTTCTGACAACGTCGTCGTCAGCTATTCTACGAGAGAAGCGGCGCCAGATTTGTGGACCCAAATCATCTGCCATGACGCAATTCGCATCCTCAGTATTATGGCGGAACGCGCGTTGCGCATTGGGCTAATTCTTCGTGGGGGACTCGCTTATGGTCAATGCTATCACAGCGAGGGAGTAGTTTTCGGTGAGGCAATGGTAGAAGCTTATCGAATTGAATCCACAATATCGAAGAATCCGCGAGTTGTCGTCGCACAAAACGTCCTCGATCGGCTAAAGCCGCATCAGCCGGGGGATGCGTCGCAGATTTTACAGCAAGATGAAGATGGGCGGTGGTATCTGAACTATTTTCGGCGAATGATGTTTCACGGGGTGACTCTTGGTAGTGATGAGAACGAAAAAGCTCGGGCCTGGAAAGAGGCCCATGCGAATCGGATAAGGATGGTAACCGAGGAGCTAGCAAGGGATGGGAAGGAAGGACCCGCCGCGAAATGGGCCTGGTTTGGGACTCGGTTCGCAAATATCACTTTGGCCGAGAGCAAAGAAGATCCGAAATGGCTAACGCGCCCGAAAACTGAATTTGATCGGTCTTAGGCGCACGACCGAAGACAATCGCTGATCAACGGCAAAGATCGCACGGGCAGTAAGGCCGCGAAGCAAGAAATGCATAGGTTGAGGCCCGGACCATATTCCATCGAACCGCCTAACCTAGTAAGGCAGACATCGATCAGATAGAATTTCTTCTCCCAGGCAACGACCTCCAAGATTTGTAAAATGGCCCAAGAGCTTGTACCCGCACCGTCAGTTGAACTGATCCGAGCCTCCAATGTTCCTGCCCTTCTTGCACGTATCCGGCCACAATGGCAGGCCAAGGCCTTGATTGATCGTGTTCGGCGGTTGCTTGACGTGGACCCAAGCAGTGCGTGCCAGAGGTTACTTAATGCCGCGATCCATGACCTTCGTGAAAAGATTCTGATTTCCGGGATCGATATCGCCACTGAGGCGGCCAAACAATACAGGCTCCCTCCGGTCATAAACCCGGAAGACATCGAAAACTATCCGACCTCCAAGTTGATCGATTTAGCATACAGGATGGGGCTGCTATCGCGGCCCGAGTGGCGCCGCGTCTGCCGCTGCTATGAGATACGGCGTGACCTTGAGCACGAGGATGACGAATACGAAGCTGGCGTTGAGGACTGCGTCTATATTTTTACGACGTGTGTCGAGGTTATCCTCTCACGAGACCCTATCCAGCTTGTGAAGGTCACCGATTTCAAGGAATTAATCGAACAAGCGTCTGCCGTCGTGCCGGACCGTGTTTTTTTGGAGGATTTTCAGAATGCGCCGCAGCCCCGTCAGGAAGAAATTCTAAAGTTTCTGATCTCTTGCGCGCTGAACAAGAACACTCCCGACGTGGTTCAACAGAATGCCTACACCTGTATCTCGTATCTGCGGCCCATAACCCACGCCGCCGTCTTAGCAAGGATTGGGGATCATCTCCAACATGCTGCAGGACGGAAAATCGACGCGCGGACGGCTCGGGTCGCACATGCGGCGGGGGTGTTTGCGTACCTACGACAGTCAGCACGTCTTTCGTTTTTCGAGGAAGTGTTTTCGAACATGGAGAAAGTGGGGACGCACTGGACCGCGTATGATAAGCATGGCGACCTCCTACGCTCGTTCATTGACTTCGGTGGACTTGAGAACTGCCCTAACGGAATTCGGCAGACGATTCTGAAATGGCTTGTTCTCACCTACGTCGGAGAACAAGGAGGGCGAACGCAATACGGCAACGTTCGCCACGTCTTCTACAGCAATTCCGCTGCGCCTCTGGTTAGAGAGATTATCTCAAAAGCGGCGCCGGTCATTCGAGATGATCTGAAGGCGCTGCGTGCTGAAAAGCATGTTAAGCGCGCGCTTTGTACAGATCACATATCGCGCCGGTTTGAAGCGCTTATCGACCTCGTTGAAACAGAAAATGCGGATTAGGCATGCGATCCGGATACGACGGAGCCCACGGATGAGCGCCGGAGGCGTTCCCGGCATGTTGCCAGAAGTGTCAACTCGTGTCCCTATCTCTCTACCCCCCCCCCTCGAGGGGGAGGGTCAGGGAGGGGGCATCGGAAACTGCCATCGCGCGGACTTCTTCCGCGCTGCGCCCCGCTTCGCGCAACGCTCTCAAGGTAAGCGAACGGTCGCGCTTGGCAAAGCGTTTGCCGCTCGCATCGGCCAGAAGCCGGTGATGGCGATAGCGCGGCGTCGGCAATCCGAGCAAGGCCTGGAGCAGGCGGTGAATATGCGTCGCGGCGAAAAGGTCCGCGCCGCGCGTGACCAGGGTCACGCCTTGCAGCGCGTCATCGACCGTGACCGCCAGATGATAGCTCGCCGGCACATCCTTGCGCGCGAGCACGACATCGCCCAGGGTTTCGGGCCTGGCCTCGATGCGGCCTCGTTCCGCATCTTCCCAGGAAAGCGGGCCGGTCAGCGCGAGGGCCTTGGCCAGGTCGAGCCGGAGCGCGAAGCTCTCGCCCGTTTGCCGGCGCCGCGCGCGCTCGTCCATGCTCAAATTTCGGCAGGTGCCGGGATAGAGCGGCGCCTCCTCGCCCTGCGGCGCATCGATCGCGCGCGCGATCTCGGCCTTGATATCGGCGCGGGTGCAGAAGCAAAGATAGAGGAGGCCGCGCGCCTCCAAGGTTTCGAGCGCCGCCCGATAATCGTTGAAATGCTCGGACTGCCTTCGCACTGCGCCGTCCCAATCGATGCCGAGCCAATGAAGGTCTTCCTCGATCGCGGCAACGAATTCCGGCCGGCAGCGCGCCGCGTCGATATCCTCGATGCGCAACAGAAATCGTCCCCTTGCTTCGCGCGCCGCGCGCCAGGCGAAGAGCGCCGAATAGGCATGGCCCAGATGCAAGAGCCCGGTCGGGCTCGGCGCGAAGCGGGTGACGATCATGGCGGGGCCATAGCAATAAAGGGACGAGCCGATCTACCCCCATGCGCCAAGACATGCAAAGGGCTCATCGGCATGAGCGAAACGCGAGGCGGGAATTAACGGATATTTTCCGCAAAGCGCTTGAGGAAGCGGATGGCGAGAGGCATGCCTTCGCCTGGCTCGCCGTTCTTCAGAAGGATGTCGTTGAATCCCTCGCCCGGCACATCGCCGGGGTCGAGGCGGCGATAGCCCATGCTCCAATCGGCGAAATCCCGGCCCTGGCCGGTCCGGTCGAGCACCGCGATGAGATCACGGTGACGCCGGTCGCGACGAATTCTTTCGAAGACGCTCTCGACCGCGTCGGGCTTGCCTTCGAGGGCCTGCATGAAGTGGCCGTCTTTGAAAAGCAGCATGCCGGTTATGGCTTGCCGTTCATTGTCGCGCCGGCATTGCGCGAGCAGATCATCCATGTCGGTGTCGCTCTGGCGACGGGCCGTCGTACTGACATAGATAAGCTGACGCACGGCGTCCCCATTCGTCGCGGGTCGCGACCCAGGCTCGTCAGCATGGAATTCACTCTTCGCCATGGGGCCTCCGATCGTCAATACTTCGTCGGCGTTCCGGCGCGACGGACAATTCCATCGCGTCAAGGCTGATAAAGGAACGGCATTAATTTTCCCGAAATTCGCCGTCATGCGGCTATGGGCAGAGGCGCGTAACGGGTCAAGATCACGGAGCGGAAGCCGCGCAACCGCCCCGCCCCTTAACAAAACACCCCCGATCCTCTATCTCATCGGCCATGGCACAGACCCTCGATGGACCCTCGCAGCCTCCCGCCGCCGGCGGCACGGCCAAGCAACTCGTCGTGCTGCTTCACGGCTACGGCGCCGACGGCAATGATCTCATCGGCCTGGCGCCGCATTGGGCGCCGCTTCTGCCGGAGGCCGAATTCATTTCGCCGCACGCGCCTTTCCCCTGCGAGGCGATGCCCTTCGGGCGCCAATGGTTCGGCTTCCAGGGCCGCTCGCAGGAGCAAGTCGTCGAAGGCGTGCGCGTCGCCGCCGGGATCCTCGACCATTACCTGACCGGGCTCCTCGCCGCGCACAAGATCGACGAATCATCCTTGGCGCTGGTCGGGTTCTCCCAGGGCGCGATGATGTCGCTCTTCGTGAGCCTGCGGCGTGCGCGGCCCGCCGCCGCGGTCGTCGCCTATTCCGGCCGGCTCTTCGCGCCGGAAAGCCTGGGCACCGAGCTGCGCGCGCGCCCGAAAGTGCTGCTCGTTCATGGCGACCAGGACGAGGTCGTGCTGCCCGAGGCGCTGCCGCACGCTTACGAGGCGCTCAAAGCGGCAAAAGTGCCGGTCGAGCAAATGCTGCGGCCGGGGCTCGGCCACGGCATCGACGGCGAGGGCTTGGCCGCGGGCGGCCAATTCCTGCGCGCGTCCTTCGGCCTTAAGGCTTAGCCGCCGTCACTTCGCCGCGATGTAGGGCGCAAGCCGCTCGAGCATCGGCGCCTCGTCCCATTTGGCCGCGCCTTCGAGCTTGCCCAAAATCATGCCGTCGCGGCCGATCAGAAAGCTCATCGGCAGGCCTTCGACGCCGAAGGCCTTGATCGCGGTCGATTGGGGATCGAGGAAGATCGCGAGATGGGCGATGCCGGTCTTGACGAGAAACGGATCGACCGCATCGGCGCCGCGGCGGTCTTGCGAGATCGCGAGGATGGCAAGCTTGTCGCCGAGCTTTTGCTGTAGCCGATCGAGCGCCGGCATCTCCTGGACGCAGGGCACGCACCAGGTCGCCCAGAGGTTGACGAGGACGAGCTGGCCCTTGAAATCGGCGAGATGCTTTTCCGCGCCGTCGCGCGTGGCGAAAGCGAGCGCGGGCGCTGGCAGCTTGGCGTCGAGCGCGATAAACTGGCCCAAGGTTGGAGCCGCAGCGGTGGCTTCCGGTTGCGGCGGGACCGGCTCGACGCGGCCCGGACGCATGAGAACCACCGCGAGCGCCACCCCGCAAAGGACGAGAAGCACCGTGAGCGCGCGTATTAGAAATCTGGCCGACACGAACCCCTCACCGACACGTTTCCCGGCATGATGGGCCGCAAGCGCGCGGCGCCGGCCAAAAAGGCCTCGATAAACGCCGCCTGGGGCGGGCGCTTCGGCGCGGGCCCGGCCTCGATCATGCAACGCATCAACGCCTCGCTCGATGTCGACAAGGCGCTCTACGCGCAGGATATCGACGGCTCGCTCGCGCATTGCGCGATGCTGGTCAAGCGGCGGATCATCGCCCGGAAAGATGGAGCGGCCATCGCCCGAGGTCTAGCGAAAATCCGCGCCGAGATCGAGAGCGGCCGCTTCCCCTTCCGCATTGAGCATGAGGACATCCACCTCAACATCGAGGCGCGGCTCGGCGAACTCATCGGCCCCGCCGCCGGCCGGCTCCATACCGCGCGCTCGCGCAACGATCAGGTCGCGACCGATTTCCGCCTCTATGTGCGCGACGCGATCGACCGTCTCGACCGCCAGATGCAAACCCTTCAGGCCGCGCTCATCGCCCAGGCCGAGCGCCACGCGGCGACCATCATGCCGGGCTTCACCCATCTCCAAGTCGGCCAGCCCGTGACCTTCGGCCATCACCTTTTGGCCTATGTCGAGATGCTCGGGCGCGACCGGGCGCGCCTGGCGGATTGCCGGAAGCGGCTCAATGAATCGCCTCTGGGCGCGGGCGCGCTCGCCGGCACCTCTTTTCCGATCGACCGCGTCATGACCGCGAAGGCCCTGGGTTTCGCGCGGCCAATGGCGAATTCCCTTGACGCGGTGTCGGATCGCGATTTCGCGCTCGAATTCCTCGCCGTCGCGGCGATCGCGGCGACGCATCTCTCGCGCTTCGGCGAGGAGATCATCCTCTGGGTGAGCGAGCCGTTCCGTTTCGTCAGGCTGAGCGACGCCTTCACCACCGGCTCTTCGATGATGCCGCAAAAGCGCAACCCCGACGCCGCCGAGCTCGTGCGCGCCAAGGCCGGGCGCCTCATCGGCGCCTTGACCGGCCTGCTCGCGGTGATGAAGGGTTTGCCGCTCGCCTACGCCAAGGACATGCAGGAGGACAAGGCGCCGGTGATCGACACGGCCGACACGCTTGGGCTCTGCCTCGCCGCCTGCACCGGCATGGTGCGCGATATGGAGGCCGATCCGGCGGCGATGCGCGAGGTCGCCGCGAGCGGCTTCAGCACCGCGACCGATCTCGCGGACTGGCTCGTGCGCACGCTCAAATTGCCCTTCCGCCAGGCGCATCATGTGACGGGCGCGCTGGTCGCGCGGGCCGAAGCGCTCGGCTGCGGCCTCGCCGAATTGCCGCTCGCCGAGATGCAGCGGATCGAAAAGCGCGTCACGCGCGACGTCTATCGCGTCTTGACGGTCGAGCGCTCGGTCGCCAGCCGCAAGAGCCTCGGCGGAACCGCGCCCGCCAATGTCTCGCGCGCGGCGGCGGCCGCGCGACGGCGCTTCCTCGCCACGGTGCGGTCATGAAGGGTTGCGCGCGCCTTCTCGCGCTGGGCCTCGTCCTCGCGATGCTCGCGGCCTGCGGCAAGAAGGGTCCGCTTCAGCCGCCGCCCGATGAACCCAACACCTACCCGCAGCACTACCCCAAGGAATGAACCCGGCGTGAAAGACGCTGCGCCCTGGGCGCCCGAATTCGCCTATCGCGGCGGCGAGCTCGCGGCCGAAGACGTGCCGCTGGCGCGAATCGCCGATGCGGTCGGAACGCCCTTTTACGCCTATTCGAGCGCGCAGATCGAGCGCCGCTTCCGCCAATTCGCCGGCGCCTTTCTGGGAACGCCGACCGAGATTTGCTATTCGGTCAAGGCCAATCCCAACCTCGCCGTGATCGCGAGCCTCGCGCGCCTCGGCGCCGGCGCCGATGTCGTCTCCGAGGGCGAGTTCCGCCGCGCGCTGCAGGCCGGGATCGGCGGCAACCGCGTGATCTTTTCGGGCGTCGGCAAGACCGCGTCCGAATTGGAATTCGCGCTCGCGCATGACGTGCACCAGATCAACGTCGAATCGCTGCCCGAGCTCGAGATGCTCTCGGCGATCGCCGCGCGCATGAACCGGGTCGCGCCGATCGCGATCCGCGTCAATCCCGATGTCGATGCGCGCACCCATGCGAAGATCACGACCGGAAAAAAGGAAAACAAATTCGGCATCGATCTGGCGCATGTCGCCGCGATCTACCGCCACGCGGCGAAGCTCCCCGCGATCCGTCCCGTCGGCATCGCCGTCCATATCGGCTCGCAACTGACGAAGCTCAGGCCGTTCGAGACGGCCTTTCGCCGCGTCGCCGAGCTTTACCGCGCCTTGCGCGCCGAAGGGATCGCGCTGGAGCGGCTCGATCTCGGCGGCGGCCTGGGCATCCGCTATCGCGACGAAGAGCCGCCCTCGATCGAGGCCTATGCGGCGATGGTCAAGCGCGTGACCGGCAATCTCGGCGCGACCTTATCCTTCGAGCCCGGACGCTATCTCGTCGGCAATGCCGGCGTGCTGGTGGCGCAGATCGTCTATGTGAAAAAAGGCGTCACCCGCCGCTTCGTCATTCTCGACGCGGCGATGAACGACCTGTTGCGCCCCGCCCTTTACGATGCGTGGCACGAGATCCTGCCCTTGCGCGGTCCGGCGCCGCGCCGCGGCCTCAAGGAAGCCGATGTGGTCGGACCGGTCTGCGAAACCGGCGATAGTTTCGCCGTGCAACGAAAACTGCCGCCGCTCGAGCCGGGCGAGCGCGTCGCGGTGATGTCCGCAGGAGCCTATGGCGCTTCGATGAGTTCGGCGTACAATACCCGCCTGCCGGCGCCGGAAGTGCTTGTGCGCGGCGCACAATTCACCTTGATCCGGCCCCGGCCGAGCTATGACGCCATTCTGGCGCAAGACCGGATGCCGCCTTGGCTCGCCGCGACGTGATCGGCACGAGGTGGCTGGCCCATGGTCGATATCGCACCCCCATCCGCACCGGCTGCGCTGAAGCGCCGCCTGGGGCTCGCCGCGGCCGCGCTCACCTGGGAGCGGCTCTGGCCCGCGCTCTGGCCGGCCGTCGGCGTCATCGGCGTCTTTCTCGCGCTCGCGCTGTTCGACGTGCCGGCGGTGCTGCCCAATGCGCTGCGCTGGATCTTGCTCGCGCTCTTCGTCGCGCTGCTGACGGCGGCTCTGTTCGAAGCGGCGGGACGCTTCCGCTTGCCGCGGGGCGATGCCGCACGGCGGCGCATCGAGACCGCGAGCGGCATGGCGCATCGCCCGCTCGCCGCGCTTCAGGACAAGCTCGCCGCCGGCAGCGGCGATCCGGCAACCGCGGCCTTGTGGCAGGCGCATCAGGCGCGGATGGCGGAAGCCGCGCGACGCATGAAGATCGGCATTCCCGCAGCCGGGCTGATGCGTCGCGATCCTTATGCATTGCGCGTGGTTTTGGGGCTCGTCCTGCTGCTCGCCGCGATCGATGCCGGCGATGATTGGGAGGCGCGGCTCCTGCGCGCGGTCAATCCGGGCATCGGCACGCCGGGCGCGGCGGCGGCGGTCAGTCTCGATGCCTGGGTGACGCCGCCCGAATATACCGGCCTGCCGCCGCAATTCCTGCCGGCAAGCGCGTCCGCGGCGCCGATCGCCGTGCCGATCGGCAGCACCCTCCTCGCCCAAATCCATGGCGGGCGCAATCCGCCGCGCTTGAAGCTCGACGATCGCGCCACCGATTTCACGCGCATCGACGAAGATAATTTCAAGGACAGCGCGACCATCACCGCGGGCAAGCGCCTCTCCATCGACCAGGATGGGCGCAGCCTCGGGAGCTGGCCGATCCAAGTCGTGCCCGATCTTCCGCCGCAAGTCGCCTTCGCGCGCGCGCCCTCGCGCACCAGCCGCATGGCGCTGCGTCTCGATTACACCGCGGGCGATGATTACGGCGTCGAGAGCGTGAAGGCGATCATGCACCGCGCCGACGATCCCGGCGGCCCCGCCTTGACCCTGGACCTGCCGCTGCCGGGCCAGCATCTGAAAGACGCGCGGGCCACGAACTATACCGATCTGACCGCTCATCTCTGGGCCGGGTTGCCGGTGCAGATCGAGCTTGAGGCGGTCGATGCGCTCGGCCAGATCGGCCGCAGCGACATCGTGCAGACGGTCCTGCCCGAGCGCGTCTTTCACAATCCGATCGCCAAGGCGATCATCGAGCAACGCAAGCAGCTGACGCTTCATCCCGCCGACAAGGATGTGGTCGCCGAGACGCTGTCCGATCTTTCGGTGCGGCCCGGCCGCTTCAACGACGACATCGTCGTGTTCCTGGCGCTGCGCACGGCGCAGGCGCGGCTCGAGCTCGATCGCGACGGCGCCGCGATCGCCCCGGTGCAGGCGCTGTTGTGGCAGACGGCGCTGCGCATCGAGGATGGGCGCGCGCCGGCGACGCAGCAGGATCTGCGCAACGCGATGCAGGCCTTGCAGGACGCGCTCGCGCGCAACGCGCCCGATGCGGAGATCGAGCGCCTGATGCGCCAGGTTCAAGAGGCGATGAACCGCTACTTCCAGGCCTTGGCCCAGCAGATGCAGCGCATGGACCCCAATCAGATGCCGGCGGTCGATCCGTCGAAGATGATGAGCCTGCAGGATCTGCAGAAGATGCTCGACCGCGCCCGCGATATGGCGCGCACCGGCGCGCGCGACCAGGCTCGCCAGATGCTGTCGCAATTGCAGCAGATGCTCGAGAATCTGCGCCTCGCCCGGCCGATGCCGGGCAATAGCGGCCAGAACCAGATGATGAGCCAGATGCAGCAGATGATGCGCCAGCAGCAGCAGCTTCTCGACCGCTCGTTCGGCCAGTCGCGCCAAGGGCAGCAGGGCCAGGACATGCGCGGCGACGCGCAACAGCAGGAAGCGTTGCGGCAGATGCTCAACAAGATGATGCAGCAGCTTCAGCAGCAGGGCGGCCAGGCGCCGCAATCCATGAGCCGGGCGGAGCGCGCGATGCGCGGCGCCGCCGAGGCGTTGCAGCGCGGCCAACCGGGCCAGGCGGTCGGGCCGCAGACCGACGCGCTCGACGCGCTGCAAGAGGCCGCGCGCGCGATGGCCAATCAGATGATGGGCAATCGCGACGGCGAGGGGCCCGGCGGCGAGCCCCTCGACGATCCCGGCCTGCATCAGGCGCGGCGCGATCCGTTCGGCCGAATGCTCGATACCGAGCAGGGCAATGGCGGCTATGACGATGGCGGTCAGCTGCGCATGGGAAAATCGGCCAATGACTATGCGCTCGACAAGGCAAAGCAGATCCTCGACGAGCTACGCCGGCGCGCCGGCGAGCGCGAGCGTCCGGCGCTCGAGCGCGATTATATCGACCGGCTGTTGAAACAGTTCTGAGCGCGGGGCGCCGGCGCATTTTCCGGCCGAAGCGGGTGCCGGCTCGGCGCGGAAAACGCGACCGACAAGAGAATCCGGAGCGTGATCGGATTCCATCCGATCGGATGATGCTCTATTTCGCCAATTCTTCCTTCACCGCCGCAACGAGCTCGTCGAGCGTGAACGGCTTGTTGAGCACCCGATGGACCAGCGCCGCGAGATTGTGCGCGCGCTGGCGCTCGGCGGAATAGCCCGTCATCAGCAGGATCTTCATCGCCGGATAATCCTTGCTCGCCTTCAAGGCCAAGGCGATGCCGTCGAGTCCGGGCATGACGATGTCGGTCAGCAGCAGATCGTAACGCTCCGCGGCCAGAGCCGTGACGGCCAAGAGACCGTCGGGCACCGCCTTCACCGCGTGCCCCTCGTGCTCGAGCGCGCGCAGGATGAAGGCGCTCACCGCCGCCTCGTCCTCCGCCACGAGAATCCGCGCCATGACGGGCCTCAGTCTCGCGCCGGACGCCGCGGCTGCACCGGCGCGGTTCTCAATTGCCCGCGCCGGCGAAGCTGACGACGACGCCCGTCGCGGCTTCGGCCGGTTGCGTGATGACGGTATGAAAGGGCACGCTCGCGCCCGGCAGGAGGCGCTGATCCGTGACCGAAATCGTCCAGGCGCGAAGCTCCTTGTCGTTCCCGTCGCGGAGCGCGACTTTGAGCTTCGGCACGTCGCGCGTCACGGGCGAGACATTCACCACCTCGCCGTCGATCGCCAAGGTCGGCACGCCGTTCTCCATCCCGCGCGACGGCGTGACCTTGCGCAGCTCGAGGCCGGTGCCGGCCGCAGCCGGGCCATAGCCGATCATGGTGTAGAGGCGCTCGGCGGGCGGCCACAGACCGACGATGTCGGCCCGCGCCGCGATCAGGCCCCACACCGCCGCGACAACCGCGATCGCGGCAAAACTCCAGCCGAGGATCTGGCCGCGCGCCCGCGAGCGCGGCACCGCCGGAAGCTGCACGCGCCGCTCGCCCTCGAGGGGCGGCGACGGCACGGGCGCGGTGCCGACGGCGAGATCAAAGCTTTGCGGCACGTCCGCCGGCGGCGTCTGAAACCAGGTATGGCCGCAACTCGCGCAACGCACATTGCGTCCCGCCGCACCCAAGGCACGCGCGTCGACGAGATATCGTTTGGAGCAGCTGGTACAGGTGACGATCATCGCCCGGGCGGGTTTTCGGCGTTCCCTCCATTTGTTATAGGGCGAGGCACGGGGCCGAGGCAAGAAACGGTCCGCGACTCTTTACCCGCCCAGCGACGCATGCCATCTTGCCGGCAGCGGCATCGGGCGAGACGAAGCCTTGAGCAAATCCGCGCCCGAAGGCACAGGAGAAGGCCAGCACGTGGTACGGTTCGAGAATGTCGGCATGCGCTACGGCACGGGACCCGAGGTGCTGCGCGATCTCAGCCTCGACTTGGCTTCCGGCTCGTTTCATTTCCTGACCGGCCCGAGCGGCGCCGGGAAGAGCACCTTGCTGCGCCTGATGTATCTCTCCGATCGGCCGACGCGCGGCCTCATCTCGCTCTTCGGCCAGGATATCTCGCGTTTGAAGCGGCGCGATCTGGCCGATTTGCGGCGCAAGATCGGCGTCGTCTTCCAGGATTTCCGCCTGCTCGGACATCTTTCCGCCTTCGACAATGTCGCCCTGCCCCTGCGAGTCGCGGGCATCGGCGAGTCGCGCATCAAAAAGAACGTGAGCGAATTGCTGGAATGGGTCGGGCTCGCGGAAAAGCTCAATGCGAGGCCGGTCACGCTCTCGGGCGGCCAGCAGCAACGCGTCGCGATCGCGCGCGCCGTCATCGCCCGGCCGCAACTCTTGCTCGCGGACGAGCCCACCGGCAATGTCGACGACGTGATGGCCAACCGGCTGCTGCGGCTGTTCGAGGAATTGAACCGGTTCGGCACGACGCTCGTCATCGCGACGCATAACGAGCAGCTGGCCTCGCAACGCCGGTTTCAACGCATTCATCTCGTCAATGGCGAAGTGGCAAGCCCGGCGGCGGCGCCCGCATGATCGGGCGGCTCGGCAACGACATTCCTTTGCAGCGCGACGGCACGGTGCGGCTGCTGCCCTGGCTGATCGCGCCCATGGTCTATCTCGCGGCGCTGGCGCTCGCCGGGATGCTCGCGCTGCACGGCGTGCTGCAGAGCTGGGATCGCGGCCTCAGCGGCACGATGACGGTGGAGCTTCCGGCCGCGGCCACGCCGCCCGAAACCGAAGCCGCCCTTGCCAAGGCCATGGCAGTGCTCCACGCGACGCCGGGCATCGTCGGCATCGCGCCGCTCAGCCGCGCCGCCGAGACCAAGCTGATCGAGCCATGGCTCGGCAGGTCGATCGCGCCCGAGGACCTGCAGCTCCCGCGCCTCATCGATCTCCACATCGCCAGCGGCGCGACGCTCGATCTCAAGGATCTGCGGGCCCGGCTCGTCGCCGCGGTGCCGGGCGCGACGCTCGACGATCACCGTCTCTGGCTCGACCGGCTTTACGGTCTGGCGCTTTCGGTCGAGGCGACCGGGCTGGCGATTTTCGTCATGGTCGGCGCGGCCGCGGTCTTGACCGTGATCTTCACCACCCGCGCCGGGCTGGCCGTTCACCACGACGTCATCGAGCTGCTGCATCTGATGGGCGCGCGCGACCTCTATATCGCGCGACAGTTCGAGCACGAGGCGATGCGCATGGGATTGAGCGGCGGCGTCGCGGGTATCGGCTTGGCGGCGCTGACGCTCTGGGGCTTGGGCCATGCCGCCGCGGCGACCGCCGTGCTGGGCGAGGAGGCCAAGCTCCTGCCCGATCTCAGCCTCGTTCTGTGGCAATGGACGGCGCTCGCGCTGTTGCCGGTGCTGGCGGGTCTGGCGGCGATGGTGACGGCGCGCCTCACCGTCATGCGGGCGCTCGCCCGGATGCCATGACGCGCCATCGGCCGGGCCGCGTCTTGAGCCTTACCGCCGCGCTGGCGCTGGCGCTGCTCGCCCTGTGGCTTCTCGGCCTGTTCCGCTTCGCCGCATCGATGCCGACGGCGGTCGCCGAGCCGACGCGCCAGACCGACGCCATCGTGGTGCTGACGGGCGGCAGCCTCCGGGTCGAAAGCGGTCTTCAATTGCTGGCCGCGGGCATGGCGAAGAAGCTCTTCGTCTCGGGCGTCTATCGCGGCGTCGACGTCACCGAACTCTTGCGCGCCTCGCGCCAGGCGCCCGAGAGCGTCGCCTGCTGCATCGCGCTCGGCCATGCCGCCGCCGATACGCTCGGCAATGCCAAGGAAACCGCGGAATGGATGAGCGCCGAGGGATTCCATTCCCTGCGCCTCGTCACCGCGAATTACCACATGGCGCGCAGCCTCTTGGAATTCACGCGCGCCATGCCGGATGTCGCGATCGTGGCCAATCCGGTGTTTCCGGAATTCCTCAACGGACGACCCTGGTGGCGCTCGCGCCGCGCCGCGAGCCTCATTGCCGGCGAGTACAGCAAATATCTCTTCGCACTCGTCCGGCCCGCCCTGCCGGCGGCGATCCTTCCGCAAGGATCGGCGGAGTGATCGGGCTGCGCTCGCTCTTGTTCCAGATCGCGTTCTATCTCTGGACGGCCGCGCTCTCCTTGCCCTTTCTGCCGCTGTTGCTGGCGCCGCGCGCCTGGATGATGCGGTGCGGCACCTTCTGGTCGAAGGGCGTGCTGTGGCTGCTGCGGGTATGCGCCGGGCTCGACCACGAGGTTTTGGGGACCGAGCTTTTGCCTCGAGGTCCGGCGCTGATCGCGATGAAGCACCAATCGGCGTGGGATACTTTTGCCGTGCCGGTGATTTTTCGCGATCCGGCCATGGTGATCAAACGCGAGCTCGGCTGGATTCCGATCTATGGCTGGTACGCGTTGAAGGCCGGCATGATCCCGGTCGACCGCTCGGGCCGCGCCAGCGCGCTCAAGGCGATGGTGGCGGCGAGCGAGAAGGCGTTGGCCCAAGGGCGCCCCGTCTTCATCTTCCCCGAAGGCACGCGTACCGCGGTCGGCCAGCACATCGCTTATCAACCCGGGGTCGCGGCGCTCTACCGCCAGCTCGGCGTGCCGCTGGTGCCGGTCGCGGTCGATTCCGGACTCTTCTGGGGGCGGCGCAGCTTTTGGAAGCGGCCAGGGCGGATCACGGTCGAGATCC
This sequence comes from uncultured Alphaproteobacteria bacterium, assembly GCA_963729935.1. Taxonomy (GTDB): domain Bacteria; phylum Pseudomonadota; class Alphaproteobacteria; order ATCC43930; family CGMCC-115725; genus CAIKMD01. The sequence goes on from CAVSPW010000005.1 coordinate 438,320, forward strand.
TGCCCGCGATCGCGCCGGGCGGCGAGCGCCGGGCGGTCCTTGCCGAACTCGAGCGCCGCATCGAGACCGCCACCGCGCGGCTCGTCGCGGCCGCCGTGGATGAGGATAAAACTGTGGAAAGCGTGGCAAGGCCACGGCGTGAAATCCGGGGATAAGACGGATACGCGGCTGGGCGAGGCGGCCCGCTTTCGACTGGCGATGCAGCGCGGTTGGTGATATGGATTGGAAACAAAGAGGGAACAACCTTGATTCATCGGCTTAGAACGCCGAAATTACTGATGTTTCAATCGTTTCGACCCTCTTCGGGAATCGCGATCCGGATCTGCGCGGCCTCTGAGCACTGAGGAATCTTCACCATGGTCAGCGTTGCCTCGATCTCGCAGCAGATCTGGGACATGAAATACCGGCTCAAAGGGCCGGACGGCGCCCCTGTGGATAAGACCATCGAGGATAGCTGGAGCCGGATCGCCGGCGCCTTGGCCGCGCCGGAGCGCGATCCGGGCACATGGGCGCCGCGCTTTGCCGAGGCCCTTGCCGATTTCAAATTCCTGCCCGCCGGGCGCATCGTCGCCGGCGCCGGCACCGGCCGCACCGTCACGCTCTTCAACTGCTTCGTCATGGGCACGATCCCGGACGACATGTCCGGCATCTTCACGCATCTGCGCGAGGCCGCGCTGACGATGCAGCAAGGCGGCGGCATCGGCTACGATTTCTCGACGCTCCGGCCCAAAGGCGCGCCGGTCAAGGGCGTGGGCGCCGACGCGTCGGGACCGCTCTCTTTCATGGATGTGTGGGATGCGATGTGCCGCACCATCATGAGCGCGGGCTATCGCCGCGGCGCGATGATGGCGACGATGCGTTGCGATCATCCCGACATCGAGGCGTTCATCGACGCCAAGCACGAGGCGGGGCGCCTGCGCATGTTCAACCTCTCGGTTCTCGTCACCGACGCCTTCATGGCGGCGGTGAAGGAGGACGGACCGTGGGAGCTGAGCTTTGCCGGCACCACCTTCAAGGTCCTCAAGGCGCGCGAGCTCTGGGACAAGATCATGCGCGCGACCTATGCCTATGCCGAGCCCGGGGTCATCTTCATCGACCGCATCAACCGGCGGAACAATCTTTATTATTGCGAGACGATCAGCGCGACCAATCCCTGCGGCGAGCAGCCTCTGCCGCCCTATGGCGCCTGTCTCCTGGGCTCGGTCAATCTCGCCGCCCTGGTGCGCGAGCCCTTCGGCGCGGCGGCGCATCTCGATCTCGACGAGCTGAAACGCATCGTGCCCCTGGCCGTGCGCATGCTCGACAACGCGATCGAGGTCTCGCGCTTTCCGCTCGACAATCAGCTTCACGAGGCCAGGGCCAAGCGCCGCATCGGCCTGGGCGTGACCGGGCTGGCCGACGCGCTCATCCTGTGCGGCGAGCGCTATGGCTCGGCCAAGGCCGTGGCCTTGACCGAAAGCTGGATGAAGGCGCTGCAGCGCGCGGCCTATTTCGCCTCGGTCGAATTGGCCGCCGAAAAGGGCGCCTTCCCGCTCTTCGACAAGACGGCCTATCTCGCCGGAGAGACGATCTCCGCGCTCGACGACGATCTGAAGGCGGCGATCGCGCGCGACGGCATCCGCAACGCGCTCCTCACCTCGGTCGCGCCCACCGGCACGATCTCGATCTTCGCCGACAACGTGTCCTCGGGGCTCGAACCGGTCTTCAGCTTCAAATACACCCGCAACGTCCTGATGCCCGATGGCAGCCGCAAGGAAGAAGAAGTCTCCGACTATGCGTGGCGGCTTTTCCATCGTCTCAAAGGCGACGCGCCCTTGCCGGATTATTTCGTCGATGCGCAATCCCTGGCGCCGTCCGATCACGTGGTGATGCAGGCGGCGGTGCAGAAATACGTCGACAGCTCGATCTCGAAGACCATCAACGTGCCGGTCGATTTCCCCTTCGAGCACTTCAAGGACGTCTATATCCAGGCCTATGAGCTCGGCTGCAAAGGCTGCACGACCTATCGCCCGAACGAGGTGACGGGCGCCGTTCTCGAAGCGAAAAGCGGCGGTGCGCCGGGGGCGCAGCAAGCGGAGCTGCCCTTGCCCGCGCCCCGGCCCAAGGCGAAGGACGTCTACGAGGCGGGCGGCGTCGTCTATATGACGCAGCCTTTGGACCGTCCCGAGGCGCTGCCCGGCAACACCTACAAGATCGCTTGGCCGCAGAGCGAGCACGCGCTCTACATCACCATCAACGACATCGTCCAGGACGGCCGCCGCCGCCCCTTCGAGATCTTCATCAACTCGAAGAACATGGAGCATTACGCCTGGACGGTGGCGTTGACCCGCATGATCAGCGCGGTGTTCCGCCGCGGCGGCGACGTCTCCTTCGTGGTCGAGGAGTTGAAGGCGGTGTTCGATCCGCGCGGCGGCGCGTGGATGGAAGGGCATTACGTGCCCTCGCTCCTGGCCGCGATCGGCGACGTGATCGAGCGCCACATGATCGCGATCGGCTTCATCGCGCCGGAGCGCGAGCGGCCCGCGCTCGCGGCCGAGCGCCAGGTCGTCAATCTCCCCGATGCGCGCCCGCGCATGGCGCAATGCCCCAAATGCGGGCAGGCCGCGCTCATCCGCCTCGAGGGCTGCGACCAATGCACCAATTGCGACTATTCGAAATGCGGGTGAGGCGGCGGAAAAGTCCCGCGCCCGGATGATTCGGCTGACGCCCACCGGCCGCGCTGCCGCGGAGGTCGGCGGCGCATGCCGCATCGACCGGGCGCGGCGCTGCGCCTAGACTCGGGCGATGCCTCTCCTTTCCACCTTCCGCCGCGCCGCTTTGACATTCGGCGTCTTGCTGTCGGCCGCATTCGCGGCCTATGGCGCCTATTGGCACGCCATGGCGGGCAAGCTCGAGAACGGACTCGCGCCCTGGGCCGCGGCGCGCCAGGCCGAGGGCTATACGCTGCGCTGGGACAAGGTCGCGGTCGGCGGCTTTCCGACGCGCTTTCGTTTCCGCTTCACCGGCGCGCATTTCACCGCCGAGCGCCCGGTGCCGATCGCCTTCTCCGTCTCGAGCCTCGATGTCTGGGCGATGCCGTGGAATCTGCATCATTGGCGCTTCAGCACCGGCGACGTGGCACGGGTCGCCGATCCCTTCGGCGCGGCGGGCTTCAGCCTCGAGCACGTCGAAGGCAGCGCGCGATTCGATGCGGGCGCGCCGCTCGACCTCGACCTCGCCATCGCGGGCGCGACCGGGTCGGGCTTCGCCCGCGGCTTTGCGATCGGCACGGCGACCGCGCATATCGAGATTCCGCCCAACCCGCCGCGCGGCCACCGCGACACCGCGCTCGATGCCGTGCTCGAACTCGGCGCGGTGACGCTGCCGGCGAGCGTGCCCGGCTTCGGCGATACGGTGAACGACCTCGCCTTCTCGACGGATTTGAAAGGCGCGCTGCCGCCCGGACCGCTCGTGCCCGCGCTCTCGGCCTGGCGCGACGCCGGCGGCACCGTCGAGCTGCGCTATTTCCGTCTGCGCTGGGGCGAATTGCTGATCGACGCCAATGGCACGCTCGCCTTGGATGGCGCGCTGCAGCCCGAAGGCGCGCTCTCGGCCGAGATCACCGGCCAGGACGCGGCGGTCGACCTCGCCGTCACCTCGGGCGCGTTGCAGCCGGCCGATGCCGCCCTCGCCAAGGCGGTGCTGGCCGTCCTGGCAAAGCCGGGACCAGGCGGCGAAAAAGCGATCACCGTCCCTCTGACCTTGCAGCAAGAGCGGCTCTTTCTCGGCGGCGCTCCGATCGCCGCGATCCCGCGCATCGATTGGAACTAACCGCGCAGCGCGGGTGAGGCGCAGATCCTCAGCGCGCGAGCGTCGTGCGAAGCAGACCAAACAAACTCTCTTTTGTCGTCATGGCCGGCCTTCGTGCCGGCCATCCACGTCGTCGTTGCGTCTTCCGAAGGCGTGGATGAGCGGAACAACTCCGCGCATGACCGTCTCAATCGCTCCACGGCAAAACGGCCGGAAGACTCCGCCGAGACGACGACGCCCCTACACGTCCGGCATCGGTTGCGGCGCCTCTTTGCGCTCGAACATGCCGTATTGACGCTCCACCTCGGCGACGGTGATGCGGTAATCGGCGAAGATCTGGCCGCGCCCGGCGAGTTGCGCCAGATGATGCCGGTTGTGCTCGCGCCAGCGCTTGACCGAAGCCTCGTCGCGCCAGAACGAGATCGAAACCAGCTTGCCGGGCGTCGCCATGCTTTGGAAGCGCTCGACCGAGACGAAACCCTCGATCTCCTCGAGCGCGGGTCTCAGGCTCGCGGCCATGTCGAGGTAATCCTGCTCGCGTCCCGGCTTGGGCTGGACTTCGAAGATCACAGCGAACATGTCGCCCTCCTTGCCAAAACTGCGCGGCGCTCCGGCGCCATTGGCCGGCCTAGGCCTGCTTCGCCTCGACGATCGAACGGCGGATCGCGCGGGTGCGGGTGAAGAGATCCTGGAGCTTGTCGCCCTCGCCCCAGCGTATGGCGCGCTGCAGCGCGGTCAGATCCTCGTTGAAGCGCTGGAGCACCGCCAACACCGCCTCGCGATTGTTGAGGAAGATGTCGCGCCACATCACCGGGTCGGAGGCGGCGATGCGCGTGAAGTCGCGAAAGCCGCTGGCCGAGAACTTGATCACCTCGGATTTCAGCGTCTCTTCGAGATCGGTCGCAGTGCCGACGATCGTATAGGCGATGAGATGCGGCAGATGCGAGGTGATCGCCAGCACCATGTCGTGATGCGCGGCATCCATGGTCACGACCTGCATCCCGGCCGATTGCCAAAGCCGCGTGACCTTGTCGAGCGCCGCCGCATCGCCGCCCGGTATCGGCGTCAGGATGCACCAGCGATCGCGGAACACCTCGGCGAAACCCGATTCGGGCCCGGAATTCTCGGTGCCGGCGACCGGGTGGCCGGGCACGAGATGGACGCCCGGCGGCAGCAACGGCATGAACTCGCGCAGCACCAAGCCTTTCACCGAACCGACATCGGTGACGACGGCGCCTTCTTTCAAGGCGGGCGCGATCGCCTTGCCGATTTCGGCATAGGCCGAAAGCGGCGTCGCGACGACGACGAGGTCGGCATCCTTGACCGCCTGCGCGGGATCGGTCGTGACCGCATCGGCGAGCTTCAGGCGCGTCACGGTCTCGAGCGTCTCGGCGCGGTGGGCACAGGCTGTGATCGTGCCGGCGAGCTTGTCGCGGAGGATGACCCGCGCCAGCGAGGAGCCGATATGTCCGATGCCGATGAAGGCGACGCGCTCGAAATGAAGATCGCTCATGGCTGCCTCAAGAATTCGCTCAATGCGGCGACCACCGCGCGCATTTCGTTCTCGGTGCCGACGGTGATGCGCAGATGCTCCGGCAAATGATAGACCCCGACCTTGCGCACGAGAATGCCGCGCGCGCGCAGGAAATCCCACGCCGCGCTCGCATCCTTGGGCGGCGCGGGGAACCGCGCCAGGACGAAATTGGCGACCGCGGGCGTCAGCTCCAGCCCCAGCGCCGTCAACGCGCGCGCGAGCCAGGGACGCCAGGTGTCGTTGTGCGCCCGCGCGCGATCGGTCGCGGCCACATCCTCGAGCGCGGCGACGCCCGCCGCCTGCGCCGCGATGTTGACGTTGAAGGGCCCGCGAATCCGGTTGAGCACGTCGGCGATCTCCGCGCTGCCGTAGCTCCAGCCGAGGCGCAGGCCGCCCATCGCGTAGATCTTCGAGAAGGTGCGCGTCATCACGACATTGGGCGCGCGCGCGGCGAGCGCGAGGCCGGAATCGTAATCCTTCTGCGTGACGAATTCGGCATAAGCCGCGTCCACCACCAGAATGACCGATGGCGGCAAGCCGGCATGGAGCCGCTCGAGCTCGCCGCGCGGAATGAAGGTGCCGGTCGGGTTGTTGGGGTTGGCGATGAAGACGAGCTTCGTTCGGGGCGTCACCAGCGCCAAGGCGGCATCGACGTCGAAGGTGAGATTCTTCTCTTGTGCCGCGACCGGCTTGGCGCCGACCGTCAGCGCCACGATCGGGTAGATCGAGAATCCGTGACGGCCATAGATGATCTCGTCGCCCTCGCCGGCATAGGCCTCGGCCAGAAGATGGATGATGTCGTCGGAGCCGAGCCCGCACACGATGCGCGCGGGGTCGATCCCGTGAAGGCGGCCGAGCGCCTGGCGCAGCGCGCTCGAATGCCCGTCGGGATAGCGGAACATCTCCGCGCCCGCCGCGTGATAGGCGGCGAGCGCCTTGGCGCTCGGGCCCAGCGCGCTTTCGTTGGAGGCGAGGCGGATCGGCTTATCGATGCCGGCGATCTTCGCCTCGCCGCCGACATAGGGCGCGATTTGCAGGATGCTCGCCCGCGGAATCGGCTTCGCCGGCGCCATCACGGCCCCGCGCCCGAAAGCTCGGCCTCCGTCAGCGGCCGCGCATAAAAGCCCAGCGACGCGACGCCGAGCAGCTTCCCGCCGAGCGCGAGCAAGCCTTCCTTGAGGCGCGGATCGTCTTGCAACACCCATTCGTCGAACTCGACCAGTTGCGCATCGCGCGCACCGCCCGGCTCGGTGCCGGCCAGCCGCGTCGCGCGCAGGCCCGCATCGGCGAGCGCGGTGATGATGCGCGTGCGGCTCAAGCCTTGATCGGTCTCGATGATATAGAGGCTGCGATCGGCGCCCGAAGGCTCGGGCTCCATGCGGGCGATGACCAAGGCATCGCCATCCTCGCCGCGCGTTGCGCCGCGCGCGCCGAAGGGCAGCCGCGCGATGACGTGCGGCTTGGCGCTGTCGCTCGTCATCAGCAGACGCCACCAGCTGTCGCCGTCGCGCTGGCCCGGCACCGGGAGCACGCCCAGGCTGGCGCGCCCGTCGATCACGGCACTGACCACCTCGCCGGTCGTGCGCAGGCCCGTCATCGCGGTCTGGCTGCCGAAATGATCGCGCGCCAGATCCCAGAAGCCGGAGGCCGGAAGCGGCGCGAAGACCGCGACCTGCAGCGCGGCCTGCATCGCCGTCGTGCCCGACAGCAATTCGCGCCAAAGACGCACCAGGACGGGCTTCGGAAAACCGCCGCGATGACGCGCCACGATCCGGCGCAGGATCTGCGCCTCGCGTCCGGGCCTGAGCGGCGGCGTCGCATCCGCCGCTTTCAGGCGCGCGACCTGCGCCACCACCTCCGCGCGGTGCATCAGCACGTCATGCAGCGCGTCATCGAGCTGGTCGATGCGCCGGCGCAGATCTTCGAGCGAAGGCGAGGTATTGGACATGGGACGAAAATACCGGAAATTGCGGCCGATCCCGATCGTTCGGCATAAGCTTTAAAGCAAAGAAAACGTTGACAGGCTAGGCCCCTCATCCCTAGCTATGCGCCGCTTCGCAACCCCTTGGCAGGGTGGGAATGACCGGCTTCGCGCCGCCACCGACACGTTCGGGGCAATCGACCATGGATGGGACGGTCTCGGCGCCGGGCGCCGATCGGCCAGGCGCGCGCTTGACCGTCGCCGAGCCCCTGGCGCTCGACGCGGGCGTCAGCCTCGCGCCCTATTCGATCGCCTATCAAACCTATGGCAAGCTCAATGCCGACCGCTCCAACGCGATCCTCGTCTGCCATGCGCTGACCGGCGATCAATACGTCGCCGAGCCGCATCCGATCACCGGCAAGCCCGGCTGGTGGGATGTGCTCGCCGGTCCGGGCAAGGTGCTCGACACCGAGCGTTATTTCCTGATCTGCGCCAATGTACTCGGCGGCTGCATGGGCTCGAGCGGCCCGTCCGAGATCAATCCGGCGACCGGCAAGCCCTGGGATCTGAGCTTTCCCTTGATCACCATCGCCGACATGGTGCGCGCGCAAAAGCGTCTCATCGATCATCTCGGCATCGATCAGCTCTTTTGCGTCATCGGCGGCTCGATGGGCGGAATGCAGGCGCTGCAATGGGCCGCCGCCTATCCCGAGCGCGTCTTCGCCGCCGTGCCGATCGCGACCGCGGCGCGCCATTCGGCGCAGAACATCGCCTTCCACGAGGTCGGGCGCCAGGCGATCATGGCCGATGCCAATTGGTGCAACGGGCGATACATCGAGCGCGGCGTCCGGCCCGCGCGCGGCCTCGCCGTGGCGCGCATGGCCGCGCATATCACCTATTTGTCGGAGCAGGCGCTGCACCGCAAATTCGGGCGCAATTTGCAGAATCGCGAGGCGATCAGCTTCGGCTTCGACGCGGATTTCCAAGTCGAGAATTATCTGCGCCATCAAGGCATCAGCTTCGTCGAGCGCTTCGATGCGAATTCCTATCTCTACATCACCCGCGCCTGCGATTATTTCGATCTCGCGGCCGAGCATGGCGGCGTGCTCGCCAACGCGTTTAAAGGCACCAAGACGCGCTTCTGCTCGATCTCCTTCACCAGCGACTGGCTCTACCCGACGGCGGAGAACCGCCAGATCGTGCATGCCTTGAACGCGGCCGCCGCCAATGTGAGCTTCGTCGAGGTCGAGACCGACAAGGGGCATGACGCGTTCCTGCTCGACGAGCCGGAATTCCATGCGACCCTGCGCGGCTTTCTCGCCGGCTGCGCCGAGCATCGCGGCCTGAACCGGCGATGAGCCCCGACACGCGGCTGCTGACGCCGCTTCAGGCCAAGCTGCGCGAGGATCTGCGCCTCGTCGCCGACATGATCGAGCCGGGCTCGCGCGTCCTCGATCTCGGCTGCGGCGATGGCGAGCTCTTGTCCTTCCTCGTTCATCACAAGCGCGTCGACGGCCGCGGCATGGAGCTGAGCCAAAGCGGGGTCAATGCCTGCGTGCGCAACGGGCTCTCGGTCATCCAGGGCGACGCCGACAATGATCTGCGCGATTATCCGACTCACGCCTTCGACTATGTCGTCTTGAGCCAGACCTTGCAGGCGACGCGCCATCCGCATGAGGTGCTGCGCAACCTCGTGCGCATCGGCCGGCACGCGATCGTATCGATCCCGAATTTCGGCCATTGGCGCATGCGCTTGAGGCTCCTGACCGAAGGGCGCATGCCGCGCACCCCCGTGCTGCCGCATCACTGGTACGACACGCCCAACATCCATCTCTGCACGATTCTGGATTTCATCGATCTGTGCGACGAAGAGGCGATCAAGGTCGAGCGCAACGTCACCCTCGACGAGCAAGGCCGCGCCTATCGCCTCGACCCGCGCGGCCGGCTCGCCAATCTTCTGGCCGCTCAAGGGCTCTTCATGCTGGCGGGAAAGAATTAGCCGAGGTTTTGGAGGTAGCGTTTCGATGAAGGCGATGATCTACCGCGAATTCGGCCCGCCCGAGGTGCTGCATTACGAGGAGGTGCCCGACCCCGTGCCCGGACCCGGCGAGATCGCGCTCGAAGTGCGCGCCTGCTCGGTCAACCGCGTGCTCGACGTCGCCGTGCGCGCCGGCAAGCAGCCGCAGCGCAAGGTGCAGCTGCCGCATATCGGCGGCGTCGATCCGGTCGGCATCGTCACCGCTGTGGGCCCCGGTGTCACCGACCGCAAGATCGGCGACCGGGTCGCCGTCTTCCAGCACCTCGCCGACCGCAAGATGTTCGGCATTCATTGCTGGGGCGGCAATGCGCGATTGACCAAGGCGCCGGTCGGCACGACCTGCATCGTGCCCGAGGGCGTCTCCTTCGCCGATGCCTGCGTGCTGGCGCGCCACGCGCCGGTGGCGTGGAACCTGCTCGTCCATATGGGCAAGCTCAAGCCGGGCGAATGGGTGCTGGTGATGGGCGCCGCCGGCAATCTCGGCTCGATCGGCATTCAGCTCGCGAAGAATCTGGGCGCCAAGGTCATCGCCTGCGCCGGCTCGGATGCGCGCGCCGCGGTCGGGCTCGAGCTCGGCGCCGATTACGCGATCAATTATTCCAAGCACGCGCTCACCGAAGAGGCGATGCGGATCACGCAAGGCCATGGAATCGACATGGTCTATGACAACATCGCCAATCCCGAGCCCACGGCGAAGGCGATCAACGCGCTTGCCTATGACGGGCGTCTCGTGACCGCGGGCGCGCATGGCGGACCGGTCGTCCCGGTCAATTTCTTCCATGTCTATGATCATCGCATCACCATCATGGGCAACCCGCAAAGCCGCCCCGAAGACGCGATGCCGGCGCTTCAGGCCGCGGCCGATGGCAAAATGAAGGTGCTGGTCGAGCGCGTAATGCCCTTGGGCGGAGCGGTCGAAGCGCATCGCCTCGTCGAATCCTCGCCCGCCACCGGCAAGATCATCCTCGATCCGAGCCTGGGATAGTCAGGGGCGCTTCCGGCAGCTTCTCGAACCAGACCGATCGACGACGTCGCTCTAGCGGGGCCGATGACGCGGCGCATTCCCCGCATCGCGGACCAGGCTCAAGGCTTCGCGTTCTCGAATGTGATCATGTCGCTGCGCGTCACCGTTACCCATTTGGTCGTGACCGGCGGCCCGCCCGCGCCCATGTGCCAAGCGGCATAGGCCTCGCGGAACGCGCTCTCCGACGGCAAGCAATCGATCGGATAGATCACGAAGTAACCGCGCTGCGCCGCCGCGGCGCCGGTGCCGAGGCCGACGCCTTGAGCGGAGGTGCCGCAGAGGATCACGGTCTTGATGCCGCCGGCCTTGAGGCGCTGGTCGAGATCGCTGCCCAGGAACTTATCGGGCCCGCCTTGTTTCTGGTCGACCACTTCGCCCTGATGCGGCGCGATACCCGGATCGACACTCTTACCGCCGCCCGGCAAGGTGTAGGCGACCATCATGCCGGCCGCGCGCGCCTTGTCCGTCAGCGCCTTGAGCTTCGGTATCGCTTCGACGCAGCGCGGGCGCTGCTGAATGTTGCAGTTCGTGTTCATGAAGTCGAAGAGGAAGAGCGCGGTCGTCTTTGGGTCGACGCTCACCGGCTTCAATGGCGGCGGCGGCGGCATCTGGATGCTCGGCCATTCGGCGATGAGGTCCGCGGCGCGCGCGGGCACCGCCCCATAAATCGCGGCCACGAACGGGATCGCCGCGACGCATAAGCGCACCAAGCCCGTCAATCCGATCATGCGATCCTCGCCTTCATCCGAGATTCCCCGGACCATTCTCAATCCGCATGAACATAGCACGCCTCGTGCGGTCGATAGATCGCCATCCGTTCCCGACACGAAGGCGACACGGCCGCTTCCCGCCCGTCGCGCGAGGCTCCATAATCTCTGGCGTTCGACCAGAGGAGTTCCATGCACGACGGTGCCGCGGTTTGGCCCGATCTGACCTATTCGAGCTGGCGCGGCACGGCCGCAACCTTGCAGCTGTGGACGCAGATCGTGGGGAAGATCCGGCTCAAGCTGACGCCCTGGATCAACCATGGCTGGCAGGTCCCGCTCTACGTCACCGCGCGCGGGCTTGGCACGTCAACCATTCCGATCGACCATGAGATCTTCGAGATCGAGTTCGATTTCATCAGCCACCGCCTCGTCATCCGCACCAGCCGCGGCGAGGAGCGCACGCTTCCGCTCGTGCCGCAAACCGTTGCCGACTTCCATCGCGGGGTCATCGATCTCCTGAAAGGCCTCGGCATCGCGGTGACGATCCACGAGATGCCGAACGAGGTCCCGAACCCGGTCCGCTTTTCGCAGGATCGAAGCCACGCCGCCTACGACGCCGACGCCGCCCATCGCTTCTGGCGCACGCTCGTCCAGGTCGATCGCATCTTCAAGCTCTTCCGCAGCGGCTTTCTCGGCAAGGCGAGCCCGGTTCATTTCTTTTGGGGCAGCTTCGATCTTGCCGTCACGCGCTTCTCGGGGCGCCCGGCACCGCGTCACCCCGGCGGCGTGCCGGGGCTGCCCGACGCGGTCGTGCGCGAGGCCTATTCGCATGAGGTGAGCAGCGCCGGATTCTGGCCGGGCAGCGACGCCTTTCCGCAAGCCGCATTCTACGCCTATGCCTATCCGGAGCCACCGGGCTTCCGCGCGCGGCCCGTGCCGCCGGGCGCCCGGTTCGAGCCCACGCTGGGGGAATTCATCCTGCCTTATGATGCCGTCCGCGAAGCCGCCTCGCCCGATGCGTTGCTGCTCGACTTCCTGTCGACGACCTATGCGGCCGCGGCCGAAACGGGAAACTGGGATCGCGCGGCGCTCGAATGTCCGCTCGGCATGCCGGGCCAGGTGCGGCGGCTCTAGCGGTTCCGAAGGCGCGATGCCGGCGATCAATAAGCTCCATCTGCCCGAGACCGGCCGGCTTGCCGGAAATCCCGAAAAGCGGGAAGATCGTCGCCAAATCAGAAACCGTCCGGGGTAGCCCGGCTCCATCCTTCCAGGAGGTGCGCTCATGGATCTCTGTCTCTCGCCGAACGGTCAGAGCCGCTTTGACGGCGCCGCGCCGCCGAACCGTTTGTTCGTCGGCACCGCGACCGGCGTCGCCCTGCTCGAACGCGAAACGCCGAGCGCGCCCTGGCGCCTCGGCGCCACCGCGCTCGAGGGTCATCACGTCAGCACCATGACTCTCCTGCCGAACGGCGCCGGGATTCTCGCCGGCACCCATGGCGACGGCGTCTTCTGGAGCGCCGATGGCGGCGCTTGGGAAGAGCGCGCGAACGGCCTGCGGCTGCGCGACATCTACACGCTCGCGGCGATCGTCGAGCAGAGCCGCATCGTCGTTTACGCCGGCACCGAGCCCGCCTCGCTGTTCAAGAGCCTTGATCTCGGCAAAAGCTGGACGGAGCTGCCGGCGATCACCGAGCAGAAGAACAAGGATTGGACCTTCCCGGCGCCGCCGCACATCGCGCACACCAAGATGCTCGCCTTCGACCCGCGCGATCCGCGCCATTTCTTCGCTGCGATCGAGCAGGGCGCGCTGCTCGAAACGCGCGACGGCGGCGAGAGCTGGAAGGAGCTCGCGGATTATTCGCGGGCCGAGGATCGCGCCTTCAAGGATCTGCATCAGGTGCTGGTCGCGCCGTCGAACCCTCAGCGCATGTTCATGACCACCGGCTGCGGCTCCTATCGCAGCGAGGACGGCGGCGCGCATTGGCGGCGCATGACCGATGAAAGCTTCCGCCTCGCCTATCCCGATCACATCGCGCTCTCGCCCGACGAGAAGACGCTCTTCATGTCGGGCGCGGCCGGCCATCCCGGCGTGTGGCGCCAATCGCACGACGCCGGCACGGCGGTGCTGCGCAGCCGCGACAATGGCGAACATTGGGAACATCTGACCCACGGCATTCCCGCCACCGCGCCCTGCAACATCGAGGCGATGAGCCTGGCATCCTGGCCGGGCGGCTACAGCCTCTTTCTCGGCGACACCGACGGCGCGGTCTATCTCAGCGAGGATGGCGGCGACAATTTCCAGCGCATCGCCGCAACGCTCGGCCCCGTTTCCAAGGGCAACCATTTCGTGCCGCTGAAGCGCGCCGCGGCGGCGTAGGGGGCGGTCCGTCAGCCGCGGCCCAAGCGGATTCGTCGCGCCGGCTGTCGGGCACCGATTGCGCGTTTACGCCCTGGTAACTGCGTTGACGCACGAGAAGGGGATTAACCCCTAAACCCTTCATTGACCGCCCCGGGCGTACATCCTTACACTCCGGAGCGAGCGGCCGCCTTGGGCGCCCCCAGGGCGCGGGCCGGCCGCGAAACCGGGCAGGAGACGCGTCATGCGCATCATCGATTCCCATTTCCACTGGTGGCCGCGCGCGGTCTTCGAGGCCCTGGCGAAGCGCAAGGACGTGCCGCGCGCCGCCCCCAATGCGCGGGGCGGCTATGATTTCTGGGGCCCCTCCGGCCAGGAGGAGAAATTCCTCGGCGGCTGGGACGAGTGGTTCGATATCGACGCGCAATTGGCGCATATGGACAAGCTCGGCCACGACATCGACGTGGTGTGCTCGATCGGGCCGTTCTCGGTCGCCTTCTCTTATATGGAGAAGGTTCTGGGCCGCGACATGGCGACCTTGTGGAACGAGGAGATGGCCTGGGCGCAGCGCACCCATCCCGGCCGCGTCTGGGCGAGCGCGGCGGTGCCGCTGGTCGACACCCAGACCGCGATCGACGTGGTCGATCACGCCGTCAACAAGCTCGGCCTCATGGGGGTCAATTTGCCGAGCAGCGTCGGCGCCGATCCGCGCATCGACCATGAGCGGCTCGAGCCTTTCTACGATTACATCGAAAAGCTCGGCGTTCCGCTCTTCCTCCATCCGACCGACTCGGTGTTCCAGGAGATGCTCATCGACGGCTATGGCGGCGCGTTGTTCCTCTCCTTGGGCCGCGTCATCGAGGTGAGCGTCGCGGCGATGCGCCTCGTCTTCTCCGGCATCATGGAGCGGCACCCCGATCTGAAGGTGGTCATGTCGCATACCGGCGGCGCGCTGCCCTATCAGGCGGGCCGCATGGACAAGAACGGCAAGGCGGCGAAGCTCCCGCATCCGCCCAGCGACTACATCAAGCGCATGTATACCGACACGGTGTCGCCGCACAGCGCCGGCATGAAATTCGCGATCGAGTATTACGGCGTCGATCACGTCATGTACGGCACCGACTATCCGTGCTGGGACCCGGCGGCCGCGCTCAAATATTTCGCCGAGATCGGCCTCGGCGAAGCCGACCAGCACAAGATCTTCTACGGCAATGCGCGGCGCATCCTCGGCCTCAAGGATCCGGCCGACACCAAACCCGCGCCGCGGGCGCGCGAGGTCGCGCCGGCCTGAACGGGACCGGCCGGGCGCGGCCTGCCGCGCCCCGACCCGAAGGGGAAGGCGCGATGACCGATGCGAAAATCGTTCCGCCGCGCGTGCTTCCCCGGCTTTCCGAGGCGAGCCGCAAGGGCATCGTCACCTGCGCCTTTTATCAGGACGGCGTCAGGCGCGACATCTCGATCGACGAATGCGGCCTGACCACGCTGAGGCAAAGCGGCATCGTCTGGCTCGGCCTGCACGAGCCCGATGACGAGCTGGTTCAGCTCATCCAGGACCAGTTCGGCCTGCACGAGCTCTTGATCGAGGACGTGCACCAGGCGCATCAGCGCCCCAAGCTCGACACCTATGGCGACGTCATCTTCCTCGCCTTGCGCACGGCGCAGCTCATCGACGGCAAGATTCAGTTCGGCGAAACGCATCTCATCATCGGCAAGGGCTACGTCGTCACGATCCGCCACGGCGCCTCGGCCTCCTACGCCGAAGTGAGGAAGCGCTGCGAGCGCACGCCCGAGCTGTTGCGCATCGGCGAGAACTTCGTCCTCTACGCGATCCTCGATTTCATCGCCGACAATTATTTCCCCGTGCTCGACGAGGTCGAGGAAGAGCTGGAACAGATCGAGGAAGAGATCTTCGCGGCGACGCCCGCCAATGAAAAGATCGAGCGCATCTATCGCCTCCGGGTCGAATTGCAGCGCATGCGGCGGGTGGTCTCGCCCATGCTCGAGATCTCGACCCGGCTCACCCGCCACGAATTCATCGCCGCCGCCGCGGTGATCCAGCCCTATCTTCACGATCTCCACGACCACCTTCAGCTCGTGAACGAGGCGACCCTCGATCTGCGCGAGCGCCTGGCCTCCGCCTTCGAGGCGAGCCTCCTGCTGGCCTCGGCGCGCCAGAACGACATCGTCAAGAAGCTGGCGAGCTGGGCCGCGATCCTGGCCGTGCCGACCGCGATCGCCGGGATTTACGGCATGAACTTCAAATTCATGCCGGAGCTCGATTGGCAATACGGCTATCCCGTCATCATGGGCTTGATCGCCGGGACCTGCGCCTTCCTCTATTACCGCTTCAAGCGCGCCTCCTGGCTGTGACCTCTCGCCGCGACCCCGCGCTTGCCGAATAGCACCGCGCCCGTGCCATCGCGCTTGCCGGCCGAGGAGCCCCGAGCGGCCGGCGAGTTTCTCGGCCACCCCAGGGGCTTGAGCTTTCTCTTCGCCACCGAGATGTGGGAGCGCTTTTCCTTTTATGGGATGCGCGCGCTTCTCGTCCTCTACATGGTGAAATACCTGCTGCTGCCGGGCAAGGCCGAGACCGTGATCGGCTATGGCGGCTTCCGCCACGCGCTCGAATACGTCTTCGGGCCGCTCGGCCTGCAGCCCATGGCCTCGCAGATCTACGGGCTCTACACCGGCCTCGTCTATCTGACGCCGATCTTGGGCGGGCTCCTCGCCGACCGCGTGCTGGGCCAGCGCCGCACCGTCGTGGTCGGCGCCCTCTTCATGGCGGCCGGGCATTTCATGATGGCGTTCGAGCCGCTCTTTCTCTTCGCGCTCCTGGCGCTCATCATCGGCAACGGCGCCTTCAAGCCGAACATCTCGACCCAGCTCGGCCGCCTCTACGCGCCCGGCGATCCGCGGCGCGACCGCGCCTATTCGATCTTCTATGTCGGGATCAATATCGGCGCCTTCTTCTCGCCGCTGGTCTGCGGCACTTTGGGCGAAGAGGCCGGCTGGCGCTACGGGTTCGGCGCGGCGGGCATCGGCATGCTCATCGGATTGGGGATCTATCTCCATGCCTTGCGCCTGCTGCCGCCCGATCCGCCGCTGCCGGCCGCGCCCTTCGTCTCCTCGCCGCGCAAGCTCGATCGCGCCGAGCGCCGTGCCGTCTTCGCGATCGCGCTGCTCTGCCTGCCGGTCCTCTTCTTCTGGGCCGGCTATGAGCAGCAGGGCAACACGATCGCGCTCTGGGCCGATACGTCGACCGACCGTTCGATCGGCTTCCTCGGCTGGGGCGCGACCATCCCCACGACCTGGTTTCAGGCCTTCAACCCCTTCATGATCTTCGCCTTCACGCCCTTCATCGTCGCGCTGTGGCGCGCCCAGGCGCGGCGCGGCCGCGAGCCGTCGACCATCCGCAAGATGGCTTTGGGCTGCTTTTGCTTGGGCGCCGGCAATCTGGTCATGATGGCGGCGGCCTGGCATCTGGGCGCGGGCGAAAAGGCGAGCTGGCTCTGGCTCCTCGCCTATTTCGCGATCGTCACCGCCGGCGAGCTCTATCTCTCGCCGACCGGCCTCTCCTTGGTGACGAAAGTCGCGCCCATTCCGATCGTCGGCATGATGATGGGGGTGTGGCTCGCGACCGATTTCGCCGGCAGCTTCCTCGCCGGCTGGCTCGGCAGCTTTTGGAGCGGCATGGCGAAGGCGGATTTCTTCGCGCTCATCGCCGCGATCGCCTTTGCCGCCGGAATCGCGGTCTGGGCCTTCGAGCGGCCGCTGAAACCGATCCTCAAAGAGTGATGCGGCCGCTCATCCGGTCTCGCCATGGATGAAATCGACGATCTCCGCGATCACCTTTTTGGCGGCCGGCGAGGAAGGATCGCTGCGCGGCAGATCGTAAGCGGCGCCCTCGAAGAAGCTCAGCCGCACCGTGCCGCCGCGCGCGCGGTAATGGGCGACGAATTGCTCCATCAAGGCGCGCGGATGCATCGGGTCGGCGGGATGCTGCAGATAGAGGATATGCGGCAGCTCGACCTCGTCGCCGCGCTCGAGCGCCAGGACCGCGCTGCCTTCCGCCATCGCCTCCTCGGTCAGCCAATATGCCACCTGGCTCAGCGCGGGATTGCCGCCGCGCGGCGAGACCTTCTCGCTCGCCTCGGGCGATGTCCAGGCGCGATAGCGGCCCAAGGGACAGATCACCGGCCAAAGGGTCACGACGAAGGGCACGCGCGCATCGAATCGGGCGCCCGGCAATTTGATGGCCGAATAGCGCGGATCGAGGGGCTTCAGCGCGGCGAGCACCGCGAGATGGCCGCCGCTCGACGTGCCCATCGTGCCGACCCAATCGGCGCGCGTGTCGAAGCGCGCGGCCTCGGCCTTGAGCCAGCGTATGCCGTAATTCACGTCCTGCACCGAGCCCGGATAGGTGGCCGCGGGCGGGTTGCGGAAATCGAGCGCCACCACCACCACCCCGCCTTCGGCCACGGCGCGACTGATCGGATCGTTGTTGGTGCGGCTGCCGCTCGTCCAGGCGCCGCCATGCGCCTCGACCACGGCGGGAAATGGCCCTTTGCCGCGCGGCCGATAGACGCGCGCGAGATAGGGTGTGTCGCCATGGCGCAGATATTCGACATCTTCGATATCGACTTCGTAGCTTGTCATGTCTGCTCCTCCCGGATCATCGCGCCGGCGTGTGGCGCGCAAGAAACTCGACCACCCTCTGCCGCTGCTCGCCAAGATGCGCGGGGCCCTTCCAGTCGCGCAGCATTTCGGCACCGGGCAGAAGCGAAGCGAGCTCGAGGCCGATCACCGCCGGATGCGGCTTGTCGTTGCCGGGCAGCACCAGCGCCGGGACTTTGCAGCGCCGCGCGAAATCGCGGCTGACGCAGAAGACGAAATCGCCGCCCCACATATTGTGTCCAAAGGTCTTGAGCGCGGCTTCGTCCAGCTCGGGCCGCGCCTGACGCTGTTCCTTCGCCCAATCGTCGAAGCTCTCGGGGAAATAGGTCGGGAATTCCGGATTCAATCCGATCGGATTCTGCAGCACCGCCGCGCTCAGCCGCTCCGGCGCGATCTCGCATAAGGTGAGGCAAAAGCTCGAGCCGATGCAGCCGCCCAGCACATGGCAGCGCTCGATGCCGAGATGATCCAAGAGCGCGATCTGATCCTCGGCATAGGTGCGCCAGCCGTGAGTGGCTTCGATCGCGCCGCGCGAACGCCCGGCATTGCGCTGATCCATCGCGATGACGCGATAGGATTGGGCGAGCACTTGCGTCCAATCGTTCCAGGCGCGCGGCGGGCCTTCAGCGGGCGCGTGCCACATCGCCATTTGCGAGCGCATGCCGCCCGGCGCGAAGAGCAGCACCGGATAACCCTTGCCGTATTCCTCGAAATAGATCTCGGCATCCGCGCGCTTCAACACCGGCATGGCAA
Source organism: uncultured Alphaproteobacteria bacterium (assembly GCA_963729935.1). Taxonomy (GTDB): domain Bacteria; phylum Pseudomonadota; class Alphaproteobacteria; order ATCC43930; family CGMCC-115725; genus CAIKMD01. Next base: position 457,116 of record CAVSPW010000005.1, read on the forward strand.
ATTCCTCCGTTGATCGGGCGGTTCGCGTCCTCGCGCGCCCGTTATTGATCGGCCGAGACGCTGAGACCCAGCATCGCCGCGAGCTGCGGCGGCGCCATTGCCCTGGCGCCCAGCAGCAGCACCACCGGCACCGGATTGGGCGGCGCCAGCTCGATCTTGAGCGATTTGGGCTCGCGAAGGAAGGCGATCGTCGCCTTGGCCGCCGCCTGCAAGGCGGGATTGTCAGGGAAATCCGCGGCCCGTTCCTCGATCAAGGCGACGAGGCTTTCGCGATAGGCGGTGGGCTCGCTTTGCGCCGCGGCCGCACCGGAGCGCAAGAGACGCTCCGCGAGCGAATGGTCGCTATAGGCGAGAACCGCATGGCCAAGCCGCGCCTGGAGGGCGGCGGCCACGCCCGGCGCGACATCGTCGAGATCGAGGGACAGATCGAGCGTGCCGAGTTCCTCGAGCTTGAGCGTGAAATCCGGCACCGCCAGACGCTTTTGTTCGCGGTCCCAGCGATAGGCGAGGGCCAGGCTCAGATCGATGCGATCGAGCCCGAGCCGCTCGAACGCGTCCTGGGCTTGCGGCATCGGCAGCTGCGCGCGGCTCAAGCCGATATCGCTGACGCCGAACTCGCCCGCGACCATGACGCCGCCGGCGAAGAGAGCCTTGGCGAGCGAGACCTTGCCGATGGTGAGGGGCGGCTTGCCGGACCAGGCGAGCGTCACGCCCTCATAGGCAAGCCGCTCGATCGCCAAGCCGTCGAGCATGTCGGGCGTGAGCGTGCTCTGCGTGACCAGCGCGGTGAAGGGCTTGCGCAGATCCATGCCCGAAATGGCGGCATGCTCCACGCGCGCGCCGAGGCCGAGACCGTTTCGTACCTCATAACCTTCGAGCGTTCCTTCGCCGAACAGTCCACGCTCGGCACCCGCGCTCGAGGCGAGGTGGAGCTTCTCGCTCATCTCGACCGGTGCTGTGCTTTGCGGCACCGTCATCTTCGCCGTCAGCGCCGCGTTCTCCTCGGTGAAGCGGTCATAGGCGAGAGAAAGTCCCAACGCCGCCGCCCAGCGCAAAAGCGGCTGGAACTCCTGAAGATCGGCCGGCTGCCGCGGCGGCTGCAGCAAGAGGGCGACGAGGTCGGGCAAGCTCGGCAGGTTGGGCTGCAGCAGGGACCAGGGATAGAGGCGCAGGCGCGTGAGCTCGAAGGACTCGATCGATCCGCTGGCAAGGTCCGCGTGCAAGGCGACGCCGGTCGCGCGGATCCGGGCGGCGAGCGGCAAGGCGAGATCCGGCGATACCGCAGCCGGGCTCTTCGCCGCCTTCGCCCATTCATCCGCGAAATCGAAATTGGGCTTCTCGACCTCGATGCGATCGATCGCGATCTCGAAGCTTTGGGGGCCGTCCTTGTGCAAGGCGAGGCCGGTCACGAAGCCTTGGGCCGAGAACGCGGAGTAACCCACCGCTTGGTATCGCGCGGAATAGCCCGGCGGCAGCTGCTTCACCGCTTGGTCGAGCGCGGATTGAAACTGGTCTTCGACGAAGACGTGATAGGCGTAATAGCCGCCGCCGCCCATGATCGCGAGCGCGAACAGCGTCGCGGCCACAATCCTGATCCCCCGCATTCGCCCCTCCTCAGCGCCCGACCGGGCTCGGCGTGCCCGGCATCGGCAGATAGACCGAGCGCCGGCGCAGTTTCTGCACGGCCACGGGACGCGCATAGATTTCCTTGGTCGCCTCGACGATGACGACGCCGGCGATGGTGCTGAACCAGCGCCCGCCGATGCCCTCGAACACGCCGGCCGAGCGCAGCACCATGCGGCGGCGCGTCGGCGGCACATAGAGCGCGCCGGCATTGCGCTCCGGCGTGAAATTCTCGTCGCGCAGCAGGCGCGAGAGCTGGCTCGTCGTGTAGGGGTGGCCCTGGCCGAAAGGGGTGCCGTCGATGCGCGCCCAGATCCCCCGCCGATTGGGCACGATCACCAGCACCCGGCCGCCGCCCGCGAGCACGCGCCAGACCTCCTTCAGCAAGGGCCGCACCTGCTCGCTGAATTCGAGCCCATGCACCAGGAGGACGCGGTCGATCGAGAAATCGGGCAGCGGCAGATCGCCTTCATCGCCGAGGACGACGCGGTTGGGTCCCTCGACCGGCCAGTGCAGCACGCCCTGCGCCGCCGGCATCAGCGCCATCACCCGCTCGGCTTCGCCCAGAAACGGCCGCAGATAAGGCGTCGCATAGCCGAGGCCCAGCAAGCGCGAGCCGGTCAGATCCGGCCAGATCGCGCGGATGCGGCGGACAAGCACGCGGCGGGCGACCTGACCGAGCCGGGTGTTGTAGAATTCGCGCAGATCGACGACGTCGGCAAACATGGCCCTGAAGTGTAGCATGGGACGGGTTGACGAATTAGATTAGGCGCAAGACCCCCGAAAGGAAGGATCGCCCATGGCCGAGCTCGTCATCCGCCAGATCCCCGTGCTCAAGGACAATTACGTCTATCTGCTGCACGAGCCCGAGACCCGCGCCACCGCCGCGGTCGACCCGTCGGTGGCGGCACCCGTGGCCGACGCGCTCGCGCGCGAAGGCTGGCGCCTCACCCATATTCTCAACACGCACCATCACAATGACCACACCGGCGGCAATCGCGAGTTGAAGGCGGCGACCGGCTGCATCATCGTCGGGCCCCGCGCCGATCGCGACCGCATTCCCGGCATCGATATCGAGGTCGGCGAAGGCGACACCTACAAGCTCGGCACGGAAGAGGCGCGGGTCTATGACGTGCCCGGCCATACGCGCGGCCATATCGCCTATTGGTTTGCCGGCTCGCGCGCGCTTTTCTGCGGCGACACGCTCTTCCTCATGGGCTGCGGCCGCCTCTTCGAAGGCACGCCCGAGCAAATGTGGCACAGCTTGAGCAAGCTGAAAGCCCTGCCGCCTGATACACGAGTCTTTTGCGCGCACGAATATACGCAATCGAATGCGCGCTTCGCCTTGACGGTCGAGCCCGATAATCGCGATCTCGTCGCGCGCGCCCGCCGCATCGACGCGCTCAGGGCCGAAGGCAGGCCGACCGTCCCGGCCAGCCTTGGCGAAGAGTTCGCGACCAACCCCTTCCTGCGCGCCGATCTGCCTGCGCTGCAGGCCGAGGCTGGCGCGCCCGGCGACGCGGTCGCGACTTTCGCCGCGATCCGACGCCGCAAGGATAATTTCTGAAGAATACGGCCGAGGAGATGCTCCGATGAAGCTGCGCTATTCTCCGACCTCGCCCTTCGTGCGCAAAGTGACGGTCGTCGCGATCGAGACCGGGCTCGATGCGCGCATCGAGCGCGTGCCGACCGCGGTCGCGCCGACCAAGCGCAATGACGAAGTCGCACGCGAGAACCCGCTGGTGAAGATTCCGGCGCTCACCACCGATGACGATCTCGTCATCTATGATTCGGCCGTCATCTGCGAGTATCTCGACACCTTGCACGCGGGGCCGAAGCTCTTTCCCGCCCCGGGCCCAGCGCGCTGGGTGGCGCTGCGGCAGCAGGCGCTCGGCGACGGCATCCTCGATGCCGCGATCTTGGGCCGTTACGAAACGGTGCGCCCGAAGGAATTCCAATGGCAGGATTGGATCGACGCGCAGCTCAGAAAGGTGCGCGGCGCGCTCTCGGCGCTCGAGATGGAATGCGAGGCGGGAACCCTCGTCCCCGTCGTCGCGGGCGGCAAGCCTTCAATCGGCCAGGTCACGATCGGCTGCGCCCTGGGCTATCTCGATTTCCGCTATGCGAGCGAAGCCTGGCGCGAGCGCCACAGACGGCTGGCATCCTGGCATCAAGATTTCGCGCGACGCCCCTCGATGCAGCAGACCGAGCCGAAGGACGCCGCGTAGAGATACCTGATGCCGCGCATGATTCTTCCTCAGCCTGAGCTCGTCGAAGGCCGCGGGATCGCCGTGCAGCGAATCGGCAGCTGAGCGCGTTCGTCTATATTTTGCTCTGCGCCGACGGCTCTTATTACGTCGGCAGCACGCGCGGCTCCTTGGAATCTCGTTTGGCGCAGCACGATACCGGCACTCTCGGCGGCTACACCGCGCGGCGGCGGCCGGTCACGCTGGTCTTTCATCAGGAATTCGAACGAATCACGGATGCGATCGCCGCCGAACGTCAGGTCAAAGCTTGGAGCCGAGCCAAGAAGGAAGCGCTCATGCGCGGCGCATCTCGAAATGCTTCGCAGGCTTGCCAAAGGGCGACATTGACGCCGCAAACATGTCGTGCGCCCTTCGACCGGCGCCTGACGGCGCCGCTCAATACATATGCTGGCCGCCATTGATGGAGAGGGTCGAGCCGGTGATGAAGCCCGCCTCGTCGGCGACGAGGAAGAGCACCCCGCGCGCGATCTCGGGCGCGTGGCCCAGCCGCCCGACCGGAATGCGCGCCACGATTTTCTCGAGCACGTTCGGCGGCACGGCGCGGACCATCTCGGTGTCGATGTAGCCGGGCGCGATCGCGTTGACCGTGATGCCTTTGGCGGCGCCTTCCTGCGCCAGAGCCTTGGTGAAGCCGTGAATGCCCGATTTCGCCGCGGCGTAATTGACCTGGCCGTATTGCCCGGCCTGGCCGTTGATCGAGCCGATATTGACGATCCGCCCGAAGCCGCGTTCGCGCATGCCGTCGATCACCAGCCGGCACATGTTGAAGCAGGAAGTGAGGTTGGTGGCGATCACCTGGCCCCATTGCTCGGGCGTCATGCGGTGCAGCACCGCGTCGCGCGTGATGCCCGCATTGTTGACGAGCACGTCGATCGGCCCGAGCTCGTCGGCGATCTGCTTCACCCCGTCGGTGCAGGCGTTGAAATCGCTGACGTCGAAGCGAAAGGCGCGAATGCCGGTCTCGGCGGTGAACTTCTCCGCGGCCTCGACATTGCCGGCATAATTGGCGGCGACCTTGAAGCCGGCCGCATGCAAGGTTTCGGAGATCGCCCGCCCGATGCCCCGCGTCCCGCCCGTCACCACCGCAACCCAACTCATCGCATGATCTCCTCTCTGCTTCGCAAGACGGCCTCGCCGCCGCTCGGCCTTTGCTGCACGCCTAATCCTCTTGGCTTCGCAAGACGGCCTCGCCGCCGCTCGGCCTTTGCTACGCCCCTAACTCTCTCCTTCGCACGACGGCGCGGCGCTGAAGATTCGCGCCACGCCTGTGCTGCGTCCCTCTTGGCTTCGCAAGACGGCCTCGCCGCCGCCCGGCCTTTGCTGCACGCCTAATCCTCTTGGCTTCGCAAGACGGCCTCGCCGCTGCTCGGCCTTTGCTACGTTAGGGCCGCTCCACGCACATCGCGATGCCCATGCCGCCGCCGATGCACAAGGTCGCGAGACCTTTCTTCGCCTCGCGCTTCCCCATCTCGTGAAGCAAGGTCACGAGCACGCGCGCGCCCGAGGCGCCGATCGGATGGCCCAAAGCGATCGCGCCGCCATTCACATTGACCTTCGCCGGATCGAAATTGAGCTCTTTCGAGACCGCGCAGGCCTGCGCCGCGAAGGCTTCGTTGGCCTCGATCAGATCGAGATCGCCGACCTTCCACCCCGCGCGCTGCAAGGCGAGCCGCGTCGCCGGAATGGGGCCGGAGCCCATGATCGCCGGATCGACGCCGGCCGTCGCCCAGGAGACGATGCGCGCCAAAGGCTTCACGCCGCGCTTTTGCGCCTCGGCCTCGCTCATCAGCACGACCGCCGCCGCGCCGTCATTGATGCCCGAGGCGTTGCCCGCGGTCACCGTGCCGCTCTTGTCGAAAGCGGGGCGCAGCTTGGCGAGGGTTTCGATCGTCGTGCCGGGCTTGGGGTATTCGTCCGCGTCGACCAGAGTCTCGCCCTTGCGCGTCTTGATCGTGACGCCGACGATCTCGTCCTTGAACCGGCCGGATTTCTGCGCGGCCTCGGCGCGCGATTGCGATTGCGCGGCGAAGGCGTCCTGCTGCTCGCGCGTGATCTGCCAGCGCTGCGCCACGTTCTCGGCGGTCACGCCCATGTGATAGCCGTTGAAGGCGTCCCACAACCCGTCTTTGATCATGGTGTCGATCATCTGGGCGTCGCCCATCTTGACGCCGTTGCGCAGAAGTATGGCGTGCGGCGCCTGGCTCATGCTTTCCTGGCCGCCGGCGACGACGATTTGCGCGTCGCCCAATTTCAGCGCCTGATAGCCGAGCGCGACCGCGCGCAGCCCCGAACCGCAAAGCTGATTGATCACATAGGCCGTGACTTCATAAGGGATGCCGGCGGCGACCGCCGCCTGGCGCGCCGGGTTCTGCCCCTCGGCCGCGGTCAGGATCTGGCCCAGCACCACTTCGCCGACATCGCCGGGCTCGACCTTTGCGCGCTTCATCGCCTCGGCGACCGCGACCTTGCCCAGCTCATGGGCGGGCAGCGCGCTCAGCGCGCCGTTGAAAGAGCCGATCGGCGTGCGGACGGCGCCGGCGATAACGATCTCGGGCATGGTGAGCCTCCTCGGCGAGAGAACGGATTTTTATATGGTTATTTAATAGCCCTTTCGCGCTCCTTTGGGAACCGGGAGCCGGCGCGGCGGGATGCGGCAGATTGGTTGCGATCGGCCGGCCCGCCATCCAAAGATCGGCGCGGCGGCGCGGCGCGGGAATGGGCGCCCAACACTTCCTGGTGATCCATCGGGGTGCGCCGCGGCGGCGTCAGGCTTGGTCCAAGTTTTCTTAAATTTGTCTCAAATTGCGGTGCCGTCCGGCGCCGGACCGGCGCGGAATTCGGCAAAACGCGCGGGTTGCCGCCGCCTTCTGCCCGCCGGCGATCGAGCGCCCCTTCTTGATCACAAGCTTTCCTCGGAAAATCCTGGGAAGATCCCCTGAATGCCGCGCGGATCGTTGGGGCGGCGTTAACACATCCGATTCCTTCGCTTGCCTAAACTGAGGCTTCCTTCGGCGGAGCGGGAGCGAAGGCGATGACGCAAAGAACGGCAGGCCTCGGCGGAGCAGGCAAATTTCGGCTGGGCACGATCCTTTTCGGCGCCTGGCTGTGCGCCGCCTTCCCGTCCCTGACCCAAGCGGCGCCCGAAGAAGCCGGGTCCGTGCAATCCGCGTCCGAGGAGACGATAGCGCCCCCGCCGCCGCCCGATTCCTATACCGGAGAGCAGCGCAATTACATGGCGGGGCTCGACCGCTTCCTCGCGGCGCAGAATTACAGCGCGCTCGCCGAGCAGATCCTCAAACCCAATGCGAGCGCGCATCTCAAGCCCGCGCTCGATTGGACGCGCACCGGAACCCTCGGCGGACGCAGCATCATCGTGCCGCTCATTTACGCGAGCCTGCTGTGGGAGCTCGGCGTCAATTACCCGCAATTCGCCGATTTCAAGACGAGCTCCGGCATCATCGCGCTCTACGCCCTGCTGGTCGCGCATGCCGACGGATTCAAATGCGCCGACCCGACCGCGCCGTCGCACCGCATCGACGTGATCGCCACGCAATACCGCGCGCAATTCCGGACGATCGCCGCGCTGCCGGAAGAAAAGCGCCGCGAGGTGATCAACGCCGCGATCAACATGGAGCGCACCACCGCGGAAATGCGCACGAACGACAAATATCTGTGCCGCTTCGGCATGCAGGAAACGCTCGAAATCCTGCAAAAGCATCAAGGCGAGCCGCTCGAGGAGACCACGCCCAAATCGGCCTTCGCCGGTTTCGAGATCGAGCTCCCGCGCGACGCCGGTTACGAGCCTTCCTTCCTGCTTCGCGAGCAATGGGAAAATAAGCAGACCGCGCTGCGCGCGACCTTTCCCAATCTGCTGGCTTCCTTCGTCGCGAAGTTCAAGCAACGCGCCGCGCAGCAAAGCCCGTAAGAGACGGCGGGTCTTGCGCGCTCGCGCCTTCGCCGATACGGTTCGCGGGTCCGGCTTGCGGATGACAAGGGAAAGAGGGAGGCATCATGGCCAAGGGATATTGGATCGCTTTTTACCGCTCGATCAAAAACCCCGACGCGCTCGCGGCTTATGCGAAGCTCGCGGCGCCGGCGATCCAGGCCGGCGGCGGACGGTTTCTCGCGCGCGGCAACCCGACCAAGACCTATGAAGCGGGCCTTGCCCAGCGCGCCGTCGTGATCGAGTTCGACAGCGTCGAGAAGGCGATCGCCGCGCATGACAGCCCCGGCTATCAGGAGGCGCTGAAGGCGCTTCACGGGGCCTGCGAGCGCGACATGCGGATCGTGGAAGGCGTCTGACGGACAAGAGCATCGTCCGCCGCAGTCAAGTCCCGCGTCGATTCTCGTTCGGCGCGGGAAAAGCGACGACATTGAAAATGCTTGGGCGTGACCCAACTCGACCGGATCGGATCATGCGCTGACGCGGCAGCGCAGACGTCCCATGCCGCTCACAGGTTTCGAGTTCGACCTGCACGACTCGGCCGCCCGGGGCCGCGAAGTCCGCCCGAGGATCGTCGCGCGCCGATCGCGAACCTTGCTCCGGCGGCGCTGTCGGCTTATCGTTTTCGCCTCGGGACGGAATCGACGGAGGCGGCCCATGTTTTTGCGCAACGCCTGGTACACCGCGATCTGGTCTAAGGATCTGACCGATCAGCCGATCGCGCGCACCATCATCGGCGACGAGGTCGTGCTCTATCGCGGCGAAGGCGGCAAGGCCGCGGCCTTGGAAGACCGCTGCTGCCACCGCGCGGCGCCGCTGTCGCGCGGCAAGGTGGTGGGCGACGCGCTGCAATGCGGCTATCACGGGCTCAAATTCGACTTCTCCGGCCGCTGCATCGAAGTGCCGATGCAGCCGACCATCCCGCCCGGGACGCAGGTCCGCGCTTATCCGGTCGCCGAGAAATGGAACACGGTCTGGATCTGGATGGGCGATCCGGCCAAGGCCGACGAATCGAAGATCACGCCCTTGCCCTGGCTGTCGAGCCCGGAATGGAAGCTGACGCCGGGCTATATGCGCATCGAGGCGGCGGGGCAGCTCTTGATCGACAATCTCCTCGATTTCAGCCATGTGAGCTATCTCCATCCCAACACCTTGGCCGGCGATCCGCGCGAGGCGACGACGCCGGTGAAGACCGAGCGCAGCGCGCAAGGCATCCGAGTCGGCCGCTGGATGCTCGATTTCGAGCCGGCGCCGCTCTTTGCCGCCGCGGGCGGCTTCAACGGCAAGGTCGATCGCTGGCAATTCGCCAATTGGCGCGCGCCCTCGCTCGTCTTCATGGATGTGGGCGCGGCGCCGGCGGGCACCGGCGCCCCCGAAGGCGACCGCAGCAAGGGCGTCTCGATCTGGTCGACGCATATGATCACGCCCGAGACCGAGACCTCGTGCCACTATCATTTCGGCTGGGCGCGAAATTTCAAGCTCGACGACGAAGCCATGTCGAAGCTCATCTATGAGGGAACGGTCGTCACCTTCCTCGAAGACAAGGCGATGGTCGAGGAGCAGCAGAAGAAGCTTTCCGGCTCTTCGCTGGAGGGGCTGATCGACATCAACGCCGACACGGCGCAGCTTCAGGCGCGCCGCATGCTCGCCGACATGATCGCGCGGGAAAGCGCCGCGGCCTGATGCGGCGCCGGGGGCCTTCCTCTTGCTTACCGCGGCTTTACAGGCCCCGCCTAGAATCGACGGCTGGGCAAGACCGGAATCACGCGACACTGGCAACACGGATGGGACGGGGATCATGACCAAGGCAAGCTTAATCGCGATCGCGCTGATGGGCGTGGCGGCTTCGGCCAGCGCGGCGCCGCAATGCTACCGCGCGAGCGAGATCGAGGCCGAGCAGGCGATGCGCTATCAGGCCAAGCTGATGGTGCTGAGTGATGCCTGCCGCAGCACCTCCTACAACCAGTTCGTCAACCGCAACAGCGCGGTCATCATTTCCTATCAGCATGCGCTCATCGGCCGTTTCCGGCGCAGCGAGGGCCGGCACGCGGAAGATGCGTTCGACCGTTTCCTCACCAAGCTCGCCAATCAATTTGCGCTGGGCGCGGGGCAGCAGCCGGTCGATGCGCTGTGCGGGCAATCGGCTGGGTTCCTGACCCAGGCGCGCGATTTCCGTGCCGAGGAATTCCGCCGCTTCGTCGCCCAACAGGCGGTCGAAGAACGCCAATCCTATCCGCGCTGCGCGGAAGAAAGCGCGGCCGCGAGCGCGCGCAATCCGGTCAAGCGGGATTGAGCGGCACGAAGCGCCCGCGCTGCGCTTCTTCGATCTCGCGCTCGCGGGCCAGGCATTCGCGCGGATCGGCGACGATCTTGGCGCGGCGTTCCGGCGGCAGCGCGTCGTCGATGAGCTGACCCACCGACATGCGGAAGATCGTCGCGTAGAGCTCGCCGTTGATTCGGGCGACCAGCGGCGAGCCCGACGCCGCGGGCTTCACCTGCATTTCGATCAGCCAAGGCTCGCCCTCGGCGTCGATCAGCACGTCGAGGCCGAAGAGCTTCGCGGTGAAGGCGCGCGGCGGCGCGGCTTTCGCTTGACGCGCGAAGAGCCCCTCCGAAGCGACCATGCGCAGGAACCAGGCGACGAGCCGCTCGATTTTCGCAAAGACGGCGCGGCCGTCGCGCCCGTCCGCGCTCAAGCGCTGCAAATAGGCCGAGAGGCTCCAGACATGGCCGGCATTCTCCTGCGCCGCGTCCTGGCTGACGACGAGGCCGGGATGGTGGCGATGAAGCGCCGTGTTGGTCACGTGCATGGCGTTGTTGGCCAACGCCGCCGGGCTCGGATCGTAAGCCTCGGGCGCGAAGCGCACGATGCCCTCGGTGTAGAGATAGGCGCGCAGCGGCTCGGCCGCGGCGACGAGGCCATAGATGCGCAGATGCCCTTTGCGCCCCTCGACCAGATAGGGCCGGTCGAGATAACGCTGCACCACCATATCGTCGCGCCCGATCACGGCCGAGAGATCGGTCGTGACCGTGATCCCCTGCCCGCCCGTGCCGCTCTTGGGCTTGGCAATGAGGACGACGCCCGGCTCCTTGAGCGCGAAGCCGGTGAGCGCGGCGCGATCCTCCGGCAGGACGAAGCTTTCGGGGAAATGCGCGTTGATTGGATTGCGCGCGGCGAAACGCTGCATCGCCGCGGCGAGAAACGCCTTGTCCTCGTAGCGCCACCATTCGTGATAATCGAGCGCGTTGTTGCGGTCGATGAGCGGCGCCGCCACCGCGACCGGGCCGGCGCGAAAACGCGCGATCAGCGCCTGCGCATGGCGCTCGGCCGCTTCGATCCTTCCGGCATCGCGCAATGCCGCGACCAGGCCTTGCAAGGTCGCGGGCACGATGGCGCTCTCCGCCGGCGCGCTCGCCAAGACCTTCTCGTAAGTCGCGATCGCCTCGTCGAGCCGGCCCAGCCGATGCAGCACCAGCGCGCTCATGTTCAGCGCGTAGACCGTCCGGAGCTTCGCAAAGGCCTCGCGATAGGCGGCGAGCGCGCCCTCATTGTCGCCGGCCGAGAGCAGGCAATAGGCCGCCGCGTGCGAAGCCGCCGCCATCTTGGGATCGCGCGCGACGACCGCGCGATAAAGCGGCAGCGCCTCGGCCAGCTCCATGCGCCGCAGATAGGCTTGCGCGAGGAGAAACCGGGCTTCGAGCGATTCCGGCGCTTCGGCGAGCACGCCAAGCAACAGGCGCCGCGCGCGGGCATTGTCGTGCTCGATCAGGTCTTTGATGTCGTCGCTGAGCGGCATCGATCGGCGGCCCGGCCATGGCGGATTTCGCCTTATAGGCCGGGCTCGATTAAGGCCCCGTGAATGGGCGGCCGCGACGGAATGGAAATGTCATTGCGAGCTGAAAGCGAAGCAATCCAGCTCTCGAGCAGAAGTCTGGATTGCTTCGTCGCGCCTGCGCTCCTCGCAATGACGGTTCCCTTGCGCCGGAACGCCTTTAAGCCTTGCGGCGGTGATGGGGCGATTGCTCGTAATGAAGGCGCAACAGGTCGCGCCCGTAATCATTGCCGTTGGGCGTGCGCACGATGGTGTGGACGTGGAACTTCGCCGGCTCGGCATTGGTGAGGAAGACGCCGATGTGATGGTCGAACTCGATCAGCACCACCGGGCTCTGGACGCGGTAATAGAAGGTGCTGTCCTCGGCGCAGCCGCCGATCCAGCAGAAATGCGTGTCGTCGAGATGGCGCTCGATCTCTTCCATCCGCTTGGCCAGAGGCCCTTCGGGCAACGGCGCGATATAGCGCCCGATGAGATCGAGAAGCCGCGCGCGCTGCGCGGCGGAGAATCCTTCGGCCTTGATCCCTTCATAGGGAATGATCCGGTTGTCGCGAAAGGCGCCCGCAAGGTGGAGATTGTCGGCGAAGTGCCGCCGGCCGGGCGGCAGATCGCCCCCGACCATCGAATGCGCGACGATGGCGCCGCGCTGCTGCGCCGGCGAGAGCGCGCGCATGAGCTCGAGGCCTTTGCGCTCTTCGTCTTCGAAGAGTCGCGTCCCGGCGAATGGCCCCACATCGGCAAAAGCCGGCTCCGCGCCCCAGAAGCCCGGGCTCAAGACCATCTGTCCGTTGATGACGAAGCAGTTGAGGCTCAGATGATGGCCGAAGAGCTGCCAGCCCCAGGGCTCGGTCATCGACGGCTCGCCGAAGAGGCAGAGAATATAGCTCCACTCGCCGAGGATCTGCGGCGCGCCGACGAGATCGCCGAGAAACCGGTTGAGCCGCATCACGTCGCGCGAGCGTTGATAGCCCTCGCCGCTCAAGCTCGCGCGCACGACATCCATCGCGGCGGCGCGCGTCGCCTCGTCGACCTCGTCGAGCCGCAGCCCGTAATCCTCGAGATAGAGCTCGGTGTTCTGCCAGCGCCGCCAATGCTCGGACTCGACCGGAAAGCACGTCGCCGCGCGCTGCGCGGCGCTCAATCGCCCGAGCAAGGTTTTCGCCGCATCGATCATCGCCGCGACGGGCGCGCCCTCGGGCGACAGCGCGAAGAGGCCAGGCGCGACCTGGCCGTCCGTGGTGATGCCCTTGAAAGGCTCGGCGAGGAGCTTCGCCCAAGACGCAAAAAATTCCTTGCCGCGCGGCGATTGGCGCCGCGCCTCGGCATGGGCGCGCGCCGTCGGCCCGGCGATTTTCGATTGCGCGGCCGAGGGCAGAAAGGGGCGGTAATCGGGAAGCTTGGTCACGCGGCGCTCCGGGCGAGGTTCTGATCGCCCCGATGATAGCCCAAAGCCGCCGGCGGTGGCGCGGGAACCGCGGGACTGCCAAGAACCGGGCCGTCACCTTAAAATGCCGCCGGCCGATCGCGGGCGGATTGTCCCACCCGATGCGGGGGATTTCGGATGCCTTGTTACGTCTATGTCCTGGGAAGCGAACAGGGCGATGGATACCGAACCTATGTCGGGTGGACGACCGAGCTCGACCGGCGTCTCGAGCAGCACAACAAGGGCGTCGGCGCCAAATCGACGCGGGGGCGGCAATGGGTGCTTCTCTATGCGGAACGTTACGAAACCCGCACGCAAGCCATGAGCCGCGAATGGCACGTCAAGCATGACGCGAGGCTTCGCCGGTTGCTCGGCCGCATGCGATCGGGCGATTGATCGCCGCCGCGTCTGGCCGGCACCGAAGCCGGGCCATGCGGCGGGCGTGGACTTATCGCCGGGAGATGGTCAATATCCTTCCGGCGATCGATCCGCTTGGGTCGCGCTTGATACTGATTGTCGAGCGCGCATCGCCGTCCGAAACGCCCGAGCCTCATTTGCGAATGCGCTCATTGTGGGTGCGTTCCATCAAGCCGGAGAATGACCATGGCGAAGGGGCAACAGAGAAGTACCCGCGAAAAGAAGAAGCCCAAAGCCGACAAGAACAAGCCAAAATCCGCCGCATCGGTGTCGCCCTACAAGGCGCAATCGGCAAAGAGCGGCCCCGGCTCCAAATAGGCGGCGCGCCGGGCGCCGAGGCGCCCGGAGACCGGATCGAGCGATATCGGGTTTCATCGGCACCCAAATGCGTTGTTGACATCGACCGGCGGGAGGGCCAAGGAGCTTGGCACTCCCACAAGGAGAGTGCCAAGCGCGCCCCGCGCCGGCCCCCCTTGTTGTTTGAAAGGCTATCCCATGAAATTCCGTCCGTTGCATGACCGCGTGGTCATTCGGCGCCTCACCCCTCAGGAAAAGACCGAGGGCGGCATCATCATTCCCGACACGGTGCGGGAAAAGCCCTCGGAGGGCGAAGTCGTCGCCGCCGGCCCGGGCGCCCGCAACGAAAAGGGCGACATCGTGCCGCTCGACATCCATGCCGGCGACCGGGTTCTGTTCGGCAAATGGTCGGGCACCGAGGTCAAGATCGACGGCGAGGACCTGATCATCATGAACGGGTCCGACATCATGGGCATCATCGAGAAATCGATTCCGAAGAAGAAAGTCGCCTGAGGAGGCAATTCACATGGCAGCAAAAGAAGTCATTTTTCACGGCGAGGCGCGCGAGCATTTGCTGCGCGGCGTCGACATACTGGCGAATACGGTCAAGGTGACCTTGGGCCCCAAGGGCCGCAACGTCGTCCTCGACAAATCCTACGGCGCGCCGCGCATCACCAAGGACGGCGTCACGGTGGCGAAGGAGATCGAGCTTTCCGACAAGTTCGAGAATATGGGCGCGCAGATGGTGAAGGAGGTCGCCTCGAAGACGAGCGATCTCGCCGGTGACGGCACCACGACCGCGACCGTGCTCGCGCAGGCGATCGTCCATGCCGGAACCCGGGCCGTCGCGGCGGGCATGAACCCGATGGATTTGAAGCGCGGCATCGACATGGCCGTCGAGGCGGTGGTCGCGGATCTGAAGAAGCGTTCGAAGACCGTCTCGACCAATGCCGAAATCGCCCAGGTGGGAACCATCTCCGCCAATGGCGATCGCGAGATCGGCGAAATGCTGGCGAAGGCCATGCAAAAGGTCGGCAATGAAGGCGTCATCACGGTCGAAGAAGCCAAGGGCCTCGAAACCGAGCTCGACATCGTCGAAGGCATGCAGTTCGACCGCGGCTATCTGTCGCCCTATTTCGTCACCAATGCCGAGAAGATGCTGGTCGAGCTCGACAACGCCTACATCCTTCTCCACGAAAAGAAGCTGTCTAACCTCCAGCCCCTGCTTCCCGTTCTCGAAGCCGTCGTGAAATCGGGCCAGCCGCTGCTGATCGTGTCCGAGGACATCGAGGGCGAGGCTTTGGCGACCCTCGTCGTGAACAAGTTGCGCGGCGGGCTGAAAGTGGCCGCGGTCAAGGCCCCGGGCTTCGGCGACCGGCGCAAGGCGATGCTCGAGGACATCGCCATCCTGACGAACGGCCAGCTCATTTCCGAAGATCTCGGGATCAAGCTGGAAAGCGTCACCCTGGAGATGCTCGGCAAGGCCAAGAAGATCCGGATCGACAAGGACAACACGACAATCATCGACGGCGCCGGCAAGAAGAAGGACATCGAAGCCCGCGTGTCGCAGATCCGCCTCCAGATCGAAGAGACAACCTCGGATTACGACAAGGAGAAGCTGCAAGAACGCCTGGCGAAACTTGCCGGCGGCGTCGCGATCATCCGGGTCGGCGGCGGCAGCGAGATCGAGGTCAAGGAGCGCAAGGATCGCGTCGACGACGCGATGCACGCGACGCGCGCGGCCGTGGAGGAAGGCATCGTCAGCGGCGGCGGCTCGGCCCTGCTCTATGCCAGCACGGCCTTGTCCCGCTTAAAGCCCGAGAACAACGACCAGAAGGTCGGCATCGACATCGTGCGCCGCGCCTTGCAGAACCCGGTGCGGCTCATCGCCGAAAACGCGGGCGAGGACGGCTCGATCATCGTCGGCAGGCTCCTCGACAAGGGTGACGCCACGCACGGCTTCGATGCCCAGAACGGCACCTATGTCGATATGATCAAGGCCGGCATCGTCGATCCGACCAAGGTCGTCCGCCTCGCGCTGCAAAACGCGGCGTCGGTGGCGGGGCTCCTCATCACGACGGAAGCCATGGTCGCCAATGCGCCCGATTCGGATGGCGGTTCCGCCATGCCCGCGGGCGGCGGCATGGGTGGAATGGGCGGCATGGGCGGCATGGGGGGAATGGGCTTCTAGAAGCCCGCCAAGCCTGCGTCCGGAAATACGGCGGCGGGCCTCTTGCGGTCCGCCGGTTCCGCTGTTGGTGAGCGCGCTTCGCGTTAAGGCGGGGCGCGCCGAAGCCCTTGGTTCAACGCCGCCACTCTTGCGGAGCAAGCCTCTCCTTCACCCTGGCGCTTGGAAGAGAATGCCGACGCCGGCGGTCAATCCCATGGCCAAGGCGCCCCAGAACAGGACGCGTGTCGCGCCGACCGTCACGCTCGCGCCCCCGGCCCGCGCGGCCAGCCCGCCCAGGAGCGCGAGGAAGACCAGCGACGTTCCGGCGACAAACAGGATCAGGTCCCTCTCGGGCGCCAAGACGGCCGTCAGCAGCGGCATCGCGGCTCCGACGGTGAAACTCGCCGCCGATGCCAGCGCGGCCTGCAAGGGACGCGCGCTCAGAATCTCGCTGATTCCCAGCTCATCGCGCGCATGCGCGCCGAGCGCGTCGTGAATCATGAGCTGCTTGGCGACCTCCTTCGCGAGTTCGGAATCGAGCCCGCGATTGACATAAATCTCCGCCAGCTCCGCGCGCTCGGCCTCTTCATCCGTGGCGAGCCCCTGACGTTCGATCGCCAGATCCGCTTGTTCCGTATCCGATTGGGAGCTCACCGAGACATATTCGCCGGCGGCCATCGACATGGCGCCCGCGACGAGGCCGGCAACCCCGGCGAGGATGATCCCCCCATGGCTCGCATGCGCCGCCGCGACACCGAGGACGAGGCTCGCCGTCGACACGATGCCGTCATTGGCGCCCAATACCGAGGCGCGCAGCCATCCGGTCCGATGCGTGCGGTGATGTTCCTCGTGCGGCATTGCCTCACTCGATCGCTAGTCGGCCGGCCCAACGACGAGCCCGGCTCAGATGCGCTCGAAGGCCTGGCCGGCGGTCGAGGCGCAGAAGCCGTCGAACACCTTGTAGACCTCGCCATAGCTCGGCCGCGCCTTCATCGCCGCGAGCCACCGGTTCACATTCGCATAGGGCGTCAAGTCGCAATGGATGAGCTCGCCCGCGGTAACGAGTCCGGTGCCGAAATAATCGGCGATGGTGATCTCGGCGCCGCAGAGATGGGTCTTGCCATGCGCGAGCCAATGATCGTTCAGCACTTGCAGCCAGATCTTCGACTTGTCGCGGCCCCACGCCACCGTCCCCGCTTGTACCGCCGCGTCGGGCCGCTTCAATTGCGGGAACACTTGCGGATAGACGAATCCATAGCCCCAATCGCGATAGAAATTCGAGTTGAACCAGTCGAGCAGCTCGTCGACCTTGGCGCGCTGCCGCAGTTCCTTGGGATAGGCGGGCGATCCCGCCTTCTCGGCGAGATAGCGCAGGATGGTCGCGCTTTCTGTGAGGCGGAACTCGTCGTCCACGAGCAAGGGGACGAGATGGTTGGGATTGAGCTTGGTATAGGCCTCGCCGTATTGCTCTCCCTTCAAAATATCGACGACTTGCTGCTCGATCTCGATCCGGGCGTCGACGATCAACTGCATCACCGGCCGGCAGGTGGTCGAAGCAGGGTGCATGTAGAGCTTCATTTCGATCTCCGTGGATTGGGTTCGTCGCGATGCAGGATGCTCGAGCCTTATCACGCGCCAAGGTGGTCGGCCTCGGTGATCGCCGCCGCGTCATCGGCGGGATTCCCGATATCCCCAATGGAAGGGCTCTGCAATAGCATTATCATCGCGGTTGGGTTTCGCCAATAATCGAAATCGGGCGGGCGCGATGGTCGACGAGCGCCGCGCCTCGGAGCGTCGGCGCGCCGCGTTGACGTGAATAGAGCGCCGATGTCGCGCGCGCTCTGATCGATTTCGGCGCTACGCTCGAAAGCGAATCCAGGATCGCCGAATGCATCCGTCTTGCTTGGCGCGAGAGGCGGCGGAAGCGCGGCGAGCGGTCTCACCGGATCATCCAATCGACAATCACGCGCTCCGGCGGCGCCCGGTGCTGAACACCGTGCCGGTGCCCGCGAACAGCACACGCGCCTTCGCGCCTAAACGCGCGCTCATGTTGATCGCCGCTAATAGTTTGCACATGCGAAAAATTATGACATTAAATCGCTGTAACGCCGTGTAATCGCATAATACGGTTGCGAATTTCCTCTGTTCGCATCTGCACAATCATGCCCAGTTATATCGCGGCGGGCAGCGACGGCGCTCAATATCTGAGACGCCCTCGGCCGCCTCATTGCAGGAGCCATTCGTGACCAAATCAATGGCGATTATCCCGGACTTGACAGAAGCCCCTGTCTGCTCAAAAGATGGGCGCGACAGGCCGGCGCTGTTCTAAGTGCTTTCGTTGTAGTGTTTGTAGCGATAGGGCTGCAAAATGCAGCGGTCGCCTTCCCTCACGGAGCGAAAATAGAAGCGGTGAACCCTGTGGTTCCCGAAAACATCGTCATAGTAAAGACGCCCATAGAGCCAGAGGCGTTTGGTGTTCCGCCGGATTGCACGCGCATCAGCGAAGGTTACATCCTGAGCGAATTTCTTTGTCGCCGTAGTATCGCCAGACCCAATCATATATTCGGTAAAGTTGTTCAATTCGACCGTGAAAACGGGATCGGGCGGTTCTTCTGCAACCGTACATCCGATGGCGGTCTCAGTAATGATCCCAGGCGTTTTGCCGTAATTCCGGAACGTGTACGAAACTTGGAATTTGACGGGGGCATCATCGGGGCGCGGCGGAATGAAAGTTTGTTCCGCATAGTCGGTAATCCACTTAAGCGAGTTCTCGTTAATTACAGCATAGAATCGCGCCCGCTCGGCTTCGAAGGCGGACTCGGCAGATTTTTTCGCAGCTTTGGCAGCGATGATGTTCGCGAATGTTGCTTGGCGCGCCAGCTTGGATTGGCGCTCGCCAGCTTCCCAGAGCCGGTACGTGTAAACGGAGAGGAAAGCACCAGCAACGAACACCATCCCAGTGAGAACATCGAGAACAAACGTATAGAATCCAGCAGAATCGTGCGTCGTCCAATCCCACCAGGATACGGGCTGTTCCTCATTATCGGATTCCTGGGTGGAATGTTTTTGGGCTGGCTCATTATTGAAGGTGGCAAGCGATGGCTGCCCTGATGGAAGCACGGAAAATGCGAACGTTAGAGCTAGCGCCGCCCCGACAAGCGGAGCCCAATCAATGTTCTTCAACCATTTCAGCATCCCCGGATCGCCTCGCCGAAAATGTCGTCGTTCTCGCGGTTATTATATCGGAAGCAAAACTCGGCGACGTAGAGCGGCAGATACTTCTTGCTGACCTTGTGGAATGTGCCCATGACGCCGCGCTTAATCAGCGACCAGAAGCCTTCGATGGTGTTGGTATGGATCGCGCCCGCGACGTATTCGCGCTCGTTGTGCTTCACGAAGAAATGCGGGTACTCGCCAGCGAGCTTGGAGTAGCCGGGGGAGTCGTCGGTCGCGAGCAGGCTGACTTTGTTCGAGACGACTTCGCGCACGAAGTTTTGCAGCGTCGGGCCTCGCACGTTATCGGGGACGCGGGCGACCACGTTTCCCTTGCGCTGCACAGCGCCGATCACAGCCGCCTTGCCCCGCGTGCCGCCAGTGCGAGGGCCGCCCTTGCCGCCACCATGTCGGTTCTTGTTCTTGCCGCCAACGTAGGTCTCGTCCACTTCCACAATCCCGACGAGCTGGCGGAAGTCTTTGTCCTGCATCGCGGCGCGCAGACGATGGCACATGTACCAAGCCGTCTTGTAGGAGCCGAAACCCATGGTGCGATGGATTTGGAGCGCAGAGACGCCCTTCTTGCTCGTCACCATCATGTGGAGGACGCGGAACCAGTCCCGGAGGGGCTTATTCGTGTTCTCGAATACCGTGCCGGTGATGTGGGAGAAGCGGTAGCCGTCCGGGGCGCACTGTTCGCATTGCCAGTGCCACGGGCGCGACTTCAATTCATAGACCTTGGTGTTGCCGCAGCGCGGGCAGGCAACGCCCTTCGGCCAGCGGTTGCCTACGAGATAGGCACAGCACGCGTTTTCATCGGGGAAGGCGGCTTCCCATTCCCCGATGGTCATTTGATGAATGCGTTTTGCCTTCGCCATAGGCATCTCTCCCCGAACTATGAGGCGAGAATACCTTGCTAAAATCCTTCTGTCAAGTCCGGGATAATCGCCACCGATAGGATCGGCGATGGATGACGAGACGTGGTGAGAAAATTCTCCTGGCTGGGCGTCGCCGGCATGCTCGCCCTGGCCGGCTGCATCAGCCGAGTTGATCGCGAAGCCCTGTCCTTTCCGGCTATGCCGAACATGCCGGTCTATCGCCGCGCCGACAGCCGGCCATTATCCGCCGATCAGGCGATCGACGCGCTGCAAGCCGCGCAAGGACTCTGTCGCAAGCAGATTTCGGGCGACACCGCTTCATCGGCGGCGGTGGGCAGCCCGGCTTTTGATTCGTGCATGGAGCGCCAGGGTTATCGGCGCGTCCCGTGATCGCCGGATCGAAGCCTAATGGCCGGCGCGGCGGTCGCGCTTGAAGAACGAGTAGGCCGCCGCCGAAACGGCGAGAACCGCGCCCAACGACGAGATCATGATCATCGGCCGCGGCGTCCCGTCGGCGAACACCCCGTAGAGCTCGGCCGAGATCGCGCTGAGCAGCATCTGAATGAACACGCCCAGCCCCGCCGCCGTCCCGGCCAGCTCGGGCTTGATGCGCATCGCACCGGCTTGCGCGTTGGGCAGCGACAAGCCTTGCGCGAAACTCAGCATTCCGCCGGGAACGAAAATGAGCAGCGGCGACAGATAGCCTTCGAGAATGAGGCTCGTTTGCGTGGCGATGACGACGCAACAGATGAGCGCGCCGGCCAGCACCATCTTCTCGATCGCGACGCGTCCGCTGAGCCGGCTGGAAATCAAATTGCCCGTGCAATAGCCCAACGGAAAGCACATGAAATAGAGCCCGTATTCGGTCGCCGTGCGGTGGAGAAGATCCTTCATCAGGAAGGGCGACGCGGCGGCGATGCCGAAAAACATGAAGGACATGAAGCCCGATTGCAGCACGAAGGCGACGAAGCGGGAATCGCGCAAGAGAGCGTTGTAGTGGTGCAACACGCCGGCGGGCGCATCGTCTCTTGCGGCGGGAGCGTGCGTCTCGTGCAGCACGAAATAGGCCGCGGCGCCGATCGCCGTGCCGACGAGGAGCGCGAACCAGAAGGCGCTGCGCCAGCCGAAGCTGTCGATCAAGATCCCGCCGAGCGGCGGGGCGAGCATCGGCCCCAAAGTGTAGGCCATCGTCAGATAGGCGATCGCCTTGACCAAAGCCGCCGGACCATAGGCGTCCTGCGCGATCGCCCGCGACAAGGTCAGACCGCAAGCCGCACCCGCCGCCTGAATCAATCGCCCGCCGATCAGGATCGGCAGCGACCCGGCCAAGGCCGAAACCAGGCTGCCGAGAAGGAACAGGGCGAGCCCGGTCAACAAGACCGGGCGCCGTCCATAACGATCGGACAGGCTGCCATAGACCGGGGTCACGACGGCCATCGCGATCAATGTGACGCTGAAGGTCAGCTGCACCATCGCGTCCGAGGCGCGGAAAGAGGCTTTGACGTCCGGCATCGCCGGCAGGAAGAGATGGATGGCGAGCGGCCCGACCAAGGTGATCGCGCCGAGCGAAATCACGAAAGCCGCGCCGGGATTGGGTTCTTTCATTCACATCTTTCAGCGGCAAGGAGCCAAGCGGCGGGAGAGCGAACGGAGCGGATTTGATCGGGCGAGCTTGCGGCCGGAGAGATCGGGCGCGACAGGCGAAGGTTCCAAGATTATAGTCACGCCCCGTGATTTGATCTATTCGTCGCAACGCGAATAGACGCGGTTCGCTCCTCGGCGGGCGAGCGGCATCAATATAAGGGGGGTCCAATGAAACGCTCGGTCACGATCATGAGCATCGCCGATGTCCCGCTGCACATCCCGTCCGGCATCGGCCGCGAGGGCAGCAGCGCCAGCAAGCCGTTTCCGCTCGATTCGGGCATCCCCGGAATCCGGTTGGAGTTCACCTGGCGCCGCTATGACAAGGGATATGCGACGCCGCGCCATAAGCACATCTTCGATCAGTATCGCTACAACCTCACCGGCAAGCGCCAGATCAAGGACGGGTTCCTGGAAGCGGGCGAAGTCGCCTTCTATCCCGAAGGCGTCTATTACGGGCCGCAATTGCAGGAAGAGGAATGCACCGGCCTGGGATTGCAGTTCCAGGGCCTGACGGGCATTCCCTATCTGACCCATAAGGAACTGAACGAGGCGCGCAAGGCGCTGTCGGCCGAAGGCGGCATCTTCAAGGACGGCATCTACACGAAAATCCTGCCCAACGGAAAAAAGATCAACAAAGACTCCCACGTCGCTTGCAGCGAATACGTCTCGGGCAAGAAGATCGAATTCCCGGAGGGCCGTTTCGAGAAGCCGATCGTCATGCGGCCGCAGGGCCATCCCTGGATCGGCGACCGTAAAGTGGAGGGCGTCGAGCACAAGCGTCTCGGCACCTTCGGCGGCTCGGGGATCCGGCTGACGCGGCTCGCGCCCGGCGCCCGAATTCCGGCGCAGCACATGGAGGACGCGGAAATCCGCTATCTGATCGAGGGCTCGATCAATTATGGCGGCAAGATCTGGGCGGGCGGCAAGACGCAGGATGCCGGCACCTACATGTATATCCAGCAGGGCGCGGATGTCGGCGAGATCGCGACCGACACGGGCGGGACCTTCTACGTGATCGAGCTTCCCATGCTGGCCGATATCGAAGCGCAGCGCGCGCGCGAGGGCGCCAAGGCGGAATCGCGCGGCGAAATGGCGAGCGCGAAGTAAGCCCGCGGCGGCCGGGCGGCTCGGCCCGATCATTCTCTAAGAACGCCGATCCGGCCTCGCGGGGGAGCCACGATGATCTCACGAACAAAGCAAATCTGCATCGGCGGCGCGCTCGCGCTCGGTCTCGCCGGACCGGCGCGGGCCGAGGTGACCTTGACCATGAACGTGCCGATGCCGCGCGCATCCTCGTTCTTCGTCGGCGTCCAGCAACCCTGGGCGCGGATGATCGAGGCCCAATCGCAGGGCCGCATCAAGATCGCGATGCCCGCCGCCTCGCTGTCGCCGCTGTCGCGGCAATGGGAGATGGTGACGAGCGGCATCGCCGACATCTCGCTCTCGCCCACCGAATATATCCGCGAGCGGGTCAAGCTTCCCACTCTCGCCGAGATCCCCTTCCTCGCGCCGAACGGCGTCGCCGCCTCGGTCGCGATCTGGCGGACTTACGAAAAATATTTCGCCGCCGCGCATGAGTACAAGGGCGTCAAGCTGCTGGGGCTGTGGACCACGGGCGGCAATTTGCTGCAAACGCGCAAGCGCGCGGTGACGAAGATCGAGGATTTCCAGGGCCTGAAGATCTGGGTCGCGACGCCCAACATGGCGGCCGTCATCAAAAGCTTCGGCGCGACGCCGGTGCCGCAAGCCAACAGCAACATGTATGAAATGATGTCGGGCGGCATCGTCGACGGCGCCGTGGCCGGCCTCGGCGCGCTGATCTCGTTCCAGCTCGCGCATTACACCAAGGAAATGACGATCTTTCCCGGCCAGCTCGGCTACACCGTCCAATCCTTCTTCATGAACGAGAGAAAATACGACAGCCTCGCCCCGGAGGATCGCGCGGTCATCGACAAGCTGTCCTACGAACCCTTCGCGCGGATGGCGGGGCAGGGATTCATCGACCAGGATGATTCGGCCCGGCCGCTGATCAAGGAGAACGGCATCGCGACGCATCAGGCGAGCGCCGAGTTCATGAAGGTTCTCCGGGAGAAGATCGCCTTCTACAAGGCCAATTGGATGGCCGCCGCGACATCGCGCGGGATCGATGCGCAGGCCGCCTATGATTTCTACGTGAAGACCGCGCAGGAAAGCGCGTCGCTCGCGAAGTGAGCGGGCCGATCGGCTCCGGCGCCCGGCCGACGCTCGCTTCATAAGAAGGCGGTCGCCGCCGGCCGCTGGGCCATCAGCGCGATCGTCCTTCCTCGAAGCCGAGCCCAATGACCCGCCGGCCCGCTTGCCGTCGCGACAATGGGTCGGCCGCGTCGTCTTTTTCCTCGCGGCGCATCGCTTCGGCGCCATGCGCAATTTAAGCACAAGCGCCCAAAAATTTAGCGGATGCATAGCGGGCGGGCGCATGCCGGCGCGCCGGGCGCGAACGCGCCGGAAGGCGAGAAAGCCCCGCCGATAAACGGAATCCAGCCGCGCGCGGCGCTTCGCCCGCGATCGATCCTCTTGCCAGGGCGCTTGCCCCCGCCCCTCCGTGAATTTGCATCCATTCTTGCATACAAGATTAAGGGCCCGGTCGGCTGCACGGCGCCCGGCATCGCGTCGACGGCGTGTCGGGCTCGAACACCGAAGGCAACAACAATGTCCGGGTCGGGACGGTCGGCATCGGATTCGGCTTCTGAACGGCTTCTGAACAGAGTGCGCGCCGTTCGAGCCGAGGCTATCGACTCGAACGGCGTCGCCCTTGTCTTCGCCTTGGGCGGTTCCAAGACCGACGGCGCCGAAGGTCGAATCTCCGCTCGACGCGAAACGGCGAAAATCGGGCGTGGCTTTGGATGCCGGCATCTTGATCTGGGTCAAGGTCGCCGCTCCCGTCGTCGTTACACTTTTGCAATGAATTAGAAGCTTTCGCTCGGCCGCCCTGACGAGCCGGGACGAGCCGGGCACGGGAGAGCCGACATGACCACGGTAAGGCGGGTTCTCGAACAGAAGCCTTCAAACCTTTGGACCATCAGCCCCGACGCGACCGTCTTCGATGCCATCGCCAAGATGGCCGAGAAAGATGTCGGCTCCATGCTTGTGATGGACGGCGACGAATTGATCGGCATCATCACCGAAAGACATTATTCCCGCAACGTCGCCCTCAAAGGGAAAACCTCTCCCGCCATGTTGGTCCGGGACATCATGGAGAAGAACGTGATGTATGTGCGGCCGGAGCAGTCGGTCGAGGAATGCATGGCCCTGATGACCGAAAAGCGCGTCCGTCATCTGCCGGTGCTCGAAGGCAAAAAAATGCTCGGCATCGTTTCGATCGGGGATTTGGTCAAGAGCATCATCGCCGATCAGAAATTCGTCATCGAACAGCTTGAGCACTACGTGCACGGCTAGGCGCGGCGCGGGCCGCGGTCGGCCCCGAAGTCTCCGCCATCGCTTGCCGCGATTTTTCGGAGATCGGCATGGCAAGAATTTCCGAATCCGTGACGATCGAAGCGGAGCGGGAAGCGATCTTCGACCTCATCTCGCGCGTGGACGAATTCCCCCTCTATGCGGACGCCCTGAAGGAGGTCGAAAAGATCGGCCACCGCACCTATCGCTGGGTTGCGCGCGTGCACGGCTTCGCGCTGAGTTGGGATTCGACCATCACGGAATTTCGCCGCCCGGCTCGCCTGGCATGGCGTTCGATCCGGGGCTTCAGGAATTCCGGCACCTATACTCTGACGAAAACAGCCGGGGGCACGAAGGTCGAGCTTTCGATCGCGTATAGTTTTGAAGCCGGCCGAATGGGGAAATTGATGGAGGCCTTGGTGGCTCCCGTCACGCGCATCGCAGCGGCGGCAATTCTCGAAAAGGTCAAGCAACGGCTCGAACGGCGCCCGCCCGGGATTCCGGCGCGAGAAACCGTGCCTCGCAAGCCGAACGCTTCCCCCGCTCGCGCGAAAGGGCGGCGCAAGGGAGAATTGTAGCCATCCGGCATTCATGCGATCCTCAGGGGGCGGCCGATCCGCACGGGCTTGAAATTCCGTTCGGAGCCGCCGAGGGAGGCCACGCATGGACGACGCAACCCTTCGACCCCGATCCCGCGACTCCGCGAGCGCGGCCGCCTCGGCCCAGCCGATGCTGCGCGGCATCCATCATCTGGCGCTCAACACCGCGGATATGCGGATGACGCTCGATTTCTACCTGCGCATTCTCGGCATGAAGCTGGTGCATGGGCTGCGCACGCCGACGCCCAAGCAAGGCGCCGGACCCGCGCATGGCGAGGGAACCCCGCCCTATAAGGGCATCCCGCATTTCTTCCTCGATATGGGCGGCGACAGCCTCCTCGCCTTCTTCGAATATCCCAAAACCGTCGCCAAGGCCGACCGCGACACGATCGGCGCCATGCAGCACGTCTCCTTCGCCTGCGGCCCGAAGCGCCATCGCGAGATGCTCGAACGCTTGAAGGCGAACGGCGTCGAGATCACGGCCGGTCCGCTCATGATCATTCCGCCGGCGATCTATTCCTTCTATTTCTTCGACCCGAACGGGATCCGGCTCGAGATCGTCACCAACCGCGACGGGCCCGATGAAGATTTCGACGTGATCCGCTCCTGCGCCATGCCGGAAGCCGAGCTGCGCGCCCAGCTCGAAGGGATCGGCGGCGACAAGCCCTGGATCGACGACCTGATCGCGGCGATGGCGCGCTAGCGCGGCGGCCACTGCGCCAAAGAATCGCATCCGCGCCCCGGCGCGGGCTGTGCTCGGGGCTCTTTAATGCTGCTTCGCACGACGCCCGCGCCCCTGCGCGGGCTGTGCTCGGGGCTCTTTAATGCCGCTTCGCACGACGCCCGCGCCCCTGCGCGGGCTGTGCTCGGGGCTCTTTAATGCTGCTTCGCACGACGCCCGCGCCCCTGCGCGGGCTGTGCTCGGGGCTCTTTAATGCCGCTTCGCACGACGCCCGCGCCCCTGCGCGGGCTGTGCTCCGCGCTCTCAGCGCTTCTTCTTCGGCGCGGCGTTGGCGGTGAAAAGCTGGAAATGCCGCGCGAGGCTTTGGAGCGCGCGATGCTTGTCGAGGGCGCGCACGCGCAGCCGCGTCGCGCCGTTCTTGCTCTTGCGCGCCGAGACCGACGCGATCGCAGCACCCTCCTCGGGGCCGAGCTCGGCGCTCGGCTTCACCGCGACGCCGCCGGGTCCCCAATCCATCACTCGGCGGAAATCGAAGAAGGCGATGCGCCCCCATTCGCCGACGATTTGATCGCCGGTGATCGCGAGCCGCGCCGAGCGCGCCGCGGCGGCTTGCGCGATCGCCTCGGCGACATGCGGCACCTTCAGGAGCTGACAGCCGATCGCCGGCGCCGAGCGCCGCGAATAGCCGGCGCGGATCGCAGCCTTGGTCGCGTTGGTGTCGATGAGATATTCCTCGGCGAAGCGGCGCTGGCGCGGCGTCAAGCCCACGCCGCGGCGCGGCTGGGGCGGGGGCCAATCCGCGCCGCGCGAGCGCGCCTCGATCGCGGCTTGAACCCAGGCCTTGCGCAAGAGCTGCCAGCCGATGATGCGCGCCGCGCTCGGCTTGTAGCCGGCACGCAACGCCGCCGCCGTGGCATCGCGCAGCACGAGATAATGCTCGACGAACAAGCGCTGCCGCTCGGTCATGGAAGAACCTGTCCTGGTGGCGAGGGAAAAAACCGGTCCGAGCGGCTCATCTCTTGATCGTCATCGCCCCCCGGGACGAAGTGCCCGGCGGTGACCGGCAATCCAGAGTTTCGCAGCTGACGGCGGAACGAGCCCATTCAATCCGCCGATACAATCCGAACACGCCGTGCGCGACACGCGCCGGGCGCTCGCGCAGCCTGAACCTTTCCTACCATATCGATCCGGATCGCGTCAAGAACAAAACACGAACATTCCCCCGCCGCCTCGGCGCCGCGGCCCGTCTTTCTTCTTGAAGCGCGGGCGTCTTTCGGGCGCAGCGTGCCCTTGCGCCCATGCGGCGCCCGTTTGACGGGAGCGAGCACGATGGCGGCAAGCGACAAGCTGTTCGCGGGATCGATCCCCGAGATCTACGACCGGGGTGTTATAGGGACACAATACTTAATTCGTTTTGACGTCGCCGAGATAAGTATGATGTCCCCGAAATTTATGTGATGTCCCCGAAATTTATGAACGCACGCCTTAGCCGCCGATCCCCAGCAGCTTTGCCGCCGTGCCGCCGAGCATCGCGATGCGCTGCTCGGCGGTGAGGCCGGGCGTCGCGAGGATGTGGTCGACGGAGGTGCTGGTCCAGGGATAGGGGTAATCGGTGCCCATGACGATCTGGCCGGGGCCGGTCTCGGCGGCGAGATGACGCAACGCCTCCGGCGTGAACACGATGGAGTCGTAATAGAGCTGCTTCAGATACTCGGTCGGGCGCTTCTTGAGCGGCTTCACCCGGTCGGGGAAGGTGACGCCGATGGCATCCGAACGCGCCGCGTAGGATGGCAGGTAGCCGCCGCCATGCGCGGCACACACCTTCAGGCCCGGGAAGCGATCGAGCGTGCCCTCGAAGATCAGATGCGACAGCGCGATCGTCGTCTCGAGCGGGTTGCCGATCGCGTTGTCGAGCCCGCCATTGCCACCGAGGCGCGCTTGGAGCTCGGCGGTGCCCTGCGGGTGGAGGAAGACGAGCACGCCGAGTTCCTCCGCCTTGGCCCAAACCGGGTGGAATCGCTCCGCCGCGAGTTCCTCGCCATTGACGCTGCCGCCGACCGAGACGCCGCGCAAGCCCAGCGTCTTGACGCCGTAGACGAGCTGCTCGACCGCGAGATCCGGATGCTGCAACGCCACCGTGGCGAAGGCGACGAAGCGCTCCTGATGCGCGGCGCAGAATTCGGCGAGCTTCTCGTTCTGGAGCTTGATGAGCGCTGCCGCGAGGTCGCGCTCGGCCTTGTACCAAAACGGATTGACGCTGAGCGCCTCGACATCGATGCCCTGCGCGTCCATCGCCTGGATGCGGTCCTCGACCCGCGCGAACAGCAGCAGCGCCGGCCCGGGTAGCGGCGACGACATCAGCGCCATCGCCTCCGGCACCGAGCAATGGGCATGCACGTCGACGGTCTTGACCCGCTTGCCGCTGACCACGACCTCGCGCCGGCGCGACCGCCCCGGCGCCTGCTCCGCGCCGCGCCCCGGGCTCTGCGCGGACCCCGGCGTCTGAGCCTGGCTTTGCGCCGATGGCGGGATTTGCGCTTGGGCCTCGGGCGACATGGCGCGCATCAGGTCGCAGCCGACAAAAGCGAGACCGCCCGCCGCAGAGCCGGCCGGACTTGGGATTGCCTGTGGTGTGCTCATTCAGATTCCTTCCGCGCCCCATCTAAGGCGCCATTTTCGCGCGAAGGCAAGCCTCGGGAGAGCGGATCAACCCGGTTTCGCGCCTCCGGCTGTTCTGGGGACATCAGCTTTATTCGCTTTGACGTCGCTGAGATAAGGATTATGCGCCCGCAATTTCATGCGTTGGCTTCTTCCGGCCCGCCGCATGTCGGCCTGGGCCGTCGAGAAGGGCGTGATGCGATTCGTGAATGCCGCGCAAGCGGCATTCCATCGTCTGTCAAAGATGCGAATGTGGCGAAGGGTTCGGCCGGCAGACCGGCGTCGCGTCAGGCCGCCACGCCCGGGATGACCTCTTCTTTGAACAGACGGACGCTGCGCCGAAGCTGCGCCGGGTTTTCGATGTCGATGAGGAAGCCGCAGGTCATCACCCCCACGCCGGACTCGGCAAAAGCGCGCATTGCGCGCGTGACGGTGTCCGGGCTGCCGCAGATCATGTCGTCGGCGTTGCGCGCAATCGCCCCGCTCGGGTTCTTGACGAAGAAAGCCTCGGCCTCCGACCGGGCCTGTTGGTCGGTCTCCGCCACATGCACCGCCTTGCCCACCCCCGACCATTCCCGGGCGAGCGCGATCGTCTCCGAGCCGTGGCCGGAGGCCGCAAGCGCCGCGTGATAGCCGGCCATCTGCTCGCGCGCGCGCGCGGGGTCTCTGATCGCCGTGAACACCGGCCAGCCGCGCGCGGCGGCATCGGCGATCGATGCCTGACTGAGGGTTCCGCGCGCCAGGATGGGGCGCGGCTTGCGGAAGGAGGACGGGTTGACGGCGACGTCGAGCCTTCCATGGTCAGTGCCGACCGCGAATTCGAGCGGTCCGCCCGTGCCGTCATAGGCCCAGATGTCGATGGCCGCGCGCATCCCCTGCTCGAACAATGCGCTGCGCTCGGCGAGGTTGCGCCCGAACGCCACCAAATCGGTCTCCTTGAATCCCGAGCCGAAAACGACGACGAGCCGCCCGGCGTTCAGCTGGTCGATCAGGTTGCACGACTCGACCAGCCGCACCGGGTGATGCAGCGCCGGGTTCACCGTGGCGAGAATGAGCGTCGCCTGCGTCAGCCGGGGCGCGAGCGCGCAGGCGAACAAGAGCGAGTTCTGATAGCCTTGGTTCTCGTGGAGGTGATGCTCCGTGAGGGAGATCGCGCCGAATCCGCCTTGATCCGCCTCGAGCGCGAGGTCGGTCATGCAGTTGATGAGCGGAAGCTCGTTCCGCTTGTCTTGGATGCGGGTGCTGAGATGCATGCAGAACTTCATGGTCGTGCTTCCCGTCCTCTGTTCTTTGTCAAACTGGGGCCAGCCGCGACGGCCACGACCAGTCATGCCTCGGAGCGCGGGTTTTAGATCATCGAGGTTCTTATTGCCAGGGGACGGCCGGCACCGGGCACGGGGGTTGCCCTCCGCGCGGCGATCCCTCGCGCCTCGAAGAAGCGACGCAAGCGGCGGCCAAGGCGTTCGCCGCGCGCTTTGGCGGCGGCGCCGTCGAAGGCCGCGTCCGCGCGCATGCGGCGACGGCGAGAGGGTAGCGGGGGGCGAAGGCGGCTCAGTGACGGCCAGCAACGGACAACACGATGTCCGACGAACAACCGTTTACGGGGACACTCAATCGCAAGGATCGAGAGCCGCAGAAACCTTGGCGTTTCAGAGACGCAAATCAGAGGGGATTCTGGACACCCTCGAATGGCGCTGATCTAGCGAGCGATGCGCAGCGATCCAGGCAAGGGCCGCCTTGCTGATGAACTTACGGATCACCGCCGTAGTCGATCAGTGGCGCGCAAAGGTCCGCTACGTTCAACGTGTGCGCCAATGTACGCGCAGCTTTCCGGTGCAGCGCCTTCACAACCAATCGCGCTGCGTGTGTGTCGAAGATCATCCAACGGGCTTCACCATGCAGCGCAAACGGCAACGCCCTGTATCGCGCCTTGCGTGGATGACCAGAGCTTCGCTTGGCGCTGATGCTGAACATGAGGCGCACGGTATAACACGAAGTTGAAGTGGCTCGCCATGCGACACGCTGGCCTAGATTGTGGGGCCGAGCCGCGTCCTAACGTGTCAGCAACGTGGCCCGTAATTGAGATCGCGAGGGGCGCCACGGGGGTAACCATTCGGCGTCACGTGCGCTCCTGACCCCTCGGAGGTCTGCGGTGGAAATTCCCGTGGTCGCAGCATCGCCCCTTATCGCACCTCGGGAACAACCTCCGTCGCCCTTTTGGTGCTACTTCGATACGGTGCGTGCGATTGCGTAGGATGATGCGGGCTTGTGATGACGTACGTGCAGCCCATCAGCTTTTACGCAGCGTGCGCCGCGTCGAAATTGCGCTTGCGCAACTCACCTGAGAGAATTTATTTTTGACAAGTAAGAAGAAGAGTCGATACACCGGTTTAGGTAATCGCAACATTCGCGCGGGGACACGAAGAACATGGGAACGCTCATTGTCGAGCTGAAAATTAGCGATTTCACGAAATTCACCGAAGTGTTTCCGAAGGGCGAGGCAGTTCGTAACGCAGGGGGGATTACGAACTCCCGCGCGTTTCGCGGCATCCAAGATCCAAATAGTATCATCGTGATATCCGACGCGAGCGATGAGGGGAAGGCTCGGGCTGCCCTCGGAAGTGACGAAGTGCGATCACTGATGCAGGCGGCAAGCATCATAGGTCCGCCGAGAGTCTTCTTCTTCAAGTAGGGCGCTCGCGGCGAGTGCGACCGCGAAAGAGCAGTTCGCTCGCTGGGTCGCTCAGAAGTCACTTCCCCGGTAGCACTGGTATTCTGTGGACACTATACTTAATTCGCTTTCGCGTGGCCGAGATCAGTATTATGTCCCCGAAATTGCCCGAAATTGAAACGCTCGACGCGACGATCTTCGAGCAAATTGACGCTGGCGGAGATTTAACGTCAAGGGTTCGCTACGCTAATGCGTCATCCGCCATACAGAAATCGAAACCCTCGCTGGCGCGGCCAAGCCGTGCCTCGGCTGCGGTGTTCAGCGCTGCTCGAAATTCTCAGGTGCTCCTTCCAACCTCCCGCGTGTCGAATCCAATCATTATCAGCACCAACATGTCCACATTCTCGCCGTTGCGCGCGAGGGGAAAGCCCGCGCGCTGGAATCGGATGTGCTCACGGCCGATATTTGTAAGTGTGCCCTCGAAATAGTGCGGCTGCTTGGTAATAAGGATCTGGTTGTAGTGGCCGATGATCTCGGCGCCCCTCACGGCCGGGAGGATTTCGTCGATGAACCTTCCGGTCGCACCGGTGCCCAAGAGTTCGGCCGCATGCGTCCCAATCAGCCGAGTCCGATAGCGTGGATCGTCGCTCGCCTGCGGGACGACGTCATAGAGCATCAAATAGGGAAGAAGATCGGTAATCTCGTGGGGATCGATATGTTGGCGCCCCGGTAGCTTGCCGGGCGGCGCCTTTGCCGCGAGGTAAACCGAAAACCGCTCGATTCGAGGATCGTAAGCGGGCGGCAAATGTTCCATTGGTCAACCTGGCATGGCGCTAGCGGATAAATGATACTTATACGAGTATTACAAATCATGCGAGCCCGATTCCCGTTGACGTTGCGTTGGGGGGCTTGGCCGCTTCGCGAGCCGGAGCGTCGACCTTAGCGGCCCGGGCTGGAACCGCGACGTGGTCGGTTACGTTAGGCGCGCGCGGAGCTTCATTCGGCGGCGATGTCGGCGGGTCGAGAATTGCCGGGGGATTCGTCGCTGACAAATTGACTCGCACCCCTTTTATGCTCTGTTTGCGCAACAATTCAGGCCGCCGTCGGGAATCTTGGTCGCCTGATCCGCGCCCTGGAAATGCCCGGGTTTCGTCGTTAGGGTCGTTTCGATTGTAGGAGTCAGAGTGACCGAGCTTCGAGACGACGGCTCCGGCGTTACGGCACCGTCATTGAATAGACCCTTCTCGCATTTGCTTGCCGTTCATCCCCGGCTCTCGACCGCTTTCCTTGCTGGGACGGCCACGATCTTCGCACTCGGTTCGACGCTCGTGCGCTTTGCCTACGACGCCGGCGCGGGCACGCTGGCGATCGTCCTGGTCCGCACCAGCTTTGCGGCGGTGGGGCTCGGCCTGTTGCTCGTCGTTTGCAAGATCCCGATCCGCTTGTCGGCACGCGAGCGTTGGGCAGCCCCGTTCATGGGCCTCTTGGTCGGCGGCTATTCGGGCGCGATGTATAAGGGCATGGAATACATGCCGGTCGCACTGACCATCCTCACCTTCTACACGTATCCCTTGTTCACAGGCCTGTTTCTGTGGGTGACCGGCAAGGAACGGCTGACGCCCGTCCGCGCGGTGGCCTTTCCGCTCGCGTTTCTCGGCCTGTTGCTCGCGCTCGATGTGTCGGGCGGCGATTTCAGTATGCGCGGCGCTTCTTGGGCGCTGCTCGGCGCGATCGGATTTTCTACCGTCCTTATTCTTTCCGGGCGCCTTTTCCCGCCGCGAAGCGATACCCGGCCCCGCACTTTCGTCATCCTCGCGACCGCGAGCGGCGCGGCGGCTTTGGCGTCGCTCGCGACGGGACAGGTTTTCTTTCCGACTTCCGCGCTGGGTTGGAGTGGCCTGATGGGGTCCGCTTTATGCTACCTCGTGGCGATGACCAGCATCCTCATGGCCGCCGCGGCCATCGGCCCGACCCGCGTCGCGGTCGTGATGAATACCGAGCCGGTGGCGAGCATGGTCCTCACCTTCCTCATCCTCGGCGACCGGCTGGGTCCTTCGCAACTCCTCGGCGCGGTGCTGGTCGTCGCGGCGATCTATCTTTGCCAGCCGAAAGCCCCGGCCAAGCCCGCGACGGCGGCGGCACAAGCCTGAGACGGGACGCTGTTGCTTGCCTGGTAAGAGCTGTCGCGTCGTTGCGGTTGGACGCGAGCGCCAAGGCTTCGGCGCCCAATCCAGATTCTCTCTGGCCGTTTCGACGAGCGGGGGAAGCTGCGTGTCCCTAATCGCCACAACTCGGAACCGACCCCCGCCGCGCGCGACTTCCGCTTGCTGCCCGATAGCCGACGAGCGAACCGGGCAATTTCTAGAGCGTTCTAGGGACAGAATCCTTAATTGGCTTTGAGGTCGCCGAGATAAGTATTATGTCCCTGCAATTTCCGAGATAAGTATTCGTCGCTGAATTTTATTGCATTTCGTCATGGACGCGCCTTTCGAGCGGCAGCGATTGCTGAATTGGTCGGAATACGACGTCTTCAAAATCGTGGAAGAAGAAATCCGATCGCTGCGCAAAGGCCATCGCGTCTTCGCGCATACCTCCCTCGGCGAAATCCTTTCTTCCCGAACGACCCGGCTTACCATTCGATCAACAGCAAGCGGGTGGACATCTTGGTTGTCGATTGGGCCGGCTGGCCGGTTGCGGCGGTCGAATATCAGGGCGCGTGACATTATCAAGGCACGGCGGCCGCCCGCGACGCGGTGAAGAAAGAAGCCTTGCGAGAAGCCGGCGTGCATTACATCGAAGTTACCGAGCGCGACGACAGCGACATGATCAAATCGCGATTGCGGCAAGCGCTCGAGGCCGATGCCCAACCTTCTTCCAAGACTGTTGACGTTCAACCCCAAGCACCAGTCATGCAAGCCGGCTTCGGCCGCCGGCGCGACGCCGGCACCTCGCGTAAGTCGGGACCGCGAAGCTCGCTTTCAGGCGGGGCTTGAGCGGATTTTTATCTACCGAGCCAGCGGTTACCGGCGAAGCAGCTGCTCATAAAATCTACTCTGACTGGACTTCTCAAAGTCCTGCCGCTCTCTCTACCGCGATGACACAGCGACGATCGCTCCTCTGGGGGATAGACCATTGCCGCATGGCGGAAGGCAAGCTACTCTCCGTGAAGGGAGAGCGCTATGAGCTACATCGACGTTTTCAAACATAGCACTAGCTTGATCGAGAAGCTAGGCGAAGAGAAAGCGCATATCGTTTGGGTCATGGCTCGCTATCTCGAGGAGCCGGATTTGGAGGCCCTAGCCGCTACAGCATTAACGGACGGCCCCAATGACAAGAAAATTGATTTCATTTACCTCGATCACGATGAAAAACGTCTTGTTCTGACACAGGGCTACTTTGCATCGAAGCAAAAAGACTCCGCTCCGGACAACAAGGCATCGGATCTAAATACTGCTGCCGCCTGGTTTTTTTCGGGCGATTTACAACTCGTGCCAAATACGATCCGCGAAATAGTTAGCGAGTGTCGCGACGCGCTCGACGCGGATGAAATCGAAAACATCGAGTTATTTTACGTCCATAACCTACCCGAGTCGGTGAATGTCGCGAGAGAACTTCAGACCGCCGAAGACCATATCAAGAAGGTTCTCGCGTTGACCTCGGTTAGCGTTCGCGCCACCGAGCTAGGCGCCGCGAAGATTCAGTACCTTTACGACGCTCAGGATTCGCATCTCGAGGTCAAAGACAACATCGAATTTCCCTCGGATATCGCATTTGAGGAAAAAGGACCGAAATGGAAAGCTTACGTGGCATCCGTACCAGGGAATTGGCTGCACACAGTTTATACGAAGTACGCGGACAGTCTCTTCTCTGCCAACTATCGCGGTTTTTTGGGCGGCGGCCGCCGTAGGCGAGTTAATGCCGGCATCCGTGATTCTGCCGAGACTTCGATCCGCTGATTTCTGGGCCTTTAACAACGGAATCACAATACTGACAATGGCAATGAACAGGAACAAGGAGAAAGCCAAGTCCTACACTCTCTCCGGCATGTCCATTATCAACGGTGCGCAGACGACCGGATCAATAGGATCAGTCGACCTTACAAAAAAAAATATCTCCGACCTTCGAGTGCTTTGCCGCGTAATCGAAAGTTCAGATTCAGATACGATCGCAGAAATTGTTCGGTTTAATAATACGCAAAATGCGATTACGTCCTGGGATCAATATAGTAACGACCCCGATCAAAAGCGGCTCGTTCAGGAGTTCAAAGATTTAGGCTTCACTTACAACATCAAACGCGGCTTTGTGGGCACAGGCGATGAACTCGGTATCGACGAAGTAATGCAGCCACTGCTAGCTTTTCATGGTAGGCCCCAGGATGCCATCCGAGGTAAGAACCAAATCTTTGATCGGAAACCGCTGTATCAAAATGCCTTTGACGGTAAGAAGGCACGACATGTTCTATTCGTGTATTCTTTAGCGAAGGCCATTGACGATCGAAGGTTGGCTTTAAAAGCCAAATCCGATACCGGCGATTTGATCGCGGTCGAGACAGAGCAGCTTGGCTTGATGAGAAATTTACGATTCAAATCGTTCTTTATTGCACTTATGGCGATGACCATCGAAACAGCCATCGGCAAAAAGTGCGACGTTCAAACAGTCGGCTTCACCTCGGGGGCAGCTGGAGAAAGCTCACTCCTTGAACTTGCCGCTCGATGGGCGCCTGTTGTTGAAACACTGCTGGCCCTGGTGACAGCGAGCGAGGAGACGAAGAACTTCTCATCACATTTGTCGGATGAAAACTACATTCAAAGTTTGGCGAAAAAGATGAATGCTCTGCTTCACGCAATGGAAGCGGCTAAGAAACATGCGGTGTTTGCTGCGTTGGTGGTAGGTACCTGAGAGTCACTCGACGGGCGATGCCGTGACGCGGCCCGGTAGCGCGTCTAGAAGCGGCCCCTTCTGGTGCCGCTTCTCTTCACAGCTAAGGCGATACCCGACGCTCGACATCCGCAAAAGTGTAACGGCGGGGTGTTCTGCCACGCGCGAGTTCACGGAAAAAATCTGCGACTTCTTCTGACGAATGGCATCAGAAATGGAGTCAGAGTTGATTTTGATATGCTTGACAGATATTGCCGGCAGCGACCCCGCGCCGCGCCTGTGCTACGCGCTCTCTTTATTCCGCTTCGCACGACGCCCTCGCCCTTGCGCGGGCTGTGCTACGCGCCCTGCCCCTTCATCCATTCCGCGAGCGGGGCCCAGACCGCGTTGGGCGCCTCGCGCGCGACGATCATGCCGATATGTCCCAAGGCGGGAACCATGCGCTCGGCTTGGGGCAACTCGTCGGCGAGCGCCGCGGCCGTCGCCGGCGGCACGATGCGGTCGTTGCCCGGCACGATGACGAGGCTCGGGCATGTCGATCTCTCGCCGGCAGCACGCGCCGGCCCGCGACGCGCCAGCGCCCTTTGCCCGGCAGATCCTCGCCATACCACCCGCCCAAACATTCGCGCGCGACCTTCACCGCCAAGGGCACGCCGTCGTTCAGCCAATCCTCGAGCGCGACGAACGCCTTCGCCGCGGCGCTATCCTGCGCGAGCTCGGCGAAGCGCGTGAATTTGCGCAACGCCGTCAGCGCGTCCTGCGCGAAGAAGAGGGCTTGCAGCACGTCGACCGGAACCTCGCCCAAAGTCTCGAAGCTGCGCGCGATCGGCTCGGCGAGCACGCCCAAAAGCCTGGCATGCGCCGCGCGCTCGGCATGGAAGCGCCAGGGCGTCGCGAGCAGGGCGAGCGCGCGCACCGCCCGCGGCCGCCGCGCGGCCAGGGCCAGCGCGAGCAAGCCGCCCATGCAATAGCCCATGACGACGGGCTCGGTCCCGGCTTCCTCGCGCGCCGCGTCGAGCGCGGGCTCGAGCCGCTGCGCGATGTAGTCGGAAAGGCCGAAGCGGCGCTCTTCGTCGCGCGGGCTCGCCCCAATCGACCAGCATCGGCCGCAAGCCGCGGCTCGAGAGATAGCGCAACAGGCTTCGCCCCGCCGCCAGGTCGAGGATGTAGGCACGGTTGATGAGCGACGGCACGACCAGAACCGGCACGCCGTCGGGCGGGCCGTAATCCAAAAGCCGCGTCGTGCCCTCGCGCCAGAGCACGGGCGGGTCGGCGAGGTCGCGGGCGTAAGGATGGCGGCGATAGAGCTCGATCCCGTCGAGGAAGGCGGAAGCGCGGGCGATCAGCTCGCGATCGAGCGCCTTCGTGAAGGCATCGGGGGCGAAGGCATCGGGCGTGAAGGCATCGGGATGGCCGAAACCGGCTTGGCCGGCGCCCCCGGCGGCCTCACTTCTTGCGGACGCGGCGTTGAGCGCGAGGCTTAGGGCTGCGCCTTGGAGCGCGAATTCCGGCCTCCACAGCCTTGAGCCGCTTTTCAAGAGCGGCGAGGCGGCGCGCGAGCTGAGCCAGGCCCCCATCGCGCCCGTCAGGTGCAGCGCCAGAGGCCGCGGGCCCTGGCGGATAGGTGCCGGCGTCGTCATAGGAACGCCCCGGCTGGGGCGGCCAAGCGGCCGGCACGAGCGCCGCCAGAATGCGCGCCGTACTTTCGGCCAGGGCGGGATCGGCCGCCATCGCGATCAGTTGGTCCTGCCACAAATCCACATAGCGCTTGGCAAGGGAAGCGAGATCCGGCGGTTCCGCCATGGGGGCGAGTATAACGGCCCGGCGGGCGGCGGCGCCAGAGCGCGTTTGCGCGCCGCCCACTCCGCTCGCCGGTCGCGAGAGCGCGCGACCCCGGCCTGCGCGGCCCACGGCCCGGCACTGCGGCAAGCCGCCCCGGCGGCTTCGTCATATCCGTCCTGGAGCCGGTGGGCCAGATGCTGGTATGCTCCTTGTTAAGCGATTGCGGCTATAGATAGGCGGGATCCATGGCGGAGCCGAGAGGAACAGAGAAGATGACCGACACGAGCGCCGCCGAAAAGCCGCCGATCGTCATCAAGAAATACGCCAACCGACGGCTCTACAACACGGCGACGAGCTCTTACGTGACGCTCGACGATCTCTCGCAGATGGTGAAGGCGCGCAACGATTTCGTGGTCTTTGACGCCAAGAGCGGCGATGACATCACCCGCGCCGTGCTGACGCAAATCATCGTCGAGGAAGAGCAGAAAGGCGGCCAGAATCTTCTGCCGATCAACTTCCTGCGCCAGCTCATCGGGCTTTACGGCGACAGCATGCAGTGGCTGGTGCCGCGCTATCTCGATCACGCGATGTCGTCCTTCTCGAGCAATCAGGAACAGATGCGCAAGAGCCTGCAGGACGCTTTCGGCGGGCTCTTTCCCTTCGGCTCGCTCGAGCAGATGGGCAAGCAGAATCTCGCGCTCTTCGAGCAGACCTTGAAGATGTTCTCGCCCTTCCCGCAGCCGCCCGAAAAACCGGGCGAGAAGCCCAAGGAAGGCGAGCCCGGCCCCAATGCCTCGCTGAACGAGTTGAAGCAGCGCATCAACGATCTGCAGCATCAGGTCGACGCCTACGCCAAGAAGGACAAGACCGAGGACTGAGCCGGCCGGAGCCTCCATCCGGCGACATCCTTACCGAAACCTTTCGGCCCGTTCGCGCCCCGCCCGCCGGGCGACTAACCGTTAACCCCCTCCCACCATACTGAACGCAGAGGCCGCCCGTTTCGCACGCGAACGCGGCGATGCGGCGGCATGCAGTCTTATCGGGGCGCGCGGCGACGTGGAGCGGTTTTCGACATCATACCGGCTGATCGCGCCCTTGGCGGCTCTCCTCCTGTTTTTGTCGCTGACCTCGCTCTACGCCTTCGGCGACCGCGATCTCTATACGGCGATCGTGCGGCTTTGGGGCGTCGTGCCCGGCCCGTTCGGGCCGTTCCTCGACATGCAATACGTGACCGCCGCTTGGCAGTGCCATCATCTCGGCATCGACGTGGTGGTCCGCGATCCCTGCGATCCTCTGAACCGGCCCTTCAGCTACTCGCCGCTCTGGTTGCTGATCGCGCCTTATCCGCTTGGCGCGCGCGCGGCCGACGCCTTCGCCTGGGGAAGCGATCTGCTCTTCCTTCTCGGTCTTTTCCTTCTGCCGCCCGCGCGGCGCGCGCGCGACGTGCCGATCCTGGTCCTGGCCGCCTTGTCGACGATGGTCTTCTATGCCGTGGAGCGCGCCAACGCGGACATCGTCATCTTCATGCTCGTTTTGGGCGCGGGCTTTCTGGCGCTGCGATCCTCATGGGCGCGGCTGGCCGCCTATCCCATCTTCTTGTTCGCGGGCCTGCTCAAATACTACCCGCTCAGCCTCCTCGCCCTGACCTTGCGCGAGCGCGTGACGCGCTTTCTCGTCCTCGACCTCGCGGCGCTTGCGCTCCTGCTGCTCTTCGCCGTCCGCTTCCTGCCGGATCTCGAGCACGGATTGCCGTCGATCGCGAGCGGCTCCTACTTCACCGACCTGTTCGGCGCGAAGAACCTGCCCTTCGGCATCGCCGAAACCTTGAACGCGATCGCCGGCGCGCCCTTCGCGTCCGGCTCGCCGGCCGCGAAACTCTGCGCCTATGGCCTCTACCTCTTCTTGGCGCTGATGTGCGCG
The DNA here is from genome assembly GCA_963729935.1 of uncultured Alphaproteobacteria bacterium. Classification (GTDB taxonomy): domain Bacteria; phylum Pseudomonadota; class Alphaproteobacteria; order ATCC43930; family CGMCC-115725; genus CAIKMD01. The sequence goes on from CAVSPW010000005.1 coordinate 497,446, forward strand.
GGCCTCTGCGCACGCATCTTGAAGCTCGAGAGCCTGCGGCCGGCCTTGGCGAAACTGACGCCGACGGAATTGATCTTTCTCGCGATCGGCGGCCTTCTCATCACGGGATGTTTTTTTGCCGGACAAAGCGTCGGCTATCGCGGGATCTTCTTCCTCTTCGTCCTTCCCGGCCTGCTCGCCGTCGCGCGCGAGGCCGGCGGGAAAAGCCTGCGGCGCGTGGCCGGTTTCGCCAGCGCCGCGGCGGTTTTTTTGATGTGGGGCGAATTTTTCCGGGTCAATTTGCTCGCCGGCTTGAAGCGATTCCCGATCGAGGCCGGGCTCGTCAAAGCGGCCTGGTTCGATTTCTGGCTTTTCCGCGAGCTCGCCTGGTGGGGGCTCGTGAGCGTCATGGCGGCGATGATCGTCCAGCTTCTCTCCCAATCGGAAATGGGGCAGGTGCTGTTTTCTTTTCTGGGTCGCGGGCGCGATGTTTTTCAGGCCCGCGCCGCCAAGGCGGGGATCGAGGATCCGGCCGGCAAACGCTAGAGCATTTTCCGCCGAAGCGGCCGCCGGTTCGGCGCGGAACGAAACAGCCCGACGCCCGACGCGGCCGGTCAGCCGGCCGCGCTGGACAGGGTCTTGCGCCGCGACGCGGGGTTGACGAGCCAGGGCTTCTCGATCGACGGCGCGCCGAAATAATAGCCCTGCAGGAAGCCCACGCCTTCGCGGCGCAGGATCGCGGCTTCCTCGGCGGTCTCGACCATTTCGGCCACGGTCTGCAGATTGAGGCCGCGCGCCAGGCCGACGAGGTGGCGCAGGAAGACCTGATTCTCGGTGCTCTGCGTCAGGTTGCGCACGAAGGAGCCGTCGATCTTCACGATGTCGACGGCGAGCGCCTGGAGATGACGCAACGAGGTGAAGCCCGCGCCGAAATCGTCCAAGGCGACGCGGCAGCCGAGATCGCGCAAGGTGCCGACGAAGCGCACGGATTCCTCGATGTCGTGCAGCGCCTCGGTCTCGGTGATCTCGACCAGAAGGCGGCGCGCGACATCGGGCTTGTCGCGCAAGAGCGAGGTGAAGGTCCGAAGCCAGGGACGGTCGGTCGCCGTCAGGCCGGAGATGTTGATCCCGAGCCGGATATCCTTGTTCGCCGCCACCTCGGCCACCGCGGTCTCCAAGACGAAGCGGTCGATGAGTTGGATGAAGCCCAGCTGCTCGATCGCGGGAACGAAGGCGCCGGCCGCGATGATGCGGCCATCCTCGGCGATCATGCGCAAGAGGCATTCGTGATAATCGATCGCGGAGGTGGTGCTCGAGACCACCGGCTGATAGGCGAGGACGAGGCGGCCTTCCTTGAGCGCGCGCTGGACGCGCTCGCCCAGCGCCATGTCGACGCGGTGGCGGCTGCGCTGCTCCTCGGAGAGCCGATAGGGCACGAGGCAGTCGCGGCCGGCGCGCTTGGCTTCGGCGAGCGCCGATTCGGCGCGCGTCATGACCTCGTAGGCGGTCTTGGCCTGGTCGGGGAAGGCGATGCTGCCGATCGAGACGGTGGCGTAGACCGGACCGACCGCGGTTTCGATCGGGACGCGGCTCACGGCGGCGAGAATCTTTTCCGCGGCGGCGGCGACATGCGCTTCGGCGCATTGCGCCAGCACGATGCCGAAGCGGTCGCCGCCGACCCGGCCGATCACGTCGCTCGCGCGCAGGCATTGGTCGAGACGGTGGCCGATCTCGACCAACACTTGATCGGCAGCCTTGTAGCCGAACGCGTCGTTGATGGTCGCGAGCTTGTCGACGCCGACGGCGAGATAGGCGCCGGGGTTGCTCGCGCGGAAACTCGCGGCCAGGAGGTGATCCAGAACCTCGCGCAGCCGCTTCTTGTTGAAGTGACCGGTCAGCTCGTCGTAATTGGCGCAATGCTCGAGAAGCTGCTCTTGCTGCTTGCGCGCGGTGATGACGCGCAGCACGCCGAAGAAGCGCTTGGGGCGGCCGACGCCGTCGAACTCGGCGGCGCCGCGATCGTGCAGCCAGGCGAAGTCGCCGCTCTCGAGGCGGATGCGGTATTCGCAATCGAAGCGCGCCGCGAGCGTGTAATGGGCATGAAGCTGCTGCTGGCGCAGCAGGAGATCGTCGGGGTTGATGCGCTCGGCGAAGACCTGACCGCGCCCGATCGTCGTGGTCTCGCGGAACCCCAGGCTCTGCAGCGAGCCGTGCCAATGAACGACGTCGGTGTCGAGCTCCCAGACATAGGCAAGGTCGCCCGCGGCGGCGAGCGCCTGCGCGAGGATCGAGCGCGTCTCGACGCCATGCGCGCCTTGCGGCGCACCGGCCGGAAACTGCGAATCTCGAGGAAATTCTTCCATACTGCACAAACATCCGACATCGACGGGTCGCGATCGTCGGATGGTGGCGACAAAGGCTTTAAGAACGATTAAGTAACAATGACTTAAGCCTGTTCCGGCGGTGTATGCGCCTGAAGGAAAGGCAGCACGGCTTGGTTAAATTCCCGTGGAACCACGCGGGTGAAATCATGCCCGCCCTGGGGGAAGAATTTGGCCTCCGCGCCTGGAATGCGGCGCGCCAATTCTTCGCCGAAATAGGACGGCGTGATGAGATCGTCATGCGCGGCGAGCACGAGCGTCGGCGTGCGGATACGGCCGAGCTCGGCCGTGCGATCGAACGCCATGATCGCATCGATCCGGCTCGACATGATTTCCGGCGCGGGAAAATTGGCAAGCCATTGCGCCTCGACCTGCCTCAGATGCTCATTGTTCGCCGCGATGTAATTGGCCGGGTAGAGAAACAGCGTATTCGCCTGGATGTAGGAAGACGGGCCCAGGCGCGAGAGCAGTTCCTTGCGCAACGCGAAGAAGCGCCGAAAATAGGCATCCGGCTTCGTCCAAGCGCCGGCCAAGACCATGCTCGCGAGCCGTTCGGGATGCTCGATGGCGAGAATCTGGGCAACGGCGCTGCCCGCGGAATGGCCGATGACGTGGACTTTCTTCAGCTCCAGCTGGTCCATCAGGCCGATCGCGTCCGCCGCCAAACGTTCGATGCTGGAGGCGACGCCGGCGTGATCGCTTTGGCCGACGCCGCGGTGATCATAGACGATCACATCGTAGGTGCGGGAAAAGGCGGGGATCTGATCGCGCCAGTAACTGGCATAGCCCGCGAGCCCGGTCACGAACAGAACCGGAAACCCGGCCCCGTGCCGCTCGTAATACATTCGACTGTCGCCGATGGGTACATGCGGCATAGTCGGCCGACTCCGCTCGAAGGCTGCCGGTGGTAACATTCCCGCAACATCGCTGTCAATTCGCGTACGGCGTTAGCAGCCATGCGTTTTAACTGCGCGTGCCGCGCCACGAGCGCCGGCGAAGGCCTCGATCAGCGCGGCAGCATCATCGATTCAGGCGCGGGGAGTTTGGAGGCAGGGACTTCCCCGGCCTCGGCCACGAGCTCCAACGCACGTTTCAGCCCCTTGGCATCGACCGCTCCGTCAGGGCTGTAGCTCTTGTCGGTGATGAACAGGATTTGATAGACCTTCTTGGCAATATCAGCATCGACTTTGGTGTGCTTCGACAGGATTTGCTCTGCCTCCGCGCGGTTCGCCGGATCATAGAGCCATTGATGGGCGCGGCTGAAAGCCTTGCTCAGCCGCTCGCCGTTGTGATTGTCCATCGCCCAGCTCCGGCGCGTCACCACGAGGCTCGGGGGATAATCGCCCAGCTGGGCGTAGTGAGCGAGCGCCGTGAAGCCGCTCGAGACCGCGCGCTCCGCACCGGGTTGGAACAATGCGCCGCCGGCGATCGAGCCCTTTTCCATGGCCGCAAGCTTCAAAGGCGTGATGCCGACCTGGATTCCGGTCCAGTCGGATCGCGTCAGTCCGTGCGCGGCGAGGAGCTTTTCGGTCAACCAGACTTCGTTGACCTTGAGGGAACTGAAACCGATGATCTTGCCCTTGAGATCCGCCCAGCTCTTGATCGATTTCGCGACAACGAATGACCAGTCCGGCCGGCTTTCGGTCTGCGCGACCGCGACCAGATTGGCTCCATGCAGATTGGCATCCATGACGGCCTCGGGCTGAACCACGGCGGCCTGAACGGAGTTGGAGATCAGGAGCTGGACCGCCTGAGGCGAGTTCTGAAAAGGGATCGCTTCGGGTGCGAAGCCCTCATCCTTGAAGAAACCTTTGTCGAGGCCGACATCGATCGACCACCAGATCGCATTGGGGATCGCGTAGTTGATCGCCAAAGGCGTTCCGGCCTTGTCTTGCGCCGACGCTGCGCCGCACAAGACGACTCCGATAGCGAGCACCCCCGCGCTCGACAGATTTCGCATGAATGAGGGCATCCAATTCTCCCTTTCCACCGTTCATATCTCTGCGATCGATGCCCAGACACCGATGGCCACCGCGACGGCAATGCCGGCAACCAGGCTTGCCGCATTGAGCTTCGCGCCCAAGAGGGCCCACAGCAAAAGAGAGGCCGCGGCTATGGCGATGGCGCCAAGGTGCGACCGCGTCATGAGTCGTTCACCATCCTGCAACCTATCGTTCGTTTCATTGCGGGTCAATTGGCTGGCCCTTGCCAAAGAGCCAGAACGTGATATGAGATTTCCATCGGGCATCATAGCGATACATAAACATGTCAGAAAAACTTGAAGCCGCGCGCTTGGTCGCCAAGCTTCTCGCGGCTCGCCGCACGCCGCTCGAAGAAGTGCCGCAAGTGATCGTGAATGTTCATCGTGCGCTTTCGAGGATCGGCGAAGAAACGCCCGCAGCTCCTGCGCCACGAGCGTCGAGGATCGGCCGCCTGAGCCGCAAGCACGCAGCGCCGCAGCCGGAACCCACGCCGGTGATCGCGACGATCGAGGTTGAGCCGAAGGCCATCCAGCCGACCCTCGTGCGCCGCGCCACGCTGATCGCCAATGCACCGCCCGCCGCGACGCCCATCTTCGCGCCGGCACCGACGAGCGTGGTGCGCGGCGTCGTGCAATGGTTTGACAGCCGAACGGGACAGGGCACGTTACGCCTGCCGGGGATGAGCCGCGACGTACCGGTCGATTCCGCGATGCTCAGCGCTTTCGGCATCGCGCGTCTTTTCAAGGGTCAGGAGATCCAGGCCACGCTCGAGGGCGCCGGCGACCAGACCAGGATCGCCGCGCTTCACCTCGCCAATGCGGCTTCAACCTCGCCGATCACCGGCGGAACGGTGCATGATCGCCATGCCAAGGCCGTCGTCGTCGAATTGAAACGCGAAGCGCAACGCCGCAGCGCCGCGCGGGCGGAGGCCGAGCTCCTCCTTCCCACGCGCAGCGTCCCATAGGAGGCACCCCTTTGGCCGAGATCGCGCTCATCGTTGGCGCCGGCAGCGGCCTCAGCGCGGCGCTCGCCCGGCTTTTTCATCAAGAGGGGATGCGTCTGGCGCTCGCGGCGCGGCGTCCCGAAAAGCTTGCGGCGCTTTGCGGCGAAATCGGCGCCCGCGCCTATGCCTGCGACGCCGAGCAAGGCGCGGAGGTCGAAGCGCTGTTCAGGGCGGTGACTACGGAGATCGGATCGCCCGATCTCGTCGTCTATAACCCCAGCTATCGCACGCGCGGTCCGGTCGCGGAGCTCGATCCACAAGAAGTGCTGAAGACGCTCACCGTGACCTGCTTCGGGGGCTTCCTGGTGGCGCAGCAGGCCGCGCGGCTGATGCTCAAACAGGGCCATGGCTCGATTCTCTTTACCGGCGCCTCAGCAAGCATCAAGGGCTATGCGCGGTCGGCGCCCTTCGCGATGGGCAAGTTTGGCCTACGCGGGCTCGCGCAAAGCCTCGCGCGCGAATTGGCGCCGCAAAACATTCACGTCGCGCATTTCGTGATCGACGGCGGCATCCGCCGCGGCGACGACCCGCGCGCCAACGAGCGCGGCCCGGACGGGCTGCTCGACCCGGATGCGATCGCGCAGACATATCTGCACGTTCACCGCCAGAAGCGCAGTGCCTGGACGGCCGAAATCGAGGTTCGTCCCTGGGTCGAATCCTACTGAGCGCATCGAGCCGCGCGGCAGCCGCGGCGGTTACACGCGCCAGGAGGCGAAGCCGCACCCGACATAGACCTCGGGCACGGCGCGATAATCGATGAGATCGAAGCCCCGACTGCCGACGGCGGCGTGGGCGATCACCCAATTGCGCACTTCATGCGTGCCGTTCCCGGCCGCCGCCATGCGCGCTTCGAGGAGATCGGTCAGCGGCGCCTCGGCCCCGTCGGCAAAAGCGCGGATGCAATCGCGATCGAAGGCCTCGTCGATGGCGCCCATATCGGGCTCGCCGATCGAATGACTCAATCCGCCGGTGGCGAGAATGGCGACGCGCAGATTCTTCTCGGGATAGGAAGCGATCGCGCGCGCCAACAATTTTCCCCAGGCGAGGCAGCGCCGCACGCTCAGCATCGGCGGCTCCAGATCGTTGACCACGATCGGAACGAGACGCGGCATCGCCGACAGTTCCATCCGCTGGAGAGGAATGCAAAAGCCGTGATCGAGCTTCAGATGATGCGAGATCGACGGCTCGAACTCCTCGGCGAGCGCGGTCGAGGCGATATGCCGCCCGAGTGCCGCATGGCCGGCCATCGAGCGCGGAAAATCCTTCAAGAACGGCTCGGGCGGGCCCTCATGCGTCTCGCCGACACCGATGCAGATGCTCGGCAGATTGTCGAGGAAGAAGTTGACCCAGTGATCGGGCGAGAGCACGACGATCGCATCCGGACGCGACATCGCCATGCGGCGCCCGAGTTCGCGATAGGCGGCCGTCATCTCGTCGCGTCGCGCTTGCGACAGGAGATGCCAGTCGCGCGCGATGAGCGGGGCGTGGCTTGCGGCAAACGCGCCGACGAGTTCAGCCATGCGCCGCTTCTCCTGCGCTTTCCCGCAGTTTGCGACGGAAGACATCGTCGCTCATGCCGGCGGCGCCGAAATAATAACGCAGCAAATAGGGATTGACCCGGCGCGCAAGAAAGCCGACATCGTCGGCGCGAACCGCCTCGGCCACCTCCGGTTCGAGCGGGTAGCGCGCCAAGACCGCGGCCCGGTCCGCGCGATACTCGGCCGCGGCCGCCGGATTCTGGAGATCGAAGAACAATTTGCTCAGCCAATAATCGGTCATGGCTCCCAATCTACCCCGGCAGGCCCGCCTACCGCGAGTCCGGCGATTGTGGTAGCCATGGCGTCAGCCGAGGGAGGGTTCGATGAAGGCAGCCGTCGTCACGGAAGCGGGCCTTGAGATTCGCGAGGTGCCGCAGCCCAAGCCCAAGCCCAACGAAGTCCTGGTTCGCGTTCGCGCGACCGGCCTCAACCGCGCGGATCTGCCCGGCATCTATGGCGCCGGCCAGCACCATCGCAATCCCGGAACCATCCCCGGCCTCGAATGGTCGGGCGAGGTGGTCGAATGCGGCGCCGATGCCAAAGCCTTCAAGCCGGGCGACCGCGTCTTATGCACCGGCCAGGCGGGCTACGCCGAATACGCGGTGTCTGATTGGGGACGGACCACGCCCGTCCCCGCCAACAACATGACCTGGGAGCAGGCGGCTACTTTGCCCAGCGCGCTCGGCACCATGCATGACGCGATCGTGACCAACGGCCGGCTGAAATCCGGCGAGACGATCCTCATTCAAGGCGCCAGTTCCGGCGTCGGGTTGATGGGTCTCCAGATCGCCAAATTGAAAGGCGGGCGTCTCGTCATCGGGAGTTCGACGCATGACTCCCGCCGTGCCCGGCTCAAGGAATACGGCGCCGATCTGGCAATCGATACGCGTCAAGCCGATTGGCCCGACACGGTGGTGAAGGCGACGGGCGGCAAGGGCGTCGATGTGATCATCGACATGATCTCGGCGAGCGTCGCCAACCAGAACATGGCTGCCTCATCCGTGCTCGGCCGGATCATCAATGTCGGTCGGCTGGGCGGCGGGCGCGGCGAATTCGACTATGATCTGCACGCGCAGAAGCGCATCGCCTATATCGGCGTCACCCATCGCACGCGCTCTCTCGACGAACTGCGCGAAGAAGTGCGCCGGATGCGGGAGGATCTGTGGGGTGCGGTGACCGCCGGCACCTTGCGTCTGCCGATCGACCGCGTCTTCAAGCTCGACGACGCCGAAGCCGCGCAAGCGCATATGCGCACCAACTCGCATTTCGGCAAGATCGTTCTGGTCCCCTGAGGGAACGCTATTCGGCAGCGGCGATGGCGGCGTCGCTCTTGGCCGAGGCTCTGGCCGTTCCCATGCACAGAATGCTCGCGACCAGGATTGCCGCCGCCAGCACGAGCACCCATTCCGCGTGTCCGTGATCGATGAGATAGCCGAAGGGCACCGGCGTCAACGCCCCGCCCAAGGGCAGGCCCGAGCTGACGAAGCCGAAAACCTTGCCGATCTCGCCCGGCGGCGCGGCATCCTTCAACATGATGTCGCGCGGCGTGCGGCTGCCGCCCAAGGCCGCGCCGGAGCAGAACATGATCGCGATCGCGGCGATGCCGCCGACGGGCAACACGCCCACAAGGAGAGTCAGCACCGCGGAAACCGCCGTGAGCCCGGCAACGAACAGTCCGATGAAACGCTTCCAGCGGTCGACCATGGTGCCGCCGAGCATCACGCCGGCGCTGGTCCCGACCATGTAAGCGGTCAATGCGGTCGAGGCGAGCGCCAAGGCGATGCCCTTCTGCTCGTGCAGAATGGTGATGAGCCAGGCCTGGACGCCGCTCCCCGCCATGGAGCCGAGGAGATAGAACAGGAAGAACAGGATGAGCGTGCGATCCAGCAGAAGATTGCCGATGGTCATGCCGCCGGATTTTCTCTCGGTGCGCCCCTGCTCCTGAAGGATGCTGCTCTGCCATAGGATCGCGGCGGCGACAGGAACCCCGAGCAGGCCCAGAACCAGCAACGTCTCGCGCCAGCCGACGAATACCAACAAGACCGCCACGACGGGCGGCGCCAGCGCGAACCCGATATTCCCGGTCAAAGTATGCAGCGCGAAGGCTTGCCCCATCCGCTCCTTGCGGATCGAGCCGGCCAGAATGCTGTAATCCGCCGGGTGATAGACCGCATTGGCCGCGCCCGAGACCATCGCCAGGACCACGATCTGCCAGTAGGCGGTCGCGAACGCCATCAACGCGATTGCAACCGACATGACGAGCGTGTTGCCGATGAGGAAGCGCCGCGCACCGAAGCGGTCGACCAGGAAACCATAAGGCGTCTGCATCAGCGCCGCCATCAGCGCCATCACGACGGGCGCCAAACCCAACTCGGCGAAACTGACCTTGAACTGGCTTTGCCAGACGACAAAGAGCGGCGGCAGGCAGAGCTGGTAGAAATGCGACAGGAAATGCCCGGTGCCGATGAGGAGGTTGACGCGCGCGTCGCGGGAGGACATGGAAAGATGGTGCCCCTGCGGCCGAAGCCCGTCAACACCGCCTTCGCTCGCCGCGTTATCGCACCGCCATAACCCTGGGATTCCTAAGGGCATCTTGGTACAACCCGCGCCAGGAGGGACGCCGGTGCTCGATCTTTGGCTCAGCGGCATTGAAGGCTTGCTGCAGGCGCGCGAACTCGCGTTCCTGGCCTTGGGCATGGGAATCGGCCTCTTCTTCGGCGCGATCCCCGGCCTCGGCGGCGCCACCGCGCTGGCCTTGCTGATGCCGCTGACCTACGGGCTCGATTCCTTCAGCGCGCTCGCGCTGTCGGGCGGCGTGATGGGCGCCGTGCCGATGGGCGGCTCGATCACCGCGATCCTCCTGAACACGCCCGGCACTGCACCTAACGCCGCGACCTGCCTAGACGGCTATCCGCTGGCCCAACAGGGCAAGGCCGGTCTCGCGATCGGCGCGGCGGCCAGCGCCAATTCAGTCGGCGGCATCATCGGGACGATCTCGGTGCTGGCGGTCCTTCCGGTCGCCAAGCAGCTCGTGCTGCTTTTCGGGCCGCCGGAATTCTTCCTGCTCGCGATCCTGGCCCTCGTCACCGTCGCCGGCGCGGCACGCGGCAAGCTCGTGCGCGGCCTCATCAGCGGCGGCCTCGGCCTGATGATCGCCTTCATCGGCTACAACGACATCAGCGGCGGCGAGCGTTTCACGCTCGGCATCGACTATTTGTGGGATGGCGTCCATCTCGTGCCGGCGCTGATTGGCCTTTTCGCCGTCGCCGAGATGATCAAGCTTGCCGTGACCGGCGGCTCGGTGTCGCGCAATGTCGACACCGTGCAGATCACCGGCATGTGGAGCGGCGTCCTGGAGACCTTCCGCCATTGGCGCACGGTGCTGCGCGGCTCCTTGATCGGAACTTTCATCGGGGCGATACCGGGCGAGAGCGGGACCGTCGCCGCGTTCTTGTCTTACAGCCTGACCGTCCAAGCATCGCGCAATCCCGAATCCTTCGGCCACGGAAATGTGCAGGGCGTGATCGCGCCCGAGGCGGCGATCAACGCCAAGGACGGAAGCGCGCTCATCCCGACGCTCGCTTTCGGGATTCCGAGCGGCGCCGAGATGGCCGTGTTCCTCGGGATTCTGGTTCTGCACGGGTTGCAGCCCGGCCCGGTCATGCTGACGCAGAATCAGCCCGAGATTTACGGCCTGATTTGGGCGCTCACCGCCTCTTGCCTGCTCGCCTCCTCGCTCGGCCTCTTCCTCGTGCGGCCGCTCGCCCGCATCACGCTGATCGACTCGAACATCCTTGTTCCGATCGTCGTTTGCGTGGCGATGGTCGGATCCTACGCGGTCGACGGCACGATCGAGAACGTGATCGTGACTGCGATCTTCGGCGTGATCGGCTATCTCATGATTCGCTTCGACTATCCGAGGCTCACCGTCATCGTCGCGCTGGTGCTGGGCGGAACCGCCGAGCGGAATTTTCAGCAAGCCTTGATGATGGGCGACGGGCATTGGACCGTCTTCGCGCACCGGCCGATCGCGCTGACATTGATCGCGCTCATCGTCGGTTTGCTGGCCTGGCCGGGCTTGCGCTCTCTGGCGCGCAAGCCGATGCGAGCGGTGCTGCCGTGACGCGCCTCTCCAGCGCCAAAGCGCGCGATTCCTTTTTTGCCTTGGGTCTGCTGGTCTTCACCGTCGCCTATCTCGCGCTCGACTACACCTACAAGCCGGCATTGCGGGCCGTGCCCGCGGCCGTTGCCTGGCTCGTGCTTGCCCTCCTCGTGCTCGATATCGCCTCGCGGACGGAAACGCCGTTCGGCCGCGTCTTGCGCCGCTCCATCGGCCCCGCCTTGCCGCAGACGCCCTATCCGATCGCGCGCCAGATCAGTGCGATCCTCTGGGTCGCCGGCTTCGCCGCCGCCCTCGTCCTCGTCGGCGTCGTCTTCGCCGTGCCGCTTTTCGTCTTCGCCTTCATGCGTCTTCGCGGAGAGCGGCCGATCTGGGCGAGCCTTTTGGGCGGCGGGGGCGTTGCGTTGTTCGTGTGGTTGCTCTTCGTCCTCTTGCTGCGGCTCGAGCTCTATCCCGGGCTCGTCTTCGGCGGCGCCTGAATTAACCCCGATCGAGGTGAAGCATGAAATTCGCGCATTTCGCCCATGTCTGGGGCAAACCCGGCCAGACCCCGGCCGAACGCTATCGGCAATTGTGGCGCGAGCTCCAACTCTGTGACGAGCTCGGCTTCGATTACGGCTTCTGCGTCGAGCACCACTTCCGGCCCGATGAAAGTTGGATGTCGGCGCCGAGCCTCTACACGGTCGCCGCGGGCGCGCGCACCAAGCGCATCCGGCTGGGCGGGATGGGACACATCGTTCCGCTGCATCATCCCTTGCGGCTGGCGGAGGAGCTCGCGCTTGCCGATCAGATGCTCGACGGCAGGCTCGAAGTGGGTCTGGTCCCGGGCATTTCGCTGCGCTATTTCGAACCCTTCGGCGTCGATTTCCAAAGCCGGCGCGAGGTCACGCTCGAATTCGTCTCGTTCCTGCGAGCGGCCTATACCGACGCGCCGCGTTTCAGCTTCGAAGGCAAGTATCACAACTTCAAGGACGTGAAGCTCGCGGTCAATCCGCTGCAGCGCCCGCTCCCGCCGCTATGGATCGAGACGCGCGATCCGGCGACGCTCGAATTCTGCGCCAAGCAAGGCATCAATGCCGGGTATTTCCTGGTCTATCCGCGCGCGGATGCGGCGCCGCGCTATCGGCGCTTCCTCGAGCAGTGGCGCTCGGCCGGTTGGACGCGCAAGCCCAACATCGCCTATTCGACGGTCGTCTATGTCGACGAGACGGACGAGAAGGCACTCGCCACGGGATTGGAAGAAGCCGGGCGCGCCTATCGCGGATTCTTTCCCGCGGCCGAGAGCCCCGAGCAGCTGAAGGCCCTCCAATACGAGCATGCGAGCTTCTTCGATCAGCGCGGCGAGCCGGGCGCAGCCGAGACGATGCGCAATTTGCTCGATCCCGACTGGCTGATGGCGAATGACCGGATCCTGATCGGCTCGCCCGACACCGTTGCAAAGAAACTCAAGGCCTGGGCAAGCGAAGGCGTCTTCAACACGTTCTTCGGCGAATTCAATTTCGGCCATCTCGCCGAGGCGGACCTGCTGCGCTCGATCCGGCTCTTCGGCAGCGAAGTGATCCCGCGCCTGCGCGACTTCGAACCGTTCTAGACGGCGCGAGCGCACAGCGCGGGAAGCGCCGGCGAAGGAACTCCCCTTCGATCGGTGCCCGCGTCATTTGGCCGCGCGGGCGGCGAAGCGGCAGTGAGGATTGCCCGATCGATTCGCGGGCAACAGGCTCTTTACGTCCCCGCCGGTTTTTTGATGTAGACCTTGCACCAGCCTGCGGGATTGATGTTCCCCTCGACGACCTTGCAAGAAGAGGGCGCGATGAACTGCTTACAATTGTCGCAGCGCTGCGTGCCGTGGGGCGTTTCCTGGTATCCGACCGCCTTTTGCGACGCCTTGGCTTGAGCTGCGGCCTCGCGCGTTCCGGTCATCGTTGTTGCGAAGATGGCAGCGCCGCCTGCGGTGAGGGCCAGACTCCGCAGCATCGAGCGTCGGGACAACGCCATCAGGCGGATTTTCGTGGAATCAATCATCCTGCTCTCCATAGATCGATACGGTAAGGGCTGCAACGATGAGACGCTCCTTGCCGAGGCCCTGATCAACCCGCTGCCGGGATCGATCTTCTTCAGGCCACGCGGTCTGCACCTCGATCTTTCGCGCTGCTGGCCGACCTGCGTTGATATAGATCAACGCGCTTCCATTTGACCATCCTATATTTTTATTGATTATGAACAATCGGCGGGTAAAAGGTTGTTGTCTCGGGGGAAGGTTATGATGGATTGCCTACGGCTGAATGCGAAACTGCTCCGTGTCGTTGTCCTTGCCGCAACCGGCGCGGCCGCTCTGTTCTTCTTCGGGCAATCGGCGAGCGCGCTGCCGAGTTATGCGCGCCAGACCGGCCAGCAATGCGCGGCCTGCCACAACGGATTTCCCGAACTCACGCCTTACGGCCGCTTGTTCAAACTGAACGGATATGTCTTCGGCGGCGGCCAGTCGGATTTGCCGCCCCTCGCCGTCATGCTGGTTCCTTCGTTTACCCACACGGATGCGAATCAGACCTCCGCTCCTGACGCGCATTACGGCCTCAACAACAATTTCGCCATCCCGGAATCGGGCAGCCTGTTCTATGGCGGCGCGATATCCTCGGCGCTCGGCATCGGAACCTTCACGCAAGTGACTTATGACAATCCTGGTCGGAACTTTGCGTGGGACAATACGGATATTCGCTTTGCCAAGCCCACCACCTTGGGCGGCGAGACCGTGTTCGGCGTCAGCCTCAACAACAACCCCTCAGTGACCGATCTGTGGAATTCGACGCCGGCCTGGGGCTATCCCTTCCTCAGCCCCGGACTCGCGCCGGGCCAGACGGCCTCGACCATGATCGAAGGCGGCTTCGCGCAGCAGGTTCTGGGCCTCAACACCTATGCGTTCTGGAATCGGCTGGTCTACGCCGAATTCGGCCTCTATACGACCTTGACCAAGGGAATGGACGCCGCGTTCGGCGTGAGCCCGACGGGCACGGACGCAATCAAGGGCTTGGCCCCCTATTGGCGCTTCGCATTTCAGCCGCAATGGGGACCCAACTCCTTCGAGGTTGGCACGTTCGGCATGGCGGCGTCGATCAACCCCGGCCGGGTCACCGGCTTCGGCACCGACCACAAGATCGATGTCGGTTTCGACGCGCAATATCAATATCTCGCCGATGTGAACAGCTTCTCCGCGCAGGCAAGCTGGATTACCGAGAATCAGAAGCTGACCGCGAGCCAGATGATCGGCAACGCGGCCAATTCGAACAATCACCTGCGCAGCCTGCACGTCAAGGGGAGCTATTACTATAACCAGACCGTCGGCGGGACGATCGGCTACTTCCACACCGACGGCACGAGCGATGCCACGCTCTATTCGGATCTCGCCAACAACAGCCCGAACACGACCGGGTGGTCGTTCGAGCTCGATTACATGCCGTTCAACCATGGCGGGCCAAGCTTCTGGCCTTGGCTCAACATGAAGATCGGTCTCCAATACACCCTCTATACGAAGTTCGACGGCGGGGTGCACAACATCGATGGTGCTGGTCGCAGCGCTTCCAACAACAACACGCTGTTCCTGTTCGATTGGATCGCGTTCTGATGCCGGGCAGGGAGAGACTTATGACGCGTCAAGCGGATCGGACACAAACCAAAGAGAGAACATTTGCGGCGTTGCGCTCGGGGATCGCCCTTTGTCTCCTGCTCGCGGTTGCGGCGTGCAATGGCGGCGGGCCGCAAAGCGGGGAGAGCGTCGTCGATGGGACCGTGCATGTCTGCTCTTCGTGCCACGGACTCGAAGGGCGCAGCATATCCCCGACATTCCCGAACCTCGCCGGCCAACAGCACGACTACATCGTGGCCCAGCTCCAGGCGTTCCGCGATCACACCCGCGCCGACCCGCATGCGCACACTTACATGTGGGGCATGGCGGCAAAGCTGAGCGATGCGACCATCGACGGGGTCGCCACCCATTATTCCTCGCAGACGCCGGCCCCCGGAACGCCGGGCGATCCCGCATTGGTCGCGGCAGGAAAGAAGATATTCGAGGAAGGCATCCCCGATCGCGACGTTCCGGTCTGCGCGAATTGCCACGGCGAAAAAGCGCAGGGCGACGCCTTGTTTCCGCGCCTCGCCGGCCAGCACCCAAGCTACATCCAAAGCCAACTTCTCAACTTCCAAACGCTGGCACGCAACAACGAGCTCATGCATCAGAACTCGCTGAACCTAACGCCGGAAGAGATCGGCGAGGTGGCCGCCTATGTCGGCTCGCTCTAGCCTGCACGCGGCGCCCGGCGTGCCTCGCGCAGCTTTCGTCGGCTTCCCGTCCCTGTGACCGGGACCACGCGCCCGGCTTGAGCCGGGGCCGTCAACGGATCAAATCCGCCGGCCCGAGGCCGGCGCGGATGGCTGCGGCGGGAACCGCCGCGGTCACGGATTTTGATAGATGAGCGCCTGCTTGGTTTTGGCGACGATGTCGGGCGGCAGCGCATAGACCTTGGCGACGAGGGCTTGAACCTCCTCGCCCGAAATCGGGTCGATATCGAGCCGCATCTTCTTGGCGTCGGCGAGCAGCTCCTTATCGGCAAGCGCGGCCATGAAGGCCTTTCGCAACGCCGCGACCCGGTCGGCGGGGACGGTCGGCGCCGTCACGAAAGGCCGGCCGAAGACTTCCTGACTGTAGGCCAGCTGCATGATCTTGCGCTGTTCCTCGCTCTTCGCAAAGCTGTAGGTGAGCGGGATCTTTTCGGCGTCGAGCACCGGATGGCCCTTGGTCAATTCCTGCGCGAGGACGGTGATCTTCTTGTTGGCGACCCAATCGGCGTGCTGCGTCTCGATGCTCGACCAGCCGAGGCCGCAGGCGCCTTGAACCTCGCCCTGCTCGATCGCGAGTCCGATCTCGCGCGAGCCGGGATAGCCGCTGATGACGCGGAATTTAGTCCCGAGCAGATGGTTTTCGAGTGCCGGCATGTCGCGGGTCGAGCCGCCGGCCGCGCTGGCCGCCAGCAACACCTGCGTCTTCATCGCCTCCTGATAGGTTTTGACCGGCACGTCGGAGCGCACGAAGCAGGTGAACACCTCGACATTGGCGCTGCCGAGATAGATGAGCTTGTTCGGGTCGTCCTGCACTTTCTGCGCCCCGATCAGCGGATCGAGCACGGCACCCGGAAAGATGATGCCGAATTCGGTGCCGTCCTTGGGCGCGACGGCATAGATATAGGCCGCAAGCCGGTTGCTGCCCGCGCCCGGCATGTTGACGGGCACGATCGTCGGATTGCCGGGAATGTATTTGCTCATATAGCGCGCGACCAGCCGGCCATAGCTGTCATAGCCGCCGCCGGGCGTCGAGCCGATATAGAGCTTCAATTCCTTGCCTTTATAGAATTGCGCCACCGAATCCTGGGCATGGGCCGCCGTGGTCCCGATCGCCAGCAAAACCGCGCCGGCAGCGCAAAGAAATCGCGAGCGCATTCTCATCCTCCCGTTCCTCTCTTTGATTTTGGCGGCGCGCCTCGAAAGCCCGGTTCACGCGCGACGGCCGCAGCTCAACCTGACGTCGCGTACGATTCCTTATCTAATACAAAGCATCGCACCGGGTCCACCCTCCGTTGAACCGGGCGCGCACATCGAGCAGGGGCGAGAGAATGGTGCCCCCCGTCGGAATCGAACCGACATGATCTTGCGATCGCGGGATTTTGAGTCCCGTGCGTCTACCAGTTCCGCCAGAGGGGCACTCGGCGCCTGTTCTAAGGGATAAAGCCCGGGTGCACAACGCCAAAACGCCGCGGGTTTCGGCGCTTGCGGCGCCCTTTGCCGACCTTATAAAGCAGGACCATGAGCTACCGCAGCTTCGAGGATTTCCGGCCGGGTGAGACTCTCGAGCTCGGTAGCCGCACCGTCAGCGAGGCCGACATCATCGGCTTCGCGCGCGAATACGATCCGCAGAGCTTTCACATCGATCCGGAGGCCGCGCGGCAATCGACCTTCGGCGGCCTCGTCGCCAGCGGCTGGCAGTCTTGCGTCGTCTTCATGCGCCTTCTGGTCGACGGCATGCTCAAGGAATTGAGCGCGCTCGCCTCTCCCGGCATCGACGAGATCCGCTGGCTGAAGCCGGTCCGGCCGGGCGACTGCCTGACCGCCAAGATCACGGTCATCGACGCGACGCCGTCCCGCAGCAAGCCCGATCGCGGCCTCGTCCGCCACGCCTGCGAATTGACGAATCAGCGCGGCGAGGTCGTGATGACCATGCGCGCGCTGGCGCTGTTCGCCCGGCGGAAGGCATGAGCCCGCACGGCGTCAGAGTTGCGCCTCGGCAGAGCCCGGGCTAGACCACCGCCGCCGATGGTACAGCGCCTCGACGAACGGATGACGGAGCCTGCCGCCGCGACACCGGCGGCGGGCGATTTCCCCCGAAACGGAGCTTGAATCCCCTTGCTCGAAAGCATCATCGCGGCGCTCGCCACGTTCATCGTCGCGACGATCTCGTCGATCGGCTATGCCGGCATCGTCATTCTGATGGCGATCGAATCGGCCTGCATTCCGCTGCCCTCGGAAATCATCATGCCGTTTTCCGGTTACCTGGTCTTTGCGGGGCGCTTCGATCTCGTACTGGTCGCGACCGCGGGCGCGCTCGGCTGCAATCTCGGCTCGAGCGTGGCCTATGCGGTCGGCTATTACGGCGGCCGCCCGCTGGTCGAGAGATGGGGCGCCTATGTCCTTATCAGCCGTCGGGATTTGGCCCTGGTCGATCGCTTCTTCGGACGCTTCGGCAGCATCACGGTCTTCGTCAGCCGGCTTCTTCCCGTGGTGCGAACCTTCATTGCGTTGCCGGCCGGCATCGCCCGCATGCCGCAACTCAAATTCCAGATCTACACCTTTCTCGGCTCCTGGCCGTGGTGCTATGCGCTGGCCTATGTCGGCTGGAAGCTCGGCGAGCGTTGGAACCGCGACCCGACCCTGCGCGAGGTCCTCCATCGCTTCGACGCGCTGATCATCGGAGTGATCCTCGTCGCCGTCATCTGGTATGTTCGCCGTCACTGGAAACACCGCCTCTCATCCGAGGATTGAGCGTCACGCGAACCATCCCATCGAGCCGTGTCGCCCTGGCGATCATTCTGCTGGCCAGCATCGCGGTCGTCGTCACCGCCTTGCTCTCTCAATATGCGGGCGGCCTGCAGCCCTGCGAGCTCTGCCTCTACGAGCGCTGGCCCTATTACGCGGTCATCGTGCTGGCCGCGCTGGCGCTGCCGCGCCGCGCGCCGCGCTGGCATCGCATCGCGCTCGGCCTCGCCGCGATAATCTTTGTCGCCAGCGCCGCGCTCGGCCTTTATCACGTCGGCGTCGAGCATCATTGGGTCGCCGGCCCCTCCGCCTGTACCGGCGATCTGGCGGGCGCATCCTCGATCGAGGCCTTGCAACGCGCGCTCGAGGGGCGGCAGCCGGTGCAATGCGACACGCCGCAATGGTCGTTCCACGGCATCACCCTGGCGGGTCTTGATTTCGCGGCCTCGGCCGTGCTGGCTTGGTTTGCGCTCGGGGCGCTGCGCCGGCGCCGCGGCGGGCGCCGGCGATGACGCGCATGCGGCGCCTGCCGGGCGACCCCTCGGAAAAAGCGCAAATCGCGCGCATGATCCGCGTCGATCATGCCGGCGAATATGGCGCCAAGCGAATCTATGAAGGCCAGCTTGCCGTGCTGGGCCGTTCGAGCGCGGCCAAGGAAATCCGCCGCATGGCCGCGCAGGAAGAGCGCCACCTCGCCGCCTTCGACAAGCTCGTGCGCGAGCGCCGCGTGCGCCCGACCGCGCTCTCGCCGCTCTGGCATGTCGCCGGATTCGCCCTGGGCGCCGCGACCGCGATGCTGGGCGAGCGCGCGGCGATGGCGTGCACGGTCGCAGTTGAAGAGGTGATCGACGCGCATTATGCGCGCCAGATCGAGGCGCTGGGCGACGCCGAGCCCGAGCTCAGGGCCGCACTCGAGGAATTCCGCGCCAATGAGCTGGAGCACCGCGACACGGCCTTGGCGCAAGGCGGCGATGACGCGCCCGCGCCGTTGAGCGCGGCGATCACGATGGGCGCGCGGCTCGCGATTTGGCTCTCGACGAGGATCTGACTGGCGGTTAGGCGGTTTTTTTCGGGCCGAAGGCGAAGAGCCACCGAATCGCGCGCCATAAAGCGCCGAAGAACAGGGCGAAGACCCAAACGCCGCGTCGCGCCTCGGCCTGGGCCGCAACGCGCTCGGCCTCGCTGCCTTCGATCTCGAGCTTGAGGTTCGCGGCGAAATGATCGATCAATTGCTGCGCGACGGCGCCGATCATGGCAGCGCCGCGGCCATATTGCGCAACCGCCCCGTTGAGCGCGAGATCGGTTTTGACCGCGACATGCGTTCGTCCCGGCGCTGCCTCGGCGAGCGTAAATTCGGTCATCGCTTCGGCGCCGCCGCGTCCCTTCGTTTCGGTGCCGTTCGCCTTGACGCGCACCCGCCGCGCGGCTTCGTCGACCTCGACGAAGCGCGCGGTGCCGGCGAAGGACAGCGCCACGGGTCCCAGCCGCACCGTGACCTTGCCGCGATAGGTCTCGGGATCGACCCTCTCGGTCAATTCGACGCCCGGAACGCAACGTGCGACGCGCTCGATATCGAGCAACACGCGCCAAGCCTCGGCTGGCGAGAGCGGAACGTCGAACCCGTTATCGATCTTCATGCGTCGTATCGCCCGAATTCCGGGCCTTCGCGTCGCCCGACCCGCTTGAGTTTGCCGAAATCTTAGAAACCGCGCCGCGCGCTGACAAGCAACGCTTTTTCGCCACCGCCGAGACCTGCGGTTGACAGTATCGAAGCGCGAGGGTTCATATAGGCGCGGCAGTCCGGATAAGGAACGATGGGGAGGATGAAACCGTAACATGCGGCCCGAGCAAGCCTCGCGCGCGAGCGACGACGACACGCCTGCCGCCATCGTCGCGCGGATCGATGGGCGAAGCCGCCGCATCGAGACCCCTTGCGGCGACGGAACCATGGCGTGGCGCCTATGGGGCGCGGGCGCGCCGCTCGTGCTGCTCCATGGCGGCTATGGTTCCTGGACGCATTGGCTGCGCAATGTCGAAACGCTTGCCGCGCGCTACACCGTGATCGCGCCGGACATGCCGGGGCTTGGCGATTCGGCCGCGCCGCCGCCGCCGCACAGCGCCGAAGCGCTCGCCGCGATCATCGGCCGCGGCCTTGATCGCGTGGTACCGCCGCCGACGCGGATCGCGATGGCGGGATTTTCCTTCGGCGCGGCGATCGGCGGCCATGTCGCGGCCCTGATGGGCGAACGGATAGCGTGTCTTCTCATGATCGGCGCCGCCGGGCTCGGGCTGCCGCGCCCGCCCCTGGCCAATCTCCAGCGGGTCGAGCCCGGGATGAGCCGCGAGGCGATCGCCGAGATTCAGCGCCTCAATCTGGCGAAGCTCATGTTCGGCGATCCGAGCCGCATCGACGCGCTCGCCGTCTATTTGCAGAACGAGAACACGCGCCGCGCGCGGCTCGACAGCCGGCCGATCGCGTTCACCGACACGCTCATTCACACCCTGCCGCGCGCGCGGGCGCGATTGGGCGCGATCTGGGGCGAAAAAGACAGCACCTGCGTACCCTATATCGAACAGAAATTCGAGGTGTTGCGCGGCATCCAGCCTTCTGCCTATTGCGATATCGTTCCCGATGCCGGCCATTGGGTCCAATGGGAGCAGGGCTCGGTCTTCGAGTTGCGTCTGACGCAATTTATCGGGGATCAGTCATGATCGCGTTTCATCGTTTTGCTGCGCTAGCGGCCTTCGTCGCGATGGTCGCGGCGTTTCCGGCACGCGCCGAGCACGTCAAGGTGAGTTATCCCAATCTCAACGGCTCGTTCATCTATTTCTTCACCGCGATCGACAACGGCTATTACAAGGAAGAGGGCTTCGATCTCGATGTGGTCGAGACCGGCGGCGGACCGGCGACGGCGGCGCTCATCTCCGGCGATCTCCAGTTCAGCACCTCGGGCTCGTCCGCCATCAGCGCGATCCTTCGCGGCGCGAAGCTTCGCGTTCTCCTCGTCGGCGAGGACAGGCCCGATTGGCAGATCTGGACGACGCATGCCGACATTAAAAAATTCGCCGATCTGAAAGACAAGCAGATCGGCGTCATCAGCCGCGGCGACACCGGCGAGATTGGCGTGCGCTATTACCTGATGGAACACAATCTCCCGAGCGACTACGTGGCCTTCACGCCGATGGGCTCCTCGCTAGGCACGCGCATGGCCATGGTCAAGAGCGGCTCGCTTCCGGGCGTCCTTCTTCACCCCGGCGATGTCGAGATCCTGCGCGGCGGCGGCGGGCTCGATCACGGCATGCTTCTCGCCGATCTGCGCCAGGAGGTCCGCTCGACCTTCAACGGGCTCGCGACCTCCGAGGATCTGATCAAGAATCATCCCGACGAGGTCGAGCGCTTCGTGCGCGCCACGCGCAAGGGCATGATCTACACCCGCAATCACCGCCAAGAATTGATCGCGCGCTTTGCCGGCTACATGAAGGCGAAGCCCGAAGAGGTGGCGGGCGAATACGATCTGCTGCGCAGCTTGATGGCGCTCGACGGCACGATCGGAACCGACGTGCAGGAAAACGAGATCCGGCTGCGCAGCCAGATGCTGAGCCTGCCGCCGGACAAGCTGGCGGCGCGCGACGCCGTATTCGATTTCAGCTTCGCCCAGCGTGTCAACGCCGCGCTCGCGGTCAAGGGCTGGAAGCCCGATCCATGAGCGAGCGAACCGCCGCTTCGCTCCCGATCAAGCAGCCGGCGTCCGGGCGGCGTCCGGGCGGCTTCGCGCGTTGGTGGCGGCGGGCCGGTCTCGCGAACCTCCTGCGCTTTGGCGGCCTCACTTTGTTCATCGCCGCCTGGGAGACGGGCTCGCGCTTGGGCTGGCTCGACCCGCTCTTTGCCTCGAGCCCGTCGCTCATCGTCGAAAAACTCGTCTCGATGATCGCCGATGGCAGCCTCTGGCCGCATGTGCTGGCCAGCGCCAATATCGCGGCGCTGGGCTTCGGCTTGTCGATCCTGGTCGGCGTGCCCGTGGGGCTGGCGATGGGGCGATCGAAGATGATCCGGGCGACGATCGAGCCCTTCACCACGGCGCTCAATGCCTCGCCGCAAGTGGCGTTCCTGCCGCTGCTCATCATCTGGCTCGGCATCGGGATCGCCTCGAAAGTGGCGCTCGTCTTCTTGGGCTCGGTCATCATCATGGTGGTCAATACCGAAGCCGGCGTCATGCAGGTGGATCGCCGGCTGGTCGAGACCGCGCGCTCCTTCATGGCCAATGAGCGCCAGGTGATGTTGAAGATCGTGCTGCCCTCGGCCTTGCCCTACATCATCGCGGGCATGCGCCTGGGCGTCGGCCGGACGCTCGTCATGGTCGTCGTCGCCGAGATCTACGCGGCGACCAAGGGGCTCGGCTACCTCATCTTCCAGGCCGGCGGGCTCTACGATACCGCTCAGGTCTTCGTCGGCGTCGTCATCCTGGCCAGCGCGGGAATGCTCTTGAACGCGTTCTTGCGCTGGCTGGAAAAGCGGCTGGCGCCCTGGCAGCACCTCCAGACCGAGTGAAGCACCGCATGGCGGAGTTCGCGCGATGATCGAGATTCGGGACGTTTCGCACGGCTACGCCGGGAGCGACGGCACCTATGTCTTCCAGGCGCTCGCCAATGTCTCGCTCACCGTCGCGGCGGGAACCTTCGTCTCCTTCCTGGGTCCGTCGGGCTGCGGCAAGACCACGCTTCTGCGCATCGCCAACGGCCTCATCGCGCCGAGCGAAGGCGAGGTCTGGATCGACGGACGCCGCGTCGCGGGACCCGCGCCCGATCGCGCCATGGTGTTTCAGGAATTCAATCTTCTGCCTTGGCGCACGGCGCGCGGCAATGTCGAGTTTCCCCTGGAGATGCAGGGTGTCGGCAAGACGCAGCGCGCGCAACGCGCGACCCGCGCGCTGGCGCAGGTGGGGCTCGAAAGCTTCGAGTCCTTCTATCCGCATCAGCTTTCGGGCGGCATGAAGCAACGCGTCGGCCTGGCGCGGGCGCTTGGCGTCGGCCCCTCTTACCTCTTCATGGACGAGCCCTTCGGCGCGCTCGACCCGCAGATCCGCGAGATGATGCAGCTCGAGCTGATGAAGCTCTGGGACAGCGACCGCAAGACGGTGGTGTTCGTCACCCACAGCGTCGACGAGGCCGTGTTCCTGTCCGATCGCGTGGTGATGTTCGGCGGCTCGCCGGGCCGGATCATTGCCGATCTGGCGATCGACCTGCCGCGGCCGCGCTGGACTGACGACGAGGCGATCAAGACCAGCGCCAAATTCATTCAATACCGCAACGATATCTGGCGGCTTCTGAAGCAGCAGTTGAGCGGCATGGAAACCGCCTGAGCGCGCCGCGGCGCCGCGACATGTCACGATAGGATCAATCAAGCAAAGAACGGAGCGAGGAATGGCCGCCAAGAAGAAGTCACGCGCGAAGGCAAGGACGGCGTCAAGGGCGAAGCCGCAAGCGGGGCGGATCGATCTGCATCATCATTTTCTGCCGCGGCGCTACATGGAGGAAGAGCAGAAGCGCACCAACGTCATGCATGGCAACACGAACATGCTGAGCTGGACGCCGGAGCGCTCGCTCGAGGAGATGGACAAGGCGGGCATCGCCTTCGCCTTCGCCTCGAGCTCGACGCCGGGCGTGTGGTATGGCGATGTCGAGCTCGGCCGCAGGCTCGCGCGGCAATGGAACAATTCGGCGGCCGAGGTGATCCGCGATCACCCCACCCGCTTCGGCCTCTTCGCGCCGATCCCCTTGCCCGACACCGAGGGCAGTCTGCGCGAGATCGAATACGCGCTGGGGACGCTCAAAGCCGACGGCATCGGGCTGCTCGCCAATTACGAGGGCAAGTGGCTGGGCGATCCCAGCTTCGCGCCGGTGCTGGAAGAGCTCAACCGCCGCAAGGCGACCGTCTATGTCCACCCGACCTTCACACCCTGCTGCACCCAGACCGTGCCGGGGCTTTCCATGCAGACGCTCGAATTCCCGTTCGAGACCACGCGCACGATCGTGAGCCTCATCACCTCGGGCACGACGACCCGCTTCAAGAGCATCCGCTGGATCTTCGCGCATAATGGCGGGGCGACGCCGATGCTGATCGGGCGCATCGAGGAGCTCGGCCATCGCCCCATCGGCAAGAACTTCCCCGCGGGCATGCGGGGAGAGCTCAAGAAATTCTATTACGACACGGCCAGCGCCTGGAACGACGGCGCCATGGCGGCGCTCTTGAGCATCGTTTCGCCGAGCCATGTCATGTTCGGCAGCGATTACCCCTTCCTGCCCGCAATCGAGGCGGCGAAGAAGATGAGCAAGGTCGATCTGCCGCGCGCCATCCACGCGCAGATCGACCGCGCCAACGCGCTGCGGCTGTTCCCGCGGTTGCGAAAGCTGGTTAAGGGTTGATCGGCGGAGCGGCGATCACCGCGCCGCCTTCGTCGCTCGATTGCCTGACCCGCGGGTCCGGGGGACGGACCCGGTTGCGGCGAGGGGTGGCGGCGGCCATATTCAGGGCATGGCAGACGATAAATCGACGAGCGAGCCGGACAGTTCCGTTCAGATCTTCACCAGCGACCAGTCGATGCATGAAGCGATGCACCGGCAGATCGCGGAGATGCTCGCGCAATCGGATCTGAGCGAAGAGCAGAAGCAGGAGATCCTGGTCGCGATGCAATGCCCCTGCTGCGGCGCCAGCGGCGTCTCGCTCAGCATCAAGCTGAAGGATTAGGGGCGTAGCACAGCGGGCTCGCGATCCCAGCGAGCCCGCGTTGTGCGAAGCCAAACTAGAGAGCCCATAGCACAAGCTCGGCGCGAACCCAGCGCCGAGCCGTCGGGCGAAGATGGCCTTAAGAAACTGAAGAACCTGCCTTGGCGAGCGCCGCCCGCTTCTTCTCCGTCGCTGCCGCGTCGACTGCGAAGCTCTTGGCATCGACCACGACGCCGTAAAGCTCCTCCGCCTCTTCCGGGGTGACATAGCCCTGGCGGACATCCTCGGCGACGGTCTCGGCGGGCCGTTCCCAGGGCGGCCCATAGCCGCCGCCGCCGCCCGAGCGCACGGCATAGGCGTCGCCGACTTTGAGATTGGCCATCACCATCTTGGCGTTCGGGAAGTCCTCGCGCCATTTGCCGTCGATGCGCAGGGCGATCGAATTGCCGCTGGCCTCGAGCCCGCCTTCGAGGCCCCAGGGCTTGCAATGCGCGCGCTCGATCTGGCTCGAGAACACGAAGGGCGCGCGCGCGCGCACGATGCGCTCGACGCCGAGGCCGCCGCGATAGCGCCCCGCCCCGCCCGAATCGGGCAGGAGGCGCAAGGTCTCGACCACGCAGGGCGTTTTGACCTCGGCCATCTCGCAGGCGCTGTTGTGGGTGTCGCCGTCATTGATGCAGACCGTGGCCGAGACGCCGTCCTCGCTCATTTTCGCGCCCCAGCCGCCGCCCAGCGGACCGAAATTGCCGAAATAGAATTCGCGCGAGCGCGGATCGAAGCCATGGAAGCTCGCCGCCAACAAATCCGCGTGATGGCCGGCGATGACGCGATCGGGAATGGCCTTCGACAGCGCCTTGAAGACGGTGTCGACGATCGTCATCGGGAAGGTCATCCACCAACGCATCGGCGCGGGGCGCACGGCGCTCACCACCTTGCCGGGCGGCACGATGGTCTTGAGGCTGCGGAACGAGCCGTCATTGATCGGATAGTCGGTCGGCGAGGTCAGGCACTTATAGGCCACCTGTGCGCAGGCATGGCCGGTGGTCACGCCCGAATTGTAAAAGCCCTGCACTTGATTCGAGACCTCGGTCAGGTCGACGGTGGCTTCCTCGCCCTCGACCGTGACCTTGACCCGGATGGGGATCCGCTTGCCGATCGTGATCCCGTCATCATCCATGAAGGATTCGCCGATATAGACGCCGTCGGGGATGGTGAGCGTGCGGGCGCGCGCCGCGCTTTCCGAATGATCCATGATCGCGGCGATGGCGTCGAGCACCGGCTCGCGGCCATAGCGTTCGAGCAATTGCAGGAAACGCCGCTCGCCGGTCTTGACCGCCGTCACCTGCGCCCGGAGATCGCCCAAGGCCCGCGTCGGGATGCGCACATTCATGCGGATGAAATCGACCAGATCCTGGTTGACCACGCCCGCCCGGTGGAGCTTGAGGAACGGGATCTGCAACCCTTCGGAATAGATGTCGGTCGTCACCCCGCCGAGGACGCCGCCGATATCGATCCAATGCGCCATGCAGCACGAGAAGGCCGCCAGCACGCCCTCGTGGAAGATCGGCATCGTCAGGGTGACGTGGTTGAGATGGCTGCCGGTCGTGTAGGAATCGTTCGTGATGTAGATGTCGCCCGGCTCCATCTTGTCGTAGCCGAAATGCCGGATCTTGGCCCTGACCGTCTCCGCCATGCCGCGAATGAACATCGGCAGGCCGATGCCGATCGAGACCGTATCGCCCTTGGCGGTGAAGAGACCGGTGGTGAAATCGAGCGCCTCGTAGATGATCGTGTTGTAGGCGGTCCGCATGAGATTGGTCTTCATCTCTTCGGTCACCGCGATCACGCCGTTGCGCACGATCTCGGTGACGACGGGATCGGCCTTGCGATTGGTTGCGGTCGCCATCATTTCCTCCCCGCGACGGCGATCTCGAGATGGCCGTAGGCGTTGACCGTGAGCGCGTCGCCGGGCGCCAGGACCGTGGTCGAGGCATGTTCCTCGACCAGCGCCGGGCCCGTGATGCGGTTGCCCGCAAGCAGTACGTCCCGCGCGTAAGTCGGCGTCTCGATGAAGCCCGCGCCCTCGAAATAGACCGGGCGCTTGCCGGTGAAGGCCGACTTGGGCGGCTCGGCCCCGCCCGATTCGATCTTTTCCTGCGCCGGCTTGCGCATGACGCCGCTCACCGCGGTCCTGAGGCTCACGATCTCGGCGCGCTCCTCGGGCGCGCAGGTGCCGTAACGCTGCTCGTGCTGCGCGTCGAAATGCCGCTTGATCGCGGCGCGATCCTTGAGCTCGAAAACCTCCATCGGCAGATCGACCGTGACCGCGTGCTCCTGCCCGACATAGCGCATATCGACCGCGCGCCGGATCGCGATCTGCTCGGGCTTCACCGAGGTCGAGGCGATGCTCGCCCTGCCCTCGTCCTCGAGCTGTTTGTAGACCGCCTCGATCTCGTCGAAAGACGCGTCGTCGAGCCGCGTGAACCAGGTGCGCACGAAATCGTAGCGCAGGTCGGAGAACAGCATGCCATAGGCCGAGAACACGCCCGGCGCGTTCGGGATGATGACCTTGCGCATGCCGAGCTCGCGCGCGACCTCGACCGCGTGCAGGGGCCCCGCGCCGCCATAGGCGACGAGAACGTAATCGCCGACATCGAGACCGCGTTCGGTCGTGACGCCTTTCACCGCATAGGACATGGCGGTCGCGGCGATGCGCAGCACGCCATCGGCCGCCGCGGTCGCGTCCATCCCGAGCGGATCGGCGATATGGGTCTTCAGCGCCTTCTTGGCCGCTTCGACGTCGAGCTTCATTTCGCCGCCGAGGAAGCGGTCGGCGCCGAGCCGGCCCAGCACCAGATTGGCGTCGGTCACGGTCGGCTCGCTGCCGCCCAGACCGTAGCAGGCGGGACCGGGCGCCGCGCCCGCGCTTTGCGGGCCGACGCGCAGCATGCCTTCTTCGACGCGCGCGATCGAGCCGCCGCCGGTGCCGACCTCGAAGATATCCATCATCGAAATCTGCACGGGCAGCGCCTTCTCGTAGCCCCCGAGCAGGGCCGAGCCCGTGGTCAGGGGCTCGCCGTCATGGATGACGCCCGCCTTCGCCGTGGTGCCGCCCATGTCGAAGGCGATCGCGTTCTTCAAACCCAGCGTGTGGCACAGCGTGCGCGTGCCGATGACGCCCGCGGCCGGACCCGATTCCAGCATGCGGATGCAATACTGACGGGCCTGCTCGGCCTCGTAGAGACCGCCAGTCGATTGCACGATGAGGAAGGACCCCTTGAATCCCGAACCGCGCAGATGATCGTCGATCTCGCCGATATAGCGATCGACCTTGGGTCCGATATAGGCGTTGGCGACCACGGTCGAGCAGCGCTCGAACTCGCGATATTCCTGCGAGAGCTCGTGGCTCGCCGAGACGAACATGTTGGGATGGCGCGCCTCGAGAATGGCCTTGGCGCGCTTCTCGTGATCGGCATTGCGATAGCAGTGGAGGAAGAGGATCGCGGCGGCCTCGATGCCGATCGCGGCGAGCTTTGCGCCGAGATCCTCGACATCCTTGTCGATGAGCGGCGTCTCGACCTCGCCATCAGCCAGCACGCGCTCGCCGATCTCGAAGCGCAAGGCGCGCTCGACCAGCGGCTCGTGCTTTTGAAAGAAGAGATTGTACGAATCCGGGCGGTTGATGCGCCCGATCTCGTAGATGTCGCGAAAGCCCTTGGTGATGATGAGCGCGGTCTTGGCCCCATTGCGCTCGAGGATCGTGTTGATCGCGATGGTCGAGCCGTGCAGGAAGAGGCCGACATTGCGGTAATCGGTCTCGGCCTTGGCGACGCCGTTGTTGATGCCCTCCACCAGCCGGTCGGGCGTCGACAGCGCCTTGCCGAAGGTGAGCTTGCCGGTCGATTCGTCGAACACCGACACGTCGGTGAAGGTGCCGCCGATATCGGCGGCCAGTCGAAGCTGCTGTTGGCTGGTCATGAGAGAATCCCGAAATGGAAGGAGTTTGATATCGCGGCCGATGCCGGCCGTATCCGTCGATCCGTGGTCACGCCCCGCCGCTCCGCTGTTTCGCTCTCGACGGAAGCTTGACCACTTTTCCCTGATCGGCGCCGAAATCGGCGTCGGCGCGCGGCTGGGCCGTCGGCAGGTGGACTTGCCGCGCCAGCCGCGTGGAGAAATGCGCGACCACCTGGGCTCGCACATACGCATTGAGATCCCGCGCCGTCCGCTCGGCCAGCGGCGCATCGCCGCGCGCGATCGCTTCGACCAGGCGCTGCGAGATCCGCATCGTGCCGGCGAAGCGCTCGGCGAGCGCCGCCGCGCGATGGCGCGACGAGCCCGGCAGGCCGTGCTGGGCCAGGCGCAATTTGTCGGCGAGCATCTGGCGATAGCCGCGCTCGATGCAGCGATTGTGGCTCGCCGCTGCGATGGCCGCGTGCAGATCGTAGTTGAAGCGGATGATCCCCTCGTAATCCTGGCGCTCGACGGCGTCGCAGAATTTCGCGAGCTTCCCCTTGATGTCTTGAACGTCCGCGGGCGTGCTCCGCGCCGCGGCGAAATGGCAGGCGACGGGCTGAAAGACCTCCATCGCCTCATAATGGTCGACCACGTCGATGAATTGCAGCGCCGCGACCCGCGCGCCGCGATTGGGCTGAAGCTCGACCAGGCCCTCCGAGGAGAGCCGAATGAGCGCCTCGCGCACCGGCGTCCGCGAGAGCTTGTACTGGCGGCACAGCGCCTCTTCCTCCAGCACCGATCCCGGCTCGATCGAGAGCGCAATGATCGCGTCGCGCAGCGCGTCATAGACGATCTGGCTGCCCGTGCGGCGCGCGGGCGCGGGTCCGGATCGGCGCCGCCGCGCCGGCGTCTTCCTCGGCTCGATGCCGGCGATGTGCGTCATGCCCGATCGCGCTCCCCAGGTTTATGTATTTTTAGCGTATACATGGCGCGCGCGCAACCGCGGGGCGGCGCTTGCCCGCGCCGGCGGCGCATGGGTTCAGGGTAAAAAGCGGAACGGCCCCGCGGTCAGCGGACGGCGTAGGTCTGGAAACGGGCGGGCATCGATTCGCCCCATTGCGCGTAGGTGCCCACCCCCGCCTCGGCAAGGCCGGGCGGCGTCGCCGCGTTGAGCACGTCGCTGTCGGTCCAATGCTCGTGGACCCGGCCCCAGGGATCACACCAGTAATCATAGATCTGGCTGCCCAGGCGATGGCGGCCGATGCCCCACATATGCCGGTACTTGGCCTTCTTCCTCAGATATTCGTGGCCGATCATCACGTCGTCGATGTCGCGCACCTCATAAGAGAAATGATTGAGCCCGGCCTGCGGGCCCTTCATCGTGAAGAAGACGTGGTGGTCGACGAAATCCTCGCCGCGGTCGCAGCGATTGAAGGACGAGACGAGGTTGGCCTTGTCGCCGGACCAGACATCGTCCGAGCAGAGAAAGCCCAGGGTCTCGCGATACCAGGAAAGCGTCTTGGCGAGATCGGTGGTGGCGATGACGCCATGCCCCATGCGCTTCACCTGCGAGGGCCCCGGCGGCAGCCGCGTCAGCTCGCCGACGCGGCGGAATTTCTCCGGCCCCCAATTGAGGACGTTGCGCGTGACCGGCAGGGGCGCAAGCGGCTCGATCCCGTGCACGACCTCGATCTGGAACCCGTGCGGATCCTTGAGGCGGACGCGTTTGCCGCCGCCCGGCTCGTCGATCGCCTCGATCGCCGAGGCGCCCTCGACCCGGCTCAGCCGGTCGAGATCTTCCTCGTTGCGCGCGTAATAGGCGAAGCCGATGAATTTGGGCTCGCCCAGTTGCGTCACGTGAAGATGGTGCGCCGCATCCGTGCCGCGCATATAGAGAGCGTCCTTGGTGCGCGCGGCGCGCACGAAGCCGAAATCGGTGAGGAACTCTTCGGCCTGATCGAGATCAGGCGATTGCAGGCGCCCGAAGGCGATATCGGTGACCTTGGCGACAGGCATCGGTCGTCCTCCCTTAGATCAGGCCCTCATAGGAGCCGCCGTCGATTTGCAGATTCTGCCCCGAGATGAAACCCGCCTGCGCGCTGCACAGATAGGCGCAGGCGTCGCCGAATTCCTCAGGCGTGCCGAGGCGCTTGGCCGCGACCGTCGAGGCGATGCGCCGGCGCGCTTCCTCGCGCGTGATGTTGTCGGCCTTCATCATGCGCTCGGCCATGAATTGCTGGCGGCCGGTATCGATGCGCTCGGGCAGGAGATTGTTGAGGGTCACATTGTCCGGCGCGACCAGACCCGATTGCGACTTGCAAAAGGCCGTGAGCGCGGCGCGCGCGGCGGTCGAGAGGCCCATATGCGCGCGCGGCGATTTCACCATCGCCGAGGTGATGTTGACGATGCGCCCGAATTTGCGCTGCTGCATGCCCGGCAGCACCGCGCGAATGAGCAGCACCGCCGGCAACATGTTGGCCTCGAGCGCGGCGATCCATTGATCGTGATCCCAATCGGCGAGCTTGCCCGGCGGCGGGCCTTCGTTGTTGTTGACCAGCATGTCGGGCTCGGGACAGGCCGCGAGCAGCGTCTTGCGCCCTGAATCGGTGTTGATGTCGGCTTTGACGGTCGCAACCGTTCCGCCGGTCTGGGCGCGGATCTCGGCCGCGGCCTCGGCGAGCGGGCCCTCGTTGCGCCCGTTGATCCAGACGGCGACGCCCTCGCGCGACAGCGCCGCGGCGCAGGCCTTGCCGAGGCCCTTCGACGAGGCGCAGATGATCGCCTTGCGTCCCTTGATTCCGAGATCCATGCGTTTTCCGCCCCCTTATCATTATAGGCGCCGCATCTTATCGAGATTGCTTCGACCGGCACAAGGCCACCGGCGCGGCCGCGATTGACGCTTTCGCGGCCTTCTCCCTATCATCGGCGGCACGTGCCGATGCGCCGAAGCCATGAGCGGCGCAGGCCGGCGGCAGCGCCACGCCAGGGGAGGGATTATGCAGCGATTTGCTTACATCGGCACGGGATGGTGGGGCACGGAACTGGCGAAGAACTCGCTCGCGCTCAAGGACATGATCGAGATCGCGGGCTGCTACGCGCTCACCGAGAAAGAGACCTCGGCCTTCCATGCCGCGTTCGGCGGCAAGGTCTTTGCGAGCTACGAGGCCGCGCTCGACGATCCGAAAGTCGACGCGGTCCTCTTGGCGACGCCGCATTCGACCCATTGGACGCAGATCATCGCGGCGGCCAAGGCCAAAAAACACGTCTTCGTCGAAAAGCCGATGGCGCTCACCGTCGAGACCGGCCTGCAGGCGGTGAAGGCCTGCGAGGACGCGCATGTCGCGCTCGGCATCGGCCATAACCGGCGCTATTCGCGGGTCGCGCGCGCGATGAAGGAGATGGTCGAGAGCGGCCAATGCGGCAAGATCCTCCATGTCGAGGCGAATTACTCCAGCGCGGGCGGCATGCATTACGCGCCGGGCATGTGGCGCGCCAAGCGCGAGGAATGCCCGGGCGGCGGCATCGCGCCCATGGCGCTCCACGTCATCGACACGCTGACCTGGATTCTGGGCCCCGTCGCGCGGATTTCGAGCATCTGCAAGCGCCAGGCGGTGAAGGTGGAGCTCGACGACACGAGCGCGTCGCTCTTCGAGCTCGACAGCGGCGTCACCGGCACCTTGGGCTGCGTCTTCGCCTCGGCGATGAACGCGACGCTCAAATTCTACGGCACCAAAAGCAACATCGAGGCGCGCGACAATTTCAAGGAGTTGATCGTCACGCCCGTCGACCCGAAAGAGCCGGTCACGCGCCAGCGCTACGAGATCGACGACACGGTGCAGCAGGAGCTGCGCGCCTTCGCCGAGAGCTGCGCCAACCACACCAAATTCCCGGTGCGGCCGGCCGAGGCCTTGCACAATGTCGCCGTGATGCAGGCGATCATCGCCTCCTCCGACCAAGGCAGCGCCTGGGTGAAGTTGCCGCCGCGGGGGTAATCTTGGGGCGCTTCGATCGCTGGAGTGCGACGCCCGAGATGCGGGCGCACGGCGTTCCGAAGTGGGGCTATGGACCAATCACGGGCTGTATTTGGCTCGTTTATTCCGCGCTAAATCTTCTCGGAAGCGGTGTCATACTTTTCCTGCACGATTGTGGGCGCAGCCTCCTTGAGCGCTGGATCCGTTTTTCCGAACCGCTCATGAAGCTGGTCGGGCGTTTCGTTCCGGCAGTCAACTCCTTCGAAGCCAAGCTGCTGTCGCTCGGCCGTTACTGGCCAGCATTCAGCCGGGAAGTGGATATTCCCGTCCTCAGAAACGTCGTCGCGATGAATTCGTTGCTCTTTGCGATATTCGCGGTTGCGATATTCTTCACCGCGCCGCTTGAAGCAAGGCGAGCCGTTCAACGTTTCGGTCCAAAGCTTCTCCAAAACGTCGAAGGCGGGCTTCAGCACCCGGCGGATTATGGCCTCGAAATGTATGAGCGACGCCTCATTCCAGTGCAGAGACGGCTTTATCGTTCGACCGGCCTTCGAACAAAGGAAATGGGTGTTGCCGGTTTTGCGATCAGCGCACTCTTGTTCTGCTACTACGGCTTCGATTACGTCGCTACCTACAGCTTTATACGCGGCTTCGCGTTCGGGCTCTTTGCCACCTCCGGCCTGTATTGGTTTGGAGAGAGCGCGATGTTCGCGATTTGCTTCGTCATACCCGCGATGGCTTTTTCCCTGCGCGCCAACAGGCGCCCCACTTCCTAGCGGTCACACGCTCTCTTTCGTCATCGCCGGGCTTGTCCCGGCGATCCACGCATAGTCGTGGATGCCCGGAACAAGTCCGGGCATGACGACAAAACTTAGGTGGCGCGTGCCCTCGGCCGCACCGGCTTTGCAAAACGCAAGAGGCTGAAGGGGTTGGGCATCTCGCCGACCGGCACCTCGATCAGCGCGGGCTCGTTCGACGCAAGCGCCTTGCGCAAGGCCGCGCGCAAGGCTTCGGGCGTGTTGGCGCGCAAACCCATCATGCCGAAGCTGTCGGCAAGCTTTAAAAAATCCGGGTTGCGCAGATCGCTGGCGATGACGCGGTTGCCGTAATCCTGCACCTGGCTGCGCCGCACATTGCCGAACGCATTGTCGTTGAAGACGACGAAGGTGACGGCGAGCCGGTGCTGCACCGCAGAGGCCAGCTCTTGAACATTAAACATGAAGCCGCCATCGCCGGCAATGCACAGCACCGGCACATCCGGCCGCGCCGCTTTCGCGCCGAGCGCGGTGGCGACGCCCCAGCCCAAGGTGCCCTGATAGGCCGGCGTCAGGAAGCTGCGCGGCAGCGATGTCTCCCAGAAGAGGCGCATCACATGGCCGATCTGCGTCACCTCGTCGACCAGGATGCCGTTCTCGGGCAGCTCCGCGCGCAAGGCCGCGATGAAAGCGGCCTGCGGCGCGAATCTTTCCGCCGCCTCGGCCGCGCATGATGCTTTCAGCGTGGCGATCTCGTCGCGGCGCGAGGGGCTGCGCTTGTTGTGGCGCGCCACGGCCTCGCTCAGCGCGCGCAGAACCGGCGCGGCGTCGCCGACGATGCCGAGCGCCGGGCGCCTGATGCGGTCGATCTCTTCGGGATCGGCGTCGATGCGAATGATCTTCAAATCGGCGTCGACGCCCCAGTTCATCTGCTGCAGCTGGAGCCGCGTGCCGACGCCGAGCACCACATCGGCCTCGGCCCAGAGCCGCATGCCCGGCAGCACCGAAACGCTCAAGGGATGGCGGGTGTCGAGCGCGCCGAGGCCGGAGCGATGATAGGTGACCGGCGCCTGCAAGGCCTCGGCCAGCGCCGCGAGTTCTTCGCCAGCCCCCATCGCGCCGCCGCCGATCACGATCAGCGGCCGCTCCGCCGTGCCCAAGAGCTTCGCCGCCGCCTCGATCGCGTCCGTGTCGATCGGCGGGCTCTCGATGCGCGCGCGGCCAGGCAAAGCGAGCGGCGCCTCCTTGCCCCAGACATCGAGCGGGCATTCGAGCGCGACCGGCCGCTTGCGACCCGACAGCATCTGGCGGAACGCCTCGTCCATGATCCGCGGCGCCTCTTGCGGGCTGCGGATGCGCTCGGCCCATTTCGTGAGCCGGCTCATCACGCCGAGCTGATCGGGAATTTCGTGCAAGAAGCCGAGATTGCGGCCGATCATCGCCTGCGGGATCTGGCCGGTAAGCGCGAGAACCGGCGCATTGCAGGCATAGGCCGTGCAGAGCGCGCCGGTGCTGTTGAGGAAGCCGGGTCCCGGCACGACGGCGTAGGCCTGCGGCTTGCCGGTGGCCATTGCCGCGCCCAGCGCCATGTAAGCCGCGCCCTGCTCGTGGCGCGTATGAATGACCTTGATCTCGTCCTGCGCGTCGTGCAGCGCGGCGAAGAGCACGTCGTTCTGCACGCCCGGGAGCGCGAAGATCTGGTCGAGGCCGTTGGCGATCAGCGCCCCAACGACCGCTTGCGCGGCATTCATCCGCCCCGCGCCTTTTATCGCTGTCATCGCCGCACGCGCCGAACGGGATTCAACTCATCATCCAATGCGCGTAGCCGGGGTTCCTGTCGTGATAGCGCGGCTTCCAATTGTCGTCGAACACGTCCATGTCGGAGAAATATTCGGTGTTCCCGCCCGACGGGTTCTTGAAATACCAGAAGAGGTTCGAGCCCATGATGTGCCGGCCCGGCTTGGTCGAGGCGGTCCAGCCGTGGCCTTCCATGAACTTCCCGCCGATCATGATCTCGTCGAAATCATTGAGCTCGAAGGCGACGTGATTGAAGCCCTGCTTCTCGCCGACCGAAATGAGGAAGAGATTGTGGTGATCGGGCGAGCCGGCGCAGCGCATGAAATCGCCGAATTTCTGTACGCTCTCGGTCATGCGAAAGCCGAGACGGCTCGTATAGAATTCCGAGGTCTCCTTGAGCTTCGATGAAGGCGTGAAGAAGACCGCATGGCCGATCCGCAGCGGGTGGACGCGGTCGACCGGCCAGAAGGGATGGTTGAGCTCCTTATGGGGCGGCTCGGGTTTGACCGGGACCGGCTTCGAGACGCGGAAGGTGAGCGCCATCCCGACCGGGTCGCGCGCGCGCAAGCCGCCTTCGGCATCGCGCTCGACCTTCTGATCGCGCGAGAGCGCGGCGCCCAACGCGTCGAGCGCGGCGGCATTGTCGACGCCCCAGACGATCTCGCGCACGGTCGAGCCGGCCTCGATCGGCGGCGGCAGCGAGGCATCCGAGGCGCTGCGCAGCTTGATCGACTGCCCCGAGGGCAGAAGGTAATCGGCCCCGCTTCGGCCGTGATCGACCCGCGGCAGGCCCCAATCGTCGTAATAGCGCATGCCGGTATCGATATCCTCGACACCGTAAACCAGCGATTCCACCCGCATGATCGTCATTGTTCCGCTCCTTCGAGCCTTGATCGAATGGGTTGACCTTACTTTCTTTGGCCTTTCTAATGCAATCAGCTCAAAGACAAGCGGCGCGGCATGACCGCGATCAAGGGAGGGTTCCATGACGATTTCCATCCCATCGGTCGACGACCTCATCTCACGCGCGCGCGACATGATGCCGAGGCTGCGGCAGAACGCGCTCGAAACCGAAAAGGGACGCCGCTGCAGCGAGGAGACCGCGCGGCTCTTCCAAGACGCCGGTTTCTTCCGCGTACTCCAACCCAAGCGCCATGGCGGCTATGAGATGGATTACGGCGTGCAGATGCGGCTTGCGGCCGAGCTCGGCCGCGGTTGCGCCTCGAGCGCCTGGGTCGCGAGCGTGGTCGGCTGCCATGCCTGGCTCTTGGGCATGTATGGCGCCGAGGCCCAGGACGAGGTCTGGGGCAAGGATTCGAGTACGCTTGCTCTCCTCCTCCTTCGCGCCGGTCGAGATGAAGGTCGAGCGCGCGCCGGGCGGGATCAACCTCTCCGGCCGCTGGAAATTCTCGAGCGGCGTCGATCTCTGCCGCTGGGCAATGCTGTTCGGTATCCTGCCGCCGGCGGACGGCAAGGGCCCGCCCGACCCGATCTTCGCCGTGGTGCCGCTCGATGGCAAGAAAGCGCGCGTCGAAGACACTTGGCACGTCTCGGGCCTCGCCGGCACGGGCAGCAACGACATCGTCGTCGACAATGTCTTCGTGCCCGCGCATCGGGTCGGCTCCTTCACCCAATGGCGCGGCGGGCCGACGGCGGGCTCGGCGGTGAGCGACAGCCATATCTATCGCATGTCGGTCTTCGCGGTGTTCCCGGTCAACCTCATCGGCGCCGCCTTGGGCGCGGCGCAAGGCGCGCTCGATCTCGTCGTCGCGGGCCTCGCCGAGCGCAAATCCCTAGGCCAGGTGAAGCTCGCCGATCAGCAAAGCGTGCAGCTGCGCATCGCGCGCGCGGCCGCCCATGTCAACGCGGCCGAGGCGCTGTTGTTGCAGACGACGGAGAGCATGAACCGGCGCTATCGCGTGGGCAACGAGGTCTCGCTCCTCGAGCGCGCGGATTGGCGGCTCAACATCTGCTACGCGGCCGAGCTTTGCGGCCAATGCGTCGACACGATCTTCCCGCTCCTGGGCGGGCGGGGCCTCTTGTCGAGCGACGCGGTGCAGCGCGCCTGGCGCGACGTGCATGGGGTGATGCAGCATGTCGCGATCGTGTGGGATCCGACCGCCGGGCCCTATGGCATGGTACGGCTCGGCAAGCCCTGGCCGGATCTGCTGACGATTTAGAAGAGATCTCGCCGGGATCGATGCCTTGCGGCCTTCGAGACGGCTGCTTCGCAGCCCCCTCAGGCTGAGGGGAGATTCTTAATGCCACCCGAGATTTTCCTCATGCTGAGGAGCGCGCAGCGCGCACGTCTCGAAGCACGGAGGGCATCGATGCAGCGAATGCTTGAGTTAGCCACCCAACGCTGATCGGCAATTTACGGCGCGGCGCCGCGGCGGCCGACGATCAGATTGATCAGCGCCTGGCGCTTCTCGACCTTCACCGCGTGAAGCGCGCGCTGCAAGGCGCCGGGCAATTGCTCCGGCCGGTCGACCCTCTCGCCATAGCCGCCATAGACCGCCATCAGATGCTCGTAATGCGGGTTGGGGCCCAATTGCGCCACCGGCACGCGGTTGGCGCGCGCGGCGTGCCCGTCGGGGAAGACGCGCAGGGCCGAGCCCTCGACCTCTTCCCACATGCCGTTGTTGAAGATGATGAAGAGCGCCGGCAGGCCGAGCGCGCTCAAGACGTAATGCCCGGCGGTCGGGTTGCCGAACATGTAGGAGCCGTCGCCCAGAACCGCGATCACGGTCTTGTCGGGATTGGCGAGCTTGGCGCCGACCGCGCTGCCGACGCCGACGCCGAGCCCGCCCGCGCCCGGCGGGCCGAAGCAGGTCCGCGCCTCCTTGAACTTCACATAGCGAAGGATGAGGGAATACTCGTTGACGACGATCGAATCGTCGCCCTTGGCCTCGCTGATGCAATGCGCCGCCCAGACCGGGCTGATCGGCGTGTCCTTCGAGGCCTTCTCGATATTGGTTCGGATCTCGGGCTTCGCCTTTTCCTTGGCTGCGGCGATGCGCGCGCGCCGCGCCTCGATGCGCGCGCGGTCGGTGCGTCCCTCCATCGCCTTGCCGATCAAGGGCAGCGCCAGGGCCGGCGTGCCGGTGACCGCGACGTCGCAGGGAAAGCTGCGGATCGGGATGCGCTGGAACATCGGATCGACGCCCAGCTGGATCACCTTGCAATCATCCGGCGGATTGCCGTGCTGGGTCGGAATCCAGGGCGTATCCGCCTCGAGGCACAGAACCGCATCGGCGTCGCGCAGATGCGGCAGCGGGTTGAACCCCACCAGCATCGGATGCTCGGTCGAGACCGCGTTGACATTGGTGCGGAACTCGACGATCGGAATGGCGAAACGCTCGGCGAATTCGCCGATGGCGGGCGCGCTCGCGGCCAGCCGCGCGGCGCCTTGCGCGATGATGAGCGGCCGCTCGGCCTTGGCGAGAAACTCGGCCGCGCGCTCCACCTGATCCGCGGTCGGACCGGATACGGTGCCGAAGCCGCGACGCGGCTCCGGATCGAAGGTGAAGCCGTCGATCGCCTGGGCCATCACCTCGCGCGGCAGGCTGAGATAGACCGGGCCGCAAGGCTCGGTGGTCGCGACCTCGATCGCGCGGTCGATCACGGCTTCCAATTGCTCCGCATTGCGCAGCTCGTAATCCCATTTGCAGAATTCGCGCACCATGCTCGCCTGGTCGAACATCTCCTGGTTCCAATGGATGCCGGTGTCGCGCGAGCCCTTGAAGCCGCTTTCGGTGACGGGCGTGCGCCCGGCGGTAAAGATGATCGGAACCCGGTCGCGTGCCGAGTCGATCAGCGCGTTGATGCCGTTGGCGGTGCCGACATTGACGTGGAACATCACGAGTTGCGGCCGGCCGGTATGGAGGTAGTAGCTCATCGCCATCGAGGTCGCGACATTCTCGTGCCCGACCGAGACGACCTTCAATTTGGGCGTCGTGCCTTTTTCATTGATCGCGGCCAGCGCCTCGATCATCGGCGCGAAATCGGTGCCGCCATTGGCGAAGAGATATTCGATCCCGCGCTCGGCCATGAGCGAGAGATAAGCCTCGGCCACGGTCTCCGCCGCGATGGTTTTCTTCTTGCTCACAACCGGCCTCCTTCTGGTTCGTTGGGCGCTATCTAGGCCTTCGCCGCGTCCCAGGTCAACGCGGCGGCCACGGCCGCGCCTTGCGCGAGCCCATTGCAATCGGCCCGGCGATTGGGCGACAACAGGCGGCGCCGCCATGGCGAGGGAGGAAGGATCCTCATGGAGTTGAATTTGGCCGGCCGCACCGCCCTCATCACCGGCGGCTCGCGCGGGATCGGCTTCGCCTCGGCGCGCCGCCTGGCCGGGGAAGGCGTCCATCTTCACCTCGCGGCCCGCGCGCCCGAGCAACTCGCCAAGGCCGAGGCGGCGCTGCGCGGGATCGCGTCGGTCCGCATCCAAACCCACGCGCTCGATCTCGGCGATTCGGCGCAGCGCGCGACGCTGATCGCGGCGGCAACCAATGTCGACATCCTCGTCAATAATGCCGGCGATATCCCGAGCGGCACGATCGAGGAAATCGACGACAAGGCTTGGCGCGCGGCGTGGGAGCTGAAGCTCTTCGGCTTCATCGACCTGACCCGCGCCTATTTCACGCGCATGAAGGAGAAGCGCTCGGGCGTCATCATCAACATCATCGGCGCCGCGGGCGAGCGGCCGGATTACAACTACGCCGCGGGCTCGGTGGCGAATGCCGCGCTCATCGCGCTGACCCACGCTTTGGGGGGCGTCAGCCCCGATTTTCAGGTTCGTGTTCTCGGCATCAATCCGGGCGCGGTCGCGACCGAGCGCACCATCGCGCAATCGAAGCGCTCGGCGCTCCGGCGCTTTGGCGATGAAAGCCGCTGGCAGGAGCGCTATGCGAGCATGCCCTTCGGCCGCCCGCAAACCCCGGACCTGGCGGGCGCGCTCGTCGCCTTTCTCGCTTCCGATCTCGCGGGCTATATCAGCGGCAGCGTGATCACCGCCGATGGCGGCAGGATCTACCGCAACGAGCATCATTGAGGTGCGGCGATGACGATGATTTCGGGCAAGGACGGCGTCTCGATCTATTGCGAGTCGAGCGGCAGCGGCGTTCCGATCGTCTTCGTCCACGAGCTCGCGGGCTCGTGCCGCTCTTTCGATCCGCAGGTCGCGGCGTGGAAGGATCGCTGGCGCTGCGTCGCCTTCAATGCGCGCGGCTATCCGCCCTCGGGCGTTCCGCTCGAGGTGGATTCCTATTCCCAGGACATCGCGGCAAGCGATATCGGCGCGGTGCTCGACGGGCTCGCACTCGCCGACGCGCATTTGATCGGCGTCTCGATGGGCTCGGCCTCGACCCTGCAATTCGCGCTGGCCTATCCCGGCCGCGTTCGCTCGATCACGCTTTCGAGCATCGGCAGCGGCTCCGACCAGAAGCCCGGCGAATTCGCCGCCGGCATGGAGGCGCTGGCCGAGCTCACCTTGACCAAGGGCATGCGCACTCTTGCCGAAAGCTATGGCGCCTCGCCGACGCGGCATCGGTTGAAAGAGAAGAACCCGCCCGAATACAAGAATTTCATCGAGCAGCTCGCATCGGGCTCGCCGCTCGGGATCACCAACACGATGCGCGGCGTGCAGCAGCGCCGGCCGCCGCTCTATGCGCACAGGGAGCGGATCGCGGCGCTGCGCGTGCCGGCCCTCATCGTCCTCGGCGAAGAGGACGAGCCCTGCGTCAAGCCGAGCCATTTCCTCAAGGAAACCTTGCCCGGCGCGCGGCTCGAAATCCTGGCCAAGACCGGCCACGCCGTCAATCTCGAGGAGCCCGCGCTTTACAATCACCTGGTCATGGAGTTTATCGAGACGGTCGAGGCGCAGCGCCGCGGCGGATAAGATTCGTCAAAGGGTATGGGAGGTCGAATGAAACTGGTGCTTTTCCAAATCGGCGGCACGGGCGAGATTCTCCCCGGGCTTTTGACCGAACGCGGCGTCGTCAGCATCGCCGACATCGTCAAGAAGAGCTACACGCCGCAGCTCACCATGAATGGCATCATCGACGATTTCGAGAAGCTCCGCCCCGCGCTCGAGCGCGCCGCGGCGAGTGGCGAGGCCAAGCCCTTGTCCTCGGTGCAGCTGCGCGCGCCGCTGCCGCGGCCGGGGAAAATTCTCTGCTGCATCGCCAATTACTGGGAGCATGCCCAGCGCCAGGCGCGCAAGCTCAGCATGTTCCTCAAAAACCCCGATGCGGTGATCGGCCCGGGCGATACGATCGTGCTGCCCGAGTTCACCGAGCCCTGGGCCTTCATGCACGAGGCCGAGCTCGCGCTCGTGATCAAGGGCCCGGCCAAGATGGTGAAGCAGAAGGATTGGCGCAGCGCGGTCTTCGGCTATACCGGCCTCATCGACGTGTCGGCGCGCGGCGAAGGCCGCCACACCTGGCCGGCCGGGCCGCCCGCGTCCTGGACCGGAAAATCCTTCGACACCTTCGCGCCGATCGGCCCGTGCATCGCCACCGCCGACGAAATCCCCGAGCCCAACGACGTCGTCGTACGGTTTTGGAATGACGGCCAGCTGCGCCACAATTACAACACCGACGACATGGAGCATCGCGTTCCCGAACTCATCGAATGGGCGACGACGGTGATGACGCTTAATTCGGGCGACGTCATCGCCTGCGGCACCAATCACGAGGGGTTGGGCTTCCTGCAGGACGGCGAGACCTGCGACATCGAGGTCCAGCATGTCGGCAAGATGACGGTGAAGGTCGCGGATCCGCTGAAACGGAAATGGGAGCGCGGCGTCTATATGGGCGTCGATTCGACCAACCCCGAAGCGGTGAAGCGCCACCGTCCGCCGAACGCGTCGTGAGCGCCTAGAATCGGTTTTCGATGGCGCGCTTGCATTCAATGGCGGCGGCCGGACCACCACGCGAGGGCCACGCCCTTGTGAGGGGTTTACCGCCGTGACGTTGGAGCAAGCGCTCTCGCTCGCCATCCTCGGCGGGCTACTGGTCCTCTTCGTCTGGGATCGCTTTCGCTTCGATGTCGTCGCGCTCTTGGCCCTACTCGCGGCCGTCGCCTGCGGCGTCGTCCCCGCGCACGCGGCATTCAACGGCTTCGGCAATTCGCTCCTTCCCCTCATCGCATCCGCGCTCGTCGTCAGCAGCGCCGTCGCCAAATCGGGCGCGATCGGCGAACTCGTGCGCCTGTTGCGGCCGGTCTTGAGCCACCGCCCGTTGCAGGTCGGCGCCCTGTCGGGAATCGTCGCCGCGCTTTCGGCGGTGGTCAAGAATATCGGCGCCCTGGCGATCTTCCTTCCGGTCGCGATGCAGGTGGCCCGCCGCAGCAAGAGGTCGGTCGGCGAATTCCTCATGCCCATGTCTTTCGGCTCGTTGGTCGGCGGCATGATGACGTTGATCGGAACCTCGCCCAACCTCATCGCCTCGAGCGTTCGCGAGGAATTGCTCGGCTCGCCCTATCGCATGTTCGAT
Source organism: uncultured Alphaproteobacteria bacterium (assembly GCA_963729935.1). Taxonomy (GTDB): domain Bacteria; phylum Pseudomonadota; class Alphaproteobacteria; order ATCC43930; family CGMCC-115725; genus CAIKMD01. The sequence goes on from CAVSPW010000005.1 coordinate 540,223, forward strand.
TTCTTTCCGGTCGGATTCGGAATCATGCTGCTCGGCGTGGCGTTTCTTTCCGTCGGCTGGCGGCTGCTGCCAATTCGCGGCGCCGGCCAGGACAGCGGCGACGCGCCGTTCCAGATCGAGGACTACATCAGCGAGGCGCTGCTGCCCGAAACCTCGCCGCTGGTCGGCAAGACCGTCGCCGATCTCGAAAGATTGAGCGAGGGCAGCGTGACGGTCACGGCCATCATTCGCGAGGGCCATCGACGCTACACCCCGGCCGGATATTGGCCGCTTTTTGCCGAGGATGTCCTCGTTCTCGAGGCCGACCCGCAGGAACTGCAATCCCTCATCCACGCCGCGCATCTGGAGCTCGTCGGGCATGAGGAGGTGAAGAATGGCGAGAAAGATTCCGGCGACGCCGTCGCGATTGAAGCCGTCGTGACCGCGAATTCGCCCATGATCGGAGCCTCGAGCAGCGCGCTGCGCTTGCGCGACCGGTACGGGGTCAACCTGCTCGCCTTGAGCCGCAGCGGGCACCGCAACACATCGCGGCTCGGCAAAATGAGCTTCCGCGAAGGCGACGTGGTGGTGCTGCACGGCTCTGCCGCGGCGATGGCCGACGCCTTGGCGCGGCTCGGCTGCCTCCCGCTGGCGGAGCGCAATCTGCAGCTGGGCCGGCCGCGCAAGATCCTGCTCACGAGCATCGTCCTTCTCGCTTGCGTCGTCCTCGCCGCCACCGAATTGGTGCCGCCGGCGCTGGCTTTCTTGGGCGGCGCGGTCGCGGTCGTGGTGCTCGGCATCCTGAGCCTGCGCGAGGCTTATGAGGCCGTCGACTGGCCGATCCTCATCATGCTGGGCGCGCTCATCCCGATCGGCGAGGCGATGCACGCCAACGGCACCACGAGCGTCGTCGCCGGATGGTTGTTGAGCGCGTCGGCGGTTTTGCCGGTCTGGGGCATGCTGGCGCTGCTCCTGATCGTCACCATGCTGCTGACGCCGCTCGTGCATCACGCGGCCGCCGTTCTCGTAATGGGTCCGGTCGCCGCCACGATCGCGCAAACTCTCGGCGTCAGCGTCGACACCTTCCTGATGGCCGTGGCGGTCGGGGCGTCGTGCGACTTCCTCTCGCCGATCGGACATCAATGCAACACCCTGGTGATGGGGCCCGGCGGCTATCGCTTCGGCGACTACTGGCGCCTCGGCTTGCCGCTCTCGCTGCTGGTGGTTGGCTGCGGCGTGCCTCTCATCCTCCTGGCTTGGCCGCTGCATTGAGCCCGCTTCGCGAGATATCGGCGATGATCGCAGGCGGCGCTGAGTTCCATCGGCCGCCGAGGTAAGCCGGTGTTCTTCGAGACCGACATACCGAGCCGCCTCGATCGGCTCGCCTGGAGCCGGTTTCATTGGCTCGTCGTCGCCGCGCTTGGCATCACCTGGATCCTCGACGGGCTCGAAGTCACGCTGGTGGGCTCTCTCTCGGGCGCGATGGCCGCCGATTCGACGCTCGCGCTCAGCGGGACGCGGATCGGGCTGGCAGCAAGCGCCTATCTTGTCGGCGCCATTCTGGGCGCGATCGGCTTCGGGCATCTGACGGATGCCTACGGACGCAAGCGGCTCTTCACCATCACCGTGGCGGTCTACGCGATCGCCACCTTGGCAACCGGCCTTTCCTGGGACTTCTGGTCCTTTGCCTTCTTCCGTTTCTTGACGGGGATGGGCATCGGCGGCGAATACGCCGCAATCAACTCGGCGGTCGACGAATTGATTCCGGCGCGGTGCCGTGGCTGGACCGATCTTTCGATCAATGGCAGCTTTTGGATCGGCGCGGCTTTGGGCGCGGGCGGATCTTTGCTTTTTCTCGATCCCAGCGTGATCGCGCCGGCGCTCGGCTGGCGGATCGCGTTTGCAACCGGCGGCGTGCTCGCCTGCATCGTCATCGTGCTCCGGCGCTACGTGCCGGAGAGCCCGCGCTGGCTGATGACCCATGGCCGGCTCGACGAGGCCGAGGCGATCACGCGTCACATCGAGGCGCGCGTCGGCATCGGCCCCGATACTCAACCGCTCGCGACCATCCGGCTGCGGCACGGGCACCGCTTCGGGCTCTGGCCCCTGCTGCGCATGATCGCGCGGCATTACCGCCGGCGGGCGATCCTCGGCCTCGTGCTGATGGCGGCGCAAGCGTTTTTCTACAACGCGATCTTCTTCACCTATGCGCTCGTGCTCACCCGCTTCTATGCCGTGCCGGCCGGCAAGGTCGGGCAATACATTATTGCCTTTGCCATCGGTAACTTCTTCGGGCCACTGCTTCTCGGACGGTTTTTCGACAGCCACGGGCGCAAGCCCATGATGGTCGCAACCTACGCGCTCGCCGGCGCTTTGATGGCCGCGACGGCGATTCTCTTCGGCCGCGACCTGCTCGATGCGAGCGAACTGACCGCGGCCTGGACGGTGATCTTCTTCTTCGCCTCGGCCGCGGCGAGCGCCGCCTATTTGACCGTCGGCGAATGTTTCCCCCTGGAGACGCGCGCGCTGGTCATCGCCATCTTCTATGCCGGCGGCACCGCCATCGGCGGCCTCGCCGGTCCTGCCCTGTTCGGCGCCTTGCTCGATTCGGGCTCGCGCGGCGCGGTGATGTCGGGATATCTCGGCGCCGCCGCGCTCATGCTCATCGCCGCCGCGGTCGAGGCTTGGCTCGGCATCGCCGCCGAACGCCAACCCCTCGAATCCGTGGCCGCGCCGCTGTCGAGCGCCGAACCGTGGCTTCCGCTGCGCTGAGCCGGGCTACCAGGAGACCGCGAGGGCCGCGGTTCCGATGATGTCCTGCCTCGTCTGGCCGACGAATTCGTCGGTGCGCCGCACGACGCTCAGATCGACGCGCAGACGGCGAGACCAGAACGCCGAGACCCCCGCCTGCAGATCCGCGACGAAAGTCTTGTGCTGCACGCTCGGGCTTTGACGAAAGCTGTTGCCGTCGAGAAAGATGTTGCGGGCGACGACGCGACCTTGCACCCCGGCAAAGACGTAGAACCCGACATCGTCGCCGAGAGCCGCGGAATTGAAATAATCGGTGCCCGAAAGCGCGGGCCGGATGCGGACCGGGCCGTAATCGGCCTCCAGGTGGCGGCCGATCCGCAACAGCGCGCCCGCTTCGCCATAGGTGAAGACGTTGCCGCCGCTGCCGCCCAGTTGGGGCACGATATCGATGCCGTTCTCGGCGCCGCTGAGGAAGGGAATCGGCACGCGCCACAGCCGCTCATAGGACAGAACCACGCCCGGCTCGTTCTGGATCTGGCTGCTCCAGCCGCGCGCCTGATGGATGCCGATGAATTGATGCCAGTCGTTCTGAACCTCTTTGCCGAGCGCGGCGGGACCGACGACGCCGAGATCGAGTTCGAGATTTTCGAGCTGGTTTCCGGTCTCCTGCAGCAGGCTGGCGCCGCTATAAAGCCAGCCGCCGTAAGGACGGTCGCGCGGATCGGGCGGCTTGATGTCGAGATCGACCGGCGTAAAGACGCTCTGGCCGAGAAACACCGCCACGCGCCGTGTGCCGCCGGTCGCAAAGACCGTCGGAAAGATTTGCGCCCAGTCGAAAAGGTCATTCGTCCATTCGTCGCCGATGCGCGGACTGAGCGCGGAAATCCGCAGACCTTGCGTGTAATGCTTGTCAGTATGCGTATAGAGCGAGTCGTTCTCTTCCAGAAGATTCATGCGCCACGGGTCATCGGCGCCCGACGCATCCCCGGCATGCGCCGCAGCCGCGCAGATCGCGAGCAGCCCCAGCGCCGCGGGCGCAAGCTTCGATAATCGTTGAGGAAGACAGCCGATCGGGTGGGTCATGGGACCGCGTGAACTTTACCGCGCAATGTGGCAGCATTATGCCCCAAAGCAATAAAACATCCTGACGCGGAGGGAATTCATGAAAGGTTATGTGAACACGCCCAAGGGCGCGGCGCCGGTCGAACTCGTGGATCTGCCGGAACCTGCCCCAGCGCCGCATGAGGCCTTGATCGCGGTGCACGCCTTCTCGCTCAATCGCGGCGAATTGACCCTCATGCGCATTCGCCCCGAGGGCTGGCGCCCGGGCCAGGATGTGAGCGGCGTCGTCTTGAAGGCGGCGGCCGATGGTAGCGGCCCGCAGCCGGGCACGCGCGTCGTCGGGCTAATGGATTGGCATGGCTGGGCGGAACGCGCCGCGGTCTCGGTCCATCGCCTGGCGCCGCTACCGGAAGCGGTGAGCTTCGGCGAAGCCGCCGCCTTGCCGGTCGCGGGGCTGACGGCGCTTCGGACCTTGCGTCACGGCGCCCCGCTCCTCGGACGGCGCGTGCTCATTACCGGCGCCGCCGGCGGCGTCGGTAATCTCGCGGTTCAGCTCGCGGTGCGATCGGGCGCGCAGGTGACCGCGGTCGTGGGACGCGCCGAGCGCGGCAAGGCAGTGGCCGCGCTGGGCGCGAAGGAGATCGTCGAGGACATTGCCAAGTCCCCCGGCAAATACTGGCTCGTTCTCGAATCGGCGGGCGGCGCCTCGCTCAAAGCCGCGCTTGGACTGCTCGAGCCGCGCGGAACCGTGGTCGTCTTCGGCAATTCGTCGGGTGAGGAAACCGCTTTGAGCTTTCGCGATTTCGGTGCGGCGAACAATTCCCGCATTCAGAGCTTCCACTCTTTCGCCTCGGGACCGGAGGAAGCCTTCGCGCCCGATTTGGCATTGCTGGTCGCCCTCATCGCCGAGCGCGCGCTCAAGCCGCAGATCGCGGAGCATGGCTGGAAGGATTTCGCGCGCGTCGCCCATGAGCTGCGCGAGCGCCACATCAATGGCAAGGCGATTTTCTGGATCGACCACGCCTAGAACGAGGCGCGACGGCCCCCATCTTTGCTCAAAACGCAATTTCATTTCACGTTGCAGCGGTTGAAACCCGCGCCTGGCTGATTACGTGTTTTTATGGTGCAACTTAGCTGGAGGGTGCCTAAGAAGCATGACTCCGCCGAATCATTGCTAGCCAGCACCAGACGCAAAGCCCGGCCGCGCGGCTGGGCGGTGAGCTTTCATAGCCACCCGAAATGAACCCCGCCGCCGGTGCGATGTGGCGGGGTTCGCGTCGTACCTATAGCGTCGAGTAAGCGCTCAAGCCGCCTGCTCGATCGGCTCTTCGTGCCGAAATGCGGGAGTCGCGACAAGCGCCACGGCCTCGGACGAGGTCTGAGCCGCGTAGCGTGTCGCCGTGGTCGCTTCGTGCGACACCGCTACCGCATGATCGGCGATCGCGTGCAAATCGGCGTTGAGCCGCTTCACCGAACCTTCGAGCCAATCGCGCTGGATCGACGCCGCTTCTTGCAGATCGCCGCACCGCGCCAGTCTTTCGAAGGTGTCGAACGCCGCGTTCGCGCCCTCGCGCCGGCGCTCGATCCAGCCATTGGCAACAGGCATCGCCGCGTCGAGCAAGCCGGCCTGGCACCGCAGCCAAGCCTCGATCGGCCAACCGATCATCGCCGCGATCCAGGCATCGAAGGCCGGCATATCGCCGGGCGGGTTGGTGGTCGTAGATGCCGTTTTGCGTGTCTTCGTGGTCATGGATGAGCCTCCTCTTCCGCTAGCAACTGTGACGTCGTCGGATGAAAAGTACGGGCCGATTTTTTTCGGAACGCGATCAGAATACGCCGGCTTTATGACGAAATTTTGGCCGCCGCATTGCACCTTGATGCATGTCCCGCCAAAGCGGGCGTCGGTTCGGCGCAGAGATGCAACAATCCAAAAAATTCGGAGCGTGGCCCGATTCGATCCAATCGGATCATGCGCCAGAACACTGATGCCGCGCGGTAAAATTCGCGCGACCGGATTTACGCGCGGTGCGGTTCCTCGGCGTTCAGCGCGGCGGCGATCGCGTTGACGAGGGGCTTCATATGAAAGCTCGATTGCGGCATGACCGCGATCTTGCCGCCCAACGCCTCGATCGCGGCGGCGACCACCGGTCCCACCGCCGCGATGCGCGTGCGCGCGAGGCCCTGCGCGAGCTCTGTTTCCAAGCCGCGCCGCGCGGCGACTTCCTTCAAGCGTTCGACCTGCGGCGAGCTCGTGAAGGCGATCGCGTCAACTCCTCCCTCGGCCATGGCGCGAATCGTCGATTCGATCAGCGCGGCCTCGGCATCGCTGGCATAGCGATAGGGCAACACGGGCTCCGGGGTGGCGCCGGCGCCTCGCAAGAAATTGACCAGCGCGTGATTGGGGTTGCCGGGGTAGAGCTGCACGCCGATCATGCGGCCGGCGAGATTTTCCTGCGCGAGCGTTGCGATCACGCCGGCCGTGGTCGGCTCTCCCGCCGCGAGGCCCGACGCAAGACCCAGCTCGCGCAACACGCGCGCGGACTTGGGCCCGCGCGTCACCGTGCGCAGGTTTTTGAGCGCGGCGAGGATCTCGGCCTCGATCCCGAGCCGGCGCGACAGAGCCAGCAGCCGTCGCAGCCCCTCGCCCGTCAGGAGGATCAGATCGTCGAACGCTCCCGCCGCCATGCGCGCGAGCCAGGCCGCGATCGGCGCCGGATCCTCGGCATCGAGGATCGTCACCATCGGACAGCGCAAGGTTTCGGCGCCCTGCGCCTCGAGCATGCGCGCGAAGAGGTCGAGCTCTCGGCTTTCGGGGACGACGATGCGACGGCCGCGCAAGGCTTGCGGTTCTTCCATAGGCGAAGCTTACCACGGGACGGGCGCGCGCCGGGATGCTATGAGAGACGCATGGCAGTCGAGATCAGAGCCCTGGCGGAAGACGAGGTCGAGACGGCGGAGCGGCTGCGCCGCCTGGCCTTCGGCACCTTGTTAGGGCTGGCGGATCCGCTGAGTTTCCGCGGCGATGCGGCGCTCTTGCCGGCGCGGCGCCGGGCTTTTCCCGAAGGCGGCTTGGTCGCCGTCGAGGATGGCGCGCTCTTGGGCGTCGTCATGGCCAATGATTGGGGAAGCCTCGGCATCTTCGGCCCGGCCGCGGTCCATCCAGAGCATTGGCGGCGCGGCATCGCGCGGTCCCTGCTTGAGGCCAGCCTGCCGGTCTTCGATCGCTGGGGCAGCCGCATCCTTGGGCTCTTCACCTTCCCGGAGCGCGTCGCGCATGTGCGGCTTTATCAATCCGCCGGTTTCTGGCCACGCTATCTGACCGCGATCATGGGGCGCGCCGTCACCGCGCCGAGCCCCGTGCCCGAAGCCTTGTCCTTCCTCGACAATCTCGCGGATCGCGGCGATCTGATCGCCCAATGCGCGGGACTGACGAATTCGATCTTCGACGGGCTCGATCTCACGCGCGAGATCGCGATCGTGCTCGCGGACAGATTGGGCGACGTGATCTTGCTCGCGGAGGATTCGCGCGTCGCGGGCTTCGCCATCTGCCATACCGGCAAAGGCAGCGAGGCGGGATCGGGCGCGGCCTATGTGAAATTCGCCGCCGTCCGCTCCGGTCCGCAGGCGCCGCATCGTCTGGCGAGCCTCATCGACGCGTGCAGCGACTTCGCCCACCGAAGCGGCGCGACGCAGATCACGGCCGGCGTCAATCTCGGCCGCATGAACGCCTACCGGCAGCTCATCGAGCTGGGGTTCCGCGCCACGCTTCAAGGCGTCGCCATGCATCGGCCCTGGATCGAGGCCTATGACCGGCCGGACGTCTTCGTGCTCGACGATTGGCGCTGACCCGCAGCGCCGTCGCGCGAGGTGCGAAAAAGAATCCGCAGCACTCCCGGCTCGGCGTTAACGCAGCACCGGCAAAGCGGTCGAGTATTTGACCTGCTTCAGGGCGAAGGAGGAGCGGATCGACGCCACGCCCGGTATCTGCGTCAGATGATCGAGGAGGAAGCGCTCATAGGCCGCGAGATCGGCGCAGACGACTCGCAGCAGATAATCGGCGTCGCCGGTCATGAGATAACATTCCATCACTTCGGGCCGGGTCAGGATCGCGCTCTCGAAACGTTGCAGAGCTTTCTCGATCTGGCGCTCGAGCGAGACGTTGACGAAGACGCTGACCGGCAAGCCGACTGCGGCGGGATCGAGCAAGGTCACGTGCTTGCGGATGACGCCGCGCTCTTCGAGCGCGCGCACCCGGCGCAGACAGGGCGCCGGGCTCAAGCCCACGGCTTCGCCGAGCTCGACATTGGCCACCCGCGCATCCTCCTGAAGCCGCGCGAGGATCTTGCGGTCGATTGCGTCGAGGCTTTCCGGACGCAATTTTTTCGCGGTATTGCTACGCTTCACGCAATTATCTCCCCATCTGGCACCGAAACCGGGCCATCTTCGCAATCGGACTTTTGCGGTTCAAGCCTATACTGGGGCGCATGACATCGCTCGCTCCGGCCCGTGACCGCCCGCGCTCCGCCGCCGATACGCAGCTCGCCGTCCTCGATGATCTGGCGCGCCGCGCGCTGTGGCTCGCCGCCTGGACGATCCATCATGCCAATCATCGGCGCGAGAGCCGCGACGGGCTGAAGGTCGGCGGCCATCAGGCGAGCTGCGCGTCCTCGGCGATCTTGCTCGCAGCGCTTTACGGCCACGCGATGCGCGCGCAAGACCGCATCGCGGTCAAACCTCATGCCGCGCCGGTGATGCATGCGCTCATGTATCTGATGGGCTTGCAGAGTCGCGAGGCGCTGATGCGTTTTCGCGCTTTCGGCGGCGCGCAGTCCTATCCCTCGCGCACCAAGGACGCGGCGCCGGTCGATTTCTCTACCGGCTCGGTGGGCTTGGGCGTGGGCGTCACCTTGTTCGCGAGCCTCGTCCAGGATTACCTCGCCGCGCATGACCTGCTCGGCGCCTCGCCCGGGCGCATGATCGCGCTCATGGGCGATGCCGAGCTCGACGAGGGCAATGTCTTCGAGGCGCTGCTCGAGGGCTGGAAACACGATGTGCGAAATCTTTGGTGGATCATCGATTACAACCGCCAAAGCCTGGACGGCGTGGTGTCGGACCAATTGTTCCAGAAGATCCAATCCTTCTTTTCCACCGTCGGCTGGACCGTCGTCACGCTCAAATACGGCAAGCGCCTCGAAGCCGCCTTTGCCGCAAAGGGTGGCGACGCGCTGCGGCATTGGATCGACAATTGCCCCAACGATCTCTATGCCGCGCTCACCTTCGAGGGCGGCGCCGGTTTCCGGCGCGAGCTCGACGCGGCCTTGGGCAAAGACGCCGGGATCGCGCAGCTGCTGCGTGCGCATGACGATACGGCGCTCCACCGTCTGATGACCAATCTCGGCGGGCATGACATGGAAACGATCGTCGAGGCGTTCGACCGCGCCGGCGCCGACGACCGGCCGACCTGCTTCGTCGCCTATACGATCAAGGGCTGGGGCCTGCCCTTTGCCGGGCACAAGGACAACCATGCCGGCCTCATGACCGAGGCGCAGATGGATTTGTTTCAGGCACGGCAGGGGATCGACAAAGGCGCGGAATGGGAACCCTTCGCCGGCCTCGATCAAGATGCCGCGCGAAATTTGGCGGCGTTTCTCGACCGGCTTCCCGCCAAACTTCGGCTTCCGCGCCGACGCGCCGCGGCAACCGCGATCGCGATGCCGCCGCTCGCTCTCGGTACCGCCGAGCGTTTGTCAACGCAGGAAGGCTTCGGGCGGATCATGTTCGAGCTGGCGAAATCGGGCGGCCCGTTCGCCGCCCGCATCGTCACCGCTTCGCCGGATGTCACGGTCTCGACCAATCTCGGCGGCTGGGTCAATCAAGTCGGGCTCTTCGCGCGCGCGCCCCATGCCGATTTGTTCCGCGAGCGCAAGCTGCCCTCGATGCAGAAATGGAACCAGGCGCCCGAGGGCCGCCATATCGAGCTCGGCATCGCCGAGAACAATCTCTTTCTCTTGCTGGCGGCGCTGGGCCTCGCCGAGCCGCTCTTCGGCGCGCGGCTCCTGCCGGTCGGCACGGTCTACGATCCGTTCATCGAGCGCGGGCTCGATGCGCTGAATTATGCCTGTTACCAGGACGCGCGCTTCCTCCTGGTCGCGACGCCGTCGGGAATCACCTTGGCGCCGGAAGGCGGCGCGCATCAATCGGTGGTGACGCCGCTGATCGGGCTGGGCCAGCCCGGCCTCACCCTGTTCGAGCCCGCTTTCGTCGACGAGCTCCATGCGATCATGGGCTGGGCTTTCGACCATCTGCAGCGCGAGGATGGCGGATCGGTTTATCTGCGGCTCTCGACGCGCGGCATCGAGCAGCCGCGGCGCAAGCTCGACGCCGCGCACGCGACCCAAGGCGGCTATTGGCTGCGCGAGCCCGCCGCCCATACCGATATCGCGATCGCGGCTTGCGGCGCGCTCCTGCCCGAGGCGATCGAGGCGATTGCGCGTTTGGGCGCGCGGCACAAGGGCATCGGTCTTTTGAACGTGACCTCGGCCGATCTGCTGCATCGCGGCTGGAGCGAGAATCCGGGCGGATCCTTGATCGACCGGCTGATGGCGCCGCTTGCGCGGAACGCGGCTCTCGTCACGGTGACGGACGGCCATCCGGCCTTGCTGTCCTGGCTCGGCGCGGTGCGCGGAAGCCGGATCGCGCCCTTGGGCGTGACCCGCTTCGGCCAATCCGGCGACATCCCGGATCTCTACGCGGCCTACGGTATCGACGCCGACGCGATCGTCGCGGCCGCAGAAAAGGCGCTGAGGCGATAAGGCCGATCGCGCCGCTGGAGCAGCGACCGGCCAAACCGAGATCAGTGATTCTTGCGGCGAATTTCGTTTGCGGAGTTGATCACCGCGTGCAAATTGCGCGCATAGTCGACCGCGCCGGCGAGCGGCATGTCGTAGGCGACGCGCGTGAATTCCTTGACCCCGCGGATCGCCACCGGCGGCGCCTTGAGGATCGAGCCCGTCAGATCATTGACGAACTGGTCGAGCTGCGCCGCCGCCACCACGTCGCTGACGATGCCGAAAGTCGCCGCGCGCTCGGCACTGATGAGCGCCTGCGACCAGACGAGATAGGTCATGCCCTTGCGCGTGACACGGTCGATGAAGGACGACATCACCATGCCGGGCAGGATGTTGTGCCCCATCTCGGGCACTTGAAAGACCGCGGCGTCGCTCGCGATCGTGACGTCGCAACCGGCCGCGATGGCGCAGCCGAAGCCCAGCGCCTTGCCCTGCACCACCGCGATCACCGGAATCGGCGAGGCGCGCATCGCGCCGTAGCAATCGAAGACGATGTCGCTGAAATCGCGGCGCTCGTAAGCCGTCGGCGCATTGGCCGGCGGTGGGCCGCCCATGCCGGCGCGGCCGATGCAGAATTCCTTGCCCGCACCGCGCAGCACGATGATCTGCGAGGTCTGGGGCGCCTCGCGGATGATGCCCGTGAGCTCGACCACCATCGGGTCGGTCATGCCGTTGCCTTGCTCGGGCCGGTTGATCGTGATGCGCAGGATGGCGCCGTCTTGCTGGGTCAGGATTTCGTTGCTCATGCTCTCTCCTCGTGTTTTTCTCGACTGTTTGATAAGGCGCGCCCGCGCGATCAGGTCTTGTCGCGCTCCTTGAGCGTCCACTCGCCGTTCTTCAAGCGCGTGAGCACGCCCTCCTCGCGCAGAGCGTCGAGCGCCAAGGCCACCTCGCGCCCGTCCTTGCTGCCGACCGCCGTCATCAATTGCGCGAAATAGAGCGGCCCCGCCTCGAGCGCCTGGCGGACCGTCTGATAGCGCGCCGGCGCGCTCGACACTTTGAAGCCATAGGCACGGCGCGATTCGAAATCCTCGCGCTGCTCGGGCAGCATCGTCACGTCGAAGCCGATCTTCGACACCGTGCTGTCCTTGGAAGCGGTCGGATCGGTGTAATAGCCCGGATAGCCGGACAGGACCATCACGTCGCGATCGGCGCGCATCCGCGTCGACATCGCCCATTCGATTTCGTGATCGTCGAACACGTCGACGTCGTCGTCGACGATGATGATGTGACGAATGCCCGACAAGGTGGCGAGCGCCGAGATCGCGGCCCGCGCCTGACCCGGCGGCGGATTGTGCAAGGCCACACGCATATGGACACGCCCGCCCGCGGCCGGAACGGGGTTGATCGCCGCCGGCTCGATCCGCGCGGTGCGCAGCAAGCGCAGCGCCTGCGCTTCGGCATGGACCGATGCGAGATTCGCGGAATCGGCGCGGCCGGCCTCGCGCCCGCTGTGCAAGACGGATTGATAGATCGCGTCTTTGCGCTGCGTGATCGCGGTGACATGGAACACCGGATCGATATGGACGGGTCCGTAAAAGCCCCAGAACTCGCCATAGGGACCTTCGAGCTCGGTATAGCCGTGCTTGTGGAAATAGCCCTCGACGATGATCTCGGCGTCGGCCGGGGCGAGCACGCCGTTCGTTAGTCCGCGCACCATGGGAACGGGCTCGCCGCGCAGGGTGCCGACGAGGCCGAACTCGTCGACCGGAACCTTCGCCGTCGCCGCGAGGAAATCGAGCGGATGCGAGCCGATGGCGAAGCTCACCGGCAGCGTCTCGCCGCGCTCGACGCAGCCAATATAGGCCGCCTTCAGATCCGACGGCGCAGTGAGGTTCGCGCGCAGCGTATTCTTGCCGCGCAGCATCAGCCGCCGGCAGCCGACATTGGTCTTGCCCGTCGCCGGATTGACCGAATAGTCGATCGCCGAAGAGATGTAGGTCCCGCCGTCATATTCGTGCTGCGGATGAAAGGGCAAGGTCGTGAGGTCGACCTGATCGCCGGTGCGCACCACCTCGTGCACCGGCGCCTCGGCCGAAGGAATCTCGACCACTGGTTGCGCCTTGCCGAGACGGCGGTTCATCTCATTGCCGATCTCGCCGGGCGCGACGCCGAACGCCGCCGCGATCCGCTTGCGGCTGCCCGAGACCGCGGCGATCACCTCATATTGCTCGGCGCCAGCGCGGTTGAAGAGCACGGCCTTGGGCGTGTTTTCGATGATCCCGCTCATCTCGGCGAGCGCCACGGGCTCGTCGTGGATCTCGACCTCGCCGATATCGATGAGCTTTTTGACGAAGGGGCGCAGGCGGAATTTCTCGAAATCGACCGCCGCGCGCGAGCCGGGTGTTCTCGCATCCATGATTCATCTCCTCCCCAAAATCTCGACGGAATGTAGCCGATGGTGCCGGACCGGGCTATGCAAATCCCGGGGGACCGTTCGTCCTTGCGGAGTTAACTATTGTCCGATGCGGGCAAAAACCGAATAATGGCGCCCGCCGGGAGCACCCTGCGACCGATGGGAGGACGAAAGTGGCAACAAATTACGACGGCGGCGAAGCAATCATGGAGGCGTTCCGCAGCCTGGGCGTCGAACACATCATGTCGTCGCCGGGATCGGAATGGTCGCCGGTCTGGGAGGCGCTCGCGCGCCAGAAGACGGGCAATCGCCCGGGACCCGATTTCATCGAGTGCTGGCACGAGACTCTCGCCGTCAACATGGCGATGGGATACACGCAATACACGGGAAAGATGCAGGCGGTGCTGCTCCATGCCGGCGTCGGACTGATGCAGGGCGAGATCGGCATCCATACCGCGCGGAATTTCGAGATCCCGATGGTGGTGATGTCGGGCGAATCCGTCACCTATGGCGAGGACCCCAAGGTCGAGCCGGGCGCGCAATGGTATGGCAGCCTCGGCATCGTCGGCGGCCCGCATCGGATCGTCGAGCCGGTGACCAAATGGGCGACGCAAGCCGGCAGCGTCCATACGCTTTATGAACAGACCGTGCGCGCCGGCGAAATGGCGCAGCACGTGCCCGAAGGGCCCACCTATCTCAACGTGCCGCTCGAGCACATGTTGTCGGAATGGACGCCGCCGCCCAATCTGCGCAACGTCCCGCCGGTGCCGAAGCTGCAGGCGATGTCGAGCGACATCGAAAAGGTCGCGGGCCTCCTGCTCAAGGCGAAGAACCCGGTCATCGTCACCGATTCGGTCGGCAAGGAGCCCGAGGCGTTCCGCCAGTTGGTGCAGCTCGCCGAGCTGATGGCTGTCCCGGTGGCCGAGGGCCGCATCACGGCTTACGGCAATTTCCCCAAGGACCACGCCATGTATCTCGGCATGGATGCGCCGCGCCTTGCCAAGGAAAGCGACTTCGTTCTGCTCGTGAAGTCGCGCGCGCCGTGGTATCCGCCGAGCGACCGTCCGCAAAGCGCCACCGTCGTGGCGATTTCGGAGAATCCGCTCAAGGGGCAGTATCCTTATCAGAACCTTCAGGCGGATCTCTATCTCGAGGGCGACGTCGCGACCTCGCTGAGGCTCTTGACCGACGCGCTCAAGGCGGGCGGCGCCGCCCCGGCGAAATACGCCGACCGGCGCGAGCGCATCAAGGCCGAGCACGACAAATGGGCCCACCGCATCCGCAGCGAAGAGCAAAAGGCAAAAGACAAATCGCCGATCGATCCGCTCTGGCTCGTGGGCGCCATTCGCGAAGTGATGCCGAAGGACACGATCTATCTCGAAGAGACGATCATGCATAGCGGCATCCTCAAAGAGCATCTGCCGTGGAACGAGCCGCAAGGCTTCTTCACCGTGGGCGGCGGACTCGGCCAGGGAACCGGCATCGCCTTGGGCGTGAAGCTCGCCGCGCCCAAGCGCCCGGTCGTGCTCTTCATCGGCGACGGCGCCTTCTTGTACAACCCGATCACCCAGGCGCTGGGCGCGTCGCGCCAGCACAATCTGCCGATCCTCATCATCGTCTGCAACAACAAGAAATACTCGGCGATGCAGCGCAATCACGCCGACTACTACCCGAAGGGCGCGGCGGTGCAGCACGATATCTGGCACGGCGTACACATCGACGGGCCGGAATATTCCGATCTCGGCAAGCCCTTCGGCTTTCACGGTCAGCGGGTGGAAAAGCCGGGCGAGCTCGTGGGCGCGTTGAAGGCGGGGCTTGCCTCGATCCAAAACGGCACGACCTCGATCCTCAACGTCGTGCTCAGCCGATAGGGGAGCGCGATCGGCACCCTCTCCGCTCGATAGCGGGTGGAGAGGGAGCGGCAGCGATATGAGCGATATGAAAGCCGTCATCGTCAAGCCCGACAATAGCGGGCCTCTCATCGTCGATCGGCCGGTACCGGCGCCCGGTGCCGGCGAGGTCCTGATCAAGATCGCCGCCGCCGGCGTCAATGGCGCCGATCTCAGCCAGGCCAAAGGGCGCTATCCGGTACCGCCGGGCGCCACCGACATATTGGGTCTCGAAGCCGCGGGCGAGATCACGGCGCTCGGGCCGGGCGTCACGCAATGGACGATCGGCGACAAGGTCTGCGCATTGCTGGTTGGCGGCGGCTATGCCGATTATGTCGCGGTGCCGGCGGTACAATGCCTGCCGGTGCCGAAAGGCTTGAGCGTCATCGAGGCGGCCGCCTTGCCCGAATGCGTCATCACCGTCTGGCTCAATGTTTTCGAGCTGGGCGCGCTCAAGCCCGGCGAGCGGCTCTTGATCCATGGCGGCTCCTCCGGCATCGGCACGACCGCGATCCAGATCGCCCGGGCGTTTGGACACAGCATCGCCGCCACCGCGGGCTCGGCCGAGAAATGCCGGCGCTGCGCGCAATTGGGCGCATCCCTGTCGATCGACTACACCACGCAGGATTATGTCGAGATCATCGAGAAGGAATTCGGCCGCCGCAGCATCGATGTCTCGCTCAACATGGTCGGCGGCGATTATGTGATGCGCGACGTCCGGTTGCTGGCCCAAGGCGGGCGACTCGTCATGATCGCCGCGCGCAAGGGCAGCAAGATCGAATTCGACTACACCGCGCTCACCGAAAAGGACGGCCGCATGACCGGCTCCCGTCTGCGGCCGCGGCCGATCCCCGAAAAGGGCCGTCTCGTGGCCGCGGTGAAAAAAGCCGTGTGGCCGCTGATCGAGGACGGCCGCTTCAAGCCGGTGATCGACAAGACCTATCCTCTGAGCGAGATCGACGCCGCGCACGCGCATATGGGCGGCGCGCATATCGGCAAGATTTTGCTGACGGTTTAGGCCGCCGCCCCGTCGTCGCGGCGAAACGCGGCGCGCGACGCGCCGCGCGCGAGATCATTTCGCCGGGTGCTGCTCCTTCCACGGATCTTTTTGATTCGCGAAGGTCTCGAATTCGACATTGGCGAATTTTCCGTTCACCTTCTCGACACGGCGCAGATAGATGTTCTGCACGATGTCGCGGGTTTGCGGATCAATCGAGATCGGCCCGCGCGGGCTGTCGGGATTCTTCCAATGGGCGAGGAACTTCATGGCCTCGTCGGCCGTGAATTTTCCCTTGGTCGATTTGACGAGGTCGACGATCGCCGCCATGCCGTCCCAGCCGCCGATAGTGAAGAAATTGGGCGTCGCCTTGTCGCCATATTCCCGCTTCCAGGCGGCAAGGAAGGCTTGGTTCGCCGGCCGAGACGCGTTCGTCGAGTAATTCGACGCGGTGACGACGCCGAGCGCCCGCTCGCCCATATTGGGCAGCTCTTCGTCGGTGGTCAGATCGACCCCGCCGACCGGCCGGATGCCGGCCGCGCGCAGGCCGAGATCGGTCAGCGCCTTCATGATCGCGGTCGATTGCTTGCCTGCGATCGAGAAAATGTAGAGCACGTCGGGATGCAGATCCTTCGCGCGCTGGAGGAAGGGCGCGAATTCCGGGTTGATGACCGGAAACCTAACGGAACCGACGATCCGTCCTCCGGCATCGGCGAAGGCCTTCGAGAAGGCCCCCTCGCTCTCCTGCCCGGGGCTGAAATCGGGCACGGCCGTGTAGCCCGTCTTCCAACCTTGCTGCGCGGCCCATTTGCCGAGCGGGGCGACGAGCTGCGGCAAAGTGTAGGAGACACGAACGATGTAGGGAGACATCCGTGTCAGCGACGCGCCGGCGGCATTCATGACGACAAAAGGGATTTTCGCTTCGGCCGTGAGCGGCGCCATCGCGATGGCGTTCGGTGTCCACACCACGCCGGTGAGTATCTGCACGTGATCGCGGGCGATCAATTCTTGCGCGAGCCGCTTGGCGACTTCGGGATTGGGCCCGGTATCGTCGCGCGTGACGAGTTCGATCTTCACCCCATCCGGCAGGCTCTTCTCATGCTCCTTCAAATAGAGCTTCAGCCCTTTGTCGATCTGGTCGCCGGTTTGCGCCTCGGGGCCGGAATAAGTGAGGATCACGCCGACCTTCACCACCGTTTGCGCCCCGCCTTGCGACATCGCGCCCAAGGAAGCTGCCGCGAGTGCAAGCAAGCCCAAAATGATTTTATTCATCCTCATGACGTCCCACCCCCTAATTATATTTCGTGCTTCAATGCGACGGTTTTTTTGCCAGCGCCGCCATCGGCGGCGCGGCAAGATAATCGCGCCCGACGCGTTCGGCAAAAGCGCGCAGCGCCTTCGGATCGTCCGGATCGCTTCCGATCTCGGCTGCCGGAACCACGCGATCATTGGCAAAGGTCGGCGGGACGTCGCCTTGATCAAGATAGAACCCCGCCGGGTCCTCGCCGCGCTGTACGGCCTCGATGCCGCGACGCACGAACCGCCGGAACAGGACGATGCCCCGGTCCTGGGTCCCGAGCTGCTCGAGCGCGTGAGGATTGATCGGGCCCTGCCCGACCTGCGCATCGTAATCGCCGGGAATCCATTGCCGATCCCGATAGGGCCGGTCGGGAGTCTGGCCGAAATTCTCGAGCGCGCGGCGTTTCTCGAAGGGCATCGCCTCTTGCGGCGCGACGTGGCTCACGAAAAAGCCGACACTGTGATCGTCATCGACCGGCAAGGTCCAGATGCTCATGAACGGATCGCTCGCCGGCTTGCGCTCGCGGCCGGATTCGAAGACCGAACTGATGCAGTGAAGATTGGCTCCGGCGATCTCGGCGGAGCGGACCCACGCATTGTCGCCGACCCGGCGCGCGGCGAGATAGGCCACCCCGGCCGGGGTCTCCATCCAGGTCAAGGTCGGCGGCGTGCCGAACTCGTCGGCGAAATGGGTCATGCCGCGAAGCTGCGGGATGACATGGAGGACGTTGGTGTGATGGGGATCGACCGCGTTTTCCTTGATCTGAATCCAGTTGCATTCGAGCGCCCAGCGCTCGCCCGGAACGAGGCTGATCCCCGGAAGCGCGAAACGGTCATAGAGGGGAAAGACCGGCACGCGCTCCGGCGGCCCCATATAGGCGAAGACGATGCCGCCGAAAACGTGAGTGGGATAACCGCCTTGCGTCGCTTCGCTGCAAAGCCGCGCGGCCTCGGGTTCGCCGGGGATCTCGAGGATCGTCCCGTCGATATCGAAGAGCCGCCCGTGATAGCAGCAGCGGATGCCGCGCTTTTCGACCAGGCCGAATTCGAGCGAGGCGTTGCGATGCCCGCAATGGAGATGCAAGAGGCCGATCCGGCCGCCGCCATCGCGGAAGCAGACGAGATCCTCGCCTAGCGCGCGCACCCGCAGCGGCACCTCGCCGAGCTCGGAAAGGTAGGCGACGGGCTGCCAGAAACGGCGCAGATACTCGCCGCCGGGCGTGCCCGCCCCGACCTGGCAGAGAAACCGGTCGGGCTCGGCGGTGTGCTTGCGGTGATAACCGTCGAACGCACGGACGCGCGCCGCGCGTTCCTTTGAATCAGGCATGGGACAATCCCCTCCGTCTCATTCGATGCTCGATCCCGATCCGACATGTCTTCCACTGAACGTCATCCGGGGAATTGGGGTTTGGTTCTTCTTTCTTCTCCCGCGGCGCACGGCTCCGATCACTTCCCCAAACGCTTCGATGCCGCATCGACGATGCTGAGATCGGCGTATTTGGCGACGTCGATATCCGTCTTGAGATAGCCCAACTCCTTTTCCATGTGCAGGTTCCGGGCGACGGCGCCGAGATCGGGCCGGCCGTTCGGATTGCGATAGAAATCCTTCTTGGTGAAGACCCAATCGAGCGTCTGCGCCGGACGCTTGGTGATCTTGGCCGCGATCGCAACCGCCTCCTGATGATTGGCCGGATCGAAATACCAGCGCTGCATGCGCAGCACGTCCTCCATGAGATCGACGAGCGCGGCGCGGTTCTTCTGGATGTAGCCCGCGCGCGAGGCCCACATCAGGAGCTCGGAAACGCCGATCTCGGCGCCCTGTTCGAAAAGCGTGCGGCCGATCTGCAGCAATTGCGGATCGTACATGAAGGGCACCACGCCGGACATGAGATCGATCTTGTGCTCGCTCAAGGCCGATTTCATGTTGGGGAAATTGATCTCGACGTCGCTGTAATCGCGTTTTTCCTCGAGATGATGCCGGCGGAGAATGTGACGCAGCGCGATGTCGAGGCCGCTGCCGATCCCATTCGTCGCCACGACCTTGCCTTTCAGATCCTCGATCTTGTGAATGGGGCCGTCCTTCAAGACCATGAAATGTGCGGTCGCCCAGCCGGGCGCGCCGTCCTCAAGCTCGTCGGCAATCAGCCGGACATCCGCCATATGCGCATTCTCGACCGCGGCGCCGAAGCTCGAAAAGGCGAGCTGCGCGATGTCGAGCTCGCCCGCGGCAAGGGCCGTCAGCTGCGTGGGCGTGCTGCTGAAATGCAGCGCCTCCACCGTGTAGGATTTGCCGTAATGATGGAGAAGATCCATCTTTTCGGTGAGATAGCCCGCGCGCGAGCCGGGCATCGCGATCCAGCCGATGCGGATCTTCACCGGATCGGCCTGGGCGGCGGTCCCGAGACCGCCGAGGATCGCCCCGACCATGAACGCGACGCGCATCTTCTGATGCATTCCACACTCCCTGTCTAATTTTTGAACACGATGCTTGGATTACTGGCGTATGATCCGGCCCCCGGCGCCGTGATGCAAGCGTCGTGTGCGAGAAGCTTGCCGATCCGGATCTGCGATGACCGATAGCGTCCTTCTGACGAACCTGTCCCCCGCGCGTCGGCGGATCGCGTTCTATATGCTGCTGCTCGGCGCGCTCATGCCGCCGCTCAACGTCTTCATCGTGACCATTGCGCTGCCGTCGATCCGCGAAAGCCTGCAGGCGAATTCGTCGGAGACCAGCCTCATCGTCTCGGGTTACGCGGCCGCCTTCGCGGTCTGCCTCATCACTGGCGGCAGGCTCGGCGATCTTTTCGGCCGCCGCCGCATGTACATCATCGGTATGGCCGGGTTCACCTTGACGTCTTTCCTGTGCGGGGTGGCGCCGACCGCGGAGCTTCTCGTGACGGGCCGAATCTTTCAGGGCATATCGGCCGCGTTGATGGCGCCCGCCGTGCTGGCGGCGATCCGCACCTTGTTCACGCCGCAGGAAGTCCCCTGGGCGCTCAATATCTACGGCACCGGCGTCGGGATCGCCGTGGCGGGCGGACAGTTTCTCGGCGGCGTGCTGGTGGCCGCCGATTTGTGGGGGCTCGGCTGGCGCTCGGCCTTTCTCGTCAATGTGCCGGTCGGGCTCGCGGCGCTGCTGGCGGTGACTTTTCTCGTGCCGGAAAGCGGCGGGCGCGACAAGCCGCGCCTCGATGTCGGCGGCGTCCTCTTGCTGTCCGCCGCGCTCACGAGCCTCGTGCTGCCGCTCTCGATCGGCCGCGAGCAGCATTGGGCTACCTGGGTTCTCCTCCTGCTTGCCGCCTCCCCGCCTCTGGTCTTCGCATTTTTCCTGTTCGAGCGCGCGCTCACCCGGCGCGGCGGCATGCCGATCCTCGACGCGGCCCTGCTCAAAGTGCGCAGCTTCCGGCGCGGCCTGCTTGCGGCGCTGCTGTTCTTCTTCACCACGCCCTTTTACCTCTTCTTCTCGCTCTATCTGCAGGCCGGATTGGGTGAGGGCGCGCTCGCGGCGGGACTGGCGGTGCTACCCTACGGCGTTGCCAATTTCGTTTCGCCGATGCTCGCCACCCGCGCGCCGCCGGGCTGGCGCCGCTATCTCTTCGGCGTCGGCATGGGGCTCGAGATTTTGGGCTATGGCGGCGTTGCGCTCTGCGCCGCGACGCAGACCGGCGGCTCGATCCTGTTTGCGGCGCTGGTCACGGGCGGCTTCGGCCAGGGAATCGCCCTGCCAGAGCTCATCAACGACATCCTGGGCGACGTGCCGCATGAGCATACGGGGCTCGCCGCCGGGATCATGAACTCGACCTTGCAGATCGGCGCCGCCGTCAGCGTCGCCTCGATCGGCAGCTTGTTCTTTGCCGTGCTCGGCGATGGATCGGGGCCGGTGGCCTACGGCCACGCGCTCGCGATCGCGATGGCGTCGGTGGTCGTGGCGCTCAGCGCGTCGATGCTGCTCGGTCTGCGGAACGCGCGCGCGCCTTGACCGAAGGCGCGTTCGCGCGCGCCGGCTTGTCGGATCGTTCCGCCGCCCGCCACAGATACCAGCTCGCCACCGTGCGATAAGGCCTCCATCGCTCGCCGTGCTTGCCGAGCGCCTTGGGCGTCGGCATTTCGCGCTTGCCATAAGCGAGGGCGAAGCCCTTGCGCACGCCATAATCGTCGACCGGCAGCACGTCCGGGCGCCCGAGGCGATGCATGAGCAGCATTTCCACCGTCCACCGGCCGATGCCGCGCACCACCGTGAGATGCTCGATGATCTCTTCGTTGTCCATGCGGTGGATGTCCGCAAGGGCCGGGATCGCGCCATCGGCGGTCTTGCGCGCGAGATCGCGCAGCGACAGCAGCTTCGCCTGCGAAAGACCTGCGCCGCGGAGCTTGATGTCGGAGGCGCGCAGGATCTGTTCGGCGGTCGGGCTTTCCGGCGCATAGGGAAAGAGCCCGCGCAGCCGCGCGAAGATCGCCGCCGCGGCCTTGCCGTGAAGCTGCTGATAGACGATCGCCTCGGTCAAGGCCGTGAAGATGCTGGGCGCGCGCTTCAAGCGCATGCGAAACGGGCCGATCTCGGCGACGAGGCGCGCAAGCCTTGCATCGGCCGCGCGCAAATGCTCGAGCGCGAAGACGGGATCGAAGCCGAACGCGCCATCGCCCTCGAACAGCAAGGCGGCGTCATTCGCCGGCGCGGCTTCGAGGGACAAGAGCTTGAGCTTCATGGCGACACCGCCATGGGCTGAAAATCCGCCGACCTTGCCGCCGGCGGCGAGCACGCGATGGCATGGCACGATGATCGCGAACGGATTGCGCCCCAGCGCTTGCCCCACCGCGCGCGCCGCCCCCGGCGCGCCAAGCTTGGCCGCAAGCTCGCCATAGGAAAGCGTGGCGCACGGCGGAATCGCGCGCGCGGCTTCATAGACGCGGCGATGGAATGGCGGTAGCCCCGCCATATCGAGCTCGATCGCCGAAAGATCGGCCGCCTGCCCGCTCAGCAGCGCGACAATTGCTTCGAGCGCGCTTTGGATGGCGGGCGGCGGCGGCGCTTCGCATGCGTCGGGGAAGCGCGTCGCGATGCGCGTCCGCGTCTCGGCCTCGCGCGTCTCGGGAAGCTGAAAGCCGACGACGCCCCGCGCGATCCATGCGATGCCGCAACGGCCGATCGCGGTATCGAAAAGCGCAAAACCCTGTTGCGTCATCGCTCCACACCCTCACGCGTCTTGGCCCCGGGCGATCCTAGCACCCGTGCGCCGCCGGCGCCTCGCCGGCTCGAAAACCCCGCCTGCGCCGGCGATGCCGAGCCAAAACAACGACCAAGCGATTGAAACACCGAGCTTCTTCGGGCGAGGGCCGTCCTCGCCTCGGCACCGGATTCCTGCTAGAATTATTAATATCGCCGGGAAGCCGGCACGAACACGATAGCAAGGGGTGGGGCGATGGAAGCTTCAGCAAACCGGAAGTTCGATGTCGGCGGCGTGATGCTCGACCGGCCTTTCCGGATCAGCCGTCTGGGCCATTTCGGGTTCTTCACCGACCACATGAAGGACTCGCTGCATTTCTATCTCGACCTACTGGGCTTTCAGATGTCGGACCCGCTCGATTTCGCGCACCGCGTTCCGCCCGACCAGAAGGGCAAGTTCGAGACCGTCGGCTATTTCACGCGCTTCAACGGCGACCACCACAATTTCGTGCTCTTTCCGCGCCGCGCCTTCGAGGTGATGGCCGGCTTGCCGCAGCACCATGTCGTCAATCAGATCACCTGGCAGGTGGGCAGCCTCAAGCAGGTGGTGGATGCCTATGGCTGGATGCAGGCCCGCGAGATCGAGATCGACCGCTCGGGCCGCGACATGCCCGGCTCGAACTGGCACACCTATATGCGCGATCCGGAAGGCAGCCGGAACGAGCTCTATTACGGCATGGAGCAGATCGGCTGGAACGGACGCTCGAAGCCGCTGCCGATGCAGAATCGCCGCTTCACCAAAGTCGCCGATCTGCCCCAGATCCCGGAATGGAAGGAAGTCGACGACGCGGTCGCCGCGGGCGTCGATCTCATGTCCGGCGTGCGCAATCAGGAAAAGCTTCCGCTCGACTATCAGGTCGGCGGCATCCTGATGCCGCGGCCGTTCCGCATCACCAATATCGGGCCGGTTCGGCTCATGGCCGAGGACGTCGACCAGCTCGCGAATTTCTATACCACAACGATGGGCTTCGACCTCACCGAGGAGGTGAATTGGCGCGGCCATCGCTGCCTGTTCCTGCGCTGCAACACCGATCACCATTGTCTGTCGATCTACCCCTTGGCAATCACCAAGGAATTGGAGCTGCCGCGCCCGTCGCTATGCTTCTCCTTCGGCGTGAAGCTCTACGACTATCAGCAGCTGCGCGACGCGGTGACCTTCCTCAAGAAGAACGGCGTGAAGATTCTCCATCTTCCGCCCGAGCTTTTCCCCGGCATGGATTACACCGCCTTCGCGGTCGATCCGGACGGCCACCTCATCCAGCTCTATTATTACATGGAGCAGATCGGCTGGGACGGAAAGCCGAAGCCCGCTCATCTGCGCCGCAAGGTCGACAACAACGCCTGGCCGGAAACCGTCCAAGCGCTGAGCGACACCTTCAACGGCGAGCCGTTCCTCGGCCCCTGGGCCTGACGATCAAAGCCTGAACGGGAAACGGAGCTTCGCGCGTCGGACACGAAGCCCCGTTTGCATGCGCGAGCTTCGATCGGCGCCGCTCAGCGGCAGCCTTTGAGCGGGTCCGACGCGTTGAGCACCTTGAAGGGCGGCAGGTTCTTTTCGGCGTAGTCGGCGTAATCGCCGTCGACCAGCCGCTCGGGCGTGAATTTCGCCTTGATGATGCCTTCCTTGAAGAACCAGTCCTGCAAATCCATCAGACTGGTGACGTTGAAACGCCCATTCGGATTACGCGCCTGCCACGGCATCTGATCGAGCTGCTTGACGCTCGCCGCGATCTTGTATTTGAACATGATATCGACGACCTCCTTGCGGTTGGGGCCGTGATGATAGGCCTGACAGAAATCGCGCCCGCCCTTGACGAGCGCGAGGAAGAACTTCTTAGCGAGATCGGGATTCTGCTTGATCCAGTCGGTATTGGCGAAATAGCCGACGAAGCTCGAGGGCAGGACTTTGAGATAGTCCTCGGGGTCGATCCAATGCACGCCCTGCCCTTGCGCGATCACGATCGCGCCGAAGGGCGGCACCTCAAACGCGACATCGACCGCGCGGTTGGCAAGCGCGAGACCCATCTGCTGAAATGGGATGTATTTGATGTCGACGTCCTTGATCGTGAGGTTCGCCGAATTCGAGCACCTTGCCGACCTCGTAGAGCGCCGACGAGCCCGGCGCCACTTCGGCGATCGGGCGCCCCTTCAGATCGGCCGGGGTCTTGATCACGCCGACCAAATCGGGCCGGATCAGCGCATCGTGATAAAGCGGAGATGAGGCGCGCTCCAGCGCCATGACGACCGGCAGGCCCTGCGCCAGCGCGTTCCAATAGACCGGCGAGACGCCGCCTTCGACGACCTGCATGCGGTTGCTCGCCAAGAGCGCGATCGCGGTCGCCGAGGATTGGATATTTTCGAGATCGACCTCGATCCCGGCCTCGCGGAAATAGCCCTTCTCGACGGCAATATAGGTGGCGCCGGCCGGCACGCTCGGCACCACGCCGATGACGATTTTTTGGGGCTCCGCGGCCCCGGCCGCAATGGCGATCACGGACGAGACCGCGATCGCGGCAAGAAGGTAAATGAAGCGCATCTGTTTTCCCTCCCGAGCGGATGCTTGTTGACATCGGTATCGTTCCCAAGCGAAGGCTTGATGTCAGGTTTTCGAGGAGCGGGCAATGGAATTCGGCGTCTTCGACCACATCGATCGCAGCGGCCCGTCGCTGCGGGCTTTCTACGAGACGCGGCTGAAGCTCGCCGAAGCCTTCGACCGCGGCGGGTTCTACGCCTATCACGTCGCCGAGCATCACGGCACGCCCTTGGGCATGGCGCCCTCGCCCGGCATTTTTCTGGCCGCGGTGGCGCAGCGCACAAAGCGTATCCGGCTCGGCCCGCTCGTCTACATTCTTCCGCTCTACAATCCGCTGCGCCTCATCGACGAGATCGCGATGCTCGATCAGATGAGCGGCGGGCGCCTCGATCTCGGCGTCGGCCGCGGCACTTCGCCGCTCGAGGCCGCGCAATTCAATTCCGACCACGGCATTTCCGCGCGCGTCTATACCGAAGCGCTCGAAATCATCCTCAAAGGCATGACGCACTCAACCCTGGACCACCAAGGCGAGTTCTATCGGTTCAAGGATGTGCCGATCGAGCTCGCGCCGTTGCAGAAGCCGCATCCGCCGCTCTGGTTCGGCGGGCATTCGCTCGAGAGCGCGGCGCGCGCCGCGCGCTATCGCGGCAACTATGTTACGCAGGACACGGCGGAGGCGATGCAGCCTTACGCGGCGAGCTTCCGCGCGGCCTGGCGCGAGGCCTGGGGCGACGCGCCGTTTCCCAAGATCGGACTCCTGCGCTTCATCCTGGTGGCCGAGACCGATGCGCAGGCGCGGCGCATCGCGCAGCGCGCCTATCCGGTCTGGCATAGGGCTTACGATCATCTCCACCGCGAGGCCGGGCTCGTCCATGAGCGCGCGGAAAAGACCGCCGCTTTCGACGTGACCTTCGGCGGGGTGCGCGGCGTCTGCGGCTCGCCCGACACGGTGACCCGGATGCTGCGCGAGCAGGCCGAGATCTCGACCGTCAATTATCTGGTCGGGCAGTTTTCCTTCGGCGATCTGAGCGAGGCCGAGATGCTGAACTCGGTCGAGCTCTTCCAGCGCGAGGTGATGCCCGCGCTGCGAGAGCTGAGAACTTAATTTCGCTTCGGCGTTCTTGTCATTCCCGCGCAAGCGGGAAGCCAGAGCCCCAGGCTTCCCGCTTGCGCGGGGACGACGCAGAATCGAACCCTCTCAGATCAAATGTATTCAAGCCTCTTTCGCGACCGCGAAGGCTTCGAGCTGCAGCAGCACGCCGCGCAACGGAATGACGAGCGTATGCCGCGCCGGGCGCTTATGCGGATCCGGATAGCATTCTTCCCAATATTTGTTGATCTCGGTGCGGTATTTGTCATCGACCACATAGACCGTGATCTTGACCACGTCGCCCAAGCCCAGCCCGCCCGCGGCGAGAACCGATTTGAGGTTGGCGAAGGCGTTGCGCGCCTGGCCGTCGGCATCCTCCGGCGTCTTGCCCGTCTTGGCGTCGCGGCCGCCCACGCCCGAGGTCATCAGCACCGGACCAACTCGGCAACCCATCGGAATGGGCGCGCCATGGCCCAGCCCTTCGACCTCGAGGCTTTTTTGGCGTCGTTCCTCAGCCATCTTCCGTCCTCCTCTTCTATTTTAAGACCAGCGTGCGAAACCGAGACCCGTGCCCGACAGCGCCAAGGTGCGATAGGCTGGGATATAGGCCGTCCAGGTCACGGTGAGATGCGGGGCCGCGGCGGCCGCGACGATCCAGTTGCGAATCTCCGAGCTCCCGGCGAGCAGGCGGCAGGGCGGCAGCGCGCCGAGGAAGTCCATATCCTTGCGCTTGATCGCGTCGAACACCGACCGGTCGAGATCTTCCTCGACGCGGAAATGGCTCATCCCGCCCGAGGCCATGATGCCGATGCGCAAATCGCCGGGGAAACCCGCGACCAGCTCGCCGATCGCCTTGCCGAGCGCGACGCAGCGCTGCGGCGTCGGCTGGTTCGGCGGGTTGTAGGTGTTGAGGAAAATCGGGATGATCGGCACGGGCGCGCCGCGCAGATAACGATGGTGGATGAAGGAATAGGCGTGGCCTTCAGGCTCCGCCTCGGGCAGCGATTTCAGCGCCGAGATGTCGAAGCCCTTGCCGACGAGGCCTTCGATCAGATAGAGCGCGAGCTTGCCGTCGCACGGATAGGAAACCGCCCCATCGGGCTCGCGGCGGCGCATCTGCGCCTGTTTGTACCAATCCGTGACCGGTTCCTTGGGCTGCCCGGCATTGACGACGCTATCGCCGTAATAGATCGCGATCGACGGCATATGGTCGTCATGGAACAGCTCGTACTGATCGTCGCCGCAGATGATCAGCGCATCGAGCTTCGCGCCCCGCACCTCGTCGCGCATATGGTCCATCGCCGCCTGCGTGTCGTGAAAGCGCCGGGTGATCGCCTCGGTCGTCACCAAGGAGGCGGCATCGGCCGGCGCTTCGGCCAAGACCTGCGCGTAGCTCAACCGGTTGCCGAGCTTGTCATAGAAAGGCAACCGGTCGTCACGGTCGCGGAATCTCGAAATCCAGTCCTCGAGCGTGCAGGTCAGCATGACGCTGTGCGAGGAGGCGAAAGCGGCGGCAATGCGGGCCATGGGGCATCCCCTTCTGTGCCTTTCGGGCCGGATCATTGTAGAGTTCGCTTCGAGCGCCGCAACAGGCTTTGAGACACCATGACGCAGCCCGCCCATTCGCCCACTCTTCCCCTCGCCGATCTGCGCGTGCTCGAATTCACCCAGAACGTGATGGGGCCGAGCGGCGGCCTGGTGCTGGCCGATCTCGGCGCCGATGTGGTCAAGATCGAGCCGGTCGAAGGCGAGGCGACGCGCTATCTCGGCGGCTTCGCTTCGGGCTTCTTCAACTATTTCAACCGCAACAAGCGCAGCCTCGCGGTCGACCTGAAGACCGAGGCGGGAAGGAAGCTCGTCCACCGTCTCGCGGCCAAGGCCGATATCGTCCTGGAGAATTACGCACCCGGCACGATGGAGCGGCTGGGTTGCGGCTATGAGACGCTCAGCCTCCTCAATCCGCGCCTCATCTATTGCGCGATGAAGGGCTATCTCTCGGGCCCCTACGAGAACCGCGCCGCACTCGACGAGGTGGCGCAGTTCCAGTCGGGCCTCGCCTATATGACCGGGCCGCGCGGCAAGCCGCTGCGCGCCGGTGCTTCGGTCGTCGACATCATGGGCGGCACTTTCGCCGCGGTCGCGATCCTCGCGGCGCTGCGCGAGCGCGACAAGACCGGCAAAGGCCAACTCGTCAAAAGCGCTCTCTATGAGAGCGCGGTCTACCTCATGAGCACGCATATCGCGGGCGGCGCCTACAACCGCATCGACCACGTCCTGCCGATGCCGGAGCGCGGTCCGGCCTGGGGCGTCTACCAGATCTTCAAGACCGCCGATGGCGAGGACATTTTCGTCGCGGCGACCAGCGACGCGCTGTGGCAGCGTTTCTGCCAAGTCTTCGAGCGGCCCGATCTTGGTGCCGATCCGCGGCTCACGCGCAACGCCGATCGCGTCAAGGCGCGCGACTGGCTGGTGCCGGCGGTCGGCGAGACGCTGGCCAAATTCAGCCGCGCCGAGATCGAGAAGCGCTGCGAGAGCGTCGGCATCGCTTTCGCGCCGGTCGCGACGGTCGAGGATCTCTGGCTCGACCCGCATCTCGCCGCCGGCGGCATGGTCGAGACGACGCTCTCGAACGGCGTGGTGACGCGGCTGCCGAAGCTGCCGATCGAGATGGACGGCGCGCGGCCGGACAAGCGCCTCGATCCGCCGCAACTCGGCGCCGATTCGCGCGCCGTGCTCGCCGAGGCGGGGTTGAGCGACGGCGAGATCAGTGCGCTGATCCGGGATAAGATCGTCGCGTAACGCGAGGGGAGGAGGACAATGGGCAGACTCGACGGCAAGGTCGCGATCGTCACCGGCGCGGCGCTCGGCATCGGTCCTTATTACGCGCGCGGCCTGGCCGCCCAGGGCGCGAAAGTCGCGATCATCGATGTCGAGCCGGCCGACAAGATCGTCGCCGAGATCAAGGCGGCGGGCGGCGTCGCGATGAGCGCGGTCGGCGACGTCTCCGACCGCGCCGCGGTCGACAAATTCGTCCGCGCCGTCGAGGAGGCCTATGGCAGCCTCCACATTCTCGTCAACAACGCCGGCCTCGCGCGCATGGCGCGCATTTCCGTCACGGAGCTCGGCACCGAGGAATGGGACCGCTACTTCGCAGTCAATGTCCGCGGCATGCTTCACTGCGTCCAGGCCGCCGTGCCGATCATGCGGCGCCAGAATTACGGTAAGATCGTCAACATCACCTCGGGCACGGTGTGGAGCGGCCCGCCGATGATGCTGCATTACGTCTCGACCAAGGGCGCGATCCTCGGCATGACGCGGGCGCTCGCGACCGAGCTCGGCAAGGACGGCATTCGCGTCAACGCGATCGCGCCGGGCCTGACCTCGACCGACTACATTGGCGGGCGCGGCGATTACGCCGAGTACCGCCAGGCGACGGCGGACACCCGCGCCATCAAGCGCGAGGAGATGCCCGAGGATATCGTCGGGACCTGTATCTTCTTCGCGTCGCCCGACAGCGATTTCGTCACCGGCCAATGCCTGGTGGTCGATGGCGGCGCATTGAAACATTGAGGGAGGGCAAGATGGGAAAGCTTGACGGCAAGGTCGCGATCGTCACCGGCGCGGCATCGGGCATCGGTCCGGCTTATGCGAAAGCGTTGGCCGCTGAAGGCGCCAAGGTCTCGATCGCCGACATCGAGCCCGCCGAGAGCGTCGTCAGCGCCATTCGCGCGGCTGGCGGCGAGGCCATGGCACAGCTTTGCGACGTGTCGGACGCGGCCGCCGTCGCAAAGCTTGTGCGCAGCACCGAGGAAGCCTTCGGCGGCCTCCACATCCTCGTCAACAACGCGGCGATCTATGCGCGCTTCGTCGCGGTGCGGATGGAAGAGATCAGCCCGGCGGATTGGGACCGCGCCTTCGCGATCAACGTCCGCGGCCCCTTTCAATGCGTCACGGCCGCGCTGCCGATCATGCGGCGCCAGGGCTATGGCAAGATCATCAACATCGCCTCGGGCACGATCTTCAAGGGCGTGCCGATGATGTTGCATTACGTTTCGACCAAGGGCGCGATCCTCGCCATGACCCGGTCGATGGCGAACGAGCTCGGCAAGGACGGCATTCGCGTCAACGCGATCGCGCCGGGCCTGACCTCGACCGATTTCCTCAAGAGCCGCAACGACATCCCCGGCGCGCTGCAAGCCATGGCGAAGACGCGGGCGATCCAGCGCGAGGAGGAGCCCGAGGACCTCGTCGGCGCTTGCGTCTTCTTCGCCTCGCCCGACAGCGATTTCATCACTGGCCAATGCCTCGTCGTCGACGGCGGCCAAGTGGTGCATTGAACGGCGCGGTGCCGGCGCGCCGCGGTTGACAGCGCGCGCCGATCGCCGCCTACTAGAGGCGGCGTGAGCCGGAAGGAACCCGAATATGGGTCGCCGGCGCCACCAACGGTGACGCGTCGCGCCGTCGAAGCGCGACGCCGGCCGACCGGTTGGACAGGGAGAACCGCCATGAACAACGGATCCGTGATCCGCGCCCTCGCCATCGCTCTCGTCGCGTCGGCGCCAGCTATCGCCCGCGCCGACGCGCCGGTGACGTTGAAGTTCGGCTTCTATCCGCCGATCACTTCTTATGTGAACACCGAGGGCATGACGCCCTGGATCCACGATGTCGAGAAGGCGTCGGACGGCACGCTCAAGATCGAACTCTTCGCCGGCCCGACCCTGGGCACCGAGCGCAACATGTATGAGCGAACCCTGGCCGGCGTCGCGCAGATCGCCTACAGCACCTTCGGGCCACTCGCCAGCCTGTTTCCCCAAACACAGGTGGCCACTCTGCCCTTCGTCAGCGCCAACAGCCGCGTCTCGAGCATGGCGCTGTGGCGCCTTTACGCCAAGGGCGTGTTCGGCACCGAATTCGACAAGATCAAGGTGCTCGCGCTGTTCAACTACCCGAGCGCGGTTCTCAACACCAGCAAACCGGTCAAGACGCTCGAAGACATCAAAGGCATGAAGCTCGCGGTCTCGTCGCGCACCGCAGCCGAGGTCGTGGCGGCGCTGGGCGCCTCGCCCGTCACCTTGACGCCGCCCGAGACCTATCAAGGTCTGAGCCGCGGCGTCGCCGAGGGCTCGGTCATTTCCTGGACCGCGGTGAAGACCTTCAAGCTCGACGACGTGACGAAATACCATGTCGAGGCGCCGCTCGGCGAGGCGCCCGCTTTCGTCTTCATGAACAAGGCCGCCTATGCGGGCCTGCCGGCGAAGGCGAAGGCCGCGATCGACAAATATTCGAGCGAGGCCTTTTCCGAAAAGCTCGGCGCCAACAATCAGGCGGCGGCCGAGGGCGAGGCCAAGAGAGTCGCCGGCGAGTCGGGCCACAGCGTCGCCAAGCTTTCCGCCGCCCAATACGCGCTCTGGGATGCGCGCATCCGATCCGTCATCGATGCTTGGGTCAAGCAAGCGCCCGACGGCGCCAAGGTGCTCGCCGCCTATCGCGACGAGATGAAGAAAATCGGCGCGACAAACTGATCCGGCACACCGCATCGGGGCCGATTGCCGCGGCGTAGGAGTTGACAGCGCGGTGCCAAGACGGCCTACTACGCGCGACCATTCGTCGAAAAGAGTCCCAAGGGCCATCGGCGCGACGAATGGTTGCTCTCGCGCGCAGCGCCGAAGCAAGACCTCGAACACGTGTTGGACAGGGAGACTTCGCCATGAAAATCGCATTTGCGATCAGCACGCTTGCCGTCCTCGCCATCGCCGCCGCGCCGTCGCGCGCGCGCGCCGACGAGCCCGTGACCTTGAAGTTCGGATTCCCGGCGCCGGTCGGCTCCTACGTCAACACCGAGGGCATGACGCCCTGGATCAATGAGGTCGAGAAAGCCTCGGGCGGCACGCTCCAGATCAAGCTCTTTGCCGGACCGACCTTGGGCACCTTCCGCGATATCTACGACCGGACCCTGGCCGGCGTGTCGCAAATCTCTTTCGGCGTCTTCGGTCCCTATGCCGGCCAGTTCCCGCGAACGCAGGTCGCCGACCTGCCTTTCCTGAGCGACGACGCCAAGATCTCGAGCGCCGCCTTGTGGCGCCTTTACGCCAAAGGCGTGCTCGGGCCGGAATTCGACAAGGTCAAGGTGCTGGCGCTCTTCAACTTCCCCAACTCGGCGCTCCACACCAACAAGCCGATCAAGACCATCGACGACATCAAAGGGCTGAAGCTCGCGGTCTCTTCGCGCGTGCTCGGCAATGTCGCGGCGGCGCTCGGCGCCTCGCCCGTGACCTTGACTCCGACCGAGATCTATCAGGGGCTGAGCCGGGGCGTCGCGGACGGCGCCATCATCGCCTGGACCGCGGTCAAGACCTTCAAGCTCGACGAAGTGACCAAGGACCATCTCGACGTGCCGCTCGGCGAGGCGCCGGCCTTCGTCTTCATGAACAAGATCGCCTACGCGTCCCTGCCGGCGAAGGCGAGGGCGGCGATCGACCAACATTCGGGCGAGAGCTTCTCGGCCAAGCTCGGCGCCAACAACGAAGCGGCGGATGAAGCGGAAGGCAAGGACGTCGCCGCGAAGCCGGGCCAAAGCGTCGAGCCGCTCGCTGCCGCCCAGCGCGCGGCCTGGAACGCGCGCATCGAGCCGGTCATCGACGATTGGGCCAAGCACACGCCCGACGGCGCCAAGGTGCTGGCCGCCTATCGCCAGGAGATCAAGAGCCACGGCGCGACGAACTGAGCCGGCGCTTCAAGCTCATGCAGCCGCTCGCCGCCGAGGCCGGCTCCCGCTCGGGGCCAAGACCGGCCGTCTCCGCCATCGACCGCGCCGCGCGCCTCTCCACCGTGGCCACGCGACGCGTCGCCTCGCTCGGCGTCGTCGTCATCCTGCTCATCGCGCTGGGGACCCTGCTCGGCGTGTTGATGCGCTGGGCCTTCAACCATCCGATCACCGGCTATGACGAGGTGGTCGAGATGGGAATCGCGGTCGCGGTCGCGGCGACGTTTCCGTTCTGCGCCGCGTGCCGCGGCAATCTGACGATCGACATCCTGGCGTCGCGATTCGGGACGAGGCTTGCCGCGCGTCTCGAATGCTTCGGCGCCTTCGCGCTTCTCCTCTTCTATGTGCTCCTGTCCTGGCAGGTCGGCGCCTATGCCCAATCGCTGCAAAGCCAGGGGCAAACGACGATCTATCTCGGCTGGCCGATGGCGCCTTTCATCGGGGCCGTCGCGTTCCTTTTGGCCGCCGCCGCCGCCGCGCAGCTCGTCATCTGCGTCGGAGCCGTCCGGGATATCCGCCTCGGCCCGCGCCCACAGGGCAACGCGCTCGCGGCGGATCGAAACCTCTTCGCCTGGACCCTCGCCGTTTTCGCTTTCGGCGTCGCGGTGACGGCGGGGCTCGCCTATGCGATCGTCACGCTCGCGCCGGATGCGCAATCGATTCCGCGCTCCCTCGCCGTGTTTTTGTTCCTGGCCATGTGGGCGCTTTCGCTCGCGCTGGTGCCGATCGGCGCCGTGATGGGGCTCGTCGGCGTCGCGGGCTCGGCGCTCCTCCTGGGCTTCGGGCCGGCGCTCAACGTGCTGGGCACGACCGCAGCCGGCTATCTCACCAATAGCGATCTCGCGGTGCTGCCGCTCTTTCTCATCATGGGAAGTTTCGCGACCGCGGCCGGGCTGTCTTCGGACATCTATGAATTGGCGCATGTACTTCTGGGTCATCTGCGCGGCGGGCTGGCGCTTGCCACGATCGGCGGCTGCGCCGGCTTCGGCGCGCTGACGGGCTCCTCGGTCGCCACCGCCGCGACCGTCGGCAATGTCGCGCTGCCCGAGATGCGCGCCCGCGGCTACTCCCCCGGCCTCGCCACCGGCTGCGTCGCGGCCGGCGGCACCTTGGGCCAGCTCGTGCCGCCTTCGACGCCGATCATCCTCTACGCGATCCTCACCGAGCAATCGATCGGCCAGCTCTTCATCGCCGCGGTCATTCCCGCGGCGATCGCCGTCATCCTCTATTTCGCGACGATCGCGATTTACGTGCGGGTCGTGCCCAACGCGGCGCCGGCGGCGCAACGGCGCCAGCGGCCCGACGAGATCCTGCGCGCCTTTCGCAAGGCCTGGGGCGTGCTGCTGTTATTCGCCCTCGTCATCGGCGGCCTTTATGGCGGCGTCTTCACCGTCAACGAAGCCGCCGCCGTCGGCGCCATGGGCACTTTCCTCTTCGCGCTGTTCCGCGGCAAGTTGAAGGGCGATGCGCTGTGGCGGGTGATGGCGGAGGTGACGCGCACCACCGCGATGATCTATCTCCTGATCTTCGGCGCCGTGACCTTCTCTTTCTTCGCCGGCGTGTCGGGCCTGCCCGACATGCTCGGCCTCGTGGCGACGAATTTCAATCTCGGGCCGCTCGGCGTCGTCGCCGTGATCCTCGTGATCTTCATCATTCTCGGCGCGATCATGGATTCCTTTTCGGTGATGGTGATCACCATCCCGATCGTGACGCCCCTCATCACCCATCTCGGCTATGATCTAGTCTGGTGGGGCGTGATCAATGTCTGCGTCATCGAGACCGGCCTGATCACGCCGCCCTTCGGCATCAACGTGTTCATCCTCAAGGGCATCCAGGGCGGCGACGTGCCGATGTGGACCGCCTTCCGCGGCGTCTTGCCTTTCGTCGCGGCCGATCTGGTGAAGCTCGCGATCCTCGTCCTCTTCCCGATCCTGTCGCTCTGGCTGCCCTCTACGATGGTGCATTGAGGGCTCGCGTCTTTTCTGGGCCAAGCAAGCGCGGCCTCCCACACCTCCGCCGGGGATAGGACCGCTCAGCCCGCCGATGAGGCGCCTGAGCGGTCCGATCCCTCAGCTCCTCGCGGCCAGCTTGTCCTGCGTCTTCGTGTCGAAGTCGCTGGCGTCATGCCGCTCGTGGAGCTGATCCGCGGGGTCGCCGCTCAGCCGGTTGACCTTGCGGCCGCGCTTCACCGCGGGACGTTGGCCGATCATCGTCGTCCAGCGCTGCAGGTTCTTGTAATCCTGCACCGACAGGAATTCGGCGCCGCCATATTGGTTGTACTGCGCCAGGCCGCCATACCACGGCCAGATCGCGATGTCGGCGATCGTGTAGCTGTCGCCCGCGACATATTCGCTTTCCGCCAGGCGCCGGTCGAGTACATCGAGCTGTCGCTTCGTCTCCATGGTGAAGCGGTTGATGGCATATTCGATCTTGGTCTGCGCGTAGGCGTAGAAATGGCCGAAGCCGCCGCCGACATAGGGCGTGCTCCCCATCTGCCAGAAGAGCCAGCTGAGGCATTCGGCGCGCGGCGCGCGCGCGGTCGGCAGCAAGGCGCCGAACTTTTCGGCGAGATAGACGAGGATGGCGCCCGATTCAAACATGCGGACCGGCTTGGGTTCGGAGCGGTCGAGCAAGGCCGGGATCTTGGAATTCGGATTGATGGCGACGAAGCCGCTGCCGAACTGTTCGCCCTCGCCGATCTTGATCGGCCAGGCATCGTATTCGGCGCCGCGATGACCAAGTGCCAGAAGCTCTTCCAGCATGATGGTGACTTTCACGCCGTTGGGCGTCGCCAGCGAGTAAAGTTGCAGCGGGTGGCGGCCGACCGGCAGTTCTTTCTCATGGGTCGGTCCGGCGATCGGCCGGTTGGTGGCGGCGTATCGCCCGCCATCGGGCTTGTTCCAGGTCCAGACCTTCGGCGGCGTGTAAGTTGTATCGGTCATCATTTCCCTCATGGTGATGGAGCGGCATCATCGCCGCCAGCCTACGCCCAGCGGGCCTCTTGGGGCAAAGCCCCTCGACCACGCGCGCTCCCCCGGCTCTCCGGCTGCCCTGTGGCTGCATCCGAAACCGAGTCTCGACGAGGGTTGGTTGGAATATTCTTTCCCGGTGGCGCTGCAAAACCGTGTCGCCGCCGCTCGCGAACGCGAAAAAGACGTATGGCTCGGAACAGCGGCGTATCGGCGAAACGGCGGTGCTCCGGGCGGCCACTCATTTGTAGAGGATGAGGGAATGGCGCTCGACATGCCAAATGAGGGTTGCCGGAATCGCCAATGATCTGCGCCGCCCGCCACCGCACGCACGAGGCCGCACCCGATCGCTTTCTGCGGTGACCTGTGCTGCTGCTTGAGCGCTGTCTCCTGCTGCGAAGGCGCTTGCCCCGCTGTGGGCACGGGTGCATCATTCATACTTGGCGTTTGGTACTTTCCCGCCGAGGATGGCAAAGGCTGCAGCGCCGATCGATGGGAGGAAGGGCCATGGAGGGAACGCAAGCGGCTGCACAGATCGTG
The DNA here is from genome assembly GCA_963729935.1 of uncultured Alphaproteobacteria bacterium. Taxonomy (GTDB): domain Bacteria; phylum Pseudomonadota; class Alphaproteobacteria; order ATCC43930; family CGMCC-115725; genus CAIKMD01. Next base: position 576,523 of record CAVSPW010000005.1, read on the forward strand.
TCGCCCGCAAAGCTCGCGCATCTGGTGCTGCTCACGCGCGACCTGCCACGCATGCGCGACTGGTACGAGACGGTGCTGCAGGCCACGGTCACCGTGGAGGATCCCATGCTCTGCTTTCTCTCCTATGATGACGAGCATCACCGCATCGCCTTTGTCGGCATGCCCGATCTGCCGCCGCGCGCCGCCGGACCGCAGGTCGGCCTGCACCATATCGCCTTCACCTATCGCAGCCTCGACGATCTGCTCCGCACCTATGAAAGGCTGAAGCGGCTGAGGATCGAGCCCTATTGGCCGATCCATCACGGCGTGACGATCTCGATGTATTACCGCGACCCCGACGGCAACAGCGCCGAGCTTCAGGTCGATGCCTTCAGCTCGATGGAGGAGGCCAAGGCCTATATGCGCTCCGACAGCTTCCGCAACAATCCGATCGGAGTCGTGTACGATCCCGACGAGCTGGTGCGCCGCCACCGTGCCGGCGAGCCGTTCGAGAGCCTGCGTCAGCGGCCGCCGATGCCGTCGGGCAAGACGCCCGCCGATATGCTCCGCATCTGAGCCGCAAGCTGGGCGTCGACTGAGGCGATAAGCGCAACAGCCTAAGGAGGAAGCGATGGCAGATGGTGCGATGAGCGATCGGATCGAAGCGATCCGCAACGCGCCGAGCCTCGATGCGCTGTATGGCGAGACCGGCAAGATCAGCACGATTCCGGGCTGGCTGCGGCGGGACGAGACCGCGCCCGCCGGCAAGCAGCAATCGGATTACGTGCCGGCCCATTGGCGCTACGATCTGTGCCAGGCGATGCTCGATGCCGCCGGCCGGCTGATCGACGTGTCGCTGGCCGAGCGGCGCAATCTCGTGATGTGCAATCCCATTCCCGGCCCCATGGGTACAAAGGGGGGCGTGATGACGACCAAGTCGCTCGTCGCCGCCTATCAGATGATCCTCCCCGGCGAGAAGGCGCCCTCGCATCGCCACACCGCGCATGCGCTCCGCGTCATCATCGACGCGCACGGCGCCTATTCGACCGTCGACGGCGAGAAGACGCCGATGGAAACGGGCGACGTCGTGCTGACGCCGGGCTGGTGCTGGCACGAGCACGGGCACGACGGCGACCAGCCTGCTTATTGGTTCGACGGGCTCGATGTGCCGCTGGTGCGCGGGCTCGAGACCATGTTCTACGAGGACAATCCCGTCCGCTTCGATGAGCATCCGAAAGCGGTGACAACCTCGCCCTATCGTTTCCCCCGCGACGAGATCCTACGCCGCCTCGACAAGGCGATCGCCGACAACGAAGGCTTCCACGGCCCACGCGTCACCCTCGAAGCACCGAGCATGCCGACGATGATGCTGACGATGGAGCGGCTCGCCTCGGGCGCCAAGACGCGGCGACAGCGCTCGACGACCAACCGCGTCTTCTGCGTCGTCGAGGGCAGCGGCGAGACGGTCGCCGGCGAGGAACGCTTCGAATGGCAGCGCGGCGACATATTCGCGATCCCGGCCTGGACTAAGTTCGAGCAGAGGGCGACGCGCGACGCGCAGCTCTTCTGCATGTCGGACGAGCCACTGATGAAATTCGCGCGCTATTATAAATCCGAAGCGGATTAGCGCAGGGCCGCCCAGATCGATCGTGTCTTCAAGGGCGCCAAGCCGGGTGACCTGGCGGTCCGGGACCCGACGGGATTCGAGTTGGCGATCAATCTGAAGACCGCCGCTCTCGGGGCAAAGCGGACACCGCCAAATCAGCTCCCAGTTCAAAATCGACGCGATTGGCCCAAAGCCGGCGCGGCTCACGGAACGATCGCACGCCGTGAAGACTCGGCGGTTGTTGCCGGCAGCTTCCTATGACACCATCCAAGTACCGGGTTTTATGATCTTATGGATGCCTATGCCACGTCGAAAATATGCTTGGGAGAAGCTGTCGGATGAGCAGTTGCTCAAGCAACGCCTCAGCAGTCTGAAGGTTAAGATCAAAGGCACGTGGCTCGAGGATTGTCTCGGCACTCTGAATGAAGAGCTTCAAGCGCGGGGCATCCGGCTGCGGCCGCACGCATGGATATCGAGCGAATGGTTCAGTCCGGCAGATGTGCCCGGCATTGCCATCCCGTTCTATCTTGCCCATCCCCGCCTGATGAAACTCGAGAAGAAAATGGTGTTCGAGGTCGAGGGCGGCACCTGGTCCGAGTGCATGGCCATTCTCCGTCACGAGGCAGGCCATGCCGTGCAGCACGCCTACCAGCTGCAACGCCGCCGGCGCTGGCAACAATTGTTCGGCCCGTCTTCGAAACACTACCCGCTCTATTACCGGCCCAATCCGGCCAGCCGGCGTTATGTCCAGCATCTTCGGCGCTGGTACGCGCAGAGCCATCCGGACGAGGATTTCGCCGAAACCTTTGCAGTGTGGTTGCGGCCGCGGTCGAAGTGGCGGACACGCTATGCCGGCTGGCCGGCGCTAAAGAAGCTCGAATATGTCGACGAGCTGATGGGCGAGATTGCCGGGGAGCGGCCGCCTGTCACCACACGGGAGCGTGTCGATCCACTGCCTCAGCTCAGCCAAACGCTTGGCGAGCACTACCAGAAAAAGCAGTCATTCTACGCTTTCAAGCCACCGAAAACCTACGACCGCGACCTCTCCCATCTCTTCTCCGCCGATCCGCGACATCGACGGGCGCAGCCAGCGGCGGTCTTCATCAGGCGGCACCGCGCGCAAGTCAGGCAGATGGTCTCGCGATGGACGGGCGAGAACCAGCTTACGCTCGATGCCGTTCTTGATGTTATGATCTCCCGCTGCCGCGAACTCGATCTCCGTGCCCCTGGCTCCCAACAGAAGCTTGTCACCAACTTCACCATCCTGTTGACCGCAAAGACCATGCACGCTCTGTTCGGTCCGTCGCGGCGCAAATGGATCGCTCTATGAGACGCCTGCGCATTCTCGTGCTGATGCATCCGGACTGCGTGCCCCCCAACTCGACCGAGGGATACACCGCGCGGGAGATCAACGTATGGAAGACGGAATTCGACGTCGTGAGCACCTTACGCGCGGCTGGCCATGACGTTCGCCCGCTCGGCGTGCAGGAGGAAATCAAGCCGGTGCGCGACGAGATCGAAAATTTCAAGCCGCATGTGGTCTACACGTTGCTGGAGGAGTTCCACTATGCGACCGCCTACGACCAGCACATCGCGAGCTATCTCGAGCTGATGAAAATCCCGTATACCGGGTGCAACCCGCGCGGCCTGATCCTGGCGCGCGGCAAGGATCTGTCCAAAACCTTGGTGCACCATCGCCGGATCGCGGTACCGGCCTTTGCCGTATTTCCGAGGCGCCGCAAGGTCAAGCGGCCCGCGCGCCTTGCGCTGCCGCTGATCGTCAAGAGCCTGAGCGAGGATGGATCCGTCGGTATCTCGCAAGCATCCATCGTCGATACAGACGAGAAGCTCGCCGAGCGCGTCGCCTTCGTTCACGATCGGCTCGAGACCGCCGCCATCGCCGAACAGTACATCGAGGGACGCGAACTTTATGTCGGCGTGCTCGGCAACAACCGGCTGCGCGTGCTGCCGGTGTGGGAATTGAAATTCGGCAGCTTGGGCGGTCAGGGGGCGCGGCAGATCGCCACCGAAAAGGCCAAACACGATCCCGATTATCAGGAACGCGTCGGAATCGTGGACGGGCCGGCCAAAGACCTCGCGCCGGAGCTATGCGCCCGCATTCAGCGAATAGCAAAACGCATATACCGAACACTGGGGCTCGATGGCTATGCCCGTATCGACTTTCGCCTCTCTGCCGACGGCACGCCATATTTCATTGAAGCCAATCCCAACCCCGAAATAGCGAAAAGCCAGGAGTTCGCTACAGCGGCTCGGTATGACGGGCTCGATTACACGAAGCTGCTGCATCGCATCCTGGCACTCGGAATAAGCCGGGCAAAGTCGGGCGCATCCGTCGGCTGAACGCGAAGCGGGTCGGCGCGGCCATCCGGGTTGAGCCGAATTTGTCCTCCAGCTGGCTGAGATCTCATTCCCGTCCGACAGAGCCTACTTACCTGAAATTGAGTGAAGTGGCCCTGTATGACGGATTGCAAAGGGCAGGTTTGCGCGAGACAGGCCAACCGGCAAATCTCGGCTCTTTGGCCCAAGTTGAACATGTCGGCGAAGTCCGGTTCCGGCACTTAGCGGCGGATCGCTTTTTGCTGAACGGCCGCCGCTTTCGGGGCTAAGCGGACTTTCGCATGCGGCTCGAAAGGGGCGCCTTTATGAGTTCGCGCCCTAATCCGCGACGGCGGCGACGCCGCCATGCGCCTTCGACCAGGCCGGCGGGTCTTTCATGAACGCCTCAATGTCGCTCAAGAGCGAGCGCTCGAACTTGCCGCTTTCCTTGGCCGCCGCGAGCACGTCCCACCAGGTCGCGAGCGCGTGCAGCTCGACGCCGAGGTCTTTCAAGATTTTTCGCCCCTCGGGAAAGATGTCGTAGAAGAACACGACGAAGCAGTGATCGACCTTGGCCCCGGCCTGGCGGAGCGCGTTGCAGAAATTGACCTTGCTGCGCCCGTCCGTGGTCATGTCCTCGACCAAGAGCACGCGCTGCCCTTCGACGACCTGACCCTCGATCTGCGCGTTGCGGCCGAAGCCTTTCGCCTTCTTGCGCACATAGAGCATCGGCAGCATGAGCCTGTCGGCCATCCAGGCGGCAAACGGGATGCCGGCCGTCTCGCCGCCCGCCACCGCGTCGAAACACTCGAACCCCGCCTCCCGCATGATTGTCGCCGCGCCGAATTCCATCAGGGTCTGGCGCACGCGCGGGAAGGAAATGAGCCGCCGGCAATCGGTATAGACCGGGCTCGCCCAGCCCGAGGTAAAGATGAAGGGCTTGTCGGACATGAACTGCACGGCCTCGACCTCCAGCAGCATCTTCGCCGTGAGCTCCGCCATCGTCCTCTTGTCGGGAAATCCGCCGCTCATCGTACTCGACCCTTCCGAATTTTGGCTTTCCCGCGATTAGCCGGGATTCGGGCGAAAAATCAAGGCCGGTCCGTGCAGCGCCCCTGACAGCGAGCCAGGTCGTCCGCGGCGCCCCAGGCGACCCGGCCCAATCCGCCCGTGACCCGGGGCGATCGAGCTGAAACGCCCACGCCCCTCACATTGACCCGCAACGAAATCGGAGGCTTAGTAGCGCCAACAGGGAGGCCGGACGGCGAGACGATGCTCGAAGCGGGACTTCACGCGCTGATGCTCATTCTGGAGCCGGCGCGTCTCCTCATCATGATGGCGGGCGTCGTTCTGGGCCTTTCCTTGGGGGTGATCCCGGGGCTGGGCGGCGTCGTCGGCCTTGCCATCCTCATTCCCTTCACTTACCACCTCGACGCGTTTTCCGCCTTTGCCCTGCTGCTGGGCATGGCGTCGGTCACGACGATCTCCGATCTCATTCCGGCCGTCCTCTTCGGCGTGCCCGGCACGGTCGGCGCGGCGGCTTCGGTTCTCGACGGCCACCCGCTCGCCAAGCAAGGCCAGGCGGCGCGGGCCTTCGGCGCGGGATACGGCGCCTCGCTCATCGGCGGGCTTTTCGGAGCCTTTCTCTTGGCGCTGGCCATTCCGGTCCTGCGCCCGGTGGTGCTCTACCTCGCCTCGCCGGAGCTTCTGTCCTTCTGCATCTTCGGCCTCTCTATGGTGAGCGTGCTGAGCGGCAAGGCGCCGCTGAAGGGGCTGACCGCCGCCGGGCTCGGGCTGATGCTCGCCATGATCGGCGGCGACGCGCAGACCGGCACCCTGCGCTGGACCTTCGGCACGCTCTATTTGTGGGACAAGCTGCCGCTGGTGCCATTCACCTTGGGCATCTTCGCCATCCCGGAACTCGTCGACATGGCGATCGCGCGCACCAGCATCGCGCAGAACCAGGACCGCGCCGAGATCGATCTGGCCGGGCAATGGCGCGGCCTGGGCGACGCGCTGACCCATTGGTGGCTGGTGCTGCGCTGCTCGGCCTTGGGCGCGTTCCTCGGCGCGGTGCCGGGCTTGGGCGCGGCGGTGATCGATTGGATCGCCTATGGCCACGCGATCCGGACGGAGAAGAACACCGAGAAATTCGGCCAGGGCGACATCCGCGGCGTGATCGCCGCCATCGCCTCGGACAACGCCAAGGAGGGCGGGCATCTCGTGCCGACGATCGCGTTCGGCGTGCCGGCCGGCGCCTCGATGGCCTTGCTGCTGAGCGCCTTCCTGATGCACGGCCTCGTGCCGGGTCCCGAAATGCTGACGAAGCATCTCGACGTCACCTATTCGATCATCTGGACCCTGACGCTCTCGCATGTCATGGGCGCGGTGATCTGCTTGGCGGCGAGCGGCCTGTTCGCGCGGCTCGCGACCGTGCGCGCGGGCATTCTGGTGCCGCTGGTGCTGATGGTCATCTTCCTCGGCGCCTTCGAGGGCTCGCAAAGTTGGGGCGATCTCTACTCGCTGGTGATTTTCGGTGCCGGCGGCTGGGTGATGAAGCATCTCGGCTGGCCGCGCCCGCCTCTCATTCTGGGGTTCGTCCTCGGCGCGATCTTCGAGCGCTATTTCTTCATCTCGACCGAAATTTACGGCGCCGCCTGGGCGCTGCGGCCGGTCGTCCTCGCCGTATTCGCCGGCGCGCTCTGGGTGGTTTTGCCGCCGCTCAAGACGCATCTCGCCGGCACGGTCTCGTCCTTCCGCCATTTCCGCACCGGCACGCTGCGCTTCGGCGCGAACGCCGCCTTCACCTCGATCCTGATCGCGACCATCCTCATCGCCATGGCGTTCTCGCGCCAATGGCCGCCGGCGGCGCGGCTCGTCCCGACCGCCTCGATGCTGACCGCCCTGTTCTTCGCCGTGCTCAACTTGGCCACCGAATTGTTCGGGGATCCGGCCACGGCGCTGCACGGGCCTGCCGAGGCGCCGCACATGCCGGGCGCCGCACCGCTCGCGGCGCAAGCCGCGGGCGAAACGAAGATCCATCTGAGCGCTCTGCGCATCTTCGGCTGGATCCTCGGCTTTCTCGGTCTCGGCGCCTGCATCGGCTTGCTGCCGGCGCTCGCGGTGCTCGTCTTCCTGCTGATGTGGATCGAATTCTCCGAGCCTTGGTCGCGCGCCTTGATCGCATCCAGCGTCGCGACGCTCTGCATCTATCTTCTGTTCGACCGGGTCTTCGCCCTGCCCTGGCCGCAATCCCTGCTCGGCGATCTCGTCCCGGCGCTGCGTGACGCAACCGGCCTGGTTTGAGCGCATGACGAGACGCCGCGCGCCGCGCTTCATCGCCCGAGATCACGCCTAGAGGAACGCCCATGCCCGCGACCGCACTCGATTCGTCGATCTTCCGCGACATCTTCAGCACCGCCGCGATGCGGCGGGTCTTTTCCGACGAGAACCGGGTTCAGCGCTATCTCGACATCGAGGCGGCGCTGGCCCGCGCCCAGGCCGGGCTCGGCATCATCCCCAAGGAGGCGGAGGAAGAGATTTGCCGCCATTGCTCGGCCACCGAATTCGATTTCGATCTGTTGAAGAAACAGACCGAACGTATCGGCTATCCGGTGCTTCCGGTGGTGCAGCAGCTCGTCAAGAAATGCCGCAACGGCCTCGGCGAATGGTGCCATTGGGGCGCGACCACGCAGGACATCACCGATACCGCCACGGTGCTGCAGATCCGCGAAGCGCTCGATCTGGTCGAAGGCGAGCTGGTGGCGATCGCCAAGGCGCTGGCCGGACTCGCCACGCGCTATCGCGACACCCCGATGGCCGGGCGCAGCAATCTTCAACAGGCGGTGCCGATCACCTTCGGCTTCAAGGCCGCGACCCTACTCGCCGGCATCGAGCGCCATCGCGCGCGCCTCAAAGAGCTGCGCCCGCGCGTGCTCGTCGGCGAGTTCGGCGGCGCGGCCGGCACGCTCGCCTCGCTCGGCAAGGACGGACTCGCCGTCCAGGCCGCGTTGATGAAAGAGCTCGAGCTGGGCGAGCCCGCGATCGCCTGGCACACGATGCGCGATTGCTTCGCCGAGGTCGGCTGCTTCCTCGGCCTCGTCACGGGCACGCTCGGCAAGATCGCGACCGATGTGAAGCTGATGATGCAGACCGAGGTCGAGGAAGTGTTCGAGCCCTTTGCCGAGGGCCGCGGCTCCTCGAGCACGATGCCGCAAAAGCGCAATCCGATCTCATGCAACTACATCATCGCCTGCACCGCGATGGTGCGCCAGAACGTGGCGGCCTTGCTCGACGCGATGCTGGAAGATCACGAGCGCTCGACCGGACCCTGGGAGATCGAATGGATCGCGATGCCGGAGATTTTCCTGCTCGCCGCCGGCGCGCTCAACCAGGCGCGCTTCCTCATCGAAGGGCTCGAAGTCGATCCCGTCCGGATGCGCGCCAATCTCGATCTCACCCGCGGCATGATCGTGTCCGAGGCGGTGATGATGGGGCTCGGACCCCATCTCGGGCGCCAGCGCGCGCATGATCTCGTCTACGACATCTGCCGCAAGGCGATCACCGGCGGCGGCTCGTTCCTCGATCTGCTCGCGGCCGAGCCCGAGATCGCACGCCATATGGGACGCGCGGAGCTCGCGAAGCTCGTCGATCCGGCCAATTACCTGGGCGTCGCCGGCGAGATGATCGACCGCGTGTTGCGGGCCTACGCGTGACGGAGAGGATCGAGACACCATGCGCATTCCCCTGACGCTCGCCTGCGGCGATTACGAAATCCACCGCGCCTTGAAGGAAGGCGCGGTGCGCGCCGACGGCATCGACCTGACAGTGCTCACCGACATGGATTCCTCGACCCGGCATTGGCGCTTCCTGCGCAATCGCGAATTCGACGTCGCCGAATGCTCGTGCTCCTCCTACATCGTCGCGCGCGGCCAGGAAATGCCCTTCCGCGCACTGCCGGTCTTTCCGCATCGCCGCTTCCGCCACGGATTCATCTTCATCAACACCGGCAAGGGCATCGAGAAGCCGGCCGATCTGATCGGCCGCAAGATCGGCGTCAAATCCTTTCAGGTGACGGCGGTCCATTGGCTACGCGGCATTCTCGAAAGCGAATACGGCGTGCCGCACAAATCGATCGAATGGTTCGCCGAGCTCGACGAGGACGTCGATTTCGTGCCGCCGCCCGGGCTGAAGCTGACGCGGCTTTCCCATGCGCAATCGGTCGAGGCCATGCTCGCCGAGGGCGCGCTCGACGCCGTGCTCCATTCCGACCTGATCGAGCCTTTCATCGCCAAGGATCCGCGCGTCGCGCGGCTTTTCCGCGACCACAAAGCCGAAGAAATGGCCTATTACCGCAAGACGCAGATCTTCCCGATCATGCATGTGGTCGCGATCCAGGCCGAGATCGTCGAGAAGCACCCCTGGGTTCCGATCAATCTGTACCGGGCCTTGGACCAGTCGAAGGCGATCGCGATGAAGCGGATGGAAAATCCGCGCATCATGCCGCTCGCCTGGCAGCGCGAGGCCTTGGAAGAGCAGCAGGACATTCTGGGCCCCGATCCCTGGGAGAACGGGCTAACCCCGCGCAACCGCAACACGCTCGAAACCCTGGTGCGCTATTCGCACGAGCAGGGCCTGACCGCGCGGCTCATGCCGCTCGATGAATTGTTCCTCAATGTCGGCCAAGGCCGCAAGCGCGGCGGGTTCCGGATCTAGATCCGAGGCCGCACCAGACGCGCGCGCTGGCGGCTTCGTTACCATTCGACCTTTTCGCGGCTCACCACGACCTCGCCCGCGCGGGTCAAGCGGATGAGATTGACCGTGCCCGCATGGTCCGGCGAGCCCGAGTAATGCGCCTCGATCGCGCCCGAGCCGACGCGCGCGTGACGGTTCCAATGTCCCAAGGCCACGTAATCCGCCCGGGTTGCGTCGATCTCGTCCGCGCCGATGAGCCATGACGGACGCAGATTGGTTTCACGGTTGGGACTGGGCTCGTAGTGACCGTGCGCCACCGCGATCTGCCAGAAGCTGCGCCGCGGCCGCGCGCGGCGCAACGGATCCATGTCGCCGTAATCGCGATGCGCGAGGCCCCAGATTTCGAGCGCAAGATCGGGAAACAGCACCGCCTCGTCATGGGTGACGCCGAGTACATGGACGCCGGCAAGACCGGCCAGCGCACCGCGACGGAAGACGGAATCGGGGATCGCGGGATCGTGATTTCCCGGCAAGATCACGACCGGCATGCCCGCCTCTTCCAAGAGACGCGCTGTCCGGTCGAGGATGCTGGCGGAAAGCCGGTTGTGCTCGAAAGTATCGCCGGCGAGGATCGCGACATCGGCCTCGAGCGCGCGGGCGGCCGCCAGAACGACGCGCAAACCCGCCGTCCCGTCGCCCTGATGCGCGGGCTCGGTAAATCCTTCGCTCACGTGAATGTCGGAGCTGTGGACGATCACGACATCCGCGCCGGGCGCGGTGAAACCGTTGCGATCGCGGGAGATTACATCCATTTCATGCGCCTTGAGTGGGAGCGGCTATAGAATGCCCCAGCGGTGCGGGTCAATAACCGTGTCTTTTCATTGCACCGCCTTCGGGAGTAGACTCGGGCTCATTCCGGATCGACGGGGAGGGATCTCGACAGATGCGATTTGTCGTCGACGCACCCAACGGAAAGACGTGGTTCAGGCTCGAGACCGAGGCCGAAGCCGCGCGCGAATCCGAACTCATGCGGCACGCGGTCGAAAAACATTTCCGTCTCGAGCGCGAAAAGGCGGCGCAAACCTATCGGCCGGTGTCGAAAACATTCTTCGAGCAGGAAATCGGGCTGAACGCCCATATCCAGCGCGAGATGCCGCTGTTCATGACCTTGCGCGACCTCGACGGCAACGCGCATGTTACGGCCATGCTGCCGCCCGGCGGGAAGGACGACCCGTCCTTCCGGATCATCGTCGTCGGACCGGGCAATGCCGATCCCTACCTGACCGAGAGCGAGGCGATCAAGGCGCTGGGCGACCATTTCGGCATCGCGCTCGAACGCGAGCGCTGTTATCCTTATCGACGCAACTAAGCCTGGAGGAAGCGATATGAGCCTTTCATTGGAACAATTCGCCGCCGAATGCCATCGCATACTCGCGGCCGACCCGGGCGTTCAAGGACGCAAGCAAGTTTGCGCCTTGGTCGAGGAAGCCTGCAAGGACAAGAGCTTCGTCGCCGCCCATTTCGGCGAAGGCGTCGGGCAACGCGACATCCTCTATGAAGATCCGGAATTGGGCTTTTGCGTCTGCGCGCATGTCTATAAGGACGCGCGCGAGGCCCAGCCGCATGATCATGGGCCGGCCTGGGCGATCTACGGCCAGGCCGAAGGCGAAACCGTGATGAACGATTGGGCGCTGGTCGAGCCGGCGGGCGAAGGCAAAATGGGCAAGGTCCGCTTCGTGCGCAGCTATTCGCTGACGCCGGGCATGGCGCATCTCTACAACGAGGGCGATCTGCATTCGCCGCGCCGCGACGGGCCGACCAAGCTGTTGCGCATCGAAGGCAAGAATCTCGACAAGGTCCGGCGCTTCGGCTACCGCGCCGTCTGACCGCCACTAATACGCGACGTGCAGGCGGCCGGCGAAGATCGAAACCGGCCCCCGCGCGGCGTTGTAAGCGGGATCGAGCACGAATTGGTAGTCGAGCGAAAATGAAATCGCGTCGATGAGCTGGGCGCGGTAATAGGTCTCGATGATGCGTTCGGGCTTATAAGAGAGCCTTCCATCGCCCACGAGAATCCCAAGCCCGCCGGACGCGAAATAAATCCGGTGTTGCTCGGTGAGCTCGTTTTGCGCGGCGCGCAGCCCCACCGTGTCCTGCGAGCGCGCCCAGGCCGATCCCTTGAGGCTCACGCCGCCCGAAAGGCTGCGATCGATGTCCTCGAACGCCCAGCTTTCGGTGTGGCCGTCGCTGATGCTGAAGCGGCTGAAGACGCCGAGATCGCCGGTGACGGCTTGTTGCAGGTTCAGAACGAAACCGGGCTTCCATCGGGCGCGCCGCGTCGCGGCGATATCGCCGCCCAGTGACGCCGCCTGATCGTTGCTGCCCATCGGCGCTCGATTGGCGAAGACGAGCGTCTTGAAGATGCCGGGCGATGCCCCGATGCTGTGGCGCGTCTCCCATTCGACGACCGTGCCGAAGCTGCGCCAGAAACGCGGCTCGAGATTGCGCTCATTCGCGATCTTGGGCTCGAGAAAGTCGCCCCAGCGCAAGGTGCCGTGCGCCCAATTCCATTCGAGCGCGACGCCGTCGCTATAGCCTTTGGAATCCGCGGCATAGTCCCAAGCGCCGGCCACCCAGAGACTGCCATTCAGGAAATCGCTGCGCGGATCGCCGGCAAGATCATTGGTGCCGAAGAGATCGGTCGACGAGAACTTCCCGGCCGTCACGGTCAGCCGCGCCGCGTCGACGACCGAGGCGAGTTGATTGGCGTTGGCATCGAGCTGCTCGCGCGCCGCCGAAGCCGAAGCTCTGACGGACGGAGAGCCGCGCGACATTGGCCTTCGGATTGTCGAAGCCGCCCTTTTGCGCCTCGCCATTGGGGAACCCGGCGACGCCTTCGGTGCGGCTCAAGCCGAAGCCCTGATTGAATTCCGGATCGAAATAAAGCTCGCCGCCGTTCCAGGGCAAACGTCGGCCGAGAAAGAGCGTGCCGGTCCAGGATTCGCGGCCCCGCGGCGCAGGATCGAGGCTGTTCGCCCCGCGATAGGGGGAATGAAAGCGCAGATCGCCTTGCTCGATGAAGGTCGTCTGCGCATGGAGGCTCCAATCCTCCGGCACGAACGGCGCGGCGTCCGGGATGGATTGGTCGGCGAAGGCAGGACAGACCGCGAGCGATCCGACGATCAGCGCAGCCGCCGTGGTTCGGATCGGCCGGCACGCGTATCCCGTCATCTTTCCGATCCCCGAGCAAAATCGGAACGCGGCTCGACATGCCACGGAAAAAGCGCGGGCCGCGTTTACACGAAGATGGCCGCGATGAAAAGACTCGCGTCGATCGAAAAGCCGAGCACGGGGGCTCTCTTGCAGAAATGAGACTCGAACCGAGCCGGCGCGCCCGAGGCGGCCGGATGTCGGCCGTTAGCCGATCCCGCCCGGAATCGCCGAGGCGGCGCTCGCGCCCCAATTGACGATGTAGGCATCGCCGCGTTCGAGAAATCCGGAAACGATGCGCAGGAAGCGCTCCGGCTGGTCGGACTCGATCACATGCGCTGCATCGTAGACATACGCGAGGTGCGAGCCCGCGATTTGTGCCTTCAGGAATTGACCGGTCTCGCGCGGAATGATCTCGTCCTTCGTCCCCATCAGAATCAGGGTTGGCGCCTTGATCGCCGCGACACGCGCCGGCAGAAGCTCATCCGCCAAGGAGATCGCGCGGTAATGATCGAGCATGCGCCGGTTGCCTTGCAATTGCTCGACCGGCTTCGTCATTGGCGGCGCGCGATCGGGATAGGCGAACAACTTGCGGCGCGCTTCGGCGGGATCGGACGGCAATCCGCCCTTGCCGCCCGCCGGTACGCCGGCCGGCGCTTCGAGCACGAGGTGATCGACTTTGTCGCCATGTTTGACCGCGAGCCAGAGCGCTTCCCAACCGCCGAAAGACTGGCCGATCACGTCGCAGCACTTGCCGATCGCCTTGTCGGCGAAGGCGGCGGCAAGATCGGCCAATTGCTCCATCGAGGCGACGCTCGGATGGGCCGCGGTTCCATCGAAACCCGGCGTGACCGGCGCGAAAATCTTGTATCGCGCGCTGAGCGCCTCGAGCGGCCGCGAGGCCGAAAACCCGCCGGCGGGATGAAGATAGAGCAGCGGCTCGCCGGCACCGGCGACGAAATACGTCACGTTTCCGGATGGGAGGCTCAGTTCCTGGCGTTCGAACGGCATCGCTTTTGATCCAATCCTATGATGGCGGCCGCTAGAGATCCCGAAGCGCCGGCTGCACGCGGTCGCGGAACAACTCCATGCCGCGCCGCACGACCTTGTCGGGCATGTTCCCGACCTTCATCGTGAACTGCTCCGTGCCATGGCCCAACGCCTTGTGCACCCGCCTGATCTGCGCGACGACCGTCTCCGGGCTGCCGCAATAGACCGAGCCCGCCTCGATCTGCTCCTCGAGCGTGCGGGCGCGAAGGGTGGCGAGGCGCGCCTGGAATTTCTCGCTCGATCCTTCGCGTTGATAGTAGCGCGTCTTCTGGATGACGAGCTCCTGCGCGCTCCGTTGCGGCCGCATCAGGATATGATGGAAATATTCGAGCCCCTTGCGCAGGTGCTCGCGCGCTTCCTCGTCGCTGTCCGCGATGCAGGTGTGATGGCCGATGAGGATGTCTTCGGGCACGGGCTCCCAGCCGTAAGAGCGCGCGACCTTGTAATAAAGGTCGATATTGGCGCGCGCGAGGGCGAGATCGGCGATGAGAACGATGCCGAGCTTCGCCTTGTGCTCGGCGACGAACTCGACCAATTCCTCGTTGGTGCCCGACATCAGCAGACGCGGATAGGGTTTCTGATAGGGTCTCGGCCAGATCGAAACCGCGGGAAATTGGTAGAATTGCCCCTCCCAGCCGAAGGGCTCGGGCTCCGTCCACGCCTTGATGATGAGCGCCACCGCCTCGCGCAGCCGCGCGCGCGAATTGCTCGGCGGCACGTTATAGGCGATGTATTCGTGCGGAATACCGCGCATCATGCCCGCGAGCACGCGCCCGCCGCTCATCACGTCGAGCATCGCGTATTCCTCGGCGACGCGGACGGGATTGAGCAGCGGCACGAGATTGCCGAGCATGGCGAGGTTGACGCGCTTGGTGCGATGGACGAGCGCCGCGCCGATGAGGTTCGGATTCGACATCAGCCCGTAAGGGCTGAAATGATGCTCGTTGCAGCCGATCGAATCGAAGCCGCATTCCTCGGCATAGGCCATGCAGTCGATGTAATCGGCATAAAGCTGGCGGCCGCGCTCGGGATCGAAGTCCTTGTTGCTGACGGGCCATTCCTGCGGCTCGCGCGGGTAATCCGTCCACGGCATCAAATGAAAGAAATTGAACTTCATCGCGGTCAGCCCGGCCTGTGTTGAAGGGAATAGCGGCCTTCTTTGTCGCGCGCAAAGCCGGGCTCGGAGCGAAGCTCGTCGAGCTCGCGCACGATTTCGCGGCCGTCGCGACTGCCGGTCGCCGCCATGAGCGCTTCGAAGCTCTTCGGGCCGTCTTCGAGCGCGGCGCGCAAAGAGGGAAAACGCTTGCCGGCGTAGTCGGGCGCCTTCGGAACGGCATGTTCCATCGTGCTCTTGCCGATCGGCCAGGTGAGGTCGAAGCCCAGCTTGGCGCCGGTGCGCGCGCCTTCGAGCGAGGGGTCGAGCGGGCTTGCGCGCATGCCGCTCATCACCACGAGATCGCGGTCGCCCTGGAAGCGCGTGCCCAAGGCCCATTCCATCTGCTCGTCGGAGAAGATGTCGATATCGGGATCGACCACGAACATGTGCTTGACGCTGGTGCTGCCGAGCACGGTGTGGATGGCGCTCTTGGCCTCGCCCGGAAAGCGTTGCCGCAGGGAAACGCGGACATGGGGCTGCCCGCCCGCCGAGACCGGCGCATAGACCGCAACCGGCTCGCGCACGACGCTCTTCAAGGCCTGCCAGACATTGAATTCGGTACGCAAGGTTTCGAGCTGCGAGGTCTCCGTACGGTCGAGCCGGCGCCCGCTGATCGTCAGGGTCTGGAAAATCGCATCGCTGCGCCTTGTGATCGCGGTGACATGGAAGACCGGATTGAGCTTCACCCCGCCGTAATAACCCAGATATTCGCCATAGGGACCCTCGTCTTCGACATAGCCCCGCGCGTCGAGATAGCCCTCGATCACCCATTCGGCGTCCGCGGGCACCCGGATGTCGTTGGTCACGCATTTGACCACCGGCAGCGGCGCATCGCGCAGCCTCGCGACGAGTTCAAGCTCGTCGCCCGGAACGCGCATCGTCGCCGCTACGTGATCGATCGGGTGCGATCCCACGACGAAGCTCACCGGCAGCTTTTCGCCGCGCGCCTGCGCCGCGATATAGATCGCCCGCAAATCGCTGGGCGCGTTCAAATCGACGCCGGTCTCGCGCTTGCCGCGCAGCATCAAGCGGCGCAGGCCCGAATTGGTCATGCCGGTGCTCGCATCGATGGCGAAATCGATCGAGGCCGAAATATAGAGACCGCCATCCTGTCCGTGCTGGAGATGGACGGGCAAGGCGGTCACGTCGATCTCGTCGCCGGTGAGAACGACCTGCTGCACCGGCGCGGCCTTGCGCGGCACCTCGATGAGCTCGCCCTTGGTCTCGATCCGGCGCACGAGTTCGTGAACGAGCTTGTCGGGCGTCACGCCGAAAGCGCGCGCGAGCCTGCCGCGATCGGCATCGACATTGCCGACGAGCTCGGCCTGTTCGGGACCGGCTTTCTTGAACCAGACGGCCTTGGCGTTGCCGCTCAGCGCCTGGGCGACGTCGGCCAAGTCGAAGGGATCATTGCGGATTTCGATCTCGCCCGCCGCGGCGAGCTCGTCGAGGAAACGCCGCAGGCGGAAGCGCTCGAAATCGATGTTGGAGATGCGTTGAGGCGTATCGCTGGCGTCCATGGTTTCCTTCCCGCCCGGCCGACCGGGTCACGGCCGAATTATGCGCCTCGGCTCGCTTGCCTTCAACTCATGGGCCGCACGGATTAGAATGCCGGTTTGCCCACTTGATTGCCGGTGATCCCATGCCCGACGCCTCGCGCGATATGAGCGCCCATCAGCCCATCCGGCTCGCCGATTACCAGCCGCCGCGCTTTTTGATCGATACGGTCGATCTGGTGTTCGATCTCGGCGAAGAAAAGACGACCGTGAAGGCGCGCCTCGCCTTGCGCCGCAACCCGGCATCGAGCGATCGCGGCGCGCCCTTGAAGCTCGACGGCAAGGAGCTGGAACTCGTCTCCCTTGCGCTCGACGGGCAAAGCCTCGGCCCCAACCGCTATCAGCGCGACGGCGAGGCCCTCACGATTCCAGGCCTGCCGGACGAATTCACGCTCGATATCGAGACGCGGATCGAGCCGCAGAACAACACGGTGCTTTCGGGCCTCTATAAATCCGGCGGCAATTTCTGCACCCAATGCGAGCCCGAAGGCTTCCGGCGCATCACCTATTTCATCGACCGGCCCGACATGATGGCGCGCTACACGACGACCATCCTCGCCGACAAGACGCGCTATCCGGTGCTGTTGTCCAACGGGAACCCGGTCGACCGCGGCGAGAGCACGGGCGGGCGGCATTGGGCAAAATGGGTCGATCCGTTCCCGAAACCTTCCTATCTCTTCGCGCTCGTCGCCGGCGATCTCGTGCCCTTCCGCGACAGCTTCGTCACCAGCGCCGGCAAGACCGTGCCGCTCGCGATCTGGGTGCGTCAGGGCGATGAAGACAAATGCGCTCATGCGATGGCGTCGCTAAAACACGCGATGAAATGGGACGAGGAGAAATTCGGCCTCGCTTATGACCTCGACGTGTTCAACATCGTCGCCGTCAGTGATTTCAACATGGGCGCGATGGAGAACAAGGGACTCAACATCTTCAACACCAAATATGTCCTGGCGAAGCCCGAAACCGCGACCGACATCGATTTCCAGGGCATCGAATCGGTGATCGGGCACGAATATTTCCATAACTGGACGGGCGACCGCGTCACCTGCCGCGACTGGTTCCAGCTCTCGCTCAAGGAAGGACTTACCGTCTATCGCGACCAGGAGTTCTCGGCCGATCAAGGGAGCCGCGCGGTGCGGCGCATCGCCGATGTGCGCCGGCTGCGCGCGGCACAATTCCCGGAAGACGCCGGCCCGCTCGCCCACCCGGTCCAGCCCGCCCAATATATCGAGATCGACAATTTCTATACGGCGACCGTCTACAACAAAGGCGCCGAGATCGTGCGGATGATCGAGATCCTCTTGGGCAAGGACGGATTTCGCAAGGGCATGGATCTCTATTTCAAGCGCCATGACGGGCAGGCCGTGACGATCGAGGATTTCGTCGCCGCGATGGCCGACGCCAACAGCGCCGACTTCGCGCATTTCCTGCACTGGTACAAGCAGGCTGGCACGCCCGAGCTTACGATCGAGGATCGGTACGACCCCGCGACCAGAACATACGATCTCACGATCGCGCAAAAGACTTTGCCGACGCCGGGTCAGCCGGAGAAGCGGGCGCTGGTGGTTCCCGTCGCGATGGGGCTGCTCGCGCCCGATGGCGCCGAAATGCCGACCCGGCTCGACGGCGAGGCCCAAGCTCGCCGCGGGACACGCGTCCTGGTGCTGAACGAGACCAAACAGAGTTTCCGCTTCATCGACGTGCCCGCGCCGCCCGTGTCGTCGCTCTTGCGCGGCTTTTCGGCGCCCGCGCGGATCAAGGGCGTGCCCTTGACCCGGCAGAAATTCCTGGCCCTCAACGACACCGATCCCTTCGCGCGCTGGGAGGCAGGGCAACAGGTCGCGACCGAGTTGTTGCTGGGCCTCGTCGCTGCGCATCGCCGCGGCGAGAAACTGTCCCTTGATCCCGACCTCGTCGCGCTAAAGCGCCGCGTGCTCGCCGATGCCGATGCCGACCCGGCCTTCGCCGCGGAAGCGATGGCGCTGCCGTCGGAATACTTTCTCGGCGACCAGATGGAAGAGGTCGATGTCGAAGCGATCCACGCCGCCCGTGAATTTGCACGCACCCAGCTCGGCGCGGCGCTCGCCGCGGAGCTTGCGGGCGCCTATGACCGGCTCGCCGATCGCGGACCCTATCGCAGCGACGGGGCCGCGATCGGCAAGCGAGCGTTGCGCAACGCGGCGCTTGCCTATCTTGCCGCGGCGGGCGGCGAGGCCGGCGTGGCGCGCGCCAAGGCGCAATTCGACACCGGCACCAACATGACCGACGTGCTGGCGGCGTTGAGCGTCTTGTCCGAAATCGGGCATCCCGCCCGCCTCGACGCGTTCGGCCGGTTCTACGAAAGCTGGAAGCACGATGATCTTGTGATCGACAAATGGTTCAGCCTGCAGGCGATGTCGTCGCTCCCGGGCACGCTCGCGCGCGTGAGGGAACTGACCCATCATCCGGCCTTCACCATCAAGAATCCGAACCGCATGCGCGCGCTGGTGGGCGCCTTCACCCAGGGCAATCAGCTGCGCTTTCACGACCGGAGCGGCGCGGGCTATGCGTTCCTCGCCGATCAAGTCATGACGCTCGATCCGCTCAACCCGCTGATGGCGTCGCGCCTCGTCCAGCCGCTCGGGCAATGGCGGCGCCAGGACAAGGAGCGCCAGGCGCTGATGAAGCGCGAGCTCGAGCGCGTGCTTGCCCTGCCCAATCTCAGCAAGAACTCTTACGAGATGGTGACGAAGAGTCTCAGCCCGTGAAGCGGCCGGCGCTTGCCCTCGCTGCGCTGCTCCTCGCCGGCGGCGCGGCGGCGCGAGCGCAAACGCCGGCGGAACTACCGGTCGATCTCGCGCTAGTGCTGGCAGTCGATGCGTCGGGCAGCGTGAACACGGCCCGCTTCGATCTGCAAAGGCAAGGCTATGCCGCGGCTTTTCGCAACCCGCGGATCATCCAGGCGATCGGGGCCGGGGCGCGGCGCGCGATCGCGGTCTCAATGGTGCAATGGACCGGCCCGACGCTCCACGTCCAAGTCATCGACTGGATGCGGGTAACGGACCCCGCTTCGGCGGAGGCCTTGTCGAGCGCCATCGAGGCAGCCCCACGCCGGCTCTTCGGCGGCGGCACGTCCTTGAGCGGGGCAATCGATTACGGCGTGACGATGCTTGCGGCGAGCCCGTTTCGCGGCCAGCGGCGCGTCATCGACATTTCGGGCGACGGCTCGAACAATGCGGGGCGGCCGCCTTCGCTGGCGCGTGACGACGCCGTCCACGCTGGCATCGTCATCAACGGTCTGCCGATCGCCTGGATCGAGCCGGGCCTCGACCTCTATTACCGCCAGAACGTCATCGGCGGCCCGGGCTCTTTCGTCATTGCGGCGGACAGCTACGAGAATTTCGCCGATGCGATCCTGAACAAGCTCGTCACCGAAATCGCCGGGCAGGGCCCGCCCGGGCGCATGACCGCGATCCTTGCCTCCTTTCCCGGGCAATGAAATAGTAACCGCGGATGCCGTTCTCCGGCCGACAGGCCGCGCGCAAGACGGGAGCAATTGCCGTGAAAAGAGAGATGATAAGGCTGGGGGAGGTCGATCTCGAACTTCACGAGACGGGTGACGGCCCGCCCCTCCTGTTCCTTCACAGCGGCCAAGGGTTCGTGCCCGAACAGCCCTTCGTGGCAATGCTGGCAAAGCGGTATCGATTGATTGCTCCGTCTCATCCCGGCTTCGGCCGTTCGAGCCTGCCGGATTGGGTGGATAGCGTGGACGATATCGCGCATCTCTATCTCGAGCTGATGGACCGGCTCGACCTGCGCCGCGCGAAAGTCATGGGCTGCTCGATCGGCGGCTGGATCGCGGCCGATCTCGCGAGCAAATCGCCCGAGCGTATCGAAAAGCTGGTGCTGGTCGGACCCGAAGGGGTCAAGACCGGCGAGCGCGGCGAGCTGGACATCCCCGATATCTTCGCCGTGTCGCAGGACGAGTTCGCGCGCCTGCGCTTCCACGATCCGGCGCTTGCACGCGTGGACCTGACGAAGCTTTCCGAAGAACAGCTGCGTGTCACCGCGCGCAACAACGAGACGCTCGCGCTACTCGTCTGGGAGCCCTACATGCATAACCCCAAGCTCAAGCACCGCCTGCATCGGGTCGACATGCCTGTGCTGTTCATGCGCGGCGAGAGCGACGGGCTGGTTTCGGCGGATTATCTCGCCCGCTACGCGAAGCTCGTGCCCCATGCGCGGATCGAGACGATCGCGGCGGCGGGCCACTCGCCGCAGGTTGAGCAGCCCGAGGCCTTCGTTGCGAAGGTCGCATCCTTCTTCGAGCAGGGAGTTCTGAGAGCCATGCGAGCCTGGCATTTCAGCGAGAACGCCTATCCCTTCCTGCCGCCCGCGGATGAATACCCGTCGATCCGCATAACCCTGCCGAACCGGCTCTATGATCCGAAGAAGGGGGCCGAACTCTATGACCGCTTCCTCGATGAATGGCAGATCGCCGAGGAAGAGGGCATGAATATCATGCTCAACGAGCATCATCAGACGGCGACCTGCGTCGATCCGGCCGCACCGCTGGTGCTGGCCGCGCTCGCGCGCCTCACGCACAAGGCGCGCCTTCTCATCCTTGGCAATCCGATCGCCAATCGCCGCCAGCCGGTGCGCGTCGCCGAAGAGATGGCCTTGATCGACGTCCTCTCCAAGGGACGGCTCGAAGCGGGTTTCGTGCGCGGCGTGCCGACCGAGATCCTGCCGGCGAACAGCAATCCGGTGCGCATGAACGAGCGCCATTGGGAGGCGCTCGACCTCATCATTCAGGCCTGGACGAGCAATGACGGGCCGACCAGCTTCGAGGGGCGGTTCTTTCATCACCGCAACATCAATATCTGGCCCCGCCCCTATCAGCAGCCGCATCCGCCGGTCTGGGTCAGCACGACGAGCGCCGGCGGCGCCGCCCAAGTCGGCGCGCATGGCTTCATTCAGGCGACATTTCTCACCGGCTTCAAGGGCACGCCGGCGATCTTTGAATCCTACCGCAAGGGTTGGCGCGAGGCCGGCCGGCGCGGCGAGATCCCGGTCAACCGTCTCGCCTATGCCGCGATGGTCTATGTCGCCGACAGCGACGCGAAGGCGCGCGCCGGCGCGGAGAAGTTGCTGTGGTACATCACGGCGAACAAGGTCTCGCCCTGGTTCCGCAACCCGCCCGGCTACAGCCCGGTGGCGGCCAATGTGCAGATGATGCTGGGCGATGCGGCGGGCGGCGGCTTCGGCAATTTCGGCGCCAATACGACGGTCGACGGCGCGGTCGCGAACGGCACCATGTTCTGCGGCACGCCCGATCGCGTGTTCGAGCAGATCAAGAATTTCTACCACCATGTCGGCGGCTTCGGGAATCTTCTGCTCATGGGACAGGCCGGCTTTCTCGACCATGATGACACGGTGGCGGGGATCAAGAGCTTTGCGCGCGACGTCTATCCGCGCCTTCAGGCCGAATTCCCCGATGACGCGATTTCCGGCCCGCGCGACACGACGAGCGCCGCCGGCACCAGCCGATAGATCCGATCGAACAATGCAGCCCCAAGTCAACCGAGGAGAAGACCTAAATATGGCCCGCCTTGCACAGTGCCTGGTCGCGACCGCCGCGCTCTTGGTGTTTCTGCCCGCCGCCGCCCATGCCGCCAGCGACGAACAAAAGAAATTCGCATATGGCGTGGTCGAGAAAAACACCCAGGCCATCACCGATATCGGCGATTCGATCTATTATTTCGGCGAGCTCGGCATGCAGGAATTCGAGAGCACGAAGCTCTTGAAGGACACGCTCGAAGCCGCGGGCTTCAAGGTCGAGCTGGGCGGCGCCGGCATGCCGACCAATCTTTGGGCGAAATGGGGCAGCGGCAAGCCCTACATCGTCGTCGAGACCGAGATCGACGCGCTTCCCGGCGGCTCGCAGACGCCGGGCGACTTCACGCATCAGCCGCTCGTGCCCGGCGCGCCGGGCCATATGGAAGGCCACAATACCCATGGCGCCGTCGCGACCGCCGCGGCCTATGCGGTGAAGCAGACCATGGAGCGTTACCATCTGCCCGGCACCGTCGCGGTCAATTTCGGACCGGCCGAGGAAGAGATCGCGAGCCGGCCCTTCATCGTCCGCTCCGGCGCCTTCAAGGACGTCGACGCCGTGATCTACCTCCACATCGGTTATAATTTCGAGACCGGCTCGGGCCTGCAGAATTATTCGGCCATCAGCACGAAATTCACCTTCCATGGCAAGACCGCCCACGCCGCGGTCGATCCCTGGGACGGCAAGGACGCGCTCGATGCGGTCGAGCTCATGGATGTGGGCGCCTCGTTCCTGCGCCAGCAGCTCTTCCCGACCTATCGCATTCAGCGCTCGATCACCAATGGCGGCATCCAGCCCAACATCATCCCCGATCTCGCGCAGATCTGGTATTGGGTGCGCGACGCGAACATGCCGGCCGCCAAGGAGACCTACGACAAGCTCGTCAACATCGCCAAAGGCGCCGCGCTGATGACCGGCACCACCGTCGACGAGCATTACGAGGCATCGGCCTGGTCCGCGGTATCGATGAAGACGCTGGCGGATGTGGTGCAAAAGAACATCGACGCGGTCGGCTTGCCGAAATGGAGCGACGAGGAGCAGAAATTCGCGCGCGATTTCCAAGCCGCCGAAAACAGAAAGGTCGTCGGCCTGCCGACGAGCCTGCCGACCGGGGGCGGGCGTCCGCAATCCACCGCCTCGAACGACAGCGGCGACATCTCCTGGGTCGTGCCCGCCGTGGTCTACAGCTTTCCCGCGGCCGTACCCGGCATCACCTTCCACAATTGGATCGCCGGCGTGACGCCGACGAGCAGCATCGCGCATAAGGGCGAAGTCGCCGGCGCCAAGGTGCTGGCGGCGACCATCCTCGATTTCATGACCGAGCCCGCCGTGCTCAAGGCCGCGCATGAGGAGTGGGAACAGGTCACCAAGCAAACGCCCTATTTCTCGCTGCTCCCACCCGACGCCCAGCCGGACCTGGCGTTGAACCGCGAGACCATGGCAAAATACCGTCCGGAAATGGCCAAGTTCTATCTGCA
Source organism: uncultured Alphaproteobacteria bacterium (assembly GCA_963729935.1). Classification (GTDB taxonomy): domain Bacteria; phylum Pseudomonadota; class Alphaproteobacteria; order ATCC43930; family CGMCC-115725; genus CAIKMD01. Next base: position 600,185 of record CAVSPW010000005.1, read on the forward strand.
TAAAACGCCACGCTACAATTGAGGCGGGCAGAAAGAGGAAACGCCGTGAAGATTTTCAATTTTCACCTCATGCCTTATGCCGATGTCGACCTCGACGCGATCGGCAAGCACGGGACGGCCTGGGTTACTTTCTCCAACAGCCACTACGATCCGAAGAAGGGGGCCGAGCTCTATCACCGCTATCTCGACGAGCTCGAATATGCCGACAAGCTCGGCTTCGACGGGGTCGTGCTCAACGAACATCACCAGAACGCCTACGGGCTGATGCCGACGCCCGGCGTCTTGGCCGGCGCCTTGGCGCGCTCGCTCAAGCGCGCCAAGCTCGCGATCCTCGGCCGTGCCTTGCCGCTGTTGCAAAACCCGCTCGCCGTGGCCGAGGAATACGCCATCCTCGACAATCTGATGCATGGCCGGTTCATCGCCGGCTTCGTGCGCGGGATCGGGGCGGAATATCATTCGATGGGCATCAACCCGGTCGATTCCCAAGCGCGCTTCAACGAGGCGCATGAACTCATCATCCGCGCTTGGACCGAGCCCGGCCCGTTCCGCTATGCCGGACGGCATTACGAGATCAACTACGTCAATCCTTGGCCGCGGCCTTATCAGAATCCGCACCCGCCGATCTGGATCCCTTCGCAAGGATCGACCAGCACGATCCAATGGGCGGCGAAGATGCGCTATACCTATTGCCAGACCCTGTCGCCGATCGCGGTGGTCGCACGCTTCTTCCAGGCTTATCGCGACGAGGCCGAGAAGCTGGGCTACACCGCGACATCCGATCAGCTCGCCTGGTCGAATTCGATCTATGTCGCCGAGACCGACGCCAAGGCGATGAAGGAAGCCAAGCCCCATCTCGAGGCGCTCGCCAACCGCTTCCTCGGCATGCCGATCGAGATGCTGCTGCCGCCGGGCTATTCGACCATCGAGTCGATGAAGCGCGTTGCCGCCGCCAAGGTTCAGGCACACGGCAAGCCGCAGACCGCCGAAGACCTCGTGCGCATGGGCGTCGTCATCGTCGGCTCGCCGAGCACGGTGCGCGAGAAGCTCGCCGAGTACCAGGACCTCGCCGGCTTCGGCACCAGCCTCACCAAGACGCAATTCGGCACGCTGCCGCGCGACATGACGCGCGCCAATATGGAAGCGATCGCCGAGGAGGTTCTGCCTTATTTCCGCGAGCGCGCGCCGCAAGCCAGCGAAAAGGTCGCCACGCCCGTCTCCTAAGGCGCCGTCGCGCGCGGGCCAGCCAAGAGCGCCTCCTCAAAGGCCGAGGCAATCGCCGCCTTGCTTTTGCCGGGGGAGACCGCGTCGCCGATCGCCATCACTTTCTGGCCGGGCTTTGCCAGGGCCTTGAACGCGTCGGCGGTGCCGCTACGGGCGCGATAATAGATCCAGTCGCGAAAGGCCGGGCGCGAGAACACCCCGCGCAAGAGCGGCCAACGCCCCGCGCCAAGACCGAGCAAGAGGCTCGGCAGGCGCCCCAACCCGAAGCGGTATCGCGCGCCGGTCGCGATCACGATTCGATCGAACGGCGCCAGCAGATCCGGCGCGCGGCGAATGTCGATGCCGTAGCGGAACGCGACGCCCTTCTGGATGCAGGCGCGCACCATCTGATCGACATAGCGCGCGAAGGAGCGGTCGCTGGCTTCGTGCTCTTGGAAGAGCGGCGCCTTGCCCGCATAGCGGAACGCGCCGCCGGCTTGCGCCGCACGCTCGAACACGGTCACCGTATTTCCCTCGGCGACCAAGGATGCGTAGGTGAGCCCGGCCGGCCCCGCGCCGATGATCGCGATCCGCTCGCCCGAAGGCGGCTTGGCGCCGGCATAGAGCAATTCTTTTCCGGCGCGGCCGTTGACCACGCAGCCGAGCCGAGCGCCGCCGCGCATCTCGTCGACACAAGTGTTGCAGGCAAGACAGCGCCGCGCCGGCTCGTTGCGGGCAAGCTTATCGACCCATGCGGGCTCGGCGATCAGAGTGCGCCCGAGCGCGATGAAATCGGCCTTGCCGCTCTCGACCGCCTCGGTCGCGATCGCCGGATCGCCGAGGCGGCCGACCGCGATCACCGGGACTTTGACCAAAGCTTTGACGCCGGCGGCGTAATCGAGAAAGGTTGCGTCGGGGAGCGCCATGGGCGGGATCTGGCGCGCCGCCGAAGGGAGCGAGCGATAATGGCCGGCGGCGATGTGGAGCGCGTCGGCGCCCGCTTCGGCCGCCCAGACCGCGACCTGCCGCCCTTCCGCCCAGGGCATGCCCTCGGGGAAATAATCCTCGACCGAGAGGCGGAAGATCACGCCGGTTCCCGGCACCGCCGCCTTCACCGCGCGGAGCACCTCGAGCCCGAAGCGCGCGCGGTTTTCGAGCGAGCCGCCATACTCGTCCATGCGCCGGTTCTCGAACGGCGTCAGGAATTGCGAGATCAGATAGCCATGCGCGGCATGGATTTCGACGCAATCGAAACCCGCGCGTTGCGCGCGTTGCGCCGCGGCGGCGAAGGCCGCGACGCAGGCGTCGATCCGCGCCTTGGTCATCGCCTCGGGGACGATGGTCTCGAAGGTGATTTCGTAAACTGGATGCGGAATAGCCGAAGGCGCCACCGGCGTCTCGCCGCAAATGTCGCGCCGCGTATGCCCGCCGCCATGGCCGAGTTGGATCGAGGCCTTGGCGCCGCCCTCGTGGATGGCGCGCACGAGACGTTGCAGACCGGGAAGGAAGCGATCGTCATAGATGCCGAGCTCGCGGCGGCGATGGCGGCCGGCCCGCTCGGGCGAGGCCATCTCGACGGTGATGAGGCCGGTGCCGCCGCGCACCCGCGCCATGTAATAGGCAAGGGTGTCGTCGGTAACGAATCCCTCTTCGTCGGCCGTGCGCGTCGTCATCGGCGGCATCACGATCCGGTTCTTCAGATCGACCGGTCCGATCCGCCCGGAGGTGAGGAGGATGCTCAACGCCGACACCCGTGATTCGATTGCCGCGCCGCGGCGGCGCGCGCCCGAGCCGGCGACACCCCTCTCGACTTAGAGCGAAGCCAGCTTGGGCATCACTTCTTTGGCGAAAAGCCGTTGCGAGCGCAAGGCGTTCTCAAGCGTCATGTTGCCGAAGAACATGGCGAAATTCATGTGGTTGACGCCAAGCGCCTTGGCCTGCCGCTCGATCTCGGCGCGCACCGTGTCGGGCGAGCCGGCGATGATCGTGCCGGCCTTCGAGGCCGCCTCGAAACCGCCGACGATGTGTTGCGCGTAATTGATGCTGGTGACGTTTCGCTTCAACAGCCAGGTGATCTTGTCGTGATGTTCCTCATGCGCGGGCTGCGCGATCTTGCGCGCATCGGCGTCGGTGTCGGCCACCACCACCTGGCGGTTGACGCCGATCACGACGCCGCCGGGAAATTCGGGCTTGGGATGGGCCGGCGTGCCGCGCTTGGCATAGGCGTCCTTAAAGGCATCGATGTTCTTCTTCGCGGTCTCCATCGAGCCGAGCGTGCCGAAATGCAAACCGCGCTCGCCCGCCCAGCGCGAGCCGAATTCGGCCGAGGAGGCATACCACACCGGCGGATAAGGCTTCTGCAACGGCTTCAACGCCATCGGCACGTTCGAATAGCTGAAGAAGGGGCCGGAATGATTAAGCTCGTCGGAGGTGAGCCCCTTCAGGATGCAGTCATAGGCGTCGATAAAGATCTCGCGCGACTGATCGTGGTTCACCTTGTGAAAATTGAGCTCGAAGGGCGAGACGCCACGGCCGATGCCGACCTCGAGCCGGCCGTGGCTCAGATGGTCGAGCATGCAGATCTCTTCGATGAGGCGCAGCGGCGAATAGAGCGGCAGCAGGAAAACCAGCGCGCCGAGGCGGATCTGCTTGGTCACGCGCGCCGCGGAAGCGAGATAGACGCCCGGATTGGGCACCATATTGAGCGGCGTGCCGTGATGCTCGGCAACCAGAAGGGAATAGAACCCGGCTTGGTCGGCCGCGGCGACGAATTCGAGCCGCTCGTCGAATTGCTTGACCAGGGGTCGATCGTTCTGGTCGACGTGATCGAAGAGGCCGAATCTCATTTGCCGCATTCCCTTTCCGCTGGCGAGTGGTGGTAGACTAGGCGGCAAATGTTTGGGATGCCAGTTTAAACCCGCTATTATTGGCCATAGCTATGGTTCTATTCGAAATGCGCTTGAACACCCCGTCACGAGGCCGACAATGCTGACCGAAGCCAACAACACGCTGTTAACCCAAACCGGGGCGGGCACGCCCATGGGCGAATTGCTGCGCCGCTATTGGTACCCGATCGCGGCGGCCGCCGAGCTCGAGGAGAAACCCGTCAAGCGGGTGCGGCTCTTGGGCGAGAACCTGGTCCTTTACAAGGATCTGGGCGGCCGATACGGGCTCGTCGACCGGCATTGCCCGCATCGCCGCGCCGACATGTCGTTCGGCTTCGTCGAGGAATGCGGGTTGCGCTGCCATTACCATGGCTGGCTCTTCGACGCGGAAGGCCGGTGCCTGGAGCAGCCCTTCGACGACACGGTCGATCCGGCCTCGCGCTATAAGGACAAGACCCCGATCAAGGCCTATCCGGTCGAGGCGAAGGCCGGCCTCATCTGGGCCTATATGGGTCCCCAGCCCGCGCCGCTCCTGCCCGATTGGGAGCCCTTCAATTGGCGTAACGGCTTCGTCCAGATCGTGTTCTCGTCGATCCCGTGCAATTGGTTTCAGTGCCAGGAGAATTCGATTGATCCGGTGCATTTCGAATGGATGCACGCCAATTGGGGCGGCGTTCGGCTCAAGGGCAAGACCGGACCTTACGGCGCCAAGCATGTGAAGGTCGGCTTCGACGAATTCGAGTACGGCTTCGTCTATAAGCGCGTGCGCGAGGATACCGACGAGAACAATCCGCTCTGGACCACCGGCCGCGTCTGCCTCTGGCCCAATTGCCTTTTCACCGGCGGCCATTTCGAATGGCGCGTCCCCGTCGATGACGAGACGACCTTGAGCGTCGGCTGGTTCTTCAACCGCGTGCCGAAGGATCGCGAGCCCTACGTGCAGAACTCGATCCCCTACTGGATCGGACCGGTCACGGACGAGAAGACCGGCGCATGGCTTACCGACGGCGTGATGAATCAGGACTTCGCCGCCTGGATCGGACAAGGCGCCATCGCCGATCGCACGAAGGAGCATCTCGCGCGCAGCGACCGCGGTATCGCGATGATCCGCAGCCGCTTCCTCGAGGATCTCGAGACCGTCGCCAAGGGTGGCGATCCCAAGGCCATCATCCGCGATCCCAAGCTCAATCAGTCGGTGCCGCTGCCGATCGTCGGCCGCAAGCAGTTCATCGAAGGCTTCACCCGCGAGCAGCTGATGAACAGCAGCGTCTTCGACAATGTGAGCCCGACCCGCTTCGTCTTCCAGCAAGGCCAGCCGGCCGCCGTCAAACGCGCCTATGAAGAAGCGATGGGCCTCAAAATGGATGACGATTTCACCGTCTCAAGCGCGCTCTCGGGACTCGAGCGCAAGACGAGGCCCGACGGCTCGCCCGCGGAATAGGGTTCAGCGCCCGGCTTCGGCGTCCTGCAATCCGACCAGCGAGGCAAGCTGGTCGCGGTCGGCGGCCAGGCTCGCGCTGCTTCCCTGCCAGACGACCTGCCCCTTGTCGAGGACCAGGGCGCTCTCGGTCATCTCGAGCGCGATTTCCACCTGCTGCTCGACGAGCACGGTCGCGATCGCGCTTTCGCGCCGCAAGCGGATGAGCGCATCGACCAGGGTGTCGATGATGACCGGCGCCAGGCCCTCGAATGGCTCGTCGAGCAACAAGAGCTTCGGGTTGCCGATCAGCGCGCGCCCCACGGCAAGCATCTGCTGCTCGCCGCCCGAGAGCTGATTGCCGTAATTGCGGTGCCGCTCGGCGAGGCGCGGAAAAAGATCGTAGACGCGCTCGATCGTCCATTCTCCCGGACGACGCGCGACGCGAAGATTCTCTTCGACCGTGAGCGAGGGAAAGATCTCGCGCTCTTGCGGCACATAGCCGATGCCGGCGCGCACGCGTTGATGCGTGTCGACCGCGGTGATGTCGCGATTCTCGAAATGAATTGTGCCCGCGCGCAGGGTGGTGAGGCCCATCGTCGTCATGAGCAGCGTGGTCTTGCCGACGCCGTTGCGCCCGAGCACGGCCCATGCTTCGTTGGCGCCAATTTTGGCCGAGACGCGCTCGAGCACGACCGTATCGCGATAGCCGGCCGTGACATCGTCGAAGCGCAGGAGATCAGGCATGGACGCGGGTCCCTAGATAGACATCGCGAACGCGCGGATCGGCACGGATCTGGGTGACCGAGCCCTCGGTCAAGACCGCGCCTTCGACCAGGACGGTGATCCGCTGCGCCAAGCGGAAAACGAGGCTCATATCATGCTCGATGACGAGCACGCTCAGCTCCGCGGGCAGACGCAGCAGCAGGTCAAGAAGCGCGCCGCGATCGGCGGCCGCAAGCCCTGCCGCCGGCTCATCGAGCAGCAAGGTTCTGGGCTCGAGCGCCAGCACCAGGGCGATCTCGACGAGGCGGCGCTGGCCATAGGGCAGGTCGGCGACACGCTTGGCCGCGAGGTCGATGAGGCCGAGGCTCTCGAGCAACGCCGCCGCATTATCGACGAGGGCGGCGCTTTTGCGCACATTGCCCCAGAGCTTCCGGTCGAGCCCGAACCGAGCCTCGAAGGACAGGCCGACATTCTCGGCCACGGTGAGGCTCGGGAAGAGCGAGCTGATCTGAAAGGTACGGGCAAGACCCATGGCGACGCGCCGCTCGGGCGCCGTACCCGTGATGTCGACGCCGGCGAGACGAATGGTTCCGGCCGAAGGCTTGAGCAGGCCGCTGATCATGTTGACGAGGGTGGTCTTGCCGGCGCCGTTGGGCCCGATCAGGGCGTGCCGCGCTCCGGCCTCGAGTGTCAGCGAGATTTCGCGCGCCACGCGCAGCCCGCCAAAACTCTTGGAAATGCCCTCGACGGTAAGCGCCGGAACGCTCATGCGCCGTCCCGCTTCGCCGCACGGCGCTGAGCCCAATCGGTGACGAGGCCGACGACGCCCTGCGGCGCGAAACGCACCGTGAGAATGAGAAGCGCGCCGATGGCGAAGAGCCAATTGAACGGATCGATCGCCGCGGCGCGGTCGGACAGTACGACAAAGACCGTGGCGCCGATCATCGCGCCGTAAAGGCTGCCGGTTCCGCCCAGGATCAGCATCACGAGAGCGTTGCCCGACAGCAGAAAGGCGAGGCTGTCGAGGCCGACCAAGGTCGTCACCTGCGCCGACAAGCCCCCGGCGATCGCCGCCAGCGCGCCCGAGATGCAGTAGAGCGTCACGAGACGCCGCGTGACGCTGACCCCGAGCATGCGCATGCGCACGGGATTGTCGCGAATGCCCCTGATCGCCAAGCCGAAAGGCGAGTTGACGACGAGCTTTGACATGAGAAACACGAAGGCGACGACGCCGAGCCCATACCAGTAGCCGACACGCCCGGCGATATCGAAGGGAAAGATGCCGAAGACCGGACCGACATTGAATCCGAAGAGCCCGTCCGCGCCGCCGGTGATCGGATGCATGCCATTCGCGTTCGCGAGCTCCTGCAGCATGGTCGCAACGGCCAAGGTCAGCATCACCAAGGTTAGGCCGCGCGTGCGCAATACCAGCGGGCCGGTAACGAGGCCGATGAAGGCGCCCGCGACCGCTGCCACGGCCAGCCCCAGGATCGGGTCGCCGTTCACATGCATCGCGAACAGCCCGGCGGCATAGGCGCCGGTGCCGAAGAACGCGACGTGACCCAACGAGTCGATGCCGCCATAGCCAAGCGCCAGATCGAGCGACATGGCGAAGGCAATCTGGATCATCACCTGGGTGCCGAGCGGCAGATAGCCTGGCGCGGCAAAATACGTCACCACGGCGATCGCAAACGGAAGGATGTCGATCCAGGACCAGTGATGGCGCGTGAGTCCTTCGCGCACGCGCCTTGCGGATTCGGAACCCGTCGCCGTGCTCATTCAGATCCTCGCGAAGACGCCTTGCGGGCGCCACAGCAACAAGAGCACAACGGCAAGATAGATCACGAAAGCGCCTGCAGCCGGCACGTAATAGCGCCCGAAGGTGTCGATGAGGCCAAGCAGCAATGCCGCGTAGAATGAGCCCTTGAGGCTTCCCAAGCCGCCGACCGCCACCACCATCAATATCGGAACCAGATATTCGAGCGCGTACCAGGGATCGAGCGGCAGGATCTGCGTCCCGATCACGCCGGCCGCGGCCGCAAGCCCGCAACCGAACGCAAAGGTCACGGAAAACACGCGCGGCACGTCGATGCCGACACAGCGCGCCATGCGCGGATTGTCGACCGCCGCCCGCAGCCGCGCGCCGAACTCGGTGAATTCGAGGATCGCCCAAAGCGTCAGGGCAAGGCTGGTGCTGACCACGATGATGAAGGCGCGGTAGGCGGAAAAGGCGATACCCCCGTAGTTCCAGGTCGCGGACATCCATTTCGGGATCGGCAGCGCGTTGAGATCCGAGCCGAAGAACAGATTGACCGTGGCGACGAAGATGAAGACGAGGCCGAGCGTCATGAGGATCTGGCCGAGCTGACCCGTGGTGTAGACCCAGCGATAGAGCGTCCGCTCCAGCGCGGCGCCCAGCACCATCGTCGCGGCCACCGCCACGGGCAGGGCCGTGAACAGCGTGAAATGGCCGGTGCGCATGAGCGCAAAGGCAGTGTATCCGCCGGCCATCGCGAAGGCGCAATGCGCAAGATTGGCGATCCGCATCACGCCGAGCGTGACCGTGAGGCCTACCGACATCAAAAAAAGAATCATGCCGTAAGCAACGCCATCAATGAGCAACGCAAGGATCGTTGCTCCAAGATTCAGCACCGGCTGACCCTCCCCGCTGCGATAATCCGTCTATGTCGGCTTCGCCGTTCAACGAAATTGCATTACGCGCTACCCTGATATAGCTTGGTCTGCGACGCGGCAACCAAAAACCGCAACGGAATCGATGGGAGGACGACAGGCTATGAAACTTTCCCACTTGGCGACCTGTGTGGCAGCAGCGGCTTTCGCTGTGGGCATCGCCTCCCACGCCGGGGCGGCCGAACCGATCAAGGTCGGTATTCTCGGCACCACCTCCGGCCCGTATGCGAATTGGGGCAAAAGCTTTGAACAAGCGATCACCTATTATCTCGAGCAACACAACGGCAAGGATGGCAATCCGAAGGTGGACATCATCTTTCGCGATGTCGGCGGCGACAATCCGCCGCGCGCGCGGCAACTCGCCCAGGAGATGATCGTCCGCGACCACGTCGCGATTTTAGGCGGCCTCGAATTCACCACGACGATCCTCGCGATGGCCGATGTGATCAACCGGGCGAAGATTCCCTTCATCGCCTTCAATTCCGCCACGTCCTTCGTCACGGACAAGTCGCCCTATTTCGTCCGGTCCGGCTTCACGCAGTGGCAGACGCTGACCCCGCTCGCCAAATGGGCGGTCGCACAGAAATATAAGACCTGTCAGATGTTCGTCGCCAATTACGCGCCGGGCCAGGACGCGATCGACTCCTTCACCTACGGCTTCGAACACGGCGGCGGCAAGATGCTCGAACCGATCCGCGTGCCCATGGGCACCACCGACTTCTCGACCTATTTCCAGCGCGTCCACGACGCCAAGCCGGACTGCCTCGTGGCGTTCATGCCGGGCGGGCCGATGTCTGTCGGCACGGCCAAAGGCTTTGCCGAGCGCGGCTTCGGCGCGCAGGGCATGCATATGATCGGCACCATCGGCGAGCAATTCGATCTGCCCGCCGACGGCGATGCCGCGATCGGCATCGTCAATGTCGGGGTTTACGACCCGTATCTCGACAACCCGACGAACAAGGCTTTCGTCAAAGGGATGGTGGCCAAATACGGCGATCAGATGGTTACCGGGCTACCGAGCTTCGTCCATGTCGAAGCCTATGACGGCATGCAGGTGATCTTCCACATGCTGAAGGCCACCGGCGGCAAGCACGACACGGACAAGATGATGAAGGCGATCGAGGGCTATTCCTGGGACAGCCCGCGCGGTCCGGTCCAGGTGGATCCGAAGACCCGCGAACTCATCCAGAACGTCTACATCAGCCGCGTCGAGAAGGTCGACGGCAAGCTGGCCGACACCGTGTTTGAAACCTATAAGGCGGCCAACGATCCCTGGCACGACCTGCATCCTGCCGGCAAGGCGAACTGACGCCGACGGCGGTCAAAGACGCGCCCGCGCGGGCTGGCCTGCGCGGGCGCTGTTGCTTGAACTACGCCGCGTCCATCGCCCACCTACGCCCATTTTGGGATGGGCAGATTTATGGTTGAATCGGGTGGCCGCACGCCCGACTGTGCGGGCCCGCATGAAGGTCGTCGGCATCGTGAGCCAGAATCGCAAGGGAGTAGAGGCGTGAAGCGCAGCGAGACGCGAATCCTGACAACCCATGTCGGCAGCCTGATCCGGCCGCCCGCGTTGCTCGATTTCCTGCGCCGCAAGCAACGCGGCGAGCCCTATGATGAAGGCGCCTATCGCAAGTGCCTCGCCGAGAGCGTCGCGACCATCGTTCGCGAGCAGGCGGATGCCGGAATCGACGTCGTCAGCGACGGCGAATTCGGCAAGTCGATCAGCTGGTCGCAATACGTTCTCGAGCGGCTGAGCGGTTTCGAATCCCGCCCCGCCGTCTCCGGACGCGATCCTTATGCCTATGGCGCGGACCGCACCAAATTCCCGGATTTCTATGCCGAGCTCGACGCACGCGACGGCGGCGCGCGCGGCGGCGATGCGGTTTGCGTCGCCCCGATCGCCTATACCGGACAGGCGGCGCTGCAGCGCGACATCGACAATTTCAAGGCGGCGCTTTCGTCGGTGAGGGTCGAAGAGGCGTTCCTGCCGGTGGCCGCGCCGTCGAGCGCCATTCCCGATCGCAAGAACGAGTATTACAAGACCGAAGAGGAGATGGTGCACGCGATCGCGGCGGCGATGCGCACGGAGTACAAGACGATCGTCGATAACGGCCTGCTGGTCCAGGTCGACGACGCGCGCGCGGCCGTGACCTATGACCGTCAGGTCCCGCCCAAGAGCTTCAAGGAATACCGCAGCTGGGTCGCGATGCACATGGATGCGCTCAACCATGCGCTCGAAGGCATCCCCGAGGATCGCATCCGCTATCACGTCTGCTGGGGCAGCTGGCCGGGGCCGCATGTCACCGACGTGCCGCTCAAGGACATCGTCGATCTCGTGCTGCGCGTGCGCGCCGGCGCCTATGTGATCGAAGGCGCCAATCCGCGCCACGAGCATGAGTGGGAGGTCTGGAAGGATGTGAAGCTGCCGAAAGGCCGCATTCTCATACCGGGCGTGATCAGCCACGCGACCAACGTGGTCGAGCACCCCGAGCTCGTCGCCCAGCGCATCAGCCGTTACGCGAAAGTCGTCGGACGCGAGAACGTGATTGCCGGCACCGATTGCGGCTTCGCCCAAGGGCCGTTCATGCAGCGCGTCCATCCCTCGATCATGTGGGCAAAACTCGAGGCCTTGGCCGCGGGCGCGCGGATCGCGAGCAAGGAGCTCTTCGCGAAGGGCGGGAAGCGCGCGGCAAAGCCGGCGCGGCGGAAGCAAAGCGCGCCGGTGGCGCGGATCAAAGCGCGCGCGAGCGCCGCCCGGGCGCGCCCTGCGACAGCGCCGCGCGGCCGTCGTGGAAAAGCAGCGCCGGGTCGTCGGGCGCGGTGAGCGAGACCGGCTGATCGAGCTCGGCTTCGCGCGGACCGGGGGTTGGGGCTCGCACCTCGGAAGGCGAAAATGAATGTCGCGGGCCCGGGGCCTTGGCCGATGTCCTGCGAGACCGAAGCGCTCCACGCGACCGCGATCCTTCGATCGATGCCGAGCGCGCCGTCCTTGTCGCGACGCATGATCAGAATTGCGGCGTGGCAGAAGCGCGCATCGCCCATTTCGCTCCTCTCCGATGAAGGCACATGGCATCCTACGCGACATTGGTCTTGGATCTCGACGGAACGCTGGTCAACTCCTTGCCCGACCTGACCGCGGCGATCAACCGGTTGATGGCGTCACGGGGCCTGTCGGCTTTCGCGCAAGAGGCGATCGCGCCCATGATCGGCGACGGCACGGCAAAGTTGGTCGAGCGCGCTTTCGGCGCCCGGGGCGGCAAGCCCCAAAGCGGCGATCTCGACGCGTTCGTCGCCGATTACACCGCGCATGCGGCGGTCGCGACGCGGGCCTATCCGGGCGTCGAAGCGACGCTCGCCGCGCTCAAATCAGCGGGCTGGCAATTCGCGATTTGCACCAACAAACCCGCCGCCGCGACCGAATCCTTGCTCGCGGCGCTCGGCCTTGCGTATTGGTTCGCGGCCGTAGGCGGCGGCGACTCCTTTCCCGTGCGCAAGCCCGACCCGGCGCATTTGCTCGCAACCTTGAAGGCGGCCCAAGGCATGGCCACACGCGCCGTGATGGTCGGGGATCACGCCAACGACATCGCCGCCGCCAAAGGCGCCGGCATGCCGTCGATCTTTGCCGCCTGGGGCTATGGAGCCGCAACGATGGCGAAGGGCGCATCGGCGACCGCGGACCGGTTCGCCGACCTTGTCCGGCTTGCGCCGAGCCTTTTGCCCTGGCCCGACGCGCCTAACAGACGTAGCGGGTAGACCGCTATTCCGCCGCCGCCGCGACGTGGCTGTTCACCCGCGCGAGGATGCGCATCGCATTGCCCTCGAGGATCGCGCACTTTTCGGCATCGCTCAGGCGGGCTTCGGCAAGCGCGTTCTGCGTCCAATTCATGCCGAAATCGGTGCCATCGGAACCGAAAAGGATCTTCTCGGCGCCATAGACTTGAACCGCGAGCTCGATCGCACGCGCGCTCAAGGAATTGCAATCCACCATCACCGCGGCAGCCTTCACCCGCTTGGACGGAAGCTCCTCGCCCGGACGGTCGCACAGGGTGCGATGGTCCATACGGTCGATCTCGAACGGGATATTGCCTCCGAGATTGTGGCTCATCACCGTGACGTTGGGATAGGGCTTCAGGAAATCGGTCATGCAGAAGGTGAGCATGTTGGAGCTCAGCCGCGATTGCATGTCGAGCGTGCCGAAGCGATCGCGCGCATTGTCGGATGCGTCGATCTTGGGCGAATCCGGATCGTCGGGCAGCTTGCCGTAATGCACGAGGAAGATCGCGTTGCGCCGGTTGGCGGCCTCGAAGAGCGGCGCGAAGCGTTCGGCGCGTTTCTTCGAAAGGAATCCGTCGCCGGGCAGGACCGCGCCGACCATGCCGGGCAAATCCATCACGCGCTCGAACTCCGCCACCGTCGCGGTCATGTTGCCGACCGGCAAAATCGCGAAGGCGGAGAAGCGATCGGGATGTTGCGCGCAGGTTGCCGATGCGGCGTCATTATAGGCGCGCGCGAGCGGGAGCGATTCCTGCAACGCGAGCGCCTCGATCCCGGTGACCGGACTGATCGAGAGCACGGCGCGCTGAACACCGTTCTTGTCCATCTCGGCGAGGCGCGCATTCACGTCGTCGAAATCCGGCGGCAGACGGTTCGACGAGAAGTTGGAATCGAAATATTCGGCGCCGTCGTCGCCGCGGCGAATCATCGGCTTGCTCGTGCGCTGACGGAGCACATCGGCAAAGCCTTTGGGACCCCAATGGAAATGAAGATCGATGGCCATGGCGTTTCTCGGCCCTCAAGGCCGCCCCTTTAGGTTAATTCGTTGTCCCGTGAAACCCGGAATTATTCAAATCCTATCAGCCCACAAGATTTAAGGCAACGCACGAGGAAGAGCGCAGCGGGCTTGCGTTATCCGTCCCTTGCCGCAGGGGCGAAGCTCGATGAATCCACGATGCTGCGCCGCGGGCCAGGCGAGCCCGCGCGGGGACTCGCAGGACTCAGCTAACCCGGAACCAAATTCCACAATTCGTAGCAGGCAAAGGCGACAAACCCCACAATCAGCGCGACGATGACGGGCCGGGTCACGAAATACATGTCGATGCACCTTTACCATTGCCGGATCGGCGGGGGTTATCGCCATTATAGTCTCGGCATCGATGTCTAGGTCCCTTGACGAAGTTGCGAATTGTCTTTGCCGCGACTGCGGCCGGCTTGCTCGGATGACCTTGCCGGCTCCCGAGACCTGCGTGCAATGCGGTTCGCCGCGGCTGGTGGCGCATCCCGAGCTCGCGTCGCTCTCGATCGCGCATGTCGATTGCGACGCGTTTTACGCGTCGGTCGAGAAACGCGACCGGCCGGAGCTCGCCGAGGAACCGGTGATCGTGGGCGGCGGCGCGCGCGGCGTCGTTCTCACCTGCTGCTACATCGCGCGGCGCTTCGGCGTGCGCTCGGCCATGCCCATGGGACGGGCGCTGCGGCTTTGCCCCGGCGCGACCATCGTCCGGCCCGACATGGAAAAATACCGCCGCGAATCGCGCCGCATCCGCGAGCTCATGCTGACGCTCACGTCCAAGGTCGAAAGTGTCTCGATCGACGAGGCCTATCTCGATCTCGGCGACGAAGAGCGCGGCGAGCCGCCGGCGCGAGCTCTGGCGCGGCTGGCCTCGCTGGTCGAAAGGCGGGTCGGGGTGACCATTTCGGTGGGACTCGCCGCCAACAAGATGCTGGCAAAGATCGCCAGCGACCTCGGCAAGCCGCGCGGCTTTTGCGTCATCGGGACGAGCGATGCGCGCGCCGTCCTCGGACCGATGAAGGTCTCGGCCTTGCCGGGCGTCGGCCCGGTGATGGCCGGCAAGCTCGAAGGGATGGGCTTTCACACCATCGCCGAATTGCGCCAAGCGAAGAAGGACGAGCTCGCCCATCGTTTCGGCCGATGGGGCGAGCGCCTGCTGCGCCATGCCGAGGGCGAGGATGCGCGCCGCGTCGGCATGGGACGCGGACGCTCGGTCACGGTCGGGGCGGAACGCACCTTCGCGCGCGATCTGACCGGCTATGACGAGATCGCGGCCGAGCTCGCAAAGCTTTGCGCGCGCGTGGCCGAGCGCCTGGCCCGTGCCGATCTCGCCGCCGGATCGCTCACCTTGAAGCTGCGCCGCTTCGACCGGCAGACCAGCACCCATGCCTGCCGCCTGCACGACCCGACGATGCGCGCCGAGATCATGCTGAAAGCGGTCGCCCCAGCTTTGCGGCGTGCGCTCGATGGAACGGCGTTCCGCCTGGTCGGCGTCACGGCCCATGACCTCGTTCCGAGCCGGCGCGCCGATCCGCCCGGCCTTCTCGACCGGTTCTGATTTTGCCGGCTAAGCGGTGACGATCAACGCGTCGAGCGCGAGCGCGCCTTCGCCGGCGGCATAGACGGTGAGCGGATTGATGTCGATCTCGGTGATCTCGGGACGCGCGGCGATCACCGAACCGATGAGCTTGACCGCTTGCGCCAGCGCCCCGACATCCGCCGCCGGCCGGCCGCGCATCCCGTCAAGCAGCTTGGCGCCGCGCAGCTGACGGATCTCCTGCGCGATCTCAGCCTCGTCGAGCCCCACTGGCAGGATGCGGATATCGCTCAGCGCCTCGGCCCAGATGCCGCCCAAGCCAACGAGGACCACCGGCCCCCAGCTCGGATCGCGGCGCGCGCCGACGATGGTCTCGACGCCGTGCTTGCCCATCTGCTCGACCAGAATGCCCTCGACCGAGAGGCGGTGCGTTTGCGCGACCCGCTCCAGCTGCGCCCAGGCCGCCTCGAGCAAGGGCGCGTCGCCGATGTGGAGAATGACGCCGCCCGCGTCGCTTTTATGCGCGAGCGCGCCCGATTGCAGCTTCAGCGCGACCGGAAATCCGATTTCGGCGGCGATCGCCGTGGCCTCGGCGAGCGATTGCGCCAGCCGGCCTTTGGGCATTTTGAGGCCGCAGGCGGCAAGGTAGGCCTTGCTCACATGCTCGGTCAACGTGCCGCGCGCAGCGGGCAGAGGCGGCGCCGCGAAAGCGCGCGGCGCGGCGCGCTTGCGTGCCCGCTCGAGCGCGCACCCATAGGCCGTGACGCGCGACAAGGCGCGCAAAGCGCGCTCGGGCGAGCGGAAGAACGGCACGTTGCCCGCGCGGGCTTCGGCGATGAGCGATCCCGGCACCTCGGCCTCGTCGCCGAGCATGGCGTAGATGACCGGCTTCTTCGCGTTGATCATCGGCTTCAACGAGGCACGGCCCTTGCGCAGGGCATAATCGCTCGCCGACGAGATGATCGCCGTCAGGACGAGGCTGCCATAGGCATCATCCGCCAAGAGCGGCGCGATCGTGCGATCGTACATTTCGAGATGGGTGATCGCCTGCGCCGTCAGATCGAGCGGGTTGCTGGCGCCGACGAAATCGGGCAGCTCGGCCTGCAAGGTTGCGTGGAGCGCGGGGGACAGCGGCGGCAGATCGAGCCCGACCGCATCGCAGAAATCGAGCGTCATGCCCTTGACCGCGCCCGAATCGGTGACCATCGCGCAGCCTTTGGTCGGCGGCGTCGGAAAGCGCATCATCAGCTCGCAGACATCGATGAGCTCTTCGAGGCTTTCGACATGGACGACCGCGCCATGCGCGAGAATGGTCTGCATCACGGCGTAATCGCCGACCATCGCGCCGGTGTGCGAGCGGGCCGATTCCTGCGCCGCGGCGCTGCGCCCGGTGTGAAGCAGCACGATCGGCTTGCCCAGCTCACGCGCCCGCGCCGCCATTTCGAGAAAGCGTTGCGGCCGGCGGATCTGCTCGGCGAAGGCGGCGACGACCTGCGTCGTCGGATCCTCGAGGAGGTAGGCCGCGTAATCCTCGAGGCCCAACACCGCCTCGTTGCCGGTCGAGACCGTGCAGATGACCGGGATGTCCTTCGCTTTGAGCGCGACGCGCACGACGCCGGCAAGCCCGCCGCTTTGCGCCACCACCACCACGCCCGATTTGACGTCGAGCGGCTCGCCCAATTGCTGCGAGAAGGTAAGCGGGAGGCGGTGCAGGAAATCGACGATGCCGAGGCAGTTGGGACCGCAGAGCGCGATCCCGGCTTCCTCGGCGATCTTCGCGATGCGGTCCTGCGCCGCTTTCCATTCACCGCCCGCCTCGCCGAAGCCAGCAGCGAAGATGATGATCGCGCCGACCTTCTTGCGCGCACAGGCCTTGACGGCATCCTCGATGGCGACGCGCGGGATGAGCAACATCGCCGCGTCGACGCCATCGGGCAGGTCGTCGATCGTCTTGACGCAAGCGCGACCGTTGATCTCGGTGCGATTGCGGCTGACGAGATGAATCGCCCCCTGATAGTCGTATTCCTCGAGATTGCGCAGCATCAGGAACCCGGCGGAGCTCGCCTCAGGCGAGACGCCGACGATCGCGATGGACCGCGGCCGCATCAGCCGCGCAATGTCGATGCCCGTCATGGCCGTTAAAGACCTCGCTGCGGCTATTTCTTGGGCCGGCGCATCGGACCGAGGCCCGGGCGATAGGATTTCTCGTCGAGGAACTGTGTCAGACCCTGGGTGCGTCCGCCTTCGTCATCGATGAGCCGCAGTTGCGAGCTCTTTGCGCCGAGATAATCGAAGGCGAGTTCGAACGGCATGCCGACCGAGCCGCGGACTGCTTCCTTGCAGGCGCGAATCGTATGCGGGTTCTTGGCCTGCAAAATCTTGGCGAGTTCGGTCGTGCGTTCGCGCAATTTGGCCTTCGGCACGGCCTCGTTGACCAAGCCCATCTGCGCGGCCTTTTTGCCGTCGAAGGTCTCGCCGGTCAAAATGTAATACATCGCATCGCGCAGATTCATCGTCGCGACGCAGGCACGCGTCACGGCGCCGCCCGGAATGATGCCCCAATTGATCTCCGACAGGCCGAATTGCGCCTCCTCAGCGGCGATCGCCAGGTCGCAGGCGACGAGCGGCGTGAAGGCCCCGCCGAAACACCAGCCATTCACCATCGCGACGGTGGGCTTGGCGAAATGCGCCAGCTGATGCCACTGCCAGATCGCCGCGGAACGCCGCACGCGCATCTGCTGCACGTAAGGCAGGCCATCGGTCGCGCGGAAGAATTCGCGCAGATCCATGCCGGCGGAGAAGGCTTCGCCAGCGCCGGTCAGCACGAGGACCTGGCAGGCGTCGTTGATTTCGAGCGCGTCGAGCACCTCGACCATTTCGTCATTCAGGGCCGGGCTCATACAGTTGCGTTTCTCGGGGCGATTGAGCGAGACCCACGCGATCCCGTCTTCGAGCTGAACCGCAACATTCTTTCCACCAGGAAGTTTATCGGCAGGCATTTTCGCTCCTTCGTCGCTTTTGGTTGATCTCGGTCTATCGATGATACGCCAAGACCGCTGCGCGCTCTGTGGCTGATTGCGCGGGTCTAGCTTCGCTTTAAAATCGTTGCGGCCCCTCCACTCGCGCCAGGCACCCGATCCCCGGCCCACAATCTCACATCGGCGCCGACAATCCCAGGCAGAATACCGCATTTCCGTGCGGGCGGTAATCGCCCGCAATGGTCGCCCGAACAAGCCGGAGGCGCAGCAAGGTCGATATTCCGGAACGCGGTCACTTTCCTCCTCGCGGTTCGTTCGTCGGCGTCCGGTTGAACCCGGCCCGCCATCGTCGGCCTCATCGCCGAAGCTCAGCCTCGTTGACTTCGCAATCCGACCTAATTACAGGGTTCCTATCAGGAGACCTGATACACCGTCAAGGCTCGGTTTTGGGAGCGGACGACGCAGCGGGAGCCGCGATGGCGAAAGAAGCGCGTTTGAGTTATTTGCTGAGACAGGCCCAAGTCGCGCTGTCGCAGCAATTGACCGAGATCGTGCAGGAATTCGGGCTGACCCCGTCGCAATACACGGTTTTGAGCATCATCAAGGAGCACAAGGCGGGAATTTTTTCGGCCGCTCTCGCGCGCCGGTTGGGGGTGGCGCCGCAATCGAGCAACGAGATCATTGCCGGGCTCGAGCGGATGGATCTCATCGAACGCGCCGAGGATACCGGCAACCGACGCGTGTTGCGGCTCGGTCTCACGCCCAAAGGCAGCGCGCTGCTCAACAAATGCGACAAGCAGGTCGACCGCTTCGAGCAGAAATTTTACGGCGGGCTCACCGCGGCCGAACAAGCTCAATTCCGTCACATGCTGGTCACGGTGATCCTCGACGGCCGGGAAAAGCTTGCGACCGATTCTTTGGGCATGCTCGGCGCGCGTTGACGCGCGCATCGCGATCCCGCACCTTGGGACGGCGCCATCCTCAATCGAGTTTTTGGGCCGCCGATGCAGGTCGTCATTCGTTCGCTTCACGCCGTCGCCCCGATCGCGGCGCGGTTGCGGGATATTCCCCGTCTTCGCGTGACAATCGCCGGCGACGATGCGGCGCTTGGGGCGGCCCTGCCCGACGCGGAGCTGCTCTTGATCAGCGACAATCTCTATTCGGCCGAAGCTGCGCGCTTGTTACGCGAGCAGGCGCCGAAGCTGGCATGGATCCAGCTTCTCTCGTCCGGCTACGATGCGGCGGCGCGACACGGAATCCCTCCGGGAGTCGTCCTGACCAATGCGGGCGATGCCTACGCACCGTCGGTCGCGACCCACGCCATTGCCTTGCTATTGGGTCTCGAGAGACAGTTTCCCGCGTTTTTCGCGGCGCAATCTCTCTGCCATTGGGAGCGCGGACTCGCCGCGCGCAACGCCATCCCCTTCGGCGCCACCATCGCCGTCATCGGTTTCGGCGCGATCGGCAGCGAGATCGGACGCTTGCTCAGGCATTTCGGCGCGCGAATCGTCGCGGTCACGCGTAGCGGAAAGAGCCATCCCGACGCCGATGAGACGGTCGCTGCCACACGGCTTCACTCGATCTTGCCGAGCTCCGACGCGGTCGTCATCGCGCTCGCGGCCGGCCCCGATTCGCACCACCTCATCGGCACCGCGGAATTGTCGCTGATGAAGCCGAGCGCCGTCCTTGTCAACATTGCGCGCGGCTATGTTGTCGACTGCATCGCCTTGGCCGATGCATTGAAGGCCGGCGTCATCGCCGGAGCCGGGCTTGACGTGACCGAGCCCGAGCCGCTTCCGGCCGATCATCCGCTTTGGACCGCGCCCAACGTCATCATCACGCCACATATGGCCGGGGCGGCAGGTGCGGTGACCGGGACGCGGCTTGCGAAGCTCGTTGGCGATAATGTGGACCGCCGCCTAGCGGGCCGGCCGCTCGCCCATGTGATCACGCTTTGATGGCGGAGATCGACCTCATCCGCGACCTTCCGGCCATGAGGCCGTCTCTGCTAAGATCGGGTCCAAGGGACGGATGCCCCGAGAAAACATGCAGGTGGGATATGGCCAAGCTCAGACACATCGCCATCACGGTGAGCGATCTCAAACGCGAAGCGGAATTCTATGAAAAAGTTTTCGGCTTCACGAAGCACAGCGAAAACGACGTCGCGATCAGCTTGTCGGACGGGGTGATGAACGTGACGCTGCTGAAGTTCAAGACCGACGCGGACGCCGGCGACGAGCGCGGCAAGGACTTCGTCGGCCTGCATCACATCGGTTTCGTCGTCGACGATCCGAAGGAATTCGCGGGCATGGACCAGACGATCAAGGACAATGGCGGCAAATTCCATTTCGAGGCCCGCGCCGGGATGAACCTCGAGATCAAATATCGCGATCCTTTCGGCATCGTTTTCGACATTTCCGAGCCGAGCCATTCCTGGAAGGGCATCAAGATCTGAGACTGACCCGTCGGACGTTCGATCCAGGCGGCGGAACGCTCCAACCACTTTCGCGGGAGCGCGCGTATTGCATCGACCCTGAGCCGGCCTCGGCTGAGCGCCAGGGCCGATGTGTTTTTCCCAACCCGCGTTCTCGCGCGCTCAGCCGGTCTCGAAGTTCTTGCTGATCTCGCGCGCCGCGTGTCGCGGCACGCAAACCAACCTCTTCACCACTTGGCCTGGAGCGCGTCGCCGAAAACCGCGCGCCAATCCTGGCCGCCTTCGATCACGGCCTCGTGCGGCCGGATATCGCGATGGATGGCGGGATCGGCGCCGGGCGCGCGCTCACCGCGTTCGACCGCTTGCGTCGCCTCCAGCATCAGCCTCCGCATCATGACGATCGCGCGATCCGACGTGCCGAGATGCTCCTTGGAGCGATCGACGATCGGCGCCATTCCCTCTTGCAGCGCGAAATCCTGCGTGTTGACGCCTTCGATCCCTGTGAAGGTGCGCGTCTTCTGGGCCGCGCGGTCGATGAGATAGTCGTTCGATTTGTTGCGCGTGAGATGGAAGGTTCCGGGGATGAAATCATCCTTGCCGCGGCCATAGGCTTTCTCGACCTGCTCGTAATAGGCCGGCGTGATCGGCACGGCCCGGTCGTAGCTGTAGGACCAATTATAGACGCACGTGTGCTCGTCATCGACCGGGACCCATACATGCCCATCGAATTTCGGGACGGCGGCGCGGCTCCCGTCGCGCGCGAGAAGATTGGCCCGCATCTGCTGCGCCGGCATGATGTACTGATAGACGCGGACATAGCGTTCGTCCTCGGTCGGCTTGCGGGTCGAGATGTAGTAATAGCCGTAATCGGTCCTCTCGACCTCGATCTTGGGCGCGCCGTCGCGGCTGCGCAGCAAGGTGTTATCGCCGAGCCGGTTATTGTGCAGGAACGATCCATGCGCGGTGTCGAGGCCGCCTTCGAGCGCCTGGAGCCAATTGCAATCCT
This sequence comes from uncultured Alphaproteobacteria bacterium, assembly GCA_963729935.1. GTDB lineage: Bacteria > Pseudomonadota > Alphaproteobacteria > ATCC43930 > CGMCC-115725 > CAIKMD01. The sequence goes on from CAVSPW010000005.1 coordinate 621,851, forward strand.
CGAAGGTCTTCGACACGCCGCGATGCGTCGCCGGCACGCGCGTCCACTCGAAATCCGGCGGCGCGGGCATATCTTGCTTCGGACCCATATAGGCCCAGATCACGCCGCCGCGCTCGACCGTCGGATAGGCGGTGATCTTGATCCCGGCCTTCATCGGGGATTCGGCGGGTTCCGAGGGCAAATCAACGCAATTCCCGTCGACGTCGAATTTCCAGCCGTGATAGACGCAACGCAGGCCGCACTCCTCGTTGCGCCCGTAGAAGAGCGGGGCGCAGCGATGCGGGCAGAAAGCATCGACAAGGCCGATCCGGCCATTGGTGTCGCGGAAGGCCAGCAGATCCTCGCCCAAGAGGCGCACGCGCAAGGGTGCGCCGTCCTTCTCGGGCAGTTCGCTCGCCAGCGCCGCAGGCTGCCAGTAGCGGCGCATCAAGACGCCGCAAGGCGTTCCCGGCCCCACCCGGCAGAGGCGTTCATTGTCTTCGTGCTTGAGCATGGTCTACCTCGGTTCTATGGGGCCTTAGGTCTTCCAGGGATCGACGGTAATGTGGATCGAGCGCTCCGCGCTTTCCCCGCCCACCATCTTTAGCGCGACATCGATGTCTTTGAGGCCCACGACGTGGCTCGACATCTTCTCGAGCGGGAAACGGCCGGCCGCCATCGTCTTCAGGGCCAATTCAACGGCCTCGAAACTGTGCCCGCGCGTGCCGCGCAGAACGATCTGCTTGTTGACGACCTGATCCAGATCGAAGCCGGCAATGGCGCCTTTGCGCGCGGCGACGAGAAGCGTGCCGCGCTTGCGCAGCAGCGCGAGCGCGGGATTGACGATGGCGGCACCCCCGCCGCTCGCATCGATCACGATGTCGGCCATGCGGCCTCCGGTGATGCGCGTCACCGCCGCACCCAGATCTTCCTCGTCGACGCATATGGCATGCTGCGCCCCCAATTCGCGCGCCACGGCCAAGCGCGGCGCATCGCGCTTGAGGCCGGAAACGATGATCGTGTCGGCGCCCGCCGCCTTTGCGGCTATGACGCAGCCTAAGCCTTGTTGGCCCGGCCCCTGGACGATGACGGTTTTGCCTGGCCCGGCGCCGCCATCGAGGAAAGCCCATTGGAAGCCATTGCCGATCGGCAGGGCCATCGCCGCGATATGGGGCTCGATGCCGGGCGGCACGCGATGGAGCACGGTGCGCGGATGCATGTAGAGATACTGGCTGTACCCGCCCCAAAGCGCGGGCGCCACGGTCAGCGGCGTCGAGCCGTATCGGATGCTCCCCGCGACGCGGGTATCGGTTTCGAGGCATGAGCGGTATTCGCCCGTGCGGCAATACTCGCAATGACCGCAAGGGAGATATTCCTCGAGCGCAACCAGGTCGCCCTCGGCGACGCCCCAGCGCGCGCGCGCAACGGAGCCGAGTTTTTCGATCGTGCCAATCATCTCGTGACCGAGAATGCGCGGCCCGGGCTTCTCGGAGAGATACATCGGCCAGTCGCTGCCACAAATCCCGGTGGCGTCGATGCGCAGCAGACCGGCATCGGGCGCGATCTCGGGCAAGGCGAATTCGCGCAATTCCGTCTGGCGCGGCCGAACCGCGACCGCCGCAAGCGATGTCGTCATGGTGGCGCTCCTCGGATTCATTTCTAGGCAGTTTAGCGTCCGGCGACAAGTTTCACCGGGAATTGCGCCGGCGCTGTAAGCCGGCAACGTTCCGACAGAAAGACGTTAAGATAGGGACGGTGGCCGCAAGCCCAAGCGAGCGCGCGAGACCGTATTTTACGTACGGCGCCGGCATCTAAGCGTACAAGAACCTGGGCACATCGCCGGCGCCATCTTGCAACCTCAAGTACGCGCCCGGTAAAGAGCCACCCTTAACGAGACTTGAGGGATGTCTCGGCCTATGATGCCCGTCGCATAAGGAGTGCCCTGATGGCAAGGATCGTGCTGGGGATGGGAACGTCCCATGGGCCCATGTTGTCGACGCCGCCCGAGGAATGGGGCCAGCGCGCGATCTTCGACCGGCAAACCACGCATCACTACAAGGGCCGGACCTGGAGCTTCGAGGAATTGGTCGAGGCGCGCAAAGACCGGCATTTCGGTCGCGAGATCACGCTCGAGGTTTGGCGTAACCGCCATGCGGCCTGCCACCGCGCGCTGACGACGCTGGCGGCGGTTTTCGACGAGGTCAGGCCCGACATCGCCGTGATCGTCGGCAACGACCATATGGAAATGTTCGATCCGTCGGCGGTTCCGGCCTTCAGCGTCTTCTGGGGCAATTCGATCGTCAACAATCCCTATTCCGAAGAACACATGGCCCGGCTCCTGCCCGGACAGGCGATCGCCCTGCCCGGGCACATTCCGCCGGGCGGCGCGCGCTACCCTTGTGTGCCGGCGCTCGGCCGGCATCTCATCGAAGCCGTGACCGCGGAGGGATTCGACGTCGCGGCCATGAAGCAATTGCCCCGCGACGAGACGCCGCATGCCTTCGGCTTCGTCTATCGGCAGATCATGAGCGACCGTGCCGTGCCCTGCGTCCCGGTGGCGCTCAACACCTATTACCCGCCCAACCAGCCGACGATTGGGCGCTGCTATGAATTCGGCAAGGCGCTTCTTCGCGCGATCGATAGCTGGGACAGCGATCTCCGGGTGGCCCTCATCGCCTCGGGCGGTCTCAGCCACTTCGTCATTGACGAGGATGTCGATGCGGCCTTCATCGATAGTCTGCGCGCACGCGACCTCGGCAAGCTCAACGCCTTCAGCGAAGCGATCTTTCAATCCGGCACGTCGGAGGTGAAGAATTGGATCCCTGTTGCCGGTGCGATGGCGGCGCTCGGCCTCAAGCTCCACCTCGTCGACTACGTTCCCTGTTACCGCTCGCTGGCCGGCACCGGCAACGCGATGGGCTTCGTCTATTGGCGGCCCTGAAATCTTGACCGACACGCATTCGTGTAACCAAAACCATTGCGGCGGGCGGGCCCGACGCGCCAAGATCGCCCCGCAACGAATCAACAAGAAGAGGAACGCAAGATGAGAGGAATCGCCCGTGCCGCTTTTGGCGCCTGCGCGCTGGCCGTAACGCTCGCGGCCTGCGCTTCGATGCAAAAGCCTCCGGATTACGCCGCGATCGTTGCAGCGCCCGACCGCAGCGACGCCGACCGCAAGAACGACGCGCGGCGCGAACCCGCGAAACTGCTTGCCTTTACCGGTGTGAGGCCGGGCTGGAAAGTCCTCGATATGGCGGCGGGCGGCGGTTACAGCACGGAATTGATGGCGCGCGGCGCCGCGCCCGGCGGCGTGGTCTATGCGCAGAACCCGCCTGGGCTCCTTGCGCGCGCCGCGGACGCATTTGCTGCGCGGGCGAAAATGCCGGCGATGAAGAACGTGACCGAACTCGTTCGGCCCTTCGACGATCCCGTGCCGGCCAACGTCAACGACCTCGACCTCGTCACTTTTTTCTTCGGTTATCACGACACGACCTACATGCCGCTCGACCGCGCCAAGATGGACCGCGCACTTTTTAACGCGCTGAAGCCGGGCGGCTATCTGGTGATTGCCGACTATGCCGCGGCGCCGGGCGCCGGCACCTCGGCCGGCAAGACCTTCCATCGTATCGAGGAAGCGACGCTCGAGCACGAGGTCGAGGCCGCCGGCTTCAAGCGCGTCGACGAGGGAAATTTCCTGCGCAACCCGAACGATCCGCATAATTTCGTCATCTTCAATTCGAAGATCCCGATCGACATCTTTGTCCTGAAGTTCCAGAAGCCGTAGAACCGGCCGGCGGGGAACGCTTTAGCCGCGCAATTTCGGCATGACTTCTTCGGCGAAGAGCCGCTGCGAACGCTGGGCGTGATCGAACGCGATTCCGCCGAAATAGAAAGTGCAATCGACCTGCGTAAAGCCCATCATCTCCCGCGCGCGGGCCAAAAGCTCGACGGCTTCCTCCGGCGTGCCGGCGACGACGCGACACTCTTTCACGATCTTGTCGAGGTCGAGCATTTCCTGAGCGATCTTGTGCTGGACCGCGATCGTCGAGCGCTCCGAATCCCGGCGTACCCGCTCCGTCGTGTGGGTGGTCGCGCCGATATACCGGCGTAGCGCCTGTTCGGCGATCGCCTTGGCTTCGCGACCGTCTTTCGCGAGAACGACCTGATAATGGACGGAGATTTCATGCCCGTCCGCGGCGTGACCGGCGCGCTTCCAGGCATCGCGGTAAAGCCGGTTGAGTTCCACGAGCGGTTCGACGCCGCGGTAAGCGACGGTCATGATCTTGTAGCCTTGCTTGCCGGCCCATTCGAAACTCGCGGCGGTTCCGCCGCAGGACAGCCAAATCGGCGGATGAGGCCGCTGCTCGGGCCGCGGCCAGACTTCCACGGTCTCATAGCGGTAATAGGGACCCCGATGGGTGAAAGGTCCGCCCGCCCAGGCCTTGAGAACGACATCGAGGCCATCCTTCATGCGTTCCTGGGCCCCTTCGAGCGGAATGTTCAGGCGATCGTAGTCATAAGCCACGAAGCCTCGGCCGATGCCGAATTCGACACGTCCATTGGACATCAGATCGACCATCGCCATCTGCTCGGCGATCTCGAGCGGATTGTGCAGGGGCAGCACGATGATCGAAGTGCCGAGGCGCACCCGCTTGGTTCTCTGGGCCAGCGCCGAGAGCATGATCGGCGGCGACGGAACGATGCCGCCATAGGAATCGAAATGGTGCTCGTTGGCCCATAGGGAATCGAACCCCAGCGACTCGCCTTCGGCGAGGAAATCGACAAAACGACGCATGAATTCTCCGACCGTGCCGTCGACATCGGCGAAATAGGTCGGCAAGCAGAAATGCCCGAACTTCATCGACATGCTCCTTGAGCCATGATCGCCCTTGCGCGCCGGACGACGCGCTGTGAAAGCAGCGCCAACGGAATTCGCTCGGGCGAAGCCGGCCCCGCATGGAAGCCGCCTCCGGCCCGCTTCCGCCGACGGCCCGACGCTTACGCCATTCTACAGGCATCGCCGAAAGAATGCCTGCGGCAATCTCTCCGGCCCTCCGCCGGTTGAGGCCGCGATCGAGCAAGGCCCGCAAGCTTTGCCGAGGTCTTCGGATGCCGCGACGCTTTGATCTAGATCAATTTCTCCTCTCATGCGGCAGCTTGTCTCAGCCGCGGAATCGGTTGTTGTCGCGGCCGGCGAAGACGGGGACAATGTCAGTTTGCGGCAGAGGTCTCGATCGAAAGAAAGGGCTGGACCATGGGCGATTTTGCAGCAGACATGGCGGCGGCAAGCGTCTACGCGTTGTGGCAGCGGGAAGATCGGCGCAATCATCCGCCCGAAACGGCGCATGTTTGGCGATGGTCGACCATGAGCCCGCTGATCGACCGCGCGGTCGCCGCCACCGACATGCACAACGCCGAGCGACGCGTGCTGGTGATGCGCAACCCGAATTTCGCCGGAACCGAGCGCGACGGCGCGGCGATCAATTTGTCGGTCAATTTGCAAGTGCTCATGCCCGGCGAGAAAGCGCGGCCGCATCGGCATACGATGAACGCGATCCGATTTGTCCTCGAAGGGAGCGGCGCGAGCACGATCGTCGAGGGCAAGGACTGCCCCATGCGGCCGGGCGATATGATTCTGACGCCCGCCTGGACGTGGCACGAGCACAAGCATGAAGGAAGCGAGCGCGCGGTCTGGATCGACGCGCTCGATGTGCCCGTTCATACCTATCTCGATACCGGCGTATTCGAGCCCGGTCCCGCGCATGATCTCCTCGAGCTGCCGGCGGACGCCGCCTTCGCCGCGGCCGGGCTCGCGCCCGAAACGCGCGCCGCGCCGACATCTTTTTCGCCGATGTTCCGTTATCCGTGGGAACTCGCGGTCAAGACGCTCGATTCCATCGCCGCGGAAAAAGATGGCTCGCGGCGGCTGCGTTACACCAACCCCGTCACGGGCGGCTCGGTCATGGCAACCCTCGATTGCCACCTCCTCGGCCTGGCAAAGGGACAGGAGACGGCGCCGTACCGGACGAACAGCAACTGCGTCTGCGTGGTCATGGAAGGCGACGGCGAATCTCTGGTCGGCGAGGACAAGATCGCTTGGGGGCCGAAAGACGTCGTCAGCCTCCCGCACAACAAGTGGATCAGCCACAAGGCGGCCAGCCACGCGCGCCTGTTCCAGATCACCGATCGCGAATTGCTTCGCCGCCTCGATATCCTGCGCGACGAAACGCGTTAGGTTGCCGCGACCAGCCGATTGCGCTGTACGCCGAGCCCGTCGATTTCGCATTCGATGAGATCGCCGGCCTTGATGAAGACGCCGGTATAGATGCCTATTCCATTAGGCGTCCCGGTCGAGATCACGTCGCCGGGCTCGAGCGTCATCTGCTTCGACATGAAGGCGATCTGCGTCTCAGGCGAATGAATCATGTCGCGCGTATTGCCGTCCTGCCGGGTCTCGCCGTTCACCTTGAGGGTCAGCCGCAAATTGCGGCAATCGGGCACGAATTGCCGCGGCACGAGATACGGCCCGATCGGCGCGAAATCGTCCCAGCACTTGCCGCCGAGCCAATCGGGACCGGGCACCGGCAGCTCGCCTTGCACGCGGAAGTTCCGGACCGTGAGATCGTTGCAGATCGTGAATCCGGCGACATGCTCCATCGCGCGCTCGACCGGGATGTTCTTGCCCCGCTTGCCGATCACGACACCGAGTTCGACCTCGCCATCGATATCGTCATAGCCCCCCGGCTTGACGACGTCGTCATAGGGGCCGGTGACGCAGCTGGCGGTCTTCTCGAACATATAGGGCCTGCGGACGATACCATCGTCCTTGCGCGGCGGCCGGTCGGGCCGCGGATAGTTGATCGCGGCGTAGAACATCTTGGGCGGGCGCGGGATGGGCGCCGCGATCCGCAACGCCGCCAGCGGCGCCACGGCGTGGCGCCAGCGCGCATCACCGAGCCCTTGCGCGCGCAGCATCGCCGCCGCCGCGCACAAGATCTCGAAATTCCGGTCCCAATCGGCGAGGAGGCCGAGCATCGTGCTCGCCTGATCGGAGCCGGCGCGCGCCGGCTTCGCGCCGGCGAGATGCGGCAGCACGGCATCGAGCGCCGCCGCCTCTTCGCCCAGAACGAGGGCGACGAAGCGCGGGCTGCCCGCGCTCGAGACCGTCGCCAGACGGAAGCCTTCGCTTAAAGCAGGCATTGGTGCGAAAGCCTTGGATCGCCTTGCGCCTCGGCGCGCGCCAGCACGCGGCAATAATAGTCCCACAGGCCCCGCGCTCCGCCGACGCGCTTGGCGTTCGAGCCGAATTTCCGCGTCAGCTCGTCCTGATCGGGCCATTCGAAGGGCAGATCGGCGCTCGCCACGGTCAGCATCTGACGGCAGCGGTGTTCGAGCTCGATGCCCGCGAGGACCATCTCTTCGGTCGTGCGGCCGGCGAAGATGACGCCATGATGACGCATGATCGTCATCGTCGCGTCCTTGCCGAGCGCGCCCGCGAGCGCGCGGCCCAATTCCGGCGTGTCGATGAACTCGGACGTGCTGTCGAAGCGCGGCGGCGGCTTGGTGGTGCCCGAGACCGATCCCAGCGGCCGCTTCACCGCCGAATAGATGACGGAATAGAAAGGATGCGTGTGCGCCGTGACGTTGAGGTCGGGACGCGCGCGAAATATCTCGGCATGGATAGGCCACTCGCTATGCCGCACGCCGGCGCCGGCCAGCTGCTTGCCGTCGAACTCGACCAGGATGAAATCGCGCGCATCGAACATCTCGCCAAGCGAGATGTGGTGACGCTTCAGCCAGAAGCCCCGGCCATCCGGATCGCGCAAGGCGACATGGCCGAAGATGCGGTCGCCATGGCCGTTGAGATCGAGAATGCGGGCGCCTTTCGCGAGCTTGTCGAGCTCTTGTTGTAGGCCGGTACCGACCGTCTCCGGCATCCTGACTTCGTCCATGACGTCCTCCCTGAGAGCCGCCCGCCCCTGGTGCGGCCAGTCGTTACACGTGATGGAAATACCATCCCGGGGCGCGCGTCAAGCAACCTTCGTCCCGGTGAAGTGGGGCATGACCTCTTCGGCGAAGAGCCGCATCGACGCCGCGGCCTCCTCGACCGGCATGTCGTGGAAGTTGATCTGAAGACTGACCTTGTCGAGGCCGCCGCAGATGTGATTGAAGGATTCGATCTGCTCGCGCAGACGCGCCGGGCTGCCGATCCAGACGACGCCGGCCTTCATGCGCTCTTCGAAAGTCGCGCGCCGCATCGAATCGACCATCTTGTCGTTCGAGGGATAATCCTTGGACGGCGGCGCCGCATAAGAGAGATGCGCGTCGAGCAAGGTTTTGAAATAATTCTCGACACGCGGCCGCGCGCGCTCTTCGGCCTCCTTCTGGGTCGGCGCGCAATACATGTGCAGCCCCAGCATCACGCGACCCCTTCCGGAACGCCCTTCCTTCGCCCATGCCTCGCGATAGACCTCGATCACCTTGCGCGCCTGTTCGGGCCCGCCCACGGGCACCGTCATGATCGAGTGACCGCCCTTGGCCGCCGCGATCTGCGATTCGGCGCTGGCGGTGGTGGCGATCCAGAAAGGCGGCCGCGGCTTTTGCGTCGGGCGCGGCAGGGAGGTCACGTTCTCGAAACTGAGGAACTGACCCTTCGACGTCACGTTCTCTTCCTCGAGCAGACGGCGGATCTGCTCGAACTCCTTCGGTGAAGCGCGCGCGGCTTTCATCCATGCTGCGGCCGAAGCGAATGAACTCATGAGCCATGAAGGCGCGGGCGAAGCCGACTTCAAGCCGCCCGTTCGAGATCGCATCGAGCATCCCGATCTCGCCGGCCAGTTTGAAAGGATGATTGAAGATCGGCAGCACCGCGCCCGTGATCAGCCGCATTGTCTTGGTGCGCTGCGACGCGGCCGACAGAAACACGATCGGATTGGTGCTGTAGCCGCCATAGGGATGAAAATAATGCTCGACGGTGCGAACATGGCCGTAACCCAGCCGCTCGCCGAGCTCGACCAGGGAGAGACTCTCGTTCCAATAATTTTGCGCCGATTTCTCCTCGGGCCCGACATCGGGAAAGAACTGAATGCCGAACTCCATGGAGCGTCCTCCTCGATGCGGCGCGGCGCCGCAAATTTTGCCGCGGCGAAAAGGGCGCAGACCCTCCGCATCTTGTCAAGGCGTGTCTTGCGCGAGTGATTCCATTCCCTGGGCGGCACGGAGCGCGCTTCAAGTCGCCGCCGCCGCGCGCGCGGGCCGCGCGCCGAGAGGGCCGATCCCCGGGAGCTTCACCGCCAGCGGCCTGAACCCAAAGCCGATATCGAAGCCGAGCAGGTTGAGCTCGATGCCCTCGTCGCGCGCGACCAGCAGTCCCATGACCCCAAGCAACGAGACTTGATAGCCGGTCGCGCTCGGCGCGGCGGCAAACAAAGCGCCGCCAGGCAGGTAATCCTTCCCGATCGCGTTTGACGGCAGTTCGAGCCGCAGCTCGGGCACCTTGCGCGCGACATAGGCGGTGAAGGTATTGCTGTTGGGCCCGGGCCACGCACGATACGCGTTGGGATAAGGATAGGACGCGACCGCGGCCCGGATTTTCTCGATGAGCGCGTCGGTGCCGGGTCCGCGGCGATCGAGGAGGAGGGTCGGCACGGCCCCGAACCAGTAATTGTCCGGTCCGGTCCGGTCGACGCGGATCGTCGGCGCGCCATCCGAGACGCCGAAGCCCATCACCTCGTAGCGCGCAAAGCGATCGGCGCCGCTGGGCTTCACCGCGATCCAAGTATGGACGGCGAAGACGCCCCGCCAGGCGACGGCGCGCGCGGCATAGACCTGGATCACGGCCTCGCGCGTCGTCGCGGGATCGGGCGCGAGACCCGACGCATCGCGCCTCGCCTCATACCAGGGAACGCCGCCATCACGCCCGAACACGCACGCGCTCACGAGCAAAGGAAGGCAAAACAACACGCAAATCGACCCGCCGAGGCGTCTCCTTTTCATCGGCCTGAGCACCGATCCATCCGCGACACCCGGCCGGATCAAGCCGCGTGGAGGAGCTTTTGCACTTGAGGCCAGGGATCGGGCTCGATCGCCCTGAATGGCGCCCAATCCTTGTCGGTCATGCGCTTGAGGATCGTGTCCTGCGTCGACGCTCTCGATTTCACGCGTTCCCACCATCCCGCGACGCCGGGCCGCGTGTCCCACATCCGCGCGAGATTCACGAGTTCGAGCCGCAAGATATAGGGCAGCACGCCGATATCGGCGAGCGAATACGCGTTACCCGCGAGGAAGGAGCCGCGTTGCAGCGCCTGCTCCATCAAAGTGAGCAGCTTCTCGTGCTGCGCGACCGCCTCGATCGCGTAATGGGAACCGAGCCCGTGCGCCGTCACGTCGCGCTTGATGTCGCTGCGTTTTTGATTGGGCGATTTGGCGAAATCCGCCTCGCGCGCAGCCTCGCTCATGCGCGCCATGCGGGCACGAAACGCGGTGGCGAAGGAAAGCGTCATGCAGGCGGTGTGCACGTATTCGTCGATCAGCTTGTTGAAAAGCCGCACCGTCGCTCGATCATGCAGATCTTTGGGCATCAGCGGCTTTTCGGGGAAAGCCTCGTCGAGATAATAGAGGATCACCGAGGATTCGATCACCGGCCGGCCGTCGTGGATGAGGGTCGGCACCACGGCGTTGGGATTGAGCTTCAGATAGGCAGGTTCGAACTGGTCGCCCTGCAAGGTCATCAGATGCTCCTGGCAGGTGAGTCCCTTTTCGGCCAGGGCGATGCGTACTTTTTGCGCGCAGACCGAATTGACGCTGTGATACAGCTCGAGCATGTCGTTTCCTCCTGAGATGGGCGCGGGTTGCTAGGCCGCGAGCCTGGCGCGGTCATGGGGCGTTGCGTAGTCGACCGGCGTGCCCTTCGGGATGATGCCGGTCGGGTTGAGGCGGGCGATCGACCAGTAATTGATCACGTAATGGCGCGGCTTCACCGTGCCCGCGATCCCCGGCACCTGATAGAGCTCGCGCATGTAATTGAGAAGATTCGGATAATCGGCGATCCGCTTCTTGTTGCATTTGAACAGCGAATTGTAGGCGACGTCGAACCGCACCAGGGTCGGAAAGAGGCGCCAATCCGCTTCGGTGACCTGGCGGCCGACGAGATAGCGCTGACGGCCCAAGCGCGCCTCAAGCTCGTCGAGCGTCGCAAACAAGGCGTCGTACGCGGCTTCGTAGGCTTCCTGCGAGCGCGCGAAGCCGCAGCGATAGACGCCGTTGTTGACGGTTCGATAGATGAGATCGTTGAGACGATCGATCTCGGCGCGCAAGGGCGCCGGATAGTAATCCGTGTCGTCGCCGGCGATGCCGCGGAACTCGCTGTTCAACATGCGGATGATTTCCGACGATTCGTTGTTGATGACGCGCTTCGTCGTCTTGTCCCAGAGCGTCGGGACGGTGACCTTGCCGGTGTAGCGCGGCTGCGACGCGGTATAGGCCTCATGCAGATGGTGGAACCCGTTCACCTTGTCGGGAACGCATTCGGGGAAGGCGGGATTGGCCTCGAAGGTCCAGCCCTCCGTCTTGAGGCCGGGGATCGCATAGGCGACCGAGATCGCGCCTTCGAGCTTCTTCAAAGCGCGGAAGATCAAGGTCCGATGCGCCCAGGGGCAGCCATGGGCGACATAGAGGTGATAGCGGCCCGCCTCCGCCTTGTAGCCGGAGGAGCCATCCGCGGTGATACGCTCGCGAAAGCTGCTCTCCGTGCGTTGGAACGCGCCGCTTGCCGCCGTTTCTTGCGGCAGCTCCTGCTCGCGCCATGCGCCGTCGATGAGTACGCCCATGATCTCTCCTCCCTCTGCATCACTATGCGATCGGATCGGCCCGCGCGGTCAGCGATCGAGACAACGCAACATGACCGAGGCCACGTCCTCGAGCGCCGCACGATCGCAAACCGCCTTGCCGAGCAATCGCAACCCTTGAAAGCTTGCCGTGAGAAATCGCGCGAGCGCGTCGACATTCGCGTCGGCCGCGATCTCGCCGCGCGACCGGGCGCGTTCAAGCGCATCACGGAAAACAGCCTCGTTGCGTGCCAGGCTGCGTTGGACGCAGGCCATGGCCTCGCGATCCTGGCGCGCCAGCTCCGCCGCGCAATTGCCGACGAAGCAGCCGCGGCGCCCCGGTCCGGCGACGATTTGGTCGATGAACTCGTCGAGCAAGCCCCTCAACGCGGCATGGATCGGTCTGCTGCGCTCGAGGCGGGCGGCCAAGCGCGCGGTACCGGCTTCGGAGTAGCGGTCGAGCGTGCGCAACAGGAGATCGCGCTTGTCGCCAAAGGCCCCGTAGAGGCTCGACCGGCTCAAGCCCGTCGCTTCGCACAGATCGTCGAGCGAGGTCGCTTCATAGCCCTTTGCCCAAAAGACCTGCAGCGCGCGGTCGACGGCGCGGTCGGCATCGAATTCGCGAGGACGAGCCATGGGATGCCCGTTTTCTGTGAAGTTATGGACTATATAGTCCATAATTTGCAGGCGCAACCCATTCGCCTGGGCTGGGACATCGGCCTGGCCCTATGGCCGCGAGGCCGCGTTCACTTATCCAGCGCGGGGTAATGGCGGAAGATGCCGACTTGATCGTAAGGCAGCCGTCGTACGGAAGCGAGATAAGCGGCAATCCGCGGCCGATCCGCGATCCGCTGCCGCAAGGAAGCGATGTGCGGGTAGCGCCGACCGAGGCGCGCGAGGCTGCGCGGGAAAGCGTAATGGAGGCCGGCCATGACCTCGAACAGCGACAGATCGGCGTAGGTCGTGCGCGCGCCGACGAGATGGTGCGGACCTTGCGGATTGCGCTCGAGCACCCGCTCGAAATAGCCGAGATATTTAGGCAGACGATTTTTGCGGAAATCCGCGGCGCGGCGGCCCGCCTCGCGCTTTTGATCCTCGTAATAGAGGCTCGAGGCGATCGGATGATGCGTGTCGTGAATCTCGTCGACTAAATCGGCAAGGGTGAGCTGAAGCTGGTGCGTCCAAAGCGACCCGGCTTCGCCCGCGGGCGCGAGGCCGAGCCGACGCCCCAGATAGAAGAGAATATTGGCGGTCTGGCCGATCAGCATATCGCCCGCCTTGAGAAAAGGCGGCGCGAAAGATGGCCGCGCGACTTTCCTGCCGTCGAGAAGCCGCATCATCTTGGCCATGCCGCCCTTGCGGCGCGCCATGTCGACATAGTCGGCGCCGCCCTCCTCCAGGGCCAGACGGACGAATTCGCCGCGCCCGGGCATCGAAGGCCAGTAATAGAGTTCGTAGCGCATGGCGATTCGCTCCCATCGGTTTGCTGCCCACTCAACTTATACCATGACGGTCGCAAGCCTTGCGCGACACGGCTTTCATTGCCATCCTCGCCAGCGCGGAAACGGAGGAGCCCATGCTCGATCAACCCGCGGCGCCATCCAAATCGACGGAGCTTGCCGAATTGCCGCTCCGCCTCCACCATCACGCCTTCGTCGTGAAAGACCAGGAGGTCAATCGGCATTTCTTCGAGGAGATCCTCGGCCTGCCGCTGATCGCGACATGGTGCGAGCGAACCTTCCATCCGGATTTCGGCCGCGAAGTCGATTATTGCCACACCTTCTTCGGCCTCGCCGATGGCGGCGCGCTCGCCTTCTTTCAATTCGCGGATGAGGACGCCTACCAAAAGGTGCGGGCGATCCTGCCGCCCGGCGGTGGCTGGTGGCATATCGCGCTGAAAGTCTCGGCATCGAGCTTCGACGAACTCTTCGCGCGGGTGAAAGCGCACGGCCTCGCCCACCGCTTGACCGATCACGGCTATTGCAAGTCGCTTTACCTGACCAGCCCGGATGGGCTCAAGGTCGAGTTCACCGTCGATCCGCCCGATGTCGGGAAGATCAATGCGATGCGCCGCGCGGATGCCCGCTCCGAATTGGCGCGCTGGCTCAAAGGCGACCGCCGGCCCAACAACGAGGATCGCGGGCACTGATCCGGCTTCGACCGATCGGGCCTGAAGCCGCGACAAAAGCGCGGGCTGGTATGACCCACGCGCATTGCCGCGGCGGAGAGTTTGCGACGCCGATCGGCACGAGCCGTGTTAGGCTTTTTGCGTCCTGCCTTTACGTCTGCCTATAGCGCACCAGGCGATCGCCCTTGTGGTGTGCGATCGGCCGTGCAGTGCCAGCGGCAAGCGTTGGTGCCTCACGCCGTCAGGCGATGTGTCGACGGCGCAGCACGACACGGCGCTCCAATCGGACAAGCGTCCTGGTCAGGAAAGCTCGATTGCAAATTATTCGCACTTGACTTTATGTATGTAAGATATATCGTAAGATATGTCTTGTCGATAAATGGGGGAATGAGGGCTTTTTTGACCGCCGTGAAACCCGCTGTATTTTTGCCAACCCATCCCCTGCGCAAAAAGCCGCTTCCCCTCAGGAAAGACCGCCGGTGACCGAGGCCAAATCCTTCTCCGCGTTGCGCGATCGCGGCTTTCGCGACTATTTCATCTATTCCGCGCTGGCGATGATGGCCGACAGCATCGAGCACGTCATCAGCTATTGGATGATATTCCAGAAATTCCATTCGCCCGCCCTGGGCGGCTTCGCAGTTCTGTCCCATTGGCTTCCGACATTGCTCTTCGGCGTCTTCGCCGGCGCGCTGGCCGACCGCTACGATTCGCGGCGCCTCATTCAGATCGGCATGGTGCTCTTCATGTCGTGCTCGCTCACCTGGGGCGTGCTTTTCATCACCGGCTGGATCCAGGCTTGGCATGCCGTCGTCATCTTGACGATCCACGGCATTGCGAGCGTGTTCTGGGGAACACCGGGGCAGGTGCTGCTGCACGACATCGTCGGGCGCGAGCAATTGCCGAGCGCCGTGCGCTTGAACGCCACCTCGCGCTATCTCGGCTTGCTCGCGGGACCGGCCGTGGGCGGTGCGATCCTTCTCGCCCTGGGCCCGGCCTATGGCATCTTTCTCAACATGGTCTTCTATGCGCCGCTGATCCTCTGGCTGTGGAAGGCGCCCTACGGGCCGCGCTTCCAGAAGGACCGGCCGCCGCCGCGTCCGGTGCGCGGCTTCGGCGACGTGGTGATGACGATCGAGAGCATCCGCGACAACCGCATCATCACCGCGATGATCATGCTCGCCGGCAGCGCGTCCTTCTTCGTCGCCAACGGTTATCAGGCGCAGATGCCGGGCTTCGCCGCCGATCTGGGGCATGGCAATGCCGGGCTATATTACAGCGTGCTGTTGAGCGCCGACGCCGCCGGCGCGCTGATCGCGGGCCTCGTGCTCGAAAGCAGCGGCTGGATGCAGCCGCGCCTGACGACGCCTTTCTATCTCGTGATGATCTGGTGCTGGGCGCTGGGCAGCTTTGCGCTCACCACGTCCTACCCCGTGGCGGTCGGGTTGATGTTCATTGCCGGCTTCGTCGAGCTTTCCTTCAATTCGATGAACCAGACGCTCGTGCAGCTGCACGCGCCCGCGCCGATCCGCGGCCGCGTCTTGGGGCTCTACAGCATGGCGCAGATGGGTCTGCGGAGTTTTGCCGGCATCAGCGTCGGCGTCGTCGGCAGCGCGATCGGCATTCATCATTCCCTGTTCCTCGCCGTAAGCCTGCTTTTCATCATCACGGTGGCGCTGTTCCTGATGATCCGCCCCGCCGCGGTGCAGGTCGGAAGCGGCGATTGAGCCTGGGATGGCTCGCCGCCGAGCCGATTGACTCGGCCGCGCGCCGGTAGCATTTTTTCGCATAGATCATCGCTCGATGAAATGCATGCGATGACGGCGGGGTGGGAACGATGCTGACGGGCGAAGAAAACGAGTTGCTGACGCGAACGGGACCCGGAACGCCGATGGGAGAGCTCGTTCGGCGTTATTGGATCCCGGCACTCTTTTCGAGCCAACTCCCCGAATCCGATGGTCCGCCCGTGCGGGTCACCCTGCTGAGCGAAAAGCTGGTGGCCTTCCGTGATACGGCGGGCCGCGTCGGGCTGCTCGACGAGCGTTGCCCGCACCGCACGGCCTCGCTCTTCTTCGGCCGCAACGAGGAATGCGGCCTGCGCTGCGTCTATCACGGGTGGAAATTCGACGTCGAGGGCAATTGCGTCGATCTGCCGAGCGAGCCGCCCGGCAGCAATTTCATGCAGAAGGTGCGTATCAACGCCTATCCCTGTATCGAGCGCGGCGGCCTCGTCTGGACCTATATGGGTCCGCCGGAAGCGAAGCCGGCCTTTCCGGATCTCGAATGGACCGCGGTTCCGGACACGCAACGCTATGTCACGCGTCACGTGCAGGAGTGCAATTGGCTCCAGGCGCTCGAAGGCGGCTTCGACACCAGCCACCTCTCCTTCCTCCATCGCGGCGACGAGGCCAATGCCGACGGGGTGCGCCAAAGCGTGCCGATCCGTTACGAGGTCCTGCCGATGGATTTCGGCTTTGCCGCGGGCACCTGCCGCGAAGGCAAGGACGGCCAGACCAACTGGACCTGCAGCATCATGCTGATGCCGTTCCACAAGCTGATCTCGACCTCGCCGATCGGCGCCCATGTCTGGGTTCCGATCGACGACGAGAACACGATGAATTACTGCATCGAATATTGGCCCGACCGGCCGCTCTCGGCGGAGGATTTGGCGGATTCGAAAGAATCCTTCTTCATCCACCCGCAGCTTCTTCCCGGGACGGACCGGCCGGTCGCCAACAAGGACAACGACTATCTGATCGATCGAAGACTGCAAAAGAGCGGCACGTCCTTTACCGGCATCAAAGGCATCGGCCGGCAGGATTGCTCGATCCAGGAAAGCATGGGCCCGATCGCCGACCGCACCATCGAGCATCTGGGCGCAAGCGATTCCGTGATCATCAAGCTCCGCCGTCTGCTGTTGCAGACGCTTGGCGACTTCCGCAGCGGCAAGAAATTGCCGGGCCTCGACCCCGCCGCTTACCGCGTGCGTTCGGGCCGGTTCACCCTTCCGCCCGGCAAGAGTTTCGCCGAGGCCGTGGACGAGTATGTCCGTGTGAAAGAACCGGTACCGGCGCAATAGCCGGGCACGGGAGAGCCCCATGAGCGTGCTGATCGGCCAGCCCGTCCTGCGCAAGGAGGATCGCCGGCTCCTGACCGGCCGAGGCCGGTTCACCGATGATTTGAGCCTTCCGCGCCAGGCTCATGCCGTCATTCTGCGCGCGCCCCATGCGCATGCCCGCATCCGCGCGGTCGACACGACGCGCGCGACCGCGCTGCCGGGCGTGCTGGCCGTGCTCACCGGCCGCGATTACGTCGCCGACGGGCTGAAGCCCCTGCCGCACAATCCGAGCGGGGCGGATCATTTCGACATCACCAAGCCCGCTTTCGGGCCCGAATCCATGCCGGGCGGGCCGCCGCCCTTGCAGCCGCCGCTTGCGATCGATCGCGTCCGCTTCGTCGGCGAAGCGGTCGCGCTGATCGTCGCGACCTCGCTCGAGGCGGCACGCGACGCGGCCGAGCAGATTGAAATCGATTACGCGGCGCTCGACGCGGTGACCGAGACGCGCGCAGCACTCGAAAAAGGCGCGCCGTGCCTCTGGGACGAGCGGCCCGATAATCTTCTCCTTGCCGCCGAGAACGGCGATCGCGCCGCGACCGCGGCGGCCTTTGCGCGCGCGCATCGTATTGTGCGCCTCTCGAGCCTCAATCAGCGCGTCAGCGGCGCGCCGATGGAGCCGCGCGTCGCCCTCGCCGATTACGATGCGGCGGCGGATCGGTTCACCATCCATGCGGTCAGCCAGGGCGTCCACCGGATCAAATTCACCCTAGCCGCGTGCCTCGGCGTCGCGATGGATCGCATTCGCGTCATTACCGGCGATGTCGGCGGCGGTTTCGGCGTGCGCTCCTCCGTCTATCCCGAATACGCGCTGCTGGCCTGGGCATCGCGCAAAATCGGACGGCCCGTGAAATGGAATTCGAGCCGGAGCGAAGCCTTCCTCGCCGATTTCCAGGCGCGCGATGTCTGGGTCGAAGGCGCGCTCGCGCTCGACCGCGACGGCCGGTTCCTCGCGCTCGAACTCGGCTATACCGGCAATCTCGGCGCCTATCCGGTTTCCTACGCGGTGCTCAACAACGTCACGCGTATGGCCGCCGGCGTCTACGACATTCCCGCGATCCATGTGAGCGTCAAGGGTGTCGCGACAAACACCGTGCCGATGTCGGTGTATCGCGGCGCGGGTCGGCCGGAATCGAACTTCATGATGGAAAGGCTGGTCGATCTCGCGGCGCGCGATCTCGGCATCGAGCGCGCCGAGCTGCGCCGCCGCAACATCATTCCGGCGGCTTCTCTTCCCTATCAATCCCCGCTCGGTCACCGCTATGACAACGGCGCCTTTGCCGAGAACATGGAAGCGGTGCTGCGAACTGTCGCGTGGACGGGATTTGGCGCGCGCCGCGATGCCGCGCGCACGCAGGGGCTGCTGCGCGGCATCGGGGTCGCCAATTATCTCGAGACGCCGACCGGTTTCGTTGATGAAAGGACCGATATCAGCGTCCTGCCCGAAGGCCGCATCGACGCCGCCATCGGCACGCAAGCCTCGGGCCAGGGTCACGAGACGAGCTTCGCGCAGATCGTCGCCGAGAAGCTCGGCGTCCCGCTCGATGAGGTCGCCATCCTCTTCGGCGATACCGCGGTTTCGGTCTCGGGCGGCGGCACCCATTCCGACCGCTCGCTGCGCCTCGGCAGCACGATCCTGGTGCAGGCGTCCGAGACCATCATCGAGCGCGGCAGGAAGCTTGCCGCGCACCGCCTCGAAGCCGCCGAAAGCGATATCGGCTTCGCCGACGGCCGCTTCACCGTCATCGGCACGGATCGCGCGGTCAGCCTCTACGAGACCGCGTCCATCGCGCTCGATCCGGCGACGCCCGAAGCACTGCGCGGACCCTTGACCGCGACGGCGATCGTCGACCGGCGGTTGCACGCCTATCCCAACGGCGCCGCCGCCTGCGAGGTCGAGATCGATCCCGAGCTCGGCACGGTTCGGATCGTCCGTTATGTCACCGTCGACGATGTCGGGCGCGTGATCAATCCGATGATCGTCGAAGGCCAGATCCATGGCGGCGCGGCGCAGGGCATCGGCCAGGCGCTGATGGAGCAAATCGTCTTCGACGTAGGCTCCGGCCAGCTCTTGACCGGCTCCTTTCTCGACTATGCCGTGCCGCGCGCCGACGATCTGCCGTGCTTCGCGGTATCTCAGAACGAGATTCCGGCCTCAAGCAACCCGCTCGGTGTCAAAGGCGCGGGCGAGGCCGGCGTTACGCCCGCAACATCGGCGGTCGTCAACGCGATCGTCGACGCGCTCAAAGAGTTGGGCGTCCGCCACATCGACATGCCGGCAACGCCCGAGCGCGTCTGGCGCGCCATTCGTGGAGTTTAGCGCAGACTAAAATCCGGCGACGGTGCCCTGGATCAGACCCGCGCCGGCGCCGAACACGGTTCGCAGCACGGCGAACACCAAGTCAAAGACGCTGCGAACCAGCCCTGGCCGATCAGGCTGCACCGACAATTGCGATTGGGTTCGGTTGATCGCGTCATTCCATGACAAGACGAAGCTGTCGAAATCATCCGCCGTGTAGCGCGATCCGTCGACCGCGGCCACCCGCAACCCGGTACCATCGGGAATTATCATGGCGAGAAAAGGCCCGCGCCCGGAGGTCGACCCCGCGACACCGCGAAGCGACGACATCAGCGCCGCCGCTCGTCCGTAATCGTAGGTGCCGACGAGATAGTCGCAGTCGCGCACGCGTTCCGCCGGCACGTCGGAAAGTTGGGTCAACCAACGCGTTAGGATCAGGTTCGGCGCGACAACCGATTTTGCCAACTCCTCTTGCGCGGTAGGAAGTTTCATGACGGCGGCACAGAAGGCGCGGTTTCGCGCCATGTCGTCGGGCTTCAGGATCGCCACGGCCGTCGGCATTGGAGGCAAGTACGTCTTTGGGCCGGCCAGTTGTGTGGCAAAGACTGCGTTAGCCGGCCGAGAAGCCCCGCGGAGCGCGCTGGGCGGCTGACCGTTATAGGAAGTACACCCGTTGAGCAACGTTAGAAATATCGCGAAAGCCAGACGACGCATCATTCCCTCCTCTCCTCTGCAAACGTCTCGTAACGTGATTCCTTGTCGCTCCGCTGGGCCGAGGCGTATGCTCCGGAAAATGACGGCGGGTCGGAGGACGACATGCACAAAATCGATATCCCCCAATATATCATCGATCGCGTCACCAAGGCGCGCGGCAAGCTTCATGCTTTCGATCAATTCCTCGGCCCGGCGACCGCGCTTGTCGTCGTCGACCTTCAGAACGTCTTCATGCTGCCGCCCTATCCGACCGAGGTGCCGTTGGCGCGCGAAATCGTGCCCAATGTGAACCGCCTTGCCGCGGCCACGCGCGCTGCCGGCGGCACGGTCGTCTGGGTGCAGATGACGCATCAGGAAGAAGACCAGAAGAACTGGAGCGTCTTTTATGACCACGTCTCCAATTCAGCCAATCGCGGCGAAGGCCTTAAGCGGTTGGGACGCGGCACCCACGGGCAGGCGCTCTATGACGGGCTCGACGTGGAGACGATAGACCTGAAGGTCGAGAAAAACCGCTTCAGCGCCTTCATCCAGGGCTCCTCCGACCTCGACCGGCTCTTGAAGGCGCGCGGCATCGACACGGTCCTTGTGACCGGCACGGTGACCAACACCTGCTGCGAATCCACCGCGCGCGATGCGATGATGCTCAACTACAAGACCGTGATGGTCTCTGACGCGAATGCCGCGGCGACCGACGATGAGCACAACGCGACGCTCGTCAATATGCTGCGCATCTTCGGCGACGTGATGTCGACCGACGAGGTGATCGAGCGGTTGATCGAAGCGGCGCCGGCCGGGCGCAGCGTGGCGGGGCGTTAGCGCCGAGCGATTCCAACGCGAAGCGGTAAGCGCTTCGCGACCGACGGGTGCGCGAAGCGTGACTCGATCGTTCTGCCCGATTTTAAGGCAATCGTTCTGCCGGGGCCTGGTTTTGGCTAGGCCTCTTCTTTTATGCGACCCATCATGGCGCCAATTAAACGCGAATTCATGTTGGGAACAGGCCAGCGTAACGATATTAGAGCTAGGGTATCAGCGGCATCGTGACCGGCGGCGATGCTGAGATTTGGATGCACCCCGGTGTCTGCCGTTCCGGCCGTCCCAAAGTACCCTGCGAGGCATTGTGGCCAAACCACCTTTGAAAACTCACTTGCGGCTGGAGCGGCCGCCCTTCGCGTGCATTGCCTTGCTGCTTCAGGGCGGCGGCGCGTTGGGCGCCTATCAAGCCGGGGTTTATCAGGGCCTGGCCGAAGCCAATCTTCATCCCGATTGGATCGCGGGAATCTCGATCGGCGCCATCAATGCCGCGATCCTCGCCGGCAACGCGCCCGAAACGCGCGTCGACCGCCTGCGGAGTTTCTGGGAGGGTATCACCGTCGATCCCTGGTATAGCGGCGCCGACCAGATCGCGCCGCTGATCGCGCAGGGCGACCATGCCCGTCAGCTCCTTAACCAGGCAAGTGCGGCGCGCACCTTGGTCAGCGGCGTGCCGGGCTTCTTCCAGCCTCGCATGCCAATGACCTGGTTGCAGCCCAAGGGCTCACGCGAGGCGACGAGCTACTATGATACGGGCCAGCTCCGCGCGACGCTGGAGCGGCTGGTCGATTTCGACCGGATCAACGCGGGCACGCCGCGCTTCAGTGTCGGCGCGGTCAATATCCGCAGCGGCAATTTCGTCTATTTCGACACCACGACCCATCGGATCGGGCCGGAGCACATCATGGCGAGCGGCGCTTTGCCGCCCGGATTTCCGCCGGTCGAAATCGAGGGCGAGTTCTATTGGGATGGCGGATTGGTCTCCAATACGCCGTTGCAATGGGTCCTCGACTGCAGCGCGCGGCAAGACACGCTGGCCTTTCAGATCGATCTCTGGAACGCGCGCGGCGAGGTGCCCGGCAACATGTCCGAGGTCATGGTCCGCGAGAAGGAAATTCAGTATTCGAGCCGTACCCGCGCCAACACCGACAATTTCCGGCACGCGCAAAGGATGCGCAACGCGCTCGCCGACGCGGTCGACAAGCTGCCTCCGGAACTTAGGGCCTTGCCCGAATTCGCGCCCCTGATCGAGCATCAGGACCGCTCCGTCTACAATATCGTTCACCTCATCTATCGGGCAAAGCATTACGAGGGGCATGCGAAGGATTACGAGTTCTCGCGCCTCAGCATGGAAGAGCATTGGCGCACCGGTCATCACGACGCGGTGCGAACCCTGCGCCAGCCGGAAATCTTCGAGCGCCCCCCTCACGAGCAGGGCGTCTTCGTCTTCGATATTCTTCGCGATGGCGGAGACTGACGTTTCGGGCGCCTTCACGCGGTAGCAAGGCCGCCGGTTTGGCAATGACGGACGGAGAGAGAGACGATGAAAGAGCAAGAAGTGCGCGAGCGGGCCTTTGCCATGCCCTTGACGAGCCCGGCCTATCCGCCGGGGCCTTACCGGTTCATGAATCGGGAATTTCTCATCATCACCTACCGTACCGATCCGGAAAAGCTTCGCGCGGTCGTGCCCGAGCCGCTGCAGCTCGACGCGCCGCTCGTCCGCTACGAGTTCATTCGCATGCCCGATTCGACCGGCTTCGGCGATTACACCGAGACCGGCCAGGTGATTCCGGTCACCTTCCAGGGACGCAAAGGCGGCTACACCCATTGCATGTTCCTGAATGACGAACCGCCGATCGCCGGCGGACGCGAGATCTGGGGCTTCCCCAAGAAACTTGCCAATCCCAGCCTCAAGATCGAGATCGATACGCTCGTCGGCACGTTGGATTACGGCCAGGTGCGGGTGGCGACGGCGACCATGGGGTACAAGCACCGGGAAGCCGACATGACCGCGGTCAAGGCCGCGCTGGCCGCGCCCAATTTCCTCTTGAAGATCATCCCCCATGTCGATGGCAGTCCACGCATCTGCGAACTCGTCGAGTTCCATCTCGAAGACGTCGCGCTGAAGGGCGCCTGGACCGGCCCGGCGGCGCTCGAGCTCCATCCGCATGCCCTGGCGCCCGTGGCGGAGCTGCCGGTCCTCGAAGTGATCTCGGCCGTCCATATCCTCACGGATTTGACCTTGGGATTGGGCAAGGTCGTGCATGATTATCTCGGCTGAGTGATCAATCCGGTTTCACATCAAGGAGGAGTGCTATGCGTCTCGACGGCAAGGTGGCGGTGATCACGGGTGCGGCAAGCGGCATCGGCAAGGAAATAGCGCGCACCTATGTGCGCGAAGGTGCCAAGGTGGTGATCGCCGATCTCAATCTGAAAGGCGCCGAAGCCACCGCCGCCGAGCTCGGCGGCAGCGGCAAAGCGCTGGGCGTCGCCATGGATGTGACCAACGAGGCGCAAGTCGAAGCCGGTATGGCAAAGGCCATCGCCGGATTCGGCCGGCTCGACATCCTCGTCAGCAATGCCGGGATCCAGATCGTGGCGCCGATCGAGGAATTCGAGTTCGCGAAATGGAAGCAGCTCCTCGCGATCCATCTCGACGGCGCATTTCTGACGACGCGCACGGCCTTGCGTCAGATGTACAAGCAGGGTACCGGCGGCAGCGTCATCTATATGGGCTCGGTTCATTCGAAAGAGGCTTCGGTGCTGAAGGCGCCCTATGTCACCGCCAAGCACGGACTGATCGGGCTGGCCAAGGTGGTCGCCAAGGAGGGCGCCAAGCACGGCGTCAGGGCCAACGTCATCTGCCCGGGCTTCGTGCGCACGCCGCTCGTCGACAAGCAGATCCCCGAACAGGCGAAGGAGCTCGGCATTTCCGAGGCCGATGTCATCAAGAACGTGATGCTGAAAGAGACCGTCGACGGCGAATTCACCACGGTCGAGGATGTGGCGGCGGCCGCGCTCTTCTTCGCCGGATTCGAGACCAACGCGCTGACCGGCCAGTCGCTGGTGGTCAGCCATGGCTGGTTCATGCAGTAAGGATTGAGCTTCGGCGCGGGGCCAAGACCCGGTGCCGCGCCCGGGCGACCGCGTTCAGCCGAGAATCGGCAGCGCCGCGATGTCGTAGCCATGCCCGATGCGCAGCCCGCGCACCGGATCTTCGATCTCGAACTCGAAGCGTGGCGCCGGCCTGATCCCTCCCTTGGCCGCGAGCGTTCCGCAAAACATGAGCGTGCCTTCGGCAAGACCGGCGGCGCCGGCATAGAGCTCGATCAGCTCTTGCGGCCGGCGCATCGCGGCGACCGAGCCTTCCTGATACAGCGTCCTCTTGCCCTCGCCGCACGCCCAGGAACGCAGGACGAGCTGGTCCCAATGCGCGGCGACGTCGTCGAGAACCCATAATTCGGGCGCGACCGGCTTCTCGCACATCTGCTTCGAGACCGTGACGTTGTAGGCCTCGACCTTGCGATCGGTGTGGTCCGAACCGACACCGAGATAAAGCCTGCCGCCATGCCGCACCAGAACGAATTCGACCTCGCCGCTGGAATCGCCGCCCGCCGCCTCGATCGCCGTGCCGGTCGTGATACGGCTCGCTGCAACGCGATAAAAGATCGGCGTCGTCGCCGGGCGCGCGACGCCCAATGCTTCGAGCTCGCGGATATGCTTCTCGAGTGCCTCCTGGTCGCGTCCCGTCCAGCCGGCAATCACCGCATGCCGGATCGGGACGGTCTCGCGCATCGTCCGGTCGCCGCGCCGGATCGAGAAACCGAGCGGATATTCCAGCGTCGTCATTCCTGAATCACGGCGATGGCTTCCATCTCGCACAGCATATCCGGCCCCTTGAGCTCGACGATGGCCGAGGTCCGCGCCGGCAACGGCTCGGGCATCAGCTTCACATATTCCTCGTTGAACGCCTTCCAATCCGCGGCGTTGCGCAGGTAGACCGTGACCTTTGCGACATCGGCGAGCGAGCTTCCCGCGGCCTCGAGCACGCTTGCGATATTGCCGATGCAGCGGCGCGCCTGATCGGCGATGTCGCCCATCTTGCCGGTTTCGCGATTGCGCCCGGCCTGACCGGAGCAGAACACCATGTTGCCGATCCGGATGGCCTGGTTGAAGGGGCCGGTGGGCGTCGGGGCCTTGTCGGTTCGGATGGCCTGTTTTTTCATGACTTGTCCTTGCCGGTGCCGGGCTTCGCCGCGCCCAAGGCCTCGACGGTCTTGCGCGCGACCTCGTGATCGGAATCGGGCGACGAGCCGCCAACGCCGATGGCGCCGATGCAAACGCCGTTCTCGTAGATCGGCACGCCGCCCTTGTTGAGCGTGACGCCGCCCGGAATGATCTCGGTCAGGCTCATCGGATAGAGCGGCCTATCGGCCCATTGCTCCATGAGCTTCGCCGTCGATTTGCGAAAGGCGGCGGCCAGCCGCGCCTTGCCCGTCGCCATATAGGGACCGTGCCAAGCCTCTTCCTTGCCGCGCGCCACGAGGATGGGATGGCCGGCGGCATCGACGATCGCGACCGAGACTTCGACGCCCTTGGCCGCGCCGATGGATTTCGCGGTCTCGAGAAACTTCATCGCCGTTGCGAAATCCATGTGCGTCGTTCCCGGGCCGTCAGCTCATCCGCAGATACCGGTCGGCATTGCCGGCCAGCAGGTTCTTCATCGCGGCCGGCTCGATAATGTTACCCCATTTGAGCACGTTGTCGACCGAATGCGGCCAGTCGCTTTCCGGATGCGGAAAATCCGAGGCGTACATCAGGCATTGATCGCCGAGGATGTCGATCACCGCCTTGGTCATGAGCGGTCCTTCATGGGATTCGATGCAGATGCAGACGCGGCCTTGCCTGGCATAGTCGCTCGGGAGGTATTTGAGCGGCGGCACGACGCCCTTGACGTAATGCACCTGGCTGTCGAGGCGCAGCAGCCAATTGGGCAGCCAGCCATGGCCGGTCTCGGAATAGCCGACCTTGATGTTCGGGTAGCGATCGAGGATGCCGCCGCAGATCACGTAAGCGAGCGAGCGCTGCGCGCCCCAGGGATGGGCGGCCGTACGCGCGATCGCCGAATTTCCCCAGATGTCGCGATATCCAGGGAAATAGGGCGGCTCGTAGAAAAAGCTGTGATGCATGATCGGCAGATGCAGATCGTTCATCACCTGCCAGAGCGGATCGAGATCGGGATCGTCGATCGGCATTCCTTCGGGCAGGGACGGCCACACGCAGGAAAGCCAGTTCTCTTTGCCGATCTTCTTCAACTGCTCGACCGCCCAGGGAATGTTCTTGCCGGGCGCGAGGAAGAGACCCTTAAGCCGGTTGGTGTCAGCGCTGCAGAATTCGCGCATATAATTGTGGTAGGCGTCGTAAAGCCCGGTGGTGATCGCCGGATCGAGCGCGCTCGATGCCGGCGCCCAGGTGCCGGGAATGAGCACGTTCACGTCGACACCTTCCACGGTCATGTCCTCGAGCCGGCCATGCGAATTGTCGTGCTGGATGCGCTCGTGACAGATCGATTTGGAGATGTTGGCGACCCGGCCTTCGACCGCGCCCGCGCCGCCTTTTTCGATCTTCTCGGCGCCCGGCTTCTGACCGGCAATCCGATTATAGGGGATCGGATTGACCTTGATGGTGTGCCATGGCTCTTTCGGATGACCGCGGCCTTCGGGCGACTTCATTTCGCGGATATAGGGCTTGAGTTCGTCCCAGCGCTCCTTCACCGCCTTGCCCGCAAAACGGTGCAGCACCTCCAAGGAAGGCGTGACGTGGCTGTCCACGTCGATGACCCTGTATCCATTACGCATAGACTTCTCCCAATCCTTTTTCCTGCACCATGCTCGCGATGCTAAGAAGCGGCCGATCGCGAAGCAAAACGAATTTCCAGATAGAGGCATAAGCGCGGCTTATACGAGAACAGGCGCGGCACGATCGGCACCCCCTACCAGCCAACCGCGGTTGCCGCGCGGCGCCGATCGGCTATGCCGAGCAAGGCGCCATCCGCGACGAGCGCCGCCTTGATCGAGCCGAAGCTGATCCAGCCGTCGCGCATCGCCTTGGCCTCGGGATCGGCGCCGAGAACCGCGCGCCGCAGCGCCTCGTCCATCCCCTCCTCGACTACGAGCTTGCCCTTGAAATCGACCGACCAGCGCGGCGCCGCAACGGCTTCCACCGGGTTCTCGCCGCAAGCCAGCACGCGGGCGATAAACTGCGCCAAGGTGCAGGTCTGGCCCACCGTGCCCGGCGTGCCGACGCTCATGGTCAAGCGCCCATTCTTCATCACAAGGCAGGGCGCGAGCGTGTTGGCCGGGCGTTTGGCGGGCGCCACGCAATTGGCGCTGGCGGTATTGGTGTCGAAGCCCGCCATGCGATTGTTGAGCAGAATTCCCGTGCCCTCGAGCACGACACAAGCGCCATAGGGCGCAGACACGCTCTCGATCAAGGATACCGCCATGCCATCGCGGTCGATGACGACCGCGCAGGTGGTGCAACGGTCGCGCGCCTCGGCCGGGGGCGCGCCGCCTTTGTCATTGCGGCGGTCGGGCTTCGCGATCGCGGCGGCGAGCCTGTCCCGCAATTCGCCCTCGACCAAGCTGGGATCGGCGACCAACGCCGCCGCCTCGCGATAGGCGCTGCGGCGCGCCGCGTAACCGCGCGCGATGAAATCGGGACTTTGGGGATCGACGGCGTCCACGTGGCTCGCTTCGAGGTCCAAGAGTTGGAACAGCAATGTCGCGCCGAAGGAATTGGGCGGCATGGTCAGGACTTCGTGCCCATAAAAGGGCGCCGCAATCGGCGCCTGCCACAGCGACGCGTGACGAGCCAGATCCTCGGGCAGGATCAACCCGCCGAGCATCGCGCTCGCCGCCCCGATGCGATCGGCGATCTCGCCTTGGTAGAACGCCGCGACGCCGCCATCGGCAACCAGGCGGAGCACCCGCGCCAATTCCAGCTGGACGAAGCGTGCCCCTTCGGCGAGCGGCTTGCCTCCCGGGAGAAAGAGCGCGCTCGCGGCTTCGTTCCGCGCCAACAAGGTGGCGCGCTCGGCGGTATTGAGGGCGAGTTGGCGATGGACCGGAAACCCCTCCTCGGCGAGACGGATCGCGGGCTGCATCAAGCTCCCGAGATCGCGCGTGCCGAAACGCGTCTGAAGATCGCCCAATCCGCACAGCAGGCCGGGGATTGTCGCCGAATGGATGCCGTTGGCCGGGATGCCCGCGGCGAAACGATCGAGCGTCGCCGCCGCGGGCGAGCACCCGGTGCCGTTGAGACCCGCTGTCGCGCCCGATCGTGGATCGTAGACCAGCGCGTAGAGGTCCCCGCCCAAGGTGCAGGCATAAGGGCAGACCACCGACAGGACCAAGGCGGCGGCAATAGCGGCATCGACGGCGTTGCCGCCTTCGCGCAAGACGGCAAGCGCCGCGTCGCTCGCCAGACCGTGTCCGGTGGCGACAATGCCGTTCGTGCCGCGCGCGGTCTGGACCTTCAATCGCGAGCGCCTCGGCCGGAATCCGATTTCGTCGCCCGCATGTAGAATTCGGATTGGGGGTCGGCCGCGACCATCGCCTTGATCCGCTCCCACAGATGATGCCGCATTTCGACGAATTCGCGCCTTTCGCGGACGTCGTATTCCCAGCGCGGATGCGGCAGATCGACATCCAGGATTTCGGCCACCTGACCCGGGCGCGGGCGCAACAACACGATGCGATCGGACAACAGCACCGCCTCGTCGACGCTGTGGGTCACGAAGACGACGACGCTTTTGTGCCGCTGCCAGATCTTCATCAATTCGAGCTGCATGAACTCGCGGGTTTGAGCATCGAGGCTGGCGAAGGGCTCGTCCATCAAGAGGTAGTGCGGCTCGGCAATGAGCGCGCGGGCAAGCGCCGCCCGCTGCTTCATTCCGCCCGACAGCTCGTTCGGGTAGGAATCGGCGAAGCGCCTCAAGCCCACCATGTCGAGATAGTAATCCGCACGTTCGGCGCGCGCATTTGCGTCCATACCGTCGAGCTCGACCGGGAACGAGACATTGTCCCGAATCGTGCGCCACGGCATCAGCCGGAAGGACTGAAAGACGAAGCCCATATGTGGGCCGGGACGCGGCGGCGCGCCTCCGATCAAAATCTCGCCCGCATCCGGAGAGATCAGCCCGTTCAGCATCCGCAGCAACGTCGTCTTGCCGCAGCCCGACGGACCAACCAGGGTCACGAAAGTATTCGACTTGATATCCAGCGAGACCTGCTGCAACGCTTGAACGCCGGTCAATTCCTTGGCCCGGCGAAAAGTCTTGGAGACGTTGCGGACGACAATGCCCGCGTCGTCGCCCGCCGGACCTCTGCCCGCCACGGGAGCGGTATCCGCGGCAGCGACGTCGCCCATCAGCGTCCCGTCTCGTCCATGCCGCGTTGGCTCCCGAGATCCTTGAGGACGGCATCGACGTAGCTCGTATCGATCCAATCGCCCGGCTCGACGCGGCGCAAATCCTTGAATTCCGGACCTTGATAATCCATGTCGGTGGTGAACTTGATCTCCTTGAGATTGAGCCCGCCATTGACGCCCCAGCTCTTGCGATAGGCCTGCGACAAGGTCTCGAGCGCTTCCCGCTTCACGTCCGGGCGCGCCACCGCCATGGCATTGACCCAGAGCTTCGGGTTTTTCGCAAAATCGCGTGACGCCATGATGATTCCGCGGACGACGCCCGCGATTTCCTTCGCCTTGGTCTTGGCGGTATCGGCGGTCACGACGTTCAGCTTGCTGACGAAGGGCGCCAGCCGGTAGAAATTCTGCTGATCGACGAGTATGGCGAGATTGCTCTTGTCGGGCACCGTCGTCCAAATGCCGATCGATACCGCCGTTGCGTCGATCCGTCCGGCAATCAGCGACCGGGCGCGAACCGGGGGCTGGCCGATCGCGAGATATTGCAAGGTGTCGACCGGGACGCCGAGATTGCTCAGGACGGCGCGGCTCAGGATATAATCGGCGCTGCCGACACGCGCCACGCCGAAGATCTTGCCTTCGAGCGCCTGAGGCGTCGCGATCGTCTTCTTGGCTGCGATCAGAAAAGGCAAAGCCTTGTCGGGCGAGATGACGCCTTTCAGCTTCATCTGGTCGCGGCCGATGAGCTGTAGCGCCGTGTCGGTCGCGATATTTGCCATGTCGCCCTGGCCCGAGCGCAGCGCGGCGACCGCCGACGGCGTTTGTTGCACCCGTACGAGTTCGACGTCGACCCCGGCCTTTTTGTAATAGCCGAGCCGGAGGGCGAGATCCGTAACCGAGTTGGGAACGAGCGGCGTTTCGGTCTCGGTGACGATGATCTTGAACGGATCGGCACGCGCCGGGATCCCGATGGCGAGCGCGCCGACGAGGGCGAACGCCAAGACAAATTGATCGACTTTCCCTGTCATCATGATCTCCTCATCCCATGTTCCAGAACGCGACCGGGCAGGTGCCGACACCCTTGACCGGCTTGTGTTGAATGAAAGTCGGCGGTTTGTCTTCGACCACGCCGAGCACCGTTACGTAGTTCAGGAATTCGGCGGTCGAATTCCCTTCCTCGATGAGGCGCGGCACCGTCAGGATCTTGAGGATCTCGTCGCGATGGCCGAGCCGCATCTGCTCGAGCATCCAGCGTTGCAAATCGAAATTGTAGTGGCCCATCTTCGGGCCGCCGACCTCGACGGTGAGGTTGAAGGATCCGATCACCGCGACGCGCTCCGAGCCGGGCCAGGCTTCGATCCCGCGGCGGAGGAATTGGCCGAGCTCGTACCAGCGCTGATTGGTCGGAATGGGATAGCCGAAGGCGTTGGTCATTACCGGAACCATCGGCAAATCCTCTTCGGGCCGAACGAAAGAGAGCGGAACGGTGAAGGCGTGATCGATCTTGAAGTCGTGGACCTGCGAGAACTGGATCCCCTTCTCGATGCCGTCGCGCAACAGGAATTGCGCGAGCCCCTGATGCACGTTGGCGCGGTATCGCGGAAGGTGCATGACGTCCGTCTCGTACCAGAACGGCCCTTCCGCAACCGGGCCCATGCCGATCGCGAAGGTCGGCAGGTTGTCGAAGAAGAAATTGTCGAGATGATCGTTGGCGACGCCGACGATGAGATCGGGCTTGGTCTCGGCCAGCATGCGCCGCACCTCGCCGAAGGTCGCGTAAAGCGTCTGCATGTCGGTCGGATCGGCTTGATCGCGGTTCCAGAAAATGCGCGGGTTGTGCGTCGAGGCGATCACCGAAACAATTTGCGCCATGGGACTTTTCTCCGACTTCGATTTACGTACGTTCGCCGCGGTAACGCCAGCGATCCATGCGGCGCTCCACCAGCTTCAAGGACTGCATCACGAGCATGCCGATCGCCGCCAACACGCAGACGACGACGAAATAAGGCGCCATGCGAAAGCTGTTGCCGTAGACGGACAACAGCCCGCCAAGGCCTTTGACCGCCGTATAAAGCTCCGCGACGACGGTATTGATGAGAGCGAGCGAAGCGCCGACGCGCAGGCCCGCCGTGATGTAGGGCAGGGCGCCGGGCAGCATGATCTTACGGAAGATCTGGATATCGCGCGCGCCCGCCGACCGCGCCATCTCGACGAGTTCGCCGTCGCAATTGAGCACGCCCGCATAGGTGTTGATGACGATCGGCATCACCGCGCCGAGAAAGACGATGAAGATCTTTGCTTCGTAGCCGAGACCGAGAAAGACGATGATGATCGGAATGAACGCAACGCGCGGCATTGCCGACAGCGCGTTCACGTAACCTTCGATCGCCGCGCCAAAGACGCGGAAGCCGCCCATAAGCAGGCCGAACGGTATCGCAAACAGCGCGGCAAGGAGAAATCCCGTGAGAAAGACCGCGAGGCTGTCGAGCGTCGCGGCCGGCACGGTGCCGTCGCCAATCACCTGGATGCCCGCCGTCAGGGTCTCCCATGGCGTCGGCAGGAAATTCTGGCCCGCGAGAACGGCCAGCAGCCACCACGCCGCGATCAGCAGCACGAAAACGAGGATGCGCCAGACATTGATGTTGACGTGAGAAAGGCGCGGGCCGAGACGCGGCCGGCGCTGTGTGACGGCGTGAAGCTGATCCCCGGGCACCGCCATGAAATCTAGGCCTGCGGAGCGGCTTTTTCGCCACCGCGCGGATGATAGTAGTCGTAGAACCGGTTGGGCACGCCTTGGATCTTCGGCACCACGTTCTCCAAGTACCATTCGCGGGGATTGAGCACCGCGGACAAGTGGAACAAAAGAACCGGATGAACGTGGAGGGCCCACAGTCCCGGGAAATCGCGGCTCTGGAGAACGCTGCGCTCTTGCGCGGTCAAGTCGAAAGCATCGAGAACCGCGTAATCGCCTTTGCGGAAGGCAGCCGTACGTTCGCGGTCGATATAGATATGGTGAATCGCGCGGTTGAGTTCGTAATCCGACATCTCGTCCGTCTTTCCCCGTTGCGCGTCCCGCTTGCCTCCGGGGCCAAGTCGGGTGATTTGACTCTGATTATGTTGCGTCGCACCGCGGAATCTAGGAATATTTGAGCATGATGCTATAGGAAATACCTATAGGATTATCATTCGCGGCGGATGGAACCGGCCATGAACGATCGCCAGTTGCGATATGCGCATGCGGTTTGGCATGAGCGCAGCTTCAGTCGAGCCGCCGTCAAGATGGGCGTCTCTCAGCCGACCTTGAGCGGACAGATCCGGCTCCTCGAAGACGAGCTCGGCTTCAGCCTATTCTACCGCAACAGCCGCGGCGTTGAAGCTAGCGCCAATGGCCAAGCCTTTCTTGAATCGGCCGAAGGCATCGTCAGCGGCCTTGCCGCGCTCAAGGATTTCGCGCGCGAGCTGCGCGGCAAGCCGGGCACCGCGATTCGAATCGGCGTCAATTCCGGATTGACGCAGAGCATGGTACCGCGGATCGTGCGGGCCTTATCCCGCAGCAACATGAAGATCCGGCCCGATATCGTCACCGGGACGACGCGGCGGATCCACCGGCTCGTCCATCAACAGCGGCTCGATATCGGCATCGTGCTCGAAGGCGAGCCAAAGGGCGCCTCCGACAAACTCATCTGGGATCATCTCGCCGCGTCCGAGATCGCGCTGCTCGTGCCGCCGGTTCATCCCTTCGCAAAGCGCCGCGAACCGCTCGAGCTCGCCGAACTATGCCGACTGCCGCTGATCGTCAACGAGCCGCGTATCGGTTACGGGCGGACCGTGCTGGCGGCCTTCGCGGAACGCAACCTGACACCGGATATTGTCGCCGACTGCGATGATCTGGAATCGCTCAAATATATGGTGGCATCGGGCGGCGGGGTCGCCCTGGTGCCGCGGATCGTCGCCGAGCGCGAGATTGCACGTGGAATGCTCTTCGGTTTGGCGATCAATCCGCGGCAGCCGGTATCGATCCAGCTCTTGCGCAGCCAGGACGTTCTGCCGCCGCGACTGGAACGGTTCCGCGGCCAGCTCGTGAAGGAAATCACCGAATTGCGCCTCCCGACGCCCAAGACGAAGGGCTTGGCGCCGTTGCCGCGAAACGCGCCACTGGCCTGACGCCGCGCGGGCAAATCCCGCTCGGCATCGACAAATTCCGCGCCCGGTCCTATGCCTCGTATGGGACGCGAGCCGATGGCAAGACTGCGGCAAGCGACCGCAATTCGGACCCGAGCGATCCCGGATCGGATCGCGGAAATAGGGAGCCTGGACGGAAATTGACGGACACGCAGGTACTCGTCGTCGGCGGCGGCCCGGTCGGCCTCACACTCGCGATCGATCTCGGTCGGCGCGGCATCAAGACGCTTCTGATCGAGCAGAAGGATGCGCCGGCCTTCCTTCCCAAGATGGAGCGCTGCAACGCGCGCACCATGGAGATCTATCGCCGGCTCGGCATCGCCCAGGCGGTGCGCAAGGCAGGACTGCGCGAAGACGTCCCAATGGACGTGTTCATTATCCTGTCGCTGATCGAAAAGCCGCTCTTGCATTTGCATTATCCATCGGTCGCCGAGGCGCGCGAGGAGATCGCACGCTGCAATGACGGATCGATGCCGCTCGAGCCTTATCAGCTCATCTCGCAATACACGCTCGAGCCGCTGCTCAAATCGATCGCGGAACGCACGCCCAACGTTACGGTGCGTTTCGGCTGCGAACTGGTTTCCTTCATGCAGGACGAGACCGGCGTCGAAGCCTCGGTCAAGACGCGCGCGGGAACCGAGACGCTCCGGGCCGCCTATCTTGCCGGCTGCGACGGCGGCGGGAGCACAGTGAGAAAGCAGCTCGGCATCAAGCTGCGCGGCGAGGCCAATTTGCTGGAGCTGCGCCAGGCGCTCTATCGCTGCGACGACCTCTTCGACCGGATGCCCATCGGCGATGGGCCGGGACGCGGGCGGCATTATCACGTCGCCGACGCGCATAGCTCTTTCCTCATCATGCAGGATTCGACCAAGCACTACACGCTGCATGCCGTGGTCGAGCGCGACGAGGACATGAAACCGCTGTTCGAGCGCGTGGTCGGCGCCCCGGTCAAATACGAGATGCTGACCTGCAATCCGTGGCGGCAGAACCTCCTTCTCGCCGAGCGCTTCGCCGAAGGCCGCGTCTTCCTCGCCGGCGACTCCGTCCACCTCGTCATTCCGACCGGCGGGCTCGGCATGAATGGCGGTGTCGGCGACGC
The DNA here is from genome assembly GCA_963729935.1 of uncultured Alphaproteobacteria bacterium. Taxonomy (GTDB): domain Bacteria; phylum Pseudomonadota; class Alphaproteobacteria; order ATCC43930; family CGMCC-115725; genus CAIKMD01. The sequence continues at coordinate 656,426 of CAVSPW010000005.1, forward strand.
GATCGATTTATCGTGGAAGCTCGCCGCGACCTTGCAGGGCTGGGGCGGGCCCAACCTGCTGCGCGCCTACGAGATCGAGCGCCGGCAGGTCGGCGACCGGAATGTCGGCGCTTCGCGCTACGCCACTCTCGGGCGGCGCAAATGGCGCGCGCTGTGGAAGCCCTATATCCGCGACAACACGCCCGAAGGCGCCGCGCTCCGCGCCGAGATCACGCGGGTGACCGATGTCGAGCAGCGCAAGAGCAACGAGATGATCGGCGCCGAGCTGGGCTATCGCTATGTCGATTCCCCGATCATCTGCGACGTTCCGGGCGGCCCCGAGCATCTCTTCCGCACCTATCAGGCGACGACGTGGCCCGGCGCGCGCTTGCCGCATGTCTGGCTCGAAGACCGGACGCCGCTTCAGGATCGCATCCCGGACGGCTATACGATCCTGAAGCTCGGACGCACCAAGGCCGACGCAAGCGGCCTCGAACGCGCGCTCAAATCCTTCGGCGCGCCGACGACGGTGCTCGAGGTGCCCGACGAAACCGCGCGCGCGGTCTATCAGTATGATTTGCTGCTATTGCGGCCCGATATGCATGTCGTCTGGCGCGGCAATGCGCCACCCGAAGATCCCGCTGAGGTGGCCGCGATCGCAACCGGTCACTAAGGGCGGCGCGCACCGGCGAGTCAGCGTGCCGGTCGCCGCCTTTCGAGATCGGGGAGGAAGGCCGTCAGCAGCCCGATCAGCGGCAGGAACGAGCAGATCCGGTAGACGTAAGCGATGCTGGTGAGATCCGCGAGATGGCCGAGGGCGGCGGCGGCGATCCCCGCCATGCCGAAAGCAAGCCCGAAGAAGAGACCCGAGATCATCCCGATGCGGCCGGGGATCAGCTCTTGCGCGTAGACGAGAATGGCCGAGAACGCGGACGCCGTAATGACGCCGATGAAGACGGTCAAGATCCCGGTCCAGAAGAGATTGGCGTAGGGCAAGGCCAGGGTGAAGGGCAAGGCGCCGAGGATCGAGAACCACATCACGAATTTTCGGCCCATGCGGTCGCCGACCGGACCGCCGATCACCGTCCCGACCGCGACCGAGGCAAGAAAGACGAAGAGATGTATCTGTGCGCTTTGGACGGAGAGCCCGAACCGGTCGATCAGATAGAAAGTGTAATAATTCGTAAGCCCGGCCGTGTAGAAGAATTTCGAGAAGATCAGCGCGAGCAGAACGGCGAGCGATAGCGCGATCTTGCGCGACGGCAAGGGGAGCCCGAGCTCGAGCGGGCGAGCGCGCCCCGCTCCCTGCGTGGCAAGGCGCCGAAGCTTGTACCAGGACCCGATCCGCGCCAAGACCACGATCGCGAGGAGCGCGGCGAGCGTGAACCACGCGATGCTGCCCTGCCCCAGCGGCACGACGATGAAGGCCGCCAACAGCGGGCCCAGGGACGAGCCCACATTGCCGCCGACCTGAAACAGCGATTGCGCCAAACCGTGTTGCCCGCCGGAAGCCATGCGTGCGACGCGCGAGGATTCGGGATGGAAAACCGCCGAACCCAGGCCCACGAGCCCGGCCGCAACCAACAGCGCGCCGAAGCTCGTCGCCTTGGCCAGCAGCACGAGCCCGACCAGCGTAAAGCCCATGCCGGCGGAAAGCGAATAAGGCTTCGGCCGGTGATCGGTATAAAGGCCAACGACCGGTTGAAAGATCGAAGCCGTGCATTGATAGGTAAGCGTGATCAACCCGACCTGCGCGTAATCGAGCCGGAACACGTCGCGAAAGATCGGGTAGATCGCCGGCACGAGCGAGGCGATCATGTCGTTGAGCATATGGCAGAAGCTGAGCGCGCCGAGGATCGCAAAGGCCGCGTTGTCCGCGCTGCGCGCCAGGCGCGGCGCGGCGGCAATCGCGGCCGGCTCGATCGAACCGGCGCTTTCAAGCTCGGCGGGGGTCATGGCGCGGCGATTATGTCGGGCGGGCCGCGGCGCATCAATCGTGCCAAATTCATGTCAGCCCCGGTCTTTCCTCATGGCGGGTTGACGATTTCCTAATCCCGCGACCGGCTCTCGGCCTCCCATCGCGCGTGCCGCATAGATGAAAATCGCCGCGCTCGCGGCAACGTTGAGGGACTGCACCCGGCCGCCGCCCGGGATCGTGACGATGGTCTCGCAAGATTCGAGGGTCGCCGACGGAAGACCTTCCTCTTCGTTGCCGAGCACGATGGCGAGCGGACGCCCGGCAGCCTCGATGCGGCCGATCGGCTCCCCTTTGCCGAGCGCCGTGCCGATGACGCGATAGGCGGTGCGCAAACTCTTGAGCATCGCGGCAAAGCGCGTCGCGCGATAAAGCTCGATATATTCGAACCCGCCCTCGGCGATGCGATAGGCCGCGTCGGAGGGCTTGGCCTGCTTCGGATGGTCCGACAGCACCAGGCGCGGAACACCGAAGAACGCCGCCGTGCGCACGATCGCGCCGAGATTTTGCGGATTGCCGATCCCGTCCAGCAGAACGAGCGGTTGCCCGTCCCGCGCCCAATCCAGGGCGGCGGCCGGCTCGAAACTCGAAACCGATACGGGCTGTGCCAGCGCGACGATGCCGCCATGCATGACGCCGCCGGCGACACGCTCGAGCTCCTCGCTCCCAACCAGCCGGTAAGGCTTGCGGGCGCGCGCCAGCTCGGCGCAGAAGGCACCGGCGAGAGGCTTCAGGCGCTGATCGAAAAACAGTCTTTCGACCCGGTGGGGCGCCACGGCGAAAAGCGCCGAGACAGCCGGCAGCCCGGCCACGCGCAGCAGCTTTCTCGGGTCTTTTCTCAATCAACCCGGCTTTCCGGCGGCGCCATATTCGGCAAGCACGACAGCGGCGTCCCGCTTGCCCGCGGCCGATCCGCGTACGCCCGAGGGCTTCGACTGCGCCTTGAGATAGGCGCCGAGATCGCGCCCCCTCGCGACGAGCGCGCTGCCGAAGGCGGAGCGTTCGCCCTCATACCGATCGAGCGCTATGCCGAGCTCCGCGCTCGCCCGCAACGCATCGGCAAGACCTTGTGCATCGAGCGCGGCCTTGGTCACGCCGGCGCCGACATGGGGCCGCGCGACAAAGCCCGCATCGCCCAGGAGCACCGTCCGGCCGAAGACGAGACGCGGCGATTCGAAATCGAAGATGCCATGAGGAAAAGGCTGCGCTGTGCGGCGGATAACCGCCGCCAGCTGCGGCGCGAGTGTTTCCGCAGCGGCCCCGTAGAGCTCGGCAAGGCACTCGCGGCGCACCAGCGCGGGCGGGATCGAGGTTCCATGACAATGACCGGTATCATCGGTACACAGAAGCGGCAGCGTTCGCTCCCGATCGGCGGGGCGGAACCAGATCCAATAATAGCGCCGCCTGCCGGGCCGCGTATCCGCGTCCCGGCCGGGCATGCCCATAGCCAGCAGCAACTCTCCCTCCGGAAGGCAAAAGCTCATGCGTCCGAAGAGCAGCGCATGCTCCTCGGGCGCGAGCGCGCTTTCCTCGATGACGCCGCGCCAGGCAACGTAGCCCGCATAGCGCGGCAGGGGCTCGGGCTGCAATTGCGCGCGCACCGTTGAATGAATGCCGTCGGCCGCAACCAGGAGGTCGCCTGCTTCGCGCGTCCCGTCGGCAAAAATCGCCATGACGCCGGCCGCCGTCGGTTCGATTCGCGCCAATCGCATGCCGGCGCGATAGCAGGAGGCGGGAAGCGCGTCTTTAAGCGGGCGATAGATCCGGTCCCAGGCGCTGTTCACCGAAGCGATCGGCACCTCATGCGTGATCGTGCCTTTGACGTCGAGGCAGATGCGCGAACGGGCCGCGACGCCGACCGAAGGATCGAGCGAAATCCCGATTCGGCTCATCGCTGAAAAGAGCTCGGCGCGCGTGCCAATGCTGGCGCCGCGATCGGCGAGCACGCCGCCGCTGCGCTCGAAAACGCTCACCTCCCAGCCCGCCTGGCGCAAGAAATGGGCGGCGAACAATCCGCCCACCGATCCGCCGACGATCAAGGCCCGCCCCCGATTCATGCCCACGATCTTAGCTCATCGGAGGACAGCGCGATATTTGACCGATCATCGATCGGCCGGAATAATCGATGCGCGGCTCGGGTTCGGGAGGGAGCGATGGCATCAAATCGGCTTGTGGACGAAGGCACGGCCTATGGACGGCGTCCGGGCACGCCGAACCGCGATCTCACCGATACGGCGCCGGGCACCAAGATGGGTGATCTCTTGCGCCGCTATTGGCATCCGATCGGCCTCGCCGGCGACGCCACGGCACGGCCAAAACCGATCCGCGCTCTGAGCGAAGATCTGATCCTGTTTCGCGACGGGCAAGGCCGTCCGGGGCTGGTGTATCCGCGTTGCGCGCATCGCGGCACCACCCTCTATTACGGCAAGGTCGAGGAGCGCGGCATCCGCTGCTGCTATCATGGTTGGCTCTACGATGTCGAAGGCAAGTGCCTGGAACAACCCTGCGAACCGGAAGGCGGGCGGTACCGCGACAAGGTGCGTCAGCCCTGGTACCCCGTCGAGGAGCGCTACGGCCTCATCTTCGCCTATATGGGACCGCCCGAGAAAAAGCCGGTCCTGCCGCGTTGGGACGTGCTCGAAGATTGCGAAGCGGATGAAATCGTCACGGGCGACGATCACATCCAGAGCGGGCCGAAGCTCATCCCCTGCAACTGGACGCATCATTTCGACAACGTCCCGGATCATTTCCACGTTCCGATTCTGCACGGCTCCAACAGCGGCACCCAATTCGTCGAGCTGATGAGCCGCATGCCGCAGATCACCTGGGAACATACCGGAAGAGGCGTCAAAACGATGTCACGGCGCAAGCTCGACAATGGCAAGACCTTGTTGCGGATCGTCGAAGGGGTGCTGCCGACCATGCGGCTCGTTCCCGATCCGGGGATTTCGCGCTACGGCAAATGCGAATCCATGAGCTGGCTGCTGCCGGTCGACGACACGCATTACATGCTCTACGCGGCGCTCAAGCGCAAGCCGGGATGGTCGCGCGCCTTCACGCGGCCGGGTGGAATGAATTGGGACGACATGACGGAGGCCGAGCATCAGCAGTTTCCCGATGATTTCGAGGCGCAAATCGGCCAAGGCCCGGTGACGCTCCATTCAGAAGAGCATCTCGCCACCACCGATCAGGGCTTGGTCATGTTGCGCCGACTGATCCTGCAGCAGGCGCAAGCCGTGGCCGAAGGCAAGGATCCGATCGGCGTCAGTTTCGATGCCAACGCCGCACCGGAGCGAACCCAGGCGGGGAACTTTCTGCTCGACGGCTGAGCGACCCTTCTGGCGTGCGCCTCGCACCGGCCGGCTGATCGTCGCAAGCGGCGCCCAATCGCCCGGCGAAACGCGGTGCGCAGAAGGTCACGGCAGCCGCAACAGTTGTCGCGCATTGCCGGCGCGAATTCGCGCCAGATCCTCGGCCGCCGCCTCGAGCGCGCCGACGGCCTCGATCGTGCCGCCGATGAGCGCATTGCCTTGCTCGGCGTCAAAGGGCGCATCGGTCGCGAAGAGGCAGTGATCCGTCGCGAAGAACGCGTGACCGCATTGGGTTGCCGCGATGTTGCCGTTGAGCGCCGTATCGGCGTAGAGCTTCTTGTAATATTCGACCGGCTTCAGCTTCAGCCCCGCCTGCTCGGCGGCGGGATTGGTGTCGGTCGTGCCGAAGAAAATCTGACTGAAGCCCAGCCCGATCTTCCCGGCGTAATAGGGGATCATGCCGCCCATGTGATGGGTCACGATCTTGAGGTCGGGAAGCTCGTCATAGATACCCGAATAGATCAGCCGCGTTACGGCGGCGGTGGTCTCGTAGGGCCAGCCGAAGGTGAACCAGATCTCGGCCTCGGACGCGCTCTCGGTGGCGTAATCCGAGAATTGCGGGCCGCGGATCGGATGGATCCAGACCGGAAGATCGTGCGCCGCCATGCGCTCGAAGACCGGGCGGAACTCGGGCGCGCTGAGCGGCTTGCCCGCGACATTGGTGAAGACCTGAATGCCGCGCGCGCCGAGCGTCCCGATCGCGCGGTCGATTTCAGCAACACACGCCGCAACGTTGTTCATCGGCATCGACGCAATGAAAGCGGGAAACCGATCGGGATGCGACCGGCAGAGTTCCGCAAGCCCGTCATTGGCGATGCGCGCGAGTTCGGGCGTTTGCTCCGGCCCGGCGAGCAGCTCGATCGGCGGATTGGCGAGCGACAAGATTTGGGCGTAGTCGCCGAACCGGTCGAGAAGCTTCAGGCGTGCATCGAGATCCCACAAGGTGCGCAGCCGCGGAAAGGCCTTCAGGACCACATGCCCGGGAATGAGATCGCCAAGCCGATCGAAAAACGGCTTCGGCATGAAGTGATTGTAGATGTCGATGATCATGTCCGCGCTCCCGTCCTCGAAGAAGACCGAGATTGGCGACGCAGCCGCGCTCCGGTCAACGACAAAATCTCCCGTCGCGCTCGACATTGCCGAGATGCTCGCATACCCTGTTTGGCAAATCAAAGCCGGATAAGGGGGGATGATCCGATGCCGAAACGCTTCATCGCTATTGCTGTCGTGGCCGCCGTTATCGGTGTTTCCGCGCCGACTCTCGCGCCTTCGGCCCAGGCCGACGTGACCTTGACCATGAATGTCGTCATGCCGCGCGCGTCATCATTCTTTGTCGGCGTCTACAAGCCCTGGGCGGACGCGGTCGAACGCGAGTCGCAAGGCCGCATCAAGATCGCGATTCCGGCCGCGACGATGGCGCCCCTGCCGCGTCAGTGGGAAATGGTGGCGAGCGGTATCGCCGATGTGGCGCTCACCCCGAATGATTACATTCGCGAACGCGTGAAACTGCCGTTTCTCGCCGAAATCCCTTTCATCGCGCCCAATTCCGTGGCCGATTCGGTCGCGATCTGGCGCACGCAGCAAAAGTATTTCGCCGCCGCCCACGAGTACAAGGGTGTCAAGCTTCTCGCGATTTGGGTCAATGGCGGCAACACGGTGCAGACCATGAAACGGCCGGTGACCAAGCTCGAGGATTTTCGCGGCCTGAAAATGTGGGTCCCTTCGCCCAACACCAAGGCGGCGGTCGAGGCCTTCGGCGCCACGCCGGTCACGGCCCAGGCCGCGAACAGCATGTACGATTATATGTCAGGCGGCATCGTCGACGGCGCCGTGACGGGCAAGGGATCGCTGATCTCTTTTCAACTTGCCCGTTTCACCAAATACATGACGCTCTTCGCCGGCCAGCTCGGGTACAACTCGTTCAGCTTCTTCATGAGCGAGAAGAAATATCAAAGCCTGTCGCCGCAGGACCGCGCCGTGATCGACAAGGTCTCTTACGAGGGTTTCTCACGCAGCGCCGCGCAAGGCTTCGTCGAGCAGGACAATCGGGGCGACGCGGCGATTGCCGAGAACAAGATCACCGTCATTCACGCGAATCCGGAATTCATGAAAGCCGCGCGCGCGAAAGTGCCCTTCTTCAAGGAGCAATGGCTTGCCGTCGCCAAGGAGCGCGGGATCGACGGACCGGCGGCCTATGATTTCTTCGTGAAGACCGCGGAAGAACTCGCCGCCGGCGCCAAATGATCGTCGAGATTGCGACGGCGCCGGCCATGCCGGCGATGGTGACATGACGCCTCATGACTGAGCCGCGCGAAGGGGGCGATGATGCCGCGCCGCGACGCTCGGCGCTCGAGCGTCTGCTCGGCCCGATCGCCGCGCTGTCGCTTTTCAGCATGATGGCGCTGACCTTTGCCAGCGTGATCGCCCGCTATTTTCTCGATCGGCCGATCGCGGGGGATTCCGAAATCCAGTCGTTCCTGCTCGGCCTCATCATTTTTTCAGCCCTGCCGCTGGTCACGCGCGCACAGCGGCACATCGCCGTGCACGCATTCGCCATGCTCTTGAAGGGCCGGGCGCGCGTTGCGCAACACCTCTTTGTCCTCATCCTCACCGGCGCAGGCTTCGGGTTCATTGCCTATCTTATCTTCTTGCAAGGCGAGACGCTGCGCAGCGAGGGGCTCACGACGAATTACCTCAATATCCCCGAGGCGCCCTTTGCCTACGCATTCGCGGCTTTAACGCTGCTGGCCGCGCTGACGACGTGCGCGCGGCTCTATCGCTTCTTCAAGAACGCCGAAGCGGACACGGAGACCGGCTTGCACGCGGCAGGCCCCGAATGATCACGGCGTTCGCCGGCTTCGTCGTGATGCTGCTCGGCTTCTTCTTGGGCGTTCCGCTCGGCATCGTGCTTTTCGCCGTTGGCTTTTTCGGCTTCGCCATCATCCATCCCGCCGGGCTCGGCGCCGCGATGGCAATGGCCGGCCAGCAGATTCTGGGTTTGACTCTCGATTTTCAATTCTCGGTCCTACCGCTCTTTATCCTCACCGGCAGCTTCGTCAATCATGCGGCCTTGTCGGACGATCTCTACGAGGCGGCTCATCGCTGGCTCGGCCATTACCGTGGCGGCCTCGCCATGGCCACGATCGCGGCCTGCGCGGGATTTGCCTCGATCTGCCATTCCTCGATCGCAACGGCCGCCACCATGGCGCGCGTCGCGGTGCCCTCGATGCGGCGCTACCGCTACGCCGATTCCCTCAGCACCGGCACGGTTGCCGCGGGCGGCGCGCTCGGCATGCTTGTGCCGCCCAGCGGCGCGCTTATCGTCTACGGACTGCTGACCGAGCAAGATATCGCTAAGCTCTTTATCGCCGCGATCGGCCCCGTGCTCGCCTCGATCGGCGTCTACTTTGCCGTCATCCGAACCGTGACCTTCTTCAAGCCCGCCTCCGGTCCGCCGGCCATACGCGCGAATTGGGCCATGCGCTGGCGCGGCCTTTATAAAGTGTGGGGCATACTTGCGCTTTTTCTTCTGGTGATGGGCGGAATCACCTTCGGCATCTTCACCGCGACGGAGGCGGGCGGCATTGGCGCGGCTGGCGCACTCCTTCTTTCGATCCTACGGCGAAAAATGAGCTGGAGGATCTTTTACGAGGCGCTGATCGATGCCTCGATCACGACAGCAATGGTGTTTTCGGTGATTTTGGGCGCACTCGTCCTCAATCAGTTCGTCAATATCTCGGGCATGTCGGAAGCCGTTCTCGCCTTCATCGGCGCGCTCCAGGCGACACCGATGGAAATCATTCTTGTGATCATCGCATTTTATGTGCTCCTTGGGATGTTCATCGAGGGTTTCGCACTGATCTTTCTTACCGTGCCGATCTTCGTCCCGATTGTCACCGCGCTCGGATTCGATTTGATCTGGTGGGGCATCGTTCTGGTGATCGTCGTCGAGATGAGCGTTCTTCATCCGCCGCTCGGGCTCAATATCTTCGTCCTGAAGTCGCTCCTTCCCGAAGTTCCGCTGAAGCAGATCTATTGGGGCGTGATTCCATTCTGGGCCGGCGACTTCGCGCGCCTTGGCCTGGTCCTCGCATTTCCGCCCCTCGTCCTCTATCTGCCGAGACTCTTTCTGCCCTGAGGGGCGGCGATTCATTCGCGCTCAAGGAATCGCGCTCGGCGGGCGTGTTGGGCCGCCGCGGCGCTGGGCTTCTTCCCGAACGAAGTCACGCAGCGGCGTTGACACAGAATTGACACGCCGCCATTGCCACAGAAATGACGCGCCCGCTCGCGGTCGATCGCGGCTATGAATCGCCAGCCGGGGCGCGCCCGGCGGAAGCGCAGATCGCGGTGGTGCGGATCACGGAGCATGACCGACATAGGCGCGGCGCGGATTCGATTCCAGAATCGCCAACGAAGTATGGCGAATTGGCCAGAATTGGACGCGACTTAGGACAGCGCGAGATATTTGCCTTTACGGAGGCCCAGGGCGCGGCGGCGTTGTGCACCGTTGCATGTGCGGAACAGCTAGGAAGAAATTTCCCACAATTTTAACGAAATGCTAGCGAGAACGGCTCGGATCTCGCGACGTTTTCGCGCGTGTCGGCGTGATCGCTGTGTGTTCGCCGTCCATCGCCGTGGCTTTGGTCGTCTTCGACAAGGATCAGAGATTTGGCGATTTACGCCCTGTTAAGCGCAACTGCCGAGAATGCCGACATCGGGAGATTGCGATGAAATTGAAATCCTGCGCCATTCTGATTGCGTTCGGCGTTTTGAATTTTGGATTGATGGCAAGTGCCGACGCGGGTACAGCGATGGCGACAGGCGATGCCGTCATCCCGCCGATGGGCTTCATCGGTTTCTGCGTGAAGCACAGCAATGAGTGCTTGGTGTCGGCATCGAATACTCAGCCGGTCGAGTTGACGGACGCCCGTCGCGCTGAGTTGGATCGGGTCCAGGCCGATATCAATTGGCAGATCAAGCCGCGTGAAGATCCGACGCATGCGTGGCGCTACGCGACCGATGGCTACGGCGACTGCAACACTTATGCACTGACCAAGCGCCAAGCGTTGATTGCGCTCGGATGGCCGGAAGACACGCTGTTGCTTGCGGCGGCTTACGACGAGCTTGGCGAGGGACATCTCGTGCTCGTCGCTCGGACGAGCGAAGGCGATTTCGTCCTCGACAACCGCTTGCCTCCGGTCGTCGCCTGGAACGCGCTGCCCTATCGTTGGGTCTCGATGCAAAGCCAAACGAGCCCGGCGCGTTGGGTGAAGGTCGTTGACCAGCCCGTCATGGTGGCGAAGGCCGAGCCCCGCCCCTAGGCCACTGCAGGTGCCCAGCCGCGCCGCCGCCGGCATACGCCCGGTCATGATAGCGTCCGGTTCAGGGGAGGCTCATTCGAGCCGTTGGGCCTGACCGGATAGATAATCGTAATTCGCCCAATTGTCGTTGCTGATGGGGAAGGCGCCCTCGCCCGCGAGAATAGTGCGGCTGTTCCGCACGAGGCTGAACTTCTGCGTCCCCAAGGCAAAGTCGGCACCGAGATGGTGGACTCCGGCGGGCAGGTCGAATTGGTAGCGCTGGTCGCCGCTCTCGATCCGAAGCTCCGCTGGCGCCACCAGGAACGCGCTCACGAAGACTCGATCCTCGAGGTTTTCGACGCCTTTGGGGAAGCCCTTCTTGTCGCTTTGCGGATTGCTCCTGCCCGGGATGCTCCGCGGCGACAATCGGTAGAACCAGAAGAGATCGTCGCGATCGATCCGCTGGACGCCGGTTTTGAACCATCGGATATAGTATTCGCTGGCGGCAAGGTAAGCGGCGTGCGAAAGCAGTTGTCCCCAGGTCCCGCCGGCGATACGCGTGGTCGCGGGAGCCCCGAGATCCTCGACATAGGTCGCCTCGGACCAATCGTTCCAGGTCACGATCTCGACCCACTGCGCGCCAACAGAGATCGCGGCCTCCCATTGGAGCGCCATCCCCTCGAAACCGCGCGTCTCGAAAACGCGGTAATTTCCTCGGTACCCGAGGCCCCGGTAATAAGGCGAGACCGGCGCCATGTAGAGCTTTCCGGCGCGGCGCCACGCCTGGCCGACCTTTTCGCTTACCCGGGCGATATCGCTACCCGCGCCGCCCGCCCCAAACAAAAAGAAACCGTCCACGTAACCATTATCGGCGATCAGCTTCGCGATATTGCGCGAGGAGAACGCTTTCGACGAGCCTTCGGGATAAAAGAACGGCACGAAGGTGAGGGGCTTACCCGCATCGGCCAGCGGCGTGAGGAAAGCGTTCGCCCATTCGGAATCGCCGTCAAACGTGGAGAGCAATGGTTTGCCATTGACCTTCAGCATATTGGGATGGCCATAGAACTCAGACACCATGGCGACCACCACCCTCGGCGGCAGCCCGTCGGCCGAAAAGAACAGCTTGAAATCCGTGCCGAGCGACGCCGCGGCCTTGAAGAGTTTTGTCGCGGTCGCGCGATACCTCGGCTCCTCGGTCCAACTCCCGCAATTGAGCGCAAACGCATCGATGCCGCGGGATTGCGCCTGTCGGATTTCGTTTGCGAGATTGTCGACCGACGCGCCATTGCCGTCTTTTGGGCAGCAGACCATGTAATGGGCGAAGACGAGGCGCGGTTCACTCGTCCGGAGAGTCGCCGCAAGGGCTGCGCCGATCTCCCCCGACGCGAACAAACTGCCTGCAGCAAACGCTCCCAGGTTGAACCGGCGGCGATCGACGATCCGGGGCGCCCGATCGCTGCCTACGAAGCTTTGCACCGCTCGGCGGCGTCTCACACGCAGCCTCGACATTCGATTCACCCAAGGCATGACGCCACCGGGTGCGATACTAAGTCGGCGATGCTGCCGCCGCAACCAGCCGACGAGGATGCACGACGCGGCAACGCAGCCAGAGATTATCTCTCGCCTTCTGTGGCTCTCCGATATCGTGGATGGCCGTCAGCCCGCCTTGCGGCCTTCGCCCGAACCGGAATCCAGCTGCCAATTCCTTCCCAGGACGAGGCGTCGCGCCAAGCGCGAGATGAAGCCGATCTCCGCGTGGCGCCGGCCCTTGAAGGCAGCGCGCGTCAAAAACGAGACAAGGCGCGGATCCTGCCAGGGCACCCGATGATAGGGGGCGGCAAGATGCGGGCTGGTATTGGAGCGCATCCATTCTTGAGGAAAGAGCGCAGCCTTCTCGCCTGAGGGCTCTTCGTCACTGTCCGGAACGTTCGTCGTCGCGGCAATGTTGGCCGCTGTTCCGTCATCGCCCAAGGCGCGGAAGAGCGCCGCGCACAGGTCGGAATGCGGTCTCGTCCCCAACCAGCACGCCGAAGTCGCACGCGGATTGAGCTCGAGCAGGAATGGGTATCCGGTTTCTCGATCGAGTATGAAATCGAATCCGCAGAAACCCGACAGCCCGAGATGGGCGACCAAGGTCTCCACCGCCCGATCGATTTCCGGATTGCGAATGAATTCGACGACGGTTGCCGGTCCGTTCGGAAATGGATCTGCTTCGAGTGTCATCACCGTCGCTCCGGCGAGAACCCGCCCGCGCCAACACAGCACCGCGCGATTGGCCGGACGTCCTTCGATAAATTGCTGCACCGATATCGCGGGTGAGGGCGAGGTCAACAAGGCCGCCAACGGCTTATGATTTCCTTTGAACAGCAATTGTCTTCCGGCGTTGACCATGACGCGCACATTCAGTCGTCGAAAGGCACTCTCCGCCTCCCGCTTGGTGCGCGCAACGATGACACCGAGACCGCCAAACGTTCCGTCCTGCTTCAGAACGAAAGGGGGCGTTGCGGCGTCGCAATGAGCCTTGAGGTCGGCGGCATTGGCGAGTTCGGTTGTTCCCGGAATTCTGACGCCGCATTCGCGCGCGAGACGAATGAGCGCCGATTTGCTCCGCGCAATCGGATAAGAGGCGGGATCCCCGACCGAGCGCTCGATCAAACGCACGATCTCGCCCGCCTCGGTGCCGCCATCCCTCAGGCAGCGCGCGTGGAGATCATAAATGGCGTAGACGGACTGATCGTCGCCGGGGACGAGTATCGTGGGCGACGAATGCCGGATCGCGCGCAGCAGCGAGCGCAAACGCCGCGAGTTCGAAAAGCGGAAACAACGATCGACCGCTGCGGTTTGTCTCAAGACGTGGTCGCCCGGGCAAAGACCCACCACCGCGAAGCCGCCGCGTCGCAGCCCGATCGCGATGAAAGCCGTCAAGGGCCAATCCTGCGTCGCGAGGACCAAGGCCTTCGGTGCCGCGGCTTGATCGGTTGTCTGCATACCCCATGCACCCGTCGGTTCGCGCTTCCGGCTCATCACGCTCGAGCGCTGCTGCTGCGCCGCATAAACTTACCCAATGGCGGTAAACCGCGCATTGACAAATCTGGCTTTGTGCCAAACGACAACACGCCGTGGGCAGTTCCAGGCGTAGCGCCAGACCGGGGTTCGCGCTAGGAACCGGCCGAGGGTTCGATCTGTGGCAGCCCGCCGGTTGCGGGCGCTTGGCTGTGCAGGAGGGTCTTGATTTCTGCCCATTCGCGCCGGCCGAATCCGCCCAGCGCACTCAACGCGGCGAAATAGATGACCGCGCAGGCGGCGATGCTCGCCATCAGATAGACTATACCAACCGGACGTACCTCGCCCGGCCGGAAGCCGAGAAGCCACAGCACAATTCCTATAACTGCGGCCGCAACGCAAAACCGCAGGATTGCGACCCACTCGATATGCAGCCGCCATAGCGGCCGAAGCGCCAAGCTGAGTGCCGTCGCGCTGACTGCGTAACCGATCAGGGTCGCCACCGCCGGCACCGTGATGCTCTTAAACAGGGGCAGCAGCGCGACGTTCATGCCGAAATTCACCACCGCCCCCTTCAAGTCGGCAATGAAGATCAGCTTCAATCGGTTGAGCCCCGTGACGATCGTGTCCAATATCCATAAAATTCCCAGGAAAATGCTGCCTGCAGCAACCAAGGGCGATACCCAGCGACTTGCCTCGGCGACGTCGGCATTGGTCAAGACGAGAACGAGCGACGGCCCGACCATCAGCGTTCCAACCACGAAAGGCACGCCCATCATCAGAAATAGGGACAATGAAGTCTCAATGATCTTCTCCGCATCCGCGCGATTCCCGGCATCAATCATTCGCGATACGATTGGAGAAAGAACCGCCACCACCAACCGCGGCAGGAACAGCACGACAGACGCGAGCTGATAGGCCGGCTGATAACGGCCGACATCGGTTACCGATAGATAAAGCGTTATGAGGTACCGATCGCCGGAGCCGAGTATGAAATCTACGATCATGTCGAGCGTCAATGAAAGCCCCGCGCGCATGTCGCGCGCGAATGCTCCCAAGGGGAGATTCAGACGGGGCAGCCCAATTTCCTGCAGCATCAAAGCCGCAAAGGGCACACTCACCAAGATGACGCAGCTCACCTGCACGACCAACAGCGAGTCGAGCGTCAACCCGCCGTGAAGCACGGCAAACGCCTGAAGCGCCGCCATGAAGACCAACGCGGTACCCGCGTTGACCGCATTGACGGGAACGAAGCGCAGCGTGCATCTATAGTATCTAATGACTTGCGCTTGAATCACATTTGATGTGACCAGGGCGATAAGCAGCCAAGGTTCGATATGGAGGTCTGCGGCACCAAACAATTTCTCGATCTGTCCGCCGGCAAGTAAGACGGCGGCGGAAAATATCAGTAACGCAAACATTTGAAAACTGAACTGCGGCTCGAAAAGCTCCCTACGTTCGCTGGCGCTTGAGGCGGACACAAGATTGCGACTGTATCGATAGGTTATGCCGCTCGTCACCAGTGCATAGATCTCAGCTACGCTGATGTTGACAAGGATATAAGCGCCGTAGGTTCCGGGCCCGGCCCAACGAATCACGATTGGCAGTACAACTAACCCTTGGAGATTGGTGATCAGCTGCGCAGCAAACGTTAGGATGAATGCGCTGCCAAGGCGGCTCCTCATTTCGACCTCCCGGAGCCGAAGAGCGCAGCGGCCCCCGTGAACGCGCGGGCCATCGAGATAGCAGGAGCCGAGATCATAGGGAAGGCTCCAAGGGAGTCGCGTGCGGTTTGGGAGTCCCACCACAAACCGGTGTCGTTCACAGCGAACCTGGATTCAGCGTAGACGGGTCGCGCAAAGCATTCCTTAACGCCGAAACCGCATAATTTCTACTTGAGGCAGGCGGTGCCGGGCGAATTTCGCCGTACCTCGTTTAAGGAACGTTAACACCGATCTGCGGAAATCGTGATAGCAAAGCTCCCTGCTCAGTCGGATGCGGAAAGATTCTGGCGCGTGACACGCCAGCCGTCCGAGCGCGTCAAGAGCCGCCAGTGGCGCGGGCGGACTAGGCTTCGCTGGAACGCCGGTCGACCCGCCCCAGCACAACACGCGTCAGGGCGAACGAGCACCCCATCTCCTCATCGGATCGCAGGCGCCTTGGCCCCCGCTGGCGCGATAGCCGTTACGAAAAAATTGGGTTTTCCGGCATCGTCCGATTGGAGCTATGATGACTAACATGCATTGGCCGCAAGCCACGCGCTGTATTCCGTTGGACGAAGACCTCCGGCGACCCGACGTGGCGAAACCTTTCGCCCGCACGGTTATCACGGAGGCCGGCTCCGCGCTTCCCAAAGGCGCCCAACTTTCGATCTATACGTCGTTCGACGAGTGCGAAGCCGTTTGGCGAGCTGCTATGACTGACTGCGCATGCTATGCATTTCAGTCATTCGAATGGCAACTGACATGGCAGACGACGGTGGGTCAAGCGCAGAACGTAGCGCCCTATATCGTGCACCTGACCGACGCTGCCGCGCGCACATTGATGATCCTGCCGCTCGGTATATATCGGAGAAATCGCCGCCGAATGCTGCAATTCCTGGGCGGCGGTATGACCGATTATCATGCGCCGGTCATCGACCCGACTTTCGCCAGAGCAGTCACGCCCACCGATTTTGCGAGGCTCTGGGCTGGCATCTTGAAGCGCTTGCCGTCGGTGGATGTGGTTTGGCTCTGGAACATGCCGGAGACGATCGAAGGCACGAAAAATCCGATGGTGACTCTGCCTGGGGCTAGGTTCTTCGAAAATGCCTACGCGGCGGCCCTCCCAAGCTCATTCGCCGCTTTCAAATCCGCGCGCAGCAATGATTTCTTCAAAGACACGCGACGGCGACAGCGCAGACTCAGCAAGAAGGGGCGCGTAGAAATCCAGGTTGCACACGACGTCGCGGAAGCGGTCGAACTGGTCCGGATTATGGCGACGCAGAAATCACGTCGTTGGCGCGAGACAGGCGGGCGTGATATATTCGCGCAGCCAGGCTATCTGGACTTTTACGAGACGCTGACTGAAAAATGGTTTCCTAGCGGCAATATCCATGTCTGCTGCCTGCGCGTCGACGGGCAAACCGTCGCGACTGACTGGGGCCTAGTCTACAATCGGCGCTTTTATTCCATGATGGCGGGCTACGAAGGCGGCGAGTGGATGCAATATTCACTGGGCCGCATTCTCCTCGGAAGCGTCGTCGAGTGGTGCATCGAGGAGCCGACCATCGACATTTTTGATCTTACCGTAGGTGGCGAAGGATATAAGCGATACTGGGCGGATCATTCCCTTGGCATCCACGAATATCTTGCCGCCGGGAGCATCAAAGGCGTGCCGTTCGTGGTGATGGAGCGGCTGAAGACGTCTCTAAGGCGCAACGCAAAGATCCGCGCTATTTACGATCGCCTGAAAAGAAAGTCGCGCGAGCATGACGGTGATGTACCGAAATCGGCTGCAACGTGAGAACCGGGCCGCCGCATGTTTGCCGGTTCGTCGTCCCAGGACGGCTCGTTCCCCTTGCAGGTGGGAGCGAGCATTAATGGCCGACTGACAATGATGCCCGCGCCGATTACGTCTCTTACTGATCATGCTGTGCAAGGCAGCTCGCGCTTCATAGGCTCGATCGAATCCGATCGCTATGAGATCATCAGTGAGCCGCGCGCGCTCGAAGCGTTGAAACAAGACTGGGACGCGCTTTACGGTCGCGCGGCACAACCCTATTTTTCGCAAAGCTTTGCTTGGTGCTGGACGAGCTGGCAGACGGTCGGCAAGCCGCGCGGCCGCCGCCTCCACTGTATGGTGGCGCGCCAGCAAAGCCGGGCTGTGCTGATTTGGCCCTTCGTCGTTCATCGCTTGGGCCCGTGGTCGGTAGCCCGGCCACTCGGTCCCGAGACTACCGAATATACTTGCGTCCTGGTCGAAGATGGACCGGCCGCAAGCACCCGCATCGAGAACGCCTGGAAGACGCTGCGTGCGACCTGCAGCGCCGATATCATTGCCTTACCGCTCGTGCGTTCTGGATCGGCGCTTCAGCGCCTTCTCTCCAGCGATACCACGCCGGCGTTCGTCGAGATCGATCCCACTTCCTATGTGAGCTTGAATCACTATCCGGATTGGGATAGCTATTTCCAGTCTCTCGATGCACATATGCGCAAAGGCTTGAGACGCCGGCGGCGGCGGCTCGAGGAGATAGGTAGTCTGGTCTTCGAGCCGATGGTGCCTCCCGGAGAGAGCCCGGCGGCGATCGATTGGGTTCTTCGGCAAAAGTGCGAGCGCCTGGGAGAAACCAGGCTTCACAATCCCTGGATGCTCACGCCGGAGTACCGGAACTTTCTCGTCGCGATGGCTGTCAAGCCGGAAAGCGCGGGGCGGCTTTTCGTATCGACTCTGCGGCTCAATAACCAAATAATCGCTGCCGAAATCTATCGCAGGGATAAGTTCAGAATCGAAGGTCTCATTCCGGTTTTCGATCCAGCGTTTGCGGCTTACGGGCCCAGCCAGATTCTGAAGGAAGAATCCTTAAGGTGGGCGTTCGCGCAGGGGTGCGATTACGATCTTCGGCTTGGGAAGGAACCTCACAAGGCGATATGGGTCACCGGTGCCTGTGATGTCGTCAGCTACGAGTTCGGCGGCACGCGATGGGGCTCGACCTACGTATTTCTTCGCAACGCTGCGCGATGGATGAGCCGGCTTCGCTACAAGGTTCCGCCGGAATGGCGCCGCAAAATCAAGGCCGCACTTGGGCGCGGCCGCGCGACGCCACGCTAAGCAAGCGGAGACAAGACGTGCGCCCGGGTTTTGCTGCATTTCCGAACGGGCGACTGCGCCCGTCGCGCGAGGCCACGGGCGGAAATGCCCTCCCCACGCGCCGCGCTGCCGATCATGGCGACCTCTAGTCTTCGCGCCGGATCTTGCCGCGTGGCGCGCCGCATCTTGCGCCACTGGACCAAGGCGCAGCCATCGGGATGGGATGCGCTGGAGCACGAGCTTGACCTCTGGGCAAGGAAACGGCGCAAGGTTGCCTTCTGGTGGCGCGATGACGATGCGCGGGTCGCGAGCCCCGCGCTCGATCGATTGCTCGACCTCGCCGCGCGCTTCGAAATGCCCTTGGCGCTCGCAGTCATTCCCGTCGGCGCCGATGCGTCGCTTGAAGCCCGGCTGGCGCGCGCAGAGCACGCGCGCGTCTTTCAACACGGTTGGGATCATGCCAACCATGCCGATCCCGGTCGGCCCGCGGAGCTCGGGGAGACACGCGATCCGGCAGAAGTGCAAGCCCAGCTGGCGGAGGGCCGGCAGCGTCTGGAATCGCTTTTTGCCCGGCGTTTCCTGCCTATTCTGGTTCCGCCTTTCAATCAGCTATCCCGGCACCTCGGCGGGGTCGTGGAGCGCATGGGATATCGCTTCATCTCCTCGCAGGGCGATTTCGCGGGCTTGCCGCTGGCGAGTCGCAACACGCATCTCGACGTGATCGACTGGCAGAGAAACGAGGCTGCTGACCCAAGCGTCATTGTGCGCGCCGCGATCGCCGCGATCAAGCTGCGGCGATACGGGCTCGTGCCAGCCACATCGCCCGTAGGAATGGTCACGCACCACCTCGCCCATGATGCGGCCGTGTGGAATCTGGTCGAAGAGCTGTTGAGGCGCCTGAGGCAACACCCGGCCATTCTCGCCCCAGAAATCGAGCAAATCTTTGCGGCGTGATGCGGCCGACCCGGCATTCCCGCGTCGTGGCTTCGTCGAGGGCGGCCAGCTGCAGCCGCATGGGTTCGTTAAAATCGTGGTAACCTCTGGCCGGTATACCGAGGCGTGGCAAAGCCGGCCATCCCTCCCGCAAGGACGCGCCGCAAGCGGGTTTGATGCCGCCGATCGGGTCGGCGGGGCGCCGGGATCGCGGGCGGGGAGCATCGATGGCTGAACTGAGCGCGACGATCATGATCGCGACCAAGAACCGGCGCGAGGATTTACGGCGCGCCATACTTTCCTGCGTCAAGCAGACGGCCTCCCCGGAAGTGATCGTTCTCGACGACGGCTCGACCGACGATACCGCCGACATGGTGCGTCGCGAATTCCCGAATGTCCGCTTCTATCGCGACGAGGTTTCGCGCAGCGCCACCGTTCAGCGCAATCGGGGCGTGAAGCTTGCCACGGGCACGATCGTGTTCTCGATCGATGACGACGCGGAATTCACCTCTCCCCTCACCGTCGCGCAGACGCTCGCCGAGTTCGCATCGCCGCTGATCGGCGTCGTCGCGATTCCGCTCGTCAATGTCAACACCAGCGATGCCGTGCTCCAGCGCGCGCCGAGCCGCGATGGAATCTACCTTCTCGACACGTTTTGGGGCGGGGCATGCGCCATGCGCCGAGATGTATTTCTGCGCGTGGGCGGCTATCGCGAATATCTACGCCAGCAATACGAGGAAGAAGACCTTGCAATCCGAATCCTCGACGCGGGATATCTCACGCGGCTGGGCAATGCCGACCCGATCTATCATTATGAATCGCCGGTGCGCGACAACCGCCGACGCGATATCTTCGGCGGGCGCAACAAGGTTCTAATTTCGTGGTACAATGTGCCGATGCCGGAGCTTCTGTTGCACGTGCCGGGCACCTGCGCCAAGACCGTGCTTCATGGCATCCGACAGGGCCACGGCCTGCGCTGGGCACTGGGAATCGCAAAAGGATTTTACGCCTGTTTGACGCAATTCGGCGAGCGCCGGCCGGTGCGTCATGAAACCTATCGCCTCTTCCGCCATTTGCGCGGTTCGCCGGCGACACCCCTCGAGCGAGCGCGGCGCGAGTTCGGTCTGGCTGAGGCAAGTTGAGCCATGCCGTCGGCCCGCGCTCCATACCGCCCTTGTCTTCCGTGTTGAGGTCTTTCGAAATGGCCGAAGAGCGCGAACGCATCGATGACAGCGCGTTTGAGATCGAGGTTATTCTGGATCGAGACTCATTTCGATTGCTCGAGGAAGAATGGAATGAATTGCATAGAAGCGTACGGGGTAGTTATTTTTCACAGAGCTTCGATTGGTGCGACGTTGCACTTGACACGATCGCAGAACTATCTGGCGCCGTTCTCTGCTGCGTCATTGCTCGGCAAGACGGGCGCCTCGTCTTGGTATGGCCCTGGACAGTGCACCGAAAATCGTTTTTCCGGGTTGCGCGACAGCTTGGCTCAGGGTTCTTTGAGCGACAGGTGATGCTTGTCGCAGATACCCCGGATACGGCGCGCCTGGTGAGAGAGGCATGGAATTGCCTGAAAGCGGCGATCCCCGCAGATATCATCGAACTTCGTCGCATGCGGCCCGAAGCACCGCTTGCCGCGATTCTACAGGACGAACACGTGGGAAACACGGCCTATTACGACGAATATTCGACTGTAGAATGGCATGAGTACGAGAACTGGGACAGCTACATTGGTGACCGCGACCGCGGCCGAATGAAAGACAATCGACGGAAGCGGCGCCGGCTTGAGGAAATCGGCCACTTGTCGTTTGAGGTCATCGCCGATCCGAAAGATTTCACCGAACTCGCCGATTGGATATGGCAGCACAAACGGGACTGGATGAGCCGAACGGGTCGGCAGAGCTTGTGGATCGACCGGAAGGATTATCGGGAGTTCCTCTTGGCGATCAATTCGCGCTCCACTCCGGTCGGCCGCCTAGCGCTCTCTGTGTTGCGATTGGATGGAAGGCCAATTGCGGCGGAACTGTCTGCCGTCGACAATTCTTGGGTCGCCGCCTTCATCGGCGCATTCGACGAGCAATCGAACAAATATTCGCCGGGTCAAATACTGCAAGAACAGACGCTCCGGTGGGCCTTCGAGCATAAACTCGGATATGATTTCGGCGTTGGCGAGGAATCATACAAAAAATACTGGATCAATCGTGTCGGCCGGCTCGTTACCTACACGGTTCCATTGTCGATTCCGGGACGGTTCTATCTCTCGCTAAAGCCGTGGCATACCTGGTTCGCCATTCAGGTTCGCCCGTGGCTTCTCAAGAGTAGCCGCGTGGCGATAAAGCAATTGCTGAAGCGCTGAGAGAGTCCGAGCGTCGATAGACAGCACAATTGCTGCTTCGTGAGTGCGATTTTTTTGCAGCGTGGCGAGCCCTTTTTGACCGGCGCGCTTTTTCATAATCCATTGAATTCAATACAGATTCTTCGTCGACCGCCGTTACGCCTTCTAGCAGCGAACGATCCGAGGTTTCGACGAAAGATAGAGTTAATCGGAAATTCTCTAATCAAGAGTATGGTGTGCGCATAGGCCAAGCGTGGTAATTTCGGCCACGAACGTCACCGACGATGTCTCTCTAGGCGATTCCTCTCTCGGCATGAACCGACGAAAAGCTATGCCCTTTACGACCATGAAGAACCTGATAAAAATCGGCCAGGACGCGCTCACCGGCGTCCGCCCCGAGGACGGATAACCGATGCTTCCGGTCGTACTTGGATTTCAGACGATCGTCTGGCTGGCACTTTGCTGGTTCTTCGTGCGCGGCCGCGGCGGATCGCTCTTCCACCCGTTCTGTTTTTACGTTGTGTTCCACGGCATCGTTTTCGTCCTGCGCCCGATCCTCGAATACGCCTTCGGCTTCCACGCCGCCTTTGACTATATGTGGTTCTATCCAACCGAAGATCGCATCATCTTTACATTGTTCCTGTCGACTTGGGGCCTAATCGCGTTCGCCATCTTCGGCTGGGCTATCGACACCACCGGCCCCCGCTACGAGCGGCCGATGCCGGACGGATTCAGCCTCGCCGAGTGGCAAGCCTTCCTCATCCTGCTGGTTTTGATCTTACCGGTCGGGCTCTATTCATTTTATTTGAGTCTCGGACAGGGGCTAGGCGGGTCCGATCTCGTCCAGGGACGCCATGATCCCATAACGGGCATCTACATCCTGACCAACACGACCGGATATGTCGCTTCGGCCGAAGGTGCGCTCATTCCCTGCTGCATGATGCTGATCTGGGGGAGCCGGTTTCGTCTCTGGTCGTTCGTGCCGTTCTTGGCCTATTTGGCGATTCACGTTTATATCGGCTGGGGCCGATGGGCGATTATCCTCAGCGTCGCGATGCTCGGCTTGCTGGCCCTCTACCGCAAGAGGCAGCGCTGGATCCGGCCGTCTTGGATCATCATCGGACTCGCGACTTTCGTTCTCTTTCAACAACTCGGACAGAATCGCGACTACTTCAAGGAAGTCATTTCCGGCGAGCCGCATGATGAAGACGTGCTCGACCGGAACCGTCCCTGGGTCGATCAATTCGA
Source organism: uncultured Alphaproteobacteria bacterium (assembly GCA_963729935.1). Classification (GTDB taxonomy): domain Bacteria; phylum Pseudomonadota; class Alphaproteobacteria; order ATCC43930; family CGMCC-115725; genus CAIKMD01. Next base: position 679,361 of record CAVSPW010000005.1, read on the forward strand.
CGGTCTTGATTTCGCGAATTTCGATTATCTCGCCTATATCGTCGATATCGTACCCGACAAATCCGACACATATTCCTATTTCACGCAGTACCTACAATTATTCACCGAGCCCATTCCGCGCATTCTCTGGCCGGGGAAGCCGATCGGGCCGCCGATCGATCTGGTCAACCTGAACAATTACGGAAATTTCGTCGCGCTGACCGAGTCGCTCGTCGGCGACGGGTGGGTGAGCTACGGGTGGTTCGGCGTCTTCGTCACCTTGGCGCTGGTCGGATACATCACGTTGCGGCTGCATCGCTGGTTCTGGAGCGGCGACGCGACGAACTTCAAGATATTGGCCTATTGCACCTTCTTGCCGCTGACCATGCAATGGTTCCGCGACGGCGGGATTTCGATCGCCAAATTCGTGATGTTCGCCGTGATGCCATTGGTTCTGTGGCAGATCATTCTGCGCATGATCGGCGGCAATCTGCGCGATCCCGGCTTCCGCGGGCACTTTCCGGGTGGCGACGCAGACAAGGCCACGCTGCCCCATACGCTCGGGCGCCCCTATAGCCGACCGTGAGTCTCGTTCTGGAGACCTCCGTGAAGCCCTCGGTTATCTTCGTGTGGGAGAATTTCGGCCCATACCACGTCGATCGGCTGGAAGCGGCAGGCGCGGCCGTCGGAGCGACTCATCGCGTCATCGGCGTCGAAATCGCCGGATCGAGCAGCATTTACGCGTGGGACCGCACGGATGAGACCACCGGCATCGAGCGCGAGACCCTCTTCCCAAATCGGGCCTTCGCATCGATCTCGGTTTGGCAACAGCTGAGCGCGTTGCTGCGCGCCTGCGCGAAGGCGCGAGCACGGCATATCTTCCTCTGCCACATTGCGCGCATCGACACCTTTTTCGTGGCGCTCGCGCTCCGCGTCCTTGGCCGCCGCGTCTACGTCATGACGGAATCGAAATTCGACGACAAGCCGCGAAGCTTGTGGTTCGAGCTTCTGAAAAAGATCGTCTATCTGCCCTATAACGGGGCTCTCGTCGGGGGGCGACGCCACGGCGAATATATGCGCTTTCTCGGATTCAAACCGGAATCGATCATCCCGGGTTATGACACGGTCTCGATCGATCGCGTCCGTCGGCTGGCGGGCTCGCCTCCCGCGCCCGGCGGCATCAGCTATCGCGACCGCCACTTTACGATCGTTGCCCGCCTGGTGCCGAAGAAGAACATCGCAATGGCGCTTGACGCCTATGCCGAATATCGCCGGATGGCCGGCCCCGAGGCGCGCGAGCTTCGCATTTGCGGGTCGGGAGAGCTCGAAGCTGAATTGCGGCAACGAGCTCGCGACCTTGGCCTCGCCGATGAAATATTCCGGGGATTCATTCAAGCGCCGGATATCGCGCGCACGCTCGCGTCAACCCTCGCCCTGATCCTCCCCAGCACGGAAGAACAATGGGGGTTGGTCGTCAATGAAGCGGTCGCGATGGGCGTGCCGATCTTATGCTCGAGCAATATCGGCGCCAGCGACCTCTTGGTGAGAAATGCCGTGAACGGGTTCGTTTTCGAGCCGGATAATCCCGCGGGCCTTGCCTATTTCATGACGAAACTGGCGGCCGACGAGGAGGAATGGCGCAAACTCGCCGCAGGATCGCTTCGCTTCGCTTCGCTCGCCGATACGCGCCATTTCGGCGCGGCCGTGGCTCACATCCTTCGCAGGCATCCCGCCGGCGCTCAGAGCCTCGATCGGACGGCACCATCTGATCGCTCGCCGTGACGCCAATGGGTTATTCAGCTGCGCCGCGACGAACCGACGCCGCGGGCGCTGGACGGTCGATCGCATCAGCCGACCGCCGCAATCGCCCGCGCGATCGCCCGGAGTTCGGCCGATCATGAAAGCCATCGACAAAGATACCCGAGCGCGCGTCGAGTTGGTCCTGATCGGCCCCATGCCGCCGCCCGTGCACGGCTATTCCGTCGTTACGGCGTTCATTGCAAAAAAACTCGGCGAGCTTGCCGCTGTCGACATCATCAACGTTGCGCCGGATAGCCTGATTCGCAATTCACGCTACCACAGACAGCGGTTCTGGCGGGCGGTCCGCGCCCTGTGGCGACTGGGAAGATGGCGACGAGCGAAGCGCAGCCTCTATCTCGCAATCGCCGGAGGCGCGGGCGTAATCTATGACCTACCTTTGACCCTGGCGGCGCGTCTCTTCGGCTACAAGATCTATATCCACCATCACTCGTTCAACTATATCAACCATCGAAGCCGCTGGACCGCCCTCCTCATCGCGGTTGCGGGATCCGAAGCGACGCATATCTGCCTCAGTGCCGGGATGGCCCGACGCCTGAGCGCGCTCTATCCGCGCGCGAATCGCACGATCGTCTTATCGAACGCCGCGTTGGTCCCGCCCGCCGAGCCGAGACCGATCGCGACCGGCCCGATCCGTCTGGGTTTTCTCAGCAATCTGATCCCCGAAAAGGGGGTCGATACCGCGATCGAAGTTGCGCGTGCGCTACGCACGGCAAAATGCGATGTCGTGCTCGCAATCGCCGGTCCGGCACTCGACCCCGAGATGCAAGCGCTCCTCGCGCGCACACAGCACGAACTCGGCGCGGCGTTCGAGTACCGCGGCGCGGTCTACGGGCCCGAAAAAGCCGCTTTTTTGCGAGATCTCGACATCTTTCTCTTTCCGACGCGCTACGCAAACGAAGCGCAGCCCCTCGTGGTCCTGGAAGCGCTTGCGGCCGGCATTCCGGTCTTGGCCACGGATCATGGCTGCATTGCCGAGGATGTTGGCTGCCGTGCGGCGGTCATTCCGGATGCGGATTACGTGAAGGAGGCCGTCCGGGCCATCGGTGGCTGGTGCGCGGACCGTAATCGCCTCGCAGAGCTTTCGACCGCGACCGCCTCGCACGCCAGGGCAGCCCATGCGGCGGCGTTGGCGGAGCTTGATGCGCTCCTGCGCGCCATGACGGAGTTTTGAGGCGATGCGCCAGTCTCAAAACCGGCATTTTTACCCGGTTGCGATGGCATGCGCAGAATGCCGCGAGCTCGCCCCGGAGCCGCCGCGTCACGCTTGCGCGAAACTGGCCGCTGATCTTGGAGCGAGGCAATGACGATGAGGATCGCCGTTGTCGTCGCGACCCGCGGCCGCGGTGAGATGCTGATCCATCTCCTGAACCGCCTCAAATTGCAGACCAGGCCCCCGGACCTCGTATGCATTTCGGGGGTCGATGAGAGCGACGTGACCGCTGCCCGAGCGATGACCGGGCTTCCGCTGCGCGTTGTCTTCGGTCCGCCCGGATTGACCACCCAGCGGAATACCGCGATTCGCGCGTCCATGAACGAAGCGGATGCGATCGTTTTCTTTGATGACGATTTCCTGCCCGCGCGACGCTGGCTGCAACGAGCCGAAGATATCCTGATCCGCTTTCCCGAGGTTTTGGGAATCAACGGTCATACATTGGCCGACGGCGCCGATGGCGCGGGAATCAGCATCGAGGCCGCTGAGCGCTTGCTGGCGGACCACGATGCAAATGACAAGGAACCCGACCGCGAACCGGAGCCGACGGATTCGCTTTATGGCTGCAACATGGCCTTTCGGACAACGGTGTTCAACCGCCTCGCATTCGACGAGCGCTTGCCGCTCTATGGCTGGCTCGAAGATCACGATTTTTCGTGCCGCGTCAGGGCCGTCGGGCCGCTCGTCTCGTCGAACGCCCTATGGGGCGTGCATTTAGGGTTGAAAAGCGGCAAGACCTCGGGTGTGAAATTCGGTGTCTCGCAAATCGTCAACCCCGTCTATCTCTGGCGCAAGCGATCGATCTCCCCCTCGGAGGCGGCGCGACTTTTGCTCGTGCCGCTCGGGAAAAACCTCGTGAAGGCCCTGCGGCCGGAGCCTTATATTGATCGCCGGGGCAGATTGCGCGGGAACTTGCTCGGCATCGCCTATCTGCTGACCGGTCGGATCGACCCGATGATCGTCGCGAAGCTAAAATAATCCACGAGATGATTGGCGCACTCGTGCGCGGCGTTTGCGCGGTGCCGGCGTATCAAGGGGCGGGCCGCCTTGCCCGCGGGGATTAAGACCCATCCCCCGAACATGCGAGCCGCGCCACCGAACTCCGAGGCGGTCAGGCTTCCGCCTCGGCTGCGCGCCGGCCATCCTGCTGGGATCGCGCACGCGGGCGCACCGGTCGTGCAGGATAGCCGTAGCAGATCATCGCCGACGGCAAATCATGAAGCACCGTGCTGCGCGCGCCGACGACCGTCGCATCGCCGATGGATATTCCCGGCGCGACAAATACATCCGTCGCAAGCCAGCACTCCGATCCGATCGAAATCGGCTTTCCCTGCTGGTCAAATGAGAGGCTTTGGTGATTGTGACTTCCCGCGCAAAGATAGCAGTATTGCGAGATCACGGTGTGAGACCCGATCGTGATCTCGCTCAATGAATAAAGGATCGCCCCATCGCCAATCCAGCTGTGATCGCCGATCGACACCTTCCAAGGATAAGTGACCTCGACCGATGGCCGGATCAGCACGCCGCGACCGACACGTGCACCGAAAAGCCGCAACAAAAATCGGCGCCATCCGAAGAAAATCTGGGGTGAAGGATGAAAGAGCACAGCCTGGACGATCCACCAGAGCTGGACGAATAGCGTGCTTCGTCCGCGAAACGTGCGCGGAACGCGAAACCGCGTGAGGTCTTGATACCGGACGCCCCGTTCTGGAAGTTCCAATGTTATCAACCGGTTCGTGAAGGTTTTGCGCGGCACGACAATGTCGTACCCTGCTTCTGGTGTCGAACACACCCATCATTTCGGCACCACATCTTCGACCTCATGGGGTCCAATGAAGCGCCTTCGTCAAGCGCCTTCTCTGTGTTGTCCGTCTAAGGGCGCGCAATGGATGGTCCGCGTCCGCTCCGTTGTTGCGTGGGCGTCGCCTGCGCAACACCGGCGCCGATCAGCAAGAGATAAGACATCGCGACGGCCGGAATCTGCATGCTGAAATCGACCAGCGATTGGAGCGCAATCAGCACGCTGGCGCCGACAGCGATGCATGGAACGATGGCATCGCGATGTCGCCGAAATGCGCCCACAGCACATTGGAAAATCAACCAGAACACCGAGGCGAACAAAAGGAGTGCCGCAGGTATGCCGAGCTCCATCATGTTCTCGAGATAGTCGTTATGAGCCAAATCGACCAGCAGCGGCAGATCTTCGGTTCGATAAGTCGGAAAAATCGACTTGAAGGTTGCCAACCCGGTACCGATGAGCGGGTTATTCGTGATCGCCTGCAGGGTGAGCTGAAAAATCTCGTGCCGACCTTCGAGATCCCACGAGGTATCAGCCAATCGCGTCACCGTCTCAGTGCCGCTGAACAAAAGCGCCGCGATGGCGCCCAGGACGAAGGCAAGAGCAAACCATTTGCGCCATGGCCCTTTGAGACTGGGCACTAGGCTTGCCATCACGATGAGCCCGAGAAGCCCCGCGCCCGTGGCGCTTGCGCCGCCGCGAGAATGCGTCAGCAGCATGGCTGTCGTGCAGATCAAGATTCCGGATATGACCCAAATGGATTGCACGGTGAGGCCTTCAACGAGCATGCGAAGCTGCATCCGCCGGCTCTCTCGGAAATCGATTCTGCGGACGATTTCCTCCACAAAAAGCCCTACCAGCGCAACGAGCGACAAGCCCGTGTAGGCGGCGTAGGAGTTGCGGTTGACGAACGTACTGGTCAAGTCGCCCGGATATGCCCATTTGCTGAACCAAAGGACGTACAGGTTGCCGGCCCAGTAAACAGCGAGACCCCAAGCAGCGTAAACGGTGCCGATCGCAGCCACGCAACGGACCAATAAGCGAGCCATGGCGGCACGTTGGCAGCAGCGAAACGAGAGCCAGAAAATCGCCGCATAGGTCAGCAAATGAACGATCGCCGTCCGCGATGATTCCGGATCGATGCTGATCGCTGGCCGCATGGCCAACCCGGGCAACAGCTTTTCGGCCTCGCCCCACATCGGATGTATCCACGCAGCTGGAGCCCATGGCAGAAATTGAAAGATCGCCCAGACGATCACCAGCGCGAACAGGATGGCCGAAGGCAGAATGACACGGGCGGGCGCTTCCGACCCTTCCCCGGCGAGGAAATCGCCAGCCGCCCTTAGAATGACAAGAATTCCGACGCTGGCCGCGAGGACCCCCCATGCCCAGGGCCGGGCGCTCCCGAAGGGCAAAGGTGCCCACGCCGCTAGCGCCACGAGACCCCATTCGCACATCGTCGTCGCGGCATCACCAAAGAAAGCCGCTCCGCGACGGAAGGGTAGATCAATGTTTGCCATATTCCTCTGAGCAGCCGGAAATGATCCTGCGGCTATCCTAAGCCAATACCGTGCCGTTTCGAAATCGATATGCCATTGCGGTCGCCGGATCGGCGAGGACAACGGCGCCGACCGGTTCTTATGTTTCCGTTTTGTTCTCTTCGAGCTCCGGACGGGGCTTAGCCATAGCACCCCCATCGGGTTTCCACCCGCGCCGGCAGCCGGCGGTGCCGGATCAAGGCATCCCTCATTCGGATTGCACCGAATTCTGCGCCAAGCACCCCGTTCGGCGCCAACGCTCAAAGGCGGATCCGCGCGGAGCGTCGCACCCGAAAGACGCCCCCGCTCCAGTGGCGATGACGAGCGTAATCGAATAACAGTTCATCCTACCGGGACAGCCCAAGCGCGCATTAATCTGTTAAAGGATTATGACGACCAACACTTCCGATCGCCGGTGACTGGCATTTGCAAACCTTGAGTCAATTAAATCGGCAGCTCCATCATTTCTGTAATTTGCCGCCGATTTGGAATGAAAAATTCGACACGTTGGACGAACATTAATCTTTCTTGTATATTTACTCAGAGCGGAAAGATATCCGCGCCGACAGTGTGTTCCGCAACGACGAACGGGGCCGCTGGAAGGTGGAGAAACCCGCCGGAGCAAGCCGGGCGAGATCTCCTGAGGGAAGAGGCAATTGGTGACCGACCACATTCAAACCGATGGCGCCGCTTCGTATCGAATTCCACGCTCGTTGGCGCCGCAGCGGACCGGGCGCAACGGCATTTCGCGTGAAGTCGTTTGTAACGTCGTTCAGGTTCTCGATTTTTTCGCCTGCGTGGTCGGCGGCGCGCTCGCGATGCTTTTGTATTTCGGGATGGTCGTAGAAAGCAGTACCGCATACGGGCAATACGCCTACCCGATTATACTCGCCGCGATCATCTTGTCGTTCGGCCTTTACAAAAGCGGCAGCTACGAATTCAAACGGCTCTCCGATCTCGGCTGGCAGATCAGGCGGGTCGTTCTCGTTAGCATCATCGCGATGGCCTTCCTCTCGATGTTGGCATTCGTTACCAAAGAGGGAGAATTCTATTCACGCGGGTGGGCGGTCATCTGGCTCGTGTTGACGATGACCCAACTTCTGATGATCCGGCTTGTTTTGGGTTACATGATCGAGCGTTGGTCGCGGCAAGGGCTTCTTGCGCGCGTGGTCGCGGTCGTCGGCGCCGATCAAGTTGGCGAACAGCTTCTTGCCAAGTTGCAGCTTGCCGGCGAGAATGAAATCATCGTTGCCGGGGTGTTCGATGATCGCCGGACGCGGCTGCCTCCGGTCGTCAGTGGTTATCGGGTCGTCGGTACGACCGATGACCTTATCTCGTTCGTGCGCAACACGTTGATCGACGAGATCGTGATCGCCCTCCCCTTACGCGCCGAGCACCGCATCGGCGATCTCGTCGCGAAGTTACGTTCGCTCCCCGTCGACTTGCGGCTGAGCATTGATCCGATCAACAGCTTTCCGATGCGCGGAATTGCCGAAGTCGCTTCGGCCCGCATGATCGAAATCCTCGATCGGCCGCTGAAGAGTTGGAGCCGGGTCATTAAATGGCTCGAGGATCGTATTCTCAGCACGATCTTGCTCGTGGTGTTCATGCCGCTGATGGGATTGATCGCGCTCATTATCCGGTTGGAGAGCCCCGGCCCCATCCTGTTCGTTCAAGACCGCTTCGGTTTTAACGACAAACTCATTCGCGTGCTGAAATTCCGGACGATGCGAGCGGAGAATTGCGATCAGTCAGGATCGACCCGGACCGTGCCGAATGATTCGCGCGTGACGCGGGTGGGCCGCGTCCTTCGCAGCCTTAGCCTTGATGAGTTACCGCAGCTTATCAATGTGCTGCGCGGCGAAATGTCGCTTGTCGGTCCGCGTCCGCACGTGCCGGCAATGAAGGCGGGCGAGAGGCTTTATCACGAGGCAGTCGACAATTATTGTCTTCGGCATCACGTGTTGCCTGGACTGACCGGTTGGGCGCAAGTTAATAATTCGCGCGGTCAGATCGATTCTCTCGCCGCCGCGCGGCGTCGGGTCGCCCTCGATATTTACTACATCGACAATTGGTCGCTCTGGCTCGACCTCAAGATCATCTTCATGACGGCGCGCGTCGCTTTGTCTCGCGAGAACGCCTACTAGTTCCACCCCGCTGAATTTATTCGCGAGTGACGGGAAACTCGTCCATGCGCATTCTCGTGATCGGGTTGAATTTCGCGCCGGAACTTACCGGCGTCGGAAAGTACTCGGGCGAAATGGCGGCTTGGCTGGCTCGCCGCGGACACCATGTGTCGGTGATCACGACGCGGCCCTATTACCCGCAATGGGCGCAAGCGTCCGGACTTCGGCGCTGGACATGGCAGCGCGAGGTTTGGCAACACTGCGAAGTCATTCGCTGCCCGCTTTATGTGCCGCGGAAGATGAGCGCCATACGCCGCGTGTTGCATCTTGGCTCATTTGCGTTATCGAGTATCCCGGCCGCGATCGCCCGGGCGACGCATGGCAAGATCGATCTTGTCGTGGCCATCGTTCCGACTCTTCTTTCGGCACCTATTGCGCTCGCCGTCGCACGCAGCGTGTCCGCCAAAGCGTGGGTACACATCCAGGATCTCGAGATCGATGCTGCTGGCGGAGTTGGCGTCATCGAGAATCGCCGCCTGCTCGGCGGAGCGCTCGCACTCGAACGCATGCTTCTCCGGCGCTTCGATCTCGTTTCGGCAATTTCGCCGAAGATGGTGGAAGCCATCGCTCGTAAGGGTGTTCTTCGCGAGCGCTTGATGCTTTTTCCCAATTGGGTCGACATGGAGCTTATCTATCCGCTCCCCGCTTCCACAAATTTGCGTCGCGAGCTTGACCTGCCGTTAGACGCCTGCATCGCTCTTTATTCGGGCAGCATGGGCCGGAAGCAAGGGCTTGAGTATGTGATTGAGGCCGCGCGCCGATTATCGCAAGGCCCGCAGCCATCGCCGATATTCGTTCTGGCTGGCGCCGGACCCGCGCTTTCGGAGCTCCAGCAGGCTGCGGACGGACTCCCCAATGTTCGGTTCTTGCCGCTGCAGCCCGATGCGCGTTTCAATGAATTTCTCAATATGGGCGATATCCATCTTCTGCCGCAACGACGCGACGCGGCCGATTTGGTCATGCCTTCGAAGCTCGGCGCAATGCTTGCCGTGGGAAAACCGGTGATTGCGACCGTACCCGTCAACTCGCAGGTGGCGCTGACGCTTGAAGGCGCCGGGATCGTCGTGCCGCCGGAAGATTCCGCGGCGTTGGCCGCCGCGATTGCTGCGCTCGCCGCGGACGGGCCGCGCCGCCTTGCCCTCGGGACAGCGGCTTTACGGCGCGCTCGGGAGAGCCTCGAAGCGGGATCGATCCTCTCTCAAGCCGAAGCGCGGCTGTTGGCGCTGGTTGAAACGAAACAGCCGCGCCAAACCCTACGGCCTGCGCCGAAGAAGGAAAGGCAGACATAGGCAGCTGTTCCACGAACGGCCGAATGGTTAACCGAAAATTAACCTTGTGGTGCTGCCCTAGTGTCAGACCAAGCTCCCCGGCTATGGAGGAAACATCGTGGACAGCGCAGTGCAATCCGACGCTTTGGCCAATTGTTACGAGAGCGAAGCGCGTCCGTTATCTTATCAGCTGAAGCTCGTCATCTGGATAGGCGCGACGGCGGCTTCGTGGGCCGTCGTTATCGGTTTCGGCCGGCTCGCTCTCGCGTTGTTGCCTTAAGGACTTTCGGGCCGAACGAAAGCGGGGGCGACGTGCCGAGCGTGCCGTCGGCTCGCCGCCGTCTCGATCAAGACCGCAACATATCCATGAAGCGGATGGCGGTCTGGTTGTCGCCGGCAAGCAACGCCCGGATCACCACGTCGAGCGAATGCGTCACACGCGCGACGACGACCAAACGCCCGATCGATCGCCGTCCCAGCAAGCGGATCTGATCGTTCAACAAGTCTTTGCGTCGGGCGTCGAGCGACTGGTAGATCGTGAGCCCGATCTCACATCGCATGGCGAGGAGCGTCGGATCGAATCTCGCGAGCGCGATTGACATCGAGAGCGCGTCGATCGTCGCAGGTGAACCACCCTGCTCAATGATCAATCCGTAAGCGAGCCAAGCCCAGGCCGCGGCGTTTGCCGGGTCCTCGATGAGAGATTGTCTCAGATCGCGAATTCCGCTGTCCATGAGCGCGCGATTGGCCTTCGACGTCGCATCCTGAGCCGCGACGCGGATTTCTGAAATGCCGCGACTATAGGCATTGACGGGCTGAGGCCACCACCGATCCGCTTCGCGGAGCTCTTCGACGGCGCGCGCGACATTGGCCAGCGGGATGGCGCCCTCGTCCCAGTCGATGGCTTCCAAGATGCCCGTGGCACGCACCTGTAGCAGCCCGGCGTGACATTGCGCGGCGCCGGCATAGCACAGCGCCGCGCCCATAATCAGCGCCGCAACGGCACTGGCATATCGCAGAAGCGAGACCGGCTTCGGCTGCACGACCCTGCCGCCGCGGGCCGCGGCGTCATTTATGCGGCCAAGATCTGCCAAAACCAAATCCCCGCCCCAAGATCCGTTTCACCGATCCACAACCGCCCGTTCAAAGGGCGCGCCCGCGCCGATCCGCGCTGCGGTTCGGGAGTGGGGTTCGGCCTAGGCCTCTTTGCCGTAATAGGTCCCATACCGACCATAATAATAACCGGTATCGCCAAAAGCGTAGCGGGCATGCTTGCGGACATTGACGCGCGTCAGCACGACGCCAGCAAGATTGGCGCCCTGCGTTTGCATCAGCTTGACCGCGCCCAGTGCAATTTGTCGCGGCGTCTGCTCCCACTGGATGACGAACAGCGCGGCATCGACGAGGTGCGACAGCACGAGGCAGTCCGTCACAGCAAGCACCGGCGGAGCGTCAAGCACGATCAGATCATACTGATCGCGCAAATGACGAAGAAACGCCTTCATGTGCTGCGAGCCGAGCAGATCTTGGGGATTGGAGGTGCCGGTCTGGACGGGTATATAATGCAGCCGCGAAACCGGATCGATCTGGATCAGCTGGGAGAGATCAGCACTCTCCTTGAAGAGATTGAGGAGGCCCGGCCCCTTTGGCGCATCGAAGAGCTTACCGACGCTCGGATGGCGCAGGTCGCAATCGATGAGCAGCGCGCGCGCGCCCGATCGTGCGACGCTCTGCGCGAGCGACGCGGCAAGCGTCGTTTTGCCTTCATTCGGAAGGGACGAGGTTACCAGGACGATCTTTGGCGGATTGTCGACGTTGGAGAAATTCAATGCCGTCCGGACCGACCGGATGGCCTCGGAATAGGCCGAGACCGGTTGCTCAACGACGATCTGATGGGGCGCCTTGCCGGAGGTCAGCGCCGGCACATGGCCCAAGAAGCGGGTGCCCGCCAATTTCTCGACTTGATCGGCATTTCGGAAACCATTGTCGAGGTGTTCGATGATGAATGCGATCATCACGCCGGTCAGCAGCGAGACCGCAAAGGCCATTAGGACGATGCTGCGTCGGTTCGGAAACGACGGAACATTTGGCGGCGTGGCGCGCGACACCATCCGCGCATCCGCCTGTTGGATGTCTTCCTGCGCCGAGGTCTGCTTGAACCTGTTCAGGAAATTCTCATAGAGCGCACGGTTCGCATCCGCCTCGCGTTGCAACTCGCGCATCTGCACGCCCGCTTCGTCCTGAACAGCGGCGGATTGCTGCAGTTTCTGTATGCTCGCGGTCAGGGCGGCGACACGTGCACGCGTGGACGCGACATCGCTGCTCATGCTCCGGACGACGTTGCTGATCTCTTGTTGGATCTTTCTCTTCACGTCGTTGATCTGAGCCTGAAGATTGATCATCTCCGGATGCTCGGGGCGGTAACGCGTGGAAAGTTCCGCCTGCTTTTGCAGCAGCGTGGCCTCTTGCGTCTTGAGCTGAAGGATTGCCGGCGAAGCGAGAACCTGCGCGGCGCTATCCTCCCCACCCGAACGGACCAGGGCCTCGATCTGTCGGAGGTTGGCCTCCTTTTGAGCGCTGTCTGCGGTCGCGATAATGAGTTGAGAATTGAGCTCCGAAAGTTGCTGCGTCGTAACCGTCAGATCTTTCGTCCCGGTCAGGTTGTGCTGAGCCCGATAGATTTGAACGGCTTGGTCGCTATCGCGAGCGGTATCGCGCAACGCTGTAAGATGCGTGTTGAGCCATTCCGTTGCGCGTTCGGTCGCTTCCAGCTTTGCCTCGAGTTGGGTAAGCAAGTATTGCTCGGCATAAGTGTTCGCGATCGCCGCCGCCAGTTTCGGGTCCGGAGATTCGTAGCGAATCTTGATGATATAGGATCGGCCGTCGTTGAAGATCGTCACATTCTGCATCACGTGCTCGACGGCCGCGTCATGCGCGCGTTGTTGCCTCTCTGCCGGGGTCTCGGCGACTTCGGCATTATGGGGCGCAAAATAGCCGCGCAGCATCTCGATGGGGTTGTAATGTGCCCAGATCGAGGGCGCGGCGAGAGCCGTGTTGATCATCGGATTCGTCGTGAGATCAAGTTTGTCGACGACCCTTGACGCCAAGGCGGGCGAATTGAGTACCTCGACCTCGCTGCGTACGGCGGCGTCGTCGGCCGGAAGGCCGGACATGACGGCCGTCACGTCCAACACTTGGGTCTTCCTGGTGTCGAGCATGACCACGGCTTCCGCGCGATAGATCGGCGTCAGCTGAAAAGCCCAGAGGATTGCCACGATTGTAATGAGCGCCGTCCAACCCAGTATGACCGCGCGGCGGCGCCGAATGATGTTGAGGAATTCGCGCAGGTCGATCCCGCCTGGAACCGACCATGAGAGGGCTCCCGCCGATGCGGGTGGCGCATAGGCCCGTTCGCGCTCGGCCGGATGTTCGGGGTTGGCGCGGGCGCTAGAAAAGGTCACCAGGTCTGCCATGAGTGGTCACTCGGCTTAATAATGCGTTATACATACCGATCGTCAGGCGGAAGCGGGACGCCGGTTCCGACACCAAATAAAACGCTTTATTCGTTAAAAAAACCGCTCTGGCACGCGAACGACGTCGCCGGGCAAGACTCTACTGTCCTCGCCGGTCGGCTGCTCGCCCGCGTCCGGGTTCGCCGCGCGCCTGATGGCGATATGATCCCTGTTTGCACGCGGCGTATACCCCCCCGCGAGCGCAACCGCGTTGAGGACGGTGAGGCCGTTAACATAAGGGTAGCTGCCGGGCTTTTGAACTTCGCCCAGAATATAGAAAGGCCGATAATTAAGGACTTCGACATTAACCCGCGGATTAACCAAATAACTTTTGCCGTAGCTCTGCGTGATCAGCGTTTCGGTTTCGTCCAGCGTCTTCCCAGCGACGCTGACGGGTCCAATCAAAGGCAACGCGACGACGCCTTGATCATTGACGTCGAAATCGCCGGAGAGATCTTTCTCCCCGAATACCGTCACCCGGAGCTTGTCTCCGCTCCCCAGCTTATAGGCGACGGCGTCGGCCGCAAAGGCTTGCGCGGCCTGCAGGACGCCGAAGCACGCGATCAGCGCGAAGATCGCCCAATAACGGCGCCAAACCGCCTTAGGGCTACGCTTCTCGACCCACCGAATCGATGCCATAAATCCTAGAAGCCCGCCTGAACGCCTACCGTCGCGACGACCCGGCTGTAATTTTGGCCACTCGTACTCGAAGTACGATTGCTATAGGTCACATCCGCGGTCGCCCGCCACATGCGGTTGATCAGATAACGCGCGCCCGCATTGGCGCCATAGGTATCGTCGGTGCGCGATAGGCCGTTATAGGAGTCGTGAACATAGCCACCCGAAGCCAGCACGATGAAATTGGACCGCAATTCGTGCTCGACCGTAAGGCTAAGATTGGCCTCGGTCGAACTCGACGCGCCGATGAGGTCGGTTTCGGCAACCGACTGCGAAACCGAGCCTTTGATCGAAGTCAACGGCGTCACGTTCCACAGCAGATTTCCACCAAAGGACGGCGCGGAAACCGATGAGTACAACGAGCTGTCATACGCCTGATCGATCCAGCCCGCATAGATCTCGGCGGTGATGAGCCGCGTAATCTGGACCGAGCCGCCAACATCCACTTCCCAGCCAGTCGAATTCCGTCGGGCGGTCCGGCCGGGCGTCGGACCGGTTGCAGTGCCCTGAAAGGAATCGACCGCATTATACTTGCGTGTATTGCCGAGACCGCGGATGAAGACCTGATAGGGAAGCTGCGGCAGGATCTCGTAGGACGCTTTGAGAGATCCGACATATTCGATGCGGCTGCGATCGGTCTCGGTGACGATTGCGCCGGTTGAGGTCGAATTGTTGACGTAGGAGTAGGAGGTGATCGTTGAATCGGCATTCAGGCCGACACGTCCCTCGTTGCGAACGTAGCCGAAATAAGCGCCCGTCGTCGAATATTCGATGGGCGTTTTGTTCGTGGTTGTACGATCGGCCGAAGAACGATCCTCATGGTTGAGCGCATACCCCGCGTCGCCGAGCAGGTAGCTTCCGGCCGAAATATCGTAGCGGCCTGTGACGTCCGCCGTGCCGTTATTGGCGTTCTCGTCGTTATGCGTCGAATACCATTTGAAATCGCCGCTGGCGTTGAACGCCAAAGCGTGGCGGCCCCAATCGGACTGAACCGACACGCCGGGCGTCAAGCTCGTATAGAAATCGCTGGTAGCCGAGGGAGCGGCGTAGATATTGCTGTCATAGGTCTCGTCGAGGCCGATCGTCGGACGAGCGATGAAACCGCCGATGCGCGTACCGGCTCGGTCGTAATCCGGCCTCGCGCGATCCAGCACCGTCGTGCCTTCCGGGCCCACGGCCGCCGGCGCCAGCGCATTCGCAGGGAAAGCCGGCACGGGTTGCTGAAAAGACTGCGCAAACGCGGCGCCCGCCGTCAAGATCAAGGCCCCGACGCCGCCGCTCAGAATATGGAAGACTCTCATCTTATTATCGTGCCCCCATGAGTGAAAAAGAAAACGCTCGCTATACCGCTCCGCTCAAACCTTTGCCACGGCCATCCGCCAACCCCTTGCCCCCGGCGCGCAACCGGCTTAGCGCGGGCTCGCATTCGGGGGTTGGTTGAACACCAGCACTTCCCTGCCCCTCGGATCCGTCCAAGGCGCGATGAGCGGCGCACCGATGTTGTTGGCATTCAACGGCGTATGCCCGCCTTCGCGCGCGAGTTCGGTGAGCGCGCCGGTGAGGATCGGGTCATTCTTCATGTCGTCCGGCAAGGCCGCGATGACCGCGTCGACGATGTCCTGCGATCCGTTTGGATCGGCGTTGACCGCCGCCGTCGCAATCGCCGCCGCGTCCGCCGGGCAGCGCGCGGTTTCCTTGCCCGCGATCGACGCCGCCAAAGAAGGCGCCGCCGTTACCGCTTGGGTTATGGCGGCCGTCAGCCCTGCCAGATCGTCGCAGGACGGCTCATTCGCGGCACGCGCGCTCTGAGCGCCAAGGCTCGAAAACCCCAATACCGCAGCAACCGATAACGCCAAATATGCTTTCATGACACGCCTCCCTTGGAAGCTCAAAATCTTAGCGAATAATTAGGTACCCCCAAACGGCCTTAAAGGCAAGCGGAATAAGAAGCCGCAGCCAGTTGATATTAAATACTATTTTGCGATTTTTGCATTAACCTTATTGGTGCGATATTTCCGCAACGGTATGCCGTGTGCGCATACTCGAGAGATATCGAGAATGGTTATAAAAGCCGAAGAAACCCTTTTTCTCCGTCAGATCAATCCGGCCTGCAGGCCTGCCTATCGTCCGGAACAAGGATTTCGACGCACGGGCTTTGTCTTGTTGATGGTGAGGGTCCATATTCTTCCCGACATGATCGCCAACCTCTTCGGCCGACGCCAGCCAGACCCGCCGGAAGCGCGCGTACCCGCCGGGACGCGCGCCTATGCGATCGGCGATATTCATGGTTGCATCGAACCCCTGCGCGCGCTCCTGGACCGGGTGCGCGATGATGCGGCGGCCCACGCCGCGCCGCGAAACGTCGTCATCTATCTTGGCGACTATGTCGACCGCGGGACCCATTCGCGGGGGGTCATCGATCTCATCCTCAGCGAGCCCCTGGCCGGCTTCGAGCGCGTGTATCTTAAAGGAAACCACGAAGAAAGCCTGATCCGCTTCCTTGCGGACGAGCGATCCGGCGCCCAATGGTTCGCCTATGGGGGCGACGCCACGCTTTACAGCTACGGCGTACGCCCGCCGCCGCTCAACGCCGACAAAAATGAATTCCAGCGTGCACAACGGGAGTTCGCGCAGAAACTGCCGGCCGCGCATCTCGCATTTTTTGAGCGGCTATCGCTCATGCACATCGAAGGCGATTACGCCTTCGTGCATGCGGGCATAAGGCCGCGTGTCCCGATCGATCGCCAGGCCTCGGAAGATTTGCTGTGGATCCGCGACGAATTCCTCCAATCCAATCTGGATTTCGGCAAGGTCGTGGTCCATGGCCACAGCATTTCCGAGGCACCCGCCGTGCGTCCCAATCGCATCGGCATCGACACCGGCGCCTTCGCCAGCGGGCATTTGACCTGCCTGATCCTCGAGGATACGCGTCGAAGCTTCCTCGCAACCTGAAGGCTTACCGCACCGATCCGGCATGCGCGACGCCGCATTGTCCGAGCTCGGCTCAACTCGCGGCGGCACGCAGGAACACGATCGAGCGAGGCCAAGAATCCGCCACGGCGCGGCGATCGCCTTCAACCGTACCACCGCCCTCCGCGGCGCCGTCGAATGGCGGCGGGCCTTCGATGTCGTGACCTGCCCCCGGATAAATCCAGTGTTCGTGGCGATACCGAAAGCCGAACAGATCGAGCCGGCGCATCGCCCGGTCGCAGCCGATGGTCGGGTCTTGGGAAATCCCCTCATCTTCCGTCCCGGACACGAATAGGATCGATCCTTTCGTGCGCTCGATCGGGATGCCGAACCGGTCTTCGAGCGTGGGATGCGCCGGATCGGCCATCATAGCCCGGGGAAGCGGCTCGAAGCTCAGCGGCTTACCTTGCCAGGTCCATGCCGCGGGAGCCGAGGGATCGCCAAAATCATCGGGCCGCGGCGCCGCCAAACCAACATAGGTCCGCGGCGCATAAGCGAGTACCGTTTTCACCGCCGGGAACATCGCGCCGAGGATGAGCGCGAGTTCCCCGCCTCGCGACCAGCCGCGGACGGCAATGAAGTCGTTGGCCGGCCGAACGGTCATGCGCAACCAAGCGATGGCGCGCTCGCAATATTCGAGCGGTATTTCGCGCAAGCCGCGAGGGAGCCCGCGCACGCCGTGCGTCGCGAGCGCGAAGGCAGCAAACCCTTGTTGCGCCAAGCCCAGGGCCGGCGGCTCTTCGATTCCGCCATCGGCGCCGGTCAGGGTAATGACCGCCGGGAAGGGTCCCGCACCCGTCGGGAGGAAGAGCGTCCCGACCAACTCGTCCTCGCGGATATCGTGTGCGATGACCCGATTGCCGACGACCCAATTATCGGCGCAGCCCCACAAGGCGCCGGAGCCGACCGACACCGTCGCGGCTTTGAGGAACGCGCGGCGCGAGATCTTGAAGCGTGACCAATTCGACCGTTGCAAAGCGAGGCGACCATCCAATGCGATATCCCAGAGAAATCTTAGCACCTAGTCGAACGAGCGTGGCGACCGGGAAGCGCTTGCCCCGGCTGCAGCCCTGCACCGATCCCGCGTGCCGCGGCGCCGCAATATCGTTGTTTTGAATCGAATTGTGTTCTGTTCGATTTGACGCGTCGTTTGGGGAATTGAAAAACAATAATATCAATGGATTGCCGCGTCGCAATAAAGGCGCGGCGCTCGCAGCGCGGCGCAACAAATGCTGGCCACTCCAGCGCTTTCATGTAATGCTTCTTAGGTCACCAACTTCGTCGAAAGAATTTTCATGGCTACCGGAACTGTAAAGTGGTTCAACGCGCAAAAGGGCTACGGATTTATCGCGCGCGACGATGGCGGGCCGGATGTGTTCGTCCACATCTCGGCCGTCGAACGTTGCGGCCTCCCCGGTCTGCGGGAAGGGCAAACGATAAGCTTTGAGACCGAAGTCGGTAAGAACGGCAAGAGCGCCGCGACCAATTTAAAATTGGTGTGATCGCGGGCGGCGCACGGTGCGGCGCCGCATCTCGCAAGCCGCCTCGTCGCCTAGACTGCCATATCGCCGGATTCTTCTAGACGCGCGGCAGAACGATGCGGGCGCGACGGGGTATCCGCGTAATTTTTTCTAGGCACATTCTTGAACGCGCCGCGCTGACGAAGGCAGCCATCGCCGCTCGCCATCGGATCCAAGGCACGCGTCAGTAGACCACCACGCTGCGGATCGATTTTCCGGCATGCATCAGATCGAAGCCCTGATTGATGTCGGCGAGCGTCAGTCGATGGGTGATGAGATCGTCGATGTTGATTCTGCCGTTCATGTACCAGTCGACGATCTTCGGCACGTCGGTGCGGCCGCGCGCGCCGCCGAAGGCCGTTCCTTTCCATACGCGTCCGGTGACGAGCTGGAACGGCCGCGTCTTGATCTCCTGTCCCGCGCCGGCCACCCCGATGATCACGGAGACGCCCCAGCCGCGGTGGCAACATTCGAGCGCCTGGCGCATCACATCGACATTGCCGATGCACTCGAAGCTGTAATCGGCGCCGCCATCGGTCAGCGCGACGAGATATTGCACGAGATCCCCGCCGACCTCTTTGGGGTTGACGAAATGGGTCATGCCGAATTTCTCGGCCAGCGGCCGGCGGCCCTCATTGAGATCGACGCCGATGATCTTGTCGGCGCCGACCAGGCGAGCGCCCTGGATCACGTTGAGGCCGATCCCGCCGAGGCCGAAAACGACCACATTGGCGCCGGGTTCGACCTTGGCCGTGTTGATGACCGCGCCCAAGCCCGTGGTGACGCCGCAACCGATATAGCAGACCTTGTCGAAGGGCGCGTCATCGCGGATTTTTGCAACCGCGATCTCGGGCAGGACGGTGAAGTTCGAAAAAGTGGAGCAGCCCATATAGTGGTAGATCATCGTACGGCCGATCGCAAAGCGGCTCGTGCCGTCCGGCATCATGCCCTTGCCCTGGGTCGTGCGGATTGCGGTGCAAAGGTTGGTCTTATGCGAGAGACAGGCTTTGCATTGACGGCATTCCGGCGTGTAGAGCGGAATGACGTGATCGCCTTTCTTGAGCGAGGTCACGCCCGGACCGATATCGACGACGATCCCGGCGCCTTCATGTCCGAGAATGGCCGGAAAGAGTCCCTCGGGATCGGCGCCGGAACGGGTGAACTCGTCCGTGTGACAGATGCCGGTGGCCTTGATCTCGATCAGCACTTCGCCCGCCTTCGGCCCGTCGAGATCGACCGTCTCGATGACCAATGGCTTGCCGGGTTCATAGGCGACGGCCGCTTTGGTTTTCATGGCTTGCTCCTTGAAATCGAGACGAGAGAACAGCCGGCTAAGGCAGCAGGATGACCGATCCCGCAAGCTGCCGCTTCTCGAGATCGCGATGCGCGATCGCGGCGTCGCGCAACGCATAGCGCCGCCCGATCGCGACATCGAGAACGCCGCGCTTCACGAGATCGAACAACTCGTCGCACGCCGCCGCGTAAGCGAGCGGATCGGCGACATGGTGGCTGAAGCCGGGGCGCGACACGGACAGAGAGCCTTTCTTGCTCAACAGGATGAGGTCGAGCGGCGGCACGTGGCCGGAAGCATTGCCGTAATTCACCAACATGCCGAAAGGGCGCACGCAATCGAGCGACGCGATGAACGTATCCTTGCCGACGCCGTCGAAAACGGCCGACACGCCCTCCGGCACGAGCTCTTTCACCGCAGCGACGAAATCGGCCTCGCGATAAAGCACCGGGTGATCACAACCATGCGAAACCGCGAGGCCCGCCTTTTCGCGCGAGCCGACGGTGCCGATCACCAGCGCGCCGAGATGTTTCACCCATTGGCATAAGATCAAGCCGACGCCGCTCGCCGCGGCGTGAATGAGAACCGTGTCGCCCGGTCGCGGGCGAAACACACGGTTGATGATCATGGAAGCCGTCAGCCCCTTGAGCAGCAGCGCCGCCGCCACGTCATCCGAAATCCCATCCGGCAATTTGACTGCGCAAGAGGCCGGCAAATTGCGTTCTTCGGCATAGGAGCCGGTCGATTCATAAAACGGCCCGCCGGAACCCACATAGGCGACGCGGTCGCCCTCGCGAAGCTTATCGACGCCCGTCCCCAGGCGCGTCACGATTCCCGCCGCCTCGTTGCCGAGGATCACCGGGAACGCCAAGGGCCGCGCCAAGTAGAACCCGCCACGGCGGACATTCACATCGGAGAAATTCAGCGCGATCGCGGTATGACGGATGCGCACCTCGCCCGGACCGGGCGGCGGTAGCTCGATATCCTCCCAGCGCATGACGTCCGGATCGCCATTGGCGTGAATACGTATCGCCTTCATCACGATCCACCTCTGCAAGACCGCTGCGCAAAAGAGCGCATCAAGGCCCGCAGGTTAATGCAAAGCGCAAGCCGGGGGCAAATTGGAGACGCGCGGACGCCGGCACGAAGGAGAGAGCTTCGTCGGAAGAATCGGCGTTGCCCTGAATGAAATTTTTCGCCCACGTTTGAGAATGGGCAGACGAACGAATTGTGCCTCGCCGCCTCCCACTGCGTCCCCGCGCACAAATCGCGATGATGAGGCCGTTCAGATGCGCTCAAGGCTTGCGAGCGTTCCGGCAAGACCGGTATAAATCGCGCTCGGCGACAATCGGGCTCCTATCAATGGGTAATCGGGTACAACGAACGGCGAAAAGCCCGCGGCCCGTGACCTCCATTCGATCGCTGAGCGACGTCAGATATGTCGTTGATTCTGTCGCATCGGACGAGGCGTGTCCGGTTGCGAGAGGAACCCGCGGGCGTTCATGAGGCTTGTCCACCGACGCGACTATTATGCCGGCGCCTTGATGATGATGCTGGGCGCGGGCGCAGCCATCGTCGGAAGCCGTTACGAAATCGGCAGCCTGACGCGCATGGGGCCGGGATTCTTCCCCACGGCGCTCGGGATCTTGCTGGCGTTCATCGGCGTGCTGATCGCGGGAACCGCCGCCTATAACGCCGAGGACGGTTCGATCGAAGCTCCGACCTCGCATCCTGATTGGCGCGGTTGGTTTTGCATCGTTTCGGGAGCGCTGCTCTTCATCCTTCTTGCCTCCCGGGCCGGGCTCGTACCGGCGACGCTCGCCTGCGTCTTCGTGGCGGCCATGGGCGATCGCCACAACAACTGGAAACAAGCGCTTGCGCTCGCGGCCGGTATCACGGTCTTCGGGGCGCTGCTTTTCTCTTACTTGCTGCGGATTCAAATTCCGCTATTCGGGAGCATGTGAGACATGGAAGTCGGCCTCACCGATCTGCTGCACGGCTTCGGCGTCGCGCTTCAGCCTCAAAATCTGCTCTATTGCCTCATCGGCGTCGTGGCCGGGAACATGGTCGGGGTCTTGCCCGGCATGGGCGTGCTCTCGGCGATCTCGATCCTCCTGCCGCTCACTTACGGCATGCCGCCTGTCGGCGCGATCCTGATGCTCGCCGGCCTTGCCTATGGCGCGCAATATGGCGGCGCCATCTGCTCGATTCTGCTCAATCTGCCGTGCCACCCGCCGCATGCCGTGACCTGTCTCGACGGTTTTCCGCTGACCAAGCAAGGCAAGGGCGGAACCGCGCTCGGCATTACGATGATGGGCGCCGTGTTCGGTGCGGCTTTCGGTATCGTGCAGATGATCTTCACGGCGCCCTTCATCGCCAAGATCGCGTTCCAGTTCACCTCCGCCGATATCTGCTCACTGATGCTGCTCGGGCTGCTGGCCGGATCGACGCTCGCCAAGGGCTCGCCCCTGAAAGGCGTCGCCATGACGATCCTTGGCCTGCTGCTCGGCCTCGTCGGCCAGGATATCAACACCGGCGTCGAGCGCTTCACCTTCGGCATGATCGACCTCGATGACGGAGTCGAGATCGTCGCGCTTTCGCTCGGCCTGTTCGGGATCGCCGAGTTCTTGCGCAGCGTCAACAATACGGCGCCGATCAATACCGCTTACGCGAAGCTCGGGGTGAGCGACATGCGGCCGAGCAAGGCCGACATGAAGAAGGCCGCCTTCCCCATCCTGCGCGGCACCTTGATCGGCAGTCTTTGTTCGATGATCCCCGGTACCGGCCCGACGATTGCTTCCTTCGTCGCCTATGCGGCCGAAAAGAAAATCTCGAAGACGCCGGAGCGCTTCGGCCATGGCGCGATCGAGGGGGTGGCCGCGCCCGAAGCCTCGACACATTCATCGGTTCAAGGCGACTTCATCCCGACCATGAGCCTCGGTATTCCGGGCGACGCGGTGATGGCGCTGCTCCTCGGCGCGCTCATCATTCACGGCATCACGCCGGGTCCGCGGCTGATCGTCGAGCACCCGGACATGTTCTGGGGTTTGATCGCAAGCTTCTGGATCGGCAACCTCATGCTCGTTTTTCTCAATGTGCCGATGATCGGGCTCTGGGTGAAGATGCTGATGGTCCCCTACCGCTATCTTTTTCCGAGCGCGCTTTTCTTCATCTGCATCGGCGTCTTCGCCGCGAAAAACACGCTGTTCGACGTCGTTACGACGCTCTTTTTCGGCATCTTCGGCTATCTGCTCGTCGTCTTGCGATTCGAGCCGGCGCCGATCCTGTTGGGCTTCGTTCTGGGACCGCGGCTTGAGGAGAATTTCCGGCGCGCGTTGGTGATTTCGCGCGGCGATCTCGGCACCTTCATCGATCGTCCGATCAGTGCCTTCTTCCTAACGCTTTGCGTGGCGCTGATCGCGGCACAGATCTGGGTGCGCCTCCGGCGCCCCAAGACAAGGGCCGCGATTCCGTCGAGCGCGTCCGATTGAGATCGCGCGAATGGCAGGCGGGAGACAACCGATGTTGTGCTGATTTCTTCCAAGCGGAGCAGCCCTCGCCTAGAGCGGCAGTGGGACCACCGCGGCACGCCGGATCGGCAGGGCCGCGTCAAATATCATCTGGAGGGACACCGTATGAAACGTATTGGGAAAGGCCTTCTCGCCGGCTTGTTTTGCGTAGGCGCGCTCGCAAATGGCGCATTGGCGCAGGATCGTTATCCTGACCATCCGGTTCACGTGATTCTGGGCTTCCCGGCGGGAAGCGGCGCCGACATTCTCACGCGCTATTTCACGCAGAAGCTCGAAGCGCTCGCCAAGCAGCCGATCATCGTCGACAACAAGCCGGGGGCCACCGGAAATATTTCGCTGCGGACCGTCGCCGAGGCGAAGCCCGACGGCTACACCATCCTTTTCACGGCGAATTCGAACATGGCGGGAAGCCGTTATCTCTTCAAGGATTTGCCCTTCGATACGCTCAAAGACTTCGTGCCGATCGCATCCTTCGCGCAAATCGCCTTCGTGATGACGGTATCGCCCAAATCGCCGATCAATAGCGTGGCCGATTTGACGAAACATCTGAAGGAGAAAAAGGACAACCTCTTCGGCTACACCAACCAGACGGCGCTTCTCTCGTCCGAATATTACAAACAGACGGCCGGCGTTCAGGCCAAGGCGGTCTCCTACAAGACCGCGGCCGACGCGATGCGCGACGTAATCGAGAGTACGGTCGACTTCATGATCTTCGACGGCACTTTCTCGGCTGGCCAGATCCGTCAAGGTCAATTGAAGGCACTCGCGGTGACGACCGCGACCCGCATTCCGACCTTGCCGGATACGCCCACGATGCAGGAGGCGGGCATCCCCAATTACGAATTCAGCCCGTGGTGGGCGGCCTACCTGCCCAAGGGCGCACCGCAGCCCGTGCTCGACAAGCTCCAAGCCTGGATGCTGCAAATCGACGCCATGCCCGAGACCGCGAAGTTCCTCGAAAGCGTTGCCGCGATCCCGCAACACGACACCGGCAAAGACGCCGATACGCGGCTGCGGGCCGAATTGCCCAAATGGGAAAAGCTCGTGAAGGCGGCAGGCATCGAGCCCCAATAAATCGCGTAAGGGGCGGGTTTTTTCTCCGAACCCGCCCCCTCCTCGCGCCGATCGCCGACTGGACAAATTGTATGCAGAAATGCATACAAGATTGTGCATGCGCTCGAGTTTCGGTCCTTCCGATCAATCGGCTATCATTCGGCGCGACGGCGTCTTAAACATATTTCTTTATTATATCAATAAGTTACAAACTGACAGCCACGCCTCGGCTCGGCGCTGGCACGGCGCTTGAAACAGGTGCTCGAAGAGTGTGCCACGACAAGAAAGGTTCACCCATGGATCCCCGCCAGACATCGGAATCGCGATCGGCGCGCCGGGCGCCCCAGATGGCGCCGTGACTACGGGGCCGTGCTCGCCCGATGACGAGGATCGGGCTGACGCGCTCGATGCGACCCTCGCGCTGCTCGGCCTGCCCATCGCCGTGGCGTGGCGGGCCGCCGCGCTCGCGAATATGAAGGTGATTGGCGAGGCGGCACAGCTCGTTCTCGAATTTCCGCTCGCCGACGAGGACGAGCCGGCGCCGGTCTTCGTGCCGTGACGGAGTTTTCCTCGTCCGTTTCCTCGTCTACGGGAGCCGCGATTGCGGCTGCCGTCGCCGCCGGCAGGGTAACCGCGCATGCCGTCATCGCCGAGGCGCTTGCCCGCATCGATCGGATCAATCCCGAGGTCAACGCATTCACGGACATTCTCGCGGCACGGGCCCTTCGGACGGCCGCGGCACTCGATACGCAACGCGCGCGCGGCGAAAAGCTCGGACCGCTCGCGGGCGTGCCTTTCGCGGTGAAAAACCTCTTCGATGTCGCCGGCATCGCAACCCGTGCCGGCTCGAAGATCAATCGCGAACGGGTGCCGGCGAGGCGCGACGGCGCGTTGGTCCGCCGGCTCGAAGCCGCCGGCGCCGTCTTGGTGGGCGCGCTCAATATGGGCGAATACGCCTACGATTTCACCGGCGAGAATGTTCACGACGGACCGTCGCGCAATCCCCACGCCCTCGACCATATGAGCGGCGGATCGTCGGGCGGGTCGGGCGCCGCCGTGGCTGCGGGGCTCGTCCCGCTGGCGCTCGGCTCGGACACCAACGGCTCGATTCGCGTGCCCTCGGCGCTCTGCGGCTTGTTCGGCTTGAAGCCGAGTTTCGGCCGTCTCAGTCGCGCCGGCAGCTTTCCTTTTGTGCATAGTCTGGATCATCTGGGTCCGATCGCACGCAACGTCACCGATCTCGCTTGTGCGTACGACGCCATGCAAGGCCCTGATCCCGACGATCCCGCAGCAACGATGCGCGCGGCCGAGCCGGCCCTGCCCGATCTCGAACGCGGCGCCGATGGATTGCGGATCGCGCTGGCAGGGGGATATTTCGCGCGCCAAGGCGAGCCCGAAGCGCATGCGGCCGTGGCAAAGGTAGCAAGCGCACTCGGCGCGCGCGCGGTCATTGATATTCCCGAAGCGGCTCGGGCGCGCGCGGCCGCCTATGTGATTACGGCGGCAGAAGGTGCGGCGCTTCATCTCGAGCGGCTGCGCGAGCGTGCTCAGGATTTCGACCCGGCGGTGCGCGACCGCTTGATCGCGGGCACCACGATCCCGGCGGCTTGGGTCATCGGCGCGCAACGTTTCCGCCGTTGGTTCCATGCGCAGCTATTGGGGATCTTCAACTCGGTCGACGTCATTCTCGCCCCGGCGACGCCCTGCCGCGCGCCGCGTATTGGACAGGAGAATTTTACGCTCGATGGCAAGGTTCTGCCGGTCAGACCCAATCTCGGCATTTTCACGCAGCCGATTTCCTTCATCGGCCTGCCGGTCGTAGCCGTGCCGGTCTGGCTCGATGACGGGCTTCCGCTTGGTGTTCAGGTCATCGCGGCGCCGTGGCGCGAATCCGTCGCGCTGCGCGTTGCCCGCGCGCTGGAACAAGCCGGCCTCGTGCGCGCGCCCGTCGCGGCGTTATAGGGGACGAGGATGGAGATCAACATTCCCGAAATTGTCGCCGAAATCGAGGCCGTGTTCGCGCGTTACGAGTCCGCACTTGTCACGAACGATGTCCCGACCCTGGAAGCGCTGTTCTGGGACGACGGGCGCACCGTGCGCTACGGCGGGACCGAGAACCTCTATGGCATGGAGGAGATCCGCGCTTTCCGCCGGGCACGCTCGCCGATCGGCCTCGCCCGCACGCTGGAGCGGACGGAGATCACGACCTTTGGGCGGGATTTCGCCACGGTCAGCACCTTGTTCCGGCGCGAGAGCGCGCCGGGGCGTGTCGGCCGCCAAATGCAGACTTGGGTTCGAATGGCGCCGGGCTGGCGCGTGGTCGCCGCCCATGTCAGCGTCATGGATGGGTGAGGGGCGGACCCGTGCCCATAGGTAACGCGGCCGCGCTCGCCATGGATGGCGCACTCGATATTCGCGCCCTTGCCGCGGCGTATGAATCCGGTCTCGATCCGGCCGAGCTGCTCGGCCTTCTTCATGCCCGCATCCAACGCGACGGACTTCGTCCGGTCTGGATCTCAATTTTTTCGCGCGGCGAGGTATTGGCGCGGCTCGATCGCGCCAAGCGACGCCGCGCAGCGGGCGAGAGCCTTCCGCTCTTCGGAATCCCCTTTGCGATCAAGGACAACATCGACGTGGCGGGTTTGCCGACGACCGCCGCTTGCCCGGCCTTCAGCTACACCCCCGCGCGTTCGGCATGGGTGGTCGACAAGCTCGAAGCAGCGGGCGCCATCCCATTCGGCAAGACCAATCTCGATCAATTTGCGACCGGCCTCGTCGGCACGCGCACGCCCTATGGAATTCCGTCCTGCGTTTTCGATCCGCGCTACATTTCAGGCGGATCGAGCTCCGGCTCCGCCGTTGCCGTGGCGCAGGGCGCGGTGAGCTTTGCGCTTGGGACCGACACGGCGGGTTCGGGCCGCGCCCCGGCTGCGTTCAACAACATCGTCGGCGTGAAGCCGACAAAAGGCCGCTTGAGCACGCGCGGCGTCGTTCCGGCGTGCCGCAGTCTCGATTGTGTTTCGGTCTTCGCCGGCACCGTTTCCGATGCGAGCTTCGTCGCGCGTCTGGCGGCGGGCTTCGATGCGGAGGATCCCTTCTCGCGCCCGATGCCCGAAGAAGCCGAAACCCCGGAAGTTTGGCCTTCCTCTTTCCGCTTCGGCGTACCGGCAGAACCGCTCGCGTTTTTCGGCGACGAGGAAGCCGAAAGGCTTTTCGCCGAGAGCGTCGCGCGCCTCGAAAGTCTTGGCGGCAGGAGAATTCCCTTCGATTTCGCGCCCTTTCGCGAGGCGGGCGAGCTTCTTTATGGCGGGCCGTGGGTCGCGGAGCGTCTCGCGGCGATCCGGGAATTCGCCGCACGCCACGCCGAGGACATGCTTCCCGTAACGCGCGAGATCATCCTTGGCGCCAAGCGCATCAGCGCCGTCGACGCTTTCGACGGCATCTATCGTCTGGCCGCGCTTGCCCGCCGGGCCGAGGCGGAATGGTCGCGCATGGAGGTCATGCTGCTGCCGACGACCGGAACCATCTACCGGATCGAAGAGATCGAAGCGGATCCGGTGCGGCTCAACACGAATCTCGGACGCTACACGAATTTCCTCAACCTCCTCGATCTTTCGGCCATCGCGATACCGGCGGGCTTCAGGTCGAGCGGATTGCCCTTTGGCGTGACGATGATCGCGCGCGCCTTTCAAGACGAAGTCTTGGCCGCGCTCTGCGAACGCATGCACCACGCGCTTCCCGGCGCCACGATCGGCGCCACCAGCCGGCCGGTGCCGCGCGCCTCGTCGATCAGCGCGAGGCGCGTCGACGTCGATCGCATCGCGATCGCCGTGGTGGGCGCGCATCTCTCCGGCGAGCCGCTCAATCACGAATTGACGCGGCGCGGCGCGCAACTCGTTCGGACAGCGTGCACGGCGCCGGGTTATAGCCTCTATGTATTGCCGAATCAGGAGCCCGCCAAACCCGGGCTCGTCTTCGACAGCACCGGAAGCGGAGGCTTCGAGGTGGAAATCTGGTCGTTGCCAAGCGGCGCACTCGGCTCCTTCATTGCCAACATCGGCGCGCCGCTCGGCATCGGCACGATCCGCCTCGATGATGGTTCCTCCGTGAAGGGCTTTCTGTGCGAAGCGCATGCGCTTGCCGGCGCTCAAGACATCACCGCGTTCGGCGGATGGCGCCGCTTTTTGGCCGAGCGTCGGAAAAGGACCGCCGGCACCTGACCGTCAAGCCGGCGTGCGGCGACGCGGCATGCGCCGCGATTTGAAGCGGCGCGGCCGGCATTGGCTGCACGCAGCCGCGCGCAAGATGGCGGACACGATTCGCGCCGAGTGGCGACAATGGCGGGCGGCAATGGCAAGCTGAGGGCCAATCACGGCGGATGCGCGATCCATGCCGCAGCCTGCCCGGCGCATGGAAACGCAAGCGCAGCGCTGGTTCCTTGGTCTCAAATCAATTAGATTTATAAATTGGCCTAAAATAATTAACTAAATCGAATATTCTTTCTCGACGAGGACAAGCACGCTGCCATGACCATCGAGCAGCTCCGGATTTTCGCCGCCGTCGCGACCCAGCTTCATGTGACGCGCGCGGCGCGCGAGCTGGGCCTCACGCAATCGGCGGCCAGCTCGGCCATCGCCGCGCTGGAAGCGCGCTATTCGATCAAGCTTTTTCACCGCGTCGGCCGCCGCGTCGAGTTGACCGAATCGGGGCGCATATTCCTCGACGAGGCCCGATCGGTACTTGCGCGCGTGGCGACGGCCGAACAAACGCTCGACGATCTATCGGGGTTGGCGCGCGGCTCGCTGCGCATCCATGCCAGCCAGACTATCGCCAATTACTGGCTGCCGCCAATTCTCTTTCGCTGGCGCGCGGCCTATCCGGGGATCGCGCTCGCGCTCTCGATCGGCAATACCGCGCAGGTTGTCGCAGCCGTATCGGACGGCAGCGCCGATTTGGGCTTCATCGAAGGCGATGTGAGCCAACCCGAATTGACCCGCGAAACCGTGGCCGGCGACAGATTGCTCTTGGTCGTCGGGGCACGCCATCCATGGGCGAAGCTGCGCAAGGTCCAGCCCCGGCAATTGCCCGACACCGATTGGATACTGCGCGAGCCGGGCTCGGGCACGCGATCGGAATTCGAGGCGGCTTTGCGGCGCCACGGAATAGCGCCGCAGCGGCTGAATGTCGTCCTGGAGCTGCCATCGAATGAATCAGTGCGCGCGGCGGTCGAGGCCGGCACCGGCGCAACCGTGATCTCGGAACTCGTCGTGAGCTCGAGCATTCGCGCCGGGACGTTGCGTCAGATCGAGCTGGCCTTGCCCAAGCGCGCCTTTTACGTGTTGCGCCATCGCGAGCGCTATCGCAGCAAAGCGCATCTGGCGCTGATGCAATTCATCGCCGCCGGCAACCCCAGCAACTGACCGAAGGCCTCGCGGGCCGGCTCAGGCGCTCAACACGAAAAGCGCCAAGACGGCCATAAATCCGAACGACCAGACGATCGAGCGAAAGTTCGGCCGATTTGCGACATACATCGCCGTATAAACAACGCGCAAAACGACGAAACTTCCGGCGAGCCAATCGATACGGTTCTGCGGCATATGTGCGAACTCGGCCACGAAAACGCCGGCAGCGAACAGGGGGAAGGCCTCGAAATGATTGCGGTGCGCCCAGTCCGCACGTTGCCGCCAGCCGGTCAGCCCTTCCAGATCGCGGCGCGGGGCATAATTGTCGATGCCGCCCGGCGCCTTGGCGAGGATGATGGTGAGATAGGGCAGAAAAGCGGCGGCCAGAATCATCCAATAGGCGAAAGTCATCCTGCATCCCCGCTCATCGATCGCGCCGCCGTTTCATACCCCGGCGGCTCGGGCCGTCAATCGCCGCGGCGTCCGTGTATTGCCGGCAAGCCGGTGCTAGAATTTTAGCCTCGCCATTCTCGCCGCCCCGCATGGACGAAAGGACCGCCAATGCCTCACCCCGAGACGCGATTCTTCACGGTCGAGGAGGCCCGCCGATTCATCCTCGGCGCGCTCGGCGCCGTGGGCATGAACCGGCCCGACGCCGAGACCGTGGCCGAGCTCATGATCCTGACCGACATGCGCGGCATCGACACGCACGGCATCGCCCGCTTGCCGATCTACGTGCAACGGCTCAAATCGGGCGCGATCAACAAAGCGCCGCAGATCCGCATCGTCGAAGAGGCGCCGGCCACGGCCTTGGTCGACGGCGACAACGGCATGGGTCATTTGGTAATGAGTTTTGCCGCCAAACTCGCGATCGAAAAGGCGGCGAAATGCGGCATTGGCTGGGTCGGCGCGCGTCACAGCAACCACGCCGGCGCGGCCGCGCCCTATGCGATGATGCCCCTCGCGCACGATATGATCGGGCTTTATCTGGCCGTGGCCGAGGTGAACCACATGGCGCCCTGGGGCGGCATCGAGCCACTGCTCGGCACCAATCCCATCGCCATCGCCATCCCGACCCAGGACGAGCCCCCGATCGTGCACGACATCGCCACGACCGTCGCCTCGAACGGCCGTGTCGGCGCGGCAGTCGAAGCCGGCGAGTCTTTTCCCGAAGGCTGGATGATCGACGCCGAAGGCAACCCGGTGACCGATCCCAAACACGCTCATGACGGCGCGCTGTTGCCGATCGGCGGGTACAAGGGCTACGGCCTCGCTCTCGTCTTCGCGCTCATGGGCGGCGCACTCAATGGGGCGCCGGTCGGCCGCGACGCGGGCAATCCGGCAGGACCGCCGCGCAAGCCGCCCTCCAACACCGGCCAAGCCATTATGGCGCTCGACATCACGAAATTCGGCTCGGCGGATGCCTTCAAGCGCTATGTCGATAAAGTCGTGCGCGACATGCGCATGTCGAAACCCGTCCCCGGCGGACCGCCAGTCCGATACCCGGGCGAAGGCGGTCATGAGCGCTTCGTCGCGGCAGTGAAATCCGGCATTCCGTTGCGGCCGCCGACGCAAGCCGCCTTGGAGAAACTCGCTTCCAATTTGGGTATCGAGGCGCTGAAGCTGCGCTAACCGCAAGGAGCCCGTCGCCGTTGGCGACAGGCCGGATAACTTTCCATCCATTCGCGCATCGTCGTCGGCGAGCTTCGCCGCAAGGGCACGGCGCCCACCAAGCAAGAGCGTCTGCCTCTTTTCCGCGCTGCCCACCGACGATTCAACAAAGTTCATGCGATTCTGCCCACGCGCGTCTCCGCCTCAATTCTCGGGATCGGGGTTGCGGCAAGGGCAAGACGGCAAGATACTCGGGTTCCTACAGGATCACTCAGTCGGAAAAATTATGGTCGCAAAGATTATCGATGGCGTCGCGATCGCCAAGGAAGTCCGCATCGGCATCGCCGCTCGCGCCGCAGCGTTGAAGGCGCGCGGCATTCACCCGGCACTCGCCGTCATCATGGTGGGAGACAATCACGCATCGGAGATCTACGTCCGCAACAAGGTGCGGGCCTGCGGGGAAGCCGGGATCAAATCCGAAGTCATCCGGTTCGCGGCCGACGTGTCCGAGCGGAAATTGTTGGACTGCATCGCGCGGCTCAATGCCAATCCGGGCATACACGGCATTCTGGTGCAGCTGCCCCTCCCCACCCACATCTCGGTGCGCGGCGTGCTGGAGACGATTTCGGTCGCCAAGGATGTCGACGGCTTTCATCTCTACAATGTCGGCGGCCTCGTGATCGGTAAGACCGTGTTCCCACCCTGTACGCCTTATGGCGTGCAGAAGATTCTGGAACATGAAGGGATCGAACTCGAAGGCAAGAACGTGACCGTCGTCGGCGCGAGCAATATCGTCGGCAAGCCGCTTGCCTTGATGCTGATGCAGCGCGAGGCGACCGTCGCGATCTGTCACGCCAAGACGCGCGATCTCGCGCAATACACGATCCTTGCCGATATTCTCGTGGTCGCCGCGGGATCGCCGAATCTGATCGTCCCGCAGATGATCCGCAGCGGCGCCGTCGTCATCGATGTCGGCATCAATCGGCTCCCCAACGGCAAGCTCGTGGGCGACGTAGACTTCGAAGGCGTGAAGCAAAAGGCGTCCTACATCACGCCGGTTCCAGGCGGCGTCGGCCCCATGACGGTCACGATGCTTCTGGAAAACACCGTCGCCGCCGCAGAACGCTTGGGTGCCTCGACAGCGTCCAGCTGAAGAGGCCGGCTTCGGCATTCGATGCCGGGGACCTTTGATCGCGATGAAGGAAGCCCGCCGCCAAAGAGAAATGGCGCGCATCGGATTGCTCCTTCTGGGTCGATAGGACCGCCCAAAGCAGCCTTGCGGCCGAGATATTTGTGGAAAGCGGCAGGAAATTAGGCACCTGTTTCCGGAAGGCTCATCTGCCCATGCCGAACGATCGGGCTTTCCGATATCGCCGGACGCAACGCCTCACGCCTTCCCTTGCGTAAGGCGGCTCGGGCGCCCAAAATTGCGCTTAACATTGCTTGGGCACCTGCCGGGATCTGAAAAGCCAGGCGTCTGCGATAGTGTGAACGTAACCATGGTACCGACAACGAAAAACGCGATCGACTGCGACGTTCACCCTTCCGTGCCGGGGATGAAGGCGTTGCTGCCTTATTTCGACGAATATTGGCGCGACGCCATCATCGGTCGGGGTATCGACCGCCTCAATCTCGACATCACGTCCTACCCTTCCGGCGCGCCGCTCTCGGGGCGGGCCGATTGGCGCCCCAGCCAAGGCAATCCCGGCAGCGATATCGAGCTGGTGCGGCGCCAGGCACTCGACGGGTTCGGTAGCCGTTTTGCGATTCTCAACTGCCTGCATGCCGCGCAAATCTTCCACAGCGAGGATATGGGGGCGGCCTTCTGCCGCGCGATCAACGACTGGCTTGCCGCGGAATGGCTCGACCACGAACCGCGCTTCAGGGCATCGATCGTGGTGCCGACCCAGAATCCCGAGCTTGCCGTCGACGAGATCGAACGCCGCGCCGCCGACAAGCGTTTCGTCCAGGTCCTGATGATCGCGGGCGACGAGATGCCGCTGGGCCGGCGCCACTACTGGCCCATTTATCGCGCCGCGGAGCGGCACGGCCTTCCCATCGGCATCCATGCCGGCAGCACCTACCGCCATGCGCCGACGCCGGGCGGCTGGCCTTCCTATTATCTCGAGGATTATGTGAGCTATGGCGGCGCGTTCGAGAGCACGCTTTTGAGCCTCGTCGCCGAAGGCGTGTTCGTCAAATTCCCGCGACTCACGGCGGTGTTCATCGAATCGGGGTTCACGTGGCTTCCCGCGTGCCTGTGGCGCTTCGACAAGACGTGGCGCGGCGTGCGCGCGGAGATTCCCTGGGTCGATCGCCCGCCGGCGGCGGTCGTTCGCGACCATATCCGGTTTACGCTTCAACCGGTCGACGCGCCGCCGCATCCCGGGCAATTGGCGCGCGTGATCGAGCAGATGGGCTCGGACAAGCTCTTGCTGTTCTCGACCGACTACCCGCATTGGCAATTCGATGGTGACGCGGTCCTGCCGCCCGAACTATCGGGCGCTCTGGCGCGCAAAATACTGATCGAAAATCCGTTGCAAACCTACCCGCGTCTTGCCGAAACCGTGCATCACACCAGCCAGGAGCGCGTGCCGTGACGATCGAGGTTCTGGAACGCCCGCCGGCCAAGAAAGAAACCCGGTTCAGCGTCATCGATTGCGACATCCACCCGACAATGGGATCGCTCTCGGATCTCAACCCGTGGCTGGCCAAGCGGTGGCAGCAGCACATCGTCACCTATGGCGAGTTCGTGCGCCAAGGACTCTCGAAGACCTTGTCGCATCCGCGCATGCAGCCGGCCGTATCGCGCGCCGATGCGTGGCCTCCCACTGGCGGATTGCCGGGCTCGCATCTGCCGTTCATGCAAGAGCAGCATCTCGACGCCAACGGCGTCGCTTACGGTGTGCTCCAGCCGTTGCGGCCCAACGGCAATTCACAGCGCAATCTCGAATTCGGCGCGGCGCTCTCGGCAGCGCTCAACGAATGGCAACTCGAGAATTGGACCGGCAAAGACAAGCGACTCAAGGGTTCGATCGCCGTCACCCAGGAATGGCCCGAGGCGGCCGTGAAAGAAATCGAGCGCCGCGCCGGCAATCGGGATTTCATCCAGGTCTCGTTGCCGCCGCGCGCCGACGAGCCCTTGGGCCGTCGCCGCTATTGGCCGATCTATCGAGCCGCCGCCGAGGCGGGCTTGCCGATCGGGCTACACGTGTCGGGCGTCAACGGGCACAGTTCGACCGCCTCGGGCTCGCCTTCGTTCTATATCGAGGAACATCACAACAACGTTCAATCGATGCAGGGGGTGGTGACGAGCCTCGTCATCGAAGGCGTGTTCGAAGAGTTTCCCGCGCTCAAGGTCGTGCTGATCGAAGGCGGGTTCGCTTGGGTGCCCGCTTTGTCCTGGCGGCTCGACAAGCACTGGGCAAAGATGCGCGACGAGGTGCCGCATGTGAAGCGGCCGCCCTCCGAATATATCCGCGAGCACATCTGGTACACGACTCAGCCGATCGAAGAGCCGGAGCAGCCCGAGCATCTCATCGACCTCTTCGATTGGATCGGATGGGATCGGCTGCTTTTTTCGACCGATTATCCGCATTGGGATTTCGACGATCCCCATACCGTTTTCAAGGTCAAGCTTTCCGAAGCTCAAAAACGACAGCTCTTCCGCGGCAACGCCGAAAAGCTGTACGGGCTGAAATAACATGGAGCGGCACGCCGTGGCGGCGGTCGGCGAGGTCGCGCCCGGCGGCAGCAAATTGGTGACCGTCAAGGGGCGCGAGATCGCGCTTTTCAATGTTGGCGGGGAATATTTCGCTCTCTTCAACACCTGCCCGCATGCGGGCGCGTCTCTCTGCCGCGGAAAGATCGTACGGCCGGCGGAATCCACCGAGCCCGGCACCTATCGTCTCGCGCATGATCGCGCCATGCTCCGTTGCCCGTGGCATGGCTGGCAATTCGACATCCGCACCGGCCAGGCGTGGTGCGATCCCGAGACGCTCAAAGTGCGGAACTACCCAGTTGCGATCGAGGCAGGCGCCCAGCTCGCCAAAGGCCCCTATGTCGCCGAGACCTTTGCCGTCTCGATCGACCAGGACTACGTCGTTATCGAGATGTAACGCCCCGGCGCGCAAGGGGGAGCGGCCGCGCCGCCCGCTCAACGGCGTCCGCGCCCGCCGAGCGACCTCACAATCGCCTTCCAGACCTTGACCGGTTATGCCGGATCGGTTTTCACGCCACGCTTCGGGGGCTGGTGCCGGGTGAACCGGATCGCCGCCGATGCGAGCTGGAGCCAAGGCCCCTCCTTGAAGCACCGTCGCCTTTGTGCGACGCGTTCCCTGTTAGGGGAGTCTCAACCCATGCCGTGCTACGCCATGGTGCGCGCTCGCACTGAGAGCGAAACACGGTCACTCGACATGACGGGAATTGGAATTTCTTTGATAATTTGCGCGTGGTTAATGCTGCGGTCGATGGGCTGATCGCTCGCTCGACGAGCCGCGGCTCATCGGACCGACACGCGTGATCCCGAGCCGTCGCGGTTGCGCCGCTCCGCCGCTCGATCAGCGCCCGGAAAGCCTTGGCTCGGGCAGACGCGACAGCCTCACCGCTTCGGCACGCCGAGTTGCACCGCCATCCAGTCGGCGCATTGGCTGCGCCACAAATGCCCGCGATTGTGGCCGACATGGATGCCGCCTTCGAGCGCGACGAACACGCAAGGGCCCTTGACCTCCTTGGCGACGCGCTCGGCATCCTGCCAGCGCGTGATGTGGTCCTCCTTGCCGGCGATGATGAAGATCGGGCAGGTGATGCGCGACGCGACCCCGGTCAGATCGAAGGGCCGTGTCTTCTCGCGCGCCTCCTCGACGGTCTTCGAATGCGTGCGGAGCACATAGGCGTCCTTCAAGGTCTTCGGACGCTGATCGAAATTGTCGATGACGCTGTAGGCACCGCTATTGGCGATCGCCGCCTTCACCCGCTTCTCGAAGGCAGCCGCGCGCGGCGCGTAATAGCCGCCCATCGACGAGCCCGAAATGCCGACCCGGCCGCCATCGAGATCGATGCGTTTCTCAACCCAGTCGATTACCGCGCCGACCGGCTCCTCGAAACTGTGCCGCACCGGCCAGTCATATTCGGCTTCGCCCTGGCCGGGTCCGTCGAATGAGAGAGTCGCGATGCCGCGTTCGAGGAAGAGCTGCTCGTAGTAGTGCTGCTCTTCCTTGGTCGAGTCCATGCCGGAGATGATGAGGATCACCGGCTGCTTGCCGGTGGCGCCGAGCGGCTTGCGCAAATTGCCGTAGAGGTATTTGCCCTCGAACGGGATCGCGACGCGCTCGCCCGGAGGCGAGAGATGCGGCAACGCCAGCGTGCGGCATTCGACCGCCTTCATGTGCGCGGCCTTCATCTGCTTCACGTCATGGGTGAAATAGAATTTCGCAAAGTGATATTCGACCGCGGCGGTGACGAGATGCATCGCGGCCGAGGCGTTCTGATTCTCGGCGAGGCAGGCACGCCCGGTCCTTTCATGCATGGCCGCGCGCTCGCACCAGGCCTGGCACCAATCGTCCCACCGGTCGATGGAATAGGCGACTTCGAGAAAATCCGTCACCGGCACGCCGCCTGCCGTCAGGCGGATCATCCAGCCGGCGCGCGCCGCCTTGATCGTCGCATCGGGCACGCGTTCTTGGGCCTCGTTCGTCATCTCGCCTTCCCCCAATTGGTACAACCGATCTGATGGCGCCGGTTGCTCCGTCATGGTCGCACGAGGGCATCGCCCGAGGGAAGCCGAAAGAGGCGCCTGATGCGGCATGGACGATCGCCGCATCGCAACGGCACACGTCACCGGCCTGAAATCGGCCCGCGTCGTCACATCAACGCGCGGCGCGTCGGTTCTAGTCGCTTGAAGCGATCGTCTGGTCGAGCGGCGGGTAATCGATATAGCCTTGAGCGCCGCCGCTGTGGAAGCTCGATGGATCGGGTTTGTTGAAGGGCGCGTTCCGGCGCAAGCGCTCCACCAAGTCGGGATTGGCGATGAAGAGCGCGGCGAAGGCAACCATGTCGGCGGCGCCGGAGCCGACGACTTGCGCCGCGGTTTCTCGCGTATAGCCGCCATTCACGATGAGCGGGCCCCGGAACGCCTCACGAACGATCTTCATCAGCGGAGCGCTCCCGGATGGCGGGGATTGCGGCAAGTCGGGCGTGACCGCCTCGATAAGATGGAGATAGGCGATGCGGCGCTCGCCAAGCGCCGCGGCGGCATGGCCGAAAGTGGTCGCGGGATCCGTGTCGGCAATGCCGTCCCCGCGCGCATGCGGCGACAGGCGCACGCCGACGCGTTCGGCGCCCCAGACGTCGATGAGCGCATCGACGACCTCCAAAAGAAAGCGCGCGCGATTTTCGACGCTGCCGCCGTAGCGATCGGCGCGGCGGTTGGTGCCGTCGCGCAGGAATTGGTCGATCAGATAGGAATTGGCCCCGTGGATCTCCACGCCGTCCATGCCGGCTTCCAAGGCGTAGACCGCCGCCTGACGGAACTCGCCGACCACGCCCGCGATTTCATCCGTTCGAAGAGCGCGCGGCACCGCGAACTCGACCGGGCCGTTGATGCCGGCGACCTGTCCGCGCGCGGCGATTGCCGAGGGCGCGACCGGAACCATTCCTGCCGGCATGCGCGAGGGATCGGATTTCCGACCGAGGTGATAGAGCTGCTGAAAAATTACGCCGTCTTCGGCGTGAACCGCTTCGGCGACGCGGCGCCAGCCATCGCGGTGCAAAGGAAGAAACGCCGCCGACGCATGCGGGCGGCTCACGCTCAAAGGCGAAACGCTCGAGGCTTCGGTGACGATCAAGCCGGCCGAGGCGCGCTGCGCGTAATATTGCGCGACCATCGGGCCGGGCGCGCGGTCGTCTCCGGAGCGCGCCCTCGCCATGGGGGCCATTACGATGCGATTGCCGAGCTGGTAAGGGCCTATGCGTATCGGCGTAAAAATGTCCATGACGCGTCCATAAAATTATCTCGGCATAGCGCGGGGGAGGCTAGCGGAGGAGCGGATCGCCCTCGAACCCGTCTCCGTTTGGACTTCCCCGAGCGAGAGGAAATTTACAACGAATTATGCCCCGAAAGACTGATCGGGAGAAGTTCTTGAGTGCGCCGGCCCGCCGATGGCCGGCCACCTTGAGGCGAATCCCTCGAGACTCACGAAAATGAATTCCCACCGCAAAGCCGGGAACGCATCCGCCGGAACGGATCATGCCGCGACGGGCGTGTCGCCATAAGACGGCCGCCCAACTTCATCCGAGCGTCTCAGCCCCAAGGGCCCTTGCCGACCGCGTCATGTTCCGGCGCCGCGGATTGCGCGCTCTGCGCGTCCGCCCAAGGTCCCGAATAGGGCTGGTCGGAGGAGGATGTCGGCACCGGCGCGTCCGCCTCTTCAGCCGTGATCGGCACGCCGCCGAGATTGCGCAGCCTTTCGATCCGTTCGGGGATCGGCGGATGCGTCGATAGGAGCCCGCTCAGGAAGCCGCCCTTGGGCGCGGCAATGCACAGCGCGGAAACCGGCGAGTCCGCGCGCGCGATATTGGTATCGCTGGCTTCGAGCCGGCGCAGGGCATGAATGAGCCCGAGCGGATTGCGCGTGAGCTTCGCCGAACTGGCATCGGCGAGATATTCCCGCTGGCGCGAGATCGCCATCTGAACAAGGCGGGACGCTATGGGAGCGACGATGAGCAGCACCACCAGAACGACGACAACGACAAGGGTCAACGCCATGCGCGCGCCCGACGCGCCGTCGCCCCGGCCGCGCGACGGCCGGTAGCCGCCCCAGCCAAACGACCAGCGCGCGACATTGCCGAGGAAATGCGCCAGCAAGACGACGACGCCGGCCATCGCCGCGACGACGGTGGTGTAGCGCACGTCGTAATCGGCGACGTGCCCCATTTCATGCCCGATCACCGCCTGCAATTCCTCGCGCGTGCAGGCGGCAAGGATGCCGGACGTCGCCGTGATCATCGCGCGCCGCGGCGATGAGCCGCTGGCGAAAGCATTGAGAGCCGGCGTCTCGATGATCATGGCCTTGGGCGGCGGCACGCCAGCGGCGATCGCCATCTCCGCGATCACGTCGATGAATCGCCTCTCCGTCGGGTCATTGTTATCGGCGGGCCGCGCCCCGGCGAAGGCGGCCAAGATCGCGGCGCCCGAGGTGAGCGTGATCAGGCCCCAGACGAGGCCACATCCGCTGACGATCGCGGCGCCCGCGAGGGCCTGCGGGCGCGGCGGTCCGAACAGGTCCAAGAGCACGTCGCTCGCCGTCAAATGGCTGACCGTCTCGGCCGGCAGGTTCCAGATCAATTCGATGATCGCCACGCCCCAGCCGAGGACATAGCCGACCACGACCGAGATCGCGACCAAGACGAGGAACAGCAGCACCGTATTGCGCTTGTTGCGCGCAATCGCCTTCCGGAAGTCCGTGTTGTAGAGCGTGGCCGATGGGTCAGCCATGACGGAAGGCTATGACAGATGGACGTCGGGCACCGCTTCGACCGCGGCGCGCTCTGTCTCGCCGATCTCGAACATCGTTTCGGAGGAGAATCCCAGGCTCGACGCGAAGAGCACGCCGGGAAAGGATTTGACCCTGATGTTCTGCGCCTGCACCGCATCGTTATAGTGCTGGCGCGCGAAGCTGATCCGGTTCTCGGTCGTTGCGAGCTCTTCCATGAGGCCGGATACGTTCTGCTGCGAGCGCAATTGGGGATAGGATTCGACCAAGGCGAACAAGTTCTTGAGCGCGCCGCTCAACATCGATTCGGCCTTCATCGCATCCTCGGGCGTGCGTGCGCCGACCGCCTGGTTTCGCGCGGCGATGACGGCGGTGAGTTGCGTTTGCTCGACTTTCATCGCATCCTTGACCGCGTTGACGAGATTGGGAATGAGGTCGTGCCGGCGCTTCAGCTGGATGTCGATCTGCGACCATGCGTTCCGCACCTCTTGACGGCCCGAGACAAGGCCGTTGTAGATGCCGATGACCACGACGACGACAAGCACGACGAGACCAAGCACCACGTAAAGTCCGGTGGACATCGGACATCTCCTTGAGAGCGCGGATTCAGCGGGGCGCAGCGTTCGAGCATATCCGGGCGCACCACCTCCCGCAAACGCGGCCCTCCCATCAAGACCCGACGACACATTTTGCGGTTGGGGTTCGGACGGTTGGCGTCGGCGCGGTTGCTCGCTCGAATCCGGGCCGCAGGGATGTTCTCGGCGTCTTCGAAAGGACGCGACCCCGCCCCCCTAGACGTCAAGGCATGCGCGACCGCGAGAAAGCCTGCAAGGCAATGAGTACCGTTTCAACCGAGGACCCATGGAACGCAGCGGCTTAGTGGCGGAGAGGGTGGGATTCGAACCCACGGTACCCGCTAGGGGTACAACGGTTTTCGAGACCGCCCCGATCGACCACTCTGGCACCTCTCCGCAACGCCGCGTCCGTCCTTCGGGGGCGGGCAGACTAGCGCAGGGCCGAGGCACCGACAACCGCGCCCGCTCCCAACCCCCCGGGGCTGCGGGCCGCCTTCGCGGACTTCCGCCAAGCCCGGGTAAATCCACAACAATCCCTGGCCGGCCAAGGGCTTGACAGGCCTCGCCCGCCCGCTATAGTGCGCGGCCTCGGGCGAGGAACCGTCCGCAGGACATTCAACGCAAAGATTCAATCATGTACGCAGTGATCCGCACCGGCGGCAAGCAATACAAGGTTGCCAAGGACGACGTGGTGTTCGTCGAGAAGCTCGTCGCCGAGCCGGGCTCGACGGTGACGCTCGATGACGTGCTCATGGTCGGCGAAGGCAAGGATGCGAAGACGGGCACACCCCGCATTGCCGGCGCCACCGTGACGGCGACGGTGCTGGAGCAAAAGCTCGACGACAAGGTATTGGTCTTCAAGAAGCGCCGGCGCCACAATTACCGCCGCAAGAACGGCCACCGCCAGAGGCTGACCGTGCTGCGCATCACCGCGATCAGCGGTTGAGCTGAGGAGAAAACGGCATGGCCCACAAAAAGGCAGGCGGCTCTTCGCGCAACGGGCGCGATTCCAAGGGACGGCGCCTCGGCGTGAAGAAGTTCGGCGGCCAGTTGGTCAATGCCGGCAACATCCTCGTGCGCCAGCGCGGCACGGTCTATCATCCCGGCCAGAATGTCGGCCTCGGCCGCGATCATACGATTTTCGCGACGGTCGACGGCGCCGTGGCCTTTCGCACTTCGAGCAAGGGCCGAACCTATGTCTCGGTCGCGCCTTTGCCGCAAGAGGCCGCCGACTGAGGCTCTCCCTCACACGCGCTTTCTTGACCGAGGGGGAATGACTTTGTTCCCCCTTTTTGTTTGGCATCGTGCCCTTTTCCCGTGCTTTTCCAATTGCCCGCTCGCGATGAACGCCGATGAAATTCCTCGATCAGGCTAAGATCTTCCTCAAGAGCGGCGATGGCGGGCCGGGCGTGGTCGCGTTCCGGCGCGAGAAATTCATCGAATTCGGCGGGCCCGATGGCGGCGATGGCGGGCGCGGCGGCGACGTCATCATCGAGACGGTCGCCAATCTCAACACCCTGATCGATTACCGCTATCAGCAGCATTTCCGGGCCGAGACCGGTCATCACGGCATGGGCGCCAATCGCAGCGGCGCCGCCGGCAAGAGCGTGGTGCTGCGCATGCCGGTCGGCACGCAGATCATGGATGAGGCGAACGAGACCGTCCTGCTCGATCTGGTGAAGCCGGGCGAGCGGCACGTCTTTCTGAAGGGCGGCGATGGCGGCTTCGGCAACGCGCATTTCAAGAGCTCGACCAATCGCGCGCCGCGCAAGGCCACCAAGGGCTGGCCGGGCGAAGAATGCTGGGTCTGGCTGCGCCTGAAGCTGATCGCCGATGCCGGGCTCATCGGATTGCCGAATGCCGGCAAGTCGACCCTGCTCGCCAAAATCTCGCATGCGCGGCCGAAGATCGCGGACTATCCCTTCACCACCCTGAAGCCGCAGCTCGGCGTGGCCTTGAGCCATGGCGAGGAATTCGTGGTCGCGGATTTGCCCGGCTTGATCGAGGGCGCGAGCGAAGGCGTCGGCCTCGGCCATCGCTTCCTCGGCCATGTCGAGCGCTGCGCGGTGCTGCTTCATCTGGTCGATGCGACCGAAGCGGACATCGTCGCCAACTGGCGCACCATCCGCACCGAGCTCGAGCAATACGGACATGATCTGGTCGAGAAGCCCGAGATCCTCATCCTCAACAAGGCCGACGCGGTGGACGCCGCCGAGCTCGCGAAGAAGCGCGCGAAGCTCAAGCGCGCGGCCAAATGCCCCGTCCTTCTCATGTCGGGCGCCACCGGCCAGGGCGTCGATGACGTTCTCACCGCCGCGCTGCACGCCATCCAAGCGGCGCGGGAAGAGGCGCGCAGCAAGGAAGCAACGCCGCTTCCCGCGCTCAGTCTATGAGCGATGGCCTTGCGGCATCGCGCCGGCTCATCGTCAAGATCGGCTCGGCGCTCCTGGTCGACGAGCCGAGCGGCGACATCCGGCGGCAATGGCTCGAGGCGCTGGTCGAGGATATCGCGCGCTGCCGCGCCCGCGGCCAGGAAATCCTGATCGTTTCCTCGGGCGCGGTTGCGGTCGGCCGCCGGCATCTGGGGCTGACCGGCAAGAGCCTGAAGCTCGAGGAAAAGCAGGCGGCGGCGGCATCCGGGCAGATTCGCTTGGCGCATGCCTATCAGGAGGCGCTGGGCAAGCACGGCATCGCGGTCGCGCAGATCCTGCTCACGCCCGACGACACCGAAGA
The DNA here is from genome assembly GCA_963729935.1 of uncultured Alphaproteobacteria bacterium. Taxonomy (GTDB): domain Bacteria; phylum Pseudomonadota; class Alphaproteobacteria; order ATCC43930; family CGMCC-115725; genus CAIKMD01. Next base: position 722,528 of record CAVSPW010000005.1, read on the forward strand.
GCGGCGCCGGCATTTGAACGCGCGTGCGACCATCGAGCAGCTTCTCGCCCTGAAGGCAGTTCCCGTCATCAACGAGAACGACACGGTCGCGACCCAGGAGATCCGGTTCGGCGACAATGACCGGCTCGCCGCGCGCGTGGCGCAGATGATCACCGCCGACACGCTTGTGCTGCTCTCCGACATCGACGGGCTTTATACGGCCGACCCGCGCCGCGACCCTTCCGCGCGCCATGTGCCCGAGGTGCGCGAGGTGTCAGCCGCGATCGAGGCGATGGCGGGCAAGGCGCCGGTCGGTTACAGCTCGGGCGGGATGGTGACGAAGCTCGCCGCGGCGCGCATCTGCATGGGAGCGGGCTGCCGCATGGCGATCGCCAAGGGTGAAGCGCTTCATCCGCTCCGGGCGATCGAGGATGGCGCGCGGGCGACGTGGTTCCTGCCCTCTGCCGAGCCGCGCACCGCGCGCAAGCGCTGGATCGCCGGCACGCTCAATCCAATGGGGACGCTCATCGTCGACGGCGGAGCCGTCGCGGCGTTGCGGCGCGGCACCAGCCTCCTGCCGGCGGGCGTCATCGACGTCGACGGCCGGTTCGAGCGCGGCGACGCCGTGGTGGTGCGAACCGGCGAGGGCCGCGAAGTCGCGCGCGGGCTTTCGGCCTATTCGAGCGACGATGCCCGCGCGATTGCCGGTCATAAAAGCGGTGAAATCGAGACCATCCTCGGCTACCGTGGACGCGACGAGATGATCCACCGCGACGATCTGGTGGTGACATGAGCCCCGATACGACGACCGGCTCCGGCCTCGAAGCGGCGATGAAGCAAATCGGCGCCGATGCGCGCGCGGCATCGTTCGTGTTGGCGCATGCCGATGCAGCGCGCAAAACCAATGCGCTCGAGCGCGCGGCGCAAGCGATCCGCGACGAAACATCGGCCATCCTCGACGCCAACCGCCGCGACATGGCGGCGGCGAAGGATCTGTCGGCAGCCATGACGGACCGGTTGCTGCTCGATGAAAAACGTGTCGCGGCAATGGGGCGGGGCCTCGACGAAGTGGCCGCGCTGCCCGACCCGATCGGCACCGTGCTCGCGCGCTGGACCCGGCCCAACGGGCTCGACATCGCGCGCATGCGCGTGCCCCTGGGCGTCATCGGCATCATCTATGAATCGCGGCCCAACGTGACGGCCGATGCCGGCGGTCTTTGCCTGCGCGCCGGCAATGCGGCGATCCTGCGCGGCGGATCGGAAAGCTTTCACTCATCGCGCGCGATCGCCGCGGCATTGCAGCGCGGCATCGCCTCGGCCGGGCTGCCCCCGGCTTCGGTGCAGCTCGTTCCGACCGCGGACCGCGCCGCCGTCGGTATGATGCTGACCATGACGGAAGCGATCGACATCATCGTGCCGCGCGGCGGAAAGTCCCTCATCGAGCGCGTGCAGCGCGAAAGCCGGATCCCCGTGATCGCGCATTTGGAAGGCAACTGCCACGTCCATATCGACCGCGCGGCCGATCCGGCGAAGGCGCAAAAGATCGTGATGAACTCAAAAATGCGGCGCACCGGCGTATGCGGCGCGGCCGAGACCCTCCTGGTCGACCGCGCGATCGCCGATCGAATCCTTCCGCCGCTTCTGGCTGCGCTCCACCAGGCGGGCTGCGAGATCCGCGGCGACGAGGCCGTGCGCGCGCTCGATCGCTTGGCGAAAGCCACGACCGAGCAGGATTGGTTCACCGAGTATCTCGACGCCATACTTGCCGTGCGCGTCGTCGACGGGCTCGACGCCGCGATCGCGCATATCAATCATTACGGCTCGCACCACACCGATGCGATCGTCACCGAGGACGAAAAGGCGGCCGCGCGTTTTGTCGAGGAAATCGACAGCGCGATCGTGCTCGTCAACGCCTCGACGCAATTCGCCGATGGAGGCGAATTCGGCATGGGCGCCGAGATCGGCATTTCCACCAACCGTCTGCCGCCGCGCGGACCGGTCGGGGCCGAACAGCTGACGAGCTACAAATACGTCGTGCGCGGTACGGGCCAGGTGCGCTCCTGAGGCAACACGCGCAACGCCTGCGGCGATCGGCGCTCGGCCGCCTGCCGAAGCCGCGGATCGGTCTTCTCGGCGGCTCTTTCAATCCCGCCCATGAAGGCCATCGTCATGTCAGCCTCGAAGCCTTGAAGCGGCTTCGGCTCGACGAAGTGTGGTGGCTGGTCGCGCCGCAGAACCCGCTGAAGCCGGTCGCCGGCATGGCGCCCTATGCCGAGCGCCTGAAGCAGGCTTCGGCGATCGCGCGCGATCCGCGCATCCGGGTACTCGATCTCGAGGCGAACCTCGGCACGCATTACACCGCGGATACGGTCGCCGCGCTTCAGGCGCTCTTCCCGCGCCAACATTTCATCTGGCTGATGGGCGCCGACAATCTCGCGCAGATCCGCTATTGGCGGCGCTGGCGCTCGATCTTCCGGCGGCTTCCCATTGCGGTCTTTGCGCGGCCTACCTATTGTCTGCGCGCCTTGGCCGAACTCGCGGCCAAGCGTTTCGCGCACAAGCGGATAAGACCGCCGGCGCGGCGCTTGTCCCGGTTGACGCCGCCGGCATGGACTTTCCTGCACGTGAAACTCGACCCAAGCTCGGCAACTGCAATCCGCTCCCGTCGGGGAGCCACATCCCGGAGGTGACCGCCATACCGCGCTCGACTCGAACAAAACCGCGTCGCAAGGCGAAAGCTTCGCCGGCGCAATCCCTTCTCGCTCTCGCCCAGACGATCCTCGAGGACGGCAAGGCCGAAGATCTCGTCGTCCTCGACCTCCACGGAAAATCCGACATCGCCGATTACTTGCTGATCGCCACCGGGCGCTCGCAGCGTCAGGTCACGGCGCTGGGGCAGAGGCTGATCGACGGCATCAAGGCGGCGGGCCATGCCAAGCCGAGGGTCGAAGGATTGCGCCATGGCGAATGGGTGCTGATCGACGCGGGCGACGTGATTGTCCATCTGTTCCGGGCCGAGACGCGCACTCATTACAACCTCGAGAAAATGTGGGGCGAGGCGCTCTCCGAAGCCGTCGGACACGCCTGACCGCCCATGCGCCTTTCGATCGTCGCGGTCGGCCGCCAGAAGGCGGGACCGCTTAAGGACATCGAACGTCTCTATGCCGAGCGCATCACCTATTCGCTGAAGCTGCGCGAGGTCGAGGAAAGGCGCAAGCTCGCGCCCGCCGCGATGAAGGCGCGCGAAGCGACGCTGTTGCTGGACGCCGTGCCGAAAGGCGCCGCGATCGTCGCCCTCGATCAGCGCGGCACGGCGCTATCGAGCGCCGCCTTGGCTCAGCGGCTCGGCGCCTGGCGCGACGCCGGCACCGATCTCGCCTTCATCATCGGCGGAGCCGAGGGCTTGGCCGAGCCGATTCTGGAAAAAGCGCATTTCGTGCTGTCCCTGGGCGCGATGACCTGGCCGCATCTCTTGGTGCGCGGCATGCTCTTGGAGCAGCTCTATCGCGCACAGCAGATCCTCGCCGGGCACCCCTATCACCGCACCTAGACTCTTGTCGTCGCCGCCGGATGTTCAGCCACCCAGGCCGGCGACGGCCTCACGCCTTCATGCCGGTCTTCGCGTAGAAATGATCGATCGCGGCCTCGGCGCAGACCTGATCCTGCTCGGCCGAGCCCGAGCTCACGCCGACGCCGCCGACGATCTCGCCATTGACCCAGACCGGCAGGCCGCCGCCGATGACGCTGAAATGCCCCCCATTGGTGACGTGGATGCCGAAGGTCGGTTTCCCGGGCACGCACAGCTCGTTGTAGATATGCGTGCCGCGGCGCGCGGCCGCGCCGGTGAAGGCCTTGTCGATCGCGATCGAGATGCTCGAAACCTTGCCGCCATCCATGCGATCGAACGCGACAAGATGGCCCGATTCGTCGGTCACCGCGATGCACATCGGCACTTTGATCTCGCGCGCTTTCAGCGCCGCGCCCTCGATCAGGATCTTCGCCTCTTCGATCGACAGCCGTCTAATCGTCAGCATGAACGAACTCCCTCCGCTTCAACACGGTCGTCTTGAGCACGGTCTCGAGCGCCGCCGTCTCTTCGCCGGTGAGCCCGACATAGGGCGGATAGGGCTCGCCCGCCGGGATCCCGATCGCCTTCATCGCGGCCTTCATCACCGGCGCGAGTCCGCGATGCATCCATTTCGACGGGAACAGCGCGAATTGAAGCTGCAGCTTCGCGGCGCGCTCGTAATCCTTGGCAAGGAAGGCATCGACGATATGGCGCGCGATCTCGCAGGCCGGCGGCGGCATGGTGGCGCCGGCGCCGCCCAGCTCAAGCGTCGCCAGCAGCATCTGCATGGTCGTGAAATAGCGCGCATGCCCGGCAAGGTCGATTTCGACGATGAGCCGCCCGACGCGGGATAGATCGCGCGAGCTTTCCTTGATGAGTTGCACCTTGGGCAGCCGCGCAAGCGCGATCGTCGCGGGGATGGAGACGTCCGCCCCCGGCCCCGGGTTGAGGTAAAGCGCGATCGGGAGTCCCGTTTCCTTGCCGACCGCCTCGAAATAGGAGACGAGATCGGCTTCGGTGGGCGGACCGGCGAAAGGCCGCAACGGCGCCAGAAGCTGGACCGCCGCGGCACCGAGCTTTTCGGCGAGATGGGCGAGCTCGATCGCCGTCTTGAAGGATGGATGGGTGATTCCCACCATCACCGGCACGCGGCCGGCGGCGAGCTCGACCGTCGTGCGGATGAGCTGCTTGCGCTCTTCGAAGCTCAGATAGGTATATTCCTGAGTTTCAACGCCGGCCGCCACGATCATGGTCGCGCGGCAATCCTCGACCACGTAATCGATTTGGCGCGCCAGCGCCTTCTCGTCGAGCGTCAGATCCGCCTTAAAAGGCGTTAACGGCGCAACGATCAATCCCGGGCTGGCCATGGGTGCCACTCGCTATAATGGTTAAACCGCGGTGATTTTGGGCGCGGCGCGCGGGCCGGTCAAGCCACGGCGGAAACCGCGCCCTTTCGCGCTATGCCCGGTTCGATTATAAGGCCGCTATGCCGAACAGTCCCCGTCCGCGCCCCGTCGTGCTGTGCATCCTCGATGGATGGGGCGAGCGCGCCGACGCCGCCGATAACGGCATTCTCCAGGCCAAGACCCCGAATTGGGACCGTTTCCTCAAGACCGTGCCCCGGGCGCATATGCAGGCGAGCGAATCCTTCGTCGGCCTGCCCAAGGGCCAGATGGGGAATTCCGAGGTCGGCCACATGAATTTGGGCGCCGGCCGTGTCGTGATGCAGGATCTTCCCCGCATCGATCAAGCGATCAAGGATGGATCGCTTGCCGACAATGAAGGGCTTCGCGCCTTTATCGCGGCTATGAAGGAAAGCGGCGGCACGGCGCATCTTCTGGGATTGCTCTCGCCGGGCGGCGTGCACGCGCATCAGGACCATATCGCCGCGCTCGCGAAGGCGCTCGACACCGCGGGTGTTGCGGTCGCGCTCCACGTCTTTCTCGACGGTCGCGACACTCCGCCCAAGAGCGCCGAAACCTATCTCGCGAAGTTCATGAACGACGTCGCGGCCTGCAAACGCCTTCGCATCGCCACCGTAAGCGGCCGCTATTATGCGATGGATCGCGACAAGCGATGGGACCGGGTCGCCAAGGCCTACGCCGCACTCTGCGAGGCCAAGGGCGAGCACGCGCCCGATGCCATGGTCGCGATCGCGCAATCCTACGCCGCGGACAAGTCCGACGAGTTCATGCTCCCCACCGTGATCGGCGATTACCGCGGCATGAAGGATGGCGATGGCGTGCTCTCGGCAAATTTTCGCGCCGACCGGGTGCGTGAAATCCTGACAGCCCTGCTCGATCCGGCCTTCACCGGATTTCCGCGCGGCCGCCTCACCCGTTTTGCGGCGGCGGCCGGCATGACCGAGTATTCGGCCGAGTTCAACCCCTTTCTCGCGACGCTGTTCCCGCCCGAAGCGCTCGACGACACCTTCGGCGAGGTGGTCGCCCGCGCCGGCTTGACGCAGCTACGCATCGCCGAGACCGAGAAATACGCACATGTGACGTTCTTCTTCAATGGCGGGCGGGAGGCGGAGTTCCCGGGCGAGAGCCGCATTCTCGTCCCCTCGCCCAAGGTCGCGACCTACGATCTTCAGCCCGAAATGTCGGCGCGCGAAGTGACCGATAAGCTCGTCGAAGCGATCGATGCCGGGCGCTTTGACGTCGTCGTCGTGAATTACGCCAATGCCGACATGGTCGGTCATACCGGCGATTTGAAGGCTGCGATCAAGGCAGTCGAGACCGTCGACGACTGCCTCGGCCGTTTGGCCGATGCGGTGACGCGGGCGGGCGGAACGCTGCTGATAACCGCCGATCACGGCAATGTCGAGATGATGCGCGATCCCAAGACCGGCCAGCCGCACACCGCGCATACCACCAACCCGGTGCCGCTGCTGCTGGTCAATCCGCCTGCCGGCGTCGCGGGTCTCCGCGATGGCAAGCTTTGCGACGTGGCGCCGACGCTGCTGCAGCTTCTCGGGCTGCCTCAGCCCGGCGCGATGACCGGTCAAGCCTTGCTCAAGCTGCGCGAGCGTGCTTCGGCCTGACCGGTCGTCTCGCACCGCTTTGCCGCTGCTGCTCGCGGCAAGCTTCTTCTGTCTGCCCGCGCGCGCCGACGACGCGCCGCAGGCCAAACTCGAAGCGGTGCAGAAGGCGCTCGAAGCGAGCCGCCAGCAGCAACAGCAATCGAGCCAGCAGGCGGCGAGCCTCGCGGCGGAATTGGCGCGCCTGCGCCCGCAAGAAGTGGCCGCCGCACAAGCCGCGCAAGCGCATGAGGCGGCGCTGACCCGCCTCGAAGCGCAAATTTCGAGCCTTGCCCAGCAGCAACAGGCGGCGAGCAACGAACTCTCCCGCCGCCGCCAGGAAGCGACGCAACTCGCGACGGCATTGTTGCATCTCGCGCGCAACCCGCCTTCGGGCGTGGCCCTGGCGGAGGGCGCGGCCATCGACGCCCTGCGTGCTGGAATCCTGTTGAGCGCAGCCATGCCGCCCCTCATCGACCGCGCCAATGTGCTCAGCCTTCAATTGAAGACGCTCTCGGATCTGCGCGACCAGATTCGCGAGGCCGAAGCGCGCCATCGCATCGAGAGCACCGGCCTCGCGAACGAGGAGGCGCGCATCCGCGACATGATCGCGCTCAAGACCTCGCTGCAGCAGAAGGCGGCGCAAGATGCGGCTGCGAACGGCCAACAAGCGTTGAAGCTCGCGGCGCAAGCGAACGATCTCAAAGATTTGATCGACCGCGTCGAGGCCGAAGCCCGCCGGCGCGAGGCCGAGGCCCAGGCCGAAAAGCAGCGGCAAGAGCGCCTGGCCGCCGCGGCCGCGCCGCCGCCCGCCGTCGAGCGCGGCTCGGGCCCCGAGGTCCAGGCAGCCATACCGGCGCCAAGGCTGATCGATCCGACCCGCCCGGCCTCGATCCGGCCGTTTTCGCAGGCGCGAGGGCAAATGTTCTATCCCGCCGCAGGCCCCGTGGTGGTGGCATTCGGCGCTGCGGAACCCGCGGGCGCGACCAGCAAGGGCATCACCTTCGAGACCCGCGCGGGGGCCCAGGTCGTCGCGCCTTTCGACGGCCGAGTCGTTTTCGCGGGTCCCTTCAAAGGATATGGCCAAATCTTGATCATCAGTCACGGCGATGGCTATCATTCGCTGGTGGCTGGACTCGACAGGATCGACAGCAGTGTCGGCCAATGGTTGGTCGCCGGCGAACCGATCGGACTCATGCCCACCGGAGAGGCGAAGCCGCGCCTCTATCTCGAGCTGCGCCACGATGGGCAGCCAATTAATCCGTTGCCATGGCTGGCGACTCGCGATGCAAAGGTAAAAGGATGATGCGTTTCCCAGTGGCAGCGGCTTCGGCCGCGATGTTCGTGTTCTTGCTCGTCCCGCAGGGACGCGCGGCCGACACGCAACCCAATCCGCAATCGAATTCAGAAACCTACCGGCAGCTCGACCTGTTCGGCGAAGTGTTCGAGCGCGTGCGCTCGGACTATGTCGAGGAGGTCTCCGACCAGCAGCTGATCGAGGCGGCGATCAACGGCATGCTCTCGACGCTCGACCCGCATTCGAGCTACATGAACGCGAAGAACTTCGCCGACATGCAGGTGCAGGTCCAAGGCCAATTTGGCGGGCTCGGCATCGAAGTCACGATGGAGAACGGCTTTATCAAGGTGGTCTCGCCGATCGACGACACCCCAGCCGCCAGTGCCGGATTGAAGCCCAATGATCTGATCGTCGCGATCGACGGCGAGTCGGTCCAAGGGCTGAGCCTCGCCGATGCGGTCGAGCGTATGCGCGGGCCGGTCAACAGCTCGATCAAGCTCACGATCAAGCGCGAGAACCGCGATCCATTCGAGGTCACGTTGAAGCGCGCGGTGGTCAAGATCCAGTCGGTCAAGTCGCAGCTCGTGGGCAATGATGTCGGCTATATCCGCATCACCAGCTTCAACGAGCAGACGGATAGCGGGCTCCAGGCCGCGATGAAATCGCTGCGCGGGAAAGCCGGCGCGAAGCTCACCGGCATCGTACTCGATCTGCGCAACAATCCCGGCGGGCTGCTCGACCAGGCCATCGGGGTGAGCGATGATTTCCTCGACAAGGGCGAGATCGTCTCGACTCGCGGGCGGCGGACGGAAGACGCGCAGCGCTACGACGCGAAACCCGGCGACATCACCAACGGGCTGCCCATGGTCGTGCTGATCAATGGCGGCTCGGCCTCCGCATCGGAGATCGTCGCGGGCGCGCTCAAGGATCATCACCGCGCAATCCTCCTCGGGACCCGATCCTTCGGCAAGGGATCCGTACAGACGATCATCCAATTGCCCGGTCACGGGGCGATCCGCCTGACCACGGCGCGCTATTACACGCCGTCGGGCCGCTCGATTCAGGCCGAGGGCATTCAGCCCGACATCGTCGTCGAGCCGGCGAAAATCCAGAAGATCGCCGAGGTGCAAATACAGCATGAGGCCGATCTGCGCGGCGCGCTCAAAAACACCGACCCCGACCAGGCCAATAAGAAGCCCGCCGACAAAACCGCCAAACCGGCGGACGCCTCGCCCGGCGCGGCAGCGCCGGGAGCCGGCGGTGCGCAATCGAGCACGGTCGATGTCTCGGTGATGGGAACGAGCGAAGATTATCAGCTCGCACGCGCGGTCGACATGCTGCGCGGCTTGGCGCTCTTCGGCCACCGCACGCCCGAGTGAGCGCCGCCGCGGACACAAACAACCGACAAGCAGGGCGCCGCTTGCCGCGCGGCGTGCTGTGCCGCCCGCATGCGGGCCCGGATCGGCGTTGAGGCACATGCGCTCGATCGTGATCGTCGGCCTTGCCGCGCTGGCGGCCATCGGCGGCGGAATGTGGTATTTCGGCCCTGATACCGGCCGCCAGCCGAGCCCTGCGCAGCGCGTGGCCGTCGCCTTGCCGCCCGTCAATGGCGGCCCGGCTTTGCTCTTGCCCGCGCCGGATCCCGGCCTCGTCGAGAAAACGCCGGACGGGCTCTTGCCGATCATCGGAAAGGATGGGCGTCAGGCCTGGCAGGCCTATGCCCGCCCTTTCGATAGCGGCGAAAAGCGGTCGCGTCTGGCGCTGATCATCACCGGTCTGGGTCTCGACCGCGCCTTGAGCCAAGCGGCGACCGATCGCCTGCCTCCCGGCATCACCCTCGGGGTCGATCCCTATGCCGCCAATGTGAAAGACGCGATCAACCAGGCACGCAGCCTCGGCCATGAAACGCTGCTCGGCTTGCCGATGGAGCCGCTCGACTACCCGCGCGTGGATCCGGGGCCGCTGACCTTGCTCGCCGCGCTGCCCGAAAGCGAGAACACGGCGCGCCTCAACAAGCTGATGGGCGAGGGATCGGGCTATGTCGGGCTGGTGGCGCAGTGGGGCGCGCGCTTCACCGCCGAGAAAGCCGCCTTGATCCCGATCCTCGAAACCCTGAAGCAGCGCGGCCTCATGTTCGTCGACAACAAGCCGCCGGTCGGGAACATGACCGCGCTGCTCGCAGGCCAGATGAAGCTGCCCTGGGGCGCGGCCAACCGCGTGATCGACAGCGACACCGCACCGGCGGCGATCGATCAGGCCTTGGCGGATCTCGAAGCGGACGCACAGCGCAGCGGCGCCGCCTTGGCAATCGCCGCGCTGTCGCCCGCTATCGTCGACCACGTCGCGACTTGGGTGGCGACGCTCGACAAGAAGGGCCTAGCGCTCGCTCCGGCAAGCGCGATCGCCAACCGCCAGAACACCGCGCCCCCGCCTGCCGCGCCGTGACGCCGAAGCCGCCCAAGGATTACCGCCGCGGCGTCGGCATCCTGCTGCTCGATCCACGCAAGCGGATTTTCGTCGGCCGGCGCATCGATACGCCGGGCGCCTGGCAAATGCCTCAGGGCGGCATCGACAAGGGCGAGGAGCCGCGCGAGGCCGCTTTGCGCGAATTGAAGGAGGAAGTCGGGACCGACAAGGCCGAGATTATCGGCGAAACCAAGGAATGGCACATCTACGAGCTTCCCGGCGAGCTCCACCGCCAAGCCTGGGGCGGGCGTTATCGCGGCCAGGCGCAGAAATGGTTTGCGATGCGCTTCCTCGGCACGGATGCCGATATCCGCCTCGATGCGCATCATCCGGAATTCGATGCCTGGCAATGGACGACGCGCGCCGAGCTGATCGCGCGCATCGTCGCATTCAAACGCCAGCTCTACCTCGACGTGCTGAAGGAATTCGAAGCGGTCTTCGCCGGTCGGTAGCCGGTTTGCGGCTCCGCCGGCGCCGTTGGCCTTAAGCCGCCTCGCGCTCGAGCCGCGCGACGCGCCTTTGCATGAACCACCAGCCGAGACCGGTGGCGACGCGGTTGAGACGGCCATTGGGCGTCAGCCCCACCGCCTTCAGCACCATGGCGATGCCGCGCTCGATATGGCGGCGGCGATAGACCGCATAGGCGCGGCGGGCATGGGCGCGGGTCGCGCGCCGGCGATCATAGACCCCGCCGGGATCATTCGCGGCGTGATAGGCGAAGGCGAGCTCGTCATCCTCGGATTCGCGGATGCGGCCCAGGGCGATGCCGAGCCGTCCCCAGAAACCCAGGCCTTCGGCTTCGAGATAACGCTGCAGGTGATCGAGGAATAATTTGTAATGGCGCAACTCGTCGGCGGCGATGCGCCGGCAGATCGCCTGGAGCACGGGCTCGGCGCTGGCTTCGGCGAGCGCCGTATAATAGGAGCTCGTGCCGGTCTCGACGATGCAGCGCGCGACAAGCTCGCCGGCGCGCGAGCCGCGCACCGAAGCCTCGGCGGTCAAATCGACGCGAAACCCCGCCGTGAAGCGTGCGCATGCGGCCGCGTGATCGAAGGAAGGGTCGGCCAGAGCCGCCCAGCGTCCCAAGGCCTGACCGTGCTGTATTTCCTCGGCGCCCCAATTCCGCGCGGCGGCCTGAAAGAGCGGATCGTCGGCGAAGACGCCGCAAAGATATTGCGCATAATCGGCCCCGTTCTGCTCGACGAGGCTCGCGGCCTTGACGATGCGCAGGATCTCGGGATCGACCTTCGCCGGGTCGAACCGGTCCCAGGGAACATCATCGAGAGTCCAGCGGCGCATGAGTGCAATTATACGGTAACGCGCAAACGGCGCAAAATCTTCGATCCCGCGGCCGAGGCCGGCGGAAGCGCGAAGACCGATTCGTCGGGGGTCGCGGTCAGTGAACCGCGCCGAGCACCGCGAGCTTTGCCAGGGCGACGCCGAGTTGACGTTCGGCGGCGCGCAAATTGCGCGCGGCATCCTCGCGCTCGGCGCCCGAGAGGCGCTGCGCTTTATCCCGCAGCCCGGCGATGGTCGTTTCGAGCAGCTTCGCCTGCGCTTCGATGGCGCCGCGATCGAGCGAAGCGACGGGCACGGCTTCATCGGCGAGCACGGTGCAGCGCTCCGAGGTCACCTCGGCGAAGCCGCCGGCGACAAAAATCCGCTCGGTCACGGTCTTGTCCTCATAGACGTCGATCACGCCGGGCCGAACGGTCGAGATCAGCAGCGCATGGCCGGGCAGCACGCCGAAATTGCCTTCGGTGCCGGGCACCACCACCATGCCGACCTGCTCCGACAGGAGAAGCTTCTCGGGCGAGACCAGCTCGAATTGCAGCTTGTCGGCCATCAGGCCGCCTCGGCCGCCATCTTGCGCGCCTTCTCGACCGCTTCCTCGATCGTGCCGACCATGTAGAAGGCGCTTTCCGGCAACTCGTCGTAATCGCCGGCGACGATGCCCTTGAAGCCCTTGATGGTGTCTTCGAGTTTCACGAACACGCCGGGCGTGCCGGTGAACACTTCGGCGACGTGGAAGGGTTGCGAGAGGAAACGCTGAATCTTGCGCGCGCGCGCGACGACCAGCCTGTCCTCTTCGGAAAGCTCGTCCATGCCGAGAATGGCGATGATGTCCTGCAGCGACTTGTAGGTCTGCAGCACCCGCTGCACGTCGCGGGCGATCTTGTAATGCTCGTCGCCGACGACGCGCGGATCGAGCATGCGCGAGGTCGAATCCAAGGGATCGACCGCGGGATAGATGCCGAGCTCGGCAATCTGGCGCGACAGCACGGTCGTCGCGTCGAGATGCGCGAAGGAGGTCGCGGGCGCCGGGTCGGTCAGATCGTCGGCGGGCACGTAGATCGCCTGAACCGAGGTGATCGAGCCCTTCTTCGTCGTGGTGATGCGTTCTTGCAGCGCGCCCATATCGGTCGCCAAGGTCGGCTGATAACCGACCGCCGAGGGGATGCGGCCCAACAGCGCCGAGACTTCCGAGCCCGCCTGGGTGAAGCGAAAGATATTGTCGACGAAGAACAGCACGTCCTGGCCTTCCTCGTCGCGGAAATATTCGGCGAGCGTCAGCCCGGTCAAGCCGACCCGCGCGCGCGCCCCCGGCGGCTCGTTCATCTGGCCATAGACCAGCGCGGCCTTGGAGCCGGGCCCGTCGATCTTGATCACGCCGGATTCCATCATCTCGTGATAGAGGTCGTTGCCCTCGCGCGTGCGCTCGCCGACGCCGGCGAACACCGAGTAGCCGCCATGCGCCTTGGCGATGTTGTTGATGAGCTCCATGATGATGACGGTCTTGCCCACGCCGGCGCCGCCGAAGAGCCCGATCTTTCCGCCGCGCGCATAGGGCGCCAGCAGATCCACGACCTTGATGCCGGTGATGAGGATCTCGGCTTCGGTCGACTGATCGACGAAGTCCGGCGCGGGCTTGTGAATGGGCGAGGTCAGCTTGGCGTTGACCGGTCCGCGCTCGTCGACCGGCTCGCCCACCACGTTGACGATGCGGCCCAAGGTCTCCGGGCCGACGGGAACGCGGATCGGAGAGCCCGTGTCGGTCACCTCGGCGCCGCGCACGAGACCGTCGGTCGTGTCCATGGCGATGGTGCGCACGACGTTCTCGCCCAGATGCTGCGCCACTTCCAGCACCAAGGTCTTGCCCTCATGTTGGATGTGGAGGGCATTGAGGATCGAAGGCAGATCGCCGTCGAACTTCACGTCGACGACGGCGCCGATGACCTGGGTGATGGTGCCGATGTTGTTCTTTGCCATGAGCAGCCGTTCCTCGTTAGAGCGCCTCGGCGCCCGAAATGATCTCGATCAGTTCCTTGGTGATGGAGGCCTGACGCGAGCGATTGTAGGTCGTGTTGAGCGAATCGATCATCTCGCCGGCATTGCGCGTCGCGTTGTCCATCGCGGTCATGCGCGCGCCCTGCTCGGAAGCGGCGTTCTCCAAGAGCGCCGTATAGATCTGGATCGCAAGATTGCGGGGCAGCAGATCGGCGAGAATCTCGGCCTCTTCCGGCTCGTATTCGTAGATGCCCTGATTGGGCGCGGGCGATGCCTGCTCCGGCGGGGCGAAAGGAATGAGCGCCTGACGCGTCACGATCTGGCTGATCGCCGACTTGAAACGGTTGTAGACGATGGTACAGGCGTCGAACTCGCCGGCGGAGAACCGCGTCAGCAGCCGCTCGGCGATGCCGCGCGCCGCCTCGAAGCTCATCATCGGCCGGCCGACATCGGTCAGGCTGTCGACGATGAGGCGCGCATAGTCGCGCCGGAGCGCGTCGCGGCCCTTGCGGCCGATGGTCAGAAGCTTCACGGTCTTCCCGGACGCGGTCAGCTCGCGGATCAGCCGCCGCGAATCGCGCAGGATGGTGGCGTTGAAGCCGCCGGCCAGACCACGGTCCGAGGTCGCGACGACGATGAGATGGGTTTCGTCCTTGCCGGTGCCGGCAAGAAGCGGCGGCGCATTGGCCATTCCCTTCATATTGGCGGCAAGCGAGCCGAGCATCCGCTCCATGCGTTGCGCATAGGGCCGTGACGCCTCGGCCTGCTCCTGCGCGCGCCGCAGGCGCGAGGCCGCCACCATCTTCATCGCCGACGTGATCTTCTGCGTCGAGCGGACGCTTCGGATACGCAGCCGCAATTCTTTGAGCGTGGCCATGACGCGCTAGCGCACCCCGTCAGGCGAAGGTCTTGGCGAAGCCGTCGAGAAAGGCGGCGAGGTCCTTCTCGGTATCGGCGGCGACCTCGCGCTTGTCCCGGATCGACTTCAGGATCTCCGGCTTCTTCGAACGCAAATCGCCCAGCATCGCGGCCTCGAACCGCGTGACCGCCGAGGTGTCGACCTTGTCGAGATAGCCGCGCGTGCCGGCGAAGATCGAGACCACCTGCTCTTCGACTGCCATCGGCGCGAATTGCGGCTGCTTCAGCAATTCGGTGAGCCGCGCGCCGCGCGCGAGCAAGCGCTGCGTCGCCGGATCGAGATCGGAGGCGAATTGCGCGAAGGCCGCCATCTCGCGGTATTGGGCGAGCTCGAGCTTGATGCGGCCGGCGACCTGCTTCATCGCCTTGATCTGTGCCGCCGAGCCGACGCGGCTGACGCTCAGGCCGACATTGATCGCCGGACGGATGCCGCGATAGAAGAGCTCGGTCTCGAGGAAAATCTGTCCGTCCGTGATCGAGATCACATTGGTCGGGATATAGGCCGAGACGTCGCCGGCTTGCGTTTCGATCACCGGCAAGGCGGTCAAAGACCCCGCCCCGTGCGCGTCGTTCATCTTGGCGGCGCGTTCCAGCAGGCGGGAGTGGAGATAGAACACGTCGCCGGGATAGGCTTCGCGGCCCGGCGGGCGGCGGAGCAGCAACGACATCTGGCGATAGGCGACGGCTTGCTTGGAAAGATCGTCATAGACGATCAACGCGTGCATCCCGTTGTCGCGGAAATACTCGCCCATGGCGCAGCCCGCATAGGGCGCGAGGAACTGCAGCGGCGCGGGCTCCGAGGCGGTCGCGGCGACCACGATCGTGTAGTCGAGCGCACCGTAATCCTGCAGGGTCTTGACGATCTGGGCGACCGTCGAGCGCTTTTGCCCGACCGCGACATAGATGCAATAGAGCTTCTTCGATTCGTCGTCGCCGGCATTGACCGCCTTCTGATTGAGGAAGGCATCGATCGCGACGGCGGTCTTGCCGGTCTGGCGGTCGCCGATGATCAGCTCGCGCTGGCCGCGGCCCACGGGCACCAGCGCGTCGATCGCCTTCAAGCCGGTCTGCACCGGCTCCTTGACCGATTGACGCGGAATGATGCCAGGCGCCTTGACCTCGACGCGGGTGCGGGTGACGTCCTTCAAGGGGCCCTTGCCGTCGATCGGCTGACCCAGCGCGTCGACGACGCGGCCCAGAAGCCCGCGCCCCACCGGCACGTCGACGATGGCGCCGGTGCGTTTCACGACGGCGCCTTCGGAGATGCCGCTATCGTCGCCGAAGATGACGACGCCGACATTGTCGCTCTCGAGGTTGAGGGCCATGCCCTTCACCCCGTTCGGGAACTCTACCAGCTCGCCGGCCTGGACTTTGTCGAGACCGTAGACCCGGGCGATGCCGTCGCCGACCGACAGAACTTGTCCGACCTCGGCGACATCGGCTTCCGAACCGAAGCTTGCGATCTGTTGCTTCAGGATGGCGGAGATTTCCGCCGCGCGAATATCCATGTTATGCGACCCCCTTCATGGCGAGCTGCAAACGTTGCAGCTTGCTGCTGAGCGACGCATCGACCATGCGCGAGCCCAGCTTGACGATCAGGCCCCCGAGCAAGCTCGGATCGACCCTCAATTCGATGGCGACTTTGCCGCCGACCGCGCGCCGCAGCTTTTCGTCGAGCGTCTGGCGCTGCGCCGCGGTCAGTTCTTGCGCCGCGATCACCTGCGCGGTGACCTCGCCGCGACGGAACGCGAGTTCGGCGAGATAGGCTTGGATCACTTGCGGCACGACGAAGAGCCGACGGTTGCGCGCCAAGAGCCCAAGGATGTTGCGCACCAGGGGCTGAAACCCCGCGCGCTCGGCCAGGGCGGCAATCGCCTTGCCTTGCTCGGCGCGCGTCAGGACCGGGCTGCGGATGAGACGGCGGAGATCGGCGCTCTCATCGATCAGGCCGCGCAAGGCGCGCAAATCCGTGGCCACCTCGTCGAGAGCCTTCGCCTCGTCCGCAAGTTCATAAAGCGCCGTCGCATAGCGCTCTCCGAGCTCGCTGCCGGCTGTGGATTCGGATGCCACGTTGAAAGAGCCCTCGTTTGCTCCGGGACGAAGTGCGGGTTGCGCCGGAAGTTCTTGAAATGACACGTTTTCCGTTGGGTCGCCGAGGTCTTGGCCCCCCTCACTGCCACCCGTCCGGAAAGCGGCCGGTTTTTAACACAAGGGCTTCGCACGCGCAACCGGCCGCACCTCGACACTTTGTCTCAGGCGCGCCGCGCTGAAAGACAACGACAAATTGGCTTTGCTTCGTAATTTTCAGACGCGCGCCGATGGCGGCCGCCTTTCGTTGAACGCTAAACACATACACAGACCCGAGATGGCTCGCGATCCGCCGTGATCAGCGTCATCAGGAGGTGACGAGTCAAGAGAAGTTTCACTCTCTTTCTCGCTTTCTCGCAGGTCGAAAAACCGGCCTTCGCCAACTCGTACGCTGTTTTCATACGCCTAGTGCCGGGCGGCGACAAGCTCCCGCGCCGGTTTCGCGCGCGGCCACGGGGCCGGTGCGATGGATCGAGGCACCATGCGGCTTGCCGCAACGCCTGTCCGGCGCGAGAATGACGTCACCTGGAAACGCCTGCAAAAAACACCGAGGTCGATCATGGCAAAGCCGAAGATTCGTCATCTCGCCATTCTGGCGCGCAATCCGAAGAAGATGGCCGATTATTACACCAAGGTCTTCGACATGGAGATCATCCACCAGAACCCGGCCGGAACCGCGTTCTTCTTGAGCGACGGCTATATCACGATGGCCGTGCTGCCGCACAAGCTCGAGAGCGACGGCCAGGTCGGCATCAATCATTTCGGCTTCCAGGTGGACGATATCGGGGCGATCACGAAGAAGATCGCGGCCTTCGACATCGAGGAGCCCAAGAAGCGCCCGGCGGACCGTCCTTATGCCGAATTCCGCGGCTGCGACACGGAAGGCAATGCTTTCGATCTGTCGGAGCACGGTTTCGAGCGCGCCGAAACCAATGAAGAGCGCGACTCGAAGAGCCTCAAGGCGAAGGAAAAGGCGCTCGCCTAGACCTCGCCTGGACAATGCCGCGCCGCCGCCCGGCCGATGCTGGACGGCGACGTGGCACGGGCGAAGCGCGCTACAGAAAACTGTAGGGGTCGACATCGACCTGAACGCGCACGGTGCCCGCGACTTTGACCCGGGCCAGCCATTGCCGCAGCACGGCCTGGAGATTGACGTCGCGGCGCGCCTTTAACAGAAAGCGGCGGCGGTGGCGGCCGCGCAAGATGCGCAAGGGCGCGGGCGCCGGACCCAAGACTTCGACCCCCGGCAGATGCGGTGCGGCCCGCGCGAAGGCGCGGGCGGCGAGATCCGCCGAAGCGTCGTCGGGCCCCGAAAGGATGACCGCGGCGAGCCGGCCAAAAGGCGGCATGCCATGCGCCTTGCGCTGCTCGGCCTCGATCGCGAAAAAGCGGTCGCGGTCGTCCTGCATTAAGGCCGCCATGACGCCGTGCTCGGGCATCCAGGTCTGCAGATAGACGATCCCCGGTCGCTCGGCGCGGCCGGCGCGCCCGGCGACCTGATGGAGGAGCTGGAACGTGCGCTCGGCCGCGCGGAGATCGCCGCCCGCCAAGCCCAGATCGGCATCGACCACGCCGACCAGGGTCAGGAGCGGGAAGTGATGACCCTTCGCCACCACTTGTGTCCCGATCAACACGTCGATCTCGTGCGCTTCGACCGCGCGGATCAGCTCTTCGGCAGCGCGCGGGCCGGTGAGCGTGTCGGACGCCATCACGCCCAATCGCGCGTCCGGGAAGCGCGCGGCCATTTCCTCGCTCAGCCGCTCGATCCCGGGACCGCAGGGAACGAAGCTCTTGGCTTCGCCGCAATGGGGACAGAGAGCGGGAATCGGCTCGGCGTGGCCGCAATGATGGCATTGCAACTGCCCCAACAGCCGGTGCTCGACCAGCCACGCGGTGCAGTTGGGACATTCGAGCCGATGCCCGCAAGCGCGGCACAGGGTGAGCGGCGCGTAACCGCGCCGATTGAGGAACAGCATCGCCTGTTCGCCGGCTTCGAGCGTCTCGGCCATTGCCGCGACCAGCGGCGGCGAGAGAAAGCGTTGCCGCTCGGGCGGATTGCGGCGCATGTCGACGACGCGGATTTCGGGCATTTGCGCATCGCCGAAGCGCGCCGGCAGATGAAGGCGGCGATAGCGCCCCTGATCGACATTGACGAGGGTTTCGAGCGATGGCGTCGCCGACACCAGCACGATGGGCAGCTTCGCCAGCGAAGCGCGCACCACCGCCATGTCGCGCGCGTGATAGATGACGCCTTCTTCCTGCTTGTACGAAAGATCCTGTTCCTCGTCGACGACGATGAGGCCGAGATCGGGAAAGGGCAGAAAGAGCGCCGAGCGCGCGCCCACCACCACCGGCGCCTTGCCCTCGGCGACATCGCGCCACGTGTCGCGCCGCTGCGCGTGGCTCAGCTCGGAATGCCACAGCACCGGCGGCGTGCCGAAACGCGCCGCAAAGCGCGCGAGCCACTGCGCCGATAGCGCGATCTCGGGCAGAAGCACGAGCGCCTGCTTGCCGCGCGCAAGGCACGCCGCGATCGCGGCGAAGTAAACCTCGGTCTTGCCCGAGCCGGTAACGCCGTCGAGAAGCGTGACCGAGAATCGATCCTGCTCGACCGAGGTTGCGAGCTCGCGCGCGGCTTCTTCCTGCGCGGGCGAAAGATCGAGGCCCGCGCGGCGAAAATCGGGCAAGGCTTGCGGCGGCCGGCGGGGCAGATCCACCGGATCGAGCAGCCCGGCCGCCGCGCAGGCACGCACGACGCCGCTGCCGCAGGCCGCGCGGCGCGCCAGATCGACGGCCGGCGAGGCCGGTCCTTCCGCCGCCGCCAGCAAGACGCGCCGGCGCGATGGGGTGAGCGCGCCGTCCCCGGCCGCGAGCGCGGCGCGGCCGGCCTCGCTTATCGCGAAGCCCGCGAGCGGCCGCGGCGGATCGAGCGCGTCGGGCACGCTCATCGCCATGCGCAGCACGGCGCCCGGCGACGCCAAGGTATAATTCGCAACCCAATCGATGAAGCGCCGCAATTCCGCGGCGAGCGGCGGCACGCCCAAAGGCTGAGCGAGGTTTTTCAATTTCGCCGCGGCTACTTCGCCCGACGCGCCGCCCCACACGACGCCGGCAAGCTTGCGGTTGCCCAGCGGCGCGAGGACGAAATCGCCCGGTGCCACATTCCATTCGGGCGGAATCCGATAGTCGTATGCGCCGGCCAAGGGCAACGGCAACAGAACGCTCACATGGCGTTCCGCGCTTTCGGCTGAACTGGCGCGGCGCTCCGGCATGGGCTAGACTTTTAGTCGGAAAGTGCAACACGCGCCACGCAAACGGAAAAGAGACAGCGCATGAAATTCTTCATCGACACTGCGGACCTCGGCGAGATTCGCGACCTTGCCGCGACCGGTCTTGTCGATGGCGTCACCACCAACCCGTCTCTGGTGTCAAAGTCGGGCCGCAAATTTCTCGATGTGGTGCGCGAGATCTGCGCCGTGGTGCCGGGTCCGGTGAGCGCCGAGGTCACCGCGACCGACGCGCCGACCATGCTCGCCGAGGGAAGAAAGCTTGCCAAGCTGGCGAAGAACGTCACCGTCAAAGTGCCGTTGACGCCGGACGGGCTCAAGGCCTGCCGCGCCTTGGCGCAGGAAGGCACGATGGTCAATGTGACCTTGTGCTTCTCCGCGGCACAGGCGATTCTGGCCGCGAAGGCCGGCGCAAGCTTCGTTTCGCCTTTCGTGGGCCGGCTCGACGATGTCGGCCAGAGCGGCATGGCGCTGATCGCCGAAATCGTCTCGATCTACCGAAATTACCCGCAATTCAAGACCGAAGTGCTGGTCGCCTCGATTCGCCATCCGATGCATGTCGTCGAGGCGGCGAAGATGGGCGCGCATGTGGGCACGCTTCCGCCCAATGTGCTGCGCCAGATGTTCGCGCATCCGCTGACCGACAAGGGTCTCGCGGCGTTTCTGGCCGATTGGAAGAAGACCGGCCAATCGATCTTGGGCGACGGCGAGAAAGCCGCTGCGGCGGAATAGGATCGCGGATAGGATTGGGAATGGACCTCCCGAAGGACAAGAAAGCCGTGCCGCCGCCGCCGCCGCCGCAATTGCCGGCGGCGAAGGCTGGGGAGCCGGCGGCCGCCGAGGTTCTCGACTATCTGCGCCGGCATCCGGATTTCCTCGTCGCCCATCCCGATCTGCTTTCTGTGCTGACGCCGCCCAGGCTCGATCGCGGCGATCGCGTCGTCGACATGCAGCATTTCATGGTCCAGCATCAGCGCGCCGAGATCGCGCGGCTGAAAAGCCAGCAGAAGAGCCTCATCGCGACGTCCAGGGCCAATCTCGCGGGACAGGCGCGCATCCACGCCGCGGTCCTGGCGATTCTGGCGGCGACGAGCTTCGAGCAGCTCATCCAGATCGTGACCACCGACCTCGCGAACCTGCTCGACGCCGATGTCGTGACGATCGCGGTCGAGCGCCAGGCCTCGAGCCAGACGCCACAGCGGCCGCGCATTCAGCACAACGGCGTGCAGATCCTCGACTTCGGAACGGTGAGCGACGTGCTGGGCCCGGAGCGCGATGTGCTTCTGCAAACCGATATCCAGGGCGATGTGCGGCTCTTCGGCGACGGCGCGGGCCTGGTGCGCTCGGCGGCGCTGCTGCGCCTGCCGGTGAGCGCGAAGGCGCCGGCCGGCATGCTCTGCATCGGCATGCGCAAACCCGGCAAGTTCCATGCGGGGCAGGGCACGGAGTTGCTCTCTTTCCTGGCCCGCGCGCTCGGCATCACCATCGCCGCATGGCTCGATCTGTCGGCCTAGAATCCGCTCGCGCAGACGCGGCGCGCTTCCTCGCCGCGGCCGATCTGCAAGACCTCATCGCGCAATGGCTGAGCTGGCTTCAACACGAGCGCCGTGCCTCGCCCCATACGGTTGCCGCCTATGGCAGCGACCTCGCCGCGTTCCTCGATTTTCTCGCCCAACATCGCGGCGGTGCGACCGCGCTTGCCGATCTCGAAGCGCTGACGCAAGCCGATTTTCGCGCCTTCCTCGCCGCGCGCGTCAATGCCCGAATGCAGCGCAGCTCGACGGCGCGCGCGCTTTCGGTGCTGCGCGGCTTCTTCCGCTTCCTCGACCGGCGCGGCGCGGTCAAGAACGCGGCGCTCGCCGCGGTGCGTACGCCGAAGCTGCCCAAATCCCTGCCGCGCGCGCTCTCGATCGAGGAGGCGCAAGACGCGCTCGATCTGGCGCCGACGCTCGCCCGCCATGCTTGGGAAGGGAAGCGCGATCTCGCGATCTTCACGCTGCTCTATGGCGGAGGCTTGCGCATCGGCGAGGCGCTTGGCTTGACGCGCCGCGAGGCGCCGATGAAGGCCGGCGCCGTCGCCATCGCCGGCAAGGGCGGCAAGACGCGGCTCGTTCCCATCCTTCCCGCCGTGGCCGACGCCGTGAAGCTCTATCTCGCCGCCTGCCCGCATGACTTGGCCGCGGACGGCCCGCTTTTCGTCGGCCTGCGCGGCAAGGCGCTCAACCCGCGCCAAGTTCAAGGACAGATGGCGAAGCTGCGCGCGTTGTTGGGATTGGACGAGCACGCAACCCCGCATGCATGGCGCCATAGTTTCGCGACGCATCTCCTGGGCGAAGGCGCCGATCTGCGCGCCATCCAGGAGCTTTTGGGCCATGCGAGTCTGTCGACGACGCAGCGCTATACCGCGGTCGATGCGGCGCGGCTTGCCACGGTCTACGACAAGGCGCATCCGCGGGCCAAGTGATAGATCCGATCAGATGTGGAGCGCGTGGCCCTCGACGGCGAGCGCGGCTTCCTTGACGGCCTCGTTCAAGGTCGGATGGGCGTGGACGGTGCGGGCGATGTCCTCGGCGCTGGCGCCGAACTCCATGGCGAGCGCGGCCTCGGCGATCAATGTTCCGGCATCGGCGCCGATGATATGCACGCCCAGCACCCGGTCGCTGGCCGTATCCGCAAGGATTTTGACGAAGCCCTCGGTATCCGCGTTCGCGCGCGCCCGCCCATTGGCCGAGAAGGGAAACTTCCCGACGCGATAGGCGATGCCGGCGGCTTTCAATTCTTCCTCGGTCTTGCCGACCGAGCCGACCTCCGGATGGGTGTAGATCACGGCCGGGATCGCGTCGTAATCGATCTTCGGCCGCTGGCCGGCGAGCATTTCGACCAGGACGACGCCCTCTTCCGAGGCCTTGTGCGCGAGCATCGGCCCGGCGATGACGTCGCCGATGGCGTAGATCCCCGGGACACCGGTGGCAAAGCCGGCATCGACCATGATGCGGCCCTTGTTGTCGCATTTGACGCCCACCGCATCGAGGCCGAGACCATCCGTGTAAGGCCGGCGTCCGACCGAGACGAGCACGACGTCGCAGGCGAGTTGTTCCGGCTTACCGCCCTGCGCGGCTTCGAGCGAAAGCGCGAGTCCGCCATTGGCTTTCTTAGCCGCGGTCACCTTGGTGCCGAGACGGAAGGCGAAGCCCTGTTTGGCAAGCGATGATTGCAGCGCCTTGCCGACCTCTTGGTCCATGGTCGGCGTGATACGGTCGAGGAATTCGACCACCGTCACCTGCGCGCCGAGGCGCCGCCAGACCGAGCCCATTTCGAGGCCGATATAGCCGCCGCCGACGACGACGAGATGCTTCGGCACGGATGCGAGCGCGAGCGCGCCGGTGGAACTGACGATGCTCTTCTCGTCGATCGCGATACCGGGCAGGCTCATGCTGTCGGAGCCGGTGGCGATGATGATCGCCTTGCCGGCGATCAATTCCTGCGCCTTGCCGTCCGCGCCCGCGACCGCGACCTTGTTCTTGGCCGCAATGCGCGCCGCGCCTTTGACGTAGGCGACCTTGTTCTTGCGGAGGAGATATTCGACGCCGCGCGTGTTCTCGGCGACGACCTTGTCCTTGCGCGCCAACATGGCCGCAAGATCGAACTCGACCTTGCCGGTCCTGATGCCATGCACCGCGAGCGCGTGACTGGCTTCCTCGAATTTCTCCGAGGATTGCAGCAGCGCCTTCGAGGGAATGCAGCCGATATTGAGGCAGGTGCCGCCGGGCGCCGCGCCCTTGTCGATGCAGGCGACACTCATGCCGAGCTGCGCCGCGCGGATCGCGGCGACATAGCCGCCCGGCCCGGCGCCGATGACGATGACCTCGTAACTGTCGCTCATGACCTCACACGCCGAAGAGCATGCGTTGCGGGTCTTCGATGCATTCCTTGACGCGGACCAGGAAGGTCACCGCCTCGCGCCCGTCGATGAGACGATGATCGTAGGAGAGCGCCAGATACATCATCGGCCGCGCCTCGATCTTGTCGCCGATCACCACGGGACGCTTCTGGATCTTGTGCATGCCGAGGATCGCCGATTGCGGCGGATTGAGAATGGGGGTCGACAGCAGCGAGCCATAGACGCCGCCATTGGTGATGGTGAAGGTGCCGCCCGAAAGCTCTTCCAGGGAGAGCTTGCCGTCGCGCGCGCGGCGGCCGAGATCGCCGACGCGCTTCTCGATCTCGGCAAAGCTTAGTTGGTCGGCGTCGCGCACCACCGGCACGACGAGGCCCTGCTCGGTGCCGACCGCGATGCCAATGTCGTAATGATTCTTATAGATGATGTCGTCGCCGTCGATCTCGCCATTGGCGGCCGGGATCTCCTTCAACGCGACGATGCAGGCCTTGGCGAAGATCGACATGAAGCCCAGGCGCACGCCGTGCTGCTTCTCGAAGCTCTCGCGATAGCGTTCGCGCATCGCCAGAACCTCGGTCATGTCCACCTCGTTGAAGGTGGTCAGCATGGCGGCGGTGTTCTGGGCTTCTTTCAAGCGCTCGGCGATGCGGCGGCGCAGCCGCGTCATCTTGACCCGCTCCTCGCGGGGGCCGAGATCGCGCGGCGCGCGCGCAACCGGGGCCGGTTGAGGCGCCGGCGCCGGCTTGGCCGCAGCCGCCGTGATATCGGCCTTGGTCAGCCGGCCATCCTTGCCGGTCGTTGCGAGCTTGGTCACGTCGATCTGCGTTTCGGCGGCGAGTTTCCTGACCGCCGGGCCCGAGCGCGCGAGGACGTCCGCGCCGTTGCCGGACGATGCGGGGGCCGGGGCTGGTGGCGCCGGCGCCGGCTTTGCGGCGGCGGGCGCGATCGCGGGTTTGGCCGCGGCGGGTTTGGCGGCGCCCTCGCCGATCCGGCCCAGCACGGCGCCGACGGCGACGTTGGCGCCCTCGCCGGCGAGGACTTCGGTGAGCGTGCCGGCGGCCGGCGCATTGACCTCGAGCGTGACCTTGTCGGTCTCGAGCTCCACGAGCGGATCATCCATGGCCACGGCATCGCCGGGCTGCTTCAGCCAGCGCGCAACCGTCGCCTCGTTCACCGATTCCCCGAGCGTGGGGACCTTGATCTCGGTCGGCATTCCGACCCCCTCTCTGGCTTGCCGAACTTACTCGGCGAATGCTTCGGCGACGAGCCGCGCCTGTTCGGCGTTGTGCCGCCGCAGCAGCCCGGTCGCGGTGGCCGCCGCCTCGATCCGGCCGACATAGCGCGGACGCTTGCCCTTGACCTCGAGCTTTGCCAGCACGCGCTCGATCTTGCGATCGACGAAGTTCCAGGCGCCCATATTCTCCGGCTCTTCCTGGCACCAGACGAATTCGGCGTTCTTGTAACGCGCCAGCGCGGTCGCGAGCGTGTTGAAGGGGAAGGGAAAGAGCTGTTCGACACGGACGAGCGCCACGTCCGCGACCTTGTGCTCGCGGCGATAGGCGGCGAGGTCGAAATGGACCTTGCCCGCGCTCAAGACCACGCGCCGGACCTTGGCGTCGTCGACCAGCTTCTCGCCATCTTCGATCACGCGGTGGAAGGTCGTTCCCGGCCCCATCGCCGCGAGCTTTGACGCCATCTCCGGCGCGCGCAGCATCGATTTCGGTGTCATGATGATCAGCGGCTTGCGGAAATTCCGCCGCACCTGGCGCCGCAGCGCATGGAAATAATTGGCCGACGTGGTCAGATTGCAGACCTGCCAATTGTCCTCGGCGCTGAGCTGGAGGTAGCGCTCGAGCCGGGCAGATGAATGCTCCGGCCCCTGCCCTTCATAGCCATGCGGCAGCAGCATCACGAGGCCCGACATGCGCAGCCATTTCGACTCGCCCGAGGAAATGAATTGGTCGATGATGACCTGCGCGCCATTGGCGAAATCGCCGAATTGCGCTTCCCACAGCACCAGCGCGTGCGGATCGGCGAGGCTGTACCCGTATTCGAAACCGAGCACGCCGGCTTCGTTGAGCGGGCTGTCGACCACCTCGAACGATCCCTGACCTTCGCGGATCTGCGCGAGCGGGATATGGCGCGTCTCGTTCTCCTGATCGACCAGAACGGCATGGCGTTGCGAGAAGGTGCCGCGGCCCGAATCCTGGCCCGAGAGCCGGACCGGCGTTCCCTCGACGCAGAGCGTGCCGAAGGCGAGCGCCTCGGCCGTGGCCCAATCGACGCCTTCACCGCTTTCGATCGCCTGGCGCTTGGCTTCGAGCTGGCGCACGAGCTTGCGGTTCAGGTTGAAGCCGTCGGGAACGCGCGCGAGCGCGAGGCCGACCTCCTTCAGAAGCTCCATCGACACCGCGGTCTCGCCGCGGCGGTCGTCGCCCGATGCCGCCTGCAACCCGGTCCAGGCGCCTTCGAGCCAATCGGCCTTGTTGGGACGATAGCTCTTGGCCGCCTCGTATTCGGTCTCGAGATGGGCGTTGAAATCCGTCGCCATCTGATCGACATCGGCCTGCGTCACCACGCCTTCGGCGACGAGGCGCTTGGCGTAGGTCTCGCGCGTCGTCGGATGGTTCGCGATCGCGCGGTACATCAGCGGCTGGGTGAAGGCCGGCTCGTCGCCCTCGTTATGGCCGTGGCGGCGATAGCAGAAAATATCGACCACCACGTCCTTCTTGAAGCGATGGCGGAACTCGGTCGCGATGCGCGCGACATGCACCACGGCCTCGGGATCGTCGCCGTTGACGTGGAAGATCGGCGCCTGGATTTCCTTGGCGATCTCGGTGCAATAAGGCCCGGTGCGGGCATAGGCGGGGCTCGTCGTGAAGCCGATCTGATTGTTGACGACGACATGGACCGTGCCGCCGGTGCGGTAGCCCTTGAGCTCGGAAAGGTCGAGCGATTCGGGAACGAGTTCCTTGGCCGGCGAAGGCCGCATCGCCATGCATCAACAGGCCGACGACCTGATTGCGCTCGGTGTCGTTGCGCTGGCGCTGCTTGGCGCGCACCTTGCCGAGCACCACCGGGTTGACGGCTTCGAGATGCGACGGATTGGCCTGCAGCGATAGATGCACGAGATTGCCGTCGAAGCTGCGGTCGGACGAGGTGCCGAGATGGTATTTGACGTCGCCCGTGCCCTGGACATCCTCGGGATTGGCCGGATTGCCCTGGAATTCCGAGAACACCGCGGAGAAGGGCTTGCCCATCATATTGGTGAGCACGTTGAGGCGTCCGCGATGCGGCATGCCGATCACCAGCTCCTTCATGCCGAGCTGGCCGCCGCGCTTGATGACCTGCTCGAGGGCGGGGATCAAGGCCTCGCCGCCGTCGAGCCCGAAACGCTTGGTGCCGGTGTAGCGCTTGTCGCAGAAGCGCTCGAACATCTCGGCATCGGTCAGGCGCTGCAGGATCGCGCGCTTGCCCGTGACGGTGAATTCGGTGTGATTGCGCGGCACCTCGATGCGCGCCTGGATCCATTGGCGCTGCTCGAGCTCCTGGATGTGCATGTATTCGATGCCGACCTTCTCGCAATAGGTCGCCTTGAGCGCGGCCAGAATCTCTTTCAAGGTCGCGGTCGAGAAGCCGAGGAGCCGATTGACGAAGATCGGCCGGTCGAAATCGGCCTCGGTGAAGCCGTAAGTCGCCGGGTCGAGATCGGGGTGATAGTTCCGATTGGCGAGGCCGAGCGGATCGAGATCGGCGATCATGTGACCGCGGGTGCGATAGGCGCGGATGAGGTTCATCGCGCGCACGGAATCGAGCGCGGCTTGATGCACCTCCTGGGGAAGCGTCGCGGCCGCGTGGCCGTTCGCCGCCGACGCCGGCGCGGCATGGCCATTGGCGATCAGGGGCTCGGCGGGCCGGCCCCAGCCGGGGCCCTTGAGCTCATTTTCGACGTCTCGGGGCTCGTCTTCGAGCGCGGCAAAGAACCGCCGCCAGCTCTCATCGACGCTTGCCGGGTCCTCGACAAAACGGGCGTGAAGCTCGGCGATGTACTCGGCATTGAGGCCGGTCAAAAAGGTGGTCTGGTCGGGTTGGGGCATGGGGGATGTGATTTCGCACTGCGAGATAGGCTTAAGATTGGGACTTTTACACCCAATACCTAGCCCTCAAATGTCTCAAATTCATTTAACCAACGGGCAAGATCCGCCAAAAATAGGGCGTTTTTCCCGTCAGACCGCGATTCAGCCGGCGATCAGGATTTGGCTCCCTCGGCCAGCAGCTTCTTGCCGACATCACACAGCCCCCGCACGGCCGCCACGGATTTGTCGAATTCGGCCTTTTCCGCCGGATTCATCGAAATCTCGACGATGCGCTCGACACCGCCAGCGCCGATCACCACGGGAACGCCGACATAGAGGTCTTTGACGCCATATTGGCCGGTCAGATGGGCCGCGCAGGGCAGGACCCGCTTCTTGTCGAGCAGATAGGATTCCGCCATCGCCACCGCCGAGGAGGCCGGGGCATAGAAGGCCGATCCGGTCTTCAGGAGGTTGACGATCTCGCCGCCGCCATCGCGGGTGCGCTGCACGATCTTGTCGAGCCGTTCCTGGGTGGTCCACCCCATCTTGACGAGATCTGGCAGCGGAATGCCCGCCACCGTGGAATAGCGGACCAGCGGCACCATGCTGTCGCCATGGCCGCCGAGGACGAAGGCGGTGACGTCTTCGACCGAGACCTTGAATTCCTCGGCGAGGAAATAGCGGAAGCGCGCGCTGTCCAGGACGCCGGCCATGCCGACGACGCGCTGATGCGGCAGGCCGGTCGCCTCGCGCATCACCCAGACCATTACGTCGAGCGGATTGGTGATGGTGATGACGAAGGCCTCGGGCGCGTGTTGCTTGATCGCTGCGCCGACGGTCGAGACGATCTTGGCGTTGATGCCGATCAGATCGTCGCGGCTCATGCCGGGCTTGCGCGGAACGCCCGCGGTCACGATCACCACATCGGCGCCGGCGATGGCGGAATAGTCGTTCGAACCGAGATAGCGCGCATCGAAGCCCTCGACCGGCGAGGCTTCAGCCAGATCGAGGGATTTGCCCTGCGGGACGCCCTCGACCACATCGCACATCACGATGTCGCCGAGATGCTTCAAGCCGATCAGCAGCGCAAGCGTGCCACCGATTTGCCCCGCGCCAATGAGCGCGATCTTCTTGCGTGCCATCGATGACCTCATTTTCCGTTGACGCGCCGGGTCTTACCGCGAAATTTCGGGGCCGGCAAGGCCTTGGACGCATGGCCCTGGCGCCCTGGCGCATGATGCGCAAAACTTGGGCATGATTTTGTTATATCCGGGAAAGGCTAACAATGCGTGCAGGCGAACAGATCGCGCTCGTCACTGGCGCCGGTAGCGGTATCGGCAAGGCCGTGGCGCTTGCGCTGATGAAGGAGGGCTACGCCACGGTGCTGGCCGGCCGACGTCGTGAGCCGCTCGAAGCAACCGCGCGCGAAGGCGCGGCGCTTGCCGCCGACAGCCTCGTCGTCTCGGCCGATGTCGGCAACGCGGAGTCCGTCGACGGGCTTTTCGCCACCATCAAAGAGCGCTTCGGCCGGCTCGATCTGCTATTCAACAATGCGGGGGTCAACGCACCGGCCATTCCCATCGAGGAGCTTCCGGTCGCGAAATGGCACGAGGTCATCGCCGCCAATGTGACAGGTGTTTATCTTTGCACGCGCGCGGCTTTCGCGCTGATGAAGGATCAGGTGCCGCGCGGCGGGCGCATCATCAACAACGGCTCGATCGGGGCGCATGCGCCGAGGCCCAATACCGCGCCCTATACGGCGGCCAAGCACGCGGTGCTGGGCTTGACCAAATCGACCGCGCTCGACGGGCGGAAATACGACATCGCCTGCGGCCAGATCGATATCGGCAATGCCGATACGGGCTGGGCCGAGAAATTCCGCCAAGGCGTGATGCAGGCCAATGGCCAGACCGCGCCCGAGCCGGTCTTGGATTTGGAGCATGTCGCCAAGGCCGTGCTCTACATGGCGTCGCTGCCCTTGGAAGCCAATGTCCTCACCCTGACGGTGATGGCGACCAAGATGCCCTTCGTGGGACGGGGCTAGCAGCGTCGGCCGATGGCCGACCGCCCGATTGCGTCATGGCCATGCTTGTCACGGCCATCCACGCCTTCAATGCGCGGCATAAAGACGCCGATGCGCGGGCCAAGACCGCACATGACGATGGATCCTCAACTTCCCTAATCCTCATTGGCCCCGTCGCCCCGCGCGGCGATATAGGTATCGCTCTGCATTTCGACGAGGCGCGAGACCGCGCGCTGGAATTCGAACGAGCCCTCGCCTTCGGGATAGAGCGCTTGCGGCGGCGCCGCGGCCGAGCAGACGAGATTGCCATGCGCCTCGTAGAGCGTGTCGATGAAGATGTTGAAACGCTTGGCCTCGTTGCGCTGCTCGGCGCTCATCTGCGGGATGCCCTCGACGACGAAGGTGTGATAGCGCGCGACGAGGGCGAGATAATCCGCAGGCCCGAGCGGCTGGCCGCACAGCTCGTCGAAGGAAAACCAGGCGACGCCCTTGGCCGCGCGCGGCACCGCGATCTCGCGGGCGAGCACGGTGACGGTCGCCTTGCCGGCCGAGGCGTTCTCGGTCAGATCGCCGAAGGCGCGCTCGAGCGCGCGATAGGAATTGTCGTCGATCGGCGTGAAATAGACCTGGCGGCCGGCGAAGCGCGCCAACCGGTAATCGCGCGGCCCGTCGAGGCGCAGCACGTCGAGCTTTTCCTTGAGCAGCGCGATGAAGGGCAGAAACCGCTCGCGCTGCAGTCCGCCCTCATAGAGCCCGTCGGGGGCGCGGTTGGAGGTCGCGACGACGATGACGCCTTCGGCAAAGAGCGCGGTGAAGAGCCGGCCCAGGATCATCGCGTCGGCGATATCGACCACGTGGAATTCGTCGAAGCACAGAAGCGTCGTCTCGGACGCGATCGCCTTCGCCACCGGCCCGATCGGATCGCTTTTTTCTTCGCGCCGCCCATGGATGCGGCGATGCACGTCCATCATGAAGGCATAGAAATGCACGCGCTTCTTTTTCGCCACCGTCGCGGCGGAGAAGAACGCGTCCATCAGCATGCTCTTGCCGCGCCCGACGCGGCCGTGAATGTAAAGCCCCTTGGGCGCCGCCGCGAGCGGCTGAGCCAAGCGCAATTTCTTGCGCCAATTCTTGCCCTTGAGCGGCTGGTAGGATTGCAGCTCTTCCCACAGGATCTGGAGCCGCGCCGCCGCGCGCTCTTGCATCGCGTCGGGCGCCAACTCGCCCGCAGCCAGCCGCGCATGGAAGAGCGTCAGTGGCCCTGAGGCGCGATCGTCAGAATCGGAATCGGACAAGGTTGGCGATGCGGCAACGCCTCATCGGCGCGCCACCATCATCTTCTTGATCTCGCCGATTGCCTTGGCCGGGTTCAGACCCTTGGGGCAGGTGCGCGTGCAATTCATGATCGTGTGACAGCGATAGAGCCGGAACGGATCCTCGAGCGCGTCGAGCCGCTCACCGGTGTGCTCGTCGCGGCTGTCGGCCAGCCAGCGATAGGCCTGGAGCAGGATGGCGGGCCCCAGATAACGTTCGCCGTTCCACCAATAGGATGGACAACTCGTCGAGCAGCAGAAGCACAGAATACATTCCCACAACCCGTCGAGCTTTTCGCGCTCGGCCTCGGATTGGAGCCGCTCGCGATCGGGCGGCGGCGGCAAATCGGCCTTGAGCCAGGGTTCGATCGAGCGGTATTGGGCGTAGATGTGATTGAGATCGGGCACCAGATCCTTGACCACCGCCATGTGCGGCAAGGGATAGATCTTCACATCGCCTTTGACTTCGTCGATCGGGTGCAGGCAGGCAAGCGTATTGGTGCCGTCGATGTTCATGGCGCAGGAGCCGCAAATGCCCTCGCGGCACGAGCGGCGGAAAGTCAGGGTCGTGTCGACCTCGTTCTTGATCTTGATGAGGGCGTCGAGGACCATCGGCCCGCATTGATCGAGATCGATCTGATAGGTGTCGAGACGCGGATTCGCGCCGTCATCGGGATTCCACCGATAGATCTTGAATGACCTGACGCGCTTGGCATCGGCCGCGGCCGGATAGGTCTTGCCAGTGCCCACCTTGGAATTGGCGGGAAGCGTGAACTCAGCCATGATTCCTCAATAGACGCGCGCCTTGGGCGGGAAGACCTGCACCTCGTTCGACAAGGTGTACATGTGCACCGGCCGCGTCGCGAGCTTCACCTTGCCCTGCGCATCGAGCCAGGAGACGGTGTGCACCATCCATTTCTGATCGTCGCGGTCGGGGAAATCCTCGCGCGCATGGGCGCCGCGGCTCTCGGTGCGATTGACCGCCGAATGGATCGAAACCTGCGCCAGCGCCAGGAGATTTTCGAGCTCGAGCGCCTCGACCAGATCGGTGTTCCAGATGAGCGACCGGTCGGCGAGGAGGATATCTTTCTTCGAGGCAGCGATGTCGTCGATCTTGCGCGCCCCATCCTCGAGCGTTGCAGCCGTGCGGAAAACGGCGCAGTCGTTTTGCATCACGCGCTGCATGGCGAGCCTGATCTCGCCGGTCTTGAGCTTGCCCTTGGCGTTGCGCAGACGGTCGAAGCGCGCGAGTGCCGTCTCGTCGGCCGAGGCCGCCAGCGGCTTGTGCGGCTGGCCCGGCTTCACCAACTGCGCGGTCCTCAACGCCGCCGCACGGCCGAAGACGACGATGTCGAGAAGCGAGTTGCAGCCGAGACGGTTGGCGCCGTGGACCGAAACGCAGGCCGCTTCGCCGATCGCCATGAGACCCGGCACGACGCGCTCGGGATCGGTCGCGGTCGGCGCCAGCGCCTCGCCGTGATAATTCGTCGGAATGCCGCCCATGTTGTAGTGCACCGTCGGCAGCACCGGGATCGGCTCGCGCGTCACCTCGACTCCGGCGAAAATCTTGGCGGTCTCGGAAATACCAGGAAGCCGCTCGTGCAGCACCTTGGGATCGAGATGTTCGAGATGCAGCAGGATGTGATCCTTCAAGGGCCCACAGCCGCGGCCTTCGCGAATCTCGATCGTCATGGCGCGGCTCACCACGTCGCGCGAAGCAAGATCCTTGGCGGTTGGCGCATAGCGCTCCATGAAGCGCTCGCCCTCGGAATTGGTGACGTAGCCGCCTTCGCCGCGCGCGCCTTCGGTGATGAGACAACCCGCGCCGTAAATGCCGGTCGGATGGAACTGGATGAACTCCATGTCCTGTAGCGGCAAGCCGGCGCGCAGCACCATCGCATTGCCGTCGCCGGTGCAAGTATGCGCCGAGGTGCATGAGAAATAGGCGCGGCCGTAACCGCCCGTCGCCATCACCACCATGTGCCCGCGGAAGCGGTGAAGCGTTCCGTCCTCAAGATTCCAGGCGAGGACGCCGCGGCACACGCCTTCCTCGTCCATGACCAGGTCAATCGCGAAATATTCGACGAAGAACTCGGCGTCGGCTTTCAGGCATTGCTGATAAAGCGTGTGAAGAATGGCATGGCCGGTACGGTCTGCCGCGGCGTTGGCACGCTTCGCCATGGCGCCGCCACCATATTGCGTCGTATGCCCGCCGAAAGGCCGCTGATAAATGCGACCGTCTTCGATGCGCGAGAACGGCACGCCGAAATGCTCGAGTTCGATCACCGCGGGGATGGCTTCGCGGCACATATATTCAATCGCGTCCTGGTCGCCGAGCCAATCGGAACCCTTGACCGTATCAAACATGTGCCAGCGCCATTCGTCTTCGCCCATATTGCCGAGCGCGGCGGCGATCCCCCCTTGCGCCGCGACCGTGTGGCTGCGCGTTGGGAAGACCTTGGTGACGCAGGCGGTCTTCAGCCCTGCCGCCGCCATGCCCAAGGTCGCGCGCAAGCCCGCGCCGCCGGCGCCGACCACGATGACGTCATAGAGATGCTCGGTGATGGGATAGGCTTGCGGCATCCCTCATTACCCCTGAAAGGCGATGCGCAGCACCGCGAAGATGCCGGCCGCGGCGAGCGCGAACGCCACCAGCTTGTTGAGGACGAGGGCCGATATCTTGACCCACTCGCTGTGCACGTAATCCTCGATCACGACCTGGATGCCGAGGCTCATATGGTAGAACACCGCCATCAGCAGCAGCACGGTCACGATGGCGGGGAAAGGCGATTGCAGCCAGGCGATGACGGTGCCGCGATCGGCACCGGTGAGCGCGACCATCGCGATGACGTACCACAGCACGAGCGGAATGAGCGCGACCGCGGTGACGCGCTGGGCCCACCAATGGGTGATGCCTTCTTTGGCCGAGCCCAGACCGCGGGCGCGGCCCAAGGGCGAGCGCAGACGCGTCTCTTCGCTCATGCCTAGCCCCGCACCATGTAGCCGGCGATCCAGGCGATAAGCGTCAGGACGACGCTCGCGGAGATGACGGTCCAGCCCGAGCGATAGACGGATTTGAGATCGAAGCCCCACCCCGAATCCCAGCAGAGATGCCGTATGCCGTTGCAAAGGTGGAAGAACAGCGACCAGCTCCAGCCAAGGAGCAGCAGGCGCCCGATCCAGGAATACCAGAAAGCTTGCGCCCAGGCGAATTCATCCGGCCCGGCGGCCAAGGCGAAGAGCCACCACACCAGCATCAAGGTACCGATGGCCAAGGCGAGCCCGGTCGCGCGATGGGTGATCGACAGGACCGACGTCAGCTGCAGCTTGTAGATTTGCAGATGCGGCGACAGCGGCCGTTGTGCTTGCGACATCCGGGAGTCTCGGCTCGATCGCGGGGCGGGCTTGAAGCGGCGATGGTTTAACCCGCAGCGTCGGTCAAGTCAACGCCGGGCCCCTCTTCGGGGAATTGCGCCACCCGGGCTCGATTGCCGAAAGAGGCTTGCGGATCAGCGCCTCCCTGCCGGCGCGGCGCGACTAGCCCGCTTCGAGCTCGGCGATCCTCGCCGCCAAAGCGAGCAGCTGGCGCGCAGCATCGACGTGGAGCCGCTCGATCATCTTTCCATCGAGCGTTGCAATGCCCTGTCCCGCCGCGGCCGAGTCGAAAGCCGCGATGACCCGCCTTGCTTCGTCGAGCGCTGCGGCGTCGGGCGCGAAGGCCGCGTTGGCGATCGGGATCTGGCGCGGATGGATCAAGGTCTTGCCGTCGAAGCCGAGATCGCGCCCCTGCCGGCACAGCGCGGCGAAGCCTTCATCGTCGTTGAAATCGCGATAGACCGCATCCAGCACCGCGAGCCCGTAGGCGCGCGCGGCAAGGACCGCGATGCCGAGGGCAGTCAGGAAGGGCAGCCGATCGGGACGCGGACGCGCGCCCAGATCCTTGGCCAGGTCTTCCGTGCCGACGACGAAACCGGCGAGCCGGTCGGATGCGGCGGCAATCGCCTCGGCGTGAAGGAAGGCGCGCGGCGTCTCCATCATGCACCAGAAAGAAAGTCGGGGCGGCGCGCCCGCAGCGGCGAGCGCCGCGTCGCTTTCCCTTACGTCCTCGGCGCCTTCGACCTTCGGCAACAGCACGCCATCGACGGGAAGCGTCGCCGCAAAACGAAGATCCTCGCCATGCCACGGTGTCCCGGCGCCGTTCACGCGCAGGATGCGCTCGCGCCGGCCATAGCCGCCCTGTGCGAGCGCCGCCGCGATCTGCGTGCGCGCCCCGTCCTTGGCGTCGGGCGCCACCGAATCTTCGAGATCGAAAATGAGTCCATCGGCCTTCAGCCCGCGCGCCTTTTCCATCGCGCGCATATTGGCGCCGGGCATGAAAAGAAGGCTGCGGCGCGGGCGCGGTTCGGCCATCAGCGGCGCGTCAGAGCGCTTTTTGCGGCGTCTTGGCTGGTTTGTTGCCGCCGGCGAGATAATCGCGCGCCAGCACTTCCGCGATCTGCACCGCATTGAGCGCGGCGCCTTTGCGCAGATTGTCGGCGACGACCCAAAGGCTCAACCCGTTGGCGACCGTCGGGTCCTTGCGGATCCGGCTGACATAGACCGCGTCCTCGCCCGCGGCCTCGGCCGGCGTGACGTAACCGTTATCCTCGCGGTGATCGATCACGATGATGCCCGGCGCCTTCTTGAGCGCGGCGCGCGCCTGTTCCGGGGTGATCGGCTGGGCGAATTCGATCGTCACCGCCTCGGCATGGCTGATGAAGACGGGAACGCGCACGCAGGTCGCATGGACCGCGATGTCCGGATCGAGAATCTTGCGTGTCTCGACCGCCATCTTCCATTCTTCTTTCGTCGCGCCGTCATCCATGAAGACGTCGATATGCGGAATGACGTTGAACGCGATCTGCTTGGTGAAACGCTCGGGCGTCGGCGCTTCATTCACATAGATGCCGCGGGTTTGCGTGAAGAGCTCGTCCATCGCCGCATGGCCCGCGCCCGAAACCGATTGATAGGTCGCGACGACCACGCGCTTGATCGTCGCCAGATCGTGCAACGGCTTCAGCGCCACCACCATCTGGATGGTCGAGCAATTCGGGTTGGCGATGATCCCGCGTTTTTTATACTGCGCGATCGCCTCCGGATTGACTTCGGGCACGACGAGCGGCACGTCCCTGTCCATCCGGAATTGCGAGGTGTTGTCGATCACCACGGCGCCGGCCTTTGCGGCGCGCGGCGCGTGGACGGCGGAGACCTTCGCGCCGGGAGAAAAAAGCGCGATGTCGACGCCTTTGAAATCGTAGGTATCGAGATTCTTCACCTTGAGAACGTCGTTCTCGCCGAAGGAAACTTCGTTTCCGGCCGAACGCGCGGAGGCGACGGCGTGCACTTCCGAAACGGGAAATGCGCGCTCGGCCAGGACGCTCAGCATCTCGCGCCCAACATTCCCCGTGGCGCCGACGACAGCGACCTTGAACGCCA
Source organism: uncultured Alphaproteobacteria bacterium (assembly GCA_963729935.1). GTDB lineage: Bacteria > Pseudomonadota > Alphaproteobacteria > ATCC43930 > CGMCC-115725 > CAIKMD01. The sequence goes on from CAVSPW010000005.1 coordinate 759,226, forward strand.
TGTTTGATACTCCCGATGGATGGGCGTTCACTTAATGGACGGGGCGGGGAATGACAAGGCTTTGCAGGCCGGCTGCCCGCCATTTCGAGGCCCTCGCGGCGCCGCCGGGACGGCCCGAAAGCCGCGCGGGCCAGGCTTGCGCGGCCGGGCTTGACCGGGCCGGAACCAAGCTCCAGTCTCCTTCCCGTCGTGGCGCAACCTTCCTGCCGCACCCCGCAAGGGGGAGGAATTCATGAGCATTACCCCGGTCGAAAAAAGGCGCACCCCCGCCGATTTGCGGCTGCGCAAGGGCGGCGTCCCGATCGTCAGCCTCACCGCCTATACCACTCCCCAGGCGCGCCTCCTCGACCCGCATTGCGATCTGCTCCTGGTCGGCAATTCGCTCGGCATGGTGGTTTACGGCCTCGGCAGCACGCTGCCCGTGACGATCGACATGATGATCGCCCATGGCGCGGCGGTGGTGCGCGGCGCCAACCGCGCCTGCGTCATCGTCGACATGCCGTTCGGCTCTTACCAGGAGAGCCCAGCCCAGGCCTTCCGCAATGCGGCGCGCATCGTGGCCGAGACCGGTTGCGCCGGTGTCAAACTTGAAGGCGGCGAGGTAATGGCCGAAACGATCCGCTTCCTCGCCGGACGCGGCATTCCGGTGCTCGGTCATGTCGGGCTGCAGCCGCAATCGGTCAACGCGCTGGGCGGATTTCACGCCCAAGGACGCACCGAGGCCGAGGCCGCCCGCGTGATCGCCGATGGCAAAGCGGTCGCGGAAGCGGGCGCTTTCGCCATGGTGGTCGAAGGCACGGCCGAGCCGGCAGCGCGCCGCCTGACTGAAGCCGTTTCGGTGCCGACCATCGGCATCGGCGCGTCCGCTGCTTGCGACGGGCAGATCCTCGTCATCGACGACATTCTCGGTACTTTCGACGTGTTCCGGCCGCGCTTCGTCAAGCGCTATGCCGAACTGGGCGGCGCGATCTCGGCCGCGGTCTCGGCCTATGCCGAAGATGTGCGCGCGCGGCGCTTTCCCGGACCCGAGCATATCTACGGCGCCGCCGCCCCGGAAAAGCGCAAGACGCCGACTTCGCGGTAAGCGGGATCGGTCGCGCGGCTGGAAGGACGGTTACTCGGCGGGCGCGAAGCCCTTGCCGATCATGCACCGCTTGATGATGTCGTCGCTGCGCTCGCCTTCGCCGGCGGTGAAATTCTGCCTATGAGCGTCCATCACGCCGGTGCGCTGCCAATCAGTACCGCGCGAGGCCATGATATCGGTCATGATATTGGCGTCGCGTTCGGTCGCTTCGCGCGCCATGGCCTTGCATTCCGACAGCTCCTGCGCCACGACCTGGGGCGAGGTGCCCTCCTTGGTCCATTCCGGCTGACTGGCGCAGGCCAAAAGCGCCAGCATCGAGGCCAGCGTCAGACTTCGCTTCATGCGTGAATACCCCTTTGGACTGGCGCGGCGGAAGGCCGGCGGCAAGCTTCGGTTAACCACCTCGGTATATAGACTAGCTCTGGATTGGACAGCCGTCTCGCATTCAATGAATCGGCCTCCACAGGAGTTCACCCGCGGCATGGCCTTGCGATTCGTCTTCATGGCGCTCGCGCTCTCGCTGGGGGGGTGCAATGCGTGGCAGAATCGCGCCGAATTCGCCGCCCCGCAAAGCCGCTGGACGTCCAACTACCCTTCGCCCGTGCCAGCCAACGCCGCCCCGCCGCCCATCCCGGTTCAATACTGTTACCGCACCCTGGCGACGGTCGATTGTTTCACCGAGTCGCGACCCGACCGCATCACGGGCTATACGGGGGTCTATCCCGATCCCGACAGCCTCAGCGCCGCCGCCCCTTACGCTGCCAAGAACGCGCCCGCCAAGAATCCTTAGAACCGCCCAGCCTGATAATCGGCAACGGCCTGCCTGATCTGCTCCTCCGAGTTCATGACGAACGGCCCGTAGCGCGCGACCGGCTCGTCGAGCGGTTTTGCCGCGGCGAGCAGCATCCGCGCCGGCGATCCGCCGGCGCCCAGCACCACGCGATCGCCCGGCCCCAGCACGGCGAGCGTCCCGCGCCGCACGCTCGCTGCCGGATCGCCGATCAAGGCGTCGCCCTCGAAGGGATAAACGAAAGCCTGATGCTCCCGCGGAAGATCGAGCGCAAAAGCGCCCCCGGCCGGCAAGGCGATGTCGATGAGAACCGGTTCGGTCGCGATCCCGACGATGGGACCCTCGGCGCCGGCCACGCGCCCGGCGACGATGCGGATGCGCGCGCCGTCCGCGAGATCCACCACCGGCACCGCGGCGGGATCGAATTCCTGATAGCGCGGCGCGGTCATCTTATCCTTGGCCGGCAGATTGACCCAAAGCTGAAAGCCCCACATCAAGCCGTTTTCCTGCTCGGGCATCTCGGAGTGGACGATGCCGCGCCCGGCGGTCATCCATTGGACGCTGCCGGGGCCCAAAAGGCCGCTATGACCGTGATTGTCGCGGTGGCGCATGCGGCCGGCCAGCATATAGGTCACGGTCTCGAATCCGCGATGCGGATGGTCGGGAAAGCCGCCGATGTAATCGGCGCCGTCCTCGGAGCGGAACTCGTCGAGCAGCAGGAAGGGATCGAGCTCGCCCAAAGCGCGATTGCCGATGACCCGGTTCAGACGCACGCCCGCGCCGTCGCTGGTCGGATGTCCTTGCGATAACTTCGCCACTTGGCGCGTTCCGGACGCTTGATCGAGCATCGCCGTCTCCTCAACCTTCATACCGCCGTTCATATGGGGTGGGATCGGAGAAAATTCCACAAACGCGGCGGCATGCGTCGGCGCGCGCATGAAAGGCGCCCAGGCTCAGGAAGGCTTGGGCGTTTCGACCAGATCGTCGAGCTTCTCGCGCAATGTCTTCGCCTTGTCGCTCGCAAGCGCATAGACCCAGGGCGACAGCCGCGCGTTGAGATCGGCGGCCTGTTTGGCCGCATCGCCGCTGCCCGAGGCGGTAAAGCGCGCCCAGCTGTGACCGTCCTTGTCGGCGAGATCGACATTGATGGTCAGGCCGGAGAAGCTCACGAATTGCGCCTTGGAGACGCCATCGGCGGGAAAATCGAAACCCTTGGCCGGCCGCACATCGTCGAGCTGCAACGCGCCCAGCACGCCTGCGGCGTCGTCAAGGATGCTATCGTATTTGAGCTTCTTGTCCTTGGGCATCTCGACGAGGCGCAGCTTGTCGCTGAGCTTGTCGCGCGTGAGCGTGATCTTCGTGCCGTCGGGCTGGACAAGCACCGCTTGTTTGACTTGCGCCGCCGGCAGATCGAGCAGGGTCTTGTCGAGCCACGCGGTCGTGTCGCCGGCGAGATCGAGATTGCCGCGCGCGAGCCAGGATTGGGCGTTGCCGGGTTTGCGCACATAGACGCCGCCCTCGCCGCCGCCCAGCTGATCCGCACGGTGCTTGCCGATGATCGCTTCGCCCAAAAGCGCGCCTTTGGCGTCGGCAAGCGTGACCAGGGTGGACTTCGAGTCCTTGCCCCCGGCATCCTCGACGTCGAGCCGGCTATAGGATTCCGGCCGCGCCGTCTTGGGCTCGAAATAGGTCAGATCCGCCAAACCGAGCAGCGCTTGGCGCAGCTTCTTCAAATCCGCCGGATAGCCGCCGCGTTCGGCGACCGACCAGGCCGTCCCGTCGCGGATGATCGTCGTCTTCTGATCGCCGTGAATCAGCACCATCCGGCCAAGATCCTGGAGCCGGCTGGCAAGCTCGGGCATGACCGGCCGGCCGGCGAGCGGGTCGGATCGCGGCCCGGTGCCGCGCGACACGATCACCGCCGCGATCACCGCCAGGATCGCGATTCCGACGAGCCAGCCCAGACCCTTGCCGCGCATCTTCTATCCCCTTTACGAAGCCGCGCCGACCTGCCGCTTGCGCCGCCGCAGGCGCAAGATGCCGAGCACGATCGCGGCCAGGCCGACGAGAATCGGCACCAGTGCGATGTCGAAGAATTCCGTCCAGGCCTGCAGCCGGTCGATGTCCTGACGCAGCGCCAACTGCACTTGGCGGAGCTGACGGCGGATCGCGATCATGTCGGCGCGGAAATTGTCGAGCGTCTTCTCCTGCTCGGCGGCGAGCGCAACGCCGGGACGCGCGCCCTGGTCGCGCAGCTGCTTGATCTTGTCCTGCGTTTCCTTGAGCTTGGTCTCGAGATCCTTTTCGGTCGCCTGGTAATGCGCATCCGCAGCGCGCTGAATGTCATTGATGAGCACGAAGGGCCGCGCCGAGGTGCCGCGGCTCCGCAGACTGATGAGATCGTCGCCGCCGGCGAGCACACCGATCGCATTGGCGACGAAATCGCCGTTGTTGGCGACCGGGATCGTGACGGTCTGGCCGAAGAAATCCTGACTCTGCACCCAGAAACGGTCTTCGAGAATGTCAGTGTCGGCGACGAGCACGACATCGATCGGCTTGACCGCGGTCTTCAACCCGGGCGCCGCCGCTTGCGCATCCTTCGCCGGCGCGGCCTTCCCGTCGGCGGCCTTCGCATCGGCCGTCTTGTTCGCATCCTTGGCCTTGTCGTCCTTGGGCGGGCCGTCGGGAAAAGCGGTTTCGGCCGGGCCCGTGACCTGGGCGGCGAGCACCAGCCGCTTTCCATCGGACTTGAAATCGCGCAGCAACGCGCCGACATCCGGCATGCCCTGCACCTTCGCGACCGGGATCGCCATCGAGTTGGCCGAGGTCGAGATCAGCGGCGTGAAGCTCGTCTTGGCGCCTTTCAGCGGATCGAGAATCCCGGCCGACGCCATGTTGATATGGGTGAGATCGGCGGTGATGAGATCGTCGCGATTTAGATCGGTCTGATCGAGCGACAGCCAAGCGACGTAATCCATGGCCACGACGTGCTGCGCCGTTCCGGCATTGACCCGGCGGGCCGCGCGGCGGTCGCCCGCCACCATCTTCGGCTCCATCTCGACGCCCCAGGATTTGAACAGCTTGTCGAGATTGCTGTCGAGCGGCGAGCCCGGCGGATTGAGCTGGCTCGGATGCATCTGCTGCGTTTCCGAGTTCGGATCGACGAACACCAGCGCCTTGCCGCCCTTCAGCACATATTGGTCGATCGCATAGAGCGTCTTATCGGAAACATGCTGGGGATGCGCGACCACGAGCACATCGACATCGGACGGCACGACGTCGAGATCGCTAGAGAGGTCCTTGATGTCGTAAAGTGCCTTGATCTGATCGATGACCGCGTAGGGGATCATCGGCAGGCCTTGCATCGCCGCCATGATATCGCCTTCCAGGGGCAGATCGGTGATGAGCCCGATCACCGGCTTCTTGGGGAAGGCAAGGCTGTGAATGAGCTTGGTCAGATCGTATTCGAGCAGCCTTTCGCGCTCCGGCTGGAAGAACGGAATGATTTGCTGATCGTCGGTCGAATTGGTCGCGGCAAGGCCGAAATAGACCTGCTCGCCGCCCTGGTCGAGCGGCACGCCTTGGAGCCCGAAAGCGACGGCGCGATCCTCGACCGCCGAGAAGGGCTGCGGGTCAAGCTCCTGCAGTTCGATCTTGCCGTTGGCGGCGGCGGCATATTCCTCGAGGAGTTCGCGCACGCGCTGCGCATAGACACCATAAGACGGAATCTCGTCGCCCAGCTTCTTCGAGTAGTAAAAACGCAGCACCAGCGGTTCGCCGATCTTGGCGAGCGTCGCCTTGGTGCCAGGCGACAAGGTGTAAAGCCTGTTCTGCGTCAGATCGATCCGCGTCGCATCGAGCGTGTTGTTGGCGATGACGTTGACCGAGACGAACAGCACCGCGGCTGCAATCAGTCCGATCGCGGCGGCGGCTCGGCGGGAAAGCGGAAAAAGCTTCATGGCCTGGCTCAATCCGCCTTCTTGAGATCGACGATGATGGCGTTGGCGTAAAGGAACACCGCCATCACCGAGACGAAGAACACCGCGTCGCGCAGATCGATCACGCCGCGCAGGATCGAATTGAAGTGGCCGTAGAAGCTGAACGCGGTAACCGTCTCCATCGCGCCGGCCGGCGCCCAACCCTCGAGCAGGCCCAAAACCATGGTCGACCCGGTCACCGTGAAGAGAAAGCACACCGCGGCCGTGATCACGAAGGCGATCACTTGGTTCTTGGTCAGGGCCGACAAGGCCGAGCCGATGGCGAGATAGCCGCCCGCCATGAGGAAGCTGCCGATATAGCTGGCGAGGATCACGCCATTATCGGGATTGCCGAGCACATTCGCCGTGATCCAGAAGGGGAAGGTGAGCGCGAGCGCGATGCCCGAAAACACCCAGGCAGCAAGGAACTTGCCCATCACCGCCGCGCCCATCGAGATCGGCAGGGTGAGGAACAGCTCGATCGTGCCGCTTTTCCGCTCTTCGGCCCAGAGGCGCATCGAGAGCGCCGGGATGAAGACGAGATAGAGCCAGGGATGGAAGCTGAAGAACGCGATGAGGTCGTCCTGGCCGCGGTCGAAATAATTGCCGAGAAAGAAGGTCAACGCGCCGGCAAGCACGAGAAAGATCACGATGAAGACGTAAGCCAGAGGCGTCGCGAAATAGCTCGCGAGCTCGCGGCGGAAAATGACATAGGTGCTGCGCATCGCGTTCCTGCTCAAGCCGCCTTGCTGGTGATCGAACGGAAGACGTCGTCCAAGCGTCCCCGCTCGACCCGGATGCCGATGACCGGCCACCCTGCCGTCCGCACCAGATCGGTGACCTCGGCGACGATCGCGCGCCCGTCGCGCGAAAAAATCATGAAGCCCGGACCTTCGGCGTCGTCGACCGGTTCGACCGATTGCACGCTGGGCAGGCGCAGCAGCGCCGTGACCGCATCGGGCGTATCGCCCGCGATGGCAAGCCTGACGGCGTTGTGATGGCGCGAGCGCGCCTCGAGCTCGCCCGGCGTGCCGTCGGCCACGAGTTTGCCGTGCGCGATGATGGTCGCCCGCGTGCAGACAGCATCGACCTCTTCGAGAATATGGGTCGAGATGATGATCGCCTTCGACGGCGCGAGCTCGGTGATGAGCGTGCGCACCTCGTGCTTCTGGTTGGGATCGAGTCCGTCCGTGGGCTCGTCGAGAATGAGAACATCCGGATCGTGAAGCAGCGCCTGGGCGAGGCCGACGCGGCGCTTGAAGCCCTTGGAGAGGGTGTCGATCGGCTGTGCCAGCACGCCTTCGAGCGCGGTGCGTTTCACCGCAAGTTCGATGCGTCGCGCCGCTTCCGCGCCGTCGAAGCCGCGAATGCGCGCGATGAAGCGCAGGAACCCCATCGGCGTCATGTCCGGATAGGCGGGCGCGCCCTCCGGCAGATAGCCGATATGGCGCTTGGCCTCGATCGGCGCGGCGACGATGTCGGCGCCGCAGACCACGGCGGTGCCGCCGGACGGCGCGAGAAAGCCGGTGATCACTTTCATGGTGGTCGATTTGCCCGCGCCATTGGGCCCGAGGAAGCCGAGCACCTCGCCGCGCCGAACCGAGAACGAAACGTCGTCGACGGCCGTCACCGGACCGAAACGTCGCGTGAGGTGGCGAACCTCGATCATCGAATCCATTGCGCTGCAATCGCTCCCTGACGAATTTCTTCTCGAACCGGGCCGTCATCACGCCGCATTTCCGCGACGAAAATCAAGCCCGAGCGCATGATCCCCGGCTTAATTCGCTGTAATGTTTTGCTTGACAGCCCCGCTCACACGCCGAGCGCTTTGTCGATTTCGCGCGTGATCGCCGCATCCATCGGCCCGATGCGCGACGGCCAGGCACCCGCAAGCGCGCCGTCCGGCGCGATCAGATATTTATGAAAATTCCAGCGCGGCGCTCCCCCTTCCCCGAGTTCGGCCGCGATCCATCGATAGAAGGGATGGGCGTCGGGCCCAACAGCTTTCTCTTTCGCCGCCAACGGAAAATCGACGGCAAAGTTTTTTTCGCAGAATTTCTTGATCTCCGCCTCGCTGCCGGGTTCCTGCGCGCCGAAATCATTGCACGGCACGCCGAGCAGCACGAAACCCTGGTCGCGATAGCGTTGCCAGAGTTTCTCCATATCCGCATATTGCGGCGTGAAGCCGCATTCCGACGCGGTGTTCACCACCAACACCGGCTTGCCGCGCCAAGCCGCGAGCGGCAGCGCGCCGCCATCGATTTTGCGGAACGAAAAATCATGCGCCGTCATGGCGAATCCCGAGCGACGCGAATCGCGGCCGAGCGCCGCACAAGGCGCATTCCTTCAGGCGCATTCTCGTCCCTCCTAGCCGTAACGTTCTTCGTTCCAGGGATCGCCGCGGTCGTGATAGCCCCGCTCCTCCCAGAAGCCCGAGCGATCCTGCGCGATCACCTCGATGCGGCGGATCCATTTGGCGCTCTTCCAGAAATAGAGCTTCGGCACGATCGCGCGCACCGGCCCGCCATGCTCGCGCGCCAGCGGCTCGCCCTGCCAGGAATGTGCGAGCATCACGTCGTCGTCGTCGAAATCGGCCAAAGGCAGATTGGTGGTGTAGTCGTCGTGGCTGTGGAAGACGACGAAGCGCGCTTCGGGCAGCGGCTTCGCCAATCCGAGAATGTGCTTGGCGCTCACGCCGTCCCATTGATTGTCGAGACGCGACCAGGCGGTGACGCAGTGAATATCGGAGACGTCACGGAATTGCGGCTGTGCCTGGAATTCGGCAAAGCTCCAATCGAGCTTCGATTCGACGAGCCCGTCGACGGTGAGCCGCCAGCGCTGCGGCTCGACCGACGGCACGACGCCGAGATCGAGCACCGGCCAATCACGCACGAGATGCTGACCGGGCGGCAAACGCTCGCCGCTCGCCGCGGCGCGGCCGGTCAGCAACCGCCCGTCGCGCGCCCAGCGCTCTTTGCTTTCGACCAGTTTCGGTCGAACCTGGCTCAGCCGATCCTCGGGCTTGTCGCTCATCAAGGCCTTCCGCGCCGCAGATTAGCGCGCCTCGCCCCGTATTGCAGCCCCTCCCTCTCTGGCTTTCCGGTTGCACAACCTCCTCCCGTCGCCGAGACTGGAACCGCGCCCATGCTTTTCATCACGCTTCTCAAGGGTATTGCCGTCGGCATCGTGATCGCGCTCCCGGTCGGCCCGGTCGGCGTGCTGTGCGTGCGCCGCTGCCTCTTCGAAGGCGCATTCTTGGGTTTCGCTTCGGGCCTCGGCGCGGCGGTCGCCGATGCAAGCTTCGGCGCCATTGCCGCGCTCGGCCTGACCTTCTTGCGCGATTGGCTGCTCGACTATCAGGACTGGTTCGGCCTCGCCGGCGGTTTCTTCCTGCTGGGCTTCGGCATCAAAGAGCTCTTTTTGTACCACGCGCGCGAACCGGAGCCGCTGGCCGGCGAAGCCGTGTTCGGCGCTTTCGCCTCGAGCTACGCGCTCACGCTTGCCAATCCGATCACCTTGCTGAGCTTTGCCGCGATCTTCGCCAAGATCGGCGCCGAAGCCGTGACCGGGCTCGCGGGCGCGTCGGTCTTGGTGGCCGGCGTGTTCCTGGGCTCGCTTCTGTGGTGGCTCGGCCTCGCCTTCGGCATCGCGGCCTTGCGCAATCTCGCGGGCGAGGTGGTGATGCTGTGGCTCAACCGAATCTCCGGCGGAATCCTGCTGGCCTCGGGAGTCGGGTTGCTGATCCTCGCCACGCGCGGGCTCGTCGGCGCCGCCGGCTGATCCCCGGCTTGGCCTCACGGCGGTCTGCGACTAAGTTTAACCCATGAGAGCCAATCGTCTTCTGCGCTGGGCCGCCGCGCTGGCCTTTAGCGTCGTGCCGCTATTGCCCGTGCAGGCCCAAACGACACCGGCTGCGCCCACGACCGAGCAGTTGCAGCAGCTGGTCGGCACGCTCAAGGACGACAAGGCGCGCGCGCAGCTTATCGAGCAGCTCCAGACGCTCATCGCGGCGCAGAACGCCCAGCAAAAGGCACCCGAGGAAGATGAGCCGCTGTCGTGGCTTTCCGGCCTACCCGCGCAACTCAATTCGCTCGGCGCCGAGATTCTTGCCGCCGTGCCGGTCCTCGTGCAGACGCCGCGGCTTTTCGCCTGGATCGGGCAACAGGTCGCGACGCCGGAGTTGCGCCAGGCTTGGCTCGGCATCCTTACCACGCTCGCCGTCATTTTCGGCGCCGGCATTGCCGCCGATGTGCTGATCCGCTTCCTATTGCGCGGGCCGGCGACGCGCCTCGAGGCGCGACCGGGCCAGCCCATAGCGATTCGGCTTTTGTTGCTGCTGCTGTCCGCCGTCGTCGAAGTGCTTCCCGTGACGGGCTTCGCCATCATCACCAGCCTCGTCATGCCTTTGACCGAGCCAAGCCTCGGCACGCGCGGCGTAGCCGAGGCGCTGATCGTGGCGACGATCTGGGCCGGGGGCTTGTTGGCCCTGGCGCGCGCGGCGCTGCTGTCGTCGCCGGCACAAACGCTCTACGCGCTCACCGGCGAAACACGCAATTACCTCTACATCTGGACGAGGCGTTTCGCCGGTTGGGCGGCCTATGGCTATGCGACGGCGATCGGCGCGTGGTGGCTCGGCGCACCCGGCGCGATCGACGGTCTCTTGATGCGCGTGACCGCGCTGGTGCTCGCCATTCTCGCCGTCATCTTCGTGCTGCAAAATCGCGCGGCGGTCACGGAATGGTTCCGCGCGAAGGAGCGGACGACCGACAACCGATTGCGGTTTCTCTGCGACCGGCTGGCGGAGACCTGGCACATTCTTGCCATCGCCTATGTCGCCGGGATCTTTGGCGTCTACGCGCTCAATGCTGCGGGCGGCTTCTCTTTTGTCCTGCGCGCGACGGCGCTGAGCCTGATCGTGGTCGCCGTCGCAGCCGCGCTCGTCCGCTTCATCGAGCACATCATGCAGCGCGGTCTCGCCGTCAGTTCGGCGCTGAAAGCGCGTTTCCCGGGACTCGACGCGCGCGTCAATCGCTATACGGCGATTCTCCGGGTCGCCATATCCATCACCATCTATGGGCTAGCGGCGCTCGCCTTTTTGCAGGCCTGGGGAGTCGACGCGTTCACCTGGATCGGACGGCTCGCCCAGCTTCGCGCCACCGGCAGTGTGATCTCGCTCGCCGTCGTCGTCGCCATCGGGCTCGTCTTGTGGGAGTTCCTCAGCTCCTTGATCGAGCGCCGCATGGCGGGCCTCGATTACACCCGCCGCTCGCGTGCCCGCACGCTGCTGCCGCTCTTGCGCAGCGTGATCTTCATCACCTTGCTCACCGTCGTCGGCTTGATGGTGCTCTCCGAATTGGGGCTCAATATCGCGCCGCTGCTCGCCGGCGCCGGCGTCGCCGGGATCGCGATCGGCTTCGGCGCCCAGACGCTCGTCAAGGACCTCATCACCGGATTTTTCATCCTGCTCGAGGATGCGTTCGCTGTCGGCGACGTCGTCGATGTCGGCGACAATCACGCCGGGGTGGTCGAAGCGATCTCGATGCGCAATTTCCGGCTGCGCGATCTGGCGGGCACGGTTCACACCGTTCCGTTCGGCACGGTCACGACGATCAAGAATCTGACGCGCGACTATTCCTACTATCTGTCCGATGTCGAGGTTTCCTATCGCGAGGACACCGACGAAGTGATCAAGGTTCTCGTCGAAGTCGCCGAAGAGATGCGCAAGGACCCCAAATTCAGCGATCGGATGCTCGAGCCGATCGAGATCATCGGCGTCGACGCCTTCAAGGAATCCTCCGTGGTGATCAAGGTGCGCTTCAAAACGCCGCCGATTCAGCAATGGAATGTCGGGCGCGAGTTCAACCGCCGGATGAAGAAGGCCTTTGACAAGGCGGGCATCGAAATCCCATTCCCGCACCGCACGATCTACTTCGGCGAGGACAAGAAGGGCAGGGCGCCGCCGGCGCATATCCGCGTCGAGCCCGAGGGCAAGCCCCCATCGCCCGAGTGACCGCCGCGCCTCAGGCTTCCGCGTCGCCGCGCGCGAGCGCGTCGAGCGCTTCGATATCGGGCGCATCGAGCACGCGACGCGCGATATCGAGACCGAAGCCCGCCCGAGCCAGGCTCGCCATGTCCTTGCGCCGCCATTGCGCGCGGGCCGAAGCCGCGCGGTAGGGACCGAGACGGCGCCGGCGCGCGAGGGCACAGGCGGCCGCGATCTCGCTGTTGCCTCCCTCGTCGAGACCCTGGAGCGCGTCTTTGACGAGATCGGTCGCGACGCCTTTCTGGGCGAGTTTGCCGCCGATCGAAAATCGCGACAGGCCGCGGCGCGCGAGACTTCGCGGCCTTTTGCGCGGCGTAAGCGCGGTCATCGAGCAGACCGCTTTTGAGGTAGCGCGCGATCAACGCCTCGATCAGAGCCGCCGCGTCGCCGGTATCCGCGCCGCCCTTCGCGGCGCGCGCGGCCTTGCGCAGAAGGATCCGGCGCAGATTGGCGCTCGAACTGGCAAAACGGCCGAGATAGTGCAGCGCGGCATTGTCGAGCTCGCGCGCCGTGAGCGGGCCTCGTTCGCCGGCGCCTCGCGCTTTGCTCGCCCCTGCCATGCTCTGCACCGCCTTGCCCGCCATCCGACCTCGCCCCTACTCTGCCGGCGTTTCGGGAGAGGATACGCCATGCATGCCCCGCTCGCGCCGCCGGTGCGCCGTTTCGGCGCCGTGAACTGGCAGGGCCTTTGGACCCTTTATGTGCGCGAGGTCCATCGGTTTCTCAAGGTCTCGATGCAGACCGTCTTCGCCCCGGTGGTGACGACGCTCATCTTCCTGGCGATCTTTCTTCTGGCTTTGAACGGCCAGGGCCGCGAAATCGGCGGCGTCCCGTTTCTCCAATTCCTCGCCCCCGGCCTCGTCATGATGGCGATGACGCAGAACGCCTTCGCCAACACGACCTCCTCGATCATGATCGCCAAGATGCAGGGCAACATCATCGACCTGCTGATGCCGCCGCTGACGCCGGCCGAATTGACCGCGGGCCTGGCCTTAGGCGGACTGACCCGCGGTCTCGCCGTCGGCGCAGTCGTCACGGCGGCGATGGCGATTTTCATCCCGGTCCATATCGTGTCGCTCTGGGCCGCACTCTTCTATGCGAGCGCCGCCTCGCTCATGCTGTCGGTTCTGGGCGTGATCGGCGGGATCTGGGCCGACAAATTCGATCATCTGGCCGCGATCACGAATTTCGTGGTGACGCCGCTGGCGTTTCTCTCGGGCACTTTCTATTCGATCGAGCAATTGCCGCCGCTTTGGCACAAAATTGCTCTGTGCAACCCGTTCTTTTACATGATCGACGGGTTCCGCTACGGGTTGACGGGCCGCACCGAGGCACCGCTCCTCGTCGGGGTCACGGTCCTGATCGTGATCAACGCCGCGCTGCTCGGCACGAGCCACCTCATGATGGCGCGCGGCTATAAGCTCAAGGCCTAGCAAGCCGAGGGGCGACGCTGAGACCGAGAAAGGGCGTCGCCGGCGCGTCAGGACCTCTGGGTGAGCCGGTCGACCTCTTCCTTCTCTTCTTTCGTCAGGGCCCAGCCCGCGGCGCCGAGATTTTGCTCGACCTGTTCCGGCTTGGTCGCGCCGGCGATCACGCTGGGCACGGCCTCATGCGCCAGCAGCCAGCCAAAGGCCAGCTGCAGCAGCGTCTTGCCGCGCGCGGCGCAGAAGGCCTCGAGCTTATCGACGATCGCCCAATTCGCGTCGTTGAGATAGCGGCCGGTCATGCCGCCGGCCGCGGCGAGCCGAGATCCCTGCGGCGCCGGTGCGTTGCGCTTGTATTTGCCGGTCAGCATCCCGCTGGCGAGCGGATAATAGGGCAGAAGCCCGAGCCCATGTTCCTTGATGGCGGGCATCGGATCGGCCTCGACCTCGCGCGCAAGGAGGCTGTACTCGTCCTGGGAGGTGATGAACGGCGTCAGGTCGAGGCGCTTGGCTGTCGCCTGCGCCGCGTTGATCTGCGCCGTCGAAAAGCCGGAGCAGCCGATATGCTTAACCTTGCCCTGCTTCACCAGATCGTCGAGCGTGCGCAGGGTCTCCTCGATCGGGATCTGCGGATCGGGCCGATGGATCTGATAGAGGTCGATGCAATCGGTGCGCAAGCGCTTGAGACTCGCCTCGATCGCCGACAGGATATAGCCGCGCGAGGCGCCTTTCATCGTGCCGGCGGCATTCATCGCCATGCCGAATTTGCTGGCGAGAACGATGTCCTTGCGGCGCGGGCCCAGGATCTGCCCGAGCTGCTCCTCCGACCCGCCGTAATTGCCGTAGCCGTAGCCCCCGTAAACATCCGCCGTATCGAACAGCGTGATGCCGAGATCGAGCGCCTTGTGCACGACCTTGCGCGTCGCCTCGAGATCGAGGCGGCCGCCAAAATTATTGCAGCCCAGACCTACGACCGAGACCTTGGGTCCATTCTTTCCGAGGATGCGGAATTCCACTTGAGCGATCCTTTAAGCAAATGGTCATGCGTTTCTAGGACTTTTCCCGGGGCCGGAGAAGCGGTACCGATGGGACGGGCCCGGCTGGCTGACGGCGCGGGCGGGATGCAGGCAGGAAGGTCGACATGAGCGGCATGACGGTTCTCGGTCTCACGGCCGCCTCTTGCTCGACGCTCGCCTTCCTGCCGCAAGTGGTCAAGACTTGGCGCACGCGCTCGACTCACGACATCTCGCAGGCGATGTTCATTCTCATCGTCACGGGCGCCGTGCTCTGGCTCGGCTATGGCATCCTGCAGCGCGATCTCCCGATCATTGCCGCCAATATCGCGACCCTCATGCTCACCAGCGTGATCCTCTATCTCAAACTGCGCTACAGGTAGGACCCCGGCGTTGGGTTCCGCGCCCTCGCGGCGAAACGCCATTCAGCGCGGCGCGACAAAGGAGGCGCGGCTGTTGAGCGTCGCCGGATCGAGGCCCGCGGCGATCTGGAAAGAGCGCGAGATCCGCTCGAGCTCGGCACGCGGGATGACGTCTTCGATGTCCTTGAAACCTTGCGGCGCCCGCTCCTCGGCAAGCTGCATCGCGGCTTCGGGCCCGAAGCTGCGGTTGCGCAGGGTGACGTCGTTCATCACCGGCCGGCGCAGCCGGTCGTAACGCGCGAGCGCCTCGGCCGGATCGGGCTGCGCCATCAGCTCCGCCGTCAACATCCTGGCGTCGACGATCGCCTGCGAGCCCGCCTGCGAGCCCGTCGGCTGCATCGGATGCGCCGCATCACCGATGAGCGTCGCGCGCCCGAAGCTCCAGCGCTCGACCGGATGCCGGTCGACCAGCGGAAATTCGAAGATCTCCGCCGTATCGGTCATGAGGCGGGGCAGATCGAGCCAATCGAATTTCCAATCCCGGAAGGCGTCGAAGAAACGTTCTTTGGCGACTTTGCGGTTCCAATCCTCGCGCAGCGGCGCCTGCGTCGCCACTGTCATCTGCGCGATCCAATTGGTGAGCAGCTTGCCGGGCTCGCCGTCCGCGGGTCCGATCGGATAGGCGATCACGCGCTGATGGAAGTGTCCGGCGATCGCCATGGTCGCGCCGCCGAGAAACGGCGCCGTTGGCGTGGCGGCGCGCCAGAGAATCTGGCCGGCGAAATTGGGTTCGCCCTCGCCCGGATAAAGCTGCCGGCGCACCGCGGAATGAATCCCGTCCGCGCCGATCAGGATATCGGCGTCGTCCTCGACGAGGGTCCCGCCGGCCGCGCGATCCTTGAACCGGGCGACGATTTTGCCGCCGCGCTCTTCGAAGCGTTCGAATTGGTGGCCGGTGCGCAGATTGGCGGGACCCAGCCGATCGCGCGCCGCCGCCGCCAGCATCACCTGCAGGCGGCCGCGATGGACGGAATATTGCGGCCAGTTGAAGCCGGCCGCCCGGCCGCGCGGCTCGCGCCAGACCAGCTGGCCGAATTTGTTGAAGAAGGCGAGCGCCTGCGTCGCGGTGCCGATCGCCGCGAGCTTGTCGCCGAGGCCGAGTTCGGTGAGCTCGCGCACGGCGTTGGGCTGAAGATTGATCCCGACGCCCAGGGGCGTCACCTCGCGCACGGCCTCGTAGACGCAAACCGGAACGCCGATCTGATGGAGGCTCAACGCCATGGTCAGCCCGCTGATGCCGCCGCCGATCACCATTACTTTCATGGTGGCACGATCTCCTCCCGCTCGCGGCGCCTTGGCGCCGCTTTCGCCAACGACGCTTAGCAAACCCCGCGGCGATTGACAGCGTCACCCATGATCACCATACTTTTCTTTTCCCGCCAAGGGGTTGGGGACAAAGGATGCGCAGAGGGAGCCGGCGTCACCGCCGTCAGGAACCGAAGCGACGAGGCTAAGGCCTTGTCGTTGAAGCCTTCCTTTTGACTCTGTCGCGCAGGAGAAACTTCCGTGATTCCAGTTATCTTACCGACCTATGCTCGGGCCGAAGTCAGTTTCGAGCGGGGCGAAGGCGCCTATCTCTTCAGTACCGACGGGCGCAAATATCTCGATTTCGGCAGCGGCGTCGCCGTTACCGCGCTGGGCCACGCCCATCCCCATCTGGTCGAGGCCTTGACCGCCCAGGCCCAGCGCTTGTGGCATTGCTCCAACCTCTATCAGATCGCGCCCCAGCAGCGCGCCGCCGAGCGGCTGGTCGCGGCGAGCTTTGCCGACACGGTCTTCTTCTGCAATTCCGGCGCCGAAGCGATGGAAGGCGCGATCAAGGTCGCGCGCAAATACCACGCCGAGACCGGCCATCCCGAGCGCTACCGGCTGATCGCCTGCACCGGCTCCTTCCACGGCCGGACCCTGGCGACCTTGGCCGCCGCCGGCAATGAGAAATACCTGCTCGGCTTCGGACCGCCCGCGCCGGGTTTCGATCATGTTCCCTATGGCGATCTGGCGGCGATGCGCGACGCCATCGGTCCGGAGACCGCCGGCATCCTGGTCGAGCCGGTTCAGGGCGAAGGCGGACTGGCCACCGCCACGCCCGAATATCTGAAGGGCTTGCGCCGGCTTTGCGACGAGCACGGCATTCTGCTGGTCTTCGACGAGGTGCAAAGCGGCATGGGCCGCACCGGCAAGCTCTTCGCGCATGAATGGGCCGGCATTACCCCCGATGTGATGGGGCTTGCCAAGGGACTCGGCGGCGGCTTTCCGGTCGGCGCCGTGCTGGCGACCGAGCGCGCCGCGATCGGCATGACGCCCGGAACGCATGGCTCGACCTTCGGCGGCAATCTCCTGGCCATGGCGGCGGTCAATGCGGTGCTCGACGTGATGCTGGCACCCGGCTTCCTCGATCACGTCAACCGCATGGCCGGATCGTTGCGGCAGCGTCTCGAAGGCGTGGTCGGAACCTACCCCGCCATCTTCGCCGAGCAGCGCGGCAAGGGGCTGCTGACCGGGCTGCGCTGCGTCGTTCCCAATACCGAGATGGTCCAAAAGCTCCGCTATGCCGGGCTCGTTACGGTGGCCGCGGGCGACAACGTGGTGCGCCTTCTGCCGCCCCTCATCATCGAAGAGCCCCAGATCGCCGAGGCAACCCAGATTATCGAGAAGGTGGCCGGGCAATGGAAGCCGTGACCAAGCCCGCGATCAAGTCCGCGCCGCGCCATTTCCTCGATCTCGACCGGCTGAGCGGGGTCGAGCTGCGGCGCATCCTCGATCAGGCGATGCAATGGAAGGCGACGCTCGACCGTTCGACGCCCCTGAAGGGCAAGATCCTCGCCATGATCTTCGAGAAGCCGTCGACGCGGACGCGGCTCTCTTTCGAAGTGGCGATGAAGCATCTGGGTGGCGACGTCATCACCCTGTCCGCGAGCGACAGCCAGATCTCGCGCGGCGAGACCATCGCCGACACGGCCAAGGTTCTGTCGCGCTACGTCGACGCCGTCATGATCCGCACGACCTCGGCCGCGAAGCTCGAAGAGCTCGCCGCCAACGCCACGGTGCCGGTCATCAACGGCCTCACCGATGCGAGCCATCCCTGCCAGATCATGGCCGATGTGATGACGCTCGAAGAGCATAAAGGCCCGGCCTCCGGCAAGATCGTCGCCTGGAGCGGCGACGGCAACAATGTGGCGACGAGCTGGATTCACGCCGCCGTGCGATTCGGTTTCGAGCTGCGGCTGGCCTGCCCCGACACGCAGCGTCCTTCGGCGCCGGTGCTCGCCTGGGCCAAGCGCGAAGCCGGAAAGGTCAGCGTCACCGCCGATCCGCGCGAGGCCGTGCGCGGCGCCGATTGCGTTGTGACCGATACCTGGGTTTCGATGGGGACCGACCCGAAACTGTTCCGGCCCGACTTGCTGGCCCCCTACCGGGTCGATGAGGCGCTGATGGCCTGCGCCAAGCGCGACGCCATCTTCATGCATTGCCTGCCGGCCAAGCGCGGCGAGGAAGTGACTGCGGGCGTTATCGACGGACCGCAATCGGTCGTCTGGGACGAGGCCGAGAACCGCATGCATGTGCAAAAGGCCATTCTCGCCTGGTGCCTTGCCTGAGACGATGCCGCCGTTGCCCGATGATCTCGTCCAGCCTTTCCAGATCGAGCCCTTCGCGTTGCGCGGAAGGCTGGTGCGGCTGGGGCCGCTGATCGACGAGATCCTCACGCGCCACGCTTATCCCGAGCCCGCCGCGGCGATGCTGGGTGAGGCGATCGCGCTCGCCGTCGCGCTGGCCGGCGCGCTCAAATATGACGGCGTGTTTACGCTCCAGACCAAGGGCGATGGACCGATCAAGATGATGGTCGCCGATGTCACCACGGCGGGGGCGGTACGGGGCTACGCGCAAGTCGATCTTGCGCGGCTCGCGACGGTCGCGGGGCGCGCCTCGCCGGTGCCGCGATTGCTCGGGGCGGGCTACCTCGCCCTGACCGTCGACCAGGGCGAGCACACCGACCGCTATCAGGGCATCGTCGAGCTGCAGGGCGCGACCCTTGCGCAATGCGTCCATCATTATTTCCGCCAGAGCGAGCAGGTCGAGGCGGCGATCAAGGTGGCCGTAGCGCGCGTTCCCGACGGCGACGGCGTGCCGCGCTGGCGCGCGGGCGCGATCATGATCCAACGCCTGCCGCGCGAGAGCTTCAACCTCGAAAGCGAGGACGAGGACGAGGGCTGGCGGCGGGCGACCATCCTCATGAGTTCGTCGACCTCGGCCGAACTGGTCGATCCCGAGCTTGCCGCCGAAGCGTTGCTGTTCCGCCTGTTTCACGAAGATGGCGTGCGCGCTCATGCGCCCCATCCTTTGGTCGCGCGCTGCCGCTGTTCGCGCGAGCGGGTCGAAAGGATGCTGCGGGCGTTACGGCCCGACGATCTCGAGGAGATGAAAGTCGATGGGCGCATCGCCGTGACTTGCGAATTCTGCAGCACGGTCTACCCCTTCGATGCCGAGGCGCTCGATGCCTTGTCGGCGTCATGAATCTGCAGCAAACCGGGGCGAGCGGTTGCACAAGACGCGCTTTACGTGTCAGTCTCAGCCACCATCGCAGAGGATGCCATGATCGCACGCCGTATCGTTTTGCTTGCCGGATTGTGCCTCAGTCTCGCTTCCTGCGGCCCGCCGCCACCGCCGCCGCCGCAATTTCCCGATATCCGCTTTACCGGCGAGACGCCGCTGACGATCGATGCGACGCGGATCGACATTCGCAGCCTCGAGCCGGCGGGCTCGTTCGATCGCGATTTCCCTGTCCCGCCGCTGCAAGCGATGGAGAATTGGGCGCGCGACCGCCTGCGCGCCAGCGGGAACGGCAATCTCGCGCAATTCACCATCGCGAAGGCGAGCGCCGTCGAGAAGAACCTGCCGATCAAGGGCGGGATCAGCGGCACCTTCACCGACCAGATATCTCAGGAATACGATGTGGCCGTCGAGGCGACGCTCGAGATTCTGGACGCGCATGGCATGGCGATCCGCTCGGTCCACACCAGCGCGACACGCACCAACACTGTGCTGCAAAGCGCCTCACCCAACGATCGGGACAAGGTCCGCTACGCGCTGGTCAAGGCGTTGATGAGCGATTTCGATCAGCAAATGGAAGCGCAGATCCGCAACAATTTCGGGCTTTATCTGCTGTCGCGCTGACGCTCACACATTGCCGAAGGCGTGACCGTCGATCGTCCCGATATGCGCCAGAAATTCTCGCCGCGTCGATGGGTCGGTGCGGAAGGCGCCGAGCATGTGCGAGGTGATCATCGAGACGCCCGGCTTGTGCACGCCGCGCGTCGTCATGCATTGATGCGAGGCCTCGATCACCACCGCGACCCCTTTGGGCTTCAGCACGGTCGCGAGCGTGTTGGCGATCTGCGCCGTCATCTTCTCCTGGATCTGCAGCCGGCGCGCATAGACTTCGACGAGGCGCGCGAGCTTCGAGATGCCGACGACGCGCTGGCTCGGGAGATAGGCGATATGGGCGCGGCCGATAATCGGCGCCAGATGATGCTCGCAATGACTCTCGAAGCGGATATCCTTGAGCACGACCATCTCGTCGTACCCGTCGGTCTCTTCGAAGGTGCGCTGCAGCAGATCGACGGGATCGGTCTCGTAGCCGGTGAAATATTCCTCGAAGGCGCGCGTGACGCGCCCGGGCGTTCCGCGTAACCCTTCGCGCGCCGGATCGTCGCCCGCCCAGCGGAGCAGGACCCGGACGGCTTCCTCGGCTTCCTGGCGGCTCGGCCGCTGCGGCCGTTCGATCGGCTTGACGGCCGCTTGCGGCCGCACGGATTTCAGCGCCATGTTCGGATGCTCCCGAGCCGGTTAGTTGAGTCGCCGCGGTTGATGCGGACTGTCGAGGGAAAAGGCAGGAATGGCGACGGCAAAGCATTGCCCGTCGGGCAATTCCATCTCATAGCTGCCGACCATGATCCCGGACGGCGTCGGCAGCGGCGTACCGCTGGTGTATTCGTAGCTCTGACCGGGCGCGAGCACCGGCTGTTCGCCGACGACCCCGGGGCCCCGCACTTCTTGAACCCGGCCCATCGCATCGGTGATCCGCCAGTGGCGGCGCCGCAGCTGCACCGTCTCGCCGCCTTGGTTCTCGATTCGCACGTGATAGGCCCAGACATAGCGGCCATCGCTCGGCGAAGACTGATCTTCGAGGTAATAGGGCTTCACGACGATGCGGATCGAGCGGGTGGTTTCCGTGTACAAACTGCGCGGCCTCCTTCGACGGACCTATTCTCGCCCGACAGCGGGCGCGGTCAAGCCGTTCGCGCGACATCCAAATTGGGGTTAATGCCGCAGCTGCCAATGTGCTATCGCGGCAAGGCACGCATCGAACTCATGCGCGATCCGGATGAAGGCGGGAGCCGAGAGGCCTCCGTCGAACGCCTGCCATCCTAGGTTCTGTTCATTTTATAGGCAAATTGGTGCTGGTATGCGCGCCAGCCCTCTCTTCTTCGATATAGGACGCTCGAATCAACCATTTCTTCATGATGGCCCAAATCTTGCGTTCTCGTTACCCGGTGAAGACGTATCAACGAGGAGGGGCGAGATGCACCCAAACAAGGCACTCCGAAACATTCTACCGATCATAAGTCTGCTCGCGGCGGCGATGAGCCCGGCGCATGCCGAGGACACGATCAAGGTCGGCGTATTGCACTCGCTCAGCGGCACGATGGCGATTAGCGAGACGACGCTGAAAGATACCGTCTTGATGATGGTCGACGACCTCAACAAGAAGGGCGGCCTGCTCGGCAAGAAGGTCGAGGCGGTCGTCGTCGATCCGGCGTCGGATTGGCCGACTTTCGCCGCAAAGGCCGGCGAATTGCTTGAGAAAGACAAGGTCGCCGTGATCTTCGGATGCTGGACGTCGGTTTCGCGAAAATCGGTGCTGCCGGTCATCGCCAAGGATAATGGCCTGTTGTTCTATCCGGTCCAATATGAGGGCGAAGAATCCGAACGCGGCGTGTTCTACACCGGAGCGGCGCCGAACCAGCAGGCGATACCGGCCGTCCAATATTTGATGAGTCCCGATGGCGGCAACGTCAAGCGTTGGGTTCTCGAAGGCACCGATTACGTCTACCCGCGCACGACCAACAAGATCCTGCGCGCCTTCCTCCATCAGCACGGCGTGGCCGATGCCGACATCATGGAGAACTACACGCCCTTCAGCTTCAGCGATTGGCAGACCGAAGTCGGAAAAATCAAGCAATTCGCCGCTGCCGGCAAGAAAACGGCGGTGATCTCCACCATCAATGGCGACGCCAATGTCCCGTTCTACAAGGAACTCGCCAATGAAGGCGTCAAGGCGTCCGACATCCCGGTCATGGCCTTCTCGGTCGGCGAGGAGGAACTTTCGGGCATGGACACCAGAAACTTGGTGGGCCACCTCGCAGCGTGGAACTATTTCGAGTTGGTGAAGACCCCGGAGAATGCCGCCTTCATCGCCAAATGGCACGCCTTCATCAAGAATCCGAAGCGCACCACCAACGACCCGATGGAAGCCACCTATATCGGCTTCAAAATGTGGACCCAGGCTGTGCTCCAGGCCGGCACCACCGATGTCGACGCTGTGCGGCAGGCCATGATCGGCCAGAAGGTGAGGAACCTCACCGGCAGCATGGCGGTGATGCTTCCGGACCACCATCTGACGAAGCCCGTACTCATCGGCGAAATCCGCGCCGATGGGCAATTCAACGTGGTCTACAAGACGAAGGAGCCGGTCCCGGGCGAGGCCTGGGCGTCGAAATATCTCGCCGAGGACAAGGGCAAGGTCGCCGACTGGACCTTCCCTTGGGTCTGCGAGAGCTGCACCTCGCCGACCTACAGGTCCTACGAGTGAGCCTCTGACAATCGCGCGGGCCCCGCCTGTTCGAGCGGGGCCCGACTTTGCGGAGGAAAAAATTGCAACGTCTTCGTTTCTTCTTCGTGCTCGCGGTCATCGCGTTGCTGATGCCGGTTGCAGCTCACGCCGACGACAGCACGGTCCCAGCTTCTTCAGGAACCGACAACGGTGCCGCCATTCAAACGGCCGCACCCCATGATTTCGCCACCGGCGTCGCCGCGCTCAATGGCGACAGTTTCGACGACAAGATCGCGGCGGTGAATTTTCTCGGCGGGTTGAACGATCCGCGCGCCGTGCCGGTATTGCAGGCTCTGGCGAATGACGCGCTCTTCGCCGCTTCCGACAACACGGTGATCTATAAGGTCGGCGATACCTATCGCGACGCGATGACCGGGAAGGCGGCGTCGGTGGCGAATCCCGACGATCTCTCCGAAATCACGATCAATAATCGTCTGCGCGGCGTCCTTCAGGGCGTGCTCGGGCAGCTTTCCCTGCTCAGTCCGGATTCGAATCTCCGCATTCAGGCGGCGCGGGCCATCGCGACCCAGCCGACCGCCGATTCGGAGGAGCGCCTCACCGCGGCGCTGGCGAAGGAATCCGATCCCGCGGTGCGTCAGGCGATGCAGGCGACGCTCTCGCTGATCGATCTGCGCAGCCCCGACCGCGCCCGCCGCCTGGCCGCGATCGATGCTCTTTCGGGTTCGACGGATCCCAACGTCAGGGGACAGCTCCAGGCACTGCTCGCCGGCGAAAAGGACGCCGAGCTGCGCAAGGCTGCGGAGAAGGCGATTTCCTCGATCTCGTCCCGCCTCGAGATCGTTCAGGTCGGGGTCAGCCTGTTTGAAGGAATTTCGCTGGGCAGCATCTTGCTGCTGGCGGCGATCGGGCTCTCGGTCACCTTCGGCGTGATGGGCGTGATCAACATGGCGCATGGCGAGATGATCATGTTGGGCGCCTATTCCGCTTTCGTCGTTCAGCAGGCCTTTCACGCCTTCCTGCCGCCACGATGGCTCGATGCTTATCTGGTGGTGGCGCTTCCGGTCGCCTTCGTCGTCACGGCCGCCGTGGGCATCGTGCTCGAGCGCACCGTGATTCGCTTTCTCTATGGCCGCTCGCTCGAAACGCTGCTCTCGACCTGGGGCATCAGCCTCATTCTCCAGCAAGCGGTACGCAGCATTTTTGGCCCCGACAACCAGGCCGTGGCCAATCCGAGCTGGATGACCGGGGGCATGCCGCTGATCGGCGGCTTCATCCTGACCTGGAACCGGCTGGTGATCATCCTCTTCTGTTTCCTGGTGTTGGGGGCCTTGGCGGCGTTGCTGCGGTTTTCGAAATTCGGGCTGCATATGCGCGCGGTGGCGCAGAACCGGGCGATGGCGGCGTCGATGGGCATTCGCACCGGCCGCGTCGATGCGCTGACCTTCGGGCTCGGCTCGGGTATCGCCGGCATCGCCGGCGTTGCCCTGTCCCAGGTCGGCAATGTCAGTCCCAATCTCGGACAGATCTACATCGTCAATTGCTTCATGGTCGTGGTGTTCGGCGGCGTCGGTTCGCTCTGGGGCACGCTGGTGGGCGCGCTGAGCCTCGGAGTCGCGACCAAGTTTCTCGAACCTTGGGCCGGCGCCATTGTCGGGCAGATCCTGGTCCTGATCTTCATCATCCTCTTTATTCAGCGCCGTCCGCGCGGGCTCTTCGCCCTCAAGGGACGGGCGGTGGAAAGTTAGCGCGCGCATGACCGGGACCCCCTTGCTGCGCGCCGCGCTGCCGCGATCGCCGTTGGGATTCGCCGCCTTGGGGCTTTGCGCCCTGCTGCTGATCGTGGTCGTGCCTATCCTCAATTTGGCGGTGCCCGACGGCTCCCCGCTTCATCTCGCCGATTACATGGTGCCGCTGTTCGGGAAATATCTCTGCTACGCGCTGCTCGCCTTGGCGCTGGATCTGGTATGGGGCTATTGCGGCGTGCTCTCGCTCGGCCATGGCGCCTTTTTCGCGCTGGGCGGCTATGCCATAGGCATGTATCTGATGCGCCAGATCGGCACCCGCGGCGTCTATCAGAATCCGCTCCTTCCCGATTTCATGGTTTTCCTCAATTGGAAGGAGCTGCCCTGGTACTGGTACGGGTTCGGCCATTTCTGGTTCGCGACGGCGATGGTGGTCGTGGTCCCCGGCGTGGTCGCCCTGGTCTTCGGCTTCCTGGCCTTCCGGTCGCGGATCACCGGGGTTTATCTCTCCATCATCACCCAGGCGATGACCTACGCGCTGCTGCTCGCCTTCTTCCGGAACGACATGGGTTTCGGCGGCAATAACGGGCTCACCGACTTCAAGGATCTGCTCGGCTTCGGGCTTCAGGCGCGCGGCACCAAGATCGCGCTTTATCTCGGCTCGGTGATTGCCCTCGGACTGGGCTTGCTGGTGACGCGGCTGGTCGTGGCCACCAAGCTTGGCCGGGTCATGATGGCGGTCCGGGACGCCGAATCCCGCGTGCGTTTTCTCGGCTATTCGGTCACCTCGGTGAAGCTCTTCGCCTTCGTCCTCTCGGCGATGCTCGCGGGGATCGCGGGCGCGCTCTACGTCCCGCAGATCGGCATCATCAATCCCAGCGAATTCTCGCCGGGCAATTCGATCGAAGTGGCGATTTGGGTGGCCGTGGGTGGCCGCGGGACCCTTATTGGCGCCATCATCGGCGCGGTCGCGGTCAATGCGGCCAAGACCTACCTCACCGCCGCCTTTCCCGAATTCTGGCTCTATTTCCTTGGCGGGCTGTTCGTCATCGTCACGCTGCTTCTGCCCAAGGGATTGATGGGACTGGTCGGATGGACGCCGCGCGCGCCGCGCGCCGAAGCCGTGACGAAAGAGGAAAAGCATGCCTGATGGCGCGGGTCACGCGGCGGCCGGGCGCGTCGCCGCCAGCAGCATTCTCTATCTTGACGGTGTCACGGTCAGCTTCGACGGATTCAAGGCGTTGAACGCGCTCTCGCTGGTGATCGCGCCGGGCGAGTTGCGCACCGTGATCGGCCCCAACGGCGCCGGCAAGACGACGATGATGGACGTGATCACCGGAAAGACCCGTCCGGACAGCGGCAACGTCCTGTTCGACGGCAATATCGATCTGACCAAGCTCGACGAGACTCGCATCGCCAATCTCGGGATCGGCCGCAAATTCCAAAAGCCCACCGTGTTCGAGAATCTCACCGTGTTCGAGAATCTCGAATTGGCGCTGAAATCTTCGCGGCGGACCTGGGCGGTGCTGACGTTCCAGCTCGATGCGGCGCAGCGCGAGCGTATCGATCACATCCTGTCCACGGTCGGGCTGACGGAAAGAGCCTCGGTCAAGGCCGGCGCCCTGTCGCACGGCCAGAAGCAGTGGCTGGAAATCGGCATGCTGCTGATGCAAGACCAGCGGCTGCTCCTCCTCGACGAGCCGGTGGCCGGCCTGTCGGATGCGGAAACCGCGGCCACCGCGGAGCTCATTCTCGATCTGGCCCGCGACCGCTCGCGCGCGCTGGTCGTGGTCGAGCACGATATGCAATTCGTGCGCTCGCTCGGGGCCAAAGTGACCGTGCTGCATGAGGGCTCGGTCCTGGCCGAGGGCAGCATCGACGCGGTACAGAACGATCATCGCGTCATCGAAGTCTATCTGGGACGGTAGGCGATGCTGGCGGTCAGGGACATCAATCTCTATTACGGCGCCAGTCAGGCCCTGCGCGACGTGTCAATGGAGGCCGAGATCGGGCGCGTCACCTGCGTGCTCGGGCGCAATGGCGTGGGCAAGTCGAGCCTCTTGCGCGCCATCATGGGCTTACAGCCGATCGCGAGAGGCGCGATCACCTGGGAGGGCGGCGACATCTCGAAGGCGCCGCCCTACGAGCGCGCACGGCGTGGCATCGGTTACGTGCCGCAGGGTCGCGAAATTTTCGGCCGACTGACCGTGAAGGAGAATCTCGAAACCGGATTCGCCGCGCTGCCCGCCGGCGAACAGATCATCCCCGAACACATCTATGAATTGTTCCCCGTCCTCCACGGCATGCTGCGCCGCCGCGGGGGCGATCTGTCCGGCGGCCAGCAACAGCAGCTTGCAATCGCCCGCGCACTCATCACCAAGCCTCAACTCCTCATCCTCGACGAGCCAACCGAGGGGATACAGCCCTCGATCATCAAGGACATCGAGCGCGTCATTCGCGGCCTGGCGGCGCGCGGCGACATGGCAATCCTGCTGGTCGAACAGTATTTCGAATTTGCGCGGGCGCTGGCCGACCGCTATGTCGTGATGGAGCGCGGCGAGATCGTGCTTTCGGGCGAATCGAGCGGCATGGTGGAAAGCGATGTCCGCCGTTATCTCACGGTCTAGCGCGCCGTCGCTGGCCGCCCTCGCGGCGGGTTCCACCGCGCTGCAGCGCGGCCAGGGCGCGGCCGAGATCGTCTTCGCCCGGCGTGGCGACAAGACGGTGCTTCGGCACCTCTACCAGCGCACGCCGTGCCGCATCCTCTTTCCCCATGCGGAAGCCGGCGATCCGACCCAGGCCGTGCTGCTCACGACATCGGGCGGATTGACCGGCGGCGATTCAATCCGCATCGACGCGACGGCCTTGTCCGGGGCGTCCGCGACCCTGACCGCCCAGGCGGCGGAGAAGCTTTATCGTTCGCTTGGCGCGGATGTACGCATCGATATCGCTCTCAGAGCCGATGACGGCGCCTATCTCGAATATCTGCCGCAGGAGACGATCCTGTTCGACGGCGCGCGGCTCGCCCGGCGCAGCCGAGTCGCGGTGGCGCCAGGCGGCAAGCTCCTGACCTGCGAAATGCTGGTCTTCGGCCGCGCCGCTCATGGCGAGCTTTTGACGCATGGCGGGCTCTACGACGGATGGCAGGTGCGGCGCGGCGGCAAGCTCGTCTGGGCCGATGCGCTGGCACTCGACGGCGATATCGGCGCGCGGCTCCGATCGCCTTTTGGCTTTGCCGGCGCCGAAGCGCTTGCGACCGCGCTTTATGTCGGCGACGATGCGCCCCGGCTCCTGCCGGTCGCGCGGAAATTCGCCGGGGGCGGATTATGCCGCAGCGGCGCGAGTCTGGTCGGCGGCGTTCTCGTCGCGCGATTTCTAGGCGCACCCGCCAAGGATGTTCGCGCCGATCTGTCGCGGTTCATCCGCGGATTCCGGGCGACGATCGGCTGGCCGGCCCGCTTGCCGCGCGTCTGGAACATTTGAGGAGAAGCCATGCTGCTGACGCCGCGGGAAAAGGACAAGCTTCTGGTGGCCATGGCGGCCATCGTCGCGCGCCGGCGGCTCGATCGCGGCGTTAAGCTCAATTATCCCGAGGCGGTGGCGCTGATCACCGATTTCGTCGTCGAGGGCGCGCGCGATGGCCGCTCGGTCGCCGAATTGATGCGCGACGGCGCGACGATCCTGACGCGCGACCAAGTGATAGAAGGAGTGCCCGAAATGATCCACGAGATCCAAGTCGAAGCGACTTTTCCCGATGGCACGAAACTCGTCACCGTTCACGAGCCCGTCCGCTGAAGGCGCGGGACATGATACCCGGTGAAATCATCGCCGCTTCGGGCGACATCGAACTGAACGCCGGTCGCGCGACGATCACGCTCGACGTCGCCAATACCGGCGACCGCCCGATTCAGGTCGGCTCGCACTACCATTTCTTCGAAACCAACCCGGCGCTCCGTTTCGACCGCGAGAAGGCGCGCGGCTATCGGCTCGACATCGCTTCCGGCACCGCCACGCGGTTCGAACCGGGGCAGACCCGGAGCATCCGCCTCGTCGCGTTCGCCGGCGCCCGCATCGTTCAGGGGTTTCGCGCCGCCGTGTCCGGGCCTCTGGGAGACCGGCCATGAGCACGCGCATCTCGCGGGCCGCTTATGCAGGGATGTTCGGGCCCACCACCGGGGACCGGGTGCGGCTCGCCGACACCGAACTCTTCATCGAGGTCGAAGACGACCGCACGGTTTATGGCGAGGAAGTAAAATTCGGCGGCGGCAAAGTCATTCGCGACGGCATGGGCCAGAGCCAGAAAAGTCGCGCCGAAGGCGCGGTCGACACGGTCATCACCAACGCGCTCATCCTCGATCACTGGGGCATCGTGAAGGCCGATATCGGTCTGAAGGACGGCCGGATCGCCGCGATCGGCAAGGCGGGCAACCCCGATATCCAGCCGGGGGTCGATATCGTCATCGGGCCCGGCACAGAAGCCATCGCGGGCGAAGGCAAGATCGTCACCGCCGGCGGCATCGACGTGCACATTCATTTCATTTGCCCGCAACAGATCGAAGAAGCGCTCTATTCCGGCGTCACCACGATGATGGGCGGCGGAACCGGTCCGGCGGCCGGAACCGCGGCGACGACCTGCACGCCCGGACCCTGGCACATGGAGCGGATGCTGCAGGCGGCAGAAGCCTTTCCGATGAATTTGGGATTCTTCGGCAAGGGCAATGCGTCGCAACCCCAAGGCCTCGTCGAACAGATCGCGGCCGGTGCTTGCGGGTTGAAGCTGCACGAGGATTGGGGGACGACTCCGGCGGCGATCGATTGCTGCCTGTCGTTTGCCGACGAGCACGACGTGCAAGTGCTCATCCATACCGACACGCTCAACGAATCGGGCTTTGTCGAAGACACGATCGCGGCGTTCAAGGGCCGCGCCATCCACGCCTTCCATACCGAGGGGGCGGGGGGCGGCCACGCGCCCGACATCATCCGCCTCTGCGGCGAAGCGAATGTGCTGCCATCCTCGACCAATCCGACCCGCCCGTTCACGGTCAACACGCTCGACGAGCATCTCGACATGCTGATGGTCTGCCACCACCTCGATGCGAGGATTGCCGAGGATGTCGCATTCGCGGAAAGCCGCATCCGGCGCGAGACGATCGCCGCCGAGGACATCCTCCACGACCTCGGCGCTTTCTCGATGATCTCCTCCGACAGCCAGGCCATGGGCCGCGTCGGCGAGGTCGTCATCCGGACCTGGCAGACCGCCGACAAGATGAAGCGCCAGCGCGGCCGCCTCCCGGAAGAAAAGGGCGACAACGACAATGCGAGGGTCAAGCGCTACGTCGCGAAATACACGATCAATCCCGCGATCGCGCAGGGCATCGCGCGCCATGTCGGTTCGCTCGAGGCCGGCAAGCTCGCCGATCTCGTCATCTGGTCGCCGGCTTTTTTCGGCGTGAAGCCCGACATGGTGCTGAAGGGCGGCGTGATCGCCGCCGCGCCCATGGGCGATCCCAACGCCTCGATTCCGACGCCGCAGCCCGTGCATTATCGGCCGATGTTTGCGGGCTTCGGCCGCGCCCGCATTCTCAGCGCCGTCACCTTCACGAGCCGCGCCGGGCTCGCCGCCGATATCGCCGCGAAATTCGGGTTGGCGCGGCCACTCATCGCCGTCGAGCATACGCGGGACATCGGCAAGAAGGACATGATTCGAAACGCCGCGACGCCGCGCATGGAGATCGACCCCGAAACCTACGAAGTGCGCGCCGACGGCGTGCTGCTGACCTGCGAGCCGGCCAAGGAGTTGGCGATGGCGCAGCGTTATTTCCTGTTCTGAACCATGCGCCGCGCACAAGGTCTCGAACGTGCCGGGCGCTGGCCGCGCGACAAGGCGCGCGGCACCGTCACGCTCGCTTATGACGACCGGCATCGGCGGCGGATAACCTTGGCGACCGATGCCGGGGAAAGTTTCTTGCTGGATCTGCCGCGCGCCGCCGTGCTCGAGGCCGGCGACGGGCTCGCGCTCGACGACGGAAGCTGGATCGAGGTCCTGCCCGCCGATGAAAGCCTCATCGAAGTCCGCGCCGGCTCGGCCAATCTGCTCGCGCGCTTGGCCTGGCATATCGGCAACCGGCATTTGCCGGCGCAGATCGGCGCCGACCGAATTCTCCTGCGCGAGGACGCCGTCATCATCGACATGCTGCGCGGCCTGGGCGCGGCGGTACGGCGGATCGAGGCGCCGTTCACGCCGGAGCGCGGCGCCTATGACGAGGCAATCGAACACCATCATGGCGACCATGCCCACGAGCACTGACAACGTCCTTTACCGTCTGATGACCTGGCTTTCGCCCTCCTATCCCGTCGGCGGTTACAGCTACAGCCACGGCCTTGAATACGCGGTCGAAGCGGGGCTGGTGCGCGACGCCGCCACGCTCGAGAGTTGGGTGGAAACCGTGGCGACGCAAGGCGCCGGGCGAAGCGATGCCGCGCTTTTCGCCGCGTCGCATCGCGCCGCGTCCAAGAACGATACAGAGGCCCTCGACGCGATCGTCGCGCTCGCTTCGGCTTGGCGCGGCACCAGCGAGACCGCGCGCGAAAGCGATGCGCAAGGCGCCGCCTTCATGGCGACGACGCTTGCGGCCTGGCCGCGTCCCGAATTGCAGGCCTTCGCCGGACGCCAAGCCGGCGTTGCTTTCGCGGTCGCTGTCGGCGCCGCCTGCGCCTTTCATCGCGTGCCGCTCGAGCCCGCGCTGACCGGCTATCTCCACGCCCTTGCCGCCAATCTGGTCTCGGCCGGCGTCCGGCTCATTCCGCTCGGCCAGTCGGACGGGCAGCGCGTCATCGCGCGGCTGGAGCCTCGCCTCGTCCGCGCGGTACAGATCGCCCGCGAGACCCTGCTTGACGAGACGGGAACGGCGGCGCCCTTGATCGATTGGTGTTCGATGAAGCACGAAACTCAATATACGAGGCTCTTCAGATCATGATGCGGAATGCGGGTGGAGCGTTGCGGGTCGGCGTCGGCGGTCCGGTCGGTTCCGGCAAGACGGCGTTGGTCGATCGCTTGTGCAAGCTTCTGCGCGACCGGTACGAAATCGCGGTCGTCACCAACGATATTTACACGAAGGAGGACGCCGAGTTTCTGACCCGTTCCGGCGCCTTGGCGCCGGAACGCATCTGCGGCGTCGAAACCGGCGGTTGTCCCCATACCGCGATCCGCGAAGACGCCTCCATCAATCTCGCGGCGGTGGCCGAAATCTCGGCGCGGTTTCCGCGGCTGGAATTGCTCTTCATCGAATCGGGCGGGGACAATCTGTCGGCCACCTTCAGCCCGGAGCTCGCGGATATCACGATCTATGTCATTGACGTCTCCGCCGGCGACAAAATCCCGCGCAAGGGCGGGCCGGGGATCACGCGCTCCGATCTGCTCGTGATCAACAAGATCGACCTCGCGCCCCATGTCGGGGCGAGCCTCGCCGTCATGGAGCGCGATGCGCGAAAAATGCGCGGCGAGCGACCGTTCATGTTCACCAATCTCAAGGAAGACAAGGGGACGGCGGAGATCGCCGGATTTCTCGAGCGGGTCGGCGGATTGGGTGTGTAAATTCGCCGTTCCGCCGGCTCGATCCCTGGTCGTCCTCCGCGGCGGCCAATCGCACACGCGCCACGCAGGCGTGCCGCCCTTTCCCCAAAACAGGTCGGGCCGGTGTCAACCGAACCGGCCGCGGCGCGCCCAGGAATTCGAATCAGTCGGCGCAGCCGGTCTCGGTTCTCGGTCCTGGGTTTTTGGCGAGTTTTTTCCTGAACCGCCCGCCCGTAAGCTCACCCATTGGCTTTTGGGGGACGAAATTGGACGTGGTCTGACGAGCGACGCGTAACCAGGCTGCGTCACAAGCCTGGCTACCCGTCGGATGATCGTCAGTTTTTCAAAGAAATTGGTGGAGCCGAGGGGGATCGAACCCCTGACCTCGACATTGCGAACGTCGCGCTCTCCCAACTGAGCTACGGCCCCGGTTTGGGCGCGGATCATGTGTGGGGCACCACCCGCTGTCAAGGCTCGGGCGCTTGCGCGGGCTGAAACCTGTCAGTACGCTGCGCGCGCCGTTTCGCTGGGGGTAGCTGAGCCATGGGCTTGTTCGTCGGACCGGTCATCCGGGTGTTGATCGCCCTGCTCGACATCTATTGGTGGCTGGTCATCGTTCAGGCGATAGCCAGCTGGCTGATCGCGTTCAACATTCTGAATACCTACAGCCGCCCGGTGGCGATGATCCTGGATTTCCTTTACCGGGCGACCGAGCCGGCTTTGCGGCCAATTCGCCGGTTCATCCCCAATCTCGGCGGGCTCGACATCTCGCCGGTCATTCTCCTGCTGGTGATCTGGCTTATCGAGATGTGGCTCACCGGCCTCGAAGTCTATCTCATGGGGTATTGAGCGGCGCGATGACCGCAGGTCCGCCTTTTGCGGCGGTCCGCGACGGCATCCGCCTGGCGGTGCGTCTCACGCCCAAAGCGGCGGCGGAGCGGATCCTCGGCGTGATCGCCGATGGGCGGGGCGGGTGGGCGCTCAAGGTGGCGGTCACCGCCGCCCCGGTGGACGGAAAGGCCAATCGGGCGCTCATCCGGTTGCTGGCAGCCCATTTCGGCCTGAAGCCGGGCAATTTGAGCGTGATCGCGGGCGCCAGCGATCGATCCAAGGCGATTGGCGTGAAGGGCGATCCGGCGATGCTCGCGGCCGCGCTGACGGAGGGTCTGGAGCCGTGGTTGAAACAAGGCTGATCGACGGCAAGGCCTGCGCAGCCGCCTTGCGCAGGACGATCGCCGCAGCGGCGGCAGGGCTCAAGGCCGATACGGGCATCGTTCCCGGTCTCGCCGCCGTGCTCGTCGGCGACGACCCGGCAAGCCAGCTCTACGTGCGCAGCAAGGGAGAGGCCATGGCCGAAGCCGGCCTGCGGAGCTTCGAGCACAAGCTTCCGGCCGCGACAGCCGAGGCCGAACTCCTGGGGCTGATCGCAAGGCTCAATCTCGACGACCGGGTCGACGGAATTCTGGTGCAGTTGCCTTTGCCGACGCATATCGACCCGCAGCGTGTGATCGAGGCGATCGATCCGGCGAAGGATGTCGACGGTTTGCATCCGCTGAATGTCGGCCGTCTATGGAGCGGCGGCAAGGCGCTGGTCCCTTGCACGCCTTATGGCTGCCTCTTGCTGCTGCGCGCGACCTTGCCGAGCCTTGCCGGTGCCGAGGTCGTGGTGCTCGGCCGCTCGAACATCGTCGGCAAGCCGATGGCGGCCTTGCTCCTCGAGGAGAACTGCACGGTCACCCTCGCCCACTCGCATAGCCGGGAGCTGCCCGCGCTCGCCCGGCGCGCCGATATTTTGGTCGTGGCCCTCGGCAGGCCCGAAATGGTGCGTGGCCATTGGATCAAGCCCGGCGCGGCCGTCCTCGATGTCGGGATCAATCGCGTGGCCGCCCCCGATGGGAAGCCTCGCTTGGCCGGCGACGTCGCCTTCGACGAGGCGCAAGGCGTTGCCGGCGCCATCACGCCGGTCCCGGGCGGGGTGGGGCCGATGACCATTGCGTGCGTCTTGCGCAACACGCTCCTCGCCGCCTGCCGCCGCCGCGGCATTGGGGAATCCGAAATTTAGGCGGAAGAGCCCGTATCTGTAAGTGAAAACTTACTGAACCATAATTTCCACGACCCGGTTGCGCGGCTCGCGCACGCCGGCGGCTGTTGGCACGGGCGGTTCGTGGAAACCGACCCAGCCTTCCGCGATGCGGTCCTTGCCGATGCCGTCAGCATTCAGCGCCGCCCGCACGGTGTCCGCACGGCGATGCGACAGCGTCATGTTGTAAGGGTCTGCCCCGACCAGATCGGCCTTACCGACCAGGCGGATATGGAGGCTCGGATCAGCCTTCGCCGCCTTGGCGACCTCGTCGACCACCTGGTGGCCTTCGGCCGTCAAGTCCGAACGATCGAAATCGAAATAGACGCTGTAGAGGCGTTCCGGAGGCGGAGCGACGGCCGCCGCAGGCGCCGGCCTACCCTTCAAGGCCAGTTCCAGGGCGACGATGCTGGCCAGGAAATCCTTGTGACACGCGCCGTCCGATTCGCGCCGCCAATCGTCTTCGGTGCCCTCGAGCCAGCAATCGTAGGAAACCTGGGCGCGCGCCGCGAGCCCGGGGAAACGATCGCGGCCACCGCCATCGAGAGCGCTGACGAGGCGCTGGCGCGCCTGCGCCATCTCGGTGCGAAAGCCGAAAGGCTGTTCCAGCGGGATGGCCCAATCATGGTTGTCTTCGGGCGGCACGATTGCGCCGTGCTCCGCCGCCAAGCCCTTGCGTGCGAAGTAATCGGCATCGGCCCAATCGCCCCGGCGCGCCAGCAGCGCGGTAAGTCCGGCATAGTCGTGCGCCGATTCCTGGATGAAATTGCCGCCCGCCGGCGGCGACGCGCG
The DNA here is from genome assembly GCA_963729935.1 of uncultured Alphaproteobacteria bacterium. GTDB lineage: Bacteria > Pseudomonadota > Alphaproteobacteria > ATCC43930 > CGMCC-115725 > CAIKMD01. The sequence continues at coordinate 794,018 of CAVSPW010000005.1, forward strand.
CTCGACCTTGCGGTGGTTCAGCGGCTCGGTCATGAAATTGCCGTGGACCGGCGGGACATAGGACCAGCCGGAACACCCCGCGAGGGCGGCACTGCCGGCGAGGGCGGCAAGAACGGCCAAAAAGGCGCTGCGGCGAGACATTGAAAGACTCCGACTCAAGCTCGTCGCTGATGCGCGATCGCGTGAGGGAGGAGCTTCGGTTGAAGATTCCCGCCGGGCTCGCGCCAAGCGGCGTTCAGGATTGGGGAAATTCGCCGGGTGTTATCGTTCCCAGACGGGCTTGCCGAGATCGATGGCCGAGGGCGAAGTTGCTGCGCCGACGACCGCCCCGCTGGCCGCGCCGATGGCGGCACCGGCGAGCGGCGCGCCGACCATGGCGCCGATAACGGCGCCGCCGGCCGCACCGATGCCGGCGCCGCTCAGACCGCGATCGCCCGGCGTGGTGCCGCAGCCCGAAAGCGCGATCCCGACGGCAAAGAGAGGAATTGCAATGCGCGTGTTCATCTTTCCATCCCTTCCTTCATGGATGATACGCGTGAGGATGGTGGCCGAATATGGCCGGATCACGGCAGGTCCCCGGAATTCTTGTCCCGACGCCGTGACCGAATTGTGACCGGAAGCGCTATTTCTTCGCGCGCCCGGCCAGCCTCAGCCGCAAGGCGTTGAGCTTGATGAAGCCTTCCGCGTCGCGCTGGTTATAGACCTGATCGGCCTCGAAGGTGACATGAGCAAGACTGTAGAGCGATTTGGGCGATTTCCGCCCGACCACGCGCGCCGACCCCTTGTAGAGTTTCAGCCGCACCGTGCCTTCGACCTGCTCCTGGCTCTTGTCGATGAGCGCCTGCAGCATCTCGCGCTCGGGCGCGAACCAGAAGCCGTTATAGATGAGCTCAGCATAGCGCGGCATGATCTCGTCCTTCAGATGCGCCGCGCCGCGATCGAGCGTCACGCTTTCAATGCCGCGATGCGCGGCCTGCAGGATGGTGCCGCCCGGGGTTTCGTAAACGCCGCGCGACTTCATACCGACGAAGCGGTTCTCGACCAGATCGAGCCGGCCGATGCCGTGTTTGCCGCCGAGCTCGTTGAGCTTCGCCAGGAGGTTTGCCGGCGATAGCGCGGCCCCGTCGACGGCGACGGAATCGCCGCGCGCGAATTCAATCTCGACATATTGGGGCTTGTCGGGCGCCGCCTCGGGCGCGACGCTGCGGCTATAGACCAGCTCCTCGGGCTCGACCCAAGGGTCTTCGAGCATTTTGCCCTCGGCCGAGATGTGCAGCAGGTTGGCGTCGGTCGAAAACGGCGCTTCGCCGCGCTTGTCCTTGGCGATCGGGATCTGATGTTTTTCGGCGTATTCGATCAGCGTGGTGCGGGAATTGAGATCCCATTCGCGCCACGGCGCGATCACTTTGATGTCGGGCTTCAATGCGTAATAAGCCAGTTCGAACCGGACCTGGTCGTTGCCCTTGCCCGTGGCGCCGTGAGCCACCGCGTCGGCGCCGACCTGGTTCGCGATCTCGATCTGGCGCTTCGCGATCAGCGGACGCGCGATCGAGGTGCCGAGGAGATACTGCCCCTCATAGAGCGCATTGGCGCGGAACATCGGAAAGACGAAATCGCGCACGAATTCTTCGCGCAGATCGTCGACGAAGATCTCTTTGACCCCCATCTGCTCGGCCTTCTTGCGGGCCGGCGCCAGCTCTTCGCCCTGGCCGATATCGGCCGTGAAGGTCACGACCTCGCATCCATAGGTCTCCTGCAGCCAACGCAGGATGACCGATGTATCGAGCCCGCCCGAATAGGCGAGTACGACCTTCTTGACCTCACCGCTCATCGGGCGACCTTTCCTTCCGCTCGGCGCGGGACTTAACATAGGCGGCATCCGCCCACAAGCCGGGCGCCAAGAGGCCTCGCATGACCGTCATCTTCTATCACAACCCGCGCTGCCGCACCTCGCGTACGGCCTTGGCGCTTCTGCGCAAAGAGGGCGTCGAGCCCGAAATCATCGAATATCTGAAGGCGCCGCCCTCGGCCGCCGAATTGAAGCGGCTGGCGAAGATGCTGGGGCTCGCGCCGCGCGAACTCTTGCGCAAGAAGGAGGCGAAGGAGGCCGGGCTCGACAAGCCCTCCCTCAGCGATGATGCGCTTCTTGCCGGCATGGCGAAGCATCCGATCGCGATCGAGCGGCCGATCGCCGTCAAGGGCAACAAGGCGGCGCTCGGGCGGCCGCCCGAGAAAATACTCGAAATCCTTTGAGATTTGGCGGAGGAACGCGCGATCAGGCGGGGAAATCGGCCTCGGGACGCGCGCTCCGGCGCAGCTTGACGCTGTCGGATTTCAACTGGCCGCAGGCGGCGAGGATATCGCGACCGCGCGGCGTCCGGACCGGCGATGCGTAACCCGCCTCGTTGACGATATCGCCGAAGACGTCGATCGCTTCCTCGCTCGAACACTCGAAAGGCGCGCCGGGCCAAGAATTGAAGGGGATGAGATTGACCTTGGCCGGTATGCCCTCGAGCAGCCGCACCAGGGCGCGCGCATCGGCCGGGCTGTCATTGACGCCTTTCAGCATCACATATTCGAAGGTGATCCGCCGCGCATTGCTCAAGGTCGGATAGCTACGGCAAGCCGCCAAAAGCTCCGCGAGCGGGTATTTCTTGTTGAGCGGCACCAGCACGTCGCGCAGCGCGTCGGTGACCGCGTGCAGCGAGATCGCCAGATTGACGCCGAGTTCGGCGCCGCAGCGCTCGATCATCGGCGCGACGCCCGCGGTCGAGAGCGTGATCTTGCGCTTCGACACCGAAAGCCCCTCGCCGTCCATGACGATTTTCAAGGCTTTCGCGACATTGTCGTAATTATAGAGCGGCTCGCCCATGCCCATCATCACGACATTGGTGAGCTGGCGGTCATCCTGCGGCGACGGCCATTCACCGAGCGCGTCGCGCGCGACCATGATTTGCCCCACGATCTCGGCGGCATCGAGATTGCGAACCAGCCGCTGCGTTCCGGTGTGGCAGAATTTGCAGGTGAGTGTGCAGCCCACTTGCGACGACACGCAGAGCGTGCCGCGATCCTCTTCGGGGATGTGGACGCATTCGGCTTCCTGGCCGTCGGCAAAGCGCAACAACCATTTGCGCGTGCCGTCTTCCGAGGTGAGCGCGCGCGATTGGGCCGGCCGCGCCAACACATAACGCTCGGCCAGTTCGCAACGGAAGGATTTCGCGAGCGAGGTCATCGCCGCAAAATCCGTCACGCCGCGATGATAGATCCAGTGCCAGAGCTGGCGTGCGCGGAACGGCGCGGCGCCCAAGGCCTCCATTTCCGCGGCCAATTCTTCGCGCGTGAGCCCGACGAGGCTCTTGCGCTCCTCGCCTTGCTTTGCGCCGCTTTCATGCGTCGCGAGCGCCTCAGCGTTTGACATTGCAGGCTTTGTCGGCGAGCGCGAGCGTGCGGCCGAAACCGTCGAGCGTGTAAGTATCCGCGGTCGCCGTTCCGTGATCCGATACGGCTTTGATGACGGCCTGCCGGCCTTTCGCGAGCGCGATCGTCACGGCCTTGTCCGTGGCGGCGTCGCTGGTCCAGGCCGCATCCTTATTCGTGAAGAGCGAGAATTTCTTGCCATCGACATCGAGATCGGCGCCGGAGCCCGGCTTTGCGGTATAGCCCAGTTGAAAACTGACGACATTGGAGGCCTTCTCGGCGGGCCGGTGCGTGACTTGGAGCGCGATCCGCCCCCGCGTCACCTTGGCCGGCACGCTCTTTGCCGGATGGCCGACGACGTAGCACACGAGCGCGGCCTTGTCGCCGGCGCTGTAGGCGGCCCAATCCTTCGCCTCGCCCAAGGCCCTGGGTTTGGCATCATTCTTCGATGCCGGCTTTGCCGGTTCGGTGGCGAAGCCCGCGGAAGTGTGGGCAGCGAGGCACAAGGTCACGCATGCGATCAACATTCGGTTCATAGCCCAACATAACCAAACCACCGCCGATCTGCCAAGTCGCGGATGCGGTATCGGGACGCGCCGCCGGTCGCGGCGCTTCGCAGGTGCGCGGGAGATGTGTCCTCTTTGCAATAGCCGCGGCGCCATGCCGCGTTGGCGACAAAAGATTTTCGCAATCTCATGATGGCGGTCTATGATGGCGAGGTTAGCGCGAGGGAGGCTCAATGAGCGCGGTCAGGCCAGCGCGGCTCGAGGACGCCAAGGCGATCGCCCGGATCGAGGTCGATACTTGGCGGTCGACTTATGCCGGGCTGCTGCCCGACCGGGTGCTGCTCAACATGTCCGAACGCCGGCAGACCTCGTCCTGGGCGAGCTTCTTGCGCCACCGCCCGGAAGACGTCTGGGTCGCGCAGCAGGCCACTGGCGCGGTCACCGGCTTTGGCAATTGCGGCACTCAGCGCGACAGCACGATCCGGTTCGCGGGCGAGATTTATACGCTCTATGTCACGGCCGACCATCAGGGCCAGGGGCTGGGACGCGGACTGTTGCTGGCCCTGTTTCAGCGCCTCGTCGACACCGGTCACGCCTCGGCGCTCGTCTGGGTCGTACGCGCCAATCCCGCGCGCTTCTTCTACGAACGGCTGGGCGGACAGCAGATCATGCACCGGCCGATCCCGGTCGGCGGGCAGCCGGTCGAGGCGATCGCCTATGGCTGGCGCGATCTCGCGGCGGCGCTGGCGCGCACCGCCAAGAGCGGCGACGGCCTGACCGGGAATTCGCCGCTGCATTAGACCCGGCGTCGCGTGCCGCGGGCGGCAACTCCCACAAGTGGGGATTGCCGGGCGCATAGTTACCAACTCCCGCACGGCAAGCGCCGCAGCTTCCTCGAAAGAATGCACGCCGCCTCCGCACGAGGCTGCGGTGCTTGAAGATGCAGCGCGGCCCGCAATCCCGACCAAACCGTCCGCGTGAACGTTCGTTGAAGAACGTCGAAGAAGCGTCTTCATCTTCGGTCAATCCTTTTTGCCATTTTACAAATTAGATAGGTCTGTCTGGTAAAAACTAGGCATCGTTGTCCCTTCGTCGAATGAAACCCCGTTTGGTTCGGAGAGCCCAGGATGCTCGGTCGCTGGTCGGTTAACGTTTTGCTGAAATCCGTGATCGTCGCGATGTCGGTCATCGTCGTGATCACGCTGGCGATTGGCGCCTGGAATGCCTATCGGGGCTTGAGCCTCGCAAGCCGCGTCGTGAGACTGGCCGAAACGTCGCGCTCGGTGTTCGAGGCATTGGGCGACCTCCGCCGCGATCGGACCTTTACCGTTCGGGCCTTGAGTCTTGCCGAACCGACCCCGGCGGCCGACAAAAAACCGATCGTGAACGCGCGGAATGGGGAAATGCCCCCGCTGCGGGCCGCGATCGAGATGTTGGGCTCGCTCGATTTTCCCGGTCGGGAAGATTTTATCGACACGCTGCGGCGCCTGACCGCAACGCTGACCCAGTTACACACGGAAACCGACGCGGCTTTTGAAAAGCCGGAGACGGAGCGGCGCGAGACCCTATCCGCCGAATTCGCAAGCACGGCGAACGCACTCATCGACGCTTTGGACAAGCTCGACGCACAGCTGGCGGCGGAGGCGAAGCTCAAGGATCCCCTGGTCGACGAGATGTTGACTCTGAAAGAACTGGGGTGGATCGCGCGAAGCAGCGCCGGCGACATGAACGTCATGGTGTCGAACGGGCTCGCTTACGGACGCGTTCCCGCCGACGCGTTGACGGCGTACACGCGAGCGAAGACCCGGGTCGAAACCGCCTGGGACGCGCTCCAAGCGATCGGCCACGGAAGGGCACTGCCGGCGAATTACGCGGCCGCGGTCACAAAGGCGAAGGAAGTCTATTTCGCGCCCGACATCATCGCGGCGCGTGACGGGCTTCTCAATCAGATGGTCGCGGGCCAAAAGCCGGACATCTCGGCGGCCGCCTGGTCTATGCGTTCGCTGCCGACGACCGAGGCATTGCTCAACGTCGTCGTCGCGGCGCTGGACGGGGCGAATGACCGTGCGGCGGCGATGCGCGCCGATGCACTGGGCGATCTGGCGACGCGCCTCGGGCTGCTCATGGCCGCGCTCGCGCTCGGGATCGGCAGCTTTTTCGCCATCGGTTCGCGGGTGATCCGGCCATTGCATGCGATCCGCGACGCGATGCTGAAGGTCGCGGGCGGCGATCTCGACGCGACCGTCGCCTTCACCGACCGAAAGGACGAGATCGGCGCGCTCGCAGGTACGCTCGCGACGTTCAAGGAGAACGCCCTCGCCAAGGAGCGCATCGAGGAAGAGCAGCGCGCCCGCCATGCCGAGGCCGCCCAGCGCCAAAAGGTGATAGAAGAGGCCATCCGATCCTTCGAGAGCGGAATCGGCGGCGCGCTCGAGGCCCTCGGCACCGCCTCCGGTCAAATGCGCAACACCTCCGAGGAGATCGCCAATACGGCCGCGCAGAGCGACCGCCGCGTCCACACCGTCGTTGGCGCGGCCTCCGACGCCTCCAAGAACGTCAACACCGTTGCCGCCGCGACCGAGGAGCTCAGCACCTCCTCGACCGAGATCAGCGGCCAAGTAAGCCGCGCCGCTTCGATCGCCAACCGCGCGGTCGAGGAGGCGCGCCAAACCGATGCCACGATTCAGGGCCTCCTCGGCGCCACAAGCCGCATCGGCGAGGTGGTCGAACTCATCACCAACATCGCCAGCCAGACCAATCTCTTGGCGCTGAACGCCACGATCGAGGCGGCGCGCGCCGGCGAGGCCGGAAAGGGCTTCGCGGTCGTCGCGAGCGAGGTCAAGTCGCTGGCCAATCAGACCGCCAAGGCCACCGAGGACATTTCAAGCCAGATCACCTCGGTGCAAAGCGTCACCAAAGAGGCGGTCGAGGCGATCCAGCGCATCGGCGGCACCATCGCCGAAGTCAGCGCGGTCGCAACCTCGATCGCCGCCTCCGTCGAGGAGCAGACGGCCGCCACTCAGGAGATTCAGCGCAGCACGCAAGAAGCGGCCCGGCTCACCACAGAGGTTTCGACTAATATGAGCGACGTCGCCGCCGGAACCGAAAAAACCGGCGCGGCCGCGAGCGGCGTCAAAACCTCCGTCGCCACCCTCACCTCGCAGGCGGAGCGCCTGCGCATCCAGGTCAACGACTTCCTCGCCAAGATGCGCGCCGCGTGAGCTTGCGGCCGACGATCTTTTAGGACGCGCGGCGGCGTGCGAACGCGACGGGGGCCAACTCGCCATCTTCCTCGAAGAGTTCGGCCAGCTTGTCGAGCATCGCGCCGCCCAATTGTTCCGCATCGACGATCGTGACCGCGCGCCGGTAATAGCGCGTGACGTCATGACCGATGCCGATGGCGACGAGCTTGACCGGCGAATTGCGCTCGATCTCGGCGATGACTTCGCGCAAATGCCGCTCGAGATAATTGCCGGGATTGACCGAGAGCGTCGAATCGTCGACCGGCGCGCCGTCGGAAATGACCATCAGGATGCGACGCTGCTCGTTGCGCGCGAGCAAGCGGCTATGCGCCCAGATGAGCGCCTCGCCGTCGATGTTCTCCTTGAGGATGCCCTCGCGCAACATCAATCCGAGGCTCTTGCGCGCGCGCCGCCACGGCGCGTCCGCCGCTTTGTAAATGATATGGCGCAGATCGTTGAGCCGGCCGGGATTGGGCGGCTTGCCGGCGGCGATCCAGCGCTCGCGCGACTGCCCGCCCTTCCACGCCCGCGTGGTAAAACCGAGAATTTCCACCTTGACGCCGCATCGCTCCAAGGTGCGCGCCAGGATGTCGGCGCTCATCGCCGCGACCGTGATCGGGCGGCCGCGCATCGAGCCCGAATTGTCGATGAGCAAACTCACCACCGTGTCGCGGAACTCGGTCTCTTTTTCGCGCTTGTAGGACAGCGGATAAACCGGATTCGTGACGATGCGGGCGAGCCGCGCCGAATCGAGAATGCCTTCCTCGAGATCGAACTCCCAGGCACGCGCCTGTTTCGCGAGCAGCCGGCGTTGAAGCCGGTTGGCGAGCCGGCTGATGATGGACTGCAAATGCGCCAATTGCTGATCGAGCAGGCTCCGCAGCCGCGTCAACTCATCGGCGTCGCACAAGGCGTCGGCCTCGACGACTTCGTCATATTCGGCGGTGAAAGCGCGATAGATCGCGGGATCGTCGTTCAGGCCCTGCCGGCGCGGCAGAATGCCGGGGCGGCCCGGGCGACCCGGATCTTCATCGCCTGCGCCGGGCATCATCTCGCCCGCGACCTCCTCGGCGCCGCCCTCGTCGCCATCCTCTTTATCTTGCTCGGGCACGCCGCCCTCGAGCGAGCCCTCGGCGCCGGACGCCTTGCCTTCGCCGCCCTCGCTCTCGCCCTCGTTTTCCTCCGAATTCTCGCTCTCGCCCTCGGCGTTCTCGCTCTGCTCGCCTTCCTCGGATTCGCCGAGATCGAGATCGAGATCCTGGAGGAGCTGGCGCGTCGCCTTGGCGTAGGCGTCCTGATCCCCGATCAACCGGCCAAGCTCGGCGAGATCGCGGGCGATGCGGCCTTCGAGGAAAGGCCGCCACAGATCGACGACCTTCCTTGCCGAGCGCGGCGGCGGCATCTGCGTCAAGGCTTCGCGCGTGAGGAGCCGAACCGCTTCGGCGAGAGTCGTGTCGGTGCGCTCGGCCATATGTTCAAAGCCTTGGCGGCGATAGCGCTCTTCGAGCATGGTGGCGAGATTGGAAGCGACGCCAACCATCCGGCGCGTACCCAGGGCCTCGACCCGCGCCTGCTCGACTCCTTCGAAGATGGCGCGCGCGGTCTCGCCGGCCGGCGCCCGCTTCATGTGGATGGCGGCGTCGTGATAGCGCAGCTTCAAGGCGAGCGAGTCGGCGGCGCCGCGCACCAGCCCGGCTTCCGTCTCGCTCAGATCGCGCGCCGGCAGGGGTAGCCGAACTCGGGGCCCGGCCGCGCCGGGCGGCTCGGCGCCATAGCTGACGGTGACATCATCGCGCTCGGCGATCGCGCGCACCGTCGCCGCGGTCGCGCGCTTGAAAGATTCGGTGGGCGATTCGGCTTCGGCCATCGCGGTGTCTGCTCAGGCCGAGGCGGTGCGCACCCCGGTCTCCTTCAACTCGGTGCCGAAACAACGCTGATAATATTCGGCCACCGTCGCACGTTCGACCTCGTCGCATTTGTTGAGGAAGGTGACGCGGAAGGCGAAGGCCATATCATTGAAGATGCGCGTGTTTTCGGCCCAGGTGATGACCGTGCGCGGCGACATCACGGTCGATATATCCCCGTTCATGAAGCCCGAGCGCGTGAGATCGGCCAAGGCGACCATGGCGCCGATTTGGCGGCGGCCCTCTTCATTGTCGAAGGTCGGTGCCTTGGCGAGAACGATCTCGACCTCGGCGTCGTGCGGCAGATAATTGAGCGTCGCGACGATGTTCCAGCGGTCCATCTGGCCCTGGTTGATCTGCTGCGTGCCGTGATAGAGGCCGGTCGTATCGCCCAGCCCGACCGTGTTCGTCGTCGCGAATAATCGGAATGCCGGATGCGGGCGGATGACGCGGTTCTGATCGAGAAGCGTGAGCTTGCCGTCGACCTCAAGGACGCGCTGGATGACGAACATCACGTCGGGCCGGCCGGCGTCGTATTCGTCGAAGACGAGCGCGGTCGGATGCTGCAGCGCCCAGGGCAAGAGACCCTCGCGGAACTCGGTCACCTGCATGCCGTCGCGCAGCACGATCGCGTCCTTGCCGATGAGATCGATGCGGCTGATATGGCTGTCGAGGTTGACGCGGATGCAGGGCCAGTTGAGGCGCGCCGCCACCTGCTCGATATGGGTCGATTTTCCGGTGCCGTGATAGCCTTGCACCATCACGCGGCGGTTATGCGCGAACCCCGCCAGGATCGCGAGCGTCGTGTCGCGATCGAAACGGTAGGCCTCGTCGATATCCGGGACGTAATCGCAGCTTTGCGAGAAGGCCGGGACCTGAAGGTCGCTCTCGATGCCGAAGGTCTGGCGGACCGAGACAGTGATGTCGGGCATGCCGGTCGGCATGTCCGGGCCGGCAGAAGATGTTTGGGGCGGGGTCATGATGAGGATTAACGATCGTTGTTGCGCCAGGGGGTCAGCTTGGAAAATAGCTCGCTTTGAGCGTCGAATAGGCTTGATTGATCTCTTTGAGGCGTTCTTCCGCCGCCTTGTCGCCGCCATGCGTATCGGGGTGGTGGCGTTTGACGAGTTCCTTATAGCGCGCCTTCAAGCCCGCCAGGGTGAGGGGCGCCACCAGATCGAACAGCGCCAAGGCCTTTTCCTGGGGAGAGCGCGGCCGCTTCGGCGCGCGCGCTTCGCGCTGCGCGTCCTCTTCGAGATCGAAGAGCCCGAAACCGCGCCACCTTGCGCCGTAAAGCGTGCCGATCCGGGCGCCCAGAGGCCAGCTCGGCCGCTGCCACACCGTGTCGTGGCGGATTTCGGCCTCGATCTCCGTCGTGCTCATTCCGGCGTAGAAATTCCACGACGCGTTATAGGCGCGGACATGGTCCAGGCAGAACCAATAGAAATGGTCCAGAGCCGAGCGCGACCGCGGCGCGCGATAGGCCCCGCTCGCCGCGCAGCCGGGATGATCGCAGCCTCGCGGCGGAATCCCGGCAGGTTCGGCAGGTTCGGCGAGGCGCGGTCTAGACATCTATAGAGTATGGGGTTTGGCTCAGGCCGTGACAAGTTTTAGCGACCGACCCGCGAAGCGCCTTGACAGGATGCCGGTTTGGGGCAAAGCGCTGATGCCATGAGCGTCGCCGACCGCATCCGCCGAAAACTGGAAACCGCGCTCGAGCCTCAACGCCTCGCCATTTATAACGATTCTCACCTGCATGCCGGGCATCACGCGGGGGCCCATCGCGGCGAGGAAACCCATTTCCGGCTCGAGATCGTGGCGCAGGCTTTCGCGGGCCAAAGCCGCGTCGCGCGCCAACGCCGGGTTCATGCGCTCCTGGCCGAGGAGCTTGCCGGCCCGGTTCACGCCCTACAACTCTTGCTGCGGACCCCCGACGAAGACAAAAACCTGAAACCGGGAGACTAATTACACTCTTCGGTCGCATCCCATTGAATGCGCCTGGAACCCCTCCGGCGGCCGAAGCGATGCCGATTACGACCCCGCCGCCGCATTGGCCGCGGCGCCGTCGCGCAACAGCTGGTCGAAGAACGCGATGGTGCGCTTCAAGCCGGTTTCGAGCGGGACTTTGGGCTCCCAGCCGAGAATGCTCTTGGCGCGGCCGATATCGGGGCAACGCTGCACCGGATCGTCGACCGGCAGCGGCCGGTGCACGAGCTTGGAGCGCGAGCCGGTGAGTTCGATGATCTTCCGCGCGAGTTCCGCCACGGTGGTCTCCACCGGATTCCCGAGGTTGATCGGGCCGGTGACGTCGTCGGCCGCGCCCATCAGGCGCACGAAGCCTTCGATCAGATCGTCGACATAACAAAAGGCGCGCGTTTGCTTGCCGTCGCCGTACAGCGTAATCGGCTCGTTCTTCAGCGCCTGGACGATGAAGTTCGACACCACGCGGCCGTCATTCGGGTGCATCCGGGGCCCGTAGGTGTTGAAAATCCGCGCGACGCGTATCCTGAGCTTGTGCTGGCGATGATAATCGAAGAACAGCGTCTCGGCGCAGCGCTTGCCTTCGTCGTAGCAGGCGCGCGGGCCGATCGGATTGACGTTGCCGCGATATTCCTCGGTCTGCGGATGCACGTTCGGATCGCCATAGACCTCGGACGTGGAGGATTGGAAGATCTTCGCACGCAGGCGCTTGGCGAGGCCGAGCATGTTGATGGCGCCCGAGACGCTCGTCTTGGTGGTCTGCACCGGATCGTGCTGATAGTGGATCGGCGACGCCGGACAGGCGAGATTGTAAATCTCGTCGACCTCGACATAGAGCGGGAAGCAGACATCGTGCCGCATCAATTCGAAATGCGGATTGGCAATCAGAGACGCGACATTGTCCTTGCTGCCGGTGAAATAGTTGTCGACGCAGAGAACGTCGTGGCCGGCGCCGACGAGGCGTTCGCACAGATGCGAGCCGAGAAAGCCGGCGCCGCCGGTCACGAGAATGCGCTTGCGTGTCGAGGTCATCGCCTGATTCCTATCGCTTGACTTGGCTTTCGCGCCGCATTTCGCGGCGTTCGCGCTTGTCCGAAGGCTCGATCGGCGCGCGGCCGACGCTGACGTAATAAAAGCCCGCGGCGGACATGTCGTGGGGCTCATAGATGTTGCGCAGATCGATCACCGTCGGCGTGCGCAACAGGCTCTTCACCCGCGCCAGATCGAGCGCGCGGAACTCGTTCCACTCGGTGACGATCACCAGCGCGTCGGCATCCTTCATCGCGTCATAAGCGTTGGCGCAGAAGGCGACGTCATGCATGAGCTTGGCGGCCTCCTTCATGCCTTCGGGATCGAAGGCGCGGATGGCCGCGCCGGCCTTTTGCAGCGACGGCACGATGACGAGGCTCGGGCTGTCGCGCATGTCGTCGGTATTGGGCTTGAAGGTGACGCCGAGGACGGCGAGGGTCTTGCCCTGGACGTTGCCGCCGCAAGCGCGAATGATGCGCTCGGCCATGCTTTGCTTGCGCTCCTCGTTGACCCGGATGACCGCCTCGACGATCGTCATCGGCGAGGCCGCGTCCTGCGCGGTCTTCGCCAGCGCGAGGCAATCCTTCGGGAAGCACGAACCGCCATAGCCGGGCCCGGCATGAAGGAATTTGCGGCCGATCCGGCCGTCGAGCCCGATGCCCTTGGCCACATCCTGCACGTCGGCGCCGACGCGCTCGCACAGATCCGCGATCTCGTTGATGAAGGAGATCTTGGTGGCAAGAAAGCTGTTCGCGGCGTATTTCGTCAGCTCGGCCGTCTCGATCGAGGTGAAGAGAATCGGCGTCTCGTTGAGAAAGAGCGGCCGATAGAGCTCGCGCATCACCGCGCGCGCCCGCTCGCTCTCGGCGCCGATTACGACGCGATCCGGCCGCATGAAGTCGCCGATCGCCGAGCCTTCGCGCAGGAACTCGGGATTGGAAACCACGTCGAAATCCCCGTCGGGGCGCACGCGCCGCAGAGTTTCCGCGACCTTGCGGCCGGTGCCGACCGGCACGGTCGATTTGGTCACCACCACCGTATAGCGGTCGAGCGCGCGGCCAACTTCTTCGGCCGCGCCGAAAACGTAAGAGAGATCCGCATGGCCGTCGCCGCGGCGCGAGGGCGTGCCCACCGCGATGAAGACGGCGTCGGCCCGCTTGACGGCGGCCGGGAGATCGCTGGTGAAGGAGAGACGCTTGGCCGCGACGTTGCTGGCGACGAGCTGATCGAGCCCGGGCTCATAGATCGGCATTTCGCCCCGCCTGAGGCGTGCGATCTTGTCCGCGTCCTGATCGACGCAGATCACTTCGACGCCGAACTCCGAGAAACACGCCCCGGAGACGAGACCGACATAGCCCGACCCAATCACTGCGATACGCATGCACGCTCCTGTATGACCGAGGCAAGAACGCAACCCCGCGGTCAGAAATTCCGAAAATTCGGCGGCCCTGCCACCCGATGGCTAAGGCATTCGCGTGCGCCCGGCAAGGCGCCAAAGTAACCCATTTCGTTCAACAGGTTGGAGAAATTCACCGATCGGATGGCGACGCCAGTGGCAATGCGCGGGGGCCCAGGCTCACGATACCGCGGCCAGAGACGACCGGTCCCGCCCGAATACGTCGTCGAGGAGACGCAGCGCCGCAGACCACCCGCAATCGGCTTCGACGCGCCGGCGAGCCTTCGAGCCGACCTCGCGGCCCCTGTCGCTCAAAGCGGCAACCACGCCGCTGGCAAAACCGGCCGCGCTCGCCGAGGAAAATACCTCCTCGCCGGGGGTGAATTCCAAACCGTCAAGCGCTGCCGGCGTCGCGACCACCGGCTTGGCCATCGCCATTCCTTCGAGCACGTTGTTCGCGATGCCGCGCGCAACGCGCAACGGCACCACGACCGCATCGGCATGCGCAAGATAGGGCCGGACATCCGCCGGGTTGCGGACGAGGTGGATGTCGCCATGGGCAAGGCTGCGCACCGCACGCGACGGGTGCGCGCCGACGATCCAAAAGTCGAGCGTCGGGACGCGATGTCGCAGCATGGTCATCACTTCCGTCGCGAACCACACCGCGCCTTCGATATTGGGCTGGTAATCCATCGCGCCGGCGAAGACGACCGTCTTGCGGCCCTGCGGATAGGGATTGATGTAGTCCCGCTCCGGGCTGAACAAGTCGTGATCGACGCCATTGCGTATCGCCACGATATGTGCGGCCGCGCGTGGCGAGCGCCGCGCAAAGAGATTGGCCTCCGCGGCGGACGCAAAGAGTGCGTCATCGAACCGCGTGGCGACACGCTGCTCATGCGCCAACAAGACCCGCTCCTGGCGCCAGCAAAGCTCGCTGCGCGGCCAGTGGCTGGTTTCGGCCGTTCGGCGCCATTGCTCCGATCGAACCTCGACCATGTCGACCACGCGTCGCACGAAGCGATAATCGTCGAGATAGGGCGCCATCCCGGACCCGCTGACGAAGGCGCGGCTCGGATGATGCGCGGCCATCGTCTCTGCAATCCAGCGCGCGAGCTGCGGATTGGCGCGATAAGCGGCGTTGACGGGCTTGCCCCGGGCGAAGGCCGCGACGCTCTTCATCCGCATGGCGGATCGACGGAGCCGCACGCACATCACGCTCGCGCAAATCTCGCCGAGCATCGCGGCGTGGGGCGCGTCCTTGGCGTTCTCGTATAGGCAGCCCAGATGAACGCGATGGCTTGCCGCCAGGCGATGCAGCATATGCCATACTCGCACATTGTCGTCTCCCCCGGTCGGGAGCGGCATCCGCTGCGCGAGAAAGATCAAGTCGGACATCAAAACGTTACCGGAAATGTCGTGAAGCGCCTCACTTGCAGTGCAAGGCGCTCAATTATGCCCTGAATTTCGTTAACGCCTTGCTAAGGATCGTCACAGATCCCGGTTGCGCCGGCGCAAAGCGCTCCGCAATCCGAGCGCGAAGGCCGTGGCGGAAATTAACGCTCTACTCAGAAATCAGGGCCGGGCGCGCCCTGTCGGCTTAATCCGCCGCCAAGCCTTTGCCGGGCTTCCAAAGAGGCTCTTCGGAACCGCCCAGGGCCGAATCCAACCGCGCGACATATTTTACTTTGCGTTTCATCTCGTCATCGCCGAGGGCCACCGCGATGCGGCGATAGCGCCTCGCCATTTCCCATAACGACCCATCCACAACCGATCTCCATCTCCCGTCACCTCCCCGTCCGGGGAGGTTGTTAGCAACCGAACTTGTCATCATTGAGGCGACGATGCGGCAGGAGGATTCTATCCGGCCCTTCGCTTCGACGGCGTTAACGGCGCGGCGCGGAGCGCGCCAAAAGAAAACGGGGCGGCCCGAAGGCCGCCCCGCATTCGATGAAAGCGCTCTCTGTCTTTAGAAAGCGATGATGCCGTCGACCGAAAAGAGGAACTGGTCGTCCTTCGTACCGGCCGAGGTCGCGCTCGCATTGAAGGCATGCGATCCCGGATTCATGCCCCAAGCATGGTCCCAACGGAATTCGGGACGAATGGTCAGGTTCAATCCCAGCGGCATCGCCGGCAAGGGCGGCTTGTAGTTGGCGCCCAGGGTGAGCTCCATATAGGTCGCTTTGCCGTTATTGTAGGTCGTGCTGTAGATCGTATTGGATGTCGAGATGCCGCGTTGAGCGTTGTCCAATGCTTGGCTCTCGAGAACCGATCCCACGAAGAAGCCCTGATCGTCGCGATAGACTTCACCGCGAAGGCCGAAGCTCAGCTGATCGTTAAATTGGTAGATGCCATAAAGGGCAGCACCTTCCGCGGTCGCGCGATTGAGATCGTCCCGAATGTAGTTAATCTCGTTCGCGATCGTGAGCGCATCGCTGACCTTATAGCTCGACGTGATGTCGTAGATCTGACGCGAGTAATGATTGCGATCGGGCGCGGGACCGACCCCGCCCTTCACATAACCGTTCTCAGGCCCGAGATGCGAGAGCGCCAAGATCGTCAGGTTCGGGATCGGATTGTTGATACCGAGGCCGAAAAGCACCGAGGCCGCCGAGGTATTGTCGCCGCCGCGAGTCGGAAGCCACGCATTGATACCCGTGTCGACGCCCGCCCAAAGGTCGAACATCGAGTTGATATGGCTGACGCTCTGAACGCCGGTATGCTTGAAGGGCAAGCCGTAATTGAAGATGTACGAATGCGTGTAGAAAAAATTCCCGGTCGCATCGATGACTTCATATCCGATCGGGGTCGAGTACATGCCGGCCTTCAGGTCGACGCCGCCGGAGAACACGACCGGCAGATGCGCCTGGCCGTTGAACTCGGTCACGTCAACCTGGTAGGGGCTGTTGGTCGCCCGGTCCCACACGCCGAAGAAATGGGTGATGCGCGCATCGGTGCCGTAGAACATCTGGGCCTTGAAGCCCCAATCGAGCCCGGTCGCTGCCGGATCGAGATCCTTTTCCGCCGTCAACATGAGTTGGTTCATGCGGAAGGAATTGGATCGATCGGTGAAAAGCTGACCGAAATTGGTGTTGTTGGTCGGATCGTCAGGGTTGAGGTTGGTGCCTCCCTCGACATGGCCCGAGAACATCACGGGTCCAACCATCGGATGCGGCGGCGGGGCTGGCGGCGTCGCGTCATCCGCGCGCGCGGGCGCCGAGACGGCCACTCCGATCAACAATGCGACGGCGGCAGTGCCGGCAAGGAAATTACGATTCATCTGTTCTCACCTCTTTCTCGAGACCATTCACACGCACCCATCGGCACCAGGTCCCCTTGGCGCCTATTTTCTGGGCAAAATGCCTAGTAATCCTACAACAAAACGCTCGCACCGAAGGTCTTGGCGCCTTTGATCAAGCATTGTGCAATTTAGCTGCCAGATATCGCAATCCGTCGAAATGCTGATTGAGACAACAGAGCGTGATTGCATTCTCATCGTCCATTTTCTTACGGATGATGCTTCCACAAATCAACCACTGAGCAGATGCACACAAGCGGAATCCCGCAGAGTGATGCTGGAAAGTCACAGAGTTTACGCAATTGCAGCATACTAAAATTGAGGGCCGCGCCACGGCGGCCGCATGGCTACCGCGCCATCGACGGTTAATCTAGAATAAATCGGAGAGAACCCAGGGCCGCGCTGCGCGCCCGCGCCAGAGGAGGCCGTCGCCGTGAAAAAGCTTTTGATCGGTTTGGCGGTGGTGATCGTCGTGATCGTCGCTGCCGCGTTCGTCGTTCCGTTCTTCATCCCGCTCGATACGTACAAGGCAAAGATCGTCGCGCTCGTCAAAGACGAGACCGGGCGGGATTTGCGGATCAGTGGGCCGGTCAGCTTTTCCCTACTGCCGAGCCTCGCGCTCGAGGCGAATGACGTTGTCCTGTCCAATGCGCCGGGAGCGGCATCGCCGAACATGGTGCAGCTGAAGACCCTCGAGGTGAAACTGCGCCTTTTGCCCCTGCTGCATGGCGCGATCGCCGTCGACCAATTCAAGCTTACCGCGCCGGCCATCGCCTTGGAGGTCGACAAGCAAGGACGACCGAACTGGGTCTTCACCCCCGCGCCCAAGCCCGCCGCGCCACCCTCGGCGCCTGCCGCGCAATCGGGAGCCGGGGGCGGCGTTCCGACGATCAGCCTCGGCGATGTCAGCATCGTCAACGGCCAGGCAAGCTATCTCGATCAACGCAGCGGCGAAAAACGCGTGCTGAGCGACATCAATGTAAACCTCTCTCTGCCGAGCTTCGCCGGACCGTTCGATGCCAAAGGCTCGGCGACTTGGAACGGCGAAAAAATTGCCCTCACCCTCGCGGTTGCAAAGCCGGAAGCCTTGCAGAGCGGCGGCACGAGCGCGCTCAACCTCGCGCTCCAGGCCGCGCCGATCACTTTTAATTTCAAGGGCGAGGCGACGGGCGCAACCTTGGCGAAGCTCAGCGGCACGGCGGATCTTGCCGTGCCCTCGGTGCGGGGCGTCGCCAAATGGCTTGGCGTCGCGTTCGAGGCACCCGGCACCGGCTTCGGACCGCTCACCATCAAGGGCAAAGTCGATGTCGGCAATTCAAAAATGGCCTTCACGAATGCCGCGCTTTCCTTCGATGCGATCAAAGGCACCGGCGGCGTCACGCTCGACACGCATAATGCGCGGCCCGTTCTTTCCGGCCGTCTCGACATCGACAAGCTCGACGTCAATCCTTATCTGACGCCTGAAGGCGCAACGGCGCCGGCCCCGGCGCAAGCGGCGCCAGGCACGACACCGCCGGCGCCCGGCCCGGCGCAAGCGGGCAAATCCTCCGGATGGAGCGACGCACCGATCGACCTCTCGGGCCTGAAGGCGGCCGATGCGGATTTCGATTTCACCGCCAACGCGATCCTTTACCGCAAGATCGCGATCGGCAAGAGCGTGCTCACCTTGCATCTGAAAAACGGGCGCTTCGAGGCCGATTTGAGCGAGATGGCGCTTTATCAGGGCAAGGGCCAAGGCAAGGTGGTGGCGGATGGCAGCGGAGCGGTGCCGGCGATCGCGGCCGATTTCGACCTCGCGGGCGTCGCGATTCAACCCTTGCTGCGCGATGCGGCGAATTTCGACCGGTTGACCGGCAATGGCAACCTCGCGCTCGATGTGTCGGGCCACGGCAAGAGCCAACGCGAGATCGTCTCGTCGCTCAACGGCAAGGGCAACCTCAACCTCGCCAACGGCAAGATCGAGGGCGTCAATATCCTCGCCTTCGCGAAGAACATTGCGTCCGCCGCAACGGGGGCCCAGGGCGGCGCCAACGAGACCGATTTCGGCGCGCTGACCGGCACTTACACGATCGCCAACGGAATCCTGCACAACACCGATCTGAAGCTCACTTCGCCCGAAGTGCCGATGACCGGCGCCGGCACGGTCGATCTGCCGTTACGCCAAGTCGACTACAAGCTGACGCCGAGCGTGGCCGGCTTGCTCGCTGTCCCGGTAACGATTTCCGGGCCGTGGGATAATTTGAGCTATCGGCCCGATTTGGCCGGCGTGGCGAAAGGCGTGGCTCAGGATCCCGGAAAGGCGCTCGACGTCTTGAAGGGCCAAGGCTCAAGCGGAAAAGACCTACTGAAGGGCCTGCTCGGCAAATAAGCGGGAGCCCCATCGGTTCGCATGCGTGATGACTGACACAAGGGCCGCGCCTCTCGAAGCGCACGAGGCGCACGCCATCGCGGAACTCGAAGCCCGCGAACTGCCGGCGGCGATCGCGCGGCTGCGCGCCGCCATAGAACGAGATCCGTCTCGTTCCGATCTATACCTGCTGCTCGCGCAAGGCTATTGCCGCGCCGGCGAGTTCGGCCATGCGATTCAGGCCTTCGAGCGAACCCTCGCCCTCGCCCCCGATCATTTTGTCGCCTACCGCATCGCGGCAGACGCGGCGCTCGCCGAATCGAAGAAGGCCGCCGGGGCCGGCGCCAACAAGGCCAGCCGCGATCTCGCCAAATTCGCCGCCCTCTACCTGCTTGCGCTCGGCAAGCGCCAGAATCGGCAGCGGCTCGATGCCGCCGAGGCGAGCTTGCGCGAGACCGTGACCCTTGATCCGAAATGTGCCGAGGGCTTTTGGGCCTTGGGCGAGTTCCTTCAATCGCGGGGCCGCAACGGCGAGGCCGAAAAGCTGCTGCGGCGCGCGATCGCGCTCGATCCGCGCCAACCGCATTTCTATGTCACGCTGGGCAAGACATTCCAGGCGCGCGATCGCGTCGCGGAGATGACCGCGGCTTACCGCAAGGCGCTCGCCTTGAATCCGTCCTTGCGCCAAGTGCGCGACGGCCTCGAATCGATCCCGCTTCTCAACATGCTCTACGACGATGCGAAGACCGCCCAGGAAATCTACGCCGCGCATCGCGTCTGGGGCGAAGAAGTGGCCGGGGAATTTCGCGCCGCCGCCGCGGCCGCCCCGCGCTTCGCCAACAGCCGCGATCCGGAGCGGCGGCTGCGTGTCGCCTATCTCTCGGGGGATTTCCGTTATCACGCCGTAAGCTTTTTCTTTCAGCCCCTGCTTGCGCACCACGATCCGGCCGCGGTCGAGGTTTTCTGTTATGCCGAAATCGAGGATCCCGACCCCGTGACGGCCTATCTCCAACGCCTCGCCGGCACCTGGCGCGATACAAGCGCGCTGACGGACGAGGCGCTGCGGGCACAGATGCGCGCCGACGGCATCGACATCGCAATCGATCTTGCCGGCCATACCGGCAACAATCGATTGAGGGCGCTGGCGGTCAAGCCCGCGCCGGTGACCGCGACTTGGCTCGGCTATCCCGCCACCACCGGGCTCGCTGCGATCGATTGGCGCATCACCGATGCATGCGCCGACCCGCCGGGTCAGGAGGCGTTTTACAGCGAAAGACTCTGGCGCCTGCCGGGCGTCTTCCTGTGCTTTGGTGCCTATATCACGCAAGTACCCGAGCCGGCGCCGGCGCCGGTCTTGCGCTGTGGTCACATCACTTTCGGCTCCTTCAACAACCCGCAGAAAATTTCATCGTCTGCGGCGCATGCATGGGCGCTTATTCTCGATGCCGTTCCCGGTTCGCGGTTGATTCTCAAATCGCCCACCTTCCTCGAACCGATCCGCCGACAACATCTTCTCGACGTGTTCGCCGCGCATGGCGTCGGACCCGACCGCATCGAGCTGCGCCTGCCGCAACCCGCCTTACCGGACCATCTCGGTTCTTATGCCGAGGTCGACATCGCGCTTGACCCGTTCCCTTATAACGGCACGACCACCACATGCGAGGCGATGTGGATGGGCGTCCCCGTCGTTACCCTCGTTGGCGATCGTCACTCGGCCCGCGTCGGCTTCGATCTCGTGAGCCAAGTGGGCTTGGCCGGATTGGCGGCACCCGATATCGATGCCTATGTCGCGTCCGCGGTGGCGCTCGCCGGCGACTGCGCGCGGCTTCAAGAAATGCGGAGCGAGCTTCGTGGACGCATGCGTGCTTCGCCGCTATGCGATGCGCCGCGCTTTGCACGCGACTTCGAAGAGGGATTGCGCATGATGTGGCGAGAGTGGTGCCGCGGATGAACGATTTGCGCGCCAGGATCGACGCTCTCATCGCACACGGCATGATGGCTCAGAATGCCGAGCGCTACGCCGAGGCCGAACGCGCTTATCGCGGCGTCTTGCAGCTCGACCGCACGAACCCCCAAGCCCTTGCGCTGCTCGGCATGCTGGCCGGCACGGCCGGACATTTCCAGATCGCGATCGATTTGTTCCTGCAATCCTTGCGGCGGGACCCGAACAACGCCGATCTCCATCACAATCTCGGGGAGACTTACCGCCAACTCGGCGATGCCGGAAAGGCGATACCGTCTTTCAACCGCGCGCTCGAATTGCGGCCCGATCATCTCGAGGCTTATCGCAGCGCGGCTGATACGGCAATCGAGGCCGCCGAGCACGCGGACGCCGAGCATCGCGGCCTGCACGCAAGCGAGCTACGGCGCATGGCGGCGCAATACCTCATGAAGCTGGGGGCGCGACAGTACCGCCTGCGCCAAGACGACGCCGAAGCCACCTTCCGCGAGGCCGTCGCGCTCGATCCGGGGAGCGCGGACGCGCTCTACTCGCTCGGCTCGCTGCTTCAGGAAAGGAGCCGGCCGAGCGAAGCGGTGGCGATGCTGCGCCAAGCGCTCGCGCTCAATCCCAACGATGCGGAAGCGCAGATCAATCTCGGCAGCGCTTGTTATCCGCTGGGCCGATGGCCGGAAATGGAAGCCGCATTCCGCGCCGCCCTCGCGCTCGATCCGAATTCTCGCCTGGCACGGCAAAATCTTGCATCGACCATGCTGGGGCGGGGTCTTTACGACGACGCATCGACGCCCGAGGCGATCTTCGCGGCGCACCGGGCCTGGGGCGAACAGGTCGAAGCCGAAGAGGGCTCGGCACGGCCGCTCGCGCCCTTTCTCAACAGCCGGGATCCGGAGCGGCGGCTGCGCGTCGGTTATGTTTCGGGCGATCTCTTCAACCATCCCGTGGCGTCGTTTCTCCTTCCCCTCCTCGCGCATCACGATCGCGCTGCGGTCGAGATCTTCTGCTACGCCGAAGTGGAAAGGCCCGATGCCGTCACGGAGTCGGTTCGCCGTCTCGCCGGCAACTGGCGCGAAACGGTCACGCTCGACGACGAAGCATTGCGCGCACAGTTCCGTGCCGATCGAATCGACATCCTCGTCGATCTCGCCGGCCAGACCGCACGGAATCGGCTGCGGGCGCTGGCGGTGCGCTCGGCGCCGGTGACGGCCACTTGGCTCGGTTACCCCGCGACCACCGGTCTTTCCACCATCGATTGGCGCATCACGGACGAGATCGCCGACCCGCCGGGCGCGGAACGTTTTTACAGCGAAAAGCTCATGCTTATGCCGAACGGCTTTCTCTGTTACGCGCCGTCGGCGGCCGATAACCAAGCCGCGACGGCGACGCCCCGGCGCAGCGGAATCACGTTCGGTTCGTTCAACAATCCGATGAAGATCTCGCCCGCCACCGTCCGGGCTTGGGCGGCGATCTTGATGGCGCTGCCGCAGGCGCGGCTCTTGCTCAAGGCGGGGTTGTTGAATGATGCCGGCCTTTGCCAATCAATCCGTGAGCGATTCGCGGCCGAGGGTATCGGACCGGAGCGGATCGAGCTGCGCGGCTTCGTCGCCGATCCGGCCGCACATCTGTGCAGCTATGCCGAGATCGACGTGGCGCTCGACCCTTTCCCGTATAATGGCACGACCACGACCTGCGAGGCCCTATGGATGGGCGTTCCGGTCGTCACGCTCATCGGCGATCGTCATGCCGGCCGCGTCGGGCTCGACTTGCTGAGTCGCGTCGGACTCGCGGAACTCGCGGCGGACGGCATCGACGCCTATATCGCGACCGCGATCGGCCTTGCGCGGGATCAAGACCGGTTGCAACGGCTGCACGGCGAACTGCGCGCGCGCATGCGCGTTTCGCCGCTATGCGACGCCGCCGGATTCGCCCGCGCCTTCGAAGACGCGCTGCGCCGCATGTGGCGCGATTGGTGCCGCCCGTGAGCGATGAATCGTTCATGAACCGCAATCAACGTCGCGCCGCCAAGAAGCAAGGCGTCGCCCCGCAGCCCCGTTCGCAACCAGCCATTCAGGCGATGTTCGCCGAGGCACTTCACCACCATCAAGCCGGCCGATTGGCGGAAGCCGAGCGGCTCTACCGGCAAATTCTCGCGCTCGACGCAAGGCATGCCGACAGCCTGCATCTGCTCGGGGTCCTCGCCTATCAAGCGGGGCGCCACGGCAGTGCCGTTGATTTGATCGGCCAGGCCATCCGGCTCAAGGACGACGTCGCGTTCTATCACAACAATCTTGGTCTCGCCCTCAAGGATCAAGGCAAGCACGCCGAAGCCGTGGCACGGTTCGAACGCGCGCTCGCCCTTCAGCCGAATTATCCCGAGGCCCACAACAATCTCGGCAATGCGCTGCGCGAACAAGGACTCGCCGCCGATGCCGTCGCGTCCTACCGGCGCGCGCTTGCCGTCAAGCCGGACTATGTCGAAGCGCACAACAATCTCGGCAATGCGCTCCGGGACCTGGACAAGCTCGATGAGGCCATCGCATGCTATCGGCGCGCGCTTGCCATCAATCCCGGTTATGCCGAGGCGCACAACAATCTCGGCAATGCGCTCCAGCAGCTCGGCCAATTCGACGAGGCGGTCGCGTCCTATCGTCAGGCCCTTGCCGCAAGCCCGGATTCGCCCGCGGCCTACAACAATCTGGCCAACGCCTTGCTCGAACTCGGACAGCTCGCCGACGCGATCACCGCGTTCGGGCGCGCCCTAACGCTGCAGCCCGACTATCCCGAGGCACACAACAACCTCGGCGTCGCGTTTGCCAAACAGGGCGAGTACGCGAAGGCGATCGCGAGCCATGAGCGCGCGCTGGCCTTGCGGCCCGATTACGCGGAGGCGTGCAACAATCTCGGCGTTGCGTTTCAGGACCAGGGCGAGCTCGACAAAGCGATCGCGGCGTTCGAGCGGGCGCTTGCGCAGAGACCGGACTATGCCGAAGCAAGGAAGAATCTGGGTGGCGCCCTGCATGCGCGTGCCGGCGAACGCAGCGGTCTCCGCATGCGCGAGGAAGCGACGGCGCGCTTTGGCGGGGTGCGCGGGCAATACGAGTCGCTGCCTTTCCCGGCGCGGGACCCCGAGGGCGAGCGCCATGTGCTCTACGTCTCGGTCGCCGACATCCTCGGCAAGGTGAACCAATATTGCTTCGGCGGCGCGCGTGACTTTTCCAAAGGTCTTCGCGTGCTGGTGGCCGGGTCAGGCACCGGCGACAGCGTGATCTGGCTCGCGCACCAGCTGCGCGACACGCCGTCGGAGATCGTCGCGCTCGACCTTTCCGCCGCCAGCCTCGAGGTGGCCAAGGCGCGCGCCCGCATGCGCGGCTTCGACAATATCCGCTGGGTCAACGCATCGATGCTCGACCTGCCGGGCTTGGCGCTCGGAAAATTCGATTACATTACCTGTCTTGGCGTCCTCCATCATCTCGCCGAACCGGAGGCCGGGCTGGCCGCGCTGGAATCTGTCCTCGCCGAGGATGGCGGCATGGCGGTGATGCTTTACGGCTTGCATGGGCGCTCGCACATCTACGCGATGCAAGAAACCTTGCGCCGCCTCACCGCCGGATCGAATGACCGCGAAGAACGTCTTGCCCTCGCCCGTCAGGTGCTCGCGAATCTGCCGCCGACCAATCCGTTCCGGATGCGCGAAGGCTGGGACAACATTCAGCGGGCCTATCTCAAGGACGACACCAACCTTTGGGATACGCTTTTGCACGAGCAGGACCGCGCCTACACCGCTTCCGGCGTCCGCGCCTTCCTCGCCACGGCCGGATTGTCGGTGCAGACTTTTGCGACCTACAAGGGCACGCCCGCCACCTGCGCCTTGCAATACGATCTCGACCTCTATTTGAGCGACGCGGCCGAGCGCGCCCATCTGGCCGCGCTGCCCCAGAGCGTCCGGGAGGATGTGGCGGAAACCCTCGACGGCAGCCTGGCTCTTCACACGGTCTATGCCGCACGGTCGCCTCAGGCCTTCCTCGATCCGACCGCGCCCGATGCCATCCTCTCGCCGATGAGCGAACTCGGAACTCAGGCGATCGCCTATCTCCTACGGGCCGCCGCCCCTCTTCCCGTCATCCTGCGGAACGGGCAGACCCTGACCTACAAGCCTTCGGCGGCCGCGCGGGCGTTCCTCGGCGCAGTCGACGGCATGCGCAGCAATGCCGAGATCGCGCGATCGCTATGGGCGGAGGACGGCGCGCGAAGCTTCGGGGCGATGGCGCCGGAGCTCAAGATACCCGGGTCGCTCCACTGGCTGATCGCGCGGACCGAATCCGGCACGCCATGGCCGGTGCTCGAGACGCCCCAGAAATTTTCTCTGCCCTTGCGCCACGACGAGCCCGCAATTCTCGTCGAAGCCGGAACGCCGGCGCGGGTACACGCCGACCCATCGCCAAGTTAATTTTTTTGATTTCTGGCGGCATCCGGGCGGACGGGACTCGAAAGCTCGAGCAAATCGAAGCGCGCGCGGAAGGCCGTGGTCGGGCGCCGCGCTCGGCTGTGACGGCAAGCCCGGCTGGGTCGGGACTGGATGCGTGCAAAAGGGCCCCAAGGGGCGGGAGTTGAGCGCAATAGCGACTAATAATGATTATTAGTTAACTAATAGAAGACATGGTTATACGCGATTAAATGATATGTCGATATAATATTATATGTAGATATATTATATAATCGAGCATCTTGTTAGCTATTATCCCGGTATTTTCAGATTAAAACTGTTGCTGTGATAACACAGGAACCAAGAATCCGAAGTCTTTATGCCAACAATACTTGCATCGGAGGGGATTGACGATTGAAGGTAAATTTCAGCGAAAGACGATCGTTTCGCATCCGCGGAAATTTTCAGCTTTGGGGGTCTATTCAATGAGCACAAGAAATCTCAAGGGCGGCATAGCGCTGGGCAGCTTGACGGCTGCCGTGGCGTTGCTTGCCGGCCTTTCGAACGCCAGCGCCCAATCCGCGCCCGGCGCCGGGTCCTTCCCGCAATCCTTCCTCGTTCCGGGCACCAACACCTCGCTCGCCGTCTACGGCGCGGTGAAGGTGAGCTTCGCGAGCAATTGGGGCAGCCAGAACGTCACCGACACCAGCCCGTCGGGCATCGGCAACACGCCCTTTGCGATCAACGGTCTGGCGCTCGGCGGACCGGGCGCCGCGGGCGGCAATTCGGTCAACAACCAGGAGCACGCGCTCCATGGCGGCCTGCGCGGTCAGGTGAAGTCGACCCAGGTCTTCTTCGAGACCCGCACGCCCAGCGATCTCGGCGAGATCAAGACCGTCGTGATGTTCGATTTCGGCGCGCTCGGCCTCCAGGCCAATTATGTGGGCCGCACGACCTCGACCAATGCGCCGGGCTCGGGCGCCGGCAACAACGAATTGCCGCGCATCCAATATGCCTACGGCACCTTGGGGCCGTGGCTCTTCGGTCAATACAACAGCGCATGGACGGATCCGCTGTTGATCAATCCCGACATCGGCGACCAGTCCCAGATCGGCCCGCTGCAGACCCGCAATATCCGCCGGCCGCAGATTCGCTATACCTATCTGGTCGGCAACGGGCTCTCGCTCTCGGCCTCGTTGGAAACCAACACCTACACCAACCTGGTCGGCAGCAGCTCGGGCGCCCCGCTCGCCGAGGACAGCACGGATACGGGCGGCGTGACGAATTATCCGTCCTTCAACACCGGTATCGCCTGGGATCAGCCCTGGGGCCATCTGATGGGCCGCGTCGGCGTCGCCGAGGACGAGATCCGCGCCACCACGGGCACCACGTCCATCGCGGGCACGACCAATCTCAACATGAAGAAGTTCGGTTGGGCGATCGTGGGCGGTGCCATGATCAACACCTGGGGCCAGGACCAATGGCGCGGCTTGGTGACCTATAGTTCGGGTGCGGACACCTACCTCACCGACATGGGCGCCAACGCTTTCGTCAACACCACGACCGGCTCGATGGACGTGTTCAAGGAATTGGCGTTGACGACCAGCTACAAGCACGTCTTCTCGCCCAATTGGCGTGCGACCGCCCAGTTCGGCATCGGCTTCTTCAACAAGCCGTCCAACACCGCGGGCTTCAGCAACGTCGCGAGCGGCACCTCCGCCGCGGGACTGGCGTCCTTCGAAAAGCGGCATCTGCAATCGGCCTTGAGCGTGACCTACAGCCCAGTCCCGGGCAAGGTCGACATCGGCATCGAGTGGGATCACTGGGACCGTTGGGTCCAGGCGTCCAACACTTCGGGCAACGGCAACCGCTACGGGCTTCACATGTTCTTCTACTGGTAATCGGCAAAAACCGATCCGGTTTCTATGACCCGTCGGCCGCAAGGCCGGCGGGTTTTTCTTTGGCCTGAAGTTGGCGGCGCAGCCCCATGGGCCGGGGCGAGCCGCAGCAACGGCGGGAAGCCATAAGGCCCGCAAGCGGGGAGGTTATTGATTATATCAGTATAATAATTATTGCTTAATACTTAACTCCTGGCTGCGTTTTATAGTTGCTTGAATGCAACAGGGGCTTGGAATCAATCTTTGAAGTTGGATAATGATTGACCCAAAATAGTGATTAATTGAAGCTGCCAGCTCTTGGAAGGGGGTCCGCCCTCTTCGGCATCCGCGGATAATTTTCAGCTTTGGGGGTTTATTCAATGAGCACAAGAAATCTCAAGGGCGGCATAGCGCTGGGCAGCTTGACGGCTGCCGTGGCGTTGCTTGCCGGCCTTTCGAACGCCAGCGCCCAATCCGCGCCCGGCGCCGGGTCCTTCCCGCAATCCTTCCTCGTTCCGGGCACCAACACCTCGCTCGCCGTCTACGGCGCGGTGAAGGTGAGCTTCGCGAGCAATTGGGGCAGCCAGAACGTCACCGACACCAGCCCGTCGGGCATCGGCAACACGCCCTTTGCGATCAACGGTCTGGCGCTTGGCGGACCGGGCGCCGCGGGCGGCAATTCGGTCAACAACCAGGAGCACGCGCTCCATGGCGGCCTGCGCGGTCAGGTGAAGTCGACCCAGGTCTTCTTCGAGACCCGCACGCCCAGCGATCTCGGCGAGATCAAGACCGTCGTGATGTTCGATTTCGGCGCGCTCGGCCTCCAGGCCAATTATGTGGGCCGCACGACCTCGACCAATGCGCCGGGCTCGGGCGCCGGCAACAACGAATTGCCGCGCATCCAATTCGCCTACGGCACCTTGGGCCCGTGGCTCTTCGGTCAATACATCAGCGCCTGGACGGATCCGCTAATGTTCAATCCCGACATCGGCGACCAGTCCCAGATCGGCCCGCTGCAGACCCGCAACATCCGCCGGCCGCAGGTCCGCTACACCTACTTGGCGGGCAACGGGCTCTCGCTCTCGGCCTCGTTGGAAACCAACACCTACACCAACCTGGTCGGCAGCAGCTCGGCCGTTCCGCTCGCCGAGGACAGCACGGATACGGGCGGCGTGACGAATTATCCCTCCTTCAACACGGGCATCGGCTGGAGCCAGCCCTGGGGCCATCTGATGGGCCGCGTCGGCGTCGCCGAGGACGAGATCCGCGCCACCACGGGCACCACGTCCATCGCGGGCACGACCAATCTCAACATGAAGAAGTTCGGTTGGGCGATCGTGGGCGGTGCCATGATCAACACCTGGGGCCAGGACCAATGGCGCGGCTTGGTGACCTATAGTTCGGGTGCGGACACTTTCCTCACCGACATGGGCGCCAACGCCTTCGTCAACACCACGACCGGGTCGATGAACGCGTTCAAGGAGCTGGCGCTCAACACCAGCTACAAGCACGTCTTCTCGCCCAATTGGCGTGCGACCGCCCAGTTCGGCATCGGCTTCTTCAACAAGCCGTCCAACACCGCGGGCTTCAGCAACGTCGCGAGCGGCACCTCCGCCGCGGGACTGGCGTCCTTCGAAAAGCGGCATCTGCAATCGGCCTTGAGCGTGACCTACAGCCCAGTCCCGGGCAAGGTCGACATCGGCATCGAGTGGGATCACTGGGACCGTTGGGTCCAGGCGTCCAACACTTCGGGCAACGGCAACCGCTACGGGCTTCACATGTTCTTCTACTGGTAATCGGCAAAAATCGATCCGGTTTCTATGACCCGTCGGCCGCAAGGCCGGCGGGTTTTTCTTTGCCCCGCAACAGCCCCGCTTGGCGCCATCGGTGAGCGCAGGGTTGTGCCCGTCGGCAATCGGGCTCGCAATCGACGCAGCCCGCGCCCTTCTGCCGATTCCCGCTTCTCCCAGCTCGAATCGCGGCGAAAGCGAGTTCGACAGCTAAAGGCGCTAGTTTTCATGGCATATCGTTGCAATAATGTAACAGGTTAATAAGAACAACGATAAATCGACTATAATTATTGATGATAGATATTCGTTATTGGATGATACCCATCTGCTGGAGAGGCCGACGCTTTCCGGCTTTCGCGGAAATTTTTGAGTGGGGATCTATTCAATGAAAACGAGAAATCTGAAAAACGGGGTGGCGTTGGGCAGTTTGACGGCTGCCGTAGCGTTGCTCGCCGGCCTTTCCAACGCCAGCGCGCAATCCGCGCCCGGCGCCGGGTCCTTCCCGCAATCCTTCCTCGTTCCAGGCACCAACACCTCGCTGGCCATTTATGGCGCGGTGAAGGTGAGTTTCTCGAGCAACTGGGGCAGCCAGCATGTCACCGACACCAGCCCGTCGGGCATCGGCAACACGGCCTTCTCGATCAGCGGCTTGTCGCTCGGCGGACCGGGCGCTGCGGGCGGCAATTCGGCGAACAATGAAGAGCACGCCACGCATGGCGGCTTGCGCGGTCAGGTGAAATCGACCCAGGTCTTCTTCGAGACCCGCACGCCCAGCGATCTCGGCGAGATCAAGACCGTCGTGATGTTCGATTTCGGCGCGCTCGGCCTCCAGGCCAATTATGTGGGCCGCACGACCTCGACCAATGCGCCGTCCTCGGGCGCCGGCAACAACGAAATGCCGCGCATCCAGTTCGCCTACGGCACCTTGGGCCCGTGGCTCTTCGGCCAATACATCAGCGCGTGGCAAGACCCGCTAATGTTCAATCCCGACATTGGCGACCAGGCCCAGATCGGCCCGCTGCAGACCCGCAACATCCGCCGGCCGCAGATCCGCTACACCTATCTGGCCGGCAACGGTATCTCGCTCCATGCCTCGCTCGAGACGAATACCTACACGAATTTGGTCGGCAGCAGCTTCGCCGTGCCGATGGCCGAGGACAGCACGGATACGGGCGGCATCACGAATTACCCGTCATTCAACACGGGCATCGGTTGGAGCCAGCCCTGGGGCCATTTGATGGCCCATGTGGGCATCGCCGAGGACGAAATCCGCAATTCCACGAACGCGACCACGCTGGTACCCGGCACGCACAGCAACAACCTGAAGAAATTGGGCTGGGCGATCGGGGCCGGCGCCATGATCAACACCTGGGGCAAGGATCAGTGGCGCGGTCAGGTCCAATACGCCGTGGGTGCGGATACCTTTCTCACGGATATGGGCGACAACGCCTTCGTCAACACCTCGACCGGGACGATGGAGCTGATCAAGGAGCTGGCGCTCAACACCAGCTACAAGCACGTCTTCTCGCCCAATTGGCGTGCGACCGCCCAGTTCGGCATCGGCTTCTTCAACAAGCCGTCCAACACCGCGAACTTCAGCAACGTCGCGAGCGGCACCTCCGCCGCGGGACTGGCGTCCTTCGAAAAGCGGCATCTGCAATCCGCTCTTGCCGTGACCTACAGCCCGGTCCCCGGCAAGATCGACATGAAACTCGAATGGGATCACTGGGAGCGCTGGGTTCAGGCCTCCGACACCTCGGGCAATGGCAACCGATATGGTCTGTCGATGGTCTTCTACTGGTAATCGGCGACAAGCGATCGGAACTCTCGGAGCCGCCGGCCGAAAGGCCGGCGGTTTTTTTTCGTCGCCGCGGAGAGAAGCGCCCGAACGTCAGTGGCGTTGCGCCACGCCCATCAATTGCGTCAGCATGTCGGGACGATCGAGCAACGCCCGGCTTTCGCCCGCATGCACGATACGGCCGCGATCGAGCACGATCGCCCGCTCGGCGAATTCCAGCGCGATGCGCGCATGCTGCTCGACCAAGAGCAGAGCGAGATCGTCCTCGCGCTTCAGCCGATCGAGGCCCTTCAAGACCGCGTCGACGATCACCGGCGCCAAGCCTTCGAGCGGCTCGTCCATGAGAAGAAGCGTCGGATTGCCCATCAAGGCGCGCCCGATGCTCAGCATCTGCTGCTCGCCGCCCGACAGCGCGTTGCCGCGGTTGAGCCGCCGCTCCGCGAGGGCGGGAAAGAAATCATAGACGCGCGGGAGGGTCCAGCGTCCTGGCCGCTCCGCAACCAGGAGATTCTCTTCGACGGTGAGCGAGCGGAATATCTCGCGCTCCTGCGGGACGAAGCCGATGCCGAGACGCGAGCGGCGATAGGGCGGCAGGGCGGAGAGCTCCTTCCCGCCGAACGAGATCGTGCCGCCATGCAGATCGGTATGGCCCATGATGGTGGCGAGCAATGTCGTCTTGCCGACCCCGTTGCGCCCGAGTACCGCCAGCGTTCCCCCCGGCGGCAGATCGAGCGTGACGCCTTCCAACACCATCGTATCGCCGTAACCGGCGCGGACATTCTCGATCCAAAGCCCGGCATGCGCGGTCATGAGGGCGCTCGCTCGCCGAGATAGACCTCGCGCACTTTTGGGTCAGCCGCGATGTCTTGCGGCGTTCCCTCGATCAGGACCGTGCCCTGAACCAGGACGGTGATACGCCGCGCCAATCGAAAGACGAGATCCATATCGTGTTCGATGATGAGAAGCGCGAGCTCGGCGGGAAGGCGCTCGATCACCTCGATGATCGTTCCGGTCTCGCCCGACGGCACGCCGGCGGCCGGCTCGTCGAGCAACAGAACGGTCGGCCTCAGACCCAGCGCCACGGCGATTTCGACCAGACGCTGCCGTCCGTAAGCGACTTCGCGCACGGGCCGCAAAGCCTCTTCGGCGATGCCGAGTTGCTCCAGAAGGGCATAGGCCTCTTCGATGATGTGCCGGCGCGCACCCGCCGGGCGGAACAGTGTACCGGCCACGCCGTGCCGCTCGCCGATCGCCAAGGTGACATTCTCGAGCACGGTGAGGCCGCGAAACAATTGATTGATCTGAAAGGTGCGCGCGAGGCCGCGCTTGACGCGCTGCGCCTGGGAGAGGTGCGTGACGTCGTTCCCGGCCAGAATGATCCGTCCGCTCGACGGCTCGATCGCGCCGGTCACCAGATTGACAAAGCTTGTTTTGCCCGCGCCGTTGGGACCGATCAAGGCGTGGCGCGCGCCGGGATCGAGACGGAAATCGATGTCGATGGCGACCGCCAGGGCACCGAAGCTCTTGCACAGCGCGCGGGTCTCGAGCGCCGGTTTCCGGCTTTCCATCGCGCCGCTCATCGCCGCTTCCCGACCCGGCGCGCGAGCGCATCGATCAGCCCCAGGACGCCCCCGCGCGCGAAAACCACCACCAGGACCAAGAGCAGGCCGATCCAGAAATACCAATAGACCGGGTCGATGACCGAGAACCGATCCTGGGCGATCATGTAAAGCGGGACGCCGACGAACGCGCCATAGAGCCGCCCGACGCCGCCGAGAATGATCATCACCAGAATCGTGCCCGAGAGATCGATGCTCAAGACGTTGAGCGCAACCAGCCCCGTTGTCTGGGCGATCAGCGCGCCGGCAACCCCCGCCATGGCCGCCGCGATCGTGTAGATCGTCAGGAGCCGGAGAAACACGGGTGAGCCGATCGCGTGCATGCGCGTGACGTTCTCGCGAATCCCGGTCAGCGAACGCCCGAAGGGCGAATGCACAATCATGCGCGCGACCGCCCAGCCGGCGAAGAGCACGACCATGCAATACCAATAGGCGGTGTGGCCGTAGATATCGAACCGGAAGAGGCCGAGAACCGAGCCGACATGCATGCCCTGGAGTCCGTCCGCGCCGCCGGTGATCGAGGTCAGCTTGTTTGCCCCCTCTTGCAGCATGACGCAGACGACCAGGGTCAGCATCAGGATCGACAGGCCCTGCGTGCGCAGGATGACGAAGCCGGAAACCACACCGACGGCCGCCCCCATCGCCGCCCCCGCGGCAAGGCCGATGAGCGGATCGCCGACGCCGTGCGCGGCGAGGTAGCCCGCGGCGTAAGCGCCCATGCCATAAAGGGCGGCATGGCCCAAGGTCACGATTCCGGCATAGCCGAGAACGAGATCGGCCGAGAGCCCGAACAAGATCGTCGCCAAGACCTGCGCGCCCAAGGCGAGGTAATCGGGAAAGACGAAATAGGCCCCGATCGCGAGCAGCCAGGGCAGAAGCTCGACCGCGCGCAGGCGGTGGCGCCGCGCAAAGGCGTCGACGGCGCTCGCGCTGGATTCTTTCATCACGCCCGCCCGAACAGCCCGCGCGGCTTCCACAGCAGGATCACCATGGTGAGCGCATAGATGAAGAACGCGCCGAATTCGGGCAGGAGATATTTGAAACCCGTATCGGAAATGCCGAGCAGCATCGCCGCCACGAACGGACCGCGAATCGTGCCGAGGCCGCCGACCGCGACCACGATCAGGAAATAGACCAGATGTTCGAGCGCGTAGCCGGGATCGATCGCGAGAATGTCGGCGCCGAGCCCGCCGCCCAGCGCGGCGAGCCCGCTGCCCAGGGCGAAGGCGGCGGTGAACAACGCCGAGGTATTGATGCCGACCGACTGCGCCATGCGCCGGTTATCGACAGCGGCGCGGATCCGCGCGCCGAACCGTGTCCGCTCGAGACCGAGCCACAGCAAGGTCACCAGCACCGCGCCGCTGACGATGAGAAAGCTGCGATAGGTCGGGAAGGAGCGAAACCCGAGATCGATCTGGCCGCTCAAGACCGGCGGCGGCTGAAAGGGCTGCGCGAGCGGCCCCCAGAAGAATTTCCCTGCCGCCACCGACATAAAGACCAGCCCCATGGTCATCAGCACCTGGTCGAGCTCATCGCCGCCGTAAAGCGGTCGATAGAGATAGCGCTCGAGCGGAACCGAAAGCGCGGCGGCGCCGATGGTCCCGGCACCGAGCGCCAGCGGAAACGGAACGCCGTAACCCGTCATGAGCGTCGTCATGAAATAACCGCCGATGGCCGCAAAAACACCATGGGCGAGGTTGACGAAGCCCATCAGCCCCATTGTCACCGAGAGGCCGACGGAGACGAGATAGAGCACCATGGCGAAGGCGGTGCCATGAAAGGCGATGCTGATGAAGGCCGAGAGCTCGGCGCTCATGATTCCCCTCTCCGCCCCGAACCTCGGGTCGAGCCTTGGCGAAGGTTGCGATCCAAACGGGACGTCACCGCGGCCCTACTTCGGTGGGTTGGCTTCCTTCCACGGATCCTTCACGTTCGGAATGGTTTCGAATTCGACATTGGCAAGCTTGCCGTTCACGCTCTCGACGCGCCGGATATAGACGTTCTCGATAATATCGCGCGTCGCGGGATTGATCGAGATCGGTCCGCGCGGACTATCGGGGTCTTTCCAATTGGCGAGAATCTTCATCGCCTGATCGCCGTCGAACTTGCCCTTGGTCTGCTTGATCACGTCAAAAATCGCCGCCATCCCGTCCCAGCCTTGCACCGAGAGAAAATCGGGCACGACTGTCTCGCCATAGGCGTTGCGCCAGGCGTTGAGAAAAATCTGATTCGGCGGCCTTGTGGCCGCATTGCTATAGGTACCCGAGCTGACGACGCCCAGCGCGACCGGCCCCATGTTCGGCAATTCCTCGTCCAGCATCACGTCCTGCGTGGTGACGAGGGTGACGCCCGCCTGCTTGAGACCGAGATCGGACCACGCCTTCATCACCTGAGTCGCCTTCTTGCCCGCCGGCACGAAGATGAAGACGACATCGGGCTTGCTGTCCTTCACCCGCTGGATGAACGGCGAATAATCCTCCGTGGCAAAGGGCATGCGGACCTTATCGATCATGGTCCCGCCGCCGGCGGTGAACGCGGTGGCGAACCCGCCCTCGGCGTCGAAGCCGGGCGCATAATCGGTGACGAGGCTGTAGCCCTTCTTCCAGCCCTGCTTCGCCGCCCATTGCCCGATCGGCGATGCGACTTGCCATAGCGTGAAGGAGACGCGAATCATATAAGGCGACAGGCGGGTGATCGCCGCCCCGGCCGCGTTCATATCGATGAACGGCACTTTCGCCTCGGTCGCAATCGAGGCGATCGCCGCAGCGTTGGGCGACCACACCACGCCGGCGAGGAAATTGACATGGTCGCGCGTCACCAGTTCCTGCGCCAAGCGCTTGGCGATATCGGGTTTTGCGCCCGTATCGTCACGATAGATCATCGTCAGCTTGACGCCAGCCGGCAGATCCTTCTGATGCTCTTTGACGTAGAGCTCGATCCCCTTATTCATTTCGTCGCCGGGCTGCGCATCGGGTCCGGACATGGTTGAAATCACGCCCACCTTGATCTCGGTTTGCGCGATCGCGGGCGTCGCGCCCCAGAGTGCGGCCCCAAAAAGCGCGGCACTCAGCCAAGCGCCGGCACGGACATATGGCGGCAACCGTGTGATCACGATCATGGGCTTGCTCCTCCCCGTTGCACGCAGCTCCGACCTGGCAAGACGGGCTCGCGAACATGCGCAACTACTATAAAGAGGGCGCCGCTTCCAGGCAATTCGCGGGGACGGGACGCTTCACCAGGGTCCGCTGCGCCGCATCCGATCGCCCATGAACCGCCGCGCCACACGCAACCAACGCGCAAAATCTCGGCGATACCCGGTATCGCCGGCGAGACGCGGACGGCTTGCTTCGAGCCTAGACCAGGAGATCGACGAGGAGGCCGCGTCCTTGAGCGGCTGGCGGAGTCCAGGTTTCCGGTCGGGGCGGCGTGCGCTTCGGGCCTTCTTCGCGCGCGAGCGGCCGCGCCGGCGCCATTGGCGTCGCATCAAGGATCCATGACCCCGCGGCGATCTGCATGCCACCTCTCCGAAGACGCGGCCGAGCCTAAATCGGTCCAATCCTTAATACAAGGTAAACGCCGATCGGGCTTAATCTTGGTTAATGGCGCGAGACGCTGAACAGCGCGCCGCGCCGGCCCCAGCGCTGCCGCCGGGCATGCCCGTGATTGATCTAGCGTTCGAGCGCCTTCACGCCGGGCAGCTCACGGCCCTCGAGCCATTCGAGGAAGGCGCCGCCCGCGGTCGAGACATAGCTCAATTCGTCCACGACGCCCGCCTGAGTCAGCGCCGCCACGGTGTCGCCGCCGCCGGCCACGCTGCACATCTTGCCCGCGCGCGTGAGCTCGGCCACGCGAAGTGCCAGCGCTTTCGTGCCGGCATCGAATGGCTTAACCTCGAAGGCGCCGACCGGACCGTTCCACAAAAGCGTCGGACACCGCGCAAGATAGGTGTAGATCAAGCTCACGCTCGCCGGGCCGATATCGAGGATCATGCAATCCTCCGGCACGGCGTCGACCGGCACGGTCTGGGTCGAGACGCCCTCTTTCAGAACGCGCGCCACCTTCACATCGACCGGAAGCACCAATTCGCAGGCCGAAGATTTGGCTTCGGCAAGAATGGCGCGTGCCGTATCCGCCATCTCGCGTTCGACCAGCGAGCGCCCGACATTGCGCCCCTGCGCATAGAGGAGCGTGTTTGCCATCGCGCCGCCGATGATCAGGAACTGGACCTTCGCCAGCATGAAGTCGAGCAGACGGAGCTTGGTCGAAACCTTGGCGCCGCCCACGATCGCCGCGACCGGGCGCTTCGGCGTCTCGAGCACCGATTGCAACGCTTCGAGCTCGGCCTGCATCAGCCGTCCGGCGACGGCCGGAATCAAATGCGCGACCGCCTCGGTCGAGGCATGCGCGCGATGCGCGGTCGAAAACGCATCATCGACGTAAATATCGCCGAGGGCCGCCAATGCCTTGGCGAAGGCCGGATCGTTCTTTTCCTCGCCGTCATGAAAGCGAAGATTTTCGAGGAGCGCGACGTCGCCGGAGCGCAATTCATCGACGACGCGGCGCGCCGCCTCGCCGATGCAGTCCGGCGCAAAGGCGACCGGCCGCCCGATCGCTTTCGCGAGGGGCGCCAGCAAGGGCTTTAGCGAGAGCGCCGGATCGAAACCATGCTCGGGGCGGCCGAAATGCGACATCAGCACGACGCGCCCGCCCTTCTCGGCGATTTCGCGGATCGTCGGCACCAGCCTTTCGATGCGGGTTTCGTCGGTGACCACAGCGTCTTTTACCGGCACGTTGAGATCGGCGCGCAGCAAGACGCGCTTGCCGCGCACATCGATATCGTCCAGCGTCAAAAATTTGGCCATGCGCCGCAGGCTTACGCGTCGCTCGTCGGAACCCAGGGGAGACTGGCGAACTCGATCCCCTCTTCGTGCAACGCCTTGGTCTCGGATTGCGTCGCCTGGCCATAAATGCCGCGTGTCTCGGCGTCTCCCCTGTGGATGCGGCGCGCTTCTTCGGCGAAGCGTTCTCCGACATTCTCGCAATTCTGCTCGACGTGACGACGCAGGACTTGAAGCGCGCGGCGAAGCTGGGTCGGCGTCGGCGGTGGAGACTCGGCAGTCGTCGCCGGCAGGGCCGAGGCGTCGGACCGATTCTCGCCGCTCTCCGCGCTTGCCGCGCCGCTCTTATGCGAGCGCCCGAGCCGCGGGGCCATCGGCGCCTTTTCGACCGCATTGGAGCCGCATTCGGGACAAGCGATCAGCCCGCGGCGATTCTGCCGGTCATAAGCGGCGTTATCGCGGAACCAGCCCTCGAACTGATGGTCGGCGGCGCATTTAAGGGTAAATAGAATCATCGGCGTAGTTTAACCATCCCCTTGAATCCCCAACGTTTTTATATGGGTCGGTGGCGTTTGCGGTCAAGGGCCGAACGTGGTTATTCGGCCGGCGGCGAGCGTTTGGGCGGGCTTGCGAAGGGCCGGTCATGGCCAAGCGCGGGCACGGCGCGGCGGGCCTCTTCGATCCGCGCGGTATCGATCGCGGCGGTCACGAACCCGACTCCGTCGGCGGCCTCGGCGAGCACCTCGCCCCAGGGAGCCACGATGAGGCTGTGACCATAGGTGCGCCGCGCCTCGGCGTGCTCCCCGTACTGAGCCGGCGCAAAGACAAAGCAGCCATTCTCGATCGCGCGCGCCCGCAGCAATACATGCCAATGGGCGCGGCCGGTCGGCACGGTGAAGGCCGCCGGGACCGAGAGAAAATCGGCGCCGCCCTGCGCCAGGGCGCGATAGAGATGCGGGAAGCGCAAATCGTAACACACCGTCATGCCAAGCACGCCCCACGGCAAGGGCGCCAGCACCGCCGCTTCGCCGGGCCGGAATACCGCCGATTCGCGATAGGATTCGCCTCCCGGGAGATCGACATCGAACATGTGGATCTTGTCGTAGCGCGCGACGATCCCGCCACCGGGCTCGATCAGGAAGGAGCGATTGACCAGACGCTCGGCGCCGGCTTCGCGCAGCACGATCGATCCCAAAAGCAAATGCGCGCCGGTTTCGCGCGCCAATTCGCGCCACGCCGCGAGCATCGGATGCGCCGCCTCTTCCCGCGCCTTCTCAAGCCGCAAGGCGCGCTTGGGCTCGATCATGTCGCTGACTTCCGGCGTCATGATGAAATCGGCACCCGCATCGCGCGCGCGTCGCGCCAGCGCGGCGGCAGACGCGATGTTGGGCGCGACCTCGCGCCCCGAGGTGAGTTGCAAGCATGCAACGGTGAAATTCACGGCGCGAGACCCAGCAGCGCATCGAGCTTGCCGGCGCGCTCGAGCGCGGCGAGATCGTCGGAGCCGCCGACATGAACGCCGTCGATGAAGATTTGCGGCACGCTTGTCCGGCCGCCCGCGCGCTTGATCATCTCGTCGCGTCTCGATCCACCCACGTCGATGTCGATCTCGTCGAACGCGACACCCTTCTTTTGCAGCAGCGCGCGCGCGCGCGCGCAATAGCCACACCACATCGTTGAATAGATCTCAACCTTTGCCATGCTCATCCTTGCTTCGTGCTCTTATCCATCGCCGCGAACCGTGCGCGCCAACGCCAGAACCTCGACCCGCGCCGCGCCCGCCCGCTTGAGGACGCGCGCACATTCCTCGACCGTCGCGCCGGTCGTGAGCACGTCGTCGATCAAGACGATACGCCTGCCCGCAACCTCGGCAGGCCGGCGCACGCGAAAGGCCCCCGCAACATTGCGTCGCCGCGCTGCCGCGTTCTTCCTGCCTTGAGGTGGCGTGCGCCGCCGGCGAATCAAGCAATCGGCCGATACCGGCGGTGCGCCGACCTTGGCCATCGCCTGCGCCAGGACGGCGGCCTGATTGTAGCGACGCGTGAAAAGCCGCGTCCAATGCAGCGGCACCGGAACGAGGAGGTCGGCGCCGTCGAGAAGTTCGGCGCCGGCGCGGCGCATCCATTGCGCCAGCGCCGGCGCCAGATGGAGCCGGTCGCCATGCTTCAACGCCAAGACGAGATTGCGACTCGATTCGTCATAACGCATCGCGGCACGGGCACGATCGAAGGGCGGGCTATGCGCGGCGCAGGCGCCACACAGGCCGCCCGAACCGAGATCATAGGCGAAGGGGTACCCGCAGCACGCGCAACACGGCCTGCCGAGGAACGTAATCCCGCGCCAACACGTCGCGCAGAGCGTTCCCGGCGCGCTCACGGTGACGCCGCAGCTCAAGCAGCGCGGCGGCAGGACGACATCGAGAAAACCGGCCCAAAGCCGGCGCAAGCCCAGGGATGGGGCAGAACCCAGCATGGAATTATTGTCATCCGCAACGGATGACGGGGCAAGGGGCGCGTGCGATAAGTCGCGGAATGCCAAACCCAGACCCCGCTCGGGCTCCCCTGCTCGTCTTCGATCCGGAGGCCGTTCGCCGGCATCGCGCGCGCGCGGCGCGCAGCGGCCGGCCGGCGGAGTTCCTGTTCGTTGAAGGCGCGGAGCGGCTTGTCGACCGGCTGGCCGACATCAATCGCCGCTTTCCGCGCGCGCTCGATCTCGGCTGCCGCGGCGGCATTCTCGAGCGGCAATTGCGCGGTCGCGGCGGGATTGAATGGTTGGTGGCGAGCGATCCGGCGGCGGCGTTTGTGGCGCGCGCGGCCGCGCCGAAGCTTGTCGCAGAGGCTGAGGCCCTGCCTTTTGCGACGCGCGCCTTCGACCTCGTCCTGAGCAATCTCGCGCTCCATTGGACAAATGATTTGCCGGGCGCGCTGTTGCAGCTGCGATATATTCTCAAGCCCGACGGGCTATTGCTGGCCTCGCTTCTAGCCGGCGAGACCCTGCATCACTTGCGCGCGGCGCTGATCAAAGCCGAGAGCGAGATCGAGAACGGCGCCAGCCCGCGGGTTTCGCCTTTCGCCGATGCGCGCGATCTGGCGGGATTGCTGCAGCGCGCGGGCTTCGCGCTCCCGGTCGTCGACAGCGACCGGATCGACGCGACCTATCCGGACGCCTTGAGCCTGATGCACGACCTGCGGGCGATGGGCGAGACCAACGCCATCGCCACGCGGCGCCGGAGCTTCACGCGCCGCGCCACCTTGCTGCGTGCCGCGGCGATCTATCAGGCGCGCTTCGCCGAGCCGGATGGACGCATCACCGCCCGTTTCGAAATCGCGACCTTGACGGCCTGGGCGCCGCATGAAAGCCAACAAAAGCCGCTGCCGCCGGGGAGCGCGGCAGCAAGGCTCGCCGATGCGCTTCACACGCGCGAGCGATCGGCCGGAGAGCGGACGAGCCCTGCGCCGACGCGGGACAAAAAAGCTTAGCGGAGCGCCTGCAGCCGCGCGATCAGCGGCCGGTCGGCTTCGGGCATCGGATAATCGCCCAAACGCGAGGGCTCGACCCAGTCGAGCGTCTGGCCCTCGCGCGGCGCGGGCTCGCCGCGCCATTGCCGGCAGAGATAGAGCAGCAGGAGAATGTGGAAAACGTCGTAGCGATGCGACGCGAAAGCAAAGGCTTCGATGTCGAGTTCCGCCACATGGACTGCCAGTTCTTCGTGCAGCTCGCGGCAGAGCGCGGCCTCGGGACTCTCGCCCGCCGCGATCTTGCCCCCCGGGAACTCCCACAGACCCGCCATCGGCCTTCCCGCGGGACGGCGCTGCAGGAGCACTTTTCCCGCGCCGTCGATCAAGGCGACGCAGACGATCGGAACGACCGGCGGATTCTCAGCTCCGGTAGCTGCCATTGATGTCGATGTAGCGATGCGTCAAATCGCAAGTCCAGATCTCGGCACGGCCGTTGCCAATGCCGAGATCGACCTCGATCGCAATCTCGCGCCCGGCCATGTGGCGTGCCACCGGAACCTCGTCATAGCCAGCGACCGGACCGCCCTTTTCCGCGATCCTGACGCCGCCGACCGATATCGCCAGCCGATCGCGATCGGCTTTTTCGCCCGCCTTTCCGACCGCCATGACGATGCGGCCCCAATTGGCGTCGCCCGCGGCAAGCGCGGTTTTCACCAGCGGCGAGTTGCCGATCGCAAGGCCGATGCGCCGCGCCGCGCGCGCCGAGGCCGCACCGCTCACGCGGATGCTGACGAATTTCTGCGCGCCTTCGCCATCGCGCACGATCTGCTGAGCCAGATCGATGAGCACGGAATCGAGCGCGCGGCGAAACCCTTTCAAGCGCGGATCGCCGGCCGCGGCCACGCGCTTGTGCTTGGCCTTGGCCGTCGCGCACAGCAAGACCGTGTCGCTGGTCGAGGTGTCGCCGTCGACCGTGATCGAATTGAACGCCCGATCATTGCCTCTTTTCAGCAAGGCCTGAAGAACCGCCGCAGGCAATGCCGCATCGGTGAAGACATAGGCAAGCATCGTCGCCATGTCGGGCGCGATCATGCCCGAGCCCTTGGCAAAGCCATTGATGACGACCGGAACGCCGTCGATCTCGGCCATTCGCGTAGAACCCTTAGGAAAGGTGTCCGTGGTCATGATCGCGCGCGCCGCTTCGCCCCAACCCGAGATCGAAGCCGAGGCCAAGGCGGCCGGGAGAGCTGCCGAAATCTTGTCGCCCGGCAAGAATTCGCCGATTACGCCCGTCGAAGAAATATAGATCTCGCGCGGCAAGCACCCGATGAGGCGCGCAGCCGTCTTGGCGGTTTCTTCGACGACGCGCTGGCCCTGGCGTCCGGTGAAAACATTGGCGTTTCCCGAATTGACCACGAGCGCGCGTGCCTTGCCATGCGGCAGCACGCGCCGGCACCAATCGACGGGCGCACCCGCCGTCAACGAGCGGGTGAAGACACCCGCCACGGTCGTGCCCGGATCGAGCACCGCCACCATCAGATCGGTGCGGCCCTTGTAACGGATGCCGCAATGCGCAGTGGCGAGTTTCACGCCCGCGATCACGGGCATGTCCGGAAACTTTTCCGGCGCGAGCGGCGAGACGGTCTCAGGCATGGCGGCGAAGCAACGGCGCCGTCTTAATGCTTGAGCTGATCGGGCGCGGTCCCGGGCGCCAGCGTCGGCGCGCCGGCCGCGCCGCCGCCCGGAGCCTGTCCCGGGATCGCGAGGGGTTGCGCCTGCGCCGGCTTTTGCGCTTCGGCCGCAACAGGTTGCTTCGGCGGCGCGGCCAAGACGAGCGGCTTGCCTTCGGGATCGAAAAGCTCGACCTTGCCCTGGCGCCTCAGATCTTGGATTTTCTGCGCCGCAATGTCGTTGCTCATGCGCTGCGCGAGCTGATTCACGACCTGATCATAGGTGCCGACCTTGACCGGCCGGCGGTCCTCGACCTTGATCACGTGCCATCCGTGCTGCGAATGCACAGGCGATTGCGTGAACTCGCCCTTCTTCAACGCGAAGGCGGCGGCGGCGAATTCCGCCTCATTCGCCATTTCGTTCTGGGTGAAATAGCCGAGATCGCCGCCCGAAGCCTTGCCCTGAGGATCGATCGACTTCTCTTTCGCCAGCGTCGCGAAATCCGCGCCCTTCTTCAGCTGCGCGATGATGTCCTTGGCCTCTTGCTCGGTGGACACGAGGATGTTCCGGGCCCGGATTTCTTCTTGTTGCGATGCGGCCTTCACATATTGCGCGTAAGCCTCCTTGAGCTTCGCCTCGGTGATCTGCGTACG
Source organism: uncultured Alphaproteobacteria bacterium (assembly GCA_963729935.1). Classification (GTDB taxonomy): domain Bacteria; phylum Pseudomonadota; class Alphaproteobacteria; order ATCC43930; family CGMCC-115725; genus CAIKMD01. The sequence goes on from CAVSPW010000005.1 coordinate 837,218, forward strand.
CGCGAGCGAGGCAACATAGGCGCTGGCAATGAGTTCGTTCTCGCTCAATGCGATTTCCGCCTTGACCAAGGGTTCGGAATCGATCTTCGCCTTACGACCAGCCTGGGCCAGGAGAGCCGAACTGGTGAGGCGCTCGAGGACCTGGAGATAAACCTGCTGCGGCGGCAATTGCTGCGCCTCCGGCGGCAGATCGTGCATCGCGAGTTCGACATCCGAGCGGTGCAGCACTTGGCCATTGATGCGAGCGACGACCGGATCGCCCTTTGCAGGCGCCGCCGCTTTCGGTTGCGCGAAAGCGGGTGTCGCCACGAGCGCAAACAGACAAGCGGCGAGGAGGATACGGCACGCCATGGCAATGGGTCCTTTCGGTCAACTTTTGACTCGGCCGGCGGCATTGCCGCTGGGCGAGCCCGCCGCCTTAAAGCATAAAGCCCCGGCGGGAACAAGCATCGAAACCGTGCCGCAACACTCGAAAAAGTGTCATGAATTGACACCTTAGCTCGATCTCCCTATTTCTCATCCGTCCCCGCCCGCCAACCTGCCCGAGGCATGAATGATCGGCGCCCTCGCCCGGCGACTGTTTGGTTCCGCGAACGATCGGTACGTGAAGAGCCTCGGCCCGCTGATCGAACAGATCAACGCGCTCGAACCCGAACTCGTCACGCTCGACGATGCCGCCCTGCGCGCGCGAACGCAACAATTCAGGGACCGCCTGGCGCAGGGCGAGTCTCTCGACGACCTTCTGGTCGAGGCGTTTGCGACCGTGCGCGAAGCGGCCAAGCGCACCCTCGGTCAACGCCATTTCGACGTGCAGCTCACCGGCGGCATCGTCCTGCACCGCGGCATGATCTCGGAGATGAAGACCGGCGAAGGCAAGACCTTGGTCGCGACGCTTCCCGTTTATCTGAACGCGCTGGCCGGCAAGGGCGTCCACGTCGTCACGGTGAACGACTACCTGGCCAGCCGCGATAGCGAGTGGATGGGCCAGATCTACCGTTTCCTCGGGCTTTCCGTCGGATGCATCGTCCACGGCCTCGACGACAGCCAGCGGCGCGTCGAATACGCCGCCGACGTGACCTACGGGACCAACAACGAATTCGGATTCGACTATCTTCGCGACAACATGAAGTTCCGGCTGGAGGACATGGTCCAGCGCCCGTTCAATTACGCGATCGTCGACGAAGTGGATTCGATCCTCATCGACGAGGCGCGCACGCCGCTGATCATTTCAGGGCCGACCGAAGACAATTCCGATCTCTACCGGCAGGTCAACCGTCTCATTCCGAGCCTCGGGCCCGAGGATTTCGAAAAGGACGAGAAACAGCGCACCGTCACGCTCACGGAAGCCGGCGTGGAGCGGATGGAGAAGCTGCTGCAGGAGGCCGGGCTGCTGCAGGCCGGCACGCTCTACGACATCCACAACGTGTCGCTCGTCCATCACGCCAATCAGGCGCTGCGCGCGCATAAGCTGTTCGGGCGCGACACCGATTACATCGTGCGTGACGACAAGGTCGTCATCATCGACGAGTTCACCGGACGCATGATGGAAGGGCGGCGCTATTCCGAAGGACTCCATCAGGCGCTCGAGGCCAAGGAAGGCGTCACGATCCAGAACGAGAATCAGACCCTCGCCTCGATCACCTTCCAGAATTACTTCCGGCTCTATCCCAAGCTCGCCGGCATGACCGGCACGGCCATGACCGAGGCGACCGAGTTCGCCGAAATCTACAAGCTCGACGTCCTCGAAATACCGACCAACGAACCCGTTATCCGCAAGGATTACGACGACGAGGTCTATCGCACGACGCGCGAGAAGAATGAGGCGATCCTCGAGCAGGTACTCGAATGCCGGGAACGCAAGCAGCCGGTCCTCGTCGGCACCGTCAGCATCGAGAAATCCGAGGCGCTCGCCGAAATCTTCAAGAAGCGCAAGATTCCGCACAACGTGCTGAACGCGCGCTACCACGAACAAGAGGCCTTCATCATCGCGCAGGCCGGGCGTCCGGGCACCGTTACCATCGCGACCAACATGGCGGGGCGCGGCACCGACATTCAGCTCGGCGGCAATCTCGACATGCGGCTGCGGCAGGATCTTGCCGGGATCGACGATCCCGCCCAGCGCGACGCGCGCGCCAAGGCGATTCGCGCCGAGGTCGAGGCCGCGCGCGAGGAAGTGCGCAAGGCGGGCGGGCTCTTCGTGATCGGCAGCGAGCGGCACGAGAGCCGGCGCATCGACAACCAGCTGCGCGGCCGTTCGGGGCGCCAGGGCGATCCCGGCGCCTCCAAATTCTTCGTCTCGCTCGAAGACGATTTGATGCGCATCTTCGGCTCCGAGCGCATGGATGGAATGTTGCAGAAACTCGGCCTCAAAGAGGGTGAGGCCATCATCCACAGCTGGATCAACAAGGCGCTCGAGAAGGCGCAGCAGAAAGTCGAGGCGCGCAACTACGAGATCCGCAAGCATTTGTTGCGCTTCGACGACGTGATGAACGACCAGCGCAAGGTCGTCTATCAACAGCGACGCGAGATCATGAGCTCGGCCGACGTGGCGGCGATGGTGGTCGATATGCGCCACGAGACCGTCGATCGCATCATCGAGCGTTGCCTGCCGAACAATTCCCTGCCCGATCAATGGGACACGGCGAGCCTTCATGCGGAATGCGTGCGCCTTCTCAACGTCGATGTGCCGGTGGCCGATTGGGCCGCCGAGGAAGGGATCGGCGAGGACGAGGTCCGCGAAAGGCTGACCCAGGCGGCCGATGCCAAGATGGCCCAGAAGGCCGCGAATTACGGCGCGGACATCATGCGCCTTGCGGAGCGCAGCCTGCTCTTGCAGATCCTCGATCAAGCCTGGAAGGATCACCTTCTCTCGCTCGACCATCTCCGCCAGGGCATCAATCTGCGCGCCTATGCGCAACGCGATCCGCTGAACGAGTACAAGCACGAAGCCTTCGTCCTCTTCCAGGAAATGCTCGCCCAATTGCGCGAGACCGTGACCAGCGTGCTGTGCCATGTCGAATTGCGGGTACAGCGCCCGGAGGATCAGGCACCGGCGCAGCCAGCGCCGCGGCCGGTGCCGGCCGGATCGCGCGCGCCGATGATCGAGACGCGCGACGATCCTGCCATGGGCGCCGCGGCCGGTGCGGGAACCGCGGTCGCAACGGCGCCGGCGCCCTGGGGAAAAACGCCGCGCAACGCACCCTGCCCGTGCGGCTCGGGCAAGAAGTTCAAGCACTGCCACGGCCGCGTTTGACGGCGACTTTCTAGAACCTATCGACGCCGGCGCGGTCGCAATCTTTGGCTGCGGCTAAGCAGCGGTGCAGGGTGTTTATTTTCGAAATTACAGAGATTTAATCTCGGCGAAGGCGGGGCGTAACCCGCGCCCGCCCATGGTCTCGACCAGCAAGCGCGGGCAAAGGCAAAGCCGACCCCCTGCGCTCGAACCCGATCCGAACCTCAAGAGGTCTATCTCCATGCTTTCACGCCCCCTTCCCGACGCCGGCAAAGGATTGCGCCTTACCACCTTCGCCGCCGCCCTTGCCCTCGCCTTGGCCGTGGTCCCGCTCGCCCAAGCGGATACGGCTGCGCCGGCCTCGCCGCTCGCGGCGGCATTGCCCAGTTTCTCGCCGCTCGTCAAAAAGGTCATGCCGGCGGTCGTCAATATTTCGGCGACCTTGAAGGCAGGCGCCGATTCGAGCGACGAGCCGGGCGACGATCAGGATCAATCGGGGCCGGATAACGGACCGTTCCGGGGGTTCCCGCAATCGCCCTTCGACGATTTGCTCCGCCGCTTCTTCGAGCAGCAGGGCCGGCCGATGCCGCGCGAGCACGCCGAACACACCATCGCTTTGGGCTCGGGCTTCATCATCGACCCGGCGGGCTACATCGTCACCAACAACCACGTGGTGCAGAACGCCGACAAAGTGACCGTCATCTTCCAGGATGACAGCCAACATCCGGCGAAGATCATTGGCCGCGACGCCAAGACCGATCTGGCGCTCTTGAAAATCGATGCGCCAAAGCCGCTCCCCTATGTGAGCTGGGGCGACAGCAACGCCGAGGAGGTCGGCGATTGGGTGCTCGCCGTCGGCAACCCCTTCGGGCTTGGCGGCTCGGTCAGCCCCGGCTTCATCTCGGCGCGCGGGCGCGACATTCACGCCGGCCCCTATGACGATTTCTTGCAGATCGACGCCTCGATCAACCGCGGCAATTCCGGCGGTCCGACCTTCAATCTCAACGGCCAGGTCGTCGGCATCAACACCGCGATCTATTCGCCCAATGGCGGCTCGGTCGGCATCGGCTTCGCCATTCCCTCGTCATTGGCCAAGCCCGTCATCGAGCAGATTCGCGAGCACGGCAAGGTCGAGCGCGGCTGGCTCGGCGTGCAGATTCAGCAGGTCACGCCCGAGATCGCCAAGAGTCTCGGCCTGCCCAAGGACGAGGGCGCGCTGGTCGCCGACGTGACCGAGGGCGGTCCGGCCGCGAAAGCCGGGTTCAAGCAGGGCGACGTCATCCTGTCCTTCAACGGACACGCGATCGAAAAGGTCCGCGATCTGCCGATCGTCGTCGCCGAGACCGCTGTCGGCGACAAGGCGCCCGTGAAGATCTGGCGCAAGGACGGCGAGACCACGCTCACCGCTCAGATCGCATCCATGCCCGACAATCCGCAAGTGGCGCAGAATCGCCGCAGCCGGGGCGAACAGGCAAAGCCGAGCAGCGCCATGGGCTTGAAGCTCGCGCCCCTCACCAATGAGTGGCGTCAACGCCTCCACCTCGGCAAGTCCGTCAAGGGCGTCGTGGTGACGGACGTTGCCGACAACAGCCCCTTCAACAGTTTGGGATTGCAGCAAGGCGACGTGATCGAATCGATCAACCAGCAGCCGACCACGACGCCCAAGGAAGTCGTCGAGAAGCTCACCCAGGCGAAGAACGCCAAGGGCGGCACGAACGTGCTTATCCTGCTCAATCGCAATGGGGTCAACCAGTACGTCGCTCTCTCGCTCAGCAATCAAAACAACGGCTGAGCATCCGCAAACGCCCGAAGGGCCGGCCATGGACGTTGCGCCGGCCCTTCCTCTCCTCCAACGGTTGATGCGATGCGCATATTGGTGATCGAGGATGACAGGGAAGCGGCCGCCTATCTCGTCAAGGGATTGAGCGAGAGCGGCCATCGCGTCGATCTGGCCGAGCATGGCCGAACCGGGCTCGACGTGGCGCGGCGCGAGAGCTTCGATGCGATGATTATCGACCGCATGCTTCCGGGCATCGACGGGCTTTCGATCGTCGCCGCGCTGCGGGCCGCCAAGAACCAGACGCCGGTGCTGGTCCTGAGCGCGCTGGCCGACGTCGATGAGCGCGTCAAAGGGTTACGTTCGGGCTGCGACGACTACCTGGGAAAGCCTTTCGCCTTCTCCGAGCTGTTGGCGCGGCTCGAAGCGCTGACTCGGCGCGCCAGCGCCGAGACCCGGCTGCAAGTCGGCGATCTCGAGATCGATCTGCTCGCGCGCAGCGTGGCGCGTGCGGGTCGACCGATCGAGCTGCTGCCGCGCGAGTTTCGGCTGCTCGAATATCTCATGCGCCATGCCGGCCATATCGTCACGCGCACGATGCTCCTGGAGAAGGTCTGGGATCATCACTTCGACCCTCAAACCAACGTCATCGACGTGCATGTGAGCCGCCTGAGGCAGAAAATCGACAAGGGCTTCGACAGCCCGCTGCTTCATACCGTGCGGGGCGCGGGCTATACGCTGAAGACTTAAACCCCGGCGGAACGGCGCTAAAGCGCCCGCGTTCCCATGGCGAGAAACTTCTCGCGCCGCTGAGTCTTGAGCGCGGCGCCGTCGAGCTCCAAAAGCGGCTTCAGCACCGACTCGATCGCGTCGCCCAACGCGGCGATGGTCGCATCCTTGTCGCGATGCGCGCCGCCCAGGGGCTCGGACACAATCTGATCGATGACGCCAAGCTTCAGCAGATCATGCGCCGTGAGCTTCAGGGCCTCGGCCGCGTCCTGTGCGTTGGCGGCGCTGCGCCACAGGATGGAAGCGCAACCTTCGGGCGAGATCACCGAATAGATCGCATGCTCAAGCATCAAGACCCGGTTGCCCGCGGCCAGGGCGATCGCGCCGCCCGAGCCGCCTTCACCGATGACCGTGGCGATGAGCGGCACTTCGAGCTGCAAGCAGGCTTCGATCGAGCGCGCGATCGCCTCGGCCTGGCCGCGGGCTTCCGCCTCGATGCCGGGATAGGCGCCGGCGGTGTCGACGAAGGTCAAGACCGGCAGGCCGAAACGCTGCGCCAACTGCATCAGGCGCACGGATTTGCGGTACCCCTCGGGCCGGGCCATGCCGAAATTATGGATGACGCGCGCATCGGTATCGGCGCCCTTCTCATGCGCCAGAACGACGACCGCCCGGCCGCGGAACCGGCCAATCCCGCCGATGATCGCGCGATCCTCGGCGAAGGCACGGTCGCCGGCCAGAGGCGTGAATTCGGTCAGGAGCCCGCCGATATAGTCCCCGCCATGCGGGCGGTCGGGATGCCGCGCGAGCTGAACCTTCTGCCAGGGCGAGAGCTTGGCGTAGGTTTGGCGCAGCAGCCGGTCGACTTTGGTTTCGAGCCGCGCAACCTCGTCGGCGATATTGAGATCGCCGCCATCGGCCAGATGCCGAAGCTCCTCGATCTTGCCTTCGAGCTCAGCGAGCGGCTTCTCGAATTCGAGAAAGTGACGCATCGGGCGGTTGACCTAGCACAAGCGATCGGCGCACGCCAGTCGCGGGCGCCTAGCCGGGGCGCTAGCGCCGCCGCTTGGCACGCGCAAGCGGGTGGCTTTCGGCAACGAGGCGTTGCAGCCGCGCGCCCTGAACATGCGTGTAGATCTGCGTCGTCGCGATGTCGGCGTGGCCGAGCATCTCTTGGACGCTGCGCAGATCGGCGCCGTGATCGATGAGATGGCTGGCAAAGGCGTGGCGCAGGACATGAGGGGAGAGCCGCGCCGGATCGAGCCCGGCTTCGAGCGCGAGTTCCTTCATCAACTGACCGCAACGCCGCCGCGTCAGGTGGCCCTCCCGTCCGCGCGAAGGAAAGAGCCATGGCGATGTCTTGCCATCGTGGAGGAAGCGCCAGCGCTCATCGAGATAGGTCGCGAGTGCCGCGCGGGCCTTCTCGCCCAAGGGGACGAGCCGCTCTTTGTCGCCCTTGCCGCGCACCAAGAGAAACCGCGGATCGCGTTGCGCGGCGGCCAGCGGCAATCCGACCAGCTCGGAGACCCGCAAGCCCGCGCCGTAAAGCAATTCGACGAGGCATGCGAGGCGGGCGCCTTCGGGACCGGCGCGCTTGCCGACGGCTTCGAGCAGCGCTTCGGTTTCGCTCTCATCGAGATATTTGGGCAGCGTCCGCGGCAGGCGCGGCGCGTCGAGCGCGCGCGTCGGATCGTCAGGCCTGGCGCCTTCGACGATCAGAAAGCGGAAGAATTGCCGGAAGGCCGACAAGCGTCGCGCCGCCGTGCGGGCGCCGATGCCGGACTTTGCGCGCGTCGCGAAATAGCGGCGCAGATCGTCGCCCGTCGCCTGCGCGACCTCGGCGTCGAGATAACGTGCGAGATCCTCGAGATCCGTCGCATAAGCCGCGACCGTGAGCGCGGCCGCGCCGCGCTCCGCCACCAACATTTCGAGAAACGCCTCGATCCGCCGTGATCGCGCCGCCGCGCTCAAATCCCGGCATCCAGCGCCGCTTCGACGGCCAGCGCACGCGCATCCGCCTCGAGCCCGACCGCCTTCAAGCCCGACACCACGCGTACGAGCAAGATCGGTTCGGGCGTCAGCCGATCACCCGCCTCGGCGATGAGAAGACTCGTGAGAACGGTCTCGCCGATACGGCCGCCCGCGGCCGCTTGCTGCTGATCGAGCCACAGCGCGGCGCCGGGCAACACGCCGGCATGCGATGCCTGCAAGAGCGGCGCAAGATCGATATCGGTCATGGGCTCGCCGAGCGCTGTCAACAACGCGGCCAGCAGGTCGATCTGGCCTGGCGCGGCGGCTCCGTCCTGCGCCGTCAAAGCCGCCACCGCGGCTTTCACCGGCAGCGCGCCGTCGTCGGATCCAGATGCACGGGCCAAACCGGCGACGACACGCAGCGCGGGCAGCTTCGCGAGATCGATCCAGGGCGCCGCAAGATCAACGCGGCCGGCGGCCATCAGCACGCGCGCGGCATCGCCGGCGAAGCTCCGGAGCGCGGGCGCCGGCTGAAGCTCCATCACCAGAGGCGCGACCAGCCGCGCCACGTTCACATAGGCGCCGCGCCGGCGCGCGTCTGCGAGAAGCGGGGCGAGCGCCGCAACCCGCGCCGACGGCACGCCATTGGCGCGCGCGATCCCGTAGAGCACGGCACGGCCGCGCGCATCGTCCGGCAGCTTGCCGGCTTTGAGCGCAACGTTCTTTTCCTCGGCGCGCGCATCGATGCTGCCATAGAGGAGGCCGAGGGCGCCCGGCGGCAAGGCGCCGAGCGCTTGTGCCCTTTCGCCGGCGGCGAGCCGCTGCGGGGCCGACACCTTGTCATTCGTCGCCCAGGCCGCCAGAGCGGCGGGCCCGGCGCTTGCCAACGCATCGGCCGGCAATGGCAGTTTCGCCGCAGCCAGCAATGCCATGCGCATCGGCGTCGGATCGGGCAGCTTGTCGAGCTTCCGGCGGTGGCCGTCGATGGTCTCGATCAGCGCCTCGAAAACCGGATCGTCCAAGCGCTTGCGCTCGCGCATCGCGCTCAAGCCGAGCGCCGCCTGGTCGAAATTGCCTTTGAGCGCTTGGCAGGCGATGAGCGCGCGATCCCACCACGCGTCGCGATAGCCGGCGGCCCGAGCCTGCGCGAGACGACACGCGCCGGCGACGTCGTTCGCAGCAAAATGCAGCTCGACGCTGTCGCGATCGAACGCCTCGCTCACCGGAGCTTGCGGCAACGCATCGATAAGTGGAATGCCATCGATCCGTCCGAGCGCCAGAACGCGATCGAGGCGCAATTCCGCCAGGCCCGGGCGACCCGGCACATCCTCGCCGGACGGCGCGATCGCATCGCTGAAGAGAAGTCGGCGCGCGAGGTCTTGAAGAACCGGCGAGGTGGTTGGCTGCAGGAGGCGCAGGGCCGCGACGACAATCGGTCGCGGCGTCGCCGCCCAAAGGCTGCGCGGCAGGGCACCATCGGCCGGACCGAGTATTCCGACCCAGGATGAATCCATTGGCGCGAGCGGCGTGGCGCTGATGTCGTCAGCGGCGGCGCCGGGCGGTTCCGACGTTGCCGGCGCCGGGGCCGGCGCCGTTCCGGGCGGAGAGGGCAGAAGTTGAATGGGCGGCCCGATTTGCGCGGAGGCCGGCGACGCCAACAGCAAGAACAGCGCCGCGCCGGCCCCCAGCTCAGCGCGGGAAACGCGCATCCGGGATGACCTTCTCGACGCGCGCGGTCGGAGCCGGGATGTTCCACAACATGAGAAAGGCGCCACCGCCGACGATGATCAACACAAGCAGCGCGACGACGGTTAAGAACAATTTACTCATGCGAAAATCCGGATTTCCTCCGCGGCGGGGCCATCGATTGACCACCCACGCTTGCCCTATGCTAGGGTGCATTCATGGCCAAGTTGCGGCAGTCTATCGGCGGTCCATGCGCGTTGCAATGACACTCCGGTCACCCGGGACGAGACGGCGATGACGTCCGCCACGCTCCTGCATGTGCCGAAAACCATCGTTCTCGTCGGGTTGATGGGCGCGGGTAAATCCAGTATCGGCCGGCGCCTGGCGCAGGCCTTGGCGTTGCCCTTCACCGATGCGGACACCGAGATCGAGGCGGCGGCGGGGGTGAGCATCGAGGAAATCTTCGCCCGCGACGGCGAGGCGGTCTTCCGCAGCGGCGAGCGCCGCGTCATCGCGAGGCTCCTCGACAATCCGGTCCAGGTGCTCGCCACGGGCGGCGGCGCCTTCATGGATCCCGAGACGCGCGCGCTCATTCGCGCCCGCGCGATCTCGGTCTGGCTGAAGGCGGATCTCGATGTGTTGCTGGCGCGCGTCTCGCGGCGCGGCAACCGTCCACTGCTGAAGGATGGCGATCCGCGCGCGATCCTCTCGCGGTTGATCGAAGAGCGTTACCCGATCTATGCCGAGGCCGATATCACGGTCGAGTCGGTCGACGGGCCGCCGGAAGCGACGCTCGCGAAAGTCGTCGCGGCATTGGGCCGGTTCCTCGGCGCCACGGCGAGCGTGGGAGCGGAATCGTGACGACGACCGAGAGCTTGCGCGTCGAATTGGGCGCGCGCAGCTATGACATCATCGTGGGATCGGGGGCCTTGGCGCGGTCCGGCGAATTGATCGCGCCCGTCATCCGCCAAAGGCGCGCCATCATCGTCACCGACGAGACCGTCGCCAAGCTTCATCTCGCCGCGCTGTGCGCCGGGCTCGACAGGGCCGGGATCGCGCATCAGGAAATCGTGCTGCCGCCAGGCGAAGGCACCAAGGACTTCGCGCATTTCGCCAAGCTGACCGAAGACATTCTGGCGCTCGGCATCGAGCGTATCACGCCCCTGATCGCGCTGGGCGGCGGCGTCATCGGCGATCTCACCGGCTTTGCCGCGGCCACGCTGTTGCGCGGGATCGATTACGTGCAGGTGCCGACCACGCTGCTCGCCCAAGTCGACAGCTCGGTCGGCGGCAAGACCGCGATCGACAGCGCCCATGGCAAGAACCTCATCGGCGCGTTTCATCAGCCCGTGCGCGTCATTGCCGATATCGACACCTTGTCGACCCTGCCGCGGCGCGAGCTTTTGGCCGGCTACGCCGAGGTGGTGAAATACGGCCTCATCCGCGACCGCGATTTTTACGACTGGCTCGAAGGCGCCGGACCGCAGCTCATTGCCGGCGACGCCGATCTCCGGCGCAAGGCCGTGCTGCGCAGCTGCGCGGCGAAGGCGGCCGTGGTGGCGATCGACGAGCGCGAGACCGGCGAGCGGCAGCTCTTGAATTTCGGCCATACCTTCGGCCATGCGCTCGAAGCGGAAACCGGCTTCGGCGACGCGCTTTTGCACGGCGAGGCGGTGGCGCTCGGCATGCGGCTCGCCTTCGACCTCTCGGCCGAACTCGGGCTTTGCCCGAAGGAATCGGCCGCGCGCGTGCGCCGCCACTACGAGGCCGTGGGGTTGCCGGTCCGGCTCGATCAAATCGCGAATGCGCGCCGCTTTTTACCAAGCGACTTGATCCGTCACATGGGCAAGGACAAAAAAGTCCGCGACGGAAGGATCACGCTCATCCTCGCGCGCGACATCGGCGAGGCCTTCATCTCGCGCGATGTCGATCGCGCGACGCTCGAGGCCTTCCTTGCCGCCGAGACCGCGCCCAAGCCCGCCATGCCGGCACGGATGCCTTCCTAAATCGACGAGCCATCGCAAGCCGAAAGAACCGAACCATGCCGCTTCCCGCCGCCACGCCGCGCGAGCCCATCCATACGAGACAGATCGAGTGCCGCGGCTATCGCCGCGAGGACGGGCTTTGGGACATCGAGGGACATCTGATCGATACCAAGACCTACCCGTTCAAGAACGAGCATCGCGGCGAGGTCCCGGCAGGAGAGCCGGTGCACGAGATGTGGCTGCGGCTGACGCTCGACGACGCGATGACGATACGGGCCGTCGAAGCCGCGACCGACCACAGTCCTTTTGCGGTATGCCCGGCGGTCATTCCGAACTTTCAACGTCTCGTGGGACTAGGCATCGGCAAGGGCTACATCAACAAGGTCCGCGAGCTCCTGGGCGGTGTCGAGGGCTGCACGCATCTGGTCGAGATGATGGGCCCGGTGGCGACGACCGCGTTTCAGACCATCTTTCCCTATCGGAACCGCATGGCCGCCGTGGCGGGACAGAATCCGGATGCGAGCCGCAAGCCGCGACTGCTCAACACCTGCCACGCCTTTGCCGAGAATGGCGCGGTCGCGCAGCGCCTCTGGCCCGAATTGAAGGCTCCGAATAAGAGCTGAGCGAAGTGCGGCGCCGGATTAATGGCGGGCTCGCGGCGTGGTTCGGCGATTGCCGGTCCGCGGCACAAGCGACGGCGATTGCATCATGTTCGCGTGCATCCGGTGAAGAATGCGGTTCACAATTGCCAGATCGGCTTGCGTAATTCCTTCCGTCAACGCCGCTTCGAATTGCAGCGCGACGGGGATGAGACGGTCGAGCACGCGCCGTCCCTTGGACGTCAGGATCACCAGGACTTCACGCTCGCTGGTCTTTGAGCGGGTTCGCATCACCAGGCCGAGACGCATAAGCCGCGTCACCATGCGCGACAGGGTGGAGACGTCGATGCTCGTGAGCCCCGCGAGGTCGACGAGGCGCAGACCGCCATTGCGCGACAGCGCGGCAAGCGCCCGCCACATCCCAATGTTGAGGTGGCGGCGCCCGAGCGCGTTCTTCCCGAAGGTGGATACCAGCGCCGCGCCGACGCGATTGATAAGATAGGGAAAATAAGCGTCGAGGTCGAGATCGGCCTTGGGCGCCACGTGCATCCTCACATCAGGCGGGCGCGACGCCGGGCATCGCACCCTTTGCGGACGAGAAACGCCCTTCCGAGGGCGCGAATCAATTGTATAGACGATATTTGCACATGCAACTATCTTGGTCCCGGTCTATGCGACCGACACCGCGAGGGAGAACGCCCATGGAATTCGGTTATTTCACGCTCAGCGACAATCACTACCTCGACAACAAGCGCGGCGCCAACCAGTTCATCGCCGACATTCTCGACGAAACGCTTCACGCGGACGCGCTCGGCTATCATTCCGCCTGGATCGGCGAGCACCATTTCAGCTCGCTGGGCGTCCTCTCCTGCCCCGATCTCGTCCTCGCCTATGCCGCGGCGCGCACCAAGAAGATCAGGCTCGCGCCGGCCGTCACCGTGCTGCCGCTGCATCATCCGATCCGCGTCGCCGAGCAATGGGCGAGCCTCGATCTGCTCTCCGGCGGAAGGGTCGATTGGGCGGCCGGACGCGGCTACGACCGGCGCGAATATTTGCCGCTTGGCGCCTCCTTCGAGACCAACCAAGAGGTCTTCAACGAAGGCATGGAGATCGTGCGTCGCCTTTGGTCGGCAGACGGACCGATCAGCCACAAGGGCAAATATTATTCCTTCGAGGATGTGCAGATCACGCCGCAGCCGGTGCAGCGCCCGATTCCCTCCTATGTCGCCTCGTTCTCGAAACCCTCGATCGAGCTCGCCGCGCGCTTGGGCTGCGGCCTCGTGGTCGCGCCCTTCGCCGCGGCGATGAGCTATGGCGGCTTGAAGCAGGTCGCCGATCTCTACAAGGAAACCTGCGTCGCCGCGGGCAAGAAGCCGGGCCGGCTGATCTGCAGCTATTTCACGCATTTCGCCGACGACAAGCAGCAGGAAATGGCGCAGCGCGCGCGCCAAATCCGCTACTACAAGGAATGCGTCATCCCGTCCTTCCCCGCCGACATCAAGACCGCGCCGCCCTCCTATCGCTACATGGTCGAGATGACGGAGCGCCTGCACAAGGTCAAGCCGGAGGACCTGACCGAGAATTCCGTGCTCTTGGGCTCGACGCAGCAGATCACCGACACGCTGAAGAAAGCCGAGCAGGCCGGTTTCGACGAGGTCATCCTCTATTTCAATGTCGGCTTGAAGCCGCACAGCCAAGTGAAGGACGAGATGTCGCGCTTCGTCGCGGAGGTGAAGCCGGCGTTCGGGTGAGCTAGACGAGCTTCGCGAGCTCGTCCAGCACCGCGTTGCCCATCTCGGTCGTGGAGACGCGCTTCATGCCGGGCTGCATGATGTCGCCGGTGCGGACGCCGTTGGCGAGCGCGCTCTTCACCGCCTTCTCGACCAGATCGGCCTCGTCCTTCATGTCGAAGGAATAGCGCAGCATCATCGCGAAAGAGAGGATGCAGGCCAAGGGATTGGCCGCGTCCTTGCCGGCGATGTCGGGCGCCGAACCATGGACGGGTTCGTAAAGCGCCTTGCGCCTGCCGCTCGAATCGGCCGCGCCCAAGGAGGCCGAGGGCAGCATGCCGAGCGAGCCCGTCAGCATCGCCGCGCAATCCGAGAGGATGTCGCCGAAGAGATTGTCGGTGACGATGACGTCGAATTGCTTGGGGTTGCGCACCAGCTGCATCGCGCAATTGTCGGCGTACATGTGCGAGAGCTCGACGTCGCGGTATTCGGCGTCGTGGAGCTTCTGCACTTCCTCGCGCCAGAGCTGGCCCGATTCCATGACATTGGCCTTCTCGACCGAGCAGACGCGGTTCGAGCGCTTACGCGCCAGCTCGAAGGCGACGCGCGCGACGCGGATGATCTCGGGCGTGGTGTAGACCTGGGTGTTGATCCCGCGCCGCGTGCCGTCGGGCAAGGTGGTCACGCCGCGCGGCTCGCCGAAATAGACCCCGCCCGTAAGCTCGCGGATGATGAGCATGTCGAGGCCTTGGATCACCTCGGGCTTCAAGGTGGAGGCGCCAATCAGGGCATCGAATACCAATGCCGGCCTCAGATTGGCGAAGAGATCCATGTCTTTGCGCAGGCGCAGAAGGCCGCGCTCGGGCTTTTGCGCGAAGGGCAGGTTGTCCCATTTGGGCCCGCCGACCGCGCCGAAAAGGACGGCGTCGCTCTCGAGCGCCTTCTTCATCGTCTCTTCGGCCAAGGGCGTGCCGTATTTGTCGAAGGCCGCGCCGCCGACCAGGTCTTCGGTCACGTCGAAGCTCGCGATCCGGCGCTTGTCGAACCATTCGGCGACGCGCCCGACCTGGCGCATCACCTCGGGCCCGATGCCGTCGCCCGGGAGAGAAAGAATTTTGCGGTTTGCCGCCATCGACGCGCTCCCTTCCCGCCCTAAAGCCAGGGCTGGCTCAACCGATGCTTCGATTCGAAGGACGCGATCTTCGCCTCCTTCTTCAAGGTCAGGCCGATATCGTCGAGCCCCTCCAAGAGGCAATGCTTCAAGTGGGGATCGAGCTCGAAATGAATCTTCTCGCCGTCGGGCCGCGTGATGGTCTGGCTGGCGAGATCGACGGTGAGGCGGGCATTGGCGCCCTTCTTGGCGTCTTCCATCAGCTCGTCGACGATCTGCGGCGGCAGCTTGATCAGGAGCATGCCGTTCTTGAAGCTGTTGTTGTAGAAGATGTCGGCGAAGGACGGCGCGATCACGCAGCGTATGCCGAAATCCATCAAGGCCCAAGGCGCATGCTCGCGCGACGAGCCGCAGCCGAAATTCTCGCCGGCGACCAGGATCTTGGCCTGGCGATAGGCCGGCTGATTGAGGACGAAGTCGGGATTCTCGTTGCCATCGTCGCGATAGCGCAGCTCCTCGAACAGGGCCTTGCCGAGACCGGTGCGCTCGACCGTCTTCAGATGCTGCTTGGGAATGATCTTGTCGGTATCGACGTTGATCATCGGCAGCGGGGCGGCAATGCCGGTCAGCGTGGTGAACTTATCCATGGAAAAACCTCGCTCTCGAGAGCCTTCAAAGGGCGAAACAGGCGTTGCTTCGCCGGCAAAAGATTGCCGCCAAGTCGCTAGTTTGGCGCGGGATTGTTAAGGCACGGCAGGGCTTTACGCAAGGGTGCCTTGCTTTGGGGCGGCCGCGGGCACACATAGACACGATGAACGACGAAATCCGACGCCCCGAACCCGAAATCATCCCGCCCGAACGGCAGGATGGAAGCAGCCCCGATCCGCGCTGGTCGCGAAACCGCGCCCGCAAGGACGACATGCGGGTCTTCATGTGGTCGAGCGGCCCCGAGGGCGCGCGATTTCACTATGGGCGGCCCGGCCCGCTCGGCCTGTTCTTCGTCATCCTCGGCCTTGCCGCGCTCTCGGCGCTGGGGTTCTTGGTCTTTCTCGGTCTCGCGGCGATCGCAATACCGCTCATCGGCGCGCTGATCTTCGGCGCCATCATCGCCGGCGTGATACGGCGACTCTAAGGCCCGAAAAGCGCGGCCGCGCCAAAAGAAAAGGGCCGGGTTTTTCGACCCGGCCCATGCTTTGGAAATAGAAATTCGCGCCTGGTTTGGACGCAGCCCGAGCTAGCGTTGCGCCGAGGCCGTCCAGATCGTGTTGCCGCCGACGCCTTTGATGTTTTGCTTCCAGCTGTCTTCGATCGTATGGACGACTTTTGCCGGCATCGGCACGTAGTCGAGCGATTCCGCCATCTGCTGGCCGTTCCCATACGACCAGGCGAAGAAGTCGAGCACCTTCTTGGCGGCGTCAGGATTGTCCTGTTGCTTGTGCATCAGAATGAAGGACGCGCCGGTGATCGGCCAGCTTTGCTTGCCCGGCTGATCGGTGAGGATCAAATAGAAGCCCGGCGCCTTCCCCCAATCGGCGTTCGCTGCCGCGGCTTGGAAGGTCTCGCTGCTGGGCGACAAGACGGCGCCGTCGCTGTTCATGAGCTTGGCGTAAGTGAGCTTGTTTTGCAGCGCATAGGCATATTCGACATAGCCGATCGAACCCTGCGTCTGCTGCACAAGGGCCGCGACGCCTTCGTTGCCTTTACCGCCAAAGCCGGTGGGCCAATCGACCGCCGTGCCCTCGCCAACCTTGTCCTTCCACTCGGCACTCATCTTCGACAGATAGTTGGAGAAGATGAAGGTCGTGCCCGATCCATCGGAGCGGTGCACGACGGCGATGGGCTGGTCAGGCAGCTTGACGCCGGGATTCATTTTTGCCAGCGCCGGATCGTCCCACTTCGTGATCTTTTTCAGAAAGATATCGGCGATGAGCTGTCCGTTGAGCGTCATCTCGCCGGCCTTGATGCCGGGGAGATTTACCACGAGAACCTCGCCACCCATGATCGCGGGGAATTGCGTCAAGCCGTTCTTTTCGAGATCGTCGGGCTTGAGTGGCATGTCAGACGCACCAAAGTCGACCGTCTTCATCTCGATCTGCTTGATCCCGCCGCCCGAGCCAATCGACTGATAGTTCAAGCCAATGCCCGTGGCCTTCTTATAGGCCTCAGCCCATTTGGCATAGATCGGATATGGGAAGGTCGCGCCCGCTCCGGTTATGTCTGCAGCCTGTGCCGAAGCGACAGCAAGCATCGCCGCCGCGCCTGTGAGGCCCCATAGGATAGTTTTGTTCATATCGCCGTCCTTTCGTCCGTGATCGTGATTGCGCGCCCACGCCTGACACGTGCGGCGGACGGGGCAACCATAGGCAGGGCCGGGGTCTCTTTATTTACATTTTAGTTACAGTTTTTTGACAATCCCGACTGCTGCTAACTATTTCAGGTCGCGAATATCGGTGAGCTTGCCGGTGATCGCGGCCGCGGCCGCCATGGCCGGGCTCATCAGATGCGTGCGCCCGCCGCGGCCCTGCCGGCCCTCGAAATTGCGGTTCGAGGTCGAGGCGCAGCGCTGACCCGGCTCAAGCTTGTCCGCATTCATGGCCAAGCACATCGAGCAACCCGGCTCGCGCCATTCGAACCCGGCCTCGCTGAAGATCTTGTCGAGACCTTCCTCTTCGGCCTGATGCTTCACCAGACCCGATCCAGGCACGACCAGCGCGTTGACGCCCGGCGCGACTTTGCGCCCCTTGGCCACCGCCGCGGCGGCGCGCATGTCCTCGATCCGGCCATTGGTGCAGGAGCCGATGAAGGCACGCTCGATCGTCACCTCTTTCAAGGGCGTGCCGGGCTTCAGCCCCATATAGACGAGCGAGCGCTCGATCGCCGCGCGCTTTTGCGCGTCGGGCTCGTCCTCCGGGTTGGGCACGATTCCGGTCACCGGAAGCACGTCTTGCGGGCTCGTGCCCCAGGTCACTTGTGGCGCGATCTTCGCGGCGTCGAGCTTGGCCTCGGTGTCGTAATGCGCGCCCTTATCGGAAGGCAGGGTCTTCCAGAAGGCGAGTGCCTGCTCCCAAGCCGCGCCCTTCGGCGCCATCGGCCGGCCCTTCACATACTCGAAGGTGGTCTCGTCGGGCGCGACGAGACCGGCGCGCGCGCCGGCCTCGATCGACATGTTACAGACGGTCATGCGGCCTTCCATCGACAATTTGCGGATGGCCGAGCCGGCATATTCGATGACGTGGCCGGTACCGCCGGCGGTGCCGATATGCCCGATGATGGCGAGAATGAGATCCTTCGCCGTGATGCCGAAAGGCAGGTCGCCATCGACCGAGACCAGCATGTTCTTGGCGCGGCGCTGAATGAGCGTCTGCGTCGCCAGCACGTGCTCGACCTCGGAAGTGCCGATGCCGAAAGCGAGCGCG
Organism: uncultured Alphaproteobacteria bacterium; assembly: GCA_963729935.1. Classification (GTDB taxonomy): domain Bacteria; phylum Pseudomonadota; class Alphaproteobacteria; order ATCC43930; family CGMCC-115725; genus CAIKMD01. The sequence goes on from CAVSPW010000005.1 coordinate 855,454, forward strand.
CCGAAAGCGCCGTGGGTCGCCGTATGGCTGTCGCCGCAGACGATGGTCATGCCGGGCTGGGTCATGCCCTGCTCGGGCCCGATGATATGGACAATGCCCTGGCGGATATCGTTCATCCCGAAATAGGGGATGCCGAATTCCGCGACGTTGCGTTCCAGGGTTTCGACCTGAAAGCGCGATTCCGGTTCTTCGATGCCGTGCGAGCGATCGGTCGTCGGCACGTTGTGATCGGCGGTCGCCAGGGTCGCTCGGGGCTGGCGCACCGTGCGGCCGGAGGCCCGCAAGCCGGAGAAGGCCTGCGGGCTCGTCACCTCATGGACGAGATGCCGATCGATATAGAGGAGGCAGGTGCCGTCCGGCTGCTGCTCGACCAGATGGCTATCCCAGATCTTGTCGAAAAGCGTACGGGGATTCGCCATCGGATCACGACGCCTTATCTTGGGCGCCAGCCTCCGGCGCGGAGGCCCCGGTCTCCGAGGTCTCGCGGCTGCGCTCGGCGATGCGCGCGGCCTTGCCGCGCAGCTCGCGAAGGTAATAGAGCTTGGCGCGCCGGACGGCGCCTTGCCGCACCACTTCGATCGCCGTGATGCGCGGCGAGTAGAGCGGGAAGATGCGCTCGACGCCCTCGCCGTAGGAAATCTTCCGCAAGGTGAAGTTGGAATTGACGCCGGCGTTCTTGCGCGCGATGCAGACGCCTTCGAAGGCCTGGACGCGCTCGCGCTCGCCCTCGACCACCTTCACGCTGACCCGAAGCGTGTCGCCCGGCCGGAATTCCGGCGTCGCGCGCGCGGCCGCGAGTTTCTTGAGCTCTTCCTGCTCGAGGGATTGCAGCAAATTCATGTTCAGCCTCCAACCTATCGCTTGAAACTAGACCTTTTTCGCCTCGCCCGCCTGGGCGCGGTAACGTTGCCATAAATCCGGGCGGCGCTCCCGGGTCGCCTGCTCGGCCTGCGCCATCCGCCAGCGCCGGATCTGTTCGTGATGCCCCGAGAGCAGGATTTCGGGCACCGTGCGGCCCTGCCATTCCTGGGGCCTCGTGTAATGGGGATATTCGAGCAACCCCCGCTGAAAACTTTCCTCCTCGAGCGCCGCCGTATCGCCGAGGACGCCGGGCAGCAGCCGGACGCAGGCATCGATCAAAGCGATCGCCGCGGGCTCGCCCCCGGAGAGCACGAAATCGCCGAGGCTGACCTCTTCGATCCCGTCGGCCTCGATCACCCTTTGATCGATGCCTTCAAACCGCCCGCAAATCACCCTGACGCCCGGCCCCGCGGCCAATTCCGCGACCCGTGCCTGGTCGAGCCGGCGCCCCCGCGGCGTCAGGCACAGGAGCGGCCCGGGTCCCGACGCGGCGGTGATCGCCGCATCGACGACATCGGGCCGCATCACCATGCCGGGTCCACCGCCAAAGGGCGCGTCGTCGACGGAGCGGTGTTTATCGCGCGCGAAATCCCTGATGTCCACCGCCGCGAGCCGCCAGACCCCCTGCGCCAAGGCCTTGCCGGCGAGCGAATGGCCGAGCGGCCCGGGGAACATCTCGGGGAAGATCGTCAGCACCGTCGCGGTCCAGGGCGTCGCCATGGGTCAGGCTTTCTCTGTCCGCTTGGGCGCGTCGAAAAGACCCTCGGGCGGCGCGATGACGAGCCGGCCGCCCTCGATATCGACTTGGGGCACGGTCGAGGCGGTGAAGGGCACGATCACCGATTTCCCCGCCGCATCCTCGATCTCGACGCTGGCGCCGGCGCCGAAATCGAGCACGGCCCTGACCGTGCCGAGCCTCGTACCATCGGCAAGCAGCGCCTCGAGACCGATGAGATCCGCCTGGTAGAATTCATCCGCGCCCGGCTCGGGCAGATCGCCTCGACGCACGTAAAGCCGCGTGCCCTTGAGACGCTCGGCGGCGTTGCGGTCGGTGACGCCCTTGATCCGCGCGATCAGCACGCCCTTGCCCTCGCCCACGAGTTCGAGATCGAAGCGCTGACCGCCCGCTTCGTCCTGCAGCGTGCCGTAATCCGCGATCGCCCGCGGCGCGGCGGTGAAGCTTTTGACGCGCACCAGGCCCGCAACACCATGTGCCCCGGCAATGACGCCGAGGCAGAGTCGCGTTTCCTGGGGCACGGCCAAGTTCACGCGCCGGATGCCGCCGCGGCTTCGGCCGGGGCCGCCGCGCCCGCCGCCTCGCCGGCGGCCTTGGCGCGCTCTTGCGCCTTGGCGCGCGGCGCCGATTTCTTCGGCCGCTCGCGGATCTCGGGTTTGGGCGCAAGACCGGCATCGCCCAAGAAGCGCTGCACGCGTTCGCTCGGCAGAGCGCCGACCTTCAGCCAATGCTGGATGCGCTCGGTTTTCATCTTCAGCCTTTCGGGATGACCCCGATCGAGCATCGGATTGTAGGTGCCGAGCTTTTCGATGAAGCGGCCGTCGCGCGGGCTGCGTGAATCCGCCACCACGATGCTGTAGAAGGGGCGTTTTTTTGCACCGCCCCGCGACATGCGAATCTTGAGACCCATGAATTCTCCTTGCTGTGCTTGTTCTGATCAATGCGGGCGGAAACCGCCGCCCGGAAGAAGTCCTTGAATGCCGTGCCGCGTGAGACCCTTTTTCCCGAGCTTGTTCATCCGCTTCATCATGTCGGCCATGTCCTGATACTGCTTCAGAAGCCGATTGATCTCGGGCACGGTCGTGCCCGACCCGGCGGCGATGCGCCGGCGCCGCGATCCGTCGAGCAGCTTGGGATTGCGCCGCTCCCGCTTGGTCATCGAGCCGATGATCGCTTCCTGACGCTTCAACAGGCTCTCGTCGAGCCGCGCCTCGTCGAGCTGCTTCTTGATCTTGTTAACGCCGGGCAGCATCCCCATGATGCCGCCCATCCCGCCCATCTTGCGCAGCTGCTTCAGCTGCGCGGCGAGATCGTCGAGATCGAAACTGCCCTTTTGCAGCTTCAAGGCGAGCTTTTCCGCTTCCTCGCGATCGATCGTCTCGGCCGCTTTCTCGACGAGGCCGACCACGTCTCCCATCCCGAGGATGCGCGAAGCGATGCGTTCGGCATGGAAGGGCTCGAGCGCGTCGAGCTTCTCGCCCGTGCCCATGAATTTGATCGGCCGCTGCGTCACGGCGCGCATCGACAAGGCGGCGCCGCCCCGCGCATCGCCGTCGACCCGCGTCAAAACGATCCCGGTGATGCCGATGCGCTCGGCGAAGCTCTTGGCGAGATTGACGGCGTCCTGGCCGGTGAGCGCGTCGGCTACGAGTAAGGTCTCGGTCGGCTGGGTGGCGTCGCGCACGGCCGCCACTTCCTGCATCAGCGGCTCGTCGATATGGAGCCGCCCTGCCGTGTCGAGGATGACCACGTCGTAGCCTTCGCGCCGGCCGGTATCGAGCGCGCGCTTGGCGATCGCCACCGGCCGCTCCAGCGCCACGACCGGGAGCGAGGCGACGTTGATCTGCTTGGCGAGAACGGCGAGCTGCTCTTGCGCGGCCGGGCGGTTCACATCGAGCGAGGCCAGAAGCACCTTGCGCCGTTCGCGCTCGTTCAAGAGCCGCGCGAGCTTGGCCGAGCTCGTGGTCTTGCCCGAGCCCTGCAAGCCCACCATCATGACGACGACCGGCGGGACGGCGTTGAGGTTGAGCGCGCCCGAGCCCTCCTCGCCCAAGGTCGCGACCAGATGATCATGGACGATCTTCACCACCATCTGCCCGGGCGAGATCGAGCGCAGCACGTCCTGGCCGACCGCCTTTTCGCGCACCGCGTTGACGAAATCCTTCACGACCGGCAGGGCGACATCGGCTTCGAGCAGCGCCACGCGGATCTCGCGCATCGCCGCGTCGACATCGGCCTCGGTCAGCGCGCCGCGCCGCTTGAGGCGGTCGAAGACGTCGGCAAACCGGTTGCTCAGACTCTCGAACATCGTGGTCTCGTGAAACCCTGCGATCGCATCAAACCAAAACGAGCCAGTGCGCGAGACTCGCGGACTGGCCTGCCCCTCGGGGGGGCGATGATTTTCGACATGCTTCCGGGGAAGCGCGCGGAAACCTAGACTTCCCAGGGCTTTATGTCAATTGCGGCGGCAAACGCGGCACGGCCGCCTGGGCTTAACCTTGCCCCATTTCCGCCACCACAATATCGCCACTTTGCCCCGGACTGACAGCCTCTTGGCGACGTTGTCCTGCTGTCTCGCTTTCGAGACGGACAACCAACGAACAGGACCCCTTTTATGACCAGCAAATTCGCCATCCACGCCCTGACCCTCGCCGGCTTCCTCGCGGCATCCAGCCTGCCCGCTCTCGCGGCCGAGATGACGGCCCCAACGGCGCCGCCCAGCGCAGCGATCCAGAGCGACACCGCGGCGAAGACCGACGCGAAGATCATCCCGACCGAGAAGAAGGACGCGAAATCCGCGAAGAAGACCGCGAAGAAAGGCAAAGAGATCAAGAAGCAGGCGCAGACCGCCAAGTTGCCGCCGGTCTCCGGCGAGAGCAACGCGCCCGCCGGCACTCCGGTTCAGCACTAACGCCGGGCCTGCGTTTAGAAGACTCCGAAGAATCTTCGTCGGCGCGGGATCCTCGCGGTCCCGCGTCTTTACCACGGCTTGCGCGGCGCGGCGCCGGTTGGACAGAAAACCCGGCGCTCCTTATATAGCCCGCTATGCGCAGCCCATCCTCGCCGCCCATCAAATTCACCAAGATGCACGGGCTCGGCAACGATTTCGTCGTGCTCGATGTGCGTGGCAACGCGCTTTCGATCGACGCTGCGGCCGCGCGCGCGATCGCCGACCGCCATCGCGGCGTCGGCTGCGACCAAGTGCTAATTCTGGAAAAGCCGAAGGCCGCGCGCGCCGACGCCTTCATGCGCATCTTCAACGCCGATGGCAGCCAGGCCGAGGCCTGCGGCAACGGCGCGCGCTGCGTCGCGGATCTTCTCATGCGCGCCGAGGGACGCGGCGCGGTCGCGATCGAGACGGTCGCCGGCACGCTCGACGCGTCGCGCGCCGGCGAAGCCGGCGTTGCCGTCGATATGGGCGAGCCGCGCTTGGCTTGGCAAGATATTCCGCTGGCGCGCGACTGCGACACGCTGCATGTGCCGCTCGCGCGGGGCACGCTCTCCGATCCGGTCTGCACCAGCATGGGCAACCCGCATGCGACGTTCTTCGTCGCCGATGCCGAAGCGATCGATCTCGCGCTTCTGGGCCCGAAGCTCGAGCATGATCCCATCTTCCCGGCGCGCGCCAATATCGGCGTCGCGCAGATCTTGAGCCCCACCCGCCTGCGCTTGCGGGTGTGGGAACGCGGCGACGGGTTGACCTTGGCCTGCGGCAGCGGCGCCTGCGCCGCACTCGTCGCCGCGGCGCGGCGCGGCCTGACCGGCCGAAGCGCCGAGCTTTGCCTCGATGGCGGCGCGCTCGCGATCGAGTGGCGCGCCGACAACCACGTGATCATGACCGGACCCGTTGCGGTGAGCTTTACCGGCACGCTCGATGCCTCGCTGCTGAGTTGAGTCATGGCGGCTGCGGAAATCCTCACCTTCGGCTGCCGCCTCAACGCCTTCGAATCCGAAGTGATCCGCGGTCACGCGCGCGCCGCCGGGCTCGACGACGCGGTGATCGTCAACACTTGTGCCGTCACCGCCGAAGCCGAGCGCCAGGCGCGCCAGGCGATCCGCCGCGCACGGCGCGAGCACCCGCAAGCGCGGCTCATCGTGACCGGCTGCGCGGTGCAAATCGATCCGCAGCGCTACGCGGCGATGACCGAGGTCGATCTCGTCCTCGGCAATGCGGAAAAGCTGAAGCCCGAGAGCTATCGGGGCGATGGGACGCGTGTCGCGGTCGGCGACATCATGACGCTCAAGGAGACGGCGGCGCACCTCGTCGACGGTTTTGAGAATCGCGCCCGCGCCTTCATCGAGGTGCAGCAGGGCTGCGATCACCGCTGCACCTTCTGCGTCATTCCCTTCGGCCGCGGCAACAGCCGCTCGGTGCCGGTGGGCGAGATCGTGCGCCAGGCGCGTGCGCTGACCGAAGCCGGTTTTCGCGAGCTGGTGCTTACCGGCGTCGATCTCACTGGTTTCGGCGCCGATCTTCCGGGCAGCCCCCGCCTCGGCCAATTGTGCCGCAGATTGCTCGCGCTGGTGCCCGACCTCACACGCTTGCGCCTTTCATCGCTTGACCCGGTCGAGATCGATGACGAATTGTGGCGCTTGATCGCCGAGGAGCCGCGTCTTCTGCCGCATCTTCATCTCTCGATCCAGGCCGGCGATGATCTGATCCTGAAGCGCATGAAGCGGCGCCACTCGCGCCGCCAGGCGCTCGAGGCGTGCGCGCGGGCACGCGACGTGCGGCCCGGCATCGCGCTGGGCGCCGACCTCATTGCCGGATTTCCGACCGAGGACGAGGCGATGTTCGCCCGCACGCTCGCACTCATCGGCGAGTCCGGGCTCGATTACCTGCATGTCTTTCCCTTCAGCGCGCGGCCGGGCACGCCCGCTTCGCGCATGCCGCAATTGCCGCGCGCGCTGATACGCGAGCGCGCGGCGCGCTTGCGCCAAGCCGGCGCCGAAGCGCTCGCGCGCGCGCTGGCATCGCGGGTGGGAAGCGTCGCGCAAGTGCTGATCGAGCGCCCGGGTTTCGGCCGCAGCGAGCATTACGCGCCGGTGAGCGTTGCGACCGCCACGGCGGCGGGATCGATTCTCGCCGTGAAGCTTCATGGCGCCGGCCCCGACATGCTCGAAGGCGCACCGCGATGAGCGAAACACGGCCGGGGCTCTTCTCGCGGCTCAAATCGGGTCTCGCGCGCTCGGCGCAGCGCTTGGGCGAGGGCATCGCCTCGATCGTCACCAAGCGCAAGCTCGACGACGCGACATTGGCCGAGCTCGAAGAACTCTTGATCGCGGCCGATCTGGGCTTGGCCGTGGCGCAACGCATCACCGGGCGCCTCAGGCGCACGCGCTTCAACCAGGAGGTGACCCAGGAAGAAATCCGCACCGCGCTCGCCGAAGCCGTGACCGAAGCCTTGAAGCCGGTGGAGCAGCCGCTCATGCTCGATCCTGCCCACAAGCCTTTCGTCATCCTCGTCATTGGCGTCAACGGCAGCGGCAAGACGACCACCATCGGCAAGCTCGCCAAGGCTTATGTCGATGCCGGCAAGACCGTCATGATCGCCGCGGGCGACACGTTTCGCGCCGCCGCGGTCGAGCAGCTCAAAATCTGGGGCGAGCGCGCGGGCGCCGCGGTGATCGCGCGCGACGCCGGCGCCGACGCCGCCGGGCTCGCCTTCGATGCGCTGCGGACCGCCGAGAGCGAGGGCCGCGACGTGCTGCTCATCGATACCGCGGGCAGGTTGCACAACAAAGCCGGCCTCATGGCCGAGCTGCAGAAGATCCTGCGCGTGCTGAAGAAGGCCGAGCCCTCGGCACCACATGCCGTGCTGCTCGTGCTCGACGCCACGGTCGGGCAGAACGCGCACGCCCAGGTGCAGAATTTCCGCGATATGATCGGGGTCACCGGCCTCGTCATGACGAAGCTCGACGGAACGGCGAAAGGCGGCGTGCTGGTGGCGCTGGCCGAGAAATACGGTTTGCCCATCCATTTCATCGGCGTGGGCGAAGCCGCCGAGGATCTCCGCCCATTCGTCGCGGAAGATTTCGCCAAAAGCCTGGTCGGGATCGAGAATTGAACGCGCGGCGCGCCCGCCGTTCGCGCGCGGCCGAGGGATTGCTCGCCGCCTTGGTCCTGTTGTTCTTGTGCTTGCGCGCCGCCACGGCGGCGGAGATGCTGGTCCTGTCCGATATCCATTTCGATCCGACCGCCGACAGAGCGCTGGTCGACCGCCTCGCCGCGGCCGCCCCCGAGCGCTGGGAGCCGATTCTCGCCGAGGAGGCGAGCCGCATGAGCGATTATGGCGAGGATTCCGATTGGAAGCTTCTCGCCTCGGCGCTCGCCGCCATGAAAGCCCAAGAAAAGCCCGATCTCGTCTTGGTGACGGGCGATTTCCTGGCGCATCAGTTTCGCGCGCATTTCGACGCCGCGGCCGGCGATCACAGCGATGCCGCCTTCCGATCTTTCGTCGCCAAGACCATGCGCTTCATCGCGCTGGAGCTCAGAGCGACCTTCCCCGCGACGTCGATCCTGCCGGTGCTCGGCAACAATGACAGCGATTGCGGCGACTACGCCTTGCGGCCCGGCGGCGCGTTCCTTTCCGACACCGCCGGGATCGCGGCTGAGCTCATCGGGCCCGATGCGGGTGAGGCGTTCCAGCGCTCATGGCGCGCGCTCGGCAATTACGTCGTGCCCACCGCCGCAGCCGCCGGACAACTCGTCATCGTCGTCAACACGAATTTCTTTTCCCCGCACTACAAGAATGCTTGCGGCCAAAACACCGATGGCAGGCCCGCCGCGGCGACGTTGGCCTGGCTCAGCGAGACGCTGCGCGAAGCCGCGGCCCATCATCAAAAGGTCTGGCTCGCTTATCACATACCGCCCGGCATCGACGCATTCGCGACGGCACGGCACGCGGCCTGTCCGATTTCGCCGGTGCCGATGTTTGCCGAGCCCTATGCGCGCGCGTTTCACGGGTTGATGGAACGATCTCGCGCTATGGTAGTAGCGAGCCTTGCCGGACACACGCATATGGATGGGTTCCGGCTGCTCGCCGATGCGGGCAAACCGTTTGGGTTCGTCGTGATGGATCCGGCCCTGAGCCCGATTTACGGTCAGAATCCGGCCTTCAAGCGCATCAGCCTCGACGATGACGGCAGGATCGCAGATCAAGCGGTCTACTATCTTGCCAATCTGCCGGCGGCCGCACGCGGCGCTCGACCGCAATGGCGTTTGGAGGCGCGCTTCGATGCGGCGTGGAACCTGCCGCGGGTCGATCTGCCCGGCCTGGAAACGCTTTACCGTCGCCTCGGCAGTTCGAGCGCAACGCGCGAGCGCTGGCTCGACGAATATGCCGTTCAAGGCCCGGCGCGGGATTCGGTGACGCCCGCAAACGTGGCGATCTATCGTTGCGTCGTGGGCAGCGATGACGCCGATGCTGTCGCGCGCTGCGCCTGCCGCGCCACCGCGGAGTGAAGCCGCGGAATCCACAAAAGCGCGGTCGCGGGCTTGCGGTCGGACGCGCTTCCAGTCAAATTCGCGGCTGCTTTCCCAGAGGAGTATCGTCGTCATGGCCAAGACGGTGAAGCGCGGCCGGCACTTCCTCCATGTGCCCGGCCCGAGCAATGTTCCCGACCGCGTCGCGCGCGCGATGGACAATCCGATCATCGATCATCGCGGCCCCGAATATGTCGAGCTTTGCAAGACCGTCTGCGCCGGCATGAAACGCATCTTCCGCACGACCGGGCCGGTCGCGATCTATCCATCCTCGGGCACCGGCGCCTGGGAAACGGCGCTCCTCAACACCTTGTCTCCCGGCGACAAGCTGCTCGCCTTCGAGACCGGGCAATTCGCCACGCTATGGCGCGTCATGGCGGAACGTCACGGGCTCGTCGTTGAATTCGTGCCCGGCGATTGGCGCCATCCCATCGATCCTGCCGAGGCCGAGCGCCGCCTCGCCGCCGACAAAGGCCACGCCATCAAGGCGGTGATGGTCGTTCACAGCGAGACCTCGACCGGCGTGCTGAGCTCGGTGCCCGCGATCCGTCAGGCGATCGATCGCGCGCGCCATCCCGCCTTGCTGATGGTCGATACAATCTCGTCCCTCGGCGTGCATGATTATCGTCACGACGAATGGGGCGTCGACGTCACGATCGGCGGCGCGCAGAAGGGCCTGATGCTGCCGCCGGGGCTCGGCTTCAACGCCATCTCGAAAAAGGCGCTCGCCGCCAACAAGACCGCGAAACTTCCGCGCGCCTATTTCGATTGGCAGCCGATGGTCGATGCCAACGAATCGGGACTCTATCCCTATACGCCGTCGACCGGTCACTTCTTCGGCCTCAAAGAAGCGATCGCCATGATCGAGGAAGAGGGCCTCGAGAATACCTATGCGCGCCATGACCGCCTGGCCGAGGCGGCGCGGCGTGCGGTGCGCGGCTGGGGGCTCGATGTTCTCTGCGCCGATTCGCGCGCCTATGCGAGCGCGCTGACGGCGATCGTCATGCCGGAAGGCGTCAACGCCGATGCGGTGCGCGGCGTCATCCTCGAGCGCTTCGACGTGTCGCTGGGCGCCGGGTTGGGCAAGGTCGCGGGCAAGGTGTTCCGCGTCGGCCATCTTGGCTGGATCAACGATCTGATGCTCGTCGGCGCCTTGGCCGGCGTCGAGATGGGCCTCGCGGCCGCGGGCGTCAAACATACGAGCGGCGGCGTTCAGGCCGCGATGGATTATCTCGCGGGCAATGCCAGCTTCCATGGACGTTGACGCTCTCGCCGCAAATCTGATCGAGGCGCGGCGAAGCGGAAAACGGATCGCCGCGCTGAGCGCGGCCGAAGCGCCTTCCAGCGCCGTTGAAGCCTATGCCGTGCAGGAGGCGATCCTGCGCCGCCTCGGCAGTGCGATCGCCGGCTGGAAGGCCGGGGCCGCCAGTCCCGAGGCCGAGCCTCAAGGCGGGCCGATCCTCGCCGACCGCATGCAGCCGAGCCCGGCGCGGTTCGCGCTCCTTCCCAACGCTCTGCGAACCGTCGAGGCGGAGCTTGCCTTCAGCTTTGCGCGCGATCTGCCTCTGCGTGGCGATCCCTATGGCGAGGCGGAGGTTTGGGAAGCGATCGATGCCATGCATGTCGCCATCGAAGTTCTCGAATCGAGTTTCGTCGATCGGCGCCGCGTGCCGGAATTTGCTCCTTTGGCCGACCTTCTCAACAATGGTGCGTTCTGTTACGGCCCGCCGATCAAGGAGTGGCACGGCATCGATCTGAGAGCGCCCCAAGCGATCCTTCTGATCGACGGCAAGGAAGTCCGCCGCGCACATTCGGGAACGCCGGGGGGCCATCCGCGACGCTTACTCGCTTGGCTCGCCAACCATGCGGCGCGGCGTGGCCATCCGCTCAAGCGTCACGATATCGTCACCACGGGTAGCCACACTGGCATGTTCAACGCGGCTTCGGGCGCGCATGTCACGGCACGTTTTGAAGGGGTGGGCGAAGCAAGCCTAGTATTTGCCGATTGACCGAACGTAAGTATTCACTTACCGTAAGTAATGACTTACGGAATGGCGCATCTCCCTTTTCCAACGTCGTCACGGCGTTGGCCGATCCGACTCGTCGCGAGATATTTGAGCGCCTGGCATCTCGACCGCGTTCCGTTGGCTCTCTGGCTCTCGATTTGCCGATCAGCCGGCCCGCGGTCTCGCAGCATTTGCGGGTCCTCAAAAAGGCGGGCCTCGTTTCGGACCGGGCCGATGGCGCAAAACGCGTCTACCAGATCGATCCCGCCGGGCTCAGCGTCATGCGCCAATGGCTCGACCGATTTTGGGAGCGTTCGCTCGACGCATTTCGAGCAGAGGCGCATCCCGCGGGCGACGGCGACGAATTGTCGGATTCGGAGATCGAGTAAGCCCAGCCAAGATGCGCGCGAGTACGCTCCCGGCAAAACGTGAATGACGTGGCGAATACCAGCAAAGCCGTGTTCTGGCATCGGATTTCTCCGGCTCACGCTGTGGAAGACTATGGGATCGAATGTGGATTTGATGTGCTTTGATCGCGCATCAATGAGCGACTAAAGTCGCGATCATGGCGGAGAACCCGGCCAAGGGCCTTTTTCCCGACGATACGAAAAGCGGCGCGCGGACCGGCATTTTGCCGTTCCAGGCGATCAACAACATGGTGCGCGAGCACGAGATCTGGTCGAAGAGCGAGATCTTGGCCGACCAGATCCAGCCCGCGAGCATCGATTTGCGGCTCGGCCCTACCGCTTGGCGGGTGCGAGCGAGTTTCCTCCCCGGCCCCGACAGCACCGTGCTCGACAAGATGCAGCAACTCGACGCCTATCCCGTCGACATCAGCGCGGGCGCCGTATTGGAGAGGGGCTGCGTCTATGTCGTGCCGCTGTTGGAAGCCCTCAATCTCAAAAGCGGCGTCATCGCCTTCGCCAATCCCAAGAGCTCGACCGGACGGCTGGACATTCTGACCCGGCTCATCGGCGACCGTTCGGGCAATTTCGACCGGCTCGAGCGCGGCTATCAGGGGCCTCTCTACGTCGAGATCGCCCCACGCACTTTCAGCGTCGTCGTCCGTGCCGGCTCTCGTCTCAACCAATTGCGGTTCCGGCGCGGCTCTCCGGTGATCGCCGCGAGCGAATTGCAGCGCCTCCATGATAGCGGGCAGCTGGTTTTCTCAGATGACAACGCGCAGGATTTCACCGAGCGCAAGATGTTGCGGCTTTCGGTCGATCTGCATGGCGGCGGCAAGGGCGGGCTCATCGGCTATCGCGCCAAGAAACACACGGACCGCATCGATCTCGAAAAGATCGCGCATTACGACCCGATGGATTTCTGGGAGCCGATCCATTACCAGCGCGATCCGCCGCTCATTCTCGACCCCAATGATTTCTACATCCTCGTGACCAAGGAGGCGGTGCGGATCCCCCCCGATTACGCGGCCGAGATGGTCGCCTATGACACGTCGGTCGGCGAGTTCAGGGTTCATTACGCGGGATTCTTCGATCCCGGCTTCGGCTGGGGCGACGCCGTCTCCAAAGCGGTGCTGGAAGTCCGCTCGCACGAGGTTCCCTTCACCCTGGAGGACGGCCAAACCGTCGGCTGGCTGCAATATGAGCGGATGGCGGGCAAGCCCGACCGGCTCTACGGGACGGGACTCAAATCGAATTATCAGGGCCAGGGTCTCGCCTTGGCGAAGCAGTTCAAGAACGCCCGCGCTTAACCGCGGACTAACGATTCCTTAACCTTTCTTCACCACACTTAACCTTGTTGAATCGGTGCGCCCACACGGGAGGCTTGCAGCGCCCCGGGCTTCGCGCCGATACTCGGCTAACATTCTTGCGGGCAGCATCCGTGGCCAAGACAGAAACGTACCCTACTCGCCAGATTGTCGCGATCGTCGATGACCGCGCGACCAACCTCAAGATCCTTGAGCGGCTGGCGAAGACCTCGGCGGAGGACATCGAAGTGAAAATCTTCGATCGTCCGCAAAAGGTGCTCGAAACCGGCGCCGACTCGCCCCCCGATCTGCTCATCACCGATTTCAACATGCCGGAACTCGACGGCGCCGAATTCATTCGCCGTTTCCGCGCGATCCCGGCTTGCGCCGACGTTCCCGTGATCGTCATCACCGCCTATGAGGACCGCGATCTGCGCTACCAAGCCCTCGAGGCCGGCGCCACGGATTTCCTCCTGAGCCCGGTCGACCACCACGAATTCCGCGTCCGCTCGCGCAACTTGCTGACCTTGCGGCGCCAGCAGCTGCAGTTGAAGGAGCGCGCTTCGGCGCTCGAGCAGAAGATCGTGGCCGAGGCCGAACGCCACCGCGACGCGCTCAACGAGAGCCACGAATTGCTGATGCGCGTGATCGACGCCGTGCCGGTGATGGTCGCCGCCACCGACCGCGAGGGTCGGTATGTCTTCGTCAATGACTGGTTCTCGCGCCGCGTCGGGAAACCCGCGAGCCAGATCATCGGGCTCACGCCGGTCGAGGTGCGCGACGATCTGACCGCGCATGCGGCGATGGAGCGCGACCGCCGCATCATTGCCGGCCTCGATCAGCCGGGCGCGTTCGAGGAGACGCTCCCTGGCGCCGGCGGCAAACGGCGCGTGCTGTTGACCAGCAAGGCGCTTTTGCGCGACCCGTCGGGACGCCCGACCCTCGTGGTCACCGCCTCGCTCGACATTACCGACCGCAAGGCGGCGGAGCTCGCGCTGATTCAAGCCAAGGAAGAGGCCGAAATCGCGAGCCGGAGCAAGACCGAGTTCCTCGCCAATATGAGCCATGAGCTGCGCACGCCCTTGAACGCCATCATCGGCTTCAGCCAAGTGATGGCGGACCAGCATATGGGGCCGCTCGGAACCCCGCGCTATATCGGCTATGCGCGCGATATCTGCACCAGCGCGCAGCATCTTCTGGGCATCATCGGCGACATTCTCGACGTCTCGAAGCTCGAGGCCGGTAAGGCCGAGCTCGACGAGGAGGAGACCGAAATTGCCTCGCTGATGCGCGACGTGATGCAACTCGTGGGCGAGCGAGCGCGCGCGCTCGATGTCGAGATCGACATCGACCTGCCGCCCAACCTTCCCCATTTGCGCGCCAATTCGCTGAAGCTCAAGCAGGTCCTGCTCAACCTCATCACCAATGCGATAAAATTCAGCGAGGCCGGCGCGCGGGTGCTGCTGTCGGCACGGTTCGACGAGGAGGGATTTCACGTCTCCGTCGCCGATCACGGCATCGGAATGGACCAGACCGAGGTCGAGACCGCGATCACCCGCTTCGGCCAGGTCGCGAGCCCTTGGAGCCGCCGCCATCCCGGTACCGGCCTTGGCTTGCCGCTCGCCATCGGCCTGGTCGAGCTCCATGGCGGCAAGCTGCGCATCCAGAGCCAGAAGAACGTCGGCACCACCGTGACCTTCTCCCTGCCGCGCGCGCGGGCGATTGCCCCGAGTATCGCCCGCTCGGCCTGAGCCGGTGCCGCCTGCAATCGCTTTCGCATTGATTGGCGGCTATGCCGACGCGGTCGGCTATCTGCGCTACAAGGCCTTCGCCGGCATGATGACCGGCAACACCGTGCTGATGGGCCTCGCCCTGTTCCATCGGGCCGAATTGCCGGCCTGGCAATATGCGGGGCTGCTGGGGCTTTTTTTCGCAGCCGCCATCACCGCTTTCGTCTTTCTGCGTCATGCCCCACCCGTCGCGCTGCTTGTGAGCGAAGCGCTCTTGATTCTTCTCGCCGACACGATCGGCACGGAATGGGCGGTCATTTTTCTCGTGCTGGCGATGGGCGTCCAGAACCCGCTTGCGGCACGCTGCGGCGTGCCGATCAACACGACCTTCATAACCGGCGACATTCTGCGCTTTGCCGAAGGAATCTCGCGGCTCCTGCGCCGCGGATCGGGCGCGCCACGCCGCGAACCCTTCGCGATCTATGGCTTTGCGTGGCTCGGCTACGCCTTGGGCGCCGCCCTGGGCGCCGCGGCCTTCCGCCTCATCGACCGGCCGCTTTTCATTCCAGCCGCGCTTCTGGCCTTCGTTTATGCCTGGAATCGGCGTCAACCCCCACGGCCGAGCCACAACCCATCGTGATCCGCCGGCATTCGACCACCTAAGTGTAGATTTTTTGCCCCATACCCGGCACTATGGCGCTTGATGCTCCGGCCGTGCGGGGAGCGTGCACTTTCGCCCGGACGGGGGAGCCGGAACGCGGCGCATGAAAGAATCGCAAAAGCCGACGGGCTTGCGGGCGACAATCTCATTCGACGGTGACGCGCGCAAAGTCACCATTGCGCTGGCGATTTATGCTGTCGCGGCGCCGCTCATCGTAGCGGAAATTCTCGCCTCGACCTTCGCGCCCGCGGGGCCGGCCTATTTCGGACCCGCGACGTTTCTGACCGCACTGGCCATGACCTTGCTCGGGCCGGGATTGGCCGTGATGACATTGGCGCTTCGCGGTCATGCGCAAATCGCCGCCGATTTGATCGAGCGCGCCGACACCGAGCCGCAACAGGCGATCATCCGCCTCGCCATCGCAGGCGCCGTGCTCGTCTATCTTGCCATCCTCGCGGTGCTTGATACGGCCGGAGCTGTGATCGTGCCGCTGCTCGCGGTCAATGTGGCGGGAATCCTCAGCTCCTGGCTCTTGTTGGTCCATCTGATGGCCGAGCCCTCGCCCTCGACCACGCGCCGCGTCGCCGGGATGCTGAACGATGTCGTGCTCGTCTCGGTCTTTCTGCATGTCGGCGGCGCCTATGCCGCACCCTGGTTTTCGATCTATCTCTGGGTGATTCTGGGTTTCGGATTTCGATTCGGCGTCACGCCGCTCTTGTGCTGCGCGGCCCTCAGCGTCATCGGCTTCACCGTGGTCTACGCCACCACCGCCTTTTGGCGGAATCAGGGCCCGCTGGCCGCCGGCGTCTGGCTCGCGCTCGTCTTGTTGCCTGCCTATGCCGCGGCACTGATCCGCGGCTTGAACGCGGCCAAGGCACAAGCCGAGAAGGCGGCTGCCGCCAAGAGCCGCTTTCTCGCCATCATGAGCCACGAGCTGCGCACGCCGTTGAACAGCGTAATCGGCATGGGCGCGCTCATCGCGCGCACCAAGCTCGACGTCGAGCAACGCGACATGCTGGCGACGATGCAGCATTCCGCACGCTCGCTTCTCGGGCTCATCAACGATTTGCTCGACCTCTCGAGGCTCGAGGCCGGAAAGCTCGCGCCGACGTCCGAAATTTTCGTCCTGCATGAGGTGATGGGAGGCGCGGTCGCGATCGTGCGCCCGCAGGCCGAAGCCAAGGGACAGGCGCTCACCTTGCGCATCGATCCGCGCTTGCCCCATGTCTATCGCGGTCTGCCGCTGCAATTGCGCCAGGTTCTGGTCAATCTCCTCGCCAATGCCGTCAAATTCACGCCCGCCGGCCATATCGCGGTAACGGCGACCCGGGCGACGCAGCTGGATGATCGCGTGACGATGATCCTCTCGGTGCGCGATGACGGCGTCGGCATTCCGAAAGAAGCACAAGAGAGCATCTTCGAGGTCTTCACCCAAGCGGATGGAAGCGTGACGCGGCGTTATGGCGGCACCGGCCTCGGTCTGGCGATCGCCAAGCAGCTCGTCGAATTGATGAACGGGACGATCACCCTCGAAAGCGAAATCGGCAAGGGCAGCACCTTTGCCGTGCGCTTGACGCTCGAGCAGGCCAAGGCCGACACGGTCCGGCCACCCGATCTCCTCGGCCACAAGCTCGTCCTGATTTCGAGCGACAATGAAGTGGCCGGCATGATCGAAAGCCGTCTGCGCGCCTGGCGCGGCGAGGTGCAGCGAGTCACCGATAGCGAGACGGCGCTGGGCGAGCTTGCGCTCGCCGGGAAATCGGACCGCGCCGCCATCGTGATCGTCGATGGGCGTGACAACCCCTTGGCCGCGCTGAGCCTCGCGCATCGCTCGGCGAGCGCAATGGCGACGGCTCCCCTGATCCTCTTCTTGGCGCCGCCGCAGGGCGGCGAAGCGATCACAAGATTGGCCGCCTCGCAATTGGCCGCCGTGATTGAAGCGCCGATGAGCGAGGCCGATCTAGCGAGCGCATTGCTGGGCGTGTTGGCGGGCGAGAGCCTCGCCTTGACGGCCGATCTTCCCGCGGCGACGCTGGATGGCGCGAGCGGGATCGCATCGGCCGGCATCGACGGCGGAACGGATGAGGCGCCTCACTCCGACGCCGTGCGTCCGCTGCGAATCCTAGTCGCCGACGACAACGCGTCCAATTGCAAGATCCTCAAAAGCGTGCTCGAGAACGCAGGTCACGAGGTCGAGATCGTGAAGGACGGCGAGGCCGCTTTGTCCGCGCTCGACCGCTCACGGTTCGATCTCGCGCTTCTCGATATCAACATGCCGGAGGTGAGCGGCTACGAGGTCGCAAAACTCTATCGCGTCAGCCATATCGGCGAATGGCGGCTGCCGATCGTCGCCTTGACCGCCGACGCCACCACCGAAACCGAAAGGCTCTGCCGCGATGCGGGCATGGACGCGGTCTTGACCAAGCCCGTCGACGCCGCCCAGCTCCTGGCCGAGATCGAGAATATCCACGCGCGCGCCGCGCGGCCGGAACGGATGGCCGTGGGCGCACGCCGTGTCGTGACGCCGATCACGGCTCATCCGCGCTTCATGCCCGATACGACGGCCGTCATCGACGAAGAGATTTTTGCGGCGCTGCGGAAACTCGGCGGTCACGACTTCGTCGTCGAAGTGATCGAAACCTTCCGCAAGGACGCCTGGCAGATCATCGAGCGATTGAAGAAGGCGGCCGAAGCCGGCGATCTGCGCGAATTCCGCGAGCTGCTGCATTCTTTGCGCAGCGGAGCGGTCAATGTCGGCGGCGTGAAACTCTGCCAGAGCTTGACCGGCCTGCGCGACATTTCTGCCCGCGAATTGAGCGTGAACGGCTCGTCGCATGTCGAGAAGCTCAAGGGCGAGCTCACCCGTCTCGACGCGGCGCTCGACCAGATGGTCGAAGTGCAGCGCCGGGGCTGAAATTCAGCCGCCGAGCGCGGCGAGTTCGCGTTCGACCGCGGCGCGCAACAGGTTCGCATCGCCGCCAAAAGTCACAAGCCGGAATCCCTTCGCGGCGAAATTCTTGGCGGAACGGCCCGAGCCGGTATGGATGCCCGGAATGATCTTGTGACGCTGACAGGCGGCAAGGATCGCGGCAACGGCGGCGACATGTTCGGGCTCGTCACGGTCGAGGCCGGGCCCGAGACCCAAGGAGATCGCGAGATCGCTCGGGCCGATATAGATTCCATCGAGGCCCGGCGTCGCCGCGATGTCCTCGACATTGGCGAGGCCTTCCCGGGTCTCCACCATCACGAAGCACAAGACGCCGTCGCCCGTGATCTTCATCTCGCGGCTACCCATGACTAGCGCGGCGCGCGCCGGACCGTTGGAGCGCTCGCCCTTCGGCGGGTAGCGGCAGGCCGCGACGGCCTGCGCCGCCTCGCGGCGGTTGTTAACGAGCGGTACGATGACGCCCTGCGCGCCGGCATCGAGCGATTTGCCGATCACCCAGGATTCGTTGGCGGGAACGCGGGTCAATGCAACGGCGCCGCGCGCATCGATGCCGCGCGCCATCTCGACCATGTCGCGATAGTCGCAGACGCCGTGCTGTTGATCGACGCAAACGTAATCAACGCCCTTGGCGCAAACGACCTCGGCGGCAAAGCCGCAGGGCAGGCCGGCAAAAAGACCGAAGACTGTCTCGCCTCTCGCCCATTTTTCGCGCAACGCGAATACTGTTGCCATCGCATACCTCGCCCTTTTTTTGACAGGGTGATTGTTCGCCGCGCAGCCGCGCCAAGTCAATCGGCGATCGAGGGACGCTTAGACGCCTTGTCCGGCGACGCGGCGGGCCTGAGCCGATACCAACCGGAGCATCCGGCGCAGGCCTGCTTCATCGAGCTTCAGCGCAGCCTCGACCCAAAGATCGGCGATCCGGGTCATTTCCTCGAAGGTGACGGTGTTCACGAGGCGCCGGGCGCGGTACAGCGCGCGCAATGCGGCGTAGCGGCGGCCGCCACGGCCGATAAAATCGTAAAGCGCGCTGACGCCCTGACCGTCCGGCGCTAGCACGTCGATCGCCCCCATCGCGTGGAGTTGCTCGGCGCCATAGGTCTCGCCGCTCATGATGACGCGCTCGGCGATGCCAGGAGCGACGCGGCGCGTGAGAAACGTATAAGCGCCCATGCCCGGAAAGAGGTTGAAGAGGATTTCGGGCAAGCCGAACTTGGCACTCCGTTCTGCGACGATGAGGTTGGAACTGAGCGCCGCCTCAAAGCCGCCCCCGAGCGCATCGCCTTGCACGAGAGCCACCGAAATGATCGGCAGATCGAAACCGAGCCCGGTTGCGTTCGTATAGCCGATGTCGCAGCACGCCTGGGCATAGCGCCGCAACGCCGCGCGGTCGCGGTTGCGGATGAGCGTCGCGAACAGGTCGAGATCGCCGCCTAGATTCCACACGCCCCGCATGCGCGAGCCAAGGACCATATAGCGCAGCGGCGGTTCCGCATCGCCGTGATCGCCGAACAGGCCGCGCACGATTCGCTGGATCGTCTGGGCTTCGCTCAACACGGCCGGGGTGAAGCACGGCCGGTGTGCGAAATTGAAGTAGCAGAAGAGTATCTTTTCGTCGCGATCGTGCTCGAGCTCGAACTCGGCGAAAGAGTGAGCGTCAATCGCGGTTTGAACCGGGTCGTCGCAACCGAGAATGATCTCGGACAGTGAAGCGCGACTAATCGGGCGGCTCTCAGCCGGAGGTCGATAGTCGGAAACCAGATCCACGATCTGTGGCGCGGTCGGCACGGCAAGCACCTGCAATGTTGCTTTCGTGACCCAAAGAAAGGTTAACGATGTCCTAAAATCTCTTAATAATCAATAACTTTATACTCGTTCTTAATTTATGTCATTAGAGCCTATATCTGGTGTATCGTTGTGCTTGAGATTCACCATTAGTAGCGAGGCTTTGACGCGCATATCATCCTCGACGGCAAAAACATAGCCGGCCGCGGAAGCCTCGCGTCTCGGTCTCAACTCGCGGGGGCCATAGGCCGAACCGATGGTTTGGGCTGATTGGCGGCAGGATGGCTGACACAGCCTATGAGCTTGATCTAAGAGAGCGCGGTTCGAACGAGGTGATGGACGACCATGGACGCAATCGAAGCACTGATCTCACGCCGCAGCCCCGGCCAGTTCATCGAGCCCGCGCCCGATCCGGCGGCGCTTCAAGCGATCCTGCAGGCAGCCATGCGCGCGCCCGATCACGGCAAACTCAAACCGTGGCGCTTCATCGTGCTGCGCGGCGAGGCGCGCAAACGCTTTGGCGACGTGATGGCCGAGGCGATGAAGCGGCGCGAGTCCGAGGCTCCGGCAAACATGATCGAGCGCGAGCGTGAAAAGCCGCTGCGCGCGCCGGTGATCGTCGTGCTCGCCGCCGCGATCAAAGAGGGCCACAAAATTCCGGTGATCGAGCAGCTGCTCGCGGCGGGCGCCGCCGCGCAGAACGTGATGCTCGCCGCCCATGCCTTGGGCTTCGGCGCGGCGTGGAAGACCGGCGCGCCCGCCTATGATCCTTACGTCAAGGCGGAATTGGGATTGGCGGCGACGGACGCGATCGTGGGCTTCCTCTATCTCGGCACCCCGTCCGCGGCTCCGGCGCCCCTCCCGCCGGGCAACCTAACGGATTTCGTTCGCGATTGGCCGGGGTGATCGGCGCCGGAGCGCGCCGCGTCCCGGATTATGCGTTCAGCACGAATTTCAGCACCACGCCGATTCCGGCCGCGCCGACCATGCCGAGGAGCATGCCGCGGCGCGCCAGGAAGATGAGCGCGAGCGTCGCCAGAAACACGATCCAGGGGACGGGGCCGGTCAACGCCTCACGGCCGATATTGAGCGCCACGGCGAACATGAGGCCGACCGAGGCGGCGGTGAGGCCGCGGATGAAGCCTTGGACGGAGCGCCAGCCGCGCACCTGCTCGTAGATTTTCAGCACCGGGAGAACAAGATAGCCCGGGACTTAAATCGCGATGATCGCGGCGCAGGCGCCGAGCCAGCCATAGATCATGTAGCCGATCGAGGCGAGGTAGAGGTTGTTCTGGCCCGGCGTCACGCGTCCCAGCGCGTAGGCGTAGAGAAACTGGTTGAGATTCAAGATGCCGTCTTGCACGAAACGATGCTGCAACATCACAAGCAGCGCGGAGCCATTGCCGAAGGCCAAAAGATTGTAGGTCAGGATGACGAGGAGGAGCTGCGGGAAACTCATCGATCCGGCGCTTCCCTGCCCCGCAAGAGGAAAGTGCCGGCCACGCCGCCCAGGATGATGACGACGGCCGGATTGAGATTGGGCAGGGCGGCAAAGATACAGGCGATCACCGCGAAGACCAGATCGCGCGACAGGCGGAAGATCGGGCGCCCCAATCGAACCGCGGAGACGATGATGATGCCGAGCGCAGCCGGCAGCAAAGTCGCGTCGATATAATCGAGCACCGGACCATGCGCGAGCCAGCCATAGGCGATGGTGAGCACCACCACGCAGATGAAGCCGGGCAGGATCATCGCAACGAGCGCCACGACCGTACCGGGGAAGCCGCCGAGCCGGTGGCCGACCGCAACGGCGACCGCCGTCATCGTGCCGCTCGGCATGATGCGGCCAATGCTCCAAAGGGTAATCAGTTCTTTGTCGGGCAGGATGCGGCGCAAGGTCACCAGCTGCTCTTGTAGCAAACCGAGCACGCCCAGGCCGCCGCCGAAGGCGCAGCCTGCCTTGAAGAATACCGCGAAGAGCTGTTTGAGACTGAGGGTCGAACGCGGTTCGCCCGAGACTGCCAATCTTGCCTC
Source organism: uncultured Alphaproteobacteria bacterium (assembly GCA_963729935.1). GTDB lineage: Bacteria > Pseudomonadota > Alphaproteobacteria > ATCC43930 > CGMCC-115725 > CAIKMD01. The sequence goes on from CAVSPW010000005.1 coordinate 877,411, forward strand.
CATCACCTGACCGCACGCAACACGCCACGACGAAACCGGCAAGACAAGCGCTCTTTCGCCGACCCTGATGCGCAATGCTTCGAGTCGTGGACGGACGGCTAGGACAGGGCGCGCTTCACGCGATCGGGCGACGGCGGCAAATCACGAAGGCGCCGACCGGTCGCCTGCGCAAAGGCGTTCGCGATCGCCGCGCCCGTCGGCGGTTGCGCGGCCACGCCCGCGCCAAGCGCCTCGTCATCGGGACGATCGAGCAGCACGACTTCGATCTCCGGCACTTCGGGAAAGGTCAGAGTCGGATGAGCGGTCCAATCGCGCGTGGTCACGCACTCGCGGTCGAACCGGACCTGCTTGCGCAGGATGCGGTGATGCGTCCCGCACCGACAGAGGTTTCCAGCGAGGCCTTGGCGCAATTCCGCGGCGCTCGGATTCGGGTTGCGCGCCAGCAGCGCGCTGGCGGTCATCATCATCCCGTTGATGCGATAGCCGCATTGCGCCGCCTGAGCGTCCACGAAGGCGCGCCGTGGCGGATGGGGCTCGGCCTGCGTGCTTCAGCCCCTCGATGCTAACGATGGCAGCGCCGCGGACCATCGCCACCGGCAATCGGCACGAGCGGGCCAACTCGCCGTCGACGATGACCGTGCATGCGCCGCATTGGCCCAGGCCGCGGCCGAATTTCGCCCCGTCCGATCCGACATGGTTGCGCAGGACATAAAGGAGAGGCTATCCGGCTCGACCTCGACGGCATGGGGCTGACCGTTGATCGTCAGCTGGAATTTCTGTGACATTTTGTCTTTTCAGCCCTGCCTTGCTGCGCCGCACGCGGGACGGAGCAAGCGTATCGTCCGATCGCTCTCAAGATTGTCACAAGAGGCCGGCGGCGCGAAAAGCCGAAATTTGAATTCAAATTTCAGGGCAAAGTTCGGAAGTGTCATCGCGCGAGAAAGCCAGCGCGTTTGTGCACCGCATCAACGGTCGCGCTCATTTCGCAGATGCGAAGCCTGTTACGACGACAGTAACGGTCTTGTGACGGCGAGAATTCACTCGCAATCTCTTCTTAGCACCTTATCTATACACGTCAGACGATCACAATCGTCACTACGCCTCCGGCGAAATGGGGGCAGCGATGGAGAGACGCATGAGCGTGACACCGAGTCGGGCGCACTCTGCCGAGAAATCGGCCGATGCCGGCGACCGCACACCGTCAAGACGCAACAATGATCGCGCAGAGAAGCCATACGGCTCCAATCGGATCGAGCCTCAAGACTGGCGCGGCGAAGGCGTCGTCGGCGACAACCACACCGACTGACCACTTCCGCCGCAAGAATATTCGACATTGACAGCCATACGATCCCGCTCATTCTGGGATATTCCCGGGAATGGGCGGGTCAGTGGAACGGCATAACAATTTCGACGCGTTGCGGCTCGTCGCTGCGATCAGCGTCATTTTTTCGCACGCCTTTTTGCTCGGCGAGGGCACGCAGGATCCGGAGCCGCTCTATTGGCTGACCGGCGGGCAGACCGTTCTGGGCGTCGTCGGCGTCTTCGTGTTCTTCACGATCAGCGGTTATCTGGTCACTCAAAGCTTCGAGGCGACCGGCTCGCCCGTCCGTTTCCTGGCGAAGCGCGGTTTGCGGATCTATCCCGGGCTGATCGCTTGTCTGCTGGTTTCCGCCTTCGTGATGGGCCCGCTCGTCAGCGGCCTCGACCCCGCCGCCTATCTCCTCAGCCCCGGGGTCTATCACTATGTGGCGAGCAATTTCGCCATGGTGATGCCCGCCAACACCTTGCCGGGCGTCGCCTTCAGCGGCTACGGCGCGGGCAGCGTCGTCGACGGGCCGCTATGGACTTTGCCGAGCGAAGTCATGATGTATCTCATGGTCTGCGCGCTGGGAATATTGCGCTTCCTGAGTCTGCCGGCGATGCTGCCCTTGCTGCTTCTCGGTCTCGGCGGGTTATGGTTCGATACGGCATCGAGCGAGTATTTCATCGGCTCGGCTCTCTGGCTGCTGCCCTTCTTTGCCGCGGGCATGGCGCTCTATCGTTTGCGGAACAAAAAAATCTTGCGCCACGGCCTCGCGCTCATGGCGCTCGCCGGGCTCGTGCTCAGCGTGCCGTTCCATGCCTTCATCCTGCTGTTCCCGATCTTCGGCAGCTATCTCGTGATTTATCTGGCTTTCGCGCCGTGGTTCCCGGTCGTCAGGGCCGCGCGCTTCGGCGATCTGTCCTATGGGCTCTACATCTATGGCTGGCCCGTTGAGCAATGGCTCGTCCGTCTCAACGGCGGCACGCTCGCCTGGCCGACGCTCTTCGCGCTCGCCCTGCCGCTGACCGCGGCGGTCGCGTTCTTGTCCTGGCATTTGGTCGAGGCGCGCGCGCTCAGCTTGAAGCCGGCAAATCCTCGCCGCGTCGAGTCCCGCCTGACCGCCTCATGAGGCCCGGCCGTTCAAAACCGGATCAGCAGCCCGTCCGCCGGCCCGCTTTCGCCGGAGCGCGATGGGGAAGACGACCCCTCGGGCTCCGGCCCCGGCTCGCGGCGGCGCGAGGAGGAGGGTCCCGGCGGGGGCGTCGCCGCGAGCGCGCCAAGAAAGCCCGAGGACCAGGTTGCGACAGTGTTGCGCCGCAGCACCTCCATCATGGCCCGCCAACGTTCCACCCGCTCGTCGCGTGCCATGGCAAGGCCGCGGCGCAACGCCGCCGCCATCTCGTCGACGTCGATCGGGTTGACCAGTAGCGCCGTCGCCAATTCATGGGCCGCGCCGGCAAAGCGCGAAAGGACCAGCACGCCCGGATCCTCGGGATCCTGCGCGGCAACGAATTCCTTGGCGACGAGATTCATCCCATCGCGCAGCGGCGTCACGAAACCGATTCGTGCGCGGCGGTGAAACCCCGCCAAGGTCTGGCGCGAAAAGCTGCGATTGACGTAGCGGATCGGCGTCCAATCGAACTCGGCATAGCGGCCGTTGATCTGGCCGGCGAGCTGTTCGATCTGGCGGCGCAAGGCCCGATATTGCGCGACCTCGCCGCGGGAATAGGGCGTGATCTGAAGATAGCTGAATTTCAGAAGGTGTTCCGGCCAATCGCTCAACAGCGCGTCGATCGCCTCGAAGCGCTGCGGAATGCCCTTGCTGTAATCGAGCCGATCGACCCCGAAAATCAGCATGCGCCCGGCAAGGCTCTCTTCGAGCCGCCGCGTCTCGGGCGATTCCGAGGCGTGTTGCGCCAAAGCGGCGAAACCCTCGGTATCGATGCCGACCGGGAAGGCCGCGACGCGCGAACGCCGGCCGAAGGCGCTGATCTCGCCGCCGCCAAGATCGACCCCGCGCGCGAGCTCGGTGACGCAGCCCAAAAAGGCGCGCACGCCATCCTCGGTCTGAAAGCCGACGAGATCATAGGCGCAGAGTGACTCGACCAGCGATTCGTTGCGCGGCAGCGCGATCAAGACCTCCGCCGGCGGGAATGGCGTATGGAGAAAGAACCCGACGCGGTTGGCGACGCCGAGCTTGCGCAGCTCCTGACAGAGCGGGATCAGATGGTAGTCATGCACCCAGACGAGATCTTCCGGTTGGATCAGGGAAGCGAGCACCTTCGCAAGACGGCGATTGACCTCGGCATAGACACGCGCCGCATCGCGCCGGTATTCCATGAGGCCGAGCCGGAAATGGAACAGCGGCCACAGCGTCCCGTTGGCGTGACCGAGATAATAGAGCCTGTGCTCTTCCGGCGAGAGGTCGATGGCGGCATAGGTGACCCGGCCGCGCGTCGAGAGCCGCGGCGTGTCGGCCGGCTTTTCGACGATCTCGCCGCTCCAGCCGAACCAGATTCCGCCGCGCTCGCGCAACGCCTCGCGCATCGCGACGCCAAGACCGCCTGCTCGGGCGTCCGTCGCGCTGGGCAGGATCAGCCGATTGGAAGCGATCACCAGCCTCGCCAAAATGCCTCCTCCCAGCTCTTGCTGAGCCGCATGGCTGAAACGATGAGACCGACCATCGAATAGGTCTGCGGAAAATTACCCCACAATTCTCCGGTTGCGGGATCGACATCCTCCGATAAAAGGCCGAGCGCGTTGCGGTGCGAGAGTAGGTGTTCGAAGATATCGCGCGCCTCGGCAAGCCGCCCGACCGCGGCAAGCGCGTCGACATACCAAAAGGTGCAGATGAGAAACGCCGTGGTCGGCGTGCCGAAACCGTCATCGGTCGAATAGCGGAGCAGCAGCTTGCCGCGGCGCAGCTCGCGCTCGATCGCATTGAGCGTCGCAACGAAGCGCTGATCCGACGCGCCGACCAGGCCAATCTCCTGCAAAAGCAAGAGACTTGCATCAAGCCCGTCGCCGTCGAGCGTCGCGGTGAAGTGTCCCAGATTGGGGTTCCAGGCCCGGCGCAGGATCTCGTCGCGAATGCGGTCCGCCTCCACCCGCCAATAGTCGCGGCGCTCGACGAGGCCCAGGATCTGCGCGATCTTTCCCAGGCGGTCGCACGCGGCCCAGCACATCGCGCTCGAATGCGTGTGGACCCCGCTGCGGCCGCGATATTCCCACAAGCCCGAATCGGGCTCGAAGGCCCCCTCGATCGCGCGCGCGCCGATTTCCTCGAGGCGGCGGAAGAGGCTTTCGCCGCCCGGTCGCGGCAAGCGGTGATCGAAGAACATCTGCGCGGCCGCCAAGACCGCCGCGCCATAGCCGTCGTTCTGCACCTGATCGGCGGCGAGATTGCCGACGCGCACCGGCGCCACGCCGCGATAGCCGGCAAGATTGGGGACGGTGCGCTCGGTCAGCTTCGCGCCCGGAACGACGCCATAGACCGGCTTCAACCGGCCGCCGGGTTCGAGCGCCGCGACATTGGTGATGTAGCGGATGAAATCTTCCATGGTGCGCGTCGCCCCCAGGCGATTGAGCGCCTGCACCACGAAGAACGCGTCGCGCAACCAGCAATAACGGTAATCCCAGTTGCGGCGCGTTTCGGGCGCCTCGGGGATCGAGGTCGTCATCGCCGCGACGATCGCGCCGGTTTCCTCGAAGCTGCACAGCTTCAGCGTGATCGCGGCGCGCACGACGGCGTCCTGCCACTCGAAAGGAACCGATAGATAGCGGACCCAGTCGTGCCAGTATTCCTCGGTGCGCTCCAGAAAAGAGCGCGCGAGCACCCTCGTGGCGGCCTCGAGCGGCTCGTCCGAGCCGAGGACGAGCGTGAGCGGCGCGTCGAGGCTGAACCACTGCTCTTCGTGGATATAGGAGACCGGCGCGTCGGTCGTGACGCGGATCGCGCTGCCGCCGGCCAGATAGCGCAGGTGATTGCTTCCCGTCGTGATCGCGGGCGCCGTGGCGCCATAAGAAAAGCGCGGCCGGATGCGGATGCGAACCCGGCACATTCCGGCGACGGGCTCGATCATGCGCACCAGCATGTGCGGCCGGAAGACCCGCCCGTATTGATAAAAACGCGGCGCGAAATCGACAACCCGGACGCTGTCCCCGTGAGCATCCGTCAAGGTCGTGGCCAGAATGGCGGTATTGCGCAGATAGTGCTGCTCGGCGCGCACCAAGCCCTCGATTTCGGTGTCGAGAAAGCCCGATGCGGCGTCATACCCGCCATCGACGAGGCTGCAAAACACCGGATCGCCATCGAGGCGCGGATAGCAGCACCAAACGATGCGCGCCTGGCGATCGATCAGCGCGCTCAGCACCGAATTGCCGATCACGCCGAGCTCAAGCGAGGAGCCGGGACTCGTCATGCTTGTGATCCGCCTTCCAAGGCAATCTTGGATCGCTCGAGCCAGCGCCACAACTCTTCAGGCGCGGCCAGATGCCAGGGCGCGATGCTGGTGCCGCGGCCGCCCACCTTGATCGCATGGCCGCCGCGCGCCAGAACGGCGGCAAAGCCGTCCTCGTCGGTGCGATCATCGCCGATAAAAATCGGCGTGCGACCGGCGAACGGCGCCGCGGCCATGAACCATTCGACGGCGAAACCTTTGTTCGCCGTCCGCGGCCTAACGTCGAATGCGAGATGGGAGGCGAGGAGCTCGTAGTCGCTTCCGTGGCGCGCCATGGCGTCGTCCAGCAGCGCGGCGAGCGCATCGCGCAATTCCTCGGCGCCGCGATAATGGATCGCGACGCTCAACCCCTTGTCTTCGATACGGATTGCCGGCCGGGTCTCGGCAAAGGCGTATACCGGCGCGAGGATCGAGGCGAGTGCCGAAGTTGCCGGAGCGAGGATGCTGATCGTGCCGTCGCGCCGCGCTTCGGCACCGTGTTGACCGGCCAGCGGCAATTGCAAGGGCGCAAAGAGCCGGTCGAGATCGGCGATGCTTCGGCCGCTGATGATCGCGAGCGCGCCGGCAAGGGCCGTCGAGAGCTCGGCAAGCGTTTTCTGGAGCGCACGCGGTATCAGAGCCGTGGCCGGATCCGCCACGAAATCGACGAGCGTGCCATCGACATCGAAGAAAAGCGCCCAGTTTGGAGCGACGATCGGCAAAGTTCGCGCCATGCCTTGGTAACTCATCAGATTCCCTGCACGTTGATTATTTGGAATATTATTTAGGAACATCTTGGAATTTGTCGAGAGTTAAGGCGGTTTCACTGCGAGAGTGGCCCCGCGTCTCCCGGGGTTGCCTTCGCGCCAGCGGCGCTTAGACTGCCTCTCATGGACCGGAACGCGCCCTTCGCCCGCCAAGATCTTTTCGCGCCGATCGAGCCTTATGCCACCGGCATGCTGAAGCTCGATGCGATTCACACGATGTATTGGGAACAATCGGGAAATCCGACCGGATCGCCGATCCTGTTCCTGCATGGCGGGCCCGGCGCGGGCTCGACCGCGACCCATCGTCGCTTTTTCGATCCGTCCCATTATCGCATCGTGGTCTTCGACCAGCGCGGAGCGGGACGCTCGATACCGTTGGGCTCGCTTGAAGCCAACACGACGACCCATCTCATAGCGGATATCGAAGCCCTGCGCCAACATCTCGGGATCGACGCCTGGGCCTTGTTCGGCGGCTCGTGGGGATCGACGCTCGCCCTGGCCTATGCGGAGGCGCACCCCGAACGCACGCGGGCGCTCGTCCTGCGCGGGATCTTTCTTTGCCGCCAGAGCGAGATCGATTGGTTCCTCTACGGGATGCGCACGGTATTTCCCGAAGCCTGGCGGAGCTTCTCGGGCTTCGTGTCCCACGCCGAGAGCCATGATCTGCTCGAGGCCTATTATCGTCGCCTCACGGACCCCAACCCGGCGGTCCACATGCCGGCCGCGCGCGCTTGGAGCACCTATGAAGGCGCGTGCTCGACGCTATTGCCGAGTCCGGACACGGTTGCCGCTTTCGGCGAGGACCGCATGGCGCTGGGCCTCGCGCGCATCGAAGCGCATTATTTCCGCTCCAACGTGATCGGCCCCGCCGAAGATCTCGTCGCGCGGGTGGCGCGCATTCAGAACTTGCCGGCCACGATCGTGCAGGGACGCTACGACATGGTCTGCCCGATCACCAGCGCCGACGAGCTGGCGCGCGCCTGGCCCGGAGCGGAATACGTGGTCGTTCCGGATGCCGGCCACTCGGCGATGGAGCCGGGCATCCGCGTTCAGCTCGTCGGCGCGACCGAAAGACTGAAGTATCTGCGCTGAAGATCGTTTAGCGCTTGCCAGCATGACGGCCTTCCGTAAGATGCCGCACGTGGCGGTGCTGCGTCGGGGGTTCGCATGAGGAAATGGTTCGGCCGCATGGCCGCGGCTAGCGGGCTGGCGGTTTGCCTCGTTTTCGCCGCCGCCGGCGCCAGAGCCGAATCGCGGGTCTCCATCACCGCCGGTCTCGGCGCCTTCGACTTCCTCCACAATTACACGGCCGGCGAAGGGCGCCTCGAGGTGCGTTTCGCGCAAAGCCTGTTCTTTCTGAAACCGCTCCTCGGGGTACTCTTCACCACGCGCGGTTCGGTTTACACCTATGGCGGTTTCCGGGTCGAATTGCCGATCGGCAAGCATTTCATGATCATCCCCATCGCGACGGTGGGCGATTATGAGAAAGGCAGCGGCAAGAATTTGGGCGCTCATATCGAATTCAAAACCGGCGCCGAATTCGATTATGTCTTCGACAACGGCATCAAATTCGGCCCCGCCTTCGACCACATCTCCAATGCCGGCATCGGCAAGAAGAACCCGGGCGAAGAAAACCTGATGCTGATGGTGACCGTCCCGCTCGGGGTGGTCGCCGGACGCTAGAGAATTGTCCGGCGAAATCTGCCGCGGTTCGCCGCAGCGCTTTCGATCGGGAAAAAAATCAAGAGCGTTACGGCTCGTGTCGCGGCGTGCGCTGGCCCGCCGGGATGAGAAAAGCGAGCGCCAGCGAGAGCACGGCAAAGAGCGCCACGACGATATAGACGGTGGTCAGCGAGGCTGCGATCGCATCGGTCAGCCGCGCCAGATCGGCCGCGGGCATGCCGGCGCGCTCGGCCGGATCCATGAGTCGATCGATCGCTTCGCGGCCTTCGGGTATCCGGTGCGCCAGGCTCCAATTGATGACCCCCCCCAGCACCGCCGCGCCGAATGACGCGCCCACCTGCCGCATGAAGATATTGCCGGAGGTCGCGGCCCCGCGCTGATTCCAGGGCACCGCGTTCTGCGCGGCGACAAGAAACGTCGTGTTGCAGAACCCGATTCCAAACCCGATCAGGCCTCCACTGGCGAAGGCCCAGCCCGGCCCGCGCTCGGGAGTGAGGCCGACCAACATCACGGCGCCCGCGACAAGCAGCACGCCGCCGACGATCGCCATCGAGCGATAGGTGACGCGGACCAGCAGGCGCCCGGCAAACGCCCCGATAATGGTCCAGCCGAGCGATTGGCTGATCAAGGTGAACCCCGAGACGACCGGGCTGCGGCCCATGACGCCCTGCACATAGGGCGGAATGAAGATGATCACGCCCATCATCACCATCCCGATCGCCAAAGAGCCGATATTCGTGGTTGAGACGATTCGGTTGCCCCACAGCTCGATCGGCACGATCGGTTCGGTCACGCGGCGCTCCCAATAGGCGAGAAAGCCCAGACTCGCGGCCGCGACCGTCAGAAGCACGACGATACTGCGTTGGTCGAGCTGCGCGAATTGCACGAGCGCGAGCAACAGCGAGCCGATCCCCGTGACGAGCAGGAGCGATCCCAGGTAATCGATGCGGTGCCGGCGCGTCTGGCGCCGCTCCCGGAATGTGGCGCCGAGAATAGCGATCATCGCGATTCCCGGCAGCAGATTGACCCAGAACACCGAACGCCAGCCCAGTGTCGCCGTCAGCAACGCGCCGATCAGCGGCCCCGAAAGAGCCGACACGCCCCAGATCGCGTTGAGATTGCCTTGGATCTTGACGCGCTCGACCGGCGGATAGAGATCGCCGATGATGGTGAGCGCGAGCGGCTGCAATCCGCCGCCGCCCAAGCCCTGGATGAAGCGGAACACGACGAGCGGGATCATCCCCCAAGCCGCGCTGCACATCAGCGTGCCGAAGAGGAAGAGGCCGGTCGAGGCGACGAGCAGCCATTTGCGGCCCCACAGATCGGCGAGCCTTCCATAGATCGGTATCGCGACCGCTTGCGACAGCAGATAGGCGGCGAAGACCCAGCTGATGTAGTCGAACCCGCCGAGGGCCGCGACGATCGACGGCATCGCTGTCGCGACGATCGAGGATTCGACCGAGACCATGAAAATCGCCGCGCAGCACGCGCCCACCACCCAGCGGCGGCGTGCTGCCGACACCGGCGGCAGTTCGACTGCGATCGAAGACTCTGGCAAGAGTGAGACCCGCTGGCGTTTTCCCGCCGCGACGATAGCGCAAAATCGCCGCCCACGCGATTGACAGACCGGGCCTGTTCGGCTTGCCTGCGTTGCGCGAAAGGAATGACGATGCCGCAAGCCGACATAGCCGAGCTCGCGAGCCGTGCGCGTGCGCTGGTGCCAACTTTGCGCGCGCGCGCGGTCGAAACAGAGAAGCTCCGCCGGCTGCCCGACGAGACCGTGGCGACCCTGCACGAGGCCGGGCTCTTTCGTCTCTTTCAGCCCGCCCGCTATGGCGGGATCGAAGCGCCGTTTCGCGCCTTCGTCGAGATCGGCGCGATCCTCGCTGAAGGCTGCGGCTCGACCTCATGGGTGTTCAACAATCTGGTCGTCCATAATTGGATGCTCGGCTATTGGCCCGAAGAAGCACAGGATCAGATCTGGAAATCATCGCCGCGCGCCCTCATCGGCTCCTCCTTCGTCTTTCCAGCGGGCCGCGCGGAAGCAATCGCCGGCGGCTATCGCTTGTCGGGACGATGGCCCTTCTCGAGCGGCATCGACGCTTGCGCGTGGGTCATGCTGGCCGCCAATCTCGCGGCCGCGAAGGACCAAGAGCCCGAGCCGCGATTCTTTCTCGTGCCGCGGCGCGATTGCACCTTGATCGACAATTGGCATGCGATGGGACTGGCCGGCACCGGCAGCAAGGACGTCGCCGTCGACGGCATCACCGTGCCGGAGCATCTGACCCTGCCTGCCGCGCACGGCAAGGGCGGCGCCCACCCCGGGACCGCGGCCAACCCCGGCGAACTCTACAGGCTGGCCTGGTACGCGTTGTTCGGTTTCGTCAACGGCGCCACCGCGCTTGGCATCGCGCGCGGCGCGGCGGAGGAATTCACGGCCGCGACGCGCGCGCGGATCGCCACAGCCTCGGGCCGGCACATCGCCGATTTCGCCACCATGCAATTGCGCATCGCCGAAGCCGCGACCTTGGTCGATGCCGCCGAGACGCTGATGCTCAAGGATTGCGATGAAGCGATGACGATCGCCGCTTCGGGCCGCCCCGCGGCCGATGAGGAGAAAGTACGCTGGCGCCGCGACGGCGCCTTTGCCGTACGCATGAGCGTGCGCGCGGTCGACATTCTCTTCGCCGGCGCGGGCGGAAGCGCGATCGTCGAAACCCACCCGCTTCAGCGCGCGTTGCGCGACGCGCACGCGGCGCAGGGCCATATCGGCCTCAACTGGGACGTCAACGGCACCATGTATGGCCGCGTCGCGCTGGGACTCGATCCGGATTTTCCGTTGCTCTAATTCGGTGCCGTCAGCGGCACCCGCTCGCGCGCGGCACAGCCATGGCCGGCATGCGCGCGCGGATCGTCGCGCCCCGGGCTTCGATATACGGAGTTGCGTCCTCGGGCGACCACCGGCGCGGATTGGGCAGCACCGCGGCGAGCAGCGCGGCCTCGCGCGCCGTCAAGGCGGAGGCCGGCTTGCCGAAGTGAAGCCGCGCCGCCATTTCGGCCCCGTAGATGCCGTTCCCCCATTCGATGACATTGAGATAGGTCTCGATGATCCGCTGCTTGCTCCATAAGAGCTCGAGCAGCACGGTGAAATAGGCTTCGATGCCCTTGCGCAGGAAGCTGCGTCCGGGCCAGAGGAAGAGATTCTTCGCGGTCTGCATGGTGATCGTGCTCGCACCTCGCAACGGGCGGCCCGCACGCCACGCCTCCCACGCCGTGCCGAGCGCGTCCCAATCGAAACCGTGATGGAAACAGAACTTCTCGTCTTCCGACGCGACGACCGCGCGGATGAGCGCGGGCGAGATGCGGGCAAGCGGAACCCAACGCTGCCGAATCGGCGCGCCGGCGGCCCGGCGCATCACCATCAGCGGCGTGATCGGCGGCGGCACGAAGCGATAAGCGACAACGGCAAAGACCGGCAGCAGCAACACCGCCGCGACGGCATAGGCCGCGACGCGCCGCAAGCGACGGGGCTTGCGGCGTCGGTCTTTTGCCGGAGAGGCAGCACGCAAGGGCGGGATCATGACTGGGGCAAGATAGAACGCTGGCCCTCGCACTCCAAACCGTGCAAGGTGCAGCCGCGTTCATCGGCGATCGCGCGATAGTGGGGCGACAACCGGCGGGCGTGAATTACATCGATTTAACTATTGACCCGGAAGGTCGGACGGTATTTTTTCGGCCGTTCGGGAGTTTGATGGCGCCGCCACCACGAGGCATCGGCGCAAAGTCCGCAGAAGAAACTTGAGACGGGGATCGCCGCGATGCGCCGTTTATCACGACTGACCAATTCATTGATCGCTTGCGCGCTTTTGGTTCTGGCGCTCGGCGCTCCGGCTTTCGCCGCGGATGCGCCCACGCATATTCGCGGGCTTTGGCTCACCACCGATTATCCCTCCGTGACGGCGCGCGCCGGCGACAGCACGACCGTGAAGGTCAAATTGCAGAATTACGGGCTGGCGCCGCAGCGCGTCTCCTTGTCGGTCGATGGCGTGCCCGGCGGCTGGAAGGCGACGATCCTGGGCGGCGGCGCGCCGGTCACCGCAGCGATGCCGGCGACGGACGATAGCGTTCCGTTGCAGCTGCGCATCGACATCCCGGCCGGGCTCTCCGCCGGCACGCAGACCATCACCCTGCATGCCAAATCGGTCGATACCAGCGCGAGCCTGCCGATCGATGTGAGCATCGGTCAGGTTTTGCCGGCCAAGCTTGTCCTTAAGGCGAAGAATCCATCCCTGATCGGAACGGCAAAGACCAGTTTCGAATTTCAGTTCAACGTCGCCAATCAGAGCGACCGCGATCTGATCGTGAAATTCGCCGCGAATGCGCCGAAGGGATTCCAAACGACCTTCTCGGAAGCCTATGGCTCGCAGGAGATCGCCTCGATCCCGATCGAAGCGGGCAAGGACAAAGACTTGAAGGTGAAGGTCCAGCCGCCGGCGCAAGCCCAAGCGGGCTCTTATCCCGTTTCCGTCGAGGTTTCGGCCGACGACGCGAAGGCGGATGCGGACATGACCATGGACATCACGGGTCAGCCGCAACTGAACTTGACCGGCGAGGATGGGCGTCTCTCGACCTCGGCCGTCGCCGGCACCGCCACGCCGGTCGCGCTCGTGCTCACCAATGACGGCAGCGCGGCCGCGCAAGAGATCGCGCTCAGCGCATCGCCGCCCAGCGATTGGAAAGTCACGTTCCAGCCGGACAAGATCGCGCAGCTCAATCCGGGCCAGAAGATCAATGTGCAGGCGCAATTGACCCCATCGTCGAAAGCCGTCGCGGGCGACTACATGACCACGTTCCGCGCCAACGACAATGGCAGCCAATCGAGCTCGGCCGATATCAGGGTGACGGTCTCGACCTCGACCCTGTGGGGCATCGTCGGCGTCGCCATCATCGCGATCGCGCTTCTCATCGCTGTGGGCGCCGTCGCGCGCTTCGGCCGGCGCTGACGCCGGCCGGGCGCCCGCCGATGAGCGACACCGTCATCGACGCCCATGGCCTGAAGAAGTTCTATGGCCGCGTGCCGGCCGTCGACGGGATCGACCTTGCGATTCGGCGCGGCGAGATCTTCGGGCTGCTCGGTCCCAACGGCGCCGGCAAGACGACCACGATCCTGATGCTGTTGGGCCTCACCGAGGCCGATGAGGGAACGATCGACGTCGACGGCTTCAACCCGATGCGCGAGCCGCTCGAGGTGAAGCGCCGCGTCGGCTATCTGCCGGATGCGGTCGGCTTCTATGACAATCTCACCGCGCGGCAGAACCTCACCTACACGGCACGGCTTTCGGGCCTCGGCCGCGTCGAAGCGGGCGAACGCATCGACGCCGCCCTCAAGCGCGTGCAGCTGGACGAGGTTGCCGATCACAAGGTCGCGACCTTCTCCCGCGGCATGCGGCAGCGCCTCGGCCTTGCCGAAGTGATGATGAAGCGCGCCGAGGTGGCGATTCTCGACGAGCCGACCTCGGGCCTCGACCCGCAGGCGACCTATGAGCTCTTGGACATGATTCGGGGCCTGAAGGCCGAGCGCGTGGCGGTGCTCATCTCTTCGCATCTGCTCGATCGCGTGCAGGCGGTGTGCGACCGCGTCGCGCTGTTCAGCCACGGCAAGATCGTGCTCCAGGGAACGGTCGCCGAGCTGTCGCAGAAGGTTCTGGGCGGCGGCTATTCCGTCGAGATCGAGGCGACGGGCCCGGATCTGCCCGCCATCTTCTCGCACATCGACGGCGTGCAGCTCGTGACCGAGGCGGGCCCCGACAAATACCACATCCTTGCCGCGCGGGACGTGCGCGCCGCGCTCGGCCAGGCGATCATCGGCACGGGCGGATCGCTGATGCGGCTCGACCACGTGGAACCCAGCCTCGACACCATCTATCGCCACTATTTCGAGGACCAGCATGGCGCGGCGTAGCGGATCGATCTGGACGGGATGCGGCACCGTCTTCTTGAAGGAATTCGCCGATCATCTCGGCAGCGGCCGGATGCGCGTGCTCGAATGGCTGGTGCTGCTGACCGGGATTGGCGCGATCTATACCGCGATCCAGGATTTGAAAACCACGACCTCGCAGGATCCGTTTCTCTTCCTGCGGCTTTTCACCAACGCGCATGATCCGTTGCCCTCCTTCATGGCCGTGCTCGGATTTCTCATCCCGCTGGTCGCGATCGGCTTGGGGTTCGACGCGGTGAATGGCGAGTTCAACCGGCGCACCATGAGCCGCATCCTGGCGCAGCCGGTGTATCGCGACGCGCTGCTCCTGGGCAAGTTCCTGGCCGGGCTCGCGACACTGGGTGTCGCCCTCGTCACGCTGTGGCTCCTGATCATCGGATTGGGGCTCCTGACCCTGGGCGTGCCGCCGACCAGCGAGGAAGTGTTGCGCGGCATCGCGTTTCTCGTCGTCTCGCTTGCCTATGGCGGCCTCTGGCTGGCGGTCGCCATGTTGTGCTCGGTGGTCTTCCGCGCAGCCGCGACCTCCGCGCTGGTGGCCTTGGGCCTCTGGCTTTTGATGAGCGTGCTGTGGCCGTTGCTCACGCGCTTCCTCACCGAGGCGGTCTTTCCGACCACGGCGATGAGCTTGCTGGTCGGGCCGAGCTACGAGCAGATCGTGTTTCAGCAGACCCTGGCGCGCTTGTCGCCCAACACGCTCTTCGGCGAATCGCTCTTGGGCCTGCTCCATCCTTCGACCCGGGCGCTCGGGCCCGTTTTCATGGACCAACTCCAGGGCGCGGTGATGGGCAATCCGTTGCCGCTGGGCCAAAGCCTGCTGCTGGTATGGCCGCAAGTCACCGGCCTCGTCGCCGGCGTCATCGTCCTCTTCGTCGCGGCCTATGTGGTCTTCCAGCGCCAGGAGGTCCGCGCCTAAACGCGCGGCGTTTTCCCACCACCCGCCGGCGTGCTAGGGTCTGGCAAAGAGACGTGGCGGGAGGAAGCCCATGTTTTTGCGCAATTGCTGGTATATCGCCGCCGAATCGCGCGAAGTCTCGCGCCTTCCCTTCGGGCGGATCCTCTTGGCGGAGCCCGTCATGCTCTACCGCCGCGAGGACGGAACGCCGGTCGTGCTCGAGGACCGCTGTTGTCACCGCCGCGCGCCGCTGAGCAAGGGCAAGCTTGTCGGCGACGCGATCCAATGCGGCTATCACGGCTTCACCTTCGATGGCTCCGGCGCCTGCGTGAAGATCCCCGGCCAGGACCGCGTTCCGCCGAGCATCGGCGTGCGCTCCTATCCCGTCTGCGAGCGCGACCGTTACGTCTGGATCTGGATGGGCGAGAAGGAAAAGGCCGACCCGGCGCTTATTCCCGACTTCCACTACAACGACGATCCGGCCTGGGCTGCGGTCGGCGCCTGCCTCCATGTCGACGCCCATTATCTTCTGCTGGTCGAGAATCTGATCGACCTATCTCATGTCGCCTTCGTGCACGCCTCGACGATCGGCAGCACGGACGATACCCAGGCCGAGCTCAAATTCGAGCGCAGCGAGAATTCCGTCCGCGTGATACGCGAAGCGCCGGGCATCTCCTGCCCACCCTCGATGCGCCGCCTCGGCTTCGCGCCCGTCGTCGATCAAAAGAAGATCATCACCTTCACCCCGTCTTCCAATGTCTGGATCGACATCCCGACACGCGACGCGGTTCCTGTCGAGGGCCGCAACGAGCCGATGCAGCGGCGCGTCATGATCTTGAACGCGATCACGCCCGAGACCGAGCGGAGCTGCCATTATTTTTGGGTCAACGCGCGCGATTTCGAGCAGGACAATGCCGAACGCTCGGAATTCTTCCTGAAGAACGTGACCTTCGCCTTCAACGAGGACAAGGAAATCCTCGAGGCGCAGCAGCGCAACATCGAACTCGATTACGACGCGCCGCAAGTGAACGTGCACGCCGATTGGGGCGGCGTGCAGGCGCGGCGCCTGATGGATCGGCTCATCCAGCAAGAGTGCGGCGCGCCCGCCGCTTGATTTCCGGTCGCGGCGATCAGCGCTCGGCCATCATCTCCTGCTCGAGCTTGTGCAAGGTCCGCATCGAATCGAGGCACTGCTTGACGCTCGATTTGGGCTCGCGCTTTTCCTTGATGGCGGCGAAGAATTCACGGTCCTCGAGCTCGATGCCGTTCATCGACACATCGACCTTCGAGAGATCGATCACCTGATCCTTGCCGTCCGACAGGTCGTCGTAATAGGCCTTGTAGGTCGCGGTGTCGCCGATATAGCGGAAAAACGAGCCCTGCTGTCCATTGTTGTTGAAGGAAAGCGACAGGGTGAGGATCGCGCCCGAGCGCGCCTTCAGCTGAATGCTCATATCCATCGCGATCTTGAGCTCGGGATGCATCGGACCCTGGATCGCGTGGGCGATCGAGGGCAGCTCGCCGGTTTGCCACTGGAAGAGATCGACCGTGTGGCAGGCGTGATGCCACAGTAGATGATCGGTCCAGGTGCGCGGCTGACCGGCCGCGTTCATGTTGGTGCGGCGGAAGAAATAGGTCTGCACGTCCATCTGCTGGATCTTGAACTGGCCGGCCTCGATCTTCTTGTGCACGTATTGGTGGCTCGGATTGAAGCGGCGGACATGGCCGCCCATCGCGACGACGCCGGTTTGTTGGGCGACCTTCTGGATCTCTTCGGCATCGGCGAGCGTGTCCGCGATCGGGATCTCGATCAGGACGTGCTTGCCCGCGCGCATGGATTGGATCGCCTGCTGCGCATGGACCTGGGTCGGGCTGGCGAGAATGACGGCCTCGACCCCCGGCTGCTTCAGGCTCTCGCCGAGATCGGTCGTCCAATGCGGAATTTTCCATTTCTTGGCGACTTCCTCGGTGCCGGCCGGACGGCCGCCCGCCAAGGTGACGACCTCGACGCCGGGGATGTTCTGAATGGCCTCGAGATGCTTGATGCCGAAGGCGCCCTGGCCGGCAAGACAGACTTTCATGGCGATGCCTCTCTCTATTCGAGTTTAGCGGGTGTTTTCGAGAATCAGATGGCCGACCGCCGTGTTCGAGGCCGGCACGGTGTAGAAGCGGTGCACCTGGCGGACCTCGTCGTCGAGCGCGCCGCGCGCGATCAGCCACATCACGAGCTCGATCCCTTCCGATCCCGCCTCGCGGATATAGTCGACATGCGGGATCTTGACGAGCGCCTGCGGATCGCTGACGAAGCGGTCGAGGAAGCGGTTGTCGAATTCCGAATTGATGAAGCCGGCGCGCGGGCCCTGGAGCTGATGCGACATGCCGCCCGTGCCGAAGATCACCACGCGCAGATCCTGCGGGAAGGAATCGATCGCCTTGCGAATCGCCTTGCCGAGCATGAAGCAACGATGCCCGGTCGGCGGCGGATATTGAATGACGTTGACGCAAAGCGGAATGACCTTGAACGGCCATTCCTTGGGCTGCCCGCACATCAGCGAGAGCGGCACGGTCAGCCCGTGATCGACCTCCATCTTGTTGACGATCGTCATGTCGAATTCGTCGAGGATGGTCGATTGCGCGATATGCCAGGCGAGATCGGGATGGCCTTGCACCACCGGCACGGGCCGGGGCCCCCAGCCTTCATCGGCGATCGCGAAGGATTCGGCGCAGCCCAAGGCGAAGGTCGGGATGATCTCGAGCGAGAAGGCCGAGGCGTGGTCGTTGTAGACGACGAACGCGACGTCGGGCTTCACCTCGGCCAGCCATTTCTTCGAGAATTCGTAGCCGGCGAAGACGCGCTGCCAATAAGGCTCGCCGCTCTTGCCGTTGTCGAGCGCCGCGCCGATCGCCGGCACGTGCGAGGTGGTCACGCCTGCGATGAGTTTAGCCACGGTTGCGCCACTCCGATTTGCTGCGATTGCCCTGGGGCGGACGGCCGCCCGCGAGCATCATCTTGGCATATTCCTCTTGAGTCGATCCGGTCATCAGCGCGGCGAGGTTCTGGAAGGACAGGCCGTCGGTCGCGCCGAGCTTGGAGGTGTAATAGATGTTGCCGCCCAGCTCCAGCATGCGGTTCCATTGCCGCTTGAGGATCGCCTCGCGCTGCTCGGGCAACATCGGGAACTGGTCGAGATATTTCGCCTCGTTCGCCTTGAACGCCTTGCGGTTCTCGTCCTTCATCAGGGACATGCAGAACATGTTGAGCCAATAGCCCTTGCGCGAGCGCTTCGCATCGAAGACCTGCGTGCCCGGGATGTCCTCATAAGCTTCTTCGGCCATATCAGTTCTCCCAATAAAGCCGCATGGGATTGTCCACAAGCAGCGCCTTCTGCTGCGCCGAGGTCGGTGCGAATTTCGGGATCATGTCGACGAGCATGCCGTCATCGGGCATATGCGTCGTCATGTTCGGATGCGGCCAATCGGTGCCCCAGAGCACGCGGTCGGGAAAGCGCTCGACGATCGCGCGCGCGAACGGCACGACATCGTCGTAAGGCGGGCCTTTGGCCGAGATGCGCTCCGGCCCGGTCACCTTGACATAGATGTTCTTCTGCTGATCGAGGAGGCGCAGATAGGCCTGAAAATCGGGATGGTCGACGCCCTTCTTCACATCGGGGATCGACATGTGATCGAGCACGATCGTCGTCGGCAGCGCCTTGAGGAACGGCGTGATGGTCGGCAGGCTGGGCGCCTCGAAATAGACGACGGTGTGCCAGCCCAGGGGCGCGATCTTCTTGGCGACGCCCAGATAGACCTCGTGCGGGGTGGCGTCGACCAGCCGCGGCAGGAAGTTGAACCGCACCCCGCGCATCCCGGCCTTGTCCATCTCCTTCAGTTCGCTCTCGGCTATGGTCGGCTTCACGACCGCGATCCCGCGCGCCATGCCTTTCGAATTGAGCATCGCGTCGATGGTCGCGGTGTTGTCGGTGCCGTGGCAGCTCGCCTGGACGATGACGTTGCGCTGAAATCCCAGATAGTCGCGCAGCTTGAACAGCTCTTCCTTGGACGCGTCATAGGGCGTGTATTTACGCTCGGGCGCGAAGGGAAACCGCGCCGCCGGGCCGAAGACATGACAATGCGCGTCGACCGCGCCGGGCGGCGCCTTGAATTTAGGTTTCGACGGGTTGAGGCAATAGGATTTGAAATCGCCGTCCGCGCTCATTGCGCTTGCTCCTTGTCCATTTCGGCATAGACCTGCTGCGCGCGGGTGAAGGCGGACATCGCCGCCGGCACGCCCGCATAGATCGCCGCCTGCATCAGCACTTCCTTGACCTCGTCGCGACTGACGCCGGTCTGCCGCGTCGCGCGGATATGCACGGCAAGCTCGTCATGGCGCCCCAAGGTCGTCAGCATCGCGAGGGTGAGCATGCTGCGCGTCTTCGCCGGCAGGCCCGGCCGCGACCAGATCTCGCCGAAGGCGTAGCGCGTGACGAACGCCATCCATTCCTCGGTAAAGGGCGTGAGTTTGCTTTCCGCGCGCTCGACCGCCGCCTCGCCCATGAGTTTCTTGCGGGTCTCGAGCCCGCGCTCATAAAGCTTGTCGTTCTCGTCCATTCGGGCCTCCCTATTGCGCCGCGAGGAACTCGCCGAGCGCGCGGTTCAAGGCCGCGGGCTGCTCGACCGTTACGATATGGGCGCATTGCGGGACGATCACGAGCTTCGAGCCCTTGATCGCGGCATTCATCTCGCGCGCGGCCGAGACCGGCGTCGCCGGGTCGTCCTCGCCGACGACGATCAGGGTCGGACAGATGATCTTGGCATCGTCGGCGCGCAGATCCATGTCGCGGATCGCATAGGCGCAACCGATGTAACCCTCGGCCGGGGTGCGGACCAGCATGTTGCGGATGCCTTTGACCGCGTCGGGCTGGGTCTCGTGAAACCGCTGGGTGAACCAACGCTGCATCGTGCCCTCGGCGACGATCTCGAGCCCGCTTTTGCGGATGGCGGCGATGCGCTCGTCCCAGACTTGCGGGTTCATATAAGGGGCGGTGTCGCAGAGGATCAGCGATGCCAAGAGCTCCGGCGCCTTGGCCGCAAGCCTTTGACCCAGCATGCCGCCGATCGAAAGGCCGCAGAGATGGACCCTCTTCAGCCCCAAGGCCCTGATGAGGGCGGCGGCATCGTCCGCCAGCTGATCCATGCTGTAGCCGGAATTTCCGGCCGGGGTCACGTCGGTGAGCCCGTGCCCGCGCGTATCGTAGCGCAACACCCGGTATTTCCCGCGCAGCGCCGCCGCCTGAGCGTCCCATACCGCGAGGCTCGTCCCCAGCGAGTTCGACAGCATGACGACCGGCGCATTTTCCGGCCCTTCGAGCAGGTAATGGACCGTGATATCCCCGGCGCGGACAAAAGCCATCGGCGAGCCTCCTTCTTGGATTTCTGAAGCGGAAATTAGGGCGCTTCGGCGCGGAATTCCAGCACCCCCTCAAGCCCACGGCTTGACCTTCACGTTGCCCACCACGAGACTGCCGCCAACGGAGGTAAACCATCATGTCACAGCGTAGCGTACCGCCTTTTCGCGCCGACCATGTCGGGAGCCTGTTGCGCCCGCCGGCGCTGATCGAGGCGCGCCAGAAATTCGAGCGCAAGGAATTGGCCGCCGAGGCGCTTCGCCGCATCGAGCAGGATTCCGTGCGCGCGGTGGTGAAAATGCAGGAGAAGATCGGACTTCAGCTCGCGACCGACGGCGAATACCAGCGCTCGTCCTGGCATCGCGACTTCCTGCAGCAGATCGGCAATGTCCGGATGGTGGAAAACAAGCTGAAGCTGCGCTTCCACACCCATGAAGGCGACACCGAGATGACGCCGCCGGGATTCCACGTCGAGGGCAAGCTTCATCGCCCCCATCCGATCTTCGTCGACCATTTCAAGTTCCTGAAGTCCGTTTGCCATGTGGTGCCCAAGATCACCATCCCTTCCCCCAGCAACATTCATTTCCGCGGCGGCAGGCAGGCGATCAGCCGCGAGGCCTATCCGGACATGGACGAGTTCTACGCCGATCTCGCCAAGGTCTATCGCGAGGAGATCGCCGATCTCGCCGCGGCGGGCTGCCGCTATTTCCAGCTCGACGAAGTGAATTTCGCCTATCTGTGCGATCCCGAACTGCGCGAGCAGGTGCGCGCGATCGGCGAGAACCCGGAAACCCTCCCGCAGACCTACGCGAAGCTCTTGAATGCCACGATCGCCGGCCGGCCCAAGGACATGGTCGCGGCCATGCATCTCTGCCGCGGCAATTCCCGCAGCGCCTGGATCGCCGCGGGCGGCTACGATCCGGTCGCCGAAGTGCTCTTCAACAGCATCGATGTCGACGGTTATTTCCTCGAATATGACAGCCCGCGCGCGGGTGACTTCGCGCCGCTGCGTTTCGTGCCGAAGGGCAAAACCGTGGTTCTGGGCCTGGTCACGACCAAGGTGCCGCAGCTCGAAAAGAAGGACGATCTGAAGCGCCGGATCGAGGAGGCGTCGAAATATTGCCCGCTCGAGCAGCTGGCCTTGAGCCCGCAATGCGGCTTCGCCAGCGTGCTCGAAGGCAACAACCTCACCGTGGCCGACGAAATGGCGAAGCTCAAGCTCATCGTCGAGGTCTCGCGCGAGGTCTGGGGCTGACGCCGAGCGCGGGCGCGCGGCCCCGTCGAGCGGGGCATCGAAGCCGCTCGCGATGTCCTTCCCTCCGCCGCCGCGGCGCTGCATAATCGCGCCAACGCGTAAACAGCTAGGGGGGACATCATGGCGCAAGGTCAGACGGTCAACGTCACGCAAGTCATCGATGGCGGGCGTTTCGGCGCCTTTCAATGGTCGATCGCGATCTGGTGCGGCGTGCTGGTCACGCTCGATGGTTTCGACAATGGCGCGATCGGCTATGTGGCGCCCGTTCTGGCCCATGCCTGGGGCGTGGCGGTGCCGAGTTTCGGACCGGTTTTCGGCGCCGGTCTGTTCGGTCTGATGCTGGGCGCCCTCGCCTCGGGACCGCTGGCGGACCATTTCGGCCGCAAGATCATCGTCCTCGGCTCGACCCTGATCTTCTCGGTCTTCGCGCTCGGCACCGTCTTGGCGCACTCGATGGACCAACTCTACGTGTTGCGCTTCTTCACCGGCCTCGGCGTCGGCGGCCTGATGCCCAATTCGATCGCGCTGACCGCGGAATACGCGCCGCGGCGCATTCGCGCTACAGTGGTGGCGATCATGTTCCTGGGCTTCCCCCTGGGCGCGGGCGGCGGCGGCTTCGTCGGCGCAGCGATCATTCCGCATTATGGCTGGGAGGCGCTGTTCCTCCTTGGCGGCTTGCTGCCGCTGCTGCTGTTGCCGGTGGCGATTTTCGTCCTGCCCGAATCCATCCGCTTCCTGGTGACGCGCGGCCGCCAGCCAGCACGCATCGCGGCGCTGCTGAACCGGCTGCACGGCAAGACCGAATTCGACGGCACGGAGAGCTTCGTCATCGCGGAACAGCGGCTGCACGGTTTCACGGTGCGCCACCTGATGACCGAAGGAAGAGCGATCAACACGGCGCTGCTGTGGATCACCTTCTTCTGCAATCTGCTCGTGATCTACTATCTCAACAGCTGGCTGCCGCTGGTCTTACGCGAATCGGGCGTGCCGCTCGGCTCGGCGCTGAGCCTCGCCGGTGCGCTTAGCTGGGGCGGGATCGTCAGCACCTTGATTCTGGGCCCGGTCGTCGACCGCCTCGGCGCGACGGGCGTCGTCACCGTGCTTTACCTTTTCGCGGCCGTCTTCGTCTTCGCGATCGGTCTCGCCGGCAGCAGCGTGCCGATGCTGGCGGTGACGATCATCGGTTGCGGTGCCTGCGTCATCGGCGGACAGAGCTTCATCAACGTGCTCTCGGCCGTTCTCTACCCGACATCGATCCGCTCGACCGGCGTGGGCTGGGCGCTTGGCATCGGCCGGGTCGGCGCCATCGTCGGTCCCGTGATCGGCGGGATGCTGCTCGCCGCGCATTTCAGCCCGCGCAATCTCTTCTTCTCGATCGCGGTGCCGGCGCTGGTCGCCGCGGCGGCCATGTTCATCCTCAAGTACCGCCTGCGGGGAGCCGAAGCGGTCGGGCCGATCGAGGAGGCGGTGATCGCCCACTGACGGCGCACGGGCGCCTGACGCGCCGACACCGCGTCAGGCGAAGCGGGGCAGAAGCGGCGCGGCGTTGCCGTCGATCGCACCCAACTGCTCGGCGCTGAACACCTCGCTCGCGATCAGGCCGCGGACGCACTCATCGGAGCCGCGCCAGGGATAATCGGTACCGTAGAGGATCTGCGGCAGCGGGATGAGATGCTTCAGCGCGACGAGCGGCGCGCCGTGCAGGATCTGCGCCGTGTCGTAATAGAATTTCCGCGCCTGGGCGACGAAGCCCTGCGGCAGAAGCGGTGCGTAGCGCGGCATCTTCTCCATGCGGATGAAGCGCTCGACCAGAAACGGCATGGTGCCGCCGCCATGCGAGAAGATCAGCCGGATGTCGCGGCAGCGATCGACGGTGCCGGTGAAGACGAGGTTGGCGAGCGCGCGCGTCGTATCCGTGCCGTATTCGATGCTCGCGTCGCGGATCGCGATTTCCTTCAGGATGTTGTGGCAGCATTGCGGCCCGTGCGGGTGGGTGTAGATCACGGCCTTGCGGCGATTGAGCTCGTCGAAGACGGGCGCGAAAATCTTGTCGCCGAGCCAATGATCCTCGTAGCTCGTGATCAGGTGCGCCCCATCCGCCTTCAGCGTATCGAAGGCGTACTCGATCTCCTTGAGCGCACCTTCGACGTCGGGCAGCGGCAGGGACGCGAACATGCCGAAGCGGCCGGGATAATCCTTCACGAGCCGCGCCATGTATTCGTTGTTGGCGCGGGCGTAAGCGCGCCGCGCCTCGCCCTTGATCTGCTCGGGCATGGTCGCGGAATTGATCGCCAAGGTGACGCCCGCCCGATCCATGTCCTCGATCGCGGATTTCTCGTTCATCAGCGCGGCAAGCTGGGAGGTAAGCACCCCCATCTCGCGCAGTTGGGGCACATATTCCGGTGCGACGAGATGATGATGAACGTCGATGCGGCGCGCCATGTGATCCTCCCCGAACCTGCCGATCAGGTTTAAGACGACGCTAACACGATCGTCGGAAAAAGTGGATCCCGTCCGCCGCACCTGTCCCGGGCTCGCGGCAGATGCTCGATGGCGGCGGCAAGCAATAAGCGCAGGCCGAATTTTGATTGACCGCGCCGCCCCGCGCGGCGCGGCTCGACCTCGAGTGAGATCAAGGGCCGCGACGCCGGCATTTTTGCGGATGCGCGATCGCGGAGCGGCATCTGCTCCGTTCGAATCGTCACGCCGGCGCGTTATTGCGCGCCGGTACGCTGCTCTTCGTACGAGACCTCGAAGGCGAAGTGAAACGCCGGCAGATCCTCGCCCGGATGATCCGCGGCATAGGTGAGCTGCGGAATGCGGAAATTATTCGGCCGGGTTTCCTTGCCCTTGTAGATCGCCGGGTAGAGATCGATGAAATGCCAGCCGGGCAGGCCGCTCGCCTTCATGTGAATCGTCACGTCGCCTTGGCTGTTGAAGCCACAAGCATAGCCGATATAGGCGCCGTCATAGACGACCGTGTATATGTTTGCGGTCTCGGTCCAGCCGACGCCTTTCAGATGGATGGTGAAATCGGTTCCGACCGGCCCGCGCGTCACGTCGAGCGGCAGGGCTTTCGGCGTGATCCAGTAGGTGCCGGTCTTCTTGGTCGCGCCGTCTTGCACCCAAAGCCGGTGCGCGCCGCCCAGATCATCCGGCACGTCAAAGCGGAAAGCGAGATTGCCCGACGTATCGGCGCGGGCTTGCGCGATCACGCGCGATGATTCGTCCCAGCCATTCTTGGCGACGCGATTGCCCGTGACGGTGGTCCAGTTGAGCTGATAATTCTTGCCCGGCGCGAAGCCTGCGCCGCGCACCTCGGCGGCCGCGCCGATCGCCGAGAAGCGCGGTGTCGCCGCCAGCTCGCCCGGCGGCGGCAGATTGCGCACCGCGCGCTGCACCTGATCTTGCGGCGGAAGCGGCAGCACCGCCGCACCCGGCGTCACGCGGAATTGCATGGCAAAGCGCGGCCGGTCGGGAACCGGGTTCTGCTGCGGATTGAGGTAGGGAAAAGTGAATTCGCCATGCATGAGCTCGAGCACATGCGTGCCCACGGCGCCGGTGGCCGGAATCGAGAATTTCGCCACGCCGGTCTGCGTGATCGATGACACCCAGCCGGTGAAATCATTGTCGTAGCGCAAGAGCCAGCTGCTCTCGAGTTCGCGCCAGCCGATGCCGTGGATTTCGACGGCGATCGGCGTCCCGACCGGGCCGCTTTCGGGCGAGAGCGTCACCTGCATGTCGATCGAGAAGGCGGCCTGGGTCAACAGGCGATTGCCCTGCTGCACCACGACGTCATGCGCGAAACCGAAATCCTCCGGCGCGGCGAAGCGGGCCGCGGCCCGCCCTTCGCCATCGCTGCGCAGCTTGGCGATGCGGTAAGCGACCGGCTTGTACCCGCGCCCGTGATATTCGCCGTTTTCGGCTTTCCAACGGCCGCGCATGGTGCGCCAGACGAATTCGATCTCTTGATTCGGCGGCAGGCCCTCGGCCTCCACCGTGACCGCCGTGCCGACGGGCCCATGCCGCGGCTCGACCGTCAGCTTGCCGACGAAACCGCCGGTCGGCTGCACCAACGCCGCTTCCGGCCCCAGTGCCGACGCGTCTGCGGCTCGGGCCGTCGGGACGAGAAAACCGAGGGCCGCGAGCGCCGCCGCGGCAAAGACGATCCGCTTGCCGAAAGCCGCGCGGCGCATCGCGATCGCCGCGCGCTACTTCCGCGGCGCGACGTCGCCGGCGATGACGGTGAGCTGGGACGGCGCGATCTTGAACGGCTCCCAGCTCGTCGCATGGCCCTGCTTGTCGGTGGCGACGACCTTGTAGGTGAAGCTCCCGGTCGGATAAGCGTCGGGGATCACCCACGAGCCGCTCCAGAATTTATCCGTCTTCGGTCCGCGGTTCGGATGCTCGCCGAAAGTCATCGATACCTTCTGCCCGCCGGGAAGCTCGACCACCAGGCTCTTCAGTCCCTTATCGTCGACGGGCTTGCCGCTTTTGGCGTCGAGCACGCGCACGCGCCAGACGACTTCCTCTTTGTGCTTGAATTGGCTGTTGAGCACGCAAACCGGTCCGGTGGGACCGGTCGAGGGCACGCCGCGCACGGTGTCGCCTTCGAAGAAATAACGCGGTTTGGCTGCTTGCGCCGGCGCCATGGCGACAAAGCCCGTCGCCAACAGAGCCGCGGCGGCAAGACGCAATCTGCGCACGCTGTTCATTTCCGATCTCCTCCACGAAAAGGCTGCTGCACCGAAAAACCGTCGCGGCGCTTGGATTTTCCACAGGGCGAGAATGCGCGCTCGTCCCCGGAGCAACAGGCGCTCGTGCGGCGGCCGCAATCGCGCGCGACATCGCCCCGGGATTGCCGGATGCGTTGATCGCCACCATGGGTCGAGTTCATCGGAGTTTCCCAGATAGCCGCGGGTTCCGCGTCCTTGTACCTTCGTGCGCCACTCTCGGCAAGCACGAGCCGGCGCCGGGTTTCGAGGACCGGTGTCGAGGCGTTCCAACGCGCCGCGGACGCCGATAAAGGCCACGCTGAGCGTCATGATGAAACAGAAGCGATGCAGAGTCGCTGAGCAAAGGATTTGGCGTCCCCGGGGTGACTCGAACACCCGACCCACAGTTTAGGAAACTGTTGCTCTATCCGGCTGAGCTACGGGGACGTGATCCGGTTATAGCAAAGGCTTGGGAGCTTGAGCCAGTTTGGCGCCGCTGCCGATGGGTCTTTGGCGCCGGACGTCCAGGCGATGGGCAACCAGCAAATAGAACACCGCGAGTCCGCGATAGGGCGCAAAGGGCTTGAGCAAGCGCTCGACGGTCCTGGCCGAGACGCGCCGCCCGCCGCCCAGATATTGCCCAACCGCGTCGCGCACGCCGAGATCATCGGCCGGAACGCGATCGACGCGGCCGAGGCCGCGCACAAGGACGTAATCGGCCGACCACGGGCCGAAGCCCCGCTGCGCGCGCAGGAAGTCGCGCGCTTCTTCATCCGGCATGGCGCGCAAGGAATCGAGATCGAGCGCGCCGCGCGCAATTTTGCGGGCTAGTTCCGCGATGTATCCGCTCTTGGCGCGCGACAGCCCGCAGGCGCGGAGCACGCGCAATGGCGCCCGCGCCAAGGATCGGGGCGACGGAAATGCCCAAAGCGGGCCGAGATTTGCGCCGAAGCGCTCGATCAAGCGCTGGCGGATGCGATAGGCGGCGGCGAGCGAGATCTGCTGCTCGGTGATGGCGATCACCGCCATCTCGAAGAGCGAAGCGGGCCGCAAAGGTTTGAGGCCGCGCAGCGCATGCGTGAGCGCGCCAAGCACAGGATCGCGCGCCGCAAGCCGGTAGAACGGGCGCAGATCGAGATCGGCCGAGAGCAGCGAAGCCGCCGCCGCGCGTAAGCGGCCGCGCGCCGCCGCCGGCGCATGGGCGGTGACGGTGACGCGCGGCGGACGCCGCGATTCCTGGCGAAATTCGGCCAGGAGCGGCCGCGCGCCCAGCCGCAGCACCGCGCGCGCCGCAGCCGCACCTGAACCTGCGCGCGGCGCGAAGCTCGCCATCGCGGCAAACGAGAGCTCCAGATCGAAAGGCGCTATGGGCGCGATCGAGGCTCGAAGGCGATGCGGCATGGAAATCCGCACGATCCTGTTCTGTTCGCCCATGCCGCGCGCGTCTCAAGATTGCGGGAATTTCGGGACCAAGCTAAACTCTTTGTAATAAACCGCTCAAGAGTGGCGGGCGACGCGTCCAACAAGCAACTCTCCGGGAGATAACGTCCATGTCGGTTTCAGCGCCTGCAATGGGCCGTGCGAGCCCCAAAGCCAAGCAAAGTCTGAGCTTCATCATCGCCGCTTCGTCGGTCGGCACCTTGATCGAATGGTACGACTTTTATCTCTACGGCGTGCTCGCCGGGTTCTTTGGCACGCATTTCTTCTCGCCGAACATCTCCCCGACAATCTCGTTCATCTTGAGCCTGGCCGTGTTCTGGACCGGATTCCTCGTGCGCCCGTTCGGCGCGCTGCTCTTCGGCCATCTCGGCGACCTGATCGGGCGCAAATTCACCTTCATGCTGACCCTGGGGCTGATGGGCCTCGCCACCTTCCTGGTCGGCTGCTTGCCGACCTACAACACCATTGGCACATTGGCGCCAATTCTGCTTGTCACCTGTCGCGTCGTGCAGGGCCTCGCGCTCGGCGGCGAATATGGCGGTGCCGCGACTTATGTCGCCGAGCATGCGCCCGACGGCAAGCGCGGCTTCTACACGAGCTGGATCCAGACCACCGCGACCATGGGCATCGTCATCGCCCTGGTCGTGATCCTGGCTTTCCGGCTCGGCCTCGGCGATGAAGCGTTCCAGTCCTATGGCTGGCGCTGGCCGTTCCTGCTCTCGGCCGTGCTGGTTCTCCTCTCGGGCTATATCCGTCTGCGCCTGGAGGAGTCGCCGCTTTACGCGCGGCTCAAGGATCAAGGCAAGGCATCGGCCAACCCGGCGCTCGACACCTATCGCAGCGGCAGGAATTGGGGCCTGATGGCGCTGGCGCTTTTCGGCGCCACCGCGCCCGAAGGCGTCGTGTGGTACACGGGCCAGTTCTATGCCCTGACCTATATGACCGCCGTGCTGAAGATGTCGTATATCGAGGTCTATCTGATCCTCATGATCGCTCTTCTCTTTGGCGCGCCGTTCTTCGTCTTCTTCGGCTGGCTCAGCGATCGCATCGGCCGGCGCCCGATCATGGTGGGCGGCTTCCTGCTGGCGGTGCTGACCTACATCCCGGTCTTCACCGCCTTCACCACCTACAAGGACAATCCGACCATCCTCGCTCTGCTCGTCTTCTACATGGTGATCCTCGTCACCATGGTATACGGGCCGATCGCCGCCTTCCTGGTCGAATTGTTCCCGGCGCGGATCCGCTACAGCTCGATGTCGATGCCCTATCACATCGGCAATGGCGTATTCGGCGGGGTGGTGCCGCTCATGGGCGCGTCGCTGGCCGCCGCGTTTCCCGGCGTCCACTTGGTCGGTCTTTATTACCCGATCGGTATTGCCGCCATCGGCGTGGTGGTGGGATTCTTCGGCTTCAAGCAGACGCATCATCGCAAGATCTGGGATGAGGTCGGCGGGCCGCCTCCTCTCGTTCCCGATCAACCCTGATCGCGCGGATCGAGAAAAGAATTTACTTCGGCCCCGGCACGCTTGCCGGGGCCGTTTTCTTTGGGCGCAAGATCTCGATCTGCTCGGGATGGGTGATCGCCAGGAGGGGGCGCTTCGTTCCGTCGATGAAGCCGCGCAATCGCACGCGCTTGCCCTTCAAGGCAAGCGGATCGAGTCCGGCCTCGCGGCAAAGCCTCAGCGCCGAACCGCCGATCGTCGCGGCAAGCGCGCCGGACAGGTCGGGACCGAAGCGCAAGACGACCCCGTTGCCGGTCTTTGCGGCATCGAGGACCGTGCCGTCGACAAGCTGAAACGAGCCCGCGAATTTCGCCGCGGCATCGGCGTCCCGCACCGCATAGGCCGGATCCGCCCACAGGCCGCGGCGGTGGCGCCGCGCCTCGCGCTCCAGTGCCAGCATCTCGACGACGCCGAGGCGGTTGTCGGGCGAGCTGCGCACCCGCGCGAGACCGCGCCGGATGAGCTCGCCCTGAACCCAGATCGTGCCGGCATAGACCTGTGCCAGCACCCTTCCTTGGCGGTCGCGCGGATTGCCGGCGAAACGCAGCTCGATGCCCCCGCCGGATACAAGTTCTTCGAGTGCTTCCTTGGCTTGACGCGCGAGCGCGCCGCGGGCCGGAACGTCGATCCCAACCAGCCGCAAGATGCGGCCATCGGCAAGATCGAGCGCCGCGCCATCCTCGACATCGCGGATCTGCGCCGCGCCGCCGGGCGTAAAAGCGGGCTCGCCCGCGATTGCCGGCGCGGCCAAGACGAGCGACAGCGCGAACGCCGCGGCCCGCATGACGCTCAGGCCTCGAGACGCTCGACGATGGTCCCGTCGGGCGCGAAGCATGCCGCGATCAGCTTGCCGCCGAAGCCGCTACCGCCATCGATCGAGACGGCGTAGGGCGCTTCGATCAAGCCGTGATGCTCGCGGTCGATGCCGCGCACGACGCGCCGAAAGCCGGCGAAGGGCGACGCGAATTCGAGGATATCGCGGTCCCACCACCAGAAGCGATCGCCCTGAAGATCGAGCGGCTTGCTGGGATCGACACCGGCATGGACGAAAAGCAGCGCGCCGTCATCGGTGAAGGCGGCACGGCGCAGGCTGTTGAGAAAGCGGCGATGGCCGGGGCGCGCATCGATCGCGGCACGCAGCCCGGCGGTCCAGCGCGTGATCGCGAGCACACCTTCGCGGCAGGCGGCCAAGCCGTCTCGCGCATCCATGCCATAGGAAGCGAGCGTCTTGTCGACGCCATGATCGAGCACCCAGGGCAGCACCTCGCGGGGATTGGGGGCGAATTGCAGCTCGAGGAGCTTTTGCCACATCTCTTCCTGCGCGCCGCGCAGAAAGGCGATGTCGCCGAGAAACGCGTTGCGGCGCGCGAGGAAGAGGCGCCGAAAGTGAATCAGCGCGTCGAGCGTCGCCGCCGATGCCGTCCCGCCGCCCAGGTAGTTGCCGAGATAGACCAGCCGGTCGCCGGCATTGAGGTGCGGCGCAAGGCGCGCATGCAAGGCGACCAGGCGGTCGACCGCGCCGTGAATGGATGCCACCGCCCACACCCGGCGCGCGCGCGCGAGGCGAGCGTAGACGTCGGAATCGCAAGCGGGTGTCGTGGCCACGCCGTCTAGTGGCGGCGGATCGCCGCCGGCGTGAGGGCAAGCTTCACGCCGCGCTCAGCATCTGCTCGACGCGACGAACCGCCGTGCCTTCGTCGATCTTCTCGACCGCCGCGAATTCGCGCACGAGCCGGTCGAGCGCCGCCTGATAGATCTGGCGCTCGCTATAGGATTGCTCCGGCTGGCCGCCATTGCGATAGAGATCGCGCACCACTTCGGCGATCGAAGCGGGATCGCCGGAGTTGATCTTTGCTTCGTATTCCTGTGCCCGGCGGCTCCACATGGTGCGCTTGGCGCGGGAGCGCCCTTTCAGCTTGGTGAGCGCCGATTCCATTTCCTTGCGCGTCGAGAGCCGGCGCAGACCGGAATTCTTCGCCTTCGCCACCGGAACGCGCAAAGTCATGCGATCCTTGTCGAAATGCACGACGAAGACGTTGAGCGTATAGCCGGCGATCTCCTGATTCTCGACCGCCATGATTTTGCCGACCCCGTGAGTCGGATAGACAACCAGGTCGCCGGCCCCGAATCCGAGCTTTTCCGTGTTCTTTTTCTCTTCTTTCTCTCTAGCAGCAGGCGCCATGACTTCCTCCACCGGGGACCAAAGGCACGCAGGGCAACGTTCCGGCCAAGCGCGATGACCCTCGCCCCCGACCGGCTATACCCACCCGGACCCATGTCACCGGGACCGACGCACATGCCCGCACGCCGTTTTTATTATTTAGCACAAAATCGATGGAAATGCCAGCGCTGGAGCCATGCGCCGACAGCAACCCTCTAGAATGCCTAGGCTTTTTTATCTTTTTGCAGGATTTGGACTGAATTCCTTGGGGAACTTATCGGGAACGCCTTTCCATTGATCGGCATCGGCCGGGGGCGGCGCCTTGCGGGTGATATTCGGCCAGGTAGCCGCATATTGCCGGTTGATCTCGACCCATTTCTCGGCCGCGGGCTCGCTGTCCGGAACGATCGCCTCGGCCGGGCATTCGGGCTCGCAAACGCCGCAATCGATACATTCGTCGGGATGGATCACCAGCATGTTTTCGCCTTCGTAGAAGCAGTCCACGGGACAGACTTCGACGCAGTCCATGTATTTGCACTTGATGCAGGCTTCATTAACGACATAGGTCATGGCGCATCACTCTAAGTTGGCAAATTTTCATTCGGGCCTTTCAAGGCCCAACTCACGCAGCACACGCCGCTTGGCATCGCCGCGGTCGCGATCGGAAACGTCGATCAACCCCGCCACCCGGCGCAAGAGACTGTCCTCGAGCGGATCGAGCACCCCATCGGCATAAGCCACCTGCCACAGCATCTCGATCACCTCGACACGACGCTCGCGCGCGAGCCGGGTGTTGATCGTGCTCGTGAAACGGAAGAGCTGGGCCGATTCTTCGACCCGCTGCTTTGCCGTCGCCAGGAGGTCCCGGGCGTCCGCCGACGCGAGACCGAAGCGGCGCTCCAATATCTGCAGGATCGTGTCGCGCTCGCTTTCGTCGAAGCGGCCATCGACCACGATGGCTGCCTCCAGCAGCAAGGCGGCAACGGCCAGTTGCAACTCATCCTTGCCCCGCGAAAGATCCTGCCCTCCCTCCTTCAGCCACACGAACAACCGTTCGATCATGGCCTTGCCTAGCATGTGCTCCGGACCCGTTCAACCCTGTGCAGAATATGGGTTTTTGACGTGTTGCCGGTGCGTCGCGGCGGCTTCCGGGCTAGGCTTGCACCATGGAAGATGCCGCCGCTTCGCTGTTGCCGGCATTGCGCCGCGCCTATGGGCTCGCGCGCTCCACGGTGATCTACCGCGCCAATCCGCTGAAAGCGCGGCGCGCCCGCGCCTTCTACCGGCAATTCATCGCACCCGGCGATCTCTGCTTCGATGTCGGCGCCCATCTGGGTGATCGCACGGCGAATTTCCTGAAGCTCAAGGCGCGAGTGGTGGCGGTCGAGCCTCAACCCATGTTGCTGTCCGTGCTCAAGCGCCGCTTCGGCGGCGATCCGCGCGTCACGCTCGTGGCCGCGGCATTGGGCGCATTACCCGGCCGCGCCGAACTCGCGATCGATCCGATGAATCCGACGGTCGCGACCTTGTCGCCGGAATTCGTGGCGCAAGCCGGGGCCAGCCGCGGCTTCCGCCGCGTGCGCTGGAGCGAGCGCATCGCGGTCGAGATCGTTACGCTCGACGCGTTGATCAAGGCGCATGGCGTTCCCAATTTCTGCAAGATCGACGTCGAGGGCTGTGAGCACGTCGTGCTTGATGGGCTGTCGCGACCTCTGCCGGCCTTGTCGATCGAATACCTGCCGGCGGCACCCGACCCGGCCCTGATGGCGATCGCGCGCCTGAACCGATTGGGATCCTATCGCTTCAATCGCTCGCCCGGCGAGAGCATGCGGCTGGCTTTGCCGCGCTGGCTTGGCGCCGCCGAAATGACGGCGGAATTGAGGCAGCTTGCGCCCGCAGAGAGCGCCGGCGACGTTTACGCCTTGCTCGACGAGGCATGATCCAACCGATAAATTCGAGCCCGCGATGAGCAAGGCCTTCACCAAGGAAACCGATCCCGCCGATGACGAAGCGCCCGAGAGCGGACCGGCGCTGCCGGCGGGTGTCAAAAACTACATCACGCCCGACGGCTTCGCGCGGCTGCGCGAGGAGCTTCGCCAATTGACGCGCGTCGAGCGGCCCAAGGTTGTCGAAACCGTCGCCTGGGCCGCCGGCAATGGCGACCGTTCCGAGAATGGCGATTATATTTACGGCAAGCAGCGCCTGCGCGCGATCGATCGCCGCGTACGTTTTCTTACCAAGCGTCTCGAGATCGCGCAGGTCGTCGATCCGGCGCAGCAGAAGAATCGCGGGCAGGTGTTCTTTGGCGCGACCGTCCGCTACGCCAACGAACAAAGCGTCGAGCGGACCATCACGATCGTCGGCGTCGACGAAGCGGATTCGAGCGTCGGCCGCGTCAGCTGGGTATCGCCGATCGCGCGCGCCTTGTTGAAAGCACGCGAGGGCGACAGGATCGAGGTTGCCACCCCTCAGGGGCCCGAAGCGATCGAGGTCGTTGGGATCGCCTATCCCGACGCTTCTCTGGCGAAGGGCGGCTGAAGCGTGGCCAAGCGCGGGAAGGTGGTTCTGCTGCATTTTGTCGCGCAGATGCCGATGGCCGGCATCGCGTGGCAGGCGCTTCACTATCTCGTCGGGCTCGAAAAGCTCGGCTTTGAAGCGTGGTATGTCGAAAATCACGGCGCCAATCCCTACGATCCGCGCGCCAACAGCGTGATGATGGATTGCGCCTACAATGTCGACTATCTGAAGCGCGCGATGGAGCGCTTCGGCCTCGCCGGCCGCTGGGCCTATTGGGACGCGATCAACGACGTCTATCACGGGCTTTCCCGCGAGCGCGTGTTTGCGCTTCTGAAGGAATCCGACGCGCTCGTCAATTTGTGCGGCGCGACGCGGCTGCGCGAAGAGCATATGGCGTGCCCGGTGCGCATCATGATCGACACCGACCCGGTCTATGAGCAGATCAAATATGCCAAGGCCGATCCCGCGGCGCGGGCCTATCTCGATGCTCACACCCATTTCTTCACCTATGGCGAGAATGTGGGCGGACCCGGTTGGATCGTGCCGCTTTGCGGCATTCCCTGGAAGCCGACGCGGCCGCCCGTGGTGCTCGATCTATGGCCGGAAGCGACGGGCGAGCCGGAATGCTTTTCGACGATCGCGACTTGGGAGAACAAGGGCAAGGACATCGCGTTCGACAACGAAACCTACGTCTGGTCGAAGCACGTCAATTTTTTGCGCTTCCTCGATCTACCGCAGCGCAGCAAGCAATGCTTTACGATGGCGATGCTGCCGCCCTCGCCCGAGGTTGAGGCGACCGTTCTGGGCCGGGGCTGGAAGCTCGCCGATCCGCGGCCGATTTCGGCCAGTATCGACGCCTATGGCGATTTCATCCGCTCATCGCGGGGCGAATTTACCGTCGCCAAAGACATCTATGTAAGGCCCAAAAGCGGCTGGTTCAGCGACCGCAGCGTCTGCTATCTTGCCTCCGGCCGACCGGTCGTCACGATGGCAACGGAGTTCAGCCGATTTTATCCGGTCGGCGAAGGCCTGTTCGACTATATCGACAGCGCCGGCGCCTTGGCGGCGATCGCGGCGATCAATGCGGATTATGCGCGGCACGCCAAGGCCGCGCGGCGGCTCGCGGCGGAATTTTTTGCCAGCGATCGCGTTATCGGGACGATGATGGAAGAAGCCGGTCTTTGAAGAACCGGTGCGTTTCTGCGTGGAGAGCGCCTCTATGACGATGACTGAGTTGCGCCCGCGTTCGGCACGGACCGGCGGCATCGTGGCGCGCCTTCCCCGCCCCTCCTGGGACGTGCTGGCGCTTGTCCTCTTCTTCGTGGCGACGCTCCTCGTGCTGCTGACCTTCCAGGATTACGGCGTCACCTGGGACGAGGACGTTCACCGCTGGTACGGCGTTTTCGTCCTCGATTACTATCTCTCCGGCTTCACCGATCTGCGCAGCCTGCATTGGCTCGATCTGTTCAACTACGGCGCGGCTTTCGATTCGATCGCTGCCGCCTTGAACATGGTGTCGCCCTTCGGCACCTACGAGACGCGCCATCTCCTGAACGGCGTCGTCGGCGTGATCGGGCTGATCGGAACCTGGAAGCTCGGCCGCGTTCTGGGCGGCCCGCGCGCGGGATTCATCGCGGCGCTCTTTCTCGTGCTCACGCCGAACTACTACGGCCAGATGTTCAACAACCCGAAGGACATCCCCTTCGCCGCCGGCGCCGTCTGGTCGATCTATTACCTGATGCAGCTTCTGGCGAGACTGCCGCGTCCGCAGGCCTCGCTGGTCCTGAAACTCGGGATCGCTTGCGGCCTCACCCTCGGCATACGCGTCGGCGGCTTGCTCCTCCTCGCCTATCTCGGCCTGATGCTCGGGCTCTATACGCTCTGGCGCACGATCGAGACGCGGCAACTCAAGACCGGGCTCGTCGAGGGCGGGCTGTGCTTCGCGCGGGCTTTCGTGCCGGTCGTGCTCGTCGCTTATCCGGTCATGCTGCTGTTCTGGCCCTGGGCGCAGCAAGCGCCGATCGAGCATCCGCTCGCGGCGCTGGCCACGTTTTCGCATGAAACATTCCCCTTCCGCACCTTGTTCGCGGGCCATTACTTTCCGGCGACCGATCTGCCCTGGGCCTATCTCCCAGTGCATATTCTTCTTGCCCTGCCGGAACTGATTCTCGTCTTGCTCGCGGCCGCTCCCCTCGCGGCGATCTGGGCGATGCGCGATCAATTCGCGGCGCTGGGACGCACCGTGATCATCGGCCACTTCATGGTCGCCTTCGCGATCCTCTTCCCGGTCGCTTATGCGGTCGCGATCAAGGCCGTGCTCTTCGACGGCATGCGGCATTTCATCTTCGTCTTGCCGCTTATCGCGGTCGTCGCTGCACTCCTCGCCGATCGCGCGCTTGAGCGCCTGGCCACGCAAAGCTGGCGGCACGCCGCCTATGGCGCGCTCGCGCTCTATGGCTTGGCGCATGTCGCGATCATGGCGCGGCTCCATCCCGACGAATACGTCTACTACAACGCCTTCATCGGCGGCACCGAAGGCGCGCAAGGCCTCTTCAAGCTCGATTACTGGGCCAATTCCTATGCCGAGGCGGTCCACGGATTGCGCGATCATTTGAAGGCCGAATACGGCGCCGATTTCATGGATCACGATTTCACCGTCGCGGTCTGCGGTCCGCCCGGCTCGGCCGCGTATTATTTTCCGCCCAATTTTATCTACACCGCGGATCGCGACAACGCCGACTTCTTCATCGCCTTCACTAAGGACGATTGCGACAAGTCGCTGCCGGGCACCGAGATCTTTCGCGTCGAGCGCCTCGGCACCTTGCTGTCGGTCGTCCTCGACCGCCGCAACATCGTGGCAGGCCCCCGGGCCTTGCCCCGTGGCGGCGGCTGACGAGGCGGGCCTCAGCGGCAAGCCCCGGAGCGGTACGTGGAGCGCAGCGAATACGAGCGGCTTGCCGCGGTAGAGGAGCGAGGCTGGTGGTTCCGGGGCCTGCACGCCAATCTGATGGCCGCTTGCCGCCTCGCCGGGGCGGCGCAAGCGGCGCAGGCCTGCGTGCTCGACGCCGGCTGCGGCACGGGCGGGCTCTTGACGCTCATCGCCACGGCCCTGCCGCAGACGCGGCGTTTCGGCCTCGAGATCGATCCGCATGCCGCCGCGATGGCCCGTGGCAAGAGCGGCGCCGCGATCGCGATCGGCTCGACCCTGATGCTGCCCTTCGCGGCCGGCTCGTTCGATGCGGTTTTCAGCGCCGATGTGTTATGCCATCGGGGGGTCGCGCCGGCGCCGGCGCTCGAGAGCATCCGGTCCTGTCTCAAGCCGGGCGGCGTGGTCGTGTTGAACCTGCCCGCCTATCGCTGGCTTTTTTCCGGCCATGATCGCGCGGTCGACAATGCCCGGCGCTTTGGCCGCGGCGAGGTCCGGGCTCTGCTTCGCGAGGGAGGCTTTGCCCGAATCCGCGTTCGCTATTGGAACAGCCTGCTGTTTCCGCTCATGGTGTTGCAGCGTCTCCTCCGCAAGAGCGGCGCGAGCGATGTCGCCCTCTTGCCCGCACCGGTAGAACGCTTGTTCAACGCCGTCATCGCGCTCGAAGCTTGGCTCGTAAGGCGCGGCTTGCGCTTTCCTTTCGGCGGGTCGATCCTCGCCACGGCGGTAAGATCATGAACTTGGCCCTCAGCGTCGTCATCCCGGTCTATAACGGCGCCGACAGCATCGGCGAGCTCGTCGAGGCGCTCCAATCGCTCGACGTGCCGGGCGGGCACGAGATCGTGCTCGTGAACGACTGCAGCCCCGATTCAAGCCTCGAGGAATGCCGCCGGCTTCAGGGCAAAGCGACCTTGCCGATAACCGTGGTCAACCTCGCCCGCAATTTCGGCGAGCACAACGCCGTGATGGCCGGCCTGCGCGAGGCCCGCGGCGCGCATGTCATCACCATGGATGACGATCTGCAGAACCCGCCGGGCGAGATCTTGCGTTTGCTCGAACACGCTCAGAAAACCGGCAAGGACGTGATCTACACCTACTACGCCAAGAAACAGCATTCGGCCTGGCGCAATCTCGGTAGCCGCTTTGCCAATCGCTTCGCCAATTTCGTGCTCGACAAGCCGAAGGATCTCTATTTGTCGAGCTTTCGCTGCATTAACGCGTTCGTCGTCGATCAGGTAACGCGCTACGAGGGTCCCTTTCCTTACATCGACGGCTTGATCCTGCAGGCGACGCAGAGCATCGGCACGCTCGCGGTCGAGCATCTGCCGCGCCATGCCGGACGCAGCAACTACACGCTGACGCGGCTCACGCGGCTTTGGCTCGCCATGGCCGTCAATTTCTCGGTCATGCCGCTGCGCATCGCGACGGTGACCGGCTTCGCGCTCAGCGCTCTCGGCTTTTTCGGCTTCGTGTGGGTGGTCTCCGAGGCAATCGTCAGCCGAACCCCGCCCGGCTGGGCCTCGCTGACCGCCGCGACCTTGCTGTTGCTCGGCGTGCAGCTGATCATGCTCGGCATCATCGGGGAATATCTCGGGCGGCTCTATCTCACCGTCAACCGCAAGCCGCAATCGATCGTGCGCGACGTCTCGCGCACCGAGCTGGCCGCGCGGCCGCTTCAGGCGGCGATCGTCACCCGGAATTGATTTCCTGCATCGCCGCGACCACGCGCTCGACCTGTTCGTCCGCCAGCTGCGGGAACATCGGCAGACTCAGGACCTCCTTGGCGGCGCGCTCGCTTTCCTTCAGCCCGCCCGGCCCGATGGCAATGCGGCCGCGATAGGCCGGCTGCAGATGGACCGGCACCGGATAATGAATATTCGTGCCGATTCCGCGCGCCTTCAGCGCCGTCTGGAGCGCGTCTCGCTTGGCGCTGCGCACGACGTATTGATGAAAGACGTGGGTGGCGCCGGCGCGGCGCGCCGGCAGGCCGAGGCCCAGACCTCTGAGCCCTTCGTCATATGCGCCCGCAATCGCCTGGCGGCGCGCATTGTCGGCATCGAGTTGCCGCAGTTTCGGGCGCAAAAGCGCGGCCTGGATTTCGTCGAGCCTTGAATTCATGCCGGCGAGATGGCTGACATAGCGCTCGCGCCAGCCATATTCGCGCAGCTCGACGAGGCGCGTCGCCAGCGTCGCATCGCTGGTCAGCACGGCGCCGCCGTCGCCGAACGCGCCCAGATTCTTGGTCGGATAGAAGCTGAAAGCAGCGATGTCGCCGAAACTGCCGAGGCGCATGCCCGCGAGCAAGGCGCCATGGCTCTGCGCGCAATCTTCGATCACGCGCACCTGGTGCCGGCGCGCCAGATCGAGAATCGCGCCCAAATCCGCGGCGAGACCGTAAAGATGGACCGGGATCACGGCGCCAACGCGGCCGCCCGGCGGATCGGCCAGCACGCGCGCGAATTCCGCCGCATCGAGGGTGCAGGTCGATGGATCGATATCGAGCAGCAATGGCCGCAATCCCGCGAGCTCGATCGCCGCCACGGTCGCGACCGCGGTATGCGACACGGTGGCGACGTAATCGGCGGGCTCAAGCTGAAGCGACTTCAAGGCGACCACCAGCGCCTCGGTTCCGCTCGCCACGCCGACGGCGAAGCGGCAGCCGATATAGGCGGCGAATTCGCGCTCGAAGGATTGCGTCTCCGGTCCCAGCACGTAGCGCCCGCCGGCGAGCACGCGCATCGCCGCCGCATCGAGCGCCTTCTGCTGGGCGAGGTAGCCGGCTCTCGGATCGGCCTGCGGAATGGGGCTCTCAGACATAATGCGCCAGATGTTCGCGGAAATAGGCGAGCGAGCGGGCGAGGCCGATGCCGAGCGGCACGCGCGGCCGCCAGCCCGTCACGCCGCGAAAGAGCCGGTCATCGGCATAGTAGTCGCCGATATCGATGCGCCGCCTTTCGGCCGGAAACTCGTGGTTGACGTAACGCCCGCCTTCGTTGGCCGCAACCAAAAGTTCGGCAAGCTCGGTCAACCTTACCGGCGCCTCCCCGCCGAGGTTGAATACCTTGCCCTTGGTCTCGTCTTTCAACGCGGCGAGAAGAAAGGCCTCGACCGCATCATCGACATAGGTGAAATCGCGTTTCTGCGCGCCGCCCCAGACTTCGAAGGGCTTGCCCTCAAGCACGAGGCGCAGCCAGACGCCGACAAAGGTCTGGCGCGCGTCTTTGACGCGCATGCGCGGCCCGTAGGTGTTGGTGAGGCGCAACGAGGTCGCCTTCAGTCCGTACACATCGTGATAGAGGATGTGATAGGCCTCTCCCGCCATTTTATTGATGCCGTTCACATCGACCGGATGGAGCGGATGCTTCTCATCGACGGGAAGATAGAGCGGCCGCCCGTAGATCTGGCGGGTCGACGCGAAGACGATCGTCGCTTCGGGGCAAATGGCTCGGCAGGCCTCGAGCAAGGTGAGCTGCGCGAGGCTGTTGATCTCGAGATCGGTCACCGGGTCGTGCATCGAATCGAGATGACTCGTCTGTCCGGCAAGGTTGAAGAGATGATCGCAGCCTGCAAGCAAGGGCTTCAGACGCGCCGTATCCCTGATATCGAGGATCTCGACATGCACGCGATCGCGGATCGGGGCGATATTGAACGGGTTGCCGCCGTAATTGGGCGCGAGACTGTCGATCAGCACGACATC
Source organism: uncultured Alphaproteobacteria bacterium (assembly GCA_963729935.1). GTDB lineage: Bacteria > Pseudomonadota > Alphaproteobacteria > ATCC43930 > CGMCC-115725 > CAIKMD01. The sequence continues at coordinate 918,111 of CAVSPW010000005.1, forward strand.
GGCCCCGAGACCGACGAGCCGCGCCGCCAGCGTCGAGCCTATGAAGCCCAGCCCTCCGGTGATGACGACACGCGATTTAGCGAAGGCGATGAAATCCTGCGCTGACGTTCGATCTGCGGCCATGGCGTCAAATTTTCGATTTCAGACGAGCATAATAGGGGAAGATATTGTTATATAGATGAATTTAGGATGCACCGCTTCGCTTCACTCCTGCGGCCCTCCGGGCGCCGCGCCGCTTGCCTCGCGCTGATGCTAGCGCTCGCAGCTTGCTCGGCAAGGCCGACACGGCTCATTCTTCCCTCGGACCGCGATCACGCCCGGTGCCTTGCCGAGCTCGACCGGCTGGGCGTGCGCTATCAAGTCGAAGCCCAGCCGGCCAAGATCCCCGCGGCCTGCCGCGTCGAAAACCCGGTCGAGGTTACCGCCGCCACCATCCCCTGGAGCCGCCCTGCCGTCGCGAGCTGCGCCTTCGTCGTCGAATTCGACCGTTTCGAGCGCGAGGCCCTCCGCCCGCTGGCAATGCGCTATTTCGGCAGGGACGTCAAAACGATCGTTCATTTCGGTGCCTATAGCTGCCGCACCACGCGGACCGGGCGCGAAAGCGAGCACGCGCGCGGCTTGGCGATGGACGTCGCCGGATTCGAGCTCGCCGACGGACACGAGGTCCTGGTCAAAGACGATTGGTCAAAACGCGACGCGCGCGGGCGGTTCTTGCACGCCGTCGCGGCCGAGGCCTGCCGCTATTTCAACGAAGTGCTGACGCCCGATTCCGATCGCGACCACTACAATCATATTCATCTCGATCTCGGCCCCTACAAACTCTGCGTCAGGCGTTGATCGTCGCGCGGCTCCTCATCTTCGGCAAACAGCGAAATCCAGGCGGGTGCCGCCTCGCGCGGCGAACGGGGCGTCGCCTCGTCATAGAGGCCGCGCGCCTCGACGGACGGGCCGCGGCGCTCGCCCAAGGCGCGCACAATCAGGACACGGCGGCATTGCGGCAGATCGACCGTGATCGTGTCGCCGACGCGGACCGGATGATGCGGTTTCGCCGCCGCATGCGCGCCGACCGAGACGCCGCCCGCGGCGCAAAGCCTGGCGGCGAGTGAGCGCGAGCGGACCATTCGCGCGAACCACAGCCATTTGTCGAGACGTAAGGTGAGAGCGTGGCGTTGCGGTACGTCGTTTCTCATTGCGCGAAGCGCAAGGCCGCAAGTTTGGCGAAAGGACTGTCGGGACGCGATGCGTTTTGGGGCCTCGTTCTCGCCTTCGCCGCGCGGCGCGCATGAAAAGTCACGCCGGCGCCGTCATGGACGGCGCGATAGGAAAGCGAGGTCAGCATCGCCGCCAGATCGTTAAGCGAGCAGCCGCCCAGCGCCGCGAGTTCCGGAATCGGACCGAATGGTCCCTGGCGCGCCAACCGCCGTGCCTCCGCCGCAAGGCGCTCGAGCTTGTCGACGCGCAGCACGCGCGGGCCCAGAACCCGGTAGCCCATCGCGGCATAGGCCTCATCCGAAATCTCGGGATCGCGCCGCGACGCGACGCCGCCGGGCGGAGCCGGTGCCGCCACGCCGTTCTTCACCGCCCAGAGCATCGCGGCAAAGGCCGCCGCATCGCGCCGCAAGACGCCATCGAGATAGACCGTTTCGGTGCCCAGCCTGACGCCCAGCCGGGCGAGCGTCTTGCGGTCGCCGCGACGGAGCGCCGCGCTTTGCGGCGATGCGGCTTCGGCGGAGAGCGTGCCGAGCGCTTCACAGAGCTGAAAGACCAGGCCGCGCGCCGGACCTTCGAGCTCGGCTTGCCGCGCACGCATGAGCGCGCCCAGGCGCCGGTGCAGCAGCATCCGCCAGAAAAGCGCCAGCCGCCGCCGCACGATCTCGCGCAACCCGCCATCGAGGAAATCGCTCGCCAGCGCTTCGACGCGCGGCTCGATGACGCTTTCGCCGGCACCAAGACGTCCGACCGCGCCGCCGCGCCATAAGAACGTACCGTTCCGCTCCAACGCGAATTCGCTGTCCGGCGCCGCCGCGAGGCTCTTCGCGCGGGCATCGATCTCGCCGCGCAGCACGCGGTTCGCCGCGGTCAAGAGGGTTTTCGCCGCTTCGCCGCCGGTGGCGGCATCGGGAACGAAGCGGAAGCCGGCGAGGCGGCCGACCGGATGGCCCTCGACCTTCACCTCGCCGTCACGGCTCACCGAAGCGAGCAGCTCACGCGCCGATGAGAGCTGACGGACGAGAAAGGCCGAACGCCGATCGACGAAGCGTTGGGTGATACGGTCATGCAACGCGTCGGAGAGGTTGTCTTCGATGGCGCGCGCCCGCTCCTGCCAGGTTGCGGATTCGGCGAGCCAATCCGGCCGGTGCGCGATATAGGTCCAGGTTCGGATATGCGCGATGCGCGCCATGAGCGTATCGATGTCGCCATCATTGCGATCGAGACGATTGACCTGCGCCGCCACCCAATCCACCGGCAATCGCCCGATACGCCCGACGAGATGGCGATAGATCTGGGCCAGAAGCCGCGCATGCGTGTCGCTCATCACCTTGCGGAAATCGGGGATCTGGCACACCTCCCACAGCAGGCGGACGGAATCGGGATGCGCGGCCGCGGCAGCGATGTCCGGCAGCTTCGCGAGCGAAGCCAGCGTCAGGTGATCATCGGCCTCGCGCGCCGGAACGAGGCCCGGCACATGCGGCCGCTCTTCGAGGCTCTTGAGCAGCGCCCCGAGCGACCGGTAATTGAGCCGCGCGTTGCGCCAGTAAATCCGCGGCAACGGATCGAAACGATGATTTTCGACCGCTTCAACGATCTCGGCATCGAGCGGACCGAGTTCGCCGGTCGTGCCAAAAGTGCCGTCGCTCATATGCCGCCCGGCGCGGCCGGCGATCTGAGCGATCTCCGCGGCAGCCAGCCGCCGCGGGCTGCGCCCGTCGAATTTCGCGAGCTTCGCGAAAGCCACATGGTCCAAATCCATATTGAGGCCCATGCCGATCGCATCGGTCGCGACCAGATAGTCGACCTCGCCCGATTGGAAGAGCCCGACCTGCGCATTGCGCGCGCGGGGACTAAGCGCACCGAGCACGACGGCCGTGCCGCCGCGCTGACGCCGCATCAACTCGCCCAGCGCGAAGACATCGGCCACGGCGAAGGCCACCACCGCGCTGCGTGGCGGCAGGCGGGTGATCTTTTTCGGGCCGGAATAAGCCAGGGTCGAGAAACGCGGGCGGCCGATAAATTCGGCCTCGGGCACGAGCCGGCGCAGGAACGGCCGGATCGTATCCGCGCCCAAGAACATCGTCTCGTCGGTGCCGCGCGCGTGCAAGAGGCGGTTCGTGAACATGTGGCCGCGTTCGGGATCGCCGCAAAGCTGAATTTCGTCCACCGCGAGGAAATCGACCGCGCGGTCGAGCGGCATCGATTCGACGGTGCAGACGAAATAGCGCGGATTGGGGGGGACGATCTTCTCTTCGCCGGTGATGAGAGCGACCGCGCGCGCGCCTTTGAGGGCAACGATTCGATCGTAATTCTCGCGCGCCAGGAGACGGAGCGGGAACCCGATCATGCCCGAGCGATGGCCGAGCATGCGCTCAATGGCGAGATGGGTCTTGCCGGTATTGGTCGGCCCGAGGACAGCCAGAACCCGCGGAACCGGGGTGAAAGCGCCCATGGATGAAAACATCGGGCCTTCGCCGGCGAAACGCAAGGGGACAAAGTTTCGGCGCGTGCGCGGGGCCGGGATTCATCCCGCTTCATTACGGCGATTTCATCTTGCTGAAAGGACTGTCGGACCGCCACCCCGCGTATCTCCTTAGCGTAGGGCGTTTTTTCGAGACCCAAAGGAGGTCCACATGACCCGCTTCCCGCTTCGCTCCTGGAGATCGCGTTCCGCCACCATCGCCTTGATCGGCGCGACCCTGCTCGCGCCGCTGGCGGCGAGCCCCGCTTTGGCCGATGGCTGGGAGCACGGTCCCGGCGAGTCGCGCTTGGCCGCGTCGCATCGCGATCGCGATCGCCATGATTGGCGCCGCCCGGCGATCGTAGTGCGCGCTCCGGTCTACGCGGTCCCCGCCTATGCCGCGCCCGCCTATCCGCCGCCGCGCATCGTCTATGCCCCGGCACCCGGCTATGGCGCAGCCCCGCCCGCGGCCTATTATCCCCCGGCACCGATCCCGGCGCGCGCGATCGCCTGCGCCAGCGGAACCGTCGCGGGAGGCCTCATCGGCGCCGCGGGCGGCGGCATCATCGGGTCGCAATTCGGCCGTTCATCGGGCAATGCCGCCGCGACGGTCGCCGGCATCCTCGGCGGCGCGGCCCTCGGCGCCTCGGTCGGACAAGCGGCCTCGGGCTGTTATTGAGCGGTGATGGCGCTGCGGAACCGTAACGGATCTTCAACGGTCCGGAACGGTTCCAAGCTGCCGCCCGTGCCGCGAACGAGAACGGTGCCGTAGTTGAGCACGCGGCCGGTAAGGCTCTGCAGCACGTCGACGCTTTCGACCTTGGAGCGCGCCATTTCGATCGTGTAGCGGCCGACGATGCCGCGCTTGTAGATCACGCGGTGATTGGTGACCGCAAGCTCGGTCGTGGCGCGCCGCAGCGCCGCGGCAATGCCGTCGATCGCCGCGAGCGCGGCGAGCAGGCCGGCCAGGACCAGGAACGGCAAGGGCAGATCGCTACGCATTTGCGCCAAGCCGGCGGAGACCAGGGCGGCGGCCAGAAGGAATCCCGCCCGCGCATAGACCAGCCAATGGAGCCTCGTGGCATAGACCAGGGTCTCGCCGGGCTGGAGAACGCGCTGCACATAGCTCATGCGGGCGATCCTAGCACGCCGCTCGGCCCCAAGAGACCTTGCATCGCGGCGGGCGCGGCCACATATCTCCGGGCGGTCTTGACATGGGGGAAGCATGACGACGGAGAAACGCGAATTTCAGGCGGAAGTGAGCCGCCTCCTGGAGATCGTCGCGCATTCGCTTTACAGCGAGAAAGAGATCTTCCTGCGCGAGCTCATTTCCAACGCGTCGGATGCCTGCGACCGGCTGCGCTATCAGGCTTTGACCGAGCCGGGCCTGATCGCGGGCGACGCCAATTTCCGGGTCGTTCTCGAGCCCGACCGGAAGACGCGAACCCTCGTCATCGCCGACAACGGCATCGGCATGAGCCGACAAGAGATGATCGACAATCTCGGCACGATCGCGCGTTCGGGTACGGCCGCCTTCATGAAAGAATTCTCGGGCGACCAAAAGGCGGATTTGGCCCTGATCGGCCAGTTCGGGGTCGGCTTCTACTCGGCCTTCATGGTCTCCAGCGAGGTCGAGGTGGTCTCGAAGAAGGCCGGCGAGGAGATCGCCCATCGCTGGGTCTCGGACGGCAAGGGCCAATTCACGATCGAGGAGGCGCAACGCGCCGCCCGCGGCACCACCATCACCCTGCATTTGCACGAGGCCGACGAGCAATATGCCGATCCGGCGCGGCTCAAGGAGATCGTCAAGAAATATTCCGACCACATCGCGCTGCCGATCGTGCTCGACAATGCGGGCAAGGAGGAAACGCTCAACACCGCTTCGGCGCTCTGGATGCGGCCCAAATCGGAGATCACCGCCGAGCAATACAAGGAGTTCTATCACCACGTCGCGCACGCCTTCGACGAGCCTTGGCTCACGCTCCACAACAAGGCGGAAGGCGTCTTCGAATATACGACCTTGCTGTTCGTGCCCGGCAGCAAGCCGTTCGATCTGTTCGAGCCTGCGCGCAAGCACCATGTGAAGCTCTATGTCCGGCGCGTCTTCATCACCGAGGACGCGCAGGAACTCCTCCCGCCCTATCTGCGCTTCCTGCGCGGCATCGTCGACAGCGAAGACCTGCCGCTCAATGTGAGCCGCGAGATGCTGCAGAACAACCCGATGCTGACGCGCATGCGCGGCCAGATCGTCAAACGCGTCCTCGGCGAGCTCGGCAAGAAGGCAAAGGACGAGCCGCAGGACTACGCGAAATTCTGGGAGAATTTCGGCGCGGTGTTGAAGGAAGGAATCTACGAGGACCGCGAGAACAGCGATGCGATTCTGGAACTCGCGCGGTTTCGCTCGACGGCGGCCGAGGGTCTCGTCTCGCTCGAAGACTACGTCGCCCGCATGAAGCCGGGGCAGGACGCGATCTACACCATCGCCGGCGACAATGTCGAAGCGGTGTCGCGCAGTCCGCAGCTCGAGGGCTTCCGCGCGCGCGGCATCGAAGTTCTGCTGCTGACCGACCCGGTCGACGAATTCTGGATGTCGGCCATGGGCGAATACAAGAAGAAGGAATTCAAATCGGTGACGCGCGGCGCGGCGGATCTCGACAAGATCGCCGCCGAGGAAAAGAAGGACGACGCCGAGGAAAAGCCCGAAAGCGACGTCGCCGCGCTGATCGCCGTGCTCAAGCTTTCGCTGGGCGATGCGGTGAAGGATGTGCGCGCCTCCAAGCGCCTGACCGACAGCGCCGTATGCCTCATCGCCGATGACCACGACATGGACATCCATCTCGAGCGGCTGCTGCGCCAGCACCGCCAGGCGACAATGGATTCAAAACGCATCCTCGAGATCAACCCCAGGCATGCCTTGATTGCGCGGCTCGTGGCGCTCGCCGGCACGGAAGGTGCGGCCGACTCGCTCGGCGACTTCGCCTGGATCCTGTTGGATCAGGCCCGCATCCTGGAAGGCGAGCCGCTGCCCGACCCCGCTTCCTTCGCCAAACGCCTGTCATCGGTCCTGGCCAGGGGACTCGCCGCGTAGCACAGGCAGGGCGCGGGCGATCCGGGCGCGCGAGAAGGTTTTCAGTTCTTCGGCAGATCGATGCTCGCCGCGGTCAAGATCGGGCCCGTGCCGTCCAACTGCAGGAGCACGGCCACGCCGTAATCGCCGAGCGCCTTTGCCTCGTCCGGGGGTACGACGAGTCGCTCCGACCAGCCGGCCCAGGAACCAAGCCGGCGGAAGCTGCGCACCGGGTGATGATCCCAGGCAATCTTGCCTTCGTTCTCGCCGGCGAGAACCGGGTTGGTCCGCAAGCCGTCATAGCCGACGAGCCAGACGGTCGCCGGCGCACCCTCGGGCGATCGTCCATCGCCGAGATCGGCCAGGAGCGCGCCATCATCGCGCCAATGCAGTTTGAGATCGGGATGCGGGAGATGCTTCGCCTCGGCGGCGCGGATCATCGCCTCGACCGTCTCTCGCTCGGAGCCGACGCCCTCGGCTGCGCCTTGCACCACCATTTCCGGCGTGTAGACGTAACGCTGTTTCAGCCTGGCGGAATACTCGCGCTGCCGGCGCGTCGCCCAGGGTTTCGAGTAGGGATCGGCCCAGCCGATGTAATTCCAATATTCGACGTGAAAGGCGAGAGCCAGAATATCCGGGCGCTTGGCCAGCTCGCCGAGATATTTGTCGGCCGGCGGGCAGGAGCTGCAGCCCTGCGACGTGAAAAGCTCCACCACGACCGGCGCATTGTCGGCGCGCGCGGCGCCGGCCATCATCGGAACGATCAACAGCAAGGCAAAAAAGCGGGGGATCATCCCAGGCATCCTGCGCCGCGGCCTCACGCCGCGCCACACACTAGCTTTCACAAGAGAGTGAGGCCAGAGGCGCGTGATGCTTAACCGCGATGCAAGGCCCGGTCACCCGCGCGCGGCGGGTAACCATAGCGTCGGATAACCATCGAGAGGGCAGGGACGATACGCGAAGCTCGCACCTATACAGCGTATCCGGGCAAGACCGCGCAGCGGCTCGAATATTGCGCGAAGCACGGCTTGCCGCTGCGGCAGAAATTTCCCGGCGGGCCGGGCGACTTCTTCAGCGGCTCAGCCCGCCTTCATCATGCCGCGCAGCACGTATTGCAGGATGCCGCCATGGCGGAAATATTCGAGCTCGTCGAGCGTGTCGATGCGGCAGAGCAGCTTGACCTCGTCGACCTTGCCGTCGGCGCGGTGAATCCGGCAGGCGAGCTCGGAACGCGGCTTCAATCCTTGCGCGATGCCCGCGATATCGAAGCGCTCGGTGCCGTCGAGTTTCAAGGTCTGGCGATTCTCGCCTTCCTTGAATTGCAGGGGGAGCACCGCCATGCCGACCAGATTCGAGCGGTGGATGCGCTCGAAGCTTTCGACGATCACCGCGCGCACGCCCAAAAGCTTCGTGCCCTTGGCGGCCCAATCGCGCGATGAGCCGGTGCCGTATTCCTTGCCGCCGATGACGACGAGCGGCACGCCCTCTTTCTGATAGAGCATCGCGGCGTCGTAGATCGGCATGACCTTGCCGTCGGGCTGATGCTTGGTGACGCCGCCTTCGACGCCCGGGACCATCTCGTTCTTGATCCGGATATTGGCGAAGGTGCCGCGCATCATCACGTTATGCGTGCCGCGGCGCGCGCCGTAGGAATTGAAATCCTGCGGGCGCACCTGATGCTCCAGCAGATATTGCCCCGCGGGACTGTCCTTCTTGATCGAGCTTGCCGGCGAGATGTGATCGGTGGTGATGCTGTCGCCGAACAGCGCCAATTCCCGCGCGCCCGTGATGTCGTTCAACGGGCCCGGCTCTTTCGGCATGTTCTCGAAATAGGGCGGATGCGCCAGATAGGTCGAGCCCGGATCCCAGCTGAAGGTCATGCCCTGGACGAGCGGCACCTTGCGCCATTCCTCGGGGCCTTCGAACACGTTGCCGTAGCGCTTCTTGAACATCGTGTCGTTGACGGCGCTGCGCACCGTGTCCGCGATTTCGCGGTTGGACGGCCATATGTCTTTCAGATAGACCGGCTTGCCATCGGGATCCTCGCCCAGCGGGTCGCGCGTGAGGTCGGTATCGACCGAACCCGCGAGCGCATAGGCGACCACCAAAGGCGGCGATGCCAAGTAATTGGCGCGTACCTGCGGATGGATGCGGCCTTCGAAATTGCGATTGCCCGAGAGCACGCCCGCGACCACGAGATCGCCCTCCTCGATCGCCGCGGCGACCGGATCGGGCAAGGGGCCGGAATTGCCGATGCAGGTCGTGCAGCCATAGCCGACCAGATTGAAGCCCAGCGCATCCAGATCCTGCTGCAGGCCCGCAGCCGCGTAATAGTCGGTCACCACCTGGCTGCCGGGCGCGAGCGACGTCTTGACCCAGGGCTTCACCTTCAAACCGCGCTTCACGGCGTTGCGCGCGAGCAGGCCCGCGCCGAGCATCACGCTCGGATTGGAGGTGTTGGTGCAAGACGTGATCGCGGCGATCACCACCGCGCCGTCTTTCAGCGCGTAATTCGCGCCCTTGACCGCGACCTCGCCTTTCGCCTTGTCGGGCTTGCGATTGGCGGCGAGCTTCGGCAGCTCGGTCGCGAAATTCTTGGCGACGCCCGAGAGCACGATGCGATCCTGCGGCCGGCGCGGACCGGCGAGCGATGGCTCGACGGTACCGAGATCCAATTCGAGCGTGTCGGTGAAGACCGGATCGGGCGAATTCTCGTCATGCCACAGACCTTGCGCCTTGGCATAAGCCTCGACCAGCGCCACGCGCCCGGCATCGCGCCCGGTGAGTTTCAGGTAGCGGATGGTTTCGGCATCGATCGGGAAGAAGCCGCAGGTCGCGCCGTATTCCGGCGCCATGTTGCCGATGGTCGCGCGATCGGCAAGCGACAGGCTGGCGATGCCCGGGCCATAGAACTCAACGAACCGCCCCACCACGCCCTTCTTGCGCAGCATCTGGACGACGGTCAGCACGAGATCGGTCGCCGTCGCGCCCTCGCGCAAGGAGCCGCCCAAGCGGAAGCCCACCACCTCGGGCAGAACCATCGAGATCGGCTGGCCCAGCATCGCCGCCTCGGCCTCGATGCCGCCTACGCCCCAGCCGAGCACGGAGAGCCCGTTCACCATGGTCGTGTGGCTGTCGGTGCCGACGAGCGTATCGGGATAGGCGATGGTCTTGCCCTTCTCGTCGGTGGTCCAAACGACCTGCGCGAGATATTCAAGATTGACCTGATGGCAGATCCCGGTGCCGGGCGGCACGACGCGGAAATTGTCGAAGGTGCTCTGGCCCCAGCGCAGGAAGATGTAGCGCTCCTGATTGCGCTCGAACTCGAGCTTCACATTGTTGCGGAAAGCCTGGGCATTGCCGAAATTGTCGACCATCACCGAATGGTCGATGACGAGATCCACCGGCGCGAGCGGGTTGATCTTCTTCGGATCGCCGCCGAGCTTCACCATCGCCTCGCGCATCGCCGCGAGATCGACGACCGCCGGCACGCCGGTCAGATCCTGCATCAGCACGCGCGCCGGCAGGAAAGCGATCTCGCGCTCGGATTTGCGCGTCTTCAGCCATTCCGCCACGGCCTTGATGTCCTCGACCGTGACCGTGCGGCCGTTTTCGAGCCGGACGAGGTTTTCGAGAAGTACCTTCATCGAGAAGGGCAGGCGCGAGATGTCGCCGAGCCCGGCGGCCTGGGAAGCAGCCTCGAGGCTGAAATAATCGTAAGACTTGCCGGCCACGTTGAACGTGCGGCGGGTTTTCAGCGAATCCTGGCCGGTGACGGACACTTCGGATCTCCTTGTCGGGAAGGCGGTCTTCTCCCTGCTGCTACCGCCTTTGGCGCGGCAGATCAAGATTCCCGCAGGCGGGCGCACAGCAAGGGCGGGCGTTTTTCAAAAGAACAAGGAAAAACAAAGCGCTAGATAAAAGCGGCCGCGCTGCGCCGAAATCAGAAATCACGGTTTCGCCATGATTCCTTCGTCACGCCGTCGCAATCTCCCGCTTTGATGGGCTTCGGCGAGAGAGGTAACAGGCTTTTCTCCCTCTCCGTAGCGGTCATTCCCCCCGACCGCTTGCTATGCGGCCTCGGTTCCCCCGACCGAGGCCGCCTTTCTTTTGTTTGGGCGGGTCCTTCAGCATCCGCGCGCTGCGGCCAGGCTTTCTTTGCGCGAGACGAAGCGGCACAATCCGCAGCCCGCGATGTCCCAGCCCAACTGCGCTTCCCCTCCCCCCCCGCTTTCCACCGGCTTTGCCGGAAGCGGCCTTGCGTGCCGGCGCGGCGAGCGGCTCATCTTTACGCGGCTCGGGTTCAGCCTCGCGCCGGGCGGCGCGCTCATTCTCGTCGGCCCCAATGGCAGCGGGAAATCGAGCCTGTTGCGCGTGATGGCGGGACTGACGCCGCCCGCCCATGGAAAGCTTTCCTGGGACGGCGCCGACATCGCCGAGGATCGCGAGGCGCATCGCGCGCGGCTTCATTTCATCGGCCACGCCGATGCCTTGAAGCCCGTGCTCTCGGCCGAGGAGATATTACGCTTCTGGGCCGGGATGCGCACCGCGCCCTCCGACCAAGCGCCGGCCGACATCGCCGCGGCGCTCGCGCAATTCGGGCTCGGAGCGGCGGCGTCATTGCCCTGCCGCTATCTCTCGGCCGGGCAAAGGCGCCGGCTCGCGCTCGCGCGGCTTCTCGCCAGCCCGGCCGCTTTGTGGCTGCTCGACGAGCCCATGACCGGGCTCGACAGCGAAGCCGCCGCGCAGCTTCTTGCCGCCATCGGGGCGCATTGCCGCGGCGGCGGATGCGTCGTCCTCTCGACTCACACGCCGCTCGATCTCGCCGACGCCGTATTCCTGTCGCTCGCCGATTTTCGCCCCACGCGGCAGGAGATGGCCGCCGAGATCGCGGCATGAACAAGTTCTTCCTCCTCGTCGCTCGCGATCTCCGGCTGGCGCTGCGCCAGGGCGGCGACGCCGCGATGGTCATCGGCTTTTTCGTGCTGACGGTCATTCTCTTCCCGTTCGGCGTCGGCCCTGAGCCCGAATTGTTGCAGCGCATCGCCGCCGGGATCATCTGGGTGACGGCGCTCTTGGCGGCGCTTTTGTCTTTGGAGCGGCTCTTTCAAGGGGATTACGAGGATGGCAGTCTCGAGGCCTTGACCCTCTTGCCCCTGCCGCTCGAAGCGCAGGTCCTCGCCAAATGTCTGGCGCATTGGCTCGTCACCGGATTGCCGCTCACCCTGGTGGCGCCGCTTCTGGCGCTGTTGCTGCATCTGGACGTCGAAGGCTATCCCGCCTTGATCCTGGGCATGGCGATCGGAACGCCGATCCTCAGTTTGCTGGGCGCGATCGGCGCGGCATTGTGTCTCGGCGCGCGACGCGGCGGTGTCCTGTTGTCACTGCTGGTGCTGCCGCTCTATATCCCCGTCCTGATTTTCGGCGTCGCCGCGATCGAGGCCGAAATTTCAGGACTGGGCGCAAGGCCGCATCTCCTCCTGCTGGCGGCGCTGCTGGTCACAGCCTTGGCCCTGGTTCCTTTTGCCGCTGCCGCGGCATTGCGCCAGGCGGTAGAATAATCATCGTTTGAGCGGCGTTTGTCAGAGTGGTTGCCATGTTCCGCCTCGCCAATCCAAACCGTTTCATGAGCTGGTCGTCGAAACTGCTGCCCTGGTGCGCGGTTGCCACCGCGATCCTTCTTGGGATCGGAACCTGGCTCGCGCTCTTTGTCGCGCCGCCCGACTATCAGCAGGGCGAGGCGGTTCGCATCATGTATGTCCATGTCCCGGCGGCGTGGATGGCGAGTTTCGTCTATGCGGTGATGGCGGTCTCGAGCGCCGTCGCGCTCATCTGGCGGCATCCGCTCGCCGACATCGCGGCAAGGGAAGCCGCGCCCCTGGGCGCGGGTTTCACCCTTGTCTGCCTGGTTTCCGGCTCGCTTTGGGGCAAGCCCATGTGGGGCACCTATTGGGTCTGGGACGCGCGGCTCACCTCGGTGCTGGTCTTGTTCTTCCTCTATCTGGGCTATATCGCGCTGGTGAACGCTTTCGATGAGCCGACGCGCGGCAATCGCGCGGGCGCGATCCTGGCGCTCGTCGGCGCCGTCAACCTGCCGATCATCAAATTCTCGGTCGATTGGTGGAACACGCTGCACCAACCGGCGAGCGTCTTCCGGCTCGGCGGGCCGACGATTGCGCCCTCGATGCTGTGGCCGCTGCTCGTCATGGCCTTGGGCTTCACGCTCTTCTTCGTCACGCTTTTGCTTTTGCGCATGCGCAGCGCGCTGATGGCGGCGAAGCTGCGCGCCTTGCGGATTCAGCAAAGCGTGGCTGCGTGAGATGGCGGCGATCGATCACTTTCTTGCGATGGGCGGCTATGCGCGTTTCGTGTGGCCGGCCTTTGCCATGGCGGTGATTGTCTTGGGCGGGTTGCTCGTCCAGAAGTCTCGTCACTTACAGGAAGCGGCAACGCGAATTAGAGGCGGCGGAAAAGCAGCGTCGATGACCAGGAAACGCCGGCGTCTTTATGTCGTCCTCGGCGGGCTGGCGCTCCTCGGCGTCGCCACCGCCCTGGTGCTGTCGGCCTTCAGCGACAATCTCGTCTTCTTTTACAGCCCGAGCGACATCATCGCGAAACACGTGCCGGATGGACGCAGCATCCGCATCGGCGGCCTCGTCGAACAGGGCAGCGTCAAGCGGGAGACCGATGGCAGGACGCTCGATTTCAGCGTGACCGACGGCAATCACGCCGTGCCCGTAACCTATCAGGGCGACGTGCCCGATCTTTTCCGCGAGGGCCAGGGCGTCGTCGCCGAAGGCAAGCTCGAGCACGGCACCTTTCGCGCCGCCAGCGTGCTCGCCAAGCATGACGAGAAATATATGCCGCCCGAAGTGGTCGATGCGCTGAAGCGCTCCGGCCATTGGCGGGAGACGGCGGCGCCGGCGAAACCCGGCAAGGGAAATCCATGATCGCCGAGCTCGGCCATTTCACGCTCGTCCTCGCGCTCTGCCTCGCTTTGGCTCAAGCGTCGCTGCCGCTCTGGGGCGCGGCGCGCGGCCATGCCGGGTTGATGGCGGTCGGTCAAAGCGCGGCGGTCACGCAATTCATTCTCATCGCGATCTCGTTCCTGGCGCTCGTCCACGCCTATGTCGTGTCGGATTTCTCGGTCTTGAACGTCGTCGAGAACAGCGCGTCGACGAAGCCGATGCTCTACAAGATCACCGGCGTCTGGAGCAATCACGAAGGCTCGATGCTGCTCTGGGTGCTGATTCTCTCCCTGTTCGGCGCGGCGGTCGCGCTGTTCGGCGACAATCTGCCGCCGGCCTTGCGCGCGCGCGTGCTCGCGGTGCAAGGCCTGATCGGCGTCGGCTTCCTCACCTTCATCGTCTTCACCTCCGATCCGTTCCTGCGCATTCACCCGGCGCCCCTCGAGGGCCAAGGCATGAACCCGATCCTCCAGGATCCCGGGCTCGCCTTTCACCCGCCCTTTCTTTATTTGGGCTATGTCGGGTTTTCGATCGCGTTTTCCTTCGCGGTCGCGGCCTTGATCGAAGGCCGCGTCGATGCCGCCTGGGCGCGCTGGGTCAGGCCCTGGACCCTGGCGGCATGGTGCACCTTGACCATCGGCATCGCGATGGGAAGCTGGTGGGCCTATTACACCCTCGGCTGGGGCGGCTGGTGGTTCTGGGATCCGGTCGAGAACGCCTCCTTCATGCCCTGGCTCGTCGGCACGGCGCTCCTGCATTCGGCGATCGTCGTCGAGAAGCGCGATGCGCTCAAAAGCTGGACGATCCTTCTGGCGATCATCACCTTCTCGCTCTCGCTCATCGGCACCTTCCTCGTGCGTTCGGGCGTCCTCACTTCGGTGCATGCCTTCGCGGTCGACCCCGCGCGCGGCGCCTTCATCCTGGTGCTCCTCGTCATCGCCATCGGCGGCTCGCTGACGCTCTACGCGGTGCGCGCGCCCTCCTTGCGCGGCGGCGGGTTGTTCGCGCCAATCTCGCGCGAAGGCGCGCTCGTCCTGAACAACGTCCTGCTCGCAACCGCGGCGGCGACCGTCTTTCTCGGCACGCTCTATCCGTTGTTCCTCGATGCCGTGGGCGGCCCCAAGGTTTCGGTCGGCTATCCGTTCTTCGACCGGACTTTCGCGCCGCTGATGGTGCCGGTGCTGGCGGCGGTTGCGGTCGGACCCTTCCTCGCCTGGAAGCGGGGCGATCTGTTGGGCGCGCTGCAGCGGCTTTGGCTCGCCTTCGCCGCGGCGCTCCTCACCGTATCGATCGGGCTTTACATGGCGGGGTTCAAGCCGATCCTCGCTCTGCTGGGTCTTGGGCTCGCGGCCTGGGTCGCGGTCGGGTCGCTCAGCGAATGGGCGGAACGGGTGAAGCTCTTCCGCGCGCCGGCCAGCGAAAGCTGGCGCCGTGCCTGGAACCTGCCGCGTTCGGCCTATGGCATGACCTTGGCGCATTTCGGGTTAGCGGTCAGCGTCGCCGGGATCGCGGCGTCGGCCTTCGCGGTCGAGCGCATCGAGTTGCTCCATCCCGGCGATGATCTCACCGTCGCCGGCTATCACCTCCATTTCGACGGCACGGAGAAGGTCGAAGGCCCGAATTTCGTCGCCGACCGCGCGACAATCGAGGTGACGCGCGGCGGCGCGCCGGTCGCCGTGCTGCATCCCGAGCGGCGATTCTTCGCCTTGCAGCAGATGACGACCAGCCTCACTGCGATCCGCACCAACTTCCTCGCCGATCTCTACGTCGCGCTCGGCGATCCCGACGAGAAGGGCGGCTCGACCATCCGCGCCTATTGGAAGCCGCTCACGCCCTGGATCTGGATCGGCGCGGTGCTCATGGCGGCGGGCGGGATGCTCAGCCTCCTGGACCGGCGCTGGCGCGTCGGCGTGGCATCGCGGCGCCGCCTGCCCGCCGCGCATCCGGCCCCCGGAGAATAGGCCGGTGCGGCGCCTGCTTTATCTATTGCCGGTCGCGCTCTTTCTCGCGGTCGCCGGCTATTTCGTGCTCGCCCTCAACCCCGACCGCGATCCGAATCTCTTGCCTTCCGCGCTTATCGACAAGCCAGCGCCGCAATTCGCTCTGGCGGGATTTCCGGGCGATGCCGGGTTGAAGCTCGACACGCTGAAAGGCCAGGTCGCGCTCGTCAATTTCTTTGCCTCCTGGTGCGAGCCCTGCCGCGACGAACACGCCGTGCTGATGCGTCTCGTCGCGGACGGCAAGATCCCGCTCTACGGCATCGCCTACAAGGACAAGCCCGCGGACGCGCAGCATTTCCTCAAAGAATTCGGCGATCCTTATCGCAGCGTCGGATTGGACGAGAGCGGGCGTACCGCGATCGATTTCGGCGTCTATGGCGTACCCGAGACTTACGTCGTCGACCGCGAGGGCCGCATCCGCCTGCGCTATGTCGGGCCGCTCACCGAACGCGACGTCGCGCGGCAATTGCTGCCGCTGCTGAAAGAGCTGGCGCATTCGTGAGAAAGGCCGCGGTGATCTTCTTTCTCTTCGCGCTGGGCACGCGGGCCCTCGCCGTCGAACCGGGCGAGCGGCTCGCCGATCCGGCGCTCGAGGCGCGTGCCCGCGCGCTCAGCGAGCAATTGCGTTGCCTCGTCTGCCAGAACGAATCGATCGACGAATCGAATGCGCCGCTCGCGCATGATCTGCGGGTCTTGCTGCGCGAGCGCATCAAGGACGGCGATACCGACGCGCAAGCGGTGAAATTTCTCACCGACCGTTACGGCGACTTCGTCCTGCTGAAGCCGCCTGTCGAGCCCGCGACCTATGTGCTGTGGTTCGGACCGCTCGGCATCCTTGTGCTGGCGGCGGGCGGCGCGCTCTTCTATCTGCGCCGGCGCAACACGCTGCCCGAGGCCGCGCCGCTCTCCGACGCCGAGCAAAAGCGCTTGAAGCGCCTCTTGAAAGACGCCGAACTCAAAGGGGATAGCGGCTGATGCTCTTGGCCATTCTGCTCGCGGGCGTCACGCTCATCGTGCTCGCCATGGTGCTGGGCCCGCTGGTGAGATCCGCCAAGGCCCCGCGCGAACGCGCCGCGTTCGACCGCGCCGTCTACCGCGACCAGCTCGCGGAACTCGAACACGAAGTGGCGCGCGGGCTCGTCGAGCCCGCCCAGGCCGCGTCGGCGCGGCTCGAATTGCAGCGCCGGCTGCTCGCCGCCGATGCCGGGTCGGCACCCGCGAAACCCGGCGCGCGGCAGCCGGTTTTGGCGGCGGCGCTCGGCATCGCGATCGCGCTCGTTGCGGGCGGGCTTTATCTGCATTTCGGCGCGCCCGGTCTGCCCGACGAGCCGTACGACGCGCGCGGGCCCGAGCGCGAGCGCGCGGCGGCCGAGCAAGCACAGATGGCGCAGATCAAGAGCATGGTTGCCGGGCTCGCCGAGCGGCTCAAATCGACGCCCGACGATCTCGAAGGCTGGCTGCGGCTCGGCCGCTCCTACACCGTACTGGGCGAGCGCGACCAGGCGGACGCTGCCTTCGCCCAAGCCGAGCGCTTGAAGCCCAATGACCCGACGGTTCTGCTCGCCGAGGCCCGCGCGATGATGGCGGGACGCGCGATCGCCGATCCGATTCCCGATCAGGTGGTCGCGATCTTGAAGCGCGTCGAAGCCATCGATCGCGCGCAACCGATCGTGCTGTGGTATCTGGGGCTTCACGCCGCGCAGCAAAACGATTTCAGCGCGGCGCGCGACGAATGGCAAAAGCTGCTCAAGATTTTGCCGGCGGACAGCGACGAGCACCGCACGGTCGAAGCCGCGTTGGGCGCGATCAAGGCGCGATGACGGTTCGTTTTTTTTAAACTTCAGTTCGCGCTGAAATCGGCCTCGGTCTTGGCGCGGATTTCCTCGACGGTGACGCCGGGCGCGCGCTCCAGAAGCCGCATCTCCTGCTGCCCGTGCTTGTCGATCTCGAACACGCCGAGATCGGTGATGACGAGATCGACGACGCGCGAGCCGGTCAGGGGCAGGGTGCAGCGCTTCAGCAATTTCGGCCCGTCCTTGGCCGTATGCTCCATCACCACTACGACCTTTTTGACGCCGGCGACGAGATCCATCGCGCCGCCCATGCCTTTGACCATCTTTCCCGGGATCATCCAATTGGCGAGATCGCCGTTCCCGGCCACCTGCATCGCGCCCAGAATGGAGAGGTCGATATGCCCGCCGCGAATCATCGCGAAGCTGTCGGCGCTCGAGAAATAGCTCGTCGTCGGCAGTTCCGTCACGGTCTGCTTGCCGGCATTGATGAGATCGGGATCCTCGTCGCCCTCATAGGGGAACGGCCCCATGCCGAGCATGCCGTTCTCGCTCTGAAGCTGAACCGACATGCCCTTCGGAATAAAGTTCGACACCAGAGTCGGAATGCCGATCCCGAGATTGACATAAAAGCCGTCGCGCAGTTCGAGCGCCGCGCGGGCCGCCATCTCGTCGCGTGTCCAGGGCATGGGGGTCTCCTTGGTTTAGCTTCGCACGACACGGCGGCGCTAGGCTCGCGCCGCCGCTGTGCTACGCTCTCTTCCGCACCGTGCGGACTTCGATGCGTTTCACGGGATCCTTGATGTGCACGATGCGCTGCACGAAAATTCCGGGCGTCATGATATCGTCGGGATCGATCTGGCCGGGCTCGACCAGATGCTCGACCTCGGCCACCGTGATCTTGCCGGCCGTCGCCATCACCGGATTGAAGTTCCGCGCGGTCTTGCGATAGACGAGGTTGCCCTCGGTGTCGCCCTTCCAGGCATGGACGATCGAGAGGTCGGCGACCAGCCCCCGCTCCATCACGTAATGCGCGCCGTCGAAGCTGCGCGTCTCCTTGCCTTCGGCGATGACGGTACCGTAGCCGGTCTTGGTGAAGAAGGCGGGAATGCCGGCGCCGCCGGCGCGGATGCGCTCGGCCAAGGTGCCCTGCGGATTGAATTCGAGCTCCAATTCGCCGTCGAGATAGAGCTGGGCGAAGAGCTTGTTCTCGCCGACATAGGACGAGATCATCTTGCGGATCTGGCGCGACTCCAAAAGGAGGCCGAGCGCCGCGCCATCGGTGCCGGCGTTGTTGGAAACCACCGTCAGGTTCTTCACGCCCGATTTCCGGATCGCCTCGATCAGCGCATCGGGCACGCCGCACAGGCCGAAGCCTCCCGACATCAGCGTCATGCCGTCGCGCAACAGCCCCGCAAGCGCGGCTTCCGCCGTCGGATACACCTTGTTCGCCATTCCAGGCCGCTCCCGTTTTATCGCGCAAGAGAAATAACACGCCGCCCGGCATGGCGCCACCGGCTCGCAACCGAACCCCTTGCCGCCGCGCAACGTCGAGGCGGCGGGCCTTGAATGTCAGCCGCGGTCGCGTTGCGGCGCGATCTCGTCGATGGCATGGGCGAGCTTGACGTCGCGCTCGCTCAGCCCTTCCACGTCGTGGGTGGCGAGAACGATCTCGACCCGGTTGTAGACGTTGAACCATTCGGGATGGTGGTCCATCTTCTCGGCGAGAAGCGCGATTCGGGACATGAAGGCCCAGGCCTCGCTGAAGGTGCCGAAATGAAAGACCTTGCGGATGGCGTCGCGATCCTCGACCTCGGCCCAGCCTCTCAGTTCCGCAACCGCCTCTTTGCGCTTGGCGCCGATCAGTCTCTCAACCATGTCTCGCCTCCATTCAGACCATGACCCAGTCGCCGCCCTCGCTCGCCGATCTCGATAGCCTCGCACAGCAAGCGCTGGCGACCATACCGGATGAATTAAAGCGCCATTTCGGCGCGGTCGTCATCCGTCTTGAGGATTTCCCCGACGAGGAGACCGAGCGGGAAATGGGGCTCGAAAGCCCCTTCGATCTTCTCGGTCTTTATCGCGGCGTCGCCCTGCCGCATCAAAGCGTCTCGAGCCCGCAACCCGGCATCGACATGATCTTCCTCTACCGGCGCCCCATTCTCGATTATTGGTGCGAGACCGGCGAGGATCTCTATGCCGTGGTGCGCCATGTGCTGATCCACGAAATCGGCCATCATTTCGGCTTTTCCGACGAAGACATGGAACGCATCGAACGCGCGTAGCACAGGCGAGGCTCGCGGGGCCGAGTTGTCCCGCGAAGCAAAGCTCAAAAGACGTCGTGCGGGCGAGACCCTCCCGGGCCGACCCGTCCCGCGAAGCGGGCTCAAACCAGCGCCCGCACCCGCCGCCGCAATTCCGGCACCAGATCCTTCTCGAACCAGGAATTGCGCCGCTCGAACATCATGGTGCGCCACGAGGGATGGGGCAGCGGCAAGAAGCGCGGCAGAAAATCGCGCCACGCCGCGACGATCTCGGTCATGCTGCGCCTTTTCGCCGCGGGCAAATAATAGGCGATCGCATAGGAGCCGACGAGCAAGGTCAATTCGATCCTCGGCAAGACGCCGAGCACGCGCGCATGCCAGAGCGGCGCACATTCCGGCCGCGGCGGCCTGTCGCCGCCCTTCCCGTCGCGTCCGGGATAGCACAGCCCCATCGGCAGGATGGCGACGCGCGCCTCGTCGTAAAAACTTTCGCGATCGAGCCCAAGCCACTGGCGCAGGCGGTCCCCGCTGCGATCGTTGAAGGAGAGGCCGGTTTCGTGCACCTTGGTGCCGGGCGCCTGGCTGATGACGAGAAGCCGCGCCGAGGCCGTGCCGCGCAGCACCGGCCGCGGCCCGAGCGGCAAATGCGCGGCGCAGGCCCTGCAAGCGCGGATTTCGTCAAAGAGGTTATCGACCGCGTTTCCGCCCATCGCGTGGGCTTTTAGCCGGTCGCGCGGCGGAAAAGAACGCGCCTGACGGAAAAGTGTTGGGCTGGTGGGCGAATTCGCGATTGATGACGGCAAGAGCGGCCCCCTATGATGCGCGGCAGAAAAATTGAGGACCCGCCGATGAAAAAGATCGATATCTTTCCGCACATCTTCCCGAAATCCTATTTCGACAAGATGGTCGAGATCATTCCCAACCCGGCGACCATCCGGCGCTGGACCAATATTCCCGTGCTTTTCGATCTCCAGCGCCGCTTGGCGATGATGGAGGAGTTCGGCCCGGATTATCAGCAGATCCTCACGCTCTCCATGCCGGCGATCGAATATGTGGCGCCGGTCGAGAAATCGCCCGACCTCGCCAAGCTCGCCAATGACGGCATGGCGGAGATCGTCGCCAAGCACCCCAAGCGCTTTCCGGCCTTCGTCGCCTCGGTGCCGATGAACAATGCGAAGGCGACGCTGGAGGAGATCACCCGCGCCGTCGAGAAGCTCGGCGCGCGCGGCATTCAGATCTTCACCAACGTCAATGGCAGGCCCTTGGACGATCCCGAATTCGCGCCGATCTTCGAGAAAATGCACGCCTATGATCTGCCGATCTGGATGCATCCGACCCGGCCGCAGAAATTCGCCGATTATGCGACCGAGACGAGCTCGAAATTCGACATCTGGTGGGTCTTCGGCTGGCCCTACGAGACCAGCGCGGCCATGGCGCGCATGGTGTTCTCGGGCTATTTCGACAAATGGCCGAATCTCAAGATCATCACCCATCATCTGGGCGCGATGGTGCCGTTCCTCGAAGCGCGTGTGGGTCTGGGCCTCGATCAGCTGGGCTCGCGCGAGGGCGCCGAAGAAAGCTATGCCAAGATCATCGAGGCGATGAAGAAGAAAGGCCGGCGTCCGGTCGATTATTTCCGCATGTTCTATGCCGATACGGCGATCAACGGCTCGGCCTCGGGCACGCGCTGCGGGCTCGATTTCTTCGGCACCGAGCATGTGCTCTTCGGCACGGATTGCCCCTTCGACCCCGAAGGCGGGCCGCTCTTCATCCGCGACATCACCAAGATGCTCGAGCATCTGGGTCTGCCCGACAAGGATCTGGAGAAGATCTACGAGGGCAATGCGCGGCGCATGCTGCGGCTGAAGGCCGAATAGGCCGCGCCATGACCGGCAGACCGTCGCGCCGGCTGCTGCTTGTCGGGGCGTTGCTTGGCGCAACGCCCTTCAGCGCTTCCGCTCAGTCCTTCCTGGATCAGGGCCGC
This sequence comes from uncultured Alphaproteobacteria bacterium, assembly GCA_963729935.1. Lineage (GTDB taxonomy): Bacteria > Pseudomonadota > Alphaproteobacteria > ATCC43930 > CGMCC-115725 > CAIKMD01. The sequence goes on from CAVSPW010000005.1 coordinate 939,857, forward strand.
AATCTCCTCGACAAGGCGCAAGGGGCCACCAGCGGCGCGCCAAGCGCCAGTACCGGCTCCGGCACCAAGCTCAGCCAAAGCGAGATCGGCGCCGGCTTGAAGGATGCGCTCAAAGTGGCGTCCCAGCGCGTCGTCGGCCGCGTCGGCAAGACCGATGGCTATAATGGCGACCCGGCGATCCGGATCCCGCTGCCCGATCCGCTCGCCAAGATCGAAGGTCCGCTCAAGGCGGTCGGCGCGGGCGGGATGCTCGACGATCTGCAGCTCAAGATGAACCGCGCGGCCGAGGAAGCGGCGCCCAAGGCGCTCAACATCTTCATCGATGCGGCATCGAAAATGTCGATCGGCGATGCGCGCGCGATCCTGACCGGGCCGCAGGATGCCGCGACTCAATATTTCAAGCGCACGACCTCGGCTTCGCTCACGCAGTCCTTCAAGCCGATCGTCGACAAGAGCCTTTCGAGCGTCGGCGCAGTGAAGGCCTTCAAGTCGGTGCAGGGAAAAGCCGCAACCCTGCCTTTCGCCGGCCAGGACGTAAAAGGCTTCGACCTGACCGATTTCACGGTCGGCAAGGCGCTCGACGGGCTCTTTCACTATCTCGCGGTCGAGGAAGCGTCGATCCGCTCGAACCCCGCGGCGCGCACGACCGATCTCTTGAAGAAAGTCTTCGGCTAGCGCAAAGCCGCGGCGATGTTGCCGCCATCGACGGTGGTCACGTCGCCGGTCGTCTTGAGGGCAAGCGCCTGGTGCAGGAAAGCCTGCGCCACGTCTTCGGCCGTCACTTCGCGCTCTAGCAGATTTCCCGCCATGTAGTCATGCTCCGAGAGCCCGCGCGCCTTCGAGCGCGCGGCGACCATCTCGGGCGTGAGCAAGCCGCTGCGGATGCGATCGGCATTGACTGCGTTGGCGCGGATGCCGTCCTTGCCGTAGTCGAGCGCGTATTGCCGCGAGAGGAACAGGGTCGCGGCCTTGGGCAGACCGTAAGGCCCGAAGGCGGGGCCGGGATTGATCGCCTGCTTCGAAACATTGAAGAGCAGGCAACCGCCCGTTCCCTGCGCCAGCATGATTTTCACCGCCGCCTGCGCCACGCGCTGATGGCGCGAAGAAATTGAGCTCGAAGCTTTGGCGCAGGATCAGACTCCTCGACCTCGCCGATGCGGCCCTGCCAGGCGGCGCCGGCATTGGAGATGAGGATGTCGAGCCCGCCGAATTGCGCGGCGACTTTGTCGAAAGCTGACTGCACCGAAACGCCGTCCGTCACGTCGCAGCCAAGACCGAGCGCCGCGCCGCCCAGCTTGCGCGCGGTCTCGCGCGCTTGGACTTCGTCGAGATCGAGCACCGCGATCTCGGCGCCGTTTTCCTTGAAAAGCTCGGCGCAAGCGGCGCCGATGGCTCCCGCGCCGCCGGTGACGGCCGCGATCTGACCCGCCAAGGGCTTTTCGGCGACGCCGCCGAGCTTGGCCTGTTCGAGCGACCAGTATTCCATCTCGAAGAGCTCGGCTTCGGAAAGCGCCTCGAAGCGGCCGATCGCCTCGGCATCGGCGATGGTCGCGATCGTGTTCTCGGCGATGTCGGCGGCATCGCCTGCGTCCTTCTTGCTGCGCCCCAGGCCGAAGAGCCCCAGACCCGGCACAAGCGCGACGCGCGGCAGCGGATCGAGCTCGCACATTTGGCGGGATCGCGGCCGGCATTGTTGCGAGCGAAGTATTCGTGATAGGCGGCGACGAAGGCCGTCGCGGCACGCCTAGCGGCGGTCGAGAAAGCATCGATGTCGCGAGCGTCCGGAGCCGGCACGATCAAAGGAATATTCTTGGTGCGGATGGTGTGATCGGGCGTGACCACGCCCTGTTGCGCATAGCGTGCGAGCTCCGCGCCATTGACGTAATTCGAGATCGCCGGCGAAGCGCGGAAATCGAGGATGAGCCTGCGCCACGCGCCCTCGACCTTCGTATCGGGCTCGCTGCACGCGCCGCGCAGGATGGGCGCAACCGCATGCAAAGGCGCGAACGACGCCGGCAGCGCCGCGGCCGCGAAGATTTTCTTGCGGCCCCTGGCGAGCCGCTCCTCGGCGCGCGTCACCGCAGCGATCATGCGCTCGTAGGATTCCCGCGCCTCGGCGCCGAAGGTGAAGATGCCGTGCTTTACGAGCACCAGCCCTTCGACCGCGGGATCGGCCTCGTAGACCTCGGCGGCTTTCTTGGCGAGCGCGAAGCCCGGCATGATGTAGGGCACGATGCCGAGACGCTTGCCATAAATCTCGGCGCAGAGCGCTTCGGCGTCGGGCTGATCGGCGATGCTCAGCACCGCGGTCGAATGGGTGTGGTCGACATATTTCTGCGGCAGGAAAGCGTGCAGCAGCGTCTCGACCGAGGGGTTGGGCGCGCCGGGGTCGAGGAGATTGGCGCGCTGATAGCGCACCATGTCTTCATCGGAGAGCTTGTCGCGCTGGCGCAGCTTCAGGAGCGGCTTCAGCCGCACGGCGGGCAAGCCGGCCGGCTCGATATCGCCCAGATCCCAGCCGCTGCCCTTGACGCAAAGAACCTCGACCTCGTCGCCAGCAAGATCGGTCGCTTTCGTCTTCACGGAGGTGTTGCCACCCCCATGCAAGACGAGCAGCGGGTCCTGGCCGAGGAGCCGCGAGGTGTAAACCCGCAAGGCGAGATCGCGCGCCACGCCCTGCTGGGCATAGCGCGTCACCATCGCCTCGGCTTCCTCGTCGCGCCAGCGGGATTTCATGGTGCAATCATAGAGAAAGCGTGGCTTGATGGCCACGGGGAGTCGCGCATCACAATACTTGTTGCCGCAGCGAAGCGCATTGCGCTCACGTCTACGATCAGTAGACAGTCGACGCCTTATACCGCTTATCGCCAACCAATGCGGTGTATTCAATCCTAAAGTATTTCGGGCGTCGTAACAAACGCCGGAAGAGTCCTGCCTTATGTTGATAAAATGTCGCCGGCGGTGCAGCCGCAGCAGGGATACAGGTTTTCGCGGACGTGTTCGTATGCAACGTTATCTCGCGTAAGACGTATTGATTCTTATCCAAGAATTTTAGTTCATATGCGTCGTTCGCAATATCTCGACTCGCAGCGGGAGAAATTGGAAATTCCTTCGTGCAGCCGCTAATCAGCGCGTGCGTGAGGTACACGACTGATTGTGTAGCGTTTAGAAACTCCACATCGACTGCGGGATATGGAGCGCCTCCAATTGTGATCGTTGTACCCCGATGGAAAAAGGATACCTGTAGACCAGCTATGCTATTGACCTTTCGTCTGTTCCACCAGAATAGCACGAGCGGCCACACGACTGCCGTGAAGCCAAAAGTTACCCAGTTTGGAAGGGGATGCTGGTCTAGCCAGGTCACAAGTTCAATCATATGGATTCCCCCAAAATCCATAGCGTCATATCAAACGGCGAAGCCGTTGCCGCTGCTCTCGATCAGTATCCGACTTCCATACTCGTCTCCACGGAAAACAAATCTGATCGCGGGCTTCTCGGTCCCGAGCCTGCCTGTCGGGACTTCAGCGGTAATCGAGCCCGATATCGAGCTGCTGCACGCTATGGGTGAGCCAGCCGAGCGAGAGCAGGTCGACGCCGGTCGCGGCGATCGCCGGCGCGGTCTGGGGCGTGATCCCGCCCGACGCCTCGGTGACGGCGCGGCCATTCACCATCCCGACGGCACGGCGCATCTGGTCGAGGTCCATGTTGTCGAGGAGCACGGCGTCGACGCCGATGGCGAGCCCCTCTTCGAGCTGCGCGAGCGTGTCGACTTCGAGCTCGATCTTGACGAGATGGCCGATCGCGGCGCGGGCGCGCTCGACCGCCGGACGGATGCCGCCCGCGGCGGCGATGTGATTGTCCTTGATGAGGACCGCGTCATCGAGGCCGAAGCGGTGATTGAACCCGCCGCCGACGCGGATCGCGTATTTCTGCACGATGCGCAGCCCGGGCAGGGTCTTGCGCGTGCACACAACTCGCGCCTGGGTGCCGCGCACCGCATCGACCACCGCAGCCGTGGCCGAGGCGATGCCGCTCAAATGGCAGAGAAAATTGAGAGCCACGCGCTCGGCCGTCAAAATCCCGCGCGCGGGACCCGATATCGTCGCGATCGTATCGCCCTTTTCGAGCCGGGTGCCGTCGGGCTTTGCGATCGAAGCCTTGATCGAGGAGTCGATCAGTTCGAAGGCAAGCACGGCCAGGTCGAGCCCGGCCACGACGCCCTTCTTGCGTGCGACCAAAGCGGTTTCGGCCCGCGTCTCGGGCGGGATGATCGCATCGCTGGTGATGTCGCCGGCGCGGCCGAGATCTTCGAGGAGCGCGTCGCGGACCAGGGCCTCGATCATCACGCGCGGCAATGCGGCGACCGCCATGGATTCAGCCTCCTCTTGCGCGAGCGGCCGAGCCGCCCGTCACGTCGCGCGCGACGGCTTCGGCGTCGCCGAGTTGCAAGACCCGGCGAGAGGCTTGAGCCGGCTCGGCTTGCGGGAAATCGCTGCGCCAATGGCCGCCGCGGCTTTCGCTGCGCGAGAGTGCGGCCGTGGCGACAATCAGTCCAATCATGGCCGGATCCGCGGCCGGACCGCCGTCCCGGGCGAGCGGCCACAAGGCTTCGATCGCGGCGCTCAGCGATGGGGCGCTGCGCAGGACGCCCACCTGTTCCTCCATGATGCCGCGCACGAGGCCGGGATCGGCCGCCGCCGGCACATCGACCGGCGGAAGCGCCAGCCCGGTTCCGGCCGGCATTCCGGCGACGCTCTGCGCGACCCAGCCGCCACATACCGCCGCCTCGAGCAGCGAATTGCTCGCCAGGCGATTGGCGCCGTGAAGCCCGGTCGCGGCGGCCTCGCCGCAGGCCCAAAGCCCGGCGACCGAGCTGCGCCCCGCATGATCGACCGCGATTCCGCCCATATGGTAATGCGCCGCCGACCTCACCGGGATGAGATCGGTAGCGGGATCGATGCCGGCGCGGCGGCATTGCGCCGCGATCCCGGGAAACCGCGTGGCAAAGCGCGCGCCAAGCGCCGAGCGCGCATCGAGATAAACGCGATGTCCGCGCGCCCGATGGCGCCAGACGGCGCGCGCGACAACGTCGCGCGGCTCGAGCTCGGCGCGGCCCTCATGCGCCATGAAGCGCGAGCCGGTCTCGTCGACGAGAATGGCACCTTCGCCGCGCACGGCTTCGCTGACGAGCGGCATCGGGTCGAGCCCGACATCGAGCGCGGTCGGATGGAACTGGACGAACTCCATATCGGCCAGCGCCGCGCCCGCGCGCGCGGCCAAGGCGATGCCTTGTCCGAAAGAGCCCCGCGGGTTGGTGGTGTATCGGTAAAGATAGCCAAGACCGCCGGTCGCGATCACGATGCGGCGACTGGGCAGCAGCAGCGCCCCTTCGGGACCGATCGCGAGCACGCCAGCGATCGCTCCGTCGCGCATAACGAGCCGGCGCGCCTCGAATTCTTCCAGCACGGTGATCGAGGGTGTGCGCCGCACCGCGGCGATCACGGCCAGGAGAATGGCATGGCCGGTGCCGTCGCCGGCGGCATGGACGATGCGGTGGCGGCCATGCGCCGCTTCGAGGCCTAAAGCGAGGTTTCCGTCGCCACCGCGATCGAACGGCACGCCGAGCCGAAGGAGTTCTTCGATCGCTCCGGACGCGGCTGCCGTGATCGCGCTCACGACCGCCGGATCGCACAGACCATCGCCGGCGTCGATCGTATCGGCGGCGTGGAAACGCGGATCGTCATCGCCGCCCATTGCCGCGGCGACGCCGCCCTGGGCTTTGGCACTGGCGACGTCGTCGCCCAGCCGCGATTTGGAAAGCACCACCACCGGTTCCGGCGCCAAATGGAGCGCCGTCATCAGCCCGGCGAGCCCCGCACCGATGATCACCGGTCTTCCGGCGAGTTCCGCCCCAAGCACGGTCATGGCCGTTCCTCAGATCGCGAGCATCCGCTCGACGGCTTGGCGGGCGCGAGCGGCGACCGCCGGATCGATCGTGACCTCGTGGCGCATCGTCTCGAGCGCCGCCCGGATCTTCGGCAGGGTGATGCGCTTCATATGGGGGCAGAGATTGCAGGGCCGCACGAAGTCGATATCGGGATGCGACGCGGCGATGTTGTCGCTCATCGAGCATTCGGTCATGAGCACGACGCGGCCCGGCCGCTTCTGGTCGACGTAATCGGCCATCGCCGCGGTCGAGCCGGCGAAATCGGCCTCGGCAACGACATCGGGCGGGCATTCGGGATGCGCGAGAACCACGACGCCCGGATGCATCGCACGCAGCTCGCGGATCTCGGCGGCGGTGAAGCGCTCATGCACCTCGCAATGACCCTTCCAGGTGATGATCTTGACCCCGGTTTCCCGGGCGACGTTCTGCGCGAGATATTCGTCGGGCAGCATGATCACCTGGTCGACGCCGAGGGATTCGACCACTTTCTTGGCGTTGCCCGATGTGCAGCAGATATCGGATTCCGCCTTCACCGCCGCCGAAGTGTTGACGTAGGTGACCACGGGCACGCCGGGATAACGCTGGCGCAGCAACCGCAGATCGGCCGCCGTGATCGAAGCCGCCAGCGAGCAGCCGGCGCCCGGATCGGGAATCAGCACGGTCTTTTCGGGATTGAGCAGCTTCGCCGTCTCGGCCATGAAATGGACGCCGGCGAGCACGATGACCGCGGCATCGGTCTTGGCCGCTTCGCGCGCCAGCGCCAGACTGTCGCCGACGATGTCGGCGACGCCGTGATAGATTTCCGGCGTCTGGTAGTTATGCGCGAGGATGACCGCGTTGCGGGAGGCCTTCAGCGCGAGGATGGCGTCGATGTCGCCGGCAAAGACCGGCCACTCGATCGCGGGGATCACCCTTTTGACGCGGTCATAGAGCGCGTGACTGGGGCTCGGGACCGAAATACTGTCTGGCATGGCGCCTCTCTTATGCTCATATTGAGCAAATATAGGAAAGATAGACTACACATGAGCATAAGAGTGTCAAGCGCAATGGTCGCGACACCTGTCACAGGTTTTTCATACCAGCGCTGTGAGAGATGCAAGCGAGGGTTTCCGGCCGCTTAATGACCGGCCAATGCTTCCGGCCCGCGCTGCCGGCGGCGGGAACGCAGCCCTCAGGCCGGCCGCGCGATCGGCAGCTTCGTTCCCGCGAAGGCGCGCTCCTGCAGGACCTCGCGGCGAAACCGCACGAGCTTGGCGGGACGGCCACCCGTTTCTGTCGAAATCTTTCCGGTTTCTTCGACCAGCCCCTGTTGCCCGATGAGGCGGCGGAAATTCTGCTTGTGGAGGCGTTGACCGGCCAGCGCTTCGACCGCGCGCTGAAGGCGCAGAAGGGTGAAACTCTCGGGCATCAATTCGAAGACGACCGGACGGTATTTGATCTTCGCGCGAAGGCGCGCGATTCCGGTCGCCAGAATGCGGCGGTGGTCATGCATCATCGGTTCGCCAGGCAGAGGATCGGCGACCGGGCGCGGCTGTCCGGCCTCGGGGACAAGCTGCGCTTCGTAAAGCAGTTCGTAACGCTGCAACACCAGTTCCTCGTTCCATTCCCGCGGCACGCGCGCGAAGGCGGTCGAGACGCGCTGCAGGCGCTCGCGACGCGAGCCGGGATCGGGCACGGATTCGGCCCAGGCCGACAGGCGCTTGGCGATCGCGCCGATGATGGGGGGCGGGCCTTCGCGCCAATCCTCCCAAGGAAGGTAGCGATACCAATTGCGCCAATCGGGCGCCTGCTCGCCGGTAGCGCGGGCCTCCTGCGTCAGTCCCAGATAGCTGATGGAGATCACCCTGCCGCCGCCTTGCGTGCGATCCCGGTCGGCGAAAGTATAGAGTTGCTCCATATAGCCCAACGGGTGGTGAGTCTGGCGCTCGACCCAGTCGCGCAGCCCGGTCTGAAGCGAGCGATGGCCGGACTCGAACGGGCCGGAAGGCAGGGCCTTCCCGTCCTGGATGGTCAGAACACGGGGTTCTTCGCCGGTTACGGCGACGAGGACCGCGGTCAAATCGATCGCGAGGATGTTCTTCTCGGAAACGGTCAATGGGGCGGGCTTTCCATTTCGGGTATTTTGCCACAAGAGCCCCGCGGCAGATATACCGCACCGCCACATGCGAGCGGGCGAGCGGGGCTCCAGGGAGAGACAAATCCGCCGGGGAAGCAGTTTAATAACTTTACTTTACAACATGGTAACCATTGCGCGGCTTTAATGCGGCATGAGCGGACCGCCCGAGAATCGGGATGACCAGCAGAGGGAAGAGAGTGCGTTGCGCCAATTATCGCCACAGGAGCTTCGCCAAATCCTCCAGCTGCACGAGCTTTTCATTTCGCGCTTGCCGGGAGGCCGCCGGGCGGTGCTGGCGCATTATGATCTCTCCGAGGCCGATCTCAGCGACCAAGACCTTTCGGGTGCAGACCTCACCGGCGTAAGGCTGCATCGCGCCAATCTGAAGAATACGCGCCTGCGCGGCGCCAAGCTTTCCACGGCGGATCTGCGCGCCGCCAATCTCAACGGCGCCGATCTCACCGGCGCCGATCTGCGCTCGAGCTGCCTTCGGGCGGCGCAACTCAATCGCGCGAAATTGCCCAACGCCGACATGACCAAGATCGTGCCGTTGAAGCTCTTGGGGCTGGAAGGAAAGCATTTCGGCGGCGAGGATGCGCCGCGCACCGATCTCTCCTCGATCGAAGCGCGCGAATGCGACATGTCGGGCGCGAAGCTCGGCGGCGCCGCCATGATTCGCGCCGACCTGACCGACGCCAATCTGACCAACACCGATCTCTGCGGCGCCGATCTGCGCAACGCCAATATCACCGGCGCCGTCTTGGAGCACGCCGATCTTTCGGGCGCCAACCTCTCCGGCGCCAACCTCCGCGGCGCGATGCTCGCCAAGGCCAAACTGGCCGGCGCCGAACTCAAGGGTGTCGATGTCAGCGGCGCCATCCTCGATCCCGGCGCGCTCGCCCAGGCGAAAGACAGCGAGGACGTTCAGGGCGCGACGCGCGGCGCGATCTCGCCCGAAGAGATGAAAGAGACTTTGCGGCTTCACCAACTCTGGCTCGACAGCCGCGGGGCCGAGGGCCAGCGCGCGGTATTGAGCGAGCGCGACCTGTCGGGCTGCGATCTGCGCAAAGCGAAACTCGCGCTCGCCGTGCTCGCGCGCGCGGTGCTGCGCGGCGCGGATTTGACCGAGGCCTCGCTTGTCATGTGCGATCTTTCGCTGGCCGATTTGCGGGACGCGCGCTTGGACCGCGCCGATCTGCGCGGCGCCAAGCTTATTCGGGCGCATCTGTCCGGCGCGACCTTGGTGCGCGCCAATCTGATGCCGCTGGAGAATGTCGGCGACCGCAAATATGATTTCCCGGCCAATCTCGAAGGCGCCAAGCTCGGCCGAGCCGATCTGAGGGAAGCGCAGATGAAGCAGGCAAAGCTCGGCAACGTCGATCTGTCGGGTGCCAATCTCGATGACGCCGATTTTCGCGACGCCGATCTGTGCAACGCGAATTTCAAGGACGCAGCAGCCGGCAAGGCGCAGTTCGAGGGCGCGAGCCTGCGCGATGTGCGCAATTTCCGCGGCCGCTCGGGCGCTAAAGCCTCAATGTAGGCTCGGCGATTTGAGAAAACGGGCGCGGTCGGCCGAATGGACGCTGAGATCGAGCGTCTTGCCGTCGCGATAGACCAGGAGAGGCACGTCGACTCCGGCGCGTCCCTGTTTCCAAATCGTGCGATAGAGCGCGGCGAGATCGCCGATTTCCGTGCTGCCGACCGCAAGGATGATATCGCCGGTCTTGATGTTCGCGCGCCGCGCCGGCCCGGAATTGGCAAGTCCCGCAACCACCACCTTGTTGTCGATTTCGGTCGCATAAAGGCCGAGCCAGGGACGCGGCGGATGGTTCGGCCGCCCGAGCGTGAGCAGATCTTCGTATATCGGCTTCAGCAGATCGATCGGAACGTGCATGTTGAGGTGCTCGGCCGCGCCGTTCTCGCGCGCCTGCTGCAAATGCAGCGAGCCGATGCCCAAGAGATTGCCGGTGCCGCCGATCAACGCGGCGCCGCCCCAATTCGGATGCGCGGGCGCGGTGAAGATCGCGTCGTCGATGAGGTATTCCCAATAGCCGGAGAACTCCTGCTTGGCGGCGATGCGCGCGGAGATCGCATGCTCTCGACCACCGCCACCGGCCACAATCACCCGGTCGCCGGCGCGTGCCGTCGCCGAATGCCCGAGCGCCATGGCCGGCAATTGCAGCTTGCCGAGCGCCTGCACGAGGCCAAAGCCGGTTTCCTGATCGTAGGCGAGCGCATGGCCGGCGATGGCGCGGCCGTCAATCGTATTGAGCCAGATGGTTTCGGCCTCGGTGATGAGGTAGCCGATGGTCAGCACCACCCCATCTTCGCGGATGATGACGCCATTGCCGGCGCGCTCGGTGCCCAGCGTCTGCGCGGTAAACCCGTCGGCAGGAACGGTCGCACGGATGATCACCGTCGAGGATAACGCGCGATCGAGGTCGAAATCCCAATCTTCGGGTTTGGGCTGCGCGTTAGCGGGAATGTCCCATTCGCTCGGCGATGGCATGGCAGACTCCATTATCGACGAATTCGGATTATACACCAGGGCGCCCCCGCACAAGAGGCTCGCCTAATCCTGTGGCGGGCGCGGCCGCCGCAGAAGTTTCACACGCGCACGGCGCGCCTTGGTCTCGAGCCGTGCCTCGCGCTGGCCTCGGCTCGGCTTGGTGGCGCGGCGCGCCTTCGGCCGCATCGCGGCACGGCGAATGAGATCGATGAGGCGCTCCCGTGCATCAGCCCGGTTGCGCTCCCGCGTCCGGAAACGCTCGGCGGTGATGATGATCACGCCCTCGCGGCTCACCCGCCTTCCCCCGAGCCGCTTGAGGCGAAGGCGCGTTCCCGAATCGAGCGCCGGCGAGGCATCGATGTCGAATCGCAATTGAACCGCCGTCGCCACTTTGTTCACGTTCTGGCCGCCGGGCCCGGAAGCGCGAATGAAGCGTTCCTCGATTTCACGTTCGTCGAGCGAGATGGCCGGCGTGACACGGATCATCCGGCCATCATGCCACGAAAGCTGCGCCCCCGTCGCTCGCCGCGCGACGCTTGCTAAGCCGGCACGGCGCCGCCATCATTTGCGCGACAAAACGATCTTTCGGGGAGAGAGGCGATGAAGCGTTTGTGGCAGGCCAGCGTGGCCTTGGCCGTTCTGGCCGCGGCACCGGCATGGGCGCAGACCAATACGATCACCTTGGGCAGTGCGGTCCAGCTTACCGGCAAGGATGCCAACACCGGACGCTACTACCGCGATGCCTATGAACTCACGATCGACAAGATCAACGAGAAGGGCGGCATCACGGTCGGCGGCAAGAAATACACGCTCAAGGCCGATATCCTCGACAACCAGTCCGACACCAACCTCGACGTCCAGCTCTATACCCAACTCATCACGCGCGACAAGGTCGACTTCCTGCTCGGCTCCTATTCGAGCGGCGTGGTGTTGGTCGACACCTCGGTTGCCGAGAAATACGAGATGCCGATGGTCGAGGGGGGCGGCGCGGCAAGTCAGATCTTCTCGCGCGGCTATAAATACATATTCGGCACCTTGCCGCCGGCCGAGGATTATTTCGGCAGCACGATCACGATGATGGGCCACCTGACGCCCAAGCCCAAGACGGTCGCCCTCATCACCGCCGACGACGCCTTCGACGTATCGGTCGCGCAAGGGACGCGCCTCTTGCTCAAGAAGGCGGGATTCGAGACCGTGCTCGATCAGCAATACGCGCAGAAGAGCGCGGATTTCTCCTCGCTCCTGGCTCTCGTGAAGTCGAAATCACCCGATGTCATCCTGTGGGGCGGATTGCTGGCCGAAGTGCTCGACAGCATCCGCCAGGCAAAGAGCCTCGACGTCAGCCCCAAGGGATTGACCGCCTATACCGTCGGCGTGCCGACCGCCGATTTCCGCAAGGCGCTCGGCAAGGACGCCGAAGATGCGTTCGGCATGACGCCCTGGGTCCCGACCGCCGCGCTCAAGGATGAGTGGTTCGGCGACGCCGAGCAATTCGCCAAGGCCTACACCGCCAAATACCACTACGATCCCGACTATCACGCCGCCTCGGCCGCGGCCGATGTCGAGGTCTTCGCCAAGGCGATCGCCAAGGCCGGCTCTCTCGACAAGAAGGCGGTACGCGACGCGATCGCCAAAAGCGATTTCCAGAGCGTCTACGCCCACGTGAAATTTGCCGAAAACGGCCAGATCGACGTGCCGCAAATCGTCATTGAGATCCAGAGCGGCGAGGTCGTGCCGATCTTCACCGACCACATGCTCGCCAAGCCGCGCTACCCCGTGCCGGGCTGGAGCAAGCGCTGACACGGGGGGCGTGGAATCGGCCTTGTCCGCAGTGAGGCTGGCGGCGTCGCGGCACGCCCCGCCGCTCGCGCGGTGCGGCCCTTACCAGCCCTCGAGCCGGAAGGGCGCGATTTCGGCGTGCTGTTCCGATAATTCGCGATATTGGCCGCGGAAATAGAGAAGCGGCCGCGGCGCGGCGTCTGCGCCCGGGTTGATCTTCGTGACCTTGCCGAGCAGCAGAACATGGTCGCCGCCATCGTAGCGGGCATGAACCTCGCATTCGAAGGCGACGAGATGCGGCTCGATCACGAGGCAGCCGCCGTGCCCGGCGCGATGCCGAACCTGGCTGAAGCGTTCGCCGGCGGTGCTGGCGAAGGCCGAGGAGACTTGGCGCTGGTCGTCGCGCAACAGGCTCACCGCGAAATGCGTGGCGGCGTTGAAAGTGTCCAGGCTGCGGCTGGTGCGCGCCAACGAGACCAGGATCAGCGGCGGCTCGAGCGAGACCGAGGTGAAGGAATTGACCGTGACGCCCGCCGGCTGCCCATCGGCATCGACCGTGGTCACGATCGCGATCCCGGTCGGAAACAGGCCCAACGCGTCGCGGAATTCTCGTGCCGTAAAACTCATGGCTTAGCGGCGAAAGCGGCGCCGCGATGGTGGCCGCGGTATCGGATGCCGCGGCCAGTCATCGATGTTCGTCGACAATGATTCTGAAACCTCGAATATCAGAGCGAACCTTTCAATTTCGCGCCAGCCTTGAAACGCACACCCTTGCTCGCCCTGATCTTGATCGGCTCGCCGGTACGGGGATTGCGCCCCATGCGCGCCGCCCGCTTGCTGACATGGAAAGAGCCAAAACCGGGAATGCTGAACTTTTGAGCTTTTTTGAGCTCTTTGGCAATCACGCCGGTAACCGCATCGACGGCCTTGCCCGCAGCCGACGTCTTGAGCCCCGTCTTCTTGAGCGCCTCAACGAGTGCCTGCTTGCTCATCGTGGTCCTCCTTTCTTTCCTTTGTTTTGCACGGCCATTCCTTTGCGGAAGCCGCTTCTCCCTGATGGTTTTTCACGCGTCGGACACGGATGCTCGGCGCGCGTGGAGATCACACTCTCACTGCTTCGCCCGGTAATCAACATTTTCCTCAGACGGCAAAGGCGAATCCGAAATCCGCGGTGATCGCGCTTGACAGGCTGGCGCGGACCCGCCGCATCGAAAACGGGCAAAGGCGGCGCAGGGAGCGCGCGCGCCCGCCTATCGGCCAAAGAAGGCAAGCGTGCGGATCTCGATGCTTTCGCGCGGGCGCGCATTCGGCGGCGTGGTGGGATCGTCGAAGGCGGTATGAGCGGTCCAGCGCGCGCGTCCGTCCTTGAGCGAATCGAAGACCTTGAAGATCAGCGCCTCCTCGCGCCGCATCCGGGGAAACCAGTACCATCGGTGTTCGGGATTGTAGGTCACCGCATAAGTCTGGCCGACGCGGTTCGGATAGCGCCGCTCGGAGATGACGAAATCCTTGGGCGACATGCTGCGCGCATCGCAAAGCGCGAGCGGGAAGCTTTCGACCGGATGCCGGATCGGCCGCCAAACCTGGACGATCGCGAAACGGCGTTGCAGGAGCGCCTCGGCCTCGTCGGGCAGAAGATCGCGCACGCGTTGCGGCCCGGACCATTCGGTATAGTCGTTATGGACGCGGCGCACGACCTCGCGGATCTTGCGCGCCTCGCGCAACTCATCGTCGGCGGTGCGCAAGGTGTGATCGAAGACGACGACGCGGGACGCGCCGGTCTCGGCCTTCACGAGCGCTTCCATCTCGGCGTAATAGATTCGGCGCACTTCGTCCTCATCGAAGAAATCGCGCATCGCCGTATCGTGGGGGAGAAAACGAAACCCGTTGTGCTCGAGCGCGAAACGATCGGCGACCGGACGCCCGTTACGGATCGTGACAACGCGCGGGTCCGGCGTCCCGCCCGTCCGAATCTCGGTCGAGCCCGGTCCGCCGGTATAAGTAAAAGGCTGCTCGCCCGTGTCGCGCAGATAATTGACGGACGCCTCGATCGTGTCGGGCGCGAGATCCTGCTCAGTGACCTGAACCATGATGAGACTCCTCGCCAGGCGGGCCCCATTATGTAGGGCGCCGGCGCTCTTGTCAGCCAGGGCTTCGCGGGCAGGGCGCTAGGAGCGCGGCGCCAGCGCGATATCGGCCGAGACCGAGACCGAGACCGGCGCCTCCCCGGGCTCCGCGATCGGCGGGCGTTGCATCCCCGCGACGGCGGCCGTGGCGCGCAGCGGCGAGGGCGGCACGGCCACATTGCCGATCCGCACGTCGCGAAAACCGTCGACCCTGGCGCCCAGCCCCGCCGCGATGTGCTCGGCACGTTGCCTCAGCCGCCGCAAGGCCGAGTCGGTGAGTTCATCGGTTACCGCCTCGCGCGCCTCGCGCGAGAGCTCGGGCGTCATGGCTTTAACGATCAGCCCGTCCCGCTGCAGCGCACCAACAAGCGCAAGCAACGATGGGAAATCTTTCGCCAGGAGCGAAATCGATTGGCTGCCGCGCCAGCGCGGCGGCGCCTTGTCGCCGCGCTCATCGTAAACGCCGTAGCCTTCGGTCTCGACCGCGATGTCCGGCACGGATTTGATACGCGCGACCGCCGCGTTCATGCGGCGATTGATCTCGGTCTGCACTTTCGCCGCGTCGGTATCGACGAATTCGGCGGCGAGTTGGACGCGCAGGCGATCGCGCGGCACGTTCCGTTCCGCGGTTTCGCTCAGATGCAGCATCGTCGTGTTGCCGGCAGCGTTCGAGCTTTGCGCGGCGGCGGGCAGGGCTTGCGCGGCAATGAACAGAACCCCGGCGGCAAATCGTTTCACAGGCGTCATCATGCCCTCGCTGTTGTGACGTCGGTCCGACCGTCATTCGAAACGTCTCGGCCGCACAAGGGATTACAGGGCCGCGGATTGTGGAGCCGGGCAGCGATCCGCGCGGATGCCGCGCCGCAACGCGCGCGGAGGTTGCACAGCAACATCGCATTTAGTTGTCTTATTCATACGATTTGATGTATGTCTCAAAAAAACGGGCAGGCACGACGTGCCCTATCGGATTAAGTGCACAAAATCCAAAAGGGAAACAACGATGTCGGAAGGCACATCACCCTCTTATCGCTGGCTTCAGCTCATCGCCGGCATCATCTGCATGATCCTGATCGCCAATCTCCAATATGGCTGGACCCTGTTCGTCCAGCCGATGGCGCAGGCGCATGGCTGGACGGTCGCGGGCATCCAAGTGGCGTTCAGTATTTTCATCGCACTGGAGACCTGGGCAACCCCGATCGATGGCTGGATCGTCGACAGTCTTGGGCCGCGTCTCGGTCCAAAGATCATGGTCAGTGTCGGCGGCGTGCTCGTCGCGCTCGGCTGGATCGTCAATTCGATCGCGGACACGTTGCCGATGCTTTACCTGGGCGCCGCGCTCTCCGGCGTCGGAGCGGGCGGTGTTTACGCGACCTGCGTCGGCAATGCGGTCAAATGGTTCGCCGATCGGCGCGGCCTTGCGGTCGGCCTCACCGCCGCCGGTTTCGGCGCGGGCGCGGCGCTCACCGTCATCCCGATCCGCGCGATGATCGGCTCGCAAGGCTATGCGGCCACCTTTTTTTGGTTTGGACTGGTGCAAGGCGTGATCATCTTCCTCGCCGCCTGGATGCTGCGCGCGCCGCTGCAGGGCGAGGCCCGTGCCGCGGTGAACACGGCGCGCGTGCGGCAGACGGCGCGTGATTTCGCGCCCTGGGAGGTGCTCGGCACCCCCACTTTCTGGCTGCTTTACGTGATGTTCGTCCTCGTCTCGGCCAGCGGCCTCATGGCGACCGCGCAGCTCGCGGTGATCGCCAAAAGCTATGGCATTTCCGACACGATTCTCTTCCTCGGCGGCACGACCTTGACCGTGGCGCTCATCTTCGACAACGTCATGAACGGCGCGGCGCGGCCTTTCTTCGGGTGGGTCTCGGACGTAATCGGCCGTGAATACACCATGGCCCTCGCCTTCGGCCTCGGCGGCATCGCCTATTGGCTCCTGGGCGCGCTTGGCACCAATCCGTGGGCGTTCGTGATCTTCGCCGGGCTGATCTTCTTCACTTGGGGCGAGATCTTCAGCCTGTTCCCGTCGACCTGCACCGACACCTTCGGTTCGAAATACGCGACGGTCAACGCAAGCCTCCTCTATACGGCGAAAGGAACCTCGGCCTTCCTCGTGCCGCTTGCCAATGTCCTGAAGAACATGACGGGCAGCTGGCACACCGTGTTCGTGGTAACGGCCATCGCCAATTTCGTTGTCGTCGCGCTCGCGCTGTTCGCTCTCAAGCCTTTGCGGGCGGCGCAGCTAAGCGGCGCAGCGAATTCAATCCAAATGCACGCTGCGGAGTAGCGTCGGCTCGTCTTCACAGGAAGACCGGGCGGGGCCGCGGCTCCGCCCGATTCTTTTCACGATTTTCAGCCGTCGACATTCAGACGAGTTGCGTCACGGCGTGGCATCGGCCGTCACTTTTTCCACCCGCGCGGCGCAGAATTTGAATTCGGGGATCTTGCCGAAAGGATCGAGCTGCGGGTTGGTGAGGATGTTCGCCGCCGCCTCGGCATAACAGAACGGAATAAACACCATCCCCGGCGGCACTGCGCCGTCGGCCCGCGCTTTCAATTCGATCGCGCCGCGGCGGGTCACGACCCGGACCGGATCGCCCGGCCGCATATCGAGCCGCCGCAAATCGGCCGGCGCAAGGCTGGCGACGGCTTCCGGCTCGAGCTCGTCGAGGATGCTCGTGCGGCGCGTCATCGCGCCCGTATGCCAATGCTCGAGCTGTCGCCCGGTCGTGAGCACCATGGGGTAAGGCGCGTCGGGCTCCTCGGCCGGCGGCACGAGGCCCACCGGCACGAGCTTGCCGCGGCCGCTTTTGGTCGGGAACCCATCGCCAAAGACGATATCGTTGCCGGGCTTGTCCGGCGCGGCGCAAGGATAGGTGACCGAGCTTTCGCGCTCCAAACGTTCCCAGGTGATGTTGTCGAGTGAGGGCATGCCGCGCTTCATCTCGGCGAAGACGTCGGCCGGGCCGGCATAATTCCAGTTGAGACTGATGCGCCTTGCGATCTCCTGAATGATCCAAAGATCCTGGCGCGTCTCGCCGGGCAGCGGCAGCGCGATCCGGCCGAGCTGCACCTGCCGGTTCGTGTTGGTCACGGTGCCGCTCTTTTCGGGCCAGGCCGAGGCCGGAAGGATCACATCGGCATAGCGCGCGGTCTCGGTGAGGAAGAGATCTTGCACGACGAGGTGATCGAGCTTTGCCAAGGCCTCGCGCGCGTGCTGCGCATCCGGATCCGACATCGCCGGGTTCTCGCCCATGATGTACATGCCGTGGATCTTGTCTTCGTGGATCGCGGTCATGATCTCGACCACGGTGAGGCCGCGCTTCAGATCGGCGGCCGCCCCCCAGAGCTCCTCGTAGATCCGGCGCATCTCCACATCTTCGACCTTGCGATAGTCGGGGTAGAACATCGGGATGAGGCCTGCATCCGAGGCGCCCTGGACGTTGTTCTGCCCGCGCAAGGGATGAAGTCCGGTGCCCGGCCTTCCGACCTGGCCCGTCACCAGCGCCAGCGCGATGAGGCAGCGCGCATTGTCGGTGCCGTGCACGCTTTGCGAGATGCCCATGCCCCAGAAGATGATCGCGCTTTCGGCGCGCGCATATTTGCGCGCCACGGTCTTCAAAGTCTCGGCGTCGATGCCGCAAATCGCGGCCATCGCTTCGGGCGTGCGATCCTTCACGCTTTCCTTGAGCGCCTCGAAATCCTCGGTATGCGCCTGGACGTATTGCTTGTCGTGGAGATCCTCGAAAATGATCGTGTGCAGCATCGCGGTGAGCATCGCGACGTCGCGGCCCGGCTTGAATTGCAGCATGTGAGTCGCGTGCCGCTTCAGGGCCTGGCCGCGGGGGTCCATCACGACGAGGGTCGCGCCGCGTTTTGCCGCCTGCTTGAAATAGGTCGCCGCGACCGGATGATTTTCGGTCGGGTTGGCGCCGATGACGATGATGAGCTCCGCGTCCATGGCGGCATTGAAGGGCGCCGTCACCGCGGCCGAGCCGATACCCTCCATCAGCGCCGCCACCGAGGAAGCATGGCAAAGCCGGGTGCAATGATCGACATTGTTGGTGCCAAAGCCGCTGCGCACCAACTTTTGAAAAAGATAGGCTTCTTCGTTGGAGCCCTTGGCCGAGCCGAAGCCGGCGAGCGCATTGCCGCCTTTCGCGTCGCGGATGCGCTTCAAGCCGGAAGCCGCGACATCGAGCGCCTCGTCCCAGCTCGCCTTGCGGAAATGCGTCCACGGATTGGCGGGATCGATCTCGTCTTCGGCGCGCTTGGGCACGCCTTCCTTGCGGATCAACGGGACCGTGAGCCGGTCGGGATGCGCGATGTAATCGAAGCCGAAACGACCCTTCACGCACAGCCGGCGCTCGTTCGACGGCCCGCCACGGCCCTTCACCGCGACGATGGCGTCGCCCCGGATGCCATAGGTGAGCTGGCAGCCGACGCCGCAATAGGGGCAGACGCTGTCGACCTCGCGGTCGGGCTTCGGCATCGCCGCACCTTGCGCGTCGACCATGCTCGCCGGCAACAGCGCGCCGGTGGGACAAGCCTGAACGCATTCCCCGCAGGCAACACAAGTGCTCGCCCCCATGGGGTCGTCGAAATCGAACACGATCTTGGCGCCGTGGCCACGCATGGCCATGCCGATGACATCGTTGACCTGCACCTCGCGGCAAGCGCGGACGCAAAGATTGCATTGGATGCAGGCGTCGAGATTGACCGCCATCGCCGGATGCGAAAGGTCGGGAAGCGGTTGAGCGCGCGCCGGGAACCGGCTCGCCGTCACGCCGGCGCGCGCCGCGTTTTTCCAGAATTCGGAATCGGGGTCATGCGCCGTCTCACGCTTGGGCTGATCGGCGACGAGCAGCTCAAAGACGAGCTTGCGGTTGGACACCGCCCGCTCCGATTTCGTCTGGACCTTCATGCCTTCCGTCGGCTGTCGGATGCAGGAGGCGGCGAGCACGCGCTCGCCTTCGATCTCGACCATGCAGGACCTGCAATTGCCGTCGGGCCGGTAACCCGGCGCCGGCGAGAAGCAGAGATGCGGCAGGTTGGTCTTGTAGCGCCGCGCCGCCCGCCAGATAGTCTCGCCGGGCATGGCCTCGACCTCGACGCCGTCGAGCAGGAATTTGACCGCCTGGGGCGCCACCCCGGATCCATCGCTCATGACACATCCCTCGCGAAGTGCTTCAGCACCATCTTGACCGGATTCATCGCCGCCTGGCCGAGGCCGCAAATCGACGAATCGGTCATGACGCGCGTCAATTCATCGAGCAGCGCCCCGTCCCATTTCGGCGACGACAGCAGATGCACGGCCTTTTCGGTGCCGACGCGGCACGGCGTGCATTGGCCGCAGCTTTCATCCTCGAAAAATTTCAGAAGATTGAGCGCCACGGCGCGCATGTCATCCTGATCCGACAACACGACCACGGCAGCCGAGCCGATGAGGCAGCCATATGGCTCAAGCGTGCCGAAATCCAAGGGCAGATCGGCCATCGTCGCCGGCAGGATGCCCCCCGAAGCGCCGCCCGGCAGATAGGCCTTGAATTGATGGCCGTCGAGCATGCCCCCGCAATATTCATCGATCAATTCGCGCACGGTGATGCCGGCGGGCGCCAGCTTGACGCCGGGAGACTTCACCCGGCCCGAGACCGAGAAGCTGCGCGGCCCCTTTCGGCCGCGTCGCCCTTGATTGAGGAACCAGTCGGCGCCGCGCTCGACCACGTCGCGCACCCAGTAGAGCGTCTCGACATTGTTGATGAGCGTCGGCCGGCCAAAAAGCCCCACTTGCGACGGATAGGGCGGCTTGTGGCGGGGCAAGCCGCGCTTGCCTTCGATGCTTTCGAGCATCGCCGATTCCTCACCGCAGATATAGGCGCCGGCGCCGCGGCGGAGATCTATCCGAGTGTGGCGCGCAAGACCGGCTTTCTCGAGCGCGGCGATCTCGGCTTCGAGGATGAGGCGGATCTGCGGATATTCATCGCGTAGATAGATGTAGATCTCGGGCGCTTCGACCGCCCAGGCGCCGATCAGCATCCCTTCCAGAAAGCGATGCGGATCGGTTTCGAGGTAATGGCGGTCCTTGAAAGTACCGGGCTCTCCTTCATCGGCGTTGACCGCCATGAGGCGCGGTTTCGGCTCGGCCAGCACCGCGCGCCATTTGCGGCCGGTCGGAAACCCCGCTCCACCGAGACCGCGCAGCTGTGCGCTCTCGAGCGCCTTCAGGATGTCGTCGACCGGCGTCTTTCGCGCCACACAGGATTCGAGCAGCTTATAGCCGCCGGATTGGCGATAGGCGTCGAGCTTCGGATAGACCGGCACGACCGGATGCGTATCCTTTTTCGCGACGGCCGCCGCAACCCTCTCGACCGTCGCATGCTCATGCAGCGCGTGGCCCAAGGCCACCGCCGGCGCGTTATGGCAAGCGCCCATGCAGGGCGCGCGCGTCACGCGAACGCCCGCGCCGAGCTTTGCCGGAAGCTCCGCGAGCAAGCGCTCGCCGCCGAACAGCGCGCAGCTCAGACTATCGCAGACCCGCACCGTCAAGGCCGGCGGCGGCGCCTCGCCGTCCATCACGATATCGAAATGCGCGTAGAACGAGGCAACCTCGTAGACCTCGACCAGCGCGAGCTTCATTTCCTGGGCGAGAGCCGCGAGATGCCGCGCCTGGAGGCAGGAATACCGGTCTTGAATGAGATGGAGAAACTCGATCAGCAGATCGCGCCGGCGCGGCTGGTCGCCCAAAAGCGCCTGGATCTCAGCAAGCGCCGGCGGCTCGACCTGTCGGCCGCGCGGCAAGTCCCGCCCGCGGCGCCTGCCGGACCCGGGGTGAATGTGGCGCGCCGGCTCTTGTCGCGCCGCGGCCACGATTAACTCTTCAATCGTTGCAGCATGGTTGACCCCAGCGCCGCCGGCGATTCGGCGACGGTAATGCCAGCGCCTTTCATCGCCTCTTTCTTGGTCGCCGCCGTGCCAGTCCCGCCCGAGATGATGGCGCCGGCATGACCCATGCGGCGGCCAGGCGGCGCGGTCGCGCCGGCGATGAATCCGACCATCGGCTTCTTGACCTTGTTGCGCTTGACGAAATCGGACGCTTCTTCTTCGGCCGAGCCGCCGATCTCGCCGATCATGATGATGGCGTGAGTCTCGGGATCGGCCAAAAACATCTCGAGACAGTCGATGAAATTCGTGCCGTTGACGGGGTCGCCGCCAATGCCGACGCAGCTCGACTGGCCGAGCCCCGCGGCGGTCGTTTGCGCGACCGCCTCATAGGTCAGCGTCCCCGAGCGCGACACGATCCCGACATGGCCCTTCTTGTGGATGTGCCCCGGCATGATGCCGATTTTGCATTCGCCCGGCGTGATGACGCCCGGACAATTGGGGCCGATGAGGCGGCTCTTCGACCCGGTCAAAGCGCGCTTGACCGCCACCATATCGAGCACGGGGATGCCCTCGGTGATGCACACCACCAGCGGCAGCTCGGCATCGATCGCCTCGAGGATCGCATCGGCGGCAAAAGGCGGCGGGACATAGATCACGCTGGCATTGGCGCCGGTCGCCTTGACCGCATCGGCGACGGTGTCGAAGACCGGCAGGTCGAGATGCTTGCTGCCGCCTTTGCCCGGCGTGACGCCGCCCATCATCTTGGTGCCGTAGGCGATGGCCTGCTCGGAATGGAAAGTGCCCTGCGCGCCGGTGAAGCCTTGGCAGATGACTTTCGTGTCGCGATTGACGAGAACAGACATCAGGCCGCCTCCTTCACCGCTTTGGTGATCTTCTGGGCGGCATCGGCCAGATCGTCGGCCGAGAGGATCGGCAGCCCCGAATCCGCGAGGATCTTCTTGCCGAGCTTCACATTGGTGCCTTCGAGCCGCACCACCAGCGGGACTTGGAGGCTGACCTCGCGCGCCGCGGCGACGATGCCTTCGGCGATCACGTCGCAGCGCATGATGCCGCCGAAGATGTTCACGAGAATCCCTTCGACATGCGGGTCCGACAGGATGAGCTTGAAGGCGGCGGTCACGCGTTCCTTGGTCGCGCCGCCGCCGACATCGAGGAAGTTCGCCGGGCTGCTTCCATAGAGCTTGATGATGTCCATCGTCGCCATCGCGAGGCCGGCGCCGTTCACCATGCAGCCGATATTGCCGTCGAGCTTCACGTAGTTGAGCTGGTGCTTGGCCGCTTCGAGCTCGGTCGGGTCTTCCTCGGCTTCATCGCGCATCTCTTCGATATCGGCATGGCGGAAGAGCGCGTTGTCGTCGAAATTCATCTTGGCGTCGAGCGCGATGATATCGCCGGCGCCGGTCACGACCAGCGGGTTGATCTCGACGATCGAGGCATCGAGCCGCGTGAAGGCCTGGTACATGGCAAGAATGAATTTGGTCGCGGCGCCGACCTGCTTGCCTTGAAGTCCAAGGCCGAAGGCAAGCTTGCGCGCGTGAAAACCCTGCAATCCCGTCGCCGGATCGATCGCGACGCGGATGATCTTCTCGGGGGTCTTCGCGGCGACTTCTTCGATCTCCATGCCGCCCTCGGTCGACGCCATGACCGTGACGCGCGAACTGCGGCGGTCGATCAGCATGCCGAGATAGAGTTCGCGCTGGATGTCGCAGCCTTCCTCGACATAGATCCGCTTGACCTCGCGGCCCTTGGGGCCGGTCTGTTTGGTGACGAGCACATGGCCGAGCATCTCGGCGGCGGCCTTGCCCGCCTCTTCCGGCGATTTCACGACGCGCACGCCGCCCTTGCCGGAAGGATTGTCCTGAAAACGCCCGGCGCCCCGACCGCCCGCATGGATCTGCGCCTTGACCACATAGGCCGGACCCGCGAGGCCCTGCGCCGCTTTCTCGGCCTCCTGCGGCGTATAAGCGACCGCGCCCTTGGGCACGGCCACACCGAATTTCTGCAGCAGCGTCTTCGCTTGGTATTCGTGAATGTTCATGATCGGGGGAAGCCCTTAATGCCATTCCGTAAAAGACGGATAGGCATAGGCCGGAAAGGCGGAGCCGTAAAGATGGCGCCGCCCTCCTGCCTATTCCGCGGGCTCTACTCCGCAGCCTCGGGCTTGGCACCGCCGAGCGCACCCGAGGCCTTGATTTCGGCGACCCGCCGATCGTCGAAGCGCAGCACGTCGCGCAGGATTTCCTCGGTGTGCTCGCCCAAAAGCGGAGAGCGCGTTACTTCGGTGATGCTGTCCGAGAGCTTGATCGGGTTGCCGACGGACAGATACTTGCCGCGCTTCGGATGATCGACCTCGACCACCGTGCCGGTCGCACGCAAGCTGGGCTCTTCGGCGAGTTCCTTCATCGAGAGGATCGGGCCGCAGGGAATGTCGTATTCGTTGAGGATGTCCATGGCCTCGAACTTGTCCTTGGTCATGGTCCATTGCTCGATCGTATCGAAGATCGATTTCAAGCGCGGCAGCCGCGCTTCGGGCTTCACATAGTCGGGATGGGTGATCCATTCCTCCTTGCCGATCACTTTGCAGATCTTGTCCCAAACCGGCGCCTGGGTGATGAAATAGATATAGGCGTTGGGATCGGTCTCCCAGCCTTTGCACTTCAAAATCCAGCCCGGCTGGCCGCCGCCCGAATCATTCCCCGCGCGGGGGGTGGCGTCGCCGAAGGGAATGTTCTCGCCGTATTGGCTGTATTCCTTCAAGGGGCCATGCTTCAGCCGCTGCTGGTCGCGCAGCTTGACGCGGCAGAGATTGAGCACGCCGTCCTGCATGGCGGCGAGGACGCGCTGGCCTTTGCCGGTCATGGTGCGCTGATAGAGCGCCGTCACGATGCCGAGCGCGAGATGAAGTCCGGTGCCGCTGTCGCCGATCTGCGCGCCGGTGACGAGCGGCGGCCCGTCGCGGAAGCCCGTCGTGGAAGCGGCGCCGCCCGTGCATTGCGCCACGTTCTCGTAAACCTTGCACTCCTCATAGGGTCCCGGACCGAAACCCTTGACCGAGGCGTAGATGAGACGCGGGTTGAGCTGTTGCAGCCGCTCCCAGGTAAAGCCCATGCGATCGAGCACGCCGGGGCCGAAATTCTCGACCAGCACGTCGCAAGCCTTGACGAGGCCCTCGAGCACTTCCTTGCCCTTGGCGTTCTTCGCGTCGAGCGTGATCGAGCGCTTGTTGTGGTTCAGCATCGTGAAATAGAGGCTGTCGGCGTTGGGAACGTCGCGCAGCTGACCGCGCGTGATGTCGCCGACGCCGGGCCGTTCGACCTTGATCACGTCGGCGCCGAACCATGCCAGAAGCTGCGTGCAAGTCGGACCCGATTGCACATGGGTGAAATCGAGAATGCGGACGCCGTCGAGTGCTTTTCCCATTTTTCCTCTCCAGGATTTGGTCGTTGCGTTCCTTGAATTCATTCCGTCGCGGCGGCCGCCCTCGTCGGGCGGCGCAACCCGAAGAATTCCTATTTCTTGCGCAGCACGCTCTGGGGGTTGAGATTGCCGATACGCCCGCTCTCGCTGCCCGCAGCCGGGTCGATGACCGCGTTGATGAGGGTGGGTTTGCCCGACGTCAAAGCCGCGTCGACGGCCCGCTTGAGTGCGTCGGGCGTTTCCGCTTGCACGCCGAAGCCGCCGAACGCCTCCATGATCTTGTCATAGCGCGCGCCTTTGACGAAGACCGTCGTCGCGGGATCCGATCCGCCCGAATTGACGTCGGTCCCGCGATAGATGCCCCCATTGTTGAAGACGACGATGCACACCGGAAGCGCGTACCGGCAGATCGTCTCCACCTCCATGCCGCAGAAGCCGAAGGCGCTGTCGCCTTCGACGGCGAGCACAGGGCTGCCGGTTTCGACGGAAGCGGCGATGGCCTGGCCCATGCCGACGCCCATCACGCCCCATGTCCCGACGTCCAGACGTTTGCGCGGCTTATAGATGTCGATGACACCGCGCGCGAGATCGAGCGTGTTGGCGCCTTCGTTGACGAGGATCGTGTCCGGCCGCTCCTTGATGACGCTGCGCAACGCGCCAAGCGCGCCGTGATAGTCCATCGGCGAATTGTTGTTCATCAAGCGCGGCGCCATCTTCGCGACATTCTCTTCGCGCTTGCCGTTGACGGCATTGATCCACACGGCCGGCGGCCGCGGCCAGTCGCCGCCCATGCCCTCGGTCAAGGCGGCCACGCAGGAGGCGATATCGCCCACCAAGGGGGCGGCGATTTCGACGTTGCTGTCCATTTCCTTGGGCTCGATATCGATCTGGATGAACTTCTTCGGAGCCTCGCCCCAGCTCTTGCCCTTGCCGTGCGACAACAGCCAGTTGAGCCGGGCGCCGATCATCATCACGACGTCGCAATCCCTCAACACGGTCGAGCGCGCGGCACCGGCGCATTGCGGATGGGTATCGGGCAACAGGCCCTTGGCCATGCTCATCGGCAGGAAAGGAACGCCGCTCTTCTCGACCAGCGTCTTGATCGCCTCGTCGGCCTGCGCATAGGCAGCGCCCTTGCCGAGGATGATCAGCGGCCGCGCGGCGGATTTGAGGACGTCCAGCGCCCGCTTGATGGCGGCAGGTGCCGGGATCTGGGCCGGAGCCGGGTCGATGACCTTGACCAGCGACCTCTTGCCGGCCTCCGCATTCATCACCTGGCCGAACAGCTTGGCCGGCAGATCGAGATAGACGCCGCCCGGCCGCCCCGATACCGCGGCGCGGATCGCGCGCGCGACGCCGATGCCGATGTCCGAGGCATGAAGCACGCGGAACGCCGCCTTGCACAAGGGCTTGGCGATGGCGAGCTGGTCCATCTCCTCATAGTCGCCCTGCTGCAGATCGACGATCTCGCGTTCGGAGGAGCCCGAGATCAGGATCATCGGATAGCAATTGGTCGTGGCATGGGCGAGAGACGTCAGACCATTGAGGAAGCCGGGCGCCGACACGGTGAGGCAAACGCCGGGCTTCTTGGTCAGGAAGCCGGCGATCGCGGCCGCGTAGCCGGCATTCTGCTCGTGGCGGAACGAGATCACACGGATGCCCGCCGCCTGCGCCATGCGGCCCAGATCGGTGATCGGGATGCCGGGCACGCCGTAAATCGTGGTCAGACCGTTGAGCTTGAGCGCATCGATAACGAGATGGAAGCCGTCGGTCAGCTCCTGGGTCTCGTCCGCCGCAGTCTTGACGCTGTCTGCCATGATCGCGCTCCTTCGCGTTCCTGCTCCGGTTTCAGACGAGATCGTCGCAATACCGCTCAACATGAGCGGCGAGATCGAGCGCGTGCTTCAACACCAGCGCGGCGGCGCGCTCGGTGTCGCGCTGCTCCAGCGCCTCGATGATGTTCATATGGTCGACGATCGAGCGCTTGGCGCGGTCGGCCTGGCCGA
Organism: uncultured Alphaproteobacteria bacterium; assembly: GCA_963729935.1. Taxonomy (GTDB): domain Bacteria; phylum Pseudomonadota; class Alphaproteobacteria; order ATCC43930; family CGMCC-115725; genus CAIKMD01. The sequence continues at coordinate 966,657 of CAVSPW010000005.1, forward strand.
TCGTCGCTTGGCGAATCGCGCGCATATGGATGAAGAGATCGCGCGTCATATCGACGAGAAGCGGATTGCCGGACAGGCGGATGATCGCCTGATGGAAATGGATGTTGGCCTCGGAATATTCGTCGAGCTGGCCCTCGACCGACCGATCGCTGAAATCGTCGAACATGCGGCGCAAGCTCGCGATCTCGTCATCCGAGGCATGCAAGGTCGCAAGACGCGCAGCGAGGCTTTCGAGCGCGGCCCAGACCTCGATCATGCGCACGATCTCGCGCTTGCTCTTGCGCGTGACGATGACGCCGCGGCGGGGCAGAGTGCGGATATAGCCCTCGCGCTCGAGCAAGGTCAGCGCCTCGCGCACCGGCGTGCGCGACACGCCGAGTTCTTGCGACAGACGGCGCTCATCCAGGCGGATCGGCTCGGCCTGGCCGTATACGTTCATCGTCGTGATCAATTCCTTGAGCCTGCGATAGGCGAAGATCCGGAAGCTCACCGGCGATTCGGCTGGCGGCGCGGCGATGTCATCGGCTCGGGCGAGCCTCCCCAACGTCATTTTTTCACGTCCCTACACGATGATCGGCTCTGGTATACCACAGCCAAAAGCCCGATCAATAGTCAATCACCCGCTGCCACGCGTCACCTGCGAGCTCGGCGGCGGCGTCACATAATCTTCCACCGAAGCGGATTATTCTGGCACGCGCCGTGATTGATGAAGCCCGTCCATCGACAAACCCACGCATGCGAGAGAGAGCCGCGCCAAAGACCGGCGCCGCCGCGCGCCTTGACACGCGTAGCGCACGCCCTTAGAGCGACAACGTCATGGCGCGCACGACAAAATTTCTCAAATTCAAGGGCCGGATCGTCATCATCGGCTTCGGCAGCATCGGCCAGGGTATTCTGCCGCTCATCTTGCGTCACATCGATGCAAAGCCCGCTCAGATCACCATCGTGACCGCCGAGGATCGCGGTCAGAAGGAAGCGAAGGATCTGGGCGTCCGTTTCATCGTCGAGCCCTTGACCGAGCAGAACTACGTCGGCGTGCTCGAGCCGTTGCTCGGCGCCGGCGATTTTCTGCTCAATGTCTCCGTCGAGGTTTCGAGCGCGGCGCTCATCGAGTTATGCCGCACGAAGGGCGCGCTCTATCTCGACACCTGCATCGAGCCCTGGCCGGGCGGCTACACCGATCCGGAGCTTTCGCCATCGGCGCGCTCCAACTACGCGCTGCGCGAGCGCGTGCTGGCGCTGCGTGCGAAAAATCCCGGCGGACCGACTGCGGTGATGACCCACGGCGCCAATCCCGGCCTGGTTTCGCATTTCGTCAAGGTGGCGCTGCTCGATCTCGCCGAGGAAGCGGGCGTGAACGCGGCACCCAAGACGCGCGGCGACTGGGCCGCGCTCGCGGCCGAGCTCGGCGTCAAGGTCATTCACATCGCCGAGCGCGACACGCAGGTCTCTCGGATCCCCAAGCAACCCGGCGAATTCGTCAACACCTGGTCGATCGACGGCTTCGTGGCCGAGGGCATGCAGCCGGCCGAGCTCGGCTGGGGCACGCATGAGGTGCATTTTCCGCAAGACGGCGGGCGGCATGATTTCGGCTGCGGCGCCGCGATCTATCTCAACCGGCCGGGCGCTTCGACCCGCGTCAGAAGCTGGACGCCGCTCGAGGGTCCCTATCACGGGTTTCTCATCACCCATAGCGAGGCGATCTCGATCGCGGATTACTACACGCTGCGCGAAGGCGCGACGGTGCGTCACCGTCCGACGGTTCACTACGCCTATCACCCATGCGACGACGCGGTGCTGTCGGTGCACGAGCTCTGGGGCAAGAATTTTCGCCTCCAGGAGACGAAGCGCCTGATCATGGACGAGATCGAGCACGGCATCGACGAGCTCGGCGTCTTGCTGATGGGACACGCCAAGGGCGTCTACTGGTACGGATCACGCCTCTCGGTCGAAGAGGCGCGGCGCTTGGCGCGGTTCAACAACGCGACCTCCTTGCAAGTGACGGCGACCGCGCTGGCCGGCATGATCTGGGCTTTGGAGAATCCCGAGCGCGGCATCGTCGAGCCCGACGAAATGGATCACGAGCGCATCCTCGAAATCTGCCGGCCCTATCTTGGGAAAGTGGTCGGCGAATACAGCGACTGGACGCCGCTTTTCGACCGCGAGCGGCTCTTCCCGGAGGATCTCGACAAGGACGATCCCTGGCAATTCAAGAATTTCCGAGTGGTCTAGGCTTTTCCGACAAGATGGACCGCGCCGGCCTCGACGCGGAGCTCGACGGCTTCCAGCGACTGGCCGGCGCAAGGCCCCTCGGTGCAGAACCCGTCATCCGGCCGAAAGACGGCGCCATGCGTGCCGCACATGAGGTAGCGCCCGCTCGCGTCGAAGAAGCGGTTTTCCGGCCAATCGATCGGCGTTCCCACATGCGGGCAGGAATTGCGATAGCCGTGGAGCACGCTTTGCCAGCGGATGACGAAGATCGCTTGGCGCTCGGTCCCCGAACCGAAGACGAAGCCGCGGCCCTCGCCCTCGCCGATCTCGCTATCGGCGCATAGGATCAAGCCGCGACGCCGCCCATCTTGCAGACAAGCGTCCATTCCTCGGCGTCGACAGGAGAGACCGAGAGCCGGGATTGTTTCACCAGCGGCAGGTTCTTCAATTTCGGCTCCCCCTTGATCGCGGCCAATGTCACCGGAATCTTGACCGGCATGACCGGCTTCACGTCGACCATGACGAAGCGGCCCGTCTTGTCGGAGGGATCGGGATAGGCGGCTTTGACGATCACGACGATGCCGACGATGGCGAGGCCTTCATTCGAGTGATAGAAGAACGCGCGATCGCCGACCTTCATCGCCTTCAGATTATTGGCGGCTTGGTAATTGCGCACGCCGCTCCAATTCGTGCGCTTGTCCTTGACCAGCTGATCCCAGGAATAGGCGCTGGGCTCCGATTTCATGAGCCAATAAGCCATAGTGCCCTCTTTGCCTGATTAGACGCGCGCCACCAGAAAGAGGCGGCGGAAATGCAGCAAGGTCTTGCCGTCGGCGCGGCGGGGAAAGGTCGCGGCCAGCGCCGCGCCATAGGCGGCGAGAAAGGCTTCGCGCAGCGCCGCATCGAGCGCATCGAGCACGGGCCGCAACGTCGTGCCGCGCATCCATTCGAGCACCGCGTTCTCGCCGGTGAGCTGGTGGATATATTCCGTTTCCCACAAATCGATTCCGCCCGCCGCGCGCGGCGCCAGCAGATCGTAATAGAATTCGGCGGTTCCCACGGGGTCCGGGCGCAACAAGGACGGCGTCGTCCCGGCAGGATCGAAAAGCGGCGCGAGAAGCGCGGCCCAAGCGCCGGTTCGTGCGGTCTCGCGCAGCAATCGCTGTGAGGGATCGCCGAAATTGCGCGGCATCTGCACCGCCAGCACGCCGTCCGGCGCGAGTTCGCCCAAAAGACGCGGAAAAAGTCGTTCGTGCCGCGGGAGCCAATGCAGAGTCGCGTTCGAATAGATGAGCGCCGCGCGCTCGGACGGGCGCCACGCGCCGATCTCGACTTCGATCCATTCGATTGCCGAAGACTGTTTCGCGGCCTCGGCCAGCATTTCGGCAGAATTGTCGATCCCGTAGACCGCGCGACCGGGCCAACGCTCCGCGATCGCCCGCGCATGGAGCCCGGTACCGCAGCCCAATTCATAGATCGGACCCGACGGGATATCCCGGATTTGCGCCAGGAGATCGAAGCCGGGGCGCTGCCTCTCGGCTCCAAACTTCAAATATTGCTGCGGATTCCAGGCCATGGCGGCGGCCAGCATAGTCCGGATGACGGTATCTGCGGCAGCGCTTTTCGAAATCGGCTTACCGTCGGCCGACGGAAAGCTCGGGGTCGGTTATGAATAACATAAATAAAATGTTTTTATTACCATATTGAAATTATATTTTACGTAAAATATATTCAACCATAGGATCATTGGCCTGTAATTTTCTGGAAAATATCGATGTTGCCGCTTTCCCTGGATGTGTCGCGGCTACGCCTTGCCTTGATCGGCAATGGCGCCGGCGCGGCACGGCGCTTGTCCTGGATCGACGAGGCGGGCGCCGCCGCCGTCAAAGTCTATGCCGCGACACCCGCGCCCGAGCTCGTGGCGGCTGCAGGCGGGAGGCTGATCCCCCATTGGCCTGATCGCGCTGAACTTCACGCGACGCAGCTCGTCTTCATCGCCGATGTGCCAGAGCCGCAGCGCAGTGCCCTTGCCCAGGCCGCGCACCGTGCCGGCGCGATCCTCCATGTCGAGGATGTGCCTTCGCTGTGCGACGCGTATGCGCCGGCCATCCTGCGCCGCGGCGAGTTGATGATCTCGGTCTCGACCGGCGGAGCCGCGCCCGGCCTCGCCGCCGAGCTCAAGGCTTTTCTTGGCGAGGTCTTCGGCCCCGAATGGCGCGGCCGGATCGATGAAATCAAGGCGTTGCGCCGGGCTTGGTGCGGCGCCGGCGCAAATCATCAGGCGATCCGCCGCTTGATTGGCCGACATCTTGTTGATGCCGGCTGGATCGAGGCGGTGCCCACGCAACCAGCCAATGACCGCACGCAACCAGGCGGCGGAAAAGGAGGTCAATCATGTCCTTGAGACTTGGCGATATCGCCCCGGATTTCACCCAGGAATCGAGCGAGGGCCCGATTCATTTCCATCAATGGGCCGGTCATTCCTGGGTCGTGCTGTTCTCGCATCCGAAGGATTTCACGCCGGTTTGCACCACCGAGCTGGGCATGGTCGCTAAGCTGAAAGACGAATTCGACAAGCGCAACGTCAAGGTGATCGGGCTTTCGGTCGATCCGGCCGGCGATCACGTGCGCTGGGCGACGGACATCAAGGAGACGCAAGGCACCGCGCCCAACTACCCGATCCTTGCCGACGCCGATTTCAAGGTCTCGAAGCTCTACGGCATGCTTCCGGCCGAGGCCTCTGGCGATCCGTCAAAGCGCACGCCGGCCGACAATCAGACGGTTCGCAACGTCTTCGTCGTCGGCCCTGACAAGAAGATTCGCCTGATTTTGGTCTATCCGATGGCGACGGGGCGCAATTTCGACGAGATCCTGCGCGTCATCGATTCGCTCCAGCTCACCGACAAGCACAAAGTGGCGACGCCGGCGAACTGGAAACAAGGCGATGACGTGATCATCACGACGGCGGTCAGCGACGAGGAGGCGAAGACGCGCTTCCCCAAGGGCTTCAAGACGCTGAGGCCCTATTTGCGCCTGACGCCGCAGCCCTGAGTCGCAATCGCGCGATCAACGGAGACACAGGCGATCATGCAGCTTGTCACCGGCAACCGGCTACGCGACGGCGTCGTGATTTATTTCGCCGGTGGGGGCCGATGGTCGCCTGCGATCGACGAAGCGCGGCTCGTCGCCGATGAAACAGCGGCTGCGCTGCTCGCCGAGGCGCAAGCCGGTCCGGTGCCGCTGCCCGCGATCGGTCCGGTGTTGATCGAGGCGGTAGCGGAGGCCGGTCACATCCGCCCAGTAAGCCTGCGCGAACGCATCCGCGCGGCCGGACCGACGACCGGACCCATCACCAACCAGAGCCGGGCCGAAACCGAGGCCAAGGATTAGAGCCATGTACCGTTACGACGATTTCGACCACCGCTTCGTCGACGAGCGCGTCGCACAATATCGCGACCAGGTGCGCCGCCGGCTTACCGGTCAGCTGAGCGAAGAGGAGTTCCGTCCGCTTCGGCTGATGAACGGGCTCTATCTGCAGCTTCACGCCTATATGCTGCGGATCGCCATCCCCTACGGCGTGCTGTCATCGACGAAACTGCACAAGCTGGCGCAGATCGCGCGGCGCCATGACCGCGGTTACGGCCATTTCACGACGCGGCAAAATCTGCAATTCCACTGGATCAAGCTCGAGGAGAGCCCGGACATTCTTGCCGAGCTCGCCAAGGTCGAGATGCACGCCATCCAAACGAGCGGCAATTCCTTCCGCAATATCACGACCGATCCGTTTGCCGGCGCCGCCGCCGACGAGATCGAGGATCCGCGCCCCTATGCCGAGATCATCCGGCAATGGTCGACCCTTCACCCGGAATTCTCGTTCCTGCCGCGCAAGTTCAAGATTGCGATCTCGGGCGCCGCCGAGGATCGCGCCGCGGTGAAGATGCACGATCTGGGCCTCTATCTTCGCCGCGACGAGAAGGGCGAACTCGGTTTCGAAGTGCTGGCTGGGGGCGGGCTCGGCCGCACGCCGATCCTGGCGCGGACGATCAAGCCTTTCCTCGCCCGGCGCGATCTCTTCACCTATCTCGAGGCGGTTCTGCGCGTCTATAACCGCTATGGGCGGCGCGACAATCTTTACAAGTCGCGAATCAAGATCCTGGTGCAAAGCCTCGGTGCGCAAAACTTCGCCGAGGAGGTCGAGGCCGAATGGCAAGCCTCCGATCACGAGGCGGGCGCGCTTCCCGACCGCTACATCGCGGAGATCGCGTCCGGCTTCGCGCCGCCGGTCTTCGATCGGGGCCCCTGGGACGAAACCGCGCTCTCTCGCGCGGCCGCGGCCAACCCCGCCTTTGCGCGCTGGATGAAGCACAACGTCGTCGCCCACAAGGTGGCGAATTATGCGATCGTCACCATCTCGCTGAAGCCGATCGGCGAGACGCCCGGCGATTGCAGCGCCGACCAAATGGATCTCGTCGCGAAACTCGCCGATGAGCTGAGCTTCGGCGAGGTGCGCGTCGCCTATGAGCAAAATCTCATCTTGCCTCATGTCAGGCGCGACGCGCTCTACACGCTATGGCAGCGGCTCGACAAAGCCGGGTTGGGCCCGTCCAATATCGGCCTTGCCAGCGACATCATCTGCTGCCCCGGCATGGATTACTGCGGCCTCGCCACCGCCCGCTCCATCCCGGTCGCGCAGCGCCTGGCGCGGAGCCTTGCCGGGCGCGAGGACGCGATCGGCAAACTCGAGATCAAGATTTCGGGCTGCATCAATGCCTGCGGCCACCATCACCTCGGCCATATCGGCATTCTCGGCGTCGATAAGAATGACGAGGAGGTCTACCAGATCACTCTGGGCGGCGACGCGGGCGATCATGCCGCGATCGGCGCGATCATCGGCCCCGCCGTCAGGAGCGAGGACGTGACCGGCGCGGTCGACCGGATCGTCGACGTCTATACGAGTCTGCGCCAGGGCGAGGAGCGCTTCCCCGAGACCTATCGGCGAGTCGGCGCCGCTCCTTTCAAGGAAGCGCTTTATGCTCCTCACTGAGAATGGCCGCCTGCGCGAGGATGGTTGGCATCATCTCGAAGATGAAGAGCCCGTGCCCGAAAGCAACGCGGTGACCGTGTCGTTGGCGCGCTGGGAAAAGGCGGACCCGGACTTGCGGGCACGCAACGGCAAGCTCGGCCTGCGCTTGCCCAATAGCGCGCCGGTGGAGCCGATCGCCCGCGATCTGAACCGCTTCGATCTCATCGTGCTGCATTTCCCCAAATTCACCGATGGCCGCGCCTATTCGCAGGCGCGACTCTTGCGAAGCCGCTATGGCTACAAGCGCGAACTACGCGCGACCGGCGATGTGTTGCGCGATCAGCTGCTGTTCATGCGCCGCTGCGGCTTCGACAGCTTCGTCGTCGGCGAACGCGCGATCAAAGAAAATTGGGCGAAGGCCTTTGCCGAGTTCGACGTCTTTTATCAAGGTGCGCCCGACGAACGGCCCTGGGTCATGCGTCAAAGGCTGTCGCCGCGGCATTGACCGCATCGAAATTTCTTGTAACCGGCCCCCGCCCCGGCGACGCATGCCCGAGCTTGCCCGGATTGTCTGATCACGATTGCGTGGCCACAGAAAAGACACCGATGACGCCCTGCAGGAGGGCCACAGAAAGGACACTCCCCATTGGCGATCGTCCTCCGTATCTATACGTCATCTGATTGCTGGAGATTGCCCATGGAACCGACGCTGAAGCTGAAGGAACGGGCAGAACGTTATCGGCAGATCGCGCAGAACACTTTCGACGCGAAGATCGCGGGCGAAATCGAGAAGATTGCCCAAGACTACGAACATTGGGCGACGGCGGATGAGGGATCGATCGCCTCCCGACGAGAGGCCGGTAACTGAATCCGCATCGTTTCGCCGATCGGTTGCGAAATGCGTTCAACCGCAGGGACGGCCGGCGAGCACTTCCTGCGCCGGCATGGCGCTGATCCTGGAGCTCAATGACATGGCCTGGTTGCTCGTTCTCGGTTGTGTCGCAAGCTATTTCGGTTTGGCGGTCTTGGTCGGAAGGATGCTCGCCTGCGGCGGATGGCCTTCCCAACCGCGGCTCGATTGGGCAGACCAACGCCAGACGAAAAACGGCAATGTCGAAATTGGGCCTCTCTGCGAAGGCCCGTACGCGTCCGGTGAGACCGGATCGCGCGTGCAGCCCGGCGCGCTTGGCACTCTGCCGCTGCCAGAGGCGCTCTGAAGATTCTCGAGAGTTCTCGGCAACGCCCGCCGAGCCCCGATATTGGATGGGGCTTTAGACAAATTTGCCGCGCTTTCCCGTGCTTCACGCTTCTTTAGCGCCAGGCGCCTAGCTTGTCGGCACCGGGGAAGCACGGATCGTTTGAGGAGCATCCCTGGATTTTTGTAGCTTTCGCGCGCGACGGTCGCGGCCGGCGGCAGGCCCCCTCAACTGCTCCGGCCGCGACTACTCGTTCTGGACGGCCCGACGCCGCCACATGACGTCGCTAAGTGAGCGGGTAATCCGCCTGATCCTCGTAGATTGCGGCGCTCTTGGTGAGGTAGCTCGCGATCAAGCTGAAATGATCGACGGCAAACGGCGCGGCGCGAAAGAGCGCGTGCGCGCTCACATACTCCTGCAGCCGGCTCTCGCTCACCCCCTTGAGGCGCGCAAGCGTCACATGGGGCGTGTAACGGCGCTCTTCGGATTCGAAGCCCAGTCGGTTGAGCGCGCTCTCCACCTTTTCGTGAAGGTGGTGGAGCGCCGCGTTGCGCTCGATGCCGACCCAGAGCATGCGCAAGCCGAAATGGCCAACGGTTGCGAGCGTGACGTCGAAGCGCGGCGCGCGAATCCGGGCCAGCGCGGCATCGATATCCGCGGCCTGGCCCTCGTCGACGTCTCCGATGAAGCGCAAGGTCAGATGGTAGTTTCCCGGGTCGACCCATTTCGCGCCGGGCACGCCCGCGGCCATCAGCGACAGGCGTAGTTTCAATTCGGGCGGCAAGGCGATGCCGACGAAAAGCCTCAACATCCCGTCATTGCGCCTTCTTGCCGAGCAAGCCCTCGACCATGGGCGCGATCTTTCCCACGATCACTTCAACGCCCGCAGCCGTGGGATGAAGCCCGTCACCCTGATTGAGCTTTTCGTCGAGGACCACGCCGTCGAGAAAGAACGGGTAGAGCGGCACGCCGTATTTCTTGGCGAGATCGGGATAGATCGCGTCGAAGGTTTTCTGATAATCGGGTCCCCAATTCCCCGGCGCTTTCATGCCGATGAGCAGGACCTTGATGTGCGCCCGGGCGAGCCGCGCCAGCATCGCGTCGAGATTGGAACGCGCAAGCTTCGGAGCGATGCCGCGCAGCGCATCATTGGCTCCGAGCTCGAGCAGGACCAGATCGGGCCGATCGCTGATCGTCCAGTCGAGCCGCGCCACCCCGCCCGAGGTCGTGTCGCCCGAGACGCCGGCATTTCTGACCTCGACGGCGTAGCCGTCCTTTTTGAGACGCGCCTCCAGGCGCACGGGAAAAGCCTCGCTGGGCTCCAGCCCGTAGCCGGCCGTCAAACTATCGCCGAAGGCGAGGATTTTCGTCGTCGCGCCGGCCGGCGCGGCGCCGACGCTCGACATCGCCGATATCGGAGCCGATAGGAGCGTGATGAGGGCCAGAACCAGCGCTCGATTGACAAACATGCGTCGTCCGTCCTAACCCCGGCGCGGGCGCATGCGACGAGAATTCATGGGAAAACCGCTAATCCGGCTCGACAATCTGCGCCTCACCTTGGCGAGCGCCGCGGGGCCCGTCAACGTATTGAGGGGCATTTCGCTCGAAATCGACGCCGGCATGACGGTGGGTTTGGTCGGGCCCTCGGGTTCGGGCAAGTCGACCTTGATGATGATCCTGGGCGGGCTTGAGCGCGCGAGCTCCGGCGCGGTCGAGGTCGCGGGCTTCGATCTGAACGCGCTCGACGAAGACGCGCTCGCGCGGTTTCGCCGCGACAACGTCGGTATCGTCTTTCAGTCATTCCATCTCGTTCCCACCATGACCGCGCTCGAGAACGTGGCGGTTCCGCTCGAATTGGCCGGCCGCGGGGATGCCTTCGAGACCGCGCGCGCCGGGCTCGAGGCGGTCGGGCTGGGCGCGCGCATCGCGCATTACCCGGCGCAACTCTCCGGCGGCGAGCAGCAGCGCGTCGCGATCGCGCGCGCCTTCGCTGCGCGCCCGAAATTGCTGTTGGCGGACGAGCCCACCGGCAATCTCGACGGTGCCACGGGGAAACAGGTGATCGATCTCTTGTTCCGGCTCCATCAGGATTTGGGCACGACCTTTCTGCTCATCACCCACGACACCGAATTGGCGCAGCGCTGCGATCGGATCATCACGCTCGTCGATGGCGAGATCGCCGGGGCCGCGGCATGACCATGCCGGCGCTGGCTTGGCGGCTGGCGCGGCGCGAATTGCGCGGAAGCCTCAAAGGCTTCGGCATCTTTCTCGCCTGCCTCGCCCTCGGCGTCGCGGTGATCGCCGCCGTCGGATCGCTATCGGCCGCGGTCGACGCCGGATTAAACACGGATGCCCGCGCGCTTTTGGGCGGCGATGTCGAGTTCCACCTGGCGCAGCGCGCCGCGAGCGCCGAGGAGCGCCGCTTCCTCGCGGCGTCCGGCGCGGTCTCCGAGGTAACCCGGCTGCGCGCGATGGCGATCAGCGACGACGGCAAGAACCGCAGCCTGATCGAGCTGAAAGCGATCGATCGCGCCTACCCGCTCTACGGCGCGGTAACCCTGGCGCCCGTGCAATATCTCGGCGCGGCGCTCGGCGCGGGCAACGGGGTTTGGGGCGCGGTCGTGGCGCCCTCGCTGCTCGACCGGCTCGGCTTGAAGCTTGGCGATACGATCCGGATCGGCGACGGGCGATTTGTCCTGCGCGCGGTGCTGGCGCATGAACCCGATGGCGTGAGCGGCGGTTTCGAGCTTGGGCCGCGGGTGATGGTGTCGCAGGCCGCGCTGGCTTCGACCGGGCTCATCGTCCCCGGGACCCTGGTCGAACATGCCTATCGCGTTCGCCTGCCGCCGGGGGCCGATGTGAACGGCTTCATCGCCGCGGCACGGACGCGCTTTCCCGAAGCCGGATGGCGCGTTCGCAGCTTCGCCGATGCGGCGCCCAATCTGCAGCAATTGCTCGATCGCCTCACCGTTTTCCTGACCTTGGTCGGGCTGACGGCCCTGCTTGTCGGCGGCGTCGGCATCGGCAATGCGGTCGAAAGCTATCTGCGCGAAAAGGTCGCGACCATCGCCACCTTGAAATGCCTGGGCGCACCGCTGCGGCTGGTCTTCACGACCTATCTGCTGCAGATCCTGGTCCTATCCTTCGCCGGCATCGGTCTTGGCGTCATGCTCGGCGCGCTCGCGCCTTACGCCGCGGCGCCCTTCCTGCCCAGCGTGCTGCCGGTCGAGGCGCGCATCGCGCTCTATCCGACGCCGTTGCTCCTCGCCGCCGCCTACGGGCTGCTGGCGACGCTCGCTTTCGCGTCCTGGCCGATCGGAACCGCGTGCCAGATTCCCCCGGCGAGCCTTTTTCGCAATCTCGTCGAGCCGGTACGGGCCCGGCCCGGCCTGTTGCCCTTGTCGATCGCCGGGATCGCGGGACCGGGGCTTGCCCTCTTGGCGCTCGCGACGGCGTCGGATCGAGCGGTCGCGGCCTGGTTCATCCTCGGCGCGATCGCGTCGCTTGTCGTATTTCGCCTGGCCGCCTGGGCGATCATGCGCGCGGCTTCGCTCGCCGGAAGGCCGCGCCAGCCGGGCCTGCGGCTTGCGCTTACCAACCTTTACCGGCCGGGTGCCGCGACGGCGAGCGTCGTCGCCTCGCTCGGCCTCGGCCTCGCGGTGCTGGTGGCGGTCGCTCTCGTTCACGGCAACCTCACGCGCGAACTTGAAAACAGCGTGCCGCAGCGCGCGCCATCCTTCTTCTTCATCGATATCCAGCCGAACCAGATCGCGGCTTTCGACAGGCTGCTTGCGGGCATGAAAGGCGTGAGCGATGTGCGTCAGGTGCCGAGCCTTCGCGGCCGGATCACGGCGCTCAACGGCGTGCCGGTGGAGCGTGCCTTTGTCGGCCCCGACGCGCGCTGGGCGACGAGTTCCGATCGCGGCCTCACCTATGCCGCGAACCTGCCGCCGGGCTCGCGCCTCGCTGAGGGCCAGTGGTGGCCGGCGGATTATCGCGGGCCGGCGCTCGTCTCCTTCGCGGCCGATCTCGCGCGCGGCATGAAGCTCAAGATCGGCGACACCATCACGGTCAATGTGCTCGGCCGCGATCTGACGGCCCGCATCGCCAATCTGCGCGAGATCGATTGGAGCTCGCTCAACATCAATTTCGCGATGGTATTCTCGCCAGGGCCGCTCGATGACGCGCCCCAAAGCTTCATCGCCACGGCGCGCACCGATGCGGCGCAGGAAGCCGGGCTGGAGCGCGCGGTCACCGACGCTTTTCCCAATGTCTCGGCGATCGGCGTCAAGGACGCCTTAGAGACTTTGAGCAACATCGTCGCCGCCATCGCGACCGCCGTGCGCATCACCGCCGCCGCAACGCTTGCGGCCGGCGCGCTGGTCTTGGCCGGCGCGATCGCCGCCGGCCATCGGCGCCGCGTCTACGAGGCGGTGGTTTTGAAAGTCTTGGGCGCGACGCGGCGCCAGATCGCGGGCAGCTTCCTCATCGAATATGCGCTAATGGGCCTTGCCGCTTCCCTCCTCGCCGCCATCATCGGCTCGGTCGCCGCCTATTTCCTGCTGACGCGCGTCATGCATGCGCCCTGGAGCTTCCTCGCCGGCGATGTCGCGGCAACAACGCTTTTTGCAACGGGCTTCACCTTGCTGGCCGGATTCGCCGGCACCTGGCGCGCGCTCGGCGCCAAGGCCGCGCCGTTTCTCCGCAATGAATAGGAACCAGAGCTAGCGCTCGCGTCAGGCCGCATAAGATACCGTTGAGCCGCAACGAAAAAGCTGTTTATCGCTCTTTTAACCCAAGCGCCGCACCATGCCGGGCCTCGGCGCGCGGGCGGCGCAGAAATCTGTGGATGAGAGGCAGGACCGATAATCGACATGACGAAGATTCTGGCCTTCGGCGCGGCGCTGCCGATTGGGCTGTTTCTATTCATCTATCACAGCGACGAGCCGTCGATTGACCACCATCCTCTCACCGGCGATGCAGGATATTCCCTTCTGTCCGCGCTCTCCTCGAACCATGTTCACGGGCTGCTCGCTCTCGCGCTCGCGCCTGTGCGCGGTCTTCAGCCGGCGCATCCTGTTGGGCACGAACATGGCGTGGCATAAAGCCATCAACGGCTACGCCGCCGTCCTTCTTGGCATCGCCCTGATCGTCGGCGGGGTTTGGCTTCTCGCCCTGCCCTGAAGCCCACCCCGCAAAGAATTCCGGCGAGAGGAAAAGGCCAAAACCTTTTTCCTTGCCCGCGTTAAGCGCCTCGATGGCGCCTTCCCAAATTGTCGACGCGGCTTCTCACGGCGACGCCAAATTGGATCTGATGAGTTGCGGGAGATCGGCCGGCTGTCCGCAGCCGTGCCTTCGACTTCAAGTCGGCGACCACTTCGTCCGATAAATTCTCGGTCGATCACACATTGACGGGCGCGAGAGGCTGCCTTCCGCGGATCATGTCTGCCGCTTTCTCGGCGATCATGATCACCGGCGCATTGATGTTGCCGCCGACGAGGTCGGGCATGACCGAGGCGTCCACCACGCGCAAGCCATCGATCCCGCGCAATTTGAGCTCGGGATCGACCACCGCGGTCTCGTCGCGCTCGCCGCCCATCTTGCAGGTGCCGAGCGGGTGATAGACCGTCGTCGCGGTGGCGCGGATATAATCGTTGAATTCGGCATCGCTGGTCTTGTCGGCCCCCGGCAGGGATTCGACGCCGCCGAAGCGCCGCAAGGGCGATTGCGCGAGTACCTCGCGCGCCATCCGTATCCCGTCTCGGATGACCTTGAGGTCCTTGTCGCGCGAGAAGAAATTGGGCTCGATGCGGATGGGCGCGCGCGGATCGGCCGATGCTAGCGCCAGCCGCCCGCGGCTTTCGGGCCGGAGCACCACGGCGCGGCAACCATAGCCGTCGACGAAGGCCCGCTTGAAGGGCGGCAGATAGGGCGCCGCATCCAGCGGCGCGACGCGGAAGAGAAACTGCACATCCGGCATTTTCTCGGACGGGTCGCTCTTCAGATAGGCTTGCACGTTGTTCATGACGGTCGCGGCGGGCCCGCGGCCAAAGAAATGCGCACGAGCCAGGTGCAGCGCCATCCGATCCAGCCGCAGGGCCTTTTGCAGCGGCCCGGGCACCGTGCGAATGGCGTCGACCGCGGCGCCCATATGATCTTGCAGATTCTTGCCGATATGAGGCTGATGCAGCTTCACCGCGATGCCGTGACGCTTGAGCTCCTCGGCATCGCCGATCCCCGAAAGCATCAACAGCTGCGGCGAATTGATGGCGCCGCCGGCCAGGATCACTTCGCGGCCGGCGCGCGCGATCTTGGTTTCGCCGCGCTGAACGTATTCGATACCGACGGCGCGCGATCCTTCGAACAGGATACGCGAAGCAAAGGCTTCGACCTCGACGGCGAGGTTGTTGCCGCGCGCCAGCGCCGGATAGAGATAAGCGACCGCGGCGCTGCAGCGCTTGCCGTTCTTGATGGTCGATTGCGCGCGGCAGAAGCCTTCCTGCTGCGCGCCGTTGTAATCGGGGGTAAAGGGAAATCCGGCGAGCTTGCCGGCTTCGATGATGGCGTCGTTGATCGGATCGTCCGATTGCGGAAAGATCGTGCCGAGCGGCCCATCGCCGCCGCGATAAGCGGATGCGCCGCCTTCCCAGTTTTCCGAGCGCCTGAAATAAGGCAGGATGTTCGCGTAAGACCACTGGCTCAACCCAGCCGAGGCCCAGCGGTCGTAATCGCCGCGATGGCCGCGAACATAGGCTAGGCCGTTGATCGAGGAAGAACCCCCGATCACTTTGCCGCGATTGACCGGGATCCGCCGGTTAACCGTGCCGGGCTCCGGTTCGGAGGAATACATCCAATCCTTGCGGCGCTGCAGCACGTTGCGGCCCCAGGCGAGCGGGATGTGCAGCCAGAAATCCTTGTCCCAGCCGCCGGCTTCGAGAACGAGGACGCGGATGGCGGGATCCTCGGTCAGACGATGAGCGAGCGTGCAGCCGGCCGACCCCGCGCCGACGATGACGTAGTCGAAATTGTCGGAAACCGTCATCTTTCCTCCCATTAAATCGCCGTTAGCTCGGCATCGTGACCAAAGAAGCCGCGCCTGTCCATGCTTGAGGAACGGCTGGCCGGCCGAGGCCGGGATTGAATTCGCCTCCAAACCTGCCAATATCTTGGCCAAGAGCACAACTCCGAGGTATCAGGGGGTCTCATGTCTTACGACTCGAACAATCGCTGGTCGGCGAGCGCCAATACGGCCATCCCGCAAGTCGGAATCGATGTCGGCCTGCGCAGCTACATGCTGCGCGTCTACAACTACATGGCCGGCGGTCTGGCGATCACCGGCGTGGTCGCCTATTTCGCGGCCGCGACCGGGCTTTACGCGCAGATCGCGCAAACGCCGCTGATCTGGGTCGTCGTCTTCGCCCCGATCGCCATGGTGATGCTGGTCAGCTTCCGCATCCAGAAGATGAGCCTGGGCGCCGTGCAGGCGACGTTCTGGGGCTTTGCGGCATTGATGGGCCTATCGCTTTCCTACATCTTCCTCGTCTATACCGGGGCGAGCATCGCACAGGTCTTCTTCATCACCGCCGCGACGTTCCTGGCGATGAGCCTTTACGGCTACACGACGAAGGCCGACTTGTCGCGCTTTGGCTCCTTCCTGATGATGGGCCTGTTCGGCATCATCATCGCGTCGCTCGTCAACCTCTTCTTTCACTCGGCCGCGATGCAATTCGCGATTTCGATCATCGGCGTCGTGGTCTTCACCGGCCTCACGGCCTGGGATACGCAACGAATCAAGGAGATGTATTGGGAAGGCGATGGCGAGGTCGTCGCGGGCAAGAAGGCGATCATGGGCGCGCTCGCGCTCTACCTCGACTTCATCAACCTCTTCATCATGCTCATGCAGCTGATGGGCAACCGCCGCAACTAAGACGCGGCGCCGACCTTATTGAAGCAAAGGCCCGGAAGCGCGCGCTTCCGGGCCTTTTTCTTGGGCGGGGAGGCCGGTCAGGCGCGGCCGTAGAGCGGGATGATCGCGCCGCTGGTGATGCGGTTCTCGGGCGACGCCAAGTGGCAAATCACCGAAGCGACCTCCTCGGCTTTCGGCCACAAGGTGAAGCTCGCCTTGGGCATGGCGCTGCGATTGGCGGGCGTGTCGATGATCGACGGCGCCACCGCATTGACGAGAATGCCGTCGGCGAGAAGCTCGGCCGCCAAAGCTTGCGTTAATGTGGCGACGCCAGCCTTGCTCGCCGCGTAGGCCGCCGACCCGGCACCCAGCCGGGGCTCGAGCGCAGGGCGGGCCGCGACATTGACGATACGCCCGCCAGCGCGTCCCGCGCGCCGCATCGCGCGCACTGCGGCCGAGCAGCAGAGAAAGCAGGTGACGAAATTGGTGCGCAGCATGGTCACGAGCTCGGTTTCGCTGGTGTCGGCGACGGGCGACGCGGCATAGCCGCCGGCCAGGTGAATCGATGCCCAGAGATTGGGCACGCCGTCGTAGATCCGCGTCACCGCGGCCTGGGAAGCGAGGTTGCCGCCGGAGATGAGATCGACGCGCGGATGGTCGCCATGCGGAAACTTCTTGGCCTCTTCCTCAACGTAATAAGGAATGTGGCAGGTCGCGCCGCCGGCAAGAAGCTCGCCGACGACCGCGATGCCGAGTGCGCCGGTTCCGCCGGTGACGATGATGTGGCGATCGCTGAAATCGATGGCCATGAATTGCTGCCTATCCGCCGCGCTCAGAAATCGGTGCAGCGGCCGTTGAATTCCCAATCGCCGTGCCGTGTCGGCTCGGGACTGGGCGGACCGCCCAGCTCGCGCGGCGGCTTCTCCGGCGCCTTGGGGGCGGCCGGCTCCGACTTGCGAACGGGCAGCGTTTCGGGCTTCGTCATGCGCTCTATATGACCCCCTCGCGAGCGTTTTGCCAAGAGTGGCGCTGGCGCCTATAGACCCTTCATGATTTCTTCACCAACAAGCGCGGCGCTGGCGAGGCCGAGCGACGAATGTCCCCGCTGCGGCAAGCCACCCAGTCTGTGCGTTTGCGCCGGCATCCTTCCGCTCGCCAATCGCATCGAGCTGCTGATCCTGCAGCACCCGCAAGAGCAAGATCGCGTGCTCGGCACCGCGCGCTTGACTGCGCTCCAGTTGAAGCGCGCGACGCTCAAGATCGGGTTGAGCTGGCCGACCCTCGCCAAGGCGCTCGGGCGGCCGGTCGATCCCAAGCGTTGGGCGGTACTTTATCTGGGTTCGCTGTCCGCCGCCGCCTTGCCGCGCGACCGCGATCTGGTCGTCGTCGACGCCAAGGGCGCGCCCTGCGACGATCAGGCGCGCCTGCTCGATGCGATCGAGGGCGTCGTGCTGCTCGATGGCAGCTGGAGCCAGGCGAAGACGCTGTGGTGGCGCAATCCCTGGGTGCTGAAATGCCGTCGGCTCGTGCTCAACCCGCAGCACCCCTCGCGCTACGGAAAATTGCGCCGAGAGCCGCGCCGCGAAGGCTTGTCGACGCTCGAGGCCGCGGCGCTCGTGCTCTCCCGGCTTGGCCGCCAGCCGGAAATCGAAACTGCGCTCGTCAACAGTTTCTCGGCTCTATTGCAGCGCTACCGTGCTGCGAAACCGGCATCGTGACCAAACTGGGGCATTCTCGCGGCCAAACTAAGATAGCCGTACAGTATTGAAGCGCATCGCGCCGAGGACCAGTTTTATAAAATGCAGGGTTTGTCTCACGTTCACGGCGTCGTGACCGCGCCCTCGGCCCGCAGCGCGGCGCTCGATCTCATCGGCGCCGTGTTGCGGCAGCGGCATCCGCTCGACGAAGCGATCGAAGATTATGCGGGCATGGCGGAATTGCCATCGCGCGATCGTGCCTTCGCGCGTCTCTTGGTCGCCACCGTGTTGCGGCGTCTCGGCCAGATCGACGCGATGATCGCGCATTGCCTTGAGAAGCCGCTGCCGGTCCGCGCCGCGGCGACGCAGGATCTGTTGCGCATGGGTCTGGCTCAATTGCTGTTCCTGCGCACGCCGCCTCACGCGGCAGTCGCGACCACGGTCGATCTCGCCGAGGCGCGCGGGTTCCTTTCTTACAAGGGCCTCGTCAACGCCGTATTGCGCCGCTTGAGCCAGGAAGGCGCCGCGCTCATCGCCGCGCAAGACGAGGCTTCGCTGAATGTGCCGCCCTGGCTATGGCACAATTGGCGCGAGGCCTATGGCGAGCAAACAGCGCGCGCCATCGCGATCGCGCATCTGCATGAGGCGCCGCTCGATATTTCGACCAAAGCCGATCTCGAGTTGTGGCGCGAACGCCTCGATGCGGTGTTGTTGCCGACGGGCAGTTTGCGGCGCCAGGGCGGCGGCGCGATTGCCAATCTGCCGGGCTATCACGAAGCCGCCTGGTGGGTTCAGGACGCGGCCGCCGCGATGCCGGTAAAGCTTTTCGGCGATGTCGCGGGCCAGACCGTGATCGATCTTTGCGCCGCGCCCGGCGGCAAGACCGCCCAGTTGGCCGCCGCCGGCGCGAAGGTCATCGCGCTCGACCGCTCGCCGCGTCGGGTCGATCGTCTCAACGCCAATCTCGCGCGGCTGCAAATGAGCGCGCAAACCCTCGTCGCCGACGCGATCCAATGGCGGCCGGCAATGCCCGCACATTTTGTTTTGCTCGATGCGCCCTGCACCGCGACGGGCGCGATCCGCCGCCATCCCGACGTGCCACATCTGAAGACCCAGGACGACGTGGTTCGCCTCGCCGGCGTGCAGGAGAAGCTTTTGGCGTCGGCCATTCAAATGCTCGCCCCGGACGGGATCCTGGTCTATTGCACCTGCTCGCTCGAGCCGCAGGAAGGCAAGCGCCAGATCGAACGCCTTCTGGAGAATGGAGCACCCGTCCGGCGCGTGCCGCTTGAGGCCTCCGAGATCGGCGGCCTCAAGGAATGCATCAGCGCCGAGGGCGACCTGCGGACGCTTCCCTGTCACCTGGCCGATCGGGACGGAATCGACGGGTTTTTTGCCGCACGTCTCAGGCGTCTTTAGCATCGTCTCAAGCTTGACAGGGGCGGGCCCGTCATGCCTTCCTCGCCGACATGAGAAATGACGAACCGTTAATCGATTGGCCCAAGGAAGGCGCGACGCGCGCACCCTACCGGGTGATGAACGATCCGGCGGTCTATGCGCTCGAGCAGGAACGCATCTTCCGCGGCCCGACCTGGCATTACCTTTGCCTCGATGCCGAAATCCCCGAGCCCGGCGATTACCGCACCAGCTTCATCGGCGAGACGCCGATCATCGTCGTTCGCGACGAAAGCGGGCAGATCAATGCCATGGTCAATCGCTGCGCGCATAAGGGCGCGCTTTTGTGCATCGAGCCTTGCGGCAAGCGCAAGCAATTCGCCTGCGTCTATCACGCATGGACATTCGACCTCAAAGGCAATCTGACTTCGGTCGCGTTCCAGCGCGGCCTGGCCGGCGCGGGCGGCATGCCCAAGGACTTCGACTTGAGCCAGCACGGGCTTGAGCGCATTCGCGTCGAGAATTTCTGCGGCATGGTGTTCGGAACCTTCAGCAAGGAGGTCGAGAACGTCGAGGCCTATCTGGGGCCCGAGATGGCGGCGCATGTGCGGCGCATCTTCAATCGGCCGGTCGAGGTGATCGGCTATTACCACCAAGTGCTGCCGAACAATTGGAAGCTCTATATGGAGAATTCGCGCGATCCTTATCACGCGACCATCCTTCATGCGTTTTACGCGACCTTCAAACTCAATCGGCTTTCGATGCTGGGCGGCGTCGCGCTTGGGCATAATGGCTGGCACAATCTGCTTTATTCGGCCGCATCGCGCGATATTCAGAAGGATAATTACGAGGGCAAGGGCCTGCGCTCCGTGATCGAGGATGTGGGCCTCGCGGATTCCTCCTTCCTGACGCGGCTGCAGGAATTCGACGACGGGATCACGGTCGCGATCCAATCGATCTATCCGACCTGCAACACGCAGCAGATCTACAACACCTTGGCCATTCGTCAGACCGTTCCCTTGGGCATCGACAAATCCGAGCTTCATTGGACGTGCTTTGGCTACAAGGACGACGACGCGGAATTGCGCCAGATGCGCAATCTGCAGGCCAACCTCATCGGCCCGGCCGGCTATGTGTCGATGGAGGACGGATCGGTCGGCGGCTACGTCCAGCGCGGCATCGCCGGTGCGGATGAGAGCCAGGCGGCGGTGATGGAGATGGGCGGGCGCGACATCAAGCCCGCGCCGGGCGTGCGCGCCACCGAAACCGCCTTGCGCGGCTTCTGGCAGGCTTACCGAGACCTGATGGGCTTTTGAGCGATGACGGCGATGGCGGCCAATGTCGACGAGGCGGCGCGGCGACAGATCGATGCGCTCAATACGCGCTATATTCGCGCCATCGACGATGACCGGCTGGAAGCCTGGCCGGATCTCTTCGTCGAGAAATGCGTCTACAAGATCATGACGCGGGAGAATTTCGATCGCGGCTTCTCGCTTCCGCTGATGGAATGCGCGAGCCGCGGCATGCTCGTCGATCGCGTGACCGGCTACCGCCGCGTCAATGTCTATGAGCCGCAGCGCTACACTCATATGCTGTCAGGATTGGTCATCGAGCGCATCGATGCGGCGCGGCTTTCCTGCAAGCAGAATTATCTCGTCATCCGCACCATGGTCACGGGCGAGATGACGATATTTTCGGCAGGCGTCTATCTCGACAAGGTGCTTCTGGCCGCGGACGGCGCGAAATTCGAGGAGCGGGTGGTCGTCCAGGAATCGCGCCGCGTCGACACGCTGCTGGTCATCCCGCTCTAACGTGGCGCCGTCCGCCCGCCTCACCCTGACGGAAGACGAAGCAGCCTTCCTCGCGGCGGCAGCGGACACGATCATCCCCGCCGATGAATTATCGCCCGAAGCGAGCGCGTGTGGTGTCGTCGATTTCATCGATCGCGCGCTGGCCGGCGATTGGGGCGGGGGCGCCAGGCTCTACCGCGACGGACCGATCGCCAAGGGCAAGCCCGAACATGGCTATCAACTGGGGATCGCGCCGCGCGAATTCTTTCGCGCGGGCATCGCCGCGGCCGGAGCCTGGTTGGTCTCGGTCAAAGGACGAGGCCTCGCTGCTTTAACGGAGGCCGAGCGTCAGGCGGCTCTGAGCGCGATGGAAAACGGCACGGCGGTCTTTGGAGATTTCGACGCCAGGGAATTCTTCGAGGCGCTTCTCGCGATCGTCATGGAAGGGTTTTTTGCCGATCCGATCCATGGCGGCAATCGCGATCTGGCGGGCTGGAAGATGGTCGACTATCCCGGCCAGCCGGCGAATTACCGCGAGGCGATCACGACCGGGCGCGGCAAACGCATCGCTATCGAGCCGCGCTCGATCGACGACCTTTCCTAGGACAGGGTTCATGGTCACGCGCCTCAAAGAGGTCGACGCGGTGATCGTGGGCATGGGCTGGACGGGCAGCATTCTCGCGCGCGAGCTGACCAGGGCCGGGCTCAATGTGGTGGGCCTCGAACGCGGCGGGATGCGCCTGCCCGAGAAGGATTTCAGGCTTCCCGCCAGCCGCGACGAATTGCGCTACGCCGTGCGGCAGGAATTGGCGCTCGACCCGGCGATCGAGACGATGACCATGCGGCATACCGCGTCGGAAACCGCTTTGCCGATCCGCCGCTTCGGCGCATTCCTGCCGGGCTCCGGCCTGGGCGGGGCGGGCACGATCTGGAACGGCCTCACTTGGCGTTTCCTTCCCTTCGATCACGCGCCGCGGAGCCGGATCGCCGAGCGCTACGGCAAGAGCGCGATGGGCGACGAGCTGACGGTCGCCGATTGGCCGATGAGCTATGACGAGCTCGAGCCATTCTACGACCGGTTCGAGAAACTGTGCGGAACATCGGGCAAGGCCGGCAATCTGCGCGGCACGCTGATGGCCGGCGGCAACATCTTCGAAGGCCCGCGCCAGGCGGAATATCCGAACAAGCCGCTCGTTCGCTCTCTGGCCGGCTCGCTCTTCGAGCAAGCCGCCGAGAGCCTGGGCTATCATCCTTATCCGACGCCCGCGGGCAATATGAGCGCGCCCTACACCAATCCCGAAGGCGCGGCGATGGGCGCTTGCGTCTATTGCGGGCATTGCGACCGTTTCGGCTGCGCGGTCAACGCGAAAGCCAGCCCCAACGCATCGATCCTGCCCGTGCTGTTGGCCGACGCTCGCTTCGGGCTGCGCACCGATTCTTTCATCACCGAACTCGTCTACGACAAGGCGGCGCGGCGCGTCGGCGCGGTGCGCTACACCGACCTGAAAACCGGCACGGAATACGAGCAGCCGGCGAGCCTTGTCGCGCTTTGCGGCTACACCTTCAGCAATACGCGCCTCATGCTGCTCTCGGGCATCGGCGCCCCCTATGACCCCGCGACCGGCACGGGCGTGGTCGGGAAGAATTATTGCTATCAGGTCACGGGCCATGTGCAGGTCTTCCTCGAGGACGAGGAAATCAACCCCTTCATGGCGAGCGGGGCCCACGCCATGAACATCGATGATTTCAACGGCGACAATTTCGACCATGGCGGGTTGGGCTTCTTCGGCGGCGCGCTGATCTTCGCCGGGCCCGTTCACGGACGGCCGATCATGGCGCGCCCGGTGCCGCCCGGCACGCCGCGCTGGGGCCGCGCCTGGAAAGCGGCGACCGCCCGATGGTACAATCACAGCTTCAGCATCCACGCCTCGGGCGCGAATTTCGCCCATCGCGCCAATTACCTCGATCTCGATCCGACCTATCGCGACCGGCTGGGCCGCCCGCTCATCCGGATGACCTTTAATTTTCACGACAATGACTACAGGCTTTCGGCCTTCACGACGGCCAAGGCGGTCGAGATCGCCCGCGCCATGAACCCGACCATCATCGGCACGCCCATGCCGCGGCGCGGGGATTTTCATGTCGTCCCTTATCAATCGACGCACAGCACGGGCGGCACGATCATGGGAACCGATCCCGCGACCAGCGTCGTGAACCGCTACCTGCAGGCTTGGGATGCAAGCAATCTTTTCGTCATAGGCGCTTCGACCTTTCCGCAGAACCCGGGCCACCCGCCGACCGGCGCCGTGGCAGCGCTCGCTTATTGGTCGGCTCAGGCGGTCACGACGCAGTATTTGAGATCGCCGGGCGCCTTGGTTCCGGCGTGACGCGAGCCGGCCTGCGGCGCGCATAACGCTTGGGGAAAGCCGCCTTGCGGCGGCCGCGCTTCCCTGTTACCAACGCTCCATGCAGCAGAAGCTCCGGATCGCGCCGTCGATTCTTTCGGCCGATTTTTCCAAGCTCGGCGAAGAGATCCGCGCGATCACGGCTGCCGGCGCCGATTACATCCATATCGACGTCATGGACGGGCATTTCGTGCCCAATCTCACGGTCGGGCCGGCCGTCGTCAAGGCGCTGCGGACGTATTCTCCCCTGCCTTTCGACGTCCACCTCATGATCGCGCCGGTCGATCCCTATATTCCGGAATTCGCCGCCGCCGGCGCCGACATCATCACGGTCCATCCCGAGGCCGGCCCCCATCTTCACCGCAGCCTTCAGCTGGTGAAATCGCTCGGGAAGAAGGCAGGGGTCGCGCTCAATCCCGCAACGCCCGTCGATGCGGTCGATTTCGTTTTGGGCGATATCGATCTCATTCTGGTGATGAGCGTCAATCCGGGGTTTGGGGGCCAGAGCTTCATTGGCGAAGCGCTCGACAAGCTGCGCGCCTTGCGCGCCAAGATCGACCGGAGCGGCCGTGTCATCGATCTCGAAGTCGATGGCGGCATCAACGATGAGACGGTGCGCGCCGCCATCGCCGCCGGCGCCGATGTGCTGGTGGCTGGAACGGCGAGCTTCTCCGGCGGAGCGAGCGCCTATGCGGACAACATCCGCCGTCTGCGCGGCGACGCCGGCCCACAGCCCGGTGGCTAAACCGGCATCCCGTCCCATGCGCCAAGAACTGCGCGCGCTCTATTACGGGTCGGCGATTTATCATCTCCGGCTTTTCGGCCGCGCGCCGCGCGAAGTGACCCTGCCGCTCGAACCATGGCCCGGCGATCGATCGCGCGGCGAGACGCTGCTGGCGAACGAGTTCCGCTTCGAGAACGAATCCGTGCGTGCGCCGTCGCCACCCTGGCGGGCGGAGGCCGGCGAGGAATGGCGCGCGGCGCTGCACGGGTTTCAATGGCTCGCCGATCTGGCCGCCGTGGGAAGCGACGCCGCCTGGGAGGCGGCGCGGAGCTGGACCGCGGATTGGATCCGAAGCTTCGAGATCTATGACCGGCTCGCCTGGCGCGCCGATGTGACCGGCGATCGTCTCTTCGCCTGGCTCGAGCATTTTGAGCGGCTCGCCGCGGATGCCGAGCTTCGCCGCGCCTTGTTGCAGAGCTTCGCGCGCCAGGCACGTCACCTGGCGCGGACCGCACAGCAAGAGGAACCGGGCCGCAAGCGGCTGGCGGCCTTGCGCGGGCTGGTCGCGGCGCTGGCCGCGCAGGGGCAGGAGCGGCCGCTGGCCCGGGCCTTGCAAGCCCTGTCGCAAGAGGCGGAAACGCAAATCCTCGCCGATGGCGGGCACATTGCGCGCAATCCGGAAGCCCAGCTTGCGGCTCTTCGCTATCTGATTGACGCGCGCGCGGCGCTGATCGCCTCGCATAACGAAATCCCCGGCGGGCTGCAGCAGGCGATTGATCGTGCCGCGCCGTTGCTGCGTTTTTTCCGGCACGGCGATGGCGGGCTGGCGCTGTTCAACGGCGCCAATGAATGCGACTCCGCCACAATCGACCGCGTGCTGATGCGCGCCGATGCCAAGGGACGCGCGCCATCGACGGCACCGCATAGCGGCTTCGAGCGATTGCGCGCCGGCCATTCGCTGGTGCTCTTCGATTGCGGCAAGCCGCCACCCCCGGGCTTCGACCACGACGCCCATGCGGAGCTCCTCGCCTTCGAGATGAGCTATGGGCGCGACCGGCTCATCGTCAATTGCGGGGCCTATCACGGACCGAGCGCCGAATGGCGGTCGGCGATGCGGGCGACGGCCGCACATTCGACGCTCGTGGCCGCCGATACCAGCGCGGTCGAGTTCCGGCCCGATGGGAGCATCGCTTCAAGCCCAGAGGAAGTGACCTCGATGCGCGCCGAAGATGCGGGCGCACAATGGGTCGCGGCGAGTCATGACGGCTATAAGAAAACGCTCGGGCTCACCCATGCGCGGCAGCTTTTCCTCGCCGCCGACGGCGAGGATCTGCGCGGCGAGGACCGGCTCACCGGTCGCTCGGGCCAAGGCTTCGCGATCCGGTTCCATCTTCACCCCACTGTCCAGGCGTCGCTCACCCAGGACGGCAATGCGGCATTGCTGCGGATGCCCAGCGGCATCGGTTGGCGCCTGAGAATGGAAGGCGCGGTCTTGAGCATCGCCGAAAGCATCTATCTTGGAGCCGGGACGGTGAAGAAGACGCGGCAAGTGGTCCTGGATGGCCATGTCGGCAGCAATGGCGCGCTGGTGAAATGGGCCATCCGGCGCGAGGCGAAGAAGCCCAACGAGACGCCGCCGGCCGTTTTCTCGAACGAGCTCTGATCGATCGGTTCGAGTCACGCGTCCGTCGCCGGCGGCGATATCCGCATTGAAGGAACTCGTCGTCGCGAGCGGGCGGGCAGGCCCGCTCGAAGCCCGAACGGCGTCACCCCAGCCCCAGCGCCTCCTGCGCCTTGGCCCAAGTCTCCTCGCGCGGCACCGTGAAGCGGTCGCGGTCGGCTGCGGAGATCGGCGCCACCACCGCCGATTCGAAGCTCGGGCGCGCACGGATGCGATCATACCAGGCGGCGACCTTGGGCCGGCGCTCGCGCCACAGCCCGTCGAGTCCCAGTACCTCGGCGCGGAAGAGGTAAGGCGTCGCGGCGGCGTCGGCGAGCGTGTAGGCGCCGCCGGCGAGATAGGAGTGTTCCGCCAGCGCGGCCTCCATGTCGCCGATATATTTGTCGTAAGTCCGCAGTGCCTGCGCGACATGCGGCGCGGCAAGTCCCTGCGCGATCGAAAGCCTTTGCCGCTCCCGGTAATCCGGACTGGGGATCTTGGCGAGATGCGCCGTCAGCTCCTCCGGCGTCTTCTTGAGCAGCACTTTGCGATTGGCGGTCGCGAAGGTGATGGTCGAGCAGGCGGCATGCAGAGAATCATCGATCTTCTTCATGAAGAGCCGCGCGATCGCGCGGGCATAAGGCTCGGACGGCATGAGCGGCGGCGCGGGAAAGGCCTCGTCGAGATATTCGATGATCAGGGTCAATTCGATGACGACCTTGCCGTCATGGATGAGGGTGGGAACGACCTCGTTCGGATTGAGCTTGGCGTAATCCGGCCGGTGCTGATCGCCGCGCTGCAAATCCAGCACCTCGCCTTCATAGGCGAGGCCTTTTTCCGCGAGCGTCAATCGTACCTTGACGGAACAGACCGAAGTGCTGCCTTGATAGAGGTAGAGCATGGGAGCCTCCGCGGGACTTTCCCACGCTAGAAGCGGGCCGGGACGAGGGCAAGGGCCCGCGCGGGAGGAGCGCATGAGGGTGCACGACGCGGCCGTGATCATCGTCGGCGGCGGGCCGGCCGGGCTGATGCTCGCCAATGAATTGGGGCGGCGAGGCATCGCCACGCTCTTGTTCTGCGACCGGCCCTCGACCTCGCCCTACCCGCAGGCCAACGCGACCCAGGCGCGCACCATGGAATTCTACCGCCGGCTCGGCTTCGCCGACCGATTGCGCGCCCGCGGCCTGCCCGCCGATTACCCGACCGATGTCGCCTATTTCACCCGCGCGACGCGGCACGAGCTCGCGCGCTTCGAATTGCCGGCCGCGCGCGACGCGCGCCAACTCATCAAGACCTTGTCGGGATCCTGGAGCGCGGCCGAGTTGCCGCACCGCTGTTCGCAAATGTACGTCGAAGACGTGTTGCACGACGAGGCCAAGCGCCATCGCTCCGTCGCGCTCAATTTCGGCTGGCGCGTCACGGGCTTCACCGAGGAAGAAGGCTGCGTCGCGGTGGACGCGGAACGCGTCGCTGACGGAGAGACGCGCCGCGTCACCGCCCAATTCCTCGTCGGCTGCGACGGGCCGCGCAGCACGGTCAGAAAGCAACTCGATATCCATTATGACGGCGAAGCGGATGCCGACCGACCCTATATGCGCGGCAAGCAGCTCACGACCTATCTGCGCGCGCCCGCCGTCTACGACCTCGTGCCGTTCAAGCGCGCCTGGCAATATTGGTCGATGAATCACGCTCAACGCGGGACCATGGTCACGATCGACGGCAAGGGCGAATTCACCTTCGGCATGCAGCTCCCGAAAGGAAAGGACGAGAGCGACTATTCCAACGCCGACAGCGCGGCCCTGTTCCAGACCATGCTGGGCGCGGCGTGTCCGGTCGAGATCATCAATCGCAGCGCCTGGCATGCCGGCTATTCGCTGGTGGCACAGCATTATCAGCGCGGCCGCGTGTTCCTGGCCGGCGATGCCGTTCACCTTTTCACGCCGACCGGCGGGCTCGGCTACAACACCGCGATCGAAGACGTGGTGAACCTCGCCTGGAAACTCGCGGCTTCGGTGCAAGGCTGGGGCGGATCGCGGCTTCTCGCGACCTACGAGATCGAGCGGCGGCACGTCGCGCGGCGCAACACGGGCTTTGCGCGCTATTTCGCCGATTCGATCGGCAATTTCGTCGCGCCCAAGGAGATCGAGGACGAAACCGCCGAGGGCGCGGCGGCGCGCGAAGCGGCCGGCGCCTATCTGAACCGCCATGTGCGCGAGGAATTCAATATTCCGGGGATCACTTTCGGCGCGCGCTATGACGAATCGCCGATCATTGCCGGCGACGGCAGCGCGCCGCCGCCCGACCGCATGAACGACTACGTTCCCTCCGCAACCCCGGGCGGGCGGGCGCCGCATGCTTGGCTCGGCGACGGGCGCTCGCTCTACGACGCGTTCGGTTTCGAATTCTCGCTGCTGCGCCTCGGGCCGAAGCCGCCCGACGGCGCCGCGCTGATCGAGGCCGCGGCCCGGCAGAGCATGCCGTTGAGCATCGTCGATTTGCCGCAGGAGGAACTGCGCGACCTCTACGGGGCGGACCTGGCCCTCATCCGGCCGGATCAGATCGTGGCCTGGCGCGGCCATCATGAGCCCGATGATCCAGCGACGCTGCTGGCGACCGTGACCGGTGCGGCGGCGTGATCGGCCATGTCCCAGCTTGATACGAGCGTCATCATCGCAGGCGGCGGTCCGGCCGGGCTGATGCTCGCCATCGAGCTCGGGCGGCGCGGCATCGCGACGCTGCTTTTGAGCGACCGGCCCTCGACGACCACTTTCCCGCAAGCGAACGCGACTCAAGCGCGGACGATGGAGCATTACCGCCGCCTGGGCTTTGCCGACGCGGTGCGAAGCATCGGCCTGCCGGGCGACTACCCGACCGACGTCGCTTATTTCACCCGCATCGCGCGACACGAACTTGCGCGCTTCGAGCTGCCGGCGGCGGGCAAGGCCAGCGATCTGGTCAAGACCTTGTCGGGCTCCTGGAGCGCGGCCGAGCTGCCGCATCGCGGTTCGCAGCTTTATGTCGAGCGCGTGCTCCGCGCGCAGGCCGAGAAGCTCAAGGACGTGACCTTGTGCTTCGGCTGGAGGGTCGAAGCCTTCGAGGATTGCGGCGATCACGTCACGGTCGATGCGAGCCACATCGAAACCGGCGAGAAGCGGCGTTTTGCCGGCGCCTATCTTGCCGGTTGCGACGGCGGCCGCAGCGCCGTGCGCCGCCAATTGGGCTTTCATTACCAGGGCGAAGCCGGCGTCGCGCGCGACTATATGGGCGGGCGCATGCTCTCGATCTGGTTTCGCGCGCCGGCGCTCTATGAAACGATCCCGAACAAGCGCGCTTGGCAATATTGGGCGGTCAATGCAGCGCAACGCGGGCTTCTGGTGGCGGTCGACGGACGCCAGGAATTCGTCTTCATGTTCCAATTGCGGCCGGGCGAGGATGAAAGCCAGATTTCCGACGATTGGGCGAAGACGGCTTTTTATCAGGCGCTTGGCTCCCAGTGCCCGATCGAGATCATCAACCGTATGCCCTGGACCGCGGGTCTGACCCTGGTGGCCGAGAAATTCCAGCAAGGCCGGGTCTTTCTCCTGGGCGACGCGGTCCATCTTTTCACGCCGACCGGCGGGCTCGGCTACAACACCGCGATCGAGGATGCGGTCAATCTCGGTTGGAAGCTCGCGGCACGTCTGAACCGCTGGGGTGGAACGGCGCTGCTGGCGAGCTACGAGACCGAACGCCGGCAAGTGGCGCTGCGCAATACAGGCTATGCGCGCCGCTTCGCCGATTCGATCGGCAATTTCGTGCCCTCGCCCGCGCTCGAAGCGGAAACGCAAGCGGGCGCGGCGGCACGGGCCGAAGCCGGCCTCTATCTCAATCGTCACGCGCGCGAGGAATTCAACATCCCCGGCATCACTTTCGGGGCGCGCTATGACGGATCGCCGATCATCCTCCCCGACGGCACGGCGCCGCCGCCCGATCGCGCGAATGTCTATATTCCAAGCGCCACGCCGGGCGGACGGGCGCCGCATGCCTGGCTCGGCGACGGGCGCTCGCTTTACGACACGCTCGGTTTCGAGTTCTCGCTGCTGCGGCTCGGACCGAACCCGCCGGACGCGGCGGGCTTTGCCGAAGCGGCGCGCCGGCGGGGTTTGCCGCTCACGACGATCGACCAGCCCGCCCAAGAACTGCGCGACCTTTATGAGGCCGATCTCGCCCTCATCCGACCCGATCAGGTCGTTGCATGGCGCGGCAACGCCGTTCCGAACGATCTGGATCGCGTGCTGGCGAGAGCGACCGGCGCTTGATCGCTCCCGCGGCGCCCTCTAAGGATGGGCGCCACCGGCACCAAGGATCGCGCATGACTGAAGTCTTCCGTCCCATCGCGCGGGCGCTCTTATCCGTGTCCGACAAGAGCGGCCTCGTCGCCCTCGCGCTCAAGCTCCGGCAGCACGGTGTCGCGCTCATTTCCACCGGCGGCACCGCAAAAGCCCTGACGGAGGCGGGTATCGCCGTCGAAGACGTGGCATCGGTTACCGGCTTTCCGGAAATGCTCGACGGGCGCGTCAAGACGCTTCACCCGGCGGTTCATGGCGGCATTCTCGCGCGGCGCGATCTGCCGGCCCATCTCGAAGCGATCGCCGCCCATGGGATCGCGCCGATCGACCTCGTCGTCGCCAATCTCTATCCTTTCGCCGCGACCCGGGCGCGCGGCGCCGGATTCGATGACTGCCTCGAGAATATCGATATCGGCGGGCCCGCCTTGATCCGAGCGGCGGCCAAGAACCATGACGGCGTCACGGTCGCGACCGATCCGCAGGATTATGCGGCGATCCTTGCCGAGATGGCCGCCCATGAGGGCGCGACAAGCCAGGCGCTGCGGCGCAAGCTCGCCGGCCTCGCCTTCGCGCGCACCGCCGCCTATGACGCGGAGGTCGCAAGCTGGTTCGCCGAGCTGGGAGGCGAGATCTTCCCGGCGACGCTCACGCTCTCGGGCACGCTCAAGGAGGTTCTGCGCTACGGCGAGAACCCGCATCAGCGCGCGGCATTCTATCTGGGCGGAGCGGCGCGCCCGGGCATCGCCAGCGCCCGTCAGCTTCAAGGCAAGGAGCTGTCCTTCAACAATCTCAACGATACTGACGCGGCCTATGAATGCGTCGCGGAGTTCAAAGAGCCGGCCGTCGCGATCATCAAGCACGCGAATCCCTGCGGCGTGGCGATCGGGGCCGATTTGGGCGAGGCGTTCAAGAAGGCGCTCGCCTGCGATGCCGTGAGCGCCTTCGGCGGCATCCTCGCCGTCAACCGCCCGCTCGATCGCGCGATCGTCGAGGCGATCGGCAAGCTCTTCCTCGAAGTCATCATCGCGCCCGAAGTCACGCCCGACGCAAAGGCGCTTCTCGGCAAGAAGCAGAATTTGCGGCTGCTCGAAGCCGGATCGCTTCCCGATCCGGCGGCGCCGGGTCTGACCATCCGCTCGCTGGCCGGCGGCTATCTTGCGCAGACGCGCGATGACGGGCGGATCGGCGCGGGCGATCTGAAACTCGTGACCAAGCGCGCGCCCGGCGCGGCCGAGCGCGCCGACCTCCTTTTCGCTTTCCGCGTCGCCAAACACGTCAAATCGAACGCGATCGTCTATGCCAAGAGCGGCGCTACCGTCGGTATCGGCGCCGGGCAGATGAGCCGGGTCGATTCCGCGCGCATCGCCGCGCAAAAGGCCGAGGAAGCCGGGCGCCTGGCGGGCCTGGCGGAAAGCCCCGCCAAGGGCTCGGTGGTCGCCTCGGACGCGTTCTTTCCCTTCGCCGATGGACTGGAAGCAGCGATCGCGGCGGGCGCCACCGCAGTCATCCAGCCCGGGGGCTCGGTGCGCGACGCCGAGGTGATCGCGGCCGCGGACAAGGCCGGAATCGCCATGGTTTTCACGGGGATGCGCCACTTCCGGCACTAACGGCTCTTGGCCGCGCCAGGTGCTGCGAAGGTTAAGGAAAGCCGCCCGGCGCAGGTGACGCTGGATAAAACCGGGCTCCGCTCATAGAATTGGGCGCGGCGCCGAGACGCCCACGAGGAGGATTCGCATGACGTCACCCGATAACGGACCCGTTATTGTCGAGCGCGAAACCTCGCGCAAGGCCGGGCTCTATCCGATCGACATCGCTTTTGCCGATTACGACCGCACGCGGCCGCTGATCGACGGGCGGGTGAAGCCGGAAGGCATCGCCTTGAAGGCCAACACCTCCTGGATCGGCGATTTCTGCACGCGGCCGGTCTATGAGGATTACGACGCGGCCGAGATGTCCTTCTCCTGGTATTTGGCCGCGCGCGATCGCGGCGAGCCCTGCATCGCGATTCCGATCTTCCCGCTGCGCATGGCGGTCTGGGCCTATGTGTTCGTGCGGGCCGATTCGTCGATCACCAAGCCGAGTGATCTGATCGGCAAGCGCATCGGCGCGCAGGGCTATCGCTACACCGTCAACCTCTGGCTGCGCGGGATTTTCAAGGAGCATTACGGCTTTTCGCCCGAGCAGGCGACCTGGGTCACCAACGAGCCCGAGGGCGCGGGCTATGTGATCCCGAAGAACGTGAAGGTCGAGATCCGAAAAGACAAGTCGCCGGAAGAGAAGCTGAGGGATGGCGAGGTCGACGCCATTTGGTGCACCTCGGTGCCGAAGCAGTTCCTGAAGGGCGAGAGCTGGATCCGCCGCCTCTTCCCGGATTGCCAAGGCGAGATGCAATCCTTCGTCAAGCGTACCGGCATCATGCCGATCACCCATACGCTGGTCCTCAAAAAGCAGCTCGCCGAGCGCGAGCCTTGGGTTGCAGGAAGCCTCTATCGCGCCTTTGTCGCGGCGCAACGCTCGGCCGACGAGATCTATCAGACCGACCCCAAGCTCATGTCGCTGCTCGATTCGGTGTTCCTGTTGGAACAGCAGCAGGCAGCCTATGGCGACAATCCTTACGTCCAGGGCCTCGCGCCCAACCGCGAAATCGTCGAGACCTTCGTGCGCTACGCGCATGACCAGGACTACATCTCGCGGCGCATCCCGGTCGAGGAGCTGTTCGTTCCGGGCACGCTCGCGCTCTAAGAAGCCGAACCTCCAGCGCCGGCGCGCCCGGCAGAGCCACGCAGCATTCATTGCATCGGAAGCGGAGACCATTGTCGGGTCTCCGGCGGCGGCTTATCGTCGCCCGTCTGCCGACCAAGATCAAAGCAATCTCTGGAGGAACGTCATGGACCGTCGCGCTTTCCTGCAATCCGCTACGCTTGCCGCCGCCGCGGGCGCCACGACCGCGAGCGCCACCGCGCCCGCGGGCGCCGCCGAGACACCCGGCTCCTCGCGACCGGCCGCCGGTCACCGCGACTGGTCGCATCGCAATCCGAAGGGCGAGCCGGCGGTCAAGCGGTTCAACGAGCAGCGCTGGGTGCTCGACAACGTCATCCAGGCCAATGGCGTCGATTGGGACCAGAGCCATACCGGCGTGGTAATCGGCTCGGGCGGTCCCAGCACGATTCCGGAAATGGCGGAGCTCAAGAAGCGCGTGCGGCGCCTATGCGATATCGCGCCCGCTTTCGAAGCGCTGGCGAAGACGCGAGAGGCGAAGGCGAAGGAAGCCGAGCAGAGCGGCAACCGGGAGGCGGCGCGGGAGCACTATTACCTCGCGGCGAATTACTGGGCGTCGGCGATGTGGACGATCGACGAGATCAACGACCAGATCAAGATGCAGAACGCGAGGAAGCTCGATAACTACAAGAAATTCATGGCGGTCGCCGACCACCGCATCGAATGGATCGAGATCCCCTATCGCGGCAAGA
Organism: uncultured Alphaproteobacteria bacterium; assembly: GCA_963729935.1. GTDB lineage: Bacteria > Pseudomonadota > Alphaproteobacteria > ATCC43930 > CGMCC-115725 > CAIKMD01. Next base: position 1,000,462 of record CAVSPW010000005.1, read on the forward strand.
CCCTGCCGGCGATCTTCCATTTGCCGCCCGACTATCAAGCCGGCAGCAAAGTGCCGGTGATCGTCGTGGTCTCGGGCATGGACGGGTTCAAGGAACGCTCGGTGGCCTTGAAGGACGACCGGTTCTTAAAGCGCGGCTTTGCCGTGCTGGCTTTCGAGGGACCAGGCTATTGGGAGCCGCCCTTGCGCGGCCTCTATGTCGACGTGCCCGGCTGGGCCGAGGCGGGCAAGAGGGTCGCCGACTGGATCGCCAAGCGTCCGGAGCTCGATGTCGCCAAGATCGGCATGACCGGCGTCAGCTTCGGTTCCTTCTTTTCGGCCATCATGATGTCCAGCGATTCGCGCTACAAGGCCTGCGCGATCACCGGCACCTGCTACGAGCCCGGCGGCGAGACGATCTTCAATCGAGCCTCGCCGACCTTCAAGAAGCGCTTCATGTTCATGTCGGGCTTCACCAACGAACACGAATTCGATCGGTTCGCGAAGACGATCGATTGGAACGGCTATGCCCAGAAGATCAAGGGCGCCTATTTCGTCGCCTGCGGCGAGTACGATCAGCTCTGTCCGCTCGAATACACCGAGGCCTTCGTGAAGGCCCTGGGCGGGCCGAAGCAGCTGCTCGTTTACGCGGGCGGCAATCACAGCATCGCCGAGACGACCGCGACGAAGAACGGCCCCGATCCGCGCGCTGTTCAGGCCGAGTGGTTGGCGGACCGGCTCGAAGGCAAGCCTTTCGCCAACGAGCGCTGGGACATCGGCTATGACGGCGAGGTGACCAAAAGAGCGCTTGCATAAGGCCGCTCTCGAGAGCCTTCTCCCCGGCGAGAGGCGGCGGTCGCCTTGCTTTGGCGAGACGCGGCCTTGCCGCGAATCATATGCAACGCCCGCCATCGACCTCGAGCGCGACGCCGGTGATGAACTCGGCCTCGTCGGAAGCGAGATAGAGCGCGGCGTTCGCGACGTCCTTGGGCGTCGAGAGCCGGCCCAACGGAACCGTGGCGATGAAGCGTTGCCGGTGCGCCTCGGTGTTGCCGCCGAGAAAACTCGGCAGGAGCGGCGTGTCGCCGGCCACGGGACACAAAGCGTTGACGCGGATCTTTTCGGGTCCCAGCTCCGCCGCCATGCCCTTGGTCAGATTGATCACCGCGCCCTTGGAGCCGTTATACCAGACGAGGCCGGGGCGCGGCCTGATGCCCGCAGTCGAGGCGGTATTGATGATGCACCCGCCCGTGCCTTGACGGCGCAGCGCCGGAACGAGATGGCGCGCGGCAAGATAGATCGATTTGACGTTGACGGCGAAGATGCGGTCGAACTCCTCTTCGCCGACCTCGAGCATCGGCCGGTTGGAATGAGTGATGCCCGCATTATTCACCATGATGTCGATATGGCCGTAGCGATCGAGGCTTGCCTTGACGAGCCCGGCCATGTCGTCGTTGCGCGCGACATCGGCGCGGATATAGGTGGCGCTGCCTTGGCCCTGCGATCCTTCGATTTCGCGCGCGACGCGCGTGCCGCCGGCATCGTTTACGTCATTGATGACGAGCTTGGCCCCTTCCTCGGCAAAACGCTTGGCGATCGCCTCGCCGAAGCCCGAGCCGCCTCCCGTGACGATCGCCACCTTGTCCTTCAAGCGCATCCCGTCCTCCCTACAAGGCGATTTCCGGCTCCGGCGCCCGGTGGATGGGGCGCCGCGAAGCCAAGCCATCATTGCCGAGAGTATACCGCCTTGCCGGCGCTAGTCCCGGGTCGATTCCCAGTAGCCATAGGTGAGGCTGACGGGATCGATCCCCGCTGGGTCATGCCAGTTTCCATTGGGTTCGAAGGTCGCGCCGATGCTCGCGCGAATTGCCGCCTCCGTGACATTGCCTCGCGGCTTCACCGGCACCGTCACGCAGAACCCGTTGGCGGGCAGGGTCTGAGCCTGGGTCGTGACGACGATCAAAGGCAGCTGAGGCTTGGCGGATTGGAGGGCGACCGGATTGTCGAGCGAAGGATGACCTTGGTCGTATTCGGTTCCCGCCGGGATCTCGATCGTCTGGTCGCTTGTCGCCGCATCCATTCCCGGGATGCGGCAGATTCTGAAATCGAGCCTGTCTTTGGCGGTCCCGTCAGCCTGTTGGGCCGGCGGGTCGGCTCGGGCGGACGCGAGAGCGAGGCCCTGCGCCGCGGCGACCAAGACGAGTAAAGCGATCCGATGAGGCGTCGAGAATGGCATGGGCCTCGTGAAGCCGACCCCGCGGCACGCAGTCACCTGGCGGTCTAATGCCGCGTTTTCACCCGCCGCGGCAAGTTACAAACCCGTAATTTCGGCGCAAGACGCCGCGCCGGATCATACCGTGATGTTAACGATCTGGCCGCGACCGCGCGTGGCGAGCGGCGAGGCGGCATCGGGGGCCTTCGCCGATACCGGCATGTTCCTCGGCGGTTGGTTGGGCGAAGGCGCAGGGGGCCGCGCCAGAGCGGCCCGGGCCTGCTGCAAGACCGCGATCTGGGCTGGGGAGAGGACATTGGCGAGGGGCGACACGGCCATGCCGGCAGAATCGCAGATCATGGTAAATCGGGTGTTAACCCTGGTCCTTGTTGGCCGCGTGCGCGGGGTTTATTTTAGCGGTCAAAGCCAATGGGAGGCATGCCATGCCGGATACGAGCGTCATCCCCGTCCCCACCAAGGTCGCGGCCAATGCCTGGGTCGACGAGGCGGGATATTTCAAGCTCTACGAGGAATCGATCGCCAACCCGGAGAAATTCTGGAGCGAGCAGGGCAAGCGGCTCCATTGGGTCAAGCCCTACAGCAAGGTGAAGAACACTTCCTACAAGGGCGATGTCTCGATCAAGTGGTATGAGGACGGCACGCTCAATGCCTCCTACAACTGCATCGACCGGCATCTCGCCACCCGCGCCGATCAAACGGCGATCCTGTGGGAAGGCGACAGCCCTCACGAGCACAAGCATGTCTCCTATGCCGAGCTCCACGAGAATGTCTGCCGCCTTGCCAATGTGATGAAGGCGCAGGGCGTCAAGAAAGGCGACCGCGTCACGATCTATCTGCCGATGATCCCCGAGGCGGCCTACGCGATGCTCGCCTGCGCGCGCATCGGCGCGGTTCACAGCGTGGTCTTCGGCGGCTTCTCGCCGGACAGCCTCGTCGGCCGCATCCAGGATTGCCGCTCGACCTATGTCATCACCGCCGATGAAGGCTTGCGCGGCGGGCGCAAAGTGCCCTTGAAAGCCAATACCGACGAGGCGCTCAAATCCTGCCCCGAGGTCAAATCCGTTCTGGTCGTCCGCCGCACCGGCGGCAGCATCGGCTGGGTGGAAGGCCGCGACGTCTGGTATCACGACGCGATGGCTAAGGTGACGCAGGATTGCCCGCCGGCCGAGATGAGCGCGGAGGACCCGCTCTTCATCCTCTATACCTCGGGCTCCACCGGCAAACCCAAGGGCGTGCTGCACACGACCGGCGGCTATCTCGTCTATACCGCGATGACGCATCAATACGTCTTCGACTATCACGATGGCGACATCTATTGGTGCACGGCCGATGTCGGCTGGGTCACGGGCCACAGCTACATCGTCTACGGGCCGCTCGCCAATGGCGCGACCACCTTGATGTTCGAGGGCGTGCCGAACTACCCCGACGCCTCGCGATTCTGGCAGGTCATCGACAAGCACAAGGTCAACATCTTCTACACCGCGCCGACCGCGATCCGCGCGCTGATGCGCGAAGGCGATCATTTCGTCGCCAAGACCTCGCGCGCCTCGTTGAAGCTTCTCGGCACGGTGGGCGAGCCGATCAACCCCGAGGCCTGGCTGTGGTATCACCGCGTCGTCGGCAATTCGCAGGTTCCGATCGTCGATACCTGGTGGCAGACCGAGACCGGCGGCATCCTGATCACGCCGTTGCCGGGCGCCACGCCCTTGAAGCCGGGCTCGGCGACGCGGCCGTTCTTCGGCGTGAAGCCGCAGATCGTCGACGGCGAGGGCAAGGTGCTCGAGGGCGCGACCGAGGGCAATCTCTGCATCACCGACAGTTGGCCCGGACAGATGCGCACCGTCTTCGGCGACCATAAGCGCTTCGTCGAGACCTATTTCTCGACCTTCCCGGGCAAGTATTTCACCGGCGACGGCGCGCGGCGCGACGAGGACGGCTATTACTGGATCACCGGCCGCGTCGACGACGTGATCAACGTCGCCGGCCACCGGCTCGGCACCGCGGAGGTCGAAAGCGCGCTCGTCGCCAACGTCAAAGTCGCCGAGGCCGCCGTCGTGGGCTATCCGCACGACATCAAGGGGCAGGGCATCTATGCCTATGTCACCTTGAAGCTCGGCGTCGATCCGACCGAGGAGTTGCGCAAGGAGCTGAGCCAATGGGTGCGCAAGCAAATCGGTCCGATCGCGACGCCCGATCTCATCCAATGGGCGCCGAGCCTGCCGAAGACCCGCTCGGGCAAGATCATGCGCCGCATCCTGCGCAAGATTGCCGCCGACGAGCATGACCAGCTCGGTGATACCTCGACCCTGGCCGATCCGGCGGTGGTGAACGATCTCGTCGAGAACCGGATGAATCGAGCCTAACGCGTCGCACAGCCGCGCCGCGACCTAAACGGCGTGGCGTCGTGCGAAGCCACAGCAGGAGGAATCCCGTGCCGCATTCCCGCCGCTATATCAAGCGCGAGGCGACCCAGACGCGCGCCTATTCACCGGCCGTCATCACCGAAGGCGGAAGGATCGTCTGGCTGGCCGGCCAGACCGTGCTCGAGGACGCGGCCGGCAAGTCGCTCGCCGGCGATTTCGACGCGCAGGTACGCGAGGTCTTCGCCCGGCTCGGCAAGACATTGGAAGAGGCGGGCGGCAAACTCGGCGACATGGTCACGATGACGGTATTCATCACGGATGGACGCTACGGCGACCGCTTCACCCAGCTGCGCCGTGAACTCTTCGGCGATGATTTTCCGGCGAGCGCGCTCATCACGGTTACGGGCCTGGCGCGGCCGGGGATGCTGGTCGAGGTGCAGGGTATCGCGGTCATCGATTGAGGCCTCGCCGCGCGCTTCTCTTCGGCTGCGGCAAATTTTCTCGCTTTTCTTCTTTCGCTCAAACCGGGCATGCGCGACAATCGCGCACGCATGCTTGGCGTGAGGGCTGTCGGCGGCGAGAACCGCCCAAACCGTGCCGCGACGAAGAGGTGGCGAGCGATGCGAAATCCCTTGTTGCGTGATGTCGGTCTCGCGCTCGCGGCCAAACTCGCGGCGCTGACAGTCATTTATTTGCTCTTCTTTAGCGGGGCACATCAACCGCGGCTCGATGCGCCTCAAGTCGCGCATTGGATCCTCGGCGCCGATACATCACAGGTGAAACGGTGAGCGGAATGGATGTCGTCGAACTGTCGCGGCTCCAATTCGCGTTGACGGCGCTCTATCACTTTCTTTTCGTGCCCTTGACCTTGGGTCTCTCCTTCATCCTCGTGATCATGGAGAGCGTCTACGTCATGACCGGCCGCGACATCTGGCGCGCGATGACGCGATTCTGGGGCGTGCTGTTCGGCATCAATTTCGCCATGGGCGTCGCCACCGGCATCACCATGGAATTCCAGTTCGGCACGAATTGGGCTTACTATTCCCATTACGTCGGCGATATTTTCGGCGCGCCTTTGGCCATCGAAGGCCTGATGGCCTTCTTCCTCGAATCGACCTTCGTCGGCCTGTTCTTCTTCGGCTGGCGGAAACTGTCGCGGGTCGGACATCTCGCCTCGACCTTCCTGATGGCGCTCGGCGCCAATCTCTCGGCGCTGTGGATCCTCATCGCCAATGCCTGGATGCAAAACCCGGTCGGCGCGCGGTTCAACCTCGATACGATGCGGATGGAGCTGACCTCGTTCTATGAGCTCCTGTTCAATCCGGTCGCGCAGTCGAAATTCGTGCACACGGTGAGCGCGGGTTATGTGACCGGTTCGGTCTTCGTCCTTTCGATCAGCGCCTGGTATCTGTTGCGGGGCCGGCACGCCGCCTTCGCCAAGCGCTCGATGACGGTTGCGGCGAGCTTTGGCCTGGCCTCGGCGCTCTCCGTCGTCGTGCTGGGCGACGAGAGCGGCTACAACGAGACCGCGCAGCAGAAGATGAAGCTTGCTGCGATCGAGGCCATGTGGGAGACCGCGCCCGCCCCCGCCTCCTTCACCGCCTTCGGCCTGCCCGACATTGCGCAGCGTAAAACAAAATATGCGATCGAGATCCCCTGGCTGCTGGGGATCATCGCCACGCGGTCCATCGACACGCCGATCCCGGGCATCGATGAGCTCGTGGCGCAAGGCGAGAAACGCATCCGCAATGGAATCGTCGCCTATGGCGCCTTGCAAGCGCTGCATCGCAACCGCAACGACGCGGCGGCCATGGCGACCTTCGAGCACGATGTCGGCGATCTGGGCTATGGGCTGCTGGTCAAGCGCTATGCGCCCAAGGTGGTCGACGCCACCGACGCGCAAATCGCGGAGGCCGCGCACGATCTGATTCCCAACGTGCCGATTCTGTTCTGGGCGTTCCGCTTCATGGCCGGGATCGGCTTCTATTTCATCGCGCTCTTTGCCGGCGCCTTCTACCTTTCCTCGACGCGCCGGCTCGATCAGCGCTGGTTCCTGCGCATCGCGCTCTGGACCCTGCCGCTGCCTTGGGTCGCCGCCGAGCTGGGATGGATCGTCGCTGAATATGGCCGCCAGCCCTGGGTGGTCGACGGCGTGCTGCCGACCTTCCTCGGCGTCTCCTCGACCTCGGCCGGGCAGGTCTGGCTGTCGCTCGCCGGCTTTGCTCTTTTCTACAGCGCGCTTGCCATCGTCGATGTCTTCCTTCTGCTGCGCAGCGTGCGGCAGGGGCCCCCGGAAGTGAAGGCCTGACCCATGCTCGATTACGAGATTCTACGAATCATCTGGTGGGCCCTGCTGGGCGTGCTGCTGATCGGCTTTGCCGTGACCGACGGTTATGATCTCGGCATGGGCATTCTGCTCCGCTGGATTGCGAAAACGGACGCAGAGCGCCAGCAGGCGATCGCGACGATCGAGCCGGTTTGGGAAGGCAACCAAGTCTGGTTCATCCTCGGCGGCGGCGCGGCCTTTGCCGCCTGGCCGATGCTCTATGCCGCGAGCTTTTCGGGCTTTTACGTCGCGATGCTGATCGTGCTTGCGGCGCTGATCCTGCGTCCGGTCGCGTTCACCTTCCGCGACAAGCTTCCCGACGCGGCCTGGCGCGATGCCTGGGACTGGGCGCTTTTCCTCAGCGGCTTCGTGCCCGCGCTCATCTTCGGCGTCGCTTTCGGCAATCTGCTGCGCGGCGTTCCGTTCCATCTCGATCCCGATTTGCGCCCGGTCTATGACGGCAGCTTCTTCGGCCTGCTCAACCCCTTTGCGCTGCTGACCGGCCTCGTCAGCGTCGCGATGCTCGCGATGCATGGCGGCGCTTGGGTCGCGCTCAAATCGGATGGCGCGGTCGCCGCGCGCGCCCGGCGCGCCTGTGCGATCGCCGCCTGGCTTGGCTTGGCGCTTTTCGCCTTGGCGGGGCTCTGGGCCGTCACGGCGCTTCCCGGCTACAGCCTGGCCGCGCCGATGGCGCATGACGGACCTTCGAACCCGTTGATGAAATCGGTCATCGTCGCGCCCGGGGCCTGGCTCGCCAATTACCGGCTTTATCCTTTGACCTTGATCGCGCCCGCCCTCGGCCTTGCCGGCGCACTCATCGCCGCGGTTCTGACGCGGATGAAGCATGATCTCCTGGCCTTCTTCGCCAGCGCGTTGAGCGTCGCCGGGATCATCGCCACTGCCGGGCTCGCCATGTTCCCCTTCCTGTTCCCCTCATCGATCGACCCCAAGAGCAGCCTGACCGTCTGGGATGCGTCCTCGAGCCGGCTGACCCTGTTCATCATGCTGGTCGTGACGCTGATCTTCCTGCCGATCGTGTTGATTTATACGGGCTGGGTCATTCGGATCTTGCGCGGACGCGTGCGCGCCGACGAGCCGCACGAAGGCTATTGAGAGGATCGCGACGCGATGTGGTATTTCAGCTGGATTCTGGGCCTCGGCCTCGCCGTCGCCTTCGGCATTCTCAACGCCATGTGGCTCGAGCTGAGCGAAGATGACGGGAAGGGCCGCAAGAAATAGGCGTTTTCTTCGCGTTGACGATCGATCGTCGGCGAGAGTGGCGCGCTATTGCGCTTTTGGCATCGGCTTCGCCGTTACCGTCACCTTCCCGTTCACAGCGAAGACGTATTTTGCCGTCGTTTCAGTGCCCGTATGGATGCTGACGGCTATGCCAGAACTCACAATTGTTTGCACTCGCGTTCCATCCTGAACCTGAGAAACAGCTTGCCCGATCACGCGGGGATCGGAAGCGACCAACGCATATTTCTCGGCCGGATGGACGCGGATACCCAGATAGAGCGAGGCGCCGTGATATTGAAACGATTCACGCGGCATTTCCCGCAGGACGTTTCCGAACCCGTCCAACATGAGGAGACGTGGAGCGAAGATCGTCTGCCCCGCCGACTCGCTCCTCACCGTCAAGAGATAGGGATCGATGCTGTCAGGTAGGGAGAATAGCAGATAGGTGCTGCGTTCTCCGTTTTTCGACACCCAGCAGGGCGCCTTCTGGTCGATGTCCACCGTAATTTCATTCTTGTCATCGAGGCCCAAAGGCCGCGCGGCGCTGAATTCCAGAACTGGCGTGCAAACGCGTCCATCCAGATTGGTGATCGGCTCTGGCGGCGAAGCGCAGCCGGATATTCCCGCGGCAAGGACCAGCGCGGCGGCGGCGAAGGCCGGGCGAGCAAATTTCATAGGGTTGGACTGAGCAATTTATCGATCGTTTGGGCCGATTTATCGCTCGCATCTTGGAGCCAAACGACGGCGTCGGTAGGATCGGCGATCAACGAATCGAAATCTGTAAACTGTTTCTGCGCATCCGGCGCGATCGTGACCGCGTTGGAGGGCGATCCATAGGGGTTGTAGATCACGAAATCCTGCATCAACACCGACGAATCCCGGGCCCTTACCAATCTCGCGCGCGCGACGAAAAACGGACGGTACGGAAGAGACGACGTGATCCCCGCGGCAATGTAGCCGTAGCCGAGAACGACGACATCGAGATATGCGTCGACCGGCGCGGGCGGGTAGTGTGCAAGAAAATCGGCCCGATCATGGATCGCAGAAACGGTCAAAATGCGGTAGCCTTGCGCCTGCAAGCCGTCGCCTAGCGCCTTCAAAAGCGTGTCCTGAACTGAGAAGTTCCGGGCTGCGAGCAACGCCTTGAACTGCGAATCTCGGTTCGCCTTCATTGACGCGTCGATGACTGCGCCGATCAGTCCAAAGCTTTGACCGATGGTGCTCGCCAGCACGACGCTGGGACCATCCGGAACCTGCGGCGTGACGATGCCGATCGTGTTGATCTGCGCCGCTTCTGTTCGATCGTAAGGGATCTCGGGCACCGCTGCGCATGCCACCAAAGACGAAACCGCCAAAATGGCGGTCAAGCAACGAAAAGTCCGCATTCCCGTCCCCCCGAATGTGCTTAGCCTCTATAACCGATACCAGACCCGATCAGATTCGGCCACAATATTTTAGGTCTGTAGGTCTACCCCATGCTCTGTATGGGTGTCACAAGCGGACGGGATGAGGCGCGGGACGCCTACTCCACCAAGAACCCCCGCAACGCGCGCGCCGCGACGGTCAACATGGCGAGATCGGGTTGCGTCGCCGCTTCGATCTCGTGGACCAGCACCTCGAGGCGGGCGAGATCGCTGGCATGACCGCCGATCCACCGCTCGAAATTGCCGTCGCCGGAAATTGCACGCCCGGTCAAATCGGCCTGATGAGCATAGAGATCCTCGATCAAGGCGGCGCCCGCGAGCTTTTGCCATTGCGTATCGGCCGCGAGCTTGCGCGTGGCCACCCGCAGCGCGTCGAGCTTGAAACGCGAGCCGATCGCGAAAAAGCGCCTTCCGGTCTCCACCACCTCTTTGGCGTTGGCCGTGGCGAGCCGCACGATGTCGACGGCCGAAAGGAGAAAATCGAGCCGCGCCACGCGTTGCGCCAAGCTCGGGGGCACGCCCTGGCTCACAAAGACCGCGGCGCGGCGCTGGAGTTCCACCCGGTGCGTCTCGGGCAGAAGATCGGAGAGATGATCGGCCAGCGCCGCGACGCCGGGGCGGAATGACGCGGCCTGGGCCTTGATATCGAGCTTTGCGCTCATCAGGAACCACAAGGTCACGCGTTCGACCAGGCGCAGGGCTGCGCGAAACAGCTCGATCTGCACCGCCGCCGGAACCCTGTTGTCGAGCGCGTTGATGTCGGCCCAAAGCGTGTCGAGATCGAAAATCTGGCGCACGATCATATAGGCGCGGGCGACGTCGCCCGGGCCGCGCCCGGCGCGGGCGCCGACCTCGCGCACGAAGGTGATGCCCGTGCGATTGACGAGGTCATTGGCCGCGACGGTGGCGATGAGCTCGCGCCGCAAACGGTGGCTCTCGATCGCCGGACGGAAACGCTCGACCAGGATCTTGGGGAAATAGGCGAAGAGATCCTCTTCGAGCTGTTTGTCGTCGGGGAAATCGCTGTCGATCAGATCGTCCGTCAGGCTGTTCTTGACATAGGCCAACAGCACCGAGAGCTCCGGCCGGGTGAGAGGCTGGCGTGCTTGCGCGCGCGCGGCGAGCGCGTCGTCGCTCGGCAGAAATTCGATGGCGCGATCGAGTTTCCCAGCCTGCTCGAGATCGCGGATGAGGCGTGTCTCGGCGTCCAGCCGTTCGTGTCCCTGTGCTTCGGCGATCGAGAGCGCCAGGCCCTGAAGATAATTGTCGCGCAGAACGAGTTCCGCGATCTCGTCGGTGAGCTCTTGCAGGAGCGCGTTGCGCTCGGACAAACTCAACTTGCCCGCGGTCACGACGGCATTCAGCAGGATCTTCAGATTGACCTCGTGATCCGAGGTATCGACGCCCGCCGAATTGTCGATCGCGTCGGTGTCGATGCGCCCGCCCTTCAACGCATATTCGATCCGCGCGAGCTGCGTCACGCCGAGATTGGCGCCTTCGCCCACCACTTTCGCCCGGAGATCGCCGGCATCGATGCGCAGCGCGTCATTGGCCTTGTCGCCGGCATCGGCGTGGTTTTCGCTCGACGCCTTGATGAAGGTGCCAATGCCGCCAAAAAAGAGCAGGTCGACCGGCGCCTTCAAGATCGAGCGGATCAGCTCTGCCGGAGTCAAATGCTCGGCGGCGATCCCGAGGGCGCGGCGGGCCTCGGGCGAGAGCGCGATCGATTTAGCGTTGCGCTCGAAAACGCTGCCGCCCGCCGAGAGCAGAGACTTGTCATAATCGAGCCAGCTCGAGCGCGGCAGTGCGAACAGCCTTTGCCGCTCGGCGAAGGATTTTTCCGGATCGGGGTCGGGATCGATGAAGATGTGCACGTGATTGAAAGCCGCGATCAGCTTGGTGTGCGTCGAGCGCAGCATGCCATTGCCGAAAACGTCGCCGGACATGTCGCCGATGCCGACGCAGGTGAAATCGGCGGCCTGGATGTCGCGGCCGAGCTCGCGGAAATGGCGCTTCACCAGCTCCCAGGCGCCCCGCGCGGTGATGCCGATCGCCTTGTGGTCGTAGCCCGCGGAGCCCCCCGACGCGTAGGCGTCGCCGAGCCAGAATCCATATTCCTCGGCGATCCCGTTGGCGATATCGGAGAAGCTCGCCGTGCCCTTGTCGGCGGCAACGACGAGATAGGGATCATCGCCGTCGTGTCGCACGACATCCGGCGGCGGCACGAGCTTGCCGGCGACGATATTGTCTGTGAGATCGAGCATGCCGCGCATCAAGGTTTTGTAGCACTCGACACCCTCGGCCTGCTGTTGATCACGCTGGGCGGGCATGTGCTTCACGACGAAGCCGCCCTTTGAACCGGTCGGCACGATGACGGCGTTCTTGACGATCTGAGCCTTCATCAGTCCGAGAATTTCGGTGCGGAAATCCTCCTTGCGATCAGACCACCGAATGCCGCCGCGGGCGATCTTCCCGCCGCGCAGATGAACGCCTTCCATGCGCGGGCTGTAGACGAAGATCTCGCACAGAGGGCGCGGCCGCGGCAGGAACTCGATTTCGTGGCTTGCGAGCTTGACCGAGAGATAGGGCTTGGGCGCTCCGTCCGGCCCGCGCTGGAAGTAATTCGTCCGCAGCGTCTGCTCGATCAGTCGCAAAAAACTGCGAAGAATACGATCCTCGTCGAGACTCTCGACCTGATCGAGCTCTTGGGCGATTTCGGCCACGCGGCGCGCGGTCTCGGTGCCGGCGCGCGGGGCGGTGCGGGGATCGAAACGCGCCTCGAAGAGCGCGACGAGGCGCGCGGCGATGGCGGGATGGTTTGCGAGCGCGTCCTCCATATAGCCCTGGCTGTAGGCCGTGCCGGCCTGGCGCAAGGCTTTGGCGTAAAGCCGCAACACCGTGACTTGACGCCAATCGAGGCCGGCCGCCAGCACCAGGCGATTCAGCCCGTCGCTCTCCATCGCGCCCGCCCAGACCTGGGCAAAGGCTTCCTCGAAGCGCTTATGCTCGTTGGTCAGGTCGAAGTCCCCGAGCGACGAGACGAGGCCAAAATCTTGGATCCAAACCGATCGCATATCGCCCGCGACCGCGACCTCGAAAGGTACTTCGGTGATCGCCCTGACGCCCATGTTTTCGAGCACCGGCAGGACATCGGCGAGCGAGCAAGGCGCACTCGCGCGGCAAACCTTGAATCGCAGCGTCCCAGCTTCGGCTTGGGGCGGACGATAAAGGCTGAGAGCCAGCGGCGCGCCTTGCCGCACCTCTTCGATGCGCACGATATCGGCAATCGCCGCCACCGCGGCCCGGCGCTCGCGATAATTGGACGGAAAGGCGGTGCCGTAGCGAGCGGCGAGGGCGAGCCCCTTCTCCTCGCCATAGGTGTCGACCAGCGCTTCGGCGAGGTGGTCGGCCCAGCTCCGTGCGGCCTCGGCGAGACGGTATTCGAGCGCGTCGAGAGCGACATCGGGCAACGGCCCTTGGGCGCGCAAAATGAAGTGAACGCGCGCAAGCGCCGCGTCGTCGAGCAGCGTGTCGAAGCTGTCGGCCTTGGCCGCGAAGGCGTTTTCGAGAATGGCGGCAAAGCTTTGACGCAGCGCGGTGTCGTAGCGCTCGCGCGGCACATAGATGAAGCAGGAGACAAAACGGCCGAAAGGATCGCGGCGCGCGAAAAGCGCGACACGCTGGCGCTCTTGCAGACCGAGGATGCCCATGGCGATCTCGCAAAGATCGTCATCCGACGCCTGGAACAACTCGTCACGCGGCAAAGTATCGACAATGTGCGCGAGCGCCTTGCCATTATGGCTCGCGGGATTGAGACCGCTGCGATCGAGCACGTTCGCCACTTTGCGCCGCAGCAAGGGGATGGCGAGCGCCGAACGGCGATAGGCCTGCGAGGTGAAGAGGCCGAGGTAGAGCCGCATGCCGACGACCTCGCCACGCGCACCGAAGAGCTTTACGCCGATCGCGTCCATGTACGCGGGCCGATGAATTCTGGCGCGGCGGCTGGATTTGCTGACGAGCAGCAGTTGCGCGGTACGCAAGAACGCCTGAACATCCGGGGGAAGCGAAGTGAAATCCCGCAAGCCGTCGAAAACGCGATAGGCCGGATCGCGCAAGATACCGAGTCCCGGCTTGATCCCGACCTCCGCGGCAGGCGCGAAGCGATATTCGCGGCAACCCAAATAGGTGAAATTGTCCTCGTCGAGCCAAGCCAGGAAATCGAGTGCCTCGGCGAGTTCGGCCTCGCTCACGGGCGGCTTGCTGCGCTCGAGCTCGCGGCGCGATATGGCGAGCACGTCGCGCATCTTCCGCCAATCCTCGACCGCCGCCCGGGTTTCCGCCAGCGCGGCTTCGAGCCTTGCGGCGATTGCCGCGAGCTTGGCGGGCTCGCGCAGCAGGCCGATCTCGACATGGATGACGGATTCGGCGCGCCCGCCCGGTTCGTCCGCGCCGTAAAGCCGGGTGAGGCGACCGCTCCCATCGCGATCCACGCGCAGGATCGGATGAATGATGAGGCCGATCGTGCCGCCTTCGGCATTGAGCGCCATGCTCACCGAATCGACGAGGAACGGCATGTCGTCATTGATGATCTCGACCAACGTCCGGTGCGTGCTTTCGCCCTGTTCCGACGGTTGCGGGTTGAAGACGCGCAGGATCGCCTTTCCGGGCGGGCGAAGCTGGCCGAACTCCCAGAGCGAAGCCGCCGCACCGTAGATCTGTTCGGGTGTCCGGTCGGCGAGATCGAAGGGCGAAACCCGGGCGTAAAATTGGGTAACGAAGCGCTGGACGGTATCCGCGCGATCGGCGCCGAGTCGCCGTTTGGCAAGCCCCGAGGCCGTCTCGATCACTGTCTGCTTGTGATGCTCCGCGCGAATCGCCATGGCCTTCTATCTGCTTGCATATGTGGTAAGGCGAATTAGCGCTTCTGGAGCCTCTGGCGGCGCTGTTAAGCGAAGAGCAGGAAAAGACGCTTTCTGTTGTCTGCCGGAGAAAGCTTAAGACCGAGATCATGAAGAAAATAAGAGCAAATCTCAATAAACTGAGATTGCCGGCCGAAGGGCTGTTCCTGGCGCGATGGCTTGCTGCGCCGCACAAGATCGGCGCGCTGACCCCGGCGAGCCGATATCTGGCGAGAGCGATGGCCGAACAGATCATGCCCGCAGACGGGCTCGTCATCGAACTCGGCGCGGGAACCGGCAGCGTGACCCAGGCGCTCCTGGCCGCTGGGTTGCCGCGCGAGAATTTGATTGTCGTGGAAAGCGATCCGGCCTTCTACCTGCTGTTGAAGAAGCGTTTTCCCGGCCTCAAAGTCCTGCGCGGCGATGCGGCCCGACTGCGGGCCCTGCTTGCGCCTTTAGGCATCGATCGCGTCGCGGCCATGGTATCGAGCCTGCCTTTGTTGAGCATGCCGGGACCGCTCCGCCAGCGGATTGTCGAAGAATGTTTCGCGCTCTTGGCCGAGGATGGCGCGCTCATCCAATACACCTATGGCGCTTTTTCGCCCTTGCGGCGACGCAAATCCGGGCTGAGAGGCGAGATCGCGGAACGCGTCTGGCGTAATTTTCCGCCCGCCGTGGTCTGGCGCTTCCGCCGTCGCAGCGAGGCGGCGCACGCCGCGTAGCGAGAGCGTGTCGGCCGAAGGAAGATTCGGCGAGGCGCTGTCAGGCCCGGCGATCGGTACGCGGACGCGGCAAGGTATCCGAAAGGCCGAGCGCCGGACGCAGTTCGTCGGTTTCGAGTTTCGTGATTTGGCGCAAGGGCAGGTCGAGCCGTTCCTGAATCTTCTGATAGACCGCCGCAACCGATTTTGCCGTGCGACCGCCTCGGGCATAAAAGAGCGCGGGATTTTGCCGCGCCGCCGCCGGCACGACCTTCGCCGCCGCCTGCTTCTCGTCGTCCTCATGCGCCTTCAGGAAGCGGATTGCGCCATTGGGGCCCAGAAGATGCGCCAGATGCAGTTCGGCCGCGGTCGCGCGATGCCCCGTCACTTTTTCAAGGCGCGCGCCATTGCCCTTGGCATATTCGGCGGCAAAAAGCGCCGAGAGCCGATTATTCTGGCGCAGCGCGAGGATGCGCTCGTGGGTTGCCTTATCGGCCACGGTGACGCTGCCGTTGGGGGTGAGCTTCACCTCCTTGGCGAGGTCCGCATAGCCATATTTGGCGCCATGTTCGCGCATCATTTGCAGCCAGGTGGCGCCGGTGAATTGAAAGACGCCCGCGGCGCTGCCTCGATCCGGATGGGCCTTGCTGCGAAAGCCGCTTTCAACGCTCGCTTGGGCGACCAGGAATTCGTAATCGACGCCGGTCTTGGCGGCTGCGTCGCGCAGGCTTTGCATGAGCTCGGGCGTCAAATGCCGCCCGGCTATGGTCGCACCGGCCTGAAAGGCGGTCGTCACCGGGCAGGCTCCTTCGCCTCGTTGCGCGGGTTCACGCGTTCGCGCTCATGCGCGCGAACGCGCCAGTCGCTGCGATGCGCGAGGGGCCTCGCTTTCCCTTGGCCGTTAATCATCGGTTAAGTATCTCGCCGCTTCGCCCGCGAAGCAAGAGCGCCTTGAGACGCGCCTTGGCCGCAACGAAGCCCGGCAGCGCCTGTGTCCCGCGCGCATGCCGCGTTAGGCCGGACTTAAGTTTCCTGCTTTATGTCTCGGGGCACGCCGAAGACGTCGTGGAACCCCGTGGATCGCAACGATCAGCTTCGCAACGCGTTGAATTCCCCGACGGTGAGACCGGCAACGACGCCGGGGCAAGCCATCGAATTGCAGCGCGCGCTCGGCAAGGCGATCGCCCCGCCCGAGGCCGGTCCCGACGAGGATCATTCGCCGCTACGCAACGCGCGCCCGCACGGAATTCCGACCCTATGCCGGCTCGTTTGCAATGCATTCGACCCCTTCCTGACCGACAGCGAGAACGAACCGCGCATCGAAGGTCTCATCCCGCGTCGCGCGATCAAGCCGTGGTGGGCCGGGGTGCTGCACGTCGCGGGCAATGAAATCGCGGCGCTGGAGCAGAGGCTGAAGCCGCTCCTCGCGGCGGCGTCGGCCGGGGCGCTCGATGAGTTGGAGCAGGAAGCGCAACGAGAGGCGGTGCGCTGGTCTGCGTCGATCGTGACCGAATTGGAAAGAGCCCGACCCGATCCGGTTCTGGCCGCTTTTTTGCCCAGCGCCTTCGCTCAGGATGCGCGCGTCATCGCGCGGATCTTGCCGATGTCTCAAGCGATCACGGCCTCGATCAAGGCGCTGACGCGATTGCTCGGTCGACTCGATGCATTGGAAGGCGCGTGCATTCGCGAACTTCCGCCCGACGCGGTGACGCTCCTCAAGCAGCACTATCTCGCGCTTTCAGAGGATCACGGCACGAATGCCCGTTATCTGGCGCTCGCCGTCACCAACCGCCTCTCCCAACCCTCCCAGATCCTTCGCCTCGGGCGCGCCTTGTCCTGGAAACCGACCGACTCGCTCGTCGCGGGCACGGAGTTCGCTTTCGTCGGCGGCCGCGTTGTCGACGACCTGCAGCGTCTCAGCCGCGCGATCGCGCGTGTTATCCAAAATCGCGAATCCTTGCCTGGCGCCGCCGAGCTCCATCAACGGATTCGCCGCTATATGGATGACGGCGAGGCGCTGATCGGCGAAATCGGCATGCGGCGTGGCGCCCCTTGGGGCGAGGCAATCTTGCGGACGCGCAACGAACTCGCAGACAGGTTTCGCGGTGATCTTTTGCCGGCGCTCGCCCGCCGCATCCTCGCGGCGATGCCTCCCGCGCAAGGCGACACCGCGTCAACGCGCGAAAACCCGGCGGCGACCGCCGAAGCCGTCGATTCCGCGCAGCTTCTCCAGCTCCTGGCGAGGCGCGGCCAACGCCATGGCTTTGCCCAGGCGGCGCGCACGACCCTCAACGCGCTCGCCGGCGACGCCGAGGCGCGCACCGATGCCGTGATCAGGCGGGTCTACCGCGATCCTGCGAGCGCCGAGGCGCTTCGTCCAGAAATCGAGGCCGCAGCGAAGGTGTTCGAGATCCTCTTCGAAGAAGGCCGCGGTGCACTTCTGTTGCGCCAGCTCGCCAACGCGGCTCGCGCTTCGGCCTAAGGACCCGTAGCGGCGCATAACAAATTTGACCGCGGCGCGGGTGTTGAATCTTGCGCACATCCTCCATAGATTCGGGATAAGGTGTAGGTGCGCTCGGCGGAGACACACGCCCTTGGAAAGCAGCTTCGCGACAATTCTTTGGACGGTAATCGTCGGCATCGATGTCGCAATCGCGGTCGCGCGCCTCTTTTTGCCGCCCGGACCGGTGCGGCTGTCGATGGCCCTGTCGATCCCCGCTCTCATCCTTCTCGGCGCGTTGATCAACGCGGTTTACAACCGCATCACCACCGGCCACGCGCTCGAATCACCGCCGCGGCGCTCTGTTCCACGGCATTAGGCACGCTTGACTCTTGGGCCGAGCGGTCCAATATCGCCAGCAAGAAGCCCCGAATCCGCGCCGAATCCGGCCTTGATTGACGCCGCCGGCGCTCCGCTTGCGAGGAGACCTCCATGGCAGACGATGGCCTGGCACATACCGTCAATCGCGCGGCCGAGCAGGGCCGCATGGAATTTTACAGCCGCGCTTATGGGAAGCATCTGACTCCGCTTTGGCGCGTGCTGGGCGGCTTGGTGCTCGATGAGCCGAAAAGCCCCTGCGTGCCGACGATCTGGAAATGGAGCGAAGTACGCCCCTACCTGATGGAGGCCTGCAACATCATCTCGGCCGAAGAAGCCGAGCGCCGCGTCCTGGTACTCGAGAACCCCGGCATGCCGGGCGAGTCGCGCATCACGCGCAGCCTCTTCGCCGGCATGCAGATCATTCTTCCGGGTGAGATCGCGCCGGCGCACCGCCATGTCGCGTCGGCGCTGCGCTTCGTCATCGAGGGCAAGAACGCCTACACCGCGGTTTCCGGCGAACGGACCATGATGGCGCCCGGCGATTTCGTCATCACGCCCTCCTGGACATGGCACGACCACGGCAATCTGAGCGACCAGCCGATGGTATGGCTCGACGGGCTCGACATGCACCTCGTCAATCTGATGGATGCGGGCTTCCGCGAGGGCTATCCCGACAAGACCCATCCGATCGTGCGCCCCGAAGGCGCCGCCGATGCGGAGTTCGCCTACAACCTCCTGCCGGTCGATTACGCGCCGTCGAGCAAGACCACGCCGATCTTCAATTATCCCTATGCGCGCACGCGCGAGGCCTTGGAGCGGCTCGCCCGGTTTCACCCCGCCGATCCCTGTTTCGGCTACAAGATGAAATATGTGAATCCGGTCGATGGCGGCTGGGCCATGCCGACGATTTCGACCTGGATGCAGCTTCTGCCCAAGGGCTTCAAGACCATGCCCTATCGTTCGACCGACGGCGTCGTATTCGTCTGCGTCGAGGGCAGCGGCAAGACGACGATCAACGGCGACGTCTTCGAATGGGGCCCGCACGACGTTTTCACCGCGCCGAGCTGGCTGTTCTACGAGCACCAGGCGTCATCGGATGCGGTGCTGTTCAGCTTCTCCGATCGCGTCGCCCAGGAAAAGCTCGATTTCTTCCGCGAGCAACGCGGCAACGCCTAATAGGCCCGCTTGGCGCGATCCAAAGGCCAAGCCGCCGCGCGACGCATGAGTTGACGCTCTAAGCACGGGACGGAACGGCATGGCGCGCGAGCGTGCCATGCCGTTCCGAAAAGAAATCTCTCAAAGCGTGACGATGACGTTCAAGAGCGCTTGGCGCTTTTCCTCGCGCACGACTTTAACCGCGCGCGCCAGGGCTGCCGGAAGATCCGCCGGCTTTTCGACACGCTCGCCATAGCCGCCGCTCGCTTCGATCAGCTTTTCGAAAGCCGGCGAAGGCTGAAGGTCGGCGAGGGTGTGCGCGTCGTTCTCGGCCTGCGCCTGTCCCTTCTCGTACATCGCCAAGGTCGCGCGGCGAACCGCATTATAGACTTGATTATTGTTGACGACCGTGAGGATCGGCAGGTTATGCGCCTCGCTCACCCAGTGGCAGGCGGTCGGATTGGCGAACATATAGGCGCCGTCGCCGACGGTCGCGACCAAGAGCTTTTCGGGTTGCGCAAGCTTGGCCCCGAGCGCGGCGCCGATCGCCCAACCGAGCCCGCCCGCGGGGCTCGAACCGAACAAGGTCGCTGCCTTCTCGCGCGGACAGAATTCCGGCCGCATCCAATATTCGTTGACGACGACGGCGTCCAAACCGATGGCCTCGCCGAGGCAATGGTTCAGATATTCGAGCTTGATCGTCGGCTGCGCGGCCGCCTTTTCGACGGCAGCTTTCCATTGCGCGCGCATCGCCTTCCATCGCTCGGCCAGGCGCTGGCGGCGGCCCGCGAGCTTGGCATCCTTGTCGGCGCCCTTCTCCGCCAAGGCCTTTTCGATCGCGTTCAATGCCCCCACGGTCTCGGTCGTGATCGACAGATCGCACGGAAACCCGCGCATCGGATAGCGCGAAAACGCCGGATCATCGCCGATCTGCACGACGCGGCAGCCGGCGGGCGGGCTTTCCTGCGAGGGATACCAGGGCGCGTCGCAATCGAGCACGATGACGAGGTCGGCCTCGGTCAGGAGCGGCCGCGGCTGGGAGCCCATGTTCATCGGATGGCTTGAAGGCAGGCACACATATCGGGCGTTGAACGAGACCACCGGAATCGCGAAACGCTCGGTCACGCGCGCCAGGGCTTCCATTCCGGCGGGCGTGCGGCCGGCTGCCGAGGTGATGATCAAAGGCCTCTCGGCCTTGGCGATCATGCCAGCCAGGGTCTCGATCGCGGCGGGATCGGGAAAAGGCATCGAGGGATGCGCGCGCGGCGTCATCGGCCGATTGGAGGCCGGAACGCCGCCGCCGAGCACCTCGCGCGGCAAGGTCAGATAGGCCGAGCCGCGCGGCGCGGTCATCATTACTTCGAGCGCCCGCGCGACCAGATCCTCGGCCTGCAACGGGAGCTTCATTTCGTAATCCCATTTGACGAATTCGCGCAGCATTCCGGCTTGGTCGAACATTTCCTGGCCCCAATGGATGGGACCGTTGCGCGAGCCGAGCACGCCCTGCTCGGTGATCGGATTGCGTCCGGCCATCATCAGGATCGGCACGTTCTCGCGGCACGCGTCGGCGAGGCAGTTGAGCGTATTGGCCGTACCGACATTGGTGTGGACCATCACCGCCTGCGGCTTGCCGCTCACCATGTAATAGCCATGCGCCATGCCCACGGCGCAGTTCTCATGGGTGATCACCATGACCTTCGGGATTTCGGCGTTCTTTTGCTTGCTGCGCGCCAAGCCTTCGATCAGCGGCGCGAAATCGGTACCGGGATTGGCGAACATGTAGTCGACGCCATGCGCCTTCATCGCCCGCAGCAACACCTCCGCGGCGCTGTCGGTTCCTTGCTGGGTCGCGCCGGGAAAAGGTGAATCGTCCATGTCGTGCCTCCCTTTTTTTAGCCGAAGGAGCCGATGGTAACTCCCGAACCCCCCCTGTCAAAGCTTTTGCGGCCCGATTTTTCACGCGTTGTTAAGCACGTGACGCTTAGGTTCGGAGCCAGTTTCGCGCCCCAACAACAGGTCCGCCGCCTTGACAGCGATCACACTCGAACGCCGTCGTCCGATTGCCGCTCAACCGCGGCAGCCCAGGGCTGCCGAGCGCGCCGGAGCGACGGCACGGAGACGGCTCGCATGAACCGCCAGGCCCGCCGCGCCATTTTCTTCGATTTCGACGGTACCTTGGCCGATAGCGATGGGGTGACGCGGCAGGTTTTCGGAAGTTTCGCGGCTGCTTTCGGCCATCATGCGACCGATGCCGAATTCACCGCGAGCGACGGCCCGCCGGCACCGATCTTGATCGCAAAATTGAAGCGCGATTGGGGCCTGCCGCAAAAGCTCGACGATTTGATGCGTTTCTACGCGACATTGCTGGATGCTGCCTTGCTCGACGCTCCGCCCATGCCGGCCACGACGGCGACGCTCGAGGCGGCATTCCGGCACGGCTGGAAGGTCGGGGTCGTGACCTCCAATGCGACGCGGCGAACCCGCAGCTGGTTGGCACGACGCGGGCTTGCGCCCTTTGTCGAGATCGTGGTCGGCGGCGACGATGTTTGTCTCGGCAAGCCCGAGCCCGAGCCCTATCTCATGGCCCTGGCGCGCAGCGGCTGCGCCCGCGACGCGTCTCTTGCCGTCGAGGACTCCCTAGCGGGCGCGCGCTCGGCGCTCGCTGCCGGCTTGCGCACCTTTGGTTTCGCGCCGCGCGGCCGCGAACCGATTGCCTGGCCGGAGCCCGTCCGCCTCATCGAGGCGCTCGACGAGCTGATGCCCGAATTGACGCGCCAACGGTTCAGGCGCGTCGCCGGGCTGCGCTGATCGGCCCGAACTCGCGAAGCAGCGATTGCGGAGATCGAGGGCGAGCGGCGGACGGAGCCGCCGCATCGCCTCGGCCTGCTACTTGGCCTTGTTGAATTCCTTCCACGGGTCCTTGACCGCGGTGCCGATCGTCTCGATCTCGACATTGACGTAATGTCCGCCGACCTTCCGTACCTCGCGCAGATATTCGTTCTGCACGATGTCCCGCGTCTCGGGATCGATCGAGATCGGACCGCGCGGGCTATTGGCGCTCTTGTAGTGCTTCAACAGTTCCATCGTCCGGTCGGGATCGATTTTGCCCTTTTGCTCGCGGATGACGTAATAGATCGCCGCCATGCTGTCCCAGGCGCCAACCGCCGTGAAATTGGGCCGCAATTCGGTCCCATAAGCCTTCCGCCACGCGGCCACGAAGGCCTTGTTGGCGGGGCGATCCGAGGCGTCGGAGTAATGAAACGCGGTCGTGACCCCGAGCGCAACGTCGCCCATGGTGTCGAGATACATATCATCGGTGATGTCCCCCGGACCGATGAGCTTGACGCCGGCGGCCCTGAGGCCGAGATCGCCGAATCCCTTCATTACGGCCGTCGCCGTCGTTCCGGCCGGCACGAAGACGAAAAGCACATCGGGCTTCACGTCCTTGACGCGCTGGAGGAACGGCGCGAAATCGGGATTCACCACCGGCACGCGCACGCTGCCGGCGATCTCACCGCCGCCAGCCGTAAAGGCCTTGGTGAACGCCGCCTCGGCGTCGTGGCCGGGGCCGTAATCGCTGACGAGCGTGTAGGCGCGCTTGTAATGCTTCGCCGCCCAGCCGCCGAGCGGGTAGCTCGATTGCCACAACGTGAAGGAAACCCGCGCGATATAGGGCGATTTCGTCGTGATCATCGAGGTGCCCGCATTGCTGATGATGAACGGCACCTTCGCTTCGGTCACGATCGGCGCGATGGCGAGCGCGTTGGGGGTAAAGATGACACCCGTCAGGAGTTGCACCTTGTCGCGGACGATGAGATCCTGGGCGAGTTGCTTCGCCTTCTCGGGATTGGGTCCGGTATCGTCCCGCGTCAGCAACTCGACCTTCACGCCCGGCGGCAGGTCCTTGGCGTGCTCTTTCATGTAGAGCCGCATCGCCTTTTCCATGACGGGTCCGATCTCGCCATTGAGGCCCGAATAGCTGCTGATCATGCCGACCTTGATGGTCTCGGCCGACGCCTGAGGCGCGGCCAGGCCGAAGGCGCAGGCCGCCGCAGCGGCAATCCAAATCTTGCGATGAAACTGCATTTTTCCCTCTCCCGGACGTTTTTGCCATGGTGCCGGTCACGGCCGGCTATTGCGCGATCCTACGGCGAACGGCCGTGGCACACAAACCTTCTTCGGTTTGATCTTTCTCAGGCGGCGCGGGCGCGGCGCGGAAGAGTCCCGATCATTCCCGCACCGGGAACTGCTCACACGTCGAGATTGGCGACTTCGAGGGCGTTGGCCTGGATGAAGTCGCGCCGCGGCTCGACCAGATCCCCCATCAAGGTCGAGAAGGTCTCTTCGGCCTGCGCCGCATGGGGTACCTTCACCTGCAAGAGCGACCGCACATCCGGGTTGAGCGTGGTTTCCCACAATTGCTCGGGATTCATCTCGCCCAGACCTTTGTAGCGCTGGATGTCGCCGCTCTTGGGCCCAAGATCGAGCACGGTTTGGACCAGGGAGGTCGGCCCCTTGACCGGGATTTCCTTGTCCTTCGCGATCAGCTTTCCGGGCTTGGCATAGTATTCTTGGAGCTCGGCCGTTCGTTCGTCGAGCCGGCGCGCCTCGGCGCTGCGTAGGAACTGGCCTTCGAGCACATGGCGCTCGGTAACGCCATGCCGGGTGCGCGTCAGCACGAAGCCTTGGCCCGCCGCCTCGCCGCGCCAGCCGCGATCCGCCGGCGCCGAGAGGGCGTCGAGTTTGCGTGCCAGAAACCGCGCAGCCTCGGCGATCTGCACGGGATTCTCGAGGATCGCGAGCCCGAGCAGCCCATTGATCGCCGCCTGCTCGGCGACGTCGAGATTGCCGATCTTGCGCACGAGCGGCTGCAAGAGATTGCGCGTCTGGCGGGCGCGCTCCACCAGATCGCGAAGATCGTTGCCGGCGCGCTGCACGCCGTCATGCTGGACGAAGACCACGTCCTTGAGCCCGGCGGTGATCCTGTATTCTTCGAGCGCGGGATCATCCTTCAGATAAACCGCCTTCGCCGAGCCGCGCTTCACCTGATAAAGCGGCGGCTGAGCGATGTACAAGAAGCCCTTTTCGATCAACTGCGGCATCTGCCGGAAGAAGAAGGTCAGGAGCAAAGTGCGGATGTGACTGCCGTCGACATCGGCATCGGTCATGATGATGATTCGGTGGTAGCGCGCCTTGGCGACGTCGAACTCCTCGGCGCCGATGCCGGTGCCGATCGCCGCGATGAGCGTGCCGATTTCCGCGGAACTCAGCATCTTGTCGAAGCGTGCGCGCTCGACGTTCAGGATCTTGCCCTTCAAGGGCAGGATCGCCTGAAAGCGGCGGTCGCGGCCCTGCTTGGCCGAGCCCCCGGCGCTGTCGCCCTCGACGATGAAGAGCTCGCACAGCGCGGGATCGCGCTCTTGGCAATCGGCGAGCTTGCCCGGCAGGCTCGCCATATCGAGCGCGCCCTTGCGCCGCGTCAAATCGCGCGCGCGCCGCGCCGCTTCGCGGGCGGCCGCGGCCTCCACCACCTTGGCGACGATCTTGCGCGCCTCGGACGGGTGTTCCTCGAGCCATTGCTGAAGCTTGTCGGCGACGATGCCCTCGACCACCGGGCGCACTTCCGAGGAGACGAGCTTGTCTTTCGTCTGCGAGGAGAATTTTGGGTCCGGCACCTTGACCGAGAGGATCGAGGTCAGGCCTTCGCGCATATCCTCGCCGGTCAGCGGGATCTTCTCTTTCTTGGAAATGCCGCTTTCATTCGCATAATTATTGATCGTGCGCGTGAGCGCGCCACGAAAGCCCGCCAGATGCGTGCCGCCATCGCGCTGCGGAATATTGTTGGTAAAACACAGCATCGTCTCGTGATAGGAATCGGTCCATTCCATCGCGACCTCGACGGTGATCCCGTCTCGTTCGGCGGTCATCGAAAGCGGCGCGCCGTGCAACGCCTGCTTTGAACGGTCGAGATATTCCACGAAGGCGACGAGGCCGCCTTCGTAATGCAGCTTTACCGATTTCGGCTCGACCCCGCGCGCGTCGGTCAATTCCAGCGTGACCCCCGAATTGAGGAAGGCGAGCTCACGCAGGCGGTGTTCGAGAGTCGCGTAATCGAACTCGATCTTGGTGAAGGTCTTCGTACTGGGCCAGAAGGTGATCTCGGTGCCGGTGCGCGCGCCGCACGGCCCGACCATGGCGAGCGGCGCTTCCGGATCGCCATCCTTGAAGCGCATGAAATACTCGTTGCCGCCGCGCCAGACCCGCAACTCCAGAACCGAGGACAGCGCGTTCACGACCGAGACGCCGACGCCGTGCAGGCCGCCCGAAACTTTGTACGAGTTTTGGTCGAATTTCCCGCCGGCGTGAAGCTGGGTCATGATGACCTCGGCCGCCGAAACGCCCTCCTCCCTGTGGATGTCGACCGGTATGCCGCGGCCATTGTCGCAGACCGTCACCGATCCGTCGGCATTGAGCGTCGCCGTCACCGTGTCGCAATACCCCGCCAAAGCCTCGTCGATCGAATTATCGATCACCTCGTAGACCATGTGATGGAGGCCCGAGCCGTCATCGGTGTCGCCGATATACATGCCGGGGCGTTTGCGCACGGCGTCGAGACCACGCAACACCTTGATCGACTGGGCGTCATACGCCTCGTTCGGCGGTGTTCCGGGAACGGCAGGTTCACTCATTGTCTGGTATCCATCGATGAAATCCGGGCATCGGCCACGGTGAAGAACTGGGCGTCCCGGCGCAGCCCCGAAAACAACGCGGCATCGGTGCCGGTCAGCCAGGCTTGCGCCCGAAGTTCGAGAATTTCGCCAAAGAGCGCCGCACGGCGCTCGGCATCGAGATGGGCCGCCACCTCGTCCAAGAGCATGATCGGCGCCGCGCCACGCTCCGCGGTCAGGAGACGCGCTTGAGCGAGCAGGATCGCGAGGAGCAGCGCCTTCTGCTCGCCGGTCGAGCACTGCGCGGCCTTCATGCCGGTGCCGGGATGATGAACGACGAGATCGGAGCGATGCGGGCCGACGATCGTGGTGCCGCTCTCGCTGTCGGCGCGACGCTGGGCCTGCAGCCGGCGGCGCAGCTCTTCCTCTGCGGCGAGCGCCGGCATCCGGCCGAGCCAGCCATCGACCTCGCCTTCAATGGCCAAGCGAGCCTGCGGGAAAGCCCCGGCGGTTGCGGCACAGGCCGCATCGAGCCGCGCCACGGTTTGGCCCCGCGCCGCGGCGATAGCGATGCCATGGGCCGCCATCTCTTCCTCAAGCGCCTTCAGCCAGGAGGCATCGGGACTGCCGTCGCGCAGCAGCCTCAGCCGCTCGCGCATGGCGCGCTCATGAGCCGAGAGCCGCGCCGCGTGCTCCGGATCGAAGCCGAGCACCAGACGATCGAGGAAGCGGCGGCGCGCGCCCGAACCTTCGGCGAAAAGCCGGTCCATCTGGGGCGTCAGCCAGACGACACTCGCAAGTCGCGCGAGCATGGCTTGGCTCTTGGCCGGCGCTCCATCGACACGCAGGATGCGCCGCTCGCCGCTTTCGCTCTCGGCATCGCGCCCGGTGCCGATCTGCATCACGCCATCGGGCATCGAAAGCCGAATTGAAAGGGCCCAGGGGCCGAGCGCGCCCAGGCGGTCGATCTCGCTCAGCCTTGCCCGGCGCAAGCCGCGGCCCGGCGCCAGGAAAGAAAGCGCCTCCAGGAGATTGGTCTTGCCGGCGCCGTTGGGGCCGGTCAACACCACGGGCGACGGCGCGACGTCGAGCGTCGCCGAGGCGTAGGAGCGGAATTCCGTGAGCACGAGCCGCGCGACGCTGGGCCCCGCCGCCGTGACGGCGCGCGCCGCGAGCTCGGCGACCGCGTTGTTCATTGCCCTCAATGGCGGCAACCCTAGACGCGCATCGGCATCAGGACGTAAAGCGCGCTGCCGTCGGCGCTGTCGCGCACGACCGTCGGCGAGGCGGCGTCGGCCATGGCAAAACGCGCGCCTTCCCCTTCGATCTGCTCGGTGATGTCGAGCAAATAGCGCGAGTTGAAGCCGATCTCGAGCGGCTGGGCGCTATAGCGCACTTCGAGCTCTTCGGTGGCGGTGCCGTTCTCCGGACTGGTGGCGGAGAGCGTCACGCTGCCGCGCTCGATCGTGAGCTTCACGGCCCGGCTTTTTTCCGTCGAGATGGTGGAAACGCGATCGACGGCCTCGGCAAAGAGCTTGCAATCGACTTCGAGTATCCGGTCGTTGTTCATCGGAATGACCCGGTCGTAATCCGGGAAAGTGCCGTCGATCAGCTTGGAGGTCAGCACGGTATCGGCGAAGGTGAAGCGGATTTTCGTATCGGAGAGCGCGACCGAGACGTCCTGATCCATTTCATCGAGCAGCTTTCGCAATTCGGTGACCGTCTTGCGGGGGACGATCACGCCCGGCATGCCCGACGCGCCTTCGGGCAGCGGGATTTCCATCCGCGCGAGGCGATGCCCGTCGGTTGCGACCGCGCGCAGCATGTTGACCTTGTCGGTCTTGGCCGCGTGCAAATAGATCCCATTCAGGTAATAGCGGGTCTCCTCGGTCGAAATCGCGAAGCGGGTGCGGTCGATGAGACGCTTCAGATCGGCGGCGGACAGGAGGAAATTATGGGCCAGCTCGCCGCCGGCAAGGAGCGGGTAATCCTCCGGCGGCAGGCAGGAGAGGGTGAAGGTCGAGCGCCCCGAACGCAAGGTCAGCAGGCCCTTCTCGCCCGTGGATTCGAGCTCGATCTGGGCACCTTCCCGCAGCTTGCGGATGATGTCGTAGAGCGTGTGCGCCGGCACCGTGGTCGTGCCGGCCTGAGCCCCTTGGCAAGGGAGAGCGGATACCATCTCGAGGTCCATGTCGGTCGCCGACAGCGCGAGCTTTGTGCCTTCGGCCTTGAGCAGAACGTTCGACAGGATCGGGATCGTGTTGCGCCGTTCGACGACGCTCTGCACATGGCCCAAAGCGCGGAGCAGCGCGGCGCGTTCGATGGTGAGCTTCATGGCTGGCGGGTTCACGTTCGTTGGAGGCGGAAATCACTGTCCCGGAGAACCGGGAAATCCCGCCCAACCCGGCCCCAAAAGGCCGGGGCGGAACGGTGGAAAACTATAGCACAGGCGGGTCCGCCCGTACACCTCTGGTGGCCGCGCCAGAGGGCGCCAAAATCGTTGATTTTCGACGGATCTTGGGGCCCAGCGCCCGCGCCGGGCCTTAGGCCGGGTTGAGGTGTTTTTCAGCCCCGGCCGAACGGACCGGGCGCGACCGACAACGGGGGCCTCAGCTTTCGAGCATGCGCCGCAACAGCTCGATATCCTCGGCCATAGCGCGATCGGAGGCACGCAACTCCTCGATCTTGCGGACCGCATGCATCACCGTCGTGTGGTCCCGGCCGCCGAATTTGCGGCCGATTTCCGGGAGCGAACGGGGTGTGAGCTGTTTGCAAAGATACATGGCCACCTGCCGCGGCCGGGCGACCGCGCGGGCGCGGCGCGCGGAATGCATGTCCGCCAAGCGGATGTTGTAATGCTCTGCCACCCGCTTTTGAATTTCGTCGATCGTGACGCGCCGGTCATTGGCGCGCAGCAGATCGTGCAAAACCTCTTGCGAGCTCTCAAGCGTCAGTTCGCGGCCGACGAATTGGGTGTGGGCGTAGATACGCGTCAGGGCTCCTTCGAGCTCGCGGACGTTGGACGTGATGCGATGCGCGAGAAATTCAAGGACCTTGGGCGGCACCGCCGCCTTGCTGCGCTCGGCCTTGGCCTGGAGGATGCCGAGCCGCAACTCATAGGTTGTCGGGTGAATGTCGGCGACGAGGCCCCAACCCAGCCGCGAGCGCATGCGCTCTTCCATGCCTTCGAGATCGGTCGGCGACTTGTCGGCGGAAATCACGATTTGCCGGTTCTGGTCCACCAGCGTGTTGAAAGTGTGAAAAAATTCTTCCTGGGTCGTGTCCTTGCCGGCGATGAACTGAACATCGTCGATCATGAGGACGTCAACCGAGCGGAATTGCTCTTTGAACGCCATCGTATCCTTGAAGCGCAACGCCCGGATGAACTGATACATGAATTTCTCGGCGGAGAGGTAGATCACTTTCCGCTTCGGATCGTGGGTGCGGATGTACCAGGCGATCGCATGCATGAGGTGCGTCTTGCCGAGCCCCACGCCGCCATAAAGAAAGAGCGGATTGAACGGAACGGAGCGGTTCGGACCGATTTGCGCTTCGGCGACGCGGCGAGACGCGGCATGCGCCAACTCGTTGGGCTTGCCGACGACGAAATTCTCGAAAGTGAAGCGCGGATCAAGCGGCGCGCTGAAGTCTTTTTCGTCCGCGCCATCCGAGACCTCGCGCGCGGGCGGTTCCGGGGCGTCGGCGATAAAATTTGCCGCACCAGCGATCAGCATGTCGACCACCGCGACGTTGGGGTTCTCGGCGTTCCACAGCGCGCGGATCCGATCGGCATAATGCGCCGCGACCCAATCGCGTAGAAACCGCGTCGGGACCGTGATTTTCACACGGCCCGCTTCGATCCCCTGCAATGTCATGTTGCGCAGCCAGCTGCGGTAAGCGGCGTCGCCGAACTCACGCCGCAACTTCGCCCGGACGCGTGCCCACTGGGACTGGACGTCATCACCTGGCCCCAATGAATCCGCCATCCCTCACTCCCCCACGAAGTAGAAACTGGATAACGAGCGCACGATCCACCCTCGACGGAAACGAGGCGCATTTCCGCCTCCGCCGTATCCTCTCGAACCGTAGCCGCTAGTTACCGCGTAACCCTCACGCAATCGGCACTAGCAGGCCACTAAGCACTTGGTTTGAAAACCGCCTCTCTCAGCGCGTGGCGTGTCCGTTTTATCGTTCAACGCCGCCGCCATCTGACGCGCGCTAACCTTACCTAAGCTGAAACGCAGATGGCAACATCTCTGACAAAAAAATGTCTCGGATTTTTTCTTGAGTGGCATCGCTGCCACGTTCGAAAAGATTACAGTGCCTTGATTCGCGCGGAAAGCCGCGAAAGCTTGCGCGCGACGGTGCGATGATGCACCACGCCCTTGCCGGCGCCGCGCTGCATTTCTGGCGCCGCTTCGTCGAACGCGGTCTTCGCGGCATCTTTGTTGCCGGATGCGATCGCGGTCTCGACTTTTTTTACGAAGGTACGAATGCGGCTCATGCGCGCACGATTAACCTCCGTGCGCCGCGCGGTTTGCCGAATACGCTTTTCTGCGGAAGGATGATTGGCCATCGCCGACCTGTCGAGAGGATGAAGTGGGAAGCGCGCGTTATAGTGATATGGCGATCTTCCGTCAAGTCAGCGGTTTTTGAAGGTGGGCTTCCGCTTGGCGATGAAGGCGGCCATGCCCTCTTTTTGGTCCTCGGTGGCGAACATCGCGTGAAAGAGCCGCCGCTCGAAGCGTACGCCCTCGGCGAGCGTGGTCTCGAAGGCGCGATTGACCGCTTCCTTCGCCGCGAGGACCGCCGGCCGCGACAAACCCGCGATTTGCGCCGCTAACCTTAACGCTTCCTCCACGAGTTTATCGCTCGCCACGACCCGGCTGACGAGACCGCTGCGCTCGGCCTCGGACGCATCGATCATGCGGCCGCTGAGCACCATTTCCATCGCCTTGGCCTTGCCGACGGCGCGGGTGAGCCGCTGCGTGCCGCCCGCGCCCGGAATGATCCCGAGCGTGATCTCAGGTTGGCCGAATTTCGCGCTCTCGGCTGCGATGATGATGTCGCACATCATCGCCATCTCGCAGCCGCCGCCCAGGGCGAATCCCGCGACCGCGGCGATGATCGGTTTGCGGCAGGTCGTGACGCGCTCCCACCCGTCGGTGATGAAATCCGCGACGTAGCAGTCGACGAAGCTCTTCCCCGCCATCTCCTTGATATCGGCCCCAGCGGCGAAAGCGCGCTCGCTGCCGGTGATCACCACCGCACCGACCGCGTCATCGGCCTCGAAGGCGTCGAGCGCGGCGCCAAGCTCGCGCACCAGCGCGTCGCAAAGCGCGTTCAACGCTTGCGGGCGGTTAAATGTGACGAGACCGACCGCACCGCGCGTTTCGACCAGAATGTTTTGATAATTCATGGGTTCGTGCTCCATCATTGCGGCGATAGCGTGAAGCCGACCGTGAGGTGGCCGTCTTCGCCACGGAAATCGAGCTTCAGGCGCTCGGCGTCGCGCCGCCATTGATCGACGCCGATTTTTTTCCATCCGAGCTGCGGCAGGCTCGACGCGTAAAACGCCTGAACCTTGGCCCGGCTCAAAGCGCCTTGGGTCTGCGCTTCGACGATGCGGCCCTCGGGTTTATCGAAAACGAGGTCGGATCCTTTGATCAATACGAGCCCGGGCATAAGCGGGACGTCTTCGGTCCCGGCGACGAACTCGTCGGCCCGCGCCGC
The DNA here is from genome assembly GCA_963729935.1 of uncultured Alphaproteobacteria bacterium. GTDB lineage: Bacteria > Pseudomonadota > Alphaproteobacteria > ATCC43930 > CGMCC-115725 > CAIKMD01. Next base: position 1,032,001 of record CAVSPW010000005.1, read on the forward strand.
GACGGCGGCGAGCAGCAAGAGCAGCGGGACGAGGACGAGACGGGCGCGCATGGCAGGAGCCTAGCCTCAGCGCTGGCGCTTGGCACAGTAAAAAGTCGACCGGCCGCTTTGCACGATCCGCCGGATCCGGGCACCGCAGTCGCAGCCGGGACAGGGCTCGCCTTCCTTGCCATAGACGGCCCATTGATGCTGAAAATAGCCCAACTCGCCGGAAGCCTGAACATAATCGCGCAACGAGCTGCCGCCGGCGGCGATCGCACGGGTGAGGACGTCGCGTATCGCGGCCGCGAGACGCTCGGCCCGGTCGCCTTGCACCGTGCACGCCAAGCGCCGCGGCGAGAGGCATGCGCCATAAAGCGCTTCGCTGACATAGATATTGCCCAGACCCACGACGACGCGCTGATCGAGCAACGCCGCCTTGATCGAGGTCTTTTTGCCCTTCAAGAGAAGGGCGAGCGCGGGGCCGTTGAAGTTGTTGCCGAGCGGCTCGGGGCCGAGATGACGGAAGCGCGGATGCTCGGCGAGGCCCGCTTCCGTGGAAAAATCGAGAAGGCCGAAGCGGCGCGCATCGTTGAAGCGCAGCTCCGTACCGTCCTCGAACCGGAAAACGGCGTGATCGTGCTTGGCACGGGGCGGGGCGTCCCCCGGAGGCGCGATGACGAGCCGGCCCGACATTCCAAGATGCGCGATGAGCACGCCGCCGCCTTCGAAATGTGCGAGGATGTATTTGGCGCGGCGCGAAAAGCGCTCGACACGGCGGTTTTCGATCCGGCCCGCGAGATCCGGCGGGATCGCGTCGCGCAGATCAGGGCGCGCGAGATCGAGCCGCACCACTCGCTTGCCTTGCAGCGCTTGCGCCAGCCCGCGCATGACGGTTTCGACCTCGGGAAGTTCGGGCATGGCTCGCGGGTTGTGGTTTGGCTCGTCGTTCTATAAAGCGCTATGTTGTAAAGATGGCGCGCCAAGACACAAGTAGCCCCCGATCCCCGGAAGCCGATTTCGGCTTTCGCCGCGTCAGCGAGGACGAGAAGACGCGCCTCGTGCGGGGCGTCTTCGACAGTGTCGCGGCGCGCTACGATCTCATGAACGATTTGATGAGCGGCGGCATTCACCGGCTGTGGAAAGCGCAGCTGATCGACCGGCTGGCGCCGCGCCCGGGGCAATCGCTGCTCGATCTTGCCGGCGGGACGGGCGATGTCGCGCGGCGCTTCCTCGCGCGCGCAGGCCGCGGGGCCACCGTCGTTGTCTGCGACATCAATGAAACGATGCTCCGTCACGGCCGCGACCGGAGCATCGATGGCGGCCTTCTCGGCGATATCGCCTGGATTACCGGTGACGCGGCAGATCTACCGCTCGGAACTTCCAGCGTCGACGCGTGCACGATTTCCTTCGGATTACGCAACGTCACGCGGATCGCCGCGGCGCTGCGCGAGGCGCGCCGCGTGTTGAAGCCCGGCGGGCGCTTCCTCTGCCTTGAATTCAGCCGGGTCGAGGCACCGCTGTTGCGTCGCGCCTACGATCTCTATTCCTTCGCCGTCTTGCCGCGTCTGGGCCAGGCCGTGGCGCGCGACCGCGACGCCTACCAGTATCTGATCGAGAGCATCCGCCGCTTTCCGCCCCAGGCGGAACTCGCCTCCATGATGCGCGAAGCGGGCTTCGAGCAGGTGACCTGGCGCAATCTCTCAGGCGGGATCGCAGCAATTCATTCAGGCTGGCGTCTCTGACCCTCCAGCCTTGCGCCGCGAAGGGGCCGCGCCTATAGAAAGGTAGACCAACCCGGGGCCAAAGCCGATGCTGCACGGCCGGCGCATCCTGCTGATCATATCGGGCGGCATCGCCGCGTATAAGAGTCTCGATCTCATTCGCCGCCTGAAAGAACGCGGCGTCACTGTCCGTTGCATCCTTACCGCGGGCGCACAGCAATTCATCACGCCGCTTTCGGCTGCGGCGCTCTCCGGCGAGAAGGTCTATACCGATTTATTCTCGCTCACCGATGAGAGCGAGATGGGGCATTTGCGCTTGGCGCAGGAATCCGACCTTCTTTTGGTAGCGCCCGCTTCGGCCGACCTCCTCGCCAAGATCGCTGGCGGCCTCGCCGATGATCTCGCCTCGACTGCGCTCTTGGCGACCGACAAGCCGATCCTGATCGCACCGGCGATGAATTTCCGCATGTGGCAGCACGCTGCCACGCAAGACAATCTCGCGACCTTGGAGCAACGCGGCGTCAAGCGCGTTGGCCCCAATTCCGGTCCCTTGGCCGAGAATGAGAGCGGCATGGGCCGCGTCGCCGAACCGCTCGAGATCGTCGCCGCCGTCGAGCGGATCTTTCAATCCTCGGCCGCGCTGGCGGGCCGCCGTGCCCTCGTCACCAGCGGCCCGACGCATGAGCCGATCGACCCGGTGCGCTATATTGCGAACCGTTCCTCGGGCAAGCAAGGGCACGCCGTCGCCGCCGCGCTGGCGCGGCTTGGCGCCGATTGCGTTCTCGTTTCCGGCCCCACCGAAGAGCCTGACCCGCCCGGCGTCAAAGTGGTCCGCGTGTCGACCGCGCGCGAGATGCTCGCGGCTTGCGAAGCCGCGCTCCCGGTCGATGTCGCGGTTTGCGCCGCCGCAGTCGCGGATTGGCGCCCCGATGCCGCGCCGTCGAAGCTGAAGAAAAAGGATGCCGCGCCGCCGGCCCTGAAGCTCGTCGAAAATCCCGACATTCTGGCGAATCTGAGCCGGCCGGCCAATCGCCGGCCGCGCCTCGTCATCGGCTTTGCCGCCGAGACCGAGAAAATAATCGAAAACGCGCAGGCCAAACGCGCGAAAAAGGGCTGCGACTGGATCCTCGCGAATGACGTCTCGGCCGAAAGCGGCGTCTTCGGCGGCGAGCGCAACACGATCCACCTGATCGATGCGTCGAACGTCGAGCATTGGCCGGCTTTGTCGAAACGGGAAGTGGGCGAAAGGCTGGCGCAGCGCATCGCCGCGGCGCTCGCGCCCCGGGCTGCCGAATGACCTTGGTCACGGTGGCGCTCCAAATCTTGCCGCATGGTATCGGCCTGCCGTTGCCGCAATACGCGACCGCCGGTAGCGCCGGTGTCGATCTCACGGCGGCTGTCGAGACGCCGTTGATGCTGGCGCCAGGCGCCCGTATCGACGTTCCGACCGGCATCGCGCTCGCGCTGCCGCCAGGTTGGGAAGGACAGGTCCGCCCGCGCTCAGGCCTCGCATTGAACCATGGCCTTACCGTGCTCAATAGTCCGGGCACGATCGACGCCGATTACCGCGGCGAGATTCGCGTTATCCTCGTCAATCTTGGCACCGCACCGGTCATGATCGCGCGCGGCACACGCATTGCGCAGCTCGTGATAGCACCGATCGCCCGCGCCGAATGGCAGGTCGTGGCCGAATTGCCAGCGTCCGGGCGTGGCGCGGGCGGATTCGGCTCGACCGGAGCGTGACCTCCGATGCTGCGCCTGACCAAGAAGCTGCTCTTTGCGATCGAAGCCGTGCTGGACATTGCCTATAACGGCGGCACGCAGCCGGTCCAGTCGGGCGAGATCACGGGTCGGCAGGGCATTCCGCGCCGCTATCTCGAGCAGGTGCTGCAGCAACTCGTGCGCGCCGGTATCCTTGAGGGCGTACGCGGCCCCAAAGGCGGCTATCGCCTCGCGCGCGAGCGGAGGCGGATCACCGTGGGCGAGATCGTCCGCGTGGTGCGCACCTTGGACGGCGTGGAGGATCCCCTCGGCGAGGAAGGCGGCGCGGAGCTTGGCCGACGCGTGGTGCGGCCGCTATGGTCGGATCTGCAGGAAGAGCTGATGAAACGGCTCGACACGGTTACCATCGAGGAATTATGCGCGCGCGCGCATAATGCGGGCATCGCCGGTGAATACGCCGGGCGCCTTGATTTCTCGATCTGACAAGCGGAGGAGGTCGCCAATGGCTGAGAGCATCAATGTGGGCACGCCACAATCCGGATTTCGTGGCCGCGTCTATGACAGCATCATCGACACCATTGGAGCCACGCCGCTGGTCCGTCTGAAGCGGCTTGCTGCGGCGCATAACGTCAAGGCCGAGCTGCTCGGCAAATGCGAATTCTTCAACCCGTTGAGCTCGGTGAAAGACCGCATCGGCGTCGCCATGATCGAGGCCGCGGAAAAGGCCGGGCGGCTCACGCCCGGGAAAACCGTGCTGGTCGAGCCGACTTCGGGCAATACCGGCATTGCCCTGGCCTTCGTCGCCGCGGCCAAAGGGTATCGCTGTATCCTCGTCATGCCCGACAGCATGTCGATGGAGCGGCGGCGGATGTTGAAGCTGCTGGGGGCGGAATTGGAATTGACCCCAGCGGCCCAAGGAATGCGATTTGCCATCCAGCGCGCCGAAGAATTGCTGCAAGGCCTGCCCGATGCCTTCATGCCGCAGCAATTCCAAAACCCAGCCAATCCGGAAATTCACCGCCGCACCACCGCAGAGGAGCTGTGGCGCGACACCGGCGGCAAAATCGACGCGGTGGTGAGCGGCGTCGGCACCGGCGGGACCTTGACCGGGGTGGGGTCTGTGCTGAAAGCGCGCAAGCCCGGGCTGAAGATGATCGCGGTCGAGCCGGAAGACAGCGCCGTGCTCTCGGGCGGACCGCCCGGTCCGCACAAGATTCAGGGCATCGGCGCGGGCTTCGTGCCGCAAATTCTCGACACCAAGCTGATCGACGAGATCTTGCGCATCTCCAATGACAGCGCGGTGCGCATGGCGCGCGAGGTTGCCCGCCTCGAGGGCGTGGCGGTCGGGATCTCGTCGGGCGCCGCGCTGGCGGCGGCGGTCGAGCTCGGCCAGCGTCCCGAGATGGAGGGCAAGACCATCGCCGCCGTGTTGCCGGATACGGGCGAGCGCTATCTCTCCACGGCGCTGTTCGACGGGCTATGACGCACCGATGGAATTGAGCGACGCGCAGTTCGAGCGCTATGCCCGCCACCTGGTGCTGGAAGAGATCGGCGAGGAAGGCCAGCTGAAGCTGCTTCAGGCCAGGGTCTTGGTGGTTGGCGCGGGAGGACTGGGCTCGCCCTTGTTGCTCTACCTCGCGGCGGCCGGCATCGGGACGCTCGGCATCGTCGATGACGACGCGGTCGATCTGTCGAATTTACAACGCCAGATCGTCCATTCGACCGAAAGCATCGGCATGGCCAAAGTTGAAAGCGCGCGGCGGACGCTCCGGCATGTCAATCCGGAGGTGAAGGTCGTCACGCACGGCGAGCGCCTCACGGAAGGCAATGGCGCTGCGCTTGTCGGCGCCTACGATCTGATTGCCGATGGCAGCGACAATTTCGCGACGCGCTATCTCCTGAACGATACGTGTTACCGGCTGCGAAAGCCGCTCATCGGGGGGGCACTGTCTCCGTTTGAGGGTCAGCTTTCGACCTTCAAGGCCTATCTCGGTCCGCCGCATCCCTGTTATCGCTGCCTTTTTCGCGAGCCGCCGCCGCCGGATTCGGTGCCGCGTTGCGAAACCGCGGGCATTCTCGGCGCGATTGCCGGCGTCATGGGAAGCTTGCAGGCGACCGAGGTCCTGAAAGAAATCCTCGGGATCGGCGACAGCCTTTCCGGGAGCCTGCTCGTTTACGACGCGCTGCATACCGGATTTCACAAGATCAAATTGCCGCGCGATCCCGAATGCCCGACATGCGGAACAAGATCCTGAGAAGCCTGATCGTTACCCTCCTGCTGGCGGCGCTCCTTGCAGGCGGCGCGCGTGCGGCCGAGAAAGCCGAGCCGGTGCCGCGCTTCGTCAGTCTGCGCGCCGACGTCGTTAATCTGCGCACCGGTCCCGGCGGCCGTTATCCCGTCGAATGGGTCTATCGCCGCAAGGGCTTGCCGGTCGAAATCCTTGCCCAACACGACCAGTGGCGGCAGGTTCGCGACTGGCAAGGCACCGAGGGATGGGTCCATCAGCGTCTGGTCACCAATCTGCGCAACGTGATCGTCAAAGGCGCTCAGCGTGTCTTGCGCGCCGAGGGCGACATCCAGTCGCCGCCGGTCGCCAAGCTCGATCCGGGTGTCATCGCACATCTTCTCGAATGTCGCGGTGCGTGGTGCCGCATCGATGCCGAGAACATCAAGGGCTGGCTCAAACGCAATGAAATTTGGGGTGTTTATGCCGACGAGGTCGTGCGTTAGCGGCTCCCCGCCGGTCAGGCGAAATCCTCGGCCAGCGCGGCCCGAACGGCTTCGGGCATCGCCGCGATATGGCCATAATGAGGATGGTCGATGGCGCATTGGACCTTGGCGCCCGATTGGCGGAATTTCGCTTTCTGCGAGGGCGTGAAGGGAAATCGGACGAACTGAACCGCCGAAGCCTTGCCCTCGGGCGAAGTGTTCTCCCGCGTCGGATCGGGAATGCCGCTCACGCGTTCGCCGTCGACCGAAAGATAGATGTCGTTCTCGATACCGCCCAATTGCGCGAGCGTGGCCTCGCGCCGGTCGGCGTTCTCGATTTCGAACATCACCGTCGCGATAAGCTCGTCGCCTTGCGGAATCAGCGGGTTGTAGGCCGCAAGCTCGTCGGCGATCTGCGCTTCGCCGCCGCGCTCGATATGCAGCATCTCATGGACCTGATGCCACATGGTCTCGTAATTCTCAAAATAGAAGGTCGCACAGGGGCCGACTTCGACGCGGCGGTTGCGCTTCACGTCGGTAATCTTGCGTTTCAGATCGCGCCGTTCCTTGGCGTAGAGCGCGGGATCGAGAATGTCGCCGCGGGCGATCGCGCGCTTGGCACCCATCTTTGTCGTCATGACCGATCTCCTTCTCCGAGCCCGTAAGCCATCGCCATCAGCTCGATCGGGTGCAGGGTTTCCATCGTCTTCCCCTCGAGCGCGGCGATGCCCTGCTGCAGGTGAAGCCCGGCCAGAGGGCATTCCGAGGCGAGATAGGCCTTGCCGTCCTTGGCTGCTAGGCGCGCGGCGGGGCGGCCCACTTTCATCGCCACGGCGAAATTCTCTTTTTTGACGCCCCAGGACCCGCCATGGCCGGAGCAACGCTCGACCACATCAAGCTCCGCTTGCGGCACGAGGCGCAACATATCGGCGGCCTTCGCGCCCATATTCTGGGCACGCGCGTGACAGGCGAGATGGAGGCTGACCCCGCCCGGCAGCGGCTTCATGCCCGGCGCCACGCCTTCCTTCTTCGCGATATCCACCACGTATTCGCTCAGATCGAAGGTCGCGCGCGCAAGTTTGGCGACGCCTTCGTCCTTGGGCAACAAGAGCGGCCATTCGAATTTCAGCATCAGCGCGCAGGAGGGAATGAGCGCCACGATGTCGTAGCCGCGTTCGACATAGGGCAGAAGCGCCGCGGCAACTTTGCGCGCCTTGGCGGCGACCCGCGCCACTTCGCCCTGCTCGAGCTGCGGCATGCCGCAGCATTCGGGATAGACGATCTCGATGGCCACCCCATTCTTGGCCAGGACCGCGCACGCGGCCGCGCCAATGTCGGGATTGTTGTAATTGACGAAACAGGTCGCGTAGAGCACGGCCTTGCGGCCAAAAGCGGGCGCGCTCGGATCGGGCTCGCTGCGCTCGGTGCGCGAGCGCAGCGCGAAGGTGCGCGCGTGGAACTTCGGCAGCGCCGCGTCTCGATCGATACCGGCGACAGCTTCCATCAACGGCCGCGTCAACTTGTTGCCGAGTTTCGTGGCCCAATTGGCCAGCGGGGCGACGGGCCGCGCCATCTGCCCGTTGCGATCGGTCTCGGCCAGGGCGCGATCGGCCCAACGCGTGTTCCCGGCCTTATCCTGCGCCGCGCGGTAGCGCAGCATCAGATGCGGAAAGTCGATATTGAATTCGTGCGGCGGCACATAGGGGCATTTGGTCATGAAGCAGAGATCGCACAGCGTGCACGCCTCGACCACCTTGCCGTAATCCCCGTGATCAACGCCGTCGAGTTCGCCCGAAGGCAATTCGTCGATCATATCGAAGAGGCGCGGGAAGCTGTCGCATAAGTTAAAGCACCGGCGACAGCCATGGCAGATATCGAACACCCGGTGCAGCTCGGCGTCGATCTTCGCAAGATCGTAGAATTCCGGATCTTCCCAGGCAATGGGATGGCGCGTCGGCGCGCCGAGACCGCCTTCGCTCATGTCCCGCGGCTCCTTAACTCAAGCGAAGATGAAACGAAGGGGCGTTCGGCAACGCCCCTTCGCAGGTTGCATCGCGCGGCGGTCAGCCCAACGTGTCGAGCGCCTTTTGGAAACGCCCGGCATGCGATTTCTCGGCCTTGGCCAGCGTCTCGAACCAGTCGGCGATCTCGTCGAAGCCTTCCTGACGGGCGGCGCGCGCCATCCCCGGATACATGTCGGTGTATTCGTGGGTTTCGCCGGCGATCGCGGCGACAAGATTCTTCGAGGTCGATCCGATCGGCTTGCCGGTCGCGGGATCGCCCACCTCGGCGAGATATTCCAGATGGCCATGCGCGTGGCCGGTCTCGCCTTCGGCAGTCGAGCGGAACACCGCGGCGACGTCGTTATAGCCTTCGACATCGGCCTTCTGCGCGAAATAGAGATAGCGGCGATTGGCCTGGCTTTCGCCCGCAAACGCTTCCTTGAGATTGGCTTCGGTCTTCGAACCTTGGAGTTTGGGCATCAGATCCTCCTCATAAAATTAGAATTATTCTAAACTAATCCGCTTTGGCCTCCAGGTCAACCCCCGGATTTGCCGACGCGGATGGTGACGTCGACGCGCTTGATCGCGCCATGCGGCGGCTTCGGCAAATTGATGACGCCGATGCGATCGCTTGGGATGTCCATCAGCCGGCCCGAATCTTCGAAGAAGAAATGGTGGTGGTCCGCCGTGTTGGTGTCGAAATAGGAGCGGCCCGGATTGACGACGACCTCGCGCAACAACCCCGCCGCGACGAATTGGTGCAAGGTGTTGTAGACGGTCGCCAGCGAAACCATGACGGAAGACGCCAGGGCATCCGCGTGAAGTTGTTCGGCCGTTACATGCCGGTCGCCCTTCTCGAACAAAAGGCGTGATAAGGCCAGCCTTTGCCGCGTCGGCCTCAGCTTGGCGGCGCGCAACAACTCGAGGGCATTGGCAAAAGGGCGGGCAGAGCTCATGGCACCCATATGGGAATGACGACGCAGGTAGTTTAGAGCCGGTCCAGAAAATATTGCAACCTCGGGCGCAGGCCAAATCCGGGACCAAGCCGAGAAGCTGTCGGGGCGCGCGGGACGGTTAAGCTTAATCGCCGGTTTTGAGCCGCTCGACCAGATCGCGAACCGTCGGAATGAAGCCGTTCGCGTAAAACGGATCCTTGGCGAAGCGGTACGCATTATGCCCGGCGAACATCAGTTCAAACTCGCAATCATCGGAGTGGCTGATGGCCTGAAGCGTCTTCTGGATGCAGAAGCTGCGCGGATCGGCTTTCTTGCCGGTCGTCCCGTTCTCGTTCTGAGCCCAATTCGAAAACTGGCAGGCCGACAGGCAACCCATGCAGTTGATCTGATCGTTGCGGATCTCCAGCGCCTTCGAGCCGGTCACGAAGATGAGCGTCGAATCGGGCGTCCGCAGCGCCTCGGTAAAGCCCTGGTTCATCCAGGTGAGCGCGCGTTCGCGATCATGCGGCGTCAGATAGACCACGCGCTTTCGAGCGCCGACTTCGAGCGGGGCCAAGTGATCGCCCACCGGTCCGATCGAATAGGCGACTTGCCGTTCGTTGCGTTCGTCGAGTTCGTTCAGGAAGCCGTTGCGCACGGCCGATGAATAAAATCCCGTCGGGCTGAAATGGTTGAGATAGACATCACCCTCCTTGAGCGTCAGCAGCTTCTGCTTCCACGCGTCGGAGATCGGGCTCTCCTTCGTCAACAAGGGCCGCGTGCCGAACTGAAAGGCGATCGGGCCCAGATCGGGATTGTCGATCCAATCTTCCCATTCGCGAAGGCACCACACGCCGCCCGCCATGATGATCGGCGTCTGATCGAGCCCGAACTCGCGCATCAACCGGCGAAGTTCGAGGACGCGCGGGAAGGGCGGTTCGGGTTTTTCCGGATTCTCGCTGTTGGTGATGCCGTTATGGCCGCCCGCGAGCCAGGGATCCTCGTAAACGACGGCCCCCATCCAGTCGCGAAATTTGTGATAGGCGCGCTTCCACAGCGCGCGGAAAGCGCGCGCCGAGGAGATGATCGGATAATAATGGACGCTGTAGCGCCCGCAGATCTCGGCGATGCGATAGGGCATGCCGGCGCCGCAAGTGACGCCGTTGACGAGACCGCGCGCGCCTTCGAGCACGCCGTGCAGAATGCGCTCGGCCGCCGCCATCTCCCACAGGATGTTCATGTGGATGCGACCGAGGCCGTTGGCGCGATCATAGGCCATGCGCGCCTGATGGATGCCCCCGGCAATCGAGAACTGAATCAGTTCTTCATGCCGCTCGCGGCGCGTGCGGCCATGATAGACCTGTGGGTTCTTGCGGCCGTGCTCATCGACGCTATCGGCATTGACGCCCGAAAAGGTGCCGACGCCCCCGCAGGCCGCCCAGGCCCCGGAGCTTTCGCCGTTGGATACGGAGATCCCCTTGCCGCCCTCGACGAGCGGCAGCACTTCGCGCCCCGACATCAGAACGGGGTTGAGGGTCTTCACCGCATCACTCCTCCGGCGCCCAGCATACCAGACCTCGCCGTGCTGTGCCGCAAGCTCCGCCCGGTCCGGCGCCTAGGACGCCGGTGCCTGCGCGGCCTTGCTGTCCTCGCGTTGCCGGCGTTCCTCGCCGGGCTTGCCGCCGATATCTTCGCCCGTCGACTGATCGACCTGCTTCATGCTGAGCTTGACCTTGCCGCGGTCGTCAAAGCCCAGCACCTTGACCTTCACCTGATCGCCGACCTTGACCACATCCGTGGTCTTGCCGACGCGCTGCGGCGCCAATTCGCTGATATGAACAAGCCCGTCGCGCGCGCCGAGGAAATTGACGAAGGCGCCGAAATCGACCGTCTTCACGACCTTGCCAGTATAGATGACGCCGAGCTCGGGCTCGGCGACGATGCCGCGAATCCAATCGATCGCGGCGCGCGAAGCGTCGGCGTCGACGGCCGCCACCTTAATCGTGCCGTCATCCTCGATATCGATCTTGGCGCCCGTGACCTCGCAGATCTCGCGGATCACCTTGCCGCCCGAGCCGATCACTTCGCGGATCTTGTCCTTGGGAATAGTGATCGTGGTGATGCGCGGCGCGTTGGAAGAAACGCCCTCGCGCGCACTGTCGATCGCCTTCGACATTTCGCCGAGGATGTGCATGCGGCCAGCCTGCGCCTGCTGCAATGCCACGCGCATGATCTCCTCGGTGATCGAGGTGATCTTGATGTCCATTTGGAGCGCGGTCACGCCCTTCTCGGTGCCGGCGACCTTGAAATCCATATCGCCCAGATGATCCTCGTCGCCGAGGATGTCCGACAGAACCGCGAACTTGTCCTTCTCTTTGATCAATCCCATGGCGATGCCGGCGACCGGTCGCGCCAGCGGCACGCCGGCATCCATCAGCGACAGCGACGCGCCGCAGACCGACGCCATGGAAGAGGATCCGTTCGATTCCGTGATCTCGGAAACGACGCGGATGGTGTAAGGGAATTTTTCCTTCTCAGGCAGCAAGGGATGGACTGCGCGCCAGGCGAGCTTTCCATGACCGATCTCGCGCCGTCCAGGACTGCCCATGCGGCCCGCCTCGCCGGTAGCGTAAGGCGGGAAATTGTAATGCAGCAGGAAATGCGAGCGGTATTCGCCTTCGAGCGCGTCGATGATCTGCTCGTCCTGCCCGGTTCCAAGCGTCGCCACAACGATCGCCTGGGTTTCGCCGCGGGTGAAAAGCGCCGAGCCATGGGCGCGCGGCAGCACGCCGATCTCGACCGCGATGGGACGCACCGTCTTCGTGTCGCGTCCGTCGATGCGCGCCTTGCCGTCCAGAATGGCGCCGCGCACGATGTCCTTCTCGATCCCCTTGAAGAGCTTGCCCGCGAGCGTCCGCTCGGCCTCTTCGCTGAACAGTTCGGCGATCTTGGCCTTTGCCGTATCCAGCTTATTCGAGCGCGTCTGTTTTTCCCGCTCCGCGTATGCGGCGGCGAGATCCGCGGCGACCGCATCGCGCAAGCGCGCCTCGATCGCGGCCGCGGTCGCCGGCTTTTCGGGCAGATTCCACGGCTCCTTGGCCGCGGCCTCGGCAAGCTCGATGATCGCCTGGATCACCGGCTGGAACGAGCGGTGACCGAACATCACTGCGCCGAGCATGACGTCTTCCGACAGTTCCTTGGCCTCGGATTCGACCATCAGCACGCCCTCGACCGTGCCGGCGACGATGAGATCGAGCTTCGAATTCGGCAGCTCGTCGAGCTTCGGGTTGAGCACGTATTCGCCGTCGATATAGCCCACGCGCGCGCCCGCGATCGGCCCGAGGAACGGGATGCCCGACAGGGTCAGCGCCGCCGAGGCGCCGATCAGCGAGACGATGTCGGGGTCGTTCTCCAGATCATGGCTCAGCACCGTGCAGACGACTTGCGTCTCGTTGCGGAATTCCGGTGCGAAAAGCGGGCGGATCGGGCGGTCGATGAGCCGCGAGGTCAGCACCTCTTTTTCCGACGGGCGCCCTTCGCGCTTGAAGAAGCCGCCCGGGATCTTGCCGGCGGCGAAGGTCTTTTCCTGATAGTTGACGGTCAGGGGGAAAAAATCCTGTCCTGCCTTGGGCTGTTTCGCCCCGACCGCGGTGCATAGCACCGTGGTCTCGCCATAAGTCGCCATCACGGCGCCATCGGCTTGCCTCGCGATTCTGCCGGTCTCGAGCACGAGGCGGCGACCGCCCCACATCAGCTCTTTTCTAAATACCTCGAACATGGTTGTTCTCTCTCTCTTCTCTCTTTGCTCTCTTCAGGAAGGCGTCCGGGCGCAGCGCGACGGACCCTGTCGGTCGTCGCGGCACGAGCGCCCTTTGATAGAAACGTATTAGGCCGGGGGATCAGCGGCGGAGTCCCAGGCGCTCGATCAAACGGCTGTAGCGCGCGGCATCCATGCGCTTCAGATAATCGAGCAGGCTACGGCGTTGGCCAACCATCACGAGAAGACCGCGCCGAGAGTGGAAATCCTTTTGATGATGCGACAAGTGCTCGGTCAGACTGGTGATGCGCTCGGACAGAAGCGCGACCTGCACTTCCGGCGATCCGGTATCGCCTTCCTTGCGGGCATATTCCTTGACGACCTCTTGCTTGCGCACGAGCGATAGCGACATCGAGAACTCCTTACCTATAGGTTCATCACCCGCACGGGACGAATCAGGCCTGCTTCGATTGCCACCAACGCCACCAGCCTTCCATTGCTGGTTGCGCGGATCGTCGCGCCGTCGGCGAATGCATCGATGCGCGCCCAACCCTGGGGGCGCAAATGCGTCACGGCACGACCGCAACGCAAGGCCCGGGCCTCGTCCTCCGTCAAGGCCAGTGCCGGGATGTCGACCAGCGCGGTCTCGAGCGGAAGCAGGTGCTCGGAAGTGGCCGCACTATGCCCCAGCAGGGCCAGTTTATCCAGGGAAATCGCCCGATCGATCGTAAACTGGCCCACGGAAAGGCGTTTCAGCTCCGTGACATGCGCGTAAGTACCGAGCGCGAGCCCCAGATCCCGGCCCAGGGCCCTGATGTAGGTGCCCTTGCCGACTTCCGCTTCGAAAACCGCGTGGTCGGCGTCCGGTACATCCAAGAGCCGCAGGCGCGCGACCTCGACCACCCGCGCGTCGAGCGCGAGCGTCGCGCCGCCGCGTGCGAGGGCGTAAGCCCGTTGGCCCGAGACCTTTACCGCCGAATAATCGGGCGGACGCTGCCGGATGAGCCCCTCGAACGCGGGCAGAGCGGCCAGAATGGCTTCACGGCCCGGGCGCAGTCCGCTGGCGGCGATGATCCGCCCTTCGCCGTCGTCGGTATCGCGCGCCTCGCCCCAGCGCAGGGTGAAGCGATAGCGCTTGCGGCCCGCCATCGCGTAAGAGACGGTCTTGGTCGCCTCGCCCAGGGCCACCGGCAAGACGCCCGTCGCCAGCGGATCGAGCGTGCCGCCGTGCCCAGCCTTTGCCGCATCGAGCAGGCGACGGACCATCGCGACCGCCCAGCTTGAGCTCATCCCCAGGGGCTTGTCGAGAACGAGCCAGCCGTGAACCGGCGTGCCGCGGCGCTTACGCGCCATCGTCGGTGCCTTCTTGTGGGAGGTCGCGCGCGACCTCGGGGCGATGCAGGAGCGCCTCGATGCGGCTCGCCTCATCGAAGCTCGCGTCGAGCTCGAAGGCAAGCGTCGGCGCGACGCGCAGTTTCACGGCGCGCGCCAATTCCGTGCGCAGATAGGAAGCGCCCCGCCGCAGGCCCGCCAAGGCCTCGGCGGCGTTGCGTCCGCCCAAGGGCATGACGAAAACCGTCGCGTGCTTCAAATCGGGGGCCACGCGCACTTCGCTCACGGTCAGACTGATGTCCTGCAGCGCGGGGTCGCGCAAGCCGCCGCGCCGGAAAATATGCGCAAGCACGTGCCGCATCTCCTCGCCGACCCGAAGCTGGCGCTGGCTCGTGCCGACCCGTGATGATGAGCTGGCGAAACGCGGCTTTCGCGCGGTCATCGGCAAGCTACCTCACGCGAAGAATGGCTCCAGGGCGCGGCGGCACGCACGCTCAAAGCGCGCGCGCGACCTCTTCGACCTCGAAGCATTCGATGATGTCGCCCTTTTCGATATTGTCGTAATTCTCGAAAGCCATACCGCATTCGAAACCTTCGCGGACTTCGCGGACTTCGTCCTTGAAGCGCTTGAGCGTCTTGAGGCTGCCTTCGTGGATGACGACGTTATCGCGCAGCAACCGTACTTTGGCGCCGCGCTTGACGAGGCCCTCGGTCACCATGCAGCCGGCGACCTTGCCGGCCTTGGAAATGTTGAACACGTCGCGGATCTCGGCATTGCCGAGGAAGCGCTCGCGTTTGGTGGGCGACAAGAGGCCGGTCAAGGCCGCCTTCATGTCGTCGATCACCTCGTAGATGATCGAATAGTAACGGATCTCGACGTTGTCGCGCCGTGCCATGTCGCGGGCCTGCGGATTGGCGCGGACGTTGAAACCGATGATGACGGCGTGCGACGCCTTGGCCAGGATCACGTCGCTTTCATTGATGCCCCCGACGGCGGCATGAAGGACGCGCACCATCACCTCGCTGGTGCCGAGCTTTTCCAGCGACGCGGTGATGGCCTCGAGCGAGCCTTGAACATCGGATTTGACGACGACCGACAGTTCCTTGATCGCACCCGCCGCAGCTTGCGCGAACATCTGCTCGAGCGTGCCGCGCGCGCCGGCGGTCGCCTGCTGTTCGCGCCGGCGGCGCTGTCGATAGGCCGCGATGTCGCGGGCCTGGCCCTCGTTTTCGGCGACCGTGAAATCATCGCCCGCCAAGGGCGTTCCGTTGAGGCCCAACACCTCGACCGGCATGGACGGGCCCGCCGCATCGAGATTCATGCCGCGATCGTCGATGAGGGCGCGGACGCGGCCCCATTCGCTGCCCGCGACGAAAATATCCCCGACCTTGAGCGTGCCGCGCTTGATGAGCACGGTTGCGACCGGGCCCCGGCCGCGTTCGAGTTGCGCCTCGATCACGCTGCCTTCCGCGGGCCGGTGGGGATTGGCCTTCAGATCAAGAATTTCGGCCTGCAGCAGAATCGCTTCTTCGAGCTTGTCGAGATTGATCTTCTTGGTGGCCGATACCTCGATGTCGAGGACGTCGCCGCCCAATTTCTCGACCACTATCTCGTGCTGCAACAGCTCTTGGCGTACGCGGTCGGGCTTGGCGTCGGGTTTGTCGATCTTGTTGATGGCGACGATGACCGGCGCATTGGCGGCGCGCGCATGCCGGATCGCCTCGACCGTCTGCTCTTTGATGCCGTCATCGGCCGCGACCACCAGGATGATGATGTCGGTAACATGGGCGCCGCGGGCGCGCATCGCCGTGAAGGCCTGATGGCCCGGCGTGTCGATGAAGGTGATTCGTTGTCCGCCCTTGAGGACGACCTGGTAGGCGCCGATATGCTGCGTGATCCCGCCGGCTTCGCCCGCGGCCACGTCGGTCTGGCGCAAGGCGTCGAGCAACGAGGTCTTGCCGTGGTCGACATGCCCCATCACGGTCACGACCGGCGGCCGGGGCTCCAACGCCTCCAGCGCGTCCTCGTCGCCTTTGAGGCCGATCTCGACATCGGATTCGGAGACGCGCTTGATCTTGTGCCCGAATTCGGCGACGACGAGCTCGGCGGTATCGGCGTCGATCGACTGGTTGATCGTCGCCATCACACCGATCTTCATCAGCGCCTTGATCACGTCGCCGCTGCGCTCCGCCATGCGGTTGGCGAGCTCTTGAACCGTGATCGTCTCGGGCACGACCACGTCGCGCACGATCTTCGTCTGCTCCTGCAGCATCTGCAACGCGCGCTGCTTCTCGCGCTCGCGGTGGCGGCGCACAGAGGCAAGGCTCCGCTGCCGCTCGCCTTCATCCTCGTTGAGAACCTTGGTGATCGTGAGCTTACCGCTTCGACGCTGCTCGTCGCGCCGCGGCGCCGCAGCCGGACGCTTGGGACCGGCGCTACGCAGCCCGCCACGCCGCGACGCCGGCTCTTCCTCGATTTCCTCTTCGACGGCCTTGACCTTGCCGGCGGCCGTGAGCGCCGCGACTTTCGCTGCCGCAGCCTTGCCGGCGCGCTCGGCCACCTCGCGGCGAGATTCCTCTTCCGCCTTCTCCGCCTTGCGCCTGGCGTCATCTTCGGTCTTGCGGCGCGTCTCTTCTTCGGTCTTGCCGTGCGATTCCTCGTCGGTCTTGCGACGCGCTTCCTCTTCGGCCTGGCGCGCTTCCTCGGCCGCACGGCGCGCCTCTTCCTCACGCTGGCGATCGGCATCGGCAAGCGCCTGGCGCCGCGATTCCTCGTCGGCGCGAATGGCGCCCTTGAGGGCGCGCACGCGGTGCGCCTTCTCTTCTTCGGTCAAGCCTTGCGGGAGGACGGCCGCGCGGCGAACCGGCGCGGATGGCGCCGGCTTCACCGCCGCCGAGGATGCGGTGGCGGCCGGTGTTGCCGTCTCGGCCGGTTTTTCCGGTGTCGTACCAACGACACGCTTCTTGCGCACCTCGACCTGCACGGTCTTCGAGCGGCCATGCGGGAAGCTCTGCCGGACCTGGCCGGTCTCGATCGGCTTACGCAACTCGAGCTTTCCGCCGGTGCGGCCGAGGCTCAAAGGGCGCTTGTCCTGTTCGGTATTATCGCTCAATCACATCCACCCTTGCACCCGCGCGGAAGCCGGCCAACCGCCGCGCTTCCGCAAGAAATAGATCCGCAAGCCGTCCGGGCTTCAACGCCACATGGACGGCATGCTCGCGTCCCAGAGCCGCCCCCGCCTCGCTTGCGCTCAGGCACGAGACGACCGGCAAGCCGGACGCCGCGGCACCGAGCTTGCCTCGGCCATCCTCGGCGCCGTCGCTGGCCTCGACCAGGATCGCGACCTCGCCCTTGGCAAGCGCGGCCTTGACCTTGACAAAACCGGCAAGCACCAAACCGGCCCGGCGCGCCAAGCCCAAAATCTCGCCGCAACGCCGTGCGAGCAGCGCCTCGATGCGATCCTCAAGCCCGGCTTCGATCGCGACCTGGGCCTTCGCCGCCCGCGCGAAAAGCCGCTTGCCGACGGCCTCCGCCACTATATCCCGGCGTGCCGTCAACCACAAACCCCGGCCCGGCAAGCGATTTGCCGGATCGGCGACGATGCGGCCAGCCGGATCGACGACGAAGCGCAGCATCTCCGCTGTCGGCCGTATAGCGCCGGTGACCAAGCAGCGCCGCGTCGGGCCCGTTTCGGACTCGGCGTCATCCACCTTCGTACTGCGGACCGGCACCGCCACCTGCGCCTACTCCGCCTGCGTCGCTTCGCCGGACGCAGGCTGGTCCTCGGCGAACCAATGGGCGCGAGCCGCCATGATGATATCGTTGGCCTCACCCTCTTCGAGCTTCAGCGCGGGGCCAGCCATCTCGATCAGCTCGTCGGTTGCAAGATCGGCGAGATCGTCGAGCGTCTTGACGCCCTTTTCGCCGATGGCGACCAGCAACGCCGGCGTCACGCCATTGATCGCCGCAATCTCGTCGCTGACGCCCAATTCCTTGCGCCGCGTCTCAAAGCGCTCGTTCTGCTCCTGCAGGAACACGCGCGCGCGCTGCTGCAATTCACCCGCGATCTCCTCGTCGAAGCCCTCGACGCTCGCCAATTCCGGCACCGGCACGAAGGCCACTTCCTCGACCGAGGTGAAGCCTTCGGTCACAAGAAGATGCGCGATCACGTCGTCGACATCGAGCGCCTCGATGAACATCTTGGACCGCGTGCGCAACTCTTCCTGGCGGCGTTCGCTTTCCTCGGCCTCGGTCAGGATATCGATATCCCAGCCGGTGAGCTGGGACGCGAGCCGCACGTTCTGGCCGCGCCGCCCGATGGCGAGCGAGAGCTGTTCGTCGGGCACGACAACCTCGATGCGCCGCTGCTCCTCATCCATCACGACCTTCGCAACCTCGGCCGGCGCCAGTGCATTGACGACAAAGGTGGCCGGATCCTGCGACCACGGGATGATGTCGATCTTCTCGCCCTGCAACTCGGCGACCACCGCCTGGACGCGACTGCCGCGCATGCCGACGCAGGCGCCAACCGGGTCGATCCCGCTGTCATTCGAGATCACCGCAATCTTCGCGCGGCTGCCGGGATCGCGCGCCACCGCCTTGATCTCGATGATACTGTCGTAGATCTCGGGCACTTCCTGGGCGAAGAGCTTGGCCATGAATTGCGGGTGGGTGCGCGAGAGAAAGATCTGCGGGCCGCGCACTTCTTGCCGCACGTCATAGATATACGCGCGCACCCGCTCGCCCTGGCGGAAACTTTCGCGCGGCAATAGCTCATCGCGCCGCAGAATGGCTTCGGCGCGGCCGAGATCGACCACGACATTGCCGAATTCGACGCGCTTGACGAGACCGTTGACGATTTCGCCGACGCGGTCCTTGAACTCTTTGTATTGGCGCTGGCGCTCGGCATCGCGTACGCGCTGCACGATCACTTGCTTGGCGGTCTGCGCCGCGATGCGGCCGAAATCAATCGGCGGCAGCGGATCGGTCAGGAAATCGCCGATCTCGGCCTCGGGATTGAGGTGCTTGGCCTCGGCCACGGCAATTTGCGTCGCTTCATTCTCCACCGGATCGGCGACCTCGCGAAAGCGCATCAGCTTGATCTCGCCGTTCTTGCGATCGATCTCGGCCCGGATGTCGTATTCGAGACCGTATTTCGAGCGGCCCGCCTTCTGGATCGCCTGCTCCATCGCCTGGAGAACCTCGTCGCGGTCGATGCCTTTGTCGCGCGCGACGGTATCGGCGACTTGCAGAAGTTCGGGCCGTGGGTAGGAGGTGGTGGTCGCCATGGGACTCATCTCTTCTAGCTGCGGTTTTGCGGTTGCGTGCCGGCGATCAGCGCGTCGTTCAGGACGAGTTTAGCGCGCGCAATCGACGACAAGGGCAAGAGCACGGGTTCGGCGCCGACCAGCACCTTGACGCTGTCATCGGCAAGACCCATGAGCGTGCCACGGAAACGGCGGCGTCCATCCAGCGGACGCTGCAATTCGATCTTAGCCTCGAAACCGGCGAAACGCTCGTAATCGGCGCGGCGCACCAACGGCCGGTCGATCCCGGGTGAGCTGATCTCGAGATGATAGGGGATGGCGATGGGATCGGCGACGTCGAGCAGCGCCGAAACCGAATGGCTGACCGTCTCGCAATCCTCGACCGTCATCGCGCGATCATCGCGGCGCTCGACCATGATCTGCAAGGTCGGTCGCCGCCCGCCGGTGAAACTCACGCGCACGACGCTATAGCCCATCGCCTCTAGCGAGGGCACGATCATCGTCTCGATTTGACCCGCGTCGAACAAGAGTTCTCGCCATGCTCCAATAACAAAAAGTGGGCCATTCGGCCCACCGATCAAATTGCCCGGTCATTCCGAGCTTATGGGACTCTTATTTGTTCCGGAATATAGCGATTTTTCAGGGAGCTTCAAGGCTAAGCCGGGCATCGGGGCCGGCGGCGATAGAGAAAGAGCCGCGCGTTGCGCCCCTGGGACACGGCTTTTTTTTCGTAGCGGGTCTGCGGCCAATCCGTGGGGCGCGGCGCCGGCGCCACGGCCTCGAAAGCCGGATGGGCGCCGGCGCGTTCCCCGATCCATTGCGCGTAATCGGGATCGTCGGTCGCGATCCTGAGCTCGGCGCCGTCGATCATCGCCGCGGCAAGGTCGTCGAGCGTCTCCGCCGCGACGATACGGCGCTTCTTGTGCCGCTCCTTCGGCCAAGGATCGGGAAAGAGAATGAATGCACGGCCCAAGGACCCCGGTGCGAGCGCCCCGATGAGCAGCCGCGCATCATCGGCGAAAAGCCTCACATTGGCGAGTTTCCGGCTGTCGATATACGCAAGAAGCCTGGCGATGCCGGGCTCGAACACCTCGCAGCCCAGGAAGCCGGTGTCGGGATGCGCCGCGGCCTGCGCGATCAGGTGTTCCCCCGCTCCAAAGCCC
>CAVSPW010000006.1:0-35101 GCA_963729935.1 uncultured Alphaproteobacteria bacterium
CCGAAGGCAGAGGTCACAAGTTCAATCTTGTCGGGTGCGCCAGAATTCCCGTTGAATCACCAAGTTTTGTCGGCGGCTCGACCGGGGTCGGCGCAACACACCGCGCCAACCCGTGAAGCTCGAAATGTAAAAGCGAACGGGAACTGGCTTTGCCAGAACTGTGGAAGGCTTGTCGACGCCGACCCGCAGAAATTTGTCATCGAGCCGCTCGCCGACTGGAAACGCGACGCACAAGAGCGCGCATTGCGAGAGCGCGGATCGCGGACATCAATTGGCGGCCCCGCCTTGCGCACCCCCTAAAAGCCGTATCTAATGCCGCCATAGAGCGTCGGAAGCGACGACCAAGAAGCGGCGGCGCCGGCATCCGGCAAGAACAAGAAAGTGCCGCGGGCGATTTTGATGGGGGAGGAAGGAATGAAGAAGCTTTTATTGTGCGGTCTCGCCATGGCTGCGCTCGCCGGGGCGTTTGCGTTTCCAGCGCAGGCCAAAGATGTCGTGAATGTCGGTAAGGCGGATCGTGCCGCGACGCCGATCATTCCCGTCGATGTCGGGGTCAAGACCGGCATTTTCGCCAAGCACGGCCTCGATGTGCAGATCTCCAATTTCGGCGGCGGCGGCAAGCTGCATCAGGCCATGGCCGCAGGCAGCATCGATATCGGCGTCGGCGCCGGCCCGGAAATGGCGCTCATCGCCAAAGGCTCGCCCGAGCTCGCGATCTGCGACTGTTTCCCCTCCGTGCGCTTCATCGGCATTGCGGTGCCGGACGGCTCGCCCATCCACACCGTCGCCGAGCTCAAGGGCAAGCGGATGGGCGTCTCCAGCATCGGCTCCCTCACCTATTGGCTCGCGCTTCAGCTCGAGAAGACGCATGGCTGGGGCGCCGACGGCGTCAAGATCGTCGCCATCGGCAACGGCGCGGCGAGCATCGTCTCCGCCTTCCGCACCAATCAGGTCGATGCCGACATCTCCGCAACCTCCGTGCTCTTCAATATGCAGGCGGAACACGTCGCGCATCTCCTCATTCCGGTGTCCGACTATGTCGGCAATCTCGCCGGCGGCGCCGTTTTCGCGACGAAGCATGTCATCGACACCAACCCCGCCACGCTGCGCCGCTTCCTCGCCGGCTGGTTCGATACGGTCGACTTCATGCGCAAGCATAAGACCGAGGCGGTCAAGATCATGAGCGAGGTGACGGGCTTCGCGCCCGCGGTCGAGAGCAAGGAATACGATCTGACGATCAGCGGTTTCAGCAAGGACGGCAGATTCGACGCGGAATCGCTCAAGAACCTCGAGCAATCCTTCACCGATCTGAAGCTGGTCGAGACGCCGCCCGACATGACCAAGCTTTACACGGAGGCATTCCTGCCGAAGCACTAGGCGATGCTCGAGATCCGCGCCGACCGTGAAGTCATCAGGAAGGATGTGAAAGCGATGCCCAGGACCTCACATGCGACCGCTACCCGGCCTCGTTCGAAGGCCGACGCGGCCCAGACCGCCCCGCGCGGCGACGGCGTGGTCGCGCGCCTCGACCGCGAGGTCGACGGCTTCGTGCGCCGCGTGCGCTTCTTCCGCGAGCCCTTGACCAAGGGCCGCGCGCATATGTTCGTCTTGCAGCACCGCCAAAACACGCGGCAGCGCAATTCGGTCTTGAAGCTGCGCGTTGCAACCAATTGTCCCGATTGGGACGTGCGCATGCGCATCATCGGCGCTTGCACCGAGGAGGTTATCGCCGATCACGAGCATGGCGGCGGTCATCCCCATTGGGCGATCCTCGAGGAACTCGGCACCAAGGTCGGGCTGAAACGCGATGCGATCCGAAACGCGAAACTCCTCTCCTCGACCCAACTCTGCTGGCTCGCCTGGGAAGCGCTGATGTCGAACCGGCACTGGCTCGAAGGGCTGATCGCCAATACCTGCGCCGAGCGCACCAACATCCCGGGCTATGGCGAAGGCGCGATCAGGAAGCTCGGCTGGTTCGGGATGGAGCGCGGGCGCTGGGGCAAGCTCTTCGGCCTCAAAGACGACGACCTCAATTTCTTCGAGCTTCATACCGCGGCCGATATCGCTCATTCGGACCTGGGCTGGCGAACCGTCGCCGAGCATGCCGACAAGCTCGGCCTCGCCGATCAGATCGTGCGCGCCTGCCACGTCAATCTGCGCGTGTGGGAGACCTATATCGACGGCATCGCGGCGGGCGGCGACGCGCTCGACCGCGGCGAGACGCCGGACTGGGCCTGAGCGCGGCAATCACATCACACAAAAGAAAGGCATATCTCGATGGCGAATATCCCGCTCACCTTCGCTTGCGGCTTCTATGACCGCATGCACGCGCTCTATACCGGCGACGTCAAGCCCGCCGGCGTCGATCTCACCTTCATGCCGATCGACGACCCGCGCCAGATCTTCGACCGGATGGGCGGCGGGCTCGAATTCGACGCCTCCGAGATGTCGCTTTCCGAGCACGTGACGAAGCTGATCGCCGGCAACTCGCCCTTCGTCGCCGTGCCGGTCTTCATCTCGCGCGTCTTCCGTCACCAATTCGTCTTCATCAACAAGAAATCCGGCATCAAGCACCCGAAGGATCTCGAAGGCCGCAAGGTCGGCGTGCCGCTCTATGTCCAGACCGCGGCCGTCTATATCCGCGGCATGCTGCAGCACGAATACGGCGTCGATCTCTCGACCATCCATTGGATCCAGGGCGCGATGGAACATCCAGGCACTCATGGCAAGCCCAGTGTTCTGCCGGTCCTCAAGACGATCGATCTCAAACAGAACGACAGCGGCAAGTCGCTCAACCAGCTGCTCGAGGATGGCGGGATTGACGCGATGATCACCGCCACCATTCCCGAGCCTTTTGGCCGCAATCCCGATATCCAGCGCCTTTTTCCCAACTTCCGCGAGGTCGAGGCGGACTACTTCAAGCGCACGAAGATTTTCCCGATCATGCATGTGCTTGCGATCAAGCGCGCGGTCTACGAGAAATATCCCTTCGTCGCGACCAGCCTCTACAATGCCTGCTGCGAATCGCGCGCGATGGCGATATCCAAGATGCGCGACGTCGGCGCGCTGCGCTACATGCTGCCCTGGCTGGTCGATGATTTTCACGAGATCGATCAGGTCTTCGGCAAGGATTTCTGGCCCTACGGCGTCGAGGAGAACCGCCCGACCCTCGAGGCGCTGATGACCTATCTCCACGAGCAGTCGATGATCCCCAAAAAGCTCCCGATCGAGGAGCTTTTTGTGCCGACCTATGGTTATCCGAATGTCGGCGACCATAGAAGCGGCCGCGAGGGCTGGAGCACGGTGCGAAGCTGACCGGAGCAGCGCTCCCGGCAAAAAGCAACGCGGCGCCCTTAAAAGAAATCCCCTTGCTCGGTCCATCGACTGAGCGAGGGGATGCATGCGTGGCGCGACGATCTTGGAAGAGCTGATTGTACTTCACGCTATTCGACGCGGTCGTCGACGTCTGCGAGGCGTTTCCGGCTCCTGAAGAATGAGCGGGGCTCGGATCGCATCCGATCCCTTAATTGGTCATCGCCAGTGAAAGGAGCTTCCTCAACTCGGCGGCGCGGACCGGCTTCGAGATTGTGCCGGCGACCGCAAGGCCGCCGCTTTGGCCCAATTGCCGAGCCATCCTGAGGTACACATCCCCGAAGCCGCTTATGATGAAGATCTTCGCCCGTATTCTCATCGCGCCGATCAGGCGAATCAGTTCGAAACCATCGCGTTCGGGCATGTTGAGATCGAGGATGACGACATCGGCCTCGGCCTTATCCTCGGCAAAAGCGGTCTCGAATCCTTCAGGGCCGGTGTAGGTCTCCACGGCATAACCGAGCAGCTCGGCGACGGCGCGGACAAAGTCGCTGAATGCGGGATCGTCGTCGAAAACCACCAGACGCGTGGACGGCATCGCTCATCCCTCCCCACATTCATCCTACGCCGGATCGCCCCGCCTCAGGGGGGCGGAATCGAGTGCCGCGCGGATCGTGCTTTCCAGTTCGCTCATGCGGTAGGGCTTGTTCAGCAGCCTCAGACTTGCCACATGGTTGCCGTTGCGCCGCAACGCATCCCCAGGGAAACCCGAGGTCACCACCACTTTGATCTCCGGCTGCAGCTCCATCGCGCGCCGTGCCAGCTCGTAGCCGTCGAGATCGCCCGGCATGACGATATCCGTGAACAGAAGATCGATTGTCGGGTCGCCGCTCTCCAGGATTGCCAGCGCGGCCCTGCCGTTCTCCGCTTCGGTGACCCGATAGCCGAGCGAAGCAAGCTGTCGCGCCACCGTCCGCCGCATCACCTCTTTGTCCTCGACCACGAGAATCGATTCCGTTCCGCCGGCAGGCCCAGCGGCCTGAAATTCGGTCGTGGCAGTGGCTTCGCCTTCGGCTTCGCGGTTGCGGGGCAGATAAATTCGCACGGTCGTCCCTTGGCCGACCTCGCTGTAGATCGTGACGTGGCCGCCCGATTGTTTGACGAAACCATAGACCATGCTGAGGCCCAGCCCCGTTCCCCGTCCCGTCGGCTTGGTGGTGAAGAAAGGCTCGAATGCGCGGGCGATTGTGTCGGGCGCCATCCCGGTTCCGGTATCGGATACCTCGATCATGACATACTCGCCAGCGGCGACTTCGAGATGCGTCTCGGCATAACGCGCGTCCAGCACGATGTTGCGGGTCGCGATTGTCAGCGTGCCGCCGCGCGGCATGGCGTCGCGGGCATTGTTGGCGAGATTGACGACGCAGCTATCCAGTTGGGTGGTATCGACCCGTACCGGCCAGATATCCCGCGCGAATGACGTGACCAACGTGATATCTTCGCCTACCGTGCGGTTGAGCAACGTCGCGACCGAAGCGAGACTATGGTTCACATCGGTGCGCTGGGGATCAAGCGGCTGTTGGCGCGAAAAGGCGAGCAAGCTTCGCGTCAGTTGGGCGCCGCGCAGCGCACCGCTCAAGGCGGCATCGACCAGCTTCCTCACCTCAGGATCGATCGATTTTTCCTCCATCGCCAGATCGAGATTGCCGACGATCACGCCGAGATAGTTGTTGAAGTCGTGCGCCATTCCTCCCGTGAGCTTGCCTATGGCTTCCATTCGCTGCGCGTCGCGGAGCCGTTGCTCGGTCATCAATTGATCGGTCACATCGCTCCCGATCGTGATGACGCCGCCATTGCGTGCCGGACGCGTCACGAGCTGGTAGACGCGACCGTCGGTGCAACGGATTATAACCGGCTCGGGAGCGGCGCGCCGATGCCGCGCTGAGATCTCGGCAATGAATGTTTCCGGGTCCGCGCCGGGCGGCAGGGCGATCATTCCCCGCTCGATCGCTGCGCGGCCCACGTCTTCGAAGCGGGCGCCGATCTTGACGATATCGGCGAGCCTTGGATCTTGAAGAACGAGACGGTGATTGAACAGGACGAGCCGATCGTCCCCATCATAGAGCGCGATGCTGTGCTGAATGCTCTCGAACGCATCGGCGAGAGTATCCCGAGCCGCAGCGAGTCCTTGTTCGGCCACGACGCGCGCGTTGACATCGCGCCACAGAAAATAGAGCAGACTCGCCACCAGAATCAGAAGGAACAAACTCGACGCACCGATCGCCAGCGCACGCATGCGCCAGCCCGCGAGCACGTCGTCGCGCGCCAGACCGACGGTGACATAGAAGGGGTAGCGATCCAGGGCTTCAAAGCTGAAGATACGTACGATGCCGTCGAACGGCGCTGCAACCTCGGCCGTCCCCCTCTTTTGACCGGACCCAAACGCCCTCTGCGCCGGAACGCCCAGCGGCAATGTTCTGCCGGGCTCGGCCGCGCTCAGAGGCGGCCAGCGCGAGACCAAGTGGAAATTGTCGCTTCGAACGACAGCGATAACGCCGTGGGGGCCGATGTCGAGCGACTGGAACAGTCGCTGGAAATACTCGAGCTCGATCGCGGCATCTACAATGCCTCGAAAGGCGCCCCGCTCGTCCCGCACAGCTCTCGCGAGGATCAGGGTTGGCCGCCCCAAAGTGCGGCCGGTGATTACTTCCGAGATCGCGAGGCTGTTCGGGGCGCCGTCGCGCGCCTGACGGAAGAACGCGCGATCGGCGATGTTCACGCGGGGCGTCGCTTTATTGTCCGTCGTATAGAGCAGATCTCCATCGGCATCGTAAACCCGGAGACCGGCCAGTTCCGGAAAATTGAGCAGCCGTAAATCCAGCTCGGCATCGAGCTCGCCGCCAAAGTCGGCGAGAGCCTGCTTGCTTAGCGCCGCATCGGGAAGATTGCGCGTCAGATCCAGCAGGTCGGCATCGGTGCGGCGCAGCGCGGCTTCGAGCCGAACTTCGATGGTCGCCGCATAATTGCGTGAAATCGTCTCGGCGGTATGTCTGGCCTCCTGGTAGCCGGACCAGATCAGGTAACCCGTCAGCGCCGTCATGGCGACCAAGACGAAGCCCAGAAGGGTCGCGATTTGCCCGGACCACCGGCGAGATCGGAAGGGAGCAAAGCCGTTTGCGACAGTCATGGCATTCGACCGCCGATATGAAGAGGCAATCCGCGATAGCCGAGTATGCGATGTTAAACTTATCCAGAGGCATTCACAATTGTCGGGCTCCGGGGGGTGACCACACTTTGCGGCGAAGCGTCAAACCGCATCGCTGCCCGAGTGGCGCAAGCTCTAAGAATCGCCGGGCGCGGACGCGACCGGCCGTCGGAGGCGATCGGCTAGTGAAGCATCAGGCGTAGCGCCTGAAAGGCGGCGAGCGTGATGCCGATGCCGACGGCAAGCTTCAACGCGAAAAGGAGATCGGCGAAGCGGCCCTTTTTGGGCTGGGCGAGGTGAGCTGGCGACCCAAGCTTGAAATCTCGCTTTTCCTGCGCTGGCTTTGTCGTGCTCACGACTTTGGACTTGAGTGTCCCCGTCTCGCTGCCAACCGGTTCGCCCGGCGTGCGGCGGAAGATCGTGATCTGACTGAATTCGCCGGCCTGGTTATGTTGGACCGACATCACCCGCACGCCCGAAGGCGCCCGGCCGCTTGCCATCAGCGATTTCGCCATGGCGATGGCGACGTCCTTGTCGTCCGACACGCTGTCGAGCATCCATCGGCCGCTCGAGAAGCGTTGGATCTCATAACTGCGCGTCGTGGCGCGGCCAGATTCTGTCATCGCGGGCGCGCGCGCAAGCGGCTGCGTCGGCGATGCCGTCGCGCCGCGCTCATATGACGGGACGGCCATCCTGTTCCTCCACCTTCCGCCAATTGGCGGCGCCCATGATCAGCGAGATACCGCCGTTCGGATCGACCAGCGGCACCATGATGCTGCGATATAAGACCGGTCCGCCCTCATGACGGCCGATGCCGCCGCGCGTTACCGGGACGCGACGCTCGATGATCTCGCGCCAGTTGCGGCTGCTCAGGCCGAGTACCGATTCCACGGGACAATCGGTAAGAGGCATTGGTTCTCCTTGGGCCCAATCCGCGCCGCGAAGCGCCTCGCCAATATGCGTGAAGCATGGGCCGCCGGGATACACGACATCGATCATGTACACGTGATCCCTATCGGCGCCGGTATCCGCGGCGCTCAGCGATGCTGCCGAGGGCAATTCATTGGTGTGGTGGGCCCGGCGCCATAGCTCGAGGATGCGCAGCACGAGACGCTTTTCGGGTGCCGGCGCAGGCGAGTTCGGCGCAAATGGAATGACGCTGGACACGCGGGATCCTTTCTCGCGCGCGAGCCCGATCGCAGCTCGCGCCGGGCCGCCGCTCCCGTCATCGGCCGTTAGGCGGCGGTCCGTGTTAAGATTATTCTGAGCGGAGATGGTTGAAAAAATCTTACGCCGCCATGGCCGGCGATCATCATTATAAATTGTGATCTATCAACGAATTAGAGCCCAAAAAACCGCCGAATCCGATTGCCGGCCGCGGGCTGCAAGGGGGCTCCCTCGCCGCCGCCTAGGATTCCGCGGATAGGGGCAAGGTGATGCAAAGCGCCAGCTGGCCGTTGACCATGCTCAGCGTCTTACGCGCGGCAACCGGAACGGGGATTTTTCGTGTCATGCAGTAGAGCAACAAGGCTGCCGCGAGCTTTTCTCCCGCGACCGTGACGTGGTCGCGCATTTGGTTGCTATCGACGATGTCGCAGTCGAGCTGACAGCCATTTGCCGCACTGACGGCGACGTTCTCGAGCCGGCCTTTCGGGAAGGCCTGATTCGAGCGTTGATAAAATTGCTGGAGCGCAGCCATGGACTCGTCGTTCGTGAAAACGATCTGCCTGAGCTCTGAAGGCATGTCGGAATACCTGCGTGAATAACCGGAGCACTTGGCGTCGGATCCGGCGCAAAGCGATCATGCCCCGCATGATCTTTCTATCGCGATGGCGCAAAGCTTACCAGCCGAGTGGCCACCAATTGGTTAACGCCGAGCCCAAAATCCAATACTCTTCCTGCAAATATCGGTATAAGCGATGTCGAAAATCGGTCGCAACGAATCCTGGGGAGCGAGGTCACGCATGAGCAAAAACCGACCGAACGATCGGCGCAATGAAACCAACCCGCTCTTTGGCGACAACAAGCTGAAGCTCGGCCTTTTCGGCGTCAATGTGAGCGGCGGGTGCGCGATCACCAAGGTGAAAGAGCGTTTCCGGGCGACCTGGGCCGAAACATTGGCGATCTCGCAAACGGCCGACCGCTACGGCTATGAGGCGCTGGTGCCGGTGGCGCGCTGGAAGGGCTTTGGCGGCGAGACGAACTTCAACGGCACGAATTTCGATACCTATACCTGGGCGGCCGGCGTGGCGCAGGCGACAGGGCAGGTCGGCGTGCTCACCACCTCGCATGTCCCGACCGTCCATCCGGTGATGGCCGCCAAGCAGGCGGCGACGGTCGATCACATCAGCAACGGCCGCTTCGCCCTCAATATTGTCTGCGGCTGGTTCGCGCCCGAGCTTGAGATGTTCGGACGCGACATCATGGAGCACGATACACGCTACGAATACGCGGCAGAATGGATCGAGCTGGTGAAGCTCTTGTGGAGCGCGGAAGAGGAGTTCGATTACGAAGGCAAGTTCCTGCGCATCAAGAAGGGCTTTTCAATGCCCAAGCCCATTCAAAGGCCGTTTCCGCCGCTGATGAATGCCGGCAGTTCCGGCAAAGGCAGGGATTTCGCCGCCAAATACGCCGATATGGCATTCATCCATCTCGATCCGAGCGACCTCGAAAACCTGAAAGCGCATATCGCTTCCTACCGGCGCCTCGCGCGCGAGGAATACGGCCGCGAGATCCAGATCTGGGCAAATTGTCATGTGACTCAGCGCGACACGCAAAAAGAGGCCGACGACTATCTGCGCCACTACGTGGTCGAGATGGGTGACGACGCGGCGGTCGAAAACATCCTCAACATCCAAGGGCAGCAGATGCAGCGCCTGCAAAAGGAGCAACGCGACCAACAGAAGTTCAACATCAAGGCCGGCTGGGGCGGATACCCGCTGGTGGGCACCCCCGATCGCATCGTCGGTGAAATCCAAAAGCTCTGCGCCATCGGCATCGACGGCGTTCTGTTGAGTTGGGTCGATTACCTGGACGGGCTTTCCCGCTGGCAGCGCGATGTGATGCCTCGCCTAGAGCAGGCGGGCCTGCGCCGACCGGTTGGGCCGACATAGGACGGGTGCGTGAGACGGGCGCGGCCCGTTGAGAGCATCGAAGACCTTACCGTTTCAGGCTCGGCATGATCCGCAGCGCGTTGTCGCATTCGATCGCCCGGATATCCGCCGCGTTCAAGCCCAGCTCGCCAAGCCCGGAAACCGTGAATTCCGCCTTCATATAAGGAATGTCGGTGCCGAAGAGCA
The DNA here is from genome assembly GCA_963729935.1 of uncultured Alphaproteobacteria bacterium. Taxonomy (GTDB): domain Bacteria; phylum Pseudomonadota; class Alphaproteobacteria; order ATCC43930; family CGMCC-115725; genus CAIKMD01. Next base: position 9,817 of record CAVSPW010000006.1, read on the forward strand.
GCTTTGAAACCGTCGTCAGCTTGAGGAGCGCCGCCATCGCGGGGGGATTGGTCGCGCTCACGATATCGAAATAAAGTTTGCGGAATTCGGCGACCGCGCCGTCCGGCAACCGGGCGGCCAGCTCCTTGCGCACATTGACGAGATTGGCGACGCGATGAGCGAGCATGGGGATCGTTCCGCCGCCATGGGCAAAAATGAGCTTGAGATCGGGACACCTTGTGACCGTACCGCCGAAGACGAGGCTCATGATCGCTCGCGTCGTATCGAAGGGATATTCGATCAGCGGCGCATTGAGGTCGGGCAACAGATTGGTGCAGCAGCCCGGCACGGTCGGGTGAAAGAAAATCGTGGCCTTGCGCCGGTTCAGCTCGTCGAAAACGGGCGCGAAGGCGGGATCGCCCGGCCACTGCGTCTCGTAGCTCGTTTGCATCTTGAACCCGTCGCATTTCAGCACGTCGGTTGCGTATTCGATTTCCCTGAGACATTCATCGACGTGCGGCAAAGGCAGCAGCGCGAAACTGCCGAAGCGGCCGGGATGGTCTTGGCATAGTCTCGCCGCGTATTCGTTGCAGTCGCGCGCGAGTGCCTGGGCGCGTTTTGGATCATTCGGGCGCACGATCACGGTCGAAATCGACGTCACGGTGGTGGCGATGCCGGTGCGGTCCATCGCCTCGATCGACATGCTGGGCGTCCATTTCGCGACCATGGCGAAATCGAGCGCCCTTCCCGCCATGCGCTCGTGCTCTTCATCGAGCCAGCGCGGCGGCAGAATGTGGTGATGGACATCGATTCGGTGCGGCTTCTCGGCCATGGTTGCCTCCCCAGCGATTTGGCGCATATTGTAACCATGTTAATGACTCGATGCGTCCCGCCATACCGCTAAATCGCGACGACGATCCGATCGCGTGCCGGCACGGTACCAGCCCTCCGTCCGCACGCGCAGCCATTCCATGCTCGGTCCAAGTTGCCGCTGCACGATCGGCTCTCTATCATCATCGGCTCCGATATCCCTCGATGGTGATCCTTTTGGGCAGGCTCTCTTTCCCGGCTTGTGTCGCGGCACGCGGCGAGCTGTCGCGGCGGCCGGACGTCGCGCCGATTGATACCCGAGGCCACGCATGAGCACCGAGACCCGCGCAAGCGAACTCTTGGCCAGGGCCCGGGAGCTTGCTCCGGTCTTCAGCGCGAACTCCGGCCGTAACGAGGCCGCGGGTGCGCTGAGCGCCGAGACAATCGATGCGTTACGCGGGGGCGGGTTTTTTCGCATGCTGATTCCGCGATGCTTTGGCGGCGCCGAGGTTGACCCCGTCGAGGCCCTGCGGATCATCGAGGCCGTCAGCTACGCCGACGGCTCGACCGGCTGGGTGCTGATGGCCACGCAAATCTGCACCGGCGCGGCCGCCGCGTATCTCGATCGCGCGACGGCGGCCGAGCTTTTCGGCGAGTCCACGCCCGTGATCGCCGGCCAGGGCGCGCCCAACGGTCAGGCGATCGCCGAGGGCAACGGCTTCCGCCTCAGCGGCAAATGGGGCTATGCCAGCGGGCTGAAGCACGCGAACTATATTCACACCGGCGCGATCGTCTTCGAAGGCGGCGCGCCGCGCATGATCCCGGGCACGAACCTTCCCGATTACCGCACTTTCATCGTGCCGGTTAGCGAAGCAAAGCTCGACGGCAACTGGGACGTGCTCGGTTTGCGCGCGACGGGCAGCATCGATTACGCGATCACCGACGTCCTCGTCCCGGCCGCCTTTACCCATTCGCCGATCACGACGACTCCCGTGCAAGGCGGGCCTTTCTTCCGCCTCGGTCTTCTCGCCATGACCTCGATCGGGCATAGCGGCTTTGCGCTCGGCGTCGGCCGCCGCGCGCTCGACGAGCTGGCGGCGCTGATGCGGCAAAAGGCTCCGCGGCGCGGCGCCCTTCCGCCCGTCGCCGAAACAGAGAATTTTCAGCAGGGCTATGGCGCGGCCGAAGCCCAATATCGCGCGGCGCGCGCTTTCGTCTACGAGACCTGGACGGAGATCCGCGACAGCGTCTATGGCGGCGAAGCCCTCACCACGCGGCAGATGACCTTGTCGCGTTTGGCGCTCAACCACGTCACCACGGCCGTCGCCGATGTCTGCGCCTTTGCTTATCGCACCGGTGGCGGCGCCGCCTTGCGCGAAAGCGCGCTGCAACGCTGCCTGCGCGACATGTATGCCGGCACGCAGCATTTCCTCACGACGCCGACGGTGCTGCGGGAATGCGGCAAGGAGCTTGCCGGCCTCGCCGAGGGCAAGGTGTGGACTCTGCTCGGTCTGGTGGACAAGGGCTGAAGGAAGGTCGAGGCCGTGTCGGATAGAACGCCCGCAATCGGGCGCAGCGTTCTGCGCAAGGAGGATCGCCGCCTGCTCACCGGGACCGGCCGGTTCGGCGATGATTTCGCGCTGGCCGGACAGGCCCACGCGGTCGTGCTGCGTTCGCCCTATCCTCATGCGCGCATCTGCGCCATCGATGCCGCCAAGGCCCGCTCGATGCCGGGCGTGCTCGGGATTTTCACCGGTGCCGATTGCGCGGCCGACGGGCTGAAGCCCATTCCGCACAGCCCTGTGCCGTCGACGCGCTACGACATGAAGCTCACCGCGCCTGGCGGCGGCAAGGTCGTCATCGACCCGCATCACCTCTTGCCGGTCGACCGGGTCCGGCATGTGGGCGAGGCGGTCGCGATGGTGGTGGCCGAAGGGCACGATCAGGCGCTCGACGCCGCCGAGGCGATCGAAGTGGACTATGCGGAGCTGTCCTTCGCGACCGATGCCGAGCGCGCGCTCGCCGATGGCGCGCCCGTGATCTGGGATCATGTGGCGGGCAATCTGCTGGTCGACACGCAATTTGGCGACGAGGACGCGACCGTGGCCGCCTTCGCCCGAGCGGACCACATCGTCAATATGGATTTCCATGTCGGGCGGATATCGCCGGCGCCGTTGGAGCCGCGCGCGGGGCTCGCGCATTACGATCCTGGCTCGGGCCGCTACACGCTTCATTTCTGTACCGGCGGTCCTGGCGTCGTACGCCAGAGGCGGGATTTCGCCGCGGTCCTCGGCATCGCGCCCGAACGCTTGCATCTGGTCGCGCTCGACACCGGGGGGAGCTTCGGCGCAAAGAACCGGCCTTATGTCGAATTCGGGCTCATCCTCTGGGCGTCGAAGAAAATTGCCCGCCCGATCAAATATACCGCCACACGCTCGGAATCGATGCTGAGCGAATATCAGGGCCGCGATCTCGTGACCAAGGTCGAGTTGGCCTTGCGCGCGGACGGCAAATTCCTCGCCATGCGTGCCTCCAATCTCATGAATGTGGGCGCCCATTGCGTGTCGCTTTCGCCGCTCGCCAAGGGCGCGGGGCTGATCACCGGGTCGTACGACATTCCGGTCGCGAGCATGCGCGCCCGCGCCGCCTTCAGCAACACGACGCCCAACAACGTGTTGCGCAGCTCCGGCCGTCCGGAAGTGTGCTTCGCGCTGGAACGCCTCATCGACACGGCGGCGCGCGAGATGGGGATCGATGCGATCGAATTGCGCCGCCGGAATTTGATCGCGCCGGGCGCGATGCCTTATACCAACGCGGTCGGATCAAGCTACGACAGCGGCGATTATCCCGGCAATATGGACACGGCCTTGCGCCTCGCCGATTGGGATGGATTCGCTTCGCGGCGCGACGAGGCGGCACGCCGCGGGAAGCTCCGGGGTATCGGTTTCGCGAATTACGTCGAATCCTCGACCGGCTCGCCGAAAGAGCGAGCCGAGATCACGATCATGCCGCAAGGGCGCGTCAGGCTCGTCGCCGGCATGCAGCCGAGTGGCCAGGGTCATGAAACGAGCCTCGCGCAAATCGCGGCCGATCTTCTCGCCGTTCCGGTCGATGCGATCGATGTGATTCTGGGCGACACCGATCTGGTAAGCGAAGGCGGCGGCTCCCATTCCGGCCGCTCGATGCGCCATGCGGCGACCGTCATCGCGATGACCGCTGCCGAGCTCATCGAAAAGGCGAAGCAGCGCGCGGCGGTCATTTTCAACACCATTCCGGCGCAGGTGAGCTTCAAGGAAGGGCGCTTCGGCGCGGCGCGCAGCGATCGCAGCTATGATCTTCTGGAACTCGCGGCGGAGGCGGCGCGGCATGGCGTGCCGGCTGAGCTCGACACGGCGTTGACGGCCGCGCGGACCAATGAAATGCATCAGCCGGTCTTTCCCAATGGAAGCGCCGTTTGCGAGGTCGAGGTCGATCCCGAAACCGGCATGACGCAAATCGCGCGCTACGCCTCGGTCGACGATGTCGGGCGTTGCATCAATCCGATGAACGTCGACGGGCAGACCCATGGCTGCATTGGTCATGGCGCCGGCGAGGCGCTTTCGGAGCAGATTTACATCGACCCGGTCTCGGGCCAGCCCCTCACCGGCTCCTTCATGGATTACGGCATGCCGAGGGCCGACACCCTGCCTTCGCTCAAGACGGCGATCGTCGAGATTCTGTCGCCGACCAATCCCCTCGGCCTCAAATCGGCGAGCGAAGGCGCGACCACCGCCGCGCCGGCCGCAATCATCAATGCGATCGTCGACGCGCTCGCGCCCTTGGGCGTTCGCGACATCAAGATGCCGGCGACGCCGCTCGCCATCTGGCGGGCGATCGAGGATGCAAAGGCCAGGCGGCGCGTCTAGACCCGGCTTCGGGCAATGCTCGGGCCGCATGGGACCCCTGACAGGCTGGAAATCGGGCCTACGGATCGGTAGGTTGACCCGACAAAAGCGCAAGCGGGATTGAGGAGACGCCCATGGAATTTGGCCTGTTCTCGAACAGCCGGCGCCCGAAGCGCGCCTTGAGCGATTCCTGGGATCACGACATCGCCGAGATCGAGATGGCCGACAAGCTCGGCCTTTCAGAGGCTTGGATCAGCGAGCATCAATCCCCCGCCGAGTTCATCATCTGCAAGGCGGCGGCGGTGACGAAGCAGATCAAGTTGGGCTCGGCGGTCCGTCCGCTCGCCTATTATCACCCGCTTCAGGTGACGATCGAGGCCAATGCTTGCGACAACCTGACGGGCGGGCGTTATCAGCTCGGCATCGGCTTCGGTTTTTACCCAACGCAAATGGAGCAGCGCGGCCTCGATTTCGAGAAGACGCGCGACATGATGCATGCCTCGATCGAACTCATCCTGAAGCTTTGGAACAGCAAGGAGCCGGTCGATTACGACGGCCCCTTCTGGAAGGGGAAAGGGATGGTGGCGAAACCCGACCCGGTGCAAAAGCCGCATCCCCAGATCGGCATCGCGCTGACGAAGACGACGTCATCGGCAGAACTCGCCGGCCGCCTCGGGTTGCTTCCCTTGACCGGCGATTTCATTCCCGTGCCGCGTTTGAAGCTCATGGGCGACACTTTCGTTGCGGCGGCAAAGGCCGCGGGCCGGCCGCCGCGCCGCAAAGACCTCCATGCCACGCGCGTCATCTATGTGGCGGATACGGATGCGATGGCGCGCGAGGACATGCGGGAATCCTACGAAGAGACGATTCGTTGGGAGATCAAGAATACGCCGCATCACCAGGTCGAGCGGATCCCGCAGGGCGGGACGCTGGCCGACATCACCTATGATTATCTGGTCGATACCGGCAATCTGTTCATCGGCAGCCCCGACACGGTCTATGACCGGATCCTCGATTTCTACGAGCAGAGCGGCGGCTTCGGCACGCTGATGTTCCATGCCGGGCGCGATTACGCAACGCCCGAGAAGCTGGGACGTTCGATGAAGCTTTTCATGGACGAGGTGGCGCCGCGCTTGCGCCATCTCAGTCCGGATCGGCCGCTCGCCGCCTAATACAATCCGCAAAAAAGAAAACGCCACGGCTAGATTTCCCCGGCCGTGGCGCTTTTCTGTCGCGTCGTTCTAGGCCGAGAGCACGGCCTTCACGCGGTCCGGCAGCATCGGCAAGGTCCGGATGCGTTTGCCGCCGGTGAGATGCGCGATGGCGTTGGCGATCGCGGGCGCGACACCCCCGACGCCGGCTTCGCCCATGCCCGTGGGCGGGTTGTCGGTCGAGATCACCTTGATTTCGACTTCCGGCATGTCGGCCATCCGCTGCACGTGATACTTGTTGAAGTTCAGCTGCCGCACCTCGCCATTGACGATGTCGAGATGCTCGATCAGCGCGGCACCGAAGCCGAACAGCGTGGAGCCTTCCATCTGCATCCAGGTGTTGTGCGGGATCACACGGCCGCAATCGACCGCGCCCCACATCTTGTGCACCTTGATCACGCCGCTCTTCTGATCGAGCGAGACTTCGACGGCGACCGCTTGGAAGCCGCGGATGAGGTTCGAATAAGCGATGCCGAGCGCGTGACCCGCCGGCAGCTTCCTCTTGCCCCAGCCGGACATCTCGGCGGCCGTCTTCAGCACATGCTGCGCCCGCGGCTCCGCCTTCAAGAGCTCGAGCCGGTAGGCCACCGGGTCGACCTTTTGCGCGGCCGCCAATTCGTCGATCACCGTCTCCATCGCGAAAACGGTGTAGCCCGGCGAAATTCCGCGCCAGGCGCCGACGCGAATGCCGCGATCGGCACGGACGAACTCGACCAGTTGCGCGGGCAGGGCATAAGCGAGATTCCCGCCGCCGGCCGCGACGGCGTCCATGCCGCCGGTCTTTGCCATGATCTCAGGCGCCGTGCGCGCGAAGACCGAGGCGCAAACGATGCGATGATGCCAGCCGACGATCTTGCCCGAGACGTCGAGACCGACATCGATGCGCTGGCCGGCGAGCGGACGCAGCGTATCGTTGGCGATGTCGTCCTCGCGGCTCCAGATCACCTTGATCGGCGTGCCGGGCATCAGCTTGGCGAGCGCCGCCGCTTCGACGACTTCGTCGCCTTCCGAGCGCCGGCCGAAGCCGCCGCCGAGAAGTGGCGTGTGCACGACGACCTTGTCGGGCGCGGTGCCGACGACTCTGGCGCAAGCGAATTGCATGAGGCTTGGCGCCTGGTTCGACGCCCAGATCTCGACCTTGTCCCCGTTCACGATGGCGGTGGTGTTCATCGGCTCCATGCAAGTATGCGAGACGTGGTCGTTGGTGAATTCGGCGCTGATCACCCTGGCCGCCCCGGCGATCGCGGCGGGCGCGTCGCCATTCTTGATCATCGGGAAGCCCTTCTGGCTCTTGTCGTCCGCGATCTTGCGGTATTCTTCGGCGATCTTGCTCGACGTGTAGTTGCGTCCCTGGGCGGTCGTCGTCCAGGTGACCTTGAGCAATTCCTTGGCCTTCTTCGTGCCCTCGACCGTGGTGCCGATGACGGCGACGCCGAAGGGCATGGGCGTGATCGCCGTGACGCCTTTGACGGCCTTGGCGGCCGTGTCATCGACCTTTTCCGGCTTCTCGCCTTGCACCGGCGGGTGCAGGATCGCGGCATAGAGCATGCCCGGAAGCTCCGTGTCCTGGCCGTACTTGCCCGAGCCGTCGACTTTCGAGGGAATGTCGACGCGCGGCACGTCCTTGCCGATGTAGCGATAGGCCGAAGCCGGCTTGAGATCGTCCTTGGTCGCCTGCGGCATCGGGTTCGGCATCTTCGCGATCTTGGCGAGCGCGCCGTAGCTGATCTTCTTGCCCGACTTCTTGTGAAGCACCATGCCGCGCTCGGTCGAGAGCTCGCTCACCGGCAGCTTCCAGGAATCCGCCGCGCTGGCGAGCATCACTTTGCGCGCCTGGGCGCCGGCGATGCGCAGCTTGTACCAATAGCCGAAGACGGTGCTGCTGCCATAGGTGATGAGCTTTCCGTCCCAAGCCGGATTGCCGTAGATCGCCGCATTGGAAGGAGACTGCAAGGTGCGGACGTGCCGCCAATCGACGTCGAATTCCTCGGCGATTATGAGCGGCAGCGCCGTCATCACGCCTTGGCCCATCTCCGATGCCGGCGCCATGATCGTGACCGTCCCGTCCGTGCCGACGGAGATCCAGGCGGTCGCTTCGAACGAAGCCTCGCCCGTTGCGGCGAAAGCTATTTTCGGCAAGCTCGCCGAAGGCGACCGCGACGCCGACGCCGCCTGAGCTCACGAGAAAGCTTCGGCGCGAAATCGCCCGGATTTCGGTGGTGTTCTGCATGTCGAAATTATTGTCCATGATCGATCCTCCCTCAGCGCGCCGCCTGATGCGTTCCGCGCGTCGGCGTCGGCGCGGCTTCTTTGCCGTCGCCCATATGAGCGGCACGCTGGATCGCGCGGATGATGTGCGAATAAGTGGCACAGCGGCAGATGTTTCCCGTCATGGAATCGACAATCTGCTTCCGGGTCGGATTCGGATTTTTTTCGAGGAGCGCCGCCGCGGTCATGATCTGGCCGGATTGGCAATAGCCGCATTGCGGCACTTGCTCGGCGACCCAGGCCTTCCGCAACGGATGACTCGAATCCGGCGAGAGACCTTCGATCATGGTGATCTTCTTGCCTTCGATCATGCTGATCGGCACGCTGCATGAGCGCATCGGATCGCCGTCGACATGCACGGTACAGGCACCGCATTGCGCGATGCCGCAGCGGAATTTCGTGCCCGTCAGCTTCAGATGCTCGCGAATCACCCACAACAAGGGTGCATCCGGTTCCGCATCGACATTGACCGCCCGACGCTTACGAAATCAAGCTCAACCCGGCGGCAGACTTGTCGGCATGTTGGGTAAGGCGGGGCGGCAATTGAAGCAGTTCGGCTGGATCCACGGCATAACGTGCCCGAGCGAGAACTCGCTTTTCGTCGCCGAAGTTCTGAACTGGCGGGTACAAAAACTCGTTCTGCATCCCGACAAAACCGCGCGGCGATAACCCGGATTGTTGCTGAATGTGTTGGCCTGGCGGACTCAGCCCCAGACCTCACGCGCGATCTCGCTCACCAGGCGGAGTTTTTCGAATTGCTCCGCCTCGGTGAGGTCGTTGCCGTCGAGCGTCGATGAGAAGCCGCATTGCGGGGAAAGGCAAAGTTGCTCGATCGGCGCGAATTTTGCGGCTTCGTCGACCCGCCGCTTGATCGCATCCTTGTCTTCGAGCGCGCGCAATTTGCTGCTGACAAGGCCCAGCACGGCAGACTTCTCCTTGGGCAAGAAACGCAGCGGCGCAAAGCCGCCCGAGCGTTCATCGTCATATTCGAGAAAGAATCCGTCGACATCGAGCTGATTGAAAAGCGCTTCCGCGATGAAATCGTAACTGCCCGACGCGAACCACGACGACCGATGATTGCCGCGGCAGGTGTGGGTGACGACCGTCATGCCCGCGGGCCTGCCCTTCAACGCGGCATTGAAGATGCGAATATAGGTTTCATGAATATGCTCGCCATCGGCGCCCATCTTGCTCAGCGACTCGCGCTGTGCCGGGTCGCAGAGCGTTGCAAAGCTGGTGTCGTCGATCTGCAAATAGGTGCAGCCCAATGCGCCGAGCCGCGCGATCTCGTCGGCATAGACGGCGGAGAGATCATTCCAGAACGCGTCGATCGCCGGATAGAGCGAGGCATTGTCGAGCGCGGCGATCGCGCGGCGGTGTAGCACGCTCGGCGAGGGTATGGTGAGTTTCGGCGTCGCCTTCGCGACGGATTTGAGAAAAGCGAAATCGGGGCCGAAGATCGTCTGGGGCAGATTGAGTTTGCCCTCGATGTGCAGCGACGGCATCACGTACTCGATCTCGGTTTGCGCGTTTTTGAAGCGGATCGGCGCGGCGCCGCGCTCGACGAGGCCGCCGATCTGTCTATAGAAATCCATGTGCCAGGAATCGCGGCGCAGCTCGCCGTCGGTCACGGCTTGCAACCCCAGTTCCTCTTGCCGCGCGACGACGCGTCGGATGACCTTGTCCTCGATGCCGCGCAACGCCTCCGCCGCAATGCGGCCGGCTCGGTGGTCGGCGCGTGCCTGTCTCAGCTCGGGAGGCCGCAAGAGGCTCCCGACATGTTCGGCTCGAAACGGCGGTTTATTGCGTGCGGCCATGGCGTCGCTCCCCGGTTTCTCGGCGCGCGCTTGACCTCGACGGGCTGACACGCGACCCTTGCCGAAGGAGGATGCCATGTCCGTCACGATCGGCAAACCGATTCCGCGGCTCGAGGATTTGCGCCTGTTGCGCGGCCGCGGGCGCTACACGGACGACCTCAATCTGCCCAACGAGGCCCATGTCGCTTTCTTGCGTTCGCCGCATGCGCATGCCCGGATCCGCGCCATCGATATCGAGGCGGCGGCATCGGCCCCCGGCGTGTTTGCGGTTCTGACGGCCAAGGATTATCGGGCGGATGGGCATGGCGGGATCGCGCATCTGCCTAACTCCAACGATGCGATCGACGTCAAGAAGCGCGCCTTCGTCGCCGAGCCGGGCAAGGCCATCGCCGACATTCCGCAATCACCGCTGGCCGAGGATCGGGTGCGCCATGTCGGCGAGATCGTTGCGATCATCGTCGCGGAGAGCCTTTCTCGGGCCAAGGACGCGGCCGAACGGATCGAGGTTGCTTACGAGCCCCTGCCGGTGGCGGCAACGGTGCCGGCGGCGCTCGCCGCGGATGCGCCGCTCCTCTACGACGATGTGCCGGCCAACACCGGTCTCGAAGCGAGTTTCGGCGACCCCGCGGCGGTGGAGCGCGCCTTGGCCGAGGCGCCTGTCGTCGTTCGCAGCGTATTCCACAACAAGCGAGTCATCCCTTGCCCGATCGAGCCGCGTGCCGCGATCGGGCGATATGAGCAAGGCACCGGCACCTATACGCTCATCTGCGGCAACCAGGGGGCGCATCGCCTGAGGATAGGCGTTGCCGGCGCGCTGGACCTCCCGCTGGAGAAGGTTCAGGTCATCACGCCGGATGTCGGCGGCGGCTTCGGCCAGAAGATCACGGTCTATCCCGAATATATTGCCGTCTGCTGGGCCGCGAAGCGCGTCGGCCGGCCGGTCAAGTGGACGAGCGACCGCAGCGAAGCGTTTCTTGCCGATCATCAAGGCCGCGATATTGTCACGCGCGCCGCGCTGGCACTCGATGCCAACGGCGTGATCCGCGCGCTTGCGCTCGACAATATCGGCAATATCGGCGCGCATACGGTCAGCTACGTGGCACTCGGCAATTTCTATCGCGCGGCTTCGACCGTCTATCGCGTGCCCGCCCTGCATGTGCGGATGAGGGCGGTGCTTACCAACACGGTGCCGATCGCGCCCTATCGCGGCGCGGGACGCCCCGAGGCTCATTTCGTCATCGAGCGGCTTCTCGACATCGCGGCGAAGAAGCTTGCGCTCGATCGCGTCGAATTGCGCCGCCGCAACCTCATCCCGCGCGCCTCGTTTCCTTGCGCCAGCGCCACCGGGATCACCTTCGACAGCGGGGACTTCGTCGCCAATATGGAGCGCGCGGCGCAGCGCGCCGGTTGGAACGGTTTCGCGCAACGCCGGGCCGAGGCGCGAGGCCGCGGCAGGCTGCGCGGCATCGCCATCGCGAATTACGTCGGTATTCCGGTGGGTGCCCCGATGGAAAAGGTCGACATCGCGGTGCACGGCAACCGGATTGAAATCCGCGCCGGAACGCAATCGACCGGCCAGGGCCATGAGACCAGCTTCGTCCAGGTCGCGGCGCAATGGCTCGGCGTTGAGCTGGATGCGGTGTCGCTCGTCACCGGCGATACGCGCCTTGTCGAGCTGGGCGGCGGAACCCATTCCGATCGCTCGATGCGGCTTGCCGGCGCGCTCATGGTCGAGGCGGCGGAAAAAATCATCGCCAAGGGCAAGGCGGTTGCCGCCTTCCTCTTCGGCGTCGAGCCGGGCCGAATCGAATTCGCCGAGGGCGTCTTTCTCGCGGCCGGCACCAACCAAACGATCGGCATCTTCGATCTTGCGCGCGCGATGGAGCGCAGGCCCGATCTGCCCGAGGCCTTGAAAGGGGCGCTTGCCGCCGGCGCCGAGATTTTCGGTCGCATTCCGGCCTTTCCGACCGGCGCGGGCGTCGGCGAGGTCGAGGTCGATCCGGAGACCGGTGCCGTCGCGATCATCCGCTATACCTCGATCGACGATGCCGGGCAGGTCATCAATCCCCTGATCGTCGAAGGACAGATCCATGGCAGCATCGCCCAGGGCCTGAGCCAGGCGCTGCGCGAGCATTGGAGCGTGGATGAAACGACCGGGCAGGTTATGAGCGGCTCGTTCATGGATTACGGCATTCTGCGTGCCGGCGACCTGCCTTCCTTCGCGACCGAATGCGTCGAGGATCGCACCACGCGCAAGGACAATCCGCTGCGCGTCAAAGGCGGCGGCGAGGCGGGCGTCAATCCCGCGCCGCCTATCCTTATCAATGCGCTCATCGACGCGCTCGCCGAATACGGCGTCGAGGATCTCGAAATGCCCGCGACGCCGCAACATGTTTGGGCAGCGATCAACACAGCAAGAAGGGTTTGAGTGATGGATTCTGCCTCTTCGCCGGCCGAGACCCTCGTGCGCAGCAACGATCCCGATCGATTCGGCTTGCGGCGCTTCCTCGAAGAGCTGATTGCAGCGGGCGAATGTGAATTGCGCGATGAGCCGACCGATCTCGCCGACATCGCGCAGGCGCTCGAGAGCGACAAGGCGGTCTGGTTTCGCGCGGCCGGGCCCGAGCGTGCCGAGCTCGTCGGCAATGTCGCCGGCTCGCGCGGCAGACTAGCGCGCGCCTTCGGCGTGGCCCCCAAGTATCTGCTGGCCGAAGTGGTGCGGCGGCTCAAGAATAAGCCCGAAATCGTCGAGGTCCCGCGCGAGCGCGCGCCGGTCCAACAAATTGTCGTGACCGGCGATGCGATCGATCTAACCGCGCTGCCCGTCCATCTGCAGCACGGGCTCGATGGCGGGCCCTATATCTCGGCCTCGATCGACTATGTGAAGGACAAGACCAGCGGACTTACCAATGTCGGCATCAGGCGCCTGATGCTGCGCGGCAAGGCCGAGACCGGCGTCGATCTCGTGAGCCCGAGCGATCTGCGCGCGATCTACGAGGCGCATGCGGCGCGCGGCGAGAATTTGCCGGTGGCCTTCACGGTGGGCTCGCACCCGATCGATCTGGTGGCGGCGACGATGCGGCTGCCGGTGGACGAGCTGGGGCTGGTCGCAAGCCTGCGCGACGCACCGCTCCAGGTCGTCAAATGCGTGACCAACGACATCCGCGTTCCGGCCGATGCCGAATGGGTGCTCGAAGGCTATTTCGATGCCAAGGGCTATGTCGAATCCGAAGGCCCTTACGGCGAGTTCCTCGGCTATTACGGCGGCGTCAAGCAGAACCCCGTCTTCCGCTGCACCGCGATCACGCGCCGGCACGATGCGATCTTCCAGACCACGACCATCGGCGGCTACCACATGAGCCGAACTGATTCGGCGCCGCTGGTGGCCTTGCGCACCGAGGCGACGGTATGGCAGGCGCTGCAAAGCGCGGTGCGCGAGCCCTTGAACGTCTATGCGACCACCGCCACCGGCGGGATGTTCAATGTGCGGATCGCGTTGCGCCAGCGCGTGCCCGGCGAGGCGCGCAACGCGATCCTCGCGGCCTTTGCCTGCCTTGCAAATGTCAAAAACGTCTTCGTGGTCGACCCCGATATCGACATCTATTCCGACGAGCAAATCGACTGGGCCTTGGCGACGCGCTTCCAGCCCGATCGCGACATCATGATCGAGAGCGGCTTGCGCGCCTTGCCGCTCGATCCGTCGCTCAGCGGCGGTAGCCGGATCGGCGCCAAGGCCGGGTTCGATCTGACCTGGCCCTTCGGCACGGGCGGCGCGCTGGAGCGCACGGTTCCCACGCCGCCTGCCTATCAGGGAAATCGCTTTGCCGATCTGCGCGCGGCCTTGAGCGACGGGCCCAAATATTTCGAAGAGCTGATGACCGCGCTCGGCAGCCGCGACGGGCGCGAGATCGTCCGTGCGCTCGATGTGCTGCGCCGGGAGGGTCTATTGACCCGCGATGAACGCGGGCGCTGGGCCTTGCGCCCGCTCGCGTCGAAGTAGATATTAGCCGCCAAATTCGTCCGAGGAGGAAGAGATGGCTCGCAAAGTGATGATCGCCTGCGCCTTGACCGGCGCGGCGGATACGCCCGGCAAGAACCCGGCCGTGCCGGTGACGCCGAAGCAGATCGCCGAATCAGGGATCGAGGCGGCCAAGGCGGGCGCGGCCATCGTCCACATCCATGTCCGCGATCCGAAGACAACCGGTCCGAGCATGGAGATCGCGCATTACAAGGAAGTGGTGGACCGCATCCGCGACAGCGGCGTCGACGTCGTCATCAACCTGACGACGGGCGCCGGTGCGCGCTTCGTACCCGGCAGCAACGATCCGATGGTGCCGGACCCGAAATCGACCTTGCGGACGGCGGCGGAGCGCGTGCGCCATGTCGTCGAGCTGAAGCCCGAGATCTGCAGCATCGACATGGGCAGCATCAACATGGGCAACTATGTCTTCGTGAACACCGTGCCGCAGATCGAGGAAATTGCGATCGCTATCCGCGAATGCGGTGTCACCCCGGAAATCGAGGTATTCGAGCCGGGCCATATTGTGCTGTCCAATCGGCTGATCAAGACCGGGCATTTCAAGAGCCCGCCCTTGTTCCAGATTTGCCTGGGTGTAACCTGGGGAACGCCGGCAACGCCCGAATCGATGAAATTCATGCGCGATCTGCTGCCGGCCGATGCGACTTGGTTCACCTTCGGCTGCGCGGCACAGCAATTCCCGATGGTGGCGCAAGCCATGCTCTATGGCGGGCATGTGCGCGTGGGGCTCGAGGACAATCTCTATCTCTCGCGCGGCAAGCTTGCGCCCTCGAACGCCGCCTTGGTCGAGAAAGCGGTCACCATCATCGATGCGATGGGCGAAGAGCTCGCAACCGCCGCCGAAACGCGCGCGATGCTGGGCCTGCGCAAAGCCGCGTAGCATTGCCTCGTCATTGCGAGAAGCGTGGCGACGACGCAATCCAGGGCCCGCCCTTAGATTGCTTTGCGTCGCTCGCAATGACGACAGGTCTTCCTAGCCCTTGAACAGTTTTTCGAAACCGGCCCAGACCGCATCGTAATCGCGCTGCAAGGCTTGCGTCTCGAGCGCGAATCGCGTCGGGCGCAGCGCGAACCGCGTCTCGAACATGAAGGCGAGACCCAGATCCCAATAGACCGGCTTCAATTCCGCGCTCGAGGCCGCGTCGAAGCTTCCCCGGTCAGGCCCGTGGCCGCTCATGCCATTGTGCAGGCTGCCGCCGCCGGGCATGAAGCCCGAGGCCTTGGCGTCATAGGCGCCGCTGATGAGGCCCATATATTCGCTCATCACGTTGCGATGGAACCAGGGCACGCGGAAGCTGTGCTCGGCCACCATCCAGCGCGGCGGAAAGATCACGAAATCGAGATTGGCGGTGCCGGGAAACTCGGATGGCGATGTCAGCACGGTAAAGATCGACGGGTCGATGTGATCGAAACTCACCGTGTTGATCGTGTTGAAGCGCGCAAGATCGTATTTATAGGGCGCGTAATTGCCGTGCCAGGCGACGACGTCGAAAGGACTGTGACCGTATTCGGCGGCCCAAAGACGGCCTTCGAATTTCTGCACCACCTGGACCGGCGTATCGCGTTCTTCGAACCAGGCGATCGGTGTCTCGAAATCGCGTGCCTGGGCAAGCCCATTGGCGCCGATCGGGCCCAATTCCGGTAAACGCAGGAGCGCGCCGTAATTCTCGGCGAGATAGCCGCGTGCGGTCGATTCTAAAAGCTCGACGCGAAACTTCACGCCGCGCGGCACGACGGCGATCTCGCCCGGCGCCGCTTCGATGATGCCGAGCTCGGTGACGAGCCGAAGCGCACCCGCCTGCGGCACGACGAGCAACTCGCCATCGGCATCCACGAAAGCGCGGTTTGCGTCCATCGAACGACTGGCGAAATAGTGATGGATGCCAAGGCCGGTGCGCAGGCTCACATCGCCATTGCCGCAAATCGTGACGAGACCGTCGACGAAATCCCGCGGCTCCGCCGGCATCGGCAGCGGGTCCCAGCGCAGGCGGTTGGGCGATGCCTCGGTTTCATTGAAAGGCGTACTGCGCAAGAACCCGTCCGACACGCGCCGGAAGGGCGGATGCATGGCCGCCGGCCGGATGCGATAGAGCCAGGAGCGCTGGTTCTCGCTGCGCTGCGCGGTGAACGGCGTGCCGCTCAATTGCTCGGCATAGAGTCCTAGCGGCGCGCGCTGCGGCGAGTTCTGCCCTTGCGGCAGCGCGCCTTTCAGCGCCTCGGTCGCGAAGTGATTGCCGAAGCCCGAAAGATAGGCGAGCTTGCGGTCGGGGTTCCGATCCATGGTCAAGCTCCGCAAAGCGGCGGCGTGCCCAAACGGTCGCGCGACGTGCCGAGCACCCGCTCCGCCGCGCAGGCAATGGCGATCAAGCGTTCATCGTCGCCGCCCTTGGCGATGAGCTGTAAGCCGACCGGCAGGCCGAGCCGGTCGAGGCCGACGGGCAAAGTCGCTGCGCACAGGCTCAGCGAGTTGACCGGCACCAGATTGTGCACGATGCCGCGATTGCGCAGCCAGAATTTCTCCGGCGTCGGCGGTTCGGTCATGATGTCGGGGCTCAGCATCACGGTCGGCGTGGCGATGACGTCGACCGAATCGAAACGCGGCGCGGCTGATTTCGCCGCTTCGGCCAAGCGCATGAGCCGGTTGATATAGACCGGCGCGGGCAGGCTCGCGGCGTTGGCCACGGGCGGCGCGTTGACCGGATCGATGGTCGCGATCCAATCGGGCAGTTCGCGGTCGAGAAAGGCGCGCAGCTCGATCGCCGAGAGCCCGCCCTCGCAGAAGACGGCGTAAGCCTCGCGCGCCTCGGGCAGCGCTTGCTCACGTAGCAACGCACCGGCGCGGCCAAGCTCGTCGAGCGCGCCTCTCACCACTTCGCCGATGCCGTTCTCGCATTCCTCCCAGAACCAGGAATCGCCAACGCCGATGCGCAGTCCGGCGATGTCGCGGCCTGCGATGCGGCGCAAAAATGCAAACCCGTCTCTGAGCCGCGCATCGAGCGCGGCGAAGCCGAAGGCCGCGTCTTCCATGCGCCGCGCCAGCAGGCCGGGCGTGTCGAAGCTGTGGCTCAAGGGCACGATGCCCTCGGCCGACCAGCGGCTCGCGGTGAGCTTCAGCCCGGCATTGCCGGTCATCGAAGCGGGCAGGCGCACCGAGGCGGCGGTATCGGTGCCGAAAGCGAGCAGCGCCGAGCCTTCGCAGAGCGAGACGCCGGCGCCGCTCGACGAGCCGCCGGGCGAGCGATGCGCCTTCGCATCCCACGGGTTGCGCGGCGCGCCGTAATGCGAATTGTGGCCGGTGCCGCCGAAGGCGAATTCGACCATATGGGTCTTGCCCATGACGACCGCCAATTGCCGCCGCAGGCTCGCGACCACGGGACCATCGACCTCGAATTTCGCCGGCAGGCGCTTGGGCGAGCCGGCGAAGGTCGGGAAGCCGGAATGGGCGAACAGATCCTTGATCGAGGCCGGAATCCCTTGGAGCGAGCCCGCGCGCGACCCGGCGGCAAAGGCCGCATCGGCGGCATCGGCGCAAGCGCGCGCGTGCTCGGGAGCCCATTGCGAATAGGCCATGAGCGTTTCGCCGAAGCGCGCGTGGTTGCCGATCGCTTCTTCGGCGAGCGCGCGGGCCTTGAGCTTGCCCTCGCCGAGGGCGGTGGCGATCGCGGAGAGCGGTTGGGAAAGGGCGTCACTCATCTCAAGCTCCCGGCAGTTTCATTCCATCGAGGAAGGCATGGAGCGCGGACTGCGCGGCGGGCGCCAGGCGCGGCGCTTCGCGGGCCGCGTCCGCGCGCAATGTCGCAAGGCTTACCGCCGGAGTGCTCGCAATTTCGAGCGCATGGCCGACATACCAACGCTCGAGCCCCGGCGCGCTTGCCTCGATGTGGAATTGGAGCCCGAGGGCATGACGGCCAAAGGCATAGGCTTGGTGCGGCGTGCTTTCGGTCGCCGCGAGATGGGTGGCGCCGGCCGGCAGATCAAAGGTGTCGCCATGCCAATGCAGCACCTTCATATCGTCGGCAATGAAGCGCAGCGGCGAGCGGCGGCCGGCTGCGGTCAGATCGAGCGCGGCCCAGCCGAGTTCCTTCTTGCCGGGATAGACGCGCGCGCCAAGGGCCCGTGCCATCAATTGTGCGCCCAGGCAAATGCCGAGCACAGGCCGATCTTGCCCGAGCCGCTTTTCGATGAGCGCGATCTCGGCGCCGAGAAATGGATAAAACGCATCCTCGTAAGCCCCGATCGGTCCGCCCAGCACGACCAGAAGATCGGCCTCGGCAAGGTCGGGCGTGGTCAGATCGTCGACGGGCGCGTCGCGATAGGCAATCCGATAGCCGCGCGCGGCGAGCGGCGCGGCAAAGGAGTCGAGGTCTTCGAAGGGGACATGCCGGATCGCGACGAGATTCGGCATGGGATCAGCCGTTCGGTGCTTCTGGTTTGAACGGCCGCGCCAGCAAACCCTCGATGACTTCGTCGATCTTGGCGCCGCGATGGAGGATCGCGTCGATCGCAAAGACGATCGGCATCTCGACATCGAGCTTTCGCGCCAAGGTCGCAGCGGCGGCGGCCGAACTCACACCCTCGGCGACCGAGCGCCGTGCGGCGAGGAACCGGGCGAGATCTTCGCCCTTGCCCAACGCCACGCCCAGCGTGTGATTGCGCGACTGCGTGCTGGAACAGGTCAGCGTCAAGTCACCGAGGCCCGACAAACCCATCAAAGTCTCCGCCTTGCCGCCCTTGGCGAGCGCGAGGCGCACCATCTCGGCCAGCCCGCGGGTGATGAGTGCGGCGCGCGCATTGTCGCCCAAACCGCGCCCCATGACGATGCCGCAGGCGATCGCGAGCACGTTCTTGACCGCGCCGCCGATCTGCGCCCCCGTGACGTCGTCCGACAGGTACGGGCGGAATTGGCGCGTTCCCATAGCGCCGATGAGGCGCTGGCCCAATTCGGCGTCCGCTGCCGCGAGGGTCACGGCGGTGGGGAGGCCGCGCGCCACTTCGGCGGCGAAGGTCGGCCCCGAGAGTATCGCGAGCGCGGCCCGGGGCAGGATCGAGGCAACGACCTCGCTCATCAAGGCGCCGCTGGCTTCCTCGATGCCTTTGGTGCAAACGACGATCGGGCCCGACGCCTGCCAACGCGGCGCCAGCGCGGCGCAGATCGTGCGCAGATGCTGTGCCGGCGGCGCCAGCAGCAAGACATCGGCGCGAAGCGCGTCCGGGAGTTCGGTAGTGGCGACGATCCCGCGATCGAGCGCGATCCCAGGCAGGAAGAGTTGGTTCACATGATCGCGGTTGATCGCGTCGACGGTTTCGCGCTCATGCGCCCAAAGGACGACATCGCGTCCGGCGCGGCGCAACACTTGCGCCAGCGCGGTGCCCCACGCCCCGCCGCCGATGATGCCAAAATGCTGCATCGTCCTAAGCTTTCACGCCGGCGCCGCGACGGCTTGCCGCTTCCGGGTCGAGCGGCCAGCGCGGGCGCGGCGCAAAATCGAGCGCATCGACGAGCCCGAGTTTCAGGCGCTCGATTCCGGCCCAGCCGATCATCGCGCCATTATCGGTGCACAGCCAGGCCGGGGGCGCGACGAAATCCAGCCCGGTCTTGGCGGCGAGGTTCTCAAGCCGCCCGCGCAGGCACGCATTGGCGGCGACGCCGCCCGCGACCACGAGGGTTTGGCCCTCGCAGTGACGGTCTTTGAAAATCTCGATCGCGTGCCGCGTGCGCTCGACCAGGCTTTCGATGATCGCCGTTTGAAGGCTTGCCGCGAAGTCGGCCGCGTCCTCGGCGGTCAGCGCCCCGGTGCCCGCGTGTCGCGTCGCGGCAAGACGCAACGCGGTCTTCAGGCCCGAGAAGGAGAAATCGCATCCCACTCGCCCCGCCATCGGCCGCGGCAAAGGAAATCGCGCCGGATCGCCCTTGGCCGCGGCGCGCTCGATCGCGGGCCCGCCGGGATAGCCGAGTCCCAAAAGCTTTGCGCCCTTGTCGAAGGCCTCGCCGGCGGCGTCGTCGATCGTGGTGCCGAGCCGGCGATAGCGCCCGACGCCCTCGACGATGAGAAGTTGGCAATGGCCGCCCGAAACGAGGAGCAGGAGATAGGGAAAAGCGACGGGCGCAATGAGGCGAGCGCTCAAGGCGTGGCCTTCAAGATGATTGACCGCGATGAAAGGCAGGCCGCGCGCGAGCGCGATGGCTTTGGCCTCCATCACGCCGACGATGACGCCGCCGATGAGGCCCGGGCCGCCGGTTGCCGCCACGCCCGCGAGATCGGCGAAATCCGTCTTGGCTTCGGCCAAGGCCTGAGTGATCACGGGGTCGAGATGATCGAGATGCGCGCGCGCCGCGATTTCGGGCACGATGCCGCCATAGGGCCGGTGCTCGGCGATTTGCGAGAAGACGACGTTGCTGCGAATGAAGGGCGGCTCGTCGCTCACCACGGCGGCGGCAGTCTCATCGCAGCTCGTCTCGATGCCCAGCACTTTCATGCCGTAAAGCCTAGCCGGAGGGTGTTGAGCGGGCAATGCCCAGGAGCCTTATCGCGCATCTCCGCGCCTCTTCCTTTCCCCGGCGCCAGAGCCTAAGAGAAAGGCATGACCTCGCCCCTCCTGCGCATCGGCACACGCGGCAGCAAGCTTGCGCTCCGGCAGGCGGTGGAGCTGTGCGAAAGACTCGGCAAAGCGCACCCTGAGCTCGCAATCCCGGGCGCGCTCGAGACCGTCGTGATCCGCACCAGCGGCGACCGCATCACCGACCGGCCGCTTGCCGTGATCGGGGGCAAAGGCCTTTTCACCAAGGAGCTCGAAGAGGCCCTCGCCAGCCGGCGGATCGATTTGGCGGTGCATTCCTTGAAGGACGTGCCGACGCTTTTCCCCGACGGGCTGGCGCTGACCTGCTACTTGCCGCGCGAGGACGCCCGCGACGCCCTGATTGCGCCCGATGCCAGGGCGCTCGCGGATCTGCCGGCGGGCGCATCAATCGGAACCTCCTCCTTGCGCCGCCAGGCACAGCTCCTTCACCTGCGGCCCGACCTCACGATCGTGCCGTTGCGCGGCAATGTGGATACGCGTCTTGCCAAGATCGCTTCCGGTACCGCCGCCGCCACCGTTCTGGCGCTCGCCGGGCTGAAGCGGCTCGGGCGCGAAAGCGAGGTCAGCGCGATCTTGCCGCCCGAATCGATGCTGCCCGCACCGGCCCAAGGCGTGATCGCAGTCGAGATTCGTGCGGAGGACGAACGCACGCGTGCCTGGCTTGCGGCGATCGATCATCGGCCGACGGCGCTCTGCGCGATTGCCGAGCGCGCGCTGCTCGAAACCCTCAATGGTTCCTGCCGCACACCCATCGCGGCGCTGGCCGCGCTCGAGGGCGATCGGATCGCGCTCGATGCGCTCGTCGTGTCGCCGGATGGGCGGGTCTGTCATCGCCTCAGCCGCTCGGCCAACGCGAGCCGGGCGCGCGAGCTGGGCCACGAAACCGGCGAAGCGTTGCGCGCGTTGGCCGGGCCGCGCTTTTTCGATTTCGTGACTACGCCGGCATGAAGGTGCTGATCACCCGAGCCGAGCGCGAGGCCGCGGGCCTCGCCGATACGCTTGCCGCGTGCGGCATCGAAGCGCTGATCGAGCCCTTGATGACAATCCGGTTTCGGCCCGAGAGCGCGCGGGTGCTGGCGCCGCTCCTGGCCGGCGTCCAGGCAATATTGGTCACCTCGGCGAATGGCGCGCGCGCTTTTGCTGGCGCCACGGCACGGCGCGATTTCAAAGTCTTCGCCGTGGGCGAGGCGACCGCGACGGCCGCGCGCGAAGCCGGGTTCGCGCAGGTCGAGAGCGCCGGCGGCAATGTCGAGGATCTGGCGGCGCGGGTCATCGCCTCGTTGCGGCCGGGCGGTGGCGCGCTCGTTCACGCGGCCGGAAGCGTGACGGCGGGGGATCTGGCGGGCATGCTCGGCGCTGCGGGCTTCACCTTGCGCCGCGCCGTGCTTTACGATGCGGCCCCGGCCGCGGCCTTGAGCGCGCCGGCGCGTGCGGCGCTTGCGCGGGGAGAATTTTCGGCCGCGCTCTTCTTCTCGCCCCGGAATGCGGCGACCTTCGTTCGGCTGGCGGCTGGCATCGAAAGCCATTGCGCATCGATCGTCGCGGTGGCATTGAGTCCCGCGGTAGCGACGGCGCTGGCGCCTCTGCCCTGGCGCCGCGTTGCGGTGGCCTCCTCGCCCGATCAGCCGGCGCTCCTGCGCGCGCTCGAACGGAGTCTCGAAACGGAAAGATCGGCATGAGCGACGCGGCACCACAGCAAAGCGCCGACGCTTCGGACTCCGTCCCGAACAGCGGGCGTCCCCGTAAGCCGCGCCGCGTCCTTGCGCGCATCGGGCTCGCGCTTTCGGGGATCGTCATACTCATCCTGGCCGTGATTGGAACGGAGCCTTATTGGCGACCCTATGTTCAGCCGATCCTGTCCTGGGGTCCGTCCGGAACCACAACAAAATCCGTGACCAGCGGTGCCCAAGACCCGCTGGCCGCGCGGCTCGACGCGATCGAGCGCCGTCTTGCGGCATTGCCGTCGCTTGATGATCGCATCGGCGCGCTCGAACGCCGGCCGGCGCCCGATGCCAGCGCGAGTCTTGCGCCGCTCGAAGATCGCGTGCGGCAATTGAGCGCGCGGCTCGACCAGGTCGAGGCGCGGCTGGCGCAAATGGTAAAGGATCAGGCTTCGCGCGGCGACAGCGCGCAGCGCGTTCTCATCGTCGCGCTCGCCGATCTCGGCAACGCCGTCTCAACGTCGCGCCCCTTCGCCGCGCAATTGGTGAGCGTCGAGGCGCTGGGACAGAGCCGCCCCGGCTGGGCGGCCGAGCTGCATCCGCTCGGGGAAGCGGCCAAAACCGGCATCCCCGGCATCGCGGTGCTGGCACGGGATTTCTCCGATCAAGTCGCCCCAGCGATCCTGCGCGCCGAGGCGACCTCTCCGGCGGCGCAATCCGGCATCGGCCAAGCCATTCTTGCCAAGCTGCGCGCGCTTGTCGTCATCCGCCGCACCGATGCCGGCGGGACCGGTGGAACGCCGGCACAAGAAGCCGTCGCGACCGCCGAGGCGGCGCTTGCGAAAAGCGATCTTGCCGGCGCCGTCGCGCCTTTGAGCAATCTTTCCGGCCCGGCCCTGGCGGCCGCCGAGCCATGGCTCAAACAGGCGAAATTGCGGCTCCAGGCCGAGCAGACGATCGCCCATCTCACCCAGGAAGTCGCAGCCGATCTTGCCGCCGGCGCGGGCGGCGGGTGATGCGCGCGCTGCCGGCGATCCTCGTCATCGCGGCACTCATCGCCGGGGCCGTTTTCGTTGCCGACCGTCCGGGCAGCGTCTCGCTCGTCTGGCAGGGGTGGCGCGTCGACACCAGCGTCGCCGTGCTCTTATTCGGCGTGACCCTTGTCGCAATGGCCGCGGCCCTGTTGTTTCACCTCTTGCGCAAGCTCATCGGCGGTCCGCGCGCTTTCCTGCGCGCGCGGCGCGATCGCCGCCGCCGCCGCGGCTATCGCGCCTTGACGCAGGGCATGGTCGCTGTGGCCGCCGGCGATGCCGCCGAAGCCAAGCGCTATGCAAGACAGGCCGATATGCTTCTGTCGGAGCCGCCGCTGACCTTGCTGCTCTCGGCCCAGGCGGCGCAACTGAACGGCGATCAGAAGGCCGCTCAGAAATATTTCACGGCCATGCTCGACCGGCCGGAAACCGAATTTCTCGGCCTGCGCGGCTTGATCATGCAGGCTCTGAAACAGAAAGACGAAGCCGAGGCGCTGCGTCTGGCGCTGCGCGCCAAGGAGCTGCGGCCGAAGACGCCTTGGGTGCTCTCGAGTCTCGTCGAACTGCAGGCCCGCGCGGCGAATTGGAGCGAGGCGGAGGCGACCCTGGCGCTCGCGGCAAAGCGCCACGCGCTGCCGCAATCCGAATCGCGTCATCGCCGCGCCGTGATGCTCTATGAGCAAAGCGTTCTTGCGCAAAGCCAGAACCGCGATCGCGATGCCATGCGGCTTGCCGGAAAGGCCAATGCGCTGGTGCCCGATTTCGCCCCTGCGGCCATACGCTATGCCGAGCTTCTGGGCGCGGGAGGCCATCGGCGGCATGCGCGCAAGGTCCTTGAAGCCGCGTGGCGGACCTCGCCCGCGCCTCAGATCGCGGCGGCCTATGACGCGCTTTTTGCCGATGAGCGGCCGCTGCAACGCCTGAAACGGCTCGAGACGCTCGCCGCGCAGAAGAAGGATCATCCCGAAACCCACATCATGCTCGCCGAGGCCGCGCTCAAGGCGAGGCTATGGGGCGAGGCGCGCCGGCATCTGGCGGCCGCCGGCGGCAACGAAGCCGCCTCGATGCCGCGTGCCCGCGTCTGCCGACTCATGGCCGAGCTCGAAGAGGCCGAGCACAACGACCTGCCGGCGGCACGGATGTGGCTTGCGCGCGCGGCAACGACTCAGGGTCAGGAGCCGGCCTATTTTTGCGGCGCCTGCGGCGCGGAGACCGCAGCCTGGACCGCGCTTTGTCCGCATTGTCACGCCTTCGATGCGATCGAATGGCGGATGCCGGGCCGCGCCCCCGCGCCGCGGCTGGAAGCGGCGGCCGAAATGACGCCCTCCCTGCCGGTTCCAGGCGCCGGGGCGGCGCGGAGCGGCGAGCCGATCCCGCCTCTCGGCCTTGCGATTGACGATGGGGGACCCCGGATATAAGGTCCGGCGCGCTTCCGGCGCCGACGTAGCTCAGTGGTAGAGCAACTGATTCGTAATCAGTAGGTCCGCAGTTCGAATTTGCGCGTCGGCACCAAATTACCGTTGAAAATCAATCTGTTAATCTTGTGACGTTATCGTTGCGACGGACGCTCGTCCGTCGTGGAAGCATGGCCACCTGACCGATCACGCGCGCAGCTGCGGTGCCGAGTGAAATCGGATTGCTCATGCTGCTGCGCCTTGCGAGGTATTCGAACGAAGGTTGCCCTCAATCCATTCGATGAGGTCGCGCCGGCGATAGCGGATCGATCGGCTTGAGACCTTGACGAAACGAGGGCCGCCCCCACGGACACGCCAGTTTTGGAGCGCGCGCGGCTACTCGGTGCAGCGTGACCTACCACACCTGCACCAAAAGTCAGTCAGAGCCTAATCGTGCCCCTTTTGGGGAGTAAATCAGGCAATTGAATAGTTGCATAACGTGGATCGAGCACGCTCTCCCCTCGGCTCAGAATACTGAAATATACACGGACATCGCGGTGTTAGAGTTTCTGGCCCGTATAGCTGCTAAGGATCTCGAAATCCGTCCGGAGT
>CAVSPW010000007.1:0-112965 GCA_963729935.1 uncultured Alphaproteobacteria bacterium
TGGGCGCGCAGCCAGCCTCTCAAAGTCCATGGCTGGGTCTATTCGCTCGCGAGCGGCCTCGTCACCGATCTCGACGTCACGGTCGGCGAGCCTCAGGAGATCGGGCGTCTGGGCTGAGGCGCGGCGTCGAGGGAACCAAGACGAGCAAGCCAATGCAGCCGAGGGCCGCGAAGACGGCACCGTACAGAAAGACGGCCGAATGGCCGACGCGATCCCACAACACTCCGGCGACGATGCTCGCGACCAATTGCAGCAGGCCCAAACTCGCGCTGTACCAGCCGAGACCGCTGGCGCGCAGCTGCGCGGGCACGAAATCCGCCGCGTAGGCCTTGCCGACCGCGCGGAATATTCCCTGATACGCGCCGTAGAAGACAAACAGCGCCGCAATCAGGAAGACGTGCCGTGTCAAAGCAAAGCCGAGATAAGCGATCAGGAAAACGGCGAAGGCGGCCAGCAGAAGATTTTTTCTGCCCCACCGGTCGGACAGCGATCCGGCCGGATAGGAAACCAGCGCCGCCACCAGATTGAACGCCGCATAGATCAGGATCGTGGTTTCGAGAGAGGCACCCATATCCTGCGTCCTGAGGATCACGAACGCGTTGCTCGAATTGCCGAGTCCGAACAAGGCTGTCGCGAGCATGTATTTCCAATAGGCCTTTGGAAATTCCCGAAAACCGATATCGATCTTCGACTTCGCCGCCACCGGAGCCGGACGCTCCGTCACGGGCAGAACCACGAAAAAGGCCAGCAGGCCCGGAATGACGGCGAAATAGAAAACGGCGCGCAGCTCGACATGGAGCGCGTAGAGAAGGACGACGGCCAAGAGCGGTCCGAGGAACGCGCCCGCATTGTCGCCCAGGCCCTCGAGCCCGAAGGCTCTGCCTCTGTACTTCTCGTCCACCGACGACGCGATGAGCGCATCGCGCGGCGCGGAGCGCGTGCCGGTGCCGAACCGGTCCAGCAACCGGGCACCGAAGACGCCTTGCCAGACCATGGAAAGCCCCATCAGCGGCTTGGCGATCGCCGCCAGCAGATAGCCCGCCAATGCGATGGATTTTCGTTTTCTCAGCTTGTCCGACAGGGCGCCTGAAAGGCCTTGCACGATATTCTGCGTGGCCTGGGCGAAGCCGTCCACGAGGCCGAGGACGCTGCCGCTCGCTTTCAGCGTTTGGGTCAAGAAGACCGGCAGGACCGGGTAGAGCATCTCCGTCGAGATGTCGGCGAAGAGGCTCGAACAGGCGAGGAGAAACGTGTTCCTCGACAGCCCGATGAGGTATCGCGGGGTCGCCGGTGGCGCCATGGATCATTTACCCCAAGGTTCGTTCACCCGCCGGTCCCGCCGGACAATGGTTCCGTTTCACTTCCGCCCGATCACCGCCCAGAGCGGATCCTGATCGAGACCGTCGGGAATGAGCGTGCGCGCCTCGACCGAGGCAAAGCCCGCGCGTTCCATACAATAGCTCACCAGGCGCTGATGCTGGCCCAGAGCGAGGCCGAGCCAGATCGCGACCGCCTTGGTAGGAAAGCAGCGATTGGAGAAGGTCACCGCGAGGGCGGCGCCGGGCTTCAAGACGCGCGCCACTTCGCGCATCACCGCGACCGGCTGTTGCAGATATTGCACCGAGACGCAGATCGCGGCGCCGTCCAATGTCGCGTCGTCCAAGGGCAGCGTCGCATCCTCGTTCAAATTCTGGACGAAGCGGCGCGTGTAGCGCGGATTGGCGGCGAGCTCTTCGGCGTTCATGCCGTGGCCGATCACATGGGTGTAGGCGATCTCGGGCGGCAGATGCGCGATCCAGCTTCCCATCAGATCGAGGATTGCGCCGCCCGCGGGGAAGAGCTCGCGATAGAGCGATGTCACCGCCGCGATCGCGCGCTCGTCGATATGCGCGACGAAACGCGGCTGCGCGTAGAAGAGCCGGTCGGAGGCGGCATCTTCCTTGGCGAAGGCTTCTTGCGGCAGGCCGGGCAGATCGTCGGTCATGGCGCAAGGTTACGTGGCGGAGCGTCCCTCGTCCAACATGGACGTCAAAGTTTCGTAGCAAGGCGGCAAAGCTCTATGGTCCCGCTTCTGAAGGCGCATCTTCGGAGGACGTCATGGATGAGGTTCGCCGCCTAAGATTTCTTATACCGCCGGTACTTTTTTTGGCGTCGCTCCTTTGGGGTGCGTGGTGTGACCAAGCGTCGTGGTGGCATTTCCTAAAGATTATCGGGGACCCGATTTCAACTCCTTGGCTCCAAATCGTAGCCGGTGGCGGGATCATGGTAGTTGCGGGAGGGTACCTGTTCGGAACCATCGCACACTGCTTCCTACGACTTCTCTTCTGCTGCATAGGAACGTGGTGTGAAACGTCCCAGTTTCACGAGGCCGGATTGCCGGAAGACGACCTAATTGAGATCTGGAAGACTCTCGGATTGGGAACATCACTCAAAGATGCGCGCGCAAACGAACTATTCGGCGTTGTCGCGTTCGATTTCGGCGTATTGAAACAAAGGAAATATGGCGGCGTCCATGAGTGGCTAGTGCGCCGATGGACAGGTTTCAACGTCGCAGCTAATTCAATCGTTGCGTTGCTTTCATCGCTGGCGTTCGGTCCCTTCGTTCTTGGGATATGTCTCACCTGTCCTTGGATTCTTTCGATCAGTATTTTTACCGTCATGCTCGTAACAATTGCTTGGTGGGCTTGGCGGGACGGCAGGAAAATGTTGGGCCTGATGGCGACATTGCTCGTGCCAAAACCAGACACATGGAAAGCACGAAGAGCAAGGGCGTAACTGTCTAGCGCCCCTACCCGCCGGCTTGCTGCGCCGCGGCAGCGCCTTCCCGGTCGGGCGCGGCATCTTCCTTGGCGAAGGCTTCTTGCAGCAGCCCGGGCAGATCGTCGGTCATGGTGGGGCGGCGCGACCGGCGCGACGTCGAGGAATTAGGGGAGGAGCAGCATGCTGAAGACCGGGATCTTCCGTAATCGGTGGTGGCTGGTCGTGGGCGCCGTGCTCGGCCTCATGCTCAATACCGGGGTCGTCTCCAACTTCGCCTTCGCCGTGTTCTTGAAGCCGATCACCCAGGACCTGCATATCGGCCGCGCCACGCTCGGCTCGGCGCTCGTGATCGGCTCGCTTGTCGGCGCCTGCGTCGCGCCGTTCTTCGGCAGAGCGATCGACTATTTCGGCCTGCGCGTCGTCCACATGTCGATGATCTTCATGTTCGCGGTGACGACCGCCATGCTGGGCCTGCTGCAGCCGAGCTACGCGATCATCGCGCTGCTCTTCGCCGTGCACGGGCTGTTCGGCGCGGGGCAATCGCCCATCGCCTATTCAAAGGCCGTCGCCGCCTGGTTCGACCGGGACCGCGGCCTCGCGCTCGGCATCGCGATCGCGGGCGTGGGTTTGGGCGTCGCGGTGATCCCGCCCTTCGTCAATTGGATGATCGTGAATTACGGCTGGCGCTGGGCCTATCCGGCGCTCGGCGGCGCAATCCTCCTCTTGGCGCTGCTGCCGGTCTTTCTCTTCGAGCGCGAGCCGCCGACCCCGCCCGAGCGCGCGCATGATGCGCGCAGCGCGGCGCTTCCCGGCGCCACCTTGCGCGAGGCGATCAGCGGATGGAAGTTCTGGGCCATGACGGTCGCGTTCTTCATCACCATCGTCGCGGTCAACGGCACGCTGACCCAGGTGGTCGCGTTCATGACCGACCGCGGCCAGCCGCTGCGCGCGGCGGTCTTCGCGCTTTCGATGTCGGGCATCGCGCTCACTTTGGGCCGGATCGTCTCCGGCTTCTGCCTCGACCGCTTTCACGGACCCTATGTCGCGACCGCCTTCTTCGCGAGCGCCGCGATCGGCGTGGCGCTCCTGGCATCCGGGATCTCGCCCTTCTGGGGCACGGTGCTGTGCGGGCTCGGCATCGGCGCCGAGGTCGATCTGATGGCCTTCCTCGTCAGTCGGTATTTCGGCTTGCGCCATTTCGGCGCGGTCTATGGGCTGATGTTCGCGCTGTTCAGCCTCGGCGTCGGCCTCGGACCGTGGCTCATGGGGCTCTCGCACGACTACATGAAGAGCTACGTGCCGATGATGATCGTCTTCGAAGCGGCGCTCGTCCTCGCGATCGCGCTTCTTCTCGTCCTCGGACCCTATCGCTACGCGAGCGCGCGCGAGAGGATCTTGCGCGGCCTGCAGCCGGAAGCGACCTGACCCGTCACGTTCGTCAGTGCGGCGCCGCCCCTACCCGCCCGCCTCCTCGGCGGCGGCGTCGGCGCCCTTGATGCGCTGCGCCAGCGAGGCTTGAAGGAAGGCGTCGATGTCGCCGTCCAGCACCTTGTCGGTCTGGCTGGTTTCGACGCCGGTGCGCAGGTCCTTCACCATCTGATAGGGCTGCAGCACGTAAGAGCGGATCTGGTGGCCCCAGCCGATATCGCTCTTGGTCGCGTTCATCGCGTCGACCACGGCCTCGCGCCGCTTCAATTCGATCTCGTAGAGCCGCGCCTTCAGCATCGACATCGCCTTGGCGCGGTTCTGATGCTGCGAACGCTCGCTTTGGACGGCCGCCACCACCGGGTCCTCGCCCGGCAATTGATAGGTCATGCGCACGGCGCTGTCGGTCTTGTTGACGTGCTGGCCGCCCGCGCCCGAAGAGCGATAGGTGTCGACGCGCAGATATTTTTCCTGCACCTCGATCTCGATCTTGTCGTCGATCACGGGATAGACCCAGACCGAGGCAAAGCTCGTATGGCGGCGCGCATTGGCGTCGAAAGGCGAGATGCGCACGAGGCGATGCACGCCGCTTTCGGTCTTGAGCCAGCCATAGGCGTTCTCGCCGGCGATGCGGATGGTGGCCGATTTGATGCCGGCGCCGTCGCCTGCCAATTCTTCAAGCCATTCGACCTTATACTCATGGGCCTCGGCCCAGCGGATATACATGCGCAAGAGCATCTCGGCCCAGTCCTGCGCCTCGGTTCCGCCCGAGCCGGCATGAACCTCGAGATAGCAATCATTGGCGTCGGCCTCGCCCGAGAGCAGGCTTTCGAGCTCGCGCTCCTTCACCTCCGCGTGCAGGCGCTCGAGGTTCTTTTGCGCCTCGTCGAGCATCGCCTGATCGCCCTCGGCCTCGGCCATTTCGGCCAGGCCCAGGGTGTCGTCGACCTCGCGCTCGATCTTCAGATAGCCGTTGACGCCCTTGTCGAGCCGCGTGCGCTCGCGCATCAGCCCTTGCGCGCGCGACGAATCGTCCCAGAGCTTGGGGTCCTCGATGAGCGCGTTCAGCTCGGCGAGACGCCGCGTCGCCTTGTCCCAGTCAAAGATGCCTCCTCAGCAAGGTCAACGAGTCCCTGATCTCGTCGACCAATGCTTGAATTTCCGCGCGCATGAAGAACCTGTGATTCGATTTCGAAGAACGGTGCCGGCGATCAGTATAGACCGCCGGTGCCGCTGCCGGGAACCGGCTGCGTCGCGTCCTGGCTCGGCGTCGCGGCCGGCACCGCGCCCGGCAGCTGATCGCCGCTCACCACCGTGCCGGGGCCGGCGGATGTCGGCTCGGTGCCGGGCTTGTAGGCCATGTAGATGGCCTTCTTGTCGCCGGCGCGGGCCAATTGCCCGGTATCGGCATTGATGCGCACCATGGTGAGGCCCGAGGGGATGCGGAAAGGAATCGCCGGCTTGTCCTTGAGGGCCGCCATCATGAAATCGCGGAAAGCCGGCGCCGAGACCGACGCGCCGGTCTCGCGCGCGCCCAGGCTGTGCGGCTGATCGAAGCCGATATAGACGCCGGCGACGAGATCGGGCGAGAAGCCCATGAACCAGGTGTCGTTGCTGTCGTTGGTGGTGCCGGTCTTGCCGGCCAAGGGCTTGCCGATGACGGCGACGCTGCGGCCGGTGCCGCGCTGGATGACGCCTTCCATCATCTCGACGATCTGATAGGCGCTGCGCGGATCGACGATCTGCGCCCGGTTGTCGGGAAGCTCGGGCGGCGCCTGGCCGTTCCAGGCGACATTGGTGCAGCCGTCGCAGACGCGGTCATCGGCGCGGTAGATGGTGACGCCGTCGCGATCCTGCACGCGGTCGATGAAACTGGGGCTGATGCGCTTGCCGCCATTGACCAGCATCGCGTTGGCCGTCGCGAGCTTGAGCGGCGTCGTCTCGCCGGCGCCGATGATGTAGGAATATTCGTGCGGCATGTGCTCGATGATGCCGAAGCGCTGCAGGTAATCGGCGACCACGTCGAGGCCGATGGTCGCGCCGACGCGCGCGGTGACGAGATTGAGCGATTCCTCGAGGCCGAAGAGCAAGGGCACGGGCCCGTAGAATTTGCGCTCGTAATTGGCCGGATTCCATTTCGGCAGGCCCGGCCCCTGATCGACGACGAAAGGCGCGTCGAGCACGATCGTCGAGGGCGTGAAGCCGTGATCGAGCGCGGCCAGATAGATGAAGGGCTTGATCGCCGAGCCGGTCTGGCGCTTGGCCTGGGTCGCGCGGTCGAACTGGCTGATCGCGTAGCTGAAGCCGCCATCCATGGCGAGGATGCGGCCGGTATGCGGGTCCATCGCGATGAAGGCGCCGGAGACTTCGGGGATCTGGCGCAGCCCATAGGCCCTCGGCGATTTTCCCGCCGCAGGCGCATCGGGGCCGGCGAGCGGCTCGACCAGAACGACATCGCCGGGCGTCACCACGTCACGGGTTTGCGCCGGGCTCGGTCCGACGTGGGCCTCGGGCAATTCCTTGCGCGCCCATTTCAGCTCGTCGAACGGAATCGTGCCGCGCGCGCCGTCGGCGAGCCCGATCGCGGCGCCGGCGGCCGGCGTCGCGAGCACGATTCCGAGCTGCCAGCCGACCTCGTCGGCGCCGGCCGGCAAGGGCATGGCCTTCAACCGCGCGCGCCAATCCTCGGCGACATCGACATGCGCCAACGGCCCGCGATAGCCGTGGCGGCGGTCATAGGCGATGAGCGCGTCGCGCAGCGCCTTGTTGGCAAAGGCCTGCAGCACCGGATCGAGGCTGGTGCGCACCGAAAGCCCGGAGGTATAGAGTCCCTTCTCGCCGTAGCGCGTGAGCAATTCGCGCCGCACCTCCTCGCTGAAATAATCCGCCTTGACGATGTCGGTCTCGTCGCGCCGGCGCAGCACGATGGGCTTGGCCTTGGCTTCATCCGCTTGCGCCGGGGTGAGGAAGCCCGCCTCGGCCATGCGATCGAGCACCCAGTCGCGGCGATCCTTCGCGGCTTCGGGATGGCGCTGCGGGTTGTAATTGTTGGGCGCCTTCGGCAGCGCGGCGAGGAAGGCGGCCTCTTCGGGCGTCAGCTCGTCGAGGGATTTGTTGAAATAATTGAGCGCCGCCGCCGCCGCGCCATAGGCGCCGCCGCCGAGATAGATCTCGTTGAGATAGAGTTCGAGGATGCGGTCCTTGCTCAACACCTCTTCCATGCGCACGGCGATGAGCGCCTCTTTGATCTTGCGCTGGAATGAGACCTCGTTGTTGAGAAGGAAGTTCTTCGCGACCTGCTGCGTGATGGTGGACGCGCCGATCGGCCGCTTTCCGCTGCCCAGTCGCATCAAATCGGTCAGGGCCGCGCGCGCCATCGAGAACGGATCGATGCCGGGGTGGGAGTAGAAATTCTTGTCCTCGGCGGCGAGGAAGGCATGGATCACCAAGGGCGGCATCGCCTTCACCGGCACGAAGACGCGTTTTTCGGTCGCGTATTCGGCCAGGAGACGCCCGTCCCCGGCATAGACGCGGGAGACGATCGGCGGCTGGTAATTGGCCAGCTGCTGGTAGTCCGGCAGGTCGCGGCCGAAATACCAGATCGCCAGGCCGACCACTCCACCGGCGGCGATTCCAGCGAAAACGACCAACCATATCAATATCTTAAAGATTCGCATCGGATCCGCCACGCCAACCCGGCCGCGCCGCCGCTTGCCGGCAATTCGGGCGGGGACCCCACCCAAGATCACACAATCTTGCTAAAGTGCGCTTGCTTTGTGGCGGGTTCAAGACGGGTTTCCAAGCCCCGTCGCCGCCAAATCCGGCCCGCGCCGCGGTTTTTCTGCCCGGCCGCCGGTCTAGCCGCACGAGGCGGTTGTGGCGGAGCGCCACGACTTGTATCCTTCACATTGCGAAATGCCGCGCGCCGTGGCGCCTTCGGGTGCCGCAACGGGCCGCGGTCTGGATTCAACCCGAAGCCCCTCCTGGCCTTGTGCCGGGGCGCTGCAGCCTTCACGAGTTCCGCCATGGCCCTTGTCACCTCTGCGCCGTTCGACGGATCAATCCGCGGCATCGCCGGCTTCGCCTCACTCAGGACAGCGCCGCCCGTTCTTCGCGCGGGCGCCGGCGCGGCCCTTGGAGTTTTCCTGCATGGCAAAGCGCATGCTCATCGACGCGGCGCACCCGGAAGAGACCCGGGTCGTCGTTCTCAGCGGTCATCGCCTCGAAGAATTCGACTTCGAGACCTCCACTAAAAAACAGATCAAAGGCAATATCTATCTCGCCAAGGTCACGCGTGTAGAACCGTCGCTTCAGGCCGCCTTCGTCGAATATGGCGGCAATCGGCACGGCTTCCTCGCCTTCGGCGAGATTCATCCCGACTATTACCGCATTCCGGTCGCCGACCGGCGCGCCGCGCTCGAAGACGACCGCGCGGCGCAAGCCGCCGAGGACGAGCTCGAGGATCGCCATGTCGAGGAAGGCGTCGCCGAACCGGTGACGGCCCTCCCGCATGAAAGCTTCGCCGATCGTCTCGCCGAGGAAGCGCCGCTCGATGTGCTTCGCGAGCCCGAGGGCGAGGAAAGCGCGCACGACGAAGTCGGCGAGGCCGATGAGGAAGAGTCTCTGCCCGAGCCCGATAAGGGCTTCGACGCGGCGGGCAAGGAAACCTCCGGTCTGCAGGAAGCGCCGATCGCGGAATTCGAGCCGCCGCTTTTCGCATCCGACGAATCGCCGGGCAATGGCTTCGCCGAGGGCGACACGGAAACCGGCGCGCAAGGGCTCGGCCTCGAAGAGCATGGCGGCGATACGCCGCACGAGCACGAGCACGACGACACGAGCACGAGCACGAGATGGAGCACGCCGGCGAGCCCGCCGCGCTGTCGCCGTCCGAAGATGCCGAAGTGGGGACCGGCGCGACCGTGCCCCCGACCTCGATCGAGACCTTGGGCGGCGACGAATTCGAAGAGACGACGCGGCGACGCGCGCGCCCGCACCGCCACTACAAGATCCAGGAAGTCATCAAGCGCCGCCAGATCATGCTGGTGCAGGTGACGAAGGAAGAGCGCGGCAACAAGGGCGCGGCGCTCACCACCTATATCTCGCTGGCCGGCCGCTATTGCGTGCTGATGCCGAACACGCCGCGCGGCGGGGGCGTGTCGCGCAAGATCACCAGCATGACCGACCGGCGGCGCTTGAAGGATCTGGTCGGCGATCTCGAAGTGCCGGAAGGCATGGGCGTGATCGTGCGCACCGCCGGCAGCGAGCGCTCCAAGACCGAAATCAAGCGCGACTTCGAATATCTCATGCGGCTGTGGGACGAGATCCGGGATCTCACGCTCAAATCGACGGCGCCCGCCCTCGTCTATGAGGAGGGCAACCTCATCAAGCGCACGATCCGCGATCTCTATGCGCGCGACATCGACGAGGTGCTGGTCGACGGCAAGGACGGCTACGAGACCGCCAAATCCTTCATGAAGATGCTGATGCCGAGCCACACCAAGCGGGTGCGGTTCTACAACGATCCCTCGGTGCCGCTGTTCCAGCGTTTCCAGGTCGAGGGCCAGCTCGACGCCATCCATTCGCCGATCGTGCAGCTGCGCTCGGGCGGCTACATCGTCATCAACCCGACCGAGGCGCTGGTCGCGATCGACGTCAATTCCGGGCGCTCGACGCGCGAACGCAACATCGAGGAGACGGCGCTCAAGACGAATTGCGAAGCGGCGGAGGAAATCGCGCGCCAGCTCCGCCTGCGCGATCTCGCCGGGCTGATCGTGATCGACTTCATCGACATGGAGGAATACCGCAACAACAGCGCGGTCGAGCGCCGCCTCAAGGATGCGATGCGCCACGACCGCGCGCGCATTCAGGTCGGCCGCATCAGCCCGTTCGGGCTGTTGGAACTGTCGCGCCAGCGCCTGCGGCCCTCCTTGCTCGAGGCCTCGACCCAGCCCTGCCCGCATTGCGGCGGCACCGGGCATATCCGCTCGACCGAATCGACCGCGCTCCACGTGCTGCGCGCGATCGAGGAAGAAGGCATGCGCCGCCGCTCGGCCGAGATCAGCGTCGCCGTGCCGTCATCGGTCGCGCTCTACATCCTCAATCAGAAGCGCGCCGCCTTGCAGCAGAACGAGGCGCGCTATGGATTTCGCGTCACCGTCACCGAGGACGACGCGCTCATTCCCCCGGCCTTCCGCCTCGATCGCGTGCGCGCGCTCACCCCGGCCGAGATCGCGGCGTTGCCGGTGCTGCAGCCCTTGCCGATGCCGGTCGAAGAGCCCGAGGAAGAAATCTCGGCCGAAGAGGATGTGATCGAGGAATTGGGCGAGGAAGGCGAGGCCGAAGCGCCGCCCGCGCATCGGCGCCATCGCGCCGAGGAAGGCGGGAGCTGGATGCCGCCCGAGCCCGAGGAGTTGGGCGAACAGCCCTGGGAAGAGCGCGGCGAAGGCGCGCGCGAAGGCGCGGGCGAGCGCGAGGGTCAGGCTCATGGCAGGCGCCGGCGGCGCCGGCCGCGCCGCCGCGGCGGCGAGCGCGGCCGCGAAGGCGAAGCGCCGGCTTTCGGTGCCGCCGGTGAAGGCGAGAGCGGCGCGGGCGAAAGAGCCGAGGCCTTCGGGCCCGGACCGATCGGCGAAGTCGCGGGCGAGCCCGAGCATGCCGAAGCCGGCGCGCAAGAATCCGGCGCCGAGGGCCGCGAGGCTGCGGGCGGCGAAGCGGGCGAGCGCAAGCGCCGGCGCCGCGGCCGTCGCGGCGGCAGGCGCCGCCGCCGCGCGCCGGGCGAAAACGGCTTTGGCGAGGCCGCGTCAGAGAGCTTGAGCCCGGAATCCGAGGAGGCGATCGAGGCCGGCGAGGCCGCCTCCGACATCGCGCTCGGCGAGTTCGCGGCCGAAGCTTACGAACCGCCGGAAGAAGCGCGGGCAGAAACCCGGGAAGAAGCGCCGCAACCGCCGATCGAGATACCGCGCGCGCGCGAGCCCCAACCGCCCGAGTTCCAAATCCACGCGCCGCAAGCGAGCGAGGCGCCAGCCGCGCCGCAGCGCGAAGAGCCCGCGGCGGAGCCGGAGGAGGCCGAGCGCAGCCCGGTCGCCTATAACGTGCCGCCCCCGCACGAAGTCAGCGGCCCGCCGCCCAATCCCCGCCGCGGCTGGTGGCGCAGGCGGTAACCCCGTAGCACAGGCGCGGCGCGAATTCAGCGCCGCGCCGTCGTGCGAAGCGACATGCAAAGAGGCGAGGCACAGCCGGCGCAAGCCGGCGTCGTGCGAAGGAAAAGCAAAAGCAGCCGCGCACAGGCGCGGCGCGAATTCAGCGCCGCGCCGTCAGACGGGAAATAGGGTCAGACCCCGTTTCTCCCGCAAGACCCCGTTTCTCCCGCAAGAACATCGGGCGCAAGAACATCGGGGCGGGAACGCACCCATTTTCCAACGTCCCGACCCGCACCAATACCAGGATCGACAAGCAGCTCGTTGACCGCGCCCCGCTGTAGCGGTGACATTCGCCCAGATGGTGCCGCCTTAGATTAGAGGCTGCTGCTGACGGTGTTGAATGTGGTGTTGAGGTTGGTGCCGACCGCCGAGACGCCGACAATGATGGCAACGGCGATGAGCGACGCAATCAGACCGTACTCGATCGCGGTGACGCCAGAGCGATCCTTGAACAGCCGACTGATAATCGGAAAAATCATCATCATGG
Organism: uncultured Alphaproteobacteria bacterium; assembly: GCA_963729935.1. Taxonomy (GTDB): domain Bacteria; phylum Pseudomonadota; class Alphaproteobacteria; order ATCC43930; family CGMCC-115725; genus CAIKMD01. The sequence continues at coordinate 11,869 of CAVSPW010000007.1, forward strand.
TATGGCTCCTTCAAATGGAAAATCTCTTTGGTAGGGATGGCTATAGGGAAACGCACCCCCGTTAAAATGGAGTTACGGTCATGCCGCGCGAGTTAGCCAACTCACTTTCGAAAACAGCCTGCTCAAAAAGCGCATGCCCGGGGAAGGGGGCGACCAAGAGTGAGGTGCGCTGCATCCGAGAAGCTCGAGATCATTCGGCTGGCTGATCAGTCGAATCCGCCGGTTAAGCGCACGCCGGAAAAGATCGGCGTGTCCAAGCCGGTTCGACACCGCCGAGCCAGTTCTTGACCGCTGAGTTCTGCACCATGCCGGGCGGCACCGAGTGTGGAACGCGCTCCCTGTGGTGCTGGAAATCGAGATCGCTTACGGGTTCAGACGCCAAATTGCGATGTTAAGAACGGTTGCGAATGCGACCCATGCCGCGAGGGGCACAAGGCAAAATGCCGCTAATTTATCGACGCGATGGAAGGCGCCCGCTGAGGCGATAATGACCACCAATTGGGGAACGATATCGAGCAAACCCAACAGCGGATCTTGCGCGGCGAAGAACAGCCATGACCATGCGGCATTCAAGACGAGCTGGATAAAGAACAGCATGAGCGCGGATCGCCGCCCGGGGGTGGATTGAGGCAGTCGCAGGACCCGCCATGCCGAAAACGCCATGAGCACGAAGAGCGCCGTCCAGACCGGGGCAAAAATCCAATTGGGCGGATTGAACGACGGTTTGCTGAGCCCCGCGTACCAAGGCACTAAATTCGGAAAGGTGGCGACCTGACCAGCGATTGATGCCGCAGCAACAGAAAGTATCGCCAGCACACCGAAACCAATATCTCGGCGACGCCGTGATGTAATCATCATATCGCCCATCCTCCATCACCTCATGATCGCGTTCAAAACCGTCGCCGGCCGCACGCCGGCCTTCTCCAGCCGCTGATCGACGATGGGTGATCCGCCCCGCAGTGCGGCGTCATCTCATCACAGATTGTGCTATCATCGGGCGGTCGGACAAACAGAGAAGGAGCGACCGATGCGCGCAATTGGGCTTGTGACCTTCGGCGGACCGGAGGTGCTCCAGGTCATCGATCTTCCGGAAATCCATGCCGGGCCGGGGCAGGTGCGCATCCGCAACTATGCGGCGACGGTCAATCCAACCGACACCTTTCTGCGCAACGGCTCGCGTGCCGAGCAGTTGAAGGACATCTCGCCGCCCTACGTGCCGGGGATGGAAGCAGCGGGCGTCGTCGACGAGGTCGGCGCCGGCGTGACCGGCCTCAAGGTTGGCGATGCCGTGCTGGCGATCGTCGTACCGAAAGGCAGCCACGGCGCCTATCGTGAGCAACTCGTGCTCGATGCGCGCTCGGTCGTGCTCGCGCCCAAGGGCAAGAGCCACGCCGAAGCCGCGACTTTGCCGATGAACGGCCTCACCGCGCAACAGACCCTCGACAAGCTCGCCTTGAAGCCCGGCCAGTCGATCGCCGTCACCGGCGCCGCGGGCGCTTACGGCGGCTATGTCATGCAACTCGCCAAGGCGAGCGGACTTACAGTGATTGCCGATGCCTCCGAAGCCGACGAGACGCTCGTCAAATCGCTTGGCGCCGATATCGTCGTGCGGCGCGGCGATGACGTAGCCCAGCGTATCCGTCAGCATTTTCCAGGCGGCGTCGACGGCCTCGCCGATGGCGCCGTGCTGAAGGAAAGTACGATCCCGGCCGTGAAGGACGGCGGCGGCTTCGCCTCGGTGCGCGGCTACCAGGGCGTGCCGACGCGCGGCATACGCTTCAGCACGATCTCGGTTGGCGCCTACGCTTTCGAGCACGACAAGCTCGACCGGCTGCGGCAATTGGTGGATGAAGGCAAGATTACGCTGCGCGTCGCCGCGACCTATACGCCTGAACGAGCGCCGGAAGCGCACCGCCGTCTGGAGGCCCGCGGGACTCGCGGGCGGATCGTGATCACGTTTTGAGCCCCGGCGCCGACGTTATCGCGGCGTGATTGTGTCGAGGCTGGCTCCCGGCACGAACCTCTTTCGCGCAATTACGCCTCCGCTTGCTTCCACCGTGCTTTCATGGCGGGAAGGCTGATATTTTCGCAAGAACGACGAACGCCGCCGGGTCTTTGACCTGGCAGCGTTTTTCTCGTTGCGTGGGCTCGCTACTGCCTTGATTTGCCGCTCACGACGCGCACATCCGATTAAGATTTAAGGGTTCAAAGCGCTGGCGCACTACCCCCTTATTCCGGGCTCGTTGCTCCGCGTCTTCGCGCACGCCGCGGATATCTGCGCACCGCCGTCACCATGCATCATACAGACGGTCTGCCTGTCGCATGAAACCAAACAGCGCCTCGGCGCCCGATGAGTCCGGTTCCAGCCTTACGATTTCGGGAATCCAGGAATGACGCCCAGGAAATCACCCTTGCCGATCTCAAGGCCGCAGTGTCTCAGGATGTCGTAGGCCGTCGTGTGGTGGAAATAGAAATTCGGAAGGGCAAAATGCATCATGTAGTCCCACCCCTTCATTGTGACCTTCCGCGGCCCCATCGGAAAAGTAATGTCTTTGTCGGCGTGACTATCAACGGCCTCCGCTGAAACCGATTTCACCACGTCCAGCGTCTTGGCAACCCTCGCCTTCAATTGGTCGAGTGTCGTTTCGTCGCGCGGCAGAAGCTGAGCCTCAAGGCCGGCAAGACGTTGGCTGGAACCGCTGGCATGGTCTGTTACGGAATGAATCTGAAAGACGAACGGCCGCATGTCTGGAAAAAGGCGATAGTTCACGAACACGGCTTGGTCGATCTTTTTTGCCGCCGCGTGCGCGATGCCCTTATCGAGCAACGTCGTGATGCTGCCGAGCATTTGGATGTAGGTCGGCACCGAAGCCTTATAAAGTGACATAGTCGTTCCTTCCGGATTGTGAATTGGTGGGGCGGTTCCGCACTGCGCTGAAATGGATCAGAAGCCTTGTGCCGCAGCCGACTTTCCTCGACGGCTCAGGACAGGCCGGGACGATAGCAGCTGCATTGGTTAAACGGAACCGGCGGGCTTCCAACCCATGTCGCAATCGGCACAAAGCGGCGGATCGCTTCTGGCCGAACACCGCCGCTTTCTGGGCAAAGCGGACAGCACATCAATCTTGACCGCCTTTCCGTGTTCGAAAAACACCCTGAATTGGGTGTGTTCTTGCCTTGGGAAGTGCGTGTCGGTCTCACATGTCATTCAAATCCTACTGTCGTCAGGCTCCGTTAATCGCCGCCACATCACATTGTACGCAAGAAAATCCACTCTGACCCCAATTTCCCGTTCTGACCCCAATTTCCCGTTTCGCGCTTCGAAGCACAATCCGAATGAAAAACATTTCATTTGATGGCGCCGATCGGGCGCCAATAAATTTCCGCCGTCCTGAGCGTTACACCGAAGGCGAAACGGCAAGAGGTGCGCGATGACGGGGATGGCATTACCGAACCAAAGTCCGGCGGCCCGACGGCCGAGAAGGTTCCAGTTGAGACGGTACGTGCCGGCGCGGCGTGTCGCGGCAATTGCACTTATATCGGTCGCGCCGGTGCTAGGCGGCTGCGGACAGGATCACCGCGGCGCGCCAGTCGGCTCCGTTGCCGCCGACGATCGCGCGGAACTGAGGCGCGAACAGGATTGTGCCAGCGCGCAGTGGAAGGAGGCCAATCCCAGCCTTTACTATAATCTGTGCCCGCACAACCCGTTCCGCTGACCTTGAGCACGCAATCGACGCCGGCGTCGATTCCCTACCGCTTCCAGTTCTTCAACCGCCGCGCCGCTTCGGCGATCTCGCCGGTCGCACCGGCAAAGCACAGCCGCATCGTGGCATGCCCGCGCGCGGGATCGAAATCGGTTCCGGGCGTCGCGGCGACGCCGATCTCGCGCAGCATGCGGCGGCAGAATTCCTCGCTGTCATTGGTCGCGTGCGCAACATCGACATAGAGATAGAAGGCGCCGTCGGCGGGCGCGAAGCCGGTGAAGCCGGCCTTGGGCAATTCCTCGAGCAGGAGCGCGCGGTTCTCGGCATAGCGCGCGACATTCGCTTCGAGCTCGGCGGCGCAGGAAAAAGCCGCCAGCGCCGCGTGCTGCGACAGGGTCGGCGCCGAGATGTAGAGATTCTGCGCCAGGCATTCGACCGCGCGGCGCATCGCCTCGGGCACCACCATCCAGCCGATGCGCCAGCCGGTCATCGAATAATATTTGGAAAAGCTGTTGACGATGATCGCCTCGGCGCTGGTCGCGGCGGCGGTGGCGGCGACCATGCCGTAAGAGATGCCGTGATAGATCTCGTCGGAAACGAGGCGGATGCCGCGATTCTCGCAAGAACGCGCCAGGGCCGCCAATTCCTCCGCGCCCAGCATCGACCCGGTCGGATTGGCGGGGCTTGCAAGGATGAGCCCCTCGACCCCATCTTTAAGCGAGGCCAGGAGATCGCGCGTCGCCTGATAGCGGGTCTCGGGACCGGCGGGCAGCGCCACGGGAACGAGATCGAGCGCCAGAAGGATGTTGCGATAGGCCGGATAGGCGGGCGAGGCCAGCGCGACGCGGTCGCCGGGATCGAAAGCGGCGAGAAAGGCGAGGATGAATCCGGCCGAGGAGCCCGTCGTCACCACGATGCGCGCCGGATCGAGCGCGACGCCGTAAGCGGCGCGATAATGCGCGGCGATCGCCTCGCGCAGGGCCGGCAGGCCGCAGGCATCGGTGTAGCCCAGGATTTCGCGGCCGAGCGCGGCGGAGGCGGCGTCGCGCACGGGTTGGGGCGCGCGGGTCGAGGGCTGACCGAGTTCGAGATGGATGATGTCGCCGCCCTCGGCCGCGCGCCGGTTGGCATCGCGCAGCACGTCCATGGCGATGAAGGCCGGAACCCGGCCGCGTCGCGATAATTTGAGCGTCATCCGGCCTGGCACCGGGGCATAAGTTGACGCGGCAGGGTTGAAAGGCCAATGCTGGCCGCGTTTGAGGAATAGGATCGGAAGACGATGCAGCGCTTCATGCGGATATTATGCCTGGTTGTGGCGGGAAGCCTGGCGCTGACGCACCACGCGCGCGCGCAGGACGCGGGGATGAGCCTGCTGCGCGACGCGGAGATCGAGACGGCCCTGCGCACCTTCGCGACGCCCGTGTGGAAGGTGGCCGGGCTCGATCCCCAGGCGATCCATATCTATATCGTCAATGATCCGACGCTCAACTCTTTCGTCGCCGGCGGCCAGAATTTGTTCATGAACACCGGCACGATCCTGCGCGCGACCTCGCCCAACCAGCTGGTGGGGATCATCGCCCACGAGACCGGCCATATCGCCGGCGGCCATCTGGTGCGCTCGACCCAGATGATGAAGAACGCGATGATCGAGAGCATCATCGGCATGGTGCTGGGCGGCGCGGCCGCGGTCACGGCCCATGGCAGCGGCGGCGCCGGCGCGATCATCGCCGGCGAAAGCGTCGGCCAGCGCGCCTTCCTGCAGAACACGATCACGATCGAGGCCTCGGCCGATCAGGCGGCCTTGCGCTTTCTCGACCGCTCGCATCAATCGGCGCGGGGCTTGCTCGAATTCTTCCAGGTCTTGCAGCAGGAAGAGTTCCTGACCGCGCAGCACCAGGACCCCTACCTCCAGAACCATCCCCTGACCGAGGAACGCGTCAATTACGTGCGCGAGCATGTCGAGCATTCGCCCTGGTCCAACGCCAAGGACCCGCCGGAATGGATCCGCGCCGACAATCTGATGAAGGCGAAGCTCGACGCCTTTCTCTCGGACCCGCAGACGACGCTCTCGCGCTACAAGGCCGACGACAATTCGGAAGTGGCGCGCTATGCCCGCGCCATCGCCTATTACCGCATTCCCGATCTGCAGCATGCGCTGCCCCTGATCGACGGCCTCATCAAGGATTATCCGAGCGATCCCTATTATCCCGAATTGAAGGGCCAGATGCTGTTCGAGAACGGCCGCGTCGCCGAGGCGGTGGCGCCCTATCAGCGCGCGGTGCAGCTCGTGCCCGACCAGCCGCTCTTCAACATCGAATTGGCGCAGGTGCAGCTCGAGACCAACGATCCGAAGCTCCTGCAGAAGGCGAAGGACGAGCTCAACGTCGCGCTCAACGCCGAGAGCGACAATGGCCAAGCCTGGCGCTTCCTCGCCATCGCCTATGGCCGCGGCGGCAATGAAGGCATGGCGTCGCTCGCCCTCGCCGAGCAGAGCATGGCGGAAGGCAATTACCGCGAGGCCGGACACCAGGCGACACGCGCCCAGAAATTGCTGCCGCCGGGCGCGCAGCGCCAGCGCGCGCAGGATATCGCGCAAGACGCCAAGCGCCAGCAGGACCAACAATAAACCCGCATTGCCAGGAAAGGCCCGCGCAGCATGAAGCTTGACCTTCTCCGGCGCCGCGCCGCCGCGTGCGGCGCGGTGGCGCTGATCGCCGCCGGCCTGGCGCTTCCCGCCCGGGCCGAGGACGCGCTGACCCCGCAGCAGAAATCGGCGGTCGATCAGGCGATCCACGATTACCTCGTCGAGCACCCGGAAGCCGTGCTCGATGCGTTGAAGGCGGCGCAGCAGAAGAGCGACCGGCAGGCGGCCGAGGACGCGCGCCAGGCGATCGCGGAGCGGCGCCAGGAGCTGCTCGCCAATGCGGACGATCTGGTGCAGGGCAACCCCAAGGGCGACGCGACCATCGTCGAATTCTTCGATTACCGCTGCCCCTATTGCAAAGAGATCGAGCCGACGCTCGACGCGCTCTTGCTCGAGGACAAGAAGCTGCGCATCGTCTACAAGGAATTTCCGATCCTGGGCGAGGCTTCGGTGTTCGCCGCGCGCACCGCCCTGGCGGCGCGGAGCCAAGGCAAATACCCGGCCTTCCATCGCGCGATGATGGCGACGAAGGGCGCCATCACCGACGAGACCGTGTTGAAGGTCGCCGCCGCGGTCGGGCTCGATACGGCCAAGATCAAGGCCGAGATGGGCGCGCCCGAGATCGACCGCATCCTCAAGGCCAATTACGCGCTTGCCGAGGCGCTCCAGATCCAGGGCACGCCCGGCATCGTCATCGGCGACACCTTGATCCCCGGCGCGACCGACATCGCCACCTTGCGCAAGGACATCGCGGCCGCGCGCAAGGGCGGCTGACGAAGCCGGCGCGGCGCCGGCCCGAGACGCTTCACTTCCAGCGCAGGTCGCTCGCCTCGTAGCCCAAGGGCGTGAAACGGGCGGATTGCGCGACCGTCACCGCCTTGGTGTGGACGAGCACGGTCGGATAGGGCGCGATCGGCACGAAATAGACCTGTCCGGTCGCGCGGTCGAACAGCTTGCGCCCGATCGCCTTGCGCGCGGCCGGATCCATCGACGAATCGCTTTCCGCCGCCAGCGCATGCAGGACCGGATCGCCCGAATAATCGGCCGGGCCGGCGCCGAAGAACGCGTCCACCGTGCCGGCAACGTCCGGGATGTTGCCCGCCGGCCACGCCGCGATCATGACCTGGATCTTTCCGGCCGCCTGTTTCTTGCGATAGGCGATCAGCGGAAGGCGATCGATCTTCGCGCGCACGCCGAGCTTCTGCCACTGGCCGGCGACGGCTTCGGCGATCTGGCTCGGCGCGCCGATGAAGGTGGTGATCTCGATGGGAAAGCCGTCGGGATAGCCCGCCTCGGCGAGGAGCTTCCTGGCGCCGGCCGGATCGTAAGACGGCAAGGGCGCCGCGTAATCGCAACCGGCCTGGGCGCGCCAGCACATCGCGCCCGGCGGATCGATCTTCGCGTCGCCGGCCAAGAGCCGCGTCAGCGCTTGCTTGTCGATCGCCATCGCCAGGGCGCGGCGCACGCGTTCATCCGTGACCGGCTTCGCGCCGCTTCGGCCGGCGGCATCGAAGGCCGCATACATGAAGGCGCCGCCCTGGACGATTGTCATCGCGAAGCGCGGATCGCGCGCCAGGCCCTCGGCCTGCGAATAGGAGGCCTGGATCATGTCGAGGCTCCCGGCCAGGAGATGCGCGATCCTCGTGCCTTCCTCGAAGACCGGCTGGATCGTGATCCGCGCGATCGCGCCGCCGGGCTTGGCGCGATTGCCGTGGCGATAGAGGGGATTGCGCTCGAGCACGATGCCTCTGGCGTCATCGAGCTGGACGACGCGATAGGGCCCGGTGCCGATGGGGTGAAGGCCCTTGTCCTGCGGCGTGCCCGGCTGATGCTGCGGCAGGATCGCCGTGACATAGGCGAAGCGCATCAGATCATAGGGCGTCGGCTCTTTGGCGCTGACGCGCAGGCGATAAGGCCCGAGCTGCTCGACCTTGCCGATCCAGGACCAGTTCTGCTTGAAGCGGAGCACGGTCTTCGGATCGGCGAGCCAGTCGAGCGTCGCGACCACATCGGCGGCGGTGAAGGGCTTTCCGTCCTGCCAGACGACGTCGTCGCGCAGATCGAATTCGAGCGTGGTCGGATCGACGCGTCTCCAGGCCTTGGCGAGGAGCGGCACGAATTCGCCGCGCTTCACGTCGTAGGAAAGCAGGTCGTCGAACACCGCCTCGGATTCGAACACCGTGTCGGGCGAGGGATCGAAATAATAGCTGACCGTCTGAACCGGCTGCGTCGCGGCGAGCCGCAAGGTATCGTCGGATTTTTGCGCCCGTGCCGGCAGGGCCATGAGCGCGGCGGCCAACGCCAGGGACAAGCCGATCTGTCGCCGCATCGCATGCGCCTCCCGCCGGTTTCTTTGCCGCCATGATCGGCCACAAGCGGCCGCGAGGCAATGGCGCGTTGCGCGTGGCGGGCGGCGGCGTGGGCCTCGCTTGGGCCGAGGGCCCGTGCAAATCCGCCGCAGGTTCCGGCCGGCTCCGCCGCATTCGAAAATCGCGTCCCGATTGCTAGGATGAGGGCCGCAGCGCCGGGGGCGCCGCGAGAAAAAAGAGGAAGCCCATGCAGAAGCGCCATCAGGTCATCATCATCGGCGGCGGACCCGTCGGCGTGGCCCTCGCCATCGAGCTCGGGCTGCGCGGCGTTTCCTGCGCGCTCGTCGAGCGGCGCGTCGGCCTGCAGCAAATCCCCAAGGGCCAGAATCTCTCGCCGCGCACGCTCGAGCATTTCTATTACTGGGGCATCGTCGACGAGCTGCGCGCCGAGCGGCTCTTGCCGAAGGGCTATCCGATCAGCGGGATCGTCGCCTATGGCAACCTCATGAGCGAGTATTGGTACGCGCCGCCGCAACGCGAGATCATCCGCCCCTATTACTTCCAGGACGTCGAACGCCTGCCGCAATATCTCACGGAAAAAGTGCTGCGCCGGCGCGTGGAAGCCCTGCCCGGCGTCGAGAGCCGCTTCGGCTGGTCGGCCGAACGCATCGAGCAAGACGATAAAGGCGTGCGCGTCACCATCGCCGAGCAAGGCGGCAATTCGCGGGAAATCCTCGAAGCGGATTACGTCGTCGGCTGCGACGGCGCGCGTTCGTCCGTGCGCGAGCAGGTCGGGATCGAGCGCGGCGGCGCCGATTTCGACCAGATGATGGTGCTGGCCGTGTTTCGCTCGCGCGAGCTGCACGAAGGATTGAAGCGCTTTCCCGGCCGCTCGACCTACAACGCGCTGCACCCCGACCGCAAAGGCTATTGGCAATTCTTCGGCCGCGTCGATGTCGGCGAGAGCTGGTTCTTCCATGCTCCGGTCCCGGCGGGCACGACGACCGACAATTACGATTTCAAGGGCCTCATCCATCAGGCCGCGGGTTTCCCCTTCGCGTGCACATTCGATCATGTCGGCTTCTGGGATTTGCGCGTGGCGGTCGCGGAAAAATATCAGGTGGGGCGCGTCTTCATCGCCGGCGACGCCGCGCACAGCCACCCGCCCTATGGCGGGTTCGGGCTCAATAGCGGCCTCGAGGACGCGACCAATCTCGGCTGGAAACTGGCCGCCGTGCTCGAAGGCTGGGGCGGCGAGGCCCTGCTCCCTTCCTATAGCGACGAGCGCCACCCGATCTTCAAAGAGACCGGCGAGGATTTCATCGCCGGACGGATCGAGGCCGACCGCGCCTTTCTCGAATGCTACAGTCCCGAGCGCGACCGCGCCGCCTTCGAGCAAGCCTGGGGCGAACGCAAGGCCCGCACCGGCGCGCAACTGCACGAGTACGAGCCCAATTACGAAGGCTCGTCCGTGGTCATCGGACCGCCCGGCGGCGTCAACAGCGCGCATGGCACTCACACCTACGCCGCGAAGGCCGGGCATCATCTGCCGCCGCAGCTGCTGTCCTCCGGCCGCAACGTGTTCGAAGAACTGGGCGCGGGTTTCACCTTGCTGGCCTTCGGCGCCGAAGAGCGCGCGGTCGCGGCGTTCGAGGAAGCGGCAAAGGCCGCGCGCGCGCCGCTCAAGATCGTGCGCGATTCCTATTCGGGCGGGCGCGAGGCCTATGGCGCGCGCCTCATGCTCGTGCGCCCGGATCAATACGTCGTCTGGACCGGCGACACCGCGCCCAGCGACGCGCGCCGCGTGATGACGAAAGTCGTCGGGCGCGGCTAGAAGCCGCCGGCAGGCGCACCCTCCCCGCCTTGCCACATCAGTTCCGATTCCGCGGGCGCGACGAGATCTTCGCCGTGTTCACGCGAATGCGATTTCAGGATGGAACGCCCGCACATCGCCTTCCCCGCTCCTTTGTCCTATCCTGGCACGATAAATCCCGATCTGCGCGCCCTGATCGAAGCCGCGCGGCTGGCCGCGCGCGCGGCGAGCGCGGCCATCCTCGAAATCTATGCGACGCCATTCGACGTGCGGCGCAAAGAGGATGCCTCGCCCGTGACCGAGGCGGATGAGCGCGCCGAGCGCATCATCATCGCGGCGCTCGCCCAGGCGGCGCCCGAGATTCCGGCGATCGCCGAGGAGTTGGCGGCGGCACAGAACCTGCCGGCGCTGGGCCCGCGCTTTTGGCTGATCGACCCGCTCGACGGCACCAAGGAGTTCATCGCGCGGAACGGGGAATTCTCGGTCAATATCGGCCTCATCGAAGGCGAGAGGCCGATCCTGGGCGTCATTCATGTGCCGGTGACGAATGTCACCTATGCCGCCGCCGGGCCGGGCAGCGCGACGCGCCGGCAAGGCGATGACGCGCCGGTGCCGATCCAGGCGCGGAAGGTGCCGGCGAACGGCGCCGTCGTCGCGCATAGCCGCTCGCATGTCGACAGCAAGAAGCTCGGGGCTTTTCTGACCGGCCAGCCCGGCGCGCAACGGCGCATTTCCGGGAGCGCGGTGAAATTCTGCCTCGTCGCCGAGGGATCGGCGGATCTCTATCCGCGCTTCGGGACCACGATGGAATGGGACACGGCCGCGGGCCAGGCGATCGTCGAAGCCGCGGGCGGCAGCGTCACGACCTTCGACGGCGCGCCGCTACGATACCGAAAGCCCTTCTTCCGCAACCCCGACTTCATCGCGCGCGGGCGTTAGCGGGCGCGGCGGCGCCGAGCGATCGCCGGCGCGCCAGAGCGTCTCTTCGGCGAGCGCCATGATCTCCGCGGCGGCGATGCTCGAGGGATCGTATTCGAGAATCCCCATCCCTTCGTTGAGCGCGGCGGCGAGCGCCACGCGATTGCCGATCTGGCTCTCGGCCAGCGGCACATCGAGCGAGCCGAAGGCTTCGAGCATCGCGCCGGTCAGATTGGCGCGCGCCGGCACGCGGTTCAGCACCAGAAGAGCGGGGACTTTCTCGGCCCGCGCCAGATCCAGGATCGGCTTGGTCGCCCAGAAATCCATCGGCGAGGGCTGCACCGGCACCAGCACGAGCCGGCCCGCGCGCACGGCGATCCGCGCTTCGGTCTCGGCATGCGGCGGGCTGTCGATCAGCACGATGTCGTGATTGCGCGCCTGGCGCTCGACCTCGGCCGCGACGCGCCAGCCGCTGACCGCGACCGCCTCGATCGCCGCCTCGCCGGTTTCGCCGCGTTGGTTGCGCAGGCGGAACCAGCTCGAGACGCTCGCCTGCGGATCGATGTCGATGATCGCGACGCGCCGTCCCGACGCCGCCCAGGCGAGCGCCAGATGAATGGCGAGCGTCGTCTTGCCGGCGCCGCCCTTTTGTTGCGCGATGGTGATGACGGTGGCGGTCATGTTTGCCTCCGGTCGCAAAGAAAGACTATATCTCCCGTCGCAACTTCAACGCGAGCCTGACGTGACGAGTCGCTTGAGCGCCCGGGAAATCGATCGCGCCGCCGCGCTCTTGCGCCAAGGCGAGCTCGTCGCCTTTCCGACCGAGACGGTCTATGGGCTGGGCGGCGACGCGACCAACGACAGAGCGGTCGCCGCGATCTTCGAGGCGAAGGGAAGACCGCAGTTCAACCCCTTGATCATACATCTTTTGAAGGCCGAGCAGGCGGAGCGCCTGGCGCAGGTCGATGCGCGCGCCGCGCGGCTCATGCAGCGTTTCTGGCCCGGGCCCTTGAGCCTCGTGCTGCGCCGCGCGCCTTCCTGCGCGATCTCGCTCCTGGCGAGCGCCGGGCTCGACACCTTGGCGCTGCGCGTGCCCGCGCATCCGCTGGCGCAGGAGCTTTTGCGAGTCGCGCGGCTGCCGATCGCCGCGCCTTCCGCAAATCGCTCGGGGCGCGTGAGTCCGACCGATGCCGATCACGTGCTGAGCGAGCTGGACGGGCGCATCGCGGCGGTGCTCGATGGCGGCGCCTGCCCGGTCGGAATCGAATCGACCGTGCTCGATCTGAGCACGCCGGACCCGATTCTTTTGCGGCCGGGCGCCGTCACCCTCGAAGAGCTCGAAGCCGAGATCGGGACAATCGAAACCGCGACGGCCGAAACCGCGACGCCGCAATCGCCCGGCATGCTCGCCAGCCATTATGCGCCCAGGCTGAGGCTGAGGCTCGAGGCGAGCGCGGCCAGGCCCGGCGAAGCGCTCCTCGCCTTCGGGCGCGCGCCCGAAGGCGCCGCCGCCACCCTCAATCTGAGCGCAAATGGCGATCTCGCCGAAGCCGCGGCCAATCTCTTTGCGATGCTGCGCGCGCTCGACCGCGACGAATTCTCCGGCATTGCCGTGATGCCGATCCCCGCGCATGGATTGGGCCGCGCGATCAACGACCGCTTGAAGCGCGCGGCGACGCGGTGAGGCAGAAAGCGATGTCGGGGTACGAGCCGGAGCGGAGATCGGGTTCGGCAATTCCGGTTCGGCGATGCGGATCGATTGTGGATCCGGAGCCGCCGCCGCAAGCGCGCATGGTCGCGGATCTTTCGATTAACCCCCATCGCGACCGCTTCGCCGGCCGCGCCGGAGCGCGCCATCGTCCCGCGTTCGGGCCGGATCGCGGCGGCAAAGGATACCGTAAGGAATTGGGTATAAGCTCAGCAGGCCAAAAGCGCGAAAGCATCGCAAAGCATCGCAGGAGCATGGCGTCGCAGGATCATCGTCGATCGCTTCGGCGCCGAGGCGGAAGTGACAGGACATGGCAAGCCAGACTGATCGAAATCCTATTGCGGCAACACTGATCCCGGGTGACGGGATCGGCCCGGAGATCGTCGACGCGGCGCAAATCGTGCTCGACGCGATGGGCTCGCCTTTCGCGTGGGAGGTCCGGCAGGGCGGGATGGCGGCGATCCAGCAGGCCGGTGACCCGTTGCCGGCCGATACGCTCGATAGCATTCGCCGCACGCGGCTGGCGCTGAAGGGTCCCCTGACCACGCCCGTCGGCGGCGGGTTTCGCTCGATCAATGTGCGGCTGCGCGAAGAATTCGGGCTCTTCGCCAATGTGCGCCCGGTGCGGACGATCCTTCCCGGGCAACGCTACGAGAAGATCGACCTGGTGATGATCCGCGAGAACCTCGAGGGTCTCTATGTCGGGTTCGAGCATTACATCCCGATCGGCGACGATCCGCACGCCGTCGCGATCGCGTCGGGCGTGAACACGAAGGCGGGCGGCCAGCGGATCATCCGCTTCGCCTTCGACTATGCGCTCAAGAACGGGCGCAAGAAGGTTACGCTCGTCCACAAGGCGAATGTGCTGAAGGCGCTCACCGGCCTCTTTCTCGAAATCGGCCGCGAAGTCGCCAAGGAGTATGCGGGCCGCGTGGCGATGAACGATCGCATCGTCGATGCCTGCGCGATGCAACTCGTGCTCGATCCCTGGCAATTCGACGTGCTCGTCACCACCAACCTGTTCGGCGACATCCTTTCCGACGAGATGGCGGGGCTCGTCGGCGGGCTCGGCATGGCGCCGGGCGCGAATGTCGGACCGAACGCCGCGATCTTCGAAGCCGTGCACGGTTCGGCGCCCGACATCGCGGGCCAGGGCATCGCCAATCCCGTGTCGCTTCTCCTCGCGGCCGGGCTCATGCTCGAACATGTCGGGCGGCTCGATCTCGCGCAGCGTCTGCGCGCCGCGATCGACGCGGCGGTCAACCAGGACAAGGTGAGAACGCGCGACATGGGCGGCACTTCATCGACGCGGGCCTTCGCCGAAGCGGTCGCGCGGCGCGTGGAGCGCATTCCCGCCGCCTGAAGGTCACGCGGCCCTTCGCGGCGGACGCGATCGGCCTCCCCTTTCCGGTCCTCGATCGATTCTATCATGATCCGATCGAAGGCACGAAAGGAAAGGGCCACTCATGACCGACGATTCCAGTGTTGCCACCTATCGCATCGAGAACGCGATCGCGTGGCTGAGCTTCAATCGGCCCGCCAAGCGCAATTCCATGAACCCGACGCTCAACCGCCGCATGGGCGCGATTCTCGACGAGATCGAGCATCGCGACGATTTCGGCGTGCTGGTGCTGAAGGGCGAAGGCAGCGCCTGGTCCGCGGGCATGGACCTCAAGGAATATTTCCGCGAGACCGAGGCGCAAGGCCTGGGCGGAACGCGCAAGGCGCAGCGCGAGGCCTATGGCTGGTGGCGGCGGCTGCGCTGGTTCCAGAAGCCCACCATCGCGATGGTCAATGGCTGGTGTTTCGGCGGCGGCTATGGGCCGCTCTTCGCCTGCGATCTCGCGATCGCGGCCGACGAGGCGCAGTTCGGCTTGTCCGAGATCAATTGGGGCATCCTGCCCGGCGGCGGCGCGACCAAGGTCGTGAGCGAGTTGATGCTGATGCGCCACGCCATGTATCACGCGCTGACGGGCGAGCCGATCGGCGGCAAGAAGGCGGCCGAATGGGGCCTCGTCAATGAGAGCGTGCCGCTCGCGCAATTGGAGGCGCGCGTCACCGAGCTCGCCAAGATCCTGCTCGCGAAGAACCCGACCGCGCTCAAGGCGACCAAGGACGCGATCCGGCGCGTCCGGGAAATGACCTACGACAATGCCGAGGATTATCTGGTCCGGGCGCAGGAGGCGGCCAATTCCTTCGACAGCGAAGGCCGCAAGGAAGGCATCCGCCAATTCATCGACGAGAAGACCTTCAAGCCCGGCCTCGGCGCCTACGACAAGAGCAAGCGCAAAAGCTGAGCGCGAAGAAGACCGGGCGCCGCCGGCCGCGCGGCTTGACCGGCGCGGCGCATTTCCGCCCGCTCCCGGCGGGGGGTTGCGGCTCACGCCTAGGCCGGGTTAAGACGCGTCATCGGGCGAAGGACGCATCGGGGTGAACATTTCACGGACCGAGACGGGCTATCTGGCGATCGACGCCGACGGCCATGTCCACGAAGCGGAGGAGATGTTTCAGCGCTACCTCGCGGCGCCGTTCCGCGAGCGCGCCGGCGTCGGGCTCACCCGCGACAATGTCCGGCGTTACGTTTTCGACGGACGCGAAGAGCCGCCCTTCCCCCGCGCGATCTCGATCCGCAAACCGATGCCGGCGGCGGACCGCATCACGGTGCTGGAAAAGGAACGCATCTGGGCGGCGATGCTCTTCCCCTCGGGCCTCCTGTCGGGGCTTTACACCAACCCTCCCGATTTCTGCCGTGCGCTCGCGAGCGCCTATATCGACTGGATGGCCGATTATTGCGGCGCGTTCCCGGACCGGCTGCTCTTCGCGGCGGCCCTGCCGCTCCACGACCTGGATTGGGCGGTGCGCGAAGCCGAGCGCGCGGTGAAGCGCGGCGCCCGCGCGATCGCCGTCCGGCCGAACCGCCAGGCGGGCGAGGCCTGGGACGATCCTTCCTACGATTTGTTTTACGCGGCGGTCCAGGCGCTGGGCGTTCCGCTCGTCTTCCACGAGACCACCGGCGATCCCGCGACCGCCGGCGGCGATCGCTACGGCATGCGCAACCCCGAACGCTATGCCTTCAGCCATGTCATCTCGCACAGTTTCGAGCAGATGTTCGCGGCGATGAGCGTCATCTGCGGCGGCGTGCTGGAGAGATTCCCGCGCCTGAAGGTTTTGTTCGCCGAGGCCGGCTGCAGCTGGACGCCCTATTGGCTGGCGCGGCTCGACGATCACTTCGAGCATCGCGCGATGGGCCGGCAAATGCCGATCAAGCTGAAACCCAGCGAGTATTTCGCGCGCCAATGCTTCGTCACCTGCGATCCGCATGACGAGACCCTGCCGCTCGCGATCCAGGGAATCGGCGCCGGGCGCATCTTGTTCGCCACCGACTATCCGCATTTCGACAGCGCCGGCGGCGCGGTCAAGACTTTCCTTTCGCTCGACGGCGTCTCCGCGTTCGACCGGCGCAAGATCATCTGGGAGAACGCGGCGGCGCTTTACGGCATCGCAGCCCCGGTGCCCGCCGAGCCCTGACGGCGATTGCCCATCGCGAACGTCGCCAACATCGAGGCCGCGGAGGAACGTCGAATGACCCTCGCCATCGAAATCAAACATCCCGGCGCCCATGGCGTCGTGCTCGATCACGATATCGATATTCCGATGCGCGACGGCGCGCGGCTCAAGGCGAATGTGTTCCGGCCCGATGCGCCCGGCAGCTATCCCGTGGTGATGACCTTCGGCCCCTACGGCAAGGATCTGCACTTCTCGCAGCACCGCCTCGAATCATGGGAGACATTGCTCCGGGACTACAAGGAGATCTTCGACGCCTCGTCCGGCAAGTGGATGGTGTTCGAAACGCCCGACCCGGAAGTCTGGGTGCCGCATGGCTATGTGCTCATCCGCGTCGATTCCCGCGGCGCCTGCAAGTCGCCGGGCAAGCTCGACGTCAACGGCCCGCAGGAGTTCGTCGACTTCTACGACGCGATCGAATGGGCGGGCGTTCAGCCCTGGTCGAACAGCAAGGTCGGGCTGATCGGCATCTCCTATTACGCCTGCGGCCAATGGATGGTGGCCTCGCTCCGCCCGCCGCATCTCGCCGCGATCCAACCCTGGCAAGGCACGAGCGATTTCTATCGCGGCCGCACGCGCACCGGCGGCATGTTCTGCGACGGCTTCGTCCATTTTTGGTGGCGCGGCAATCTGCGCAAGCAGCATGGCAACCCGCGATGCGACCTGAAGGACATGGTGACGGGCGAGCGGCTCACCGGGCCCGCGAGCCTCGGCGAGGCCGAGCTCAAGGCCAACCGCTCCGAATATATCGAGGCCGTGCTGGCGCATCCGCTCAACGACGCCTATTACGGCGTGCGCTCGGGCGATTTGTCCAAGATCGAGATTCCGGCGCTCGTCGTCGCCAATTGGGGCGGCCTCGGACTGCATCTGCGCGGCACCATCACCGGCTTCACGGGGCTTTCGTCGCGGGAGAAATGGCTCAAGGTGCAGTCGGGCTCCTATTTCGCGACCTTCTTCAAGCCGGAGAGCGTCGCGCTTCAGCGCAAATTCTTCGACCGCTACCTCAAGGGCATCGACAACGGATGGGAGAAGGAGCCGCGGGTCGAGGTCGCGGTGCGGGCGCCGGGCGACACGGTGAAGCGCGTGGTGCAAGGCAGGGCATGGCCGCTCGAGAACACGACGTGGACGAAGATCTATCTCGATGCTCGCAGGAAAAGCCTCGAATGGTCGCCGCCCAAGGAGAGCGCCTCGGCGAGCTACCCTGCGCTCAGCCCCGGCGCGACGTTTTCTTCGGCGCCGCTCGAGCGCGATCTCGAATTCGCCGGGCCGATCAAGGCCAAGCTCTTCGTCGCTTGCGACAAGCCCGACATGGATCTGTTCGCGACCATGCAGGCCTTCGATCCCCAAGGCAAGGAAGTCACCTTCTTCGCGGCCGACGAGCCCAAATTGCCGGTCTCGCAGGGCTGGCTGCGCGTCACGCACCGGAAGCTCGACGCCACGCGCAGCACCGACTGGATGCCGTGGCACAGCCATGATGAAGTCCAGCCGCTGAAAGCCGGCGAGGTGTATGAGATCGATCTGGAGATTTGGCCGGGCAGCGCCTCTCTGCCCAAGGCGTCTCGTCTCGCGCTCACCTTGCAAGGCAAGGATTTCGAGCGGCCGGATGCGACTGGCCCGCTCAAGGGCTCCGGCCTCTTCACCCACAATGACCCGGTCGACCGGCCCGCCGACCGGATCAATGGCACGCATACGGTCCATACCGGTGGAGCGCGCGCATCCTATCTGCAGCTGCCGGTGCTCTGACGCTTTTGAGGAATGGCAGCAGCGCCGCTCGATCGACAGTGCTTTGCGCCGGGCCTCGGGCGGCCTAAACTCGCCGGGAAGGCGCCGGAACCAGGCGCCGGCAAAGGTCAAGTCGAACAGAACCGGGAGGATCCGACCATGATGGGAATTGCAATTCCTCGAAGGCTTTGGTCGCGCGCGTTGATCGCCGCGGCCGCGGGCGTTCTCGCGGTCGGCCTCGTTCCCAGGCCCGGCTACGCGGCCGACCCGGTCCGGATCGGCGTCGTCCACTCGCAGGGCGGCGCATCGGCGTTCGTCGCCGAGGCCAAAGGCTATTTCGAGGCCGAGGGGCTCGACGCGAAAATCGTTCTCTTCCATTCGGCCGCGCCGATCGCCGTCGCCGCCGCATCGGGCGACATCGATTTCGGCTCGACCGCGCTGACGGCGGCGTTCTGCAACCTCGCTCAGCAGGGCACGCTGCGCATCATCGCGGCGGGCGGCTGGGAGCGTCCCGGCTTCCAGACCATCGGCTTCCTGGTGTCGAACCAGGCCTATGCCGCGGGCCTGCACGCCTTCAAGGACATGAAGGGGCATTCGATCGGGATCACCCAGCGCGGCACGCCGCTCGAATACGATCTCGCGCGCATCCTCGAGAAATACGGCATGGGGCTGAACGAAGTCCGCGTCGTGCCGCTGCAGTCGAACCCCAACGTCGCCTCGGCCCTGAAAGGCGGCGAAGTGGATGCCGGCGTCCAGACCGTCGCCAACATCTATCCTCTGGTCGCGCGCGGCGACGCCAAGCTGCTCGGCTGGGTTGCCGACGAACTCGGTGGTGGCCAGAGCACGGTCACCTTTACGACCGGCAAGTACGCGCAAGAGCACCCCGACGTCGTGCGGCGCTTCCTCGCCGCCTTCCGCAAAGGCGGAGCGGCGTGGGATTCGGCCTTCATCGACAAGGAGGGCCACCGCAAGGACCAAGCCAACGCCAAGGAGATGGTGGACATCGTGGCGAAGAAGCTGGACGTATCACCCGCCACCGTCGCCCGCGGGATCGGCTATTTCGATCCGCAAAACCGGATTGTATTGTCGGACCTTCAGGGCGTGCTCGACTGGTACGAGTCCGTGGGCATGATCAAAACCCACATGGATGCACTCTCGCTGCTCGACCAGCGCTTCGTCATCTTCGCCAAATAGCTCCGGCGCGATTCCGGGACGGTCGGGTGCGGCATCGGCGCGGTCGCTTGACGCGCGAGAAACAGGTGTCATGATCCAGGAAATTCCTGCGCCGAAGCCGATTCCGGCGGCACGCGAAAGCGGCGCCGCTTCGGCTCGGGGCGCGGAACGAACGCGAAACCTCGCGTGACGGCAGGGAGACGATCATGAGCGCGATCACCATCGCCGATCTGGGCGAGCGCAAGCGCCTCGCCGCGAAGCGACGGGACTTCATCATCAATTTCGCCTCGCCCCTGGGGCTGCTCGGCGCCTGGGAGCTCGCGGCGCAGCTCAATTTCATCGATGTGCGCTTCTTTCCAGCCCCGAGCAGCATCGTCTTGGCGCTCATTTCCGCCGCGCAGACGGGCGAGCTTCTCGACAACACCGCGATCAGCCTCGAGCGGCTGATCTTCGGGTTTTTCCTCGGCGGCGTGCCGGCGCTCATCCTCGGCATCGTCATGGGCATCTCGCGGCCGATCCGCGCCTTCGCCGACCCGCTCATCTCCGCCACCTATCCCATTCCGAAGAGCGCGATCCTGCCGCTCATCCTGCTGATCTTCGGCCTCGGCGAGACGTCGAAGATCGTGATGGTGGCGATCGGCGTTTTCTATCCCATCGCCATCAACGCGACCGCCGGCGTGCTGCAGATCAACCGCATCTATCTCGATGTCGGCACCAGCTTCCGCGCGGGACGGTGGGAGACCTTCCGCACCATCGCGCTTCCCGGCGCGCTGCCCTTCATCATGACCGGCGTCAAGCTCGGCGCCGGGCTCGGCCTCATTCTGATCGCGATCGCGGAGATGGTGGGCGCCAAGAGCGGGCTCGGCTACATGGTGTGGAGCGCCTGGCAGACTTTCTCGGTGGAGAAGATGTATGTGGGTCTGTTCATGATCGCCATCATCGGGTTCATCATGACCCTGGGCCTCAATGAATTGGAGCGGTGGCTGATCCCGTGGAAGACGAATCCTTGACCGTGCCGGACGCGGCGCGCGCGACGGCGGCGGAACGGTCGCCCAAGATCAAGATCCGCATCCGCAACCTCTACAAGCATTTCGGTCCGCTGCGCGCGATCGACGACGTCTCGATCGAGATCGCCGAAGGCAGCTTCTTCGTCATCGTCGGCCCGTCGGGTTGCGGCAAGACGACGCTCCTGCGCATCCTCGGCGGGCTCGAGCAGGTGACGAGCGGCACGGTCGAGCTCGCCGATCCCGCGCAGGGCCGGCCGCATTACTCGATGGTGTTTCAGGGGGATTCGATCTTCCCCTGGATGACGGTATGGGACAATGCCGCCTATGGGCTGCGCATGCGCCGCGCGCCCCGGGAAGAGATCGACCAGGTGGTACGGCAATGGCTCGACCGCACCGGCCTCACGCGCTATGCGAATCTCTACCCGCATCAGCTCTCGGGCGGCATGCGCCAGCGCGTCTCGATCGCGCGCGCCTTCGCCAACGATCCCGAGATCCTGCTGATGGACGAGCCCTTCTCCGCGCTCGACGAGCAGAACAAGACGATCCTCCAGCAAGAATTGCTGCGCATCTGGGAGGCCGACAAGAAGACGGTCGTCTTCATCACCCACAGCGTCGACGAGGCGGTGACCTTGGGCGACAAGATCATGGTGATGACGGCGAGCCCCGGCCGCACCAAGACGATCATCGATGTGCCGCTGGAGCGCCCGCGCCACGTGCTCGAGCTGCGCCACGATCCGCGTTACGGCGAGATCGTCTACGGCATCTGGGGCCAGCTCAAGGACGAGGTCGAGCGCGCCCGGGATTAGCGGCGCGGCGCTCGCGCGCTATTTCACGCTTGCGGCCGCCCGGTGGATGAGGCTCGCGTCGATCACTTTCTTGAACGACAGCTCGCCCTTATAGGTGATCGTCCCGTTCTCGCGGTGGATCGTCTCCTGCTTGCGCAATCCCGCCTCGAATTTGGCGATATCGAGATTGGGATCGATGGCATAGGGCACGCTGTGCTCGATCGCCTCGACCTTGAGCCCGGTCTGCTGGGCGATCGATCCGGCGATCGCGGGGTCCTTGAGATAGGCGGTGCCTTGCGTGTCGCGGGCGCCGCGCACCAAGGCACGCAGGAAGCCGAGCGCGACCTTCGGGCGGTCATGCATGAATTTGGTGCCGTAGAAGACGAAGGTCGTGATCGTGCCTTCGCCGATGCCGGAATCGGGCTCGTCGAGCACGACCGAGCCCGACAGCTTCGCCACGCTGGCGAGCGGCTCCGGCAGGAAGCCCGCGTCGATGGCGCCGTTCTTGAACGCGACCAGCTGCTCGGCGAAGCCCAGCGGCGTCACGTCCATGTCCTTCAAGGTCATGCCGTATTTGCGGGCGATGAGGGTGAGGAAATATTGGGTGATGTCGCCCGGCGCGTTCACCGCGATCTTGCGTCCGCGATAATCCTTGCCGCTGCGGATCGTTCCGGCTTCCCACAGCGCTTTGCGCACCACCGGCTGGGTGGACATCAGCGGTCCCTGGATGCCCATCGCCGCCACGATGCGCAGATCGAAGCCCTGATGCGCGGCATTGAAGAAGCCGGCGGTGGCGGCGCCGATCGCGACGTCGAGCCGCCCGGTCGCGAGCGGACCGATGGCGTCGAGCGCGCTCCGCGTGTCGCCGGATTCGATCTTGAGCCCTTCCTGGGTGAAATAGCCCTTGGCCACCGCGATGTAGTAGGGCGCCTGCGCGATGCTTCGGACGAGCTGCACCGTGACCGTCTGCGGCTCTTCGGCCCTGGCCGCCGGAACCAGAAGTCCCAACGCCACCGCCGCCGCCGCCCAATGCCTGATCATGATCTCGCCTCCCTTGCTCATTTCTGCCGAGCCTTGCCCGGCACAGCGCCGCACGGCCCTTCTTGTCCTGTCAAAATGCAACGTGTCGGGCACTTTGGCAAGCCATCAGAGCACGCGGATGCGAGCGGGGCGGCCGAAATCGCCGGGGCGGCGAACCTATGACGCCGCGCCGCGCGCCGCGGACGCGCTAGGGCGTGCGCTGGAGCCGGCTCGCCACCTCCGCCTTCCAGGCGGCGAGCGGGAGGAAGCCGGGCGTCTCGCGGCAGTGCTTTTCGGTCGTCGCCATGATCTCGTCGCTGGGGCGCGCGAGATCGATCGGCACGCCGTGGGGCTGCGGGATGTACCAGGGCGTGTCGGTATAGACCTCGATGCCGTTGCCTTCGGGATCGGCGATATAGAAGGACAGCGCGTTGCCGTGGCAGATCTGCCGGATCTCCTTGATGCCGTAATCGCGCGCGCGGCGATACATTTCCTTGAGCTGATCGAGATCGGCGACCTTGAAGGAAAGCTGGTTGACCGTGCTCGCGACGTTCTTGCCCCGCCCGGAGATGAAGACGACCTGATGGTGATGCTCGGGCGAGGCAGTGAGGAAGACAAATTCGTGGCCCGCCGCCTCGCTATAGCCGCGATCGGCCACGACGAGGCCGACGACCTTCGTGTAGAAATCGATCTGAGCGGCGATGTCGCGCGCATAGATGCCGCAATGCGAGAATTGGGGATGAACCGACGAGCACATGGACTCTCTCCTCGTGAAAGGTGACCTCAAGCCGGCGCGGTTTCCTCGCGCAACAGGCCGACGCGCGACAGCACTTCGCGGTCGGTGAACATGAAGAGATGCGCGGTGGCGCTGGCCGCGCGGTGCGATGCCCAATTCCAATGCGGCACCGTGAAAACGTCGTGCTTTTTCCATTCGAAGCTCTCGCCGCCGATCGAGGAGACGCCTTCGCCCTCGACCGCGAGGCAGACCGTGTTGGCCGTGCTGCGGTAACGCGCCGTGTCGGCGCCGCGCGCAAGGCGCCAGGCATAGCAATCCATGGTCGGCATCACCGGCCCGCCATCGACCGGATTGGTGTAATGCACGCGCCGGCTGCCATCGGCATGCTCGGGCGCGGCGTCGAGCGCCGCCATCACCTTCGACCAGGGATAGCGGAACATCGGCGAATGCGGCGCGTCGCTCAGCGGGATCGCGGGCGTGAGGCCGGCTTGCGCGAAGGCCGCATCGCCGATCGCCGGCGTGTTGGCGCCCGAGCCGCCGCCGCCCTCGGCGAAGATCGCGCCCAGATGCGCGGCCAAGGGCATGTCGAGCCCATCGAGCCACACCACGCGTCGCTTGCCGCGATTGAAATGCTCGTGCCAGGTCCAATTGGGCGTGAGGATGAGATCGCCCGGCTCCATCGGGCAGTCCTGGCCGTCGACGACGGTCGAGCCGCCCTCGCCCTCCAGGATGAGCCGCATCGCCGAGGCGGTATGCCGGTGCGGCCGCGCGGATTCGCCGGGCTCGAGGATCTGGATGCCGGCAAAGAGATTGGTCGTCGTCACCGCCTTGCCGCCGAAAGCGGGATTGACCAGCATGAGGACGCGGCGCTCGGCCTTGTCCATGGTGACTTCCTTGGCGGCGCGGTCGACGAAGCCTTGCAAGTCGCGCCAACGCCACAGCCAGGGCCGGTCGGGCGACTTGGGCTCGCCGGGAAGAAGCTCGTGATACCGGTCCCAGAGCGGCAGGATCGCGCTGCGCTCCATCGCGGCCAGAAAATCGGGGGCCACGGGCGCGCCCGGGGCATGCTGAAATTCGGATGCCATGGTCTCTCTTCCTCCCTCTTCCTGCTGCTTTTGACGCCGCGCTCAGGCCGCCCGGGTGGCGCCGGATTTCTTCGCGAAATGCGGCATGACCTTGCTGCCGAAGAGCCGCATCGATGCGGCGGCGTCCTCGTAGCCGATGGTGTTGAAGTTCACCTGCATCGAGGCGATTTCGAAATCGCCGTTGCGCGCGACATAGGCCTCGATCTGATTGATGATCTCCGCCGGCGTGCCGATCCAGGCGGAACCCGAGGCGATTTGCGTCTCGAAGGTCTCGCGGTCGAGCTGCGCGATCACCTCGTCGTAGCCGGCATAATCCTTGGAGCTCGTGCCCGTGATCCAATGCGAGGCGGCGCCGACCAGGGATTTGAGATATCGGTTCAAGGGCTCGCGGGCGATGCGCACGGCCGCGTCGTGATCCTCGTGACAGAGCATGTGGAAGGCGAACATCACGCGGCCCTGGCCCGGATGGCCGGCTTTCCGCCACGCTTCGCGGTAGAGGGCGATGAGCTCGCCGACGCGCGTGCCCGCCATCGGGATGGCCATCACCGAGTGCCCGAGCCGGCCGGCCTTCTCGAACGAGGCCGGCGTGCCGATCGCCGCGATCCAAAAAGGCGGGCGCGGCTTTTGCGTCGGCCGCGGCAGGGAGGTCACGTTCTTGAAGCTGTGGAAGCGGCCCTTGCTCGTGACGTTCTCTTCCTCGAGGAGAAGGCGCACCTGCTCGAGGCCTTCGTCGAAACGCGCGACGCTCTCATCGAGCTCGACGCCGAACTGCGCGAATTCGTGCGGCAGGAAGGCGCGGGCAAAGCCGAGCTCGAGCCGTCCGTCCGAAATCGCATCGAGCATCGCCGCCTCGCCCGCAAGCTTCAGCGGATTGGTGAAGGCGGGCAGCGCCGCGCCCACGGTGAGGCGCGCCTTCTTGGTGCGCGCGGCGGCCGCGGTCAAAAAGAGCAGCGGGTTGGGGCTGTAGCCGCCATAAGGCAGGAAATAATGCTCGACGGTGCGGACATTGCTGTAGCCATAGGCATCGCACAGCTCGACGAGCTTCAACGATTCGGCGAAATATTGCGCGGCGGATTTCTGCGCCGGCCCGACATCGGGAAAGAACTGAATGCCGAACTCCATCTTCCTCGCCTCCCGGTTCCTTGCGGCTTGCCCTGGCAGTCTCCCGCCCCGATCGCCGGGCGAACCTTGATCTGGATCAAACGGCGCAGACTGCGACAAGCTGGCGCAGCCTCGCGTCTTCGCCCCTGACGCGACGGCGCCGCTTGGTCGCCAAGGCCTTAACGGCGTTCTTGATGCACGAGACGCTCGCCTTGCCGCAGATCGAAGCCCATGCCGATGAAGCGCACGTCGAGGGAACGCGCCTTTTTGATCGCCGCCTCGTCGTCGGGACAGTCGATCTCATGGACCGCGAAGGTGTTGCCGCCGTGATCGATGAAGTAAACGCGGTAGATCGCCAATGCTGGGCTTCCTCGGCTGCGCGCCGGTTATTCCCCTACGCCTCGCGATCTCTTCCCATGATCCAGGTCAAGGACGGCGCGATAAACCGGGCCGGAAGCCATGGAGCCGGGACGCGTTCGATTGACGTTGAGCGAGCGGCACCCACGCCACACGAGCCTCAATCGGGCCCGGCTTGCCCGTCGAGCTCGGCCATTCCTGCTTCCACCTCGGCGAGCAAGCGCTGAATCTCGTGGCGACGATGGGCCTCCGCTTTCCCGCGCAACGTCTCGCGGAAGCGCACGATGTTCTGCTCGATCACCCAGCAATTCATGACGGCTCCGACTCCTCGAAAGAAAAAAAGCGCGGCCGGCTGGCGACGGCGCGCTTTTCGGCA
Source organism: uncultured Alphaproteobacteria bacterium (assembly GCA_963729935.1). Lineage (GTDB taxonomy): Bacteria > Pseudomonadota > Alphaproteobacteria > ATCC43930 > CGMCC-115725 > CAIKMD01. The sequence goes on from CAVSPW010000007.1 coordinate 37,891, forward strand.
TTCAACCGGCGCACCCGCTTCCCTGCCGCGGCGGCTCAAGGCACGCGCGGGCTCATGACCATTTGTCAGGGCCGGTCCCGGTTCGGGCCGGCAATCAGGCGCCGGTGGCCTCGCTCGGCCGGGTCATTCCCTTGCCGCTTTCGCGGAGCGCCGAGAAGCTGTCATTCGTCATATCCAGCGCGAGCCTTGTCAGCTTGCCCGCCTCGTCGAGATAATCCGCCGCGGACTTTTCGACGTATTGGCGCTGGGTTTCGAGCAGCTGGGATGGATCGCGGCACGCGGTGAGCTTGCTCCAGGCGCCGATATCCTCGCGCAGCCGGGCCTGCATGAATTGGCCCATCTCTTCGGTCAGCGCCGACATCCCGCGCGCCCAAGATTGGAAAGGCTGCTGATCGATATTGAAAAAGAAAGGCGGCGCCGAGCCATTCGTCGGATGCGCCTGGGACCCTTCGCGTGATTTCGTTCTTTCAGACATGGTGATCACTTCCTTCTCGCTATTGGACAATGACGCGTCGACAAATCTTCCTCGCGGCGGCCGCATGTCGAAAGCCGGCCGTCGTGATGCTTTTGTGACGGAAATCGAGTTACCCGGCCGCGTGCGCGAATTCGGATCGTTCCGCCAGCGCCAGCGGAAGCTCCGCTTGCGCCTTGGCCAGCAATCTCAATATTTGCTGGCGTGTCGCCGGGGTGCATTCGAGCTTCAAGAGCGCCTGAAAATGCTGGATGTTGAGCCGGATCACGTAGGGATCTTCGTACATCGGGGCCTCCCATTCTGGGAATTCGACGCTCCAACGCGGGACCGGCGGCACCATGCGCTCGGCTGAAACGGCCGTGTCGTCTCGGATCAGCAAGTGACGGCGGCCGCTTGATCATCGCTCGGCCTCCGGTTCCCGCTTTTTTTTCGCCCGCCCTCGGATTCTTGCGTCGGCAAGCACGCTATCGTCTGGGGTTGGCCGCTGTTAAGAGAGCAATTATCCCTAAGTAGTTCTACCTGGGTCCGCGGCGGAGGGAGGAATGCCGCCGTTTCAGCGGCGCGTGTCGCGCAGTCCGACCATCCGAACCAGCAAGGCCAAGGATTTCGCGCTCATCTTGCGCATCACGTTCTGCCGGTGGTGCTCCGCCGTGCGCTGGCTGATGCCGAGACCGGCGGCGATATTCTTGGTCGCTTCCCCCTCGAGCATGCGCTCCATGACTTGGCGCTCGCGCTCGGTCAGGGTGGCGATGCGGGCGGCGACGTCGTCCTGCGCGGCGGAACGCTCGGCGCTTTGCCTACCTCTCTCCATGATTCGAGCCACGCTCTCGCGCAGCGCCGCGCGATGCACGGGCTTTTGCAAAAAATCGGCGGCGCCGCTGCGCATCGCTTTCACGGCCATGGGCAGATCGCTGCTGCCGGTGACGAAGACGATCGGCACGTCGATCCGTTCGGAACCGAGCCGTTCCTGCAACGCAAACCCGTCCATGCCCGGCAGCTTGATGTCGACCAGAAGACAGCGAAATCGACCGCGATCCGGATCGGCAAAAAAAGCTTCGGCTGACGCATAGGTCGTGACCTTGTATCCTTCCGCCTCGATCATCGACGCCATCGCGTCGCGGACGCTGGGTTCGTCGTCGATGATCGCAGCATCGGCGCCAGGCGTCGCCGATCGGGACGGAATCATCGCCGCACCGCTTTCCGCTTTGCCGGACCATCCGGGCTTCGCAATTTTGATCAGCGCATCCACGGCGGCCAGCAAATCGCCTGCCCTGACCGGCTTGCTGATGAACATCACGCCGCTGCCGTCAAGCACCTTCATCGACAATGCCGATTTGTCGCCGCTCACGATCAGCGCCGGAATCTGCGCGGCCAATTCGGCTCGCATGCGTTGGATGAGCGCCAGCCCCGTCATCTCGCCGGGCAGGTTGTAGTCGGCGACGATGACATCGGGGAGAACGGCCGCCGGACCGCGCAGGCGAGCCAGCGCGTCGTCGCCTTTGCGCGCCGGCACCACGCGAAAGCCCTCGAGCTCCAGCAGTGCGCGCAGCGTATCGAGCTGGGCCGGGTCGTCCTCGACCAGAAGGATCGCCGGGCTCGATGCGGCGTCCACGACGGCTTGTCCGGCCGGCGCCGAGGCTGCGGAGTCCGCCTTCGACACGATCAGAGCGAACATCGTTCCTTTGCCGGGCGTGGAACGGACTTCGACCTGATGATCCAGAAGCCGGGCGACGCGTTGCACGATATATAAGCCCAGTCCTAGGCCGAACTTGCTGCTGTCATTTCGGTCGATCCGATAGAACTCGTCGAACACCGATTGAATCTCGTCGGCGGGAATGCCGATGCCGGAATCCCAGACCTCGATCGACAATTTATCGCCGCGATGCCGGCAGCCCAGCAGGATCCTGCCGCGATCGGTGTATTTGACGGCGTTGGAGAGCAGGTTTCCGACCGCGCGCTCGAGCAATTGCCGGTCGCTGCGGATCACCGCTGATGACGGCACCATGTGCAGCGACAGACCTTTGGCCGTCGCGAGCGGAGCGAATTCAGCGGCCTTGCGTGTCAGCAGCGCGCCGACGGAAAACTCGGCGATTACCGGCTTGATCGTGCCGCGCTCGATCTGGTTGATATCGAGCAAGGTATCGAGCAGGCTCGCCATATCGGCGACCGCGTCGTCCAATCTTTTAAGGATGGTTCGGGCTTCCGCGTCGCCGGCCCGCTTTCCCAGCACGCCGAGCAACAGGCCGATGGTCTGCAAGGGCTGCCGCAGGTCGTGGCTCGCCGCGGCCAGGAAGCGCGACTTCGCCTGATTGGCGCGATCCGCCTCGGCTTTGGCGGCAAGCAGCGAGATTTCCACCTGTTTCTGCGCCCGCAAATCGTGAATGGCGGCGATGACCAACACCCCGCTGGCCGTCGGCAAGGGGCTCAACCCGATATCCATCGGGATTTTCAGCCCGTCCTTGGTGATCCCATAGATGTCGAGACCGGCTCCCATCGGCCGTCTTTTGGGGCTCTTGATGAAGGCGACATGCAGGCCGACATGCCGCTCCCGCGTCTCCGACGGCACCAGCCTGTCGACCGGCTGCCCGATCAGCTCCTCGGCGCGATACCCGAAGATTGCTTCGATCTGGCTGCTGGCGAAGCGGATGCGGCGCTCGTTATCGACCGCCAGGAACGCGCCCGGCAGCGCGTCGATCATGAGCTGCAATTGCCGGCGGACGATGCGTCGTTCGTCGGTGATATCGTCGAGCGCGAGCAAGATCATCGGCCGTTCCGCCAGGGGCGAGCGAAACTCCCGCGCTACCGCCTGCCACACGCGATAGCCGCCAGCGGGCTCGTCCAGCTCCAGCTCGACCCGGCCGGTTTCTTGCCGTTGCATCTGCATCCGGGAAAGCAACTCGCCCAGCCGCGCATGGGCGAGAATGGGGTGCGCGAGATCGCGCAGCGCGCGCCCCGTCAGCCGATCCGGCGTCAGATCGAAGGCCGCTTCGAATGCGGAATTGGCCGATACGATCCGAAGCGCCGGATCGAGCACGATCAGCGGCTCGCGGATGGTGTCGACGATGGTTTCGGCATAGGCGCGCGCCGCCGCGGCGTCGAGCTCCGCCTGCTTGAGCCGCGACACATCGGCGAAGGTCACCACCGCGCCGTGGATTTTCCCGGTCTCGGTCCGATAGGGCAACACCGAACGCAAATACCAGGCGCCGGTTTCGGCGCGGATTTCCCGCTCGCCCGGCGCGCCCTTCGAGCGGGCCGCGGTCGCGTCGGTGAGAAGCTGCGGATCGGAGAATTTCGGAAGCAAGTCCGCGAGCGGACGCCCGATATCGGCGTCGATCAGCGAGAACAGCGCCCTCATCCGGGGATTGAAGACCTTGATGCAGAGCTGGGCGTCGAGAAGGATCGTGGCCACCGAAGAGCTGTTCAGCAAATTGGACAGATCGGTCGAGGCCTGCTGCTGCTGGTCGAGCGACTGGCGCAGCTGGCTGTTGACCGTGGTCAATTCCTCGTTCAGCGATTGCAGCTCCTCCTTGGAGGATTCCAGCTCCTCGTTGGTGGAAAGGAATTCCTCGTTGAGCGACATCGCTTCTTCGTTGTTTGCCTTCAGCGCCTCATTCGCTCGCCGTAGGTCGGCGATCGTGCGGTTGAGCTCCTTGCGCGTGTCGCCGAGCTGCTGTCGCAGCTGCGCCACCTCCGACTTCCCCGCCGTTTTCCCCGCAAGACGATGCGCGGCGCCGGCCGGACGGGGCAATTCGTCGATGAAGCTGACCAGCACGAGGTCGTCATGGCCCTCGGCGACGCGCTGCGCCTCGATCGTCACGCTGGCCGGCCGGCCCTCGCGCTTGAACGACACGCCATGGGCGGCGGCCCGCCGCTTGCCGCGAAAGGCGCGCGCGATCGTCTCGCGGAGCTTCGCGCGCAGCCCTTCGCGCGCCATGGACAGCACATCCTGGCTGGGCTCGCCGGAGACGATCTCGAGATAGCGGCCGGTGGCGCCAAAATAATATAAGGGGAGCAGCGCACGATTGATCACGACGGCGGCCGGCGCGTAAGCCTCCAGCATCCGGCGTTGCACGAGATCGGCCAGCGAGGGCGCACGCCCCGGCGCGAGACCGATGGGCTGAGCTGGCGCTGGCGCAACGCGGCCGCGCTCCAAGCTTGGCGCACCGGCCCGCGTCGAGCGTCCGTGGCCGACGCGCCGGTAGATCCGGAACTTCTCCTCGGCGGGCTCGAACAGGCCGGTCGCGGAGCCGACCGACTCGGCGGATCCCAGGAACAGCACGCCGTCGTCGCGGAGCGCAAAATGAAACAGCGCCAGCGCGCGAGCCTGGGCATCCGGCTTCAGATAAATCAGCAGGTTGCGGCAGGAAACCAGATCGAGCCTGGAAAAGGGCGGGTCGGTCAGGACATTGTGCCGGCTGAAGACGACCGCGTCGCGCAATTCCTTCGCGACCTTGAGATTCTGGTTTTCCGCGACGAAGAATTTATCGAGACGTTCCGGCGAGATGTCGGCCTGGACGCTTTCCGGATAGATGCCGGCGCGCGCGACCTGCAGAGCCTCGTCGTCGATATCGGTGGCGAAGATTTGCAACTCCAGGCGCCGGCGCGCGGCCGCGATCTTCTCCGACAAGAGGATGCCGAGCGAATAGACCTCTTCCCCGGTGCTGCATCCGGCCACCCAGACGCGCACGGGTTGACCCTCCGCATGAGTTTGCAGCAGGCGCGGCAGCACATGCTCGCCCAGATAAGCGAAAGCCTCCGGATCGCGAAAAAAACGCGTGACGTTGATCAGAAGGTCCTTGGCCAGCGCGTCTGCTTCGGACAGGCTCTTGCGCAGCAGCGCGAGATAGTCGGCCCAGTTCTCGATGCCATGGAGAGCCATGCGCCGTTCGATGCGGCGCTGCAAGGTGCCGGATTTATAGCGTCCGTAATCCTGCCCCGTGCTCGTTTTCAGCACCTCGACGAAGGCGGCGAGCGCCGGCTCCGCGGGCGCCTGCGCTTCTTCCGATCCGGCCTTCGCGCGCGGAGCCTTCACGTAGTCATGGCCGACGTAGCGCATCAGCGCCGCCGGCATATCCTGAACCGCGAGGACGTCATCGGGATGCGCCGTGAGCATCGCGTATTGCGGCATTCCCTCTTGCTGCGCCTCGCTCGGGTCTTGCACCAGCGCGAGGCCGCCGGCCTGCTTCAAGGCCTTGAGCCCTTGCGCCCCGTCGGTGCCCGTTCCCGACATGATGATGCCGATCCCGCGATTGCCGCGGTCGAGCGCGAGCGAATTCAGGAAGATGTCGATCGGCATGCGCGCGCCCTTGCCCGCCGGCGCCGCCGAGAAGCGCAGCTTGCCCGATGCGATCGAGAGATAGACGCCCGGCGGGATGACATAGACCTCGTTCGGCCTCAAGGCGGCATCATCTTCGGCCGGCCGCACCTTCATGGCGGTATGCTTGGACAGAAGCTCGGGCAGCAGACTCTTGCTGGTCGGATCGAGATGCTGGATCACGACGAAGGCCAGGCCGCTGTCGGCCGGCATCGCGCCGAGAAATCGGCCGATCGGTTCCAACCCGCCTGCCGACGCGCCGATGGCGACGACCGGAATATCCGCCACGGCGCCCGGCTTCGGCGCGGCCTTGCGCGGCGCTTTGCGCTTGCCGCCGCCGCCTCTTTTCGGGCGCAGGATCTTTGCGTTCAAATTGTTCCGCGCTTTTCTTTTTCCAGTTGCGGAGGCCATCACACGTTTCGCTGGATTTTTTTGCGGCATACTCCCGAACGGCGTGATCGTTAGCCCTTTGTAACTCTTAAGCAAGGAGAGATTCGAGGGACGCGAGAGGCGAAGCTCGCCAATTCTACTTGGGTAGAAATACCCAGGAATATGCCGCGCAGGGGCGGCAGCCGGCCCGCGCGGGGCCTCTGCCGATCGCGGCTCCCCCTGCTCCGCGCGCGCCCCGTTCGGCTAAGGACTTGCCGGCCTGGACCGAGACGCCATAATCCAGTGACCTCCGCGCGCGCCGTTCGGTTCTCCTCGCCGGAGAAATGCTCGGGGCGAAGGGCTGCTTGGCTGGGAAATCAATGTGACGATCACCGAAACGACGAATGCCGACACGCTCGCGCGATTGAAGCACATCGTCGGCGAGAAGGGGTTCATCGCCGATCCCAAGGCGATGGAACCTTATCTCCTGGAAGAGCGCGGGACCTATTGCGGCGCGGCGCGAGCGGTGCTGCGCCCGGCCTCGACCGGCGAAGTCGCCGCGATCGTGAAGCTTTGCGCCGCCGCGAAGATGCCGATCTTCCCGCAAGGCGGCAATACCGGGCTTTCGGGCGGCGCGGTGCCGTGGGAGGACGGGCACGGCATCGTCTTGAGCCTCTCGCGCATGAACCGCGTGCGCGACATCGATCCGATCGATTATTCGATCACGGTCGAAGCCGGCTGCATCCTGGCCGAGGTGCAAAAGGCGGCCGACTCCGTCGATCGCCTCTTCCCCTTGAGCCTCGGCGCCGAAGGCTCGTGCCAGATCGGCGGCAACATCTCGACCAATGCGGGCGGGATCGCCGTGCTGCGCTATGGCAATATGCGCGCGCTGGTGCTGGGGCTCGAAGTGGTGCTGCCGGACGGGCGCGTGTGGAACGGATTGCGTGCCTTGCGCAAGGACAATACGGGCTACGACCTGAAGCAGCTCTTCATCGGCGGCGAGGGCACGCTTGGCATCGTCACCGCGGCGACCTTGCGCCTCTTCCCGCTGCCCAAAGGCGTCGAGACCGCGTTCCTGGGCCTGACCAAAGTGGACGACGCGATGGCGCTGTTCTCGCGCGCGCGCATGGCGAGCGGCGATCAGCTCACCGCCTTCGAGCTCATCTCGCGCTTCGGGATCGAGATGGCGATGCGCCATGTGCCGGGCATCGTCGATCCGCTCGACAAGACATATCCCTGGTACGTGCTGGTCGAGATGTCGTCGAGCGAGGCGCAAAGCGGTCTCAAGGAGACGCTCGAGCATTTCCTCGGCGAAATCATGGAAGCGGGGCTCGTCGAGGACGGCGTCATCGCCGCCAGCACCGCGCAGGCGCGCGACCTCTGGCGCATCCGCGAAGGCCTGGTGGAGGCGCAGAAATACGAGGGCGGCAGCATCAAGCACGACATCTCGGTGCCGGTGAGCAAGGTCGCGGCCTTCATCACCGCCGCCCACAAGGCGATCGCCGACCGCTTGCCGGGCATCAGGCCCAACGCCTTCGGCCATGTCGGCGACGGCAACATCCATTACAACATCCATCAGCCGGAAAACGCCGACACCAAGATCTTCCTGGCGCGGCGCGAGGAGTTCAACCGCATCGTCCACGACATCGCGGTCGGGCTGAACGGCTCGATCAGCGCCGAGCACGGCATCGGCCGCTTGAAGGTCGAGGAGCTCGCCCATTACAAGGCGCCGGTCGAGATCGAGCTGATGCGCCGCGTCAAAGCCGCGCTCGATCCCGCCGGCATCATGAATCCGGGCAAGATCCTGGCGCGATGACCGGCTATGCGGCGCCGCTCGACGAGATGCGTTTCGCGCTCGACGCGGTCGCCGGCCTGCCCGAGATCGCGACGCTTCCCGGCTGCGAGGGCGCGTCGCCCGAGATCGTGACGAGCGTGCTCGAGGAGGCGGGAAAATTCGCCGCCGCGGTCTTGGCGCCGCTCAACCAAGTGGGCGACCGCAATCCGAGCCGGCTCGCCAACGGCGCGGTCACGACGCCGCCCGGCTTCCCGCAAGCCTATCGCGACTATGTGGCGGGCGGCTGGAACGGGATCGCGCTTCCCCTTGCTTATGGCGGCCAAGGGCTTCCGCTCGCGCTCGGCACGGCGGCGCTCGAAATCTGGACCAGCGCCAATCTCGCCTTCTCGCTCTGCCCCACGCTCACCGCGAGCGCGGCGGAGCTCTTGATCGCTCATGGCTCGGCGGAACAGCGCGCGCTCTATTTGGGCAAGCTCGTCAGCGGCGAATGGACCGGCACGATGAACCTGACCGAGCCGCAGGCGGGCTCGGATGTCGGCGCGCTGCGCTGCCGCGCGGTCAAGGACGGCGATCATTACCGCATCACCGGCGAGAAGATCTTCATCACTTATGGCGAGCATGACCTCGCGCCCAACATCGTCCATATGGTGCTGGCGCGCACGCCGGGCGCGCCCTCGGGCAGCAAGGGTCTCTCGCTCTTCGTCGTGCCGAAATATCTGGTCAATGCGGATGGAAGCCTCGGCGCGCGCAACGATCTGCGCTGCACGAAGCTCGAGGAAAAGCTCGGCATCCATGCGAGCCCGACCTGCGTCCTTCGTTACGGCGAGAAGGACGGCGCGATCGGCACCTTGATCGGCGAGGAATGCCGCGGGATCGAATACATGTTCCTGATGATGAACGGCGCGCGGCTCAATGTCGGGCTGCAAGGCGTGGCGATCGCCGAGCGCGCCTTGCAGCAGGCGCGCGGCTTCGCGCGCGAGCGCGTGCAGGGAAAGCCCGTTGGCACGGCGAGCGATGCAGCCCCGCCGATCCTTCATCATCCCGACATACGCCGCATGCTGCTCGGCATGCGCGCCGATGCCGAGGCCACGCGCGCGCTGCTTTATTACGTCGCGGGCGCGATCGACCGCGCGCGCCACCATCCCGACGAGGAGACCCGCCAGCATTATCAACATCGCGCCGATCTGCTCATTCCGGTGGCGAAGGCCTGGCCGACCGAAACCGGGTTCGAATCGGCCTCGACCAACATCCAGATCCATGGCGGCATGGGCTATATCGAAGAGACCGGCGCCGCGCAGCATCTGCGCGACGCGCGGATCGCGCTCATCTATGAAGGCACCAACGGGATCCAGGCGAACGATCTCCTGGGCCGCAAGCTCGCGCGCGACGAGGGCGCGGCGATGCGCGCGCTCCTCGACGAGATGCGCGCGCTCGAGGCCGATCTCGCCGCGGCGCGGGGCGCGGATATGAAAGCGATCGCAAAGCATCTGCGCGCGGGCATCGCCGCGCTCGGCAAGGCGAGCGGCGATCTCGTCGCGCTTCGCCGCGCGAAGCCGGCGGCGGCGTTGGCGGGCGCGGTGCCCTATCTGCGTTTGGCCGGGCTCGTCGCCGGCGGCTGGCTCATGGCCAAGGGCGCGCTTGCGGCCGCGCGCCGCCTGGCGGAAAAGAGCGGCGATGAAGGATTTTGCCGCGCCAAGATTTTGAGCGCGCGTTTCTTCGCCGAGCAGCGGCTGGCGACGGCGGCGGCGCTTCTCCCCGCGATCAGCGGCGGAGGAACGGTGATGGATTTCGATCTCGAGCGGTTCTAGAGCGTTTTCGAGCGAAGTGGATACCGGTTCGCGTGAAGGAAACGCGACAAAACAAAAAGCGAGAGCCCCGGCTTTGATTCCATCAAAGCCGGAAAGGCTCTAGATCGCGCAGCCTCGCGGGGCGCGATCACGCCGCCGCGGGTTTCTCGTTGACGCAGCGCAGGAGACGCCAATAGCCGAAGAGATTGCTCGGCTTGATTTCGCGCACAGCGAGCTTGCTCACTTCGAGGAAGGGCTCGAGCGGGAAATCGGCATGGAAGCCGATGAAGCCCGCCAGCGGCGCGAGGAGTTTTTCCACCACCCGCATCACGCCCTCTTCGCTCGCGAAATGATTGACGATGACGATGGTGCCGCCGGGCCGGCACACGCGCCGCATCTCCTCGGCAAAGCGCGCCGGGTCGGGCACGACCGAGGCGACATAGAGCGCGAGCACGGCGTCGAAGCTGTTATCGGGAAAGCTCATCTTCTCGGCGTCCATCTCGAGAAGCGCCTTCACATTGCCGAGCTTGCGCCGCTCGACGCGCCGGCGCGCCTTCTCGAGCATCTCGGCCGAGACGTCGATGCCGGTCACCTCGGAATCGGCGCGAAAATAGGGCAAGGACAGGCCGGTGCCGACGCCGACCTCGAGAATGCGCTGGCCCGCCTGGGCGTTCGCGATCCTCACCGCATCCTTGCGGCCCGGATGGAAGACCGGGCCGAACACGTAATCATAGGACCCGGAAAAAAGCCGGTAGGTCCTGATTGTATCTTGGAGATCCATGATCGTTACCTGCTCTTCTTGAAGGCTTTACCGCCCGCTCGTCACCGGGCCCGCCACGCACAACGTCTCGCGCCGGCCGGCCTTGGGCCAAACCGGGTCATCGTCGAAAACGGCGCCTTCAGATCAGGGTGACGCGATCGGCCTCGAGGCCCTTGCGGCCATCGACCACATCGACGCGCACGCGCTGGCCGGGACCGAGCGTCTGCACGCCGCTGCGGCGCAGCGCCGTGACGTGCACAAAGATGTCTTTGCCCCCTCCGTCCGGCGAGATGAAGCCGTACCCCTTGTCGGGTTCGAACCACTTGACCGCCCCCTCGATCGTTTGCGCCGCGCGGCCCGCGCCGGAGCCGGGACCAGGACCGGGACCTGGCCCCGGTCGCCCGCCGCCGCCCGTGCTGCTCATCGGCGATGCCGTGCTGTTGTCGACGTTGAGGACGCTGACGACGAGCGGACCCTTCGCTCCGGCGCCAACTTCACAGGTAATGGACGCCCCTTCGCGGACATCGTCGTAACCGGCACGGCGCAAGATCGCCATCGGCAGAAAGGCATCCGGCGTGCCGTCCGACATGGTCACGAAGCCAAAACCCTTCGCCGCATTGAACCATTTTACTTTGGCCTCGACCCGGCGACCCGTCTGAGGCTCATCATTCCGGAAATATCCCGGACGGCGGTTATCGTACATGGTGCCTCTGCGCGCAGAATATTACGAATTTAGAATAGCGCGAATCGAAGCCCGGTGCCACAGCTTTAGCCAGGGAAGGCGACCACACGCTGGCGCTGTTCGCCGAGGCCGGCGATGGCGAGACGCATCGTGTCGCCGGCTTTGAGAAAACGCGGCGGCTTCTTGCCGAGCCCGACGCCCGCCGGGGTGCCGGTCGGAATGACATCGCCCGGCAAGAGCGTCATGAAATGACTGAGATAGCTGACGATCTTCGCGCAGTTGAAGATCATGTTGCGGGTGCTGCCCTTCTGCATCACCTGGCCGCTGACCTCGCAGCTCAAATCGAGCGCCTGCGGATCGGGGATCTCGTCGGCTGTGACCAGCCAGGGGCCGATGGGCGCGAAGCTGTCGCAGCTTTTGCCCTTGGTCCATTGTCCACCGCGCTCCATCTGGAAGGCGCGTTCGGACACGTCGTTGACGATGCAATAGCCGGCGACATGTTTGAGCGCATCGTGCTCGGGCACATATTGCGCCTTGGTGCCGATGACGATGCCGAGTTCCACCTCCCAATCGCCCTTGGTCGCGGCCTTGGGCAGGATCACGTCGTCATTGGGGCCGCAGATCGAGCTCGTCGCCTTCAGGAAGATGATCGGCTCCTTGGGAATCGGGTTGCCGGTCTCCGTCGCGTGATCGTGATAGTTGAGGCCGATGCAGACGAGCTTGCCGATAGGGGCGAGGCAGGCGCCGATGCGCGGCTCGCCCGTGACCGGGGGCAACGAACCGGGATCGAGCTTGCGCAGCCGGTCGAGCGTGGCGGGCGCCAGCACCTCGGGCGTCAGATCGGAAATCGTGCCCGACAAATCCCGCAGCTTGCCGGTGCGATCGACGATCCCCGGCTTCTCTTTTCCCAGCGGCCCATAGCGCAATAGTTTCATGGGATTAAAACCCTTTCTTTCGGTGACTTGTTAGAGCGTGAACCCGCCATCGATGACATGCATCGCGCCGGTCGTGAAGGCCGATTCATCGCTCGCGAGATAGACCGCGAGAGCCGCGATCTCCTCCGCCGTGCCGAGCCGGCCCAGGGGCTGGCGCTGAACGAAGGCGCGCCGCGCCTCTTCGGTGCCACCGCGCGCCGCGATGCGGTCGTCGAGCGAGGGCGTGGCGATCGTCCCCGGGCAGATCGCATTGCAGCGGATGCGCTCGCCGATGAAGTCGATGGCGACGGATTTGGTCAGGCCGATGATGCCCGCCTTGCTGGTCGCATAGACGAAGCGGTTGGGCGCCGCCTTCAAGGAGGAGACGCTCGACGACATGTTGATGATCGAGGCGCCCCGGCCCGATTTCAGCATCGCCGGCAGCAGGGCGCGGATCATGAGATACATGCCGCGCAGATTGACGTCCATGCTGAAGGCCCAATCCGCTTCCGCGCAATCGAGGATCGTGCCGTGATGCACGAAGCCGGCGCAATTGAGCAGCACGTCGACCGCGCCGCTCGCGGCGGCGATCGCCGCGACCTCGTCGGGCTTGGTCACGTCGAGGCGGCGCGTCGCGATCTTGCCGGCGCCCGCCTTGTGCAACTGGTCGAGCTTTTCGGCATTGATGTCGGTCGCGAGCACCTCGGCCCCTTCGGCCGCGAAAGCGAGCGCGGCAGCGCGTCCGATCCCCTGTGCCGCGGCGGTAACCACGGCCTTCTTGCCGCGCAAACGACCATTCATCGAGCGAGCCTCCCTTCGGTCATGATAGCATTCTTATCGCGGCGCAACGACGCTCAACCGCCGATGCCCCAGCGCCGCGCCCAGCCGAGCCCGGCGAGGGTCCCCGCCTTGGGCCGGTACTCGCAGCCGATCCAGCCCCGATAGCCCAACTCGTCGAGAAGATCGAAGAGGAAGGGAAAGTGGATCTCGCCCTCGCCGGGCTCGTGGCGGCCCGGCACATTGGCGATCTGCACATGAGCGTAGCGGCCGAAGAGATCGCGCGCGTGCTGCGCGAGATCGCCCTCGCTGATCTGGCAATGATAGAGATCGAATTGCAGCGCCACATTGTGGCGCCCGACGCGGTCGAGCAAGGCGATGGCCTGCGCGGTCGAGTTGAGGAAATAGCCGGGATTGTCGCGCGCGTTGAGCGGCTCGATCAGCAGGGTCACGCCCTCCTCGGCGGCGCGCGCGGCGGCGCGCTGCAGATTGGCGACATAGCGCGCCTCTTGCACGGCGCGCTCGCCCGCGGCCAGCCCCGCCAGGACGTGGATCTGCCGCGCCTTGATCACGCGCGCATAGGCGAGCGCCGTCTCGATGCTGGCGGCGAAATCATCCTCGCGCCCCGGAAGCGCGGCGAAGCCGCGCTCGCCCGCGGCGGCATCGCCCATCGGCGCGTTGAAGAGCACCGCGTCGAGACCGCTGCGCTCGAGCCGCGCGGCCAGATCCGCGGCCGGAAACGCATAGGGCGATTGGAACTCGACCGCCCCGAAACCGGCGGCCTTGGCCGCCGCGACCCGGTCGAGAAACGGCAATTCGGTGAAGAGCGTGCTGATATTGGCGGCGAATTTGGGCATGGCTTGCTCTGTTGGGGCGCAATCTGCGAATCTAGTGTTTCCCGGGCGCGCAACGGATACAAGGGGATCATGACCGAGGCCATCCTGCCGGATGCGTTGCCGGCGAAGGACGAGAGGGTGAAATCGCGCGAGCGGCGGCGTTTCTCCCGGGCCTTGCTCGTCTCCGCGCTCGGCCATGCGGCGGCGATCGCGCTGCTTGTCATGCTTTGGAACCCCGCGCCGGAAGAAATACCCCTTCCGCCGATCCCGGTGACGGTGATCGAGCAGATCGGCCAATCGGGCGCCTCGGGCGGAGGGAACGGCACGAGCGCGACCGCGCCGGCAGCGCAAGCCCAGGCGCAGCCCGCCGCAGCGACGCCGCTTGCCACCGAAAAGTCACAAGCGCCGCCGGTGCCCGTTGCCGCGCAAGCGCCGGCACCCAAGCCCCTTCCCCTCCCCGCGCCGCCGCCCGTCATTGCGGCGAAAGCCGAGCCGGTTCCGCCGCACAAGCCGGCGCCGCCCATGCCGCAAGAGCAGGCTCGCGCTGCGCCGATGACGGCTCGAGCGGCGGCGGCGCAACAACAAGCCGCCGCATCACAGCCGCAGCCGGCGGCGGCGCCAAGCGCGCCGGCCGCGGCGAGCGATCAAGAGGCCGCCGGCAGCGGCGGCAAGGGCCGCGGCGATGAAGGCGCCGGCCGCGCCGCGGCCGGGAATGGCGCGCGCGACGGGCCGGGCGACGATTATCTGGAACTGGTGCGGCGCTGGATCACGCGATTCCGCGACTATCCCAAGGAAGCAATCAAGAAGCGCGAGGAAGGCACGGTCGCGATCGGCTTCAAATTCGCGCGCGACGGCACGGTGCTGGATGCATGGATCGAGAAAAGCTCGGGCTTTCCGATGCTCGATCAGGCCGCGCTCAAGATGATCCACGACGCCTCGCCGATCCCGAAAGTGCCGGAGAAATACAAGGGCGAGACGCTCACCCTCGTCATGCCGGAGAACTACCGCATCGGCATCTTCGACCGGCTGTTCAATTAGGGGGACGCGAACGACACATGAAATTCGAGACAAACCGCTTGGGAGTTACGGGGACACAAACCTTAATTCCGGTGCCGATCTCGAAGCGCATCCATGCGGCTCGGGCCCCGACCGGCTGCGCGCCGATCTGCGCGCGCTCTCTTAGATGTAAACCGCCGCGCCGCCGGCGAGGAATTGCGCGCCCGCGGCGTAAAGCCGTTCCACCTCCGGCCCGCGCAGTCCCGGCATATCGCGCTTGACGGCAAAGCCCGCCTTCGCCTGCACATAGGCCAGATGGCGATAGCCTTCGGGGAAGGATTCCAGGAGCGCGCGATCGAGCGCCGGCGCGACGGTCGGATCGACCGGATCGAGCCGGTCCTTCTCATAGATCGGCTGGCGCAGCACGATCGCCCAGCGCCCGTCGCGCTTTTCGAGGAAATCGTAGAACCGTCCGGTCGAGACGATGTCGCACAGCACGTCCTCGGCCTTGCCGCGGGTGTCGATCTTCATCTTGGTCTGGGCGATCGCGCGCGCGCCCTTCAGTTCGATCGAGGTACCGCCGAGAAAATGACAGCTCACCCCGCCCCTGCCCCAGCTCGCGCGCGCATTGGCGATGAAATCCTCGGCGCTGCCCTGGAACCAGGTCGCGTGCATGCGCGCGCCATCATGCCAGACGGTCTTGAACTTCTCCCATTGTCCCGAATCCCGCCAGATCACCCAATTCTCGATCACCTCGCGGATCGCGAACTTGTCGTGAAGCTCTTCGCCCGTCATGATTTATCCTCCCTCGTCCCGGCAATCTTGCCCCGAACCCTGACCTTCCGGATAGGCGGGAAGCAGGCGAAATGCAATCGACAGAGCCTCTCGCCGCGTCGCTCGCCGCGACAACCCCGGCCAAGGAGCCGTGGCACAGCGTGTTCCTCGTCTTCCTGCGGCTGGGCGTGACGAGCTTCGGCGGGCCGGTCGCGCATCTGGGCTATTTCCGCGCCGAATTCGTCACGCGCCGGCGCTGGCTCGACGAAGCCGCCTATGGCGACATCGTCGCCCTGTGCCAGTTCCTGCCCGGCCCCGCGAGCAGCCAGGTCGGCATCGCGCTCGGGATTCTGCGCTCCGGATTGAAAGGCGGCTTCGCCGCCTGGCTCGGCTTCACCGCGCCCTCGGCCGTCGCGCTGGTCCTTTTCGCCTACGGCATTGGGCGGCTCGGCGCCATCGCGCAGGAACCTTGGCTCCACGGGCTGAAAATCGTGGCGGTCGCCGTGGTGGCGCAAGCGGTCTGGGGGATGGCGCGCAGCCTCTGTCCCGACCGCATGCGGGCGAGCATGGCTGTGGGCGCGGCGCTGCTCGTCTTGGCGGTGCCGAATGCGTGGGGCCAGATCGGCGCGATCATCCTGGGCGGATTGATCGGCTGGCGGCTCCTTGCACCTTCCGCCGACGCAAACCCGAACGCTACGATCGGGTTGGCGCTTGGGCGCGGCCTCGGCATCGGCGCGCTCATCCTCTTCGCGGTCCTGCTGTTCGGCCTGCCGGCGCTCGATGCGGCGATGAACAATCACGCGCTCGCGCTGTTCGACAGTTTCTATCGCTCGGGTTCGCTCGTCTTCGGCGGCGGCCATGTCGTGCTGCCCTTGTTGCAGCAAGCGGTCGTGCCGCCGGGCTGGGCAAGCAACGACGCCTTCCTCGCGGGCTATGGCGCGGCTCAGGCCGTGCCGGGACCGCTTTTCACCTTCGCCGCTTATCTCGGCGCGATCATGCAACCGGGACCGAGCGGGTGGGAAGGCGCGCTGATCTGTCTCGGCGCGATCTATCTGCCGTCCTTCCTGCTGGTGATCGGGGTGCTGCCCTTCTGGGACGCGTTGCGCCGCCGCAGCGCCGTGCAGGCGGCACTGAAAGGCGTCAACGCCGCCGTCGTCGGGCTGTTGCTCGCGGCGCTCTATACGCCGGTCTGGACCAGCGCAATCACCGGCGCCGCGGATTTCGGCTTGGGCGTCGCCGCGTTTTTGCTGCTCGTCTTCTGGCGCGTGCCGCCCTGGCTCGTCGTGCTCCTGGGCGCGGCCGGCGCGAGCGCCTTGGCGGCGATCCCATGACGCGCCTCGCGATGGCGATGCGACGCGCCGCATCGCCTTCGCTCGCGGTCTTGATGCTGGGCGCGGCCACGGCCTGGGCCGGCCCGCCTTTCCGCACCGACGACCCCGAGCCGGTCGAGCTGGGCCATTGGGAAGTCTATGGCTTCTCGACCGCAACGCATGTCAAAGGCGACACAGCGGGAATAGCCCCGGGCATCGAGGTGAATTACGGCGCGCTGCCCGAGCTGCAATTGCATGTCGTGGCGCCGCTCGCCTTCGACCGGCCGGAGGGCGGCGGCACGAGATTCGGCTATGGCGACACCGAGCTCGGCGCGAAGTACCGCTTCGTTCAGGAAGACGAAACGGGCTGGCGGCCGCAGGCGGGAATTTTTCCGCTCGTCGAACTGCCGACCGGCGACGCGCGGCGCGGCCTCGGCACGGGCCGCGTGCATGGCTTCCTGCCGCTCTGGCTGCAGAAGAGCTTCGGCAAATGGCTCACCTATGGCGGCGGCGGATATTGGATCAATCCCGGCCCGGGCAACAAGAATTACTGGTTCGCCGGCTGGCTGCTGCAGCGCCAGGTGACCGAGGACCTCGCGCTCGGCGGCGAGATCTTCCGCCAGACCGCCGACACGGTCGGCGGCAAGGACGGCACCGGCTTCAATCTCGGCGGCATCTATGATTTCACCGAGCATTGCCATCTGCTGTTTTCCGCCGGCCGCGGCATCGTCAACGCGCCGACGACGAACGCGTTCTCCTATTACCTCGGACTGCAATGGACCTATTGAACGCGCGCATCGCGCTCAATCGTAAGCCGCCGGCGCACCGTCGAGAAAAGCCGCGCCCGCCGCGTAGAGCCGCTCGACCGCGGCGCCGCGCAATCCCGGCAGATCGGGTTTGACCTCGAGCCCGGCCTTGCTCTGCACATAGGCCAGATGCCGGTAGCCTTCGGGAAAGCGCATCAGCAAGGCGCGGTCGAGGCTGAGTGTCGTCCCCGGCTCGACCGGATCGATGCGGTCTTTCTCATAGATCCCCTGATGCAGCGCGATCGCCCAGCGGCCCTCGCGCTTTTCGAAGAATTGATAGAAGCGGCCGGTGCAGACGATGTCGCAGGCGACGCCCTCGAGCCGATGGCGCGTGTCGATGCGCTTCTTCGTCTGGGCGATCGCGCGCAGCCCGCGGATCTCGATCGACGAGCCGCCGAGAAAATGGCACGAGATGCCGCCGCGTCCCCAGGATTGGCGCGCATGGGCGATGAAATCCTGGGCGCTGCCGCGAAACCAGGTCGAATGCATGCGCGCATCCTCATGCCACACGGTCTTGAAGCGCGCCCAATCGCCGGAATCGCGCCACACCACCCAGTTCTCGACGGTCTCGCGGATGCGCAGCCTGTCGATCAGATCCTCGTCCATGGCGTCTCTCCCGAGCTCTTCCCCGCGCGCAACACAGAAGCGAGCCGCGCCGCCTGTCAAGCGCGCCGATCCTATGCTAGGAGCGGGCCCCATGTTGACATTGACCCGATTGACCTACCGCATCGCGGGCCGCACGCTGCTCGAGGAGGCGTCGCTCCAGATCCCCGACGGGTGGAAGGTCGGATTGGTCGGGCGCAACGGCACCGGCAAATCGACCTTGCTCGATCTCATCCGCGGCACACTCCACGCCGATGACGGCGAGATCGCGCTGCCCAAGGGCACGCGCATCGGCTTCGTCGCGCAGGAAGCGCCCGGCGGCGCGGCCAGCCCGCTCGACATCGTGCTCGCCGCCGATGAAGAGCGCACCTCTCTCCTGCGCGAGGCCGAGAGCACGCATGATCCGGCGCGCGCGGCCGAAATCCAGGATCGGCTCGCCGCGATCGAGGCCCATGCGGCGCCGGCGCGCGCCGCGGTCATCCTGGACGGGCTCGGCTTCGACCACGAGGCGCAGCTTCGCCCGATGACGAGCTTTTCGGGCGGCTGGCGCATGCGGGTGGCGCTTGCCGCGGCGCTCTTCGCCGAGCCCGATCTCCTGCTGCTCGACGAGCCCACCAACCATCTCGATCTCGAAGCGGCGCTCTGGCTCGCCGAGTTCCTCCGGCGCTACCGCAAGACCTTGCTGCTGGTGAGCCATGACCGGCAGTTTCTCGACGACGTGGTCGATCACATCGCCCATCTCGCCGATCTGAAGCTCACGCTTTACACCGGCGATTACGAGGCGTTCCTGCGCGCGCGCCACGCCAATATCGCGCGCCGCCAGGCCCTCGCCCAACGCCAGGAAAACGAGCGCAAGCATCTGCAAGCCTTCATCGACCGCTTCCGCGCCAAGGCAAGCAAGGCGCGCCAGGCGCAGAGCCGGGTGAAGGCACTGGCGCGGCTCGAGCCGATCGAAATCGTCGGCGACCAGGCGCCGATCCGTTTCACCTTTCCCGAGCCGCAAGAGCTCGCGCCGCCGCTCCTGACGCTCGATCGCGTCGCCGTCGGCTACCACCCCGGCAAGCCGGTGTTGCACGATCTCGATCTGCGCCTCGACCCCGACGACCGGATCGCGCTTCTGGGCGCCAACGGCAACGGCAAGACCACGTTCGCGCGGCTTCTCGCCGGCCGCCTGCAGCCCTTTTCCGGCGAAATCCGCCGCTCCTCGCGGCTGCGCTGCGGCTATTTCGCGCAACACCAGATCGACGAACTCGAGCCCGAGGCGACGCCCTTCGTTCATCTGTCGCGGCTCATGCCCAAGGCGACGCCCGAGGCGGTGCGCGCGCGGCTGGCGCGTTTCGGCTTCGGCGTCGACAAGGTCTTCGTCAAGGCGGGCAATCTTTCGGGCGGCGAGAAGGCGCGGCTCACCTTCGCGCTCATCACCGTCGACGCGCCGCCGCTGCTCATTCTCGACGAGCCCACCAACCATCTCGATCTCGAAGCGCGCGACGCGCTGATCACCGCGATCAACGATTTCGCGGGCGCCGTGGTGCTGATCAGCCATGACTGGCATCTGCTGTCGCTCGCCGCCGACCGGCTCTGGCTCGTCGCCGGGGGCACGGTCAAACCCTATGACGGCGATCTCGACGATTACCGCCGCTTCGTGCTCGCGCCCAAAGCCGCCGCCGCGACCGAGGCCGCGAACGGCGACGCCAATGCGCGGCGCGAGGCGCGCCGGGCGGCGGCGACGCAGCGCCGCGCGCTGGAGCCCTTGCGCCGCATCCTGAAGGAGGCCGAGCGCGCCGTCGGCGAGCTCGACGCGCGCAAGGCGACGCTCGATGCGCGCCTGGCGGACCCGGCGATGTATCAGGCGGAGGGCGCCGAGCTCGCCGCGCTGATGCGCGAGCAGGCCAGCCTCGCGGCGGCCCTCTCGGACGCGGAGGCGCGCTGGCTCGAGGCGGCGCAGGCGATCGAGGCCGCCGAAAATCCCGCTTGAGCGCGCACGACGCGATTGACGTCGTTCGGCCAGCGCGCCTCACGCGTGAAGACGGGCCGCGATGCCGTTCTGCGCGCTCGCATTAAGCATGATGTCGCGACATGGTTAGCGAATTCTCATTTCGACGCTTCGTGCGAATTCCCGATGGTCGCGGTTTGCGACATTATTTGTCCTTTAACGCGACGCGGGTTGAATGAAGCGAGCGCAGATCACGCAACTTTTTCATGTCGAAACCGCCGCCGATGAGCGAACCGACGCACGCACTGACCGATTGGAACCTCGAAGCCGCGACGACCTTGTCGCTGCGGCGCGAGCCCGCTTGCTTCGCCTTTCTGTGCAGCCGGGCCGACGCGGCGCCGCAGCCGATCAATTCGATCAATCTCGATCTCGCCTCGATCGACTATTTCGAAGGCCATGCCTCGCTGTGGACGACGCTCGAGATTCGCTCGGGCGCCACCAACGAGCATCCGACCGCCGTGCTCGGCTTCGACGAGGCGTTCCTGCGCCCGTTCTCGCGCGCGCTGATCGAAGCCTCGTCGAACCGGATGCCCTATCGGATGACCATTCGCCCGGACCCGACCGATGCCCGGCGCCTGCGCGTCGTGGAATACATCACCGGACCCGGCCTGCCGCTGGTCGAGCTGGTGCTCACGCCGCAAGAGACCACCATCACCGTCTCCGGCCGCGCATCGGCCCATGAGGAGGAATCGCTCTTCCAGCTGCCGCGGACGGATTCCTTCCTGCGCGCCTTCATCAAGATGACCTGCCAGGCCGACCAGGCCTTGCGCGACACGCTGGCCGAAAGCGAGAAGATCGCGCGGCGGCGCCACGCGGCACCGCCCGATCAGAGCAAGAGCGGCTCGTCGCCGGCATAGAGGATCGCGCCGCCCGGCCGCGGCTCGGCGCCCGGCGTCAGCCTCGCGGCCTCGCGCTTGTTGCGATCGAAGATGTGCTCGACCGAAAATCCCGCGACGATCAGATAATCGGCGACGATGCGGCGGTGGCAGCGCCACCACAACGCCTCGGCGCAGAGAATGGCGGTCGGGCGCGAACCCGCCAACGCCTTGAGCTCGTCAAACGCGGCGCGGAATTCGGGCGTCTCGGCATAATCGGCGAAATGGCGGAAGGCCGGCTCGCGCCACAAGCCATGGGCCGACGGCTTGCCGTCGGCGCGCGCCTGGCGCCGGCCGCCGAGCGCCGGGACATGGCGATAGGCGATGCCGGCCTCCGCCAAGGCGCGCTCCAGATTTTCGCGATTGAAATGCGGATGCCGGCGCGAGTGCGGAAAGCGCCGGATGTCGGCCACCGCCTCGACCGGCGCGGACTTCAGCGCGTCGATCAATTCGTCCAATGTCCGTGTCGAATGGCCGACGGTATAGGCGATCATGGGGTTCTATCAATTCAGGTCGCGCTCGCAGCCGCCAGCCCAACCCGTCGCTCGTAGCTTAGCGCCCGAGCGACCGCGCGACCTGGGTTGGGAAGGCGGCGGTCGCGCGAGCGTACACTATTCTGCGGCGCGCTTTTGCTTGGTGAAGCCATGCCCCGGATGCTAAAGGAGGCCCCGGAAAAGGCGAGCGGAGAGATCGATGGAATTCGGCATGCAGTTTTTCCCCGATGTGGGACCGGATCAGAAATCGAGCCGGCAATATTTCGACGAGTGCCTGAGCCTGTGCGAGCTCTGCGATCCGGATGGCTGGGGCCATGTGCGCACGGTGGAGCATTACTTCACGCCTTATGGCGGCTATTCGCCCAACCCGCTGCTCTTTCTCACCGCCGCCGCCGCGCGCACCAAGCGCGCGCGCCTCATCACCGGCGCGGTGCTGCCCATCTTCAATCATCCCCTGAAGCTCGCCGGCGAGATCGGCATGCTCGACGCGATCTCGGGCGGGCGCCTCGAAGTGGGCTTCGCGCGCGCCTTCCTGCCGCATGAATTCGCGCGCTTCGGCGTCTCGGTCAATGAAAGCCGCGTGCGCTTCACCGAGGGCATGGAACAGGTTCGGCTTCTGCTCGAAGGCGAGAACGTGACCTGCGAGGGACAATTCCATTCCTTCCGCGACACCACCTCCTTGCCGCGCCCGACGCAGAAACCGCGCCCGCCCTTCTGGGTCGCCGCGATCGCGACGCCGCAGAGCTTCATCGATACCGGCAAGGCGGGCCATTCCATCATGGCCATCCCGATGGCCGGCGGCGCGATGAAGGAATTGCTCGACCTCTATCGCCAAGCCTGGCGCGAGGCCGGACATCCGGGCAAGGGCCGCGTGATGCTGGCCTTCCATCTCTTCTGCCACGAGAACCGCGACACGGCCTGGCAGATCGCGCGCGATCCCTTGAACCGCTATCTGCGCTCGCTGGTCGACGCGGCGTCCGACTGGGCCGGGATGCAATCGAAGGATTATCCGGGCTACGACAAGATCATCGAGATTTTGAGCCGCGAGACGATCGACTCGCAGGTGAAGAGCGGCGCCGCCTGGATCGGCACGCCCGCCGACATCGAAAAGCAGATCGCCGACTATGCCGAGCGCGTCGGCGGCTTCGAGAGCGCGTCGCTCCAGGTCAATTTCAACACGGTGCCCTACGAGGAAGCCGTGCGCTCGGCGCGACTCTTTGCCGCGCGAGTCATGCCCCGCTTTGCAAGCGCTTGAGACGCCCCATATTGTCCGGTAAGGAATTAGCAACCAGAACGGTCCTAATTTCCGACACTCACCGTGCACTGAAGGGATAAACAAGGATGGCCAGTCTCGGCTCATCGATTTCGCGCCGCCTGCCGAACGCGTTTCTCGACGAAGAAGATGTCACCCGGATCCGCGAAGGCGCGGACGAGGTCGACGCGACCTATGGCGCCGCGCTCGACGCGATCGCGCCGGCGCTGCTCGTTGCCCTGACCGAAACGTCGCGCGCCGCCTGACGCGCCGGCCGCCGCGCGGCGGCCGCCGGATCAAATTTCTCGCAAAGCCCTGCCCGAACGCCGCCGTGCTATGCTCGCGCGCGAATGCGGCGCGCATCGTTATGTCTTCTCGGGATTCTGCTGGCGGCTTGGGGCTCGATGGGCCGGGCCGAGGCGGCGCCGGTGCGCGCGCCGGACGAGCTCGCGATCGGCGTCACCCAATTTCCCTCGACTCTCAATCCGCTGATCGACCCGATGGTGGCGAAGGTCTATGCGCTGGGCATGGCGCGCCGGCCGCTGACCGCCTATGACGCCGATTGGAAGCTCGTCTGCATGCTCTGCGTCGCGCTGCCGAGTTTCGAGAACGGGCTTGCCGAGAAGCTCGATCTCGGCAACGGCAAGACCGGCGTCAAGATCACCTTCCAGATCCGGCCGGACGCGCGCTGGGGCGACGGCGTGCCGGTCACGAGCGACGATGTGCGCTTCAGCTACGAGGTCGGCAAGAACGCGCAGACCGGCGTCGCCGATGCGGAGCTCTATCGCCGCATCATCAAGCTCGAGGTGACGGACGCCAAGACCTTCACGCTTTACCTCGACCGGCTGACCTTCGATTACGCCGCGATGAGCGACTTCGAGATCCTGCCGGCGCATCTGGAGCGCGCCGCCTTCGCCGATCCGGCGCAATACCGCTTCCGCACGCTTTATGATTCCGACCCGACCAATCCGGGCCTCTATATGGGGCCCTATCGCATCACGGAGGTCTCGCCGGGCTCGCATATCGTGCTCGAGCGCAATCCCTCTTGGTGGGGCCGGAAACCCTATTTCCGCCGGGTCACGGTCTGGACCGTCGAGAACACCGCCGCGCTCGAGGCCAATCTCTTGGCGGGCGGCATCGACATGGTGGCGGGCGAGCTCGGCTTCTCGCTCGACGAGGCCTTGGGCTTCGAGAAGCGCCACGGGCAGGCTTTCGACGTCGTCTACAAGCCCGGCCTCGTCTTCGAGCACATCGATCTCAACCTCGACAACCCGATCCTCGCCGACAAGCGCGTGCGCCAGGCGCTGCTCTACGGCATCGACCGCAAGGCGATCTCGGACGAGATCTTCGCCGGCCGCGATCCGGTCGCGGACAGTTTCATGCCGCCGCTCGACCCCGCCTATTCGCCCGACGTCCCGCGCTATGCCTACGATCCGGCGAAGGCGCGCGCGCTCTTGGACGAAGCGGGCTGGCACCAGAACGGCGACGGCGTGCGCCATAATAAGGACGGCGCGCCGCTCTCGCTCGAGCTCGCGACCACCTCCGGCAACCGCACGCGCGAGATGATCGAGCAGGTGCTGCAGGCGCAATGGCGCAAGATCGGCATCGCGCTGCGTTTGAAGAACCAGCCGGCGCGCACCCTGCTCGGCGGCATGGTCGATCACCGCAATTTCACGATGGCGATGTTCGCGTGGATTTCCGCGCCCGAGAACGTGCCCCGCAGCGAGATCTATTCCGATCAGGTGCCGACCGCCGAGAATGGCTGGAGCGGCGAGAATTTCGACGATTTCCGCAATCCGGAGGCCGATCGGCTGGTCGATGCGATCGAGGTCGAGCTCGACCGCGCCAAGCGCCAG
The DNA here is from genome assembly GCA_963729935.1 of uncultured Alphaproteobacteria bacterium. GTDB lineage: Bacteria > Pseudomonadota > Alphaproteobacteria > ATCC43930 > CGMCC-115725 > CAIKMD01. The sequence continues at coordinate 62,556 of CAVSPW010000007.1, forward strand.
GTGCTATGGCAGAAGCTTCAAGCGCTCTATGCCGAGGAGCTGCCGGCGCTGCCGCTCTATTTCCGCGCCGAGGCCTATGTGCTGCCGAAATGGCTCGAAGGGGTCACGCCCACCGGTCATGAATCTCCCTCCACTCTGTGGATCGAGAATTGGCGGCGCGCCACGGAGCGCGCGGCGCGATGAATTGCTTGCGATCGGCCCCCCTCCCAACCCTCCCCCTCGAGGGGGGAGGGCGGCAACGCGCAAGCGTTGCCGGGAGGGGGTGACATGACCCGCTTCGTCCTCCTTCGCCTGCTGCAAGCGGCGGCCGTGCTCGCGATCATGTCGTTCTTCGTCTACACCTTGATCGGGCTGATGCCTGGCGATCCGATCGACATCATGATCTCGTCGAACCCGCATCTGACCGCCGCCGATGCGGCAAGGCTCAAGGCGCTCTACGGCCTCGACCGGCCTCTGATCGAGCGCTATTTCGCCTGGGCCAGAGCCGCGCTCACAGGCGATTTCGGCTATTCGCGGCTTTACCTGCGACCGGCGCTCCAAGTGCTGCTGCCGCGGCTCGGCAATACGGCGGTGCTGATGGGGGCGAGCCTTTTCTGCGCCTATGGGCTGGCCTTGCCCCTGGGCATCGCCGCCGCGCGGAAGCCCGGCTCCGCCTTCGACGGCACGGTCAATCTTCTCTGCTTCGCCGGGATCTCACTACCCTCGTTCTGGCTCGCGCTGATGCTGATCCTCGTCTTTGCCGCGAGCCTGGGGCTCCTGCCCGCGGGCGGGATCGCCACCATCGGCGATGGCGGCCTCATCGACCGGCTGCGGCATCTCGCGCTGCCGGTCGCGACCCTGACCTTGGCGAGCATGGGCGCGCATCTGCGCTATGTGCGCGCCTCGATGATCGAGACTTTGCGCCAGGATTTCATCCGCACCGCGCGCGCCAAGGGCGCGAGCGAGACGCGCGTGCTCGCCGGCCACGCGCTGAGGAACGCGCTCGTGCCGGTCGTGACCGTGCTCGCCCTGAGCTTCGGCTCGCTCTTCTCGGGCGCGCTGATCACGGAAACCATGTTCGCCTATCCCGGGATGGGCAAGCTCATCTATGACGCGATCCTCGGCAATGATTTCAACTTGGCGCTGGCCGGGCTGTTGCTCGCCACGGCGATGGTGCTCATCGCCAATATCGCCGCCGACATCGCCTATGCCGTGATCGATCCCAGGATCAGCTATCGATGAAACGCTGGCGCGAGGCCTTGCGCGAAAAGCGCGTGACGGTGAGCGGCATGGTGCTGTTGCTGCTCGCCTTCGCGTCTTTCGCCGCGCCGCTTCTGGCCCGGCTGATGGGCCAGGACCCCGGCGATGTCGATCTCTATCACCGCCTCGCCGCGCCATCGCTCGCGCATCCGCTCGGCACCGACGAGATCGGGCGCGATCTGCTGCTGCGGCTCCTGGAGGGCGGGCGGGTTTCGCTGCTCGTCGGGATCGCCGCGGCGGTGGCGGCGGCGGGACTCGGCACGGCGATCGGGCTCCTCGCCGGCTATCGCGGCGGCAGGCTCGACGCCGCGCTGATGCGCCTGACCGACGGCATGATCGCGCTGCCCTTGCTGCCGCTTCTCGTCGTGCTCGCGGCGATCGATCTCAAAAAGCTCGGGATACCCGCTTCGCTCGCCGATTCCGAGGCGATCAGCCTCTATCGCATCATCGTGCTGGTGGCCTTCGTCGGCTGGACCACGGTCGCAAGGCTGGTGCGCGGCGCCACCTTGTCTTTGAAGGCGCGCGATTTCGTGCGCGCGGCGGTGGCCTTGGGCGCGCGGCCGAGCCGCGTGATGCTCGCGCACATCCTTCCCAACCTCGCCTCGCCGATCATCGTCGCGACCAGCCTCGCCGTGGGCGAGATCATCCTGTTGGAATCGGTGTTGAGCTTTCTCGGGCTCGGCATCGCCCCGCCGATGGCGAGCTGGGGCAACATGCTCACGGGGGCGCAAGAGACCATCGCCTTGGCGCCGCAGCTGGCGCTCTATCCCGGGCTCCTCATCTTCGTCACTGTGATCGCGTGCAATTTCCTGGGCGACGGGCTCCAGGACGCGCTCGACCCGCGCGCCGAGCGGCGGCCCGCGTAGGGCGTGTACTCATAAACCAAGGTATACGCTCTTCCCAAAAAGCCGACATGTCGCGCAGCGGCTCGCAGAGCCGCTGCGTGCCGACAGCGGACTTCGGCTACCGCTCGGCCGCGCTATTCCACGGTAAGTTTCTTGAAATCGTTTTTCTCAAGCGCCCAGGACACGGAAAGCCCGATGATCACCGCCCAGAATGGCGCGCCAATCGAAAAGATCGGGACATTAGCCACCGTCACCAGGAACGTCACGACAGCGCCGAGTGTGAAGGCGCCATTGAACGATACCACAAAGGCACGCTCCAAAACCCTCAAGAGAGCGAGACCCGCGAGCGTCGCGATGAAGACTTTAGGCGCCGCGAGCATGAACCGTGTGAAAACCGGCGAAAATATCCCAAACAATAAGGCCAGCAGGGACACCATGACGCCCGCTGCGTAATGCTTATCTTTGTCGCCCGCGCTGGAGATGATCGCGTTGACTGGACCGGTCAGGCAGGTCGATACCGAGCCGACCGAGGCAGCGATCAGAGAGCCGAGGCCGCACGCAGCTGTGACCGCATTAACCGGCGGCTTGTGACCGGCGGCCTCGAGCACCACGAAGCCTTGCGCGTTTTGAGCGGCCAGCACCGTGATCGCCAGCGGCAACACCAGCTCCACCATGGCGGACCATGAAAAATCCGGCACATAAAGATTGGGTTTGGCCAAAGTGAATGCCACGGGTCCGCGCAGGCCGAACTCGCCCGAGAGAGTGATCGCAACAATACCGGCGATTAGCGCGCCAATCAGCGGCGGCAATATACGAGCGAACCGGGGAAGAGCAGAGAGCAACAAGAACACCGCCGTCATGGGGGCGGCGATCATGACGCCGTCGCGGATCGCAAAGATCAAATTCAGGCCGAATTGCAGAAACACCCCCGCCACCATCGCCATGACGATTGGCATCGGCAATCGGCTCATGCATTTACGTATCCATCCGCTCAGTCCGAGGATAAGCATCAATGCGCCTGTCGCATAATAGGCGCCGATGATTTGCGCGAAGCTGAGATGGTCGAGCGCTTGGCCGACCAGAATCGTACCTGGAATGGTCCAAAAAAAGACCAAGGGTTGGCGATAGGCCAAACAGAAGCCAAGTGAAATTAAGCCATTGACAAAAAAGCAGCCGAACAGCCACGACGCTATGTCCGCCTCGGCTAACCCGCCTTTGCCACTCGCGGTCAAGATTATCGCAACCGGCGCCGACGCCGTGAAGATAAAAGCGACGACGGCATTGACGAGATAAATTCCGCCAAACCCCCTGAGCAAATGAAGGATATCGAATTTTAGGACGGCAGGTCGCTCGAGCGTCACGGCTGGCGTTATGAAGGGGAAAAAGCGCGCGGGAATTTCATGCGAGCCGAATAGTAGCACTCTTCTTCCGCGGCTCCAACGCGCGGTGCAGGGGCGGCGAGCCCGATCAATGTCGGAAATTGGTCGAAATGCGACGTGGCGATATTCTCGGGCCGCGTCTGCGCCGCCCCGGAAGGCCGACGCGGCTATGAGTATTCACGCCCCAGCCGGTCAACCCGATTTGACCCTCGGCGAGCGTCGCCCGATAGTGGGGCCTTCTTCGCGCACACGCATTCATCAAGGCAGCGCCCATGCAACGCGGCAATTCCATCGCGGCTCTCGATATCGCCTATCACCTTCATCCCAACACCAACCTGCGCCAGCACCAGAGCCAAGGCCCGCTGGTGATCGTCGAGGGCAACGGCATCCGGGTGAAGGACGATGCCGGCAAGGAATACATCGAAGCCATGTCCGGCCTGTGGTGCGCGGCTTTGGGCTTCAGCGAGGAGCGCCTCGTCGAGGCGGCCGCCAAGCAGATGCGGCGCCTGCCCTTCTATCACGCCTTCACCAACAAATCGCACGAGCCGGCGGCGGAGCTTGCCGAAAAGCTCGTCACCATGATGCCGGTGAAGATGTCGAAGGCGTTCTTCAACAATTCGGGCTCGGAAGCCAACGACACGGCGATGAAGCTCGTCTGGTACTACAACAATGCGCTGGGCCGGCCGCGCAAGAAGAAGATCTTCGGGCGCCTCAAAGGCTATCACGGCGTCACGGTCGCGACCGCGAGCTTGACCGGCCTCGCGCCCAATCACCGCGACTTCGATCTGCCGATCGCCCATGTACGCCATGCCGATTGCCCGCATCATTACCGCTTCGGCAAGCCGGGCGAGAGCGAGGAGGATTTCGCCAGCCGCCTGGCCGAGAGCCTCGATCTCCAGATCCAGCGCGAGGACCCCGACACGGTCGCGGCCTTCATCGCCGAGCCGGTGATGGGCGCGGGCGGCGTGATCGTGCCGCCCCGGACCTATTTCGAGAAGATCCAGGCGGTGTTGAAAAAACACGACGTGCTCTTGATCGCCGACGAAGTCATTTGCGGCTTCGGGCGCACCGGCAACATGTTCGGCTCCGAGACCTATGGGCTGAAACCCGACATCCTCACCCTGGCCAAGGCGGTCTCCGCGGCCTATCTGCCGATCTCGGCCACGATCGTCTCCGAGGAGATTTTCGCCGCGCTCTTGAAGCAAAGCGACAAGCTTGGCGTCTTCGCCCATGGCTTCACCTATTCCGGCCATCCGGTGTGCTGCGCGGTGGCGCTCGAAGCGCTCAAAATCTACGAGGAGCGCGACATGATCGGCCATGTCCGGCGCGTCGCGCCGCGCTTTCAGGAAGGATTGCAACGCCTCGCCGCCCATAAGCTGGTGGGCGAGGCGCGCGGGGTGGGGCTCATCGGCGCCATCGAGCTGGTGCGCGACAAGAGGACCAAGGCCGCGTTTGATCCAGCGCAAGGTGCCGGCGCGCTGGTGACGGCACTTTGCCAGCGGCAGGGGCTGATCGTGCGCGCGCTGGCCGGCGACACGATCGCCTTTTGCCCGCCGCTGATCGCGACCGAGGCCGATATCGCCGAGATCTGGTCGCTTGTCGAGGCGGCGCTCGACGAGGCCCTGCCCCAGCTGCGCGCGGCCTGATCGGGGCCCGCGGGCGCGACATCGGGTCTCATTGCGGGGCTGGCAGCGCGGGGGTTTGGTCGTATAATTCGGACGGCCGGTCGGGTGGAGCGGGTTAGACCATGGATTACGAGGGTTTTTTCAAGACGCGGCTCGATGCGCTCAAGGCCGAGGGGCGCTATCGCGTCTTCGCCGATCTCGAGCGCAAGGCGGGCGATTTCCCGCACGCCATCGACCATCACAGCGGCCGCGAGATCACCGTCTGGTGCTCCAACGATTATCTGGGCATGGGCCAGCATCCGGCGGTCCGCGCCGCGATGCACGAGGCGATCGACAAGACCGGGACCGGCGCCGGCGGCACGCGCAACATCTCGGGCACGACGCATTATCACGTCGTGCTGGAAGAAGAGCTGGCCGCCCTCCACGACAAGCCGGCGGCGCTCGTCTTCACCTCGGGCTATGTCGCCAATGACGCGGCGCTCGCCACGCTCGAGGCCCATCTGCCCGGCTGCATCGTCTATTCGGACGCGCTCAACCACGCCTCGATGATCGCGGGCATTCGCCATGGGCGCGCGGAAAAGCACATCTTCAGGCATAACGACCCGAAGGATCTGGAACGCCTGCTCAGCATGGCCGATCCGTCGCGGCCGAAGCTCGTCGCCTTCGAATCGGTCTATTCGATGGATGGCGACATCGCGCCGATCGGCGAGATCTGCGACGTGGCGCAGCGCCATGGCGCCATGACCTATCTCGACGAGGTGCATGCGGTGGGGCTTTATGGCCCGCAAGGCGCGGGCATCGCCGAGCGCGACCGCATCAGCCACAAGGTCGACGTGATCCAGGGCACCTTGGCCAAGGCCTTCGGCCTCATCGGCGGCTATGTCTCGGGCTCGGCGGCGATGGTCGATTTCCTCCGGAGCTACGCGCCCGGCTTCATCTTCACCACGTCTCTCCCGCCTTCGATCTGCGCCGGCGCGATCGCCAGCATCCGGCACGTCAAGGGCGCGCATGAGCTGCGCGCGCGCCATCAGAATCGCGCCGCGCTCCTGAAGCGCCGCCTGAAGGAGGCGAATTTGCCGGTCATGCCGTCGCCCAGCCATGTCGTCCCGGTGCTGGTCGGCGAGGCGCGGCTGTGCAAGGAAGCCTCGGACGCGCTGTTGGAACGGCATCACATCTATGTGCAGCCGATCAATTTCCCGACCGTGCCCCATGGCAGCGAGCGGCTGCGGCTCACGCCCTCGCCGCAGCATTCGGACGAGGACATCGAACGCCTCGTCGGCGCGCTGGTCGAGGTGTGGTCGCGCCTGCCGATCCGCCGCGTCGCTTGACGGAGGAGCCTCTGTTCCGCGACCGCTCGCTCATCCCGGCCGAAGCTATTCGCCTGACGGCGCTGGGGCTCTTGGCCGAAAGACCGCTTGCCTATGGCGAGCTCGCGAGCGAGATCCGCTATTTCACCAGCCATTTCGTCGGGCCCTCGCTCGATCTCATGGGCAGCTCGATCGAGATGCTGCGCTATCAAGGTCTGATCGAGCCGGTCGATGGCGCGGGCATGGCCGACAATGCGGTGATGCGGCTGCTGCCGGCGGGACGCGCCGTGCTCGAGGAGCTTCTCCAGGCGCGGCTGGGCCAGGGCCAGGGCGATATCAACCGGTTGGCGCTGCGCTTGAAGCTGCGTTTCCTCACGCTTCTGCCCGAGGCCGCGCAAGCCGCGCAACGCGCCCATATCGCCGAGAATATCGAGAGCGAGCTCGCAAGGCTCGACGATGTGCGCCGGCGCAACCCCAAGGCGCCCGCGCTCTTTCGCGACTGGATCGAGCGCGACATCGAGGCGCTCGAGGCGCATCGCCACGCGATGCGGAATCGTTGACCTTGTATTCGCTGGATCGACGGCGTTGCATCCTTCGACGAGCTCAGGATGAGGCGCTTTTCATGGTGCCATCCAAACTCTTCCTCATGCCGAGCGAAGTCGAAGCACGCACGGCCTCCATGCGGCAATAAAAGCCGCCGCTTACTCCCCTTCCCAGTAATCGACGCTGGTGCCGGCTTTGGTCAGAAAGCGCATGCCCTGCGTCGCGCCGCCGGCATTATGGGCGAATTCGGCGTAGACGCCGATCTTGCCGGAATCCGGGTATTCCGCGATCTCCGGGCTGAGCCGCGTCGAGACCGCGAGGAATTTGAGCTCGGCGGATGAATTGTTGGTGATCTGATGCGCGGTCTCGGGCCCGCCGGGCGGGCAGGCGATCACGTCGCCCGGCTTCACCGCATAGCGTTTGTCGCCGACGCGCAGCTCGCCCTCGCCTTCCAGGATGAAGAACATCTCCTCGTTGACGCGGTGGCTGTGGCGCGGAAACGCGCTCTTGCCCGGCGCCAGGATGGTGAGGTTGTAGCCCAGCTTCTGCGCGCCGATCTTGCCCGAGATCGCGCCGATCTGGGCCTCGTAGCGCTCGCTCGGGCGCGTCGCGCCGCGATATTCGCCCTTGTGGCCCCAGATTCGGAATTCGAGATCGGCGAGGTTGAGGACCGGATCCGTCATGGGCGTCTCCCCATCAATAGAGATGCTGGCCGCCGGTGACGAAGATCTCCGTCCCGGTGACGTAACTCGAATCGCCCGAGCACAGATAGAAGATCGTCGCCGCGACATCTTCGGGGCTGCCGAGGCGCTGCAAGGGAATGCGCGGGATCAGCACTTCGGTATCGGGCGAAAGCATTTGGGTTTCGATCTCGCCCGGCGCCACCGCGTTGACGCGCACGCCCAGCTGTCCGAACTCGACCGCCATCTCGCGGGTTAGGGCCGAGAGCGCCGCCTTCGAGGTCGAATAAGCCGAGCCCGCGAAAGGATGGACGGCATGGCCCGCGATCGAGGTCACGTTGACGATCGCGCCCTTGGCGCGCGCCAAAGGCCCGGCCAGCCCGCGCGCGAGACTGACGGGCGTGAAGAAATTGAGCTGGAAGACCTCGTGCCAGCTCTCGATCTCGCCGTTCAGCACGCCCAGACGCTCGCGGAAGGGCGTCTTGGGCGAGACTCCGGCATTGTTGACGAGCGCGTCGAGCGGCGCGTCGCCCAGCGCCTGCGTGGCTTCGGCGAGGAAGCGCTCCACCGCTTCGGGGTCGGCAAGATCGGCGGTGAGGTGATGAGTCCAGTTCGGATCGCGCTTGCACTCGGCCGGCACTTCCTCGCGCGAGGTCGTGATGACGCGCCAGCCCGCCGCCGAGAAACGCTGCACCGTCGCATGGCCGATGCCGCGGCTCGCGCCGGTCAAAAGAAGCGTTCTGCGCTCGCTCATGGGTAAAGCCTCTCCGTCCGCCAGCCCGTGCCGTCGCGGCGATAGGTGAAACGTTCGTGCAAGCGGAACGGCCGGTCTTCCCAGAATTCGAAAAGCGCCGGCACGACGCGATAGCCCGACCAGAAAGGCGGCCGCGGCACCAGGTCCCTCGGCAAAGCGCGCTTCGGCCTCCTTCAGCCGCGCTTCGAGCGCGGCGCGCTCGCCATAGGGGCGCGATTGGGCCGAGGCCCAGGCGGCGATCTGCGCGCCGCGCGGGCGCGTGGCGAAATAGGCGTCGGCCTCGGCATCGCCGACGATCTCGACCGGCCCCTCGATCCGTACCTGGCGGAGCAGCGACTTCCAGTGAAAGCACAAGGCCGCGCGCGGATTGGCGGCGAGCTCTCCGCCCTTGCGGCTCTCGAAATTCGTGTAGAAGACGAAGCCGCGTTCATCGACGCCCTTCAAGAGCACCAGCCGCACGCTCGGCGCGCCGTCGCGGCTCGCGGTCGCCAGCGACATCGCCTCGGGCAAAGCCGGCTCCTTGGCCTTGGCTTCGGCGAACCAGCGCGCGAATTCGGCGAAGGGCGAGTCGGCGGGGAGGAGCGTCATGCCCCGCAACGATAATGCGCCGGGGCCGGCGATTCAAACTTTGCCGGTTTGCGCCTTGCTGGAAAGCCGCGCGGCCGCGCTTAAACGCCGCATTGGCGGTTTCTTTACCTTGATGTGGCTCAATCGCGGGGGCTCGCCCGTTGCCGCAAGCGTCACACCCGGTCAATAATAGGACAGATGAGAGACCCTTATACCGTCTTGGGCGTGCCGAAGGCCGCGTCGGATGACGAGCTCAAGCGGGCCTATCGCAAGCTCGCCAAGAAACTGCACCCCGACGTCAATCCGGGCAAGAGCGCGGTCGAGCAGCAATTCAAGGAAGTCACCGCGGCCTATGATCTGCTGTCCGATCCGAACAAGCGCGCACGTTACGACCGCGGCGAGATCGGCCCCGACGGCGCCGAGCGCATGCAGGGATTCCGCTACGGCGCCGGTCCGGGCTTCGGCCGCGCCAGCGGCTTCGGCGGCGGACGGGCCGGACAGCGCGCCGGCGCGGGCTTTGCCGGCATCGACGACATCCTTTCCGAATTCATCAACCGCGGAAAGCGCGGCGGCGCGGCGGCGGAGCCGGAGCCGGCGATCGTGCCATTCAAGATTCCGTTCCTCGAAGCCGCGCGCGGCGGCAAGCGGCGGATCACCTTGGGCGATGGGCGCGCGGTCGACGTCACGATCCCGGCGGGCATCGCTGCGGGCCAGCGTCTGCGCCTCAAGAGCGCCGAAGGCGACACCTATCTCGAAATCGAAATCGAGCCGCACGCGCTCTTCACCCGCAAGGACCAAGACATCCATATCGACGTGCCCGTGACTTTGATCGAGGCGGTGCTGGGCGCGACCATCACGGTGCCGACGATCCACGGCGCGGTCGCGGTCAAGGTGCCGCCCGGCTCCAACAGCGGCTCGACTTTGCGCCTCAAAGGCCGAGGCATCGCCGCCAAGGGCGCGACCGGCGATCAATATGTGAAGCTCAAGGTCGCCCTGCCCGATCCGCCCGATCCCGAACTCGTGCGCTTTCTCGAAAAATGGGCGGCCGATCACAGTTATGACGTGCGCGCCAAGCTCGATATCGGCTGACCCCGCCTTCCCGTGACCCGCCCTTCCGTGTAGGATGCGCGCCCCGCTCATTTTTGTCGCGATGGATGCATGACCGAAGTAACGCCGCTCATGGCGGGCAAAAAAGGCCTCATTATGGGCGTTGCCAATGAACGCTCGATCGCCTGGGCCATCGCCCGGGCGGTTCACGCCCAGGGCGCCGAGCTCGCTTTCACCTATCAAGGGGACGCCTTCGGCAAGCGCGTGAAGCCGCTCGCCGAAACCGTGGGCAGTGATCTCGTGCTCGATTGCGACGTCGCCGACGAGGCAAGTCTGGCAAGCGTCTTCGCCGCGCTCGGCGAACGCTGGGGCAAGCTCGATTTCCTCGTCCACGCCATCGCCTTCTCCGACCCGAGCGAGCTGAAAGGCAAATACGTCGAGACCAGCCGCGCGAATTTCCTCAAGAGCATGGAAATCTCCTGCTTCTCCTTCACCGACGCGATGCGCCGTGCCGCACCGCTGATGACCGCGGGCGGCAGCGCCGTGACGCTCAGCTATCTCGGCGCCGAGCGCGTGACGCCCCATTACAACGTGATGGGCGTGTGCAAGGCCGCGCTCGAAGCCAGCGTGCGCTATCTCGCGGTCGATCTCGGCGGCCAGAATATCCGGGTCAACGCGATCTCGGCCGGGCCGATCAAGACCTTGGCGGCCTCGGGGATCGGCGATTTCCGCTACATTCTCAAATGGAACCAGTACAATTCGCCCTTGAAGCGCAACGTCGCGGTCGAGGATGTCGGCGGCGCCGGCCTCTATCTCTTGAGCGATCTGAGCGCGGGCGTCACCGGCGAGGTGCATCACGTCGATTGCGGCTATCACGTCGTCGGCATGAAGGCGGTGGACGCACCCGACATCTCCGTTGTTTAGGAACGCCCGTGGCAGGCAACAGCTTCGGCACGATCTTCCGCTACACCTCCTGGGGTGAAAGCCACGGGCCGGCGATCGGCTGCGTGGTCGACGGCACGCCGCCCGGCATCGCGCTCGAGCCCGCCGACATCCAGCTTTTTCTCGACCAGCGCCGTCCCGGCACGTCGCGCTTCACCACGCAGCGGCGCGAGCCCGACCAGGTCGAGATACTCTCGGGCGTGTTCGAAGGCCGGACCACAGGCACGCCGATCTCGCTCCTCATCAAGAACGAGGATGCGCGCTCGCGCGATTACGAGACCATCAAGGACAGCTACCGCCCGGGCCACGCCGATTACACCTATCAGGTCAAATACGGCATTCGCGATTATCGCGGCGGCGGCCGCGCCTCGGCGCGCGAGACCGCGATGCGCGTCGCCGCCGGCGCGGTCGCGCGCAAGATCCTCGGCGAGAGCGTGCGCATCCGCGGCGCGCTTATCCAGATGGGTCCGCACAAGATCGATCGCGCGAAATGGGATTGGAGCGCGGTCGCCGACAATCCCTTCTGGTGTCCCGACCGGCACACGGCGCAGCTCTGGGAAGGCTTCCTCGACGGCGTGCGCAAGGCGGGAAATTCCACCGGCGCGGTGATCGAGATCCTGGCCGAGGGCGTGCCGCCGGGCTGGGGCGATCCGATCTATGGCAAGCTCGACGCCGAACTCGCAGCCGCGATGATGGGGATCAACGCGGTGAAGGCCGTCGAGATCGGTGCCGGCTTCGGCGCGGCCGCGCTTTCGGGCGAGGAGAACGCCGACGAGATGCGAATGCGCGACGGCAAGGTCGAGTTCCTGTCCAACAATGCGGGCGGCATCCTCGGCGGGATTTCGACCGGCCAGGACATCGTGCTGCGCTTCGCCGTCAAGCCCTCGAGCTCGATCCTCATTCCCAGAAAGAGCGTCGACCGGCTCGGCCGCGAGGTCGAGGTCGCGACAAAGGGCCGCCACGACCCATGCGTCGGCATCCGCGCCGTCCCGGTCGGCGAGGCGATGATGGCGGCGGTGCTGGCCGATCATCTCCTGCGCCACCGCGCGCAATGCGGCTGAGCGGGGGCTGAGCCCGATGCACCGCTTCATCGTCGGATTTTTCGCGGTGATCGGTGTCATCGTCGTCTTGCTCGTCTGCGTCGGCATCGGCCTCGGCCTGTGGCTGCGCAAGGAGCCCGCCGCGCGCATCGCCGACAACACCGTGCTCACCCTCGATCTGACCGGCGCGCCGCCCGATCAGCCGACGGCGCGCGGCCTCTCGCAACTTCTCTTTCCGAGCGGCATGTCCTTGGCCGACACGCTCGGCGCCTTGAGCAAGGCGGGCGACGATCCGCGCGTCGAAGGCCTGGTCGCGCGGATCGGCGATGGCGGCATGGGCTTCGCCGAGATCCAGGAATTGCGCGACGCGATCGCGGCCTTCCGCGCCAAGGGCAAGCGCGCCGTCGCCTATGCCGACACTTTCGGCGAGCTTTCGTCCGGCACGCGCAGCTACTACCTCGCGTCGGCCTTCGATGCGATCTGGCTGCAGCCGATGGGGATGGTCGGGCTGGTCGGCCTGCGCGCGGAGATGCCCTACTTCCGCGGCACGCTCGATATGCTGGGCATCGTGCCCGATTTCGAGCATCGCGAGGAATACAAGGACGCCGCCAATGCGCTGACGGAGACCGCGATGACCGGGCCCGAGCGCGAGGAGCTGCAAGCGCTGCTGCAATCGATCTACGGGCAAATCATCCAAGGCGTCGCCCTCGACCGCAAGCTCGACGCCAACACGGTGAAGGACCTGACCGATCGCGCGCCGCTGCTCACCGGGGACGCGCTCAGGGCGCATTTGATCGACCATATCGGCTATCGCGAGGACGCGCTCGCCTCTTTCGCCGGCGACACGCATCGCGTATCGCTCGCGCGCTATTTCGCCGCGGTCGGCGCGCCGCATCGCAGCGGCCCCACCATCGCGCTCATCTACGCGACCGGGCTGATGGCGCGCGGCGGCGGCGGGGGCAATCCGGTCATCGGCAGCAGCGTCATGTCGGCCGATGAAGTCACGCGCGCCTTCGCCCTCGCGCGCCGGGACAAATCCGTGCGCGCCATCCTCTTGCGCATCGACAGCCCGGGCGGCTCGGCGGTGGCCGCCGAGACCATCTGGGAAGCGGTCCGGCGCGCGCACGAGGCCGGCAAGCCGGTCATCGTCAGCATGGGCGACGTCGCCGGATCGGGCGGCTATTACATCGCGGCGCCAGCCGACAAGATCGTCGCCGAGCCCGCGACCCTCACCGGCTCGATCGGCGTCGTCGCCGGCAAGCTCGCTTTCGGCGGACTCTTGAAGAAACTCGGCGGCAATTCGGATGCGGTGCAGATCGGCGCCAATGCCGGCATGTTCAGCCTGTTACAGGATTTCTCGCCGGGCGAGCGCGAGCGACTGGCCGCCGTGCTCGACGATATCTACGCGCTCTTCAAGGAGCGCGTCGCCCAAGGCCGCAAGCTCGACGCCAACAGCGTCGAGGCGGTCGCCAAGGGCCGGGTCTGGAGCGGCGAGGATGCCAAGGCGCATGGCCTCGTTGATGCGCTGGGCGGATTCGACACCGCGCTCGCGCTGGCCAAGGAGGCCGCGGGGCTACCGGCCAATCAGGACGTGACGTTGAAGCTTTATCCCGCGCCAAGGAGCGAGATCGACCGGCTGCTCGCGCGCCTCTCGGGCGGCGAATTCGGCGGCTCCGACACGCTCCTTCCCGCGAAACTGGCCGGCTTCATGCGCGAGAGCCTGCAGCAGGTGGAATCGATGCTGGTGCCCGAAGGCGCGCTGACCATGCCGGGTTTCGTGGTCCGCTGAGAGCGGCGACGCGCCGGCTTCGGCTTGCCGCATCGCGCGATAAGGTGCAGTCTTGCGGTCGCGCCGATCGTCCGGATCCGCCGGATATCGCGTCCGCTTGGACCGACGCCGACCTGAAAGAGGGACATCGCGATGAGAAAACCCAGCGCTCTGCCCGGGCTGATCTTCGTCGTCATTTTCGGCATCGGTCTGATCTTCGCTTATTCGACCTTCGCGCTTGCCGATTATGGCGAGAGCCTAGCGATCGCCGTCGGCTCCGCGCTCGTCGCCTTCATCGTCTCCTATTCCGTCAAGGTCGCGGATCAGTGGGAGCGGGTCGTGGTGCTGCGGCTCGGCCGCTTCCGCTCTCTCGAAGGGCCGGGCTTGTTCTTCATCATCCCGATCATCGAGACCATCGCCTATTGGATCGACATCCGCGTCATCACCAGCGCGTTCAAGGCGGAAAAGACCCTGACCAAGGACACGGTCCCGGTCGACGTCGATGCCGTGCTGTTCTGGAAGGTCGTCGACCCGAAGAAAGCGGCGCTCGACGTCGCCGATTACGGCAGCGCCATCAATTGGGCCGCGCAGACCGCGTTGCGCGACGTGATCGGCAAGACCATGCTCTCGGACATGCTCGAAGGACGGGAAAAGATCAGCACCGAGTTGCAGCGGATCATCGACGTGCGGACCGAGCCCTGGGGCATCAACGTCATCTCGGTCGAGGTCAAGGACGTGTTGATCCCTTCGGCGCTGGAAGACGCGATGTCGATGCAGGCGCAGGCCGAGCGCGAAAGACAGGCGCGCGTCATCCTCGGCGATTCCGAACGCCAGGTGGCCGAGAAATTCGTGGCGGCGGCGGAGATCTACGCCAATAATTCGGCCGCGTTCCACCTGCGCGCCATGAACATGCTCTATGAGGGCTTGAAGGCGAACGCGTCGATCGTCATCGTGCCGAGCACCGCCGTCGAGACCATGCAGCTCGGCAATCTCGCCGGCTTGACCGCGCTCGCCAAGGAAACGATCGCGGAACGCGGCCGCACGCCCGCCTCTTCCGCGACACCGGGGCCGTGGTCAGGCCCCGCGCCCGGATCATCCTGACCGGACCGCCGCGCGGCCGTCCTTCGCCGGGGTGATCCCGAGTTCCATCTCGTAACACAGCTTTGCAGGAATTCGCGTCATGAACGTCTGGTCGGTCGCCGCGCTCGGCATCGGCTCGATGGTCGGAGCCGGCATTTTCGCGCTGCTCGGACAAGCCGCTTTGGTCGCCGGCGCGGAGACCTATCTGGCGTTTTGCATCGGCGGCGTCATCGCCCTGCTCTCGGGTTATTCCTTCGCCAGCCTCGCCACGCGTTATCCGAAGGCCGGCGGCATCACCGAATATTTCGACGAAGGATTCGGGATCGGTCCGCTCGCCGGCACCTTGTCGCTGATCTACCTCCTGACGCTCATCGGCTCGGTCGCGATGGTGGCCAAGGCATTCGGCGCCTATGCCGCGCCGCTTTGCTTCGGCGCTTCCCATCTCCTTATCGTCGACGGCTTCGCTTCGGCGAGCGTCGTCGCCTTCTTCCTGCTCAACCTCAGCCGATCGAGACTGGTCGGGCGGGCCGAGCTTCTGCTCGTGGCGTTCAAGCTGCTCGTCCTCGCGGCACTCGTGATCGCCGGCGCGAGCGCGGTTTCGGATCATGGCGGCGCCGGGCACATGCGCCCGAGCCTTTCCGGCCTGATCGCCAGCGTCGGGCTGACCTTCTTTGCCTATGCCGGCTACGGCGTCATGACGAATGCCGCCGAGAGCGTGGCGGCGCCGAGGCGGACGATTCCGGCGGCGATCTATCTCGGCATCGGCGTGGTGATCGTGCTTTACGTCTCGCTGGCGATCGTCGTGCTGCATGGCGTCGCGCCGGCAGAATTGGCGGCGAACGCCGACACCGTGGTGGCGCAGGCCGCCCGGCCGCTCCTGGGAAATGCGGGCTTTATTGCCGTCTCGCTCGCCGCATTGGCCGCGACCGCATCATCGATCAACGCCACGATCTTCAGCGCGATGCGCGTCGCGAAATCGCTGGGCGAAGCCGGGCAATTGCCGCCGGCCTTCGCGCGCACCGTCTGGCGATCCGCAACGCCGGGTGATTTGCTGGGAGTCGCCCTCATCCTCGTCATGACGAATTTCATGAATTTGAACGGGCTCGCCAATTTGTCCGGCGTGATCTTCCTCGTCGTTTACCTCGCGGTGCATTTGGCCAATTGGCGCTTGGTTGCTCAAACGGGCGCGTCGCGCCTCGTCATTGCGCTGGGCATCCTGTCGATGGGCGTCGTTCTGATCGCTTTCCTCGGGAGCATCGCCCGCTCGCAGCCCTGGCTGCTCGGATTGGCCGCCCTCTTCATCGGCGGCAGCGCGCTCGTGCAAACCCGCGCGGCTCAGCGGATGCGCACGGGCCAGCCCTGACGATCTGCTTCTTGCCGGGTTCGTGACACCATGCCGAGCGCGATCGCGCCGTCATAGTGCCCTTGGCGGCCTCGGCGCGGTCAACGCCGCTCGAAGAGGGCGACGAGTTCGAGATTGGCCGACCAGATGAAGGCATCGAAGGGCCTGATCTCGACCAAGCCGTAGCCGCCATCGACCAGGAGACGCGCGTCGCGCGCGAAGCTCGCCGGATTGCACGAGACCGCAATGAGGCGCGGGACCGGGCTCGCCGCCAGCGCCGCGCATTGATCGCGCGCGCCCGCATAGGGCGGATCGAAGACGACCGCATCGAAGCGCGCGAGTTCCTCGCCGGCGAGCGGCCGGGCAGCGAGGTCGCGGCGCTCGGCGGAAACCAGCCCCGAAAGCCCGGCGCGCGACGCGGCGCGGACGAGCGCCGCCGCGGCTGCGGCAGAGCCCTCGACCGCATGCAACCTGGCGACGCGCGTGAGGGCAAAGGTGAAGGTGCCGATGCCGGCATAGAGGTCCGCGATGTTGCGCGCATCGCCCGCCATCGCGACGACCGTCTCGCCGAGCGCGGTCTCGGCCTCGAGGCTCGGCTGCAGAAACGCATCCGACGGCAGATCGACCGCGACACCGCCGAGCGTGACGCGGGGCTGGCGCCGGCGCGCGACCGGAATCGTATCGCCATCAAGCCGCCAGGAAAGCTGCGCCAGATCCTCGGCCTCGGCGAAACCCGCCATCGCCTCGAGGCGGCGCAGATCCGGCTCTTGCGCGAGGTCGAGCACGAGGTCGATGCCGGTCTCGGTCACGGTGGCGCTCGCGGCGCCCTTGGCGCCCGGCTCGAACAGAAGAAGCGAGAGACGCCGCAGCGGCTCGACGAGCGCGAAAAGCCTCGGGTGCAGCACCGCGCATTCGCGCAGATCGACGAGGCGATGGCTCTGGCGCGCGTGAAAGCCGATGCGCCCGCGCGCCATGTGGAAGCGCGCGCGGCGCCGCGTTCCGGTCTCGAGCCGCGTCAACGGCCGAATAGAGTCAGCGATCAACCCCTGATGCGCGAGCGCGGCTTCGAGCCAGGACATCTTGGCGGCGGCGTAGGCGCTTTCATCGAGATGTTGCAGCGCGCAGCCGCCGCATTGGCCGAAATGGGTGCAGACCGGCGCCGCGCGCGCACCCTGTGTGATAACGGTGTCGAGGTCGGCCGTGATGCCGTCGCCGCGGCGCTTGCCCAGCCTCGCGCGTACCACATCGCCCGGCGCGGTGAAGGGGAGATAGACCGGCTCGCCCCGCCACTGCGCGATGCCGTCGCCGCGCGCGCCGACGCGCTCGACCGTCAAGACGACCTCTCCGCCCGCGGGCTCAGCGGCTGGCATGGATGAGGAATTCGACATTGCCTTCGGGGCCGGTGATCGGGCTTTCGGCGATGCCTTCGATTTTCCAGCCCGAATCACTGAGCCATTGCGCGATGCGGTCGCAGACCGCGCGATGGAGCGCCGGGTCGCGCACCACGCCGCGCTTGCCCACATTCTCGGGCCCGACTTCGAATTGCGGCTTGATCAGCGCGACGAGCCTTGCATGGGGCTTCGCCAGTGCGAGCGCCGCCGGCAACACGGTCTGCAAGCCGATGAAGCTCGCATCGCAGACCACGAGATCGGGCGGCTCGGGGATTTCCTTCGGCGTGAGATGGCGCGCATTCACGCGTTCGAGCACGACGACGCGCGAATCCTGCCTGAGCTTCCAGGCGAGCTGGCCATGGCCGACATCGACCGCATAGACAAGCGCGGCGCCGCGCGTCAGCAGCACATCGGTGAAGCCGCCGGTCGAGGCGCCGACATCGAGCACGACCGCGCCCGAAACGTCGATTCGGAAATGGTCGAGCGCATGGGCGAGCTTGATCCCGCCGCGCGAGACCCAGGGATGATCGCGCCCGCGCAACTCGAGCGCGATGTCCTCGGCGACGGATGTCCCGGCCTTGTCGAGCTTGCGATCGCCGCTCCACACCGCGCCGGCGAGGATGAGCGCTTGCGCCTTGGCGCGCGTCTCGGCAAGCCCGCGCTCGACCAGGAGGGTGTCGAGACGCTTCTTGGCCTTATTAAGCGCGATGTCAGGCCCGGACCGAGCGCTCGGCCCGGACCCGGCCCAAGGCCGTGAGCGCGGTCTGCGTGATGTGGCGGGCATTCAAGCCGGCCTGATCGTATTGCGCCGCCGGCGAATCGTGCTCGATGAAGCGATCCGGCAGGACCATCGGCCGCACCTTGAGCCCGTGATCGAGCATGCCGGCATTGGCGAGATGATGCAGCACATGGCTGCCGAAACCGCCGATCGAGCCTTCCTCGATCGTGATCAGCACCTCGTGCTCGCGCGCCAGGCGCTCGATCAGATCGCCGTCCAGGGGCTTGGCGAAGCGCGCATCGGCGACCGTGGTCGAAAGACCGTAACCGGCGAGCTCGTCGGCGGCTTTCAAACATTCCTGCAGCCGCGCGCCGAGACTGAGGATCGCGATCTTGCTGCCCTCGCGCATGATGCGGCCCTTGCCGATCGGCAAGACCTCGCCACGCGCCGGCAATTCGATGCCGATGCCCTCGCCGCGCGGATAGCGCACCGCCGACGGCCCGTCATCGATCGCGGCGCAGGTCGCGACCATGTGCATGAGATCGGCCTCGTCGGCCGCCGCCATGATGACGAAGCCGGGCAGACAGCCGAGATAGGCGACATCGAAGGAGCCGGCATGGGTCTGGCCGTCGGCTCCCACCAGTCCCGCGCGGTCCATTGCAAAACGCACCGGCAGGTTCTGGATCGCCACGTCGTGCACGACCTGATCGTAACCGCGCTGAAGGAAGGTCGAATAGATCGCGACGAAGGGCTTCATCCCCTCGCAGGCGAGGCCGGCGGCGAAGGTGACGCCGTGCTGTTCGGCGATGCCGACATCGAAACAGCGCTTGGAGAAGCGTTCGGCGAATTTGTCGAGGCCGGTGCCCGAAGGCATGGCCGCGGTGATGGCGACGATGCGCTCGTCATGCTCGGCCTCGGCGATGAGCGCCTTGGCGAAGACGCCGGTATAGCTCGGCGCCGCGGCCTTGCTCTTGACCTGGGTGCCGGTCGCGACATCGAACTTGACCACGCCGTGATATTTGTCGGCCGCGGCTTCGGCCGGCGCATAGCCATGGCCCTTGCGCGTGACGACATGGACCAGCACCGGACCCCGATCGTCGCTGTCGCGCAGATTCTTGAGGACCGGCAGGAGATGGTCGAGATTGTGGCCGTCGATCGGGCCGACGTAATAGAAGCCGAGCTCCTCGAACAGGGTCCCGCCCGTCACCATGCCGCGCGCATATTCCTCGGCCCGGCCCAAGACGCTTGCGAGCCCGCGCGGGAAGCGGCGCGCCATCGCCGCGCCAAGATGCCTGAGACTCATATAGGGCTTCGATGAAAGCAGCCGCGACAGATAGGCGCTCATCGCACCCACCGGCGGCGCGATCGACATGTCGTTGTCGTTGAGGATGACGATCAGGCGCGAATCCATCGATCCCGCATTGTTCATCGCCTCATAGGCCATGCCGGCGCTCATCGCGCCGTCGCCGATCACGGCGATGACGTTGTTGGTCTCGCCCTTGAAGTCGCGGGCGACCGCCATGCCGAGCCCGGCCGAGATCGAAGTCGAGCTGTGCGCGGCGCCGAACGGGTCGTACTCGCTTTCCGAGCGCTTGGTGAAGCCCGAAAGTCCGCCGCCCTGACGCAAGGTGCGGATCCGGTCGCGCCGTCCGGTCAGAATCTTGTGCGGATAGGCCTGGTGGCCGACATCCCAAAGAAGGCGGTCGCGGGGCGTGTCGAAGATATAGTGGATCGCGACCGTGAGTTCGACGACGCCGAGCCCGGCGCCGAGATGCCCGCCGGTGACGGAGACCGCATCGATGAGTTCCTGGCGCAGCTCTTCGGCCAGCTGCTTCAGGTCGGATTCCGGCAGCTTGCGCAGATCGGCGGGGAATTTCGCTTGATCAAGAAGCGGCGACACGTTGCTGCGACGCGACGCAGCATCGGCATCGGCCGATACCTTCGGACTCATTGCCACAGGGTGATCCTTTTCTGGCCTTCTGTCGGCATTGCGACGGCTTCGTTCACGCCCAGTTCACTCACATCTTGACACAGAATCGCGAGCTTAACAATTTAGTCCATCAAAGCAAGGTGTTGCACCGACGGCAAGACGGTACTGCGCCGGCGGCAAGGCCGCCGAGTCGAGCCAAAACGCCCCTGGCCCGACGCCCTATTCCGCGTATAATGCAGCGCGTCATTGGGTCGTACGGGCAGCGGCGAAGGCCCGCGTTAAGCGAGGATTAATTCCATGCGGGTCGTCCTGGCCCAACCGAGGGGCTTTTGCGCGGGTGTCGAGCGCGCGATCGAGATCGTCGAAAAGGCGCTCGAGAAATACGGCCCCCCGATCTATGTCCGCCACGAGATCGTGCATAACCGCCATGTGGTCGAGCGGCTCCGGGCGAAGGGCGCCCAATTCGTCGACGAGCTGGCCGAGATCCCGGCCGGCGGGGTCACGATCTTCAGCGCCCATGGCGTCGCGAGCGCGGTCGAGGACGAGGCCGAGCAACGCGACCTGCCCGTGATCGACGCCACCTGCCCGCTTGTCTCCAAGGTCCATTCCGAGGGCCAGCGCTACGCCAATCAGGGGCGCGAGATCGTGCTCATCGGCCATGCCGGCCATCCCGAGATCGAGGGCACGATGGGGCGGATCAACGGCAAGGTTCACCTCATCTCCAAGGCCGCGGAGGTCGCCAATCTCACGGTCGGCGATCCCGCCAAGCTCGCCTATATCACCCAGACGACCCTGAGCGTCGACGACACCAAGGCGGTGATCGACGCGCTGCGCGTGCGTTTTCCGGCGATCGTCGGCCCCGACACCAAGGATATCTGCTACGCCACCCAGAACCGCCAGCGCGCGGCGCGCGAGCTGGCGATGCGAGTCGACGTCGTGCTCGTGGTCGGCGCCGCCAACAGCTCCAACTCCAACCGGCTGCGCGAGATCGCGGCCGAGGAGGGCGTCCCGGCCTATCTGATCGCCGACGCCGCGGCGCTCGACCCGGCCTGGATCAGCGGCGCCAGCGCCGTCGGCATCACGGCCGGCGCCTCGGCGCCCGAGGATCTGGTTCAGGCGGTGATCGACCGGCTGGCCCGGATCGAGAAAGTCGAGCTTGAGACCCTGCCCGGCATTACCGAGAATGTGCGCTTCCGGATGCCCGCGAAACTCGCGGATCCGGTCGAATAGATCGCCTCAACTCATCACACCTCGTAAAGAAGGGAAGCCGCGTTGGCCGTTCCGTTGCACCAAATGATCCGCGTCGGCGCCTATGTCGCCAAGCAGCGTCTCATGGGCGTCGAGCGCTATCCGCTCGTCCTGATGCTCGAGCCCTTGTTCCGCTGCAATCTGGCCTGCGCCGGCTGCGGCAAGATCGATTATCCCGATCCGATCCTCAATCAGCGGCTCTCGGTCGCGGAGTGCCTCCAGGCGGTGGACGAGTGCGGCGCGCCGGTGGTCTCGATCGCGGGCGGCGAGCCGCTTCTCCATCGCGAGATCGAAGAGATCACGCGAGGGATCATCGCGCGCAAGAAATTCGTCTATCTCTGCACCAACGCGCTGCTGCTCGAGAAGAAGATCGACCGTTTCAAGCCCGATCCCTATTTCGTCTGGTCGATCCATCTCGACGGCGACCAGGCGATGCACGATCACTCGGTCTGCGAGGATGGGATCTACGATCGCGCCGTCGCGGCCCTCAAGCTCGCCAAGTCGAAGGGCTTCCGCGTCAACATCAATTGCACCCTGTTCGACGGCGCCGAGCCCGAGCGCGTGGCGCGCTTCTTCGACACGGTGATGAATATGGGCCTCGACGGGATCACCGTCTCGCCGGGCTATGCCTATGAGCGCGCGCCCGATCAGGCGCATTTCCTCAACCGGCGCAAGACCAAGGAATTGTTCCGTGGCATTTTCCGCGCGAAGAACGGCACCAAATGGTCGTTCTCGCAGTCGGGGCTCTTCCTCGACTTCCTCGCCGGCAACCAGAACTACCATTGCACGCCCTGGGGCAATCCGACGCGCACCTATTTCGGCTGGCAGCGGCCCTGCTATCTCGTCGGCGAAGGCTACGCCAAGAGCTTCAAGGAGCTGATGGAGACCACCGACTGGGACAGCTACGGCACCGGCAATTACGAGAAATGCGCCGACTGCATGGTCCATAGCGGCTATGAGGCGACTGCGGTGATGGATGCGGTGAAGCATCCGCTGAAGGCCCTGGGCGTCGCCCTGCGCGGCGTCAAGACCGAAGGCGAGATGGTGCCCGAGATCGCGCTCGACAAACAGCGCCCCGCGCAATTCGTGTTCTCGCGCCATGTCGAGAACGCGCTCGAGACCATCAAGAACCAGAAGCTCGACAGCGAAAGCGAAGCGGCGGAGTAGCGCCGCCGGCCATTCACGGGCGCGCCAGCCTCACGGCTTCAACAGCAGCTTTCCCATCACCGCGCCGCTCTCGAAGAGCTCATGCGCCTGCCGCGCCTGCGCCAGGGGCAGCGCGCGATCGATCCGGGGCCTGATCTCGCCGCGGCCCAAGCGCTCGATCAGCCAGCGCATCCCCGCCTGGCGCGGCTCGGGCCAATGATCGTAGACATGCATCGAGAAGACGCGCAGCGCCAGGTTCTTGGCGGCGGCCGCGCGCAGCGCGGCATAGACGTCCTCTTTGGGCTTGCCGGCGAGCTGGCCGTAGCTCACCACCGTGCCGTAGGGCGCGAGCATGGCGAAGTTCTTGACGAAATCCGGCCCGCCCGCGAAATCCATGATGAAATCGACGCCCTTGCCCTGCGTCGCCGCCGCGACCGACGCGGCGATGTCGTCGCGCTTGCGGTCGATCACATGGGCGACGCCGAGACTCTTGATGAAATCGAGCTTCGCGCCGCCGCCGCCAATGCCGATGATGTGAAGCCCCGCATGGCGCGCGAGATCGACCAGCGCGCTGCCGGTGCCGCCGGCCGCGCCCTGGATCAGCACCCACTGGCCCGGCTTGAACGCGATGCAGTCGTGAAGCAGGTGATAGGCGACCTGATAGTTCGCGAGCGCCGCGGCCTGATCCATGTCCGCGCCATCGGGCAAGGGATAGACCGAGCCCTCGGGCGTCGCGTTGTATTCGGCGTAGCAACCGCCGCGATGCGGCCGGTCGCGGGCCGATACGACGACGCGCTGTCCGACCTTTAGGCGCGTGACGCCGGGCCCCAGAGCCTCGACGATCCCGCTCATCTCGGTGCCCGGCACCCCCGGCAGCGGCGGCATCCAATTGTAGGTACCGCGGCGGATCATGACATCCGGCATGCCGACGCCGATCGCCTGGGCACGTACCAGGACCTCGCCTTCCTTGGCCACGGGCTTCGGCGCCTCGATGATCTCGAGCACGGACGGCGCTCCCGGAATCTTGAATTGAACGAGCTTCATCGAGCGATCCTCTCCTTGAGCGCGCCCGGTCAGATCGGGTGCGATTCGAGCGCCGAGCGTAGCGCGTAGAGCGCGCGGCGCGTATCGCCGGCAAGGCGCAGCAGCGCCGCGATCTGGCCGGGATGGTGCGCCACCGAGACGAGCACGCGGCCGAAGGCCGGCGCGCCCGTGGCGTCGAGCCCTTCGAGCGCGGCCTCCGGCAAATCGCGCTCGGCCGGATCGGCAATCGCGCGCAAGACGAGGAACGAACTGCCGGCGCGTTCGGCCGCGCGCGCGATGATGTGACTTTCGAGATCGATCGCCACCGCTCCGCTCGCGGCGAAAAGCGCGGCCTTGCGCGCGCGCGATGCGGCCGCTTCGTCGGCGCCCAGGATATCGCCCGGCTCGCCGCGCAGCCCCGCCGCCGCAAGCGCGTCGCCGAGACGCGACCGCAAGCCCGCGTCGACCATGCGTCGCGTGCCGTTTTCCTCGATCACCGCGCGGGGCAGAAGCAGCGTGCCCGGAACCAGATGCGGCGCGAGCGCCCCGGCGATGCCGAAGCTCAGCAGCATGTCCGCGCCTTGCGCGAGAAACGCCTCGGCCGCTTGGAGGGTTTGCACGGCGACGCCGCCCGAGGCCTTCGCCGCGAGACCGGCGCGGCGCGCGATGCGCGCCTCGGCCTCGAGCCCCGTGATCGCGGCAATGTTCATCTAAAGTCCGTGCGGGTAACTCGACCGGTTGCTGCTCGAAAGATTGCGATAGCGCGCCAACGCCCAAAGCGGAAAATAGGCGCGATAGCCGTGATAGCGCAAATAGAACACGCGCGGAAAGCCGACCGCGGTGAATTCCTCCTCGTTCCAGAGCCCATTCGGCTGTTGTGTCGCCAACAGATAGGCGATGCCACGCGCCACCGCCGCATGCCCGGCCTCGCCCGCCGCCATCAGCGCGAGCAGCGCCCAGGCGGTCTGCGAGGCCGTGGCCGTGCGCGCCTCGCCATGCGGCTGGCCCGGCCAGTAAGAACGCCCATCCTCGCCCCAGCCTCCGTCGGCACGCTGTTTCGAGAGCAGCCAATCGACGGCGCGGCGAATCATCGGATCGGATTTTGGTACGCTCGTCGCGTTGAGCGCGGCCAGAACCGACCAAGTGCCGTAGATGTAATTCGTGCCCCAGCGGCCGAACCAGGAACCGTCCGGCTCCTGCTCGCGTCGCAGATAACCGATGCCGTCGGCGAGCACCAATTCATGACCGCCCAGCTGAGCGAAGAGGCCGACGCAGCGCGCGGAGACATCGGCCGTCGGCGGATCGAGCAGCGCGCCATGATCGGCGAAGGGAATATAGTTGAGATAATAATAGGTGTTGTCGGCATCGAAGGACGCCCAGCCGCCCTTGCGGCTGCGCATGCCGACGAGCCATTCCGCCGCGCGCGCGACGGGCTCGCGATAGGCCTCGCGGTCGTCGCGGTCGAAGGCGAGCGCCACCATCGCCGTATCGTCGAGATCGGGATAATGCGGATTAGCGTATTGGAACGCCCAGCCGCCCGGACGCAAACCGGGCCGCGCCACGGCCCAATCGCCCGCCACATCGGTCACCTGACAGCGCGTCAGCCACTGGAGACCGCGCCGCGCCGAAGCCAGCGCCGCCTGCCCGCCCGCTTCCATCAAGGCATGCGCGGCCAGACCCGTATCCCACACCGGCGAAAGACAGGGCTGGCAATAGCTGCGCCCGGGCTCTCGCACGAGGAGCTTGCGCAAGGCGGCGCGCGCGGTGACGACGCGCGGATCGCTGGGCGGCACGCCGAGGCAATCGAACATCATCACCGTGTTGGCCATGGCCGGATAGATCCCGCCGAGTCCGTCCTCGCCGTTCAACCGCTCAGTGATGAAGCTCACCGCCGCGTCGACCGCGCGCTTGCGCCGGCGCTTGGGGAAGAACGGCTCGGCCGCGCGCAACATGTCGTCGACGAGGTTGAACACTCCCGCCCAGATCGAGCCCGAGGCGCGCGGCGGTTTCGCCTTCGTGCCGGCCACGAAGAGCTCGTGGACGCTGACACGGCGCGGATTGCGCGCGCGCGGCTTCATCGCCATCAGCACGAGCAGCGGCGCGATCACCGTGCGCGACCAATAGGAGACCTTGGTCATGTGAAACGGAAACCAGCGCGGCAGCAACATGATCTCGACCGGCATGACCGGCACCGCATGCCACGGCAGCTCGCCGAAGAGCGCCAGCTGGATGCGGGTGAAGACATTGGCCCGCGCCGCGCCGCCGCGCGCGAGAATGGCTTGGCGCGCGCGCACCATATGCGGCGCATCCATCGAATCGCCCGCGGCCTTCAAGGCGAAATAGGCTTTGACGGTGCAGCTGAGATCGAGATCGCCACCATGGAAGAGCGGCCAGCCGCCATGCCCGGCCTGACGGTCGCGCAGGAATTTCGCGATCTCGGCCTGGAGCCCGTCCTCGATCTCGCCGAGATAATGTTGCAGCAGAATGAATTCGGCCGGGATGGTCGCGTCGGCCTCGAGCTCGAAGAGCCAGTGGCCGTCCTCCCGCTGCATATCCATGAGCGCATCCGCAGCGCGGTCGATCGAGAGTTCCAAGGAAGGATTGTGCGTATCCGGCATGATCCCAATTTAACCGTTTTGAAAAGGCCTAAGAAGCCGCTTGGCCCAGTAGCAGCTCGGCGGCCCGGAAGCCCGAACGGACGGCGCCCTCGATCGTGGCGGGGAGCCCGGTTTCGGTCCAATCGCCCGCGAGAGCCAGATTGGCCCAGCGCGTCTCCGTCCCCGGCCGGCGCGCCAGCTGCGCCGGCGTGGCGGCGAAGGTCGCGCGCTTTTCCTTGACGATCTGCCAGGGCGGCATCGGCTCGGGCGGCAGATCGAAAGCGGCGACGACGTCGTGCCACAAAAGCGGCGCCAGCTCGTCGGCCGGCATGTCGACAAGCCGGTCGGCGGCGCTGACCGTGACCGAGAGCACGTCGTGCTTGCGAAACACCCACTCCGCGACGCCGCCGACGATGCCGACGAACCAGGGCGCATCGCCGCGCAAGGCCACGCGGAAATGCGCGTTGACGATGGCGCGGAATTCGTCGGGCGCGGTGAGATCGGGCACGAGGCGCGCGGCGATCGGCGCCGGCACGGCCAGGACCGCCGCCTCGTCGGCCGACAAGGGCTCGAGCGAGCCCTCGAAATCGAGAGTCGACAGCCGGTCCTCGGAAAATCCCATCGCGCGCAGCCGCGATCCGAAGCGAAGCTCGGCGCCGCGGCCCCGCAGCTTTGCGAGCGCGGGATCGATCAGGCTTTCGCTCAAGCCCTCGCGCGGCACGAGCGGCAGGCAAGCGGCGCCGCCGGCGCCCAGGCTCTCGTTCAGCACCTCGCCGAAAAGCTTCGCCGATGCGGCTTCGACTTCGGTGTTGAGCGCGGCCACCGCCAAGGGCTGCCACAGCCGGCGAAAGACGAGCGACCGCGGATCGAGCGCGCCGCTCACCACCGCATCGGCCGGCGCATCGGCAAGGCGGCGCGCCGCGAGGTAATCGAAGGGACCGGTTCCTTTGACGCGCCGGCTCGGGGCCAAGACCCACCAGGGCAGCTTTCCCGCATTGGGTCGCAAGCTCCAGCGCTCGCCGGTGCGGCGATCGAGGAAAGGATAGATGGCCGCGCGCGGCCCCGTCAGGCTTTGCCGCGCGCCGATATCGCGCAGGTAGCGCATCGCGGCGCGATTCCCCGCGATCAGCAAATGATTGCCATTGTCGATGCGGCAGCCGAGCGTCGCGTCGAAATAGGAGCGGCAACGTCCGCCCGCTTGCGGCGCGGCCTCATGGAGCACGACGCCAACTCCGGCCTCGGCGAGCGTCAAGGCGGCGGCAAGCCCGGCGAGGCCGGCGCCCACCACATGGACACGATGGGGTTGCGTCATAGGAGGCCGTGGCGCAAGGCGAGCCAGAGCTTCATCGGCTTGGGCAGCTTGATCGGCTCGCCGAGCTTGAGCCAGCCGCGGCGGCGCAACCGGGTCAGCTGCGCGTGATAGACGGCGCCCATCGCGCGCGCGGGCCGCATCGGGCGGCGCGGGCACCGCGCCATGGCCGCACGCGCCTGCGCGAAGTGGCTCTCGGCGCGATCGGCAAGAGGCTCGCACGCCGCGGCGAGATTGGGATGGCGCAAGACTTCATCCGGCACCGTGGCCGCGATGCCGGCCCCTTGCAAGAATTCGCGCGGCAGATAGAGCCGGCCGCGCTCCGCATCCTCGGCGAGGTCGCGCAGGATATTGGTCAATTGCAAGGCGCGGCCGAGGTGATGCGCGACCTCGTCCGCGGTCTCCGAATCGACACCGAAGGCGCGCACGGATAGCCGGCCGACCGCGCTCGCCACCCGATCGCAATAGAGATCGAGCTCCGCGAGGCTCGGCGCGTCGATCGGCGCGCCCGCATCCATTTCCATGCCGTCGATGACGGCGAGGAAATCCGCGCGCCGGAGATGGAATTTGGCGGCGTCCGCCGCGAGGATGCGGCCCAGATCGAGCGCGCTCGTGCCGGCAAAGATCGCGTCGATTTCGCGCCGCCACGCCGCCAACGCGTCGCGCTTGGCCGTCTCGGGCTCGTCGCTGTCGGCGATGTCGTCGACTTCGCGGCAGAAGGCATAGATCGCGTACATCGCGTCGCGCCGTGCCTCGGGCAGAAGCCGCATCGCCCAATAGAAGGACGTACCCGCGGCCGCGACCTTGTCGCGAATGGCGGCGCGCAAGCCGATCTCGCCGGCCTCGCTCATCGTCCGCGCCATAGGCCCAGAAGGAGCGCCGCGGCGAAGTCGCCTTTCGTCAGCTTGACGCGCCGCGCCAATGGATCGCCGCGGCGCAAGCGGCGCGCCAAACGCGCGGCGAGGTCGACGATGACGGCGCATTCGCAGCGCAGCCCGGCGCTTTTGACCAGAGGCGGCAAAGCCCGCGCCTCGGCAATGAGCGCCTCGGTCTTGTCGAGCAGGCGATCGATCACGCAGCGCAGACCCTTGCTCGATTGCGGCGCCTGGAGATCGTCGATACGGGCGTGGCAGGCTTCGAGATCCTGGCGCGGGAGGTAAACGCGATCGAGATTGCGGTGATCCTCGGCGCAATCCTGCAAATGGTTCAGGACCTGAAGCGCGCTGCACAGCGCATCCGATGCCGGCCAGGCGGCGCGGTCCTCGCCGTGGAGGTCGAGCAGCTGGCGGCCGACCGGCGAGGCCGAATAGCGGCAATATTCCATGAGATCGGCCCAATCCGCATAGCGCAGCTTGGTCGCGTCGAGCCGGAAGGCGCGCAGCACGTCGCGGCAATGCTGGAACGTCGTGCCGGTCTGCAAGAGGCTTTCGCGCATCGCCGCGGCCGCGGGCGAATCATGGCCGGGCGCGCCGTCGAGCACTTCTTCCATGCGGTCGAGACGGCGGATTTTCTCGCCCGCGGCGAGAGCGGGATTGTCGGCGATGTCGTCGGCGTTGCGCGCGAAGCGATAGAAGGCATGCACATGCGGTCGCAGATCGCGGCGGATGAGGAACGAGCCAACGGGAAAATTCTCGTCGCCCCGGCCCTTGCCCGAGGGCGTCTCGACCGCCGCCTCTAGAAGCGGCTCTGCCATTGCACACGCCCTTTCCACTCGCCGCCCCTTCCCCGCCAATGCCGCCACGCCGAGTTGATCGTTGCCGCGAGATAAACCGAAGCGGCCGCCGGAAGCAATGGCGCCCAGAATAGCGAGACGCCGTAAAAGCGCAGCATCGGCGCGTAAGTCAACGCCATCGCCGCCCAGGATACCGCGCCGATCCAGGCCGCACCGCCGCCCGCCAGCAAAAGCAAGGGCGGCAGCAGATAGGCAATGCCCATCCCCAGCACCGTGCCCGCGAGCAGCACGGGCGAATATCCCAGCTGGGTATAGGCGGTGCGCGCGACCATGTTCCAGATATCGGCGA
Organism: uncultured Alphaproteobacteria bacterium; assembly: GCA_963729935.1. Taxonomy (GTDB): domain Bacteria; phylum Pseudomonadota; class Alphaproteobacteria; order ATCC43930; family CGMCC-115725; genus CAIKMD01. The sequence goes on from CAVSPW010000007.1 coordinate 92,097, forward strand.
TCCGCGGATAGGGCCTAAGGCTCACCGTCCGCTGCGTCAGGCCGAGCCAGATCGACCCGCCGCGCTTGACCGCGCGCGCGAGCGCACAATCGTCGATCAGCTCGCCCTTCAACGATTCGTAGCCGCCGATGCGCTCATAGGCGCTGCGGCGGATGAGGATGCAGCCGCCGGCGGCGGCGGCCGTGCGGCGCCTCGGGTCGTTCGACCAGGCGAAAGGATAGAGCAAAGCGAAAAAGAAGACGAAGGCCGGAATGAGAAAGCGCTCGGCGAAGCTCTCGCAGCGCAGCTTCACCATCAAGGAGACGAGATCGCGGCCTTCGCCTTGAAGCCGGATCACCAGCTCGGCGAGATTGGTGGCATGATGCGCAATATCGGCATCGGTGAAGAGATAAAGCTCGGGCGGCGTTGCGATCTGCCGCACGCCTTCGCTGAGCGCCCAGAGCTTGCCCGTCCAGCCCTGCGGCAGCGGGCGCGCCGAAACGATCTGCAGCCGGTCCTCCTTGCCCGCGGCGGCGGCGCGCGCCACTTCGGCCGTGCCGTCGCCGCTGTGATCGTCGACCAGCACGATGCGGAAGGCGCCCGGATAATCCTGCGCGAGCAAGGATGCGACCGCCGCGCCGACCACCGCCGCCTCGTTGCGCGCCGGGATCACCGCGACGACGCTCGGAAGATGGTTCTCGATGTCGTTTCGCACGGCGGCGCCGCGCTCGATGCGCGCCGCGCCTGGGCTACATGAGTCGTCGGTCTGGCTGCGCACGACGGCGCCGCGCTCGATGCGCGCCGCGCCTGTGCTACGCGAGTCGTTGGTCTGGCTGCGCACGACGGCGCTGCGCTCGATTCGCGCCGCGCCTGTGCTACGCGGGAGCCAAAAAAAACCGCGGCCGAGGATGAGATAGAGCCAGATCGCGAGCGTGAGGAGCGCCAGCGCGATCATCGCGGCACCATGCCCGCCGCGCGGAACCAGGCGACCGCATCGGCGAGCGCCTCCTGCGCCGGCCGCGCGCGATAGCCGAGTGCGCGCTCGGCCTTGGCCGAAGAAAAAAACATCTTCTTCCTTGCCATGCGCAACCCGTCGCGGGTGACGAAAGGCTCCTTGCCGCTCAGACGCGCCCAGGCCTCGGCGCCGAGCGCGATCGGCCAGATCGCGGGAATGGGAATGCTGAGGCGCGGCGGCTTGCGCCCGGTCAGGAGCGCGATGCGGCGCAAGATTTCGGCCAAGCTCGAGATTCTCGCCGCCGAGGATATAGCGCGCGCCGACGATGCCTTTTTCCTCGGCGAGGAGATGGCCCGCCGCCACGTCATCGACATGGACGATGTTGAGGCCGGTATCGACGAAGGCCGGCATCCGGCCCGACGCCGCCTCGACGATCATGCGCCCGGTCGGCGTCGGCTTCAGGTCGCGCGGGCCGATCGGCGTCGACGGGTTGACGATGATTGCCGGCAGGCCGCGCGCGGCGACGAGACCGCGCACGACCTCTTCGGCCATGAATTTCGAGCGCTTATAGGGACCGATCATGTCGGCCAAAATGCTGGGCGTGGTCTCGTCGGCAAGGCCGCCGCCCGCCACGATGCCCAAGGTGGCCACGCTGCTGGTGTAGACCACGCGCTCGATCCGCTGCGCGAGCGCGGCCTCCATCAAGAGCCGCGTGCCCTCGACATTGGCCCTCATCATCTGAGATTCGTCGCGCACCCAGAGCCGGTAATCGGCCGCGACGTGATAAAGCGTGCCGCAGCCTTCGATCGCGGCCGCGAGCGAGGCCGCATCCTCGAGCGAGCCGATCCGCGCTTCGACGTCGAGCCCTTCGACATTGCGCCGGTCGCTTTGCGGCCGCAGCAGCACGCGGACCTTGCGACCTTGCGCAAGCAGCGCGCGCAGCACGGCCGCGCCGACGAATCCGGATGCGCCGGTGACAAGAACGGGTTTCGCTGAAGCCGGCATGAAGCGCGCGGGGACGATCTCGCGTCAGGCGAGAGCGGCGCGCCGCGCGTCGCCGCCGATGAGCTGGCGCGCCATCGCGCGCGCCTCGTGATCGAGGGCATAGACATCATCCAGCCCGGCGATGCGGCGGCCCGGCATGCGCTCGAGCGTGCGCTCGACGGTCGCAGCGATGTCGAGGAAGCCGATGCGCTCATCGAGAAAGGACGCGACCGCGATCTCGTTGGCGGCGTTGAGCACGGTGGGCGCGCCGCCGCCCGCCACCAGCGCCGCGCGCGCGATGCGCAACGCCGGAAAGCGCTCGGGATCGGGCGCCTCGAAGGTGAGCTGGGCGAGTTTCGCCAGATCGAGCCGCGGACTGGGCGCCGCAATCCGGTCGGGCCAGCCCAGCGCATTGGCGATCGGCGTGCGCATATCGGGCGAACCCAGCTGCGCCAGCACCGAGCCGTCGCTGTAATAAACGAGGCCGTGCACGACCGATTGCGGATGGACGACGACGTCCAGGCGCTCGCTCGACAGCGCGAAGAGGTGATGCGCCTCGATGACTTCGAGGCCCTTGTTCATCATGGTGGCGGAATCGACCGAGATCTTCGCTCCCATGCGCCAATTGGGATGGGCGACCGCCTGTGCCGGCGTCGCCGCCGCCATCGCTTCGAGCGAGACCTTGCGGAAGGGCCCGCCGCTCGCCGTCAGCACGATCTTCTCGATCGCCGCGCGCTGCGCGAATTCGAACACTTGGAAGATCGCATTGTGCTCGCTATCGACCGGCAGGAGCCGCGCGCCATGCGCTTGCGCTTCCTTGGTCACGAGCTCACCGGCGCAGACCAGCACCTCTTTATTGGCGAGCGCCACGATCGCGCCGCGCCGCACCGCCGCCAGGGTCGGCGCCAGCCCCGCCGCGCCGACGATCGCCGCCATCACCCAATCGGCCGGACGCGACGCGGCCTCGACCACCGCCGCGGCACCCGCCCCGGCTTCGATGCCGCTGCCCGAAAGCGCGTCCTTCAAGGCGCGGTATTGGCTTTCCTCGGCGACGACGGCGAATTTGGCGTTGAGCGCTTTCGCCTGCTCGGCCAGCCGCGCGACATTGCGCGACGCGACCAGCGCCTCGATCGCATAGGTCTCGGGATCGGCCGCCAGAAGCTCGGCGGTGTTGCAGCCGATCGAGCCGGTCGAGCCCAGAATGGTGACGCGCCGTTTCTGCGCCGGGCTTGCGCTCATCGAAACCGAACTCCTTGATTTGGCGAGACCATCTTAGGGGCAAACGACGCAAACCCCTACATAGCAGTTTCAGTATTGTTTTCAATGAGTTCTTCGACTCGGTCGCGAATTCGCCGCAAGCTGGGATCGGCGATGCCCAAAGCCTCCAGATGGGCGGCCGTATCGAAGAGATAGGCCGCGCAAGACCCCAGATAGCCGCGCGCCTTGGCGACGATCTGCGCCACGCGCTCTTCGGGCAAAAGCCCGGCATAGCGCCGATAGCGCCGATTGCTCGCGAAGCCGATCGCCCAACCGCGCCCGCCGGGCGAGAGCGTGCGGAGCCAGACGGGGTCATAGGCCGCGGTGATCATCTCGCGCCGCCAGATGAGCTCCAATTCTTCCTGCGCATCCTCGGCGGCGATGCGATAGGCGACGCCGCGGCACAGGCCGCCGGGCACGAGACCCAGCACCAGGCCGGGCGCAGCCGGCGTCCCGCGATAGAGCTCGGTCCAGAGGCAGAAGCGACGGTGATAGCCGCGCACGGCGACGAGGCGGCGATCGACGAAATCGACGATCGGATTCCAGATCAGCGAGCCATAGGCGAAGAGCCAGACATCGCCGCCGCCATCGGGCCGCTCGCGCAGCATGGCGTCGACCGAGCGGCGATGCTGGGCCTCGCTCAAGAGCCGCATCGTCGGATCGGCGGCCATGATCCGCGCGCGCAAGGCGCCGCCGCGCAAGCTCTCGCGCGTGATCGTGTGGGGGGAAGACGGAGATCGCATCATCAAAAGAATGATAGACGAAACGCATCGATCCTGCCCAATTTTGGTGGCGGGCGCACCACCTTGGAGTCATCTTCCAAGGATGCATGGGCAAAGTCGACGCACGCGCGTGAAATCGACGGTGTAGAATAACATCCTTCTGCGAAGGGGTGTCGCGCATGAGCTTTATGGATTTCGCGGCCGTCATCGAATCGCGGGCACTGCGCGATGTCGCGCTGCACTGGCAGGCGGCGCGCGGCGGCAGGCGCATGCCGGGCTGGAGGGACATCGATCCCGCCGCGATCGCGCCCTATCTGGGAATCGTCTGGTCCTGGAAATACGACCGCGGCAGCGATTCCTTTACCGGGCGTCTGGCCGGCGACGAGATCACCCGGGCCTTCGGCAAGGATTTGCGCGGCAAGAAGATGGAAGATTTCTTCGCCGGCTGGCAATATGACCGGATCTTTGCGCGGCACAAGCGCGTCGTGACGGAGCCTGCTTTCGCCCATGGCAGCGGTCCGGTCTTCATTCATGCCGAACGCTATGGCATCGGCGAGCGGATCATCATGCCGCTCGCGGCGGACGGCATCCGGGGCGACGGGATTTTTGGTGCCACGATCTATTCCGTGCCGCCGACCACCCCGAAAGAACCGACAGCGCCGCCCGCAGCGCAAGCCGAGACCGTCGCGTTCTTCGCGCTCGATTGAGCGCGCGCCCTCACGCCACGCCGAGATAGGCCTTGCGCAATTCGGGGTCGCTTTCGAGCTCCTTGACCGGACCGGCGCGGACGATCCGTCCGGTCTCCATGACATAAGCGCGGTCGGCGATGCTGAAGGCGGCGAAGACGTCCTGCTCGACGAGAAGGACGGTGACGCCGGATTTGCGGATCTCGGAAAGGACGCCGAGGAGCTGATCGACGATCACCGGCGCCAAGCCCAGGCTCATCTCGTCAACCATCAGGAGCTTGGGCTCGGCCATGAGCGCGCGCGCGACCGCGCACATTTGCTGCTCGCCGCCCGAGAGACTGCCGGCCATCTGCCGACGGCGATCGGCCAAGATCGGGAAGATCTGGTACATGCGCTCGAAGTCGCGCCCGATGGCCGCGGCGTCGCGCCGGCAGAAGGCGCCCATGCGCAGATTTTCTTCTACCGACATGCGCGGGAAGAGCTGTCTTCCTTCGGGCACTTGGACGAGGCCCAAGGCAAAGGCTTTTTCGGGCGAGAGCGGCATCAGATCGCGGCCCGCAAAGCTGATCGAGCCCCGCGCGGCGATGACGCGCGAGAGCGCACGCAACAGCGTCGTCTTGCCGGCGCCGTTCGACCCGACGAGCGCCACGATCTCTCCCGCCGCGACCGTGAAGTCGAGACCGAAGAGCACCGGCACCGCGCCATAGCCCGCGCTCAAGCCCGACACCGCAAGCAAGGTTTCGCTCATTGGCGCCTCGTGCCGAGATAGGCCTCGATCACGCGCGCATCGGACAGAACCGCGTCGGGCGGCCCTTCCGCGATTTGCTCGCCGTGATGCAGGACGAAGACGCGGTCGCTCAAGCTGCGGATCGCGCGCATCACGTGCTCGATCACGAGAATGGTCACGCCGGATTGGCGGATCTTCTTGATGATCGTCACCACCTCGTCGATCTCGGCATGCGTCAAGCCCGCCATCACCTCGTCGAGCAGCAAGAGCTTCGGGCGCATGGCCAGCGCCTTGGCAAGCTCGAGCCGCTTGCGGTCGGGACCGCCCAGCTGATCGGCGTGTTGATCCATGCGATGGAGGAGGCCGGTGAAGTCGAGCACGTCGCGCGCCCGTTCTTGCGCCGCCGCGCGGTTGCGCTCGCCGCCGTGGAAGCCGAACAGCGCGCCGATGGTGACGTTCTCCAGGACCGAAAGCCGCGGAAAGGGCTTCATCACCTGGAAGGTCCTTCCGATGCCGAGATGCGCGCGGCGCTGCGGCGGCAACCGGTCGATGCGCGCGCCCTCGAAGAGGAGCTCGCCGGCATCGGCGAAGAGCGTGCCGCTGATGAGGTTGATGAGCGTGGTCTTGCCGGCGCCGTTCGGCCCGATGAGACCGAAGATCTCGCCTTTCCGCAAAGCGAAGCTGATATCGCCAACCGCCTGGAGACCTTGAAAGCGCCGCGTCAGACCGCGCGCCTCGAGCAGGGGCGCTTCGCCGGGCGCGCTCACAGCCGGTGCATCTCGATATTCTGGAGGAAATAGCGCCAGCCGACGCGCCTCATCCCCCAGCCCAGATCCAAGAGCCCGCGCGGCATGAAGATCACCGCCAGCACGATGACGAGGCCGAAGAGCAGCGCCGCCGCGGTCGAGATGCTGCTGGCCAGGATCTGATAGACCGCGCTCAGGATGAAGGCGCCGATCACCGGGCCCAGCACCGTGCCCGGACCGCCGAACACCGTCATGATCACCATGCGCACATTGAGCGTCAGATCGAACGCGCCAGCGGGATCGATGAAGGTGATCCAATAGGCGTGGATGCCGCCGGCGATGGCGGTGAAGAAGGCCGAGAGCGCGAGCGCCGCGACTTTATAGAGGGTGGTATTGACGCCCATCACCTGGGCCGCGTCCTCGTCTTCGCGGATGGCGATCAGCCCCATGCCGAACCGGCTGCGCGCGATCCAGGCGACGGTCGCCGTGGCCGCGACCAGGAGCACGAGCGCCTCTTCGTAGAACATCGTGTCGCCGCGCGTGAGCGGCAGGATGAGGCCGATATTGCGGCCCGCGATATCGATATTGGCGATGATCGCGGCCAGGGTCGCCGACAGCCCCAAGGTCGCGATCGCGAAAAAATGGCCGCGTAGGCGCAGGATCGGCAGGCCGATCAACACGGCGCAACCGACGGCGAGCGCGGCGCCGAGCACGAGCCCGGCCCAGAAGGGCAAGCCCAGCTTCGCCATCGCGATCGCCGTGCCATAGGTGCCGAGCCCGTAAAAGGCCGAATTGCCGAAAGAGGCGTAGCCGGTGAAGCCGCCCAGGATGTTCCACGCCTGCGCCACCGTCGCGAAGAGCAGCGCGTCGATACCGTATTGGATGGTGACGGCGTCCCCGACCATCGGCACGATCGCGAGCAGCACGACGCAGCAGCCCAAGAGGAGCGCGCGCCACATTACGTGCCCCGCAGGCTGCGCGCCGGGCGCGCCACGAGGATCAGCACCAGAAGGCCGAAGCTGATCGCGTCGGTGAAGGTCGGGCCGACATAGATCGCGGCGAGCGCCTCGGCGACGCCGATGACCAAGCCGCCGAGCAGGATGCCGAAGGGGTTCTCGAGCCCGCCCATGATGGTGATGACGAAGGATTTGGCGGTCGAGGTCGCGCCGATATAGGGCGTCACCTGCGAGACCAGGCCGTAGAGACCGCCGGCCGCGCCGGCGAGCGCGGCACCCAGCCCGAAGGTCACCGCGTAAAGCTGCGCCGGATTGACGCCGTAGAGCCGCGCCGCGGTCAGGTTTTGCGCGGTGGCGCGGATGGCGCGGCCCAGCCGCGTGCGCTCGAGCAACGCCCAGAGCGCCGCCGCCAGGAAGATCGCGACCAGAAACGCGCCGAAGCGCACGATCGGGATCGTCACGCCCCAGAGCGTCGCATTGGCGCCGGCATAGCTCGGATTGATGGCGCGGACATCGGCGCTGAATGCGAGCTGCGCCAGATAGGTCAGCACGATCTCGAGCCCGAAGGTGATGAGGAGCGTGTTGAGAAGCGCCGAGCGGATGATGAGGTTGAGCACGAAGCGCTGCAGCACGTAACCGACGACGAACATCATCGCCATGGCGATCGGCAAGGCGGCGAACGGGTCGATGCCCAGGCCCGTGAAAAGATAATAGACGCAATAACCGCCCAGCATGATGAGCGCGCCATGAGCGAGATTGACGATGTTGAGCACGCCCCAGACCAGAGCCATGCCGAGCGCCATCAGCCCGTAGAGACCGCCCAGGAGCACGCCGTTTACGAGGAGTTGCGCAAAGAGCATCGCCCGCCTTCCGCCCTCGCCCTAGCCGCGTTTTGCCCAGACGGGCACCGGGTAGAGCGGCTTGTTGAGGAAAAGGTCGGTGTAGATCGGAACGAGCCTGCCAGCTTGAACCTGCACGACGATTTGCGGCAGATCGATCTGCCCGTTGGGCGCGAAGCGGATCCTGGCGAAGATGCTCTCGAAATCGCTCTTGGCGATGGCGGCGCGGACTTTCTCCATGTCGAGCGAGCCCGCCGCCTCGATTCCCCGCGCGATGGTCTCGACCGCCGCGACGGCCGACGCCGCGTGATAATCGGGCTCATAGCCGAAGCGCGAATGAAAGCGCGCGGCGAATTGCCGGGCATCGCCGAACCATTTGTCGCGCAAGAGCGGCGAGGCGAGCCAGGGCGTCATGCCGAACACGTCATCGGCGTCCTTGCCCAAGGCGGCGCGAAAATCGGCCGAGGGGACGCCGACGGTGAGGGCGGCCAAATATTTGGGATTGACGTCGAGGCTCTTGGCCTCGCGCAGGAAATTGAGCGCCTCGGTCTCGTGGCCGCCCCAGAGGATCGCGTCCGGCGCCTTTGATTTGACGAGCGCCAGCAAGGCCGAGAAATCGGAATTGTGCTCGCTGTATTGCTTGTCGAGAACGAGCGCGAATCCCTCTTTCGCCGCGTGGCGGCGCGCGCCCTCGGCCACCGCCACGTCGAACGCGTCGTCGGCGACGACGAGCGCCAGGGTCTTCGGCCGCGGGTCGAGCTTCGTCATCATCGCGATGGTCGAGGCGAAATAATCATCGGCCGGCGGCGAGGTCCCGAAGATGTAGCTGTAGCCGCGGTTGAAGATCTCGCGCGACGCGCCGCCGCCCTCCACCATCACGACATGATATTTCTCGGCGATGCTCGAATCATCGAGCGTTTCGTTGCTGCTATAGGGGCCCAAGAGAAAATCGACCTTGTCGTGCGTGACGAGCTGAACATATTCGCGCACGCCGAGATTGATGTCGGATTGATTGTCGAGAACTTTGAGCGCGAGGCGGTAGCGCTTGCCGGCGAGGTCGAGCCCGCCCGCCTCGTTGATGCGCTCGACCGCGCTCTGATAGCCGTCGCGGAAATAGCGCCCGAGATTGGCGCTGGCGCCGGTCAGCTGCAGCGCCGCGCCCAGGGTGATGGTGTCGGGCTCGGCGCGAGCGGGCGCAGCGAGCATCGCGAGCGCCGCCAAACCCGCGACGGCACCGATGCACCGCATCGATCGTCCCTGTGCGAAGATTGTGCCTGTGAAACGCAGCATTTTGGCTGCCCTCTGCTTGACAGAAACCGGGCGGCGCATCAAGCCTTCCTTGCCGCAAAGCCGGGGCTTGAACCGATGAACGACTGCAAAATCCTGGTCAAAAGAGAAGACGCCGGCGGGATCGCCGTGCTCACGGTCGACAATCCGCCGGTCAATGCGACAAGCCACGCGCTGCGCGTCGCCTTGAAGAGCGAACTCGACGCCGCGCTGGCCGACGCCGCGGTCAAGGCCGTCATCATCCTCGGCGCCGGCCGCGGCTTCATCGCGGGCGCCGATATCGCCGAATTCGACCGCCCGCGCCTGGCGCCGCTCAACCCAGCGATCATCGCGACGATGGAGCAGAGCAAGATCCCGGTGATCGCGGCAATTCACGGCCATGCGCTGGGCGGCGGATTGGAATTGGCGATGGGCTGTCATGTCCGCGTGGCCACGCCCGAAGCGCGGCTCGGCCAGCCCGAGGTGAAGATCGGCCTTATCCCCGGCGCCGGCGGCACGCAACGCCTGCCGCGTCTCGTCGGGCTGAAGCTCGCGCTCGACATGATCGTGGGCGGCGATCCGATCCCGGCCCAGGCGGCGCTCGAAGCGGGCCTCATCGACGCGATCATCGAAGGGGAGCTGCGACCGGGCGCAATCGCACACGCCGAAAAACTCCTGCGCGAAGGGAGCGCGCTCAAACGCGTGCGCGACCGCGCAGCCCCAGAATTGCCCGATAAGGATTTCTTTGAGCGCGCCCGCGCCGAGCTGGCACGGCGCAAACCCGCGCTCGAAGCGCCGCGGCGCTGCATCGACGCGCTCGAAGCCTCGCTCTCGCCCTTCGATCAAGGCCTCGCGCGCGAAGCCGCGATCTTTGCCGGCGCCGTGGCGAGCGACCAATCGAAGGCGCTGCGCTATCTCTTCTTCGCCGAGCGCGACAGCGCCAAAAGCGCCGCCATTCCCGCCGGCACGCCGGCGCAATCCGTCGCCAAGCTGGCGGTCATCGGCGGCGGCACGATGGGCAGCGCGATCGCGATCTGCGGCGCCGATGCCGGGCTTGCGGTCACCTTGATCGAAGCCGATGGCGCGGCGCTCGACCGGGCGAAAGCGAGCTTGCGCCGGCACTACGAAGCCGGCGCCAAGCGCGGCGCGATCACCGCGGACGAGATCGAGCGGCGGCTTGCCCGCATCGCCGGCTCGACCGCGCTCGCCGATGCGGGCGAGGCCGATCTCGCCATCGAGGCGGTGGTCGAGGATTTGCCGCTGAAGAAGAGGATCTTCGCGGCGCTCGACGCGATCGCCAAGCCCGACGCCATTCTCGCGACCAATACTTCTTATCTCGATATCGATGCGCTCGCCGCGCAAACCCGACGGCCGGAGCGCGTTCTGGGGCTGCATTTCTTCGCCCCCGCGACGATCATGCGCGTGATGGAGGTCGTGCACGCGGCCAAGACATCGGCCGCGACATTGGCCACCGGCATGACGCTGGGGCGCAAGATCCGAAAGATTCCGGTTATTGTCGGCGCGTGCGACGGCTTCGTCGGCAACCGGCTCCTGACCCAGCGCGGGCGCGAGCTCGAGCGGCTTCTCGCCGAGGGCGTCGCGATCGGCGACATCGATCAGGCCATGGTCGCCTTCGGATTTCCGATCGGACCTTGCGCGGCCGGCGATCTCGCCGGACTCGACATCAGCTATCGCGCGCGCAAGGCACGCGGGCGGCATTGGCCGCTCGCCGACGCGATCGTCGATGCCGGGCGCCTGGGGCAAAAGAACGGCGCGGGCTATTACCGCTACGAGGCCGGCAATCGCGCCCCCCTGCCCGACCCCGAGGCGCAGCGCATCATCGATACGGCGCGCGGCAGCACGGGGCGGCTGAAGCTTTCCCCGGAAGAGATCGTCGCGCGCTTTCTCGATCCGATGATCAACGAAGGCGCGCGCATCCTCGACGAAGGCATCGCCGAGCGCGCGAGCGATATCGACGTGATCTGGGCCTATGGCTACGGCTTTCCGACCTATCGGGGCGGCCCGATGTTCTATGCCGATACGGTCGGGCTCGGCACGATTTGCGACCGGCTCGCCCAATCGGCGCAGCGTTTCGGCGATAAGGGGCTCGAGCCGGCGCCGCTGCTCGCGCGCCTGGCGCGAGAGGGCAAACGCTTCGCCGATTTGAAACCGGAGGCTTGAGCCTCACGCCGTGGTTTCGCCCGCGATCGGGACTTCCGCCACGCCATAGCCGGCCTCGATCGGAATGCACCACATCGCGCCCGCTTGCGTGTCGCGATGTTCCGGACAGACCGTGACGATCTTATCGGCGCGCGCGGCGGAGAAGGCCGCTTCGCGGTCGCGGCTGCGCGCGAGCTTCAAAAGGTTGAAACGCGTCGCGAAGATCATCTTGACCCGCTTGGCCGCGCCATCGGCGGCGGCTTGAGCGGGAGCCACCCAGATCGAATCGACCGCTTCACTGCCGTCATGCCGCGCTTCTTGCGCCTCGGGCGCGGGCGCCAGATAGAAATGCGTGTCGAAGCGGCGCGGCCGCGGCTTGGGCGTGATCCAATGCGCGAAGGGAACGAGAAGATCGGTCGCGAGCTCCATGCCGCCTTCGAGCACGAGCTCGGTGAAATCGGGCGCGCGGCCGTGCTGGTCGTGGAGCCGCGCCTCTATCGCGGCAAGCGCGTCGCCGCTCAGCAATTCGGTACGGCCCGCCTCGCGCGCGAGCAGCAAGCGCGCCTCCTCGAAAGTCTCGCGGACGGCGCAGACGCGCAGCGCCATCTGCGCCGCATCCGCGCCGGGCACGGCGCGGCAGCGCGCGAGCAGGGCGGGTGCGGAATCCTCGGCGTCCAGCCTGCCGCCGGGAAAGACCAGCGCGCCGCCGGCGAAGACCGCCTCGGCATGGCGCGTGATCATCAAGACCTCGATATCCTCGGCGCGGTCGCGCAGCAGCAGCACGGTGGCCGCGAGCGGAACCCGATCGCTCACGGCGTCGCTCCGCCGCCGCGATAGGCGATGCGCCAGACCGTGCCCGAGCCGTCATCGCTCATCAGCAGGCCGCCATCCGCCGCCACCGCCACGCCGACCGGCCGGCCCCAGACCTGGCCATCGCCGGTGACGAAGCCGGTCATGAAATCCTCATAGGCGCCGGTTGGGCGGCCGTCTTTCATCTGCACGCGAATGAGCTTGTAGCCGGTGCGCAGACTACGATTCCACGAACCGTGCAGCGCGACGAAGAGATCATTCCTGTATTCGGCCGGGAATTGCGAGCCCGTATAGAACGCCATGCCGAGCGGCGCCGAATGCGGCTGGATCAGCACGTCGGGCACCACGACCCGATCGCCCCGCACGGGCGGCGTGCCCTCGACGCGCGGATCGCGATGATTGCCGATATAGAAATAGGGCCAGCCGTAGAACTTCCCTTCCTCGATATGGGTGACGTAGTCGGGCGGCAGATTGTCGCCCATCAAATCGCGCTCATTGACCGAGGCCCAGAGCGCGCCCTTGACCGGCTCATAGCCGAGCGTCACCGGATTGCGCAGGCCCGCGGCATAGACGCGTCGGCCGCCGCCGTCGATGTCGTATTCGAGAATATTGGCGCGGAAGCGCTCGGCCTCGGGCCCGTTGTCGGCGATGTTGCTGCTCGATCCAACCGCGAGCAGAAAATGCTTGGCGTCCGGCGCGATCAGAATGTCGCGCGTCCAGTGAACCGGGCCTGGAAGATCGCGCACGATCATCTCCGCGGGGCCGCGCGCCTTGGTGTCGCCGACGCGATAGGGAAAACGCACGACCTGACGCTCGGACGCGATATAGACGAAGCGCGGGTCGGGACCCGGCGGGTAGAACGCGATGCCATAGGGACGCTCGGCGACCGCGGCGAAGACCGTATCGCTCGCCGCTTTCGCGCTGCCCGCGGGCGCACGGATCACGTGAACCCGCCCGGCGCCGCTTTCGGACAGGAAGATGTCGCCGTTGGGCGCGATCTTCATCTGGCGCGGCTGCCGCAAGCCGGTGGCGAAGGCCGAGACCGAAAAGCCTTGCGGGACTTTCGGCGTCTCCTTGCCCGATGGCGCGGCAAGGCGCGAGACGCTCCGCCCGGAAGCCGCCGCGAAAGGCGCCGGCAGATCGCCGACCGTGATCTTGTGCCACACCCCCGGCGCGTCGCGCGAATAATCGCCGAACGCCTCGGCCCCTTGATAAAGCGGCGCGGCAGCATCGGCGGCGGCCGTTCTGCTCGCGAGAAACGCCAACCCGGCCAAAAGCGCGATACCGAGGAACGCCGCCTCCCGCCGCCCATGCTCCATCGCGATCCTCCTGCCGCGCCTCAGACCTTGAAGCTCTCGAAAGTCTCCGGCACGAAGAGTTCTTCCGGCTTCAAGCGCCGCGGCGACAGGCCCTGTTCGTGGTGATAGCGCAGGAAGGTGTCGAGCACGTGCCGATTGGGCTCGAGGCCATAGGCCCACCAGTCATCGCCCAGGACGCGCTGCGCTTCTTCGACCTGCGCCATCTGCCAGGGCAGCATGGTCTGATAGGCCTCGTGATGCTGGAGGGCACGATAGACCTTGCGCTGCGCGGCGAGGAACGCCTTGAAGAGCGCCTGCGCGATCCAGCGATTGGCTTCGTAAAGCTCGCGCCGGATCGCCACCGTGTGCATGATCGGAAAGATGCGGGTCTTGCGGAAATAGGCGCGCTCGATCTCGACGTAATTCTCGTGGAGGCGCTTGACCGCGTCGGGCGCGCTGTAGAAGGTCGAAGGCGGATGCGGCGCCTGGAGCGCGTCGATCTCGCCGGTTTCGATCATCGCGGAGAGCGTCTGGCCCGCCGGAATGGCGCGCACGCGGAATTTCTCCGGCAGATTGAGCGCGATCTTTTCCTCGCGTCCCGGCTGAAAGAGGCCGCCGGTGAAATATTCCGGGCTTGCCGGATCGAGGCCGTATTCGTCTTGCAGGATGCCGCGGATCCAGACCGGCGCGGTCAGTTGATATTCGGGCGTGCCGACGCGCTTGCCGGCCAGATCCTTGGGCTCCCTGATGCCGCTCCTGGCCGAGACGAAGGTGAAGCCGTGACGGAACATGCGCGAGGGAAAGACCGGGATCGCGACGAAGGGCCGCTCGGGGCGCGACAAGGAAACGCAATAAGATGAGAGCGACATTTCCGCGACGTCGAATTCGCGGTGCCGGGCCATGCGGAAAAAGGTTTCCTCGACGACATTGGTCAGGCAGTTGAGATCGATCCCCTCGGGCTCGACGCTGCCATCGACGAGCGCGCGCATGCGGTCATAATCCCAGCACGAGAACGACAGACGCAATTTCGACATCGGCGATTTCCTATCCCTTTTGCGGCACGGGCGTGATATTGCCACCCGTGAGCCATCGCCGCCACCCCAGCTTTCGGGAGATTTCCGATGACGATACTGACCCTCGCCCAGGCCTCCACCATCGTCGACACGGCGCTGCAGCACGGCCGCCAGGCGAAATTCAAGCCGCTGGCCGTCGCGGTGCTCGATGCGGGCGGCCATCTCCTCGCCTTCAAGCGCGAGGACGGCGCCAGCATCTTGCGGCCGCAGATCGCGCAGGGAAAAGCCTGGGGCACGCTCGGCATGGGCTTCGGCGGGCGCGAATTCGCGCGCCGGGTGCAGTCGGGACCGGCCTTCCTGACGGCGCTGATGGTCGCCTCGGAGGGCAAGGTCGTGCCCGCGCCCGGCGGCGTCCTCATTCGCGCATCCGATCACGCCATCATCGGCGCCGTCGGGATTTCGGGCGACACTTCGGAGAATGACGAGGCCTGCGCCGTCGCCGGCATCAAGGCCGCCGGGCTCCTTCCCGACACGGGCGATCCGGTTTAAGATACGCCCTCGGCGGGGCACGGATGAAAGCGAAAAGAATTCTCGTGGGGATTTGGCTGATCGGGTCTTTGGCTTGGGCCAATTGCGCGTTCTTGTACGCGTTCCTCTACCCTACGAGATGGGAAAACGTTTTCACCGATCCCTGGTTCTGGATGCTCTCCATCGCGTTGCCCTCGGCCATTCTCGCCGGGCTTCTCAAGGGAGCGTTCTGGATCATCGCCCGTTTTCAACAGGGAAAGTGGATTCCGCGCCGCAAGCGCCACCGCACGTCGCGCCGGCGCTCTCATGCGCGCACCGCTGCGGCGAGCGATGCGCGGGCCCGTGCGCATCGGCAGGCGCGACATGCCGATCACACGCGATCGGGAGCCTCCACCCACTCTCGGGGTTGATCGCGGCCAGTGCCGGTCTCGCGTGACGATCTTCGTTACGATTGAAGCCGTTCGCCATTCAATCCGGCCGGCGATTGCGCACAGCATTCGAGGAAAAATCCTCCCAGGGATCGCGACGGGGAGGTCTTCCAACGGGGTCGAGCCCCCGGAAATCAATCAGCCCGGCGTCATCCCGGCACCGCTGATCGGCGGGGCCGCAGACGAATTGACAAGCGGGAGGCGATCTTTCACGCTCAGGCCAAGTGTCGGAACAATATGTGCCCGGGGAGAAAGCGATGAAGCTCCGTTATGCCCTTATCGTGGCCGGATTTACGGCTGCGATGTCCTGTCTGCCCGCCTCGGCGCAAACCATCATCGACGATTGGGCCAAGGCGGAGGCCGGACCGGCGCCGATGCTGAAGCCCGCCTCGGTCGACCCGAAAACCACCGCGCTCTTGGTGATGGACCTTGTCAAGCAAAGCTGCAACGACAAGCGGCCGCGCTGTTATGCCTCTATCCCGAAGATCAAAGCGCTGATCGCGGCCGCAGAGGCCAAGGGCGTGACCGTGATCTGGACCCTTTATCCTGGGAGGACGCCGGAAGATTACCTTCCCGAGGTGGCGCCGAAAGCGGGCACGCATTTCGTGGTTGCCCCGGCCGACAAATTCGTCCGCACGGATCTTCAAGACGTGCTCAAGCACAAGAAAATCGAAACCGTCATCACGGTGGGCACGGTCGCGGAGGGTGCGGTACTCTACACCGCGAGCCAGGCCGCTCTCCGGGGCTTCAAGGTTGTCGTACCGGTCGACGGCATGTCGTCGGGAAGCCTCTATGGTGAAAAAGTCACCGCATGGACGCTCGCTCACGCGCCGACGATCGCGCAAAATGTCACGCTGACCAAGATAGACATGATCGGCTTTCTGTAATGCAGGCCCGCGACGCAGCGACCTGCTTTCACGTCAGCGGAGGGCGCATCCATGCCCAACCGTAAAAAGATCGCGCCGGGCGCGTTACTTGGCTCCGCGCGCCGGCGACGTATCTTGTTCACGCTCCGCTTCGTGCTGACCGCAGCGTCGGGTTGAAGGATGCGCGCGCCTCTTTCGTGTTGGTTATTTTTGGCCGCTCATTTGCGCCCAACCGGGGAGCGGGGTTCCATAGGGTGAAGCGTAAGCATCCCCCTGGTCGTATGGGCCGTCGTTTCGCGTAAGGCTGGCGGCATAGGGATCGGCCGTGGCGGTATGCGGCGGCAGGGTCGGCATCTGTGCCGACTGCTCCCGCACATAGGGGGACGCGGAAGTGGGCGCCGGCGCCGTTTGGTCGGCATAGGCGGCGGCGGCGAGCCCGGCCGAAAGACTCAGCGCGAGAGCGAAAATCATTATCGATTGTCTCATGAATTTTCTCCTTTGATCACGAGGTAGAGGCGAGCGCGCACGCGAGGCGCGTCGGCGACCCCAAAGATCAAGTGATAAGGAGACAGCAGCCAATTCATCTCCATCACGAAGCGGAGAGCGGCAATGCTTTTCTGCACGAATGGGTGGTTGATTAAGTCGAGCCAATCAAATGCCCCGACAGATCGCGCTCGATCCTTGTCTCGTGCGCGAGGTGCGAAAGATCTTGTTTTCGTAAATCAGGATAATGATTGCGTCGCGCGACGATCGGGGGCCTCGTCGGGCATACGTCGCTCGGCCTACCCCATCGCGCTCGCGAAGAGCGCCGCGACCGTCCCGCCCGTGTTGTCCATCGGAGGCGTCGCTCTTTCTTTACCATGCCGCGTCACGCCTCGCGCGCCGCGCTCTCATCAAAGGTAAGGGGACGTTTGGGAGACCGGCGCGGGGCCGGGGCCGGGCCCGAGGCGATCATTGATCGCGGATTCATCCATCGTTTCGATTCCGGCCGCGTCCTTGATCGAATAGACAATGAAGCCCATGCGCAAAAACCGCTTGGCGCTGGCAATCGCCTCCGCCTCGCTCTTGTGATACGCGGTATTGAACAGATCGGCCTTGCGAGCCGTGTCCCAGGTCACGGTCCAGCACGCTTCGGCCTCGGCGATTTCGGCATTGTTGATCGCATGCCAATTCGGCCCGGCAGAACCGTGATCGGTCGTGAGCGGCGGAAGTTTGGTCTCCAAATTGGCTTTCTGCTTCGACCATCTCGACATGCGTCAGCACCTCCTCGACAGTTACGCGACATCACGATCGTTTACCCGGCAGTCGCCCGCTTGCTGAGCGGCCAGTGCATTTTCCCATGCGGACTGGTGAGGAAGCGAACGACACAGCCCTGGCGCTCGTAAGCCTCGGCAAAACTCACGGCCTCGACCAAGCTCGACAGGGGCCGGGATTCCACCTCGCGGCCGAGTTGCGGATCGAAATAATGAACCGCCCACTCAGAGCTCATCTCAGGACATCCCCCATCATCCTTGATCAGCTTAGCACAAATTGCCCGCTCCCGCCGCCGGGCCTGTGGCGAAAGGGTCGAAAAGCCGTTTCGGGCCCGGGTTTCTCGCCGGGGCGCCGAGAGGATTCGAATTATAGCTTTCGCTTCAGCCAGTTAAGGGCAGAGGAGAACGGCACCGATCCGGAGCGCCGCTTGCGGTAGAGAAGGGGGAACGGGTCGCGTGTGGCATGCGGCGCATAGATTCGGGCATTCTCGATTACCGCGGCGCCCATGGTTTCGAGCGCGATGAAGCCGACGATGTCGCCGATCCGCGGGATGCGGCGCGTTCCGCCGACGACGACCGCCAGCCGCGCGCCGCGCCGCGCCAGGCGCCCGATCACCTGGAACATCGTATCGGCGGGCCGCGCCAGCACGTAATCGTTGCGCGCCACGTCGCCGAGCATGAGCCCGTCATCGCGCGGCTGCCACAGCTTGAAGCCGGGATCGAGACGCAGATAGCCCGCGAACCGGTCGCCGTCGGCGATCATCACATAAAGCGGTCGGCCGATCTCCACCAGCGAGGCGATGATGTCCGAGACCCTGGCGTCGGCCGGACGTAGCTCGAAATCGCTCGACATCGCGCGCTCGGCAAGGCGGATGCGGTACATGTTGGCTTGCAGGGAATCGGGCACCTCGTGGCCCTTACCCGCGAGCTTCAAGGTATAGATGCTCTGCGGCAGCACGGCGCGGCGCACCGCGATCGCGAGCGTCACCGCGACGATCAGCGGGACGATCACGTTGTAGTCGCGGGTGAGCTCGAACACCATGACGATGGCGGTCATGGCGGCGCCCGTGCTGCCGCCGAGCATCCCGGCCATGCCCACGACCGCGTAATCGGGGATGTTGACATTGATCTGCGGCAGCAGAATGTGCGTCAAATCGCCGAACACGCCGCCCAGCGCCGCGCCGATGATGAGCGAGGCCGAGAACACGCCGCCGCTCCCGCCGGAGCCGAGGGTCAAGGTGGTGGCGACGAATTTCGCCGCGAACAGCAGCAGGAAAAAATAGAGCGCGGTATCGTCACCGCGCAAAATGTCCTGCAAGGCGGCGTAGCTCGGCCCCTGGATCTGATAATCCCCGGTGAGGAGCTTCATGCCATAGATCATCAAGCCGACGACCATCATCGTCGCGGCGTGACGCACATATGGATTGGGCATGAGCCTGGTCAGGCGCCGCTCGGTCGCGCCCAATGCCCAGATCATGAACCAGGACGCGAAGCCGAGCAGGATGCCGAAGACGACGTAAGGCACCAGATCGAGCACGCCCGAGATGTGCAGCTCCGGCGCCATCACCGTCTGAACCAGAAAGGTGGGCTGCAAGCCGTAGAAGAGACGCGCGACGAAAGTGCCGGCGCCCGCCGCGATCGTGACCGGCAACAGCGTCCGCGGGCTGATCTCCGGCATCATCAGCTCGACCGCGAAGACGATCGATCCCAGGGGCGCGTTGAAGGCCGCGGCAAGACCGGCGGCGGCGCCAGCGGCCACCAAGGTCATGCGCTGCCATTGCGCCAGATTGATGAGGCGCGAGAGGCGCGAGGCGAGCGCGGCGCCGATCTGCACGATGGCGGCCTCGCGGCCGACCGAGCCTCCCGAGCCGCTCTGCATGCCGGCGGCGAAGGATTTGACGAAGGCCGGACCGGACCGCACGCGGCCCTCGCGATAATAGATCGCGTCGATGATGTCGGAGACGCCCTGGCCGCGCCGGTCGGCGGGTTCGAGCCGGCTCAGAAACACGACCGCCAGCCCGCCGATCACCGGCGAGAGAATGACGAGCGGACCGAGCCAGCTCGCGGGTGTGTGCACGTTCGGATCGTAATAGAGCGAGAATTCGCCGAGGAAGAAGAAATCGTGAATCCCGGCGACGACGGCGCGGAACAGCACGCCCGCCAGGCCGGTCGCGACCCCAAGCGCCAGCGCCACGGCCGAAAGCTCGGCCAGGGTGGCAACGCGCCCCTCCGCGGCGGCCTGAGATTTGTCGCGCAAGAAACCACTCCGTCCCGGCGAGACCCTGCTGGCTGGGATACCGGGACAACGCCCGACATAGCGCTTTCTTCCGCGGCAAGACCAGCGCCCGAGGCAAAAAAACCGCGGCTGAGGCAGGAATGGCGCAGGAGCTGCGCCAGCGCCCACCGAAGCTGACACGGCGAACCGCTTGGGCTAAGAGAAGCGGCGATGGATGACTTGCCACCCCCGCGCCTTCCGCCGCATGTGCCGCCGGTCGAGCCCGAGCTCATGAACTCGGCGATCTTCCTGTTTCGCGAATATTTGGAACGCCTTGCCGCCGAGGCGCTGCCCGAGGACGAGGATGAGGAGGCGGAAACGCCGCCGATCGACACCCGCGCCGTGCTCGACCTTTTCGCCGAGGAGCTCGGCACCGGGGTCCAGACCACCTTGACGCTCTATCTGCGGGTGACCGCTCTCTACCGGCTCCTGGCGCAGAGCCCGTCGCTCGCCAGCCTCGCGATCGACCCGGAAGAGCCGGATGACGCGCTCACCGAGAATGCGCTCCTCGCCGCCGCGCGGCTCGACCTCAGCGTGGTGCGCAAGGGTGCCGACGGCGCCGCCGATTTCGACCCGCGCCAGTTTCGGGCCGCCCTCGAACCGGCCTCATAGCGAAACTTCTATTCGGGGGTGACGGCGGCGGGCGCGCGGCCGCGCCGCGGGTCGATCCGTTTCATGAGGACGAGCAGCGGAATGGCGCAAAGCGAGATGACCGCCATCAGCATGAAATCGTCGAGATAGGCGATCATCGTCGCCTGGCGCGTGACTTCGGCGTTGAGCGCGCTCAACCCCGTCAAACTATGGGTATTCCAGAACGCGGCGATGCCGGGATTCTGCAGCGCGCCGTTGAAGGGCGTCACCTGGGTCGCGATGATCTGATGATTGGTTTGGATCGAGCGCGCAAGATAGGCCTCGGCGATCGAGATGCCGATGCTGCCGGCGACGTTGCGCACGAGGCTGTAGATCGCGGTGCCTTCGTTGCGGAAGCGCGGCTGGAGCGTCCCGAAGCAAGAGAGCGACAGCGGGACGAACAGCAGCCCCATGCCGATCCCCTGCCCGATCCCGGCCCAGACGAAAGGCTGCCAGCCCATCGCGAGCGACCACTGCGTCGGCATCCAGAA
>CAVSPW010000008.1:0-68974 GCA_963729935.1 uncultured Alphaproteobacteria bacterium
CTGCCGGTTTGAATGACTCTCTGTTAAGCGAATCCGGCCTTCATTTCGAACTCCATAGGGCTTAGGTAGCCGATGGTCGAGTGCCGACGCTTGGTGTTGTAGAAGCGCTCGATGTAGTCGAACACGTCTGCCCTGGCCTCGTCGCGTGTCCGGTAGACCTTGCGGGCCGTGCGCTCGGTCTTGAGCGACGAGAAGAAGCTCTCCATCGCCGCGTTGTCCCAGACATTGCCGGAGCGGCTCATCGAGCAGGTGACGCCGTGATCGGTCATCAGCCGCTGGAACTGGTCGCTAGTGTACTGGCTGCCGCGATCGGAGTGATGCAGCAGCGCATCGGGCCTGCCGCGTCGCCAGATCGCCATCACCAGGGCATCGGTGACGAGCTCCGCTGTCATCGCCGCGCTCATCGACCAGCCGACGACGCGCCGGGAGAAGAGATCGATCACGGCGGCGACATAGAGCCAGCCCTCCGCCGTCCAGATGTAGGTGAAGTCGGCGATCCAGCGGCGATTGGGTGCCGGCGCTTCGAAGCTGCGGCCCAAGACATTCGGAGCGACGGCGCCCGCCTGCCGTTCACCTGAATCCGACGGCAGGCGGCGCCGTCGTGGCCGTGCCCGCAGGGCCTGTTGCTGCATCAAGCGCTCGACCCGATGCAAGCAGCACGACGCGCCCTTGGCGAGAAGATCTTTCCAGACACGGCGCGCGCCATAGGTTCGGTCGCTGCCGATAAAGCTCGACCGTACCTTTGCTGCCAACTCTTCATTGATCATCGAGCGCCGGCTTCGTGGTCGCGTGAGCCAGGCATAGAACCCACCGCGCGAGACACCGAGCGCCCCGCACAACCATCCCGCCGGCCATATACCCCGGTGCTTCGCGATGAAGCTGAACTTCACAGGTTGTCCTTCGCGAAGTAGGCCGCGGCTTTTTTTAGGATGTCCCGCTCGGCTTTGAGCTTGGCGACTTCCCGTCTCAGCCGGGTGATCTCGCCCTGGTCCGCCTTCTGCTGACCGTGACCCGGAAACGCCTGCTCCGGGTCAGACCCGAACTCCTTCACCCATCGCCGCAGCACCGTCCCGTTCACGTCGAGATCGCGTGACGCCTGCGCGATCGTCACGCCGCGATCCGTCACCAGCTTCACCGCTTCGAGCTTGAACTCCCGCGTAAATCTCCGTCGTTCCATCTGCCACCTCCGGTTCCATAAAACACCTATCTCGGTGTCCACGAAACCGGCAGCAGCTCAATCTTAACTTGGGATCCGCCTTAAGCGCGCCGCGCTATGATCGGCGCAATCGCCTTTCGGGAGGAGCGCATGCAGGATCTGATCTGGCCGGCGGTGGCCGCTTTGGGAATGCTCAACACGGGCGCCGCGCGCGGCGCCGCGATCACCCTGGCGGCGCCGGGCGGCATCCGCACCGCGCTGCAACGCGCGATCCCGCTCTTCGAGAAGGAAAGCGGCCACAAGGTCGCGGCCGCCTTCATGTCGGGCGGCGCCGCCAAGGCGAAGATCGAAGCGGGCGAGCCCATCGACGTGGCGGTGGTGCAGCCGCCCTATGACAAGGTCATCGCCTCGGGCCATGTCGCGCGCGAGAGCGAGACGCCGCTCGCGACGGTGAGCGTCGTCGCCGCCATTGCCGCGGGCAGGCCCGCGCCCGATATCGCGACGCCGGAGGGCTTAAAGCGCCTGTTGCTCGACGCGCGCTCGATCGCCTGCCCCAGCGCCGCGCGGGGCGCCGCCTGCGGCGCGAGCTTCGAGGCGACGCTCGACAGGCTCGGCATCGCGGCGCAGATCGCGCCCAAGATGACGGCCGCGCCCAGCGGCTGGGAGGCGATCAAGATGCTGGGCCGCGGCGAGGTCGAGCTCGGCATCACCTTCATGAGCGAGATGGATCCCGATCCGCGCGTCCAATTGCTCGGGCCCCTGCCGCGCGCGGTCTCGACGCCCACGGGCTTCGTCGCCTTCCTCCATGCGCGCGCCAAAGAGCGGGAAGCGGCATCGGCGCTCATCCGCTTCCTGGCCTCGGCCGAAGCCGCCGCGATCTTCCGCGACTGCGGCATGATTCCGGGGAAATGAGCGCCGCCGTCTTCGCAACGCGCCGCCCCGATGAGAGAGGAAGGCGGCGCGCTTCGCGGCCACTGCCTGATTCCAAGAATTAGGTATTGTGTGCACGGTAATTGAGACGCACTTGTCCACCGGCCACATGGTCATGCGCGTTTAACCGCGCGACGCACGGACCTTCAAGGCTCGGTACTCGAGCCAAATGAGCCAGATTACAATCAGGTCGAACAGACTAAGCGCGATGAGCCCCAGCCCGTGGGTGTAAGTGAAGCGGTAGAGCTGGTAGAGGATGAACGCGCCAAACACGATCAAGGCCGCCGGGTAAGCCCAGAGCTTGGCCTTCAGGAGCGCGGCGACCAGACCGATTTTGATGACGCCATGGCTCAGGAGATACAACGCGGCGAACCGCTCGCTGCCGAGCGAGAAATTTTGCGCGGCGTGCAGAAGGTAATTGGCGACGAGATCGCGGGGGTCTTCCGCCAACTCGTCTTGGGTTAGGAATGCGATCGTGCGCAATATCCAATCGGGACTCATGGCCAGAAGCGCGCCGCCTGCGACGATCTCCAACGCCGCGTCAAGACCTTTGAGCGACACGCTCGAGCGGAATAGCGTTTCTCGGAGCTTTGCGCTGTTGATGCGTTCCATCCGCAACCTTCGAAAAAAAGAAATGCGATTTCGCAACCGCGAACGCCGCCCCTGAGGGTCGCAAGAAGACGGGCAACGCCGGCGTTACTGGGCCCGCAGAAGCGAGCACGGTTTGCCGTCGCAACAAGCTGGGCAGGATTGCGCGCGGGGAACTCTAGCCGCAACGCGATATCGGTTCCACGGTTAGCGGTCGCTGCTGCTATCAGGCCCGTATTTCATGGCGGCCCAGCCCGGCAGCGGAAAACCTTGAGCGTCCATGTAAAGGTCGGCCTGGTCATAGGGACCAGCGACGACCTTCCCGGTGCAAGGACCATAGCCAGGGCATTGGCCGAAGCCCGCACATGACGAAAGCGCCAAGCTCACGCCGAGCAAAAACGCGGGGCGTGCCGTCATGCCGCCGCGCGCTTCCGGCGCGGCATTCGGCGCGGCGCTCTAGTCCGAATGCGCACCTTCGATGCTGTCCTCCAGCAACGCTCCCGTCTTGGCGTCGACGCCAACTTCGTGAGTCACGGTGCCGCTTTTGATGTCGAAGGAATAGCGCAGACCGGTGCCGCCTTTTTCCTTCTCCAATTCCTGGTCCACAATATTGCCCGCGAACGCCTTTAAGGCGATGGCGCGCGCTTCCTTCAAGCTGATTTTGGCCTCTTTTGCGTATTCTTGCCCGGTGAATGCGGACGCAGCGCTAGCTCCCGCGACTAAGACCGTGCCGATCACGAGAGCCGAAATGACTTTATGGCCATTCATGACTAATCTTTCTGATGTGAATGTGGCGTCTGCTAAAGAACATCGGATTTTTTTACGGCTATGCAATGAGCAGATTGAGGCGATCCTGAGGCACGTTCGTTATCTGAAAAAACTACTCCGAGGCAGGCCGGGCTAGCTCAGAGCGCGATTTCCACGTCCCCTCACTCCGGGTCGCGCTTCTCGATGCCGTCCAGATCGCCCGAGCGGGTAAGCGCCAAGCGGCAGCATAGCGATTCACATCATAGCGATAGAGTGCCGGTCACCCGGACGCGCGCGATGCTCGCAATCGACCAATTCCCGCGCGGGTCAGAACGAAGGCTCCAAGACCGCGGCCGGGCCTTCTGCCGCATAGCGCTCGTCCTTGAGGGGCTCGACCTTCACCAGCTCGGACCGCTTCCAGGGCGGGAAGGTATGGGCCTTTCCCGGCCCGAAACGCGTCTTGGCGTCGAACGCGGCGGCAGCCGTGGCGCGCGCTTCGACCTCGTCCCGCGCCCGGACGATGGCGAAGCCTTGATGCGAACTCGCCTTCCAACTGGGGTCGAGCAAGTCGAGCGGCGTCAGCTTCCAGATCGGCATGACTTCCTCCACAACGCGCTCCGGAACATCCGCGACGGCAGGGCGAACGGAGCGACGCCAAGCCTTGCCCCGGGCCGAGCGGCCGTCGTTGATCCAGGTCATGGCAACGCCGTTGAAAGGCAACGCGCCGCCGCTCATGCGGAGAGGCATGCGGCTCGGCAATCGGGGTTGCGGAAATCGGAGCCGGACCGCCTTCGTCGATCGCCAAGCATCAAGCGTATCTCGCTGGCGCGCGCGCTTTCGGTGGCACGACGATAATCGCGTGAACGGGGCGCGCCACCAATCGGCGACCCGGAACCTCGAATGTCAGTTCACCCACTCGCCCGGGGCCGGCTTGTCGCGCTGCAGCTCCTTCACCGCCTTGGTGATGCGCTTCCACAAGAGGTGGCCGTCGACATCGTATTGGGCGAGCAGCGCGTCGGCGCGCAGCCTGGCGACGAAACCGGCCTCGAAGCCGTGCTCGGTCACGAGCGCGCTGGCCGCGCGCCAGACATCAAGCTTGGTCTTCACTGGCGCTCGTGCTTCTCGATGCCGCGAAGATCGCCCGACCAGGGCAGCGCCGAGCGGCACCAGATCTGATCCTTCGGCATGAGCGCCGCGTGCTCCTTGATCGCGCCGAGGCGGAGCACGTAGAAGGCCGGGCTCTCGAGCGCACCGGACCACAGCGGCGTGCCGCAATCGGGACAGAAGGCCTGACCGCGCCGGGCGCCGCTTTCCGAGGTCCGGACATAGAGTTTGGGCGCGCCGCTCTTCAAGACGAAGCCCGAAGCGGGCGCGCGCACGATCACGCGATAGGCCGAGCCGGTCAGGGTCTGGCAATCCGTGCAATGGCAGATCCGCACGGTCTCGGGATCGATCTCGGCTTCATAGGCGATGGCGCCGCAATGGCATTTTCCTTCGACATGCATGGGCGGTCTCCTCCGGCAAGAAGGTCGATTTTATCACGCGATGCCGGGCTTCGCATGGGGATGCGGCCGCGCCTACCGCCGACGCCGCGAAAGGCGCCCGCAAACACGCTAACGCGGGCCGTGCCAGATCGCATCGTCGAATCCGGGCGGAACCGGCGGCGCGTAATAGGTATCGTAGCGGGGATAGCCGCGATTGGCGGGATAGGCGAGATAGCCGCCATAATCGGGATAGGAAGGCTGTCTGATATAGCCGTAATAATCGGGCGCGGCGCGGAAGTCGCAGCCGCCGAGCGCCACGGCCAGCGCGCCGAGCATGCCGATTCGGATGAGCGCCTTCCTCGTCATCGCATCGCCCCTCGATCCTCGCGACACCGCCTAGCACAAAAGCGCCCCCGGGCGGCCGGGCGCCTTGATCTGGGTCAGGTTGCGCGGGGCCGGGCGATAGGGCACAATGTTCTCATTTTGTTCTTGACCCCGTCCGGATCACTATGATATAAGGAGTGCATCCTGAGAGGATTCGCCCGGCGCCGCGTTGCGGCTTCAGCCGGGCGTTTTCGTTTGGGGTCTTGGCCCCCCTTCCCCCCATCACACCCCCATCGAAAGCCCCGCCCATGACGCCGCGGCAGAAGCGTTTCGTCCAGGAATATGCGCGCCTGAAAAACGGCAAGGCGGCGGCGCTGGCGGTTGGATATGCCGAGCGCGCGGCCGCGCCGATGGCGTCGAAGATGCTGCGCAACGAGGCGGTTCAAGCGGCCTTGATCGCGGCCGGCATCGAGATCGCCTTCTCGACCTATGGGCCGAAGCCGGCGACGCGGATCGCGAAAGGACTCACGGTCCGCCAGGAGCGCTTCGTCGAGCATTACCTCGTTCTCGGCAAGGGCGCGGAAGCCGCGCGCCGCGCCGGCTATTCGCCGCGCTCGGCCCCTGCGATCGCCGACAAGCTCTTGAACACGCCGCGCGTCGCCGCCGCGATCGCGACCGCCAATGCCGAGCGCGCCAAGGCGCTCGCGATCGACGCCAAGCGCGTGCTCGAGGAATTCGCCTGCATCGCCTTCGCCGATCTGCGCGCCATTCTCGATTGGGACGAGACCGGCCTGCGCGTGAGGCCGCAAGAGACGATCGACCGGATCGCGCTGGCCGCGATCGCCGAGATCAGCGAGCGGCCGGGCGGCCGTGGCAAGCTCTTGAAGGTCAAGCTCTTCGACAAGCTCAAGGCGCTCGAGCTTCTGGCCAAGCATCTGGGGCTCTTCGCGCGCGGGCCGCGCGGCGAACCTCAAAGCCTCGCGATCGACGGCAAGGATCCGCGCGAGGCGCTGCGCGAGCGGCTCGCGCGCCTCGCCGCGGCCAAGACGAAGAGCTGAGCCTTCAGGCCGCGCGCGGCGATCGCGAATCGCGCGGCGCGAGGGAACCGTGCGCAATCTGCGCGACCGCCGCTTCGATCTCTATCGCGTCGCCTGGCGCGACACCGGCAAGGGCTGAGCCGCCGGCGCTCTTTACCAAGCCTTCGCTCGCGCCGGGGCCGCGTCAAGCGCGCGATAAAGGATTGTTAGGAATTGCGCGCCGAGGCGGAAAAAATGATGGGAGACGCGGCCGGATTTGCGGGGATCTCCGCCGAACTCACGCGCGCGATGCTGGGCTGGAAGGCCAAGGCCGCCAAATAATCCAAGCGGCCGCTCGGAATGCGGATGCGGCCGCGCCGGTCATTCTCGAGCGCGCCGCGCTCAGAACCATTGCCGCAATTCGATGCGGTTGGCGTCGGGATCCTCGATCTCGGCGCGCGCGTAGAACCCCTCGCGCAGGCGCGGCCCCCACACCACCTCGATATCCTTGGTCTTGAGGAACGCGATCGCGGCGAGCATGTCATCGACCTCGAGCGCGATCATGCGATAGCCCTTGTGCTCGGCCCGGGGCGCGGGCGCGACATCGGCGCCCCGATAGGTGATGAGCTCCACCGTCGTGCCGCCGAGCTCCAAATAGGCCAGATCCATCGGCACGCCGAGGCCCGAGCGCTCGATCCGCTCTTGCGAGCGCAGGCCGAAGCCCAGGATCTGCGTATAGAATTCGATCATGCGCTCGGGCTCGCCGGTCACGATCTCGACGTGATCGATACGCTTGAACATGGGCCGCCTCCCCTTTGCGTCTTGCCCTCTTGTAGCATGAACCGGCCGGAAGCGCGCCCAAGGCTTGCGCGGCGGCGGCGCGGCATCGATCCGACCATCGCCCGACTTGATGCAGATCAACATCGCGCCTCGCCGATGTTGGGAAAGTCTTGCAGCGGCGCCGGCATTAGATTATAATTATTCTAATCTAGAGTTCCGGCGTAAGGAGACGTCCGACATGACCGACAAGCCCGTTCCGACGAGGACGGCCGGCGACCCGCCGGCGGACAATCGGAATGCGATGACGCCGCGCGCCGGATCTCGATAACCCACTCTTTGGAGACCGACCCATGCCCCTGAAGGAAAACCTCTCGACCAAGACCGTTTCGATCGACATCGGCATCGGCCAGGACGAGCGCAAGGCGATCGCCGACGGGCTGTCGCATCTCTTGGCCGACACCTACACCCTCTATCTCAAGACCCACAATTATCATTGGAACGTCACCGGCCCGATGTTCAACACGCTGCATCTGATGTTCGAGACGCAGTACAACGAGCTGGCGCTCGCGGTCGATCTGATCGCGGAGCGCATCCGCGCGCTCGGCTATCCGGCGCCCGGCAGCTACGCCCAATACGCCAAGCTGTCGAGCATCAAGGAGAGCGAAAGCGTGCCCGCCGCCGAGGAGATGATCGCCGATCTCGTCAAAGGCCAGGAGGCCGTGGTCCGAACCGCGCGCAAGGTCTTTCCGACGGCGGAGAAAGCGGCCGACGAGCCGACCGCGGATCTTTTGACGCAGCGCATGCAGATCCACGAAAAGACCGCCTGGATGTTGCGCGCCATGCTCGAATAGGCCCTCGCCTTCTCAAGGCGCATCATCGATCGAAACGCGCAGGCCGGGCCCCGGCGACATCGGAGAGCGGCGATGACGCAAGGCGAACCGATTGGCGATATCCCCGGCTTGGGGCCAGAGGCCTATGCGCGCTGGCGCGGTCGCGAGCTCGGGACGATCACCGAAGCGCTCGAGCGGCGGTTGATTCTCGATCTCGTCGGCGCCGTGGAGGGCCGCCGCATTCTCGATGTCGGATGCGGCGATGGCGAGCTGGCCGTCGCGCTTTCGGGACGCGGCGCCGCCGTTGCCGGGGTCGATGCCTCGGCTTCCATGATCGAGGCGGCCCGAGCAAGGGCGGAGCGGCAGCGGGCCCCTGTCTCCTTTCAGGTGGCGAGCGCGCAAAGCCTGCCCTTCGCGGCGGAAGAATTCGATATCGTGGTGGCGGTCACGATCCTTTGCTTCGTCGAGGATGCCGCGCCCGTGTTTCAAGAGATGGCCCGCGTCCTGCGCCCGGGCGGACGCCTCGTCATCGGCGAGCTTGGCAAGTGGAGTTCCTGGGCGGCGGCGCGCCGCCTTCGCGGCTGGCTCGGCTCGCCGCTCTGGCGCAAGGGCCGGTTTCGCAGCGCCAAAGAGCTTCGCGCGCTTGCCGAGCAGGCGGGCCTCGTTCCCGCGCCGGTTCGAGGCGCCGTCTACTATCCCCGATTCCAAATCGCGGCGAAGGCGCTGGCGCCTTTCGATCCCGCCTTCAGCCGCTTGACGACGGCCGGCGCGGCGTTCCTCGCGCTTTCCGCCGTCAAACGCGCCGCGGCTCCGGACGCGAAGGACCCGAAAGCTGCCATCGAGAACGCGCCGCTCGTCCACACGGGGAATGCCGCGTGATTTGTCCGGGAGCATCGTCCGATGACGCTCCACTCACACGCGCCGCGCTCATGGCGCATGAGTTGAGGCTCCAGCTTTTGGACCTCCAATCACATCCGGCACGATGCCATCAAGAGAGAAGCTGGGCTTACGAAAATACCACCAAAACGCACATTTGACGGACTCGGCGGAATCGACGCGATAGACCCTGACCGGACTATTCGCGGACGCCCCACCGCCCTGTCCGCCCCCGGATGTTCCATCATCGCCGGCCGATCGCAGCGGCCAAGACGTAAAGCGCCATGACGATGACCACGACCGACCCGATCGTGTAAAGCGTCGCGCGGACCTCATGGCTTTGCTTGGTCGCATAGGCGAGCGAATGACCGAGACGCGCGCCGACGAAGCCGTACATCAGAATGTTCGCCAGCAGGTATGTCGGTCCCGTAGCGACAAACAGCAGTCCGCAGGCAACGAAGGCCGGAATATTTTCCAGATCGTTGCGGTGCATCCGCCGCGAGCGATCCACGTAGTCGTTCGATTCGAGCTGCTCGGGGTGCGGATTTCGGTTGATCAGCCCGGCTTGGACATCTTCGGGGGTCGCCCAGCCACCGCCAATTTTTAGCATTCTGTAGACCGTCATCCATCCTTGGCCCATGAGCTTCAGGATCATGATCGCGGCGGCGATCATGTAGGTGACGAAGACGGGGTTCTCCATGCCGAAGGCGCTCATCGCTTTTCTCCAATCGAAACGGTCTGTTCCGGTGTCGCCCCTCGGCCCGCTGGCGTTGGAGGCGCATGTTGATGAATGTCCATTGGGTCCTTCCCGGGTTCGCCAAAGTTGGGAACCGGCTTCCTCGGTCGAGACCGAATGAACGAGCTATCGGGACTTCACCGCGAGGCGCTGCCTTCGAGCCGCGCGCCAAGCGCCCGCAGCAGCGCCGCGCCGTCGCCGCGCCAGGCGGGCCCGTGCATGCAGGCGAGCGTGGTCGGTTCGAGCTTCGCCAACCGCTCGATCATCGCGCCGGCATCCTTGGTGTGAGAGAAATAGTCGAGCGCGCCGCGGAACGCCTCGCTCGGCTCGAGGATGTCGTCTTGCGTGGTCGCCGGATGCTGCGCGCCGCCCTGGGTAAAGAGATCGCCGCACAGGAAGGTGCGCGTCGTTTCCTCCATCAGGAAGCCGCATTCCCAGCCATGCGGCAGGTGCGGCGTCGCGAGCCAGCGCAGCTTGTGTGCGCCGATCGAGATGAGTTCGCCATCATCGAGCGGTCGGGGCTCGCGATCGGCGACGTCGCCGACCGAGACCATCGCGGCGATCGTGCCGCAGAGCGGCGCCGCCCGGGGCGCAACCGCCAGGAATTCGTTGAGGGCGCCGCATTCATCCGCTTCGTAATGCGAGAACGAGATATGGCGCAGCCGTTCCGCCGGCATCACCGCCTGGATCGCCTCCCGCACCAGCGGAAAGGTCTTGCGCAGGCCGGTGTGAAAGAGGAGCGGCTCCTCGTCGAGGATCAGATATTGGTTAAAGCTGAAGCCGCCCGGCACGACGCTGACCGGGGTGCTGATGCGGTAGATGCCTTGGGCAATTTCGTCGATCGCGGTGCCGGAACTCTGGTTGGTGATCATGGAAACCTCCTTCAATGCAATGCCGTGAAGGTTGTGTAACGGGAAGGCGCGTCGTTACACTTCCAGATGAAAGGTTTTCGGCTATGTTGTCCCGATGCAGGCCCCGAGGGTCGATCCGGCATCCGACGACGCCGCCCTGGTCCGCGCCATCGGCGCCGCCGCGCCGGCGCCTGATGGCCGCGCCGAGGCCGAGCTTTACCGCCGTCTCGCGCCCCGCGTCCGGCTCTACGGGCTGCGCCATCTGCGCGATCCGCACGCCGCCGCGGACTTGGCGCAGCAGGTGCTTCTCATGACGATCGAAAAACTGCGCGCCGGCGCGCTTCGCGAGCCTGAAAAACTGGCATCCTTCGTGCTGGGCATGTGCCGGCTGGTGGTCCTCGATCTACGCCGCGGCACGGTGCGGCGCGACGCCTTGCTGCGCGCCTATGGCGATCTCGAACAGGTGACGGAGCCGGCCGCGCTCAAGGAACTCGACGAGCGCAGGCTTGCGCGCTGCATGGAGGGGCTCGCCGAGCGCGCGCGCTCGGTGCTCGTCTTGAGCTTCTTCGCCGACAAATCCGCCGCCGAGGTGGGGCGCGAGCTCGGCCTGACGGCGGAGAATGCGCGCGTGATCCGCCACCGCGCGCTCGTCAGGCTGCGCGAATGCATGGGCGGAGCGGAGGCGGTGCCGTGACCCAAGCTTGCGCTGCGCCCATTTCCTTCGGCACGCTCATCGAATATTGGTTCGGGGAGATTGGCGCCGACGCCGAGGAGCGCATCGAAGACCATCTCCTCGGCTGCGCCCATTGCAGCGCCGAGCTCGAAGCCTTGGTCGAACTCGGCCAGGGTTTGCGCGCGGCGTTCGAGAACGGCGCGATCCATGCCGTGTTCTCGGCACCGTTCGTCGAGGCGATGAAGGCGCGCGGGATGCGCGTGCGCGAATATCCGGTCTCTCCGGGCGGAAGCGTGCATTGCACCATCGCCGCCGATGACGACGCGGTGATCGGCCGGTTGAAAGCACCGCTCGCGGGCCTCGGGCGGGTCGATGTGGTCAGCACGGACGAGGCGGGCGGGCTGATCTTCCGGTTCGATGATGTTCCCTACGATCCCGTCGCGGGCGAAGTGCTGTTCTGCCCGCCGGCTTCGCTCTTCAAGCAGATGCCGGCGCATACGGAAAAGATCCGGTTGCTCGCGGTCGGGCCCGAGGGCGAGCGCACGATAGCCGATTACACCTTCATTCACACGCCGAGCTGATCGCGGCCACGGCGCGCGAGATCGCCGGGACCGCCTCGATCGGCGCGACATTGACGCCATGCGATCTTGCGGAACACCGCAAAGTCCGGTGCTGTGCCGGCTTCCGATGTTGTGGCCAGCCCTTCCACCGGCATGTAAGGGCCCCTGGAATGGTCGCCACTGATCGGAAGCGGTATGCCGCTATTTGGCACAACTTGGACCCGCGGCAATTTCGGCCATTCGGTCGCTATCGGGGCAAAACGGACCCATCGCCGACGAACCGAAACCGGCGCTGATGACCCGATGCCGGAAACAGCTTGTTGCACGCTTGCCGATCTTCCAAAATTCGCTTCGTCGTTTCGCCGCAAAGGATTCCCGCATGGCCGACCCCGAGCAATTCAACGCCGACCAAGTTTCTTTCTGGAATGGATCGGGCGGCCACACCTGGGTGAAGCGTCAGGAACATACCGACATCACCTTCGCGCCGGTGACGGAGGCGTTGCTCGCCCTCGCCGCGCCACGATCCGGCGAGCGCGTGCTCGACGTGGGCTGCGGCTGCGGCGCGACCACGCTGGATCTGGCGCGCGCCGTCGGTCCAACCGGGCGCGTCGCGGCGTTGGACATCTCCGGGCCGATGCTGGCCGAGGGACAAACGCGCGCCAAGGCCGCCGGCATCGACAATATCGACTGGCGCCAGGCTGATGCCGCGACCGCCGCGCTGGAACCGTTCGATCTGCTCGCATCGAACCTGGGCACGATGTTCTTCGGGGACCCGGTGGCGGCCTTCGCCCATCTGCGCGCCGCCGCCAGGCCCGACGCGCGGATGACGCTGGTATGCTGGCGCCAACTCAGCGAAAACCCGTGGATGGAAGTGCCGATGCGCGCGGTCGCACCGCATGTGCCGCCACGGCCGAAATCGGACCCGCATGCACCCGGAATGTTCGCCTTTGCCGATCCTCAGCGCGTCTCTCAGGTCCTCACCGCGGCGGGCTGGGCGCGCCCGCGGCTCGACAAACTCGACCACGATCTGGACATTGCCGCCGAGCGCGGACTCGAGGAGGCCGTCGTTCAGTCGACCCAGATCGGCGCCGTTAATAGCTGGCTGCGAGGCCAACCCGCGGAGGTCGTCACCGCCGCGGTCGCGTCCTTGCGCGAGGCGCTGGCCGCGCATCTCCATGGCGCGAGCGTGCGCCTGCCCGGCGCAATGTGGCTGATCAGCAGCACCCCCGCCTGAGCGTGGCGACGTAGGCGCGCGAGGCGCTTGGCTCGTCGATGTCGGGTTTGGCACTTCTCGGAAGTGTCGGACATCGAGCGTGCGGCCTGCTTCCGCTTGCGAAGCGGAGTCCGGCAAGCCGCGACGGAGCGTGTTCATGAGTTCGCGCCTTCGCGTAAGCTCCCCCATGCGACGGCCCGCCATCTTTTGGATCGCTCCCTTCCCAGCGCCCTGGGCGAGGAAGGGCTTGGCGCTTTCCGCCGTCGAACGCACCGCGGCGCCGGACGCGCAGCCGGGCAGCGTGCGAGGGCGCGCGCCTGGCTCGGCTGTCCAAACTCACGCCAGCACCTTTCGCGGGCAGATCCGCGGAGCAAGACGATTTCCGGCGATGCCGAAGGCGGGCTCTTTGCCCGTGCGCTAATCCTGACTTTTGAGGGTCAGATACATCAGCGCCAGATAAACGACCGGCAGAACGATGAGCACGATCGCCTGAGCCAATCCCGGCGCTTCGCAAGCTTGCGAGAATATCTGGTAGGCGAGCCAAAGGACGGCGAGCGCCACGATCGCGACGCCGATGAACCAAGGCAACAGGACATTACGCTTCTTCGCTTGCGGCATGACGCGACCTTTCACATTCAGTTTCGAACCGAGGATCCTGTCTTCATTCGTCCATACGGCGTTTCACCCCGGCCGCCGGCCGGGGCGCTCGACATCGTGGTCGCGAAGCCGATCGCCTCATCGACGCCGATCGACCGCGGACGGATTGACGCTCCCGCAGAAGAGGCTCGCGCGGCGCGTCATTCGCGCCGCCACGCGCACATGCCCCACGAACGGCCCGCGCAATACTTGCCATGGCGCGGCCCGCCTCATCCATGATCCAAATCAAGGCCATGGTCGCAAGAGCGCGAATAAATTCGATCAACTTCCATGCGGCGGGCGGATTCGATGAGTCTCGGTCTGAGGTGGTGCTGGAGTCTGGCCGTCTGTCTAATTCTCGCCGCCTTTCCCGCGGCGGGCTCTCACGCAGACCCGTTCCCGGTCGCCGTCAGCATCCTGCCCCAGAAATATTTCGTCGAACGGATCGCGGGCCGACTTGCCGATGTCGTCGTCATGGTCGGGCCGGGAGACAGCCCCGCAACCTACGAGCCCAGTCCCCGGCAAGTCGCCGCGCTCTCCCATGCGCGTGTCTATTTCGCGATCGGCGTGCCCTTCGAGCAGGTCTGGATGCCTCGACTGCGGGCCGCGAACCGTCGCATGCTCGTGGTCGACACGACGGCCGGCATCAAGCGTCGCCGCGCCGACGGGGTGGAAGGCGCGACTTCGGAGGACGCCGCGCTCAGCGACCCGCATCTGTGGACGAATCCGGCTCTGGTCAAAGTGATGGCGGCCCAGATCCGCGGCGCGCTCATTCGCCTCGATCCCGCGAATGCCGGAGAATACGAGCGCAATGACCGGGAATTCGCCACGGATCTCGACGCCCTCGATGAAGAGATCCGGGCCCGCCTGTCCCCTTTCGCCGGCCGGCCGTTCCTCGTCTTCCACGCCTCATGGGGCTATTTCGCCGATGCGTATCGCCTGCGGCAGATCCCGATCGAGGCCGCGGGCAAGGAGCCCGGTCCGAGAGCGCTCGCCGAAATCATCGATAAGGCGAAGAAACTCGGAATCAAGGTCGTTTTCGTCCAGCCGCAATTCAGCCGCGCGAACGCGGAGATGATCGCACGCGAGATCGGCGGCCGCGCCATCGCGGTCGATCCGCTCGCGGAGAATTACTCGAGAACATGCGTCGCGTCGCCGCTTCCTTCGCCGAAGCCATGGGCCCCCGATGAATCCCGTCATCGAGATTCAAGACGTGTCGTTCGGCTATGACGGCCCCGTGATCCTGGAGAATCTCAATCTGGCGGTGGATCAAGGAGAATTCCTCGGAATCGTCGGACCGAATGGCGGCGGCAAGACAACGCTCCTGAAGCTCATGCTCGGCCTGCTCGAACCCGATACGGGCGTGGTTCGCGTTCTGGGACGCGCTCCATCGGAGTCGCGACGAAGCGTCGGCTACGTGCCGCAATTCGTTCGTTTCAGGCGCGACTTTCCGATCTCGGTCGAAGAGACGGTGCTTCTCGGGCGCCTGGGCCGCGCCCCGGCATTGTTCGGTTATTCGAGCGCCGATCGCGACGCCGCCGAACGCGCGATGCGCCAAGCGGAAGTCCTCGCGTTCCGCCGCAAGCCGCTTTCGGCCTTATCCGGAGGCGAACTCCAGCGCGTCCTGATCGCGCGGGCGCTTGCCGCCGAACCGGAACTGCTCCTGCTCGACGAGCCGACCGCCAATATCGACCTTCGCGTCGAGAAGGACGTCTTCGATCTCCTGAAACAGCTGAACGCGCACGCCACCATCGTCGTCGTGTCGCACGATATCGGTTTCATCTCCCGCTACGTGACGCGCGTCGCCTGCCTCAATCGCACGCTCATCTGCCACACGACGGACGAGATCACCGGCGAAGTCATCACCGAACTCTATGGACGACCGGTCCACATGGTCCATCATTTGGCGCCCGCCGAGGGCAAGAGCCAGCCATGAGCGATTTTCTCGACGCTCTCGCGGCCCACGGCTTTCTGCAGAATGCCTTGATCGCGGCGATCCTCGCCGGGGTGGGCTGCGGGATCGCCGGCACCTTCGTGGTCGTCAAGCGGATCGGCTACCTCGCCGGCGGCATCGCTCATACCGTTTTGGGCGGGATGGGAATCGCTTACTACCTGGGCGCGGATCCGCGCATCGGGGCCGCGCTCGCCGCCATCGCGGCGGCATTGGCCATCGGCTGGGTCAGCCTCCGCTGGAAGCAACAGGAGGACATCATCATCGGCGCGCTGTGGGCGACGGGAATGGCGATCGGCATCGTCTTCATCTCGCTGACGCCCGGCTACAACGTCGATCTGATGAGCTATCTCTTCGGCAACATCTTGCTGGTCTCGCGTTCCGACCTTTGGGTGATGGCGGGGCTCGATGCCGCGGCCGTCGCGCTCGTCCTCCTCTTTTACAAGCAGCTCATCGCCGTCTGTTTCGACGATGAGTTCGCGCGCGTTCGCGGCGTCGATGTCGGCGCGGTCTATCTGTTGCTGCTTTGCATCGTCGCCGTGACGGTCGTGTCCCTCATTCAAGTCGTCGGGCTCATCCTCGTGATCGCGCTGTTCACCCTGCCGGCCGCGATCGCGGGCGAGTTCATGGCCTCGGTCGGTGCGATGATGCTCGTCGCTTGCGTGCTGGGAGCGGGTTTCGGCATCGGCGGCCTCGCCCTCTCCTATGCGAGCAACCTGCCGTCCGGAGCGACCATCATTCTCCTTGCCGGAACGGTTTATCTGCTCTCTCTGGCGGCGGCACGCTTCATTCGCCGGAGAATTCTCCGCGCATCGGCGCCCTAGTCCCGCCCGATCGCGGGACCCGGAAGATGCCATCGAGGACGCGCCGGGCGTCGCTGCGGGGGAAGGCCGCGCGGTAAAGGGGACGCGCTCCTCTCCGCTGGCTTGGTCCGAGAGTGATCCACGGCGGACAATCATATGGTAGTATGCGAGCCATCAAACGGGTGACGGGTGATAAGCCATGCTGGAAAGTGACAAGCTGTTTGGCGGCTCGATTCCGGAAAACTACGACCGCTATATGGTGCCGTTGATTTTCGAGCCCTACGCCGCGGATCTCGCACGCCGCGCGGCGTCCTTGTCGCCAAGCGCCGTTTTGGAAACCGCCGCGGGCAGCGGGGTCGTCACCCGCGCCTTGGCGCCAAGACTGCCCGGGGGCGCAAGCTATATCGTAACCGACCTCAACCAGCCGATGGTCGACTACGCCGCATCGCGACAACCTCCCAACTCTCGGATCAAATGGCGCCAAGCGGATGCTCTGGCGCTGCCGTTTGAAAATGCGGCCTTCGATCTCGTTTGTTGCCAGTTCGGCGCGATGTTCTTTCCCGACCGCATATCGGGCTACCGCGAAGCAAGGCGGGTCCTGAAGCCCGGCGGGCATTTTTTATTCAGCGTATGGGATCGCATCGAAGAGAACGTTTTCGCGGATGACGTGACGAACGCTCTCGCCAAGATTTTTCCGAACGATCCGCCGCGCTTTTTGGCGCGCACGCCGCACGGTTACCACGATACGGCCCTGATCCGCAGCGAACTGGAGGAGGCGGGTTTCTCCCGCGTGGTCATCGAGACGAGAGCCGAACAAAGCCGCGCATCCTCGCCGCGCCTTCCGGCCGTCGCCTATTGTCAGGGAACGGTTCTTCGCAACGAAATCGAGGCCAGAGAGGCGGGAAAACTGAAATCGGCAACCGACTACGTCGCATCCGCGATTGCGGACAGACATGGCCGCGGCGAGGTTGCCGCCAAAATTCAGGCACACGTAATCGTGGCTCTGGCCTGAATTTCGGGATATCCCCTTCTGGCACGAAGGCGAAACGGCGGAACAACTCTCGAGTGTCCGCGTAATGCCAACCGGGGGACACGCTCGGGTCGCCGAGCCAGCGCCGCGATCGATCCTCAGGCGACATGGCCCACCTATGGCGGGCTGACGGAAAGAATGTCCGGCTGAGGCCGGGGAAGAAGCCTAGACTGGCGGGAACCGAATTTGGCGGACGCGACCAAGCCAGCTTCGGCCGAAACAAAAAGGGCACAGGCAGTGGGTCGCGCATTGATCATCGGGGGCTCGCTCGGCGGGTTGTTCGCCGGATTGCTGCTGCGTCAAGCCGGGTGGGACGTGACGGTGTTCGAGCGCAGCGCGGGCGACCTCGCCAGCCGCGGCGCGGGCGTCGGCACGCATGTCGAGCAATTCGAGATCATGCGCAGGCGAGCCGATTTCGCCGACCGTCGCCAAATGTCCGCCGAAATCCTTGGCGGATCGCAGACCCGCGGCATAGGCCGCATAGGAGGCGACGATCGCCTCGAATTGGAAGTGCGGAACCTCGCGCTGAATGCCGCCGACGATCCTGAGCGCGCCTTGGGCGCCGAGATTGTAGAGCGCGGCCGAGGTGCCCACCAAGCTGAAGGCGAGGTCGCCCGATGGCATTGGGACGGGCCTGTCTATCAGTTGCCGACCGCATAAGCGATGTCTTTATCAAGGCCGAATTCTCATCGGCAGAGCCCCGTTAGAGATTGGTTCACGGGGGCGCGACAGTGTAGTGTCGCGGCACAGATGCCGCCGCCAAGGAGCGACGGCACGCCATGAACGCGCGGCCAGGCTGCCCGCGCTCACCAGCGGTTGGGGATGGAAAATGAACGACGCGACCAATCTTTTCGCGGATGGCGAAGCTTATGAAAAACTCATGGGCCGTTGGAGCCGCTTGGTCGGCGACGCGTTCATCGACTGGCTGGATGCGCCAAAGGGCCTGCGATGGCTCGATCTTGGCTGCGGCAATGGCGCATTTACGGAGCGGCTCATCGACCGCTGCGGCCCTGCCGCGGTCACGGCGATCGACCCGTCAAAGGAGCAGCTCGCTTATGCGCGCGCGAGGCCTGGAACGAAGCTCGCAAATTTTCAGCTGGGCGATGCGCAGAAGCTTCCCTTTGCCGACGGCAGTTTCGATGCCGCCGCCATGGCATTGGTGATCACGTTCCTTCCCGACCCGGCCAAGGCCGTGGCCGAAATGGCGCGTGTCGTGCGGCCGGGCGGCTGGATCGCGACTTACATGTGGGATGTGCTGGGCGGCGGACTGCCCAATGCGCCGATCTTCGCCGCGATCAAAGCGCTGGGCCTTCCCTCTCCCTATCCGCCCGGCTCCGCCGCCTCGCGGCAAGATGCCATGCTCACCTTTTGGGAAAAGGCCGGGTTGAAATCAATGGATGTGCGCGCGATCCGTATCACGACTTCATACGTCGATTTCGAAGATTTTTGGCGGTCGAATGCCGTTGGGGTGGGACCCTTGGGCAAAGCGATCGATGAGATGGCGCCCAGCATGCGAGAGAAAATACGGTCTCAGCTGCGCGAAAGCCTGGTTACAGGCTCGGATGGAAGGGTGACTTGTGAGGCGTTCGCCAACGCCGTCAAAGGACGTGCGCCCGAGTGATGTCGACGAATTGAATGACACTCCGGCGCAGTGCAACGGTTTCTCATGGCACTTCTTGGAAGCGTCCTTCATGCGTTCACGCCCTAAAGACCGCGAAGCCGCCGGGGATCAATCCGGATTATTCGTTTGCCACGCGATCATCGCAAAGCTAACGTCTTGAGAGTGACGGGGATGGAGTCCCCCGATAACCGCTCGTCGTGAGCTGATGACTCCTACCAAGCGCCGTCACCTGCGCGGGTAGGAGGTTTTGTTCGAACCTCCCGAACCCGGCGCGTGCCGGATGAGAAGAGGAGGCCAATCGGTGATCGGCACAACAGCTTTCAGGATCCTTACGACACGCGGCGTCATCGTCGCGCGGGCCAGCGCGCCCGACGCGCGCAAGATCGTTCGAGGCTTGCGATGAATGGGGCGAGCGCGATCATGGCCTCGCTCTGGGTGGCCCTGGGAAGCGCCATCGGCGGCGTCTCCCGCTATTGGGTGGGCGTGATCGTCGCCCGGCTCGCCGGCGAGACATTCCCTTGGGGTACCCTGCTGATCAATGCCGTGGGTTCCTTCGTGATCGGCTATTTTGGCACCTTGACCGCGGCCGATGGGTTGCGCCCGGCCGGCATCGAGGCCCGGCTCTTCGTCATGGTCGGCCTGTGCGGCGGCTTCACGACCTTCTCCTCCTTCAGCTTGCAGACCGTCGAGCTGCTGCGCGGTGCCGAGAACGCGCGCGCTTTGGCCTATATCCTTGCGTCGGTCGGCCTCTGTCTCGCGGGAACGGCCTTCGGCCATTACGCTGCCGGACTGGGCGCCGCCACCTTGGGCACTCGAAGCTGAACGGGAGCAGAGCCCATGCCGCTCGACATCGCCGCCGTCCTGGTGGATCCCGAGACCGCCGCCTCGTGCCTCATGGGAGCCGCCGCCGCCGCGTCGGTCGACAGCGCCGCCCGAATCGAGGGCTTCCACGCGCGGCTCAAACCGGAAAGCATGATTCTTCCTACCGAGGAAGTGCTCACGGCCGCGCGGCAGAAGAGTCTGGAAGCCGCCGCCTCGGCGCGTTCCGGCCAACTCCAGAAAGTCTTCCGCGACTGGGCCGCCGCCTCGGGCCTCGCCGCTGCGAACGCGCAGTGGCAGGAAGTCTTGGTCGAGAGCGTCGACAACGCCGTCGCGGCGCGCGGCCGGGCTGCCGATCTGATTGCGCTGGTGCGTCCGGCCAATCCCGAAGGCAATGCCGCGCTCCATGCCGCCATCTTCGAGACCGGACGGCCCCTGTTGCTCTTGCCGCGGCGCTCCGTTTGCCGAAGTTTCGGCAAGCACCTCGCGATTGCCTGGAAGGCAAGCGGACCGGCCGAACGTGCCGTCGTTGCGGCGAAACCCTGGCTGCGCCGGGCGGAGCGTATCTCGGTGCTCATGATCGGCGAGGCCGGCGACGCTCAAGCCGCGTTGCCCGCGGAATTATCGGCGCTGCTCGAGGGACATGGGCCGCGACCCGATGTCCTCCTCTCGCCTCCGGGTAAAATGACCGTGGGCGAGCGGCTGTTGCGGATGGCGACGGAAATCAACGCGGATGGCCTGGTCATGGGCGCCTATCAGCACCCTCGGATCATGGAAATGATCTTGGGCGGCGTGACGCGCGAGGCGCTGCATCATGCCGAGCTGCCGCTGTTCTTGATGCATTGAAACGATGGACCTTTTGGAATTCGCGGGCCTCTTTCGATCCGGATTCGGATCATGAGACGCATCGGTGACGCGTCGTTCTTCCGGATCGTCGACCAACTCTTTGGCGCCGGAGCGACACCGCTCAATGCCGCGAGATGGACGATCGACGGGGTCGATTGGCGGCGCGAACGGCACAATTATTCCGGCGACAGCCACGGATTCACCGTGGAGGTCACGACCGGAACGAGCGCGCGCAAACCGTCTTGGAACCTGATCATCGTCAAGGAATACTGGCGCAAGGCCGAAGCTGGCGAGGGCTTCAAGAACTCTTCAATGGGCCCAGGTCACGTCGGGGCATCGTGCGGATGTCGATGCGTGGCTCAGGCGCCAGGAACGGATTTTAGATCGATAGGACCGGCTACCGATATTCGGAAGATTGGGCCGGAGAAATCCACCGAAGGGTCGCCCGCGAAGAAAGCGGAAGCCGCCGAGGCAGGCGGCGCGACCATCTTGATCCAGATCAATGACAGCGCCCATTGAATCGCCCGATTCTTTTTTCGAAGCAACGCGACGCGAGAAATTCTCGCCGCTTCGCGGAGGTGGGCCATGACGGACTATTGCTGCTTCTTCGTGGACAATGAAGATCACGTCAGGGACATCGCGCCCCATCTCAGTTGCCGGGACGACGCGGAGGCGTTGCGCGTCGCCGAAAAACTCTTGGCCGAAAAACTGCGGGCGGAGATGTGGCGAGTCGCGGCCGTCGAGGTTTGGGACAACACAAGGAAAGTCGCGCGACGCACAAAAATCGATCACGCAGCGGTCGCGGACTTTACCGAAGCCGGACGGGATAAAGCGGCGAAGGGCCGGGCAAATACGGCGCCCGCCCCCTTGGCAAGCGGTCGAGACGGGCCGCGGCGGGGCGTCACCAACGACTTCATTGAAGTTCTCCGCCGGGAACATCGCAATATCGAAAGCCTGCTCCACGTCCTCGAACAAGAGCTCAACGTGTTCGACCGCGGCGACGGGCCCGATTACGAGGTCGTCCGCGCCATCATCGACTACTTCAAGGACTATCCCGAATCCTGTCATCACCCGCGGGAGGATATGGTCTTCGAGAAGCTGAAGGCGCGCGATCCCGTGGCTGTCGGGGCGATCGGCGATCTCGAAGCCGCGCATCGGGAAGGCTACCAGCGTCTGCGTCGAGTCGCCGAGACCGTCGATGCCGTCTTGGCGGACCAGGAACTCCCGCGCCAAGCCGTGGGCGATATCATTCGCGACTTCATCGACCACCAAAGGCAGCATATTGCCATGGAGGAGCGCGTGTTCTTTCCCGCCGCGCTCAACGGATTGCAGCCGGGCGATTGGGCGGATCTCGCGCTGCAACTGGCGGGCCGGCCCGATCCGTTCGGTCAGTTGGATTTCGAACAGAAATTCAACACGCTCCGGCGCAATATCCTGAAAATGGAAGAGGAATCGAATGCGGCGCGGCCTGTCCCGCCGTCATGATTTAGATCTCGTAGCCGGAGCCCGCGTATCCGCTCATGGCGCATCTCGGAAGCGTCGGAGATGGAGCGTGGGGCCTGCGCCCGCTTGCGAAGCGGATTCCGGCAAGCCGCGCCAAAGCGCTCAAGCGCGCCGAT
Organism: uncultured Alphaproteobacteria bacterium; assembly: GCA_963729935.1. GTDB lineage: Bacteria > Pseudomonadota > Alphaproteobacteria > ATCC43930 > CGMCC-115725 > CAIKMD01. The sequence continues at coordinate 22,090 of CAVSPW010000008.1, forward strand.
AGCGGAAGCGGCGCGCCGCCAGGACGCCGAGAATCACAAAGATCGCGAGGTTGACGAGCTGCGCGATCGCGAAGGGCGGCTCCGTTCCCGTCGGCGCCAGCGGATGGAGCGCCGCCAACTTCATGAAGGCCTGCGCGATCGCGACGAAGACGAGGAAATAAAGTGCCGTCACCGCACCCACCGCATAGATCCAGCGCCACCGCCCGGCGAGGTGGAAGACATAGCGCGCGAGGATCGCCGCCGCCAAGACGAGGAGCGAGATCACGCCGAGCCCATGCGAGGCGCCAAAGCTTGGGGATTTGAAGAGAAACCCGGTCGCGCTGGTCAGGGCCGCGGCCGCGAGATAGAGCGCGGTCCAGCGCCCGAGGCGCTTCGACAGGATGAGGCCGATGACCACGACGATTCCCGAGGCGAGCGCGACGAGGCTCAAATCGGTGTGGAAGCCGACCAAATTCAGCGGATCGAAGTTCATCTCATGCCCCACGCCTTGCGCGATGCCGAGCAGCCCTTCTCGCACGAAGCCGGCGTCGATCGCGCGGCGGTTGCGATCTTGGCGCGCGGCGCCGGGCTATTCTGGCTCCGGCCGCCGAAGCGGCCGCGCAACGGGGGTGACGGCGCAGTTTCATGTTCAGGCCCGATGAGCCCTTTCGTCCATTCACGTCTCGTCTTATGGGCGCGCATGAGAATCATTGCCATACCGCATTCAGGCTGTTCTCGTCTTGCAAGACGATCCGCGTACCGAGCCGGGCGCTTTCTCGATCGAGAATGCCCTGGAGCCAGGCTAAATCGCTCCGCAGGATTCGATTGAGCCGGAATTTCCTGATCTGGAACGGTGCAAGACGAAGGTTCACAAGCTCTCGGCTCGATATCGAATAGGTCGCGAGATACATGATAGCAAGGTCATTGCGAAACCTTTCGAAGCCTTCAATGCCTTCGTAATCATTGAGAAAATCGCCGCAGCCGTAAAGGATGAGCTTCCCGCGATAGATCTCGATTCCCTTTGCGTGGTGGGCTGAATGGCCGTGGATGACATCGAAGCCCGCGGCGTCGATCAAGCCATGCGCGAATCGTCTTTGCTCCTCTGAAATGTCGTAGCCCCAATTTCCGCCCCAATGGACCGAAGCCAGGCGCAGAGCGCCGCGACTTCCCGTTGCTTGCGCGCGGGCACCAATGCTCGCAATCGTTTGGCCGGAAAGGTCGGCGATCACGTTGACACCCGGCCGATCGGCCTCGGCCGCCCATTGGAGAGGGATGCCGCTCGTCGCCGAGCCAAACGCGAAAACCAAGACTTTGTCGTGGCCCATGACATCGAGGATAGCCGGCGCACTCGCTTGCGCGGCATCGCGGCCGGCACCGGCCGAGGAAATGTGCGCCTTCTCAAGAGTGTCCAACGTCTCGAGAAGGCCCGAGCGTCCCCAATCCAAGACATGATTGTTAGCAAGGATGCAGCAATCGACGTTGAAGGCATTGAGACAGCCGATATTGGCCGGATTCATCTTATAGTTGATGCCTTTGGGAACGGGCTTTTCGGCCTTCGTCACGCTGGTTTCGAGGTTGATAATCCGCAGGTCAGGCCGCGCGCGCTGCAATTCTTCGAATGCGTCGCCCCAGACATACGAAAAGGGGACCGATCTGGGTATAGGGCCGCTCGCGATCTCCGCGAGATCGAGGTAAGCGCGCGCCGAGGTCACGCTGGGCTCGTAAAGGCGCGGATTGCTCGGGTAAGGAAGGATCTGGTCGATCCCTCGCCCCAACATGACGTCGCCGGTCAAACAGATTTTTATGCGATCTTGCGGCACGACGCCCTCGGCACCGGAGCGAGAGCGGCTTGGGAAGATCTTCCGGCGCGCGCTCGCCCTACGGCGGCGGCGCTCCGGTGCCGGGCACCACACGCCGGCAATACTCTTGTCGACTTGCGCGCGTCAAAATGCATGTAACGGCTTTCTCTCATCTCCGGATTTGGTCCTTACATCGTCTCCCGCGGATCCGGTGAAGGCCGCCAAGGCTTCGGCGCGGAGTTCTTCTTCGCGATCGACGTATCGCGGCGAGAAATGGAACGGTGTAAACCGTTTGGCGCCCGCCGCGCGGGCGAGCGATCCTGCCTGCGCTGCCGTGAGATGATGCTTGCGCGCGGCGATCGCGGCATCGGCTTCGAGAAAAGTCGCCTCGATAAATAGCTGATCGGCACCGCGCGCGAGCTCAACGATGCGCTTGGCGTTTTCTTCGTGGTAAGCGGCGTCGACGACATAGGCGATCTTCTCGCCAGCCGTGATACGCAGGACCTCCGCTTTGAGCCGACCGAGCGAGATTCGTCGCTGCTGTTCCACGCCCTTGTTTTCGCTTGGGATCGTGAAGACCATATCGTCCGGTTCGCCGCGCCGAACCGCTTGTTTGAGGCGATTGAGCCAAGGCCCGACCGAGAGGCCGAGGCGCTCGAGACGGTCTCTCCATATGTTGATATGAAGCTTTTCTTCGAGCGCGAAGGCGAGACACGGAATTCCGTGATCGAGCGTCACCGCTCTGACGCGAAACCCCTCCTCATCGAGCAGCACACCCTCGGGCGCGCGCGGGGGCGAAATCTCGATCCGGCGGAACGCGTCCCTGGTATGGAATTCCGCCGCGGCGGCGAGAGACTTTCCATCGACTTCCGCAACGCCGATGACAAAGTCGATTGGATTGTCCGCAATCAGATTCCAGGTGTAGGCGCCAAGCTTATGCTCCACCCGATCGATGAATCCGGGCGGTCCATAGAATTCGAGGCGTTGCGGCCGCCCGAGGCAGATACCCAGAAGACGGTCGAATCCGCAGAAATGATCCATATGCGCATGCGACACGAAGGCGTGGCTCAGGCGCAGCAATTTCCGCGGCGTAAGCGAGCTGAGGTCGCCAAGATCAAATACGATCGCGCGCTTCGCGAAGCGGAAATCGAGGTAGAGCCCCGCATCGCCAAAAGGGTCATTGATCAGCTGCGGCTGGAAAAGGGAAACCATCGAAGCTGGCTTGATTATCCGCGTTCGGCGGCATCGGCTTTTGGAAGGGCTTCGGCAATCTCGTAAAGCCCCTTTGTGATCTGCTCGTGGAGATCGGCGCTGTCGGCGAGCAGCTGCGCCGACGGACTCGCAGGTCGCGACGCGGCGGATACCGCATTTTCCCACTGCGCCGGGCCGTAACTCCCATCGCCGATCCAAACCAGCGCTTGCAACTCGCAACGCGCTTCGTCGGAGAGCGAAGCAATCTCTTTCTCGAGCGCGATGCGCGCCGGATGATCGGGCGGCAGCGGATCGAGGCCGATCGTGCTCGCCGGATCGTGCCGGCCGCGCATCGGCTGCGGCTCGCCGAGTTTCTGTTCCGCCACCTCGGACAGAATCCGATCGCGGGTCTGACGTGCGATCCGCGCCAAATCGGCGACGCGCCTAGCCTCGGCATAGCTAAAACTCTTCAGCATGGTCATTTTCTCCACCGATTGAGTTGAAACCGCGACCGCATTGATCACCCTATCGCCGCCGAACACGTATCAAGCTCGAATTTACGTTCCCGCTTCTTCAGCGCCGACATCGAGCACGGCAAAGCGGGAATGGATCCACGGGTCGAATCCCGCGGCCATGGCCGTTCGCGGGCGAACCGGCGCCGCGCGACGGAAATTCCGCGTTGCGGGCAAACGCCACGGGCCTCAAAGATGCTCTTTCAAATTAATTCTCGTCTTTCCGCCGGCACGAACGTTGATTTAGATCAAGACGATATCCGGCGTCCCGCTCGGGCTTTTCCGCCGGCGAACAAGGCCGCGTCATCCAAGATGGACATGACGAAGCATTGACCCAGATCAACCGTCACGGCTCTCGAGCGTGTGTAATTTGTCTTACCGAAAATCCAAGAGAATGACGGCCTGGCCGATGTCGCATGCGACGCAGCAGGACCTACTCGTCATCGACGGCGCCCATGGCGAGGGCGGCGGTCAGATTCTACGCACCGCGCTCACCTTGTCCGCGATCACGGGACGCCCGGTTCGCCTCGAACGCATCCGCGCATTCCGCCGCAAACCGGGTCTCGCGGCTCAGCACCTCACGGCGGTCCGCTCGGCGGCTTTGCTTTGCGGCGCGCGGCTCAAGGGCGATGCACTCGGCTCGACGATGTTGGAGTTCTCGCCCGAGCGGGCTGTCGCTGCTGGAAATTATGTCTTCGATGTGGGCCTGGCGCGGAAAGGGGGCAGTGCCGGCGCCGTCGCGCTGGTATTGCAGACCGTGTTGCTACCGCTCAGCTTCGCGGCGGGCGAGAGCCGGCTGGCGCTTCATGGCGGCACGCACATGGTGCTGAGTCCGTCCTTCGACTATGTCCGCGACATTTGGCTGCCCGCTCTCGCCCGACTTGGCGTGCGGGCTTCGGTCGAGCTCGTTGCCTGGGGATGGTACCCCGTCGGCAAGGGCGAGATCCGGGCGCGGATCGAGGGTCTGGGGAGCAAGACGACCCCACTGAACCCCCTCCAGCTCGTCGAGCGCGGGCCGCTTTTGCGCGTTTCTGGTCGCGCGGTCGCGGCCAATTTGCCGATGCACATTCCCTATCGGATGTCGGAGCGCGCAAAATCCTGGCTCGCAAGCTTGGGCGTCGAGCTTCGTGTCGAGCCCTTATGCGTCCACGCGGCTTGCGCGGGTGCCGGTTTATTTCTCGTCGCCGAATACGCCAATTTGAACTGCGGCTTCAGCGCGATCGGCGTCGTCGGCAAACCGGCCGAGCTGGTGGCTCAAGAAGCGGTGGGTGCCTTGCTCGCGCATCATGTTTCGGGAGGGGCGCTCGACCGTCATCTTGGCGATCAAATTCTGTTACCGCTGTGCTTCGCGCGCGCTCCATCGCGCTTTTCAAGCGAAACCATAACGCCGCATCTCGAGACCAACGCTTGGGTCATCGAGCGTTTCGGTCTCGCTCGCATTCGCGCGGAACGCATGGCTGCGGCAGCCGAAATCACGGTCGCGCCGACCGACGCGGCGGCTTAGCAAAGGGTCCATCCGTGCTGTTTCCTTGGGAGATCGCGCTGTCCAGCGGAACGCGGAGGCCGCTTCCATACGCGCCGGAAACCGAATCAGGCTTCGATTTTTCCGCGGTCGAGATCGATGGACGCGCGGTCCCGGTGCAAGAGCAAGTCGTCGCTCGCCAGCCCTTCTATCGCCTCATTCACTTCGAGCGCGAGATCGACCGGACGGATCCTCGTCTCGTGGCGGTTGCACCCCTGTCGGGCCATCATGCCGCTCTGATGCGCGATCTGCTCGCCGCGTTATTGCCCGACCATGATCTTTTTCTCATGGACTGGGCGAATGCGCGAGACGTGCCGGTATCGGCCGGCCGATTTGCGCTCGAAGACAACATCTCCTCTGTCATCGACGTCTTGCGATCCTTCGGCGGCGATGTTCATCTTCTCGGCCTATGCCAATCGGCGATCCCGGTTCTCGCGGCCGCCGGCGTGCTGGCGAGCAGAGACGAGCCGGCGCAGCCGCGCAGCTTGGTCCTGATCAGCGGAGCAATCGATCCGCGCATCAATCCCACCCGGGTTGGACAGCTTGCCGCTCAACGCTCGCTCGATTGGTTCGAGCGCCATATCATTCTTACCGTGCCGGATCCCTATCCTGGAAAAGGACGTCGTGTTTACCCGGCCTCGGCCCAACGGGAGGCGCTTTTCGCTTACTTTCTGCGCCACATGGCGATGGGAGGCGAGCTGTCGGCCAAAGTGCTTCTCGATGACGGCCTTAACGCCCAGCGGTTTCCCTTCATCGACTTGTTTTTCTCGGTCATGGACCTGACCGCCGAGTTCTTTCTCGACACGGTCCGGTTCGTCTTCCAAGAATTTGCACTGCCGAGGGGACGCCTGACCTGGCGCGGTTCGCGCGTCGACCTCGGGGCGATTTCGCGATCCGCCCTGATGACCGTCGAAGGAGAGTTCGACGACGTCTCCGGCCGAGGGCAGACGCACGTCGCCCACGATCTATGCCCCAATATTCCCCGGCACAAACGGGAACGGTACTTGCAACGTGCCGTCGGGCATTTCGGAACTTTCTACGGTCGGCCTTGGCGCAACGAGATCATGCCGAGGATCAGGCAGTTTGTTCGCGATGCCGGATGAGCGAGCTTCTGGGGGTGACCCGTTCGGCTATCCGCATGAGCGGATTTGGCGCGAGCAGCTACAATTTGCCTCAAAATTTAGCTTCTTTGCGCGGAAGCTTAAGCCGTCCTTAGGCGCCGCCGGCTTAGAAAACGGCATACGCAGCCGAACGCCGGAGCATCAAGATGACGACCGAGCTTCAAAAAGCGCGCCTCAAATTCCGCTTCCCGCCGGGCAACGAGGGAAAGCCGATGCGCGATGCCGTGACCGCGGCGTTCTACTCGCTGCGCGCCACGATCGGAACGGCCGAGCATCCCGAAGTGCTGGGCTCGCCTTGGGATTGGCGGCTCACCTCGAGCGCGGCGCTCCGGCTGGAGACCGATAAATTGCGCGAGCATCTGCGTCTCAACCTCGTCGCCGGCGCCGCGGGCAATGGCGCCAGGGAACAGCTTCAACGGCTGAGAGATTCGCTCGCGAGCTTGCAGATCCTGCAAGAACCCCAGAGCGGCACATCCAGCGAGCCCTCGATCAGCCTCAAGAAGAACGGACCGCTGGTCGAGATCGCGGCGTGATCGCGGCCTAACTCTCTCCCGCTCCTGATCCGCCGGCGCGCACGCGCCGGATTCGAGACCCCCCGGCACCGCGATCGGCACCGGCGGCGCAATTGCGCCCGCCGGGCCAATAAGCCCTGCCCTCCGGATCGCGAGATCGCCTAGAGCCTTTCCGGCTTTGATGAAATCAAAGCCGGGGCTCTCGCTTTTTGTTTTGTCGCGTTTCCTTCACGCGAACCGGTATCCACTTCGCTCGAAAACGCTCTAGAATGGCGAAGCCGCCGGTCCGGACCAACGAGACGGGCGCCAAGGAAAGAGGGGAAGCGGAATGAAGGCCTGTCTGATCGCCGCCTGCGTCATGGCGGCGCTGGCGCAAAGCGCCCGCGCGGAGGAAACCGTTCTGCGCTTCACGCCGCTCGCCCAGCCCGGGACCGCGGCGCTCACCGAATTCTACCAGCCCTGGGCCGAGAAGGTCGACGCCGCGGCGCCGGGCGCGATCAAGATCGATCTGCGCCCCGGCACGAGCATCGCCAACATCGCCAATGTCTATGAGCGGGTGACGAGCGAGGTCACGCATATCGGCTTCACGCTCTTCAACTACGTCGCGGGCAAGTTCCCGCTCGCGGAGGTGGGCGGGCTCCCCTTCATCGCCGAGAATTCGGAGCAGGGATCGATCGCGCTGTGGCGCCTCTACAAGACCCACATGCTCGACGCTGAATTCAATGAGGTGAAGCCCTTGATGCTGATCGCGCTGCCGCAATCGCTCTTGCATCTCTCGAAGCCGCCCAAGACGCTTCAGGATCTGACCGGGCTCAAGATTGTCGCGCCGACGCAGCTCACGGCGCTGACGGTTCAGCATCTGGGCGCGACGCCCATCACCCTCTCCTCGCCGGAGGCCTATCTCGCGATCCAGCGCGGCACCGCCGACGGCACGGTGCTGTCGTGGAACACCTATGTCTCGTTCAAGATCGGCGAGGTCGCGACCTATCACATCGCCGCGCCGCTCGGCACCGCGGCGGGGATGCTGTTCATGTCGCGCAAGGTCTATGACCGGCTGCCGGAAGCGGCCAAGCACGCGCTCGACGTCAATTCGGGCGAGGAAGCGAGCGGCGCCTGGGGCAAATGGTGGGACGGCGACAACGCCAATGGCCGGCGCCTCGCCGCGAACGACCCCAAGCAAAAGATCGTGACGCTCGATCCGGCGACGCGCGCGGCATGGGAGCGGAAGATCGACGGCGCGGTCGCGGAATGGGGCAAGACGCGGCCGGGCATCGACAAGGCGATCGCCGAATATCGGCGCCTCGTCGCCGCGGTCAAGGCAGGGCACTGAGCGGCAGGCGCTATTTCGGCAGATAGGCCTCGGTATAGAGCGACTTCATATCGGGCAGCTTGTCGAGAAAGCCCAGATCCATGAAGGCGCGCTCCACCACCGCGAGCGGCTTTTCATGGAAGCGCCCGTCGGTCGAGAAATACGCCATCTGCTCGTCATAAGCCGCGGCCGCGATCGCGGGCGCGATCTGCACCACCTTGCTGGTGATGCGTACGGTCTCGTCCTTGTGAGCGCGCATGAAGGCGATGGTCTCGAACCAGCCCTTCAGGAACCGCTTCAGCGCGTCGGGGTTGGAGGCGACGAGATCGTTCGAGGCGAAAATCACATGCGCCAGGAAATCGGGAATGATGTCGCCGAAAGTGTCGAGCATGCGCACGCGGCCCGCCTTCTCGAGCGTATGCGCGTATTCGGTCGCGGTCACCGCGCTGTCGACATTGCCCGCGAGCACGCCGCCGACGATGCCGTCCTGCGAGCCGAGGCTCACCGGCTTGATGCCCTCGGGGCCCCAGCCTTCGTGGCGCGCCAATTCCTTGGCGGCCCAGGCGGTGAGCCCCGATGGCGAGGAAATGCCGATGGTCTTGCCCTTCAGATCCTTCACGGTCTTCACCGGCGAATTGGGCAGCACGATGATGCACAGCCCGTTGGGCGGGCCGTACATCGCGGCCACGGCGATCTCGGGCGAGCCCTTGGCGGTCAGCGCCATCTCCGGGCCGGAGCCCAGCGCGATGTCGAGACTCTTGGCCGCCATCGCCTGATGCATGCGCGAGGCGCCGCCGAAGGCGATGCTCTCGGCCTCGATGCCGTTCTTGGCGAAGATCCCGGTCTCGATCCCGACCTCGACCGGCGTGAATTCGAAAGGCTTGGCCTGGGGCTTGCCGATGCGCAGCTTGTCGGCGGCGAAGGCGGACCCGGCGGCCGCGAGCGCGATCGACGCACCCAAAAGGAGAGCGGCGAGACTGGAACTCACCCGGACGAAGCGCATGAAAGACCTCCTTCGGCTGGAGAGGGCTCGGTTCGGCCGCCGCTTTCCTCTCGCGCGCTTTGGTTTATCATGGGCGCCAAGAAACCTCATCGGTAAAACTTAAGGGGAGAAGGCGCGTCATGGACACGATCAGCATCCGCGATCTCTCGGTCGAGGAATTCGACACACGGACCTTGCTCCAGCATGCGAGCGCGCAGGCCGCGCAGCGGCGCTACGAGGATTTCTTCATCGTCGATATCGACGGGCATCATTTCGAGACCCTGTCCTTCGCCGAGATCGTCGAGTTCATCGAAGACCCGGTGATGCGCGATCAGGCGAAGTATCAGGGCTTCGGCGGCGGCGGCATCGCCTCGCCCTCGGGCTCCTATCAGGAACTGGTCGGCCGCATCACGCGGCGCGACGGCCGGCGGCCGGAGAAGATTGGCGCCGGCCAGCAGCGCGACCTCACCTTGACCAAGCGCTGGATGGACGCGATCGGCATCGATCAGCTCTGCCTCTTCCCGACTCCGATGCTGGGGCTGGGGCTGACGCCCCGGCCCGAGGTCGAGGTGGCGATGGCGCGGGCCTATAATCGCTGGCTCGTCGAGGTCGTGCTGGCGCGGGAGCCGCGCATCAAATCATCGCTCTATCTGCCGATCAACGATCCCGAGGCGACCTATCGGATGGTGAAGGATTTCGCCGGCAAGAAGGGCGTCATCGGCTTCACCATCTGCTCGCCGCATTACAAGGCGGTCTACGACAATGCCTATGTGAAGACCTATGCGCTCCTCGAGGAGATGGGGCTTCCCCTGGTGTTCCACGGCGCCTTCGCCTGGGGCCAGGACAAGAGCATCTCGCTGTGCAACCGCTTCATCGCCGTGCATGCGCTCGGTTTCAGCTGGTTCAACATCCTCCATTGCACCAATTGGCTGGTGAACGGAATGCCCGAGCGCTTCCCCAAGCTCAAGGTGATCTGGGTCGAAAGCGGGCTCGCCTGGATCCCGTTCCTGATGCAGCGTCTCGACAATGAATGGATGATGCGCTCCTCCGAGGTGCCGCTCTTGAAGAAGCGCCCGAGCGATTATATGCGCGAGATGTACTATTCGACCCAGCCGATGGAGATGGTGAACAACAAGGAGGCGCTGGAATTGACATTCAAGATGATGAATGCCGAGACCCAGCTCCTCTATGCCTCCGACTATCCGCATTGGGACATGGATCTGCCCTCGACGATCTACGATCTGCCCTTCCTGAGCGAGCACGCCAAGCGCAACATTTTGGGCGGCAACGCCAAGCGCGTGTTCAATCTGGAGCCGGCCGTTTCCGAGGTGAAGGCCAAGCGGCTCGCCGAGCGCGCGGGAGCTTGAGGAAGCCCGCGCGCCGCCCCGCGCTACTTGCCGGTATCGTTCACGAGCGTGCGACGGATTTCGCGGGATGGACGCCCGGCCGCTGCGGGATCAAGAGAATGCACGCGACGATGAAGACGGCGATGACCCACGAAGCGATCGGACGGCTGAGCGCCAGCCCGCCATCGGCGAACGGCTTGTCGAGGTAGTCGCCGACCGTGGCGCCGAGCGGCCGCGTCAGAATGAAGGCGAGCCAAAACACAAGGACGCGCGACACCTTCGTCCAACGATAGGCGGCCGCGACGATCGCGAGCGCCGCCCCGAAGACGAGCGCGCCGCCCTCGTAGCCGAGGCCCGATGAGTCCGCGATCCAGTCACCGAGCGCGGTTCCCAAGGTCTGGGAAAACGTGATCGTCGCCCAGTAAAAGGTCTCTACCCTCGGCGTGCAGACCGTCGCCACCGATACCGTCCCTTCCGACAGGTACCACAAGCCGAGACAGGCCATCAGGCAAAACAACAAGGCCAGCGAACCTCCGGCATAGCCGATCCCGAGCGAGCGGTCCGCGAAATCGGCCATGGTCGTGCCGGCCGTGGTGGAGGCCGCGATGCTCGCCCAGTAGAGAAACGGCCGAAATTTCGTGGCCGCGATCTGAAGGACGACGAGCAGCACGAGCGCCGTAAGAAATATCGCCGTCCCGGTCAGATAGCCCAGATTCATCGTCATGGTCACGGTGTCGCCGCCGGTTTCGCCGAGCGTCGTCGCCGCAATCTTGATGACCCAGAACCCCAGCGTGACCGCCGGCACCTTGCTCACCATCGAATCATTGTCCATCTCTCGGCCTCGCACGGCGCTCGCCGCGCGCTCCTGTCCTCTTGGCTTCGCATGGCGCTGGCCGCGCTACGTTGTTTTCTAGGCTTCGCACGGCGCTGGCCGTGCTACGCCGTTTTCTAGGCTTCGTACGGCGCTGGCCGTGCTACGCCTTTTCTAGGCTTCGTACGGCGCTGGCCGTGCTACGCGCGCCTCACTTCGGCAGATAGGCCTCGGTATAAAGCTTCGACATGTCGGGCGGGGTCGCGACCAGCTTCAGATCGACGAAGGAGCGCTCGAGATTGGCAAGCGACTGCGCGTCGAATTTGCAATCCTTGCTGAACATGCCGATCGTCAGATCGTATTCCTTCGCCATCACGTTCGGCGAGTAGCCGGTCACGGCGCTCTCGATCTTGACCGTCTCGGCCTTATGCTTGCGCATGTAATCGATCGTCTCCAGCCAGCCGGCGAGAAATTTCCGGAGCGAATTGGGGTCCCTCGCCATCAGCGCCTTGGTGGCGAAGATCGTGCCCGCGCCGATATTGCCGACATAGTTCGAGACGGGAATGAGGAGCCGCGCCTCTTTCCTTTCTTCCCAGGAGAAGATGTTCGAGGTCACGCTGATATCGGCGTCGAGCTCATGGGTGCGGAAGGCCGCAATCACGCCGGCGGCGGCATTGCCGATCGTGACCGGCGTGTAGCCTTGGGGACCCCAGCCGCGCGTGCGCGCGAGCTCGCGCGCCAGCCAATCGGTGAGCGAGCCGGTGCTGGAAAAGCCGATCCTCTTGCCCTTGAGCTGTTCGACATCGTGGACCGGCGAATCCCACGGCACGGCGATGCCGATGAAGGGGATCGGCGGCGCGTTCTCGCACACGGCGAGCATGGGCGCGCCCTTCATCTCGAGCGCCATGAGCGGCCCGGCGGCGACGCCGATATCGATGCTGCCCGCGGTCATCGCCTGAACCAGCTTGCTGCCGCCGGTGAAGTCCGAGATCTTCACGTCGAGACCGTGCTTCTTGAAGATGCCGAGCCGGTCGCCGACATTGACCGGCAGGATCGGCGACGCGTTCGAATCGGCCTTGCCGATGTTCAAGGACGCATCCGCCAAGGCGCGCGACGGGACGACACAGGATCCCAAACCGGCGATCGCCGCCGCGAAGACCAGACCGCGAAAATGGATTTTGCGCATGGCTGCTCCCTTCCATCGGCCGCGCTCGCCAAGATCGGCGGCCGGCATTCTCCGCGGCGGACTTACCGAGAGGCCGCGGTCTTGTCAAACATGCACGGGGGCTCTCTTTCCTTCGCACGACGGCGCTGCGCGCCTGTGCTGCGGGTTCTCTTTCCTTCGCACGACGGCGCTGCGCGCCTGTGCTGCGGGTTCTCTTTCCTTCGCACGACGGCGCTGCGCGCCTGTGCTGCGGGGTTAGGGCCCGCGCGGCGAGAACAGGAACAGGTTGCGCAGGAAGCCGGGCGCCAGGGTGCTCAGCACATTGACCGAGACGTCGGGCTCGGCAAGCGGGCCGAAGACGCGGAAATTGGACGCGAACACGCCTTGCCCCTGCCCGCCCAGGAGTAGATTGCCGATCACGGGAATGTCGCCCAGAACGGTGTTGAGCGTATAGGCCGGGACGAGCGTGCCCGAGATGTTCATCGTGCCGGCAATGCGGTCGATATCGCCGCTCGCATTGATGCCGATGGCGCCGCCATAGGCGCGCGTGTTGCGGAGCGTGATCTTGCCGGTGGCGAAATCGATCTCGCCTTCGAGCTGGTTGAAGGGAATCCCCTGGCCGCTCAACAAGGCGCCCATGCCCGAGAGCGAGGCGAGCGACAAGAGCCGCGCCAGGGTCGGCGCCTTGACGACGCGATAAGCCGAGCCTTCGGCCTTGGTGACGAGGACGCGGTGCCCGTCGCGGTCCTCGGCCGTGCCGGTCAAATCGAATTTGCCGCCCTCGATATTGGGATAGATGCCGAGATCCTTGAGCAACGCGCCGAAATCGTCGGTGGTGAGCTTGAATTTCCGCTCGCCCGCGGCGCCGCCATAGCGCAGCCGCGCCGCGGTCTTGCCCGACAGCTTGGCGTCGACAGTGGCGCGCTGCCAATGCGCACTGTCGCTGACGAGGAGCGCCGTGACCTCGCGCGCGATCCGGTCGGGGCCGAGCACGAGCCGGTCGAGACGCACGTCGATGGTCAAAGGCGGCTCGGGCTCGGTCTGCGCCGAGGCGCGATCGAGATCCTCGAACAGGCCCGAGGCGTCGAGGCTCTTGCCGCTCGCGACGATGCGCCAGCCATTCTCGGCGCCGCGCGTGAAGCTGCCATGGAAGTCGTCATCGCCGGCGATCAGGTGATCGATGGCGAGGCCGCTGAAGCCTTGAGCGTCGAAGCTCGCCGAGGCCTTGCCGTCGAGCCCATCGCCCTTCAAGGTGATGTCGCGGATGGCGGTGAGCTTGTCGTCGGCGAGATCGAGCGTGAGCCGCGCGACCGCCGGCACGCCCGCGGGTTTCTTGAGGCCGATCTTCTTCACATCGAGCGCGGCGTCTTTCAGATCGACGCTCACCGCCGCCTGGCCGCGCTTGCCCGCGCCCAGATCATAGGCCGCATCGACCGCGGTCGTGCCGGTGACTTGCCCATCGAGCATGGCGAGACCGAGAGCGTCGCGCTGCGCCGCGTCGAGCGAGGCCTTCACCTGGTAATGCGTCCGGACCGCCGCCTTGGGATCGAGCGCCTGGCGCCAGGAAAACGCAACCGGCACGCCCGCGAGCTTCGCGGTGCCGTCGACCTGCGCCGATGAATGATCGAGCTTCAGAGCGAGCGCGCCGCCGCTCAGATCGCGATCGAAGGCGATGTCCGCGAGGCTCACATCTTTGAGCGTCGCATCGGCGCTGTAATCGACATCCTTGAGCGAGAGGTCGTGGATGAGCGGAAAGGCGAAAGCGAGCTTTGCCGAAAAGCTTCCCGAAGCGCGCTTGGGATCGAGCCCGATCTCCTTGGCATAGCCCAGAGGCGGAGTGTCGAGCAGCTTCAAGGCGGTCGCGAGCGGGCCTGCGGCGCTCACATCGATCTTCGCCTGCTCGTCATGCGTGTCGAGCCGATAGAAGCGCGCCGTGCCGCCGGTCGCGCGGATATCGCCGAGATCGCCGCCGGTCGCGGCAAACTCGATCTCGGTGCGGGTGAAGCGCGCCGTGCCGTTGACGTTCTTCACCACATCGAGCGGCCGGAAATATTCGACCGAGAGGTTGCTGAACTTCATCGTGCCGTCGAACTGGCGCAGCTGCGTCGGCGGTTCCGCCCCCGGCGTCAGATCGACGTGAAGCCCAAGCCGGGCCTGGACCTCGTCGATCGTCCCGTCGCGCAGATGCTGCACCACCCAATCATGGGTGTGCGGCGAGGCCTCCGCCGGCCACAGAAGCGGGAATTCGTCGACCCGGATCCCCTGCGCGCCGAGCGCGAGATTGAAATCGAGAGCTTGGCTCTTGCCGCCGGACAGGAGATCGGGGCCGACGCCCTCGACCGTGCCCGAAGCCGTGATCGCGCCGGGCCCGAGATCGAGCGCGAGCTGGCCGAGATTGATCCGGCCGGCGACCGGATCATAACCCGCCTGCAACTGGCCGCCCGCCAGCGCCAGCGCGCCGCCGGGCAGGAAGGCATTCTTGAGACTGCCCTTGCCGAAGCGGAAATCGACGATGCCGTCGCGCAAGACGAGCTGTCCGGGATCGAGCTCCGCGGTGAACGAGCCCGAGACCGGGAAATCGACGGCGGCGAGCGGCGCCAGCGCCGGCGCCGCGCTCGACCACTGAGCCGGCTTCAGATCGTTGAAATCGAGCCGCACCACCACTTGGCGATAGGCCGGGAGATAGGTGAAATCGCCGCCGAGCTCGGGCGCGGCGGCGCCCGTTCCCATCACCATCTGGAACTTGCCGCTAGCGCGATCGGGCGCGCGGGTGAGCACGGCGCTGGCATCGGCCGCGTGCCAGACGACGCCGAGCGCGCGGTCATCGATGGTGAGGCTCGCGCTCTCGACCGACAATTGGATGAGGTAGCCGAGCGTTCCCTCGCCGCTGGGCGGCTGCAGAAGATCGCCGAGCATCTTCTGGCCCCAATCCTCGGCCGTGTCGGCCGGCTCGTCGCCGATGCCGAAATGGAAGCGTCCATCGGCGCTGCGCTCCAGGCGCAGCTCGGGCCGGGTGACGACGATGCGCGTCGGCGCGATCACGCCGCGCAAGGCGGCGCGCGCGCTGAACGCGATGGCGAGATCGCCCAAGGTCAAGGTGCCGCTGCCCGGCTGCGCGAAATGGACGCCGCGCGCCAGCACCTCGATATGGCCGCCCGGCCCGAGGCTGAGCAAGGTGTGGTCGATCGTGACGGCGAGGCCGTTGCCGGAAGACAAGGCGCCGGCGACGAGGGGCGCCACCACGTCGAGCGAGATCGGCCCGCGCGAGAGGAGCCAGAGGACGAAGCCCGCGAAAATGGCGAAGGTCGTGACGAAGGCCGCCGCGATGCGCAACGCGAAAATCGGGATGTGATGCCAAGTCGGACGGCGCGGCGCTTGCGGCGCTTGCGGCAGGGTCACGCGCTTGACCCTGTGCCGGCTTGCGCGCAGTCTGCGTCTGCCATCTTCAGAGCGTTGAGCGATGTCGAGCGCGTTATCGTCCCTCTCCCTTTATCGGGATCTGCCGCCGCCTGCCGATGACGAAGCCGCCGAAATCGGCCTCGCGCGCTGGCGCGAGGCGGCCGACGAGGCGCAGGACCGGCTTCTTGCCGCCGCGATGCTCGGCCTTGCCGCCGAGCCGGCGGGCCGGCGGATTCTGGCGTCGATCTTCGGCGGCAGCCCCTATCTGACCCAATGCTGCCTCGCCGAGCCGGGCTTCCTTCTGCGGCTCGTCGAGCAGGGGCACGACCCCAGTTTCGCCGAACTCATCGGCCGGCTCAACCACGAAGTCGCCGATTTGCGCGAGACCGCGGCGCTGATGGCGGCGCTGCGGGTGGAAAAGCGGCGCGCGGCGCTGCTCATCGCGCTCGCCGATCTTTCGGGGCAATGGCCGCTCGCCCGGGTGACCGGCGCCTTGAGCGCCTTCGCCGAAACCAGCCTCGACCTCGCCGTGCGCGCGCTCCTCGGCCGGGCGCGCGGCGCGGGCGAGATCGCGCCCCTCGATCCCGAGCGCAGCGGGCTCATCGTCCTCGGCATGGGCAAGCTCGGCGCGCACGAGCTCAATTATTCGAGCGATATCGATCTCATCCTGCTCTTCGACGCCGAGCGCACGAATTATACCGGCAAGCGCGGGGTGCAGGCCTTCTTCACGGGGCTGGCGCAGGAACTCGTGCGCATCATGGCCGAGCGGACCGCCGAGGGCTATGTCTTCCGCACCGATCTGCGCCTGCGCCCCGATCCTTCCTCGACGCCGCCCGCCGTCGCGATGGCGGCGGCGCTCAATTATTACGAAAGCGCCGGCCAGAATTGGGAGCGCGCGGCGATGATCAAGGCGCGGCCGGTGGCGGGCGACCGCGAGGCGGGCGCGGCCTTCCTCGCCGAGCTGCGCCCGTTCCTGTGGCGCAAGAACCTCGATTTCGCCGCGATCCAGGACATTCATTCGATCAAGCGGCAGATCAACGCGCATCGCGGCGGCGCCCGGATCGCGGTCGAAGGCCACGACATCAAGCTCGGCCGCGGCGGCATCCGCGAGATCGAGTTCTTCGCCCAGACGCAGCAATTGATCTGGGGCGGGAGAAAGCCCGAGCTGCGCCTGCCCGGCACGCTCGACACCCTCAACGCGCTCGCCGCGGCCGGGCATATCGGCGCGGAGGATCTCGCCGCCCTGACCGAGGCCTATCATTTCCTGCGCAAGCTCGAGCACCGGCTGCAGATGATCGACGACGCGCAGACCCACAGCGTGCCGCGCGACAGGGCCGCGCTCCGCCGCGTCGCCATCCTCATGGGCTTTGCCGATGCGGGCCCATTCGCGCAGGCGCTGACCGCGCGGCTTGCGGCGGTCGAGAGCATCTATATGCGGCTCTTCGAGGAGGCGCCGAGCCTTTCGGCGCCGGGCAATCTCGTCTTCACCGGCACCGAGGACGATCCCGAGACCTTGAAGACCATCGCCGCTCTGGGCTTCGCCGATCCGCCCAAGATCGCGGCGGTCATCCGCGGCTGGCATCACGGCCGCTATCGCGCGACCCGCAGCCAGCGCGCGCGCGAGCTCTTGACCGAGCTGGTGCCCGCCCTGCTCCAGGCCTTCGGCGCCTCGCCGCATCCCGATCTCGCCTTCCTGCGCTTCGACACCTTCCTCGCGCAATTGCCGGCCGGGGTGCAGCTCTTCTCGCTGTTTCACAGTAATCCGCGCATCCTGGCGCTCGTCGCCGAGATCATGGGCGCCGGCACCTGGCTCGCGGATGCGGTGGCGCGCCGCCCGATCCTCCTGGACGCGGTGCTCGCGGTCAGCTTCTTCGAGCCGCCGCCGCCGCGCGCCGAACTGGCGGCCGAGCTCGACGCGGCGCTCGACCGCGCGGCGCATTACGAGGACATGCTCGACCTCACCCGGCGCTGGGTCGGCGAGCGCAAATTCAAGATCGCGGTGCAGCTTTTGCGCCACTGGCTCAACGGCGAGCGATCCGGCGCGGCCTTCGCCGACATCGCCGAGACCGCGATCGAGGCGCTGCTGCCGCGGGTGGCCGCCGAGTTCGAGCGCGGCCACGGCAAGGTCGCGGGCGGCGAGATCATCGTGCTCGGCCTCGGCAAGCTCGGCAGCCGCGAGATGACCGTCACCTCGGATCTCGACCTCATCCTCATCTATGACGCGCCCGAGGCGGTCGAGAATTCGGACGGGGATCGCCCGCTGCCGGTCGCGACCTATTACGCGCGGCTGAGCCAGCGCTTCATCAACGCGCTGACCGCGCTCACTTCCGAGGGCGGGCTCTACGAAGTCGATATGCGGCTGCGGCCCTCGGGCAATTCGGGCCCGCTGGCGTCTTCCTTCGCGGCCTTCCGCCAATACCACCAGGAGCTCGCCTGGACCTGGGAGCAAATGGCCCTGACCCGCGCGCGCATCCTCGCCGGATCGCCGCGGCTCGCCGGCGCGACCAAGGCCGAGATCGAATGGATCCTGACCCGCCCGCGCGAGGCGGGAGCGCTGGCGCTTTCGGTCGACGACATGCGCCGGCGCATCGCGGAGGAGCATCGCGATGCCGGCTTCTGGGACGTGAAGCACCGGCGCGGCGGCATGATCGACATCGAATTCATCGTCCAGTTCCTGCAGCTGCGCGACGCCGCGCGGCGCCCGGGGATGCTCGAGGTCAACACCATCGCCGCGCTTCGAGGCGGCCGAGCGCGCGGGCGCGCTCGGGCCCGAGGCGGCGCAGAGTCTCGCCCAGGCGCTGAGCTTGTGGCGCAACGTGCAGGCACTGCTGAAGCTCACGGCGCAAGAGCCCTTCGACGCCGACGCGGCGCCGGCCGCGCTCAAGACCATTCTCGCCGCCGGCGCGGGCTCAGTTGACTTCGCCGGCCTCAAAGAGGATATGGCGCGCGCCGCGCTCGGCGCCCGCGCGCAATACGACGCGATCATCGCCGCGCCCGCGGCATCGGCGCGCGCGGCCGGCGGGCCGGCGCCCAAAACCCAACGGAGGTAAAAAAGATGAGTCTCGACATCGGCGACAAGGCGCCCGATTTCACCCTGCCGACCGACGGCGACGGCTCGGTCTCCTTGGCGAAGCTCAAGGGCAAGAAGGTGGTGCTCTATTTCTACCCCAAGGACGACACCTCGGGCTGCACCGCCGAGGCCTGCGCCTTTCGCGACATGTTCCCGCGCTTCAAGAAGATGGACGCGACCGTGATCGGCATCTCGCGCGATTCGGTCGCGAGCCACGACAAGTTCAAGAAGAAATACGAGCTGCCTTTCACTTTGGCCTCGGACACGGAAGGCAAGGTCACCGAGAAATACGGCGTCTGGGTGCAGAAGAGCATGTATGGGCGCAAATATATGGGGATCGAGCGCGCGACCTTTCTCGTCGACGAGAAGGGCAAGATCCAGCAGATCTGGCACAAGGTGAAAGTGCCCGGCCATGCCGACGAGGTGCTGAAGGCCGTCAACGCGAAGTGAGGCCGGGGGCGCGGTGGGGTGGCGCGCGCCATCGCCGAGCACGGCGCGCGCCGGGCGAGCGGGTCATAGGACTCGACGATGGTGGCCCCGAGCGCGCTAGCCGAGAGGAGATGGTTCTAATTGAGTATTTGAGCTTGCCCCCAACCTTGGACCACGCGGTGCCAGAAAATTCCGGCTTGAAATTCCGGGGAAATTCCGGGGACATAATACCTAATTCCCTGATGCCGCCGACGCGCGGGAGTTCGCGGAACCATCCTCCGCATCAAGCCGCGCCTCGGCCTTGTTTCTTCTTCGCCTTGGGCCCCGGTTTTTGCCGCGCCAAGGGCCGCTTCAGGCGCTTTTCGAGACGCGCGACGAAGCGCGCCGAGCCGAGCGGCCGGCCGGTGCGCTCGCCGGCGCGGATCGCCGCGAGGTCTTGCGCGCCGAGGCCCGCGCGGAGGAAGGCCGGCCAATCGGGCGCGCGGTCGAGCAGCGGGCGCGCGGCGACGAGTTCGTCGTCGCGCCCCGCCAGATGCGCCCTTGCGCTCGACCAGCGCCAGTCGCGCGCCCGCCGCGCGAGACGCGCGCGCACCGGGTTGAGCTCGACATAGCGCGCGGCGGCGAGGAGGTAGGGTTCGTCCATCGGGAAAGAGGCGAAGCGCCCCTGCCACAGATAGCCGCGCCAGCCCTCGCGGAGATTGACGTGCCTGGTGTAGCGCCGGTGCGTCTCGCCCAGGGCCGCGCGCAGCCCGTCCGCATCGTGCGGCACCAGGATGAGATGAACATGGTTCGGCATGAGGCAATAGGCCCAGACCGCGACGCCCGCCGCGCGGCAGTTTTCGGCCAGGAGCGCGCGATAGACCGCGTAATCCTCGTCGCCGAAGAAGACCGGCTGGCGGCGGTTGCCGCGTTGCGTGACGTGATGCGGCAACCCCGCCGCCACCACCCGAGCCAAGCGTGCCATGACGCGACGCTAGGCAGCCGCCGCGACCGCGTCAAGGAGTTCGGTATTGTGTCCCCGGAAATCCGCGAGCGCCGCGCGGAAGAGCGCGCGATAGGCTTGCTGCCGCTCCCCTGCCGAGGCGCCGAGCGCGCGGTAAAGCGGGTGATCCCGCGCCAGCGGATCGTCGCTGCCATGGGCGTGCGCGGCGTAGCTCGACCAGCGATAGCCGCGCGGATGAGCGACCATCCGGGCGCGTACCGGGTTGAGCTCGATGTAGCGGCAACAGGCGAGGAAATAGGCCTCGCTGTCGATCGGCGCCGCGCGATAGCGGCCTTCCCACAAGGTGCCGGTGCGCCGATGGCGCGCATTGACGTATCGAACGTAGCGGCGCCCGAGCGATTGCATCAGGCGCGGCACGCTGTCGGCACGCTCGGGCGTCACGAGCAGATGGACGTGATTGGTCATCAGCACATAGGCATGGACGGCGCAGCCCTGCAGGGCGGCCGCCTCGGCGAGCCACTCGCGATAGCGCGCATAATCCTCGGCGTGGAGGAAAACCGGCGCGCGGTTATTGCCGCGCTGAATGATGTGGAGCGGCTGATCGGGCAAGAAATAGCGGCCAAGCCGGGCCATCGATTCCTCCGTCTGACGGCGGGCGAAGACTACCGGCTGGCAGCCGAAAAATCTACTCTGACCCCGATTCCCGGTGGAGCTCAACCGAATTCCCGTCCTCAAACTCGATAGTGTAAAGAATTCCATGCGGAAATGCCTTGAGAAATTCGCCACTTCGTTCCGCCTCTATGCTTATTCCAACGACTGACGCGAGTTCGCCAGGACGACATCGCGCGGGGGCGACCTGTTTGACCCTTACCGTATCGTTGTAGCTGAACGGTGCCATAGCGATCCTCATTGATTTACTGGCAGATGGAAATTACGGGGACATAAAAATTACGGAGACATAATACTGCATTCGCCTCGGCATCGCCGCGATTGGTATGATGGCCCGGAATTCGAGCGGGCACGAGCACAGCGCGAGGTACGATTGGAAGCATTGAGTTTGACCGAGGCCGCTTGCGCGGTGCTGCTTGCGCGCGAGCCGCAAGAAAAAGTCGCGCTCTCGCATCGCTTCGCCCAAGCTTGGCGCCAGGGCGCGATCGCGGCGATCGGCGCGGCGGCGCCGCCCGCGCGGCCGGCGCGGCCGGCGCTTCCCCTCTTGATGCCGCCGCGCGCGATGAAGCGGCGGCGCAGCGGCGGCTCGCTCGCCAACCGCATCGCGCTGCTGCATGCGATCGCGCATATCGAATTGAACGCGATCGATCTCGCCTGGGATCTGATCGCGCGTTTCGCCGGCTGCGATCTGCCGCGCGCTTTCTTCGACGATTGGGTCGCGGTGGCGGATGAAGAGGCCGCGCATCACGCGCTGGTCTCGAAACGCCTCGAGGCGCTCGGCGCCGCTTACGGCGATCTGCCGGCGCATGACGGGTTGTGGGAAGCCGCGCAGGCGACGGCGCATGATCTTCTGGCGCGGCTCGCGATCGTGCCGCTGGTGCTCGAGGCGCGCGGCCTCGACGTGACGCCGCCCATGATCGAGCGCATGCGACGCTATGGCGACGCGGACAGCGCCGCCGCGCTCACGGTGATCTACGAGGAAGAGGTCGGCCATGTCGGCTGCGGCCGGCGCTGGTTCGAATGGGAATGCGCGCGGCGCGGGATCGAGCCGGTGGCGGCCTATCGCGACCTCGTGCAGCGCCATTACCGCGGCGCGTTGAAACCGCCCTTCAACCATGCGGCGCGCGGCGCGGCCGGGTTCGCGGCGGCCTTTTACGAAGGGATCGAGCCCGCCGATTTCCGCGTCGGAGAGTGACAAGAATGGGCTGTGCGCAGGAGCGCCGAACACATTAGAGTATCGAGCCTGTCGCCTTTCTCCGCGGGCGCTCCGAGGAACCGAATTCCGTGTGGCTTGTCAAAATCGCGCTGAGCCGGCCCTACACGTTCATCGTGCTGGCCTTGGCGATCTTCATCATCAGCCCGATCGTGATCCTGCGGACGCCGGTCGACATCTTTCCGAACATCAACATTCCGGTCATTTCGGTGGCGTGGACCTATACCGGCCTCAACCCGGAAGAGATGGAGGGGCGGCTCACGACCGTGTTCGAGCGCGCGCTCACCACCACGGTCGACAACATCCAGCATATCGAGTTCGACGACCGTCAACGGCGTCGCGATCGTCAAAGTGTTCCTCCAGCCGACGGCAAGCCTCGAGACCGCCAACGCCCAAGTGACCGCGATCTCGCAGACCTTGCTGCGCGGCCTGCCGCCCGGCACGCAGCCGCCGCTGATCATCAATTACAGCGCCTCGAGCGTGCCGGTGCTCCAGCTCGGCCTTTCCGGCAAGGGATTGTCGGAGCAGCAGCTCTTCGATCTCGGGGTCAATTTCCTGCGCACCCAGCTCGTCACGGTTCCGGGCGCGGTCATTCCGTTTCCCTTCGGCGGCAAGCAGCGCCAGGCGATGATCTATCTCCGGCCCGACCTCTTGCTCTCGAAAGGCTTGACGCCGGCCGACGTGCTCACCGCGGTCACCAACCAGAATCTGGTGCTGCCCTCGGGCACGGCCAAGATCGGCACGTTCGAATACGATGCGCGGCTCAACGCCGCCCCGCGCACCATCTCCGAGCTCAACGACATCCCGATCAAGGTGGTCGGCAATTCGACGATCTATCTGCGCGACGTCGCCACCGTCAGCGACGGGTTCCCGCCGCAGACCAACATCGTGCGCCAGGACGGCCAGCGCGGCGTGATGTTCAGCATCCTCAAGGCCGGGACGGCCTCGACGATCGACGTCGTGAACGGGATCCGCGCGCTCATTCCGCGCGTGCTCGAGACCCTGCCGCCCGCGCTCAAGGTCACGCCTTTCGACGACCAATCGATCTTCGTCAGCGCCGCGGTGTCGGGCGTCATTCGCGAGGCTGTCATCGCGACGGCGCTGACCGCGCTGATGATCCTCATCTTCCTGGGCAGCTGGCGCAGCACGCTCATCATCGCGATTTCCATCCCGCTCTCGATCCTGGGCGCGGTGATCGTACTCGGCTTTCTCGGCCAGACCATCAACATCATGACCTTGGGCGGGCTGGCGCTCGCCGTCGGCATTCTCGTCGACAACGCGACGGTGACGATCGAGAACATCGAGCGCCACATCGCGGAATCGACCGATCTCCACACCGCCATTCTCGAGGGCGCGGCGCAGATCGCCGTGCCGTCGCTCGTCGCGACCTTGTCCATCTGCGTCGTCTTCCTGCCGATGTTCTTCCTCAACGGCGTCGCGAAATATCTCTTCGTGCCGCTCGCCGAGGCGGTCGTACTCGCGATGCTGTGGTCCTATCTGCTGTCGCGCACCCTCGTCGCGACGCTCGCCATGTATCTCCTGCGGCTCCACGTCCGTGACGCCCCGCCCTCGCGCAACCCGCTGGTGCGGGCGCAGCAGGGCTTCGAGCGCGGCTTCAATGCTTTTCGCGCCTGGTATCACGACCTCCTCATCGTGCTCGTCGCCCGCCGCGCGGTCTTCATCCCCGCCTTCTTCGCCGCCTGCCTCGCGACCTTCCTGCTGGTGCCGCTGCTCGGCCAGGATTTCTTCCCGAGCACCGATAACGGCCAGATGATCCTCCATCTCCGCGCGAGATCGGGAACGCGCATCGAGGAGACCGCCAAGCTCACCGACCAAGTCGAGGATTTCCTCCGCCGCAAGCTGCCGCGCGGCGAGATCGCGAGCATTCTCGACAATATCGGCCTGCCCTACAGCATCATCAATTTCATGTACTCGACCTCGGGCCTCATCGGCGCGGGCGACGCCGACATCATGATCGCGTTGAAGGAGGACCACCGGCCGACCGCGGAATATGTGCGCCTGTTGCGCAACGCGTTGCCGCGGGCCTTTCCCGGCGTCACCTTCTATTTCCTGCCCGCCGACATCGTGAGCCAGATCCTGAATTTCGGCATCCCCTCGCCGATCGACATTCAGGTCGACGGCACCGACCTCGACGGCAACCGGCAGGTCGCGGACAAGATGCTGGCCGAGCTGCGCCAGGTGCCGGGTATCGTCGATGCGCGCATCCAGCAGGCCTTCGATTACCCCGCGCTGAACATCGCGGTCGATCGCATCAAGGCGGCGCAAAGCGGCCTGACCGAACGCGACGTGGCGACGAGCGTGCTCAACATCCTGAGCGGCAGCAATCAGGTCACGCCGATGTTCTTCCTGGACCGGCAGAACGGCGTGAACTACAGCCTCACCGCGCGGGCGCCGCAATACGACATTCAGTCGCTGCAGAACATCGCGAATATCCCGGTGAGCGCGGATGGCGGCCGCTCCAACCAGATTCTCGGCAATGTGGCGACGATCGACCGCGCGAGCGAGATGTCGGTCATCTCGCATTACAACATCCGCCGCGTCGTCGACATCTATGCCTCGGTCCAGGATCGCGACCTGGGCGCGGTCGGCCGCGACGTCGCGCGCATCGTCGACGCCAATCGGCCGCAGCTGCCGCGCGGCAGCTTCGTGACCGTGCGCGGGCAGATCGATACGATGCGCGGCTCCTACGTCAACCTGCTCGAGGGCCTCGCTTTCTCGATCGTGCTGGTCTATCTGTTGATCGTCGTGAACTTCCAATCCTGGCTCGACCCGTTCATCATCATCACGGCGCTCCCCGCGGCGCTCGCGGGCATCGTGCTGTTTCTGTTCTTCACGCAGACGAGCCTGAGCGTGCCGGCCCTGATGGGCGCCATCATGTGCATGGGCGTCGCCACCGCGAACAGCATCCTGGTCGTCTCCTTCGCGCGCGAGCGGCTCGCGGCGCATGGCGACGCGATCAGGGCGGCGATCGAGGCGGCCTTCACCCGGCTTCGCCCGGTGCTCATGACCTCGCTCGCCATGATCATCGGCATGATTCCGATGGCCTTGGGGCTCGGCGAGGGCGGCGAGGAGAACGCGCCCCTGGGCCGCGCCGTGATCGGCGGGCTGCTCCTCGCCACGGTGGCGACCTTGGTGTTCGTGCCTTGCGTGTTCAGCCTGCTGCATCAGCGCAAGACGGCGAACGCGCCGGAGGCCGGCTGATGGCCGCGAACGGCGCGCCCTTCTCCCGCTTCGGCATGATCGCCATCGCGATCGTCGTGCTTGCCCTGGGCGTCGGGATCTATCGCGGCATTCGCGGCCGGGCCGCCGCCGAAGCCGCCTTGACGCATGCCACCGAAGAAGCGGCGGTGCCGAGCGTCGAGGTGATCCATCCCGAAGGCAATCCGCCCGACCAGAAGCTCGTGCTTCCCGGCAATGTCCAGGCCTTCGAGGACACGCCGATCTATGCCCGCACCAGCGGCTATCTGCAGCGCTGGCATTTCGACATCGGCGCCCATGTGAAGCGCGGCGATCTCCTCGCCGAGATCGAAACGCCCGAGCTCGACGAGCAATTGCGCCAGGCGCGCGCCGATCTCGAAACCGCGCAAGCCAATCTCACCTTGGCGGAGAGCACGTGGAAGCGCAATCAGAGCCTGTTCAAGGGCGGCTGGGTTTCCGGCCAGGCGCGCGACACCGCCCTCGGCAGCTACAACGCGGACAAGACGATCGTTGCCTCGAAGGAAGCCGACGTGAAGCGCCTCGCGCAGATGCAAGCTTACGAGAAAGTCTACGCACCCTTCGACGGCATCATCACCGCCCGCAATACCGATCGGGGCGCGCTGATCGACGCCGGCGCCAACGCCTCGGCGCGCGCGCTGTTCCGCCTGTCGTCGATCGCCAAGGTGCGCATCTTCACGGCCGTTCCCGAGATCGATACCCGCTCGGTTCACACCGGCGCCGATGCGAGCGTCACCCTGGACGAATATCCGGATGTGTCCTTCCGCGGCACGATCGTGCGCAGCACCAATGCCATCGACCCGGTCTCGCGCACCTTGACGGTCGAGATCGATGTCGACAATCCGGACGGCAAGCTGCTGCCCGGCGCCTATGCTTTCGTGCATCTCACCCTGTCGGGGGATGGGCGTTCGGGCGGCGTCACGGTGCCGGCCGAGGCCTTGATCTTCCGCAAGGAAGGCCCGCGCGTGGCGCTCGTCCGCGACGGACGCGCGCATCTCGTTCCGATCGCCATCGGCCGCGACTACGGCAACAAGGTCGAGGTCGTCTCGGGCCTGGCGCCGAGCGATGCCGTGATCCTCGATCCGTCGGATTCGCTCATCGAAGGCGCGGCGGTTGACGCCCGGCCGGAAGCCCTGGTCGGATCGAGCAAATAGCACGCGCGCGCGCCGCGCGACCGATGATTCCCGGTTTCACGACGATGACGGCGCGGTAGTATCGCCCTCCGGGGAGGAACCAGCATGGCGGGCGAGAAGAACATCCAGATCCTTCTGGCGGCGCGGCCGCAAGGCGCGCCCAAGGATAGCGATTTCAAGCTGATCGAAACGCCGGTGCCGGAGCCGGGCGCGGGCGAGATGCTGTTGCGCGTCGTCTATCTGGGCCTCGACCCGGTCATCCGGCTGCGCATGAATGCGGGCTCCTATTGGCCGGCTTTCGAGCTCGGCAAGCCCTTGGGCGCGCGCGTCGTCTGCGCGGTGGCGAAAACGAACCTGCCCGAGTTCCAGGAAGGCGATCTCGTCGTCACTGCCGGCATCTGGGCGAATTACATGATCTCGAACGGCAAGGGGCTCGACGGCAAGCCGCTGCCGAAGCTCGATCCCGCGCGCGGCCCGGTCACCCTGCCGCTGCATGTGCTCGGCATCACCGGCTTGACCGCCTATTGCGGGCTCCTCGAGATCGGGCAGCCCAAGCCGGGCGAGACCGTGCTGGTCTCGGGCGCCTCGGGCGCGGTCGGCTCGATGGCCGGGCAGATCGCCAAGATCAAGGGCTGCCGCGTCGTCGGCATCGCGGGCGGCGCGGCGAAATGCGCCTTTCTTGAAAAAGAGCTCGGCTTCGACAAGGCGGTCGATTACAAGCGCGCGGATTTCGGAGACGCGCTCAAAGCCGCGCTGCCCCAAGGCATCGACGTCTATTTCGAGAATGTCGGGGGCGCCGTGTTCGACGCGGCCTTCCCGCTCCTCAACCGGCATGCGCGCGTGACCGTATGCGGCACGGTCTCGGAATACAACGTCACCGAGCGCGCGGTGGTGCCGGACAAGATCCCGGCGCTCCTGCTGGCGACCTTGGGCAAGCGGCTCACCCTGCGCGGCTTCGTCATCAGCGACTGGTTCTCGAAGATGCCCGACTTCCTGCGCGACGCGGGTCAATGGGTGCGCGAAGGCAAGATCAAATACCGCGAGGAATTCGTCGACGGGCTGGAGCGCGCGCCCGCCGCCTTCCAGGCGATGCTGAAGGCCGAGAATTTCGGCAAGGTGATCGTCAAGCTCGGCTGAGAGCCGGCGAAGCGGCGATAGCTGCGCCGCCGCTTTTCGAATTGCGGTTACCGCAGCGCGACGCACAGATTTATACCCGCTGCCCGCCATCGGGCATGCCGGTTTAACGCAACCGAAATGCCGGCGCTCTTATAAGAAGCGTCATTGCGCGGATGCGCGGGTCTTTTTCCCTGGGACGTGGCATGTCGAATAATTTTTCCCCGAACCCTCTCGGCCGGTCGTTCGGCCGGCGCGATCCCAATACGGTTTCACCGCCCGGTCCCACCGGGATCTCGCTCGAGGAGAACGCGATCATCCAGAGCCTGATGTCGCGCACGCGGAGCATAGCCGACGCCATTCAGGAAACCGGCCAAAGAAAACCGCGCGCGGCGGCACCGAAGCCGCGCCGCCGCAAGCTCGACCGCGAGACCAGCGCAACGGCCGACCGCAGCCGCGTCGTCGTCGCGGTACGCCGCGCGCAGACCAGCGTTCTGAAAAAACTCGACACGGAAGCACTCAGTAAATTGTCGCGCGGCGAACTCGCCGACCAGCTCGGGCCGCTCGTCGCGGAAACGCTCGCCGACCACGCGCTGAAACTGAACCAGGTCGAGCAGCGCGATTTCGTCACCTTGCTCGTCAACGACATGATAGGCCTGGGGCCGCTGGAATCCCTTTTGGCCGACGACAGCGTCACCGATATCATGGTCAACGGCGCTGCCCAGGTCTATGTCGAGCGCGGCGGCCTGCTCGAGCTGACGGAAATCGCTTTTCGCGACAACGACCATGTCATGGGAATCGCGAACCGCATCGCGCACCTCGTCGGCCGCCGCATCGACGAGACCTCGCCCTGCGTAGACGCCCGCCTGGCCGATGGAAGCCGCGTTCACGTCATCGCCCCGCCGCTCGCCCTGAAAGGGCCGACGATCTCGATCCGGAAGTTTTCGAAAGCCGCCATCACCTTGGAGCAGATGACGAAGCAGCGGAATCTTTCCGCGGCGATGGCCGGTTTGCTGAGCATCGCGGCGCGTTCGCGCCTGAATATTCTCATTTCCGGCGGCACCGGCTCGGGCAAGACGACTCTCTTGAACGCCCTCTCGCAGTTGATCGATCCCGGCGAAAGGATCATCACGATCGAGGACGCCGCCGAGCTTCGTCTGCAGCAGCCGCATGTAGTGCCGCTCGAGACGCGCATGACGAATCTCGAGGGCAAGGGCGAGGTAACCATTCGTGAACTGGTGCGCAATGCGCTGCGGATGCGGCCCGACCGAATCATCCTCGGCGAGATTCGCGGACCCGAAGCGCTCGACATGCTGCAGGCGATGAATACGGGCCATGACGGCTCGCTTTGCACCATTCATGCAAACAAGCCGCGCGACGCGCTCACCCGCCTCGAAAATATGGTGGTGATGGGAGGGGTAGGTATGCCCGCCAAGGTCCTACGTGCGCAGATTGCGAGCGCCGTGAACCTGATCGTCCAGGTCGCGCGCATGCGGGATGGCGTCCGTCGGATCACCCATATTGCGGAACTCACCGGGATGGAAGGCGACGTCATCATGATGCACGACCTCTTCACCTTCGAATTCGAAGAGCTGTCCGATGGCGCGATCCGAGGGCGCTTCGCGGGGAGCGGATTGCGCCCGCATTTCACGCCCCGGGCACAGCATTATGGACTCGATAAGCTCCTGATCGAGGCTATGACCTGACCTCGCCGGCGCCGCTGTTCCGGATCGGCCGCGCGGACATCGACTAGCCCGGCGCGGCTATCCTTCGCGCCGGACGGCTCCCGCCGGTCAGGCCGATTTGCGCCAGGGCAGCAGCATCGAGACGCGGCTCCGGTAGCGGCGGTATTCGTCGCCCAACACCTCGATCAGATCGCGCTCTCACAGCGCGATGCCGTGTCGCCGGAATTCATCGTGAAGCGGCGCGCAGCGCGGCTCGGCTTGCGCGAGCGGATTCCGGCTTCTGGCGCGTGCAGGACATCGCGCTCCGGGGTTCGGACGATCCCTCAGACCCGGCGCCCAGCAAGATCTTCTCACTGGGCGCCGGTCACTGAGTCTAGCCCCTCGTCTTTTCGATCATGTGGTTGATGACGCGGCTGTGCTCGTTCTGAGGGCTGAACATGACGATCTCCGCGTCGGCGTCGACCCTGACATTATGCCCGGGCGGCCAGTAGAACAGGTCATTGGCGCCGACGGTCTCCTCCTTGCCGGCGGCGTCGGTCGTGGTGATCCGGCCGCGCAGCACGAAGCCCCAATGGGGACATTGACAGAGGTTTCCTTCCAGGCCCTGAAAGAGCGGGGCGGTCTCCACGCCCGTCGCAAGCGTGAAATACTCGCCGCTGATCTTGCCCAGCCCCTTCGCATCGCCAAAATCCATACGCTGACGGATGATGGCGCCGGGAATCTGCATCTTGATGGCCACGTCGTCCTTTGCAATTCGCATGATCCTTCTCCTGGTTTCCTTGCGCACTCGACCGGAGGGTCTCGTGCGCGTTCGAACTCGTCGCGCGGCACACGGCCTTCGGCGTGAGGCGGATATTCTCGAACGTGACCGCCCGACGGATGCGGTCACCCTCACCGCTTCGTGATGACCACCTCCAAATATTCGCCCGGCACCACCATGGTGCCGTCCTTGGCCCGGTTGAGGCGCGCGATCAGCGCCTCGAGATCCGCGGTCAGGCAGATCCGGTTGCTCTCGTCGAGCGCGGCGAAGGCCTTGAGCATCGGGCCGTAGAAGGTCTTGAACACCTCGAGGAAATGCTGCGGCGAGCGGTAGCGGAAGTTGAAGGAGCGCGGCTCGATCCGGGTCGCGCTCGCGCCCGCGCCGAACATCTCGGCGAGGCCTTCGCGCGTCCCCCAACGCATCGGCGATTTTACGCCCGCGGGCGGCGGCAGATATTTGCCGAGCGTCTTGAACAACTGCCCGATGAAGCCATCCGGCGTCCAATTGGCGAGACCGAGCCGGCCTTCGGATTTGCAGACCCGCAGAAGCTCGGCGGCGGCTTTGTCCTGGTCGGGCGTGAACATCACGCCGAAGGTCGAGACCACCGCATCGAAGGCGCCATCGGCGAAGGGCAGCGCCTCGGCATCGGCCTTTTGGAATTCGATGCCGAGGCCTTCGGCCGAGGCCCGCGCGCGACCGCGCTCCAACAGGCTCGGCACGTAATCCGTCGAAACGACGTCGCACCAGCGCCGCGCGGCGGCGAGGCTCATGACCCCGTTTCCGGCGGCGACGTCGAGCACGTTCCGGCCGGCCCGGAGATCGAGCGCCTCGCAGAGCTCCTCGGCGACGATCTGCAGGGTCGTGCCGATGACGGCATAGTCGCCCGAAGACCATGCGGTCTGCTGGCGCTGCTTCAACGCCGCGAGATCGGGATTGGGCGCAGCAGAGCCGGGCGGCGCGACGGAAATCAGAGTGGCCTGGGGCATTGTTCTCTCGCTTTCGGTTTCCTGGCGGTCACGGGGATCGCGACCGCGATCCGCGCAAGATGCCGTGCGCGCGAAGGAAAGACTTTGAGCGGCGCTTGATTTGTCCTTGAGATCGGCTTGATTATTCCTTGAGAGCGGCGACGCCTTCGGTCTGAGGAGACCCAATTGGAGTTTTTCTTCGCCAATCACACGCTCGATACGGACCGGCGCGAGCTTCGCCGCGGCGCCGAGCGCATTGGCGTCGAGCCGCAGGTCTTCGACCTGCTGATCTATTTGATCGAGAATCGCGATCGCGTCGTCAGCAAGGACGATCTCATCGCGGCCGTGTGGGGCGGGCGGATCGTGTCGGAATCGACCTTGACCAGCCGCGTCAACGCCGCGCGCAAGGCGATCGGCGACAGCGGCGAGGAGCAAGGCCTGATCCGCACCATCGCGCGCAAGGGCCTTCGCTTCGTCGGCGATGTCCGCGCGCGACCGGACGGCGTCGAGCCGGCACGGCAAGCCGGCCTACGTCCGGACGAGATCCACGAGCCGGCGCGCCCGGCCCTGCCCTTGCCCGACCGCCCGGCCATCGCGGTGCTCCCCTTCACCAATATGAGCGGCGATCCGGAGCAGGAATATTTCTCCGACGGCATCAGCGAGGACATCATCACCGCGCTCTCGAAGCTGCGCTGGTTCTTCGTGATCGCGCGCAACTCCTCGTTCGTCTACAAGGGCAAATCCGTCCATATGAAGCAGATCGCCGAGGAGCTCGGCGTCGGCTATGTGGTCGAGGGCAGCGTGCGCAAGGGCGGCGAGCGCGTGCGCATCACGGCGCAGCTCAACGACGTCGCCACCGGCAGCCATCTCTGGGCCGAGCGCTACGACCGCGATCTCGCCGACGTGTTCGCGGTGCAAGACGAGATCACCGAGGCGATCGTCGCCGCCATCGAGCCGCAGCTCTACGCGGCCGAGAATTTCCGCGCGCAGCGCAAGCCGCCGGGCAGCATGGACGCCTGGGATCTGGTGATGCGCGCGCTGTCGCATTACTGGCGCGTGACGCGGCAGGACAATGTCGTCGCCCAGGCGCTCTTGGAAAAGGCGATCATCATCGACCCGAATTACGGCCAGGCGCTCGGCGTTCTCGCCACCTCCTACACGTTCGGCGCCCATATGGGCTGGGCCGAGATGGAAAAGGTGGTGACCCTCGCCGAGCAGGCCGCGCTCACCGCGATCCGCGCCGATGGCGAGGATCCCTGGGCGCATCATGCGCTCGCCTGCGCCTATCTCTTCCAGCGGCGCTTTTCCGATTCGCTGGCGGAGTTCGAGCTGGCGCTTCGGCTCAACCCGAATTTCTCGCTGGCGCAAGGCTTCCACGGGCTGGCGCTCGCCTATTGCGGACGCCCCGAAGAGGCCGAGCTGGCCGGACGCCGCGCCCTGCGCCTAAGCCCGCGCGATCCGTTCTCGGCCATCTTTTGCGGCATCACGGCCTACGCCCAGTTCGTCGGCCAGAACTACGCCGCCGCGATCCCGCTGGCGCGCGAGGCCGTGCGCCTGCGCGGCGATTTCGTCGGCGGCCACCGCGTGCTGACGGCCGCCGCGGCCATGGCGGGCGAGATCGAGACCGCCGTGCTCGCCTTGCAGGCGCTGCGCCGCGCGCAGCCCCATATTTCGCTCGCCTGGATCGCCGACCAAATGCCGATCCAGCGGGACGAAGACCGCGAACGGTATCTGGAAGGTTTCCGCCGCGCCGGACTGGACTAGGTCCGGTCGCCGGCAGCAATCGGATGCAACCGATCGGGGCAATTGCGCGGCAATCGAGAGCGCCGAACTTCGCATTGCCGCGACGCGCATTCTCTGGCAGCATCGACTAACCAATGTCGGCAACAAAGCCGGCGCCCGGAACGACGACGTTCTGCGATAGATAGGGAGGTCACATGCAACGAACGAGAGGATCGCGCTTCGTCTCGCGCGCCGCCGCCTTCTTGGCCGGAGCGGTCGCGCTCGCTGTGATCGCGGCGGCGCCGAGCGCCGCACCCGCGGCACCCTATTTCCAAGGTAAGACGATCTCGGTGCTGGTCGGCTTCGGCGCGGGCGGCGGCGTCGACCTCAACGCGCGCATCGTCGCGAACTATCTCGGCAAATACATCCCGGGCAACCCGACCGTGATCGTCAAGAACATGCCCGGCGGCAGCTCGACCAAGATGCACAACTACCTCTACGAGGTGGCGAAGGGCGATGGCGAGACCATCGCCTATGGGCCGTGGTTCGCGGTGAGCCAGATCTTGGAGCAGCCCGGCATCAGGTTCCGCTACGAAGGCTTCACCCTGCTCGGCGCCTGGAACACCGGCACCTACATCATGTATGGGCGCAAGGATCTGGTGCCGGGCGGCATCAAGGACCCGGTGCAGATCCTGAAGGCCAAGGACCTGAAGGTGGGCGGCCAGAACCCGTTCAACTCCTTCGACCTGCGGATGCGGCTATCCCTCGAGATGTTCGGCCTGCCCTATATTTATGTCTCGGGCTATCGCGGCTCGTCGGATATCCGCCCCGCGATCCTCAAGGGCGAGGCCAATATCGGCATCGATTCGGTCAGCGGCTGGAAATCGGTGGTGGAACCCACCATGGTCGAGCCCGGCCAAGTCGTGCCGCTCTGGTCCTTCCCCGACAAGGACGAGAACGGCAATTATCACCAGAGCAGCTCCGCCTTCGGCATTCCCAACATCATCGAGGTTTATAAGCGCGCTTTCGGAAAAGACCCCTCGGGTCCGAAATGGCAGCTCCTCGATCTCGTCCTCACGCTGACCGGGACCGCCTCGCAGCTCCTCTTGGGCCCGCCCAAAATGAACCAGGAAGCGGCCGCCGATATCCGCAAAGGATTCTACGCCATGGCCGCGAACAAAGAATTCCTCGCCGATTATCAGAAGCGCTTCGGCAACGAGCCCGTCCCGGTGAGCAAGCAGGCGACCGACAAGGTGATGGACCTTCTGCACAACATCGATCCCACTCTGAAGGCGCTTTTGAAGGCCCATGTCGAGTCCGGCATGAAGCAGAAGTCCTAAGCGCGTGCCCATTGCGGACGGGCGCGACGTTTCCAGGTCTCGGCAACGTCGGCCGGGGCGCGCGAGGCGTTGCGCGCGGCTCGTGCGCAAGGAGGCGTGAGCGGGCCCGATGTTTCACGCTTTTTTCGACGGGCTGATCCTCGTCCTTCATTGGCCAGCGATCGGATTCCTGCTGCTCGGCATGGTGCTGGGCATCTGGCTTGGCGCCGTGCCGGGCCTCGGCGGCATCCTCGGCATGGTCGTGCTGCTGCCCTTTACCTTCAACATGGAGCCGGTCTCGGCCTTCGCGCTCCTGCTCGCGCTCTATGCCGTCACCTCGACCAGCGATTCGATCACGGCCGTGATGCTCGGGATTCCGGGAACCGTCGCATCGCAAGCGACGATCCTCGACGGCTACCCGCTCGCGAAGATGGGTCAAGCCTCGCGCGCGCTCGGCGCCGCCTTCACCGTCTCGGCCTTCGGGGGCGTGTTCGGAGCGGTGCTGCTGGCCCTCTCGCTCCCGGTGATCGAGCCTTTCATCCTCGCCTTCGGGGCGCCCGAGATCTTCATGCTCGGCATCATGGGGCTGGTGATGGTCGGGCTCTTGTCAGGCCGCTCGCTCTTGAAGGGGCTGATCGCCGCGCTCTTCGGCATTCTGCTCTCGACCATCGGCTATGCCGAAAGCGTGGCGGTGCCGCGCTACTGGTTCGGCACGACCTATCTCCTGGACGGCTTGCCGCTGGTGCCGACGGTGCTGGGCTTCTTCGCCATCCCCGAACTCCTCGACCTCGCGACGCGCAACGTCTCGATCTCCGCGATCCCGAGAGACCAGTCGGGCGGCGGCGGCATCATGGGCGGCGTGCGCGACGCGTGCCGCCATTGGTGGATCGTGCTGCGCTGCTCGGCGATCGGCACTTATATCGGCATGCTGCCGGGGCTCGGGGCCGCGATCTCGGATTGGATCGCCTACGGCCACGTCGTGCAAACCTCGCGCGACAAGTCGCAATTCGGCAAGGGCGACATCCGCGGCGTGATCGCGCCGGAGAGCGCCAACAACTCGACCCGCGGCGGCGAGCTCATCCCGACCGTCGCCTTCGGCGTTCCGGGCAGCGTTGGCGCCGCGATCTTGCTCGGCGCCCTCGTCATCCAGGGCTTGCGGCCCGGACCCGATCTGCTGACGACGAAGCTCGACTTCACCTTCTCGCTGGTCTGGACCCTCATTATCGCCAACGTCCTCGCCGCCGGGCTCCTGATGTTATGGGCGCGTCAGGTCGCCAAGGTCGCGTTCATCGACGGGCATCTGATCGTCCCCGGCGTCATCTGCTTCGTCTTCATGGGCGCGTGGCTCGGCGGCGCCTCGTTCGGCGACTGGATCACCTGCTTCGCGATGGGCGCGCTCGGCTATGTGATGAAGAAGGGCGGCTGGGCGCGCCCGCCGCTGGTGCTGGCACTGGTGCTGGGGCCAATCCTCGAGACCAACTTGCACATCGCGAACCGGTCCTACAGCGGCTATAGCTGGCTCGGCAAGCCGATGGTGCTGGTCCTGCTGACGATCCTCGTCGTGATGTTCTTCTTCGTCGCGCGCGGCGTGGTGCGCACCATGCGCGAGCAGCGCCACGAACCCGAGGCGCCGACCACCTCCGCGAGCGAGGGCAGCGAGCGCAATCCGATCCTGTCGCTGCCGCTCGCGATCCTCTTCGTCGTCATCTTCGCCTATGCCGCGCTCGACGCGCTGCAATGGCAGCCCGATATCGCGCAATTCCCCATGCTCGCATCGGTGCCGGGCTTCGTCCTCGCGGTCTGGGCCGTGGCGCGCGACGCGGGCGAGCTCAAAGCGAGGGTCCGGCGCTTTGGCAGCTTTGCCGCCGCCTCGCGCGTCGGCGTCGAGCAGGCGCTCGTCGCGCGCTCGGGCGGGTTCCTGGCCTATCTTCTCGGCCTCTTGCTCTTGGCGCCCGTCGTCGGGCAGATCGCGGCGCTCACGATCTACGTCGCCGTCTATCTCTGGCGCTGGGGCCACTACCGCTGGATGGTGAGCCTCGGCTATGCCGCCGTTGCGGCGATCGTGCTCTACGGCTTCTACGACCAGGTGCTCCACATCGAGTGGATGGACAGCCTGCTCTTCGGCTAGCGCCGACGCGGCGCGTCCTCGCCGGCGCCCTCGACAGTTCGGGCCGGCGAGGTTGCCGGCTTCATGGTCGTGCGATCGTCCGCAATCTCGGCGGCGGCCTGAGGACGCCGGCGATGCGCGAGCCGGCCGAGATCGCGTGTGGCCGCCACGGCCGCGCCTTGGCGCGCAAGGCGAATTGGGCCATAATTGGATAAGTTCGATCGGCGGCCGGAAACCGCCCGATCCACGAGCGGAGGATACCACACGAGACGTGGTCTATTGGCCGGCCTGCGCGGCGCGGATTTTTCACGAGACTGCGCAAGCGCGACCGGAGCCGCCCAGGCAGCAAAGCGGCACGAAACAACGGGGAGACGAGACCATGCCGACCAAGAGCCAACACGCCGAGACCATCGTCCTTCACGCCGGCTATCGCAGCGATCCCGCGACCACCGCCGTCGCCGTGCCGATCTATCAGACGACCTCGTACCAGTTCAACTCGACCGAGCACGCCGCCAATCTCTTCGCGCTCAAGGAATTGGGCAACATCTACACCCGCATCATGAACCCGACCCAGGCCGTGCTCGAAGAGCGGCTGGCCGCGCTCGAAGGCGGCGTGGCGGCGCTGGCGCTCTCTTCGGGCCAATCGGCCTCGCTGATCGCGGTGCAGAACATCTGCCATGCCGGCGACAATTTCGTCTGCTCGACCGACATCTATGGCGGCACCTGGAACCTCTTCAAGAACACGATGGCGACGATGGGGATCGAGTGCCGCTTCGTCGATCCGGCCGATCCCGAGAATTTCCGCCGCGCGACCGACGCCAGGACGCGCTGCTATTACGGCGAGACCTTGCCCAATCCGAAGCTCGCGGTCTTTCCGATCGCCGAGATCGCCAAGATCGGCCGCGAGATCGGCGTCCCCCTCATCGTCGACAACACCGCGGCGCCCGTCCTGTGTCAGCCGATCAAGCACGGCGCGGCCGTTTCCATGCTGTCGACGACGAAATATATCGGCGGCCACGGCACCTCGATCGGCGGCATCATCGTCGATGGCGGCAATTTCGACTGGGAAAAGCACGCCGCGCGCTTCCCGATGCTGAATACGCCCGATCCGAGCTATCACGGCGCGATCTGGACGCAAGCCGTGAAGCCCTTGGGGCCGATCGCCTATATCATCAAGGCGCGGGTGACCCTGCTGCGTGATGTCGGCGCGGCCATGTCGCCCTTCAACGCCTTCATGTTCATCCAGGGGCTCGAGACCTTGCCGCTGCGGATGCGCGAGCATTGCCGCAACGCCGAGGCCGTGGCGGCGCATCTCTCCAAGCACAAGAAGATCGCCAAGGTGATCTATCCGAACCTCATGTCCGGCGAGGCCAAGCGCCGCGCCGATGCCTATCTCGGCGGCCGCTATGGCGCGCTGGTCGGATTTGAATTGAAAGGCGGGCGCGAGGCCGGGCGCCGTTTCATCGAGGGGCTGGAGATGTTCTATCACGTGGCGAATATCGGCGATGCGCGCTCGCTCGCGATCCATCCCGCCTCGACGACGCATTCGCAATTGACGCCCGAAGAGCAGGCGCAAAGCGGCGTCTCCGACAGCTATGTGCGCCTCTCGATCGGGCTCGAGCATATCGACGACATCATCGCCGATCTCGATCAGGCGCTCGAAAAGGCGTAAGCGCGCGCGGCCCGCACGCGCTTTTGTCGCGCGTCAGGGCCCGCGATAGGGGAACTCCGTCGGCCGGTATTCGTCGTCGGTCGCCGCCGCGGTGACGTAGCCGCCGTCGCAATAGAGGATCGAGCCCGTCACCCAATCCGAATCCGGGGTGGCGAGGAAAATGGCTGGGCCGACGATGTCCTCCTCGCGTCCCAACCGCCCCATCGGCAGGCGCCGCAAACGCTCGGCCTTGGCGGAGGCACTGTAGGGCGTGGCGTCGGTCGCGCCGCGCGCGAGCGCCGTGCAGTTGATCTTGTACGGGCCGAGCGCTTGCGCCATCGCGGCGGTCAGGCTGTTGACGCCGCCCCGCGCCGAGCCCCACGGCACCGCCTGGCCCGAGCCCAGCGCGCCGACGATGGAGGTGACGTTGATGATCTTCCCGCCCTTGCCGCGGCGCGCCATCTCCTTGCCGAAATGCTGGCAGGTGAGGAAATAGGCCTTGAGGCCGCGATCGAGCGCCTTGTCCCAATCCTGCTCGCGGCATTCGAAGATTTTCCCATGCCAGCCGCCTTGGGTCGTGTTGACCAGGATGTCGACGCCGTCGAGCTTGGCCAGCACGTCCTTCACCATGGCGGCGGCGTCCTCGCCGCGCGTGAGATCATAAAGACCGGTGAAGACGCGCCGGCCCGATTTACCCACGGCCTCGGCGACCCTGGCGAGCTTGGCTTCGTTCTCGGCGAAGTCGTGCAGATAGAGCTCCGCCCCTTCCCGCGCATAGCCCAAAGCGATGGCCTTGCCGAATTCCGTGCCTGCGCCGGTGATGACCGCGATTTTCTTTTCGAGCCTCATATCCTCCCCCCGCTTCGATGTCGTGTTCTCTCGACTGTGCGCGCACTCGCGGCCCCGAGTCCAGCCGCAATCGACGCCGCTTCGCGGCATTGCGATTGACCCGCGGCCGCGGGAGGGGCTAGCCTTCTGAACGCCAAGAAGCAAAACGAACCGGGAGGAAGACCGATGAGCGTGCGAAGGATTGCCGTCGCATTGACCCTAGGAGCGGCCGCGCTTCTCGCCGCGGAGGGTCGCGCGGCGGCGCTCGACAAGGTGAAAGTGACGATCGCCGCGCTGTCCAGCAATTACGCGCCCTATTTCAACGCTGTCGAGCAGGGCTATTTCAAGGACGAAGGGCTGGATGTCGAGATCGTCAATGCGGGCGGCGGCATCGCCACCCCGGCGCTGATCTCGGGCGAGATGCAGTTCAGCACGTCGCCGGCCTCGGCCTTCAGCGCGATTCTGAAGGGCGCGCGCCTCAAGGTCATCGTGGCCGAGGCCGACCGTCCGACCTATCAGCTCTGGACCACCGCCGCCGACCTCGACACGATCCAGAAGCTCAAGGGCCAAAGGGTCGGCATTCAAACGCGCGGCGACACGTTCGAGATCTGGATGCGCCTTGTCCTCAAAGCGCATGGCATGAGCGGCGACGATGTCGGCTACACGCCGCTCGGATTCGGAAACGCCACCAGGCTTGCCGCGATGAAGACCGGATCGCTGCCGGCCGTCGTCATGTCCTCTCTCGACGTGGCGGCGCTTCGCCAAGGGGGCGGGCTGGGCAAGGGACACCTGCTGGAAGACGCGATGAAGGACCGCATCCGCATGCCCTATAACGGCGTCGCCACCAGCGACGCGCTGATCAAGGAGAATCCGGATCTCGTGCTGCGTTTCGTCCGCGCCGTCTTGAAGGGGACGCGCTTCATGACCGCCTTCAAGGACAAGACCCTCGCCAATGTGATGAAATACAACAAGCAGGACCGTCATTCGATCGAGATCGACTATGATGACGTCGTGAGGACCTTGACCAAGGACGGCTCGGTTCCGCCTTCGGTGCAGCAGGCGGAGGCCGAGACCCGGGCCGAGCTCATGCAGCTTCCGAAGGACAAGATCCCGCCGCTCGCGCAGATGTACGATTTCAGCTTCGTGCACAAGGCCAGCGCGAGCCTCGACGCGCAGGGTTGGCATCCGAAGCTTTGAGCGGGCTTGCATCCTCGCATAGGGCTTCACATCGGAGGTGGCATTTGATCAAGGTCTGGGGCGGAAAATCGGTCGCCAATGTTCAGAAGGTGCTCTGGTGTCTCGGCGAGATCGGATTGGCGTTCGACTATGGCGGCAAGACGCCGGAGCATTCTTCGCCGGCGGATGCGCGCTATCTGGCCCACAAGGCGCCCGGATCCGTGCCGGTGATGGACGAGGACGGTTTCGTCCTGTGGGAAGGCAACGCGATCGCGCGATATCTGGCGAAGAAATACG
The DNA here is from genome assembly GCA_963729935.1 of uncultured Alphaproteobacteria bacterium. Classification (GTDB taxonomy): domain Bacteria; phylum Pseudomonadota; class Alphaproteobacteria; order ATCC43930; family CGMCC-115725; genus CAIKMD01. Next base: position 62,055 of record CAVSPW010000008.1, read on the forward strand.
CGGCCGGAACGCTGTGGCCCTCGGGGATACGGCAAGAAGCCGAAATCGACCGCTGGATGGATTACCAGCTCAGCACCGTGCGCGAGCACATCCACCCGATCCTGCGCGCCGACCTGACGCCGGCTCAGATCGCGCATCACGCGCGAAGCCTGGCGGCCGCCTTCGAGCCGCTCGAAGGCGCGCTCGCCGATCGGCCCTATCTCGCGGGCGAGAGCTTCACCGTGGCGGACATACCGCTCGGCATCAACGCCTATCGCTGGTTCATTCTCGATGTCGAGCGGCCGCGCGCGCCCCATATCGAAGCGTGGTACCAGCGGCTGCGCGCGCGGCCGGCCTTTGTCGCGCATGTCGTGCCGCCGGCGGCGGTGAAGGTCGAGCTCAAACTCGATTGATGCGCCGCGGCGGAGTCAGGCCGACTGCGCCAGAGACATCTCGCGCGTGCCGAGCCTTTCGCCGCCGCGCGGGGTCACCAAGACCGTGTCGCCGATCTGCGCGGAAAGGCCGCCGGCGCCGCGTGCCCGCGGCTTCAGGATGAAGCTCATGCCTTCGCGGAGCTCGAGCCGGCGGAAGCGCTCGAGATCGTCGTCGCCGAGCAAGGCCGGGCTTTCGTCGCCGAGCCCGCGCGCATGCATCATGGGATGCGCCCATTTGTATTGTCCGCGCCCGGAGGTTTCGACGGTCTGCGTATAGACATCCATGAGCTTGCCCAAGGGCGTGCCCGGGATCATGACCTCGCGGACCGCCTCGAAGGCGTCGCGCGCGACCCTCAGCAGATCGAGATAAGCCTCGCTCGCCGGGCCGATGCTCATCGGAGCGACAGCCTGGGCGGAATAGCCGGCGTAGCGCGCCTCGATCTCGTTCGCCAAGAGATCGCCGCGCTTCAACACGCGATCGGTCGGGACGAATTGGCCGTGCGAGACGTTCGGCCCGGAGCCGAAGATCAGCATCGAAGGCTGCTCGCCGCCATTCGACAACAGCGCATGCACCATCGCGGCGTAGACGTCGCGCTCGCGCACGCCGGGCTTGGCGGTCTCGATCATGGCGGCGATCATCGTCTCGATGATGCGCGCCGAGCGCCGCATGAGCGCGATCTCCTCCGCGCTCTTGACCGAGCGGACCTCCTGGATGAGGCGCGTCGCGTCGGTGAATTCGGCGTCGGGGAACGCCGCTTTGAGGCGCTCGACGGTCGTCCAGGGGATGATGCCGTCCGGCGCCCGGATGAGTTCGGCAAGCCCCGAGATGCCGACCCGCTTGAGCGGCGCCGCGCACTCGCGCAGCCGTTCGATCGCGTTCTCCGCCCAGTGGTTGCGCCCGTCGCGCACATCCGCGACCCAGTCCTGCGCCGCGAGCCAGAAGGCCGAGCGGTTGAAGACATAGGCCGTGACCTCGCCCGAGCGCGGAAAGATGGTGAGCGTCTCGGTGCCGAAGCCGCCGATGGTCGTGATGTAACGGGAGTCCGCCATCATCTGCTCCCAGCGGCTGACATTCGCCGGGAGAACGAGAGCGTCGAGGCCCTCGCGGTCCATGAGCTCGCGCACGCGCCGATAGCGCCGGTCGCGCTCGGCCAGGCTGAGGCGAGGAATTTCGACCGTCTCGCGCGCGACCGTCATGCGCGGCCGCGCGCGATGAGCTTCGTGAGCAACGCGGTCATTCGGCCGCGTTCGCCCAGAATTTCGGCGCCTCGATGACGTTGGTCTTGACCTCGAAGCTGCTGGCATAGGCGTGGTTGGTCGGATCGATTTTCACGTCCCAGGGCAGCTTGCTGTAGAGAACGATGCGCAGGAAATTCTCCTCGCAGATCACGCTGTGCGCGATGCCGAGCGGGATCAACGCGAGATCGCCCGGCGTCATCTTGAGATTGTGCTCGAACTCCGACATGTTGACGGCGTTGCCGCGGAACTGAAAACCGAATTCCTCGCTGCGCAGCGCGCGGTGGAAGGCGAATTGCTCGCCATTGGTGTTGTAGACCTCGGCCACGAAATAGCGCGATTCGGCGAGCTTGGGCCCGGGCCCGCGGCGCCCCGTGATCTCGGTGAAGAAGTCGAAGGCGCGGATTTTGGTGATGCCGCTCTTGGCGACGTCGCGCTGCAGGCTGCTCGCGCCCACCAGCACGTCATAGTTGCGCCGGACGGTGGTGTAGTATTCGGGCGTGTCGCGCCAGCAGATCATCTTCTCGATCACCTCGCCCTTGGGCGGCGCGATTTCGACCGCGCGGCCGGCCCAGTCCGGTCCACCGCGGCGAATGACCTCGTATTCGACATGGCTCTCATGCGCGTCGGGCGAATGGATGTGGGTCAGCGGCTCGTTCAAATAGGCGAAGAGGCGCGCGCAATCCGCGGTGCCGCTGCTGCGATGCGCGATGCCGGCGGGAATGTGCAGCAACTCGCCGGGCTTCACCTCGTAGACGCCGAATTCCGTCTCGATGACGGAGCGGCCGCTGAACTGGAAGAAGAGCGCGTCGAAGTCGATATAGCGCACGAAATTCGGGCGCGTCCCCGTGACGTATTCGACGCCGATGCGCTGATCGCTGTTCTCGAAGATGACGGTCGACTGGTTGGGCTCAGTCAACATGTCGAAGGGCCGGAAGCCCGGCACATAGCGCTTGCCCGTCGCCGTGCCGCGCAGGCCTTCCTTCTCGCGGTTCGACCAGGCGGTCATGTGCTGCTTGGCCGGTTCGAACCAGCCGGTCATGAATTCGCGTGTGTCGGTCATGTGGTTTCCTCCTCCATCTGCATCGGCGCCCGGGCCGCGGGCGGTGCCCCCGCCGTTGAATTTGCTTGCTCTCGCGCGCGGGCATATCCCCCTGGACGGCGCCCGCCGCCCTCGACCGATCCGGCAAGGCGCCGATCGCTCGCCGAGCATGCTATGCCCTCGACAGAGTGGTTTCAATGGCGCCGTTCCTCCGCGCCCGAGGGGGCAAGCGCAAACCGAGCCATCGGAGAGCGACGCGCTTCCCGATCGGGCTCGCGCACATCGACCGGCGCTGCCCCACCGGCTAGGCTGGCCGCCCTCCCGCCGGCGCCGTCCGACTATCGAAAACCCTGGCGGTCGATCGGGACGGGTCAAGTCAGCCGATCCCTTGACGAGGGGGTCGGCATCACGCGCGACGGAGGATTGCCGCCGGTGTTCGCAGATCGAAAATTCCGCTCGATTTCATTGCTGCTTCTTGCCGAGGTCGCGGCAATGAGCCTGTGGTTCGTCTCCGCCGCCGTCCTGCCCGACATGACGCGCGAGACGGCGCTTTCGCCCTTCCGCCAGGCGGCGCTGTCGAGCGGCGTCCAAGCCGGCTTCGTTCTCGGCGCGCTCGTCTCGGCCATGCTCGGCCTGGCCGATCGTTACGATCCGCGGCGTGTCTTCGCGGTCTCGGCGGTTTGTGCCGGGCTCGCCAATGCGGCACTCCTCCTCTTGGCGCCGGGCGGGCTCGCGGCGATCGGCGCGCGTGTGGCGACCGGCGCGCTTTTGGCCGGGGTCTATCCGGTCGGCATGAAGATCGCCGTCGGCTGGAGTCAAAAGGATCGCGGATTCATCGTGGGTACGCTCGTGGGCGCGCTCACCCTCGGCTCGGCTTCCCCCCATCTGATCGCGCTGGCCGGCGGCACGGACTGGCGTCTGACGATTGGCGTCGCTTCACTCGCCTCGATCGCCGCCGGTCTCTTGGGGTTGGCCGTGTCGCTCGGTCCTCATCACGGCATCGCCGCCGCGTTTCATCCCCGTGCGATCGCCGCGGCGTGGACGAACCGGCGCGTTCGCCTCGCCTATGCGGGCTATCTGGGCCACATGTGGGAACTCTATGCGATGTGGGCCTGGATCGCGGCGGCGAGCGCGGCGTCATACGGCGCGTCATGGCCCACCACGCAGGCCGAGCAGTTGTCCAAGATCACCGCCTTCGTCGCCATCGGTTCAGGCGGCTTGGCCTGCGCCTTCGCAGGTTCGGTGGCCGACCGGATCGGCAAGGCGGACGTCACCATCATCGCGATGGCTTTGAGCGGCGCCTCCGCGCTCGCAGCCGCCCTCACTTTCGGCGGGCCGGTATGGACGAGCTTCGCCATCTTCATCGTCTGGGGCGCCACCATCGTCCCCGATTCGCCGCAATTCTCGGCGCTCGTCGCGGACGCCTCCCCGCCCGACCAGGTTGGCAGTCTGATGACGTTTCAGACGGCGCTGGGCTTCGCTCTGACATTCGCGACGGTGCAGGCCACGCCGTACTTGGCGGCGCATTGGGGCTGGCCGATCGTTCTCGCCGGTTTGGCGCTCGGGCCCGCTTTCGGCATCGGCGCCATGCTTCGCTTGCGGGCGTTGGGCTGAGCGCCGTTTTGAGACGGCTCCCTTCGCTTGCCGATCGCGATCGTGCCCGTCGGCGAGATCATCGCCGAGCTCCGAAAGAAGAAAAGTGCCTCGCATCGATCCCCGCCGTGCGCTCGGGACCCCTGCCCTCGGCGAGCCATCGGTCATCCGCAAAGCGCGGGAAATCACCCCCTTGAACCCTTCCCCGGCGGCACCAAATCAAAGGCCGCCGGGCGCATCCAGCGCCGCGGCATTGGCTTTTTGATGTTGCTCGACGGAGGACGCAGCAATGCAACTCGACCAAAGCTCATCCCTGCCGCCATCCCTGTGGCGCAGTCAATTGATCCGGTGGCTCGGCGCCGCATCGTCCCAGAATTCGCGCCCGGCGCCGCGTGTCTCGCCGAGCGGCGAGGCGTCGCAGGCCGGCGATGGCGGCCTCGCTCAAGCGGCCGAGCCGCCGCCCGCCTGGCCACGGGTCTTCCCCGGCCTCTAGGCCCCTCTTTTCTTTCGCCCTGATTTCCAAACGCCGGCGCCCCTGCGCAACGCGCGCCGGAATCGTGGAGCCGTGCCGCGTCGCGTCGATATCGCGCGACGCGGCCGCCTTCCGCGATCGCGCCCATGTCGTCTCATCATGCGGCCAATCGAAGATCGCTGCCAGGCGACCGAGGCGAGATCGAGCACGGGCCTGAACGAAACGCAGATGCGCATGCGGGTAGAGTGCGATTCAGCCGCCATCGGGCGGAACAGCCCGGGCAACCGAACGCGAGGGGAGTTCACGTGTCGGAGTTCCTTTCCTCCTTGCCGATCTGGCTGTCCTTCGTGCTCGTCGTCGTCGCTCCGACCGCGGCGGCGACCTGCGGGCCCATTCTGATCCGGCGCAAGATCCCGTTGGAGCATCTCGCGTCCAACAACGAGGTCGCCGGATTCAAATTCGCGGTGATCGGCGTGATCTACGCCGTGCTGCTCGGCTTTGCCGTCATCGTGGTCTGGGAGAAATTCCGCGACGCCCAATCGGCGGTCGTCCAGGAGGCCTCCGGCGTCCTCGCGCTTTCACGCCTGTCGGACGGCATGGACAAGGACGTGGCGGCCGGCGTGCGCCAGCATCTCGGCCAATATGTCGAAGCCGCCATATCGGCGGACTGGCCGGCCATGGCGCGCGGCGCGAGCAGCCCTCAAGTCGGCCGATTGCTCTCCGAGCTCTATCGCTCCGTCCTTGCGGTCGATCCGGGCACGGCGCGTGAATCGACGATCATGGCCGCGATGCTGAATGAGCTGAACGTGATCACCAATGGACGCCGGGCTCGACCTCGAGCTCGCATCGGGCATCGTTCCGACCGTGCTTTGGGCCGTGCTGGTCGCGGGCGCCGGCATCACGCTGACCTTCACCTTCTTCTTCGGCGCACGCGGCGTTTGGGCGCAAGCACTGATGAGCGGGATGCTCGCCGCGATCACCTTCATGGCGCTCTACGTCGTGGTGGAGGTGGAGCACCCCTTTACCGGGCCGGTCAGCGTCGACTCGCAGCCGCTGCATATGGCGCTCGAGGGCATCCTGCCACCGCGCTAAATCTTGCCCTCGGCCACCAGCTCGCGCACGCGCTTCAGGGTCGCCTCCACCGCGCCAAGATAGGATGCGCGCATGGCCAAGCCGCGCTCGCGCTCCTCAGCCGAGCCCGGCACGACACCCGGCAAATTCACCGCGAAGCTGAAGGTGAGCAAGAGCCCCCGCGCGCTCTCGCTGATGAGATTGGTGATCCAGCCCGCATTCGATTGCGTGCCGACGCGCTCGAACAGGACCTCGATCTCGGGCGTGAAGGTGATCTTCTCCTTGAAGCGCTCCTCGCCGATGAGAACCTCGCGCAAGAGCCCGTTCGCGTCGCGCTCCAGCACCGCGCAGGAGCGGATATTGGGCACAAAAAGCGCGCCGTCCTCGGCCTTCATCACCAGGCCCTGCCAGACCTGATGCTGGGTGAGCTTGGGCGTGGCGCCCGCGGGATTGATCTCGATCGAAACCGAAAGCGTGAACATGGAATGCGTTCTCCTTCTTCCGCGCCGCCAGCGCCGCCGCGTCAGTCTATCCCCGGCCCGGGCCCGAGGCGATGCCGCTCTTGCCGCCCGGCCCCGCGGGCGGTATGGGTCGGCCCATGCTCGATCAGCTCAAAGCCAATAACCGCGCCTGGGCGGCGCGGATGGTCGCGACCGATCCGGATTTCTTCAAGCGGCTCGAACGCCAGCAGGCGCCCGAATATCTCTGGATCGGCTGCTCCGACAGCCGCGTGCCCGCCAATGAGATCGTCGATCTCGATCCGGGCGAGCTGTTCGTCCACCGCAACGTCGCCAATCTCGCGCCGCCGCAGGACGCCAATTACCTCTCGGTGCTGCAATTCGCGGTCGACGTGCTGAAGGTGAAGCACGTGATCGTGGTCGGGCATTACGGCTGCGGCGGCGTCGCCGCGGCGGTCGATGGCGGCCGGCGCGGGCTGGTCGATCATTGGCTCCATCCGCTGCGCGAGATCTATCGCGAGAACCGCGACGCGCTCGAGGCCATCGCCGAGCCGCGCGCGCGGCTCGACCGGCTGTGCGAATTGAACGTGATCCGGCAGGTGAGGAACGTCGCCTCGGATGTCTTCGTGCAGGAG
>CAVSPW010000009.1:0-93266 GCA_963729935.1 uncultured Alphaproteobacteria bacterium
AAACATCGGCGCTTGTAGCACGCCAAAGCCGCTTCCTAATATGAAACCCAAGATGAGCCGGGGCGTCCGCTACTAAACCGGCTCCCCTGTCTCAAAGATTTTGATGACGGACAGATCAGGCCGTCTGGCGCTTGCGCCGCCGCACTGCGCCGAGGCTCACGAGCGCTGTGCCGAACAAAGCGAGCGAAGCGGGCTCGGGGACCGGCGCCATGGCATCGACGCTGCCCTCGACCGTGGCGACGTTGTCGCCGTCAGAAAAGCTCCAGAGAAACTCCGCGCTCGCGAACGTATCGAGCGGCGGTGGCAGCGGGTCGCCACCGTCGATGCTCGTCCCGCCCTCGAGCAAGATCACGAAGGTCTGCGCGAAGCCGTCGCTGACGAGTTCCGGGTACTCGACGACATATGCGTCGCTGCCCTGACCCGGCACGCACTGGAAGGCGAGGATGCTGCCGACGAAGCAGTTGTGGAAGAGGATGACACTGGGTGGCGGCACATTTCCGGCCGCGCCTGCGCCGTAGCGGTAGGTGCCGCCGATGTTGTCGGTGCCGGTGGGCGGCCGCTGACCGGTGGTGCCGTCCCCGAAGGAGATTGTCCCCGCGTCGGGGTCGAGCGTGAATATGCCTTCCACCATGCCGGTCGGCAGCGGCAAGCCGTCGAAAATGTCGGCCGGATCATTGACCTGCGTGATCGTCCCGGAGAAACCGATGGAAATTGGTGTCGCCTTCGCCGCCGCAGGGGCAAATGCGAGGAGTGCAACCGCGAAGGCAACGCCCGGACGCCACGACAGACGCATCGCCTCCTCCAAGGGGCTACGACCGACGACATAGAACGTTCAGCGGGGTCCTAGCAAGGCCCCAGCGCCGGACCCCCGCACTATCTCGATCGGCCCGCGCGACTGGAAGCATGGGTTCTGATCAACGGGAGTGAGTATAGCGGGCACGGAGCGCTCAAGCTACGCATGGACCAGCGCGAAATAGATCACGTAGAGCCAGCTGAGAATGCCGTGGATGATTGCCCACAAGATCGAGTGGTTGTTCGCGTAAGAGATCGCTATCGCGAGCGCCGAACCGAAACTCGCACCGTATTTCGCGCCCTCGACGCGGACGCTGTATGCCCCGTTCATCACCATCCCCCTGTCTGCCTTGATGGGGGGTTACGCGCGCCCCACCGCGGTGTCCTGCGGCGCCCGTTCGAACTCGACTCCCGCGCGCCTGTCCCTATCATCGCCCAATGGAGTACGCGCCCGGCCAGACCATCCTTCCGAGCCACCTGCCGACTGAACAGCGGCCCGTGCTGCGCGCGGTGGCGCTGGCCTATCGCCGCGGGCGTCGCGCGGGGCTGCATGAGCATGAGTGTTACAACGCCGCGCTCGCCGAGTATCGGCGCCTTGACCCATTCCGAGTAAATCATGTTTGTGCAAATCGGGGGAGTAAGCACTATGAGCACCAAAACCCGCTTCATGGCGCAGAGTGGCGTGGTCCTATTTGCGCTCAGTCTTGTAAACGGATTTCTCGTTCATCTTTTACCGCTGCGAGAGCAACTTCTTGAGGCGCATTTGGTCGGGCTGATGGGTTCGCTCTTCATGTTTGCGCTCGCATCGCTATGGCAACAACTCGGTCTAACCGATGGAATGTCGAAGGCTGGCACCTTCTGCGTCATCTACGGCTTCGGAATGGGTTGGCTTGTAAACTTCATTGCTGCGACCTCGGGGGTGTTTGGCGTCTTTCCAATCTCCGTGAGCGCAACCCACCAGCTATCATCGAGCGACATGCTGATCAGCGCGGGTTTGTTGAGTGTCGTCGTTGCTCTATTCGCGTTGTGTGTCATTCTTTTTTTGGGCATTGGCCGCGCCAATCAACTCGGCCGTTCCGCTAGGTAGGGAAGCCCGCCGTGTCCGGCAGGCTAGGCTCCGTTTTCGGGCGGAGCCTTTTCCGTTGTATGGTGAAAGTGATTTTACATCCTCACAACGCGGAGAGAATCCGTTTATGTGTGTTCAAGCAAGCGAAGATGGAACGTCACCACCCCCCGGGTAAACATAAGTTCATGACAAATCGTGAGCCAACCAAAGCCTAAGATTCGGGGTCAGAGTGGATTTTTGCGGGCTTGTCGCTCGCCGCGAGCTTGATCACGCCTTCTTCACTTGCTCCTCGTTCGTCACGCCCCCGCCTTGCCATCCCCCTCCACCGTCACCCGCGCATTCGCGGGAAAGCGCAGCTCGCGCACGGGGAAGGGGATCTCGATGCCCTCGCGCTTGAACGCGTCCCACAGCGCGAGGAGGACGGCGCCGCGCACGTTGGTCACGCCCTCGACCGGATCGTTGATCCAGACGCGCAGAATGAAATCGAGCGAGAAATCGTTGAACTTGGTGAGGTGGCACACCGGCTCGGGCACGCGCAGCACGCGCTCCACCGCCGCCGCGGCGGCGATCGCGATCTCGCGCACCTTGTGCGGGTCGCTCGCATAGCTCACGCCGAAATCGACGTCCAAGCGCACGCGGTCGTTCGAATGCGACCAGTTGATCACGCGCTGCGTCACCAGATCCTCGTTCGGGATGAGAATCTCGCGCCCGTCGCGGATGACGACCGAGGTGTAGCGCGCCCCCATCGTGTCGACCCAGCCGAAATTGTCGCCCACCGTGATCACGTCGCCCGGCTTGATCGATTTGTCGGCGAGCAGGATGATCCCGCTGACCAGGTTCGAGACGATCTTCTGCAGGCCGAAGCCGACGCCGACGCCGACGGCGCCCGAAAAGAGCGCGAGCGCCGAGAGGTCGATTCCGACCGAGCTCAAGACGATGATGATCGCCAAGGTGACGAGGGTGAGCCGGATCAGCTTGCCGATGAGAACCTGGATCGAGGGGGTCAGATCCGTGCTGCGGCGCAAGCGCCGGTCGAGGAAATTGCTCGCCCCGATCGCCGCCCAGAGGGTGAGCAGCAGGAGGCCCGACGCCTTTAAGAGCAGCAGGAGCGAGAGCCGCAATCCGCCGACCACGATCGCCATGGCGTCGAGCCATTGGGTCACGCTGTCGAGCAGGCCCAAAATGCTCAAGGTCGCGATCGTCCAGGCCGAGATGGCGACGACGCGGTTGACGAAATGATTGCGGATGAGCCCCGCCAGGATCGAGATCGCCACCCAGGCCGTGGCGAGGCTGGCCGAGACGCTCAAGAGATAGGACCGGCCCGGCGGCACGAGCGCGAGCATGATCCCGTGCAGGATCGCCGCGATCACAATGAAGCCGATGAGGCCGAGATTGGCGATGAAGGCGTCGAAGACCTGCCGCGCGAGCGGCGGCCAGGCGGCGGTGAACGCGGCGGTCTTGAGGCGCCTGCGCGCGAGCAGCATCGCGCCGATCCCGATCGCGGCCGCGACCGCGATCAGGCCGAGCTGAACCGGAAACCAGATCGAGGTGACGTCCGCGCGGAAGGAGAGCAGCGCCGCCTTCAGATTGGCGAGCGCGTGCGCGAGATCGAGATTGACGTCCTGATTCATGCCCGCGTTCCGACCTTTCCCTGTTCCCGCGCGAGGCCAAGACCATCAGCGCGCGGCGCCCCCCTCCCAACCCTTGACGCCGCCGAACATGCCACTGGCATGTTCGGGCCAAGCGTCCGGGGGACGCTTGGCAGGCGTCAAGCCCTCGAAGAGGGAGGGCAGGGTGGGTGAAGCGCTCAGCGCATGTGCCGCCCTGGATCGCTTCGCCTCTTCGCTTTCGGCTCGCGGATCGTAATGATCTTTCCGTCCGATCAACTCATGGCCTACCTGTTCTCGTATCCGCGCCGGACCGGTCGGGCCTGATCCGCCGCGCGTCAGACCGGCCGGATCAGCGCGTGGCGCTTGCGGCCGGCCGAGAGCTTGATCACGCCCTCGTCGTTGATGTCGGCAAGGCTCAAGAGCTGCTTCTCGTCCGTCACCGGCTTGTCGTTGACCTTGGCGCCGCCGCCGCGGATGAGGCGCCGCGCCTCGCTCAGGCTCGCGGCCAGCCCCGCGGCGTGGAAATAATTGATCGCCGGATGCCCCGCCGCCAATCGCGCCTGCGAGGTCTCGGTCACGGGCAATTCCTCGCCGATCCCGCCCTGCTCGAAGACGCGCCGCGCGGTTTCGGAAGCCGCCTCGGCCGCATCCTCGCCATGGGCGAGCGATGTGGCCGCGTTGGCGAGCACGATCTTGGCGTCGTTGATCGCGCTGCCTTCCAATTTTTCCAGCCGCGCGATCTCGGCCATCGGCAGCTCGGTGAAGAGCTTCAAAAACCGCCCGACATCGGCGTCCTCGGTGTTGCGCCAGAACTGCCAATAATCATAGGCGCTCAAGCGTTCCGCGTTGAGCCACACCGCGCCCTGCGCGGTCTTGCCCATCTTGGCGCCCGAGGCCGTGGTGATGAGCGGCGAGGTCAGACCATAGAGCGCGCGCTCGTCGACGCGCCGCCCGAGCTCCACGCCCGAGACGATGTTGCCCCATTGGTCGGAGCCGCCCATCTGCAGGATGCAATCGTGCCGGCGCGCCAGCTCCAGGAAATCATAGGCCTGGAGCACCATGTAGTTGAATTCGAGGAAGGAGAGCGGCTGCTCGCGCTCGAGCCGGAGCTTGACGCTGTCGAAGCCCAGCATGCGGTTGACCGAAAAATGCCGGCCGAAATCGCGCAGGAAGGGGATATAGGAAAGCCCGTCGAGCCAGAGCGAATTGTCGGTCATCACCGCGTCGCTGGGCCCGTCGCCGAAGGTCAAGAACCGGTCGAAGACGCGCCGGATGCCTGCCATGTTGGAGGCGATCTCGGCATCGCTCAGAAGCTTCCTCGCCTCGTCCTTGCCCGAGGGATCGCCGACCTTGGTGGTGCCGCCGCCCATCAGCACGATCGGCTTGTTGCCGCACTTCTGCCACAGCCGCAGCAGCATGATCTGGAGCAGGCTTCCGACATGGAGACTATCGGCAGTACAATCGAAACCAATATAGGCTGTAATGGGTCCTTCGCCGAGCCGCGCGTCGAGCGCGTCGCGGTCGGTCAGCTGATGGATGAAGCCGCGTTCTTCGGCCGCGGCAAGAAAGCTCGAGCGAGGCTTGGACATGGGGCGCCGGTTTAGCACAGGCGGGCAGGGGCGACAAACGCGGCTGGCGCCGCGCGCGCGGCCGGCCCCCCTCCCGCACGCGGCTCGACGCCGCGTGCTTCCTCCCCCTCAAGGGGGGAGGAGTCTTTTATTTTCACCTCCCCCCTCAGAGGGGGAGCTCGGCAATGCGAAAGCATTGCCGGGAGGGGGGGCCCGTGCGACGCGCGCCTCGGTGCGGCCATGACCGCGCTCGCGCGCGTCATCGGGCTGATGAGCGGCACCTCGCTCGACGGCATCGACGCGGCCTTCATCGAGACCGATGGCGAGGGCAGGGTCGTCGCCGGACCCTGGCTGACCAAGCCCTATGAGCGGCCCTTGCGCGAGCGGCTGCGCGCGGCGCTGGGCGGCAAGGGCGATGTGGCCGAGCTCGAGCGCCGCTTGACCGAGGCGCATGCCGAAGCGGTGAAGAGCCTGATCGCGCGGCACGCGCTGGGCCAGATCGATCTCATCGGCTTTCACGGCCACACCATCCTGCACGCGCCCGACCAGGGCCGCACCTGGCAGCTGGGCGACGGCGCCTTGCTCGCCAAGCTCACCGGCATCGACGTCGTCGGCGATTTCCGCAGCGCAGATATGGCCGCGGGCGGCGAGGGCGCGCCGCTGGTGCCGCTCTATCACGCGGCGCTCGCGCGCGAGCTGGAGCGCCCGCTCGCCATCCTCAATATCGGCGGCGTCGCGAATGTCACCTGGATCGGCGCCGGCGACGATCAGATCCTCGCCTTCGATACCGGGCCGGGCAATGCGCTGATCGACGATTGGGTGCTGGCGCAGACCGGCGCCGCCTCCGATCTCGACGGCGCGCTCGCGGCCAAGGGCAAGATCGACGCGGCCTTCCTCGCGCGCTTCCTCGCGCATCCCTATTTCAAGCGCCGCCCGCCCAAATCGCTCGACCGCGACGAATTCGCCGCCTTCCGGCCGACGGGGCTCGCGCTCGCCGACGGCGCCGCCACCTTGACCGCGATGACCGCGGCCTCGATCGCGCGGGGCGCCGAACATTTCCCGGCGCCGGCGCGACGCTTTCTCGTCACCGGCGGCGGGCGCCACAACCCCACATTGATGGCGATGCTGGCGGCACGCCTCGGCGCGCCGGTGGCGCCGGTCGAGGCGGTGGGCTGGGAAGGCGACGCGCTCGAGGCCCAGGCCTTCGCCTATCTCGCGCTGCGTTCGCGCAAATCCCTGCCGTTAACCATGCCCGGCACGACCGGCGTCAAGGCGCCCGTCACCGGCGGCCGGTTCTTCCCCCATCCCGTTTAAGGCGCCCTTCACCGTTGATTCCCTAAGCTCCAGGGTTCGAATAACCGGAGCAGGATTGACGTGGCGGCGGGCAACATCGTTCATGGGCCGGGCTCGGCGGTGCGGCCGGGCAGCGTCTTCGAGATTCTGGCCGAGCAGAAGCTCGACGAGCTGAGACAGGCTCACGCGCCGGCCTTCGCCGCGACCTGCGCCGACCGGCAGGACGACCGCTTCTTCGCGCTCATCGCCGATCCGTCGCTTCAGCCGCGCTACGATCTCGTCGAAAAGCTCGCCGCCTTGCGCCTGGATCATGTGTTGACGCCGGTCGGCTGGGGCCCTGTCGACCTGCCCGGCCTGCCGGCCGGAAGCTTCGCCACCGTCTTCGAGCGCCCCTCCGGCGCGCGCGTCGCGAGCAACATGACCGACCCGATCGCGCCGCTGACCGCCGACGCGATCTTGCGCGGCGCACTGCCGCCGATCGTGCGCGCCTTGCGCGCCTTCGCCGAGGCGCGCATCACCCATCGGAACATCCGGCCGACCAATCTCTTCCATCATGGGGCCAAGCGCGAAATGATGCTGGGCGATGCGGTGACGGCGCCGCCCGGCTTCGCGCAGCCGCACAATTTCGAGACCGTCGAGGGCGCGATGGCGATGCCGCATTGCCGCGGCGCCGGAACGCCGGCGGACGATCTCTATGCGCTCGGCGTGACGATCGTCTATCTGGCCCTCGGCCGCGATCCGACCGCCGGCATCGACGCGCGCGAGCTCCTGCGCGCGAAGATCGAGCGCGGCTCCTTCACCACCATCGTCGGCCAGACGCGTCTGCCGCCCGAGCTGATCGAGGTTCTGCGCGGGCTCCTGGCCGACGATTTGACCGAGCGCTGGGGGATCGGCGACGTCGAGAGCTGGCTCCAGGGCGCGCGGCTGAAGCCGCGAAGCCAGAACCCGTCGAGCTTCGTCGCGACGCGGCCCTTCGAGTTCGGCGGACGCGGCTCCTACACCGCGCGCGCCGTGGCCCAGGCCTTTGCCGCCGATCCCGGCGCCGCCGTGCAGGCCATTCGCTCGTCCGATTTCAAGATCTGGCTGCAGCGCAGCCTCGCCGACGAGAAGCGCGCGGTCGCGGTCGCCGGGGTGCGCGCCGATGGGGGCGAGCTCCGCGCCACCGTCGGCCAGGAATTGCGCGTCACCGCGCGGACCTGCATCGCGCTCGATCCGCTGGCGCCGATACGCTACGGCGATTTCGCCATCGCCATCGACAGTTTCGGCGCCGCGCTGACCGCGGCCTTCAACGGGCGCGGCTCGCTGCAGATGATCGGCGAGATCCTGACCGCGCGTCTGCCGCAATCCTGGATGTCGGCGCAGAGCGAGCTGCGGCCCGAGCTCACGGCCATGAACGTCGCCAAGCCCTTCGATGTGATGCAGCGCTTTGCAGAGGATCCGCGGCTGGGCTTCGGCTTGGAGCGCGTGCTCTACGAGCTCAGCCCGATGCAGCATTGCCTCTCGCCGGTCATCCAGGCCGATCACGTGGTCGACGGGTCTCAACTCCTCGACGCGCTCGAGGGCGCGGCCGAGTGCGGCGCCATCGGCGAGGCGCTGTTCGACCGCCACCTCGCCGCCTTCGCCGCCGCGCGCACGCGCCACCTCGCCCGCGACGCGCTCGAATTCCTGAGCGGCTCGCCGCGCCAGCGCGCGCTGGGCACGCTCGCCATCCTGGCGCATCTCCAAGGCGAGCACGGGCCGGCGACCTTGCCGGCGCTCGGCAAGTTCATCGCCTCCCAGGCCGCGACCCTGGTCAACATGTTCCACAGCCGCTCGCGGCGCGCGCGCCTCCTCGCCGAGGTCAACAAGCTCGCGGCACGGGGCTCGCTCGGCGACCTGTTCTGGCTGCTCAACGGCTCGAGCGAGCGGGCCCGCGATCTGCAGGGCTTTGCCGCCGCGCGGCAGGAATACGCGTCGATCGAGCGCATGCTCTCGGAGCTGCGCCGCGGCGAGCTGACCCGCCCGGCCCAGGCGGCCGCGCTGGGCGGCAGCGCCGGCGTGA
The DNA here is from genome assembly GCA_963729935.1 of uncultured Alphaproteobacteria bacterium. Lineage (GTDB taxonomy): Bacteria > Pseudomonadota > Alphaproteobacteria > ATCC43930 > CGMCC-115725 > CAIKMD01. The sequence goes on from CAVSPW010000009.1 coordinate 8,371, forward strand.
TTTCCGCCGCCTTCGCCGCGATCGCGGTCGCGTCCGTCGCCGTGCTCAAGGTGTGGTGAGATGGCGCGACGCGCAGCGCTTCGCAAAAAAGCCGAGACGGCACGCCGGCTCCCCGCCCAGCGCAACCCGGGCCGGCGCGCGGCGGGCGAGCGCGCGGTGCGCCACCGGGCGGGCGCGACCGCCGGCACCAGCTTCGCTCTCGCGGTCTGCGCGCTGCTCGTCGTCGCCGTCCTGCCGCTCTGCCTCGTGGTCATAGCCGGGATGGCGCCGACGATCGCCGCCGCCGTCTCCGACCGCCATCCGCAACGCCACCTGCTGCGCTCGGTCGCGCTGCTCAACGTCGCGGGCATGGTGCAGCCGATCTCGACCCTCCTGCATGCGGGGCTCACGGTCTATGGCGCCGCGACGGTGCTGTTCGATCCCTTTCAATGGCTCTGGATGTACGGCTCGTCGGCGCTGGGCTGGCTGTGCTATCTCGGCATGCCGCCGGTGATGCGCTTCCTCATCGAGGGGCGCGCCGCCCGGACCGAGCGGGAGCTGCAGGCGCGGATGGAGGCGCTGGTCGAGGAATGGGGCGAGGAGGTCGACGCCCGGAAGGCCGAGCTCCGCTGAGCCGGCTCAACCCGGCAGGAGCTGGCGCTCCATCGCCTTCGACTTCATCGCTTTCTGGAGCTTCTCGAAGGCGCGCACCTCGATCTGGCGCACGCGCTCGCGCGAGATGCGGTATTTCTCCGACAGATCCTCGAGCGTGGTCGGGACTTCCTTCAAGCGGCGCTCGGTCAGGATGTCGCGCTCGCGCTCGGTCAGATGGGTCATCGCGTCGCGCAGCAGATCGCGCCGGAGCCCGAGCTCCTGGCGGCCGGCGAGACTGGTTTCCTGGCTCTCGGTGTCGTCGACCAGCCAATCCTGCCACTCGCCCTCGCCATCCGCGCGCACCGGTGCGTTGAGCGAATGGTCGGGGCTCAGCATGCGCCGGTTCATGCTGACGACGTCGCCCTCCGGCACGTCGAGCTCCTTGGCGATCTTCGCCACATGCTCGGGCGTCAGGTCGCCTTCCTCGATCGCCTGGATCTGTCCCTTGAGGCGGCGCAGATTGAAGAAGAGCTTCTTCTGCGCGGCGGTCGTGCCGATCTTCACCAGCGACCAAGAATGGAGGATGTATTCCTGCATCGAGGCGCGGATCCACCACATCGCATAGGTCGCCAGGCGAAAGCCGCGATCCGGATCGAAACGCTTCACGGCCTGCATCATCCCCACATTCCCTTCCGAGATCAGCTCGGAGAGCGGCAGGCCGTAGCCGCGATAGCCCATCGCGATCTTCGCGACGAGCCGCAGATGGCTCGTCACCAAGCGGTGCGCCGCCTCCGGATCCTCATGCTCGCGCCAACGCTTGGCGAGCATGTATTCCTCGTCGGCCGCGAGCATCGGAAATTTGCGAATTTCCTGGAGGTAGCGCGCAAGTGCGCCCTCCGATGCAATGCTGGGAAGGGCAGGGGTCGTTGCCATTGACGAAATGCTAACGGAAAGCTTGCGCGCTGTCCAATTTAGATCGATTCCAGAACTTTTATCAAATCCGCAATATCTCTCGGTAAGCGCGAAGAAAACTCGAGATATTCACCGCTCGCCGGATGAACGAAGCCGATCACTTGTGCGTGCAGCGCCTGGCGCGGGAAATCGCGCGAGGCCTGGGGCAGAGATGACGCCCGGCCACGCCCATAGATTTGATCGCCGATAACCGGATACCCCTTCGCCGAAAGGTGGACGCGGATCTGGTGCGTGCGGCCGGTCGCCAAGCGGCACTCGAGGAGCGCCGCTGCGGTGCCGAAACTGCGCAGCACGCGGTAATGCGTCAGCGCCGGTTTGCCGCCTTGCGCGACCACGGCCATCTTCTTGCGGTTGGTCTTGCTGCGCCCGATGCGCGCCTCGATCTCGCCTTGCCGCGGATTCGGCACTCCGCGCACAAGCGCGAGATAGGAACGCGTGATGCTGTGCGCGGCGAAGGCGGCCGACAACTTCTGATGGGCGAGGTCGGTCTTGGCCACGAGGATCAGACCGCTGGTGTCTTTATCGAGACGATGGACGATGCCCGGCCGTCTCACGCCGCCGATACCGGCGAGGCTGGCGCCGCAATGCGCGAGGAGCGCGTTAACCAGCGTGTGCTCGAGATTGCCTGGTGCGGGGTGGACGACCAACCCGGCGGGCTTGTCGAGAACGAGGACATGCTCGTCCTCGAATGCGATGTCGAGATCCATGGCCTGTGGCGCCGGGTGATCGTCGATCGGAGGCGGAACATCGACCAGGAAGCTCTGACCTGGTTTGACCCGAATCGAGGGGTCCGTTATCGTCGCGCCTTCGAGGCTCACTTGCCCGGTCTCGACGAGACGCTTCAACCGGGTGCGCGACAGCGCGGCGAGGCGGGCCGCCAGAACGCGGTCGAGCCGTTCGCCGGCCTCGTCATCTCCGACGGTGACACGTTCTCTGGCCATCTTCGTAAAGTGGACCCAAACATGCGCGCTCTCAAGATCCTGGTCATCGCGATGGGCGTTTTGCTCGTCGCCGGCACGACCGCTCTGGTCATTGCCGTGGTTGCTCGCGTTAACCGTCCGGCGACGTCGGCGGCGCCGGTTGCGACGGGCGCGCGCACGATCGAGCTTCCGCCGGGCTCGCGCGTCCTCGCCGCCGAGGCGAGCGGCGACCGCCTTGTCATCAGGCTCGCGCTCGCCGAGGGCGACGAGGAGTTGCTGATCTTCGATCTCGCCAGCGGCGCCCGCATCGCCACGATCATGCTGCGCGCCAACCCGGCGACGCCCTAGCCCGATTTTCCAGAAACGCTTCTGCCGCAGCGAGAAACGTGAAGTCGAGCGCGACGCGCGGCCGCGCTCGGGCGCTCACCCGTCGGCGGGCAAGAGCGCGGTTGATCGAGAGGCGTGCGCCGGCGGCGCGTTCGAAATGCCACGCCGCGCAAAAAAACTCTCGGATGCGCGAGAATTTTTCTTGCATCACATGAATTTGCGATTATTTATCGCATCCGCGACGCACTCGCACGTGCCTATGGCCCATCGTGGTTATGCAACGACGTAACGCGTCCTTTTTGGCAGAGCCGGTCACCGTGGGCCGGTCCCGAGAGGGAGCTCGATATGGTTGCTATCCAACGCAGGGCGGCCGCGCCCTGCCCTGACGCCACGCCTCGGCAAATCAGGGAAGCTCGCGGCACCGGTGGCCGCGGTCTCTCCGAAGCCAGCAGTCAATTTTAAACCATTCTCCGGTAGGAAGGGCGTTCGCCCGCGTGTACCGGAGCGTCTTTTCGCGCCGCCATTCCTCGCGAGAGGGGCAACGGCAATCGGCGTCATGCCGAACCTGAGCCAAGGATACCGTGGAAATGAGCAAGAAAATCGCCAAGTTTCTCGCCGAACGCCAACCCGAGACGCCCTGTCTGGTGGTCGATCTCGACGTCGTCGCGGGCGCCTACAAGCTGCTGCGCCGTTACATGCCGCTGGCAAGGATCTTCTATGCCGTGAAGGCTAATCCGGCGCCCGAGGTCGTTTCCCTCCTGCGCGATCTGGAATCGAGCTTCGACGTCGCAAGCCGCAACGAGGTTGATTTGTGCCTCGAGCGCGGCGTCGGGCCCGAGCGTATCTCCTTCGGCAACACGATCAAGAAAGAGCGCGACATCGCTTACGCCTTCGGGCGGGGCGTGAAGCTCTACGCCTTTGACAGCCTTGGCGAGCTCGAAAAGCTCGCGCGGGCGGCGCCGGGCTCGCGCGTTTTCTGCCGCATTTTAGTCGAATCCGTCGGAGCCGAATGGCCGCTGTCGCGCAAATTCGGCTGCAGCCCGGAAATGGCGGTGGAGCTCTTGCGCCAAGCCAAGACTTTGGGTCTCGATCCCTATGGCGTGTCCTTCCATGTCGGCTCGCAGCAGACGAAGCTCGACCAATGGGATGGCGCGATCGAGCGCGCGGCCAAGATGTTCTGGGCGCTTGCCGAGACCGATATCAACCTGCGCATGGTCAATGTCGGCGGCGGCTTTCCCGCCAAGTACCGTGGCGACGTGCCGGGCGTCGTTCAATACGCGAACGCGGTGATGGGAGCGATCACCCGTCATTTCGGCAACGACTTGCCCGAGATCATCGTCGAGCCGGGGCGCTCGATCGTGGGCGATGCTGGCGTGATCCAGAGCGAGGTCGTGCTGATTTCGCGCAAGGCGGCCAATGACGAGAAGCGTTGGGTCTATCTCGATGTCGGCAAGTTCAACGGTCTGGCCGAGACCATGGACGAGGCCATCAAGTACCGGATCAAGACTCCGGTCGATGGCACCCCCACCGGTCCGGTCGTGATCGCGGGCCCGACCTGCGATAGCGCCGACATTCTCTATGAGAAGACGCGCTACCGCTTGCCGCTTGAGCTGAAGGTCGGCGACAAGGTCGAGATCCAGGCGACGGGCGCCTACACCTCGAGCTATGCCTCGGTCGGCTTCAACGGGTTCACGCCGATCAAGACCTACTGCATCTGAAGGGCCGCAAGGCCGGTTGCAGGGCTCCTCGCCGCGATCTCGGCGAGGAGCTTTTGCTGTATGGCGGTGGCGAAGGACTGGATATCCCGGATCTGGAGCAGGAAGGCGCCTTCGCCACCGATCACGTCCTGATCGTAATAGCGATCGAGCCACGGTTCACTGGCAAGGATGGCCAGCCCGTTGATGGTGATCCCCTGCGCCACCAGCGCGTCGCGAATGGCGGCTGGCGGCGGTCCGATATTAGCCATGCCATCGCCCGAAACGTCGATGACCCGACGCGCGGCCTGATCCGGAAGGCGGCGAAAGGCGGCGTCGGCCGCCAGCAGCGCATCGCCGATCGCGGTGAGGCCGTTCGAACTGCGCTTGCCGGCGCGAAGCTTTGCCGCAAACGCGCTGGCGCTTGCCCGATCCCACACCCGTGTCCAGTCGACGGCCACCGCCTGCTTGTCGCGGTCCGACCACTCCAGTACGAGGACGTCGATGACACCGTGTCGGCCGCCCTTGATCGCGTCAACGATCTGCGGGTTATCGAAGGCTCGGGCGATGCCTTCATGCTGTAGGACGTATTCGCCGGCATCAACGCTCTCCGACACGTCCACGGCGAGAACCAACGCCATATCGACGGCTTCGGCGCGGGCCGGTCGATGCGAGACGAGCAAGATGGCGACGGCAGCGATCACTGCCAGGCGAGCGTTTGTCATGATCAATTCGAGACGGTCATCATTGCCACAATTGGGGCTTTATAAAGGCTCGGACGGCTTGTCGTCGCGGGGCTTCCCGACTAATAATCGCGCATCGGTCGGCCCGATTCTTGCGACATCCCGATGCGTCGAGGAAATAATGCTCACGAAGCTCGTCTCATGTGCCGCTTTCGCCGTCGGTATCGCGATGCTGGGTTCGGTCCCGGGTCCCGCCGCGGCTGCAACCCAGCCACCGAATTGCGCGACGATCGCATTCAAGCCGATGTTGTCTCGATCGGGCGATGGTCAGCAGGATGCAGGACTCTACAAATCCCGCTTCGGCCGCATCGAAGTCAAGGCGATGGTCAAGGATGGGGTCGCCCAGAAATATTTCGTCGAGATTAACGGCAAGCCGCTGGCGCCCGCAAGCGGGCCTCTACCGGAGACTTTGGCGGCATGCGCGAAGGCCAAGCGGCTCAGCGCGCCGACGCCCTCCGACACCGACTGTATCGGCGATCAGGTGACTGTATTGATCGACCACAGCGGCGAGACGCGCTATGTCCTGCTTTACGTTCACCATGCGGGCAATTGGCGCTTCTGCAGCGCCGGCATCTCTTGATCTCATGCCGGCGCGGTAGCCGGGTCAGCGATTTATCGCGACCCTGGTCGATGCCATCCCGGCCAGGACGGAACGATAGAGCGTGGTATCGTCCAAGAGCCGCGTGGCAACCAGACGGTCGATGCCGCGTTTCTCATGGCCGGGCGGGCAGCGGGCGCGCAATTGACGCCATCCGGCATCATCGAGCGCTGCGCGCGACTGGGCGAGGTCGGCCTGCACGGGGGAAGGAGCTCCCGATAATAGCTTGCCGGCGCTCGCAGCGGTGTCGTCGAGCGCCGATGTGCACAGGGTCGGCACCACGCCATGCGTGTTGAGGAAATAGCCATCGGGCGTGATGATCTGGGCCCAGGTCACCGTCAATTCCCCGTCATTCGCAGTGCGCAGCACCGTTTGAACGGTGCCCTTGCCGTATGATGATGTGCCGATCACAACGGCGCGTCCCAAATCCTGAAGCGCCGCGGCCACGATCTCGGAAGCCGAGGCCGAGCCGCCATTGATCAGCACGACCATCGGCAAGGTCTCGACGCCGGGCTGTTTGGCCACTTTGAAGTGCTGCATGCTTTGCGGATTGCGGCCGATGGTCGAGACGACGTCGCCGCCGGGGAGGAAGAGGCTGGCGACGTCGACCGACTGGTCGAGCAATCCACCCGGATTGTCGCGGAGATCGAGCACGATCCCATGCAGTGCGGGGCCGAGCTCGCGATGGGCCAGGCGCAGAAGATCGGCGAGGCTACGAGCCGTCCGCTGATTGAAGGCACGCACGTTCAGCCATGCGAGCCCGTTCTCTTCCTTGAGCGTTACCGTCTCGGGAATGATCTTTGCCCTTAACATCGAGACTTCGAGTGGTTCGGCCTGGCCGCGGCGCGCAACCGCGAGCTGAATGCGGGTCTGAGCCGGCCCCCGGAGCTGACGGCGCACGTCATCGACGGCGAGCGTCGCGACCGGAATGCCGTCGAGAGAAACAATGCGATCGCCGGCGAGGAGGCCCGCGCCGGCCGCGGGCGTATCGGGCAGCACCGATGCGATGCGCACGCCCCGTTCTTCAATTTCGAGCGTCACCCCGATTCCGGAGAAACCGTCGCGGGCGGCGCGCCGCTCGCGCGCGATTTCGGGTCTTGCATAGCGCGAATACGGATCGAGCGCTGCAAGGCTCGCATCGATGACCTGCTCATCGAGCCGGTCGGCGGGCGACGCCGCAATCTCCGGTGACAGGGTGCGTGCGGCGGCAATCACCTTGGCGGTCAGCGCCCCCCATTGGGAGCTGTTCGCCGAGGCGGGGATGGAAAAACGCAGGATGCTCGCACCGTGCCGCAGGACCAGTTGATCGCCGGTATGCGCGATCGAAATAGCGGGATCGATCGTCGCAAGACGTGCCAGCCCGGCAAGCGCGAGTTGGTCGGGCACGACTTTCTTGATGTGGAACTCGATGATGTCCTTGTTGGCCTCGGCAAAGAGCGCGCGCTCATCGGCCGCACTCACATTCGGAGGAAGCGGCGTTGCCGCGCAGCCAGCAAGGGCGAGCGCCGCCGCGATCATGGCCCAGCACCGCACGAAAGCTGCGCCTGGCCCCGAAAAAGCGAAAGAGGATGATAAAGTCGATCCCGCCATCACCCGCCGATTTGCCAAAATCCCGGACGAGATGACGATTTTTGCGCGGCGCGGTTCCCGGAGGCAAGTGAAAACGCCGCCTCGCGATACCTATTCGTGCGGCTTTGTCCCGCGGTGGCGGCGATTTGCGCCGTTTTGCCCGGTTTTGGTGTCGATCAATTCAAAGCGCAGGCTTCCGGTCACGACATCGGCTTCGGCCAAACGGACCTCGATTTGGTCTCCGAGCGTGAAGCTGCGCCTCGTTCGCCGCCCGACGAGACGGTGCCGCGCCTCTTCGTGATCGTAATAATCTCCCGGGAGGCTGCGCATCGGCAAGAGGCCGTCGGCGCCGGTCTCGGCGAGAGTGACGAATAATCCGGCGCGCGTGACGCCGTTGATGCGCCCCGCGAAGCTCCCGCCCACGCGGTCGGTGAGGAAGGCGGCGATGTAGCGGTCGGCCGCGCTGCGCTCGGCCGCTGCGGCGCGGCGCTCGGTCATCGAGACCTGTTCACCCAGTCCGGCGAGATCTTTGCCCGTGACCGGCTCGGCTTCGGCTCCCGCGAGCTCCAAGGCAGCGATCAACCCGCGATGCACCAGAAGATCGGCGTAGCGCCGGATCGGCGAGGTGAAATGCGCGTAGCGGTGCAGCGCCAAGCCGAAATGCCCGATATTCATCGGGCTGTAGACCGCTTGCGCCTGACTGCGCAGGACGAGTTGCGGCACCAGAGTGGCATAGGGTGTTTCAGCGGCGCGGCGCAGGATTTCGTTGAAGTGGCGCGGCCGCACCACTTGTCCTTTGGCGAGCGTCAGGCCGGGGATGCCGATGCCATGCAGGAAGTCGCGCAATGCCAGGAGCTTGGCCGGGTCCGGGGCGTCGTGAATGCGATAAAGGCAGGGACGGCGCACCCGCTCCAAGGTTTCGGCCGCGGCGACATTGGCCGCGATCATCAGCTCCTCGATCAGCTTGTGGCTGTCGAGCCGCGCGCGCGGCTCGATCCGAGCCACATGGCCCGCCTCATCGAGCATGATGCGCCGCTCGGGCAAGTCGAGATCGAGCGTCCCGCGTTTGCGGCGGGCCCGTTCAAGAGCCGCATAGGCCCCGTAAAGCGGCTGCAACACGGTTTCCCGCAACGGCGCGGTGACGGCGTTGGGCCTATCCTCGATCGCTGCTTGCGCCTCTTCATAGGTCAGCCGCGCGGCGGAGCGCATCAGCCCGCGCAGGAAGCGATGGCGGTGAACGCGGCCCTCGGCATCGAGCCAAAGATGAACCGCGAGGCAGGCACGCTCGACGCCCGGCTTCAGCGAGCACAGCTCGTTCGAGAGCGCTTCCGGCAGCATCGGCACGACACGGTCGGGAAAATAAACCGAATTGCCGCGCTCTTCGGCCGCGTGGTCGAGCGCGTCTTCGGGCCGTACGTACCACGCGACATCGGCGATGGCGACCAAGGCATGCCATCCTCCGTCTTGCTCGGGATCGGGCTCTGCCCAGACCGCGTCGTCGAAATCGCGCGCATCGGCGCCGTCGATGGTGACCAGCGGAATGGCGCGCAAATCCTCGCGCGCGCCGAGCGCGACCGGCTGCGCGCGTTCGGCCAGCGCGAGCGCTTCGGGCGCGAAGATGGTGGGGATGCCGTGGCTATGGATCGCGATCAGGCTGAATGAACGCGGATCGCCGCTGTCGCCCAGACGCTCGATGATGCGCACGGACGGCAGGCCGAGCCCTTCATGGGCATGGATCTCGGCGAGCACGATCTCGCCGTCGCGCGCATCCGCGCTATCGCCCGGGGCGACGCGGAACTCGCTGCGCAGCTTGCGGTCGGTCGGCTCGATCATGTCGCCGTCACGTCTGCGGCGGTAGATGCCGAGGATGCGATCGGCCGCGCCGCCGAGCGCGCGAATGATGCGCGCTTCCCAACCGCCGGCCTCGCCAGGGACGAAGCGGACAACCGCGCGCTCGCCGACTCCCAAGGCTGGCGCGCCACGCTCGGCGGTGATGAGGACATCGCGGGCGTGCCCGGCGAGCGGGTGGCCATGCATCTCCCCGTCGATATCGATTTCGGTGATTTCGACGACGCCGATCTCGGGCAGCGCGCGCGCGCCTCGGCCGTCGCCTCTCTTAGCCGACCGCCGCTGCGGCCTTGCGCGGTGCGGGTTTCTTTTTGGTTGAGGGTTTCTTGGTCGCTTTTTGGCCAAGTTGGGCCGTTCCTTTCTTATTTCTCTTCTTGTCCGCGGTGCTCGGCGCCCGCGCGCGGCGCGCGTTCTTGCCAGTTTGGGGCCGCGCCGCAAGCAGTGCAACCGCTTGCTCGAGCGTGACCTCGTCGGGCGAAATGTCGCTCGGCACGGTCGCGTTGATGCCGCCATGACTTACATAGGGGCCGTAGCGGCCACTGAAAAGGTTGATCGGGGCGCCATCCGCCGGATGGGCGCCGAGGGATTTGATGGGGGTCGGTGCCCCGCGCCGCGGTGCCCGCGGCTCCGCGAGGAGGCTCACCGCGCGGTTGAGGCCGATCGTGAGCACGTCGTCGTCTTTCGGGATCGAGCGGTAGATCTTGCCGTGCTTTATATAAGGTCCGAACCGGCCGATCGCGGCGGTGATCATCTCGCCATCCTCGGGATGGGGGCCGATGTCGCGCGGCAGCGCCAGAAGCTTCAACGCCTTGTCGAGATCGAGATCGGCCGGCGCGATCCCTTTGGGCAGTGAGGTACGCTTGGGCTTCTCGCCCTCGGCGCCCTCGCCCAATTGAACATAGAAGCCGTAGGGACCTTTTTTCAGCGACACCGGCAGCCTCGTCGCCGGATCGACGCCGATCTCGCGCGGCTGCGCCCCCTCGCCGTCGGCTCCCTCGATCCCCAAAGGCCGCGTGTGCTTGCAATTCGGGTAGTTCGAGCAGCCGATGAAGGCGCCGTAGCGGCCGAGCTTGATGTTCAGCCGGCCGGTGCCGCAAACCGGGCACAGCCGCGGGTCCTTGCCGTCGCCCTTGTCGGGAAAGAAATGCGGTCCCAGAACCTCGTCGAGCGCATTGATGACGTCGCTGATCTTGAGATCCTTGGTGCCGCCCACGGCGACCGAGAAATCGCGCCAGAAATCTTCGAGCACCTTCTTCCAGGCGACGCGCCCATCCGAAATCTGATCGAGCTGGTTCTCGAGGTCGGCAGTGAAATTGTACTCGACATAACGCTCGAAGAAGCTCGTGAGGAACGCGGTCACGAGGCGTCCGCGGTCTTCGGGGATGAAGCGCTTCTTGTCGAGCCGCACATAGTTGCGGTCTTGGAGGACCTGGATGATCGACGCATAGGTCGAGGGCCGGCCGATGCCGAGCTCTTCGAGCTTCTTGACGAGACTCGCCTCGCTGTAGCGCGGCGGCGGTTGCGTGAAATGCTGCTCGGGCTTGATCTCGTTGCGTTGGAGAGCCTCGCGCTCTTTCAAGGGCGGCAAGCGCCGACTTTCCTCGTCATCCTCGGGATCGTCGAGATCCTCGTGGTAGAGCGCGAGATAGCCGTCGAACGCGATCGTCGACCCGTTGGCGCGCAGCACGATCTGCCCGTCGGGCGAACCGATATCGACGGCGACCTGGTCGATGAGGGCGGTCGACATCTGGCTTGCCACCGCGCGCTTCCAGATCAGCTCGTAGAGCCGGCGCTGCTCGTCGTCGAGATGCCGCGCGACGGCGGGCGGACGCTGGAACATGTCGGTCGGGCGGATGGCTTCATGCGCTTCTTGCGCGTTCTTGGCCTGGGTGCGGTAGACGCGGGCTTCGTCTGGGCGATAGGTCTGGCCGTAATCCTCTTCGATCAGGCTGCGCGCTGCGGCGATCGCTTCGCCCGAAAGCGTCACGCCGTCGGTGCGCATATAGGTGATGAGACCGAGCGTCTCGCCGTCGATATCGATGCCCTCGTAAAGCCGTTGCGCGATCCGCATCGTGCGCGACGCGCCCAGCCCGAGCTTGCGCGAGGCTTCTTGCTGCAAGGTCGAGGTGGTGAAGGGCGGCGGCGGATTGCGCCGGACCTGTTTGCGCTCGATCTCGGTGACGGCAAAGCCGGTCTGACGCGCGATCGCGTCGGCGGCATCGCGCGCGGCCTGTTCATTCGCGAGATCGAAACGCTCGAGCCGCTTGCCGTTCAAATGCGTGAGGCGAGCGACGAAACGGTCGCCCGCCGTGTTGGCGAACTCGACTTCGACCGACCAGTATTCGCGCGGCTTGAAAATTTCGATTTCGGCTTCGCGTTCGCAGATGAGGCGCAAGGCGACGGATTGCACGCGTCCGGCCGAGCGGCTTCCCGGAAGCTTGCGCCACAGCACCGGCGAGAGCGTGAAGCCGACGAGATAATCGAGCGCGCGACGCGCGAGATAGGCGTCGACCAGCTCGCGGTCGAGCGCACGCGGATGCTTGAACGCTTCCTGCACGGCCGATTTGGTCACTTCGTTGAAGACGACGCGCTTGACGTCGACGCCTTTCAGCACATTGCGTTGGCGCAATACTTCTTGGACGTGCCATGAGATCGCCTCGCCTTCGCGATCCGGATCGGTCGCGAGATAAAGATGCGTCGCTCCCTGCACCGCCTTGGCGATGTCCTGAAGCCGCTTGTCGGCCTTGCCGTCGATTTCCCAGGACATGGCAAAATCCTGGTCGGGGCGAACCGATCCGTCTTTCGACGGCAAGTCACGGACGTGACCGTAGCTCGCCAGCACGGTGTAGCCTTTGCCGAGATATTTGTTGATGGTCTTCGCCTTGGCTGGCGATTCGACGACGACGACATCCATTGACTTTAACTTTCTATCAACCTATCCGGCGCGCTCAATATCGCATCAAATGGCGATGGATCGGGATCAAAGCAAGGACACCCGGTTGCCGGGGTGGCGCTCGATGCGTCCCGCCAGCTCGAGTTCAAGCAAAACCGTGACCACGAGCGCCGGCGAGAATTGACATTGTCGCACGAGTTCGTCAACCGGCACTGAATTCGGCGACAATAAATTGGTAATCATTTCGCGTGCGCGCACCAGATCGGTATCGCCCGCCGCCGCGGTCGTTGGAACCGGCGTATCGGGCTGCCGCTCGGATAACGATCTCGTGAAAGTGGGTGCCAGCTCTCTCAGGATATCGTCAACGGATTCGACGAGGGTTGCGCCGTTGCGGATGAGATCGTTGGTGCCGCGACAGCGCGGATCGAGCGGCGAGCCCGGCACGGCGAAAACTTCGCGGCCTTGTTCGAGCGCGAAGCGCGCCGTGATGAGCGAGCCGGAGCGTGTGGCCGCCTCAATGACCAGAACGCCGAGGCTCGCACCCGAGATGATCCGATTGCGGCGGGGAAAATGCCGGGCCTGGGGTTCGGTTCCGATCGGCATTTCGGCGATCAGCAAGCCGCGCTCGGCGATCTGTTCGTGAAGCGCACGGTTTTCCTGCGGATAAATCTTGTCGACGCCGCCGCCGAGCACGGCCGCCGTCCCGGTCGCGAGCGCACCTTCATGCGCCGCCGCGTCGATGCCGCGCGCGAGGCCCGAGACGACCAGCAATCCTTGTTGTCCAAGTTGGAGGGCAATGTCGCGGGCGAAGCGCCTCCCATTGGCCGAGGCGTTGCGGGCGCCGACCACGGCGATGGCGGCGCGCTCGAAGAGGCGCGTGACGCCTTTCATCGCCAAGAGCGGCGGCGCGTCATCGACCGCGGCGAGCGCGGGCGGATAATCCGGCTCGCCCCAGGCGACGAGCCGCGCGCCCGCTTCGTGCAACTGCGCGCTTTCCCGTTCCGCTGCCGCGCGGCTGCAAATGGCGAGCGGTTTCGCGCGCCCGCCGCTGCGCGCGATCTGGGGCAGAGCGTCGAGCGCCGCTGCCGCCGAACCGAAGCGCGCAAGCAATTGATAGAAAGTGATCGGTCCGACATTCTCGGTCCGAATGAGCCGCAGCCAATCGAGCCTTTCGGCCGGGTTCAAGCTGCGCGGGCTCAATGCCATGGCGGGCAGGATTCGGCGCGGCAGCGCGCGCGTGTCGACGAGCTCGCTCTCATGCGCGCCTTTTCGTCAATTCGATCTTGCTTTCCTCGCCGCGCTGCAAGCGCGCGAGGTTGCCGCCGTGGCGCCAGATCACGACCGCCGCAATGAGCAGGACGACCAGTGTCGTGCCGGTCGCTCGCGAGAAAAGCCAAGCATAGACGGGCGCGCTCGCCGCGGCGGCGACGGCCGCGAGCGAGGAATATCGGAAGAGAACGGCCACCGCGAGCCAAGTCGCGACCGCCGCGAGCGCGACGGGCCACGCATAGGCGATAAGCGCGCCGGCCGCCGTGGCGACGCCCTTGCCGCCCTTGAAACCGAGCCAAATCGGAAAGATATGGCCGAGCGGCGCGAAGATCGCCGCGGCCGCGGCCGGTTGCGCGCCGAAGCGCCCGGCGATCAGCACGGGCACAAAGCCCTTGGCGATATCGCATAAGAGGGTCGCGAGCGCGAGCGTCTTGTCGCCGGTGCGCAACACGTTGGTCGCCCCGATATTGCCCGAACCCAGGGCGCGAATGTCGCCATGGCCTTTGGCTTTGGTGAAAAGCAGCCCAAAGGGAATCGAGCCCGCGAGATAAGCGAAGAGCGCGCAAGCCGCGGTGGTTCCCCAATCGGCTCCCAACATCGGCATGGCGCGATCAGGATGCCTTGGCGTTGTCGGCGTAGATGGTGCGTCCCGCGACGACGGTGCGCCGGACGCGTCCCTGCGTCGGCCGGCCATCGAAGGGCGAATTGCGGCACTTCGAGTGGAACGCGTCGACGGCGATGCGCCACGGTAGATCGAGATCGAAGATCACGAAATCGGCCGGCATGCCTTGCGCGAGGCTGCCGGCGGGCAGGCGCAGTATCTCCGCCGGACGCTGCGACAGAGCCGCCAACACCTGGAGGAGCGGCACATGGCCGTTGTGATGAAGCTCGAGCGCGAGCGGCAAGAGCGTCTCCAGCCCGACCATGCCGCTGGCCGCAGACGGGAAGGGGAGGCGCTTCGACTCCTGATCTTGCGGGGCATGATCGCTCGCGATCGCGTCGATCGTACCATCGCGCAGACCCTCGACCACGGCGCGGCGATCTTCTTCGCTCCGCAAGGGCGGCGAGACTTTCGCGAAGGTGCGGTACTCGCCGACCGCGGTTTCGTTGAGCGCGAAATAGGGCGGCGCTGTATCGCAAGTGACGCGAAGACCGCGCGACTTGGCGCGGCGGATCGCCTCGATGGCGCCCGCGGTCGAGACGTGCGCGGCGTGATAGCGGCCGCCGGTGATTTCGACCAACCGCAAATCGCGCTCGATCATGATGATTTCCGCGGCCGGATTGATGCCGGGAAGGCCGAGCCGTGTCGCGGTTTCGCCTTCGTTCATGGCGCCGCCCTCGGCAAGGCGCGGCTCTTCGGGATGCTGCATCACCAGCAAGTCGAAGGTCGTCGCGTAGGCGAGGGCACGGCGCATCACCACCGCATCGGTGATCGCCGCAACCCCGTCGGTGAAGCCCAGCGCGCCGGCGTCCGCGAGCAATCCCATCTCGGTCAGGCCCTCGCCACGCAAGCCCTTGGTCGCGGCGGCATAGGTACGGATCCGCGTGAGGCCGACATCGCGCGAGCGCCGCGCGACGAACTCGACCAGCGCGAATTCGTCGATCACCGGGTCGGTATTGGGCAGCGCGACCATGGTCGTGATGCCGCCTGCCGCGGCGGCAGCGCCGGCGGTCGCCATCGTCTCCTGATGTTCATCACCGGGCTCACGCAGCTGGACGCGCATATCGACGATGCCGGGCGCGAGGCAATGGCCGCCGCAATCGACGATCTCCGCCCCGTCGCGCGCCAGCTTGTCGCCGATCTCCGCGATGCGGCCGTCGATCACGAGAATCTCGCCCTTGCGGTCGAGGCGCGAGGCCGGATCGAGGAGGCGCGCGTGAGTGAAGAGCGTGCGCATCGTCATTTCGCTGGTGCGGTGTTGCGCGTCGTTTGGCTCAATGCCTCGAGGCAAGCCATGCGGACCGCCACGCCCATTTCGACCTGCTGGCGGATGACGCTGCGGTCGATGTCGTCGGCGACTTCGGTGTCGATCTCGACTCCGCGATTCATCGGCCCCGGATGCATGATGAGCGCATCGGGCTTGGCCGCGGCGAGCTTGTGATAGTCGAGTCCGAAGAAATGGAAATATTCCCGCAAGGACGGGACGAAGCTGCCCTGCATTCGCTCCAACTGGAGCCGCAGCATCATCACGATATCGACGTCCTTCAAACCTTGCGCCATGTCGTGAAAGATCTCGACGCCAAGCCGTTCGATCTCGGCCGGCAGAAGCGTGCGCGGCGCGACAACACGAACCCGCGCGCCCATGATGTTGAGGAGTTGGATATTCGAGCGCGCGACGCGGCTATGCGCGACGTCGCCGCAGATCGCCACCGTCAAGCCTTGCAGCCGTCCCTTGCGCAAGCGGATGGTCAGCGCGTCGAGCAAGGCCTGGGTCGGGTGCTCGTGCATGCCGTCGCCGGCATTGATGACGGCGCAATCGACTTTCTCCGACAAGAGCTGCACCGCGCCGGATTCGGGATGCCGCACGATCAGCACGTCGGGATGCATGGCGTTCAGGGTCATCGCGGTGTCGATCAGGGTCTCGCCCTTTTTGATCGAACTCCATTGCGCCGACATGTTGATGACGTCGCTGCCCAGCCGTTTGCCCGCGAGCTCGAACGAGGTGCGCGTGCGGGTCGAGCTTTCGAAGAAAAGGTTGATGATGGTGCGGCCGCGCAAGGACGACTGCTTCTTGTCGGCTCGGCGGTTGTGCTCGACATGGCGCTCGGAGCGGTCCAAGAGCGCGGTGATATCGTCGGGGGAAAGTCCCTCGATCCCCAGAAGATGGCGATGCGGGAACGCGAAGCTCGCTGGATCGGCCGTCATTAAAGCGGGCACTATAGGGATGTCGTCGGGTTCCGGCAAGCGAGCCGAGGAATCAGTCGCGAACCGTGGCGGGGCCGGCCAGGTTGGCGATCCTCTCATCCGGCGGCGCGATCTCGGTGACGAGGTCGCGAATGAGCGGCTTGTTGTCGAGCGGCTCGAGCCGCATCTCGCGCTCTTCCAGTCGCGCCGTGCAGGCATAAATCGTCTTGCCGTCGAGCCGGATCATGCATTCCTTGCAGGCATTGGCATTGATGCAGGAAAAGCGGAAGGCGAGGCTCGGGTCCTCGCTGGCCCGTATGCGGCGCAATCCGTCGAGCACGGATTGCCCGGGCTCGAACGGCGCCGCAAAGCGTGCCCAGCGCGGCGGCTCGCCCGGCAGGCCGCGGCGGATCAGCAAGGTCGCCACCCGGCTCATGATGAGCCCGCTCGCGCGTCTTCGGCTGCCGCGATCCGGTCGATCACGATGCGCTCGCGATCGAAACGGAGACGCTGATTCACGCGCCAACCCTCATCGGTCTCGACGAAGTCCTCGCGCTGATGCGCGCCGCGGGATTCACGCCGCGAGAGGGCTGCGCTCGCGACGGCTTCGGCGACGAGCAGCATGTTGCGCGCGTCGAACCAATCGAGGCGCTCGGGATCGAACCGGCTTTGCGGGCCCGGCGGCAGGGCACCCAAGGCCTGCCTGAGCCGCGCGATTTCGGCCAGCGCGGCTTCCAGCCCTGGGGCCGATCGGAACGGACCGACATGTTCATCCATGACCGTTTGAAGCGCGCCGCCGAGCGCGGCGAGATTGACGCTTGGCCGCGTGCCTTCGGCCGCGGCGAGGGCGAGCGCCGATTGCGCCGACGCCTCGCGCCACGCGATGGACGCGCTCTCTCTCGCGCGCCTGGCCGCATTGATCCCGGCGTGACGGCCGAAGACCAGGGCTTCGCTGATCGCATTGCCCGAGAGCCGGTTGGCGCCATTGGCCCCGCCGATCGCTTCGCCCGCCGCAAAGAGATTGGCGAGGCGTGTCTCGAACTGCGTGTTCACGCGAATGCCGCCCATGTGGTAATGCGCGATCGGCGCGACCTCGACGGGCTGGCGCGCCAGATCGATGCCGTTCTTGGCGAGCCGGTCGATCACCGGGCCGAAGGCCTGGCGCAGGTCTTCGGGGCCGAGATGTTCGAAAGAGAGATAGGCGCCGCCCGCGGGCGAGCCCCGGCCGGCTTTCACTTCTTTGAGAATTGCATAGGTGGCGAGGTCGCGCGTGGCGACATAGCGCCCGTCCTCCTTCACGCCGTAGTCGTCGGTGAATTCGCGCTTTTCGGCGTTGAGCAACCGGCCGCCCAGCTTGTAGCGGAACGGGTCCCACATGATCGGATCCATGCCGATGAGCCGCGGCGCCAGATGACCGATCGGGAAGAACTGCACGAATTCCATGTCGATCAGCTCGGCGCCGGCCCGCAGCGCCAGGGCGTAGCCATCGCCCCCCATATTGGCCGAGCCGCTGTTGCGCCGGTAGAGGCGCGTGAGGCCGCCGGTCGCGATGATAACGGCCTTGGCGGCGATCGAAACCGGCCTTCCATCCACCAGCGCATAACCGACCGCGCCCAAGGCGGCGTCGTCATCGATGGCAAGATCGGTGATGCAAAGCTCGCCAATCCGCGTGATCGCCGGTCTTCGCTGAACCTGGGCGCGCAGGGTGCGCGACAAAGCGGGCCCCGTATTGAGGAAGTCGACATAGACGCAGCGCGGGCGATCGTGCCCCGGCGCCTGGGTCTGGCGCAGCCTTCCGTCCGGGTGGCGTGCCCAGCCGGCATGCCATCGGTCCATCTGCCGGATCGCCTCCGGCGCGTCCCGGCACAGGATTTCGGCGAGCCGCGGATCGCACAATCCGCGCCCGGCCCGGATCGTATCGTCGAGATGGGCTTGCGGGTCGTCCGGTACTTCATCGCCCAAAGCGACCGCAACGGTCATTTGCGCCATCACCGTGGCGCCGCCGCGCCCGATCAGGCTGCGATCGATGAGCAGAACCTGCGCGCCGGCGTCGCTGGCTGCGATCGCTGCGGCCATACCGGCGCCGCCTGCGCCGATGACCAGCACGTCGGTCTCGAGATGAAGCCGCTCGGGGTGTTCCGCCACCCCGCCATGCTAAGCCGGGATCAGCGCGGGCTCAATCGCCCGCCGGCGCCGGGCCAGCCGCGGCGATAGCCCGGCCGCGCGCCCCGGGCGCCGCACGATCCGATCGCGGCCTCGGCTGCGGGCCCTTAGAGGCGAAGCAAACGCTCCGCATTGAGATGGGCGATCTTTTCCTTGTCGATGTCGTTGAGCGACAGCTTCTCGAAGAACTCCATCCCCACCGTGTTCGCTTCATAGGGCCAATCGACCGCCCAGATGATGCTGTCGGCGCCGAGCGCGAGCAGGGTGCAGACGAAGGCGGGCTCGTACCAATTCCCGCTCGTCGTCACCACCAGATTGTCTTTGAGATATTGCAGCGGCGTTTTCTTGAGGCCGCGTCGCGCGGCCGCCTGATAGCTGTGGTCGTTGAGACGGTGCATCGCGAAGGGCAAGCCCTCGCCGAGATGGCCGAGGATGATTTTGAGATTCGGATAGGCGTCGAACAGGCCCGAGAACATGAGCCGCAGGAAATGGCAGCTCGTATCGATCGCGAAGCCCCAGGGCGAGCCCTGCAATTCCTCGTAGCCGCGGAAATAGGATTTCACCGCGTCGGGATGCGGCACGGTCGGATGAAGATAGATCGGCACGCCGAGCGCGGCGGCGCGCTCGAAGATGCACCAATATTTCTTGTCGTCGAGGAACTCGCCTTGCTGGTGCCCGTGGATCATCGCGCCCTTGAAATCGAGCTCCTTCACCGCGCGCTGGAGCTCCGCGACCGAGGCCTCCGGATCGGCCGTCGGCAGCGCGGCGAAACCGGCGAAACGGTCGGGATGCCGGTCGATGGCCTGGCGCAGCCGGTCGTTCGCGTCGCGCGCCATGGGGATCGCGATGTCCTTGCCGAAGCCTTGCGGTCCCGGCGCGCCGAAGGAGAGAACTTGGACGTCGACGCCCGACTCGTCCATGTGCCGCAATCGCGCCTCGTCGAGATCGAGAAGCTCTTTCGGGATGTCGTGGCCGATCTGCGCGCTGCGGCTGGTGATGAAGAATTTGCGATAATCGGTCGCGCCGACATGTTCGCGATACATCGGCGTGGTGAAATGCTCTTCGATCGCGATGATCTTCATGGCCTTATATCCTCCTCGACTACGGCGCCGTTGCCGGCGGGTTTGCGTTTATCATATCGAACCAGCACCTGCGCCGCGACCTTTCGCGGCGCGCGCCTCGAAATCGCTCCGGCGGCCGAGCGGGCTTGGCACTTGATCGCCGAGCGCTTCGGGGCCAAATGCCGCTTGATGTCACAAGCGTCCCCCGCGGGCCGGGCCGGCAAACCTAAAATTTACGAAACAAAGCAAATTAATTATTGTATTTCAATTATTTACTAAATAGGCTAGCCGGTCGAGCAGGCCCTGGAGAATATAGGCCGCCGCCGCCTTGTCGATGAGCTCGGCGCGCCGCTTGCGCGAAAGATCGCCCTCGATCATCCCGCGCTCGACCGCGGCCGTGGACAGGCGCTCGTCCCAGAATACGATCGGGAGATCGATCTCCGCCACGAGGTTCTTCGCGAATTGGCGCACGCCCTGCGTGCGCGGCGTATCGCCGCCGTCGAGCGCCAGGGGCAAGCCGATCACAATTCCTCCGACGCCGTGCTTGGCGATCTCGCCGCGCAAGCGCTGAACATCGTCGCGGAACCGGCCGCGGCGGATCGTGTCCAAGGGCGTTGCCACCATCAAGGTCGTGTCGGAGAGCGCCATGCCGATGGTCTTGGTCCCGACATCGAGTCCGAGGAGCCGCGCGCCTTTTGACAGGAAGAGCTTGAGGTCGCTGGGGTTGCAGAGGGGCATGGGCGATGGTAGACGGATTCGCGACGGAAATCCTCTCAGGCCGGAGACATCGACATCATGGCATTGGACAAGGCCACCGTGGCGCGAATCGCCTCCTTGGCGCGCATCAAGGTGACCGAGGAAGAGCAGACGCGCCTTGCCGGCGAACTCACCCAGATCCTCACCTGGATCGAGCAACTGAGCGAGGTCGACACGGCGGACGTCGAGCCGATGGCGAGCGTCGTCCATATGAAATTGCCGATGCGCGAGGATTTGGTCAATGACGGCAATATCCGCGACAAGCTTCTGGCGAATGCGCCGCGGCAGGCGCGCGGCTTCTTCGCCGTGCCCAAGGTGGTCGAGTGAGCGCTCTTACGGAATTCGGTCTGGCCGAGGCGCGCGACGGTTTGCGCGCGAAGAAATTCTCGGCGCGCGAGATGGCCCAAGCGCATATCGAGGCGGTCGCGGCGGCGCGGCCCTTGAACGCCTATCTCTGCGAGACGCCGGAGAAAGCGCTCGCCATGGCGGCGGATAGCGATGCGCGGCTCGCGCGCGGGCAAGCGCGGCCGCTCGAGGGCCTGCCGCTCGCGATTAAGGATCTCTTCTGCACCGAGAACGTGCCGACGACTGCGGCCTCGCGTATCCTTGAAGGTTTCAAGCCGCCCTATGAATCGACCGTGACCGCCAATCTGTGGCGCGACGGCGCGGTGATGCTGGGCAAGACGAATCTCGACGAGTTCGCCATGGGCTCGGCCAACATCACCAGCGCCTTCGGCCAGGTCGAAAATCCCTGGCGCCGGCGCGGCGACAACCGGCCGCTCGTGCCGGGCGGTTCCTCCGGCGGCTCGGCCGCGGCCGTCGCCGCGCGTGCCGCCCTTGCCGCGACCGGGACCGATACGGGCGGCTCGATCCGCCAGCCGGCGAGCTTTTGCGGGATCGTCGGCTTGAAGCCGACCTATGGGCGATGCTCGCGGTGGGGGATCGTCGCTTTTGCCTCCTCGCTCGACCAGGCCGGGCCGATGACGCGCAGCGTGCGGGATGCGGCGGTCATGCTGAGATCGATGTCGGGTCACGATCCGAAAGATTCGACCTCGGCGCCGGTGCCGGTGCCGGATTTCGAAGCGGCGCTCACCGGCGATATCCGTGGCCTGAAAATCGGCATTCCGCGCGAATACCGGATCGACGGCATGCCGGCCGAGATCGAGGCGCTGTGGCAGCGTGGCATCGCGTGGATTAAGGATGCGGGGGCGGTGCCGGTCGAGGTCAGCCTCAAGATGACCAAATACGCGCTGCCTGCCTACTACATCATCGCACCAGCCGAAGCCTCGTCCAATCTCGCGCGCTATGACGGGGTGCGATTTGGCCTGCGCGTGCAGGGCGACAGCCTCGACGCGATGTACGAGGCGACGCGCGCCCAAGGCTTCGGCGCCGAGGTGCGACGGCGCATTCTCATTGGCACCTACGTGCTCTCGGCCGGTTATTACGACGCTTATTATCTCAAGGCGCAACGCGTGCGGGCGCTGATCGCGCGCGATTTCGACGAGGCGTTCAAGAGCTGCGACGTGCTGTTGACCCCGACCGCGCCTTCGGCCGCCTTCGCCATCGGCGAGAAGAGCGATGATCCGATCGCGATGTATTTGAACGACGTCTTCACCGTCACGGTCAATCTGGCCGGATTGCCTGGAATTTCGGTCCCGGCGGGTTTGTCGGGCGATGGGTTGCCGCTGGGGCTGCAGGTGATCGGCCGGGCGTTCGACGAGGAAACCGTGCTGCGCGTCGGGCATGTGATCGAGGGCGCGGCGCAATTCACGGCGAAGCCGCAATTCATGGCGGGGAGCGCGTGATGAGCCTGATCAAGGGCGAGACCGGCGATTGGGAGGTGGTGATCGGGCTCGAAGTGCATGCCCAGGTCACTTCGAACGCCAAGCTCTTTTCGGGCGCGGCCACGGCGTTTGGCGCCGAGCCCAACACGCAGGTGTCGCTGGTCGATGCGGCTTTTCCGGGCATGCTGCCGGTGATCAACAAGCATTGCGTCGAACAGGCGGTCAAAACCGGCCTCGGCATCGATGCGCAGATCAATCTCGTCTCGGTGTTCGATCGCAAGAATTATTTCTATGCGGACCTGCCCGCGGGCTATCAGATCTCGCAATTTACGCGGCCGATCGTCGGCAAGGGCAAGCTCGCCCTCGACATGGCCGACGGCGCGACGCGCGAGATCGGCATCACCCGGCTTCACCTCGAACAGGATGCCGGCAAGAGCCTGCACGATCAGCACCCGAGCCAGACTTACGTCGATCTCAACCGCGCGGGCGTCGCGCTGATGGAGATCGTCTCCGAGCCCGATCTCCGGAGCGCCGAGGAGGCTGGCGCTTACCTGAAGAAGCTGCGCTCGATCCTGCGCTATCTCGGCACCTGCGACGGCAATATGGAAGAAGGCTCGATGCGGTGCGACTGCAATGTCTCTGTGAGGAAGTCCGGCGACAAGCTCGGAACGCGTTGCGAGATCAAGAACGTCAATTCCATTCGCTTCGTGATGCAGGCGATCGAACACGAGGCGCGGCGCCAAATCGCAGTGATCGAGGACGGCGGCACGATCAAACAGGAAACCCGGCTCTTCGATTCCGGCCGCGGCGTCACGCGCCCGATGCGCTCCAAAGAGGAGGCGCATGATTACCGCTATTTCCCCGATCCCGACTTGCTGCCGCTGGAGCTCGATGCTGAATGGGTCGCGGCTTTGAAGCGCGACCTGCCCGAACTGCCCGACGCCAAGAAGGCGCGGTTTATCGCGAACTACGGATTAACGTCACCTCAAGCAACGTGGCTCGTGGATGAACGGGATGTTGCAGACGCTTATGAAAATCTATATCGCAAAGTGGTCAAGGTGGTTTCAATTTCACCAAGTGCGACTGCAAATACCATCATCAATTCGGTCTCTTTCGTGGCAAACGAGACGCATAGGAGTGCCGCCGATCTCATCCAGAACACGGACGTCGCAGGCGTGCTCATCATGCAGCAACAGAACCGCATTTCTGGTCGAGTGGTGAAGGAAGTACTGCAAGAAATGGCTCGAACAACCAAAGATGCCGAAACGGTCGTCGCGGAGAAAGGCCTGAGTCAGGAGAGCGACGCCGGTGCGATCGAGCAGGCGATCGACGCGGTGCTCGCCAAGGAAGCGGCGAAGATTGCGGAATATCGCGCGGGCAAGGAGAAGCTCTTGGGCTTCTTCGTCGGCCAGGTGATGAAGGCGACGCAAGGCAAGGCCAACCCCGGTCTCGTCAACGACCTCCTGAAGAAGAAACTGGCCGGCTGAGATTCACGCCCGGCCGTAAGTATCCTCGTAGCGAATGATGTCGTCTTCGCCCAGATAGGAGCCCGATTGCACCTCGATGAGGTGAAGCGGAATCTTGCCTGGATTTTCCAGCCTGTGGCGCGTGCCGATGGGAATGAAGGTCGATTGGTTTTCGTGAAGGATCATTTCCTCGTCGCCCTTGGTCACCTTGGCGGTGCCGGTGACCACGACCCAATGCTCGGCGCGATGGTGGTGCATCTGGAGGCTCAATATCCCGCCCGGTTTCACCATGATGTGCTTCACCTGCACGCGCTCTCCGCCATGGATGGAGCGATACGTGCCCCAGGGGCGATGCACGAGCGGGTGGGTCGAGAGCTCGCTGCGCCCATTCTTCTCGAGACGTGCGATGAGTTTCTTCACATCCTGCGCGCGGTCGCGCCTTGCGACCATCACCGCATCGCCGGTCGCGACGATGACCAGGTCGTCGACCCCGAGCGTCGTCACAAGCCCCTGCTCGGCGCGCACGTAACAATTCTTCGACTCTTCGAGGATCACGTCGCCGATCGCCACGTTTCCCTCGCGGTCTTTCGCGCCGTTGCCGACCTGCCAGAGCGCATCCCAGGTACCGACATCGCTCCAACCCATCTCGACCGGAACCACCGCGGCATGGGGCGTATGCTCCATCACGGCATAATCGATCGAATTTGCCGGCGCCTTGGCGAAGGCCTCGCGGTCGAGCCGGAGGAAATCCAGATCGCGTTTCGCCTTGGCCAGCGCCTCCTTGCATGCCGCGACCACGCGCGGTTGAAGCCGTTCGAGCTCTTTGAGGAGCAGGGCAACAGGGAAGAGGAAGATCCCGCTGTTCCACGAATAATCGCCCGACTTCAGATAAGCCTCGGCGTGCTTGCGGTCGGGCTTTTCGACGAAGCCCGCGACGGCGAAAGCTCCGGCAATGTCCGCGAGAGCGGCGCCTCGCTTGATGTAGCCATAGCCGGTCTCGGGCCGATCCGCCTTGATGCCGAAGGTGACGAGGCTGCCCTTGGCCGCGGCTGCGCTGGCCAGCCCGATCGCGGTCTGGAAGGCGGCGATATCGGCGATCACGTGATCCGACGGCATGATTAACAGAAGCGCGTCGGGTTCGGTCTCGGCGAGCATCAAGGCCGCGATGCAGCAGGCGGGCGCGGTGTTGCGGCCCAAGGGCTCCAGAACGATCGCGCGCGGCGCGACGTTCACGAGGCGAAGCTGCTCGGCGACGATGAAACGGTGCTCGTCATTGGCGACGACGAAGGGCGGGGCGAAGCGCGCCTGATCCGCCACGCGCAGCGCCGCCTCCTGCAATAAGGTGTGGTCGGAGACCAGCGGCAGGAACTGCTTCGGGTATTGCGCCCGGGACATCGGCCATAGCCGCGTACCCGATCCGCCCGATAAGATCACGGGATGGATGACCGGAAGGGTTTCGGCCGGCATCAGATGTCTCCTTGCCACGATGGCGGCATGTATCGGCATATTAATGCCGCAAACCCGCGGAGGAAGGAATGATCGAACTCTATACCTGGGGAACGCCCAACGGCAAAAAGGTCTCCGTCATGCTCGAGGAGATCGGGCTGCCATATAACGTTCATCCGATCCAGATCGGCCAAGGCGACCAGTTCAAGCCCGATTACGTCGCCATCAATCCGAATTCCAAGATCCCGGCGATCACCGATACCGAGGGGCCGGGCGGAAAGCCGATCAACGTGTTCGAATCGGGCGCGATTCTCATCTACCTCGCGGAAAAGACCGGCAAGCTCCTGCCGCGCGAGCCGGCTGCCCGGATCGAAACCCTCGAATGGCTGATGTTTCAAATGGGCGGGGTCGGGCCGATGTTCGGCCAGGCCCATCATTTCCTGCGCCAAGTCAAGGAACCCAATCCCTATGGCGCGGAGCGCTATACCAAAGAGACGCGACGCCTTTACGGCGTCATGGATGGCCGGCTGCGGAAGGTGGAGTATCTCGCCGGCGCTTACTCGATCGCCGATATCGCGACCTATCCCTGGGTTGCGCGCCATGAATGGCATCATGTGCAACTGGCGGAATTTCCCAACGTCGCGCGCTGGTACGCGGCGATCGGCGCGCGTCCGGCGGTTCAGCGTGGCATGAACGTGCCGTCCTGAGCGGAGCGGCACGCGCGCGCTAGGCGGCGGTGCGGGGGCGTCCGGCGCGGCGTACCGGCCGCACGAAGGCCGCCACATTGCTGTCCGGGTGCCGATCGATGCTCTGCAACTCTTCGCGGCATCGCTCGAGGATTTCCATGTCGCGGGCATCCTCACGGTCCGAAATATCCATGTAGCTGAGCTTGATTTCGACCAGATCGAGCAGCATTTCGATCGAACGTTTGGACAAATTCATGTCCCCCTCCATTAGCGTTCTACGCTTCGATGATCGATGTAAGTCTCTTAAAATCTTGTAAACAAATTGGCCTTTTTTGCCGCAATTGCGTTCGGCGCGGGCGCGTTGACACCCGGACGTGCCGCCGGTAGAACCCAACCCCGGCATACGCCGTGTCGCACCGCTCATCGGTGGAGGGGTGGCCGAGTGGCTGAAGGCGGCGGTTTGCTAAACCGTTATAGGGGTCAAACCCTATCGTAGGTTCGAATCCTATCCCCTCCGCCACCTCTCTGTTATTCAAGCCACTTTCGTGTAATCATGAAGACGACGTTGCGCGTGAGAACGCGTTGCGCCGGGTGTGTCGCCACCGGATTGCCACTGCGGCAGTCGTATCCTGGTCTTGGAAGCGTCTGCTGGCGCCTCAGAGACGTGCAAGTAGCCCCAGCACTCCTGCTCGCGCAACAAGGCTTAGCGGATCAGCGCCCGGACGTGCCTTGCCCGTCCGCGACGGGAGGTGTTCGAGATTCGCCTCGCGCTGCCGCTTTTTCGCCAAATCTGGCATGGCGGCCTGAATGCTCGGATCGCAGCGCGGACACGCGCAACGTTCACATCTCGTTCCGCGCTGATACGATTTTTCAGCCTGGGACGAAGCGGCGCCGGTCGGCGAGGACGGCGGTCGAAAGCGTTTTACTGTGGCTGGGATCCGAGGCAAGGACGACGCGGGCGTAAGTGAGCCCGTCGTTTCCCGGGAAAATGTCCTGAACAATCCAGTCGGATCCAATGCGCCCAAAGAGGCGCGCCTGTGCATCGCGAAATCTCTGCCCCGGCTTGATCGGCTTCTCCAACCTCATCATGCTAGTGTAGCACGAGGATCGCTGGATATGGAGGCGGAACGGGCGGCACTCTTCGGCGCCGCCTCATCGATCTCAAAAAATTGATCTGGTCGAGGCAACGCTGTGGCTTCAGATGGCGCGTCGCCGATGTCGGGCGCGGCTAGCCTTGCCCGGGCGGCGGGCCATTCGCCGCCAGACCGACGGAACTTGATCGGGCAGGAGCGCGGCGCCCGCGAATGATCGCGTCCGCCTCACGTCCGGAGAGGCGCCGCCGCTCTGTAAGGGCCCTCGCCAGCCTTTCGACCGCGGCCGAAATCCGCGGATCATTGAGTGTCTGGCGAACCCACTCTCTGGCGAAGTTCATATAAGCCGCGGCGGTCTTTCTCGATCGGAAGAATTTCATCGCCAAGGTGAATGCCATATCGACATCCATCGCTCCTCCGTAGTCGCGTCCCGAATCTCGAGGAGCGTATTTTTCCTGTGCCAAGGGGCCGGCGAGGCAAAGCATAATCGATTTCTGAACTCGGGCCCGGACGGAAGCTCTGCCCGCCAGCGGTGATTCCATGCCACGAAAGGGATTCTCGTGCGTCGTTTCCCCGCCATATAATTCGTCGCCATCGATGCTGATCGATTTGATCCGCAAATGCATCAGATGGCACATCACGGCGTGGCCGGCTTCATGGTAGGCAGAAGCGGAAACCGGGCCTTCGGGGGATTTCCTTCTCATCGAGCCGCCGCGGGTCTTCCGCACATGCTCGTCCATTGTCGGCCCAAGCGTTCAACCGGCCCGGTCGGGCCGCGAGGGCTCAGAAATCCCCCGCAGCGCCTCTTCCGCGAGATGCTCGCCGGCCCGGGTTGCAATATCTCCGAGAGAGATCACGCCGACGAGACGGTTGTCGCGGGTGAACACGAGCAGGCGACGGATTTGGATGTCGATCATATGCTTGACGACGTCATGAGCCATATCGTCTTCGAGACAATAATGAACCTCGTCGGTCATGATCTCTTCAACATTGGTCATGTTCGGACTGAGGTCGGCGGCGACGGCGCGCAGGGCGATGTCGCGGTCTGTGATGACACCGACGACCCGTTTGCCATTGGAAACGGGCAGGAAGCCGATATTGAGCTTGTCCATGATCGTGGCCGCTTTTTGCAGGGAATCCTCCGGTCTGACGACCTCGACCTCTCGGGTCATGATTTCCGCGGCCCTCATTTGATTCCCCTTCGCCTGATTTCGGCTGGATTCGGCTATCACCACATCATCGCGATTGATTGCGATCTTTGAGTTGGATCAAAGGACGTGACCGTTGGCGGTTGGGCCTCACGAGCACGAAGATGTACGCTCCCGATGAACCGGTGGAGCACCGGTACGCTCGTTGAGCGGGTTCGGGCCGCTGCGGCCTCCACGGGCTGGCGCGCAAACCGAAGGACGAGCAAACTGGAGGAAGAGAACAGGGCATTCGGCGGGCGGGACGGGGTCGAGACATTCCCAGGATCGATATATGACGCCACAGCGATTGTCGGAGCTTGCATCTCTGATCTTGTATATCCACGTCGTTGTCATTGGGTTCAACGTGTTCGGGCTCGTCGTGATCCCGATCGGCGCATGGCGCGGCTGGAAATTCGTCCGCATCTTCTGGTGGCGAGCCTTGCATCTTGCGATATTGGGCGTCGTGGCGTTTCAGGCTCTGTTCGATCGGATCTGCTTTTTGACGTTATGGCAAAATGAATTGCTGCGCGGGGCCGGTGAAGCAGGATCCGAAGCGCCGCTCGTGCAAAGCTGGATAATCCGGGCGATTTTTTGGCCGCTGCCGATCTGGGCTTTCGCCGTCCTCTACGGCCTGATCTGGATCTACGTATTGGCGCTATGGTGGCTCGTGCCCCCGCGACCGGAGTCGAAGGCCTTCTCCGCGCGCGGATAGCGGCGAATCGGCCCCGTAAACGATTGAAAAACATAATATTATCTTAGCGGTCGTGCCTCAAGGCGCCGCCGCCGCGACGCCTTTGGCGGGCGAATGGCTCGACCCGTAAGGCCAATCCCATACGCACAATTCCGGATTTCGGTCCGTGGCGTTTTGATTAACCATGCGCCTAGGAACAAGCGCAGCAGAAGGACGATGCCGTGCCCGCCACCGAGGGTCAAATCGTGAAGCGCGCGGCGCTCCCATGATTGAGGGAAGCGTTTCTTCCGCCGACGCATCCGGGACGGGATTCTTGGACCGAGCCGGCACGCTTATCACGATCAAACGAGGGCAGCCTCTTTTCCGCGAGGGCGAGAGGGCGGATTGCTGCTTCAAGGTGGTCTCGGGGGCGGTGCGTGGCTGTAGGCATTCGACCGATGGTCGCCGGCAAATCGGCAATTTCTTTCTCGACGGCGATTTCATCGCGTTCGATGCCGGCGCCTTCTATTCCTTTACCGCCGAATCGATCACCGACACGAGATTGATCCGCTACGCGCGCCGAAAGCTGGACGCGTTGGTGGCGCGTGAGCCTCAAGTCGCGATCTCCGTGCTCGACACGATGCAGCAGGGACTTCTGGCCATGCGCGAGCGCATGGCATGGCTTGGGCATATGAGTGCGATGGAGCGCGTTGCGTCCTTCCTTCTCGCTCTCGCCGATCGTGGGGACCAAGCGCTGGTAAATTTGCCCATGACCCGCACGGATATTGCCGACCATCTCGGCCTGACCATCGGAACCCTGAGCCGCGCCCGCAGTCAACTCACGCACGAGGGCATCATTGCTCAGCGCGGCGCGCATGCGGTCATGATCGAAGACCGCAATGCGCTCGAAGATCTCGCCGAAATGTCCGAGGCCCGAGCCGCGCTTGAGCGAGGCTAGGCACGGCGGTGTCATTTCACGCAGGTGAATGGACCAGGAGACAGGGGAAGGAGCGCGGATATGATTCAGACGCAAGCCAAGGATGTAATGACAACCGCCATCGTTACCATACGCCCCGAGACGACTGTCGGCGAGATCGCGAAGACGCTGCTGGATCGGCGCATCAGCGCGGTACCGGTTCTCGACGACCGAGGCGCGATTGTGGGGATCGTCAGCGAAGGCGACCTCATGCGCCGGCCGGAATCGGCCACGGAGAGGCGTAGTTCCTGGTGGCTCGCATTTCTGACATTGGGAGAAGACGATGCGCGCCGCTTCGTAAAGACGCACGGACGCCATGCGCGCGATGTCATGACCCGGGATGTCGTGACTATCGATGAAGAAGCGACTTTGGAGCAGGTCGCCCATATCCTGGAGAGCCGACACATAAAGCGGCTGCCGGTCCTTCGGGGCGGCAAGCTGGTTGGCATCGTAAGCCGCGCGGATTTATTGCGCGGCCTTGCTTCGGCAAAGCTCGAGGGCGCGCCGAGTGCGGATGATCGCGCCTTGCGCGAGGCGATCGAGGCCGCCATTCATGAGCATGCCGGCTTCGATTCCCCATTCATCGGGGTTACGGTGAAAAACGGCATCGCGGAACTCTGGGGCGGGGTTCGGACGCCGGCCGCCAAGGATGCGGCGCGCGTCGCCGCCGAAAACGTACCGGGTGTCAGCAAGGTCCATGACCGGATTACAGTTTTCTCGCGGGATGTTCGAAACGCCATGTGGGCCGAATAAGCGCCGCTGAGAAGATCCGCGCCCGCGCGCAACGCCTTTCTCCGCCGCTTTTCGCGTCAAGAGGAAATGCCCTCGCGGCGGAGAGCCAGGTCGTTGATCGAATCACGGATGCGCGGCGGTTTGGGACGCAGGCGTGAGAGTTGAACGAAGAGATCCGGCCTTCGCGGGATGTGCTCTGTGGCTTTCCTCACGGCTCGTCAGGCGGGGTCCCGCAGACTGACTCGTCCCTGTTTCGAATCTCAGGCGCTCCTGCATCGATCCGATCGGGTGCCACGTCGACTTCAAAATTCTCGCTTGTGCGCCCTTGCGGTCCGAGTTGCGCCCGATCGGGAGGCAAACGGTTGCTTTCAGGGGGCGGGCGCTTGGCACGGCGCCGTACCTTGTGAACGCGCCTGTGCGGTTTCGCATCCATTCATTCCTCCAAGCTCGCTCCTGCGGCGGCGCGGGAAGCAGAACCCGTTGCGCAAACATCTGGCGAGGCGCCGCTCTGAGCGGACACATCTTGCCGCAGCGGTTGCGTCAAAACTTGACGCAAATCAAATTGTCGTTTCCGCACCCGTCATAAATATATTTGGAGGCGAGTGCTTCGAAGCGATGAACCTCGCCCTTGCATATCGGACGCTCTTCGGGCGCTCCGAAGAGGAAGGGTGTGCCCTTCGTGGCGCAGAGAGCGCTCATGAATAGAGATGAGCGGCCATTATGGATGAGCACGCATGTGCTCGGCGGATTGCTTGCCGCTTGGAGATGCCATGCCTATTGAAGCGCGCGCCGAGCACTTCCCGCATGGGGCGGACATCGGTGTGCGCGGGATCGGCTCGACCCGAGAAGAAGCGTTCGAGCAAGCGGCGATGGCGCTTTCGGCGATCGTGGTGGATGTTTCCGCGATTCGTCTCCGGCATCGCGTCCATCTCGAATGCGAAGCCCCGACCGATGCCATGCTGCTCGTCGATTGGCTTAATGCCGTCATTTACCGAATGGCCGTAGATCATTCTATTTTCGGCCAATTCAAAGTCGCGTTCGATGAACATCATTTGCGAGCCGATGCCTGGGGCGAACCGATCGATCCGCTTCGCCACGCGCCGGCCGTCGAGGCGAAGGGGGCAACCTATACGGCGCTCAAGCTGGAGCAACGCGCCGATGGGGCGTGGATCGCCCAATGCGTGATTGACGTCTGAACGACGCAGTGTTGAAACCCCTATGGAGGGCGCAAGGCAATGGATATGTCCAGGCTCGTCGCCGTCTCTGAATACGAATGGCGCTTGCCGCCGGTGGCGGGCATGCGGGTACCCGCCATCATTTTTGCCGATGCTGCCTTGGTCGCGGAAATGGACGACAAAGTGCTGGAGCAAATTTCGAATGTGGCGAGGCTCCCCGGGATCATCGACGCCGCGTATGTGATGCCCGATGCGCATTGGGGCTATGGCTTTCCCATCGGCGGCGTCGCCGCCTTCGATCCGGTGGCGGGCGGTGTCATCTCGGCCGGCGGCGTCGGCTTTGATATTTCCTGTGGCGTTCGTACGCTCCTGACGGGATTGCGCCGAGGGGACGTCGAGAAGGTCGCGCGAAATCTCGCCGACAGCCTCTTTCGCAATATCCCGGCCGGCGTCGGCAGTACCGGAAAACTTATATTAGATAGCAGCCAAATGGACGCGATGCTCCTTGGCGGCGCAAGCTGGGCTGTCGCGCAAGGTTATGGCATGGAATCGGATCTCGACCGCATCGAGGAGCGTGGACGAATGAGCGGCGCGGATCCCTCGGCGGTTTCGGACCGGGCGAAGGCGCGGCAACGGGACGAGATGGGCACGCTGGGATCGGGCAATCATTATCTCGAAGTCCAGTCGGTTGCCGAGATCCACGATAAGAGCGCGGCGGAGGCTTTCGGCCTTGGATCGGGCGACGTCGTCGTCAGCATCCATTGCGGTTCGCGCGGTCTTGGCCATCAGATCGGCACGGAATATCTGCGCGAGATGGCAGTCGGCGCGGCCGAGGCCGGGATTGAGCTTCCCGATCTCGAGCTCGCTTGCGCGCCGATACGCTCCGAACTCGGCACCCGCTATCTCGGCGCCATGCGCGCAGGGATCAACTGCGCTCTCGCGAACCGTCAGATCCTTACGCATCTCACGCGCAACGTGTTCCGGCATTTCTTTCCCGGCGCGCAATTGGAGCTGCTGTTCGACGTCTCGCACAACACCTGCAAGGAGGAAACTCACGCGATCGGCGGCAAGAGCCGCCGTCTTTTCGTTCACCGCAAAGGCGCCACCCGCGCCTTCGGCCCCGGCCGGGTCGATCTGCCCTTAAGTCTCTCGTCGGTCGGGCAGCCCGTGTTCATCGGCGGGAGCATGGGCACAATTTCAGGGATCATGGTCGGAAGTGCCGTGACGCCCGAGCGCGCGTTTTCATCGGCATGTCACGGCGCCGGTCGGCGGTTGAGCCGCCATCAGGCGTCGAGGCGTTGGCGCGGCCGCGAAGTGGTCGACGAATTGGAGCGAAGGGGCATCCTTGTGCGGAGCCCTTCGTCCCGGGGCGTTGCCGAAGAAGCGCCCGGCGCCTACAAGGATGCCGAAGCTGTCATTAACGCGGCGCACAACGCGGGTCTCGCTCGCAAAGTGGCGACGCTGGAGCCGCTCATTTGCGTCAAGGGCTGACGTCGATCGAAGGGCTCCCGGATCGGGTTTCCCCGGATCTGCGGTGTTGATTCACGTCAATGTGGGCGCTCGTGGACGCCTCTAAGCTTTTCGATCGCAAGAGCCGATCCGGCGCGAGCCGTGTCGAAAGGTCCAGCGGCGACGGGAGCCGAGGATGCAGTTGAAGAGCGAAGCCTTCAAACCGGGCGGCAAGATCCCCGCGCGGTTCACCTGCGACGACGCCGACACGCCGCCGCCGCTCGCATGGCCGGGCGCGCCGCGGCAAAGCCGGAGTTATGCCATCGTCTGCCGCGATCCCGACGCGCCTTCAGGGGTGTGGTATCATTGGGCAATTTTTGACATCCCCGCCGCTCTGTCGGGGCTGGCCGCCGGCCGGTCTTCGGCTGGTGCCACTGCGCGCGAGGCGATCAATGATTTTGGCAAGCGCGGCTATGGCGGGCCCTGTCCGCCGCACGGTCATGGAACCCACCACTACCATTTCACGATCTACGCGCTCGATGTCGAGAGCCTCGACCTTCCGGCGGGCGGGGGTTGCCGAGACGCCGAAAGAGCGGCAGCGGCTCATGCGATCGTGACCGCGGAACTGATCGGCACCTATGCAAGATAGGTTGTGGTCCCATGGAGGCGGTGATGGAACGCAGGGAAGCGATTTTGCAAGCGGCCTTGAAGGCGCTGAAGGCCGGGTCCCGCGCAGATATCGCCAATCCTCCGCTCACGGCGGGCTGGGAAAACGGCGACCTCATCATCGAAGGTGAGGTCGCCAGCGTCGCAGCAAAGAAGCTGGCGCTAGAGAGGGTGGCGTCTATCGAAGGCGTGGTGGGAATCGTCGACCGGCTTCGCGTGGCGCCGGCCCAGCGGATGGGCGATGGCGAAATCCGCGATGGAGTCCGGGACGCCCTGGTCGCGGAGCCTGCTTTGGCGTCTTGCGGGATCGATCTGAAAGCCGATGGCAAACGAGTTCCCGTACAAGTGCCTTCTCCGATCGATGGCAACATCACCGTCACGGTGAGCAACGGGGTCGTGACGCTCGACGGCGAGGTCTGCGGCCTGGGACGCAAACGCCTTGCCGGCGTGCTCGCCTGGTGGGTGCCCGGCACGCGGGACGTCGTGAACGGCCTGGGCGTGATGCCGGATGAGTCCGACAGCGACGATGAGATTACCGATGCCGTCCGGCTGGCACTCGAGAAGGATCCCTTCGTGAACGCGTCTCAGATCAGGATCTCGACTCGTGGATGCGTCGTGACCTTGCAAGGCCTCGTGCCGACTGCCGCGGAGCGAGAAATGGCAGAATCGGACGCCTGGTACGTCTTCGGGGTCGACAAGGTCGTGAACCTTGTCGATGTGCGCCCTTAACGAGCCGCGCGCATCGATCGACATCCCCCAGAACGGCTTGATCTAGCTCAATTTGGCGAAGCGCAGAACCGATAAGCTTAACCAATTCATTGCACCGATGGAGTTGTAAGATGCTCAACCCGAGTGGAGACAGCCCCGAAATCGTCGCACTGGCTTTGCTTGAACGGATCGCGCGCGCGGAAGGGCGTCAATTCGATCGCAAACCGGAAGACGGCATGACCGTGGCGGACCGGCGCTGGATTCTCGACACTTATTTCGACTGCCTCGCAGCGGCGCGGGGCCATCGCCCGACGGCAAGTGTCGCGAAGGAACTCTCCCTCTGATGGCGGCCGGTGCGATGAAGATATATGCGATTGAGGCCTATGGCGGCCCGCTGCGAACCGACGGCGCGGTTGCTCACTTTACGGTCTGCGCCCATAGCGGCGGCGAGGCGATCGACATTGTGCGCCGCAGCAGCCTCGGCCAGCGATATGGACGGTTCGAGATGCTCGAGGAGACCGGTGAATTCGATGCCGATGAGCCCGGGATTATTACTCAGGATGAGGAGCCGCACGCCGAGCGCGCGTGATCGGTCTCAATCGGACCGTGATAATCCGCGCCGCGCGAAAACCGTGCCGATAAACCGCGACCGCGGCGAAAGTTTCCCCTCTCGGCCGGCAAATGATCGGCCGTATGTGATGCCGTGGCGGGTCCGCCTGATCGCTTGTAACCGCGCCGATTTGCCACGCGCAACACGCAAACCGGCTCGGGATTACAGATGGCGTTTGCGGCGGACAATCCCCGTTAGCGCCGTGCCGCATCGGAAGACCAGCATCGTGGAACCTAGTCGCGGCACCTCGCCATTGGCCGCGACGACCGGAATAGCGGTGCAGGGATGTTCGTCGGCTCGGACCGGGCGCGGCTGGATGTCGTCACGCGATGCGGGCTGCGGCGACGTGCCGCGCTAAACCTTGGACGCGAAGAATCCAATGGTTGGACCGATAACGAAACGAACTGAAGATGAAACTCTTCGACCGCCGGGCTTGAGGCCCAGCAGAACCAATGCGGCGGTTGCGGCCATGCTTGAACAGGCGGCGGCGTTGATGGAAGAGCAAGGCGGCAATCCCTTTCGCGTCCGTGCGTACCGGCGCGCAGCGGAGTCGGTGCGAAGGCTCGACGTCGAGGTGAGCGAGATTGCGGCGCGAGAGGGAAATGCCGGACTCCAACGGATATCGGGCATTGGTCGAGCGATCGCGGCGGCGATCGAGAAAATTCTGAGGACGGGGCGCTGGATGCAACTCGCGCGTTTGCGTGGCGAGGCCGATCCCGAAAGATTGTTCGGGACGATCGCCGGTATCGGCCCCTCCTTGGCGCGGCGAATCCATGAAACCCTTCACGTCGACACGTTGGAAGCACTTGAAATCGCGGCCCATGACGGGAGACTCGAAACCGTGCCCGGCATCGGCCGACGCCGGGCCGCGGCGATCCGCAGCCTTCTCGCCGATATGCTGCAACGTGTCCGGGTGGGGCGAGGAACGCCGGCCGAGGAGCCTCCTGTGGCGATGCTCTTGGATGTCGACCGAGAATATCGCGCACTGGCGCGGGCCGACCGGCTGCCGAAGATTGCGCCGAAGCGCTTCAACCCCAAAGGCGAGGCATGGCTCCCCATTCTCCACACCGAGCGTGACGGGTGGAATTTTACCGTCCTCTATTCCAATACCGCGCGCGCCCATGAGTTGGGGAGGATCGGTGATTGGGTCGTCGTTTACTTCGAGCGCGACACTCAACCCGAAGGTCAGCGAACAATCGTCACGGAAAAGCGCGGCGAGCTCGCCGGCAAACGGGTCGTTCGCGGCCGAGAGCAGGAATTGGTTGACCTTCTCCCGCAATCCACAGCGTGATGTTACGCCGTCCTGCCGGGTCTGAGACAGGTCAACCTCTGTTCCGCGGCCGTGGATTACTTTTTACGGGTGCATGATCGTGCCAGGAGGAATCCATGTCGGCCGGTAAACTCGCATTGTTCACCCTTGAAGGAACGGCGGACTATGCCGCCCGCGTGTCCGCACGCTTGGAAGCGCCGCTGCTCCCGGTCGAAGAGCGCAGCTTCGAGGACGGGGAGCATAAAGTGCGCCCGCTCGCACCGGTTCGCGGGCTCGATGCCTACGTCATTCACGCCTTGCACGGCGACACGACCAGATCGGTAAACGACAAGCTCTGCCGGTTGCTCTTTTTGATTGCCACCTTGAAGGACCACGGCGCGGCGCGGGTGACAGCCGTCCTGCCCTATCTCTGCTATGCACGCAAGGACAGGCGGACCCAACCTTATGACCCGGTTACGTCGCGCTACGTCGCATCATTGTTCGAAGCCATGGCCACCGACCGGATTATCGCCGTCGAGGTTCACAACGTCGCCGCTTTCGACAATGCATTTCGTTGTCCGACAAGGCACATCGACACCGCCGAGTTCTTCGCAAAGCACTTCGCGTCTCTGGAGAAGGATGCCGCGCTCACCGTCGTCTCCCCGGATGCCGGCGGGGTGAAGCGCGCCGAATTGTTCCGTCGTGCCCTTGAGCGCTTGTCGGGGAAGGCTGTCGACAATGCCTTTGTCGAGAAATATCGCAGCGGAGGGGTTGTGACCGGCGGCGCGCTCGTCGGCGGGCTTAAAGACAAGACGGCCATCATTCTCGATGATTTGATCAGCACCGGGGGCACGCTCTTGCGGGCCGCCAAGGCCTGCCGCGCCGCGGGCGCTCGCCGCGTCTTCGGCGCCGCCGCGCATGGCCTTTTCATGGGCGGCGCGTCAGATCTGTTTGTCTCCGCCGATTTCGATGCCCTGGTTGTCTCCGACACCGTTCCGCTCTCCGAGAGCTTGCCGCGCGGGAGCCGCGATCGTCTCACCGTACTCGATTCAACATCGCTCGTGGCTGACGCGATCGCTGGGGCACATGAAGAAGACTGATGCCGGAGAGTCCTTGATCCATCTCAAAGGCGAGGAGCGGTCGGCGGAATAGCATACAATTTGGTCGGAAAGACGCGTCTCACCGCCGACGCGTTCCGGAACATTCAAAGCTTTGCCGAACATCATGAGGGAGAGCCTCGATGCAGACCTTCGCCATGTTGACGCGGCTGGAACCGAATGGGTTGCAAGCGCCGCTCGCGATCGAAAAGCTGGAACACAAGGTCATGGAGCATGTGCGCCGCGCTTGCCCCACGGCTGAGTGGATCGCCAGCTATGCACTTCTCGGACCCTATGACTATCTGGATTTGTTTCGCGCAAGAGATGTGGATGACGCGAGTAAGATTTCGGCGATCGTTCGCGGCTACGGCCACGCTCATACCGAACTGTGGTCGGCGACCGAATGGCCCCACTTTAAAGCCGTTATGCGCGAACTCGGCGTCATCCAGGGCTAGAGAGCCGCGGCTGATTCCGGAGAAGGCTCCATGCGGGGGAGCGAAGGAGTGCCGATCGATGGTTGAAAGAGAAGAGAAGGAGATAACGCGGGAGGTACGCCTGCCGCCTCTCGGCCTCGATGGGGTGCTCGGGCTTCCGTCCTTGTCGCCACGCGGACTCATTCTTTTCGCGCATGGCAGCGGCAGCAGTCGTTTCAGTCCCCGGAACAATGCCGTAGCCGCGGCGCTTCGTCAGGCGGGGCTTGCGACCCTTCTCTTCGATCTGCTGAGCAGCGTCGAGGAGGAAGACCGCGCCAATGTTTTCGATATCGAACTGCTTGCTCAACGATTGCGGGCCGCGACCGATTGGGTTCTTGCCACCCCGGAAATCCGATCGTTGCCTATCGGATATTTCGGCGCGAGCACCGGTGCCGCCGCCGCGATCAAGGCCGCCGCGCAGATGAAGCGTCGGATCGGCGCGATCGTCTCCCGTGGGGGCCGCCCCGATCTCGCCGCCGGCGCTCTTTCCGAGGTCGATGCCCCAACCCTTCTGATCGTTGGCGGGCACGATCCCGAGGTTTTAGCCTTGAACAAATCAGCGCGCCGCGGCTTGCATTGCGAAAGCGCGCTCGAAGTCGTCCCCGGTGCCACCCATCTGTTCGAGGAGCCAGGCGCGCTCGAGCAGGTCATCGCGCTCTCGCGACGGTGGTTTCTCGAACACCTCACGCGTCAATCCGAGGGCTAGACGATGTACTTCGCGGACCGTCAGGATGCTGGCCGCCGTCTCGCAGCCGAACTCCTGCGCTTCAAGGATCGCCGGCCGGTCATTCTTGCGTTGCCCCGCGGCGGCGTTCCGGTGGGATTTGAAGTCGCGATGAGGCTCGGTGCGCCGCTCGACGTCGTTCTCGTGCGCAAGATTGGTCACCCCGCCTCACCGGAGCTCGCCATCGGCGCTATCGCCGACGTCGAGGGTCTCGAAAAGGTGATCGATGAAGAAGCGATCGCGGAATTCGGTATCCCAAGGGCTTATCTCGATCGGGAGATCTTGCGCCAGCAACGGGAGATCGACAAGCGTCGCCGGCTCTATTTCGAAGGTCGCAGACCCGCCGAGCTAGGCGGCGGAACCGCGATCGTCATCGACGACGGAATCGCCACCGGCGCTACCATGCGCGCCGCCCTCCGAGCCGTGCGGCGACGCGCACCGAAGACGCTTGTTCTGGCCGTTCCGGTGGCTCCGGCGGACACGATCGAAGAGCTGCGCTCCGAAGCCGATGAGACGGTTTGTTTGTTCTCGCCCAAGGATTTCGGCGCCGTCGGGCTCTTCTATGCCGATTTCCGCCCCATTGAGGACGACACGGTCGTCGATCTGCTCAAGCGCGCGGCGGCGATGGCCGCGACCCGACCCATTTCCGCACCGCCGCCTGCGCGAAATACATCGAGAACTTGACTGGATGACGGGCCTGGTGAGGAGTGTCGCGACCGCCAAAGGCGTTACCAGTAAAAATTTCGTCGGCGGCCCGTGATCAGCCCATTGGAGGGATCAGCCGTTGCGAATTGACCCTGCGATGGTTTGGCCTGTCTTGCACGCCTCGGAAAGCGAGGATTGGCGTTCGATTGTTTGCCACCCGGCCATCTCCGGTGCCGCGCTGGCCTTCATTTCCTCAGGCTCGGCGAGCCAAAGGCCGGTGAAAGGCACAGATAGCGCGCTTGCGATTGCCGCGATCGCCTCGCGATCTTCCGGTTGATAGAAATCCGCATCGACGCCTACGCTAAGCCCCGCTGCCAAGAGCATCCTTGTCTCCGCCGCCAGAGCGCTAAGGACGCGCTGCGCGGTCTTCTTGTCATAGGCCTGATGCGACAGTCGGCTATCTCGTCCGACGCGCAGCATTCGCCTTCGTACCGTCTCGCTGTGCAAAATGCGCGCGCCCGGCGATGGGCCAAGCGAGCTCGCGGCCCCGTGCGCAAAGGCGGTCTTCAGGCTTCCTTGCAGACCGCCGATTGCTAGGAGCCGTGGGGGCCGGCGGATGAGGAGCGCCATCGCAAGCGCCAGAGTCGATCGTGCCGAGGCTGCAAGATGACGTGCGCTTTCGGCACTGGCTTGGCGCAGCGACGCGGCGGCGACGCTGTAAGCACGGGTCGCGAGGCGAATCGAGATCATGAGCGGCAATACAGCCAGACCATCGGAATCGGCAGCCAGATCGACGTATCGGTTAACGAGAATGTTTGCCTCGAGATCCAGCCGGCGCAAATGAAGATCCGCGAGCAAGAAAGCCACGTCGAACAACACGTCGATGCAGGAAATGTTTTCGCAGAACTCGATGGCATCGAACAGTGTTGGCCGCCCATCGAGCAGGCAAATATTCGCCAAGCGGAGATCGCCATGGCACCGACGCACCTGGCCTTGATCCCGTCGATGATCGAGAATGTCCGAGACGCGTCCGAGGGCGTCGAACGATGCCTGAAGAAGCGATTCAACAGCCTCTCCGTCGACGATCGCGCCGACCGTCTTGAGGTCGGCCTGGTTGTGTTCGATCGCGGCCTGGAGACCGGCAGCGCCGCCGTATCCCGAAACGGGTTCCGCCCTCCGATGAAAATCGGCGATTTCGTCGGCTAAGGAAGCCATCAGGTCGGGATTGAGGCGAGTTGCGTCCGCGACATGATCGAGCAAATCCGCCTGATCGAAACGACGCATCTCCACGATCCAATCGAGAATTTCGCCATCGCCGTCGAAGCCCAGCTCTCCGCTGGCCCGGCGATTGACGGTATGGGTGCCGAGATAGAGTTCCGGCGCCGTCCGCCGGTTCAGCGCCAATTCGGCACGGCACGCGGCGCCGCGCTTTTCAACCGTACTGTAGTCGAGGGAAGAGAACGCAACCGGGCGCTTCAGCTTAAACGCGCGGTCCTGCACAAGGAATGCGATTGAACAGTGCGTTTCGATTCGGCTAACGAAAGCGCCGGGCTCGCCATAGGCGTCGCTGTCGGAGAGAAATGCGATGATTTCCTGCTCAGAATCGATCATCACTGGCCTGGCTGACTGCGGAAGATCGACATGCCGGCGTTGAAGGGCGCGGCACCGCGAAAAAGACAAAATATCAGTTGAATTGCATCGCGCAAAGGCGGCTCGGACCTTGACATAAATCAATCCAACTCGGCGGCTTTTCGCCGATGGTGTAATCAACGGCAGAGGCGAGGCCCGCAAACGAAGCCGCGAGTGGGCGCGCCGGGTGTTCGGTGCGGCAAGTCGGAGGAACCCATCCCATGGCGATCGAAGGACCCGGTGAAGAATCCGCCAGTGCGGCCGAGATTCGTGACATCGTCGGCCCGCTCGACGACGCCGTCATTACCGCGATACTGTCTATCGGGCCGACGCGCGCAGAACTCGTCGAGGCATGTGCGTGGATGACCTCGGACGACTATCTGCATCGCAAGCTTCATCATGCCTTGCAAGGCCGCGCGGCGGAAGTTTTCGATATCTTGGTATCGGAGCTTTCCGAAGAGCCTGAGCGCTGACGGACTTTGCGCCCTGCCGGATCCTCGCACAATCCCGGCAGATTTCGCGTCGACACGAGGGCCTCATCGCTTTTAAGCCGTTTGCGCCGATCCAACTTGCCGCCAAGAATCTGATCCTGTCATCGAATGGTATCTAATGGCGTGGGTCGTTCCGCCGGCGCGCGCGGCTGACGATGGGAGGGATGGGTCTAGTACGTTGCGCCTTCACGTCACGGTGACGACGACGCGATGTTGTTCTGGGGCCCAATGAACGCCACGGGCACACACACGAGCCTGCCCGGCGGCGGTTGCACTCGACCATGGACTTGATGCGGAGTGATCTCCGCGAAGCCGTCTTGATCCAGGTCAATGCTCTCGTAAGCCCGAGTATTATCGTCATGTCCGTTTTTAGGAAGCCGACCCGAGCCGGAGAGGGGAAAGGTTAGGTGTTTGCCACATCGGAAGCCCGCACTCGAGGAAGGCTCGATGAAGTTTTGAAAGCTCAGAAATGGAGTATGGACATGTTCAAGGAAACTTGGAAAACGAGCGCCGGAATCTTGGTTCTTACCGGTTCATTGCTGCTGGGAGGTTGCGCCAGCCAAGATAGCGTCACGCGGGCTCAAAGTACCGCGGATCAAGCTCTGCAGGCTGCTCAAGCGGCGAGCCAAAAGGCCGATGCCGCGACTGCCGCAGCCAATGCCGCCGCTGCTGCGGCCAAGGCCGCGAGCACGAAAGCGGATCGCATGTATCAGCAGGGCCTCAAGAAGTAGGTGCGTCAGGCGAGATCGGCGCGGTTGCCGTCGCTGCACTGGAATGCGGCGACGGTAATTCGCCGTAAATGGGTATCGCAGTCGTGGGATGCATGGGATTCAAGAACGGCCGTCGCGCGGCCCCTTGCGCAGCACGCGCCATTCTTATTTTGGCGGCGCTATTCAGTCTCTGGGTGCCGCGTGTGCAGGCGGCATCCTTCCCGCTTTCGCCCGACCAAATGCTGGTGGGCGTGTCTGGCGTCTATGTCACGCGCAACGAGGACACACTTCTCGATATCGCGCGCCGCTACGATCTCGGTTACGGCCAACTCATGGCTGTCAACGGCGGCGTCGACCCGTGGCTTCCCGGCGCCGGCCGTCGGATTACCTTGCCCGGCGTCTATCTCGTGCCAGAGGGCCCGCGCGAGGGCATCGTGATCAACCTTGCTGAACAGCGGCTCTACTATTTCCCGCCCGATGGCCACACGGTCGAGACCTATCCGATCGGTATCGGCGTTGAGCCGAATCTGACGCCGCTTGGCACCACGCGTGTCGTTGGCAAAGATGTCCAGCCAAGCTGGTACCCTCCGCCGTCGATCCGCGAAGAAAGGCCCGAGCTGCCGGAAATGGTTCCGCCGGGCCCCGCCAATCCGCTCGGCGATTACGCGCTGCGGCTGGGCTGGCCCGACTATCTGATTCACGGCACCAACAAGCCTTACGGCATCGGCCGGCATGTGAGCCATGGCTGCATTCGTCTCTATCCCGAGGACATCGCGCGGCTCTTCGGCGAGGTGGCGATCGGGACGAAGGTGCGCGTCGTCGACGAGGAAATTCGCTTGGCCTGGATCGGACGCGAGCTCTATCTCGCGGTGACGCCGAGCCGGCGACAGATCGACGAGATCGATATCAATCAGCCGATGACGCCCGATATTCCGCCCGACCTCGATGACCGTGTCGCCGCGGCGGCGGGGAACCAAGCCGACCGCATCGACTGGAGCCTGGTCGACAGGATCGGGCTCAAGCGCGCCGGTACGCCGTTCCAGATCACGCGACCGGCGCTCTCCGTAAACGATACGGAACGTCCCGCGCTTCGCCTATCGAGCGCACGGGGCGCCGGCCAGCGGATCGTTGCCGCGGGTTGCGGACCTCACGCCGATGGAAGATAATTCGAAGCATCGGAAAGATCGTCACGGGACGATGAATGCCTCAGTTTCGCTCGCCGACCCGCCGCCAGCTTTGTCGCGACCTGACGCTCGCCGCCACGGCGCTCCTCGTCCTTCCGGTCAGGGCTAAAGCCCAATCAAAGGGCGCGAAGGCCGATCGCATCCTGGTCCTCAAATCCGAGCGCACGTTGCTGCTGCTGCGAGGCGAAAATCCCCTCGCGACCTTCCCCGTCGCGCTCGGCGCTCGACCAGTCGGACCCAAGCGCCGGCGGGGCGATGCGCGCACCCCCGAGGGTCGATACCGCATCGACGGGTTCAATTCCCATAGCCGATTCTACCGCGCGCTGCACATCTCCTATCCCAATGCCGAGGATTTGCGAAGGGCGCGCGCCGCCGGTTTGCCGCTCGGCGGGAATATCGAAATTCACGGCTTGCCGGACGGCTTCGGTCGCTACGATCCCGTCGCTTTTTACAAGGATTGGACCGACGGATGTATCGCGGTCAGCAACCGCGCGATTGACGAGATCTGGGCGAGCGTCGGAATCGGCACGCCCGTCGACATAATGGCTTAGGCTCTGCCCTTCGTCCCGGTGAACCGACTGAGGAACGGAGCGGCCGCAGGAATCCGCCGATCACGTGCGCCCTATTGAATGCGGCGGCCGCATATCCGCCGCTGCACCGGCACGACGAGAAACCTCATTTATCGAGCCCCGGCCCAGGATCGGGTTGAGTAGTTAGAATTGCCACCGGGATTGCCGCCGGGCGGCTAGCCAATCGACGGCAGGAGAGGGGATCGATTGCGGCATTGGCGAGAGATTTTGCCGACAATCCGAGGCTCTTCAGTACGTGCCGGGTCTATTCGGGACGGCTCGGGGAGAATTGCCAAGCCGTGATAGGGGTCAAACCCTATCGTAGGTTCGAATCCTATTCTCTCCATCACCTTCGCCCTTACAGCGTCGCGCGGTGGTCCCTAAAGCGCATGGTTCCTTCTTGAAATCGCGAGAGGTTGGTGCTGGCCGCGTGCGTCGACCGGTGCCCGGGGTGGATCGTCGCGGCGCGTTTTCGAACGCCGCCCACGCAAGCCCCGATCGCGGGAAAGCTTCGCCGCGGCCAAGCCTTCAGCCGGGCTGGGCGTGCTCGCGCAGCCAGCGTTCGGCGCCGGGATGAAGCGGCACGTCCATCGGCGTTGCGTCGGTTTCCGTGAAGACCTGCGCGACGCCGGTATAGGTGCCTTCTTCCCACGGCATCTCGCCGTCGCGCGCGGCAAAGGCGCCGCAGATGTCATAGGCCATCTGATCGGGAAGCGTCGCGCTGGTGTAAAGGGGCCAGCCGCTGAAATCGATGCAGGGATGGTCGTGGTCGAGATTGGGAAAGTGCCCCGCCGGAATTAGGACCCGGCGCCAGCCAAGCGTTTCG
This sequence comes from uncultured Alphaproteobacteria bacterium, assembly GCA_963729935.1. Lineage (GTDB taxonomy): Bacteria > Pseudomonadota > Alphaproteobacteria > ATCC43930 > CGMCC-115725 > CAIKMD01. Next base: position 52,845 of record CAVSPW010000009.1, read on the forward strand.
AGATGGGTGAACGCATCGGCTTCGAGCTCGATCGGCGCGAGCCCGCAGGTCAGCGCCTCGCCGAGCCAGGTGCGGATCCCTTCATCGAAGACGGCATCGAGCGTGCCGTCGCGGAAGCCGTTGAGCCGCTTCTTATCGCCGGGCGGTCCGCAAGGATGCACCCGCCCGCCCCAAGATTCGATGTCCTTGAGGCTCATGCCATAGAAGCCAAGCAATTGATCGACGAGGACGAGGGTCGAGTGGGTCGGGTCTTCCCGCAAGGATATCTGCAGCGGATAGCGCGCTTTCTTGACGTCATGCAGCGAACTGAATCCGGTGTTCTTGCGGATCGCGACGACGAAGCGGTCCCAACTCGGATAGGAGCCAAGGATCCTCAGCGGCAACGGCGCTTTGAAAAGACCGACGCCCCGATAGGCTTGGGTCAACATCGCCGATGGATTGACGAAAGCCGCCTCGACGCCGCCCTTGGCGACGTCGAGCGCGAGGATCGCTGAGCCCGTCGCCATGCGCAGCCACGGCGTGAAACTTTCCCCCGATCCGGTGCCGATCGTGATGCACATGTCGCGGTTGCCGCCATAGCGCGTGGCCGGGTTGCCGGCGATGTGGAGGCCGAGTTCCCAAAGGATCTTCGCGCGGCGAAAATTCGCGCCGGATGGCAAGGGTTCCATGGTCAATTGTCCAACATGACGGGAAGGATGAGTTGCGACGGATGGTCGGCGTCGTGGTGGATCGTGTCGGCGCCCATCTTATCGGGGCGATAGATATGAAAAAAGAGCGCGTCGGTTACCGGCGAATCGCCGTTCGCGATCTCGACCCGGATGCGATTGCCCTGGCGGAAACGATAGGCGATGGGCTGCAGCGGAATCTCGATCTTATAGATCTGGCCCGGCGTGAGCGGGGTCGATGCCGCGTGGTTGTAATAGGGCGACAACTCCGTGTCGCGCGCCGCATCGCGCTCTTGATGCGAGGCTCTGAGCCAACCCTTGGTCACGATGAAATAATTCGGCTGTAGACCCTGCGAGCGCTGATCGGGGCTTTGCGCGAATTGCTCGGACAGCTTCACGAGGAAATCCATGTCGGACCGCGTCGAAGAGGCGTGGAGCACGAGTTTGCCCGATCCCGCGATCTCCATATCCTGCGTCAATGGCGGGCTCGTGAAGGTCAGAACGCCCCGGGCGGGATCCGGGCCTTGGGGTCCGAGCGCGACGACGCCGAGCGCCCAACTCGGATGCGGGTAGGAATAGGTCGTGCTGCGCGCCCCCGATGGCGGCGCCGCGGCGCTCAATCCGCCATCGTTGAGCGAACTCACGCTCCCGCTTGGACCTTCACCGAGATAAAAGCGCGCTATTTTTGCGCCCGGCGGCGGCCAGGTCTCGGACGATTTCACCACGCCCGTGTTGCGCACCGTGTACTCGACATTGGGCCGCGCTTCATGGCTCGTTTCCACGCCTTTCAAATAGCGATCGTAGAAGGGCAGCAGATATTTCTGGTGGAATTCGATCAGCGAGAAATCGCGCTGAGCGGTGAAGGGCGTCGCCGTGCCCGAGATGAAGAGTTTCTTCGGTCCCTGCGCCTTCTGATAGCCCAGGATGTTGCCGGCGCAATGGAGGTCCATCTTCGCCCAGACCCCGATCGAGAACAGCGGCACCTTGATCTGATCAAGGCGCTCGACCGCGCAGCGTTCTTTCCACCAGTCGTCGTAGTGTGGGTGCATCTGCACATCGTAGAACAGGTCGTGCGGCAAGGGCCTCGGATGCTCGCCATTGGTCGGATAGAGATTGGGAACGCGAACGCTCGAATTGTACCAATAGGAGAGAAAGTTTCCCTCGATGCCACCGGGATAGCCCATGAAGCGGTAGGGATCGTTCAAACCGTCATAGGCGCCGAGGCAGGCGAGATGCGGCGGGTTCTCGATGCCCATGAACCATTGCGTCATGCAGTAATAGGATTCGCCGATGCCGCCGACCTTGCCGTTCGACCAAGGCTGCGCCGCGATCCACTCGATCACGTCATAAAGATCGTTCTGCTCTTTGCGATCGAGAAAGCGATACTCGCCCTCGGAAAAACCTGTGCCGCGGATATCGGCGTGCACATAGGCGTAGCCTTGCTCGATATACCACTCGATCGGACCGGTCTCCCGCCACAGAAACACCGGTGTCGTCGGCAGGGCGTTGTTGTCGTAGCGATAGGGGCTCGCGGCAAAAAGCGCCGGGAATTGCCCGCTGCCTTCGGGCCGATAGATACGAACGGCGATTCGCACGCCGTCGCGGACCGTGACCTGGATATCCTTTTCCTCGATCACGGGCTTAATCCGCGGCCGCTTCTTGGACGGCCGATACGCGGCTCAGGCGTGTTTCGTTGAGCCGTTGGACGAAGTAGCAGATCACCGCGCCCGCCACGAAGGGGATTGCCGCCCACATATAGAGCCGCTGGACCGGCATGGCGACGAAAAGCCCGCCCAGCAGCGGGCCGACGATCGAACCGATGCGCCCGATGCCGAGCTGCCATCCCGAGCCGTTGGAGCGCAGCGAGGTTGGATAGATGAGCGCGCCCGTGACGTTGATGCCGGATTGGATGCCCAGCACGAGGAACCCGCCGAAGAAAGCCGCAATCATCAGCGAGGTCTGCGACGTGATGCCGAACCAGCCGATCGAAGCGACCACCGGCACTGCGATCACGAAAAGGACGGTGATCGCCCCGAAACGGCGCCTCTCAATCCAGCGGCATAGAAGCAGCGCGCCGACGGTACCGCCGACCTGAAAGATCGCGCCCGTGAGCGCGCCCACGGCGGGCGGAAGATGCGCCGCCGTGACCAGCAAGGTTGGCGTCCAGCTGTTGAGAAAGAAGAATCCCATCAAGTTCAGGACGAACAGGAGCCAAACCAGCGGCGTGATCAGCGCCAGTCCGTCGCCGAAGAGATGGGCGGGGCTGAATCCGGCGTAATTGCGTTCGTCCTCGATCACGAATTTTGCGTTCGCCGGCACCATGAAATCGGGCCGGATGGCGCGAATCAGCTTCTCCATGTCGGCGCGGTGCTTTTCATGGAGCGCCATGAATTTGATCGATTCCGGAAGGCCGAAGAAGCCGACGATGGCGATGAGAATCGGCACCACGCCGCCGACGAAAAAGAGAAGCTGCCAGCCATGGGTCGGCACCATGGTGGCGGCGAGAAAACCCGGGATAGCGCCGCCGATCGGCACCAGGCCGACCGCGATGATCGCCAAGGTGGCGCGAAGCCGGCGCGGCGCGGATTCCGCATTGATCGCGATCGCGTTCGGGATCACGCCGCCGATGCCGAGCCCGGCCAGCAAGCGCAGCCAGAACATCTCGCTCGTGTTGGTCGAGTAGGCGGCGATGAAGGTGAAGATGCCGAAGAGCAGATTGGCGCTGATCAGCGCCGCCTTGCGGCCATAGCGGTCGCCGATGAAGCCGAAGATCGCCGAGCCGAAGAGGATGCCGATCAGGCTCGCGCTGAAGATCGGCCCGAGTTGGCTCGGCGGGAAATGCCATTCCTTCATGAGAGAGGGTGCCGCAAAAGCGATGGCGCCGATGTCGTAGCCGTCGATCAGCACGATGAACAGCGACCAGATCAGCAGCTTGATGTGGAACGCGCTGACGCCGCGCTCATCAAGCAATCGGGAAACTTGGATGACCTGCCCGTCCGCCATGGGACCCCCCCTTTGTTCTTGCCTTTGGGTTCGACGAACGACGCGCCCGAACCCGGTTTGCGGCGGCAATCCTAATGCGTTTCCCACTGGAGGGGAACTATCCGTTCCGGCGGATCGGCTTGTCGCCAATCCGGCTCCCACGCGCGCTGGCGCAGCGGCGGGTAAGCCGGTAGTCTGGCCGAAATTATTGAAAACGGGAGGAGGGCGTCATGGCTCACATCGTGGATATCCATACGCATTGCTCGGTGCCCAATCGCGCCGATCCGCTCGGCGTGGCCGAAGTGTTGCGCGGCACGCCGGTCGGCAAGAACATGGTCACGAGTTTTCGCGGCCTGCCTGCGGTCGGCTATCACGAGCTCACCGATTTTCCCCTGCAACAGGAAGTCAGCCACCGCGCGGGGATCACGCGCCGCCTGATGAGCAATCCGTTCTCGGCCGAGGTGTTGACCCAGGTTTCGAAAAAGCCGGCGCTCGATTGCGTCAAATACACGAATGACGAGGTCGCTTCGGTGGTCGCGACGAGCAAGGGGACGACTTGGGGGCTTGGTACGGTCAACCCCCTCGACCAAACCATGCTTGCCGAGGCGGAGCGCTGCATGGGGCCCATGGGCTGCAAGGGAATGCTCATCACCACGAGCTGGCACGGCCGGTTTCTCGATGGCGAAGACGCCTATTGGTTCTGGGAATATGCGCAGGACAAGCAGGTGCCGATCTTTCTTCATCCTGTCCGCGTGCCGATCGGCCACGATCAACAGATGGGCCAGTATAAACTCGACGAGCTGGTGGGCCGGCCTTTCGACACAGCCATGTGCTTGGCGCGTATGATCCTCTCCGGTCTCTTCGATCGCTTTCCTCGCTTGAAGATCGTAGTCGCGCATATGGGCGGCGGGCTACTGCCGGTGATGGGCCGCTTGAATTTCGGCTACCGGCTCGGCAGCGAGGGCATGCCAGAACACACAAAGATCAAATGCGAGCGCTTGCCGAGCGACTATCTGCGTGCGCATTTACGCGTCGATACAATGGGGATCTGGGGCCCGCATCTCAAGGAGGCGGTCGAAGTCTTCGGACCCGACCGTGTGATGTTCGGGACCGACTACGGGCCGGTGCCGATCGATCCCAAAGAGCATGTCGACCTCGTGCGCGAGCTCAACCTCACCGAAGCGGAGAAGGAAAAGATTTATTGGCGCAATGCCGATGCGTTCTTCGGCTTGGGACTGGCCGATTAGAGCGGGGGCGGGCGCAGACGATGTTCTATGAACCGGACAAGAATGACCACGGGCTGAAATACGATCCGTTCAAGTCGATCGTTGTGCCGCGGCCGATCGGATGGATTTCGACGCTGAATTCGGCGGGCAGAGTCAATCTCGCGCCGTTCAGCCAATTCAACAACCTCGGCTACGACCCGCCCTATGTGATGTTTGCGGCCTCGAATTTCCCGCTTTTGGCACGGCCCAAGGACAGCGTTGCCAATGTCATCGAGACCGGCGAGTTCGTCGTCAACATGGCGACCTACGCGTTGCGCGAAGCTGTCAATATTACGAGCTCCGCCGTCGAGCCCGATGTCGATGAAGCGGCCTTGGCCGGCCTCGAGATGGAGCCCTCGGCGATCGTCAAGCCGCCGCGCGTGGCCGCGTCGCCTGTCCATCTCGAATGCAGATACCACTGCATGTTGAGCCTGCCGGGGCGCAACCTCGAGCAGAGCCACCATGTGGTGGTCGGGCGCGTCGTCGGCGTCCATATCCGGGACGATGTACTGACCCCGGACGGCAAGATCGACATCCTGAAGATTCGTCCGCTTGCGCGGCTGGGATATCACGATTACACGAGCGTCGAAGCGCTTTTCACGATGACGCCGGCCGGGCCGCGCGCCGAGTTGCGCAAGGCCGGCCTCGAAGGACGCCCGCTTCCGCCGCGCGCGGCGGACTAATCGATCTCCGCGCCGGGCTCGTGCGGCGCGCGATCGTGCGGGCCGCGCGCTAAATTTTGCTGTGCGTTCCGTCGCAGAAGGGCTTATTGGCCGAGGCCTTGCAGCCGCACAGCCAGATTTTTTCGGTCTTTTCCGCCTTGAAGACGAGCGGCCTCAGACCGACCGCGCGATGCGAGCCGTCGCAAAACGGCTGCTTGGCGCTGCGGCCGCAGGCGCACCACACGTAATCCTTGCCGGCTTCGCCTTCGACGCCATAGGGCGCCTTTTGTGCGGGAATGGGATCACTCATCTCGAACCTGCCTGCTGCAAAGTTTGCGACTAGCATAACCCAATGCCGCGCATCGGGTAGACCCGATATGAAAATAGCGGGCCGCGGGGTTCCGCGATAGGCTTGCCCGCAAAAGCGCGATATGGCCCCCTTGGCGCGGCCCAAGAAGAGTTCATGGCGAATTCGCGCAAGATCTGGGAAGAGCTCGGTCTGCCCGCGTTGGAGGCATGTCCGCCCTGACATGGCAGCTCGCTCGGCTTCGCGCTCGAGACTTGGGGTCTCGCTGGGAGGGGGCGCCGCCAAAGAAGAAATATTAGGTAGTCTGCGGGCTTCCCGGCGCCGCCGTGGCAAGTCGGTTGATCGCGGCCATATATAAGATAGGATTTGCGTCGCAATTGCTCGACCACGAGCACCAAGGAGCAAGATCATGGTCGCCGCCAAGAAGATCGACAAGAAGAAGATCAAATCCTACGCCCGCCCCAAGGGAACGCCGTTCAACATCACGAAGATCGGCCACGTCGTCCTGAACGTTACCGATGTCGAACGTTCGACGCGCTTTTATACCGAGGTGATGGGCTTCAAAGTTTCCGACGTCTATCCCGAGGACATCGCGCCGGGCGGCATGGTGTTCTTCCGCTGCAACACCGACCATCACGGCATCGCCGTGGTCGGCTCGATGCCGGGCGAGTCGCCCGCGATCGAGCTCAATCACATCGCCTTCGAAGTGGCGACGCTCGACGAGGTCATTCTCGCGCGTAATCATCTGAAGAAGCTCAATTGGCCGATCGATTTCGAAGGACGGCGCCGCGCCGGCGCACAAATCGCCGTCGAGTTCCGCGATCCCGACGGCCATCGGCTCGAAATCTACTGGGGCCTCGATCAGATCGGTTCGGACGGCCATGTCCGGCCCGAAGAGGAATGGATCTGGGCGCATAGCCTCGAAGAGGCGATCGACAATCCCGTGCGCGGCCAGGATACCAGCCTGCACAACCCCGATCTCTACGAGCAGCTCACACCTGAAGAGCGCAAGCGCCGTCGCGACTATTCGATCGCCACGCAGCGGGTGAAGCTGGGGCACGACAACTAAGGATCGCGTTGCCCATCGGCCGCGCCCAGCGGGCGCGGCTTTGTCTCGAGACAAGTCCCCTCTTAAGAGGCGAGAGAGCTTTTCACCTGCTCGGGCCGGAAGGGCCCCCGGCGCAAGCGAACGCCGGTCGCGTCGAAGATCGCGTTGGCGATCGCCGCCGCCACCGGACGCGAGGAGGGCTCGCCGGCGCCGGTCGGCGGGATCTCCGGGTGATCGAGCAGCACGATATCGACCTTGTCGGGCGCCTCGGTGATATCGAGAATCGGATAAGTCGCCCAATCGACGCTCGTCACTTTCTGGCGATCGAAGCGCACTTCCTCCCACAGGCTGCGGCTCGTGGCCTGGACGATGTTGCCCTCGATCGTCGCGTGTAGCAGCGCGGGATTCACGATGCAGCCACAATCATGCGCGACGGCAAAGCGTTTCGCCCGGACCTTGCCGCTGCGCCGGTCGATTTCGACTTCCACGGCGACGGCGACGATCGTGAACAGCCGCTTCGTATAAGCAATGCCGCGACCCGAGACGGTGTCGCCCTTGCTGTCGGCATGCGGTCCCGAAGGGCGCCGGTCCCAGCCGAATTTATCGGCCGCCGCCTTGACCGCCGCGGCGTCGCGGCCCTTCAGATGCCGCAATCGGAATTCCACCGCGTCGGCATTGGCCGCATGCGCCAACTCGTCGATGAAGGATTCGCTGGCGAAATGGATTTGCGGCCCGACCGGATCGCGCATATGGGACGTGCGCAAGGGCGAGCCACGGTCGAGGAAGGGCGGAATGGTCTCCCAGGCCATCAGCCGGTTCGGGATGTCGTAGGCTTCGTCGGGCACACCGAACGCATCGGTCGGTTTGAGCGCCAACCCGAATTGCTGGCCGATGATGCTGTCCCCGGGGTTCTTCTCGCTGCTATCGATCTCGAGACGCGAGAAGCCCTTGCTCTCGAACTGATAGGCGATGATCTTGCCGTCGGCATCGAGACCGGCGCGCGCGCGGTGGATCGAAGCCGGGCCCTTGGGGTCCCAGGCGATGCCTTCCGGGCGCATGCCCTGGACGCGTACCGGACGGCCGACGGTCTTGGCGAGGAACGCCGCCTCGAGCGCCGCGTCGCCGGCATCGTTGCGCCCGTAAGAGCCGGGACCCGTGCGCCAGATCGCGTGCACTTTCTCGGCCGGCATGTCGAGCAGCGCCGCCACGCCATCGCGCGCGTAATGCGGTTTTTGGGATCCCGTCCAGACGGTCATCTTGCCGTTCTTGATGTCGGCGAGTGCGCAGGCCGAGCCCATGCTCGCATGCGACTGGAAGGGCCACTCGTAATCGGCGGTTACGACCTTGGCCGCGCCGGCGATCGCCTGCTCGACGGAGCCGGTTTGCTTTTCGACCGTGCGTTTGCGCAAGGGCGCCTTGCGGATGTAGTCGTAGAGAGCTGCCGGTTCGGGGAAAACCGGCGCGGTCTGCGGCCAATTCACCTTGAGCTTTTGCGCAGCACGCACCGCGTTCCATTCCTTTTCGGCCAGGACGGCGACGAAACCGTCTTTGTGCACCACGCGCGTGCCGGGAATGCTTTTGATCGAGTTTTCATCGATCGAATTCGGCACGGCACCGGCCGTCGGCGGGCGCACGACGCGCGCATGCAACATGCCGGGTACTCGGACATCGGTGACATAGGTGGGCTTGGCATAGACCTTGGCGAAAACGTCGCGCCGTTTCGGCGAGGTCCCTACGACTTTGTAATCCGCCGGCTTCTTCGGCTGCGCCGTGCCCTCGACGTCGAGAGCATTGCCCATCTTGCCGTTCCATTTCATCCGCACATTGAAGAAATGGCCGCCGATGAGAGTGCCGTAGCCGATCTTCTTGCCCGGCGCGCCGATGACCGAGACGACGCCGTCCGCGACCGTCAGCTTCTCGACCGGCGTCTTGAGGCGCTTGGCGGCGAGGCCCAAGAGAAATTGACGGGCTTCGCACGCCGCGTGACGCATCGGCTTGCCGCCCCAGGTAATGCCGAAGCTGCCGCTGGCGCCGCCTTGGTCGATGGTTCGCGCGGTGTCGCCCATGATGACCGCGACGCGGCCGGCGGACAGGTCGAGCTCCTCGGCGACGATCTGTGCAATCCCGACATCGGTTCCTTGGCCGCCATCGATCTTGCCGAAGAAGGCGGTGGCCGAGCCGTCGCGGTGGATCGCGAGATAGGAATCGAGCTCGGTTGGATCGAGCGGCTTCGGCGCGGTCGCGGCCGTCGCGGCCCGCGCGATCGCCGTCGGCGCGGTGAAGCTTACCACCAGCGCGCCGGTGCCTTTCAAGACGCTGCGGCGGGTCAGGTCCAGGCGAAGCAATTCGGTCTTCGTTGGGTTCGTCGTCATCGGTTCGTCCCCCCTCAGGCCTGCGCCGCGCGCTTGACCGCACGCATGATCGCCATATGCGTGCCGCAGCGGCATTTCAGTCCCGCGAGGGCCTCGCGGATCTGCTGGTCCGTCGGATGAGGCGTGGCTTTGAGGAAAGCCGCTGCGGTCATAATCCAACCATTGATGCAATAGCCGCATTGCGGCACCTGCTCTTCGATATAAGCCTTTTGCAGGGGATGCGGATGGGCCGGCGTGCCGAGACCCGCAAGTGTCGTGATCTTGGCGCCTTTCACCGTCGAAAGCGGCGTGACGCAAGAGCGGATCGCCTCCCCGTTGACATGCACCGTGCAGGCGCCGCATTGGGCGAGGCCACAGCCGAAATGGGGGTTGTCGAAGCCGAGCTCGTCGCGCAACGCATAGAGCAGCGGCATGTTAGGGTCGTCGACGGAAAGGGTATGCGCCTTGCCATCCACGACGAGATGAAATTGTGTCGCCATTGCCCAGTCCCTCCCGAAAATATCGAAGATCGATTAGGTGCCAGGCTATTTACGAATTCCGGCGAGGGCAAGAAGACTTCCAACTCGTCAATGCGGCAACGCGAGCAGCGCATTGCGGGAAGGCTAGAGTGCCGGTCCGACTCGGCCTATGATTTGGTCATCGGTGGAGCGTCGTAGCTTCGGAGGCGCGATGTCGGCGAATGATGATGTCGAGGTCGAGGACATCGACTATCGAGCTTATGACGGGAAGAAATTGCCGGCGCGGCTTTATCGCCCGCGCGGAGCGGGGCCGTTTGCCGGCATCGTGGAAGTGCATGGCGGCGCCTGGACACTCAATGATCGGATGACAAATGTCGCGATCGACCAGCCGCTCGCCCGAAGCGGCGTGGTCGTCATGGCAATCGACTTTCGCATGCCGCCCGAGGCGAAATACCCGGCCTCGATCTGCGACATCAATTTCGCGACCCGCTGGTTCAAACAGCATGCACGCGAATTCGACGTCCGGCCCGATATGATCGGCGGCTTGGGGACGTCGAGCGGCGGGCATCAAGTGATGCTCTCGGCATTGCGTCCGCGCGATCCGCGCTATGGCGGGCTACCGCTCGCGGGCGCCGCCGCCGATGCCAGCCTGGCCTTCGTCGTGCAATGCTGGCCGATCAACGATCCGCTCGCGCGCTATCAAATGGTGAAGGCCAACGGAAACGCGCGCCTGGTTCAGGCGCACGATGCCTATTGGCCGGACGAGGCGGCGATGGACGACGCCAATCCGCAGCGCATCCTCGACCGCGGCGAGAAGGTCTTGTTGCCGCCGAGCTTGTTGCTCCAAGGCACCAACGACGACAATGTGACGCCAGATATGGCTGATCGCTTCGCCGCCGCCTACCGCAAGGCCGGCGGCGCCATCGAGCTTCATAAATTCGAAGGCCAGCCCCACGCCTTCGTCGCGCGCGACCCGGCGGCGCCGGCGGCCGTGACGGCGGTCGAAACCATTGTCGCCTTTGTCCGTCGCCAGACTTCCTGAGGCTTGCCCACCGTGCTACACCTTATTGCAGAGCAGAATAGCCGGAGGGAGAGTCATGGCCAAGATTAGACATATTGCGTTGGCAACGAACGATCCGGTCAAGACCGCGGAATTCTACAAACAGGCATTCGACTTCAAGGAAGTGGGCCGGAGCGGCAGCCCCGACGATCCGGGCGGCATCGCCTGGGGGATTTATCTGAGCGACGGCACGCTGAACCTTGCGGTCCTCAAATTCAAGAATGTCGATCAACTCGGCCGCGGGCTCGACTATGTCGGCATTCATCATTTCGGCGTCCTGATCGATGATCTGGCCGGCTATACGGAAAAGCTCGAGGCGATGGGCGCCCCCTGTTTTATGCGGCCCGATCCGAGCATGGCCGGGGTCTTTTTCGAAACCAAATTTCGCGGGCCCGACGGCGTCGTGTTCGATTGCTCCGAGCATCCGTGGGTCGGCGCGGCGCCGGAAGGTGTCGCCGAGGTGAAGGTCAAAGAAACCCAACCGGCGGAATAAGCCGGACCGTTTAATTGGAATGTCGTTTCGGTCGGGCGGGCGTTTAGGCCCGTCGCCACTTGGCCGTCGTCAATATGCCGTCGTGAATATCAGGTCTTGGGAGGGATCATGTCGAGCGCGGATTCAGGAAGAAATTTGGCCAACGAGCCGCAAGGAATCGAGCGGCCATTGCCTTCGGAAGGCAAGTCCCTCTGGGGCAGCGACGTCGCCGCCGACATGATGCGCGCGCTCGATATTCCGTATGTCGCGCTCAATCCCGGCGCGAGCTACCGCGGGCTTCACGACAGCCTCGTCAATCGGCTAGGCAACGAGCGGCCGCAAATGCTCCTCTGTTTGCATGAAGAAGCGGCCGTCGCACTCGCCCATGGCTGGGCGAAGGTCACTGGCAAGCCGATGGGTGCGATCGTGCACAGCAATGTGGGGTTGTTGCACGGCTCGATGGCCGTGTTCAACGCCTGGATGGATCGCGTGCCGCTCCTGTTGTTCGGCGCGACCGGTCCGGTCGACGCAACCAAGCGGCGGCCGTGGATCGACTGGATTCACACGACCAAGGACCAGGGCCAGCTGATTCGGAATTTCATCAAATGGGACGATCAGCCCGCCTCGGTCGGTGCGATTCCCGAAGCGATGCTGCGCGCCAAGCAGATTTCGACCACGGCGCCCTGTGGCCCGACCTATATCTGCTTCGATGCCGGACTGCAGGAGCAGCGGCTCGACTCATTGCCGCCGATGCCCGATGCGGCGCGCTTTCCGTCGCCTGTTCGCGTCGCGCCGCCGCAGGAGCAGGCGGATGATATCGCACGCCGCCTACACGAGGCCGAGCGCCCCCTCATTTTGATGGGGCGTTTCTCGCGCAGCGAGCAGGGTTGGAAAGAGCGCGTGGCGCTCGCCGAGGCGCTGGGGGCGGTGGTGCTCACCGAGATGAAGCATGCCAGCGCGTTTCCATCCGATCACGCGCTGACCGGCGCACCACCAATCGGCAATCATTCGAATGCGGCGGCCGAGCTGTTACGGCAGGCCGATGTCGTGCTGTCGCTCGATTGGACCGATCTGGGCGGATTGCTGCTGGGCGCTTGGGGCGAACAAAAGCCGCGCTCGACGATCATTCGCGTTTCGGTCGATCAGTATTCCCATAACGGCTTCGGCATGGAATACCACATCCTGCCGCCAGCGGACCTTTACATCACGGCCGAAACCGATCCCACGGTGTCGGCGCTTCTCGGCGCCGTGAAGCGCTTGGGTGCGCGCAAGACGCCCGCCTGGCCGGGCCGGAAACCTCACACGCCGCCGCCCGTGCCTGCGCTCGAAGGGCCCACGATCTATGTGCCTCACATCGCGACGTCCTTGCGCCGGCTCACCGAGGGGCGCAAGACCAGCCTGCTGCGCCATTCGCTCTCGTGGCACGGTCATTTCTGGCCGGTGCATGATCCGCTCGACACGCTCGGTACCGATGGCGGCGGGGGAGTGGGGTCGGGGCCCGGCACGTCGGTTGGCATGGCGCTCGCGCTCCGGGACAGCGGTCGGCTGCCGATCGCGGTGCTCGGCGACGGCGATTTCATGATGGGAAACCAGGCGATCTGGACAGCGGTGCATTATCGCATCCCGCTGTTGATCGTGATCTGCAACAATCGCTCCTTTTATAACGACGAACTGCATCAGGAGCGTGTCGCCAAGGAGCGCGAGCGTCCGCCGGCCAACAAATGGATCGGCCAGCAGGTCATCGGCCCGGATATCGATCTGGCGGGGATTGCACGCGCGCAAGGTGCCGTTGGCATCGGGCCGGTCGAGACGCTTGCCGATCTCGATGGCAAGCTCAAGGAAGCGATCGCCGCGGTCGATGCCGGCAAAGTCGCTGTCGTCGATGTGCGTGTGGCCGGAGGCTACGACGCCGGAGCGGCTGCCAACGTGCCGCGAGGGACACGGGCGTAAGAAAGGGAACCGCGTGCCGAGGGGCGCGGCCGCAATGCTTCGCGCGAAGGCGGACGGCGAAAGCGCGAAGGCGGCGGCTCTCGTCGTCGACGGGGTGACGAAACGATTCGCGACCCCGGACGGTCCGATCTCGGCGCTGGAGCATGTCTCCTTCTCGGTTCGGCAAGGCGAATTCCTGGCGCTGATCGGCCCGTCCGGTTGCGGCAAGTCCACGCTGTTCAACATCGTCGGCGGGTTGCTCGGCGATTATGACGGGCGCGTTCTGGTCGACGGCCGGGCGATCGTCGGTTCGCATCACGAGATCGGCATGGTATTCCAAGAGGAATCCACTTTTCCTTGGCGGACCACGCTCGACAACGTCGCTTTTCCGCTCGAAGTGGCGGGTGTCGCCAAGGCCGAGCGCCACGCCCGCGCCAAGGAGCTGATCAAGCTCGTGGGGCTCGACGGTTTCGAAAACCGTTACCCGGCGGAAATGTCGGGCGGCATGCGCCAACGTACCGCGATCGCGCGCACACTCGCCTTCGAGCCCCGGATTCTGCTGATGGACGAGCCCTTCGCTGCGCTCGACGAGCAGACGCGTCTGCTCCTTGGCGACAAGGTGCTTCAGATCCAGCAGACGTTGCGGCAGACGACGCTGCTCATCACCCATAATATCGCCGAAGCCGTGCAGCTTTCCGATCGGGTCGTCGTCATGTCTTTCCGACCCGGACGCGTGAAACGGATCTTCGATATCGATCTGCCGCGGCCGCGCACGTCCGAGATCGTCGGCTCGACCGCGTTCGGAAAATATGTGGCCGACATCTGGAATGATCTCCGCGAGGAGGCATCGAAAGGCTTGAGCGAAAGCGAATCCGCGCCGTTGCGGCGCCCGAGCCATCATTGAGGGAGGAAAGAATATGCGTAAAGTGCTTGCGTTATCGGCGATCGTTGTACTCGGAAGTGTTGCGGCCTCGAATGCCGAAACGCTGAAGCTCGCGATTCCGCAGAAGGGCGCGTGGGACACATCCTTCAGCGTCTATGGCGACCGCCAGGGGTTCTTCAAAGAACAGGGGATCGAGCTCCAAATCACCTACACCGAAGGGGGTGCGACGACCGAAACGGCGGTCGTCTCGGGCAGCGTCGATCTGGCCGTCGCTACCGGCACGCTCGGGATCCTGTCCGCCTACGTCAAAGGCGCGCCGGTACGAATCATCTCGGCGGAATCGACCGGCGCCGCCGATCTCTATTGGTATGCGCGGGGCAATAGCGGCATCAAAAGCCTGAAGGATCTCAATGGCAAGACCATCGGATTCTCGGCGCCCGGCTCATCGAGCAATCTCGCCTTGCTGACCTTGCTGAAAGAGCAAGGCGTCAGCGCCAAGCCGGTCGCGGCCGGCGGCTTTCCCGGAACCTATACGCAAGTGATGTCGGGTCAGCTGGATGCCGGCTGGGCGCCCGTTCCCTTCGGCTTGCCGGACATCCACGACGGCAAAATCGTAGTGATCGCGCACGCCAATGATTCGCCTGTCATTCGCGGCGAAACCATACGCGTAAACGTCGTCAATTTGAACACCCTGCAAAAGAATCGCGACTTGGTCGCACGTTTCATGAAAGCCTATTACAAATCCTATCAGTGGGCTTATTCCGATCCAAAGGCGATCGACTATCTGGCTGCGGACAACAACCTTCCGCATGATATCGCGGCGACGGCGGTGAAGGACTTCCTGCAAAAGGACGCAAACGACCCCTATCGCATCAGCGGCATTCAGCATGTGCTCGATGAGGCCTACGCGGCCAAGCGCATCTCCAAGCCGATGAAGGAGGCCGATGTGAAGGGCGTCTTCGACATCGTTTGGAAGCCGGGCCAATAAGGCGCCGCGTGGCGACCGGCTCGTTCAGGCTCCGCTGGGGGCCAGCTCTCGGCGGACTCGCGGCCGTGGGGGTGTTGCTCGCGCTGTGGCAGGCGGCGGTCGCTTTCGGATTGGTCAGCAATCTGATTGCCCCGGCGCCCACCGCGATCGGGGCCAGCATCCCGCAACTGATAGAGGGCGAGGAACTCCTTGCCCGCTTTCTCCAGACCTTTGCGGAAGCCTTCGTGGCGGCAGGACTGGCCGTTCTCGTCGGAACGCCGTTTGGCTGGTGGCTTCATTCGGTGTCTTGGGCCGGCCGTGCCTATGAAAGCTGGGTCGCCACCTTCGCGGCCGCGCCGTTGGTGCTGATCTATCCGCTTTTTCTCGTCATATTTGGGCGCAATGCCGGCACCATCGTCGCCATGAGTTTTCTCACCGGCTTGCCGGCGGTTGTATTGAAGACGAAGGAAGGTCTCGATGGGATCAAGCGCGTCTACATCAATGTCGGGCGCAGCTTTCTGCTCACGCAATCCCAGATCTTTTGGAAAATCATGCTGCCGGCGGCGGTCCCGACGATCTGCAATGGGGTGCGGCTCGGCCTCATCTATGCGCTCATCAGCGTCGTCGGAATCGAGTTCCTGATCAATTTCGGCGGACTCGGCGAGTTGATCGACGATCTCGCGCAGCGTTGGGAGATTCCGATGGAGTTCGGCGCGATTTTCTTCGTGGTCTTGACCAGCGTGTGCTTCTTCTACATCACAGAAAAGCTCGAACGATGGATCAGGCCAATGTGATGCCGCGCGCGCTGCGCGCACGTCCCGCGTCTTTCGTCACGCCGATTCGTCTGGTGACGCTGCTCTGCGTATGGGCGGCCTGGGAGGCGCTTGCGGCCTCGGGGCTGCTCTTCGAAGGCGTCGTTCCCTCGTCGTTGAAAGTCGTTGCGGCGCTCGCCGCGCTGCTGACGAGTCCCGATTTTTACTACAATCTCGAATTCACGCTGATCGAAATACTCGTCTCGTTGATGCTCGGGGTCAGCGCGGGGATCGCAGCCGGCTTGGCGCTCGGCACGAGCCGTTTTGCGGGCAGAGCCTTCGAGCCCTATCTGCATTATCTCGCGCCCACGCCGAAAATCGTGTTTCTACCGATCCTTCTGGTGCTGTTCGGCGTTGGCGCGGGCTCTAAGATCGCGATGGGGACCGTCTCCTGCTTCTTTCCGATGGCGCTTTCGGTCGCGACCGGCGTCCGGCAGGTCGATCCGGTTCTGCTGCGCGTGGGCCGCAGCTTTAATCTGAACCTCGGCCAGACGATCCGAAAAATCTATTTTCCGTCACTCGTTTCGCCGATTGCCACCGGGCTGAAGCTTGGGCTTGGCGTCGCGATCATCGGCTGCCTTTTGGCCGAGATCAAAATGTCCAATCGGGGTCTTGGCTTTCTCGTGATGCAGTATTACGCGCAGTTCCGCATTCCTTACATGTATGCGGCGCTCATCGTGGCTTTTGCGATCGCAGCGTTCGGCAACGTTCTGATCGGGTATTTCATTCGCCTGCCCGGCAGCGCCCGATGAGGATTCCGTGGGGGTCAAACGGCCGCGCTAGGAGAGCGATTTGCATCGGCGGCGTGCGGTCGCCAGCGGTGCTTTTTTTCAATTCGCGCGGTCTGCGGCTTCGTTCTAGTATTGGCACCGCCAATCAAAGGGAGGAATGAATTGACAACAGAATATCGTCTTTTGAGTTATCGCGACCCGAGCGGCGTTGCGCGCGCCGGCGTGTTGGTCAACGAACGCGTGCTGCCGGCGACGCCGCTCCTCGAAGGCGCGCCGGGGATCGATTCGTCCTCGGTCCTGGGGTTGCTGCAATCCTGGAGCGAGGTCCATCCGCGCCTTGCGGCTGCGGCGGCCAAAGCGAAATCCTCCGATGGACGTCCGCTGAACGAGGTCGCGCTCTTGGCGCCGATCCTCTATCCAGGCGCGATTTTCTGCGCAGGCGCGAATTACTGGGACCATATGAAGGAAATGAACGAACGCCAGAAGCGCCTCACCGGCAAGGATGTTCCTCCTGCGACCAAGGCGAAGAATCCGTGGTTTTTCATCAAAACCGGGCCGCATTCGGTTATCGGGCCCGGCGCCAATGCGCACATGCCGCCGCAATCGCACAAGCTCGATTGGGAAGCGGAGATCGGTGTCGTCATCGGGAAATCCTCGCGCAACGTCCCGGTCGAACGCGCGTTCGACGTCGTTGCCGGTTATCTCTGCGTCAATGATCTTTCGGCACGCGATCTCGGTACCCAAGCCGATCGCGCCGGTACCGCCATGTTCATGGATTGGCTCGGCCAGAAGTGCTTCGATGACGCCGCGCCGATGGGGCCGTGGTTGACGCCCGCGGCGTTCGTGCCCGATCCCAACGACATGAGCGTGAAGCTCTGGGTCAACGACGTGTTGAAGCAGGATTCGAACTCGAAAAACATGATCCACGGCATCGCCGAACAGATTGCGGCGCTGAGCCAGCAATTGACGTTGCGGCCCGGCGACGTCATCGCCACCGGAACGCCCGCGGGGGTAGGCGCGGGCCGGGGGGAAAGCGGTGAATTCCTCAAACCGGGCGACGAGGTCAAGATCGAGGTCCAACACTGCGGCACGCTGGTGAACCGGATGGTGGCGGCCTCGTAAGCGGAGGTTCACCGGCGCGCGCCTTCCGTTTCAAGGCACGAAGGGCCGCGCTGGTGCGGGCCATTGCGTGTGGCCGAGGCCTGGGGCATGCTCCGCGCGATGAACAAGGAATGGAAGATCGCGCGTCCGGAAGGTCATTTCCGCGGTGAGGAGGGCGAGAGCTATCGCGTCTTTGTGCGCGATCTCGTCGTGCCGTGCAGTATCGGCATCTATCCGCGCGAGAAGGGGTTGCGGCGGCGCGTGCGGGTCAATGCCGAGCTCGCGGTCGCCGAGCCGATCTCGGGCAGCGACGACTTCGCTGAGGCTGTGAACTACGAATCCGTCGTCGCGGGGATCAAGTCGATCGCCGAGGCCGGTCACATCAACTTGGTCGAAACCCTCGCCGACCGTATCGCGACGCTGTGTCTTGCCGATCCGCGCGTGGCATCAGTCCGTGTCGTAGTCGAAAAGCTCGATGTCTACCCCGAAACGGAAAGCGTCGGCGTGCTGCTCGAGCGCCGTCGTCGCTGAAGACGGCTCAGGCACCGGCAGCGATGGCCTGCCACATCGCGATGGCTTGGCGCGTTTCCGCGACGTCGTGGACCCGGAGAATCTGTGCGCCTTGACTGAGGGCGTGCAGAGCGCCCGCGATGGAGCCAGGCAGCCGCGCTTCGGCCGGAGCGCCGCCGCTGACACGGCCGATGGTCGATTTGCGCGACAGGCCGACGAGGACGCCGCAGCCGAGCCCATGGAATAGCGTCAGCCGCGCGAGAATCTCGAGATTGTGCTCGACCGTCTTGCCGAATCCGATGCCCGGATCGACGACGATGCGATGCGGCTGCACGCCCGCCTCGATGCAGGACGCAATGCGCCGGCCGAGATAATCGGCAACGTCGAGCGACGCAAGATCGTAACTCGGAGAATGCTGCATCGTGGCGGGCTGGCCTTGCATATGCATCAGCACGACGCAGGCGCCGGTTTGCGCGATCGCCGGGAGACTTCCGGCGCCCTCCAGCGCGGAGACGTCGTTGATGATGCGCGCACCCCAAGAAATCGCGGCCGCCATCACGGATGCCTTGCGCGTGTCGATGGAAATGACCGCCCCAAGATCGCCAAGCGCGCGCACCACGGGCTCGAGACGGCGCAGCTCCTCGCTTTCGGGGACGAAAGCGGCGCCAGGCCGTGTCGAACTCGGCTCCGATGTCGAGGATATCGGCGCCCGACTCAAGCATGGCGCGGCCCAGCGCGATGGCCTTTTGTGGGTCCGCGCTATTCCCTTCATAGAAACTGTCGGGCGTCACATTGACGATGCCCATCACGCGCGGACGATCGAGCGTCAGGCCAGCCCAGCTCTCGCGCGGCTCGCTTAAACGCGTCAGCTGGATTTCGATCCGATCGCGCTCTCCGTCATTTTGTTGGCTTGCCCAAAGCCGCAGGCGGCGCAAAGGTGCGAACGCGGCGACGATGCCGTTCGGTGTATGCGCCAGAATTTCGGTGAGCGTAAAGACCGTCTCGCCACCAGCAAGCGGCAGAGCATTCCCGCCGGCCAGTGCCGCCATGGCGGGGCTGCCCGTCAAGAGGCCGATCGGGCGGACGCGCAAAGCGCTGACTGCGGCAAGATCGAGCCGGTCGAGCTCGATCGCAGTCGGCACCGGGGCGGCTGGCAAAGGCTGCATCTACATCCATGAAAGCCACGGTACACCGCGCTTGCCAAGGGGGAATCGACGCGCTCGCGGGCTCGCGCTGCCATCGATTGCGATGGCCCGCTCACCGCCAAGGACGGCGTTTGCGCGCAGATTCGAGTCGGTCACGCATGGTGTGGCCATGCGCCAAATGAGCCGATGTTGAGAGAATCGTCGTGAATTGCTTGGGATTTCGTCCGAGCGCGCGGATTTCATTGCTGTTATCAAGGGTTTTGGCGCGAATTCGAAATTTCTTGCCATGCTTTTAACGACTCTGTAGGGTTTTTTATGGTGAATGGCATTAGTCAGAACACTGACGATGACGGCTCAGCCGCAACGTAGAACGGCTGACAGATGCAAGCGGAGAGGCATTCCATTCGCCTGGTGCCCCTAGGGGGCCGCGATCGGTGGCGATGCGTTGTCTCTCGGTGAGGCTTTCGCAGCGCTGAGTTGAGCAACGGTAGCGGGGGGCGGGTGGTAAGCGTTTCGAGGATATTCGGGGAGCAGCTTTTTCCCGAACGGCAGCTCCTCCTTAAGAGCTCCGGCGGTGTCCGACATATTGCGTTGCCCGGTTGGCTGCAAGCGGCCGTGCTTGCGGCATGCCTTGTTTCGGTCTGCGGCATCGTTTACCTCGCGGCCGGTTTCGCGCGTCTCCATGAAGCGGTTGATCAGCGCATCGAAGAAGCCCGCTCAAGCGCCCCATTGGCCGTTTCGGCCGATTCGACGAGCTTATACGAGATGCGGACTGAAATGGCGCAGATGCGTCATGATCTCGCGATGGTGAATCAGAACTACGCCGATGTGAGCGCACGTTATCAACAGACGCGCGACAAGCTTACCGCGCTCACGGCCGATAACGAGAAGCTTCGCGGCGAAGTCGGCGCGGCCGCGCAACGCGCCAAGGCATTGCAGCAGGCGCAGGACGAGGCATTGCGGCGTGCGAAGGCAGCCGAGCAGGCGCTCAACAGCAAGGCCGGCAATTTGTCGCAGTTGGCGAAGAATCTGGACGATAACAAATCGGAGTTGCGGCAATCGGAGGCCGAGCGCACGACGCTTCAGAATCGAGTCCAGCAGCTCCAGATGGAACTCCAGGCCGCCAACAGCCGCGCGACGGAGCAATCCTCGCAGACTGACGCAAAAGACCGGCCGCAGAAGCAGATCGCGACCGACCCGGCGCGCGCGGGCTCAATTCAGGGCAGCAATGCCCCGTCTGCCGTCGAGAACGCGGCGCCGCCTAGCGCCGTCGCGCCGGTGCCCGAACGCAAGCCGGACCCCAACACGCCGCATGCGCAGGCGGGTTCGTCGGAGCTCGAACGGCTGCTTGCTTCGACCGGTCTCGATATCGATCGACTGCTGAGCAGCCTCGGCACGCGGCCCGAAGGACAGGGTGGTCCTTACATCGCGCTCAACGGTCCCCACGCCGCGGAACTCGAACAGAATCGCCAGGAGGAGCTTAAGAGACTGGCAAAAATATTGCCGCTTCGCTCTCCGCTCGATCAATATCAACTCAGAAGCGGCTTTGGTCCTCGTATCGATCCCATCAATCACCATGCTTCTTTTCATCCCGGCCTTGACTTGGCGGCGCCTTATAAGAGCGCGGTTTATAGTACGGGTCCGGGTACCGTAATTTTTACCGGTACGCGCGACAGCTACGGTCGCATGGTCGAAGTCGATCATGGTCACGGTATTGTCACACGATATGCGCATCTTCATCGTATTCTCGTCGCGCGTGGCCAGAAGATCGCCGCCCATACCGAGATCGGTGAACTCGGCAGCACGGGTCGGAGCACCGGGCCCCATGTGCATTACGAAGTGGACGTAGACGGGACGCCGCTCGATCCGGCGAAGTTCATGGAAGCAGGCAAGAATGTGGTTCAAATCAGTGGCAAGTAATAGCGGCGGCAGCAGCCAGCGTCGCCTCGCGCCGTCGATTTTGAGCGAAGGATTCCGGGTGGAGGGCGATGTCGTCTGCTCGGGCGAAGTACACATCAGCGGCGCGCTTTCCGGCAATCTGACGGCTGGAAAGATCACTATCGGCGAGGGCGGTTCGGTCAGCGGCACGGTCGAAGCCGAGACCGCGGTGATTAACGGCGCATTGTCGGGTCGGCTGGTTGCCGTCAACGTCGTATTGGGCCGTGCCTCCCACGTCACTGCTGATATCGTCTACTGTTCGATGCGCATCGAGCCAGGCGCGGTGTTCGAAGGCTATAGCCGACGTGTCGAGCGCGACGAGGTACCCTCGAGCGAAACGAAGCAGCTCCCGCCGTCCGTGCAGAGCCTGCGCAGCGCTGCGGAGCGCGTCGAGATCGCAACGCACGCCGAAGCCGGTCACTGACCGGCGAGCGCGGCCACAAAGGTCGCACGATCGACATTTCCTCCCGACGCAATCACGGCGACGGTTTTTCCCTGAACATCGAGCTTTCGGGCGAGGATGGCGGCGAGCGCCGCCGCGCCGCCCGGCTCGAGCACGAGTTTCAGCTCCTCGAATGCCACGCGCATCGCATGGCGGACTTCGTCGTCGCTCACGGCGACGCCCCCTGCGACAAGTCGTTGCGCCAGCGCGAATGTGATCTCGCCCGGCATCGGCGCCAAGAGCGCATCGCAGATCGAACGCGCAGCGGGATCATTGTTCAAACGCTCGCCTGCGAGAAGCGACCGGCGCATGTCGTCGAGGCCTTCGGGCTCGGCCGCGTAGACTTCCGTGCGCGGGCTGGCATCGGCCAAGGCCAGCGCGCATCCTGTTATCAATCCGCCGCCGCTGCAGCTCGCGACCATGAGATCGACGATTTGCCCCGATGTTTCCGCCTCCGCCGCGATTTCGAGTCCGATCGTGCCTTGGCCTGCGATCACTCGACCGTCATCATAGGGTGGAAGCAATTCGGCGCCGCGCTCGGCTGCAATGCGCGCAGCGAGCGCCTCCCGGTTTTCGCGATAGCGGTCGTAAAGCATGATTTCGGCGCCATAGGAGCGGGTGTTGGCGATCTTGATCGACGGCGCGTCGGACGGCATGACGATGACGGCCGGCATGCCGAGCAATTGTGCCGCCGCGGCGACGCCTTGGGCGTGGTTGCCCGAGGAATAGGCGACCACGCCATTGCGCCGTTCGGCCATCCCAAGTTGCGAGAGCGCATTGTAGGCGCCGCGGAACTTGAACGAGCCGGTACGCTGCAGGCACTCGGCCTTGACGAGCAATCGGCAGCCAAGTGTGGCGTCAAGCCGCGGCGAGGAAAGCAGTGGCGTCGGCAGGGCCTTTCCTCGGAGCCGCGTCGCCGCCGCGCGCACGGCACGGGCGTCGGGCAGGCACGGCGTAGCCATGGTCAGCGCTTGAGGTCGCCGGCGAGCGAAAATCCCGGCAGATGCGCGTCGAGGCGAAGGCGATAGATCTGAAGGTTCTCGAGCACGCGCTGGACGTAATTGCGTGTTTCGGTGAACGGGATGCGCTCGATCCAATCGACCATATCGACATTGTCGTGACGCGGGTCGCCGTGGTCGCGCATCCACTGGCGCACGCGCGACGGCCCGGCGTTGTAGGAAGCCACCGCAAGGACGTATGAGCCGGAGAAATTGTCGATGAGCGAATTAAGATAGGCGCGCCCGAGCGTCACGTTATAGGCGACATCATGCGTGAGCCGCTTGCGCGAGAAGGGCATGTGGAGAGACTTGGCGATCTTGCTCGCCGTAGCCGGCATCAACTGCATCATGCCGAGAGCGCCGGAGCCGCTGACAGCGCCGCGATCGAAGGCACTCTCCTGCCGAGTCATCGCGAGCACGAGCGGCATTTCGATGTTGCCGCCCGGCGGCAGCTTGGCGATCGGATATCCGTCGTCGAGCAGCGTCACGCCTGCATAGCTTGCATGCTTCGCCGCCATCACGGCGATGTCGGGGCGGTCGACCACATGCGCTAGGCGCGCAACGAGGATGAAACCCGCCGCTGTCTGTTGTTCGGCGGTGATGCGGCGCAGAAACGGCGCGAGATCGTCCTGGTCGCCGATTTGTGCGAGATCGCGCGCAACCTGAACGAGTTCGTTGCGCTCGAATGCGGCAATCTCCTCGGCATTCGGTTTCGGCTCCTTGAAAGCCGTGGCAGGCCCGGCGCTGCCAAGATGAGCGGCCGCAAGCTGTCCATAATAGGTTGTCATCTGCGGCGCTGCGCTGCTATACCAGGCTTCGGCGAGCGAAACTTGGTTCATCGCGTCAGCCGCCCGCGCCGCCCAATAAGCGCCGCGCGCAAGGCTGATCGGAAGCTTCACCGCGTCGTAAAGCCGGACGAAGTGATTGTAGGCGAGCTGCGGCTGATGGAGCACGCGCAGTCCAATCCAGCCGGCAAGAAATTCAAGCTCAGCAAAAGTCGGGCCGCTCGACAATCGATGTCCCGCAGCGAGCCGATAGGCGCGTTCGCTTTGACCGTCGTCGAGCAGGCGGCGCGCGACGATAAGGCGTTCGGCGGCCCAAGCCTCGGGACGCTCGAGATCGGCGGGCGGATGTTCGAGAATGTCGGCTGCATCGTCATCCAGATCGTTGTGCCGGCGCCACCTCAAGCGCTCGTAGAGCAGGCCGGGATCATTCCGCAGGCGCGCTGGAACGCGGGCAAGCAGGCCTTCGACGCCGGGGCTCATATCGGCGAGAGCCAGTCGTGCTTGGCCAAGCGCGGCCTCTTCGGGGCCGACGTGACGCAGCATGCGCTTGGCCTGAACCGCTTGCCCATCCCAAATCAAGCGATCGAGACGGCGGACATTGTCCTCTTCACGTAACACGCCGCGATAGCGTTGCAGCATGAGCTTTTCTTCGACCGCACTGAAGTCGCCCTCGATCCAGGCTTGGCGGATCAACGCGTCGGCATCGTCCTTGCGGTCTGACGCCATCCAGATTTGTGCTTGTCGCAGCCTCGCCGCCGGTAGGACGGGCGGATGCACCTTGAACCACGCATTCAACTGCGCGTCCGTCGCGGTCGCGATGGCCTCTTCCGCCCGTTCGCGCAAGACCTTCTGCGCAGGCCAGTCGGGGTGGGCATCGATGAAGGCGGTGATGGCCGCAAAGCTCGCGCCGGATGCCGGTTGCCTGTCTTGAAGCCAGTGAAGGGCGGTGGCAGGGAGCGGGTCACGAGCGGTTGCGGCCACGCGATACGATCGCGCCCAATCCCCACGCTTCGCCGCGGTAAAAGCCTCGGCGTAGATGCGACGATCCCTTTCCGACAATTGTGCCGCGCGCACGGGTGCGGCACCGCAACCGGCGAAAACGACCGCTGCCAAAAGCGTAAATGCCAGTTTAAGCTTCATTCGCTGCCAAACCAGAACCACGATATCGTAGCTGTAACTGGTGGCGAAACAATTAATTTACCGTTGACCATTGTTGCTCGGGCCTACGCCTTGGCCTATCGTCGACGCGCTACAGGGGCATTGGTGGAGGCCATCCATGCTGAAGGGATCGCTCGTCGCGCTCATCACGCCGTTCCGCAACGGGACCGTGGATGAGAAGGCGTTCCAGAGTTTTGTCGACTGGCAGATCGCCCAAGGCACGCACGGCGTCGTTCCGTGCGGTACCACCGGTGAGTCTCCGACCTTGAGCCACGGAGAACACAAGCGAGTTGTCGAGCTTTGCGTCGAGGTCGCCAAGGGACGCGTGCCGGTGGTCGCCGGAACGGGTTCCAACTCTACCGCCGAGGCGATCGATCTGACGCGTCACGCCAAGGAGGCAGGCGCCGATGCGGCTCTCGTCGTCACGCCCTATTACAACAAGCCGACGCAGGAAGGGCTCTATCAGCATTACAAGGCGATCAACGACGCCGTCGATTTGCCCATCATCATCTACAACATTCCAGGGCGCTGCGTCATCGACATGAACGTCGCTACCATGGCGCGGCTCGCCATGCTCCCGAATATCGCGGGGGTCAAGGACGCGACCAACGATTTGGTTCGGCCGTTGCGTACCCGCGCCGCAATCAGCGGGGATTTTTCGATTCTGTCGGGCGAAGACGGGACCGCATTGGCGTTCTTGGCGCAAGGCGGCGACGGCTGCATATCGGTCACGGCCAATATCGCGCCGCGTGTTTGCGCGGATATGCACGAGGCTTGGCAGAAGGGCGATACCGCGACGGCGATGAAGATCAACGCGCGGCTGGCGCCGTTGCACGATGCGCTTTTCGTTGAAACCAGTCCGGCCCCTGTGAAATACGCTTGCTCGCTTATTGGTCAATCAACTGCCGAGGTCCGGTTGCCGCTTGTGGCGGCGAGCGCGCAAGCACAGGAGGCTGTCCGCACCGCCATGCGTTCGGCGGGCGTGCTCAACTGAGCAGCGCCTGATGGCGCTGCGCGGCGACGAGCGGTACGTCGCGCTCAATCGGCGGGCGCGGCACGATTATCTCATCGAAGATACGATCGAGGCGGGAATCGCGCTGACCGGCACCGAGGTCAAGGTCCTGCGGCAAGGTTTGGGCAGTATCGCCGAGGCCTATGCGGCCGAGCGGGGCGACGAGCTCTTTCTCGTGAACGCGCATATACCGGAATATCCTGCGGCGCGTTTCAACCACGAACCGCGTCGGCCCAGGCTGCTGCTGCTGCATCGGCGCGAGATCAATCGTCTCCTAGGCGCAATCAAGCGGGAGGGCATCACGATCGTGCCGTTGGCGATTTATTTCAACGAGCGTGGTCGGGCGAAAATCGAGTTGGGCATCGCCAAGGGCAAGCGGAAATCCGATAAACGTGAAGCGGAAAAGGCGCGCGACTGGCAGCGCAGCCGGGCACGCATCATGCGCGCGCATAACCGTTAAGCCGCAATCAGTCGGCGCAGTTCGTGGAATACGGATTCGAACATCGCGGTGGTGAGCTTGCCGGTGTTCGTGTTGTAACGCGAGCAATGATAGCTGTCGGCAAGCGCCGGTCCGTCGATGAGCCGGTGAACGGCGCCGTGACGAAAGACAAAGGCGGACTTCTTTTGTGCGAGCGCTGCGAGTACCGCGTCATGCGCGATACGCCCGAGTGCCAGGATTGCCCTCAATTCTTTCATTGAGCCGATTTCGGCAGCCAGAAACGGCCGACAAGCCCCGATTTCGGCGGGTAGAGGTTTGTTTTCCGGCGGGACGCAACGGACGGCGTTGCTGATGCGGCAGCCGACGAGCGTCAAGCCGTCATCGGCGCTTGCCGCATAATCGCCACGGGCAAATCCATATTTCCTCAGCGTTCCGTAAAGCAAGTCGCCGGCAAAGTCGCCGGTGAAGGGCCGACCGGTGCGGTTCGCGCCTTTAAGCCCCGGTGCCAGGCCGACGATCAAAAGCGGCGCGGCGAGGCTGCCAAAGGAAGGTACGGGTGCGTTGTGCCAATCCGGATGGGCCTTGCGCTGGACGCCGCGAAACTTGGCGAGGCGAGGGCAGCGGGCGCAGTCTCGGCCGGGCTCGTCTCTAACCTCCGCCGTCACGAGTGGCTGTCGGAATAATGCTGATCGCGGTGATGGTTCTGCGCCCGCATGATCTGCGGTGCCAGATCCTGAAGCTCGATGAAGACATCGGCCTGGCGACGCAATTCGTCGGCAATCATGGGCGGCGAGGACCGAATCGTCGAGACCACCGAGACGCGCAGGCCCTTGCGCTGTACGGCTTCGACCAGACGACGAAAATCGCCGTCTCCCGAAAATATCACAATATGATCGATCGATTGTGCCATCTCCATCACGTCGATGGCGAGTTCGATATCCATATTTCCTTTGAGTTTTCGGCGGCCCGTCGCGTCGGTGTATTCCTTCGTCGGCTTCGTGACCATCGTGTAGCCGTTATAGTCGAGCCAGTCCACCAGCGGGCGTAACGGCGAATATTCCTGATCTTCGATCAATGCCGTGTAATAGAAGGCACGAATGAGTCGTGCCTTGCTCCCGAAGAGATCGAGCAGCCGCTTGTAATCGATATCGAACGCGAGCGCTCTCGCTGCTGCATAGAGATTTGCGCCGTCGATGAAAAGAGCTACGCGTTCTTCAGGATAAAAATGCATACCGGCTACTCCACGAGGCTCGCGAAATACGGAATTATTAGCCGCTATCATGGGTATGCCGTCAAGCGCGCCCCCTGCATATCGGGCGAGAGTTTATGTTCGTTAACGGAGCAGTGGTATGGGCGGTTGTGGCTAGCCTATGATCGTGCAATCTCGCGGCGAGATTGGATGTCACGGCGTAAAGAAAGAGGAGCGGAATAGATGCGTTTCATTCGTTTGCTCGACGTTGCGCGCTTCGCGGCGTTTGCTTTCCTCGCGTCGACATTTGCGGCGGGGCATCCCGGCCACGTGGCGGCAGCGGAGAGGTTGCGCGTGGGCGATCCCTCGGTTCAAGCCTTTTCCTTTGTTCCCCTCGATGTCGGCGTCAAATTCGGAATTTTTCAGAAATATGGCATCGATATCGATCGCATCTCCGTTTCCGGCAGTGCCAAGCTTCATCAGGCTATGGTCGCGGGGGCTTTCGATATCGCGATCGGGGCCGGCTCGGATCTCGCCTTTCTCGTGAAAGGCGCTCCTGAACTCGCGGTTGCCGCAATGGCAGGACCGCCCCTCCTATTCGGTTTTGACGTGCGTTACGACTTTCCGGGCAAGACCGCCGATGACCTGAAAGGCAAGAGATTCGGCATATCGACGGTCGGATCGCTGACGCAATGGTTCGTGCTGCGTATGGCGAAGCAAAAAGGCTGGTCGCGCGACGATATCCCGATGATCGCCGTCGGCGCTGAAACGCCGGGTCAGACCGCCGCGCTCTTGACCAATCAGGTCGATGTGCTGGTGAGTTCCGCCTCGCTCGGCTTCCAATTGGAGGCAGACAAGCGCGGCCGCATGCTTTTTCCGGCATCGGACATCGTAAAGGATTTTATGCTGCACGCGATTTTCGCGTCCGATGAACTCATGAAACGCGATCCCGACGCAATCCGAAATTTCCTCAAGGGATGGTTCGAGACGATCGCCTACATGCGCACTCACAAAGCGGAGACGATTGAAGCGCAACGCGCGCGCACCGATTTCTCCGAAGCGGTCGAGGATCGCGAATACGATCTCGTGATGCCGATGTTTTCCGCCGATGGTCGCTTCAGCCCGAGCGCGATTAAGGTGTTGCAGCAATCCTTCGTCGATCTGAAGATCCTCGAACTCGGAGCCCGATCTCACAAAATACTATACCGAGGCGTATTTGCCGAAGAAGTGAACGCGGCGCGCGCCATCGCAAGGAGGAACAAGAAAATGCCGTCAAAACTCAAAATGACGTTGACCTGCGGCGATTATGAAATCATCCGTCCGCTCAAAGAGGGGCGGGTGGAGGCCGACGGGATCGACCTCACCATGCTGTGCGCGACCTCCTCGCGCGACCGGCACTGGCGTCTGGAACGCAACGCGGAGTGCGACGCGGGTGAATTCAATCTCTGCGGCTATTACATGGCGCGAGACCGCGGCCACCCCTATACGGCTTTGCCGATCTTCTTGCATCGCCGCTTCCGCCACGGATTTCTCTTCGTGAACGCCGCGAAAGGGGTCAAGAAGGCGAGCGATTTGAAAGGCGGAAAATTCGGCGCCGCAGGCGGCTTCCTCGCCGCAGCCTGCACTTGGCTGCGCGGTACGCTCGGCGAGCATTACGGGCTCTCGCATAAGGACGTGACCTGGTACACCGACCGGCCCCACGACATCCCGTTTGGCAAACAAGAGGGTTTCGAGGTCAATGTGCTTCAGGGAGGTCCTGGCATCGAAGAGCGGCTTCTTACGGGCGAGATCGACGCCATGATGTCGGCGGGATACCCTCAGGCGTTGCTCGCAGGTGATAGCCGCATCGCGCGCCTTTTCCCCGATTATAAGCAGGCGGAGATCGATTATTATCGAAAGACGAAGATCTTTCCGATCATGCATACGCTGATCATCAGGCGTGATATCGTCGAGAAAAACCCCTGGGTTCCAGCGAATCTCGCTTATGCGTTCAATGAAGCGAAGAAGATGGCAT
The DNA here is from genome assembly GCA_963729935.1 of uncultured Alphaproteobacteria bacterium. Taxonomy (GTDB): domain Bacteria; phylum Pseudomonadota; class Alphaproteobacteria; order ATCC43930; family CGMCC-115725; genus CAIKMD01. Next base: position 82,189 of record CAVSPW010000009.1, read on the forward strand.
TACAGCATTTGCGCAATCCGCGCATCCTGCCGCTTGCTTTTTTTACTTCGAGCTGGGAGGAGCAGAATGCGCTTTTGGGGCCCGATCCTTGGCAATACGGTCTCAACGGCATCAATCGTTACAACGTCGAAACCGCGCTCAAATACACGCATGAGCAAGGCTTGATCGCCAAGCGGCCGTCCGTTGACGAGTTGTTCCATCCGATCGATGAATGGGCGTGGGCCGGGGCCGAAGGCTTCTGACGCCGGGCCGGGGCTAATTGTGCCGATGGCTTTGTTCCCATGATCCTTCTGGGCTTAGGTAGCAATTTGCCGAGTTCGGCCGGGCCGCCGCTCGCGACGATCGAGGCGGCCCTGGCTGCGCTTCAGGCGGCGGGTGTGACGCTCGTCGCGCGCTCGCGCTGGTACCGCACGGCACCGGTTCCGGCATCCGATCAGCCCTGGTTCGTGAATGCGGTGGTAAGGATCGAGACCCGGCTCGATCCGTCTGAATTGCTTGGCCTTTTGAAGAGGATCGAGCTCGATTTCGGCCGCAGGCGCGGCGTCGCCAACGAGGCGCGGACCCTCGATCTCGACATCCTCGACTATGAGGGGCGGGTCCAAGAAGAGGCGGGCCTGGTTCTGCCCCACCCCCGGCTCCACGAGCGCGCCTTCGTGCTCTTGCCTCTTCGAGATGTCGCTCCGCATTGGCGCCACCCCAAGCTCGGGAAAACGATCTCCGCCTTGATCGTGGCACTGCCACCGGGGCAGACGGCGACGCCATTCGGGCCCTAAATCGCTGGAATCGGACCCATAATTCTCAAGGGACAGGCCAAACGCTGTTGCAGGAGGGGGCTAGGCGCCATATATTCAGAATCTTGAAATATTCTTGCCGGAGACTGCCCTAGATGGCTCGCGTTACTGTCGAAGACTGCGTTCTCAAGGTCCCCAACCGGTTCGAACTGGTTCTGCTCGCCGCGCAACGGGGGCGCGACATTGCGGCGGGTGCGCCGCTGACGGTCGATCGCGACAACGACAAGGGGCCGGTCGTGGCCCTGCGCGAGATCGCCGATGAGACCATCCCGCTCGACACGTTGCAAAACAACGTGATCAAGGGCATGCAAAAGCATGTCGAGATCGACGAGCCTGAAGAAGATCACGATGTGGAAATCGGAGCGCCGGCAAATTGGGCTGCGGATCTCACGCCGCTCGGCGAGGGCGAGGAGGAAGACATTGAAGAGGCCGCCGTGGATGCCGAGCTTCAAGAAGACGTGCTCGCGGTTGCCGACGAGGCCGAGGGGTTGGGCGAGGATGTGATGCCCGATCTGCCGGAAGGCGAGGCCGAAGCGAGCGACAATAACGAGTAGCTGAATGCAGGGCGGCGAACTGCTTTCCCGCGCCGCCACTCCCGCAACCGGCGGGTTGCCCGATGGGCGCGCCGTCATGATGCGGCAATTCGAGTTGGTCGAGCGGGTCAAATCCTACGACCCGAATGCCGACGAAGACGCGCTCAACCGCGCTTATGTCTTCTCGATGAAAGCCCATGGCGCACAGCTTCGGGCTTCCGGCGATCCTTATTTTTCCCACCCGGTCGAGGTCGCCGGGATTCTCTCGGGCATGAAGCTCGATAGCGCCTCCATCATTACCGGCCTGTTGCACGACACGGTCGAAGATACGCTCGCGACACTAGGTGAAATCGAGAAGCTGTTCGGCGCGGAAATCGCCCGGCTTGTCGATGGCGTGACGAAATTGTCGCGCCTCGAGCTTCAGTCCGATCAAACAAAGCAGGCGGAGAATTTCCGCAAGCTCGTGCTTGCGATGTCTGAAGACATCCGCGTGTTGCTCGTTAAGCTCGCGGACCGCCTGCACAACATGCGCACGCTGCGCTTCATCAAGGACGCCGATAAGCGTCGGCGTGTCGCGCGTGAAACGATGGAGATCTACGCGCCGCTGGCCGAGCGCATCGGCATGCATGAGATGCAGGACGAGCTTGAAGACCTGGCGTTCGGCGAGCTGTATCCTGAGGCGCGCGAGAGCATTCGGACGCGACTTGCCTTCTTGAAGGATAAAGGCGGTGACGTCGTGCCGCGGATTCTCCATGAATTGGGCAAGACCTTGGAGGAGGGTGGAGTCAAGGCCGAGCTCTCGGGGCGCGAAAAATCGCCTTATTCGATCTGGCGCAAGATGCAGCGCAAGAATGTCGGTTTCGAGCAGCTCTCCGACATCATGGCGTTTCGGGTCGTCGTCGAGAACGTCGACGACTGCTACCACGCGCTGGGCGTCGTTCACAGCCACTATCACGTCGTGCCCGGCCGCTTTAAGGATTACATTTCGACGCCGAAGCCGAATAATTATCGCTCGCTTCACACGGGGGTCATCGGTCCTGAACGGCAGCGGATCGAGCTGCAGATTCGTACGCGCGAGATGCACGAGGTCGCCGAGCTCGGTGTTGCTGCGCACTGGGTTTACAAGCAATCCTCTTCGCCGCGTACCGAGAGCCGACAATATCGCTGGTTGCGCGAGCTGCTCGATATCTTGGAGCATGCTTCGGATCCGCAGGAATTCCTCGAGCACACCAAGCTCGAAATGTTCCAGGATCAGGTATTCTGCTTCACGCCCAAGGGCGATTTGATCGAGCTGCCGCGCGGTTCGACGCCGGTGGACTTCGCCTACGCTGTCCATTCCGAAATCGGCGATACCTGCGTCGGCGCCAAGGTGAACGGCAAACTCGTGCCGCTGCGGACGACGCTTTCCAATGGCGACCAAGTCGATATCGTCACCTCCAAGGCGCAGACGCCGTCGCCGACCTGGGAGCGATTTGTCGTCACCGGCAAGGCGCGCGCCCGCATTCGGCGCTATGTTCGCACGCAGCAGCGCCAACAATATCTCGATCTCGGGAAAGCGATCCTGCAGAAGGCCTTCCGGCAGGAAGGCCACGATCTGATCGAAAAGGCCCTCGGGGAAATCCTGGCGACATTCAGTTGCCAAACTCCCGATGATCTTTATGTCGCGGTCGGCGAGGGATTGCACACCGGTCGCGAGGTCGTTCACGCGCTTTATCCGCCCAAGCCCGATGCGCGCGTCGGCAAGGTCGTGCCGCTTGCATCCGCCCGCGGGAAGAAGGGCGAAAACGCCGTTCCGATCCGCGGTCTCATTCCCGGCATGGCGCTGCATTACGCGGGCTGCTGCCATCCGCTGCCGGGCGATCGTATCGTCGGGATTGTCACCACCGGGAAAGGCGTCACGATCCACACGATCGACTGCGAGACGCTCGCGACTTTCGCGGAGACGCCGGAGCGCTGGCTCGATGTCGCGTGGGACGAGGACGCGTCGGTGGGCGCGCATGTCGGTCGCATCAACGTGACGCTCGACAATGAGCCTGGGAGTCTCGGCAGCCTGACGACGGTGATCGGCAAGGGTGGCGGCAATATCACCAATCTCAAAATCACGAACCGGTCGCTCGATTTTTTCGAGATCCTGGTTGATATCGAAGTACAAAACCTGCGCCACCTTACGAACATCATCGCGGCGCTGCGCGCGACACCCGTCATCAATTCGGTCGAGCGCGCGCGGGGCTAGCGCGATGATCGAACACCGGCCCCTCCGTCTTGGCGTCAATATCGATCATGTCGCGACCATCCGAAATGCCCGAGGCGGCCGGCATCCGGACCCGTTGCGTGCGGCGCGGCTGGCTGAACAAGCGGGAGCTGACGGGATAACGGCACATCTGCGGGAGGATCGACGCCATATTTCCGACGATGATATCGAGCGGCTCGTCCAGGAACTGAGGCTGCCGCTCAACCTTGAGATGGCTGCCACGGCGGAGATGCTCGAGATCGCGCACCGTCATCGGCCGCACGCAGTCTGTCTCGTCCCGGAAAAGCGCAGCGAGTTGACGACCGAGGGGGGCCTCGACGTCATTTCAGGCGCGTCGCAGCTCGCGGGCTACGTCCGGCAATTGAGCGATGTCGGCATCCGGGTATCGCTTTTTGTCGATCCCGATGAGCGCCAACTCGATGCGGCTCGGCGCCTCGGGGCACCCGTGGTGGAGCTTCACACCGGTGCCTATTGCGAAGCGCTTGGTACGCGGCGAGCGCGCGAATTGGACCGTATCGTCGCCGCTGCATCCCACGCGGAGGCGCTTGGTCTTGAGTGTCACGCGGGTCACGGGCTCGGTTTCGAGACGGTCGGGCCGATCGCCGCGATCCCCACCATCGTCGAACTCAACATCGGTCATTTTCTCATCGGCGAAGCGATCTTCAGCGGACTCGACGGCGCGATCAAGCGCATGCACGCTCTCATGACCGAGGCGCGAGCCGCCGCGCAGGGCGAGAAGACGGCATAGGGCGAGCGGCACGATGATCCTCGGAATCGGCAGCGACCTCATCGATATTCGGCGCATCGAGCGGATACTCGACGCCTATGGCGAGCGGTTCATTGCGCGGATATTTACCGATGAGGAGCGCCGCCGCTCCGATCGACGCACGAACCGCGCGGCAAGCTATGCCAAACGTTACGCTGCAAAAGAGGCCTGCTCCAAGGCGCTGGGCACCGGATTCCGAGCCGGCGTCTATTGGCGCGATCTCGGCGTGGTCAATCTCTCTTCCGGTCGCCCGACGCTCGTCTTGACCGGCGGAGCACTCAAACGCCTTAACGCCATGACGCCGGCCGGCATGGCCGCGCAAATCGAACTAACGCTTACCGATGAGATACCGCTCGCGAGCGCTTTTGTTGTCATCAGCGCCGAGCCGACCGCTATCCAGGACTAGGCGCCGAGTCGCGCATCCTCCCTTGACTTCAAACTGCCGGCGCGGCTAATTCACGTCCGAACGGTGCCGGTTCTAGCCCCGAAACGCAAGCCCCCCAGTAACTTAGAAAGCGTTCTTAATGGCCAATAAAGCTTCGGGCGGAATTGGTGAAACGCTCAAGACGATCGTTTACGCGATCATCATCGCGCTCTTCATTCGCACTTTTTTTTACGAGCCATTCAGTATTCCCTCGGCGTCGATGGTGCCCACGCTCTTGGTCGGCGATTACCTTTTCGTCTCGAAATTCTCCTATGGGTACAGCCGGTACTCCTTGCCCTTCGGGCTGCCGCTTCTATCGGGGCGCGTCTTTTTTCGCGCGCCGCATCGCGGCGACGTGGCGGTATTCAAGCTGCCGCGCGATCCTTCGGTCGACTTTATCAAGCGGATCGTCGGGCTGCCTGGCGACAAGATTCAGATGAAGGACGGCATTCTCAATATCAACGATCAGCCGGTGAAGCGCGAACGGATCGCACCTTATTTCTACGACGAAAACGGTCGCGCCTCGACTTACGTCCATTACATCGAGACTCTGCCGAACGGGTATCGACACGATATCATCGAGATCAGCGACGATGGGCCGCTCGATAACACCGGCGTGTTTACGGTGCCGCCGGGTACCTATTTCATGATGGGCGACAATCGCGACAACTCTGCCGACAGCCGCGATCCCGACAGCGGCGTCGGTTTCGTTCCTGCGGTGAACATCGTCGGCCGCGCTGAATTCATCTTCTTTTCAACCGATGGATATGCGCATTGGTGGGAAGTGTGGAAATGGCCTTTCACCGTGCGCTACAGCAGGCTGTTCTCGGGCATCCATTGAGATGGACGATGCCGCAGGCGATCTCGTCGCGCTTCAGGACATGCTGGGTCATCGCTTCTCGACCGTTGATCTTCTGATCGAGGCGTTGACTCATCCGAGTGCGGTGCGGCGCCGGGGTATTTCGCGGCGCGGTTACGAGCGGCTCGAATTTCTCGGTGACCGCGTGTTGGGTCTCATTGTCGCCGAATTGCTGTGGCGGCGCTTTCCCGCCGAGGCGGAAGGCGAGCTGACGCGGCGGCATACGCATCTTGTGCGGCGCGACGCGCTTGCCGAAGTGGCAAGGGCGGTGAATTTGGGCAGCCGGCTTATCGTGTCCCCCGGCGAAGACGCGGCCGGGCTGCGCGAGAACTCGAGCGTGCTTGCCGATGTTTGCGAAGCGGTCATCGCCGCGCTCTATCTCGATGGCGGGCTGCCGGCGGCACGACATTTTGTCGAGCGGCGCTGGGAGGCAAGGCTGGCGGCCTTGAGCGAGCCGCCGCGCGATCCAAAGACGACCTTGCAGGAATGGGTTCAGGCGCGCGGCCTGCCGCTTCCCGCTTATCGTACGGTCGCGGCCGAAGGTCCCTCGCATCGCCGCCGCTTCACCGTGACGGTGAATATCGAGGGGCTCGATCGCGCCACGGCATCCGGCCCCTCGAAGCGCGCGGCCGAAACGGCGGCCGCTGCTGCCGCGCTTGCCGCGCTCGCGGTGCCGTCATGAGCGAGGCAAAGCATTGCGGCTACGTCGCTCTGGTCGGCGCGCCCAATGCCGGCAAATCGACGCTGCTCAATCGGCTCGTCGGAACCAAATTGTCGATCGTCACGCCGAAGGTGCAGACGACGCGGAGCCGCGTGCTCGGGATCGCCCTGCGCGGGAACGCCCAGCTCATTTTTATCGACACGCCGGGAATTTTCGCGCCGAAACGCCGCCTCGACCGTGCCATGGTCGCCGCCGCATGGGCCGGCGCCGAAGACGCCGATCTGGTGGTGGTTGTGGTCGACGCCGCGCGCGGACTCGATGATGATACCCGCCAGATTCTCGATCGGCTGGCGAGTACGCAGCGTCCGATCGTCCTGGCAGTGAACAAGATCGATCTCGTGAAGCGTGAAACGCTCTTGCCGTTGACCGAGACGCTCAGGAAAGCCTGTGGCTTCGATCGGATATTCATGATCTCGAGCACGACGGGCGACGGCACGGATGATTTGGTCGACTACCTCGCCGGTGCGGTGCCGCAAGGACCGTGGCTCTTTCCCGAGGATCAACTGACCGATCTGCCCCAGCGCCTCCTGGCGGCAGAGGTGACGCGCGAGCAGATCTTCCTGCAGCTTCATCAGGAGCTGCCTTACGCGACGACGGTCGAGACCGAGGGCTGGGAAGAGCGTTCCGACGGCAGCGTGAAGATCACGCAGACGATCCACGTGCAGCGTCCCGGTCAGAAGGCGATTATGCTCGGTAAGGGCGGCAATCAAGTGAAACTCATCGGCCAGGCGTCGCGCGCCGAGCTTGAGCGGTTGCTCGGCCGTCGGGTTCATCTTTTCCTCTTCGTGCGCGTGAGCGAGGATTGGGCCGAGGATCGCGCACATTACGATGCGATCGGGCTCGATTTCGGGGAATGAGCGTCGATGCAGTGGAGCGATGAGGGCGTGGTACTTGAAGCGCGCCGCCATGGCGAGCGCGGCTTGGTCGTGCAGTTGCTGACGCGCGACCACGGCCGCCATGCCGGGCTTTTGCGCGGCGGTCAAACGCCCCATGCGCGGGCCCAATGGCAGATCGGCAACCGGCTGCTGGTCACGTGGCGCGCGCGGCTGACGGAGCATTTGGGCTCCTTTTCCGGTGAAATCGCGGAGAGCCACGCCGCGCGGCTGCTCGATGACCGGGCACGGCTCGCCGCCTTGGCCGCGGCTGCCGCACTGGCCGCGGCGGCCTTGCCCGAGCGTGAGCCGCATCCGCGTGCCTATGCGGGATTGAACGAGTTGATCCTTGCGCTCGATGACGATCGCCGGTGGGCGCTTGCTTATGTCGAGTGGGAGATGGCCTTGTTGGAAGAGCTCGGTTTCGGGCTCGATCTGACCCGCTGTGCCGCGACCGGCGCGAGCGAGAATCTCGTCTACGTCTCGCCGCGCTCCGGTCAGGCCGTCAGTGCAGCCGCGGGTCATCCCTACCGCGAAAAGATGCTGCGCCTGCCGCCTTTCCTGCGGCGTGAGCGCGACGAGACGGCGCCGGCGCCTCGCGACGTTTTCGATGGGCTCGATTTGACCGAGTTCTTTCTCGATCGCCGAGTCTTCGCGCCCCATGGAAGAAAGCTTCCCGCGGCGCGCGCGCGTTATGTTGACGCGCTGCGCCAAGTTCTTACTATGGCTTCGTAATGGCCACTTCTTCAGCTGCAGCCGAGTTACGCGATGTTGGTTTCGCCGAGGCCTTGGGCGAGCGCTATCTTTCCTATGCGCTGTCGACCATCGTCGCGCGCTCGCTGCCGGATGTGCGCGACGGGCTGAAACCGGTGCATCGGCGCTTGCTTTTCGCGATGCGCCAGCTGCGACTCGACCCGAAATCGGGTTACAAGAAATCGGCGCGCGTCGTCGGCGACGTGATCGGCAAATTTCATCCGCATGGCGACGTCGCGGTTTACGAGGCGCTGGTGCGGCTGGCGCAGGATTTCGCGCAGCGTTATCCGCTGGTGGACGGGCAGGGGAATTTCGGGAATCTGGACGGGGATGGCGCGGCGGCGATGCGCTATACCGAGAGCCGGATGACCGACGTGGCCGAGGCGCTCTTGGCCCAGATCGACGAAGATGCGGTCGATTTCCGCCCGACTTACGACGGGGAGAGCGAGGAACCGGTCGTTTTGCCGGCGCGTTTCCCCAATCTCATGGCCAACGGCGCTTCCGGGATCGCCGTCGGCATGGCCTGCTCGATCCCGCCGCACAACATCGTCGAGCTCTGCGACGCGCTCCAGAACCTGCTCCGGCGCCCGCGTGCCACCACGGTCGAGGATCTGGTCGAGCTCATCCCCGGCCCCGATTTCCCGACCGGCGGCGTCCTGATCGAGCCGCGCGCGCAGATCGTCGAGGCCTACAAGACCGGCCGCGGCAGCTTCCGCCTGCGTGCGCGCTGGAAGACCGAGGATCTGGGCCGCGGTCTCTATCAGGTGGTGGTCACCGAGATTCCCTATCAGGTGCAGAAATCCCGCCTCATCGAGCGCATGGCGGTCCTCCTGGAGGAAAAGAAGCTCCCGCTCCTGGCCGATGTGCGCGACGAGTTGACCGAGGAGGTGCGCCTCATCCTCGAGCCCAAGACGCGCAACGTCGAGGCCGGCCTGTTGATGGAATCGCTCTTCCGCGCGACCGAGCTCGAAATCCGCGTGCCGCTCAATCTGAACGTCCTCGACGCGCAGAGCGTGCCGCGCGTGATGGATCTGAAGGAGGTCCTCCAGGCCTGGCTCGACCACCGCCAGGAGGTGCTCCAGCGCCGCACCCGGTTCCGCTTGGCCGAGATCGCGCGCCGCGCCGAGATCCTGCGCGGCCAGATGATCGTCTATATCCATCTCGACGAGGTCATCCGCATCATCCGCGAATACGACGACGCCAAGGAGCGGATGATCAAGAAATGGAAGCTCTCCGAGGTCCAGGCCGAGGCGATCCTCAATCTGCGCCTGCGCGCCTTGAGGAAGCTCGAAGAGATCGAGATCAAGAAGGAGCTCGCCGCGCTCACCGCCGAGGAGAAGGAGAAGAACGCGCTCCTCAAGGACGAGAAGCTCCAATGGAAGGCGATCGGCGAGGAGATCCACGAGATCCGCAAGGAGTTCGGGCCCCTGACCCATCTCGGCAAGCGCCGCACCGAGATCGGCGCCCCGCCCGCCGAGGTGGAGGTGCCGCTCGAGGCCTTCCTCGAGCGCGAGCCGGTGACGGTGCTGTGCTCCTTGAAGGGCTGGATCCGCGCCGTGCGCGGCCACGGTCTCGCCCTCGCCGAGGTCAAATACAAGGAGGGCGACGAGGCGCGTTTCGCGATCGAGACCTCGACCACCGACAAGCTGCTCGCCTTCGCCAGCAACGGGCGCTTCTACACCCTCGATGTCGGCAAGCTGCCGGGCGGGCGCGGCCATGGCGAGCCGGTGCGGCTGATGATCGATCTCGACAACGACCACGACCTCGTCGCGCTCCTGCCCTTCAAGCCGGGCGCGAAGCTGCTCTTGGCGGCGAGCGACGGGCGCGGCTTCGTCCTGCCCGCCGACGAGGCGGTGGCGCAGACGAGGAACGGCCGCCAGGTGCTCAATCTGGGCGAGGGCGCCTCGGCCGTCGTGTGCGCGCCGGCCGAGGGCGACACGGTCGCGGTGGTGGGCGACAATCACAAGCTGCTGATCTTCCCCCTCACCGAGATGCCCGAGATGACCAAGGGCCGCGGCGTCATCCTCCAGCGCTATCACGACGGGGGCTTGAGCGACGCGAAGATCATCACCCTGGCCGAGGGGTTGAGCTGGAAGAGCGGCGAGCGCACGCGCACCGAGACCGATCTCGCCAATTGGAAAGGCGCGCGCGCCAGCGCCGGCCGCGTCGCGCCGCGCGGCTTCCCGCAGAGCAACAAATTCGGATGAGAGGCTTAGGCCGTCATCCCCACCCCCACCGCTTTGCCCCCCTCCCATTCCCTCCCCCTCGAGGGGGGGGAGGGTTAGGGTGGGGGTGAGGGTTAGGGAGGGGGTGGAGCCGAGGATGCGGACAAGAGTCAGGGTCTAACCCCATGCCCGACATCACCATCGACACCACGGGCATGAAATGCCCCTTGCCGGTCTTGAAGGCGCGCAAGGCGCTGAAGAGCTTGGCGCCGGGCGGCACGATGGAAGTGCTCGCGACCGACCCGGGCGCCGCCAAGGATTTCGAGCATTTCTGCGAGGTGACCGGCGTTGCCATGCTCGAATGCCGCGCGGAGCCGGGCGGGGTCACGGTCTTCGTGATGAGGAAGCCCGCTTAATATCGCCATCCTCATCACCATCATGGTGCTGGAGCTGAAGCTGCCGCATGGCGCGAGCTGGAGCGTGCCGGCGGGGGTCGCGCCCAATTTCGTGAGCTACGTCTTGAGCTTCGTCTATCTCGCGATCTATTGGAACAACCATCACCATCTTCTGCACACGGTGACGCGGGTCGACGGGCTCATCCTTTGGGCCAATTCGCATCTGCTCTTCTGGCTCTCGATCGTTCCCGCGACGACGGCGTGGCTCGGCGAGAATTTCCCGGCCTCGATCCCGACCGCGGTCTATGGCGCGAGCCTCTTGATGCCGGCGATCGCCTATTACCTCCTGCAAAAGGCGATCGTGCACAAGCAAGGCCGGCACTCGGTTCTCGCCCATGCGCTCGGCGGCGATTTCAAGGGCAAGATCTCGCCGGTGCTCTACATCGCCGGCATCGCGCTCGCCTTCTGCGCGCCCTGGGCCTCGATCGCGCTCTTTACGCTCGTCGCCATCATGTGGCTCGTCCCCGACCGGCGGATCGAGAAGGCGC
>CAVSPW010000010.1:0-383449 GCA_963729935.1 uncultured Alphaproteobacteria bacterium
AATGAGACTTAACTTTTAGGTCCTCAATTGTGTCCTCAAGAAGAAAATAGACAAAGTAGTTTGTGTATTCACGCTTTGGTTGTGCGGCGTAACAGGACTGGTTCATCGCCATCGGTGTCCCTACGACAGCTAATTTACCGACCGTGCCGCGAGCCGTGATGATTGTTGCCCCCTCGGGAAGAAGCGGTGACGCGCAGCTCTCTAATCCAAGCGGAGTAATGGTCCGCTCGGTTGCTATCACAAACGGAGCAAATTCTTGGGGTGCATCAGCCACAGAGAACCAAGGAATTTCGCCGTTCCAGTATCCTGAGGTAGACGTCTTTGGGGTGCCGCCGCCGGAGAGATCGAACGCATCGACGATGGGTGCATCTAGCCAACCTGCTGGCTCCCCACTCTCACCAAAGTTGTCCGGAAACAGGGTCGATAGGTCGTCGGAAAATCCGGTAGAACGCCCTTCGGCTTTAGCGCGGACCGGGTCGAAGTCGACGAACCAGCTTTTGAACAGCGCACGCGCGATCTCCTCCAGCGTCGCCGCCATGCGTTGGTTCAGCTCGATCTTGTCATCGAGGGAACCAAGCAGGTCGACGATCCTGTCTTGCTCGACAATGCTTGGCATTGGCAACGGAATGAGGCCAAGATTGCCCTGTGTCAGCTTGGGCATCACCGCGCCGGTCAAGAATGGGGCGATATCGGTGGCAGTCAGGGCGTAACCAATATAGCGAGTCCTAGCCTGATGATTGCCCTCGATAATGTGGGCATGGTTGTTTACCCAGAACTTTCCCTTTGCCATGAAGGCAATTGGTGTTTGGCGGGTACGCAGGTTCTCTCCATCCTCGGCAACAAGAAGATATTCTCCATCGAATAGGTAGCTATCGACATGATCTACGACGCCTGATGCGCCATAGTATGGGTACGGACCAATCCGACGCTCGCTTTCCTTGACAGGGATGCGCTTGGCATCGTGATTGACGCTCACTTCGCCGAGCCGAACCGTAGGCCACTCACCAGCCATAACCGACTCCGGCCAGCACTTTACGAATGCGTTCATCGAGCTGCGCGCCTTCGGCTATCTGTTCGCGCAAGGTCGCCGTGAGTCGAGCCATCCGATCGGGAAACGGTTCATCTTCTTCGTCGGTCGCTGCCGTGCCGACATAACGACCTGGGGTTAGCACATAACCCTGTGCCGCGATGTCATCGGTTGTGGCCGATTTGGCAAGGCCTGGTTCGTCGGCGTAACGGCCGCCGATCTCTCGCCAGGCATGATAGGTATCCGCCACTTTGGCTATGTCGTCATCGGTCAGCACCTTGAGCGTGCGGCTCTGCATGGTACCCAGCCCACGAGCATCGATGAACAGTGTCTCACGGCTGCGATTTCGCAGCGTCTTATCTAGTCCCAGCCCGTTCGATTTGTCCTTGGTCAGAAACCAGAGGCAGACTGGAATCTGAGTCGTAGAGAAAAGCTGACCAGGAAGGCTAACGATGCAGTCGACGAGATCGGCATCGACGATGGCGCGGCGAATTTCTCCTTCTCCCGATTGCTGGCTTGATAGGGAGCCGTTGGCCAGCACGAAGCCCGCATACCCGTGCGGAGCGAGGTGATAGATGAAATGCTGTACCCAGGCGAAGTTGGCGTTACCGACCGGCGGCAGGCCGTATTGCCAGCGGTCGCCTGACCGGAGCTTGTCGCCACCCCAGTCGCTATCGTTGAAGGGCGGATTGGCGAGAACGAAATCGGCCTTCAGACCCGGATGTAGATCCTCATGGAAGCTGTCCGCCCATTTGGGGCCGAGGTTCGCCTCGATACCGCGGATAGCGAGATTCATCTTTGCAAGGCGCCACGTGGTGGGGTTCGATTCCTGGCCGAAAATTGAGATGTTGTTTCGCCTACCGTTGTGCGCTTCGACGAAGCGCTCTGATTGGACGAACATGCCACCGGAGCCACAACACGGGTCGTAGACACGGCCCTTGAATGGCTGCAGCATTTCCACAAGCACCTGCACGACGCAGCCCGCCGTATAAAATTGGCCGCCACGTTTGCCCTCGGCGATCGCGAACTGGCCGAGGAAGTACTCGTAAACGCGCCCGAGCACGTCCTGGCCGTGATGACCATCTTTGAAGGCCAGGTCCGAAAACAGCTTGATAACATCGCCGAGCTTGGTCTGGTCGAGTTCAGGACGGGCGTAGTTCTTTGTCAGCACGCCCTTGAGGCTCGGGTTCTCGGCTTCCAAATCGAGCATGGCCTGATCGATCAGCGCACCGATCGTCGGGTCCGTGCTCGTGGCATTGGCCTTCAAGTAATCCCAGCGCGCCTTCTCGGGTACCCAGAAGACGTTGTCGCCGATGTAGAGATCGCGTTCATCGACGAGGTCGCGTTCTTCAGGATCGGCGAGCGCCTCCGCACGACGCTCCTCGAAGCGATCTGAGATGTACTTCAGGAAGATGAGGCCAAGCGCGACGTGCTTGTACTCGGCGGCGTCCATGTTGCCGCGTAGCTTGTCGGCGGAAGCCCAGAGGGTGGCCCTGAAATCAGGACCGGCCTTAGCTTCCTTGCTCGAATCCGTCGCCCCTGCCTTTCGTCCCCTCGCCAATTTATTCTCCCACTAGTAGTTCACTTGGCAACACTAGCCGCATTAAATTTGGAATACGCATATAAGTGTCGCGCGGTTCAAAATCCGTTGCAACAATTCGATGTGTCCCCATTGGTTTTCTGAATCGAAAACCTTACGAGGCCGACCCCGGCTAACTTGGATGGCGGGGAGAAACCGCGCCATGACGATTTGGGGAAGGACGGGCTACACCAACCTGCTCTGCTCCACCGCCGCCTTGATGAAGCTCGTGAAGAGCGGGTGCGGCTCGAAGGGCTTCGACTTCAGCTCGGGGTGGAATTGCACGCCGATGAACCAGGGGTGCTCGGGGATCTCGACGATCTCGGGCAGGCTGCCGTCGGGGCTCATGCCGGAAAAGCGCAAGCCCCATTCCTCGAGCCGGCCCTTGTAGTTGATATTGACCTCGTAGCGGTGCCGGTGGCGCTCGCTGATGCTGGTCGCGCCGTAGATCTCGGCGACGCGGCTGCCGGGCGCGAGCAGCGCCTGATAGGCGCCCAAGCGCATCGTGCCGCCGAGATCGCCCGCTTCGTTGCGGCGCTCCACAATGTTGCCGCGCGTCCATTCGGTCATGAGGCCCACCACCGGATCCTGGCACGGGCCGAACTCGGTCGTCCCCGCCCCCGGCAATCCGGCGAGATGGCGCGCCGCCTCGATCACCGCCATCTGCATGCCGAAGCAGATGCCGAAATAGGGCACGCCGCGCTCGCGCGCGAAACGCGCGGCCTCGATCTTGCCTTCGGCGCCGCGCTCGCCGAAGCCGCCCGGCACGAGGATGCCGTGCACGGTCTCGAGCTTGGCGACCGCGTCGGGCTGCTCGAAGATCTCGCTGTCGATCCAGTCGAGCTTCACGCCGACATTGTTGGCGATGCCGCCATGAACGAGCGCCTCGCCGAGCGATTTATAGGCGTCGGGCAGATGCGTGTATTTGCCGACGATCGCGATATTGACCTCGCCCTCGGGCCGGCGGATGCGGCCGACGATGTCGCTCCAGCGCTTCAACTCGGGCGGCGGCGCGGCGATGCCGAAATGCTCGCAGACCTGCTGATCGAAGCCTTCGGCGTGATAGGCCGCGGGAACCGCATAGATCGTGTCGACGTCTTGCGCCAGGATGACGCGCAATTCCTGCAGATTGCAGAAGAGCGCGATCTTCTTGCGCGCGCCTTCGGGAATGGCGCGGTCGCACCGGCAGAGCAAGATATCGGGTTGGATGCCCAGGCCCAGCAGCTCCTTCACCGAATGTTGGGTCGGCTTGGTCTTGAGCTCGCCCGCAGACGGAATATAGGGCACGAGGGTCAGGTGCACGAACATAGTGCGCGCGCGGCCGAGCTCGTTGCCGAGCTGACGGATCGCTTCGAGGAAAGGCAGGCTTTCGATGTCGCCGACCGTGCCGCCGATCTCGACCAGAACGAAATCCTCCCCGCCCGAAATCAGCGGCGCCGATATCGGCCTGGACGAATCCCTTGATCGCGTCGGTGACGTGGGGAATGACCTGAACGGTCGCGCCCAGATATTCGCCGCGCCGCTCGCGCTGGATCACGGTCGAATAGACGCGGCCGGTCGTGACGCTGTCGGAGCGCCGCGCGGCGACGCCGGTGTAGCGCTCGTAATGGCCGAGATCGAGATCGGTCTCGGCCCCGTCATCGGTGACATAGACCTCGCCATGCTGATAGGGGCTCATCGTCCCGGGATCGACATTGAGATAGGGATCGAATTTCCGTAGACGGACTTTGAAGCCGCGCGCCTGCAAAAGCGCGCCCAAAGCCGCCGCCGAAAGACCCTTGCCGAGAGAGGAGACCACGCCGCCAGTAATGAAAATGAACCGCGTCATGGACTTTCAGTGTAGGGAGGATCGGCGGCCGGCACAATCAAAAGCATGACGCGACTCGGGCGAAAAGATTATGCGGTCTTCATCATCGTCATGGCCGGGCTCGTCCCGGCCATCCACGCCCTTGATCGCGCAAACGTCTCAAGACGTGGATGCGCGGGACAAGCCCGCGCATGACGAAGAAAAGGCGTCATCGCCGGGACGAGCCCGGCCATGACGGCGCCCCGCGGCAGACGATCCCCCTCACGCTTCGGTGGTCCATTCCTCGGCGCTGGCGCCCGCCAGGGCGCGCACCCGCGCTTCGTCCTGGGCGAACTCGGCGGCCTGCCCCGCATAGACCACGCGGCCATTGTCCAGCACATAGGCGCGGTCGGCGATCTCGACCGCCGCGCGCACGTTTTGCTCGACCAGCAGCACCGCGATGCCTTCGCTGCGGGCGCGCACCACCACCTTGAAGACCTCTTGCACGATCAGCGGCGCCAGACCCTGCGAGGGCTCGTCGAGCAGCAAGAGCTTGGGGTTGAGCAACAGCGCGCGGGCGATCGCGAGCATTTCCTGCTCGCCGCCCGAGAGCTGGCGGCCCTTATTGGTCTTGCGCTGCGCCAGGCGCGGGAACAGCTCATAGACGCGCGCGATCGTCCAGGGTCCCGGGCGCTCGAGCGGCACCAGGAGATTTTCCTCGACCGTGAGATTGGGGAAGATCCGCCGCCCCTCGGGCACGTAGCCCACCCCCAGCGCCGCGATGCGATAGGGCGGCCAATCGGTCGTGGCGTGCCCGAAGATCCGCACCGCGCCCTCGCGCGCCGGGGTCAGGCCCATGAGGCTGCGCAGGGTCGTGGTCTTGCCGGCGCCGTTGCGGCCGAGCAAGGTCACGATCTCGCCCTCGCGGACCTCGAGGCCGACGCCGTGCAGGATGTGGCTCTTGCCGTAATAGGTGTGGAGGTCTTCCGCCGCCAAGGTCGGATCGCTCATGCGGCCTTCCCGAGATAGGCCGCCTGCACGATTTCGCTGGCGGCGATCTCCTTCGGCGTGCCCTCGGCCAGCATCTCGCCCTCGGCCAGAACCATGATCCGCTCGGCGAGGTGGAAGACGACGCGCATGTCGTGCTCGATCAAGACGATGGTGAGCTTCTGATCCTTGTGCAATTTGCGGATGAGGCGGGTGATGTCGTAGGTCTCCTGATCGCCCATGCCCGCCGTCGGCTCGTCGAGCAGCAGAAGCCGCGGCTTCAGCGCGAGCGCCATCATGATCTCGGTCGCGCGCTGATCGCCATGGCTGAGCTCGCCCACCAGCCGATCGGCCTTGTCGCTGAGCCCGCTGATCTCGAGGAGATCGGTCACGCGCGCCTTCACCTCGCCATCGGCCTCGCGCGAGATCCAGGGCCGGCGCCGGTAGCCCGACGCGACCTCGACCGCGATGCGCAGATTCTCGCGGGTCGAAAGCTCGGGAAAGACCTCGGTCACCTGGAAGGTCCGCGCCATGCCGCGCCAGACGCGCCGCACCGGGGCGAGGCTCGTGACCTCCTCGCCGTCGAACAGGATGCGGCCCGAGCTCGGCGTCAGGAATCCGCTGATCAGATTGAAGAAAGTGGTCTTGCCGGCGCCGTTGGGCCCGATCACCGCCCGGAACTCGCCCGGCTCGACGGTCATCGATATGCCGTTGACCGCGACGAGGCTGCCGAAGACGCGCGAGACGTTCTCGACCTGGAGCAGGCTCATGCGCCGCCGCTCATGGCGCGGTCTTTCTCCGGATGATGCCGAGGACGCCGCGCGGGAAGAACAGCACGATCAGCACGAAGAACAGCCCGATGAACGACATCCAATTCTCGGTCTGGCTCGAGACGTAGTCCTGCAGCACGATGAAGATCGCGGCGCCGATGAGCGGCCCCCAGAAGGAGCGCATGCCGCCCAGCACCGCCATGATGACGAAATTTCCCGACTGGTCCCAGCGCAGCGCGCGCGGATCGACGAAATCGTTCAACAGCGCATAGAGCGTGCCGGCGATGCTGACGAAAAAGCAGGAGATGACCCAGGACATCCAGATGTGCTGGTCCACGGGAATGCCCAGGAAACGCGCGCGCCGCTCGTTCTCGCGGATCGCCAGCAAGGTGCGGCCGAAAGGCGAGCGCAGCAGAAACGCCATCGCGGCGACGCAAGCCGCGAAGACGGCGAGCACGAAGTAATAGAACGCCTTGTTGCTGCCGAAGATGTCGATGCGGGCAAAGCCCAGATCGATGGGCACGCGGTGCCAGGCGCTGACGCCGTCGTCGCCGCCCGTGACCGAGCGCCATTGGAAGGCGATGAAATAGAAGACCTGGCCGAAGGCGATGGTGCACATGGCGAAATAGACGCCGCGCAGCCGCGCGATCAGCGGGCCGATGAGCGCGGCCGCCGCCGTCCCGACGATCGTGCCGACGAGCAGCGCGAGCGGCGTGCTCGGGCCGAGATATTTGATCGTCAAGGCCGCGCCATAGGCGCCGAGGCCAAAATAGGCGGCATGGCCGAAGGACAGGACGCCGGTGTAGCCGAGGAGAAAATTGAGCGCCATCGCCGCCAGCGCCACGATCACGACATGGCTTCCGAGCTCGACATAGCCGCCGAGATGGGGCAGCCAGTACGGCGCGGTCAGCAGCAACAGCCAGATCAGCGCGTTCGCGGCGCGCTTGTCGAGCACCGGCATCAGAAGCGCCCTTCCTCGCCGAGGAGACCGCGCGGCCGGACGATCAGCACCGCGGCCATCATCACGTAGATCACCGCCTCGCTCGCCGAGGGAAAGAACACGCTGGTGACGCCGGAGGCGACGCCGATCAGCAACCCGCCGAGCAAGGTCCCCGGCAGGCTGCCGAGGCCGCCGACGATGATCGAGATGAAGCTCGGCATGATCAGCGAATCGCCGATGTTCGGCTGCAGGCCGAGCATGCCCGCCGCGAGGACGCCGGCCAGCCCCGCGAGATAGATGCCGAGGCCGAAATTGAGATTGCGCAACATTCGCACATTGACGCCGAGCACCGAGACGGTTTCGAGATCGAGCGTGCCGGCGCGGATCCGCAGGCCGAGCCGGGTGCGGCTCAGGATCAAAAACAGCCCCAGCACCACCGCCGCGACCAGCGCCACCATGAAGACGCGATATCCGGTGAGGAAGAAGAGCTCACTGCTCAAGGGCGAGGTGAGATAGTCGGGAATCCGGTAGGGCAGGCTTTGCGCGCCCCAAATGAAGCGCGTGCCGTCCTCGATCATGAAAGCGAGGCCGAAGGTCAAGAGCAGGCTGTAGAGCGGGTCGCGTCCGTAAAGCCGGCGGATCAGCACGCGCTCGATCGCGACGCCGATGAGCGCGGTCAGGAACGGCGCCGCGATCAGCGCGCCCCAGAAGCCGAAATAAGGAATCAGCGTGTAGGCGAGATAACCGCCGATCGCCAGGAACCCGCCATGCGCGAAATTGATGACGCCGGAGAGGTTGAGGATGAGCGACAGGCCGAGCGCCATCAGCGCGTAAAACGCGCCGATGATCAGCCCGTTGAAGACATTGAAGAGAAGAAGCTGCATCATGCGGCGATCGTGGTCACAATTTCCCGGTCGAAATATCGACGAGGCGATCGGCCCGGCCCGCCTCGCGGGCGAGCCGGGCGCCGCCCGCTATGACGGCCACACCATCTTGCAGCCGGTCTCGTCGACCGGAAGCGCCGCGTCCACGCCCTTCACTTCCGACGTGACCTCGAACAAATCCTCGGGATCGCCGCCCGCCGGCGCCTTGCGCGAATGGCCGACGAACAGGGTCGGCATCAGCTGATTGTCGCCGATCCGATAGAAGGGATTGTTCGGCATCAGCGCGACTTCGGGCGGGAGGACCAGCCCTTGCATCGCCTTGGCCAGCTTGATCGGCTCGAGCGACTTCGCCTTTTCGGCGGCAAGCTGACAGGTCCAGGTCGAGGCGAAACCGAACCAGGTACGCGCCGTCGGGACCTTGCCGCCGCTGCGCTTGCGGATCTCCGCGACGAACTCCGCCACATGCGGCACGCCGGGCTGCTTCCAATACCACTCGAACACCCAATCGCCGAAGAGCGCATCGGGCGGCAAGCCCGCATTCACTTCGAGTTCTTGCTGCGCGCCGGCGATATGGAACTTCTTGTCGAGCCCGAACTGCACCGCCTGTTTGAGGCAGTTGATCATGTCGTCGCCGGCCAGGAGAAGAATAATCGCGTCCGGATTGGTGGATTGCGCCTTGATGAGATAGGACGAGAAATCGGTGGACTGGAGCGGCACTTCATCGGCGCCCAGCTTGGTGCCGCCGGCCTTTTTCAGGCTGGCCTCGAAACCTTCCTGGAGCGAGTGACCGAAGGCGTAGTCGGTGGTGATGAAATACCACTTCTTGCCGTATTTCTTCAAAAGGAGATCGGATACCGAATTGGTCTCCATGCGCGTGGTGTTACAGACGCGGAAGACGTTCCAGTGGCATTGAGTCCCGGTGACGGAATCGGTGTGGCCGCCGGGAACGATGTGCAACACGCCCTTCTCGAAGGCGACATTGGCCATCGCCTGCGCCAGGCCCGAATTGATGTTGCCCAGGAGGAAATTGACCTGGTCGCGCTCGATCAGCTTGTTGGCCTTCTGCACCGCGACCGCGGCGTCGGCGCTGGTCGAATCTTCGACCAGAAGCTCGGCCTTGCGGCCGAGAATGCCGCCCTTCGCATTGATCTGATCGATCGCCAATTGCGCGCCGATCAATTCGTTCTTGCCGAGCGCGGCGTAGGTCCCGGTCAGCGGATTATCGAGCCCGATCTTCACGGTGTCGGCGGCACGCGCCGTCAAAACGAAAGGCGCCGCGAGTTGGACGACGCCCGCGGCGGCCGTGGCCTTCAGAATGGTGCGGCGGCCCAGCGTCGCGGTCAATCTTGGTTTGGTCATGACTGGCACCCCCTCGATGATCGCACCAGTTTATCGGTTTTTTCCCGCTCGGAAAATCTCGCTCTACCAGGAGCGAACCGGTGCTTCGACGCGCCCCAACGCCGGGAGGATATTCTCAGATTGCACGCCGATCCACTGGCATCTGCCAGGGCCGCCACGGCAAACCGGGCTCATCTCTTTTATTTTCCCCTATTTCGGGGCGGCGGGCGCCACAGTTGAGGCCGTGCGCACGGCCCGCCGGCGGATCGAAAGCTCGATCGCCAGCAGCGCGAGCGCCATCGCGCCGCCGACCAGGTCGGACATCGGTCCCCAAGACGCGGCGCCCGCCGGCACAAGAAGCAGGAATCCCGCGAGGAAAAACAGCAAGCGCCGGTCCCACGGCAGCGGGCGGAACAGATAGCCGACGAAGCCCGCCGATATCAGCCAGACCCCGACCAACGCCGTCAGGATCGCCTGTGCGATCTGCATGGGATCGCCCTCGAGAAGAAGGCTCGGCGCGAACACGAAGAGGAACGGCACGATGTAGGCAGTCCAGCCGAACCGCATGGCGGTGTAGCC
This sequence comes from uncultured Alphaproteobacteria bacterium, assembly GCA_963729935.1. Lineage (GTDB taxonomy): Bacteria > Pseudomonadota > Alphaproteobacteria > ATCC43930 > CGMCC-115725 > CAIKMD01. The sequence continues at coordinate 9,891 of CAVSPW010000010.1, forward strand.
GGTGTGCATCGGCGCCGATCCGGCGAGGTTGGCGGCGAAGAAGGCGGCGATCGCGACCGGCGGGGTCACCATCGACATCATGCCGAGATAGAAGATGAACATGTGCGCGGCGAGCGGCTGCACCCCAACCTCGACCAGCGACGGCGCGACGGCGACGGCGAGCAGCACGTAGACCCCGATCGGCGGCATGCCCATGCCGAGAATGATGCAGATCACCGCGGCGACACAGAGCAGCACCAAGGTGTTGCCGGAGCCGACCTCGACCAGCGCCATGGTCAGCGCGAAGCCGAGGCCCGAGAGGTTCAAGACGCCCATGATGAAGCCGGCAGCGGCGACGATCATGACGACCCCAACGACGCCCGACGAGGTGTCGATGACCGCGCCCCACAGATCCGCGAGCTTCAGCTTGTGGCCCTTGTAGCCGACGGTGAAGCCCAGCGCGATCACCGTCCCCGCGGCGTAGAGCGCCGCCGTCTCGGGCTGCATGTTGTAGTTAAACAGCGCGACCACGAGCACGATGAAGGGCAGCGCGAAGATCCAGCCGGTCTTCAGCACCGGCCATAATTTCGGGATCATGTCCTCGGCGACCCGCGCATATCCCCCCTTCGCCGCTTCGAGATCGGCGAAGATGAACAAGGCGGCGTAGTAGAGGAACGCCGGCACGATCGCGGCGATCGCCACCTCGCGATAGGGCATCGCCAAGATGTCGGCCATCAGGAAGGCGACGGCGCCCATCACCGGCGGCACCAGCGCGCCGCCGGTCGAGGCCACGGCCTCGATCGCGGCGGCAACATGGGCCGGATAGCCGGCGCGGCGCATCAGCGGAATCGTCACCACGCCGGTCGCCATGATGTTCGACGACGCGATGCCCGAGATGGTGCCGAACAGGCCCGAGGCGGTGATCGCGACCTTGGCCGAGCCGCCGCGGTAGCGCCCCATCGCGGCGATGGCGAAGTCGTTGAAGAAGTTCGAGCCGTGCGAGCGCAGCAAGAGCTGGCCGAAGAAGATGAACGCGATCACCACCGTGACGCCGATGTTGAGCGCCGGGCCGAGCAATGCCGAGGTGTCGAGCGAGAGGTAGATGAACAGCTTGTCGGCGTCGATCTGGCGGGTCTGCAGGATGCCCGGACCCCACTGGCCGACCAGTGCGTAGACGATGAACACCGCGAGCACGATGACCAGCGTGTTGCCCACCGAGCGGCGCAGCCCTTCGAGACAGAGCGCGAACAGGATGACCGCGACCACCAACTCGTCGAGGGGCTTATCGATCATCCGGTCTGTCATGTTGGGGTAGTTGACGGCGACATAGGCGGCCGTCGCGAGCCCGACGACGGCGGCGAGCGCGTCGTACCACGGCAGCTTGGCGCGCTTGGTGCCGCGCCGCGCCGGGAACTGCAGGTAGATGATGCCGATCGCGAGGCCCAGCATGCCGGCCAGGAACTGCTCGTTGTAGAGCACCAGCCCGACCGGCCGGAACAGATCGAGCGACCATGCGATCGAGATCAAGGTCATCGCGGCGGCGAGCGTGAGGCGGCTCGCCCGCACGAACCGGCTCGCCTCCGGGGCGACTTCGACGGCTTCTTCCAGCTCAGCCATGGACGGATCTCCTGCGGCCCGCGGCCAGCGCGAGCGGATCAGGATCTACTTCGCGTCGTGCCAGAGGCCGATCTCCTTGTAATACGCGATCGCGCCGGGGTGGTACTGCAGCGCTCCGGACGGCTTCGCCATGTTCTCGGGGTGGAACGCGGCGAAAGAGGCGTGCGCCTTGATCAGATCGTCGCGATGGTCGTGCACCGTCTTGACGACGGCGGCGACAACGCTGTCGGGCACCCGATCGGAGGTCGTGATAACGATGTCGAAGGCGAGCACCCGCGTCGGGCCCATGACGCCCACGGCGCGCGGGCCGGGCATCACCGTCGCAATGAAGAAGTTGGGATCGACCGACTTGACGGCGGCGAGCGCGGCCGGGCCCTCGGCGACCGAAAGATACTTCAGCCCGCCGACGGCGGAATCGGCCTCGCGCACCATCGGCGCCTCGACAGCGACGACCGTACCGTCGTTCTTGCCCTCCTTGAAATCCTCGACCGAGCGCACGAGGTCGGGCACAGGCACGCCAGCGACATCCTTCATCGTAAGATTCGCGGTCGCGAGCAGTGCCGCAAGGTAGTCGCGGCTCGACGGAAACGCGTTCCAGCCCGACGGAAGACGCTTTCCCTTGAGGTCGGCATAGGTGTTGATGCCGGAATCCTTGCGCACGAACATGCCGAGCGTCAGCGGGCGGAGGTTGAACGCCACACGCAAGTGCGGGTTCTTGTGGCCGTGAAAATAGTCGGCGCCGTCGATCGCCTTCGCGGCCTCGGGCGCGGCGCCGAGGAAGAACTCGGCCTCGCCGGCATTGAGCGCCGCAAGCGCCATCTCGCCGCTGCGCAGCGGGCTCACCCGCATGCGGAGATCGGAATGCTCCTGCACCACCTTGGCAAGCGCGCTTGACTGGAAGTAGTTGATCGTGCCCTGCGGCAGCGAGGCGAAGGAGACGGTGCCCTGCGCCAAGGCTGCATGTGCCGCGCAGAGCCCGGCAAAGGCGGCCGCGTAAATCGCGAAGTGCTTTCTCATGGCGTTCTCCCTGTTCTGACCCGGGATTTTCCGCAAGGCGGCATCCCATTAAATCAAGCGTGACTCAGAATTGCGCGATGAGCAATCAAATTGGCCAAATTGGCGTTTTCGGGCCGCGGGCGTGCGAATCCCATCGGTGAAGCGGTCATCGACCGCGGTGAGGACTAGAAACGCTCTTCTTGCCAGCGATCCGGCCACCCCAATCCTCGCGGCACGCCCGAGGCGCGATATGACCGGGGAATGGGGGCTTAAAAGTATTCGCGGAAGCGGCGATCGCTCCGTGCCGTCGCTTTAATTCTTCTTGTCTCGTCTCGCCGGCTATTTCGCCAGCGGCACACTCGGCCCGGACGGGGGAGCCGCTGGCGGAGCCGGCGCGGCCGGGCTTGCCGGCGCCGTGGGGATCGGGCCTTGATCGATGATCGAATGAGCGGTGCGCTGCGAGCCGGCGATCACCGCCAAGGCGATACTCGTGGCGAAGAAGGCAGCCGCGAGGATGGCCGTCGTCCGGGTCAGAAGATTGGCCGTCGAGCGGCCCGACATGAAGCCCGACATGCCGCCGCCGCCCATGCCCAAGGCACCGCCCTCGCTTTTCTGCAGGAGCACGACGCCGATGAGCGAGACGGCGAGAATGAGGTGGATGACGATGACGACCGTGATCATGGCGCGGTTTTAGCGGGTCGGGACGCGCCACGCCAGAGGGCGGCGCTTAGCCGCAGGCCTGCGCGATCGCCCAGAAATCCCCGGCGACGAGGCTTGCGCCGCCGACCAGGGCGCCATCGACATGGGGAACGCCCATCAGCTCGGCGGCATTGGCCGGCTTGACCGAACCGCCATAGAGAATGCGGACCTCCCCCGGGTCGCGGATCAGGACGCTCAATCGGGAACGGATCTCGGCATGGACCTCGCCCACCTGCCCGAGGGTCGGCGTGCGGCCGGTTCCGATTGCCCAGACCGGCTCATAGGCAATCACGATCTCCGACGCGCCGAGCCCGGGCGGAAGCGATCCCTGCAATTGGCGCGCGACGACATCGAGGGTCTGTCCTCCATCGCGCTGCGGCAAAGTCTCGCCGATGCAAACCACCGGGACGAGCCCGGCGATTCGCGCGGCCATGACCTTGGCGCGCACCATCGCATCGGTCTCGCCGTGATCGGCACGGCGCTCGGAATGGCCGAGAATGACGTAGCCGCAGCCCGCATCCTTCAGCATCGGCGCGCTCACCTCGCCGGTATGGGGGCCCTTCGGCTCGGCGTGGCAATTCTGGGCGCCGAGCGCGATCGCGCTGCCGGTCAGGACGGTCGCGAGCGAATGAAGCAGGGTCGCGGGCGGACAAATAAGAATGTCGCAATCGAGCCGGTCGTGCGCCGCGCGGTGCACCAATTGCTCGGCGAGCGCGATGCCCTCGGCCTTCAGCCCGTTCATCTTCCAATTGCCGGCCGCCAGCTTGCGCATCGTCAGGATTTCTTTCTCGTCACCGATCGCCTGGTGCGAATTTTGCCCCGGTCCCGCCTCGGCCCGCAAGGGGCGCGCCCTTGCTTGGGCGCCGGGCCACTCCTATCATTTGCCGCAAGCCCGGCCGCCCGCCACAACACGAAGCTCTTACATGCTCCAAGCCATTCGCTCCAAGGCCAATTCTTTCATCGTCAAGCTGCTCTTCGGCCTGTTGACGGCGACCTTCGCCCTGTGGGGCATCGGCGATATCTTCCGCAATTGGGGCGTCGATACGACGATTGCGAAGGTCGGCGGCAAGGAGATCACGGCCGATCAGGTGAGCCAAGCCATGCGCGACCAGCTCGCGCAGCTGCGCAACACGCTCGGCAACAACATCGACATGGAACAGGCGAAGCAACTCGGCCTGGTCAACATCGCCCTGCAACAGATCGTCGCCGCCAACCTCATCGAGTTGGAGACCGCACGGCTCGGCCTGGCCATGGGCGATGACGGCGTGCGTCAGGCGATCATCGACAATCCCGATTTCAAGGGTCCATCGGGCGCCTTCGACCGCGGACGCTACACGCAGCTTCTTGCCGCCAATCAACTGTCAGAGCCTCAATTCGAGGCCTCGGTGCGCCAGAGCCTGCTGCGCGGCGAATTGACCGGCGCGATCATCGACGGCGTGACCCCGCCCGGCCTGCTTGTCGATACGCTCTATCGCTCGCGCGCGGAGCAGCGCACGGCCGATGTCGTGACCTTGACGCCCTCGGCCGTTCCCGCGCCGCCGGCGCCCACCGACGCCCAGCTCGCCGCGTTTCACGACGCGCATCCCGACGCTTTCCGCACGCAGGAGCAGCGCAGCCTCAGCCTCGCCGTGCTGCGTCTCGATGACGTGGCCGCCACGATCAAAGTGCCCGACGACAAGCTGAAGGCGGAGTATCAGGCGCGGCGCGACGAGTTCCACGCGCCCGAAGAGCGCAACCTGCAGCAATTGCTTCTGCCGGACGAGGCCAAGGCCAAGGAAGCGGAGGCGGCGCTGCAATCGGGCAAGGGTTTTGCCGCGGTCGCCAAAGACGAAGCGGATGCCGATGCATCGACGACCGATCTCGGCTGGGTGAAGCGCGAAGATCTGCCGGCGGATCTGGCGGATGTCGCGTTTTCGCTTGCGCAAGGCAAGCCGAGCGAACCCGTCCATACGAGCTTCGGCTGGCATATCCTCTTGGTCACCGCCATCAAGCCCGAGACGCTCCAGCCTTTCGACGCGGTGAAAGACCGGCTTGCGCAAGAGGTTGCGCGCGACGCGGCGGGCGATCAGATCGCCAAGACCGCGAACGAAATCGACGACGCGCTGGCGGCGGGCGATACATTTCCCGCGGTCGCGCAGAAGTTCGGGATGAAGACGCAAACCATCGCCAGCATCGACGCGCAGGGACGCGGCGCCGACGGCAAGCCGGTCGAGTTGCCGCAACCGGCCGATGCCGTGCTCCGTGCCGCCTTCTCGACCGATTCCGGCCAGACGAGCGCGCTGACCGAATTGGGCGAAGACGGCTATTTCTTCGTCCATGTCGACAAGATCACGCCATCCGCCGTGCAGCCGCTTTCGGCGACCCGCGACAAGGCGATCGGCCTGTGGCAGGCCGATCAGAAGACGCAGGAATTGCAGAAACTCGCCGATCAGATCGTGCAAGAGGTCAATCAGGGAAAGAGCCTCAAGGACACGGCCGCAGCGCGGAAATTGACCGTGACGACGACCGCGGCGCTGCAGCGTACCGGCGGCGACCCGGCGGTGCCGCCGGCCCTGGTGGTCGCCATTTTCGACGCCAAGACGGGCGCGGCGGTGAGCGCGGCGGCCGGCGACAATTACGCGGTCGCGCAGATCAAATCGGTCGAGCCTGCCGATCCCGCCAAGAATCCCGCGGCGGTAAAACAGCTCTCGGACGCGCTCGCCAATGAGATGCGCAACGACATGCTGAGCGCGTTCGATCAGGCCCTGCGCGATCATTTCCCGGTCAAGATCAATCAGACCAATCTCGACCGGCTGCTCTGAGCGCGGCCGGCTGCAACGCCATGGAAATTTCGCCCGGGTTCGAAGAGTTCGCGCAACGCCACGCCGGGGGCAGGCCGACCTTGGTCTGGACCTCGCTCGTCGCCGATCTCGAAACGCCGGTCTCGGCGATGCTGAAGCTCGCCGCCGGCAAGCCCAACAGCTTTCTCTTCGAATCGGTCGAGGGCGGCGAGCGCATCGGGCGCTATTCCATCATCGGCCTGAGGCCCGATCTGATCTGGCGCTGCCATCGCGACGAGGCCGAGATCAATCGGCGCGCGCGGCACGATGGCGCGTCCTTCGAGAAAGTTCCGGGCGGCGCGCTGCCGTCCCTGCGCGCGCTCATCGCCGAATGCCGCATCGAGACGCCCGCGCCCCTGCCGCCGATGGCCGCCGGGCTCTTCGGCTATCTCGGCTATTCGACCGTGGGGCTGATCGAGCGGCTTCCCGACGCCAATCCGGATCGGCTGGATGTGCCCGACGGGATGCTGCTGCGGCCGAGCATCGTCTGCGTCTTCGACAATGTGCAAGGCAGCGTCAGCGTGGTGACGCCGGTCTGGCCGGGCGAAGCCTCGGCGCGCGCGGCCTACGAACAAGCCTGCGCGCGGCTCGGCGAGGTCGTCGCCGAATTCGAGCGCGACCTGCCGCAACGCCACGCCATCGACGAACCGCCGCAGGAGCTTCCCGCCCCTTCCGCCAACATGACGCGCGATGAATGTCTCGCCATGGTGGAAACCGCGAAGGAATACATCCGCGCCGGCGAGATCTTCCAGGTCGTGCCCTCGATGCGCCTGACCGTGCCCTTCGCGCTGCCGCCGATCGCGCTCTACCGGGCGCTGCGGCGGCTCAACCCCTCGCCCTTCATGTTCCTCCTCGACTACGGCGATTTCGCGGTCGTGGGCTCGAGCCCCGAGATCATGGTGCGCTTGCGCGACGGCAAGGTTTCGATCCGGCCGCTCGCGGGCACGCGGCGGCGCGGCAAGACCGAAGAGGAGGATCAGGCGCTCGCGGCCGAGCTTCTGGCCGATCCGAAGGAGCGCGCGGAGCATCTGATGCTGCTCGACCTCGCGCGCAACGATGTCGGGCGCGTCGCGACGATCGGCTCGGTGCGTGTCGCCGAGCAATTCATGATCGAGCGGTACAGCCACGTCATGCATATCTGCTCGCATGTCGAGGGCCGGATCGACCCGAGCCACGACGCGGTCGACGCGCTTCTGGCGGGCTTTCCGGCCGGCACCTTGTCGGGCGCGCCCAAGGTCCGGGCGATGGAGATCATCGACGAGCTGGAACCCGAGCGCCGCAACCTTTACGGCGGCGCCATTGGCTATTTCGCCGCCGATGGCAGCATGGACACCTGCATCGTGCTGCGCACCGCGATCATCAAGGACGGCAAGATGGTGGTCCAGGCCGGCTGCGGCGTCGTCGCCGACAGCAATCCGGCCTCGGAATATCAAGAAATTCTCGACAAGGGCCGCGCGCTGTTCCGTGCGGCCGAGGAAGCGGTCAAGTTCGCGCGGATCGGCCGCAGCCGTAATTAGCGGCCGGCGGGCCTATTCCGCGGTCGAGCGCGCGCGGACCACGTCGGTCAAGGGCACGAGCACGATGCCGGCGCGCGGCAGGGTCGCGATCCACTGATTGAGCGCGGCCAATGTCGCGTCATGGGGATGGCCGATGGCGATCGCCGTGCCCTTGCGGCGCGCGACCGCTTCCGCGTCCATAAGCCGCGCCTCGACGGCTTGCGCCTGCTGATCGTCGTCGAGAAACACGTCGCGGCCGGCAAAGGGCACGTCTTCGAGCGAAGCGACGGTTTCGCCGACCGTGCCCGCGACCGTGCGCGAATCGAGATACATCAGCCCGCGGCTGCGCAATTCGCCGAGCACCCAGGACATCCCCTGCCGGTCGGTCGTGAAGCGGCTGCCCATATGGTTGTTGATGCCGACATAGCCGTCGAAGCGCGCGAGATCCCAGCGCAGACGGCGCAGCACCTCGTCGCGCGGCAGATCGACCGCCAGACCGTTTGGGCCCATATCGAGGCGCGCATTGATGGGCTGCATCGGCACATGCACCAAGAGCTCGTGGCCGTTGCGCCGCGCCGCCTCGGTCTGGCTCGGCAGATCGTTCGCATAGGGCAGAAACGACAAGGTGATGGCGGCGGGGAGCGCAATCGCGCGCTCGGTGCGCGGCCGGTCGAGGCCGCAATCATCGATCACGATGGCGATGCGCGGCTTGGCACCCGCCTGCACCGAGGGCGTCGCATTGCGCAGCCAGGCGGGGACCTCGGCCGAAGGGGGCGCCACGACGGCGTGCGGCGCGGGCGCGGGCGCCAAGGCCGGTGGCGGCGGAGATGCCGGCGGGGCCGCGACCGGCGGAAGAGCTGGCGGGATCACGGCCGGCGGGATGACGGCGACGGCGCGCGCGGGCGCTTCTTTCGGGCTCTCTGCCGCATACCAGAAATGGAGCGCGCCCGCCCCTGCCAGCAGGAGCATGATCAGGGAGATTCCGAGCGCGATCTCGCGGCGCCGGCCCGCTCCGCGATGTCGCGGCGAAAGCCGGCGTTTTGCGTCGCCACGCCCGCGGCTCGCGCGGCGCACGCGCCTTCTTGTCCGCCGCCTCATGCCAGAAGGTCCGGACGGAGGCGCCCGATGCGCTTCGGCAATGCGATTTTTTCCGTCCGGAGGAGGCCTACCATGATTTTTTCGGGGCGTTCAACCTGTTATAACCCTTGCCGAAGGTGACTTAGCCCATGTTCCTACTCATCGACAACTACGACTCGTTCACCTACAATTTGTGGCACTACCTCGGCGAGCTCGGGGCGGAAGTCACGGTCAAGCGCAACGACGCGCTGAGCGTCGATGAGGCGCTCGCCTTGAAGCCGCGCGGCATCGTCATCTCGCCGGGCCCCAGCGATCCCGATCATGCCGGCATCTGCCTTGAACTCGTGCGCCGCGCCGGCCATGTGCCGCTGCTCGGCGTCTGCCTCGGCCTGCAGGCGATCGGCCAGGCCATGGGCGGTAAGATCGTGCGCGCGCCCGAGCCGGTGCACGGCAAGCTTTCGGCCATTCATCATGACGGCACGGGCGTCTTCGCCGGCCTGCCCAACCCGTTTCCGGCGACGCGCTACCATTCGCTGATCGTCGAGCGCGCGAGCCTGCCTGCTTGTTTGCGCGTCACCGCCTGGACAGAGGACGGGCTCGTCATGGGTCTCGTCCATCGCGAGCGCCCGCTGCATGGCGTGCAGTTCCATCCCGAAAGCATCGCCTCGGTCGGCGGCCATGCGCTGCTGAAGAATTTCCTCGCGCTTGCGGCGCGCGCGAGCGTGCCCGCATGAGCGTACCTGATTTCAAAGTGACCTTGGCGCGCCTCGCCGCGGGCGAGCGCTTGAGCGAGGCGGAAAGCGCCGACGCCTTCGACGTGATGATGTCGGGCAATGCGACGCCGTCGCAGATGGGCGCCTTTCTGATGGCGCTCAGGCTGCGCGGCGAAACCGTCGAGGAGATCACCGGCGCCGCACGCACCATGCGCGCCAAGGCGCTGCCGATCGACGCGCCGCCGGGCGCGATCGACACCGTCGGCACCGGCGGCGACAATGCCGGCACCTTCAACATCTCGACCGCGGCGGCGATCGTCGTCGCCGGCGCCGGCGTGACGGTGGCGAAGCACGGCAACCGGAATTTCTCCTCGAAATCGGGCTCGGCCGACATTCTCTCGGCCTTGGGCGTCAATCTCGATGCCGGGATCGGCGCGGTGCAGCGCGCGATGCGCGAAGCCGGCATCGGCTTTCTGATGGCGCCCAAATATCACAGCGCGATGCGTCATGTCGGCCCGACGCGGGTCGAGCTCGGCATGCGCACGATCTTCAATCTGCTCGGCCCCATCTCCAACCCGGCCGGCGCCAAGCGGCAGCTGGTCGGCGTCTTCGCGCCCGCCTGGGTCAGGCCGATCGCCGAAGTGCTCGGCAAGCTCGGCAGCGAGCGCGCCTGGGTCGTCCATGGCGAAGGCCTCGACGAGCTGACCACGACCGGCATCAGCTTCGTCGCCGCGCTCGACAACGGCAAAGTGGAAACCTTCGAGGTGACGCCCGAGCAGGCCGGTCTGAAGCGCGCCACCCTCGCGGCCTTGAAGGGCGGCGAGCCGGCGGAAAACGCGGCCAAGCTGCGCGCCATCCTCGCCGGCGAGCAGGGTCCGGTGACCGACATCGTGCTCTTGAACGCGGCCGGCGCGCTGATCGTCGCCGGCAAGGCCGCAGATCTGCGCGCAGGCGTGGCCATGGCCGCGAAATCGATCGCCTCGGGCGCGGCCAAGCGCGCGCTCGACAAGCTCGTCGCCATCACCAACGAACCGAGCGCGCCATGAGCGACGTGCTCGCCCGGATCTGCGCGGGCAAGCGCGAAGAAGTGGCGCGCGCCAAGGCGGCGCGGCCTATGGCCGAGATTGAGCGCGCGGCGAAGGCCGCGGAAAAGCCGCGCGGCTTTCTTCATGCGCTCGAGCGCGCGGTCGAAGCCGGGCGCTACGGGCTCATCGCCGAGATCAAGAAAGCCTCGCCCAGCGCCGGCCTCATCCGCCCCGATTTCGATCCGCCGGCCCTCGCCCGCGCCTATGCGCAAGGCGGCGCGAGCTGTCTCTCGGTGCTAACCGACGCGACCGATTTCCGGGGCGACGCTTCGCATCTCGTGGCCGCGCGCGCGGCCTGCGCGCTTCCGGTGCTGCGCAAGGATTTCATGCTCGACCCCTATCAAGTGGTCGAGGCGCGCGCGATGGGCGCCGATTGCATCCTCGTGATCATGGCCGCGCTCGCCGACGACGAGGCCTGCGAGCTCGAGGGCCTCGCCTTCGATTGGGGCATGGACGTGCTGGTCGAGGTGCATGACGCGCAAGAGCTCGACCGCGCGCTGAAACTCAAGACAAGGCTCGTCGGCATCAACAACCGCAATCTGAAGACGCTCAAGACCGACATCGCGACCACCGAGACGTTGGCCGCGCGCGTGCCCAAGGAGCGTCTCCTCGTGAGCGAGAGCGGCCTCGCCTCGCCCGCCGATCTCGCGCGCATGGAACGCGCGGGCGTCTCGTGCTTTTTGATCGGCGAAGCCCTGATGCGGCAGCAGGACGTCGCGGCCGCGACCGCGGCCTTGCTCGCCAAAGACATGGCGCGCGCATGAGCGACTTCACGCATTTCGATGCCAAGGGCAATGCCGCGATGGTCGACGTCTCGGCCAAGAACGAAAGCGAGCGCGTCGCCGTGGCCGCGGGCAGCGTGCTGATGGAAAAGGCGACCATCGAGAAGATCATGTCGGGCGGGATGAAGAAGGGCGATGTCCTGAGCGTCGCGCGGCTCGCCGGCATCATGGGCGCCAAGCGCACGCCCGATCTCATTCCGCTGTGCCATCCGCTCAATCTGAGCTCGGTCGCGCTCGAACTCACTTGCGATCCCGCGCGCTCGGCGGTCGACATCACCGCCACCTGCAAGATCACCGGCCGCACCGGCGTCGAAATGGAGGCCTTGACCGCGGTCGCGGTTGCGGCGCTCACCGTCTACGACATGTGCAAATCGGTCGATCGCGGCATGCGCTTGACCGAGATCCGCCTTTTGCACAAATCCGGCGGAAAATCGGGAACCTATGAGGCGCCGCCATGATCTCGGTCGAAGAGGCGCAACAGCGGCTGATCGCGAAGATCGCGCCCTTGGGCGCCGAGCAGGTGTCGCTGACCGAAGCGCTCGGCCGGGTCCTGGCCGAGGATGTGGTGGCGCGGCGCACCCAGCCGCCCTGGGATGTCTCGGCGATGGATGGCTATGCCGTCCGCGCGGCCGATGTCGCCCAAGTGCCGGTGAAATTGAAGGTCGCCGGCGCGGTGCCGGCGGGTCAGGCCTATGCCGGCGCGGTCAAGCCGGGCGAGGCGGTGCGCATCTTCACCGGCGCGCCGGTCCCGGAAGGCGCCGATTGCATCGTCATTCAAGAGGACACCGAGCGCCAAGGCGAACTCGTCGAGGTGCGCGAGGGCGCGCCCAAGGGCCGCTATGTCAGGCCCGCGGGCCTCGATTTCCGCGCCGGCGAGGTCGGGCTGAAAGCGGGCCGGCGCTTGTCGCCCTCCGATGTCGGCTTTGCCGCGGCGATGAACCGGCCCTGGCTCCTTGTGCATCGCCGGCCGCGCGTCGCCATCCTTCCCACCGGCGACGAAGTCGTCATGCCGGGCGATCCGGTCGGCCCCCATCAGATCGTGTCCTCGAACGGGATCGCATTGGCGGCCTTGGTCACCGCTTGCGGCGGCGTGCCGGTGCATCTGGCGATCGCGCCCGACGACAACAGCGCGCTGCAACGCATCGCCGCGGGCGCGACGGGCGCCGATCTTCTCCTCACCACGGGCGGCGCCTCGGTCGGCGATCATGACCTGGTGCGCGACGCCTTAGGCGCTTCGGGTCTCGCGCTCGATTTCTGGACCGTCGCGATGCGGCCGGGCAAGCCGCTGATGGTCGGGCGCTACAAGGACACGCCGATGATCGGCCTGCCCGGCAATCCGGTCTCGACGCTCGTGTGCGGCTTGCTCTTTGCAAAGCCCGCCATGGCCAAGATGTCGGGCATCGCCGAGGTGTTCGAAGCCCCTGCCCGCGCCCGGCTCAAGATCCCGCTCGAGACCAATGACCGCAGACAGGATTATCTGCGCGCGACCTTGAGCCGCGCCGCCGATGGCGTGCTCGAAGCCGAGCCCTTCAAGAAGCAGGACAGTTCGATGATCTCGCTTCTGGCGCGCGCCGATTGCCTCGTCATCCGCGCGCCGCACGCCCCGCCGGCCAAAGCCGGCGACTGGGTCGAGATCGTCATCCTCGCCTCGTCCTGAGCGGATCCCACCCGAATCTGGCTTGAAGCGGAACGTCAAGGCGCTTGACTTGCCGCCCGGAACCAAACTAGAACATCCACAGACGTTTTGGTTTTGTTCCGGCCCTTTGGGGTCGGCTCACCTTCCGCAAAGGCCCGGGGATCCGCATGCTGACACGCAAACAACATGAGCTGCTGCTATTCATCAACCGAAGGTTGGCGGAAGGCGGCGTCTCCCCTTCCTTCGAGGAAATGAAGGACGCGCTCCACCTCAAATCGAAATCCGGCATTCACCGCTTGATCAGCGGGCTCGAAGAGCGCGGCTTCATTCGCCGGCTCGCGCACCGCGCCCGCGCGCTCGAAGTGGTCAAACTGCCCGAGGAAACCTCGGTCGCGGCACGCCGCGGCGGCGCGCCTTCCGATCGCAGCCGCTTCTCGCCCACGATCATCCGCGGCGACTTCAAGGGAGGCCTCGCCGGGGCTGGCGCGGCCAATGCCAATGAAGCGGTCGAGTTGCCGCTTTACGGGCGGATCGCCGCCGGCACGCCGATCGAGGCGCTTCGGGATGCCAGCAATTCGGTGGCGGTGCCGCCGACCATGATCGGCACCGGCGAGCATTACGCGCTCGAAGTCGCCGGCGACAGCATGATCGATGCCGGAATCATGGATGGCGACACCGTGCTCATCCAGAAATGCGACGTCGCCGACAATGGCGCGATCGTCGTGGCGCTGGTCGACAACAACGAAGTGACCTTGAAGCGCCTGCGCAAGCGCGGCGATTCAATCGCCCTCGAGCCCGCCAACAAATCCTACGAGACCCGCATCTTCGGCCCCGACCGCGTCAAGGTTCAGGGCAAGCTGGTCGGGCTGATGCGGCGGTATTGAGCGCGACGTCGAGCGTCTCGCGGCGGATGACGCGTCAGATGCCCAGATAGTGCCGGATCATCGGCCAATTGTAAGTCAGCCAGATCAGGATCGCGCCGAGGTTGATGGCGCCCGCGATAGGGCCGTGCCGGCGCTCGCCTTTGCTCATCATCTGCCAGGCGAGCACGCAGCCAAGGACGCCGAAGCCCAAGGGAATGAACGTCGCCTCGAGCCCGACCGGAATGCTCAACAGCGCGATCCCGCCGCAGATATAGGCCCACATCATCTGCGTCATGCGCTCCGAGCGCGCCTTGCGCTGGGCCTTCTCTTCGTCGGGGCCGGCGTTCGCCTTGGTGATCTCGTCGCTCATACGCGTTCTTCCTCTTGAAGGCTTTCTTGCGGCCGCGACCCTAGTCCTTTGCTCGCTCAGTATAACGCGGCGACCAAGGCCGCTCGCCCTGCCATTCGCGCACCGTCTCGACGGTGATGCCCGACCGATCGAGCCAGACGGCATGTCCGCCCGCCCGAAAGGTATCGATCCGGTCGATCACGCGCGCGCCGTGGCATGAGCGATGGGCGGCGACCGGGCTCACCACCAAATCAGCCGCGCGGCAATCCTCCGGCAGCGCCGCGCCGTCGCGGATGAGCGCGACGGTCTGCCCATGCGCGCGATAGAAGCACCCTTCGGCGTCGCATTGTAACGCGCCCGCCGCCGCCTCGCCGGCCTCGGGCCAGGCGGGTGCCAATGTCGCGGCCGCGCGCCGCGTCCACACATCCGCGATCATCGCCGCGCCGCGCGCGGTCGAGGGCACATAGCTGCCGTCGGGCGCGCGCACCGCGATCAGCCGCATATCGCCTGAAATCAGCAGATCGGGCGCGCGCGCCGCGACCAAAGTGAAAAAACCGAGCGCGATCGGCGCGAGCCCCCACCAGCGCCAGCGACCGAGCCAGATGCAAAGCCACAACCCGCCGATCGCGATGAGGCCAAGCCCCGCCGCCGAGAGACTGGGAACATGTATCACCGCACCCGGCCAGGCGGTGACCTGATGGCCGATCCAGGAAATCGCATCGATGCCCGTCGCCATCGGCACGAGCGCAAGCTTCTCCAATCCCAACGGCATCAGCAGACAGGAAAGAATTCCCCAGGGCATGACCCAAAAGCCGGTGATCGGCACGGCCAGCGCATTGGCGATCACCGAATAGATCGGAAAGCGGTTGAAATGATAGATCGTGAAGGGGGCGGTCGCGGCCGTCGTCACCATCGTGGTGAAGGCGAGACCCAGCACATAGAGTCCGGCGCGGCGCAACACCCCCGCATCGCGATGCCAGGCGCTCAGGCGCGGCCGCATCGCCTCGTAAAAGGCGATGAGGCAGGCGACCGACGAGAACGACATCTGGAAGCTCGGCCCTGCCGCCGCATCCGGCGTCATCAGCATCACAACAACGGCCGCCACGGCGATGGCGCGCGGCGAGATGCTGATGCGGTCGACCAAGGTCGCAAGCAGCACCAAGCCCACCATCACGAAGGCGCGGCGCGAGGAAACCGTCGCGCCCGAAAGGAGGAGATAGAAAAAGATGACGAAAAGCGCCCCGACGGCGGCGAATTTCTTGATCGGATAATTGAGCGCCAAGCGCGGGATCAGCGCCAGCAGCGCACGCAAGGCGAAGAATGCGATCCCCGCGACGAGGCCCATGTGGAGCCCCGATATGACGAGGATATGCGCAAGGCCCGCGTCGCGGAATGCCGCCACATCGTCCGGCGCGATCGCCCGCGTCTCGCCGACGATCATTGCGGTCGCAATCGCGCCCGAACGGTGGGGCAAGGCCGCGCTGATGCGGTGGGCGACGGCGTCGCGCAACGCCTCGACCCCTTGGCGCCAGGCGCCGGGCGCTTGGCCTTCCGGTGGCTCGACCGATCGGACGCCGCCCAGGGCATAGCCGACCGCGCCCAAGCGATCGAACCACGCGCGGCGCTCGAAATCATAGGCGCCGGGCATCGAAGGCGCGGGCGGCGGCATCAGCACGGCGCGCAGGCTGACCCAATCGCCGGGCGCGACGCCGGGATCGCCGCGCCGCAGCCGCACGCGCAGACGCGCCGGAAGACGCTGCGCGTCGAGAGCGCCGGTTCTGCGGTCGAGGATTTCCGAGGGCGCGATCACGAGCCGCGCGCCCTGGGGCAGCGGATCGACCGAGACCAGCCGCCCGGTAATGATAGCGGGCCCAAGCCGGTGCTCCAGCACCGGCGCGGCAACCATCCAGGCCTGAAACTGCGCAGCACCAAAGCCCAGGGCCAAGGCAAGCACGGCACCGGCTACCGTCAGATCGATCCGCGCGCGCCAAGACGCGAGCATCGCGAACGCGGCGGCCAGCAACATGCCGGCGCCGATCCACCAAGCCGGTTCGCTCGACAGCGAGAAATAGGCGCCGACGCCGATCCCCATCAGCACCGGGAACCACAGGGCCCAGCGCTCGCGCTCGGCCAGGAAACGCGCGGCGAGCGGCGCCAGGAAAGCCAGCCTCGTTTCGCTGGCGATGTCGGCAGCCGAGAACATCCAATCAGTCTAATCCGCCCGTCGCGGGAATGCTCGCGCTTCGCCGGACCGCTCCCGGACGGGGCCCGCCATGACGGGGCCGGACGGATGTGCTACACCGCGCGGCCATGAGTGTAACCGTTCGCTTCGCCCCCTCGCCCACCGGCTTTCTGCATATCGGCGGCGCGCGCACGGCGCTCTTCAACTGGCTCTTCGCCCGGCACCATGGCGGGAAGTTTCTCTTGCGCATCGAAGACACCGACCGCGCGCGCTCGACCGCGGAAGCCGTCGGCGCGATCATCGACGGACTGCGCTGGCTTGGGCTCGACTGGGACGGCGAGATCGTGATGCAATCGGCGTGCGTCCGGCGCCACGCCGAGCTCGCGCGTCGGCTGCTCGCGGAGGGCAGCGCCTATCATTGCTATTGCACGCCGCGAGAGCTCGAAGCGATGCGCGCGAAAGCGCGCGCCGAGGGCCGGTCGGTGCGGTATGACGGCACCTGGCGCGACCGCGACCCGAAGGAGGCGCCGCCGGGTGTTCCGCCCGTCATTCGCCTCAAGGCGCCGCAAGAAGGCGAGACCGTGATCGAGGATCGCGTCCAAGGACGCGTCGTCGTCGCCAATGCGCAGCTCGACGATCTCATCCTCCTGCGCGCCGACGGCACGCCGACCTATAATCTCTCCGTCGTCGCCGACGATCACGACATGGGCATCAGCCACGTGATCCGCGGCGACGATCATCTGAACAACGCCTTCCGCCAGACCCAGATCTATCGTGCGCTGAAATGGGACGCGCCCGGATTCGCCCATGTGCCGCTCATTCACGGCCCCGATGGCGCGAAACTCTCGAAACGCCACGGCGCCCTAGGTGTCGATGCCTATCGCGAGATGGGCTATCTGCCGGAAGCGTTGCGCAACTACTTGCTGCGTCTCGGCTGGAGCCACGGCGATGCCGAGATCATCGGGACGCCACAGGCGGTCGAATGGTTCGAGCTCGACGCCATCGGCCGCGCGCCCGCGCGATTCGATTTCGTGAAGCTCGGCAGTCTCAATGCCCATTACTTGCGCGAGACCGAGGATGGGCGGCTCGCGGAGCTGGTCACGCCCTTCTTGGAGCGCGCGCTCGGCCGCAGCCTCGATCCGGTCGCGCGCGCCCGGCTTCCGGCGGCGATTCCGGGACTGAAGTCCCGTGCCAAGACGCTTGCAGAACTCTCAGACATCGCACAGTTTTATGTCGCGCGGCGGCCAATCCCGATCGACGACAAGGCGAAAGCGCTGCTGGCACCGGCCAAGCCGCTCCTCCACGCGCTGGCGGCAGCCTTGGAAGCGACGCCGTGGAATGCCGGCGCGCTCGAGGAGGCGACGCGCGGCTTTGCCGAGGCGCGCGGCCTCAAACTCGGCGCCGCCGCCCAGCCCTTGCGCGCGGCCATGACCGGGAGCAGCGCCTCGCCGCCGATCTTCGCGGTGATGGAGGTGCTCGGCCGCGAAGAATCTCTCGCCCGTCTCGCAGATGCGTCTGACGGATAAGGGGCGAATTGCCAAATTCAATGTGCCGATCTATTCTGCCGATACCGTGGGATTTTGCGCTGCAGCATCGGCGCATCAGGAGGCGAAACGATGGATAAAAAGTCCTCGAACCGGCAGACGGTGACGGTCACCGACAATGTAACGGGCAAATCCGCCGACCTGCCGCTCCTCTCGGGGACCATCGGCCCGCAAGTCGTCGATATCCGACGGCTCTATTCCGATCTCGGGCACTTCACCTTCGATCCCGGCTATACCGCGACCGGCAGTTGCGAATCGAAGATCACCTATATCGACGGCGATGTCGGCGAGTTGATGTATCGCGGCTATCCGATCGAGCAGCTGGCGGAAAAAAGCGATTTCCCCGAGGTGTGTTACCTTCTGCTGTACGGCGAATTGCCGACCCGCGATCAGAAAGAAACCTTCGTCCACGCCATCACGCATCACACCATGGTGCATGAGCAGCTCACCCGCTTCTTCCAGGGCTTCCGGCGCGATGCGCACCCGATGGCGGTGATGTGCGGCGTCGTCGGCGCGCTCTCGGCCTTCTATCATGATTCGACGGACATCGCCGACCCGCATCAGCGCATGGTCGCTTCTCACCGGCTGATCGCCAAGATGCCGACGATCGCGGCGATGGCCTATAAATACACGCTCGGCCAGCCCTTCATGTTCCCCAAGAACAAGCTGAGCTTCGCCGAAAACTTCCTGTACATGACCTTCGCCGTGCCTTGCGAGGAATACAAGGTCAGCCCGGTTCTGGCCAAGGCGATGGACAAGATCTTCATCCTGCATGCCGATCACGAGCAGAACGCCTCGACTTCGACCGTTCGCCTCGCGGGTTCTTCGGGCGCCAATCCCTTCGCGTGCATCGCCGCCGGCATCGCCTCGCTCTGGGGACCGGCGCATGGCGGCGCCAACGAGGCCGTCCTCAAGATGCTGATGGAGATCGGCCACAAGGACCGCATCCCGGAATTCATCAAGCGCGCGAAAAACAAGGACGACAGCTTCAAGCTGATGGGTTTCGGCCACCGCGTCTACAAGAACTACGATCCGCGCGCCGCCGTTCTGCGCGCCTGCTGCCACGAGGTGCTCGACGAGCTGGGCGTGCGCGACGAGCCGCTCCTCGATCTCGCGATGGAGCTCGAAAAGCTCGCGCTCAAGGACAGCTACTTCATCGAAAAGAAGCTCTATCCCAACGTCGATTTCTATTCCGGCATCATCCTCAAGGCGATGGGATTCCCGACCTCGATGTTCACGGTCCTCTTCGCCATTGCGCGCACCGTCGGCTGGGTGGCGCAGTGGAACGAGATGATCGAGGATCCCAACCAGAAAATCGGACGCCCGCGTCAGCTCTATACCGGACCGGCGAAGCGGGACTACAAGGCGATCGGACAGCGTGGCTAGTCCGCGGCCCGATCACGGCGCCGACGGCGCGGGCACGCGGCGGCGCGTCTCGATTCAGACGCATGCGCCGCGCCCGCCGCGTGCCGCCAACGACAATCCGACGCCCTTGACGCATCGCCTCTATCGGATTCTTCCCCTGGCGGCGGCGCTGATCATTTTGCTGTGGGCGTTATGGGATCTCGGGCCCTGATCTGATCCCCGCGGACCGGCGGTTACTTTCGGTTAACCATATGGGCTTAGCCTTCGGCGCATGACGGCGCCCAGCAACCCCTATCCCGCCCTTACGCGCGCGATCGATCCCGCGGTGCTGCACAGCATCCGCCAGGCCAGTGCCGCGACCTCGACCGATTTTGGCTTGCTGATGGCGCAGGCCGCGCAAGAGAGCGGCTTCCACGCCGATGCCAAATCATCGACCAGCAGCGCCGCCGGCCTGTTCCAATTCGTCGACAGCACCTGGCTCGACCTGGTCCACCGCTTCGGCGCCAAATACGGCGTCGGCCAGATGGCGCAACAGATCACCGAGGACGGCAACGGCAAGCCCAGCGTGAGCGATCCGGGCTTGCGCAAAAAGATCCTCGCTTTGCGCAACGATCCCGCGCTTTCGGCCGCGCTCGCCGGCGAATACACCAGGCTCAATCAAACACAGGTCGAGCAGGCGCTCGGCCACAAATTGCAGCGCGCCGACCTTTACATGGCGCATTTCCTCGGCGCTTCCGGCGCGACCGCCTTCCTGAAGGCGGTCGAGACCAAGGGCAACACGGTCGCGGCCGATCTTCTGCCCGAAGCCGCGGCGGCGAATCGGGCGGTCTTTTACGACGCGCGGACCGGAAAGCCACGCACGGTCGGCCAGATCTACCAAAGCTTGGCGAGCAAGATCGACACCGAGGCCAATGCGCTGGCCGGGCTCGGCCCCGCGCCTGCAGCCGATGCCGGCGCCGCCTCGCAAGGCGCCGCCATGGCGCTCTCCTCGGCCAGCCGCGGCCTCGATTGGTCGGGCGTCAAACTCTCGCCGCAGCTTCTCGACATGCTCAACGTCGTGGCGCTCGCCGCGCTCAAAATGACCGAGAAGAACTCAGCCGCGCCCTATTCGCCTGGGCCGCCACCGCCGCCGCGCGAACGCCATTCGATCTGAGCATTCGAGATTTGTTTCATCGACCGACGCGCGCTTGGCGCGGCGCCGCCGTCACATCGTCGGGGTTGCGTAGTAGACGATGTGATAGAGATGCTCGTAAGCGCCAAGCTTCGACCGGGAAAAATTTCCTTGCGCGTCGAAGGCCACGTCCGGCTGCGGACTCGGCGCATTCTGGCAGGTGATGTCGTCGCCGACGGCTTGCGTGCGCCGCGCGGCGCCGTTGGGAAAGAATTCGCGATCGAGCACGCAGCGGCTTGGATGCGGCAGCGCATTCGGGTGATCCTCGACGCCGTGGAAAAGCTTTCCACCATCCGCCAAGTAGCTGTAGCGGTAGGTCCCGTCGTAATCGACCTGGGGTGCCGCATCCCGGCGCTGCGTGGCAGCGGCGACCGGCCTTCCCTGCGCGTCGAGCGCGAAGACCGAGATCACGCGCTCGGCCCCCGAAGCGCCCGTATAGGCGACGCGGACCGCGTCATCCGCATAAGTGTATGTGACCCGCGAGACCTCGCGTCCGTCGGGAAGCCGCGTCAGCGCGAGAAGCGGCCGGCCCGTGCTCGTGTTGACGATCGCGACGCTCTTCTCGATGCGCCCGTCGCGCGTCATGCTCGCGCCGATCAGCAAACCCTTGGCGTCATAGGCGAAGTCGGTCGTCTCGACCGTCCCGGCCGCGTAATCGTTGCGCGCGATCTGCGCGATCTGCTTGCGTTCATTGTAGCGGTAAACGGCACGAAAGACGATTTGCGCGGTGAGGAGATCGGTGTCGACCTCCTCGGCAGCCCGGCCGTCCTCGTAGAAGCGCGCGGTCGTCTCGCGGCTCGTCGCCAGCGAGCCGCGCCGGTCGCGAATGTCGAATTGGGCGCTCACTTCTTTCACGCGGCCGAGATACCCCATCGCCGACGCCGTGAACGGGACATTCTCGATCGGGAAAGCGAGATAGGATTCGAGCCAGATCCGGTCGCCGGAGGTAAATGCATCGGCCCGCGGCGGAAGGCCGGCGAAGGCGATCGCCGCGGCAAGAGAGAGGATCGCGAGGCGCGACATCGGATCAGGCGACGGCCGAAGCCGTCCTCGCAGGAGCGAGCGGCGCAGCCGCGATTTGCGAACCGGCGGCGCGGCCATTGCGATGACGCAGGATGATCGCGGCGGTCGCGTCGCATTGCCCGGCCAAGCCGATCAGCGCGTCGCGGAGTTCATCGGTCTCGGTCGATGCGGCCATGCGCCGCAACCGTGCGGCTTCGCGGAGGAAATCCGTTGCATGGTCCTGACCGGCGCCGATCGGGGCCGGATCCTCCGTCTGATGGAGGCGCAAAGATCGCACGAGGGCTCCTTCAAGCTGCTTTCGCGCTGCCTTGATTGTTCCAGGGAATGGTTACGAAACCCTTGCCATGGTTAACGGCGGGCCGGCCCAAGGAGCGCCGAATTTCCGGTTGCCAGCACGCCGGAGCCCGGTTCGGTTGCAGCCTCTTTCCTTCGACTGCGATAGAATGGATTTGGGAGGCCACCCGACTTTGCCGCGATCGACGCACAGCAATGCAAGCGAGACCAAGCATCCCGATGCGCGCCCGCGCGGCGGCGTGAAGGCACGCTTGGCGGTGATCGGCGTTTCATCCTCGCTCGGGATCTTGCTGCTCGTTCTCGCGGTGCCGCGGCTTTACGCCGAATTGATGCTGCTGCCGGGAAATCCGGTCATCGCCGCGATCGAAAATGACGAGACGATCACCGCCGGTGACCTGAAACGCTTGATGTTGTCGCGCGAGCGCGCCCTCGACTGGACCCAGTCGGGTCAAGCGCGGCTCGAACTCGCGGTCGCCGAAATCTTGCTGGCGCAGCGCGAAGTCGGCGGCGGCGCACGCTATCACGCGCTGATGCGCCAGGCCCTGCAAGCGATCCGGGAGAGCCTGGCGCAAGCACCGTCCGATCCTTTCGCCTGGACGCGCCTCGCCTATGCGCGGCTTGCCGAGGACCAGACCGCCGAGCGGGTCGTGCCGGTTCTGGCGATGGCGATCCGGATCGCGCCGGTCGAGGCGACGCTCGTCTTCCCGCGGCTCGAGCTTTGCTTGATCGAGTGGCCTTATTTCGCCCGTGCGAACCCCGATCTTTTCGAAGGGCAGGTAAGGCTCGCTTGGCGCCAATCGCCGCTTCACCTCGTCCGCCTCGCTCTGGCGACGTCACGAAGCAAAGCGGTGCGCGCCGCGCTCACCGAGGGCGATCAGGCGGAATTCGATCGTATCGTCTCGGATCCCAATTGATCCGGCGGCAGCAGGCGCCGCGGCCATGATTGGATGACCGCGGTGCCCATGATCAGCGCATAGGTCGCCGTGATCGCGGGGATCTGCAGGCTGAAATCGACCAGCGAATGACAGCCAAGCAGCACGCTGACGCCGATCCCGATGGCGGGATAGATCGCGTCGCGGTGCCGCGCGCGCAGCCCGATGAGGCAACGGATGAAGAGCGCAGCGGCGCTCACATTCAACAAAAGCGCGGCCGGCACCCCAAGCTCGAACGCATTCTCGAGATACGTGTCGTGCGCCCGATCCCAGCGCCCCTTGACGGCGTCGGGCTGAATCGGCCGGAACGCTTCCTCGAAGGTGCCGTATCCCGTGCCGAGCCAGGGCGATTCCGCGATCGCGTGGCGCAGCAGCTCATAGACCATCGGCCGGCCTTCCTGCGCGATGTCGGTCGTGGCAAGGCGCTTTGCGACCTGCGTGCCGTTGAGCGAACCGACGACAAGGCCCGCGACGACGACGGAGCCGGCGATGACGAGAACGTACCGGCGTCCCACAGTCCGCGAAGCGCCGAGCGCCGCGACGAGCGCGAGCAGTCCGGCGAAAGTGCTGATCACGCCGCCGCGTGACTCGGTCAGCGCCAGCGCCGCGCAGGAAAGCACCCACCCCGGAAGCAGCAGCGCGCGCCATCCCGACAGCGCCTGAAGCAAGGCGACGATCTCCGACCGGCGGCTGCGCTGGCTCGTGACCGACGCCGAAAGTTGCTTGATGAGCATGCCCGAGGCGCAGATCAGGCCGAGCCCGGCATAGGCGGCATAATTGTTGCGGTTGATGAAGGTGCTGGTCACCGAATCGAAATAGGCGGTCTTTTGAAACCACAGCACCATCTGCGCGCCGCTGAACTCCTCGATCAGCCCATAGGCCGAATAGGCGAAAGCGGCGAAGCTCAAGGCGAGGAATACCGTTTCGGCGCGGCGGCGCGACCAGCAAAGCTGGACCGCAAGCCAGAAAATGCCCGCATAGGCAAGCAGACGCACGATCGCGGCGGCCGTGTCATCGGGATCGATCGAGATTGCGCCGGGCAGCGGCGTCTCGAGCAGGGCCGAGCTCGCCTGCCATAAGGGATTGTGCCATGCCGCCGGGGTGAGCGGCGAGACCTGGATTGCGGCCCAGGCCGTCGTCGCGAGAAACGGAACCAGCCAGGGCCAATTCGGCGTCACGCGCTGGCCGATGATCGCGGCGGGATGCAGCAAGCTCAATGCATGGACGACGAGCAGCAACCCCACATAACTTGCGATCACCCACCAGCTCAACGGCGCAACCGAGCCGAGGGGCAAGGGCAGCAGCAGAACGAAGCCGAGCAGAAGGACGAAGATCGCGCCGCTGACCGCCGTGTCGTCTCGCCGCGCGCGGCGCCGGGACGCGCCCCCGTCTTCGGTTTCCGGCCGGGTGGATTTCGTACCGACCGCGGCCGTCGACGAGAGAGGCAAAGGCGCGCCCGATTAGGGGGTGGTCGGGCTCACCGAAGGCGGCTTGGTGATATGCCGCAGCAGGAAGCTGTTGACGACGGGCGGCCCGCCGGCGAATTGAACGGGGCCGGCGATGAGCGCGTCCATCAGCCCCACCTGCGCGTCGATGATAGACTTGTCCTCATCCGAGCTCGGCCCGATGGTGTGGAACAGCGTGAAATAGGCGCCGCGGCTGAAGCTACGCTGCAGATGATCGTCGGAGGAGCCGAAGACCGTGCCTTCGAGAACCTGTACGATCGTCTTGTCATGATCCACGACGAAATTGAATTCGGTGCCGCGCACACCCAGCGTGCCGTTGGGCGTGTTGATGGCATAGCTCTGATGATCCATATGGCCGGTCGCGAAGCGGAACACGCCTTCGCTCACCGTGAGGAAGAATTTGCCCTTCGACGGATCCGGATCGTAGACGAATTTATCGAGCACGACCCTCGCGCGGGGACCGAGCGCCAGTTTCGTCCCGTCGACGAACTCGATCTCGGAAGCGGCGTCCGGCGCCGTCGCGATGAGCTCGTTCTGGCCGACATCGTCGTGGATGACGAGCTGGCGCGTTTGCGTCTCGAGCGTACCGGTCACGGTGCGGACAACGACGATCGTCGTGCCGATCTCCGAAGCCGATGCCGGCGACAAAGCGGCAAGCGCCGCCACGCCGAGTGAACAAACCCCCAGCACCACGCGCTCGACCCGCCATTTCCGCATGTCACGCCCCCAGAAAGCGGGAGCGATCTCTTCTTCTCCCGCGGGCCCAGTATTAACGAGACGTTACTTTTTCTCAAGAATATATTACTTAACCATCGCCCCGATGAACGAGTGCGTGCCCTGACCGGGTGCGCGAAGGGCGGACGAGGCCAGGTCGGACGACCCCCATGACGAGCCGTTGGCGCAATCGAGCCTTGTCGACTCTGGTCCTGCTGCTGGGCCTGGCCTTGCGCATCGCCGATCCGGGCGTCGTCAGGGACTTCCAGGCGCGCTATTTCGACCTCCTCCAGGAAATTAAGCCCCGCGCCTATGCGCCGGCGCCGGTGCGCGTGGTCGACATCGACGATGCCAGCCTGGCCCGGCTCGGCCAATGGCCATGGCCGCGGACCCTGCTCGCGGAGCTGATCGGCCGCCTCGATGCCATGGGCGCCGCGGTCGTCGCCCTCGACATGGTCCTGGCCGAGCCGGACCGCACCTCGCCCGCCCGCGCTGTGGGCGAGCTGCGGCAGGCTCCGGCGGCCGTGGCACAATGGCTCGCGGGCCTGCCCGACCACGACCGCGTCCTGGCGGACACGATCCGTGCCGGTCGCGTCGTGACCGGCTTCGCTTTGACCTCGGGCGGCGGCGGCGCCGCGCCCAGGGTGGAGGCCGGATGGGCGATCGCCGGCGATGACCCGGCGCGCTTCATTCCCGCTTATGGCGGCGCCGTCGCCTCGTTGCCGGCGCTCGAATCGGCGGCCGCGGGAAATGGCAGCCTCAACCTCGTTCCCGACCGCGACCAGACCGTGCGCCGCGTGCCGCTGATCGTCCGCTACCAGAACGCGCTCTACCCTTCGCTGACCGCCGAAGCGCTGCGCGTGGCGCAGGGCGCCGGGAGCTACGTCATCAAGGCCTCGGGCGCGAGCGGCGTGACCGCCTTCGGCCAACGCACCGGCATTTCGAGCATCAAGATCGGCGCCTTCGCCGCCGATACCGACGCCTCGGGCGCGGTGTGGCTTTACGATACCGGCCATGTCCCGGAGCGCAGCATCTCGGCCTGGCGGGTAATGGACGGCAGCGCGCCGGCCAGCGCGGTGCGCGGATCGATCGTCTTCATTGGCGCCGGCGCCGCGGGCCTCGGCGATCTCAAGGCCACGCCGCTCAGCGTGGCGGTGCTGGGCTCCGAAGTCGATGCCCAGATCGCCGAGCAAGTGATCTTGCAGAACTTCCTGCTGCGGCCCGATTGGGCCGCCGGCGCGGAACTGCTCTATCTCGCGCTTCTCGGTATCGCACTCATTTTGGGCCTGCCGCGCTTCGGCGCCGCGATGAGCGCGGCCTTTACCGGGGCGGTCTTCATCGCGGCCTTCGCCGTCTCCTGGTACGCCTTTGCGACGCTCCATCTGCTGTTCGACCCGCTCTATCCGTCGATCGTGGCGCTTGGCGTCTATCTCACGGCGTCCCTTCTCAACCAGCTCCAAACCGAATCCGAAAAGCGGCGCGTGCGCCATGCGTTCGGCCATTACCTGCCTTCGAGCTTGATCGAAGAGCTGGTCAAGGATCCGACCAAGCTCCGCCTCGGCGGCGAGCTGCGCCAGATGAGCTTCCTGTTTTCCGACATTCGCGGCTTCACCTCGGTCGCCGAGAAATGCAAATCGCGCCCCGAAGCCATCACCGACATCGTCAACCGCTTCACGACGCGGATGACGGCGGCGATCTTCGATACCGGCGGCACGATCGACAAATACATGGGCGATTGCGTCATGGCTTTCTGGAATGCGCCGGTGACCGAGAAGGATCATGCGCGGCGCGCCTGCGAAGCGGCGCTCGCCATGCGCCGCGCCTTGCACGAGCTCAATGACGAGCTCGCCGGCGAGGCTTCCGCGGTGCTTCTCGCCGAGGGCGAGCGCCTCAACGTCCGGCTCGAAGCCGGCATCGGCATCAACACCGGCGATTGCATCGTCGGCAATCTCGGCTCGGAGATGCATTTCAACTATTCCGTCATCGGCGATGCCGTGAACTTGGCGTCGCGGCTCGAAGGCGAGTCCAAAATTTATGGCGTTCCGATCGTCATCGGCGAGGAGACCGCGCGCCTGATCGAAGATTTCGCGACGATCGAGCTCGACATCGTCGCGGTCAAGGGCAAGCGCGAGGAAGTGCGGGTCTTCACCCTGCTGGGCGATCGCGAACTCGGCGCCGATCCGGATTTTCTCGCCTTCCGCGCTCGCCATGTCGCGATGCTCGCCGCCTATCGCGCCCAAGCCTGGCAGGATGCGCGCGCGTTGATCGCGCAATGCGACGGATACAATGCCGAGCTGGCGCCGCTCTACGACTTTTATCGCGCGCGCATCGCGGCGTTCGAGCACCGTTCCGCGAGCGAGACCCGGCACGAGGTTCCGGCCGAGGCGCCGCCTTGAATACCGCGTCACCCGATACCGGGGCGCGCATCACCTCGGCCGCGGATCGAAGCGGTGGACATCGGCCGGATTGAGCGGGCGCTCGACCGCATTCCAGGTCGAGGCGCCCATCACCGCGATCCAGATCGCCAGCGCAAAACCGGCCGAGACGCGGCGCCAGGCCTGATGCCGCATCAAGGGCAGGCGCTCGATGCCATAGGCATGGATCAGCCCCACCGTGATCAGCGCGAGCTTGGGCAGGAACATGGTGTGAAGCCCGACGCCGATCGGGTCGTAGAGGAAAAGCCCCAAGCCGGTGATCACGGTCAGCGCGAAGGCCAGGTTCATCAAGGTCACGACCGGCAGCCGCGCCGATTGGATCGAGGCGGCCGGAAAGAAGCCCAACCGCTTGACCTCGATCAGCAATAGCATGCCGAGAAACCCCGCCATCCCGAAGAGATGCAGAAAGCGGACTACGCCGTAGAGCGGACGCATGCCGTAGACCCAGAGGCGAAACTCGGTGGTGGCCAGCCAGACCAGCAACCCCACCGGCAGATGGGGCCAACCGCTCCCATAGACGTCAGGCATTCTATTCCTCTCCACTCGCCCGGAGGCTCATGACGAATTTCCATTGACTTTGCAATTAAGAATTATTATCAACGAAATTGCGACTTAATTGCAAGAGGGATTGAGAGCATGCGATCTGGCCTACGTTTTCGACGGCTCGCCCTTATTGGCTTCGCGCTCTTCGGCCTCTCCTTCCTCGCGCCGGGCGCCGGCGCGGTCCCGCCGGGTCCGGGGAAGTTGCCCGCCAATCCCTTCCTGCTGCGCGCCGACGCGCATTACGGGAATGCCGACGACGATACGGATTTCCTATTCCGTCTTGGGATGTTGGAAGGCCATCTTATGATTGGACATGAGCTTTTGACGCACCGGCACGCGGCGCTGGCCCTGCCGCATTTCGGCCATCCGGTGCGCGAGCTCTATGCCGACATCGAGGACTATCTCAATAAGAACCGCTTCCCCGCTTTCGACCGACAACTCGCCACGCTCGAAGCGCTGGTCGCGGCGACGCCCTATAGCCCCGAGACCGAGGCCAAATACCAAGCGGCCATCGCGACCATCCACAAGGCGCGCGAGATCGCGCCCGCCAGTTTGCGCGCCTCCCTGCCCGAGATGATCCAGATCTGTTCCGACACGATCGATGCCGCCTCGGGCGAGTTCGGCGAAGGCCTCGAACAGGGTCGGATCGCCTCGATCGTCGAATACCACGACAGCAAGGGCTATCTCGAATACGTACAACAGCAACTCGACGCGCTGCGCGGCGACCATAAGGATGCGACGGCGCAAAGCCTGCTCGACCGGTTCCAGGCGATCCTCGCCAAGGCCGAGTGGATCGTCGCCCCGCTTCTGCCCGATCCGACGCCGCGCGCGTCGGTCGGCACCTACCGTGCCATTGCCGGCGAAGCGGCAGCTCTCACCAAGCCCTGAACTTCCATCCTGCCATCATCCGTACGAGGGTCTTATGCTCCGGACTGCGTTTCGCACCGCCGCGGCCCTCACCTTGCTTGCCGCGTTTGACGGCGGCTCCGCCTTGGCCCAGCGCGCGACGACTTCGCCGAGTTCCTCGCTGCTCGGATCGGGAGGCCCGGTTACGCCGCCGCCGCCCGGCTTCCCGCAGACGAATTTCATCTGGGGCGGAACCTTCGAGACCCATCTCCAGGCCGAGCTGACCAAGCAAGACCGCAACGACGCCAAGGGAACGGTGTTCGACGACAGCGACCTTTCGCTTTACGCCAATTATTCAAACTGGCTTTCCGCCTATAGCGATATTCATCTCGAGCGCCAGCGCGAAGACAACGCCAATGATTTCTATCCCGACCGGAACAGCGTCCTGCGCAGCGAGGGTCTGACCATGCGGCAGGTCTTCGCAACCTTGCGCCCGAATCAGGATCTTTCGCTCTATGCCGGCAAGATCCATCCGGCTTTCGGCTCGGCCTATGAATTGGCGCCGGGAAATTTTTCCAACTTCGCCTCGGATTACGAACAGGACGAGCGCCTCGGATTCGGCGGCGCCTATCGCATTCCGGACCAGATCGGGTTGACGAGCCTACAACTCTCGGCCGAGGCGTTCTTTCTCGACACGACCCCCCTGTCCAACTCGTTGATCTCGCGGCCGAGCCTCGACGATCCGCTGGCCGACCGCGCGCGGCGTTACACGCTCGGCCAATACGGCCCCTCCAACACCAACAAGCCGGACAGCTTCACCCTCGCCTTGCGCGGCGGGCAACCCGAGCGCGGACTGACCTATCAGCTCTCCTTCACCCGCGAGACGACCTTAGAGCCCGGCGGTCGGGCGGAGCTCGGCGAATTGATCGGCGCCTCCTACGATCCGACCGGCGACGGCATTCCGATCGGACCGCGCCTCGGCGTGACGCCCTTTCTCGAATACGCGCATTTCGACAATTTCGGCGGCACCGCCGGGCTCGAGGCGCATTACCTCATCGGCGGCCTCACCTTCACGCGCGCACGTTGGCAATTCGCCGTCGCCAGCGGGCTGCGCGCCAATGCGCTCGGCGGCACGCGCAGCCTCGACCATCAGGAAAGCCTTTCCGTCAATTACGAGGTCAATCCGCACGTCACGCTGGGTGCCGGAGTCAATTACATCAACATTTCCGGACAGGGCGGCAGTTGGACCTTCGGCCCGTCATTGAGTTATGCGCTTGGCTTTTGAGGAGGATATCGATGGAACGCTTTCGCTTCGTCTCCTTTGCCGCCGGCACGGGCCTCGCGCTTCTCCTCGCGATCGAAGCCGCGCATGCTCAAGAGCCCGTGAAAATCGAGGTGACGATCAAGGATCATCGCTTCAAGCCGGCGGAGATCCGCATCCCGGCCGGGACGCGCGCCCTCATCAATCTGCACAACACCGACCCGACGGCGGAAGAATTCGATTCCGCCGCGCTCGACATCGAGAAGGTGATCGCCGGCGGACGCACCGGCACCGTGCGGCTGCGCCCTCTCGATCCGGGCCATTATCCTTTCATCGGCGAGTACCATTCCGACACGGCGCAAGGCGTCGTCATCGTCGAATGAGGCGCCGCGGGCTCGCCAGATTGACCACGCGGCTCCGCGGCCCTATGGTCCGGCGCTCGCCAAGAGCCCGTAGCTCAGCCGGTAGAGCACTTGACTTTTAATCAAGGGGTCATGGGTTCGAATCCCATCGGGCTCACCAATCAAACCAAAGATTCAGATAGAGAACCTAAAGTCGCTCACGCGGCGTTGTGTGGGCACTGTGTCGGCAAATGCGTCGCGCCTAATGCCGGCGCGAAGTCAGTGGCCGCAAACCGTCACGTTTTGGCGCACCGTTGACTCCCGGGGCGAGGGTCCCTCCGTGCAATTGTCGGAATTTCTGACGGGAATGTCAGACAATTTTACGATCGTGCCCACCGGTCGAAAGTTAAGTCATTGATATCCCGATCTATGTGGTCATGGCCCTGATCTTGCTTTTCTTCAGGTGGTCCCGAAGCGCCAGAACTTTGATGGTTATCGAATGATCAAATCGTCCACCCGATTTGCCCTGTTCGCGGCACTCTTTACCGCGATCTTTTGCTCGGGCGCCTCGGCGAGCCCCATCGACATCACGCAACTAACGGATCCGGCGACGCTTCACATCGGTCCCGGGGCGAATACCGCTTGTGCCACAGGGGGATGCCCGATTTTCATTGGCGGCGCGCTTAATGGCGAGGTCAACAACATTGGGTCAACCCAGCTCGACATCTATCAGAATTCAAACGGCGCCCAAGCCCTCGCGAGCCCAGTGCTGCTCATTCTTGCCGTTCCTGACAATAGTGTGAGCCTTACCGGCGGCAGCGTTACCGCCGCATCGCTTTTCGCGCCTTATCCTGGGAGCGCAACTCCCGTCCCGTTCGCCTTTGGGACGACAGCTTACGGCATTTCAGCCGCTTCCGGTTTTGCAGGCTTGATGAGTTCTGGCGATATATACAGCTTTCTCGGAATCTCAGGCGCCGACGCTTCGAATAGCTTCACCAATTGGTCCGCGGCTGAATTGCGGATGATGGGTTTAGCAGTCAGCAATTTTGGAATTTATGTCTTTTCGATAGATACTTCCGCCTTCGCTGGGAATGATTTGCTCGATATCACGCTGAGCGGTCTCCCGGAGGGGACGTTTGCTGTGGCGTTTGGAGCAAATTCTCAACACATTTACGACACGCCATTCACCGAGGCTGGCCTGCAAGATGTACCTGTGGCGCCCATACCGGAACCGGCCTCGCTCGCCTTGTTTGGCACGGCCCTCGTTGGCCTCGGCGTAATGCTTCGTCGTAAGAGCAAGTCGGCCTGACCGATCTTTGTTGGATTTCTTCGGTACGAACGGCACATCCGCGATGAGTGCCCGTCGCGCCCCTGTAAGCTTCGCCAAGTTCCCGCACGCGACTATTGTGCGCCCCGACGGCTCGAACACACACGGCACCCTCCATCGCGGGACGCCGGCCATTCGATCTCGGGAACAGCCCCAAGAGCGAGCTCGCCAGCGCGATCAGCGCGCTTCCAGTGGCCCAATCATCGGCGTGACGGCCGAGAGCACGCTCGTGGACGACGAAGCGGACGCCCAGAAAACCAGCGAGGCCCGCGAGCCTGTTGGCGCTGGGGCGCATCTTGCGAAGTCCCGCCAGCCCATCGAGGCAGAAATTTGACGATCGGCCGCTGTCTCGGCCACTCGCTCAAGCGCTCATCTCCCTCTGTCCCCTGATCTTTAATTCACGGGGTCATGGGCTCGAATCCCATCGGGCTCACCAACAAAAGCGCCAATGCGCATACCGACCGGCGCGTTCACCCGCTGCGCAGCGTCTCGCGCGGATGTGCGATGTCGACGTGGCGCGCGCCGTCCCAAAGCTCGAAGCTGTCCTCATGGCTGCGCAAGGGGATCGCACGCGCCTTCGCGATCGCCTCGGCGTCGTCGCGCGCGACCAGCTTTTCCGAAGCATAAATGCGCCCGCGCGAATCAACGAACCGGCACCAATAATCCGTCATATGCGCTCGATCGGCTCGCGATGAAAATTCTACTGAAAAACGCCTGCCTGAGAACGGCAGCCGTTGCCGGGAAAAATGAGAGCAACGGATACCGACTGCAATGACGCTACAGGCGCGCCGCGCCAAGATCAACGCAGATGCGCGCGACATCGCGCAGCATCTTCGCGCCGTTAATGATGAATTGTCGCGCGGGCCGGGCGCCGCGGCATCACGCGCCCATCCAGGCGAAGATGCGCGCGATCACGGCATCCTCGACGCCGCAGAATCCATGCTGCGCGAAAGCTTCACAAGCCGATGAGCGCGGCGGCAAGCCACCCGAGAAGGTCATGATTTCGCGGCGTGGCGCGCCGGTCAACGCCGCCTTGAGCTTCGCGTTCTCCGAGGGCGGCAACAAGTTGCAGCCATCATCGATGTGAGACGCGATCGGCACGGGCACGTCGATTGCCGCGAGATCGGCGCCGTAGACCGTTTCAAGGAATTCCGGCTTGCGGCCCGGCCGCGTCAAGCTGGAGGTCAGAACGACGCCCGCGATCTCGCCATGCGTCATTGCGTCGCCGCTCGCCGCATCGAGGCGATGCTGGACGATCCGTGCGATTGTGATTTCGATCCCCCCATGGCGCGTCCTCCGCGATCACGATCGGACCCTTGGCTCTTCGACAAGCGCGTGAACGTCTCGCCCGCAACTCTGATCGCGGCGCCGAGGCCCGGCAACGCGGTCGTGCGATCCTCTGTCGCCGCCGGACGCGAGCGGCCGCGATCGCCAGGAATTCCAAGGTGGGGGCACTATGACAGCGCCGCTCCCCGCGAGAGACGAATTTCCGTTAAGTATAATTTGATTAAAATACACAATGAAATTTAAAATATTTTAGCGGATGATCTATGAATACTGTTTCAATTAACTAAAATACTATGCTTTCGTCACCTCGGCAGGTAACGGCGCCATGGAAATTGGCGCATAGCCTCCGCCAGCACAGTCACGATGCAGGTTTGGTGATGATGACAGCGAGACGCTTGATACCCCTCCTCTTCGGCCTGTTCGCCGCGATCCTCGCTTTCCAGGCGCCCGCGAGCGCGGGCGTCGTCGGACCCTGCACCTCCAATGCGGCGACGGGATCTGGGGGGCCGGGCGGCTCGGCGATCTCGTTGCTTCCGGTCAGCGGCGGCGGCCAGACTTATTGCCAAAGCGCCTATGGCTGGTCCGATAGCTGGTTCCCGACGAGCCAGCCCAGCACCTATAACCAGAGCGCCGATGTGCTCTCGGGCGACAATGCCCCAGGCGTCACTTACACCTATCTCAACGGCAGCGGCGTCTCGACAAAGGTCGGATCGGGCAACAAGTACAATTTGATCTCGCCCTGGCTCGACGCGGGCACGCTGGACGGAACCTATATCGGCACGAATTGGAAGGTGATTCAGAATATCACCGTCAACGGCAATGTCGCGACCTCGGAACTCTCGCTCAACGGGCTCAATCTGGTCATCACCACGACCGTCTTCGGAGGCGGATTGACCGAGGCGTTTCAATTTACCAACGACACCGGCCATAACATCACGGACCTGCTCTTCTCCGACTATTTCAACTTCCATCCGGATGGCAGCCAGAACGGCGGCGCCGCCTGCGGCACGACGAGCTTCAGCGGCGGGACCGTGACCACGGTCGGGAGCAATGCCGGGAGCTGCCACGCGATCGTCAAGAACGGCACGATGTCGGGTTCGCAGGCTCCGATCGCCTGGGATCTCGGGCTGACCGCCGATGTGCTCGCCGCCATGGCGAACGGCACCTACAACGACGCGACGGGTCCCTATACCGGCGACGCCGCGGCCTATCTGACCTGGGATCTCGGCGCCCTCGGCGAGGGCGATTCCGTGAGCCTCACCATCGCCAAGCTCGTCAATGTGCCCGAGCCCGGTTCCTTCGCGATGCTCGGCAGCGGGTTGCTGATGCTGGGATTGCTGCGCCGGCGGCGGAAACTCGCTTAAGCGTAAGACCGGCCGCGCGGCCGTTTCAGGCGACCGCGCGCTCGGGCCCGCGCCGGACGCCGGGCGGCAGGTTCGGAAAGAGATCCTCCGCCAGGCCGCCGATATAATCGAGCACGGCCGAAGACGGGATCACGTCCGCGTATTTCGCGTGCATGTCGAGCAAGTTCACCGCATGGCTCGCCTGCGCGCGATCGAAGCAGCCATCCTCGACCACCGTCACATGGTAATTGAGGCTGAACGCGTCGAGCACGGTCGCGCGCACGCAGCCGCTCGTCGTCGTCCCGGTGACGATGACGCTGTCGGCGCCGAGAAGCTGCAGATAGCTTTGCAGATTGCTGCCGAAAAAGCCGCTCGGCTTTTGCTTCAGCACCATGAGGTCCTGCGGCTGCGGCGCGATCTCGGCGACGATCGCGTTCGCGTCGAGCGCGTTCGACGGCTTGGGAAGGGATTCGTCGGTGCGCGTGTTCTTCCACGCCCAGCTGCCGACATCCCAGCCATCGGGACGGTTCTCGCCGGTGGTGTAGATCACCGGCATGCGCTTGCCGCGAAACGCCGCGGCGAGGCGCGCGATCACGGCGATCGCGTCCCAGCTCTCGGCGCCGCAGGAATTGCTCCAGCGCTTGATCGACTCGAGAATCGGCTCGGGTCGGTCGCCGGCGAAGCCGTAGCTCACATCGATGATCAGCAAGGCGGGCCGCTTGCCGAAGCCGCCATGCGCGCCGAAACCCGAAGCCACGAAGACCGCCTTGTCGCGCTCGGTGATGAAATCGTCCCAGATCCTGCCCGCCATCGCCGCCATCCTTCAGCCGAAAAACACCGGATCAGAGCCGCGCCCCGGGCGTTCCCTTCGGAAGCTCGAACAGGCCCGCCGGCAAGGTGCCGAAATACTCGATGACCTCGTCGGTCTTCACCACGTCGGCGTATTTGGCGTTCATGTCGCAAAGATTGATCGCGTGGCTCGCCTGGGAGCGGTCGAAGCATCCCTCTTCGGCGAGCGCGACGTGGAAATTGTTGCTGAAGGCGTCGAGCACGGTCGCGCGCACGCAGCCGCTCGTCGTCGTCCCCGTGACGATGACGCTGTCGCAGCCTAGGAGCACGAGATAGCTCAGCATGTTGGTGCCGAAGAAGCCGCTCGGCTTCTGCTTGCGCACGACGATGTCCTGGGGCGCCGGCGCGATCTCGTCGACGATGTCGTTGCCGTCGCGGTTGACGCCGACGGCCTGCGGCTTCTCGGCGTTGCGCGCGTTCTTCCACGACCAGCTGCCGGAATCCCAATTATCCTCGCGGCGGAAGCCGGTGGTGTAGATCACCGGGAGGCCTTTCGTGTGCGCGCTCTCGATCAGCTTCTTGATATAGCCGATCGAAACCCAACTCTCCTCGCCGCAGGAATTGCGCCACTTCTTGATCGATTCGAGGATCGGCTCCGGCTGCTCACCGCAAAAGGCGTAATTGACGTCGATGACGAGGAGCGCCGGCCGCTTGCCGAAGCCCTGACGCGCGCCATAGCCGGCGGCGCCGAAGACGGCCTTGTCGCGCTCGGTGAGAAATTCGTTCCAGATCGGTTCGGACATGGTGTTCCCCTCAGGTGGTCGGGTTGGAGTGATCCTCACTTGCCGCTGGCAAGCGTTTCCTTCACGAATTGCATGTCGATGATCGCGTCGTATGGCACGTCGGCCTTGAGGATATCCGCGCCGCGGACGACTTTCTGGGCGGTCGTCCAGGAGGCTTCGGACACCATCCCGTCATGGCTCCACAACTCGTCGGCGAAGGTCCGGTCCAAGGTGGCTTTCAGCGCCTCGGGCGGCATGGTCGGAAACTCCTTCTGCGCGATCGCGGTCGCCTCGTCGGGATGCGCATAGGTCTCGCGCAAACCCTTGATCACGCCGCGGACGAAGCCGAGCACGGTATCCGGCTCCTTCTGGATCGAATCGAGCCGCACATTGAGCGTCGAATAGGCGTAAGGGCCCATCTCCTTCGGCACGTTGTAGAACGGCTCTTCCCATATGCCCTGCTTGACGCCCTGGGTCAACATCGGCTCGCTGACCGCGGCGATCTGGGCCTGGCCGGTCTTCACAGCGGCGAGGATGCCGGCGGTCGTGGTCTCCAGCAAGGTCACGGTCTTTCCCGGTTCGAGCTTCCAGACGCCGACGAGATAGCGCGTGATCGAATTCGGCGTGCCGCCGAAGAGACCGGGGGCGATCACCTTGCCCTTCGCGTAAGCCGCGTAATTCTTGTCTTTCGGACCCTTGCCGGTCGCGGCGACGTAATAGACATTGCCGCGATCGACGACGTTCACGACCGAGCGCAGCTCGGCGCCCTTCAGTTTCGCGAAGGCATCATGCTCGGGGCCGCCGATGAAGGCGAAAGCCTGTCCGGTCAGCACGGCATTGGTGTGGGCGCTGCCGCCTTCGACGGTGAGGATCTTCACGTCGAGCCCTTCGGCCGCGAAATAGCCCTTGTCGACCGCGACATAGAGCGGCAGGTAGCCGACGCCGTGCACCGGCTCGGCGACGACCAGTTGTTTCAATTCGGCCGCCACCGCCGGCAGCGACGCCGCGAGCAGCCCCAGCACTGCCATCATTCCCTTCAGTACAAGACGCACGGATCGAGCCTCCATTGTTGGTGGGTTGAAGTTGCGCGCGGCATCAATGAGCCACGCCTTTGCGCAAGATTTTTTCGAGCCAGGACACCGCGACATACATGATCATCGAGAAAGCGGCGAGAACGAGAACCGCCACCCAGACGAGCGCGATGTCGTAGGTCTGGCCGGCATAGAGAATCTCGCGCCCGAGCCCGTGCTGCGAGGAGATGAACTCGCCGACGATGGCGCCTGTGAGCGCCAGGCCGATATTCACGCGCAGCACCGAGATCGTCCAAGGCAACACGGCCGGGATGACGAGCTTGCGGAAGACCTGGAAGCGGCTCGCGCCGAGCGAATAGAACAGCCGCTCGCTGTCGGGATCGACCGCCTGAACGCCGGAATAGGTGGTCAAGGTCGAGACCACCACGGTCAAGGCGACCGCGATCGCGACCTTCGAGGCGAGCCCCATGCCGAAGATCAGGATGATGAGCGGCGCCAGCGCCAGCTTCGGCACCGATTCGAAACAGATCACGAAGGGCTGGACCACGGCCGCGTAGTTCCGCGACCACCAGAAGGAGAGGCCCAGGGCCGAGCCTGCGATCGTGCCGACGACGAAGCCGAGGATGGTCGCCTGAAAGGTGTAACCGATATCGGTCAACGCGTCGCCCTTGACGAAGAAGATCTGCAAGGTCTTCCAGATCGCGCTGGGCTGCGACCAGAAGAACGGATCGATGAGCTTGAGCGAGGCCGCCGTCTGCCAGCCGCCGATCGCCGCCGCGACCAGCAGCACTTGCGCGGCCACGATCCGGTGCCGCGGCCATTGCCTCTGCACCGGCAGCCTTCGGTAGCTGCGCTTGGCGACGAAGACGCTGGGGAAGCGGAACCGCACGCCCCGCCCCATCCGCGCCGCCGCGTTGGTGAAGCCGTCGATCGTCATCGGCCCCTTGCTCCGCGCCTCATGCCGCGAGCTCCGCCGCGGGATGACCCAAATGGACGAGGCACCGCTCTTTCAAGGCGATGAAATCGGCGGCGCCGATGATGGTGCGCGGGCGCGGGCGCGCCAGAGGCACGGCGATACGATCGATGATGCGCCCCGGCCGCGCGCTCATCACCAGGATTTCGTCGGAGAGATAGACCGCCTCTTCGACGTCGTGGGTGACGAAGATCACGGTCTTGCGGAAGTCGGCCCAGATCTGCAGCAGCCATTCCTGCATGCTCGCGCGCGTCTGCGCGTCGAGCGCGCCGAAGGGTTCGTCCAGCAGAATAATGTCGGCGTCGAGCAGCAAGGTGCGCAGCAAGGCGGCGCGCTGGCGCATGCCGCCCGACAGCTCGCGCGGATGGCGATGCTCGAAGCCGCCGAGACCGTAGCGCTCGAGATAGGGCAACGCCGCCGCGCGCGCCCTTTGCCGCGTCACGCCCTTGATCTCCATGCCGAGCACGACATTGTCGAGAACCGTGCGCCAGGGCAGCAGCAGATCCTTTTGCAGCATGTAGCCGACACGGCCGATCGTGCCGGTCGCGTCCTCGCCGTCAATCGCAACAACGCCCGAACTCGGAGGCTGCAATCCGGCGATGATGTTGAAGAGCGTGCTCTTGCCGCAACCCGACGGCCCGATGACGCTGACGAAGCTTCCTTCTTCTATGGCGAAGGACACGGGCGCGAGCGCGGCGACGCTGTCGCGGGCCGCCGAGAAGGTCATCGCGACCGATTGGACCTCGAGCTTCGCCCTATTCGCCAACGCGCACTCCTGTTCGGAGAGCGCTTCGCCGCTCTCGCTTCTTTGTCATCACACCGCGATCCACGCAAAACACGTGCCAAAACCGTCGCGCGACGCGCGCAAAAAACTGTTCGGCGCTTATCGCCTCTGCGAGTGCCCGGCTGGGTCCGCGCGCTAGGAGCAAGGCAAGGCGGTTTTACGGCGATTCGCCCCCTCGATCGGGCACATCGCCGCACCCTTTCGCGCGCCGCGGCGCCGCGTCTCGCAGCCGCCGCGATTGCCCTGCGTGTCACACGCGCTTGATCATTTTGGCGGCCCTGTCGTCGCTTTATTGTGCAGCGCCGAAAAGCGCGGCCTTGGCGTTAACCCTCGGCCGAATGTCGGCGCCGCCCGCAAGCACGATTTACGCGGCGACACCGGGCGTGATGAAGCGAAACACTGCAATAGAAAATTCGGCCAATCATCGGGTAATCGAGCGGAAGTCTTCTCGAGCGACTCCGCTGCGCGCAGAGCGCGATCGCCATGGCATAGCCATTGCATATTCATCCGCGACCACTGCGCTGACGGCCGCAACTCGAGATCGCCGAACTCGGTCCCGGGATGCGGTCTTGAACGAGCGGAGATCGATGTTTCCCTTGCGTGCTGGCATTTTACGCCGCAACTGCTTTCTCTCTGTTGATCGGAAACTCGTCACACGGGCGGATGCGGCGCGGCTTGCCTTGCTGTGGTCAACGAAGCGATGACGGGCGCGATTGCTGCGACGCCTCACCTCTCGGTGCCGCCGATCATCCAGGCCCGGCGGATCGGCAAACGCTATCGCTCCGAACGCGTCGACGAAGTCATTGCGCTTCAGGAGGTGAGCTTCGACATCGCGCAAGGCGAATTCGTCTCGCTGGTCGGACCCAGCGGATGCGGAAAATCGACCTTGCTCAAGATTCTCGCCGGCCTCCTCCCGCCGAGCGCCGGGACGATGACTCTGGCCGATCGCGAACTGCGCGGGCCCGATGCCGATGTCGGCGTCGTCTTTCAGGCGCCCGTGCTGCTGCCTTGGCGCACGGTGCTGCAAAACGTGCTTCTGCCGATCGAATTCCGCCGTCTGCCCATGCTC
Organism: uncultured Alphaproteobacteria bacterium; assembly: GCA_963729935.1. Taxonomy (GTDB): domain Bacteria; phylum Pseudomonadota; class Alphaproteobacteria; order ATCC43930; family CGMCC-115725; genus CAIKMD01. The sequence continues at coordinate 49,504 of CAVSPW010000010.1, forward strand.
GATTATCGGCGCCGCGCGGTGGAGTTGCTCGCGACCGTCGGCCTGACCGATTTCATGGATCGCTATCCGCATGAATTGTCCGGCGGCATGCAACAACGCGCCTCGATCGTGCGCGCGCTCATTCAGGACCCGCAGATCCTGCTGATGGACGAGCCCTTCGGTGCGCTCGACGCGATGACGCGCGAGCAGATGAATCTCGAGGTTCTGCGCATCTGGCGCAGCAGCCGCAAGACGGTGATCTTCGTCACCCACTCGATCACCGAATCGGTTTTTCTCTCGGACCGGGTTTTCGTCATGACCTCGCGTCCCGGCACGGTCGCCGAGATCGTCGCGATCGACCTGCCGCGGCCGCGCGATCTCGCCATCGTCAATACCGCGCGTTTCGGCGCCTACGCCGCCCATATCCGCGCGCTGTTGCATGCGAAGGAGGATCTGGCGGGATGAGCAGCGCGCATGAGACGGTCGATCGAAGCGTGGGAATGATTCTTGCTCCCTTTCCGCCGTTCTTTCGCCGCCTCGGACGGCTGATCCGGCGCAATCCCGAATGGAGCATCTCGCCCGCGGTGTTGATCACGCTGTTGCTCGGATGGGACCTCGCCACCCGCTGGTTCCACGTGCCGCAATTCATCCTGCCCGCGCCTGAGCAAGTCTGGGGCGCGCTGATCGGCGGCTTGGCGGTGGGACCCTTCGACCAGTCGGGATTCTGGTATCACACCGGCGTCACGCTCTGGGAAGCCCTGCTCGGGTTTTTCATCGGATCCGCCGTCGGCGCGGCGCTCGGCTTTGCGATCGCGTCCTCGCGCCTTTTCGAGCGCGTGACATACCCCTATATCGTCGCATTCCAGGCCTTGCCCAAAGTCGCGGTCGCGCCGCTTCTCGTCATCTGGTTCGGCTTCGGCATCGGCGGCAAGGTGCTCATCACGTCGATCATCGCGTTCTTTCCTCTGCTGGTGAACGCGATCGCCGGATATCAATCGGTCGACCCCGACCGGATCGACTTCGCCCGTTCGTGCAACGCGACGACATGGCAGATCTTCTGGAAGATCGTGGTGCCGAGCGCCCTGCCCTTTCTTTTTGCCGGACTCAACGTGGCGACCGTGCTCGCCGTGCTCGGCGCGATCGTCGGCGAATTCGTCGGCGCGCGGGCAGGCCTCGGCATGCTGCTCCTGCAATACGATCAATCCATGGAAATCGCGCCGGTCTTCGCCGTGCTGCTGATTCTGGGACTCATCGGCTTTCTCATGAACGTCATCGTCCGGCTTGTCGAGCGCCGCTTCTGCTTTTGGGCGCAGCGGATGAGTCGCCGGCCGAGCGCCGAAACGTGACGCGACCGCGATCCTCTCACCGAAAGGAAAACTCGAGCCATGAAGATAAGCCGCTACGGGTTCCATCTTGCCGCCGCCATCCTGTGCGTGGCCGCGGGCAGCCGTGATCTCGCAGCCGAAGAGCTGACCGCGGTCACTCTCGTCCAGACCCATCCGGTCCTGGCGATCGGCGAAGAGGTCTTTCTTTACGCAGTGCCGACCTATCTCGGCTATTTCCGCGACGAAGGGCTCGATGTGTCGATCCAGGGCGCCAATGGCGGCACGCCCGCCGCGCAGGCGCTTCAGAGCGGCGCGGCGCAATTCGCGACCACCTTGCCGGAAAGCGTCTTGCTGATGCGCGAGCAAGGCGGCGATGTCATCGCTTTCGATAATCTCAAGCGCGACAACGGCACGGCGATCGCCGTTTTGCCCGACTCCCCGATCCATGAATTGCGCGATCTCAAGGGCAAGACGCTGGCCGGCTTGAGCTGGGGCTCGGGCGGAACCAAGCTCGTGGCGCATATGCTCACCGAGCTCGGCATCGGGCCCAACGACTATCAGCGCGTGACCGTCGGCGCCGGTGCCGCGGCAGCCGCGGCGCTCAACAGCAAGCAGGTCGACGCGGTCATTCTGTGGGACGCGATGTTCGCGATCATGGAAAACACGGGCGCGAAAATGCGCTACCTCGACGTGCCGATCCAGCGCCAGATGGCGGGTTTCACCCTGGCGACGACCGAGAGCTACATCAAGGCCCACCCCCGGCAGGTCGAAGGCTATTGCCGGGCGATCAACAAGGCGCTCTATTTCACGCGCACCAACGTCACGGCCGCGGTGCGGATCGCGCTCAAGGAATTCCCCGCGCTGCGCACGCCCAATCTCGACCCCGCGCTGCTCGAGAAGAACAGCGTCCACATCATGGAGGAATGGCTGGCCAAGGCCGAGACCGGCATGCCCTATGACGTCAAGACCGGAAACCTCTTGCCCGAGCGGTGGCAATTCACCGAGAATTACTATAAGGGCGAAGGCATGCTCAAAGGCACGAAACCGCCATCCGAGGCATATACGAACCAATTCTTCGAGGCTTGCAACAATTTCGACCGCTCCGCCGTCGCGGCCGCGGCCAAGCAATTCGGCCAGCCGTCCTGAAATGGCCGGCGGCTCGGCACAGGAGGTTCTCGCATGATCGTTCGCAACTTGCCGGACGGACAATTGCTGCTCATCGGCCAGACCGATCACTCGCGGCTGGTCGGGCAGCTCGGCGCGCATTGGGGCAATGAACGTTTCACGGCGCCCGAGCCTTACGATTCCGTCGCGCGCGCGGCCGCCTATCACGATTATGGCTGGCTGCGCTATGAGACCGCGCCCGAACTCGCGGCCGGAAGCGGCGAGACGCCCGAATTCCGGCAAATCCCGTCAAGCCCCGCTCAGCTCGCCGCCTATCAATGGTGCATCGATTGGCTCACCGAGATCGATCCCTATGCCGGGCTCATGGTCGGGATGCACCGCACCGGGCTTTGGCGCCAGCGTTACGAGACGATCAAGCATCCGCCCAGCGCGATGCGCAAGCTCGCGCCTGCGGTCGAGGATTTCATCGCCGCCAACGAGGCGCGCCAGGAACGCGAGCGCACGGCGTACGATGCCGCGCAACTCTGGACCAATTACCGGCTGCTGCAGGTCTGGGATCTGCTCGGTCTCTATTTCTGCTGTGCGGATCCGATCGAGGACCATATCGAGCCCGTGCCGCTTTCCTATGGCGGCGGCAGGAATGAAGGCGTGCGCCTCGTCTTGACCCCGCGCGACGCGCGCACGGTGGCGTTCGATCCGTTTCCTTTCAACCGGCGGCCCTGCCCGGTGCAGTTGAGCTACCGCTTGCTTCCGGCCCAGACCTACGCCGATCTCGATTCGTTCAGGCGGGCCTATTTCCAGGCGCCGATCGCGTTGATGAATTTCGAACTGGTCTGAACGCGCGGCGGCGGCGTTACGCCGGCGCACGGATGACCAGCGGTTTTCAGTTCTCGCGCATGCCGCGCGCGAAGGTGCGGTTGATCGGGCCCAGCAGATAATCGAGCGCGGTGCGTCTGCTGCCGAGGATCATGGCCTCGACCGGCATGCCGGGATAGAGTTTCACCCGGCTGAGCGCGGCGAGCTGCTTGCGATCGATGTCGATACGCACGGTGTAATAGGAGCTGTTCGATTTCTGGTCGTCGACGCGGTCGGCGGAGACCCAGTTCACCGTGCCGTCGAGGGTGGGCGTATCGCGCTGGCTGAAGGCGACGAGACGCACCTGGGCCGGCAGCCCGGCGCGCACATGCTCGATATCCTTGACGTCGACCTTCGCCTCGATCTCGAGCGAGTTGGCGCTCGGCACGATCTCCATCAGCGTGGCGCCCGGCGTCACGACGCCGCCGATCGTATGCACTGCGAGCTCCATCACCGTGCCGTCGAGCGGCGCGCGCACCACGGTGCGCTCGAGCACGTCGCGCGCCGCGCGCATCCGCTCGGTGTTGTCGAAGAGGTCCTTGAGCGCGTCGCCATGCTCTTTCGAGGCCTCGTTGACGCGGTCGGTGTGCAGCTCGGAGATGCGCAGCTGGGTCTCGCCGATGCTCTGCTTGGCGCGCGCGATCGAGGTGATGTTCTGGTTCATCGTGCCTTCGATCTCCGCCGCCTGGCGCTGCAATTGCAGCACCTCGGGCTTGGGGATCAGGCCCTTCTCCAGAAGATATTTCTTGTCCTTGATTTCCTCGGCGATGAGGCTGAGCTGTTGGCGCTCCGCGGCGATCTGCGCGTCGAGCCCGCGGATCTCCTCCGCTGCCTGCGCGTCGCGCTGCTCGAGGATTTGCGTCTGGCTGTTGAGCTCGTTGAGCCGTGCCCTGAAGATCGTCTCCTGCCCGTCCATCAGCCTGGCGACGTCGGGGTCCTCGCGCCGCGCGAGCAAGGATGGCGGAAATTGGATTTGCGCGCTGCCCAGCTCTTCGGCCGTGAGCCGGGCGACCAGCGCCGACGCCGCGTCGTAGCGCGCGGTGACCTGCTGCAAGGTCGCCGAGGCCTGGGTATTGTCGAGCCGCATCAGGACCTGATCGGCGACCACCTTGTCGCCGTCGCGCACGTCGATCTCGCGAACGATGCCGCCTTCGAGATGCTGGATGTCTTTGCGCTTGCCGTCGACGGTGACCGCGCCGGGCGCAACCACCGCCCCGCGCAGCGGCGCCGTCCCCGCCCAAACGCCGAAGCCGCCGATGCAAATCGCGATGACGGCGAAGCCGAGGATGATGGTGCGGCCGAGATCGGGTCCGGGCTGGCGGATGCCCGCGACGGCCCCGGCCAAGCCCGGCTTCTCCCGGTCCGCGGCAAGAAGCGCGGCCTCGGTGCCGGCGGCGTCGGTCACGACGCGCCCGGCAACTGGCTGAGATTGGCGAGCGGCGCCTCGCCATTGACGCTGACGACATGCGGGCGAAGCGGCACCGGGTTCGCGCCCGGATGCGGCATTTGAGGCTTCGGCATCATCGCGACCTTGCCGGGGCCGGATGCGACGGCGCGAGTCAGCTTCGACATCACCTCGTCGCGCGATCCGAAGGCTTCGGCCAGGCCGCCCTTCATCAAGAGAACCTTGTCCGCGACCGCCACGAGGCTCAGACGGTGGGTGATGAGGATGATCGTGGTCTTCTGTTCCTTCAATTGGAACAATGTCTGCATCAGGCGGTTCTCGGCCGTGCTGTCGAGGCTCGCATTGGGCTCGTCGAGGACGATCAGCTTCGGACTGCCGTAAAGCGCGCGCGCCAGGCCGATGCGCTGCCTTTGCCCGCCCGAAAGGAACGCGCCGCCATCGCCGATCTCGGTGTCATAGCCATTCGGCAGTTCGAGGATCATCTCATGCGCCTGGGCGCGCTGCGCGGCCTCGATCACCATCGCGTCCGGACCGTCGCCCATGCGCGCGATGTTGTCGCGCACCGTGCCCGAGAACAGCTCGACATCCTGCGGCAGGTATCCGATATGCGGACCGAGCGCGTCGGCGTCCCAGGTCTGTAGCTCCGCGCCGTCGAGACGCACGCTGCCGCGCTGCGGCACCCAATTGCCGACGATCAGCCGCACCAGGCTGGTCTTGCCCGCGGCCGAGGGCCCGATGAGTGCCAGCGCCTCGCCGGGCTCGAGATCGAAGCTGACGCCCCGGATCACCGGTTCCTTGGAGCCGGGCGGCTGGAAGACGACGCCTTCGAGGCTGATGCGACCTTTCGGCGCGGGCAGCTGCGTGCGCATATTGCGCGACGGCAGGGCGGCGAGCGCGCTCTTGACCCGCTGGAACGCGCCGCGGGCGGCGATGAGATTGCGCCAGCCGGCGATCATCTGCTCGACCGGCGCGAGCGCGCGGCCGAGGATGATCGAGGCGCCGATCATGACGCCGCCGGTCGCCTCGTGCTGGATGACGAGATAGGCGCCGGCGCCGAGAATGAGGCTTTGGATCGCAACGCGCACGAATTTGCTGAGCGAGGTGATCGCCGCGCCGCGATCGCCCGCGAGGGCTTGGAGCCGCACCGCTTCGCCGCTTCGGCTTTCCCAGCGCCCGACGAGATTGGGCATCATGCCCATCGCCTCGATCACGTCGGCATTGCGCACGCTGGCCTCGGCCTGATACTGCGCCTTCATCGCGGCCTTGCTGGCTTCGGCCAGCGGACGGCGCGTCACTTTTTCGTTGAGCAGGCCGAGAGCGAACAGGATCGCCGCGCCGCCGGTCGCGAGGAAACCCAGCAGCGGACTCAAGAGGAAGATCACGACCAGGAACACGGGCGCCCAGGGCGCATCGAGCACCGGAAAGAGATTGGGGCCGGTCAGGAAGGTGCGGAAGGTCGAAAGATCGCGCAGGCTTTGCGCGGTGCGGTCGTTCCCCTGGCGCAAGGCGCCGACGATGCTCGCGGTCAGCACAGGGCCGCCCAAGCGGCGGTCGAGCCAGGAGCTCACCCGCACCATCAGCCGGCCGCGCACGAATTCGAGCGCGCCGAGCACGCCGAAGCCGAACATGGCGATGAGGGTCAGCAGCACCAGGGTGTCGATGCTCTGGCTCGACAGCACGCGGTCATAAAGCTGCATCATGTAGATGGGCGAGACCAGCAGCAGCAGATTGATCGTCATGCTGAAGACGAAGAGCGCGACGAAGCCCTGGCGGCAAGCCGCGAGCGCCTCCTTCAGCGGCGCGGCCGGAGGGACGCCGCCGGCGCCCTTCCCCCGCCGCGTCGCGGCGGGCGTCTCACAAGAAACGGGCCCGCAACATCCTGCGGGCCCGGCTTGCGTTTCCTTTTTAGCGAAGAATGCCATGCGGCTCAGTGAAGAATGAGGTTCGCCGCCGCCAAACTTGCCACCTGATTGGTTACCGCTTGGTTATCCGCCTGGCTGAAGTCGAAGATGTGCGCCAGGGTGGCTTCCGCCGCGGCCGGATTGTTGAAGGTGACGTTGTTGAACTGCTCGGCCCCGCCGGCGCCGCCCGTGTCCTGGGGCGCGAAGTCGATCAGCGTGATCGAGCCCTGCGTCGCCCCGCTGCCGAAGGTGATGAGCAGATCTTGGTTGGCGGCCTGGCCAGACGGGTCGTAAGCCGAGGTAATATACTGGGTGTGAATCGGGCCCAAGGTCGAGAGCGTCGAAGCCGACCCGTCCCACACGCCGCCGACCAGCACGCGATCGCCATGCGCCGAATTGAAGTCGGTGATGACCGCGTTGCCGAAACTCCCATCGACCCAGTATTTCTCGACGCCGCCGCCGCCGGTCATGACGGTCGTGCCGAGCGGGTGCGAATTGCTGTCGTATGTCTGGCTCGAGGTCTGGAAGGTGACAGCATTCTGATAGCAATTGCCCACCGTATAGGTGCCGCAAGAATGCGAAGTGTTCACGATCGCGCCCTGGATCGCGAAGGTATCGTTGCCGCCATCGGCGTAGAGATTCTGCGCCAGGCTGTCCGTCGTGTGGAGATGGTACGGATCCGACGGGTCCGAGGTTTCGGTGTGGTTGTCGACATAGACGAAATCCGAGCCGCCACCGGTATGGACGAGGTCGTTGCCCGCGCCGGTGAGGTAGGAGTTGCCGTTGCCGAGACTGCCCCAGGCTTGGTCGCCATTGCCATTGCCCATGACAATGACGTTGCCGCTGTTGGGCGTATTAACACCGAGCTCGCCGACTGCCGCGCCGCCGAGGAAGATGAAATCGTTGGCGCCGTTGCCTTGCAGCAGAATGTTGTTATCGCCGCCCCCGCCGTGACTGCCGATGATGCCTAATGACAATGTATCGCTATTGCCGTCGCCTTCTGCCAGCACGTTGTTGTTGCCGCCCTGGACGACAAGCGTATCGCCATCGCCGTTGCCCGCGATCAAGGCGTTGAAATCGCCGGTGCCGACTTGAATGTAGTCGCCCGCGCCATTTCCGGCATGAAAGAAATTATAATCGCCGTTATTGAGCAGCAGCTTGTCGCCGTCGCCATTGCCTGCGATCAAGCTGTTGTGGTCGCCGGAGCCCACCATCATTTGGTCGGCCGCGCCATTGCCGGCGGTCATGAGGTTGTTGTCGCCGGTGTCGACGCTGAGAATGTCGGCCGCGCCGTTGCCGGCGGTGAGTTCGTTCGACCCGCCGGTTCCGATGCCGACGCCATCGCCATTGCCGTCGCCGACGGTCAAGCAATTATTGTCGCCATTGAGCACGAGGGCCACGGCGGCGTCGCCACTGCCGGCGTGGAGATCGTTATTGTTGCCGGAATCGACTTCGACCGTATCGTTTGCGCCCTTGCCGGCCCAAAGTACATTGCTGTCGCCCGTGTTGACGTACAGCGTATCCCCGTCGCCGTCGCCGGCCAAGAGCGTGTTGCCGTTGCTGACAATACTCTGATCAAAGGTGATCTGATCGCCCGCGCCACTGCCGACGACGAACGTATTGTTGTCGCCGCCGTCGACCTCGATCCAGTCAGCGTTCGCATTTCCGAGGACGTGGGTCGTACCGTTCACGGTCGCCCCGGTTAGGTCGAGATGGCCATCGGGATCGGTCGGCGCCAAAGCCTGCCAGGCGGCGATCTGGGCCGCGGTGGGATCCACGGTGCAGCCGACGGCGCCCTGAACGCCGGCGCCCATGCTGGCCGCTTCCTGCATCGCGACCGTCAGCACGCTGACGGGAACGGGCGGCGTGTGGCAACCCGTGTGATGCGTCTGCGTATAGGAGCAGCTCAGGCTATCCTTATTAGACTGATAAGAATTATAGGACGCCTGGCACACCGCGCTATGAGGCGACGGCAGGCAGGGGCCGTAGGAAAAAGAGGTGGAGTAGGAGCCGCAGGAGGACATGGATCTCTCTCTCGCTGGATGAGGGGGATGATGCGTGAATCTCTAAATCGGTTGCTTACCGAGCGACCTGCCGGAACATGGGCGCAAGCTTTTGCGACGAACTGCTCAAGACCTCGCTCCTTCGCGTGTTACGAAAAGCGCGCACCTTGGTCCGGCGCGTCTTGGTCACGGCTTGGTCACGGGCGGACTGTATCCGCGGCCCGTAAAGACTGAGTAATGGCTAGACCCAAGAAACCCTAAGTAAAGATCAGAGAATATTCGTAAAACTTTTGGTTTTCAAGGTGAAAATACTAATAATTAGGGAATTTTTCTTGTATTTTAGACAATATTTAATCGACAGCACAGCGCTCTTTCTTAAAGATGCGCCTCTTATTGTTTAAGGCCAATGTTTCGTTAAGTCGGGAAGCAGGCCTGCGCGGTGAGCGTCGGGCCGGTGCCGAAGAACGAGGTCAGGAACTGGAAGGGGTAGCTCGCGCTCACCTGGTTGCCGCACGCCGCCGCCGACACGGTGAAGACCGACGTCGCGAAACCGTAGCCCGACGCCGTCGAGGCATAAGTCTGAATTTCGCTCGTGTTGCCGCAAGTCGTGACGTCGATCGTGGCGCAGCGGGCGGCCTCCTCGACCGCGTAGTGAAGCGCGTTTTGCGCCCACAGCGCGCGGCCGAATTCGACGATGCCCAGCATCACGACGAGCAGGACGGGCACGGTCAGCGCGAATTCGATCGCGACCGCGCCGCGGCGCTCGCGCAGCAGCCGCGAGAAAAGCCCTTTCGGCGATCGGCTGCGCTGCCGCGTCATTGGATGCGAACGACCGAAGTCGCGGTCAAAGTGACCGGGCTGGCGATCCCGGGATAGGGAAAGAGCGGCGTGTAGTTGGCCTGCGCGCTGACGGTGACGAACGTCCCGTCCGTGCCGCTGGCGCAAGACGTGGAGCAGGGCGGCGCGCCCAAATTGCTGATGGTCGTCCCGCTGACGCAGCCGCAGCTTTCGGCCGGCGCCGGCGTCGCGGTGATTCCGCTCAGGCCGGTGGCGCTGGTCACGGCGGTGCTGATATTGGTCGCGTTGTAGTTGCTGGCGCCTTTCGCGGCGGCATATTCCGCGCCCGCCTGCGCGGCGTTCACCACCTGCATCTTCGTATAGGCGCCCATGCCGAGATCGGTCAGCGGAACGATCATCGCGGCGATGACCGGCAAAGTGAGCGCCAGCTCGATCGCGCTCGTGCCCTCGCGATTGCGCCAGAAGGATCGAAGCCGGCGAAACCCTCGTGTTGGATGTGTCGACACGCCCGAGCCCGCTCGAAGATTTCCCAAAGTCATTTCATACCCCGTCTCATTCGACCAGCGCGAGCGCTTGGCCACTGCCATCAGTAATACCGGTGACGCTGCCGCAATTGCCCTGGAAGTTCGTGTTGCCGGTGATCTTGATCGTGCTCGCGATCAGCTGCGTGCATTGGGCGCCGCCGACCGACGCGCCGCCCGTATAGTTCACGAGTTGCTTGGGAAAATAAATCGCCCCGTTGATATTCATGGTGGTGCCACCGTTGAAGGTGCTCTGCGTCGTTGCGGTGGGCAATACCGGCGTCTGGGGCGCGTTGCGGTCCTGCATGATGGCGATTCCCTGCAATGGTCCGGGCGTACCTTCATCCAAGGTGATGGTCGAGTTGCCGTTGATCTGCGCGGTCGCGTAATTGGCGCCGCTTCCGGTCAGGATGATGGTCACGCCGTCGCCCGTCACGGTCCCGCCGCCATTCACGGTGAAGCCGCTGTTGTTGCCGCCGGTGCCGCCATTCATGTAGTAGATTCCCGGCGAGAGTACGAGCGTGGCGCCGGCATTGACCGAAATTCCGCCGCAATAGACGCCCGGCGAGATCGTCGTCGTCGTGCCGCCCGGCGGCGAGTAATTGGTGGCGGCGCAGCCCGGCGGCATCGAGAAACTCGCGCTCGCCAGTGGATCGGGAACCGGCGAACCGGTATCGGCGAAAGTGCCGTTGGCGTCGTTGAGCTGTGCGCCGCCGCTGATCGTGATGCCGCCGACGGCGTGGGTTGAATTCGCGTTGATGATGGCATTGCCGCTCAGCGTGAGCGAGCCGGTCGGCTTGTTCGAATTCACGTAGAGATCGCAAGTAGGGATGTTGAGCGTCGGCGTACCGTTGACGGTCAAGTCGTTGATGTTGCCGGTATTGAGCGCGAGCACGCAGGGGACGCCGCCGCCGTTTAGCGCCGACACCGCGCGTCCGCCGATCGTCGGGTTCGCGCTCATGAAGAGCGCCGAGAACAGGCGCGGCTGCGGCTGGTCGATGATGACTTCGACGGCCGAGCTATTGCCGGTATTGGGTCCGGAAGCGGGCGGGCTGTGCACGGTGACCGAAACGCCGCCGGCTCCGTCCGTGAATCCGTATTGCGCCGCGATCGCCCGCGCGGCGGCCGTGGGCGTTCCCGAGGCGAAGGTATCGCCGGCCTTCATCGCCGCGGCGGCGCTGAACGAGGCGGCGTCGGCCGCACCCTGCATCTGCCGCTTCTTCACATACCAATAGCTCGCCTCGGTGCCGAGCCCGGCAAACCCGATCATCATCGTCAGCGACATCGCGGCCAGAACCGAAATCGTACCCGAAGGATCGCGCGCGACCCGCGCCAGAAGCCTGCCAATGGATTTGGTCAATCTGATCATCGATCGAAACCCGTGGTTGCTGCGCAGCTGTTCCACCCTTGCGCGGACGGACCCGCAAGAGGCTCGGCCGTCCCGGAGGAGTGCCGCGAGGCTATTCCGCCAGACTGCTGTTAAGAATGCGTAAGGGGAGCGCCGGCGCCGTCCACGAGGATCGCCTGCTTCTCCCTGAAACGCCGAGGAAAAATCCGGTTTCGCCGAAACCGCGCCGTCGCGACAATTGTCCCGGTCCTTTACCATTCTCTAAGTACCCAAGACTAATTTCGGGGACATGACCGACATGACTCAACCTCCGCGCCGGTGCGATCGTTCGACATCGTTCGGGCGCACCGCTCCTCTCCGGGTTGCGCTTTGCGCGCTCCTTCTTGCCGGCTGCACCGCAGGCGGTCCTCAAGGCAACGGCGAACTCGCCGGACGGCAGGATCCCGCGACCGTCGCCGGCGGGGTTTCGACCGCGGCCGTGCTCGGGATCGCTGAAAGCCTGCGCGCCACCGGCGATTTCGCTTCGGCGATCTCCTTTTATCGCCGCGCGATCGTGCTCGATCCCAATCAGGTCAGGCCCTATATCGGCCTGGGCGAGACGCTGCTCGCCACGGGACACGCCAACGAAGCCGCCGAGTCCTTCCGCGCGGCGCTGGCCATGGCCCCCACCAATGCCGACGCGATGCGCGGTCTGGGCCTTACCCTGGTGGCGCTCGACAAGCCGACCGAAGCGGTCGAGATGCTCAACCGGTCGATCAAGGCCGGCCCCTCCGCCCGCGCCTACAGCGCCCTCGGCATCGCGGACAATCTCCTCGGCAACGCCGCCGCCGCGAACGAAGCCTTCAAGCAGGGCCTGGTCTTGGCGCCGGACGATCTCGACCTCCTCAACAATTACGGCCTGTCCCAGGCGCTCGGCGGCGATTACGACGCCGCGATCAAGACCCTGCACCGGGTGGCGACCGATCCCAAGGCGACCTCGCGCAACCGGCTGAACCTCGCCATGGTCCTGGGCCTGGCGGGGCGCAGCGAGGATGCGGCGCAGGTCGCGCGCATCGATCTCGACGAGGGGTCGGTGCGGAGCAACCTCGCCTATTATGCGGAGCTGCGCGGCCTGTCGCCCGAAGCGCGGGCGGCGGCGATCCTGCGGCCGGGCAAGCCCTTGGTCTCTCACGCGGCCATGGCGAGCATCTGCGACAGCCCGCCCTGCGCCACGCCCATCATTCCCGAGGACAAGGCGAGTGCGGCTCCCGCGATCCCGGTTTCATCGAAGCAGCTCGCGGCTGCGACCACCGAAAAGCCGGCGGCCGAAACCGCCGCGCTCACGGAGCACAAGCCCGAGGCCGCGCCGAAGCATGCCAAGCGCGTGAAAAAGCTCGCCGCCGCGAAACCGGCGGCCGCGCCGTCCAAGGCGGAGCAGACATCCACAAACGAGAAGCCTGTTCCCCTGATGCCGCGGGAAGCGGCGGCACCCGCCGCGCCGGCTCCCGAAGCCGAAGCCAAGCCGGCGGCGAACCCGGATCGCGATGCGTCTCACGATGCCTCGACGGCCGCTCCTGACGATGCCAAACCGGCGGTCGCGGAGCAGGCTCCCCTTCCGGCCGCGCCCGAAAACGACAAACCGGCCTCCGCTGCAGCGGACGACAAACCGGCGTCGAGCGTTGCCGACACGACGCCGGTCAAGGCCGACAACCAGCCGGCGCCGACGCCGGCCGATGCGGCGCCCGTGCCGCTGGCGCCAGCGCAAGCGACCCAGGCGAACGACACGCCGGCCGCTGAAGCGACACCGCCTCAGCTTGCCAAGCTCGACGCTCCCGAGGCCGCGAAGCCGGCACAAGATCCGGCGCAAGCGCCCGCTGGCCCGGCCCCAAGCGACGACAAGCCCGCGGCCCAGAAGGACGCCATGCCGAGCGACCCGGCGCCGGGCGACGCGATGGCGGCGGCGAAGCCTGCCGAGACTACGCCGGCTCCGAGCGTCGCCGATGCCCAGCATGACGCGGCAAGCGATATGCCGTCCGCGATGCCGGCACCGGACGCGACCGTGCCTGCCGCGAGCGCGACGCCCGATGCTCCGCCAAGCGATCAAACGAAATCCGCGGCAAGCGATGCGGCACCGGCGCCGGCCGGCAATGCCGATTTCGTCGCTGCCACGGGCGAGCCGGGGCCAGTTCTCCCCGACGCATCTGCAACGCCGCCCGCCGACCATCCGGCAATGACGGGCGCGACCGTGGTCGCAGCCGCGCCGGCCGCACTAGCCCATCCGGCCCTCGGCAAACACGCGCCCTGGATCCAGCTCGCCACCTTCCGCAGCGAGCAGAACGCGCATGAGCAACTGAAAGCCACGCTCAGCGCCAATAAGGATCTGCTGCGCGATCTGCCGCTCAGCGTGCGGCGCGTCGATCTCGGCTCCGAGAAGGGCATCTACTACCTGCTGCGCATCGGCCCGGTCGAGAGCGTGGAGCGGGCGCGTCATCTCTGCAGCGCCCTCAAGGACCGCAAGATCGACTGCATCGTCGCGAAGTAACCACGGTCCCCGCGCGGCACGGCGCGCTCCTGCCCTGCCGCGCATGATCGCCGGCGATGATCGTTCGCTTACCGCCGCTCTGCCCGTCTCCCGCGACCTTCGTGCGGCTTCACGCTCCGTCGCGGAAGCAAGACGCTGCGCAATCGGCGGAGGTGACCTAGAGCGTTTTCGAGCGAAGTGGATACCGGTTCGCGTGAAGGAAACGCGACAAAACAAAAAGCTAGAGCCCCGGCTTTGATTCCATCAAAGCCGGAAAGGCTCTAGCCACACGCGCGGCGCCCACGACCGCGTCAGGCACGCGGGAGGAGCCTTCATATTTGGACGCTGACGCCGCCGACGTTCGCCCGGCGAGCATCTCCGCCCCCATCGCGCGCGACGCGTATCGTTCCGGTGCCAAGCTCGCGAGCGACCTTCCCGAGGCCCCTGCCGGCGCTCAGCGCCTTACCGCATCGCGTGAAGGCGTCGAGACTCTGCTGATCGAGGCATAGCCCGGCCCTTTCCGCATGACCTTCACTGCGCTTGGCGAGCAAGCCCTATAGAAAGCCGCCCAGGCATTCTCCCGACCGCGCGGCGGCCAAATCGAACACCCGGCGAGCAACCTTGCCACAGCGCATTGAGCTCAGGGCGCGTGTCGCGGCTCTTGGCACCGGGGAAAGGTACCCGCTTACTTCAATGCCTTGACCACGGATCATCAGCGGCGGTCTACGATTGACTCAAGCAGCCGCCATTGGCCCGCGATACCCTGCCGCTTGATCGAGACGCGCCGCTCGATCGCCACGCGCTTCATGTCTTCGCGCTCTCTGCCCCTTGCTTGGCGATGAACTCCTTCGCGGCGCGGCGCGCCGTCTCAAGGTCGCCATAGGTTCCGAGCTTGTGCTTCCGGCCAGACATCGTCACCGTCAATTGCTTTGTCGCACGGTCGTACTGAATGGCCGGTTTCGACGAAACGCGCATGGAAGCCTCCTGATGTTTGACGGCACCATGAGTCCTTGCCATCCGAACTTCAACTGTTTTTGGGACACACGATCTCGGCTCTCGACCACCGCAAGAAGCTTGGACACGCGCAAGACCGATTGAGAGGAGATCACCGGACCCCGCCGGATCCGCTCAGGCCCCGCCACGATCGTCGTCGGCAAAGTCGGTCTTCGCGAGGGTGGATGCCGGTCGCGCCGGTGGCTCGAGCCGTGACCGCGATGCGGCAGCCAAGCGGCGTTGCGAGTCGCGGCGATCCCTCGGCGCCGGCGGCGTCCCGGATCAGCGATGCGCGAACGCATCCATGACTTGAAGCAGGGCGGGTCCGCCGAGCACGATGAAGAGCGCCGGCAGAATGAAGACGATCATCGGCACCGTCATCTTGGCCGGGAGCTTGGCGGCCTTTTCCTCGGCGCGCAGCATGCGCTCGTCGCGGAATTCGGCGGAGAGGACGCGGAGCGAGTTCGCCAGCGGCGTGCCGTAGCGCTCGGTCTGCACGAGGCTGTTCACCAACGCGCGCAGCTTGGCCATATTGGTACGGTTGATCAGGTTGTTGAGCGCCGTGTGCCGGTCAGGCAGGAAGCCGAGCTCGATCGCGGTCAGCGAAAGCTCCTCGGCGAGCACCGGCGAGTTGCCGCCGATCTCGCGGCCGACCCGGGTCATCGCCGCATCGAGGCTCAAGCCGGCCTCGGCGCAAATCACCAGAAGATCGAGCGCATCCGGGAGCGCCTTGGTCATTTCCTTGATGCGCCGGTCGGACACGTTCTTGATCAAGACGTCCGGGCCGAAGAAGCCGCCGATGAACCCGAGCGCGACGATGCCCAGATGCAGCGCCGGATTGCCGTGCGGATTATTGGAGATGCCGAAATAAAGCAACGTCGTCCCGCCCGTCACGAAAGGCAGCACCGCCTTCGCGAAGAGATAGACGATCACCGCGTCGCGCGAGCGCCAGCCGGCGCGCGCGAGCCGCAGCGAGAGGTGCTCGACGTGATCGCCGCGCATCAATTTGAGCCGCGTCACGGCCTGACGCATCAAGGTGAGGCCCGAGCTGCGCAAATCGCCGGCCGCGCGATTGCGGCGCGCATGCGTCGTGGCCCGCAAGGCGTTGCGCCGCTCGGAAAGCGAGCGCACCCGCGCCGCCATCGGATCGCGCACGACCAAGCCGTTCCAAATCGCGAACAGCGCCATCAACACGCATAGCGTCGCCGACCCCACGATGATGTCGTCGCCGCTGATCGAAAACGGGATGAAGGAGAGCAGGTTCATATCTCGAACTTCGTCATCTTGAACATGGTGCCGACACCGATCAACATCGAACAAAGCCCCGCGCCGAGCAGCACATTGCCCCGGTGGGTATTGATCAAGACCATGCCGTAATCGGGATGGATGAACATCAGCGCCCCGAACATGATGAAGGGCAGCAAGCCGAGGATCGAGGCGCTCGCCCGCGCCTCGCCCGTCAGCGCCCGGATCTTGAGCTTCATCTGCTTGCGTCGACGGAGGATGGTCCCCAAATTCTCGAGCGTTTCCGTGAGATTGCCGCCGGTCTCTTGCTGAACCGACAGGCTGATCGCGAAGAAGCGGAACTCCGGCACGCCCATCCGCTCGGCGACCGCCCAAAGCGCTTGGTCGAGCGTCATGCCGACGCTGTAGGATTCGATGATGCTGCGAAATTCCGACCCGACAGGGACCGGGATCTCCTCCCCCACGATCTTCATCGATTCCGTGATCGGAAGACCGGAGCGCAGACCGCGCACGATCAGATCGATCGCCTCTGGCAGCAGCATCACAAATTTCGTCCGCCGCCGCTTGATGAGGAAATCGACGACGAGGTGCGGCAAAGCGAGCGCGATGCCAATGGCGAAGAGCGCGCCCGCGAGCGGCGCGACGCCGAAATAGGTGAAGCCGCCGACGGCGAGCGCGAAAACCACGAAGCTCGCCAGCACATACTCGCCGAGCGAGACCCGACGCCCGGTGGCCGCGAGCCGCGCGCGTAACTTGGCCGGCTGCGGCAGGAGCCGTTTTATCAACCGGTCGAGGCTTTGGATCGAGCTGTCCGCCGTGTCGCGGCGCAGGCTCGGGCCGCTCGCAGCGGAGTCATGCGTCAGCGACCGTCCCGTGGCGATTCGCGCGACGCGACGCCGCAATCGCTTTTCGTCGCCGCTCAAGGCCGTGGCCAGCATGAACACGAGCGCGAACGCGGTCAGCAGCATGCCGACGCCGAAGAAAAGCGAGAAAGGATCCATCTGCGAGAGAAAGCCGCTCATGCAACCGTTTCCATCAACGCCTTGTCGAGACCGAAATAGGCCGCCTTCGGCACGAAGTTCGGCCGCAAGCCCGACGAGACGTAGCGCCCCATCAGCTTTCCATCCGGGCTTTCGCCTTCGACCTCATAATGGAACAAATCCTGCGTGGTGATCACGTCGCCTTCCATGCCGATCACCTCGACGATATGGGTGATGCGGCGCACGCCGTCGCGCATGCGGCTGACCTGGACGATCATGTCGAGCGCGCTCGCGATCTGCATGCGCACCGCCTTGGAGGGCAGGTTGATACCGGCCATGCCGATCATGTTCTCGAGGCGGGTCAGCGCCTCGCGCGGACGATTCGCGTGAATGGTGCCGAGCGAACCCTCGTGACCGGTGTTCATCGCCTGAAGCATGTCGACCGCTTCGGCGCCGCGCACCTCGCCGAGAATGATTCGGTCTGGCCGCATGCGAAGCGCGTTCTTCACGAGATCGCGCATCGTGATCTCGCCATTGCCTTCGAGATTGGCGGTCCGGGTTTCGAGCCGGACCACGTGAGGCTGCTGGAGCTGCAACTCCGCCGCGTCCTCGATCGTCACGATGCGCTCGCCGGCATCGATCAATTGGCTGATCGCGTTGAGCAAGGTCGTCTTGCCCGAGCCCGTACCGCCCGAAATCAGGATATTGAGACGGCAGCGGCCGGCGATTTTCAGCACATTGGCCATGGCGATCGACATGTTCGATTGCCGGCTCATCACGTCAAGCGTGATCTTTTTTTTCGAAAATTTGCGAATTGAGATCGAAGGGCCGTCGATCGCGAGCGGCGGGATGATGATATTGACGCGGCTGCCGTCGGCGAGACGCGCGTCGCAAAGCGGGCTCGATTCGTCGACGCGGCGCCCGATCGCCGACACGATGCGCGTCGCGATGTTCATCACATGCGCATCGTCGCGAAACCGCACCTTGGTGACTTCGAGCTTGCCGCCGCGTTCGATATAGATCTGATCCGGCCCGTTGACCATGATGTCGGTGATGGTCTCGTCCGCGAGCAGAGGCTCCAGCGGACCGAGACCGACCATGTCGTTGACGAGTTTGGTGACGAGATTGCGCTGCTCGACGGAGTTGAGCTGGATTTTCTCTTCGGCGGCGATTTCGGCGACGACCTCGCCGATCTCGCGCGCGAGCTCGGCACGCGGCAGCGCCGAGGCCGCGCTCACATCGATGCGCGACAGCAATTTGGGCTGGATGCGCTCTTTGGCTTCCTCGATCGGGTCGCTTGCCACGTGGACGTCGGACGCGTCTGCCATTGGCTGCGCGACCGGTATGGCCGAGGCCTTCGGCGTCGCGCCGAGCAGATCGTTGATCAGATAAGTGACGAGATCGCGCTCGTGCAACGGATTCGCTTCGACCCGCTCTTGCTCGATCCATTCCTTGACGACGTCACTCACGCGGCTCGCGAGCATGCCGCGCCCGATCGACTTGGCTTCCGTCGCGCCGATCCGCTCGTGGACCAGCGCGGTCAAGGCGGGTTTGGCCGCCTCAGCCCAGGCGCCGGCTTCCGACGCCGATTCGGACGGCGCCTCGCCGGGGACAGGCGCATGCGCCGGCTGCGTGCTGTCCGCCGCAGGCACGAGCCGAAGCGCCGGCGATCCGTCAGCGGTTCTGCGTCCGAAACTCATGGTTTACTCGGCGGCTGCGAGCGAATTCTTCCCGCTTTGCCCGGCGCCCTTCGACCGCGAGCCGGGAAAGAAGCGCGCGAGGAGTCCGGTCTGTCGCGGCGGCTCCTTGTCGAAAGACTGCGCGAGGCCGCGCAAAGCCGCGACGGCCTTGCTTCCGGGCGCGATCTTGGGAAGCGGCTTGCCGGTATTGAGCGCCTGGAGTACCGCCGCGCGATCTTCGGGGATGACCGCGGCCAATGTCATCTTGAGCGACTTTTGCACTTCGGCCGCCGGAAGTTCGCTCTTCTTATGCGCGCCCGCACGATTGCCGACGACGAGACATTTCGCCGTCGGCGCCGCTTCCTTCGCCAAACTGGCGAGCCGCCCCGCATCGCGCAGGCCCGCGAGGGAGAAATCGGTGACGATGACGATGACGCTGGCCTCGGCCAATGTGCGGCGCACGAAATCGGCGCCGAGCCTCGGCACGTCCATCACGATGCGCTCGGAATCGCGCCGCGCTTCCTTCAACAGCAGCTCGATCGAGCCCGGCCGCGCTTCCGCGGCCGAATCGAGCGGTTCTTCGGACGCGAGCAGGCTCAGGCGGTCGCCGATGCGCGCCGCCGCGCTCGAGACAAAAAGACTGTCGATGCGCTCGGGATTGGCGAGGACCTCGCACAGGCCGTGGCTCGTCTCGACGTCGAGCGCGAGCCCCGTCGTGCCCCAGCGGACGTCGAGGTCGATCAGCATGGTGCGGCGATGCGCTTCCTCGGCGAAGAGCCAGGCGAGCGTCGTCGCAACCATTGTCGTGCCGACGCCGCCGCGCGCCCCGATGACCGCGACGACATCGCCGCGCGGGCGCGTCGCCTTCTCTTGGCCGATCATGGCCGCGGGCTGCGATGCCGCCATCAGCGCGTGGCTGAAGGCCTCGGTGGTCACGGGCTTGACGAGGTAATCGGCGACGCCGGCATGGCGCAGACGCCGGTAGAGCGCCACGTCATTGACCTCGCCCAGCGCGATCACCATGGTTCCCGGCGTGCAGACCTCGGCGAGGCGATCAAGCGCGCTGAAAACATCCGGGTTTCCGGAGAGATCGACGACCAGGATTCGGACCGTCGGGTCGCCCGCGAGGTGCACCGTCGCCTCGGCGATGCCGCCGGAATTGATGGTGGCGGCGGGCCAATCCCCGCCCAGCGCGGCCACGAGCGCGGCGCGCGTGCCTTCGTCGCGGACGAAGCCGACGAGCGTACCCGTGGACGCGCCCCCGATCGGGGCCAGATTGATCGGCATCAAATTCATCGCGGTCACCGTGAACCTCCGCCGCCCGCCGTGTTCATGAGCTCGGGCGCGAGCGATTTGGCAATCTCTCCGTTTTGATAGCGTTGCACGCCGCGCGCGGCGAACGTGCCATCGGCCGGACCGGCCGGCGTCCCGCGAACGAGATCGCCGGGATTGGCGACCATCAAGCCAAGATTCGTCGCCGTCGCGCAGCCGAAATTGCTCGACGGCGTGTTGGTGAAATCGTCGGCTTCCGGTTTGCTGTGGTCAGGACAGGCGGGACCGGTGACGACATAGCGCGCCACAGTGACCGTGACGCCATCACGAGCGAGCGCGCCATCCACGCTCGGCCGGGCGGCAATCTGCGCGTGGATGTGGTGCTGCCGCAACATCGCGGTGACCGCCTTGAGCCGCTTGGCGGCCAACGCGTCGGCGGCAGCATTGCCGCTGCGCGGCCCTGTATCGATTGTCACCTGATCGCCATAGCCAAGCGCGACATGGTCGAGGAATTGGGACAGCGCCGTGACTTCGCCGCTCGTCGGTGCCGCGGCACCCCGCCCGAAATGGACCTGATGCGCCATGGTCACGAAATCGACCTTATTGTCCTTGGGCGATTCCGCCGCGCTCCAGCGCGCCGATTCAGGCGTGCAGCCCGTGGCCAGGAGCGCAGCCGCCAAGAACAGCGGCACCACATACATCATGAAAACACGTGGATCTGAGCGCATTGTGGCTACCTATTGGAGGATGAATCCGGCGGGACCGATCACGCCGGAACCGTTGGGCCCGACCGGCTCCTTGCCGCCTTGCGGCAGCGCCGGCCGTTGGGTCTTGCCCGCGACGTCCATATCGAGGTCGTTGGGCGGAATATATCCGTCATTCGGCGTGGCCAGCCGCTGATCGGAGACCGGACGCACGAGATAGGGCGTGACGAGGATCACGAGCTCGGTCTCGTTGCGCTGGAATTGCGTCGAGCGGAACAAGGGCCCGAGCACCGGCAATTCGCCGAGGCCCGGAACCTTGTTGACGGTATCCGCGATATTGTTTTGCAGCAGGCCGCCGAGAGCGAAGGTTTGCCCACTGCCCAACTCGATGGTCGTTTCGGCACGACGCGTCGTCAGCGCCGGTATCGTAAAGCCGTTGATCTGCACCTGCCCGGTCGCAGAAACTTGGCTGACCTCCGGGCGCACCCTCAGGCTGATACGGCCATTGGCGAGAATCACGGGCGTGAAAGCGAGCGCCACGCCGAACGGCTTGTACATGACCGTGATCGTCGGCGCCGATCCGCCGGAGCCGCTTTGAGGCACGGGGATCGGAAACTCGCCGCCGGCCAGAAAGCTCGCGGTTTCGCCCGAGACGGCGGTCAGGTTCGGCTCGGCAAGAACGTTCACCAACCCATTTTGATTGAGCGCGTCGATCACGCTGTTGATGCTGACGTTCGTGGTATTGAAACCGAAAACGCCGCTGTCGGTGGTGCCGCCGATTCCGGCGTTGCGGGTAATGAATCCCCCGGCGGCGGAGGTGACCGGGCTTCCGGTCGCGAGCCCGAGCGCGAAATTGCCGAAATGGCCGAGCGCATCCCAGTTGATTCCGAGCTCTTTGACGACGTTGTGCTGCACCTCGGCAACGCGCACCCTCAGATTGACCTGATTCGGCGCGTCAACGGCGATGTGGTTGATCAACTGCTTGTCGTCCGTGACGAAAGGCCGCGCGATGCGGCGCGCATCCTCGGCTTCGGCCGGCGTCGCGACGTGACCGACCAGCACGAGCGAGCCGTCGACGGGCTTTACCTGCACCCCGCCACCCGGCACGAGTTGATCGATCGCGGCCTGAAGGCGCGCGACGTCGCGCTTGACCACGACGGATTTGTTGGTGATGACGTGCTGCTCGGCATCGACGGCGTAGAGCGAGGTCTCGCCCGGCACCTTGCCGAAGATATAGATGAGTCGCGGCGTCTTCACCCGCACATCGGCGATTGCCGGATCGGCCACGAACACGGTATCGGCATTGCGGTCGAGCCGGATCAAATCGCCCTTGCCGACATCGAGTTTGATCGCGGGACCGGAGGGCGCCAAGACCTCCTGCGCGCGCGCGGGCGCGCTGCCGGCTCCGGCCACACTGGCGAAAGCCGCCGCGAAGAGAAGAGAGCGCAGGAATTGCTTCATCATCCACCCGTGAGTTTTTCCGGCATGGATCCGTTCGATCCCGGCGCGGCAGTCGTCGCATTCGCTGGAACAGAGACGCTCGTCGTGCCGCCGCCACCGCCGCGCAGGACGGTGATCGTCGACCCGGTTCCGGCCGCGCCGTGATGGATCAGCGGGCTCACATCGCTGTCCCAAGTATGGCTGACCGAGCGGACGCCCTTTTGGTCCGGCAGCCCGTCATCCCCGATCGTGCCGCTTGCATCGACCGTATCGCTGCCGGCGAGGCCGCGCAGGCTGAGATAAAGATTGCCCAGCGTGCTCGCGACTTCGAGCGCTTCGACCTGCTTGGGCGTCGCCTCGAAGGTGACGGTTTTCGCCACCGCCGGCTTACCCTCGATATCCGCAGTGGATTGGTCGATCGCCAGCACCCGAATATCGGTGAGCACGGTTTCGCTCGCAAAGGCGGGCGTCGAGTTCGGCACGGTACTGGGAATCAGGTGCGAGAGGATGATATCGACGTGGTCCCCGGGAAACACCAGTCCGGAGATCCCCGACACCGGCGTCACGGCCGTCGAGATGGCGCGCATTCCCGGGCTCAGCACGGCGGCGAGAAAGCCGCGGTCGCCCGGCTTGACGATGCGATTGTTGGTCACGGGCTCGCCCGCGGCGATCTTCAGCCGGACGACGGCGCCGGACAATGCTTCGGGCGTGTCTTTGCCCTTCAGCAAATAATTGTCCGCGACCTGCCCTTCCGGCCAGCTCTGCCACCGTAGATCCTCGGGGCGCACGAAGCTTCCGGTCGGAAGATCGCGCGCGGCCACGAGCACCGAATTGCTCTGCTGCTGGAGCTTGGGCTGCTCCGCGACCTGCGCGTGCTCCTTCGAGAGCCAAGATCGCGCGAAATAGATCGTGCCCAGACCGAAGAAGGCGGCCAAGACTACGAAGATGATGGTGCGCTGTCGCATGGTGACTCTCTGCCTTTCCTGCGTTCAACCTGCCAAGAGCCGCAGGCCGACAAGACCCGCACCGGCCGCGATCGCCACGCCGTAAGGGAGGCGGGTCCGAGCAGCATAGGCGGTAGCGGTTAAGGATGCGTCGACGCCAACGGTCTCACGGTGGCGTTGCATCCAATGGATTCCCAAGAACAGCAGCGCGAGCGCGCCGCCGGTCACGCTGATGACGAAAAACATCGCCAGGACGAGCTTCGGGCCCGCCCAGAGCGAAGCCGCGCTCACCATTTTGATGTCGCCGCCACCGAATAATCCGCCGGCGAAGAGACCGAGACCGAGCGCGAAGGTCGCCGCGGCCACGGCCAGGCCCCAGATCCAGTGGACCGGATCGCGCGCCACGAAGACGTAGATCGGATAGAGGGCGACGAGCCCGAGGCTGACCGAATCCGGGATCTGGAATTCAACCACGTCGTTGCACGCCGCCCAGGCCAGCAGGCCTAAAAAACACAAAATCAGGAATTGTTCGGGCAATACGTGAAACATGATCGACGCTCCGCCTCACCGTCGTGCGTTGACAGGCTTGGCTCGGGCGCGGGGCGTGGCGACGCGACACACGATGCCACGCCCCACCCGATTGAGCTGTCGCTTGTCACTCGGGGTAAGAACCCCGGCGCTCTTTACGCGCCTTAGAGCGCGCTACTGACAGAGTTGAACGTGACGTTGAGGTTCGTGCCGACCGCCTCGATGCCGACGATGATCGCAACGGCGATGAGCGACGCGATCAGACCGTATTCGATCGCGGTGACGCCGGAACGGTCCTTGAACAAGCGGCTGACAGTCGTGAAAATCGTAAGCATAGTATTGCTCCTCCAGATGGGGGTTCCCGTTGACACGCTACGAGGAGAGTAAACGGCGGCCATGTTAAAATGGGGTTACGGCTAATTCGGTTTCGGTTTCGTTCGAATATTAACGCAAATGCCACGGGTCTTTGAGACGATGCGCATCCGTTAAATGTAGGGGGCGCACACCTATTGTGGTTAGATTGCCTTGGTGATCCCCGCGAAGGATCGACCGCGGCGGAATACTTCCGATTGGATTGAATGATGACCAAGCAAGAGCGGCTGGCCGAGCAGGCGAGCCATCAGGATTTCGAGTTCGACTACAACCACAATGTCGTCTACTTCAAAGGCGGGGTCATTCATCTCTCCCCCCATGAAGCCGACATTCTGCAGGTGTTGCTGAACAACCGCGCGCGCACCACGCCCCTGGGGTCGCTAATTCAGCAAGTCTACGGCTCCTCCGAGCCCGAAACCGCCGCCGTGTCGATCCGGGTTTCGGTTCATTCGCTGCGCAAGAAGCTCATCGAAACCGGAATCAAGATCAAAGCCGAGCCGCGTGTCGGCTACGAAATCGATGCGGCCGCCGTCCCCGAGCTCAATCGCCGCCTCAGCGACAAGATCCTGCTTGCGCTCAACACGGCCAAGGCATCCGGCGAGCACGAAATCGTCCAGCAGCTTCAGCTCGCCTACGACACGGCCGAAGCGCGGCGCCGCCAATGGCTCGCCTCTCACGGCCGCAACCCGGGAACGGGCAAGATCGCGGATCCCGCGCCCGACACGCGCGCCTAATCGCCGGGCCGCGGCCCGAGACCCCGGGTGGCGTTTCGGCACGAGGCGGAATGCTTAACGTTTCGATAAGCATCCTGCGGGACAATGCCATGAGGCCGCGGATATAGACTTGCGCCCGAGCGGCGCGCCGTCGGCTCGATTTCTCTTTCACCGCCCGCCGGGGCTCGCGTGATGGTTTTACCGGAACTGCGACTCTCTCCGCCCGGCGCGCGCGATAACGGCACCGCGCCGGTTGCGCGCGCTCCGTCGAGGCCAGTGCAGGCGATACCGCTTCTCGTCGCGGTATTTGCCTATGCGCTGATGCTGTGGTCCGGGCGCAATCTGCTTCATGACGGCGACACGTTCTTTCATATCGCCGCCGGAAATTGGATCTGGGCTCACGCGCAAGTCCCGACAAGCGACCCGTTCTCTTTCACCATGCGCGGCGCGCCGTGGATCGCGCATGAATGGCTCGCCGAACTGATCTTTGCCGGGGCCTATGCCGCGCTGGGCTGGGTCGGCGTCGTAGCGCTGACCGCGGCGGCGATCGCCGCCACCTATTATCTGCTCGCCCGATTCCTCGATCGAAGACTGCCCCTTTCGGCTACGTCGATCGGCCTTGCGGCGAGCTTTATTCTCGCCGCGCCGCATCTCCTCGCACGCCCGCATGTGTTAACCATGCCGATCCTCGTCGTCTGGATGGCCGCGCTCGAGCGCACGCGACCCGGCGGCCGGCCGCCCTCGCTCTTCATCCTGCCGCTGATGAGTTTGTGGGCCAATCTTCACGGCGGCTTCGTCATCGGTCTGGGGTTGATCGGCATTTATGCCGCCGAAGCGCTCTTCGCGGCCGCCGATTGGCCCGCCCGGCGGAGCGTGGTCCTGGCCTGGGCCGGCTTCTTCCTTGCCGCCGCGATTGCCGCGATCCTCACCCCGAACGGGATCGAAGGGCCGCTCTTCGCCTTCCGTCTCGCGCATGAAAGCTTCTCGCTGGACTTCATCAGCGAATGGCACAGCACCGAATTCGCGCGCTTCCAGCCGCTCGAAATCTGGATCTTGGGCCTGCTTGTTCTCGGCTTCTCCCTGCGGCCGCGCGTGCCCTGGATCGGAATGGCGCTGCTCCTGGGCCTCGTTCATCTCGCGCTGGTGCATTCGCGCAATGCCGATCTGCTCGCGCTGATCGGGCCCATGCTCCTCGCCGCACCCGTCGGGCTGGCGCTCGGCGGCGCAGCACCGCGCGGCGGCGACACCCGCCCCGGCCTGCGCCTCCATGTCGCCGGCGGCGCGGCGGTCGCATTGGCGACGCTAATCGCTTGGCTCAATCCGATCCTTCCGCAGGATTCGCGCGTGGCGCCGATCGATGCCTTGGCCGCCGCCACCGCGGCCGGGGTCACCGGTCCGGTCTTCAACGCCTATGATTTCGGCGGCTATCTGGTCTTCGCCGGCGTGGCGCCTTTCGTCGATGGAAGGGTCGACGTTTATGGCGACACGTTCATGAGGGAATATGCCGTCGCCGTCGCGGCACGCGGCGACGCGCTTGCGCGCCTGCTCGATCGCTACCACATCGCCTGGACGCTGTTGGCGCCGCAAATGCCGGCCGTCGGCGCACTCGACCATGCCCCCGATTGGGTCCGGGTCTATGCCGATGCGAGCGCCGTCATCCATCGCCGGCGCCCTCCCGCATCCGCTTCCAAACCCGCCGCGCCCTGATCGGTTTACGCCGAGCGCTAAGCTCGTCGATTCGCTCTGGGCGGCGGCGCCCGGTCGCGTTACGCTGGACGCCGTTCAACGCCTCGCCGATAAAGTCCTTCGGCCATCCAGCGGAGCCAGACCATGAACCGGACGCTCTCTCTTGTCTTCGCCCTTGCCGCGCTGCTTGCCCTCGATGCGCGCATCGGGCCGCCTCTGATCGGCCCCGCCTGGGCCGCGTGCGATCCGGGCGACAAGCTCGACAAGACCACCGCGGACGAGACACGGCAGAAGCTGCAAAAGGCCGGCTACACGAAGATTCGCGATCTGCGCAAGGGATGCGACAACACTTGGCACGCCAAGGCCAGCAAGGGCGGTGCCGACGAATTCGTCGCAGTGCTGCCCGACGGCACCGTCGTCAAGGAGGGCGATTGAGCAAATCGGCGTTCGGCGCGCGGCTGCGGCGCGGCATCGCCGCGGCGGCGCTTCTGCTTGCGGCTTGCACGCCGCGCCTCGAAGCGCCACGCCAATACAGCGTTTATTTCGAGAGCGATCGAGCCGTCTTGACGCCTGAAGCGGAAAAGGTGGTGGTCGAGATCGCCGGCGACGCGCATCGGCTTGGTCCGTCGAAGATCGTCGTCGCCGGCCACGCCGACGGGGGCACGGCGCATGACGCGACATTGGCGGATCAGCGCGCCTCGAGCGTGCTGAAGGGCTTGGCCGAGCATGGCGTCGCCCCGGCAATGCTTGAAAAGCGGTCCGACGCGCCGACGCCCGGGCGAACGGGTGTCGCTGCGCATGAAGTCATCGTACGTTTTCTGCCGTGAGCGAATATCCGCCGCATGAAATTTCCGTTCGGCGCTGAGTCGGAAATCGGACCATGAGCGACGCGCGTCCCATCGCCGCGCCGCGCGTCGGCGCCGACGGTTTGGTCGATCTATTCTTCGCGTTCCTCCAGATCAGCCTGTCGGGATTCGGCGGTGCCATCAACTGGGCCCATCGCGCGCTGGTGGAACAACGGCGCTGGATGAGCGACGAGGATTTCACCGAGACGCTGAGCCTGTGCCAATTCCTGCCCGGGCCGAACATCGTCAATTTCGCCATGTGCCTGGGCCAGCGTCAGCACGGCTTGACCGGCGCGCTCGCCGCGCTCGCCGGCGTGGTCGTGATCCCGCTTGGAATCTTCATCGGCCTCGGCGCGCTCTATACGAGCTTCGGCCAGATGGCGATCGTGCACGGCATCTTGAGCGGCATTTCGGCGGCGGCGGCCGGATTCATGATCTCGGTCGGGATCCGCATCGCCGGGCCGCATCGCCGCCGGCCCTGGTCCGCCGCGTTCGGAACCGCGGCCTTCATCGGCATGGGCTTGTTGAAGTTTCCGCTGGTTTACGTGCTCCTGACCTTGGCGCCCCCCAGCATCGGCGTCGCCTGGTGGCTCGAGGCGCGGCGGCGATGAATCACAGCAGCATCCTCATGCAACTCGCGGTTCAATTCGCGTTGCTGTCGCTCCTCTCCTTCGGCGGCGTCAACGTGATCCTGCCGGACGCGCATCGTTTCCTCGTCGAGGTACATCATTGGGTGAGCGACCAGGAATTCGCCGATTTCTTCGCGATCGCTCAGGCCGCACCCGGTCCAAATTTCCTGATGTTCGGGCTGATGGGCTGGAAGGCCGCCGGTGCGCTCGGCGCGATCGTCGCCACCTTGGCGATCGGCGTGCCCGCCGCGACCGTCGCCTTCATCGTCGGCGGATTGTGGCACCGTTTCCGTAACGCCACCTGGCGCCGCGTCGTGCAAATGGGTCTGGCGCCGGTGACCATCGGCCTCGTCTTTTCATCCGGGCTGGTGCTCGGCACGGCGGCCGATCATGATTGGATCACCTTTGCGATCACGGCGGCGACCGCGGTGATCACGCTCGGCACCGGCGTCAATCCGCTGTGGCTGTTTCTGGCTGCGGGCACACTCGGCGCCTTCGGATTGATTTAGCGCCGAGCGCCGATACCGCGCGCCGGCAGAGCACGGGAGAGGATCATGCAGCTTCTTTTGCCCCAAGCCGAGACCATCGCCGCGCGCTTGCGCGCGCGCAAGCACCGCATCGCCGTCGCCGAATCCTCGACCGGGGGGCTCCTTTCGGCCGCGCTGCTCGCCGTGCCCGGCGCGTCGGATTATTTTCTCGGCGGCGCCGTGGTCTATACCCAGAAAGCGCGGCTCGTCTTTCTCGGCCTCGGCGAGGCCGATCTCGCCGGCATGCGCGCATCGACCGAGCCCTATGCGAACCTCGCCGCGCGCCGCGTGCGCGACCGCTTCGGTGCCGATTGGGGCATCGCCGAGACCGGCGCGACCGGTCCGAGCGGCAACCGCTACGGCGACGCGCCCGGGCATAGCTGCATCGCCCTATCGGGACCCATCGAGCGCGCGATCACGATCGAGACCGGGCAAAGCGACCGCGTCGCCAATATGCGCGCCTTCGCGGCCGCCGCGCTCGATCTGCTGATCGGCGCGCTCGGCTAAGCTCGGCCCTTCGCCAGGCTGCGCTCGGCGACACCCCGCAGAATTGACCGCGCCTCCGGGCTGTCCATCGAGCGCAGCACGCGCCGCTCGATCCGCCAACCCTCGCGCGTCCTCACGAGATCCCAGCGATTGGCGGAAAGGCGGTGGACGCGAAATCCTTTCGAGGTTCCATGGGCGGAAAGCTCGACCGCATCGCCCGTGGGATCGGGCATGAGGATTTGGAGATAGGAGGTGACGATCGCGCGGTCGCCGTCGATCTCGATATGGGGCAGACCGGCGAAATGCGCGATCCCTTGCGCGACCGCGGCCTGGAAGCCGGGTGCCGCCAGATTGGCGATCATCTCGGCATGGCTGGCGGAACCGCGCAATCCTTCGCCGCGATCAAAGCTCCCGCCCTCGACCCAATAAGAGGCGGCATATTCGCCCGATGCGCTGTCGGCGCCCGGCGGATGCCCCGCGATGAGATTGAGGATCTCGAGCCGGTCCTCGATCGCGCGCAGCCGCGTTTCGAGCCCCAGTGCCGGTGCTGCCGTCTCGGTCATCGACGCCTCCTTGTCGGTTCATGCATGATCGGATCCCGCCGCGCCTCGGCGCTAGGCGGCCCGTCGCTTCGGCTTGCGCGGCTCGATCGTGCCACGCAGCAAATCGCGGGCGGCGGGATTGTCCATCCCGCGCCAGGCGCGGCTCTTGATCCGCCAGCCCTTGCGCGTGCGGACGAGGTCCCACCGATTGGCGGAAACGCGCAGAACGCGGTAGCCCTTCGACGTGCCATGCGCCGACAGCGCGAAAGCCTCGCCTTTGGAATCGGCCGCGAGAATCTGGATGTAGCTGGTCGCGACCGCCTTGTCGCCATCGAGGGTGATCTGGGGCAAGCTCGTGAAGTGGCAGATGCCTTGGCCCTGCGCTTCCTTGAAACCGGGCGATGTCAAAATCGCCATCATCGCCTTGTAGCCTTTCGGCCCGTCGCCCATATCGACGATACCCTCGTCGCTCCAAAATGACGCCGCATGGTCGCGCGACGCGCTGTCGGTCGCCGGCGGGTGGCTGGCAATGAGATCGAGGATCGCGAGGCGGTCCTCGACCGCCCGGAGGCGTCGCTCGAGGCTGTTGCGTTTGGGTTGTTTCGCTGGCATGCCCTCTCCTCCCATCCCGGCACGCCGTCCGACGGCGTGCGACAATAAAGCGATCTCGAAACCGACGCCGGGTTCGGCCAGAATAGCCCGGCGCCCGGAGCATCCATGAATCGAACATCGACACGGACAAGTCTAACCGATCGTGCCCGGCGCGACATGCGGGAAGTGCTCGAGGGGCGCCGCCGCGGCCTCGGGCGGTTCCTGCCCTTTTTCGGACCCGCGATCGTCACCTCCGTCGCCTATATCGATCCCGGAAATTTTGCGACCAACATCCAGGCGGGGGCGCGCTACGGCTACACGCTTCTCTGGGTCGTGCTGTTCGCGAACCTCGTCGCCATGCTGTTCCAGGCGCTTTCGGCCAAGCTCGGCATCGTCACCGGGCGCAACCTCGCCGAGCTGTGCCGGGAGGCTTTTCCGAAGCCCGTCGTCATCGCGATGTGGATCGTCAGCGAGATCGCCGCGATGGCCACGGATCTCGCCGAGTTCCTGGGCGGCGCCATCGGGCTCGCCTTGCTCATGGGGATGCCGTTGCTCGCCGGCATGGCGGTCACCGCGGTCGTGACCTATTTCATTCTGACGCTCGAGCGCTCGGGCTTCCGTCCGGTCGAGCTCGTGATCGGCAGTCTCGTGGCGATCATCGCGCTTTGCTACCTCGTCGAGATGTTCATCGCGCCGATCGACTGGCACGCCGCGGCGATTCATTCCGTCGTGCCACAGCTTCCCGACAGCGCCGCCTTGCTTCTCGCGGTCGGCATCATCGGTGCGACCGTCATGCCCCATGCGGTCTATCTCCATTCGGGCCTGACGCAAGACCGCGCGCGCGGCCTCGACGAGCGCGAAAGGCGGATGCTGGTGCGGTTCTCCCATCGCGAGGTGGTGATCGCGCTGTCGATCGCCGGCCTCGTCAACATGGCGATGGTCTTGATGGCGTCGAGCGCCTTTCATGCCGGGCATCCCGAGGTGGCGGAGATCGGCACCGCCTATCATACGCTTGCCCCGCTGCTCGGCTTCGCCGCTTCGGCCGTGTTCCTGTGCTCGCTGATCGCGTCCGGCGTATCGAGTTCGACGGTCGGGACGATGGCGGGCCAGATGATCATGCAAGGCTTCGTCGGATTCCGGATCCCGATATGGCTGCGGCGGCTCGTGACAATGCTCCCGGCCTTCGTCGTGGTCTGGCTTGGGGTCGATTCGACGCAGGCTCTGGTGCTCAGCCAGGTTCTCCTCAGCCTCACCCTTCCCGTGCCCATGATCGCGCTCGTCATCTTCACGAGCCGTCGCGATATCATGGGCGCGTTCGTCACGCCGTGGCCGATGATTGCCTTGACTATTCTCGGGGCAGTCATCGTCTTGGTCTTGAACTTTGTGCTGCTGGTGCAAAGTTTCGGCGTGCCGATCCCCGGTCTCGCCGATTCCGGGTGATCGCATCGGCGCGACTCGCAACTCGCCGCACGGAGCGATCATGACACAGGGTTTGCGCGCTGCGATCCGGGCGACGCCGGCGTCGTCCCGCCGCCCTCCGCGCGATTTCGCACCCATCGAATTCCCGCTTCGGCGCGCGATTCCAGCCGCTATGCAACGGCGCGGAAATCTTTCCATGCGCCGCGCACAAGGGAGAGTTCCAAGAAACCATGCGGTGCCGGCCCGCAGATTTGATTAAGATACCATCGAACAGGGAAGGACGATCGATATGCGGATGGCGCCATTCAGGGGCAACATTGTAGTCACAAATATGCCCGAAGATTTCACGGGCTCCGCCTTGGCCGCCTTGTTCGACGATTTCGGCTTGGTGCTCGGCGCGGTGATCGAGCGTCCCAACGGCGACGAGAACTCGCGCGCTGCGCGGCTTGGTGAGTTTGGCGCCGCCGAGCGCGGTCGAAGCGGCGATCAAATCGCTTGATGGCCAGGTGCTGGGCGCCCGCCATCTCAAGGTACGCAAGGCACCCGAGCCGAAGAAGAGCGCCGGCCCGAAAAAGGCGGGCGGCCCCCGCCGCGCGGCGCGTCCCGCGGCGTCCCGGCCGGCACCTGCGGGCTTCGCCCCGTCGGCGCCTGCCGTGGTGCGCCGGGCGCCGATTGTCGAGCGGCGCTCATTGGGCGGTCCGGGCTACAAGCGCGTCCGATTCTTCGACGAATCGAAGACCGACCGCGGCAGCTGACCGCGGCGCGACACACGCGCATCCATTGCGACGGACGATTAAAAGAAATCGGCCCGGGACAATGCCCGGGCCGAGCCTTTATGCGCTGCGGTTAAAAAAGACCGCGATCAGAATTGGATCTCGACGCGACGATTTTGCGGCTCGCGCACGCCATCGGGTGTCGGCACCCGCGGATGCTCTTCGCCGAACCAGGTCGCGGTGATCTGGTTGCGGGGCACGCCATCCTTCACGAGCGCGCCTTGCACCGTGTCCGCGCGCCGCTTCGAGAGCGCCATATTGTAGGTTGGCGTCCCGGCGCGGTCGGTATAGCCGGCGATCGAGATATTCGCGCGGCCACCCGATTTGTAGGCGGCGGCGGCCGCGTCGACGACCTTCTGCCCGTCAGGCGTCAGCGTCGATTTGTCGAAATCGAAGAAGACGATGAAGTTCTGCTTCGAGGGCACCACGGCGGCAGGCGGCGGCGGTGGCGGCGGCGTAAACGCTGCCGGGGTGGGCGGCGGCGGTGCCGGCGGATTGAAGTGATAGGTCAAGCTTGCAAGAATGTTGTGGCTCGCGGGATCGACCGTGAAGCGCGTCGTTGCCGCGCCTGCGGAATATTTCAGATCCGCATCGGTGGTTCCGAAATAGCGATATTCGAGCCCGATCAGCAATTGATCGGTGATCGCGTAGGAAACGCCGATGATCGGCTGATAGGCGAAGACATAATCGCCGCTATTGGCGATCGCGACGCTCGGCGTCGCATTCGTCGCCACCTTGTTGAGGCGGAAATAGCTGACGCCGACACCGAAGCCGAGATAGGGCGTGAAGCGCGTATGCGTGTTGATGTCGTAATAGCCGTTCAGCATGAACGACAGGTTCGACGAATTGCCCTTCAGGTTGGCCGAACCGGTCGTGCCCGCATAGACGTTCGTGCCCGAGGTCACATCCTGCTCGGCATAATCGAGATTAAGCTCGCCGCGCCACGGACCCCATTTGTAGCCCGCCGCGCCGCCGACGATGTACCCGTCGTCGCGCTTCGCGGTGCCGCCGGTGATGCCCGGCACGGGGCTGCCGCTCAGATTCTCGGGGATCGACAAGCCGCCTTCGAGCCGGACATAAGGCCCGGGCGTGCCGCCGCCGGTCTGCGCCAGACCGCTCGGCGCGGTGACGGCCAAAAAGGCCAAGCCGAGCAAAACGCTCCGCATATGGCTCATCGGATGCTCCTCCAGATTTCAAAAGTCTCCGCATATTTCATACGCTTTCGTCCGCAAAACCGCAAGTTTGCGAGAGGTTTCCGGCCACCTGTGCATGAATTGGATCGCGGGTGTTGCCCCCGCGCCACGTCCCGCCGGGCGAAACTTCCTGTTAAGAGAGATTTGCCGCATGCCATGGACCGATAAGGAACAAATGAAGACCGCCACGAGCCTGGCCGCGCTTTCGCCGGTGACAATCCGGGGGGCCGGCCCTGGGGCCGCCCCCTGCCGGCGCCGACGAGCATCGGCAGGGCAACGATATCCGGCAACTCCGCGGCCGCGACGACGATATCTGGCGCGGCGGGCGATGCTTCCACGGGCGCCGTGAAGGCCCCCGCACGCCCGCATCGGGTTCTTAGTATTATTGCGAGAACCCGCCGGGCTATGATCCCTCCGTCTCGAGTTGCGCGACCCATCGGACGGCGGCTCCGGCGTCCCCCGGTTGAACGGCTCGGGCATGTCGCGGGCAGAGCAGGACGGGATTGGAACCGGAGACTGTGGAGCGCAACGATCCCTATCTCATTCTTCTGCGCCGCGAATTGACGCGTGCCCAGGCCCGGCTGCGCCGCGCCGAGCGCGAACGCGACCGCGCGCTGGCAACGGTCGAGCGACTGCAAAAGACACGCAAGAAATCGGCCCGAGTCTCCCGGGCGAAAACGCCTCGCCGCTAGAGCGGAGCGGGATGCCGCCTTGAACTCAAGATGCCTTGGGACTCAGGGCGCCTTGTGCGCTTCGAGCTTGTGCTTGATCCAATTCGGATGGCGCGCAGTATGCGCTTGCGAGGCAAAAGGCGCCGCCACGCCGAGTTCGTCTCCGGCATGCCAAGCCCAGCGCGGATCGTCGATATAGCCGCGGCCGACCGCGACCATATCGGCTTCGCCCTTGGCGACGATCGCTTCCGCCTGGCGGCCGGTGAAGATCATGCCGACCGCGCGCGTCGGAACGCCCGTCTCGCGCCGGATGCGCTCGGCGAATTGCACCTGATAATTGGCGCGGATGAGCGGCGGAACCGCCGCGACGATGCCGCCGCTGGAGCAGCAGATGAAATCGCAGCCCGCTTCTTTCAGCGCCTTCGCGAAGGCCACCGTATCCTCGATCGTCGTGCCGCCATCGACCCAGTCGACGCAACTCAAGCGGACGCCCAGCGGCTTGTCCGCGGGCCAGACCTCGCGCATCGCGCGAAAGACCTGGAGCGGAAAGCGCATGCGGTTCTCGAGGCTGCCGCCATATTCGTCGTCGCGGCGATTGGACAGCGGCGAGAAGAAGGACGACAGCAGATAGCCATGCGCGCCATGCATCTCGCAGGCATCGAATCCCAAACGCGCGGCGCGGCGCGTGGCGCTGACGAATCCGTCGAGCACGCGGGCGAAATCCTCGCGCACCATCGCGCGCGGCGTCGCGTAGCCTTCGCCGAAAGCGATCGCCGAGGGCGCGATCGTCTGCCAGCCGCCTTGATCCGGCGGCAGGAATTTTCCGCCCTTCCACGGCTCGACGGTCGACGCCTTGCGCCCCGCATGCGCGATTTGAATGCCGAGCTTCGCCTGGCCATATTTGCGGCACGAGGCGATCACGCGCGCGAGCGCCTTTTCGTTTTCGTCCGACCACAATCCGGCGCAATAGGGCGTGATGCGCCCGATCGGCTCGACATCGGTCATCTCGAACACGACGAGGCCGGCGCCCGAAATCGCAAACGCCGGCAAATGCTGCATGTGCCAATCGGTGGCGCTGCCATTGTCGGAGCTGTATTGGCAGAGCGGCGGAATGACCACGCGATTGGCGAGCGTCAAACTGCGCAGGGTGATCGGGCTGAAGAGCTGGCTTGTCATGGCGGCGGCAATCTAACGTGACGCCGCGCCGCGAGCAACCGCGCTGTCGGTCGAGAGACCGAAGGCGCCCCGCCTGCCATCTGGAGGAATGGGGGTGCAGGCGGGGCGGACCCGAGGGTCAAAATGCCCGCCAAGGGGGTCGAGCGGGCGAGCGGCAAGGCCGCCTGCACGTATTAGGTCGCAAAGCTTCGCGCCATCCAAGTTAAAGTTATTTCACGATCACGTTGCATTTCAATGCTTTGCGGCCGCGGATCGCGCCGCGGATTTTGCCGGCGCGCCGAAGCGCGCGGCCAGGCGCTTTGCGACGCGCGCACTGACGAAGTGCGAGACGTCGCCGCCGAGTTGGCCGATCTCTTTGACGAAACGCGACGAGATGAATTGATATTTGTCCGACGCCATCAGGAACACGGTCTCGACCGACGGGTTGAGCCGATTGTTCATACCTGCCATCTGAAATTCGTATTCGAAATCCGACACCGCGCGCAATCCGCGAATGATCACGGACGCGCCGACCTCGACCGCGAAATGCATCAGGAGATTGTCGAAAGGCCGAACCTCGATGCGCTTGGCGGCTTCGCCATCGAGATGATGGAGTTCGTCGCGAACGATCTCGACGCGCTCATCGGTATCGAAGAGCGGCCCCTTGCCGGCGTTGCGCGCGACGCCGACCACCAGGCGGTCGACGATTTTCACCGCGCGCAGGATGATGTCCGCGTGGCCGTTGGTGATCGGATCGAAGGTTCCGGGATAGACACCGATCCGCGTGCTCATGACGCCGCTCCTTCTTCGTCGTTCCCCGCATCGCCGTTGCCGACATCGACGCCCGTGTCGGGAAGCCGCGCGACCGACACGACGCGCTCGCCTTCGTCGACCTTCAAGACCGTGACGCCGCCGCTGCGCCGCCGCCGGATACTGATGTCCTCGACCGGCACGCGGATGAGCGTACCGCCATTGGTGACGAGCATGATCTGATCGCCCTGGGCGACCGGAAACACCGCGATCGTCGCGCCCTGGCCGCGGCTCGGGTCGTTGTTCTCGCGCCCCTGGGCGCCGCGGCCGGTGATCGGATAGTCATAGGCCGAGCTGCGCTTGCCATAGCCCTTCTCGGTGAGCACCAGCACGAATTCCTCGCGCGCGGCCAGCGCCGCGAATTGTTCTTCGCTGATCTGCGCGACCGTGCTCTCGGCCTCGCCCTCCTCGGCCTCGGTTTCCTCGGCCGGGCTGCGTCGCCGCTCGGCGGCGAGCCGGAGATAGGCGTAGCGCAATTCCGTCGGCACATCCTCGTGGCGCAGGATCGACATCGAGATCACCGCATCGCCCTCGCCCAGCCTCATGCCGCGTACGCCCACGGAGCTGCGCCCGGTGAAGATGCGCACTTCCTCGGCGGCGAAACGGATGCACCGCCCGTTGCGCGTCGCCAGGAGAATGTCGTCGGCCGGGCTGCAGATCGCGACCGCGATGAGCCGGTCATCGGCATCCGCGCCTTCGAACTTCATCGCGATCTTGCCATTCGCCATGACATTGGCGAAATCGGACAAGGCGTTGCGGCGCACATTGCCCTTGGCGGTCGCGAAGACGACAGTGCGGTCGGCCCATCCCGCCTCGTCCTCGGGCAAGGGCATGACCGTCGAAATCGTCTCTCCCGGCGCGAGATTGGGCAGCAGATTGACCATGGCCTTGCCGCGCGATTGCGGAGTGCCCACCGGCAGGCGATAGACCTTGAGCTTGTAGACGCGGCCCGAAGAGGTGAAGAACAGCACCGGCGCATGGGTCGAGGCGACGAAGACCTCGTTGAGGAAATCCTCCTCGCGCACCGCCATGCCGGCGCGGCCGCGGCCGCCGCGACGCTGCGCGCGGTAGGTGGAGAGCGGCACGCGCTTGATATAGCCGGCGTGGCTCACCGTGACGACCATGTCCTCGCGCTGGATGAGTGCCTCGATATCCGTCTCGAACTCGATATCTTCGATCACCGTGCGCCGCGGCGTCGTAAATTGTTCCTTCACCGCGCGCAGCTCTTCGCGCAGCACTTCCATGAGGCGGGGGCGTGAGCCCAGAATCTCGAGATAGCCCTTGATCTCGATGACGATGCCGTCGAGCTCTTCCGCGATCTTGTCGCGCTCCAGCGCGGTCAGGCGCTGCAGGCGCAAATCGAGGATCGCCCGTGCCTGCTCTTCGGAGAGGCGATAGGTCGCGTCGGGCCCGGCCCCGCCGCGCCCCGCCTCCTCGATCAGCGCGATGAGCGCAAGCACGTCCTCGGCGGGCCAGCTGCGCGCCATCATCTCGGCGCGCGCGGCGGCCGGATCGGCGGATTGGCGGATGAGCGCGATCATCGCGTCGATATTGGCGACGGCCACCGCCAAGCCGAGCAAGGTGTGCGCCCGCTCCCGCGCCTTGCGCAGCAGGAAGGCCGTGCGCTTGGTCACGACCTCCTCGCGGAACTCGACGAAGGCGCGAATGATCTCGCGCAGGCTCAGCAGCAAAGGCCTGCCGCCGTCGAGCGCCAGCATGTTGACGCCGAAGCTGGTCTGGAGCGGCGTGTAGCGATAGAGCTGGTTCAGCACCACATCGGCCATCGCGTCGCGCTTTAGCTCGATCACGACGCGCACGCCGTGACGGTCGCTTTCGTCGCGCAGATCGGAGATGCCCTCGATGGTTTTTTCCTGCACGAGCTCGGCGATGCGCTCGATCATGCGCGCTTTGTTCACCTGATAGGGAATCTCGGTGACCACGATCGCGTCGCGGTCCTTGCGGATCTCCTCGACCGCCGCGCGGCCGCGCATCACGATCGAGCCGCGGCCCAGCGCGTAGGCGGCATGGATGCCGGCGCGACCCAAAATAATTCCGCCGGTCGGAAAATCGGGCCCGGGCACGATCTCCATCAATTCTTCGACCGTGATGTCGCGGTTGTCGATATAGGCGATGCAGGCATCGACGACCTCGCCGAGATTATGCGTCGGGATGTTGGTCGCCATGCCGACGGCGATGCCGGAGCCGCCATTGACGAGGATGTTCGGAAACCGCGCCGGAACCACTTTGGGTTCCTGACGGCTGCCGTCGAAATTCGGTTGGAACTCGACCGTCTCCTTGTCGATATCGTCAAGCAACGCATCGGCCGCGCGCGAGAGGCGCGATTCCGTGTAGCGCATCGCCGCCGGCGGATCGCCGTCCATCGATCCGAAATTGCCTTGCCCGTCGATCAGCGGCAGGCGCATGGCGAAGTCCTGCGCCATCCGCACCATGGCCTCGTAGATCGGCGCGTCGCCATGAGGATGGTAATTGCCCATCACCTCGCCGACGCTGGTCGCGGATTTTCGGAAGGCGCGGTTCCATTCGTAGCCGGCCTGCTTCATCGCGAAGAGGATGCGGCGATGCACCGGCTTCAAACCGTCGCGCACATCAGGCAAGGCCCGCGCCACGATCACGCTCATGGCGTAATCGAGGTAGGAGCGTTTCATCTCCTCTTCGATCGCAATCGGCGTGATATCGAGCGGCGGGGGCGGCGCGGGCGTGTCAGCCAAAATTTCGGTCCGGAAAGCTGCTGATAGACGAGGGGATCGCCAGCGGAAATCGCCGGTGAATTGTCAAAAAAGCTTAGCGGATTTTACGCCGTTCAACAATCGCGGGACCGGTGCCGATCCGGCTTTTCATCCACGCGCCGCCCAGAAAAATTATCTTTTGTTTTCAGCTATTTATAGAACTATTTTCAGACACGATCCGATTCGGAGAAATGGCCGGCGGCGGATCGGAGGCGAGGCGCGATTTTGCATCGCAGCATGCAGCCGGCAAAAGCCGCGGGCGGGATCGTCCCGCCCCGCGTCTTCAATCGCCCGGCGTCAATTGTTGAGCAGCGGAATGTCCTTCGCCGCCGGCGCCGCCGGCAAGGATTTCAGAAAGGCGTAGATGTTCGCCGCCTCCGCGTCCGGGAGGATCTTGGGCTCATAAGGCGGCATCGCGTTCTGAGGGACTCTCAATTGCTGAATGAAGGCCGCGTAGGGCAGCGCCGTCGCCGCAAGCCGCGGCCCCGAGATCGCGCCGCCCTGCGCCACGCTCCCGTGACATTCCCAGCACCCCACCGCCTTATAGACTTGCTCTCCGGCCTTGACGTTGCCGGCAGGTGCTTGATCCTGCGCCCAGGCCGCAGTGCTCAATGCCGCAAGCGCGCCGATGAGCGCGACACCAATGCGTTTCCTCATTTCCAAACCTTTTCTGTTATCGACTTCCGTTAGCGACCTTGAGAGACGACATCGACGAGCGCCGGCTCGCCGCTCTTGACCACCGCGACCGCACGTTGGAGCGCCGCCCCGAGCTTGGCGGGATCCGTCACCGGGCCTTCCGCATGCACGCCCATGCTCTGGGCCAGCTTCGCGAAATCGATGTTCGGATGCGCGATCTCGGTGCCGATATGGGCCGTGCGCGGATCGCGCATGTGGCGGTTCGCCATGGCCTGCAGATGCATCACTTCCTGGAAGTAGTACCGGTTGTTGTGCATCACCATGAGGATCGGGATCTTGTGCTTGGCCGCGGTCCACAGCGAGCCGGGCGAAACCATGAGATCGCCGTCGCCCATGATCGCGACGGAGACGCGGCCATGCTTGCGATTGCCCAACGCCGCGCCGACGGCGCCGCCGCCGCCGTAACCGACGCCATAGGCGCCCGAATCGCCGAGATAGTGATGCGGTTTGTCCATCTTCCACAGATGATGCGACCAGAATCCCCCGGGCTGGGTGGCGACGACGAGCGAGTAATCCTCGTCCTTGATCTGGTTCCATAGCTCCATGCAGAGCCGCGCCGTGCTGATCGGCACAGCGTCCCAGCCCGAAGCCGCCTCGGTCTTGGCGCGTTCGAGCGCGCTTTGCCGCGCCGCGGCGAGCTTCTTCCCGCGCCCCTCATAGGCCGATTTCTTGTCGGCCGTGACGAGCTTCTTCACCGCCTCGATCAGCGCCGGCATGGTCGCCGCGCCGTCGCCGCTCACTTCGAGGTCGACATCCTCGAAGCGCTGGAAGTTCTGGTAATTGGCATGGATGAACTGGTCGAACGAGGTGATCGAGACGGTCTTCGTGCCGGGCTTCAGGATCGGCCGCGAGCTGCGATGCAGCTGATCGCGATAACCGTGAACGACACCCCAATAATCGGTCATATCGAGCCCGACGACGAGATCGGCTTGCGACAACACCCCGCCGCGCCGCGCGCTTTGATTGAGCCCGTGCTGCGTCGGAAAATTGAGGCGGCCGCCGATATCGACCACCGAGCATTGCAGAATTTCGGCGAGCTCGACGAGATGCGACATCACGCCGTTGGGTCCGGGCACGCCGCGATCGGCCATGATGACCGGGGCCTCGGCCTCGACGAGCATCTTCGCCACTTCGGCGACCGCGCCGGAATCGCCCTGCGCGGCCGCGAAGCGCGGCAGCTTCGGCAAAGTAAGCTTGGCATCCTCGGGGATCGGATCTTCCTGGAGCGCGCTGTCCGCCACCAGGAGCACCGGGCCCATCGGCGGCGTCATTGCGATCTGATAGGCGCGGATCGTCGATTCGCCGAAATGCTGCAAGGATGCGGGTGAATCGTCCCATTTGGTGAAATCGCGCACGATCACCGGACCGTCCTGCACGGTGTGATCGACTTCGACTCCGGGGCGGCGCATGGTCGCGTCGGCGATATTGGCGGTGAGCATGCAGATCGGCACGCGATCGCAATAGGCGTTGTAGACCGCCATCGACGCATGCTGCAGGCCCACGGTGGCGTGAACGAGGTTGAGGATCGGCTTGCCTTCGACCTTGGCATAACCCTGCGCCATCGCGACCGAGATTTCCTCGTGCAGGCAGGTGAGCCATTCGGGCGCGGTGTTCTTGCCGTAATTGATGAAGGATTCCTGCAAGCCGCGGAAGCTCGACCCCGGCATCGAAGCGATGTATTCGATGCCCAAGGATTTGAACGCATCGACCATGTAGTCGGAACCGCTGGTCGCGCTGACGAGATGATCGGCGCCCGCCGGAAGGCCTTGCGTTTCGGCCGCCTGATGCAGCGCCGAAACCCCTTGCGGCGCCTTGGTCTTCTTGGGCGGAGCGGCGCCTTGCGCCACGGCCTTCAATGGCGAGGCCACCGTCGCGGCCGCGCCGGCAAAGGTCGCGCCCTTGAGGAAATTACGGCGACCGACTCCGGTCGCGCCCTTGCGCTTCGACATCGCTTCCTCCACTGCGTAAAAATTCCGCTCGGCCGCTTCAACCGATTGGCACCATTAGCTCACAAAGGCGTGAGACACGCAACCGGTGCGACGCCGCGACCAAACGACCAAATAGTCAATGAAACGCCCGCGCGAGACGGCGAGGCGCTACTCAACGGCTCTTCGCGAACAAATCGCGGCGCTCCATGCTGCAGCCGTTGGGACGCGTGCCCTGCGGCGCCACTGGAAAATCGGCCCTTTCCGTCTCGGCGACTGGTGCATCGGCCCAATCATTCACGGAGGGTGTCGCCGCAGTCTCGGTCTCAGGGGCCCGGTTCAATGCCGTTGCGCGAGGCTCATGAGGCGTTGACGCAGCCACGCGTGCCCAGCCTCGCTGTCGTTGCGGCGATGCCAGTTCATCGCGAGCGAGATCGGTGCAAGTTCGACCGGCGGGCGGTAATGTCGCAGCCCTAATACCGGCGCAAGCTTGGCCGCCAATCGCTCGGGATAGGTCGCGATCATTCGCGACGTGGCGACTGTCTGCGCGATCGAAAAGAAATGCGGCAGGCTCAACGCCACATGCCGGCTCCGGTTGATGGCCGCCAGCGCCGCATCGACGTTTCCGACCGTCTTGCCGCTTAACGAGTGCAGCACATGTGGTAGGCGACAATAGACATCGAGATCGAGGACCGGTCCGTCCGCCCCCTCTGCGCTCGGCACGATCTCGGAATGCGCCGCCGCCGCGATGACAACGTAGGAATCGCGGATGAGGAACTGCGAGCGCGCCGGATCAGGCAATTCGTGCATCACTTCAATCGCCAGGTCGACGCGCCCCTCTTCCAGAAGCTGCAGGATCGGGCCCGCGCGGGTATCGACAAAGCGGATCACGATCCCCGGCGCGACGGCTTGGAGTTCGGCCAAGAGCGGCGGCGCGAGCAGATAGCTCACGTAGTCGGTGCCCATGATGGTGAAGTCGCGCTGCGCAACCGCCGGCTCGAAGCGACCCGTGCTGCCGAGCGCATATTCGA
Organism: uncultured Alphaproteobacteria bacterium; assembly: GCA_963729935.1. Lineage (GTDB taxonomy): Bacteria > Pseudomonadota > Alphaproteobacteria > ATCC43930 > CGMCC-115725 > CAIKMD01. The sequence goes on from CAVSPW010000010.1 coordinate 91,860, forward strand.
CGCGCCGCAAGGCATCGCCGATTGGCTCGGCCAGCGCCAGGGCGCGCGCTGTCGGCAGCATCGCCCCCGCATTGCGGATGAACAACTCATCGTCGAAAACGGCGCGCAGCCAATTCAGCGCGGCGCTGACGGCGGGTTGGCTCAGACCGATGCGCCCGCCCGCCCGCGTGACATGGCGCTCGATCATGAGCGCTTGAAACACGCGCAACAGATTGAGGTCGAACGCGGCGAAATTCATGCGGTAAATGATATCCATACGAAGATGCGATTTCTAATCGGGTGCGCCGTACCGCAACACTGCTCCCGTTCATCAAGCGAGCGAGGGCCCCATGACGATCCAGACCATACCAACCGTTCTAACCCGTCACGACGACGAAGGCGATAACGCCGCGATCGAGGCAGTGGCGCAAGCCTTCGACACGGCATGGAACCGGCACGACATGACTGCATTGGCCGCGCTCTTCGCGCCAGACGCTGATTTCGTCAACGTGATCGGCATGTGGTGGAAGAACCGCGCGGAGATCGAGGCGGCTCATCTCCACAGCCACGCGACCTTCCTGCGCGACAGCGTGCTTTGCGGCAAGATCGAGAAGGTGAAATTCCTCAGCCCCGATATTGCGGCGGCGCATGTCCTCTGGGAATTGAGCGGCCAGATCGAGCCGGAAGGCAGCGTCGGCCAGCCGCGCCACGGCATCTTGCTGTTCGTCATGGCGCGCGATAACGGATGCTGGCTTATCCAGGACGCTCAAAACACCGACGTTGTGACGGGCGTTCTCACGCGGGCGGCTGAGAAAGCCTGAAAGGGACTGAGGGCCGAAATCGAAGTCCGCGCGCGGGAGCAAACCTCTAAAAGGGAATCTCGTCGTCGAGTTCCTGCGCCGACGGCGCGCGGGCCGCGCGCGGTGCGCTCGCGCGCGCCGGCGCCTCATCTTCCGGCGAGTCGGAGGAGAAGCCGCCCTCGCCGCCCCCGGCGCGCCCGTCGAGCATGGTGAGCTCGCCGCGAAAACGCTGCAGCACGACTTCGGTGGTGTAGCGCTCCTGACCCGAATTGTCGGTCCATTTGCGCGTCTGCAACGCGCCCTCGATATAGACCTTGGAGCCCTTCTTCAGATATTTCTCGACGATGTCGACGAGACGCTCGTTGAAGATCGCGACGCGATGCCATTCGGTCTTCTCTTTGCGCTCGCCGCTGCTCTTGTCGCGCCAGCTCTCCGAAGTCGCGACCGAAAGATTGGCGATGCGCAACCCGTCCTGGGTGGAGCGGATCTCGGGATCGCGGCCGAGATTGCCGACGAGAATGACTTTGTTGACGCTGCCGGCCATGCGGGAGCTCCCTTGCTGCTGTTGTAAGGGCACGGAGGCGCCCCCATATCGTACCCCATCCTAGAACAGAGTAGGAACATTGCCAAGCGCTTAGCACGCGCGCTATGGTCGCCCCATGCAATACATTCGCGTTCGCGGCGCCCGCGAACACAATCTCAAAAATGTCGATGTGGACATGCCGCGCGACAGCCTCGTCGTGATCACGGGGCTTTCGGGCTCGGGCAAATCCTCGCTCGCCTTCGACACGATCTATGCCGAAGGCCAGCGCCGCTATGTCGAGAGTCTCTCGGCCTATGCCCGCCAGTTCCTCGAGCTGATGCAGAAACCCGATGTCGACTTGATCGAAGGCCTCTCGCCCGCGATTTCGATCGAGCAGAAGACGACGTCCAAGAATCCGCGCTCGACCGTCGGCACCGTCACCGAGATCTACGATTATCTCCGGCTCCTTTACGCGCGCATCGGCGTGCCCTATTCGCCGGCGACGGGCTTGCCCATCGAAAGCCAGACCGTCTCGCAGATGGTCGACCGCGTGATGGCGATGCGCGACGGCACGCGCCTCCTCTTGCTGGCGCCGATCGTGCGCGGGCGCAAGGGCGAATACCGCAAGGATCTCGCCGATCTGCAAAAGCGCGGCTTCCAGCGCGTCAAGATCGACAACAAGATGTACGAGATCGACGCGGCGCCTGCGCTCGACAAGAAATTGAAGCACGACATCGAAGTCGTGGTCGACCGCTTCGTCGTGCGCGAGGGGCTCGGCAACCGCGTCGCGGATTCGCTCGAGACCGCCTTGAAGCTCGCGGACGGCATCGCCATCGCCGAGAACGCCGATGGCGGCGAGCGCACGATCTTCTCGGCGAAATTCGCCTGCCCGGTCTCGGGCTTCACCATTCCCGAGATCGAGCCGCGGCTATTCTCGTTCAACAATCCGCACGGCGCCTGCCCCGAATGCGACGGGCTCGGCACCAAGCTGTTCTTCGATCCCGAGCTCGTCGTCGCCGATGAGCGTTTGAGCCTGCGCGAGGGCGTGATCGCGCCCTGGGCGGGATCGAGCTCGCAATATTATCAGCAGACCCTCGACAGCATCGCCCGCCATTTCAAGGTCAGCACCGGAACGGCGTGGCAGGACCTTCTCGAAAAGGTCAGGAAGACCATCCTCTTCGGCTCCGGCGATACGCCCATCACCATGCGCTATGACGACGGGCAGAAGAGCTACACCACCTCCCGCCCCTTCGAAGGCGTCATTCCGAACATGGAGCGCCGCTTCAAGGAGAGCGACAGCGCCTGGCTCAAGGAAGAGCTTGGCCGCTATCAAAGCACGACCGAATGCGAGGTCTGTCACGGCCGGCGCCTGAAGCCCGAGGCGCTGGCGGTCAAGATCAACAAGCTCGACATCAGTCAAGTCTGCGACTTCTCGATCCTCGACGCCGTCGAATGGTTCGGCGGTCTCGACAAGCATCTGACCGCCAAGCAGCGCGACATCGCGCAGCGGATCCTGAAAGAGATCAACGAGCGCCTGGGCTTCCTGCGCAATGTCGGGCTCGAATATCTGAGCCTGTCGCGCGCCTCGGGCACCTTGTCGGGCGGCGAGAGCCAGCGCATCCGGCTGGCCTCGCAAATCGGCTCGGGACTCACCGGCGTGCTCTACGTCCTCGACGAGCCCTCGATCGGCCTTCATCAGCGCGACAATGACCGGCTGCTCGCGACCTTGCGGCGGCTGCGGGATCTCGGCAACACGGTGATCGTCGTCGAGCACGACGAGGAGGCGATCCGCAGCGCCGATTACCTCATCGATATCGGGCCGCTCGCCGGCATCCATGGCGGGCGCGTCGTGGCCTCCGGCACGCCCGACGAGGTCATCGCGACGCCGGACAGCATCACCGGCCAATATCTGAGCGGACGCCGCCGCATCGAGCTGCCCGCGCAACGCCGGCCCGGCGCGCCGGGACAGCGCCTGCGCATCGTCGGCGCGCGCGCCAACAATCTCCAGAACATCACCGCCGAATTCCCCATCGGCACCTTCACCTGCGTCACCGGCGTCTCGGGCGGCGGCAAGTCCTCGCTCGTCATCGACACGCTGTGGAAGGCGCTCGCACGCAAGCTGAACGGCGCGCATGAGCATCCCGGCCCCCATGACCGCATCGAGGGCGCCGAGCATCTCGACAAGATCGTCGACATCGATCAATCGCCGATCGGGCGCACGCCGCGCTCCAACCCCGCCACCTATACCGGCGCCTTCACGCCGATGCGCGAGTGGTTCGCCGGACTGCCCGAGGCGAAGGCGCGCGGCTATGGCGCCGGGCGCTTCTCCTTCAACGTCAAGGGCGGACGCTGCGAGGCCTGCGAGGGCGACGGCGTGCTGCAGATCGAGATGCACTTCCTGCCCGACGTCTTCGTCCAATGCGATGTGTGCAACGGCAAGCGCTACAATCGCGAGACGCTCGAAGTCACCTTCAAGGGCAAGAGCATCGCCGACGTGCTCGACATGACCGTCGAGGAAGGCGCCGAGTTCTTCCGCGCGGTCCCCGCGATCCGCGACAAGCTCATGACCCTGGAGCGCGTCGGGCTCGGCTACATCCATATCGGCCAGCCCGCGACGACCTTGTCGGGCGGCGAGGCGCAGCGCGTGAAGCTCGCCAAGGAGCTCGCGCGCCGCGCGACCGGCCGCACGCTCTATATCCTCGACGAGCCGACCACGGGCCTGCATTTCGAGGACGTGAAGAAGCTTCTGGACGTGCTGCACGCGCTGGTGGACCAGGGCAACACCGTCCTCGTGATCGAGCACAATCTCGAAGTCATCAAGACCGCCGACTGGCTGATCGATCTCGGGCCCGAGGGCGGCTCGGGCGGCGGGCGCATCGTCGCCGCGGGCACGCCCGAGCAGATCGCCGCCGCGAAAGGCAGCTATACGGGCGAATATCTGCGCGCCTATCTGACGCGCAGCGGCGAAGGCAAGAAGCTCAAACGGGCGTGAACCCGCGAGCACAAGTCCACATCATCGGCGGCGGGCTTGCCGGCAGCGAGGCGGCGTGGCAGCTGGCGCGCGCCGGCGTACCGGCGGTGCTGCATGAAATGAGGCCCGTCCGCTCGACCGACGCGCACCAGACCGCGCGCCTTGCCGAGCTCGTCTGCTCCAACTCGTTCCGCTCCGACGATGCGGCGAACAACGCGGTCGGACTGTTGCATGAAGAGATGCGGCGCTGCGGCTCGCTCATCCTGGGCGCGGCCGACGCGCATCGCCTGCCGGCGGGCGGCGCGCTCGCGGTCGATCGCGAGGGTTTCGCGGCCGCGGTCGAGGCCGCGCTCGAAAACGAACTCCTGATCGAGATCCGCCGCGAGGAGGTGACGGCGCTGCCGCAAGCGGACGGGACGAGCGCCATCATCGCGACCGGGCCCCTCACCGCGCCCGCCTTGGCGGAAGCGATCGCGCAGCGCACCGGCGTCGAGGCGCTAGCCTTTTTCGACGCGATCGCGCCGATCGTTCACGCCGACAGCATCGACGAAGACAAAGTGTGGCGCCAATCCCGCTACGACAAGGGCGACGGCGCCGACTACATCAATTGCGCGCTCGACCGCGCGCAGTACGAGAATTTCATCGCCGCGCTGCGCGAGGCGGACAAGGTCGAATTCCGCGATTGGGAAAAGGATACGCCTTATTTCGACGGCTGCCTGCCGATCGAGGTGATGGCCGAGCGCGGTCCCGACACGTTGCGCTGGGGGCCAATGAAGCCGGTGGGATTGACCAATCCGCACACCGGGCACCGCGCTCACGCGGTTGTGCAGCTGCGCCGGGACAATGCGCTCGGCACGCTTTACAATCTGGTGGGATTCCAAACCAAGCTGCGCCATGCCGACCAGGTCCGGATCTTCCGTACCATTCCGGGGCTGGAGCGCGCCGAATTCGCCCGGCTCGGCGGCCTCCATCGCAACACCTTCATCAACAGCCCGAAGCTTCTGGACGGCTCGCTGCGCCTCAAGGCGCTGCCGCATTTGCGCTTCGCCGGCCAGATCACCGGCGTCGAAGGCTATGTCGAGAGCGCGGCGATCGGGCTGCTCGCCGGGCGCTTCGCTGCCGCCGAAGCACAAGGCGCTTCTACATCGGCACCGCCCGCGACCACGGCGCTCGGCGCCTTGCTCGGGCACATCACCGGCGGCGCCGACACCAGGAGCTTCCAGCCCATGAACATTAATTTCGGGCTCTTGCCGCCGCTCGCCGACGGCGTCATCACCCGCGCCAATCGCGGCGAGAAGAAGCCCTTGATGGCGCGCCGCGCGCTCGCCGATCTCGACGCGTGGCTCGGCCCCGCGCGCGCCGCGGCGGAATAGCGGGGAGCCCGCTCTACTCGGCGGCCTCCTCGGCGCCGCGCGGCGCGTGCTTGCCCGGCTCCCAGCCGGTCGGCGCGAGGGTGCGCTCGGCGAAGCCCAGCGGCGAGGGTTCGAGCGCCGTCGCCATCGTGTCGTTCCAGCGGTTGAGGAAGCCGAAATAGGCGATGACCGCGGTCAGCTCCACGATCTCCTCGTCGTCGTAATATTTGCGCAGGGCGCGCATATCGTCCTCGTTCACCGCATTGGGAACCGCCGCCGCGCATTGCGCGAAGCGCAGCGCCGCGCGCTCGGCCTCGGTGAAGAGCGGGCTGGTCTCGTACTCCCAGATCGCCGCGATCTTCGCATCTTCGACCTTGGCGTTGTGCGCGCTCTCGCCGGTATGCGCGACGCAATATTGGCAGCCGGCCGACTTGCTCGCCATATGCGCGACGAGGCTGCGCAGCGCGCGCGAGGTCTTGTTCGCCGGATCGTTTACCGCCTGGCCCAGCGCAGCGAAACCTTGCAGCAATTTCGGTTTTCTCGCCATGATCAGCTGCGAGTTGGGCAGGAATCCCATGCGCGCCTCGGTCTGCGCGAAGAAGGGTTCGAGTTCGGGAACGCTTTCGCGTTTCAGGGGCGGCACGCGCGACATGGCTTCCTCCTCTTGTCGTCTCGTCGGGATCGTCTTCTCGCGCGCGATCTTGCGCCGCGCGGCGGCGGGCCGCAAGCGCGCGCCGATCACATTTCGTTTTCCGTCCGGGCCAGGGATCGCTGCGTCATTTTCAAACGAAAGGACACGGCCCCATAAGTCGCGACGCAATAGGGCACGGCATAAGTGAGCAGCAGTTTCGCGACGCTGAGCTTGCCGCCGCCGATCAGCGCGTCGCCCTGATTGATGAGGTTGAGGATCGTCCCGACAACGACCGCCACCCAAAGCGAGCGGCGCGGAATGCCGTCGCCCAGACAGAGAGCGAAAATTTCGAACCAGCGTTTCACGAGCGTCGGCTCCCTTGCAGATATCTTTGTATTCGCACACCGGCGCCTTAATACCGCCGCCGCCATGCCGACCAACTCAATTGCAGGCTTTGCAGCGTATCGACGCGCTGCCAGCGCGAATCGAAGACGTCATGATTGAGCCGCGCCAACCGCCGCAGCCGCCGCTCCGCCAACACCGAAGGCAGCAGGGCCGGCACGGCTTGGCGCGGAACGGCGCCACTTTGAGCGCGCGCGACGTCGAGATGATAACGCGCGAGGGCGGCGATTTCATGAACGCTTTCGGCCAGCGCCGGGGTGGATTTGAGCTCGAAGACGCTGCGCGCCAAATCGATGCGATAGGCGTCGATCATGTCTTGCGGCAAGTAGCAGCGCTTCATGCCGGCGTGAAACCGCATCGCGGCGAGCAGGCCCGATAGCGCATAGGCGATCCCGACCGAGCGCCCCGCGGCCTCGGCTTCGGCTTGGCGCACGTCTAACGCCTCCAAGGCGAGCAGCACGAGGCTGGACGCGCTGCCCTCGGCATAGGCTTCGAGCGCCTCGAGGGTTGCCGGCGCCTCCTCGGCCAGATCGAGCGCGCGCGCATCGAGCAGGGCGTCGAAATGCGCGCGCGAGAGGCGATGATCGGCGATGGCGCGGGCCAGAGCCTCCGCCACCTCGTGGCGCCGCGGCTTGGCGCCCGCATAGATCTCGCCGATCGCATCGCGCCACCATTGCAGGCGGATCTGCCCGAGCAGCCTCTCCTGCGTCACCTCGCGAATCCGCGCGACTTCGTAGTTGAAGGCATAGAGCGCGAAGACCGCCTCGCGCCGCTCGGCGGGCGCGAAGAGCGCGGTCTGAAAGCGATCGCGATCGTGCCGGCGCAACGCGGCGGCAAGCGGGGAAAGAATCGGGGCCGTCATCTCTCGCTCGGAGCGACGCGCATCAGGACGCGGCAGGACGCCGATCCGCCTGCGCCGCCGCCCGCGCGCGGTCGAGACAGGCCGGGCATAAGCAGGATTCATCCCCACGCGGCATAGGGATATAGGGCGGCTTCATGCACCAGCATGCCGGGCCGGACTCGCAAGAAAAGCTTGTGCCGCATCGCGAACAGCGCGTTTCCATGACGTCATTATCGCATGGATGACGCGTTTGGCCACGCGGCCCAGCGGCGACGGGCGCAATTGTGATCGCGCCGCCGAACTTGTATGATGAATCCCGACGGCTCGGGGTCATCTGGGGAAACAAGAGCCGAAAAAGGGGAAAACGCCAATGAAAAATCCGCTGGATTCTTTGAACCAAACGATAGCGCTCGGCTTCGTGTTGACGATCGTCGTCGTTCTCCTGATCCACGCCATCGCCTGACGCCGGGATAGGGAGATAACGCCATGGAACTCGTCAGCTTCGACTGGTGGCTCTTCTTAGTGCGCTGGTGCCATATTTTGTGCGGCGTGATGTGGATCGGTCATCTCTGGTATTTCAATTTCACCCAGTCGCCGACGGTGCCGAAAATTCCGGCCGAGATGCGTCCCGCGGTGACCAAGTTCATTCTGCCGGAAGCCCTGTTCTGGTTCCGCTGGGGGGCGATGGGAACGATCGTCTTCGGCCTCATCCTCGCCTGGATGAACGGCTATCTCGTCTCGGCCATCAAGCTCGGCATCGGCGATGGCAGCACCCACAACACCACCATCGGCTTCGGCATGTGGATGGGCACGATCATGTGGTTCAATGTGTGGTTCATCATCTGGCCGAACCAGAAGAAGAATATCGGCCTCGTCCAGGCCACGCCCGACGAGGTGAGGAAGGCGGCGCGCACTGCGGGTCTCTACTCGCGCGTCAACACCTTGCTCTCGATCCCGATGCTGTATTGCATGGCCGGGATCCATTTCTACTAAGAGCGCGTCACGACATCACGGCGAAACGGGGCCCACGCGGCCCCGTTTCATTTTCCGGGCGCGGCGCATTTCTTCTTCGCGCATCGCGCGCATGAAAGATATTTAATGAACCGCCCGGCTCGTCACGCTCGCGCGGCAATGCCACGTCATTTATGTAGTCTTGCGCCGCTGGCCGAAGGCCGGCGCCCGATCGATCTGCCCAAATTTCGTGCAATAGAACGAGGATATGTAATGACCTTTGAGCTCCCGCCCCTGCCCTTTGCGAAGAACGCGCTCGAGCCTCACGTCTCGGCGCGAACCTTCGAGTTCCATCACGGCAAGCATCACCAGGCCTATGTGACCAACCTCAATAATCTGGTGAAGGATTCGCCGCTGGCCTCGCAATCCCTCGAGGACATCATTCGCGCCACCGCCAAGGACGATGCCAAGGCCGGCATCTTCAACAATGCCGCCCAGGTCTGGAATCACACCTTCTTCTGGAACTCGATGAAACCCGCCGGCGGCGGCCAGCCTTCCGCCGCGGTCGCGACCGCGATCAACGGCGCCTTCGGCAGCTACGACAAATTCAAGGACGAGTTCAAGCAGGCGGCCGCGACCCAGTTCGGCAGCGGCTGGGCCTGGCTCGTCGCCGATGGCGGCAAGCTCAAGGTCACCAAGACCGCCAACGCCATCAACCCGATGTCCTTGGGCCAGACCGCGCTGCTCACCTGCGATGTGTGGGAGCATGCCTATTATCTCGATTACCAGAACCGCCGGCCCGATTTCGTCGCCGCCTTCCTCGATCATCTGGTCAATTGGGACTTCGTCGCGGCGAATTTGTCGAAGGCGCGCTAGCCGATCAAGCCAAGCGACAGTCTTGCCTCGTCATTTCCGCGAAAGCGGGAATCCAGAACACGGCTCTCTTCATTCTGGACCCCCGCTTGCGCGGGGGTGACGAGACGCGTGTCTCGCCCCGAGAGGATCCCGTCTCAACCCAAGGGCAGCAGCGCGGCGGCGACGCGCCGGTCCTCCGCCAGAAGCACGTTATAGGTCCGGCACGCCGCGCCGGTATCCATGGCATCGACCACGAGCTGGCGCGCGCGCAGCGCCTGGCGCAGCGATAAGGGCAAGGGCGCCATGCGCCGTCCGCAGCCCAAAAGCAGGATCTGCGCGCCGGCCTCCAGGATCGGCCCGAGACTTTCGAGCGAGATCGCTTCGAGCGCGGCGACCGGCCAGGCCTGGGTCGATTGCGGCAGGACCAGGATCGCGCCCTTGTGGACGACCCCGCTCACCCGGAAGCCTTCGGCGCTGTAGCTTTCGATCACCTGCCGGTCTTTGGGGACAAGCGGGGTGACGTCCAATTCAGGATGTCCCGGACGCCGCGGCCTCGCCCGCGCCTTGCTTCGGGCCGGTATGTTTCGGCCGGATGTAATAGAGCATGGGCGCGGCGATGAAGAGCGACGAATAGGTGCCGACGACGATGCCCCAGAGCATCGCGATCGAGAAGCCGCGCAGCACCTCGCCGCCGAAGAACAAGAGCGACAGGACGGCGAGCGTCGTCGTGGCCACCGTCAAGATGGTCCGCGACAGGGTCTCGTTGAGGCTCTTGTTGATGAGCGGGCTGAAATCCATGCTCTTGTGCCGTCGCATGGTCTCGCGCACGCGATCATAGATCACCACCGTGTCGTTGATCGAATAGCCGGCGATGGTGAGGATCGCGGCCAGAGTCGTCAGGTTGAACTCGATCTGGAACAGCGAAAAGAGCCCGATGGTTGTGATCGTGTCGTGCAAGGTCGAGAGCATGGCGCCGACGCCGAACTGCCATTCGAAGCGGAACCAGACATAGACCGCGATCGCCAACAGCGCGAGCACCGTCGCCTCGGTGCCGGCGCGGATGAGCTCGGCGCCGACCGTCGGCCCGACCACCTCGACGCGCCGATACTCGACCGAGGCGCCGAGCTTCTGCTTGACCAGCTCGACCGCCTGCTCCTGCTGCTTGTCGCCGCCCGGCTGGCGCTGTAGCCGGATGAGCACGTCATTGGGCGTGCCGAATCCCTGCAGCGACACGTCGCCGAGCCCCAGCCCGTCGAGCTGCGCGCGCATCTGCGAGAGATCGGCCGGCCCGGCGCTGGTGCGCGCTTCGATGACCGTGCCGCCGCTGAAATCGATGCCGTAATTGAGGCCGTGCGTGAAGAACAGAACGATCGAGCCCAGGGTCATGAGAAGCGACAGCGCGAAGCCGAGCTTGTGCAACCCCATGAAGTTGATGTTCGGAATCCGGCGGATGATGATGAGCGGGCGCATGGCGGCCTAAATCGGAATGATCTTGGGTTTCGTGCGCCGCAGCCAGGTGACGATCTGGAGGCGCGTGACCAGGATGGCCGAAAAGAGCGAGGTCAGCACGCCGAGGCTCAGGGTCACGGCGAAGCCTTTGACCGGGCCGGAGCCGAGCCAGAACATCAGCGCGCCCGCGACCAAGGTGGTCACGTGGCTGTCGAGGATGGTGCCGAAGGCGCGCTCGAACCCCGCCTGCAGCGACGAGATCAGGCTTCGCCCGCCGCGCACCTCCTCGCGGATGCGTTCGTAAATGAGCACGTTGGCGTCGACCGCCATGCCCATGGTCAAGGCGATGCCGGCGATGCCCGGCAAGGTCAAGGTCGCGCCCAGGAGCGACAGGCTCGCGAGCATGATGCAGAGATTGAAGAACAGCGCGATGTCGGCGAAGATTCCGAAGAGCCCGTAGAACACGACCATGAAGACGACGACCAGGGCGACGCCGACGAGGCTGGCGAGCGCGCCGGCATGAATGGAATCCACGCCCAGACCGGGGCCCACGGTGCGTTCTTCGAGCACGGTCAGGGGCGCGGGCAAGGCGCCGGCGCGCAGCAGCAGCGCGAGGTCGTTCGCCGACTGCGTCGTGAAGCTTCCCGAGATGATGCCCGCGCCGCCGAGGATCGGCTCGCGGATCACAGGCGCGCTGATCACCTTGTTGTCGAGCACGATCGCGAAGGGCTTGCCGACGTTTTCCTTGGTCGCGTCGGCGAAGCGCCGCGCGCCGGTCGAATCGAATTTGAAGCTGACCACCGGCTCATTGTCTTGGAAGGTGGGCTGCGCGTCGGTCAGGGTGTCGCCGCTCACCATCACGCGCCGGCGCACGACATAATATTGAGTGGGCTGCCCCTTGCTCGTCGTGTCGCTCGGCAGCAGCACGTCGCCCGGCGGAAGCCGGCCGCCGCGCGCATCCCCGGGCGAGGCGGCGGTGTCGACCAGCTGGAACGTCATCTTGGCGGTCTTGCCGAGAAGCTCTTTCACATGCTCGGGATTCTCGACGCCGGGGAGCTGCACCAGGATGCGATCGTCGCCTTCGCGCTGGATCGTCGGCTCCTTGGTGCCGGTCTCGTCGATGCGGCGGCGCACGATCTCGATCGATTGCGCGACCGCCGAAGCGCGGCGCTGCGCGAGCACGGCCGGGTTGGGCGTCAGGGTCGTCGCGCCGTTGGCCGCGATCTGAATGTCGATATCCGGATCGATCTTGGCGATGATGTCGCGCGCCTCCTTGATGCGGCCGGGCTCGCGGATCGTGAAGCTGACATGGTTGGCGTCGTTGGTCAGATCGGTATAGCCGATCTTGGCCGCGTTGAACTGCTGACGCACCTCGTCGACCAAGCCGGCGAGATGCTCCTTCTCGACCGCCGACATGTCGACGCCCAGAGGAGATGCGATCCGCCGCGCAGATCGAGCCCGAGCGAGACCTGGCTCCGCGGAACGTAGGCGGGCCAGGACGCGACGGTCTGCGGCGAGAACACGTTGGGCAACGCGAAGATCACGCCGAGAAGGCACACGCCGATAATGAGGATCAGCTTCCAGGTCTGGAAATAGAGCATGTCGCGGCCCTAGCGCGAAGCGCTAACGCAGCCCCAGCAATTTGCGCCACATCGGAACCGGCTCTTTCGAGGTCTGTGCGTCGGCGGATTGGGCTTCGCCGTCCTTGTCCATCGAATCCTTGTCCTTCGCCGCCACCGGCTCGGTCTTGGCGAGCACCTGGGCGATCGTGCTGCGCACCACGCGCACGCGCACATTGTCGGCGATGTCGAGCAAGACCTCGTCATTGTTGACGACCTTCGCCACCGTGCCGATCACGCCGCCGCCGGTCACCACGCGGTCGCCGCGCCGGATCGCTTCGAGCATCGACCGCTGCTGCTTGGCCTTTTGCTGCTGCGGGCGGATGAGGAAGAAATAAAAGACGACGAAGATCAGCGCCAAGGGCGCGATCTGCACCAGCATGCTGGACGAATCGCCGCCGGTCGCCTGTGCATAAGCCGGCGAAATCAACATCCTCGAACTCCCTCCCCGAAAACGGGTCACCGCCGGTGCCAGGAGGCGCCGGACGCGGCTGATTGGTACTGGATGGAGGCCAAAAGCGCAAGCAAGCGGCGAGGTTGCGAGCGGACGCCCCGCGGCTATCATGGCGGCGCGTTAACCGACCGCAAGTCGCAATGCAGGCAAGGCGATGACCGACAAGGTAAAGACCAAGAGCATTCTCGCGCGCATCGCCGCCGCCCTGGAGCGCCAGGCCCCGCCGCCGCGTCCCAAGAACGACTTCGATTCCGCCGACGCCTTCGTCTGGCATGCCGACCGCGAATTTCTCGAGCCCGTGAAGACCGTCAACCGCGTCGATCTGTCCCTCCTGCAAGGCATCGAGCGGGTGCGCGACATCCTCTTGGACAACACGAAGCGCTTCGCCGCGGGGCTTCCCGCCAACAACGTGCTGCTCTGGGGCGCGCGCGGCATGGGAAAATCCTCGCTGGTCAAGGCGGCGCATGCGGCGGTCAACGCCGAGCAACCGCGCGCGCTCGTCCTCGTCGAGATCCATCGCGAGGACATCCCCTCGCTGCCGGCGCTGCTCGGGCTGCTGCGCCACACCAAGCGGCGCTGCATCCTCTTCTGCGACGATCTCTCCTTCGACCAGCAGGATACGAGCTACAAATCCTTGAAGGCCGTGCTCGAAGGCGGCATCGAGGGCCGGCCCGACAATGTCGTGCTTTATGCGACCTCGAACCGGCGGCATCTCTTGTCGCGCGACATGATCGAGAACGAGCGCTCGAGCGCGATCAATCCCGGCGAAGCGGTCGAGGAGAAGGTCTCGCTCTCCGATCGCTTCGGCCTGTGGCTCGGCTTTCATGCCTGCGACCAGCAGACCTATTTCGCCATGGTCCAGGGCTACGCCAAATATTTCGGCCTCGATCACCCCGAAGATCAGATGCGCGCCGAATCCGCCGAATGGTCGATCACGCGCGGCGCGCGCTCCGGCCGCGTCGCCTGGCAATATATTCAGGACCTCGCCGGGAGGCTGGGCAAGAAGCTCGCATGAGGCGCAAGGCTTGGCGCCCATGCGCGCCGATCCTGCTCGCCGCCTTGCTCGCGATCGCGACCCTCGCCGCTTGCGGCGCCAGCGAAACGGTGCAGGGCGGCGCCCGCGAGAACGGCGCCCATGCGCGTGTGAAGATCGGCGTGCCCTTCCGAGCGCCGCCTGCCGCCGCCCGCGCTATTTCTTTGCGAGCAGCATCGCGTTGGCGTCCTCGGCGGCCTTGGTCCAGACGCCCTTCTTCTTGTAGAACGCGATCGCCGCCGGGTGATAGGGCACGACCGGGTGCGCCGAGACCGCGGCCTTGTTGAGGAACCCGGCCATGACCGGATGCGCCTTCACCAATCCCGCCTCGTTGTCCCACAGCGCCTCGAGCACCTTCGTCACCACCTCGTCGGAGGTGTGCGTGCTCGCGCCGAGATACATCTCCTGGGTCAGCATCGGCGTGCCGGGCGGAAGCCACGGCGTCTTGTCGCTGCCGAATTTGTCGATGTAGATCGACGGGAAGGATTCCTTCTGAATGGTCGCCTCTTGCTTGGCATCGACGTCGATCGGCAGGAAGCGCACGCCGACCTGGGCATTCGCCTCGCGCACTTGCGGCATGGAGGGGCTCGCCCAGGCCGCATCCGCGCGTCCCGAAACCACCGAGGCGACGCCCTGGACCACGTTGACGGCGGGCACCACGTCGACATCCTTGTAGGAGAAGCCATAGGCCTGCATGGTCGCGTCGCTCATGACGCGCACGACCGGCTGGCCGGAATAGCCGCCGGTGACGGTCTTGCCCTTCAGATCGGCGATCGTCTTGATCGGCGAGTCCGCCTTGACGAGGAAGCCCAAGGCCGAGACGCCGAGCGAGGAGCGAATGACGCGCAGCTGGGTCAGATGGAGCTTCGTCTCGAAATGGTTGTAGGCCGTGTAGAAGCTCGCCGTGAAATGCGCGCCGAGCTGGATCCGGCCCGCATCCATGTCCGGCATCCACGCCTCGGGGCCGGCAAAGGCGCGCGCGCGCACATTGATGCCGGAATGCTCGGTGATGATTTTCGCCAGGGTCGAACCGGTGATGTTGTCGACGCTGCCGATCGAATCCGTGCCGAGATCGATCGTCTCCGCCCGGGCCGGCGACGCGGCATAGGCCGCGCCGGCGATCATCGCCGCGGCGGCAAAAGCCTTGAAAAATGCGGATTGCTGAAGCATGGCTCGTTCTCCCTGTTGCGTAGCCGTTCTTGACCGCGGCCAATCGTCTCATTATGAAAATACCCGGCTGGACAAGGTCGCGCAAGCGCGCCCGCGGAAAATCGCCAAGAACAACGCCTCGCGCGCGCCAATGAAACGGGGAGGATCGGGTGACCGACGTCGCGTTCGAGAACGCCAGCAAGTTTCGCGCGCATAAGGGCGCCCTCGCGGTCTTCCTCCGCTCGCTCTACTTCACGCTGACCTTGATCGGCATCCTCTGGGCGGCCGAGATTCAGAACACGCTCAATCTCTCGATCTTCCGCGAGCAATATCTCGCCCTGATGCTGGGCATCGGCCTGGTCGCGATCTTCATCGCGGTCAAGGCGCGCGCCGGCGAGCCCGCCGGCATCGGCATTCCGTGGCACGACTGGCTCGCGATCCTCGGCAGCATCGCCGTCACCGGCTATGTCGTGCTGCGCTATCCCGTGCTCGTCACCGAGATCAGCGCGACCACGCCCGATCGCTGGGCGCTCGGCGGGCTCGCCGTGCTCTTGATCTTCGAAGCGACGCGCCGGCTCCTGGGCTGGACGCTCATCTGGCTCGTTCTCGTCTTCATCCTTTACGCGCGTTTCTCCGATTTCATGCCGGGCATCTTGAACGCGCCGAGCTCCGACTGGCCTCGGCTCGCGGCCTATCTCTATCTCGACACGAACAGCGTGCTCGGCATACCGCTCACCGTCATGGCCGAGATCGTCATCGCCTTCATCCTGTTCGGGCGCGTGCTCTACGCGATGAACGCGGACAAATTCCTCACCGACGCGGCGCTCGCCGGCATGGGCCGCTACCGCGGCGGCCCGGCCAAGGTCGCGGTCGGCGCCTCGAGCCTCTTCGGCACGATCTCGGGCAGCGCGGTCTCGAACGTCGTGATGGTCGGACCGATCTCGATCCCGATGATGATCCGCGCGGGCTACGCCCCGCACGTCGCCGGCGCGATCGAGGCGGTCGCCTCGACCGGCGGCCAGATCATGCCGCCGGTGATGGGCATCACCGCCTTCCTCATCGCCGATTGGCTCGGCGTTCCCTATGGCGACGTCGTCATCGCCGCGACGCTCCCCGCGATTTTCTACTATCTCGCGCTCTTCGTGCAGATCGACCTCGAAGCGGCCAAGAATGGCCTGGTCGGTCTGCCGCGCGCGCAGATCCCCGCGCTCCTGCCGGTGCTGCGGCGCGGCTGGGTCTTCTTCGTGCCGATCGCGGTCCTGGTCTATCTGCTGGTCGCGCTCGCCTGGCAGCCCGGGCGCGCCGCGGTCGCCGCGATCATCGTCGCGATTCCGGCCGGCATGATCACGCGCGAAACGCGGCCGAGCCTCAAGAAACTCTGGAACGCGATGTGCGAGACCGGTCAATCGGTGCTCGAGCTGGTCGCGATCACCGCGCTCGCCGGCCTCGTCATCGGCGCGCTCCAGATCTCGGGCCTCGCCTTCGGGCTCTCGCTGATGCTCGTCGACCTGGCGCAGGGCAACGTGCTCGTCCTGCTGCTGCTCACGGCGGCGATCTGCATGGTGCTCGGCATGGGGCTGCCGACGGCCGTGATCTACATCTTGCTCGCGATCATGGTCGCGCCGACGCTCACCCAGCTCGGCATCGTCCCGCTCGCGGCGCATCTTTTCCTGTTCTATTTCGGCATGATCTCGATGATCACCCCGCCGATGTGCCTGGCGACCTTCGCCGCCGCCTCGATCGCGCGCTGCAATTTCTGGAAAGCGGGCTGGACCGGGACGCGGCTCGGCATCGTCGCCTACATCATCCCGTTCTTCTTCGTCTTCAATCCCGGGCTCTTACTGATGGGCCGGCCGCTCGACATCGCCTTGACCGTCGTCACGGCTTTCATCGGCGTCGTCTTCGTGGCGGCGTCCTGCGCCGGCTATCTCTTCGCGCCGATGGCTTGGCCGAACCGGGCGATCTTCTTCCTCGCCGGCCTCTGCCTCATCCCTTCGCCGCTCGGCGGCACGATCTGGCTCGGGGTCAATCTCGCCGGACTGGGCGCCGGCGCCGTCGTCATGCTGTGGCAATACCGCAAGAGGAGCATCGCGCCGGCGCTCGCTTGAACCGCCGGCGCGCCGATCCGCGTCAGGCCTGGAGCCTCTCCCGGATCCATTTGATGATGGTCGGCAAGGTCTCCGGCGTCGTCCCCATATGGCCGGTGGGATAGAACCGGGCCGATTTCACGTCGCCATGCCGCAACAGGAGATACATATCCTCGATCGGGAAGATCGTGTCCTCGGTGCCGTTGACGAGCAGCAAGGGCGCGCAAGGCTTGTCGAGCACGCCCTGCGTCAGAAGCGAGAAGCGCGGGCTGTTCTCGACCCAATAATCGAAGGTCTCGCCGCCGAAGGCGCAGGCCAAGGTCTCGGCCAGCTCGAACATGTAGGAGCCGTGCTGCGCCTTCTCGATCCATTCGGGCGTGAAGGCGTAATGCGCGCAGCCGCCATGGCACACCGCGGCCGCCAGGCGCTCGCGATGAGTGTGCGCGACTTTGGCGCCCCAATAGCCGCCCGTGCTGCCGCCCCAGATCGCGATCCGCTTGGCGTCGATCTCTGGCCTCGTTTCGCACCAATCGAGCACCGCGTCCCAAAGGCGCTCGGCATTCTCGGAGCCCGGCAGCGGCGCATCGCCGACGCCCGGCATGTCGATGAGGAGGATCGAGAGACCGGCGGCGATCACGGGTATCGCGACCTCGGTGCGGTCTTCCTTGAAGCTGTCGATGCCGCCCCAGGCGATCACCAGCGGCAGGCGCCCGGCATTCTTCGGACGCATGAGATATCCGACCGATTTCGTCCCCTCGCCCGGCTTTGCCTTGAACGGCATCTCGACCCTCTCGACCGAGAACGGAAAGGAGCGCGCGCCCAAGAGATACATCTCCTGCGATTTCACATAGGCCGCGCGCTTGCCGGGCGAATTGGGCGCGGGATAGCGCGCCATGCGATAGAGCCCGTAGGCGTGGAGATAGAGCTGGTTCGCCGCCTTCATGTCGCCGCGCGCCTCGGCCGCGCGCGCCTGCTCCTCGTAAGACCGCGCCGCCGCGCTATAGGCGGCGGCCCATTCCTCGCGGTCGAGCGAGGTCAGCTTCGCGAAGACGCCTTGGTGATCCTCGTAAGCCGTATAGCCCATGGGATGAATCGCGTGTTTGGCATGGGCTTCCCAATGCCGCCAGATTTCCGCGATCGATCGCGTATAGCGCTGCATGATCCCTCCCCGCTTTTGCTTCTGCCCGGTTTTGCTTGGAGCCATCATGCGGCGGCGCGCCCGCCGGCGTCAATCGCGCCCGCCCGCGATGCCGCTCCAAGCGAAACGACGGATCAGGCCGCCCGGCTGCTCTTGGCGGCGGCCGTCGGCAGCCGGATCTGCACGCGCGTGCCCGCGCCCGGCACGCTGCCGATCACCATGTCGCCGCCATGCTGCTCGATGATGCGCTTGACCGTCGGCAGACCGAGACCGGTGCCGAAGGCGCGCTTAATCGGCGGTTAAGTCATCCCGTCATGCCGGAACATTTCGTGATCCGCGCAATTTTGCCCGTTAAAGACGCAAATCGGCTCAATTCGCGCTAGCGCGCAGCGCCGGGAGATAGCCCGTCGGATCGAGCGCGCGCGTGCCCTGGCGGATCTCGAAATGGAGTTGCGGCGCGCTCACCGAGCCGGTGGCGCCGGCCTTGGCGATCTCCTGGCCGCGTTTCACCGCTTGGCCGCGTTTCACCAGCAGGCGGCCGTTATGCGCATAGGCGGTCATGTAGCCGCCGGGGTGCTTGATGAGCACGAGATTGCCGTAGCCGCGCAGCTCGTTGCCGGCATACGCCACGACGCCGGCATCGGCCGCGCGCACCGCCTCGCCCGCGCGCGCGGCGATGTTGATCCCGTCATTATGGGTGCCGGTCGGCCCGGTGCCGTCGGATTCGAGAATGCGTCCTTCGAGCGGCCAAGCGAAGACGCGCGCCCCGCGCTTCGGCCCGGAAGTCGTGACAGACCGCGATTGGTCCGGTGCCGGTTTTTCGGGCGGCTCCGCTGCCGCGGGGCTCGAATTCGCGGGCGCGGCCGGAGAAAACGCACGCGGCGCCGGCGCGGCTTCGGGCCGCGCGGCCGGCGAAAGGCTGGCGGTTTGCTCCGGCGGCTCGATCGCGGCCGGAAGTTTCAGCGCCTCGCCGGAGCGGATCGCATAAGGCGCGCCGAGACGATTGACGCTCGCGAGCGTGCTCACCTCGACCCCGTAGAGCCGCGAAATCGCGTAGAGCGTCTCGCCCGCCTGAACGATATGAAAGCGGGTTTGCGGCAAGCTCAGTCGCGTTCCCGCCGCCAGCCGGAATGGCGGATCGAGGTGATTGGCGTCGATGATCGAGCGCAACGGAACGCCGTAACGCCGCGCGATCATGTACAGCGTCTCGCCTTGCCCGATGACGATTTGATCGGGATGCGAGGGATGCGATTGCGGTGCCGCGGTCGGCAGCGCGGCCCTGACGGGCGGGGCGGGCGGCGGCGCGGGCGGGGCCAGTGGCGCGGCCGGCCGCGCAGAAACCCGCGCCGCCGGCGCCGGGGCGATCACCGCGACAGGGCCGCTCGAACCGGAACCGATACCGGCGCTTTCCGCGTCGCCGCCCATGATGACGGGCGCCGGCGGTCCGTTTCTGACGCAAGCCGACAACGCGGTCAGCGCGACGAGGGCAAGCGGCAGGATGATCGTCTCGAGGCGCAACGCACGGAATCCCATCGGGCGAGTTTAAGCACGATACGAATCGCCCACAACCGCTCGTCACGCGTCGTCGCGCGCGTCGGCGGCCAAGACGGTCATGGAATCCGGGGCAAACACGGCACGGCAAGTGCCGCGGCCCGCGCATGCGCGATCATTTTCTTGGCGCCGCCGGATCGATGAAGAACTCGTCGAGCGCGCGATCCCATAATTTGACGCCGCCCGTGATGCCCGCGGTGTTGTCGGCGCGTTTGACGTTCTTGGGCAAATCGAAATTGATGGCGTGGGCATTGCCGCCGCCGAGATAGAGCGTGTCGTAATTCACGAGCGTCTCGACGATCGCAATGGCGCGACGCAGGCGCCGGTTCCATCGCTCAGGACCCTTGCGCTTGAGCGCGGCGTCGCCGAGATAAACGTCATAGGTCTTGCGCTTGCGGATCGGATGCTGCCCGAGTTCGAGATGCGGCAACAGGCGTCCCTCCTTGAAGAAAGCCGAGCCGACGCCGGTTCCGAGCGTCAGCACGAATTCGAGTCCCTCGCTCGCGATGACGCCGAGGCCTTGGACGTCGGCATCGTTCAACACCCGCGCCGGTTTTTCGAGGCGGCCGGCCAAGGCCTCGGCCAGCGCGAAATCACGCCACGCCGCTGTGCCGAGATTGGGCGCCATCTTGACCCGCCCCTTGACGACATAGCCGGGGAATCCCGCCGATACGCGGTCAAAATCCGGCAATCGCTTGGCGAGCGTCGCGATCACGCCGAGAATGGCCTTGGGGGTCGCATCGGACGGCGTCGGAAGATGCGCCTCGGGCGCCACCATGCGGCCGGCCGCATCGAGCACCGACGCCTTGATGCGAGTCCCGCCGATATCGATGGCGAGAGTCGAGGGCTCGCGTCTCGCGGCCATCACGAAAACCCCGATCCGGCGCCCCCGCGATCGAGGGTGAAATATTCATCCCGCTGCGCGGCAAGGCCGCACGCGACAGTACCGATCCGGCTCAAGCCGATGATTGCAAGCTGCATGATGAACTTCCCTCCCTTCGATCTCTTGCGTCGCCGCGCCGAAACCCGATCTTCACGTAATCAATGTGTCGGAAATCGGGAAGAGCGACACCGAGGTCGCCGCCCCGGCTCTCATACTGTTACTTGCGCCTGACCGATTGCTCGTTCAAAGCGCGGACGAGTTCCCGCGCGACCCTCCCCGCTCGGCTTGTCCGCACGCTTCTGACGGGCCGTTCGCCCGCCGCGAAGACGCGGCTCAATGTTTGGCGGCGCGGGGCAGGCCCGCCACGAGAGGCACGAAGCGCACCGCGCCGAGTTCTTCGGCCGTGAAGCCGCCGCCGTTGCGGCGCACGCGCAGCAAGGACTGGTCGCGCTTTTCCGCTCCGACGGGCGCCACCAGCACGCCGTCCTCGGACAGGCTTTCCAGGAGCGCGTCCGGAATAGCGGAGGCCGCGGCGGTCACGATGATGCGGTCGAAGGAAGGCTGCTCGCGCCAGCCCTTGGTGCCGTCGCCGAAGCGCGCCGTGATGTTGTGGAGCCGCAAATGCCTGAAGCGCTCTTCCGCGATCTTGAGCATGGCGCGGTGACGCTCGACGGTGAAGACGCGCCGCGCGAGCCGCGCGAGCACCGCCGCCTGATAGCCCGAGCCGGTGCCGATCTCGAGCACGATATGACGCTCCGTCACCTCGAGCGCCTCGGTCATTTGCGCGACGACGAGCGGCTGGCTGATCGTCTGGCCGTGCCCGATGGGCAACGCCACGTTCTCATAGGCGCGCGCGCGAAAGAGCGGCGGCACGAAAAGCGCGCGCGGCACGCGCTCGATCGCGCCCAGGATGCGCGGGTCCGTCATGCCCGCGCGGCGCAATTCGAGAACGAGCTTGGCGATTTCCTCCGCCTCGCTCACGCCAGCGCCTTCTTCAAGACGGCGAGAGCCTTGCGGTTGGTGAGATCGAGAAAGATCGGCGTCACCGCGACCTTGCCCTCGCCGACGGCACGCACATCGCTGCCGGGCCGCGTGCGCGCCTCGTCGCGCTGGGGGCCGATCCAGTAATAGGGCCGGCCGCGCGGATCGAGCCGCTGCAGCAGATGATCGCCGATCTTGCGCCCGCCTTGCGCCGCCGCGACGATGCCTTGGACCTTCGTGGGCGCGACATTGGGAAAATTGACGTTGAAGAAGGAATCGCGCGGCCAGGGCAGGCGCGCGAGGCGGCGGATGACCTTGGGCGCCAGCGCCGCCGCGGTCGCCCAGCGCGGCGGTCCGTCCTCGGCGAGATTCTGCGACAGCGCGATCGCCCTGAGCCCGAGCAAAGTCGCTTCCATCGCCGCCGCGATGGTGCCGGAATAGGTCACGTCCTCGCCCATATTGCCGCCGGCATTGATGCCCGAGAGCACGAGATCCGGGCGCTTGTCCTCGAGCACGGCATTGACGGCGAGCAGCACGCAGTCGGTCGGCGTGCCGTCGACCGCGAAGCGTCGCGGGCCGAGCTTCCTCACGCGCAAAGGGCGATGGAGCGTGAGCGAGTGGCTGGCGCCGCTCTGCTCCTGCTCGGGCGCGACCACCCAGACATCGCGCGACAGGCTTTGCGCGATCCGCGCCAGGAGCTTGATCCCCGGCGCCTCGATGCCGTCGTCGTTGCAGATGAGAATGCGCGCGCGGGCGAGATCGATGCGCTCAGCCATGGAGAGGCTCAGCCATCGCGCATCAGGACCTCGAGCCCGCCCAGATAGGGTTTGAGCGCGGCGGGAATGGCGATCGACCCGTCCGCCTGCTGGTGATTCTCGAGCACCGCGATCAAAGTGCGGCCGACCGCGAGGCCCGAGCCGTTAAGCGTATGCACGAAGCGCGTGCCCTTGCCTTCTTTCGGGCGGAAG
This sequence comes from uncultured Alphaproteobacteria bacterium, assembly GCA_963729935.1. Taxonomy (GTDB): domain Bacteria; phylum Pseudomonadota; class Alphaproteobacteria; order ATCC43930; family CGMCC-115725; genus CAIKMD01. The sequence continues at coordinate 114,477 of CAVSPW010000010.1, forward strand.
CGCGCATTCATGCGCCGCGCCTGGTACTCGCCGCAATTGGAGCAGCTCGAGATCTCGCGATAGGCAGCCTGTCCCGGCAGCCAGACCTCGATATCGTAGGTTTTACGCGCGGCCGCGCCCATATCGCCGGTGCAGAGCAGCATGACGCGATAGGGGAGATCGAGCCGCTTCAGGACTTCCTCGGCGCAAGCGGTCATGCGCTCATGCTCGTCGCCCGATCGATCGGGATGCGCGATCGAGACCAGCTCGACCTTGTTGAATTGATGCTGGCGGATCATGCCGCGCGTGTCCTTGCCGGCGGCGCCGGCCTCGGAACGAAAGCACGGGGTCCAGGCGGCGTAGCGCAAGGGCAAGGCGGCTTCGTCCAAAAGTTCGCCCGCAACGAGATTGGTCAGAGGGACTTCGGCCGTCGGGATGAGCCACAGTCCCGTCGTGGTGCGAAAGAGATCATCGGCGAATTTCGGCAGCTGGCCGGTGCCGAACGCGGTCTCGTCGCGCACCAGCAAGGGCGGCGAAACCTCGGTATAGCCGAATTCACGCGTGTGCAGATCGAGCATGAATTGGCCGAGCGCGCGCTCCAGCCGCGCGAGCCCGGCCTTCAAGACGACGAAGCGCGCGCCCGAGAGCTTGCCCGCGCGCGCGAAATCCATCTGGCCCAGCGCCTCGCCCAGAGCGACGTGATCTTTGGGCGCGAAATTCATCGACCGCGGCGTGCCGTGCTGGCGCAGGAGCTTGTTTCCCGTCTCGTCACCGCCGTCAGGCACATCCTCCGCCGGGAGGTTGGGAATTCCGGCCAGCAGCGTGTCGATCGCAGTCTTGAGACCGCCCGCCTCCGCTTCGAGCCGCGCCTGCTCGTCCTTGCTCTCGGCCACGCGGCGCAGCATATCGCCGGCATCCCCGCCCTTGCTTTTGATCGCGCCGATCTCGCGCGCGAGCTTGTTGCGCTCGGCCTGAAGCTGCTCGGCCTTGGTCTGGGCCTCGCGCCAGGCGCGGTCGAGCGCCAGGATCTCGGGCGTGCGCGGCCCGAGACCGCGCCGGCCAAGGCCGCGGTCGAAGGCGTCGGGATCGTCGCGAATGGCTTTGAGATCGAACATCGGCGCTGGGCCCCGGAGACTCATAAATGACTTTAGATGTACATAATATCTAACTGTTTATGAAGTATTTTCTGTTTCATTCTCGACTTCCGCCTCGGCCGCTTCCCGGGCTTCGCGCTTGGCGCGTTGCCGCTCCACCAGCTTGCAGGACAGGATCGAGATCTCGAATAGGAGAAGCAAGGGCACGGCCAGCGAGATCTGGCTGAAAATATCGGGCGGCGTCAGCACCGCGGCGACGATGAAGACCGCGACGATGGCATAGCGCCGCTGCTTGGCGAGCCCGGCCGCGGTGACGAGCCCGACCCGCGCCATCAAAGTCAGCAGCACCGGCAATTGGAAAGCGAGACCGAAGGCCAGGATGAGCCGCATCACCAGGGTGAGATATTCGCTCACCTTCGGCTCGACCTCGATCGGCAAGGTTCCGGGGCCGCCTGGACTCTCGAAGCTGAGGAAAAAACGCCATGCCACCGGGAACAGCACGTAATAGACCAGCGCGCCGCCCATCAGGAAGAGCACCGGCGTGGCGATGAGATAGGGCAGGAAGGCGCGTCGCTCCTGCTTGTAGAGGCCGGGCGCGACGAACAGCCAGATCTGGCTCGCGATGATCGGAAAGGCGAGGCAGAACGCCGCCCAGAAGGCGACGCGCAGATTGGTGAAGAAGGCCTCGGTCAGGTCGGTATAGATGAGATGGCGGCCGGTCTCATGGCCCAGCGCGTCGGCGAGCGGCTGGGCGAGGAAATCGTAGATCTCGCGGCTGAAATAATAGCAAGGGCCCAGCATCACCAGGAGGGCAAGCGCCGAATACAGCAGCCTTTTGCGCAGCTCGACCAGATGTTCGAGCAGCGGCATTTTACCATCATCGAGCTCTTCTTCGCGTTCGCTCATCTAGCTGCCGCGGGTTTCCGGCTCCGCCTTCGGCGGCTCGGCGGCTTCGCGCGGCGCGGGGAACGCGACCTGCGATGTTCCGGATGTTCCGTCCGACGGCGTTGACGGCGGCAAGGCGGGCGACGCCTCGGTCGCGGGCTTGGGCGCATCGGCCAGCGGATTGGCGAGCACGGGCTCGTTCAGCGAGCGCTGCAGCTCGCCGCCCGGATCGACCGCCTGGCGAATCTCGTGCTCGACATCGAAGCTCGTCGCCTTGTCGAGGTGGCGCTTGATGTCGTCGAGCTCGGCTTCGCGCATCATCTGGTCGAGGCTGCCCTGGAACTCGCGCGCGATCGAGCGCGCGCGCTGCACCCATTGCCCGACGATACGCATCACCCGCGGCAGGTCCTTGGGACCGATGACGACGAGCGCCACGATGGCGATCAGCGCCAGCTCCGACCACGCGAAATCGAACATCGCCTATGTCGCTGCCATGCCTAACGGTTTCACGCGCGGATCATGGCAGATGGCGTGCGGCGCCGCAACGCGGGCCGGCCCGTTATCGCATGCTGCGTCATCGCGGCGCGGGTTTGCGCGGGAAATGCGATATCCGACACCCGTCAGGAACGATCGGAATCGCTTTCGGCCGATGCCGCCGTCTCCTCATCGCCGGTTTCGGCTTCATCTTCGGGTTCGGGTTCGGGTTCGGGTTCGGGTTCGTTTTTGTCTTCGGCTTCGCCCTCGCCGGTTTCCGCCGCCTCGGCTTGCTCCGTGGCCTCGCCCTCTTCCTCTCCGGCCGCCTCTTCCTCGCCCTCGGCACGGGGGATGTCGGGCAGGCGCTCGCCGCCGATCGTCTCGCGCAAAATCGCGACCGGTCGCGGTCCGACCAGACCCGCCGCCCGCAATTCGTCGATGCCCGGCAGATCGCCGATTCCGGCGAGGCCGAAATGCACCAGGAAGGCTTCGGTCGTGACCCAGGTCGCGGGCCGGCCGACCGTCTGCTTGCGGCCGCGCGGCACGATCCAGCCCGCTTCCATCAAAGTGTCGAGCGTGCCGCGGCTGATCACGACGCCGCGAATCTCTTCGATCTCGGCGCGCGTCACCGGCTGATGATAGGCGATGATGGCGAGGGTCTCGATCGCGGCGCGCGACAGCTTGCGCCCGACCTTCTGCGTCAGCTTGAGGCGCGGGGCGAGATCGGGCGCGGTCCGCAAGGTCCAGCCGCCCGCGACTTCGACGACGTTGATGCCGCGCGGCGCGTAAAACGCCGCAAGCTCGCTCAAGAGCGGCGCGATATCGATGCCCTCGGGCAGGCGCTGCTTGATGCTCGCTTCGTCGAGCGGCGAGGAAGCGGCAAAGAGCAGCGCCTCGAGCAGGCGCAGCGCCTCGTTCGTTTCGGGCGCGTTGGGCATGTCGATCGTGTCGGGCGTGTCGCTCGGGCTCATGTCGTCTCTTGTGAGGGGCTGCGCAAATAAATCGGACCGAAAGGCGCGTCCTGCCGCATTTGCAGCTTGCCGGACCGTACCAATTCGAGGCTTGCGGCGAAAGTCGCGGCGACCGCCGAACGCTGCACGAGGCCGGGCGCGAGGCCGCGCGGCAGGAAACTCGCCAAGGTCCGCCAATCGGGCATCCGGCCCAAGAGACGCTGGAAGCGCTGCAGCGCGTCGTCCATCGAATAGAGCTCGGGCGCCTCGATGTGGAGGACGCCGAACTCCTTGCGCGCGCGCTCTTCGCCATAGGCCTTGAGCAAATCGTAAAGCGTGGCCTCGTAGACCGGGATCAGGACGCGCGGCAGCCCCTCGGGCGCGCCGCGGGCGAAGACGTCGCGGCCCAGGAGATCGCGCGCGAAGAGTTGCTGCCCCGCCTTCTGCATCGCCTCGAGGCGCAGCAATTGATAGGCGAGCGCCGCCGCCATCTCCTCGCCGCTGGGCTCTTCGGCCTCGGCCGGCTGCGGCAGCAGCAGGCGCGATTTGAGATAGGCGAGCCAGGCCGCCATCACGAGATAATCGGCGGCGATCTCGAGACTCAAGCGGCGCGCGGCCGCGATGAAGGCGAGATATTGATCGGCGAGGCGCAGGATCGAGATCTTGGTGATGTCGACCTTCTGCTCGCGCGCCAGGCTCAAAAGCACGTCGATCGGGCCCTCATAGCCTTCGAGGTCGACGACGAGCTCCGCGCCGGCCGCGCGCTCGGGCTTTTCCATCTCGAAGGGCTCGGCTTCGCTCATCCGGCCTGCCCCGTGATGCGGAAAATCAATTCGCTCACCCACTCGAACGGTCTTTCGAGAAGAAAGCTCATGATATTGAGATTGACGTGCAGATATTGCCCGAGCATGGGAAGGAAAAAGAGCAGCGTGATGAGAATCATCAACCCATAGCGTTCGGTCCGCGCAAGGGGTATCGCCAGGACATCCGGAAGAAGTCCGACCGCAACGCGTCCGCCGTCGAGGGGCGGCAGCGGTATCATGTTGAAAAGCCCGATGATGACGTTGAAGCCGATGGAATTTTCCAAATTGACGCGCGTCCACGCACTCAGGACGCCCGGCAGGAACGGCACAACGTAAAGCAGCAGCGCGGAAAGCACGGCCAACACAAAATTCGTTCCTGGGCCGGCCAGCGCCACCCACACCATGTCGCGGCGCGGATGATTCAAGCGATCGAAGCGCACCGGCACCGGCTTGGCGTAACCGAACATGAACCGCCCGCTCGAGCCGAACAGCAGGATCAGCGGCAGGATGATGGTGCCGAAAAGATCGATATGCTTGATCGGGTTGAAGGTGACGCGGCCCATGCGCCAAGCCGTGTCGTCGCCGAGCTTGTAGGCGACGAAGCCATGCGCCGCCTCGTGCAGGGTGATGGCGAAGATCACCGGCAGCGCGAGAACCGTCAGATTTTGGACGACATCGGCGAGTTCCGGCGGCATCAGCCTCGCCCTTGGAGGAGCGCGTCGAAACGCCGCTCGACTGCGAACCGGTCGAACGACCCGGGCGCCGGGCGCCGCGCCTCGCCGGCATCGAGACGGCGGCGCGCGGGCGCGCTCATGGCGCCGATGGCGGCGGCGATGCCGCTCATTTCCGTCATGTCGCCATTGCAGTGAAGCACCAGATCACAACCCGCTGAGAGCGCGCCGCGCGCGCGTTCCGGCAGGCTCCCGCCCAGGGCCTGCATCGATAGATCGTCGGAGACAAGCACGCCGTCGAAGCCGATGCTAGTCCTAATCACCTCGCCCACGACCAGCGGCGAAAGCGTCGCCGGGCGCTCCTGATCGATCGCGCTGTAGAGAATATGCGCGGTCATCGCCCAGGGCATCCCGGAGAGCGCGCGAAAAGGCGCGAAATCCGTCGAGTTCGAGCTCATCGCGCGGCGTCGCCACCACCGGCAGGCCCCGATGGCTGTCGACATTGCCGCGGCCATGACCGGGGATGTGCTTGATCACCGGCAGCACCGCGCCCGCCATCAGCCCGTCGCACACCGCGAGTCCCATTTCGGCGACCCGCGCCGGAGTCGTGCCCCAAGCGCGGTCGCCGATGATGGGATCCGCGCCCGCGACGGGGATGTCGAGCACGGGCGCGCAATCGACCGTGATCCCCAGCATGGCGAGATCATCGGCGATGAGCCGCGCGCCGAGCCAGGCCGCCTCGCGCGCCACCGCGCCGCCCAATGCCGCGATGCGCGCCGGCGCCGCATAGTCGCGCCAATGAGGCGGCTTCAACCGCGCGACGCGCCCGCCCTCTTGATCGATCAGCACCGGCGCGTCGGCGCGCCCGACCGAATCGCGCAAGGCGGCGACGAGCCGCGCGACCTGCGCCGGATCCTCGCAATTGCGCGCGAAGAGAATGAACCCTGCCGGATCGGCGTCGCGAAAGAAGCCCCGCTCCTCGGCGCCGAGCGTCGTGCCGGATAGGCCGAAGATGACCGCGAGCGACTCACGGCTTGACAAGGAGACACCCGACATGTCGGCTCTTGAGCGTGGCGCAGCTCTGCGCGGCCGCGGCGCCATCGGCGATCGGTCCGGCCTGGATGCGATAGAAGGTCCCCTTGGCGCCAAGATCGACGCGCTGTGTCGTCAGACCGAGCTTGCCGAGCAGATCGGGTTGCGCCGCTTTGAGGCGCTGCCATTCCGCTTTGGCGGCGGCTTCGCTGCGCACCGCGCCGAGCTGCAAGCGCCAGCCCGGCCCCGCCGCCGCTGGTGCAGCACTCGCTGCCGCGGGAGCCGCGGGCGCGGGCGGCGGCGCAGGGGTGGTGGCGGCGGCAGGCGGCGCGGGCGTTCGGACGGCCGCTTGCGGGCTCGGCACCGGCGCGGACGGCAGCGCAGGCGCGACTGCGGCGGCGGGTGGCGGCGGCGCGGGCGCAGCGGCCTGCACCGCCGGCGCGGATGCGGCCGGACGCGGCAGCGCGGGCTCGGGCGGCGGCAGGAGTTGCTCGCCATTCGGGTTGCGCTGGCCTTCGCGATTGAGCAGCGCCGAATCCTGATCGGGCACGACCATGCCGCCCGGATTGGCCGGCGCTTCCTTCACCGGCGCGGTATCGGAATGAATTTCCGGCACGCTGCTCGGGGATTTGGGCGAGGTCACGGTCTCGTAAGTGCGCCACGAGAGCACCGCGACGCCGACGACGAGAAGCGAGGCCAGGATGATCATGAGCTTGCGGCGTTTCGGCACGGACTTCGCGGGCTCGGGGTAGCGCAGCCGATCTTCCGGATCGAACCTGATATTCTCATCGCTCATGCGCGCATCTCCTCTGCGGGCGTGACGCCGAAGACCTCGAGACCGGAGGCCACCACGAAGGCCACGGCCTGCACCAGCGCCAGCCGGGCCAGAGTCAATTCCTTCGCGCCGCTCTGGATGAAGCGCAAGCGCGCCTCGTCCTTGCCTTTGTTCCAAAGCCCGTGGAACGCGGCGGCGACCTCTTGCAGATAGAAGGCGATGCGGTGCGGCTCATGCGCTTCCGCCGCGCCTTCGACGATTCGCGGCCATTGCGCCAGGAGCCGGATGAGCGCGATCTCGTCGCGATCTTCGAGGAGCGCGAGCGGGGCCCGCGCCAGCGCCTCGGGGGCGATTTCGGCCGAGGCGAAGGCGTCGCCGGCGTGGCGCAGCACCGAGGAGGCGCGCGCATGGGCGTATTGCACGTAGAAGACCGGATTGTCCTTCGATTGCTCGACCACCTTGGCGAAATCGAATTCGAGCGCCTGGTCGTTGCGCCGCGTCAGCATGACGAAGCGAAACACGTCCTTGCCGACCTGATCGATCACCTCGCGCAGGGTGACGAAGGTGCCGGCCCGCTTCGACATGCGCACCGGCTGGCCCTGATCGAAGAGATTGACGAGCTGGCAGAGCTTCACGTCGAGCCCGGCCTTGCCGGCGGACAGGGCCGTCACCGCCGCCTGCATGCGCTTCACATAGCCGCCGTGATCGGCGCCCCAGATGTCGATCATCTCGTTGAAGCCGCGCTGCACCTTGTCGAAATGATAGGCGATGTCGGCGGCGAAGTACGTCCAGCTGCCGTCCGATTTCTTCAAGGGGCGATCGACATCGTCGCCGAATTTGGTCGAGCGGAAGAGCGTCTGCGGCCGCGCTTCCCAATCTTCGGGCAGCTTGCCCTTGGGCGGCTCCAAGGTGCCGACATAGATGAGGCCGAGCCGGTCGAGCGCGGCGATCGCCTTCTCGATCCCGCCGGCGGCGACGATCTCGCGCTCGGAGGTGATGACCTCGTGCTCGACGCCGACGGCTTTGAGATCGGCGCGGATCATCGCCATCATCGCCGTGATCGCGAAATCGCGGAACTCGCCGAGCCAGGCCCCCTCCGGCGCGCCGATCCATTTGATGCCGTCGCGTTTGGCGAGGAGCCAGGCCGCCTCCTTCAGATACTCGCCGGGATAGAGGCCGGCCGGGATCTCGCCGATCGCCTCGCCGTTGGCCTCGCGGTAGCGCAGATGGAGCGAGCGCGCGAGCACGTCGACCTGCGCGCCGGCATCGTTGATGTAATATTCGCGGCAGACCTGGAAGCCGGCTTTTTCCAAAAGCGCGGCCAGCGCGTCGCCGACGATCGCGCCGCGGCCGTGACCCACATGCATCGGGCCGGTCGGATTGGCCGAGACATATTCGACGTTGACCCGGCGCCCCTTCCCGATCTCGCTGTCGCCATAGGACGCGCGCGCTTCCAGAATCTCGGCGAGCCGCGCGTGCCAGAACGCGTCGGCGATCCGGAGATTGATGAAGCCCGGGCCCGCCACCTCGGCCGAGACGATATCGGTTTCGCGCTTGAGCCGCGCCGCCAGCTTTTCGGCGAAGACGCGCGGCGCGATCCCGGCCCCTTTCGCCAGCACCATCGCCGCATTGGTCGCGATGTCGCCGTGGCTCGGATCGCGCGGCGGCTCGACCGCGACGCGCGCCAGGTCGAGCCCCGCCGGCAATTCGCCGTCGCGCATGAGCTCGCCGAGCTCGGCGATCACCACCGAGCGGAAATGGGTGAAGAGATCTCTCACGTTGTCGCGTACCTGTCGAAGAGCCGGTAATGCTCGTCGAGCGCGAAACGGTCGGTCATGCCGGCGATGTAATCGGCGACGATGCGCGCGGTCTCCTTGGCGCCCGGGCCCTGGGCCTGAAGCCGCCATTCGGTCGGCAGGCATTCGGGCTCCGCCAAGAGCAGCTCGAACAACTCGCGCACGATGCGATGCGCCTTGGACGCCATGCGGTTGACGCGGTAGTGGCGATACATGCGCTCGAAGAGGAAGGCCCGCAAGCCGCGCTCGTCCTCGCGCATCGAGGGCGAAAAGCCGATCACCGCCCGCCCGAGGCCGCGCAACGCCGCGACGCTGCGCGCCCCGGCCGCTTCGATGCGCCGGCGCGATTCGGCGACCACATCGACCACCATGCGGTCGATCAGGCGGCGGATCGCCTCATGGATGAGCCGCGACTCGTCGAGCCCGGAATGACGCTTTTCCACTTCGCCGAAGACCGCGCCGACCAGCGGCACATCGGCGAGATCGGCCACCGTGAAGAGACCGGCGCGCAAGCCATCGTCGATGTCGTGATTGTCATAGGCGATGTCGTCCGCCAGGGACGCCACCTGCGCCTCGGCCGAGGCGAAGCTCGCGAGCTCCAGATCGTGGCGCGGGACGTAATCGGCGATGGTCGCGGGCAAGGGCGGCGCCACCGGGCCGTTATGCTTCACCGTGCCTTCGAGCGTCTCCCAGGTGAGGTTGAGCCCGTCGAAGCCGGCATAGCGATGCTCGAGCTTCGTCAGAACGCGCAAGGTCTGGTCGTTATGGGAGAAGCCGCCGAAGGGGCGCATCACCTGATCGAGCGCGTCCTCGCCGGCATGGCCGAAGGGCGTGTGGCCGAGATCATGCGCGAGCGCCAAAGCCTCGGCCAGATCCTCCTCCAATTGCAACTGCCGCGCGACGCTGCGCGCGATCTGCGCCACTTCGAGGCTGTGGGTCAGCCGCGTGCGGTAGTGATCGCCCTCGTGATAGACGAAGACCTGGGTCTTGTATTGCAGGCGCCGGAAGGCCGAGGAATGGATGATGCGGTCGCGGTCGCGCTGAAAGACCGAGCGGGTCGGGCTTTCCGGCTCGGGATGAAGCCGGCCGCGGCTCTCGTCGGGATGGCAGGCATAGGCGGCAAGCGCCGGAATCGTCATGGGCCGAAACCTAATCCGGGGGGCGCCGAGGCGCAACGTGTCACTCGCGGCCGGTCCCGATTCGTCAGCCGGTACTTCGGATTTCACTCTCGATGAAGCCGGGGCTCGACCAAACGCCGGGTACGAGCTGCGATCCAAAGCGGGCCGAAGAAAGCTGCCAAACCCGCGACGCAGAATAAGCTGCCGCCGAGCGTGACAGCGAGTGATAGCATGAACACCAGCTGAACTCCCTCCATGGCGGACCCCAGCGCGTGGCCGTACCAAAGCCATTCTACGAGATACTCTGAGGCTAAGACGAAACCGAACAGCGGAAGCGTTAAGCACCCCGCGATTGCGATACGCGCCAAGTCGGACGTACTAAGCGATTTGGCCCACCAAGCTGCGATGCGAGCCGACAGAAACGCCTCGCAACCCAACTTGCTAAGAAATAAGACTTCCCCTTGCTGTGGAGGGACACCAGACGGGTAAGTAGCCCGCGACACCAAAAGTAAGCTCGCTACGACCCAGCCAGCCGCGAAAATGCTAAATGACCATCGATGGCGCATCGGCTGTCGATCAGCAAGATTCTTATTCATACCTACCAGGTATTCAGAAGCTTCGTGTACGTCAACTATCTCTCGGGTGGGACAAATGGAGTGCCAAGACGCCCCGCGCGTCGGGACATAGCTGGCTGCCCGAGGCCACGAAAGATTATCCTCATCCCGAGCTTGTCGAGGGACGCACAATTAGTTTGCAGTGAGAAACATGATGGGTGCCTTTGTCTACATTCTCCGCTGCTCCGACGGTTCTTATTACACGGGCAGCACGCGGGCTTCCCTTGAGGACCGTGTCACGCAACACAATACCGGGAGCTTCGACGGTTATACGGCGTGCCGACGGCCCGTGAAGCTCGTCTTTCATCAAGAATTCGACCGAATCACTGATGCCAATGCAGCCGAGCGACAGGTCAAGAATTGGAGCCGGGCCAAGAAGGAGGCGCTGATTCGAGGTGATTTCGAATCGCTCCGCCGTCTCGCCCAAAGCAAGAACTGACGCTGCAATCCCATCCTGCGTCCCTCGACAAGCTCGGGATGAGGAAGGGGGAAGATGGCATCTTCAGCTTGTTGCAAGGAGCGCTTGGCTCGGGGATGATCGGCGCCCAAGAAGGAAAAAGGAAGGACAAGCGGGATGGCGAACGCCCTGAGTTACGATTACATCATCGTCGGCGCCGGCTCGGCCGGGTGCTGCCTCGCCCACCGGCTGACCGAGGACACGGATGTCCGCGTCATGCTGCTCGAGGCGGGCGGCTGGGACCGCGATCCGCTCATCCACATCCCCTTGGGATGGGGCAAGATCTTCGAGGAGCGGCTGCATGACTGGATGTATTTCACCGAGGCCGAGCCCGGCCTCGACGGGCGCAGCATCGAATGCGCGCGCGGCAAGGTGATCGGCGGCTCCTCCTCGATCAACGTGATGGGCTATGTCCGCGGCAATCGCGGCGATTACGACCGCTGGGCCGAGAGCGGCCTCACGCAATGGTCCTACGCGCAGGCGCTGCCCTATTTCAAGCGCCAGGAAAGCTGGGAAGGCGGCGCCAGCGAGTATCGCGGCGGCGACGGGCCGATCGCGACGCGCTACACCCGCTACGAGGACCCGCTGATCGAGGCTTTCCGCGAAGCCGGCGCGATGCTCGGCCATCCGTCCACCGAGGATTATAACGGCGCCGAGCAGCACGGCTTCGGCCGCACCCAGGCGAATATCGCCAAGGGAAGGCGCGCCAGCACGGCCTCGGCCTATCTGCGCCCCGCCTTGCCGCGCAAGAACCTCCAGGTCGAGACGCAAGCGTTCGTCACCCGCATCGTCTTCGAGGGCAATCGCGCGGTCGGCGTCGAATATCGCAAGGACGGACAGAGCACGGTGCTGCGCGCCGAGCGCGAGGTGCTGCTCTGCGGCGGCGTCATCAACTCGCCGCAGCTGCTGATGCTCTCGGGCATCGGCGATCCCGAAGAGCTCGCCGCGCACGGCATTCCGGTCAAGGTCGCGATCAAAGGCGTCGGCAAGAATCTGCAGGACCATCTCTCGGTCGGCGTCGAATTCGCCCGGCGCGGGCGCGGCCCCTTCCCCGCCCGCCTGCGCATGGACAATATTCTGCGCGAGATGGCGCAGGCCTATCTCTTCGGCACCGGGCCGGCGACCGACCTGCCGGGCGGCTTGATGGGCTTCATCAAGACCTCGCAGGCCAAGACCATGCCCGATATTCAAATCCTCTTCCGCATGGCGCCCGGCGGGGTCAGGCCTTATTGGCCGATCCTGCAGCAGCCCGCGCAAGACAGTTTCGGGCCGCGCGCCGTACTGCTGCGCCCGACCAGCCGCGGCGCGGTCAAGCTCGCCTCGAGCGATCCCCGCGCCAAGCTGCGCATCCATCAGAATTTCCTCGCCACCGATGCGGACATCAAGCTGATCCGCGAAGGCGTGCGCATGGTGCGCGACATCTGCAACCAGAAGCCGGTTCAGGAATTCGCCGCCGCCGAGCTCGCGCCCGGGCCGGGCAAGGAGAGCGACGCCGAGATCGACGCCCATGTGCGCAAGGTCGGCGCGACCGCGCATCATCCCTTGGGCAGCTGCAAGATGGGCGTCGACAGCGACCCGATGGCCGTGGTCGATCCCGAATGCCGGGTGCGCGGGATCGAGGGCTTGCGCGTCGTCGACGCGGCGGTGATGCCCGATATGGTCGGCGCCAACATCAACGCGACCGTCATCATGATCGCCGAGAAGATGGCCGACATCATCCGCGGCCGCCCGACCCTGGCGCCGGTCAATGTGTGAAGATGCCGCCACGAAGAAACAACACGCGTTCCGCCGGACGAGCCGGAGCGTTCTCGCGGCGCTTTGCCTCGGCGGTCTCCTCGCGGCCTGCGAGCCGATGCCCGAGGGCGCCAGCCTCTATTACGCGTCGGGAGAGATCGGACATACCTACACGCTCCAATCGCTGCGACGTGTCTATGCGTGTCCGCACGCGGTCTCGGAGTCGATCGACAAATGCATCGCGCGCGGCACCGGCATCTTCACCGTCGACAATGCCGCCAAGCAAGCGGGCGACCAGCGCACCGTTGTGCACCTCGTCTTCGACGATGGCCGGTCGGGCTGGATGGGTTATGACGATTTTTTGCGGCAGCGATTTACCGTCCCGGCCAAGACAAGCGTCGTCCTAGGGCTCGGCATGACCGCGGATGAAATAAGATCGAGTTGGGGCGAGCCGGCGGCGATCGCCCCTCACGCCTTCGCGAAATCGATGGGCCAAGAATGGTCCTATCCCGATCTCGGCAATCTCTATTTCGAAGACGGAAAACTCGTCGAAATCGCGCTGAGCCGGGCCCTGCCCTTTGTGCGTTAAGCCGAGCGGCGTTCAGCCGCACCGGGCCACGTGATTGCGGCACAGTCGGCTGACCTCAGCCCGGCGCCGGTCGATGTATAAGGAAAATCCGCGCGAAACGCCGGGGCTCTTGCGCGGTTTGACAAAGGCTTCATCCTCCCCACATAGAATAGGCCCGAAACCCGAGGATATTGGCCCATGCCGGAAGGCTCCGCCGCCGACGCCCCGATGCAGGTAAGCTTGACCGCGAGCGCGGCCAAGCGCGTCGCCGCGCTCAAGCTTCAGGAGAACGCGCAGGATGCCTTTCTGCGCCTTGCCGTCTCGGGCGGCGGCTGCTCGGGCTTCCAATACGCGTTCAGCTTCGACGCCGCGAAGAACGCCGATGACCACGTCTTCGAGCGCGACGGCGTGGCGCTGGTCATCGACGCGGTCTCGCTCGATCTGGTCAAAGGCGCCGAGATCGATTTCGTCGAGGATTTGATGGGCGCCGCGTTCCAGGTGCGAAACCCCAACGCCGCCTCCTCCTGCGGCTGCGGCAATTCCTTCTCGGTGGCCTGAAGCCCCTTCCACCTCGCGAATTCCATCGACCAAGCCCGCGCGGCATGGGATGAATTCTAGCTGCTAGACATTCATATTTTAGTTGATATAACCCTCATAACTGTTTGATTTTATAATTTATATTTTGGACGCACCCAGCAGCACGGGCCCCATCTAGAATCGGTACCCGACTCCGGCGCCCACCACCAAGGGATCGAGCGAGGTCTTCGCGGTCACCGGTCCCAACGCCGTGTTCAGATGCGCGGTGGTATTGACGAAGATCTGCTTCACGTCGAAATTCGCGAACCAATGGCCGGAGACGTTGTAGTCGAAGCCGGCTTGCAGCGCCGCGCCGACATTGTTGTCCAACGAAAAGCTCTTCACGGTCGGGCCGGCCGCCGAGTTGCCGTAGAAGAAGCTCACATTCATGCCGACGCCGACATAGGGGCTGAAGCGCTCATGCGGCATGAAATGGTATTGCAGGGTCAAGGTCGGCGGCAGCACCCAGGCCGAGCCGACATCCACCGTGCCGACCGAGGTGCCCCTCGCCTGAAGATCGTGGCGCGTCGTGGCCGCGATCAGTTCCGCCGCGATATTGTCGGTGAAGAAATACGAGAAATCCACTTCCGGCGCCGCTTGCGCGGTCGCGTTGACATGGCCGCCGATCGTCGTGCTGCTCGAATTGTCTTCCGGAACGACGCCGATGGCGCGCAGCCGGATCATGACCGTGCCCGCTTGCTTGCCCACCGGCGGATCGTCCGACAAGCTCTGCGCCGATACCGCCCCGCTGAACGCGAACCCGCCCAGGAGGCCCGCCGCAAACCAAAACCGTTTCATCGCTTCTCCCTTCCGGAGGTCCCGCGAAGGCCCCCGGCGATCCACAACCTCGCGCGCCACACCGGCGCCGAAGGATCGAACCATCCGTTTCTCGCGACGAGAACGCCTTGACACACATCAAGGCGTTCGCGGCGATTCCGCAACAGCAAGAAACATGAGTCGGGCGCAACCGAGGCGTGCTGCTAAACTGTGCTGCGGGAACCGAGGGAGAAATCGTGGTCAAGATCGCCACCTGGAACGTCAATTCGGTCAAAGCGCGCTTGCCGCATCTGCTCGATTGGCTGAAGACCGCCGCGCCGGACATCCTGTGCCTGCAGGAAATCAAATGCCTGACCGAGGATTTCCCCGCGCTCGAGGTGAAGGGGCTGGGCTATCACGTCGAGGCCGTCGGTCAGCGCGCCTATAACGGCGTCGCCATCCTCTCGCGCGAGCCGGCCCAGGACGTTCTCCGCGCGCTGCCGGGCGACGCGCGCGACGATCAAGCGCGCTATGTCGAGGCGACGATCGCGGGTTTGCGCGTCGCCTCGATCTATCTCCCCAACGGCAATCCGGTCGAAAGCGACAAATACCCCTACAAGCTCGGCTGGATGAAGCGCCTGGCCGGGCATGCGCGCGCGCTGCTTGATACCGAACAGGCGATCGTGCTCGCCGGCGATTACAATGTCTGTCCGACCGATGACGACGTCTACGATCCGATCTCGTGGCGCGCCGATGCGCTGTGCCGGGCCGAAACGCGCGACGCCTTTCGCGTCCTACCCAATATGGGCTATGTCGATGCGTTCCGCGCGCTGCACGCCGAGCCGCACCGTTACACTTTCTGGGACTATCAGGCCGGACGCTGGCATCGCGGCGAGGGCCTGCGCATCGATCACCTGATGCTGAGCCCGCAAGCGGCCGACCGGCTCGAGGCCTGCGACATCGACCAGGCGCCGCGCGCCAAGGAGAAGGCCTCGGATCACACGCCGGTTTGGTGCGAGCTCGGCCCGCCCCGCGCCGCGCCGATCTAGTCTTTGCCGCGCGACGATCCTCGGCGGCACTCCGCTCCCCGCGACCTCGTCAGGGGCGAGCCCGTCGAGGCCGGCGAAGGCCGGTTCAGTAATCGAGCTGATAGGTGAGCCCGACGCTGCTGCCGGCATCATTGTCCGGCGTAACGCCGGCAGCGGGCGCGGCACCGCCGGTGCCGATCACCGTGTCGAGCTTCAAATGCTTGGTGAGATCGATCTGCACCTGCGCGCGGGTGCCGCCGGCGCTGCCTTGCTGCGCCCCGACATAGACGCCCTCGGCGACATATTTGCCGGCCTGCAGACTCGCGCCGGTCCCGCCGCTGCCCGAGCCGGCGGAGAGGCGATCGAGCCCCAGCGCTTTTCGCACCGAGGCAAGCGGATCGAAACCGCCGCCCACGCCGGTCAGAGACGCCACCGCCCGGGCGAGCTCGGCGAGCTGGAACGCGGTCAGCTGCTTCACGCTCTGGCCGAAAAGAAGCTGGGCGAGCACTTCGTCCTGCGGCAGTTGAGGGACGCTCGAGAGAGCGATCTTGGGCGCGTCGGCATAGCCCGTCACCGTGAGCGTGGCGGTCATGGTCGCGGAAGAGGATTCGGCGGCGAAATTCAATGTCGGATCGAGCTTGCGCGTCAGCGCGCCGCCGTCGAAGCTCACCCGGCCGCGGGTGAAGGTGAGCGTCTCGCTGGCGAGGCTGAAGGTGCCGCGCCGCAGATCGAAGCCGCCCGACACTTGCGGCGCGGCGAGGGTACCGCCGAGCTGCAGCCGGCCCGCCATCTCGGCGTCGAGCCCGTGTCCGCGCACGAAGACTTGCTCCGGCGCGTCGACCGCGATGTCGAGCCCGATCTCGGGCGGCGGCCGCGGCGGCGGCGGCGGCGCCCCGCCTCTTTGCACGTTCAGCACCGCGACGCCGGGCGGGAAATTGTCCGGGATGTTGATATCGGCGCGCGCGACCCGCACGCGTCCCGCCAGATCGAGCGGCCCGGCGGCGTTGCCGCGCAAGGTGAGATCCGCATCGAGCGTGGCGGTCAGCAGATCGCTCGACAAAGGCCGGGCGTTGCGCGCGGTGACGGCGAGGGAAACCGGCATGCCCGCCGTCAGCAAAGCGAGCGTGCCGCTCGCCGTTATCGAGCCCGGCCCGGCGCGGGCGTTCAGCGTGACCAGCCGCAGCGTGTCGCCATCGGCTTCGAGCCGCGCCGTCACCCCGGCGAGGCGCAGCCCCAGGCTGAAATCCTGAACCTCGCCCTTCGCCAATTGCGCCGTGCCGGTGATCCGCGGCGCGGCCAGACTGCCCGCCGCCGCCGCATCGAGCGTCACCTGTCCCGCGACGCGCCGGCCGCCGGCGGCCAGCACCGGATCGAAAACGGCAAGATCGAGCGTCCCTTTGGCCTGGAGATCGAGCGCGCCCGACGCGCTCAAGGGCACGCGGCCGGTCACGTCGAGCGCGATCGCATGGCCCGCGGCAACGCGAAGATCGAGTTGCATCGCGCTGCCCGACAATTCGCCTCTGGCGTCGAGCGATGCGGGCGCGATCGCCCCGGCGGCGGCTTCCTCGAGCTGCAGCGCGTCTCCGGTGATGTGGATCGAGCCAGAGGGCGCCGCGAGCGTCCCGCCAAGCTTCGCCTCCGCCGACAAGGTGCCGCGCGCCGCAAGACCGGGCAGGAAAGGCTTCGCCAAAGCCGGCGTCAAATTGCGCAGCGACGCCGTCACGGCGAGACGCGGCGTGAGCCGGCCCGCCATGTCGAGCACCGCCGCTCCGGCACCGAGGCGCAAGCGGTCGACCGCGACGCCTCGAGCGAAATCGAAATGCGCGGTATCGATCAGGCGCAGAGTCTCGCCCCGCGTCTGCGTCTCGAATTCCGTCAGCACCAGGCTTCGGCGCGGCACATCGAAAGTGGCAGCCGCATCGACATGCGCCGGGGTGGCGTCCTGCCGCAGATCGGCCGACAGCTTCAATGCCAGCGCTTCGACCAAGCCGGTTGCGCCGAGAGTCGCCGCGCCGGCAATGCCTCTCGCCGCGATGCCGGCGGCGGCAAGGCGTAGCGCCAGCTTCGGGCGCGTCACGGGATCGTCGATCGTTCCCTCGAGCCGCAGCGTGTCGATGCTGTCCCCGGCCAGCGCCAATTGCGTGCCGGTGAGGGCGAGCCGCGCTTGCGGACGGCCTTGCGACGCAGCCATGTCGAGCGTGCCCTCGATCCTGCCATTCACCGTCACGCCGAGCAGCGGCGCGAGATCGGCGAGACGCGCGAAGCGTAGCTCGATCTTGCCTTGCGGCACGCTGGCCCCGGCGGCGAGCGACGACTTCGCCCTTCGCCTCGAGGCTTTTCCAGCGCAAGCCAGGTATCGAGAGCGCGAAGCCGCCGTCCCGGCGGCGCTGAAGAGAGGCCGCCACTTGCAGCGGCGCGCCGGCGAGATCGCCTTGCGCGCTGAGCGTCGCGGCGGGCGCATCGGGCAAGCCCTGCGCGCGCAGCGAAAGCTCGACCGTTCCCGGCTTGTAACCGCTCACCGTCAACGCGCTCGTGGCGCTGGCTTCGAGCGTCAGATCATCCGGCGTACCCGTCAGCCGTCCCTTCGCGGTGAGCGTGCCGGAGAGGGTCGGCTGGAGCACGCCGAGATCGGCAAGCGCGAGGGTCCAGCCGAGCGACACTTTGCCGCCGCTCACGCCGCCTTCGGCGGCGGCCTGCAATGTCTTGCCGTTCAGCGCGGCATGATCGATGACGATGTCCCGTCCGCGCAAGGTTGCGGCAAGATCGAGCCTCGCCGCATCGCCCAGGAGTCCCGGCAGAGCTCCGGTGCCGCCGCTGACGGCGACGGTGCCGCCGAGCCGGAGCGTCGATACCGTGGCCGCTTCGGAAAGATCGAGAGTCAGCGCGGCATGGCCCCGCGTCTCGAGACCAAAGGCGGCGGCGATCGGCGCGAGCGCCGGCAGAGTCGAGCGCGACTGTGGCGTTTCGCGTCGTGCCCGCCGCACCCTGCCCGCTGGCTTTGAAGAGCGGATGCGCGAGGGTGAAGTGAAAGGGGCGTTCGGGCGTATCGAGTCTGGCATCGGCGCTCAATTCGAGCGGCGCCGATTGGAAGAGCGCGCCCGCCGGCCCCGGCCCATGCAACCCCGCGAGCGTCGCCGAAACATCGAGCGCGCCGCCGCTGCCGTTCAACGTCGCGCTCAACCGGTTCAGCGAGATATCGCCGGCCTTCGCGCCTTCGATATCGATCTGTCCCTCTGCGTCCGGCCGCGTGAAGGGCCCATGCACCCGCGCATCGATCGCCACCGACTGCCAGGCGATATCGGGTGACGGGGTCATCGCCGGCGCCTTCGCCGCGATCGTGAGATCGAGGGTTTCGCCGGCGAGATCGATCGTGCCTTGCCCGCTGACGCGCAGCGGGCCGGCGCTCATCCTGATCTCGGCCAATTCGGCCGCGCGCGGGCCGGCCAGGCTCGCGGTGATCGATAACGGGCCGAGATCGGGCAGCTGCGCGAGTTCGGCAAGCAGCCCGTGAGCCGGTTCCTGCGCTTCGATCCGTGCGGTGACGTCGCCATGGCCGAGCATGGCGCTCAACCGGTAGCGACCTTCGGCATCAAGGCGCTCGCCCGCGAGGCTGATCCGCGCTTGCGTGAAAGAATCGAGCCGCGCGGCGCCGTCGAGCGAGAGCGCGGCGGCAATGCCGGCAATCGGCGGGTCGAGCTCCAGCCGCGCAATCCGCAATTGCGCCAGATCGAGGCGCAGCGGCAGGCGCGCGCCGGTGCTCGGCGCGCCCGTGCCCGGCTCCGGCGCCCGCTGCAATTCGATCCGCGCGGCGGCGAGGCGGTCGATCCGGATCTCCCCGGTGAGGAGGCGCAGCGGCGACCAGTCGAGATCGACATTCTCACCCACGCCCCAGCTTCCCGCCGCGTCCTTCAGCTCGATGCGGTCGAGATGCAGCGCGTCGGGAAAGCGGCCGGAAAGTCCTTGCAGCGCGACCTGGCCCCCGCTCAATCGGCCGGCCAGAGTCTCGACGAGATGGCGGCCCGGCGCGGTATTGGCGAAACCCAGCATCGCCAGCATCAGGAATCCCGGTAGCAGCACGGCAATGAAGATTCCGACGAGGATGAGCTTGGCGCGGCGCGACATCAGAAGGCCTGTCCGATGCCGATATAGATTTCGAAACTGTCGCCGCCGGGCTGGCGATTGATCGGGACCGCGAGATCGAGCCTGATCGGGCCGAGCGCGGTGTAATAGCGCAGCCCTCCGCCGGTGCCGAAGCGCACCTTGCCGCTGAAGGGCAGGCTCGTGCTATTGACCTGGCCGGCATCGACGAAGATCGCGGCGCCGAAATCGCCGAACAGTTTTTGGCGGAATTCGATCGTCCCGGAATCGATCGAGGTGCCGCCGATCGGATTGTGATCAGGAAAGAGCGGCCCGATCGACTGGTATTTGAATCCGCGCACCGTTCCGCTGCCGCCGCCGTAGAAGCGCTGATCCGGCGGAAGATCGAGGGTCGACGCGCCGTGAACGCTGCCGACCAAGCCGCGCAACGCCAGCACGCTGTCGCCCGTCTCGGTCCAGCCGAAATCGGCGAGATCCTTGTAGGCCGAGGCCGCGCCTTGAAGGATCACGAAGGCGGTATCGTGCTTGCCGAAGGATTGTGTGGGCGTCGCGCTCAGAGCGGCGCGAACGCCGTGTGTCGGGTCGAGCAGCGGATTGGCGAGGCCGGTGCTGTCGTAGTTCACCGTCAGCGGCAAGCCGAGCAAGGTGTAGGTCCGCCCCATTTGCTCTTGCAGAATGCGCTCCCGCGCCCCGGAGACGCCGATGCTCGCGCTCCAAGTTTCGCTCAGCTTTCGGTGCAGCGAAGGTCCGGCGCTGAACGCCGTCTGATTATAGGCCTGGAGCTCCTGCTTGAGCGCGGCGAAATCGAATTGCAGCGATTGGTCGCGGGCGAAGAAATCCGGCTTGATCAGCCGTCCGCCAAAATTGTAGCCGAGGCCGCGGCTCGCATTGCCGCCAAGCCCGGTGGCGGACGCATTGAGGTTGAGCTGCTCGGCATTGCCGAAAAGATTGCGGTCGCTCCAGGAAATTTTGGGCATGGCGCCGAGATCCGTCGAATAGGCGGCGGTGAGCCCGATCGAATGTTTGGGCCGTTCCTGAAAATCGAAGGTCAAGGGCAGCCGGCCCAGGGCATCGACTTGATCCGCGGCGTGCACGGCGACGCCGGAAAACACCAAAAGCCCGGCCAGATCCTGGCGAGCCGCCTCGATCTTGCTCGGTTGATACAACTCGCCGCTATGCACGAGCAGCCGGCGGCGAACAAAGTCTTCATCGACATCGTGCAGGCCGAGCAAGCTGATGGTGCCGAGATCGACGCGCGGCCCGGCCGCGACCTTGAAGGTGACATCGACGGCCTGCGCCGGCGGGTCGAGTACGGCCTCCGGCGTCTCGACCTTGGCGAAGGCGTGGCCCTCCTCCTGCAATGCGGCGAGCAGCCGGGCCTGCGCTCCCAGCACATCCGCGGCGATCGCGGGTTGGCCGGAGGCGAGTCCGAGTTGGAGGCGCGCTGCCGGAGTGACCGTGCCCTCGATGATCACCCGGCGCAGGTGGAATTGCGGCCCGAGCTTGATCGCCACCGCGACCGCGGCGGACTTGTCCTTCGGCAAGGCGGCGAGTTCCTGCGGCAATCCGGGATCGTCGAGCTCTTGGCCGTCGATGCGGATGCTGGCCTCGCTATCGTAATAGCCGAAACTCTGCAGCACGGTTTCGAGCCGCGGGACATCATTCCGGGCCCGGATGACCAGCCCGAAAGGTCCGACCGGCGCGCTCTCGCGCAAGGCGGCGAGTTGCGAACTCGCTTTGAGCGCGGCATCGAGATCGGCATTGCCGCTCGCCGCGATGCTCAAACTATAGGATTGCGGATCGGCGGCATGCGCCGTCACGGCCGCCGCTTGGAGCAGAAGGACCAAGACGATCCAGGCGGGCCGATCCTGAGAAAGGAATTTCCAGTAGCGATACAGCGTCCCTGATCCGCTTGTGTTTCTCCGATTGAAGCGCGTCGTTGCCGCCCGAGCAAGCCTTCGCGCCGCGACCAGGGCCGCCGCTTTAGGATCGATCCGGTCCGTCAAATCCCGGGACGAAACCTCCGAACATCCGGGACGCGGCGCGACGCTTGTCGTGCCGCGTCCGGAACTCGAAGACCTGTGTCGCTATTTGAGCCGCTTGTCGGCCTCTTTGATGAGGCTCAGATCCGCGTATTTGTTCGGATCGAGATCGGATTTGAGGAAGCCGAGATCATGCGCCGTGGCGATGTTGCGCTTGAGCGCGGCGAGATCGGGCATGCCGTTCGGCGCGTGAAACAGCTCCTTGTCGGTGAACAGCCAGCCCGACCACAGCGTCTCGGGCGTCTTGGTGTAGTCGGCGACCGTCTTGATCGCCTCGGCGTGATGCGCCGGCTCATGGTACCAATGCAGCTCGCGCAGATTGTCCTCGAGGAAATCGACCAAGGCGGCGCGGTTCTTCTTCACGAAATCCTCGCGCGCGGTCAAAACGATCATCTGCGAGACGCCGATCGCCTCTTTCTGCGTGAAGAGCGTGCGCGCCGCCGCGCGGAGCTCGGGATCCTCGCTGAAAGGCTGCACGCCGGTGATGAGGTCGACCTTGTGGCTCAAGAGTTCCGCCTTCATGTTCGGAAAGGCGGATTCGATCAGCGTGTAATCGCGGCCGGCGACGAGCCCGTGCTTCTTCATCATCGCGCGCAAGGCGATGTCGACCGCGCTGCCCGCGCCGTTCGAGGTCACGACCTTGCCCTTCAGATCGGCGATCGTCTTGATCGGGCTGTCCTTCAGCACCATGAATTGCGTGGTGTAATGGTCGTCGACCCCGTCCTGAAACACGTCGGCGAGGATGCGCAGATCCTTCAGTTGCGCGTTCTCGACCGCGAGCGCGAAGGAGGAATAGGCGAAAGGCACGAGATCGATCGCGCCGGAGGCGAGCGCCGTGATCATCGACGGCGTGCTGGTCATGTGGGTGAATTCCAGCGTGTAGCTCTTGCCTTCGTGCTGGGCGATGCCCGGCTTGTTGAAAAGCGCCAAGGGCGCGTCGCCCGCCGGCACGATCCAGGCGATCCGCAATTTCACGGGCTCGGCCCGCGCGGCGGATCCGGCCGCACCCAAGAACGCGCTGACGGCGATGGCGGCCAGAAACGGCTTCACAAAACGCATCTCATTCCTCCCGGGGGGTCTGTTGTGCGGCTTCAATACCACAAACGCGCCGCGCCAGCCAGACCGCGCGGCTTCCGTGCCCATCGGTCGGAGCGATCGGCCGGAAGTAAAATCCGCCGCGATCGGATTAGAAATGATAGCCGTAGCGCAGGCGCAGATAATCGCCGTACACGCTGCGATCGCTCAGATAGGGCGAGGCGGTGGTGTGATCGAGGGCCAGCGAAAGACTCTGCTGGGGACTGAAGGCATAGCCAAGCTCGAGCGTGCTGTGCAGCGAGATCTGCGGGCCGGCCAGCGACCGGGTCGGGTCGTCGGGCATGGCGCGGTTGACCGCGCCCGCGAAAGCGATGCTGCCGAAGAGACGGTGGCCGTCGAAAATATTCCAGGCGAGGCCGACATAATTGCCCGTGACCATCGGCCCGAAACCGTAGGTCTCGCCCGACAGGGTTCGCGGCGAAAACAAGAAGTGCAGCACGCCATGATCCGGCGAGGTGAGCGAAATCTCCAGATTCTCGCGGCCGGTTGCGTCGGTCGGCGGCGCGCCCACATCGATCGGCAGGCCCGAGCTGAAGCGCGGCATCGCCGCACCGCCGCGCACCAGGGCCGCGCTGCCGCCGCTCAGCCCATCGGCGAAAGATGGCGTCGCGAGCGCGAGGATCGCGAGCGCCGCCGCGGCGCCAAGCGAGAAAAGCGCGCCGCGACTCATGACCGGCCCACCATGCGGGCGAGGACGGCCCGCTCGAGCGCGCGCATCAGCGCCGGCGAGAGCTCGACGAAGCGGAAGCCGACCGAGCCGCGCTCGGCATCTCCGCGCACCGCTTCGGCGACGAAAGGAAAAGTAGAGTCGCTCGCGGCGACGCGCACCGATCCGGCGATCTGGCCATGAGGCCCGAGACGCATCCCGCGGGCGGCCCGGAAGCCGCTCAAGGACCAATCATGGATCAGGTGATCGACGCCGCCGACACGCACCGTGATCGCGGGCGACACATAACGCCGGTCGCGACGCAGCTCGCGACGATCGAAATTGGTGCGGATGAGGTTGCGCATTTGTGACCTACTGCGAGCGGATTACAAAGCAATTCAAGTTACTTAGCAACCATTTTTTCATCGGGTCTGGTTAACGCGGGCGGCATGGCTGCCGCGATTCGGACACGCGTCTTAGCCGGCAGCCGCTTGATCCTGCTTCGCTTTTTCGCGCGCCGCCCGGAGTCTAATCGCGCCCGCCGCTGCGCGGCGGATAGGCGTGACCCTGTCCTTCGGGATCCTCCACCACCCATTCTCCCGGGGCGGCGCCCGCTTCCGCATAGCACGGTCCGACCGGAACCTTGCCGTGCCCGCCCGGCAGATCGAGGACGTAATCGGGCTGGCACAGGCCCGAGACTCGCCCGCGCAGGCGCCGCATCAGCGCCCTCCCCGCCCCGAGCCCGGTGCGCAGATGCGCGGTGCCATGCGCGAGGTCGGCTTGATGCAGATAATAAGGCTTCACCCGCATCGCGACGAGACCGCGGAAGAGCGCTTCCAAGATGGCCGCGTCGTCATTGACGCCTTTGAGCAGGACCGACTGGCTCAACAGCGGAATTCCGGCCTGCGACAGGCGTTTGGCCGCTTCCTTCGCCGCCGGTGTCAGCTCGCGCGGATGGTTGGCGTGGATGACGACATAGACCGCCTTCTCGCTCGTCAAAGCTGCGGTCAACGCCGCGTCCACGCGGCGCGGCATGACAATCGGCACGCGGGTGTGGAAGCGGATCACGGCGACATGGGGAATGGCCTCGAGCGCGGCGACGATCGCCTTCAAGCGCCGCGGCGACAGCAGAAACGGATCGCCGCCCGAGAGGATCACTTCCCAGATTTCGTCATGCGCGCGGATGTAGGCGAACGCGGCTTCGAGCTCGTCTTCGCTCAAGCTCTCGCTCCCGGGTCCGACATCCTCGCGCCGGAAACAGAAGCGGCAATAGACCGGGCAGACATGCTGGGGCTTCAACAGCACGCGGTCGCGATAGCGATGGACGATGCCCTTCACGGGCGAATGCGCGTGATCGCCGATGGGATCGGCGTTCTCCTCGGGCGCGATCGCGAGCTCTTGCGCATCGGGCAAAAATTGCAGCGCGATCGGATCGGCCGGATCGGCGGGATCGATGAGCGCCGCCATCTCCGGCGTGATCGCCACCGCGAAACGCTCGGCGACGCGCGCGAGCGCCGCTTCGCGCGACGAGGGGACGAGGCCCGCCTCGACGAGATCCCGGGCGCGGTGCGCCGTCCGTTTGATCACGCGGCCGCGCTCAGATATCCGCGTAGCACTGGGTCTCGGCCTTGCCGCCGCGATGAGTGACCGCGCCTTTCTCGGCGTCGCCGACGAGCTGCGCGTATTTCCACAAGGCGCCCGATTGATAATCTGTCGAGCGCGGCTTCCAGGCCGCGCGGCGCGTTGCGAGCTCGGCATCGGAAAGCTCGACCGACAAGGTGCCCTCGACCGCGTCGATCGCGATCATGTCGCCGTCCTTCAACAGCCCGATCGGGCCGCCCACCGCGGCTTCGGGTCCGACATGGCCGATGCAGAAGCCGCGCGTGCCGCCCGAGAAGCGCCCATCGGTGATGAGCGCGACCTTGTCGGAAATGCCCTGGCCGTAAAGCGCCGCAGTGGTCGCCAGCATCTCGCGCATGCCGGGCCCGCCGCGCGGGCCTTCATAGCGGATGACGATGACCTCGCCCGCCTTGTATTGGCGCTTCTCGACCGCCGCGAAGGCCGCCTCCTCGGTGTCGAAGCAGCGCGCCGGCCCGTGGAATTTGAGCGCCATGTTCTGCATGCCCGCGACTTTGACGATCGCGCCCTGGGGCGCGAGATTGCCCTTCAGCACGACCACGCCGCCGGTGGGCGCCAAAGGCTTCGATGTCGGATGGACGACGTCCTGCTGCGCGGGGAATTTCGTGCCGGCCAGATTTTCGGCCAAGGTCTTGCCCGTGATCGTGATACAATCGCCGTGGAGATAGCCGCCATCCAGGAGCGCCTTCATCACCACCGGCACGCCGCCGATATCGTGCAGATCCTTCATCAGATATTTTCCGCCCGGCTTGAAATCGCCGATATAGGGCGTGCGCTTGAAGATCTCGCCAACCGCGTGGAGATCGAAATCGATCCCGGCCTCATGCGCCATCGCCGGCAGGTGAAGCCCCGCATTGGTCGAACCGCCCGTGGCGGCCACCACCACCGCCGCGTTCTCGAGCGCTTTGCGCGTGACGATGTCGCGCGGCCTGAGCCCCAGCCGCATCGCCTGCATCACCGCCTTGCCCGAGGCCTCGGCATAGGCGTCGCGGCTCTCGAACACGGCGGGCGTTCCGGCCGAGCCCGGCAAGGCCAGGCCGATCGCCTCGGAGACGCAGGCCATGGTGTTGGCCGTGTATTGCCCGGCGCAGGACCCGGCCGAGGGACAGGCATGGCATTCGAGATCGTGGAGTTCTTCGTCGTTCATCTTGCCGACCGAGTGCTGGCCCACGCCCTCGAACACGTCGACGATGGTGACGTCCCGGCCCTGAAAGCGCCCCGGCAGGATGGTGCCGCCATACATGAACACGGACGGCACGTTCAAGCGCAGCATCGCCATCATCAACCCGGGCAGCGACTTGTCGCAGCCGGCGAAGCCCACCAGCGCGTCATAGCTATGGCCGCGCATGGTGAGCTCGACCGAATCCGCGATCACCTCGCGCGAGATCAGCGAGGATTTCATGCCCTCGTGGCCCATGGCGATGCCGTCGGTCACGGTGATGGTGGTGAATTCGCGCGGCGTGCCGCCGGCCTCGGCGACGCCGCGCTTGGCCGCCTGGGCCTGGCGCGACAACGCGATGTTGCAGGGCGCGGCCTCGTTCCAGGTGGTGACGACGCCGACGATCGGCTGCGCCAGCTGCTCCTCGGTCACGCCCATCGCATAGAACATGGCGCGGTGCGGCGCGCGCTCCGGCCCCACCGTGGTATGGCGGCTCGGCAGTTTCGATTTGTCCCAGGCGGGCTTGCGCTGGTCGTCAGGCATGGGGGTCACTCCTTCGCGCGAAGGAGCCCAGCTTACAAAGCGAGGACAGGCTTGACGAGACCCCGGGCCGGCCGGCGCGCTTACTTCTCCTCGAGCGGCACGACGAAGCGCTTGTCGAGCATGGCCATGCCGTCGGCATTGGCTGGGAGCATGTTCTGGCTCTTGAACCAAGCGACTTGGCGCAGCACGTCCTTCACGTCGAGCCTGGCCTCGGGATCGTCGTAGGAGATGCCCTTCTCGAGCTGTTCCACCGGCTGGTGGAGATGCTTTGCGAGGATCGCCAGCACCTCGGGCGCGGTCGGCCCGTCCTTGCGCTTGCCGTCGGGGCCGGTGAAGGCGTCGTAATATTCGCGCGCGCCTTTCTTATAGGCGCGCAGGAACGCCTCGATCGTCTTCGGTCTTTGCGC
Organism: uncultured Alphaproteobacteria bacterium; assembly: GCA_963729935.1. Taxonomy (GTDB): domain Bacteria; phylum Pseudomonadota; class Alphaproteobacteria; order ATCC43930; family CGMCC-115725; genus CAIKMD01. The sequence continues at coordinate 141,415 of CAVSPW010000010.1, forward strand.
GGCGGTCTTGCTCGAAACGAAGATGATCGTGTTCTGCCACGGGGTCTCGTCGCCGACCCAGGCAAGAAGATGCGCCTGGCCGCTGTTCGAGAGCTTCAGCGCGAAAGTGTTGACCTCGATGCCGACATCGACCTGGCCGCCGGCCAGGGCGGTCGCGACATTGGGCAAGGTCTGCAGCGCCACGAGGCGCATCGTCTTCGGATCGAGATGGTATTTGTCGACCGCGAGCTCGAACTCGTAATGGATCGGCCCGCCGGTCTGGACGATGCCGATCGAGTGATGCTCCATGTCCTTGAGCGATTTGAGGCCGGCGTCCCAGGCGCGGTTGGATGCCAAGAACGCGGCGCCGTGGAAGCTCGGCACCTCGCGGCCCTGGCCGCCGATGATCTTCAACCCGCCCTTGGCCGCGAGGTTATAAGCCGCCGCCGTCGCCGCAGTGGTGCCGAAATCGAGATCGCCGGCCACGACGCCTTGCGCCACCTGCTGCGCCGCGTCGAAGCTCACCGCCTCCGCATTGAGATTCTCGCCCGCGAAATAGCCCTTGTCCTGGGCGATGAAGACCGGCCCGACGCCGGTGACCGGCCCGACGCCGATCTTGACGCTCTCGGCGGCGCTTGCGCCCCATGGCGCCATGCCGCAAGCACCGGCGATCACCGCCGCCGCGAGCAGCGCGAATTCCCAACGCTTCATGCTCCGTTCCTCCCCCAAGACGCCGCGGCGTTTCGCGCCGCTTTTTCTACATCATGCTCATCATGCCGATCCCGAGCAGGAGACGCATGATATAGGCCAGGATGATAAAGACGACGATCACGCCAAGGACGACCGCGCCCGTGAAGGTGACGGCGCGCTCCGCCGGAACCTGCATCACCGGCGCGGCGCCGGCATAGAGCAGGTATAGCCCGTAGAGCGAGAGCAACAGGCTGAGGATGCCGAGATACGGAATCAGCAGGAAAATCCCGCCGACCCAGCTCGCCGTGTAGGAATAGGCGATGAGCTTCAAGGCGCGGATGAAGTCGCCGCTGCCGCCGAATTTCGGCGCGAGCCATTGCGCGATCAGCGCGATGACATAGACGGCGATCAGCGCCATCGCATATTGCACGATCAGGCCCCAGAGGCCGATCCCGACGCCGAAACGGCCGAGAAAGATCGAAAAGCCGATGAAGGCGCAGACCGGCGGGATCGCAGCCATCGGGAGTATGTAGGATTTATAGAGCCTGCCGACATCGCTCGGCTCCTCAGCGATCGCCTTCCACTCGCTGCTCGGCGACAGCAGAATGCTCTTGGCACGCGATACGAGATCCATCTCCCCCTCCGCGACATGCTGCGACCCTTGCGGCGGATGATAACAGAAGGCCGATGCCGCGCCCACCGCTACCGCGCCGGCGCGGGCGAGGCGACCGCGGCTTCCCCCAATCGCCGGTAAGACCGGCCGCGGTGGCGGCCTTGCTCTTGCGCGCGCGGGCCGCCTGCATCAGAACAGGCCCAACGCAGCAAAACCGGGAGGACGGACATGGTTCAGCAGGTGATCAATCTCAAGGGACACGATCATCCGCAGGCTTCGCCCCTCGCCTGCAAGATCGGGCCGCTTCTCACCTCGGGCGCCATCACCGGCAAGGATCTCGAGACCGGAACCATGCCCCCCGACGCGGACACGCAGGCGCGCAACGCCTTCGTCAATATGAAGCGCGTGCTCGCGGCGGCCGGGATGGGGCTCGAGGATGTGGCCAAGCTCACCATCTACATCGCCGACGACAAGCACCGCGACGCCGCGATCAAGCATTGGGCGCTGACCTTTCCCGATCCGAGCCGGCGGCCGACGCGGCGCACCTTGATCGCGCCGATCCATGCCGGCATCGTCCAGGTCGAGATCATCGCCTATAAGGCGTGAGCAAGCGCTGAAGCCGGTTCGTCAGGAATCGTCATGGCCGGGCTCGTCCCGGCCATCCATGTCTTGGGTACCGAAACGACTTTGGGCCGGGGATGCCCGCGACAAGCGCGGGCATGACGATTCAATTTTTCACGGCCTGAAACTCACCCCAACAGCAGATAGACCGCGAGGATGACGTAGCCCGCGATCGCGACGCTGGCATGGGCGCCCGCCGAGAAGCCGGGCAGACGGCGCTGGCGGATATGCATGACGAGGCTCGCGGCGCCCAAGCCCGCCGCCAGCAAGAGCAGGACCGCCGCCGTGACGCCGAAAGATTGCGTGCCGGTCTCGATCCCGCGCGCAGGTCCGCGCAACGCCCAGAGCAGCGCGCCGTAGCCTACGAGCGCGCAAGCGCCGTGCGCGCCCGCCAGCAGGCGCGAGGGCGGCTTGCCGGGCGAAGCGACGGCGACGAGAACCAATGCCGCGCCGAGCAGCACCGTCACGCCCAACAGGAGAACTGAAAACCCGAGCACAGAGGTTAGGACGGGGTCGCGCCGATCCGCGCGATCGCGGCGTTGAGACGGGCCAGGGCGCGCTGCGCTTCTTCCTGGCGCTCGCGCTGCTCCTCGACCACGTCGGGCTTGGCCTTTTCGAGGAATTGGGGATTGCCCAGCTTCTTCGCGATCTTGTCGAGCTCGGCGGCGAGCCCGCTCGCCTCCTTCTGCAAGCGCGCGCGCTCTTTGCCGAGATCGATCGCGCCGCCGACATCGAGCGCCGTCGTCGTCGTATCGGTCACCACCAACAGCGTCGCTTTGCCGTCGGCCAGACGCCGCTGCTCGGCCGGATCGACGAAGACATCCTCCTTGAGGCGCGCGAGCCGCTTGATCTGCTCGTTGTGGCGGCCGATCCACGCGCTCGCTTCGACGCGCGTGTCGCTCGTCGTGGCCGCAAGCTCGCTCGCCGCCGGCACGTTCATCTCGGAGCGCGCGGCGCGAATGGCGGCGATATGACCGACCACCCATTCCATCTCCGCGCTCGCCGCCTCGTCCGCCACGGCGCCGTCGCCCGGCCAGGGCGCGCTGATGAGCATGCCTGCTTCGTCGCCGGCGAGATGCTTCCACAACGCCTCGGTCATGAAGGGCATGATCGGATGAAGCAGATGGATGATCCGCTCGAGCACCCAGGCGGTCATCGCCCGCGTCTCGGCTTTCGCGGCTGTCGTCGTCGCCGGTGAGGATCGGCTTCGAGAATTCGATATACCAGTCGCAGAAACTGCCCCAGGTGAATTGATAGAGCGCGTCGGCGGCGTCGTTGAACTTGAAGGCGTCGAGCGCGGCTTCGACCCGCCTTTGCGCCTTCGCCGCGGATGTGGCGATCCAGCGGTTGACGGTGAGCTTCGCGGTCTTGGGATCGAATCCCTCCACGCGCCTGCAGCCATTCATCTCGGCATAGCGCGCCGCGTTCCACAGCTTGGTGCCGAAATTGCGATAGCCCTCGATGCGGCTTTCCGCGAGCTTGATGTCGCGGCCCTGGGCGGCGAGCGCGGTCAAGGTGAAGCGCAGCGCGTCGGCACCGTAGCGTCCGATCAGATCCAAGGGATCGATGATGTTGCCCTTGGACTTCGACATTTTCTGGCCGCGCTCGTCGCGCACCAGCGCGTGGATATAGACCGTCTTGAACGGGATGCGCCCCATGAACTTGCAGCCCATCATCATCATCCGCGCGACCCAGAAGAAGATGATGTCGAAGCCGGTCACCAGCACGTCGGTCGGGTAATAGCGCGCCAGCTCGCGCGTGCGCTCGGGCCAGCCCAAGGTCGAGAACGGCCACAGCGCCGAGGAGAACCAGGTGTCGAGCACGTCGGGATCGCGCCTGAGATCGGCCGCGTGGCCGTAATGCTTGGCCGCCGCGTCGCGCGCCGCCCCCTCGGTCTCCTCGACGAAGACCGCGCCGTCGGGCCCGAACCAGGCCGGGATCTGATGCCCCCACCAGATCTGCCGCGAGACGCACCAGGGCTGGATGTTGCGCATCCACTCGAAGAAGGTGTTCTCCCAGCTCTTGGGCACGAAGACCGTCTCGCCCTGCTCGACCGAAGCGACCGCCGCCTTCGCGAGTTCGGCCGCGTTCACATACCACTGATCCGTCAGCCAGGGCTCGATCACGACGCCGGAGCGGTCGCCATAGGGGACCATCACGACCTTGTCTTCGATCTTCTCGAGCAGCCCTTGCGCCTCGAGCTCGGCGACGATCTTCTTGCGCGCATCGAACCGGTCCATGCCGCGATAGGCGTGCGGCGCTTCCTCGTTGAGCTTGGCGTCCTTGTCGAAGACGTTGATGAGCGCCAGCCCGTGCCGCCGGCCGACCTCGAAATCGTTGAAATCATGCGCCGGGGTGATCTTCACCGCGCCGCTGCCGGTCGCGGGATCGGCATGCTCGTCGCCGACGATCGGGATGCGCCGGTTGACCAGCGGAAGCACCGCGTGCTTGCCGATCAAATGCTTGTAGCGCTCATCCTCGGGATTGACCGCGACGCCGGTGTCGCCGAGCATGGTCTCGGGGCGTGTCGTCGCGACCACGATGAAGTCGTCGCCACCCTCGATGGGGTATTTGAAATACCACAGCGCGCCCTTGGTCTCGCGGTTCTCAACCTCGAGATCGGAGACCGCGGTGTGCAGCTTCGGATCCCAATTGACCAGCCGCTTGTCGCGATAGAGCAGCCCCTCGCGGTGAAGCTGAACGAACACCTTGCGCACCGCCGCCGACAAGCCTTCGTCCATGGTGAAGCGCTCGCGGCTCCAATCGGGCGAGGCGCCCAAGGAGCGCAGCTGGCGCGTGATCGTGCCGCCCGATTCCGCCTTCCACCGCCACACGCGCTCGATGAATTTGTCGCGGCCGAGCTTGTGGCGGCTCGACTGTTCGGCTTCGAGCTGGCGCTCGACCACCATCTGCGTCGCGATGCCGGCATGATCGGTGCCGGGCTGCCACAGCGCGTCGCGCCCCCGCATGCGCTGATAGCGGATGAGGATGTCCTGCAAGGTGAAGGTCAGCGCGTGGCCCATATGCAGGCTGCCCGTCACATTGGGCGGCGGCATCATGATGCAATAGGGCGGCTTCCCGCTTTCGCTGTCGGCGGCGAAGGCGCCGGATTTTTCCCAGGCGGCATAGATCGGCGCCTCGGCGTCCGCGGGATGGAAATTCTTGTCCAGCATGGCCGAACCGTCCTGCGTCCCGCGCGGACCGGTCGGACTAGCGGCGCTGCGCGTCGAGAGCGAGGCGGCCGATCTCTTCGCGGACGATGCGCTCGACGAGTTGGGGCAGATTGTCGTCGAGCCAGCTCTTCAATATCGGACGCAGAAGCTCGCGGGTGATCTCTTCGAGCGTGCGGTTCGACTGGCCCATGGGCAGGCTTTCGATGTCGGGATCGCGATGGGTGCGGGTGACGAGTTCGGTCAAAGCCGCGAGCGATGCGGTGGCGGCGGTATCGGAAATGAGCCGCCGGCCGGATTCGGGCGCGGCGGGCGACGCCGCGGCAGACGCTGCCGGCTCGGGCTCGGGTTCGGGTTCGGGTTCGGGTTCGGCCAGTTGCACGATCGGCTCGGCCTGAGACTGTTCGGCCATCGGCGGCTCATGCGCGGGTTCCGCTGCCGGCGGCGGCTCGGCGGCGAAACTCGGCTCCGCCGCTTCCTCGTCCTCGACCTCCTCCGTCAGGACGAGGACGTCGTCGGCGCCGGCCTGAGACTCGGCGCCAGGCGCGATGGCCGGGTCCCCGTCTTCCGAAATGATCCGCCGGATGGAGGCGAGGATCTCCTCCATCGATGGCTCATGTTGATCCTTCGCGTCCGACATCAGCTGCGGCCCTGTCCAACCCCGGTCAAGACTAGGGGAAAACGGCGCGAAACGCCAGCGGTCGCGCGGGCTTTCGCACCCCTGCCGGTCCTATTGGCCGTCGGCGCCGAAGCCGATCACCTTGTTGCGAACCGACCGGTAATGCCTGTCCACGTCGTAGAGCTGGACGGGCAGATTGAGATCGGCCGCGGTCAGCTGACCGACCTGTTGCGCGAGATTGAACTCGGCGATGGCGAGATCGTGTTGCGCCTTCACCAGCGCCACCTGATCGCCGAACAATTCCTGCTGGGCGTTCAACACGTCGAGCACGGTGCGCGCGCCGACCTGTTGCTGCTGCTGGACGCCTTCGAGCGCGATCTGCGCGGCGCGGATGGTGGCTTGCAGCGACGTGATGCTCGCCCGGGCCGATTGGATCGTCTCCCAGGATTGGGTCGCGGTCTGCACCGCCTGGCGCCGCGTGTCGTCGGTCGTGCCCTTGGCCTTGCCGACATTCTCGATCGCCTGCCGGCTCTGCGACCAGACATTGCCCGCCTCGTAGAGCGGCATGTTGAGCTGCGCCAGCACCGATTTGTTGGTGGTCTCGCGGCCGTTGAGCTGCGTCTCCTGGAGACGCTGGATGTTGCCGACGACCGCGATGCTGGGCAGGAGCTGCGCCTTGACCTGCGCGACATTATCGCGTGCCGCGCTCTCGGCGAATTGCGCCGCGATCACGCTCGGATTCTTGGTCGCGGCGAGAGCGAGCGCCTGGTCGCGCGCCGCCGGAATGACCGGACGGAGCTTGGGCTGCACGAGCCCCGAGGGCGGATGCCCGACCGCGCGGGTGTAATTGGCGCTGTCGACCGACAGCGTGCCCTCGTCCGAATGACGCGTCGCCGTGGCCGAGGCGAGCCGCGCCTCGGCCTGGGCCACGTCGGTGCGCGTCACCTGGCCGACGCGGAATTGGTCGTTGGTCGCCTCGAGCTGGCGGCTCAAGACTTGCTCGTTGTTCTTGTCGAGCGCGATCACCGCCTGATCGCGCAGCACGTCGAAATAGGATTGCACGGCCGAAAAGAGCACCGCGCTCTCGACCGCGATGAGATGGGCGCGCTCGCTTTCCACCAGATTTTCGGCTTGCGCGGTCTTCGCGATCGTCCCGCCGCCATTGTAGATCGGCTGAGACACGGTGAGGCTGTAGGTATGCGGCTGGAAGCCTTGATGCGCCGGCGCACTGGGCGGCGCGGCCGGCGAGTTCTCCGACTGCTCGGCGCCAACCCCGCCCTGGAAGGTTACGGTCGGCCGCCATCCCGCAAGCGCTTGCGGCACGCCTTCATCGGTGGCGCGCAAGGTCGCGCGCTCGCCCAGGATTTGCGGATTGTTGTTATAGGCCGAGGCCAGCGCGTCCTCGATCGACTCGGCCTTCGCCGGCTGCGCGGCGAGCGCGCCGAGACCGATAGCGAGCGAAGCGACGAGCCGACGACGCATCACGTCCTCTTTCGCCCCGACCGCGCGGGACGAGCCGCGCGCGCCTTGTCCGGCGAGCCCGATGCCGGCGCGGCGCGCAAGATGAATCCAGGCGCTAGAATACAAAGCTCGGCGCCCTTCCGCATCCGGGAAGCTCATGGACCGCGGCATCGAACACCGCGCGACTCGATAAAACGCCTTCCGCCCGAGTCATCAGCACCGCTTCGCCCATGCCGAGCCCGGCCAGACCGCCTTCCGGCGTGACGATGCCCACGAGTTGGCCGCCTTCGGCCAATTGATCGGCCACCGCCGGCGGGATCGCGGCGACCGCGCCGTTCAACAAGATCACGTCATAGGGCGCGCCGTCGCCCCAGCCCTCGGTCAGCGCGCCTTCGACGATGTGCGCGTGCGACCCGAGCTGCGCCAGCAGCGCGCGCGCGATCGCCGCCAGGCGCGGCTCGCTTTCGAGCGCCGTCACCGAAGAGCTGAGCCGCGACAGCAGCGCGGTCGCATAGCCCGTAGCGCAGCCGATTTCGAGCACCTTGTCCTGGGGCCCGATCGCCGCCAGCTGCAACAGCCGGGCCAAGACCATCGGCTCGATCAGCGACCTTCCATTGCCCAAGGAAATATCGTCGTCGACATAGGCGATGCCGCGAAAGGCGGCGGGCACGAACAACTCGCGCGGCACGGCGAGAAACGCGTCGAGCACGGCCGGGTCGGTGACCTTGTTGGTCCGCAATTGGCCTTCGACCATGTTGAGACGGGCGGCGGCGTAATCGATCATGAGCGTTGAGCCATGTGGGACGGCCAAAATGCGATGACGCGTCTTATAAGGTGCGGGTGCGGGACTGACAATGCGGTCTTTGGCGCACCGCGCTTGCGCCGATCTTCGCCGTCAAATGCCTGCAAAATGATTACGATCTCGCTTATGGACGCGATCCGCCGGGCAGCCTATATCTCGCGCGCGCCTGCGGCCGGATGGCAGAGTGGCTATGCAGAGGACTGCAAATCCTCGTACAGCGGTTCGATTCCGCTTCCGGCCTCCATACCGCGAAGACGGGCGCGCGCGGCGGTTTTCAACCGAACTTATCCTCCGAGAATAACCGAAAGCGCGACCTCCTGCGGCGATCCGCCCGGATTTCCGCGGCCGATTGGATCCAATCCAATACAAATTCGTGCGTTTCGTAACCCTCGGTCAATAGACCGCGGCTAAGGTTCCGTCCATGAGAGGGCCACAGCAACTCGACCGCCTGCGCGTTGCGACGATCGACGCGGACGCGCTCAATGAACCCGACCGGGGCGAGAAAGAGCAGCGCCGGCACATCCGCAAGCGCGTTCTTTGGGCGGCCAAGCTCGAGACCCAGGACGGCGTTTTCGATTGCATCGTGCTCAACGTGTCGCGCAGCGGCGCCAAGCTACGCCTCAAATCGCCGATCGCGCCGCAGACCACCGCCGAACTCGTTCTCGGCTCCTTCGGCAAGCTTGCCGCCGAAATCGTCTGGCAGCGCTCGGACAAGATGGGCATCCGCTTCCGTACCCCGCCCGAAGAGGTCGCCACCATCATCGGCCAGGCGCTCTCGCTCTAAACTCGCTCTGAAAGGCGTCGGCTCTTCGGCCCTCGCTCGGAAGGCGCCGACAAAGCCGGTTTCTCGCCGCACCTTCCGCCATTTGCACCATCCGCCCTCCCCCGGGGCCCGGGCTTGCGGCGCGTGACCTTGACGGCGCGAAAGACGGCGGCTAAGCCCTTCGCCTCACGCGCATGTTCCGGGGTAGCTCAGCGGTAGAGCAATCGGCTGTTAACCGATCGGTCCACGGTTCGAATCCGTGCCCCGGAGCCAATTCGAGAAGCCGCAGGGCTAGGCCATAAAAGGGCGGGCCATTTTTTGATCCTGCGTGGCTCCGCCACACTCGCGAAATAGGAACGTTGTAGCTGGCCGCCTCGCCCAAGGCGTTGCAGGCCTACAAGCCCGCGCTCGGCGTCATCGATTGCCTTTTTATTTGCCGCTTCTTCGCGCGCCGCCCGCTTGACCTATCTCAATGTGTTGACAAGCCGACTATCGTAGAAATTAACCACGATCAAGGTCCCGGCTCGGAGGGGATCATGGTTGCGACGGCTCAGATTTGGCGTTGGCGAGCGGAAAAGGCGCGGCGCATCGCGGTCACGCTGCCGCGCAACGATGCCGCGGTCCTGGACGATTACGCGGGCGAGTGCGAGCGGCGTGCCGATTGCCTCTCGGCCCTATCGCCCGACCGCCGGCCTTGCGGCCAATGCCCTTTGGCGCATTCAGAATTCTGCTCATCTCCGTTCGCATGATCACCGCGCGGCCGCATCCGCGGATCCACCCGCGGAATGATGTTCATGGACCCAGAGCCATCGATCAAACGAGGGCACCGATTCCGCGGCGCGCAGCCGGGCCTCTTCGGGCGCGCCGGAATTGAGTGGATCGTTCACGCCACTTTTCTCGGCACTGAGGGTCACTGGCACGCGCGGGCCGCCCTCGCCTCGGATTCTACGCTCTCGACCAACATGCCGATCAACATGCCGATCGGCCGGTACCGCCTCATCCGCGGGCGAAAGACGAGTCGATAAAAGCCACCCCGGCGCGAAGCCCTTGCCGGGTTTAAAGAAGGTGTCACGCTCGGGCGAACGTGCCTGGGCGAAGCTGGGATACGCCCTTTGGGCCGAAGACCGGAACGCGCCCGCAACACCTCGCTACGGTTCGCTGCACCGCGCTCGAATCCTTGCCGCGGCCATCCGCGCCCGCGCGCAACCGGCTTAGCGCGGGCTCGCATTCGGGGGTTGGTTGAACACCAGCACTTCCCTGCCCCTCGGATCCGTCCAAGGCGCGATGAGCGGCGCACCGATGTTGTTGGCATTCAACGGCGTATGCCCGCCTTCGCGCGCGAGTTCGGTGAGCGCGCCGGTGAGGATCGGGTCATTCTTCATGTCGTCCGGCAAGGCCGCGATGACCGCGTCGACGATGTCTTGCGATCCGTTTGGATCGGCGTTGACCGCCGCCGTCGCAATCGCCGCCGCGTCCGCCGGGCAGCGCGCGGTTTCCTTGCCCGCGATCGACGCCGCCAAAGAAGGCGCCGCCGTTACCGCTTGGGTTATGGCGACCGTCAGCCCTGCCAGATCGTCGCAGGACGGCTCATTCGCCGCGTGGGCGTTCGGGCCCCCAAAGCTCGCAACACCCAATATCGCAGCGACCGACAACGCTAGATATGTTTTCATGGGTGCCTCCTACAGATCGTCGTTTTATCGCACCCCGGACGCCATTGATCTTTGATATGGATCAATCGCGCGGGTCCAGCCCGCGCGGGCTACCTTTCTCGGCACCGAAAATCGCCGGCCTGCGCCGCGCGTCTTCCTCGCCCCGGGACTCCAACCAGGGCAAAACTTGCGCGACCAAGCTGCCGAGCGACCGGCAGCGCTTCATCCCCGGCTGAAAGATACGCTGACAAAAAAAGGCCCCGCGCGGGGGGCGTGCAGGGCCGCAATAGGGAGGAATGTGTCGCGCTCGGGGGAACGCGACGCGTTTTTATCGCAGGTTCTGCCGTACCGCTTCTTGATCCAAATCAACCTCGCGCATCCGGCATGGGCCGCAATCCCTGTGGCCCGAGGATCAAGGCGCTCGGCGAAAGTCGAAACTCGGAGCGCAAAACGGACTCGATCCGCGCCAGGGCCTTCCGCTTGGAGGCAAGGCGCCTTTCCCCGCTTCACGCCATCTTGGCGCGCGCCTCCCCGATCGCGACGCCGGCGTGGCGCGCGATGAAGTCGTGCAGCCGCTCCTGCCATTCATCGGCCTCGTCGCAGCTATAGCCCGAGCAGAAATCGGCGCCGCTCGCGAGCCCGGCCGGCAGATAATATTCATTGGCGCGGTGATGGATGCGCGGCGCCAGCTCGCTCCCCGGCAGCCAGAGATGCTCGCGATTCGAATGGCTGGTCTCGACGATGGTCACGCCGCCGATCTTGAGAATGAGCGCGGCGTGATCCGGCTTCGCGCCCACGAGCCGGCCATGGCCCAGTTTCTCGATGCCCAGCCCGGCGATGCACGGCTCGCCGCCGATCAGCAGGGCGTCGTCGATGCGATCGCGATAGGAGAGCCAGAATTGGCGCCGCAGGCGCAGCTGCTCGGGCTCGTCGCGCCGCGCCTTGCCCGCGATCTGGAAGAAGCCGTCGATCGTCGTCTCGGTGAGCCAGCTTCGCATGATCTGCGCCGCCGGCGGCCGCATCAGGTCCCATAGCGCGGTCTTCATCCGCGCATCGTCGTAATGCTTCAACAAGAAGGCGGTGATCTGCCGCTTGACCGCTTCGGGCGGCGCCGCCTTCTGCCACGGCAGGAGCAGCGCCTCGGCGAGCTTCAGGCCGACCGCGCGCGCGCGGCCCGACATCGCGGCCGCCGCGTGGGGACGGAAACCATCTTCATGCATCGAGAGCGCGATAAGCCGCGCGGCGAGGCCGGGACGCCGGTCGAGTTGTCTTTCCACATCCTCGGCCGCCGCGCCCAGCGCTTCGAGCATCAGGCCGCCGATTGCGACGCGCCCGCTCAAGCGCAGCCGCGCGCAGAAGGCGGCCTCGGTTTCCTCGCCGGCAAGAAACGCGTCGGCGAGATTGCCGGCCCCGCGCCGCCAGGAAAAGATGTCGAAGGCTTCGGCCAATTCCGGCCAGGGCGGCAGCAGCCGCGGCGCGCGCGTCGCGAGCCACTCGCCGACGATGCGGATGCTCGGCAGCCGCGGATCGAAGGAAGCGGCCCAGGCGGCGGCGATGCGGCAGGCCTGGATACGGCGCCAGGGCTTGTCCACCCAGGCGAGATAGGCGCGCAGAAACGCCTCCTGTTCGGCGGGCGGCTCGGGCCGGTCCCACAGAACCCAGGCGATGTCGAGACGGTCGCCGGTGCCGATCTTCGACCATTCGAAGCCGGCGAGCCGCAGCCGCTGCACCAGCGCCGCCAATTCGCGCGCGGAGCGCCGCTGCCGGCCGAACTCGCCGTGGCGCTCGATCAGAAGCTTCGCAAGCGGTCCGAGCATCGCCTTGGGCGCGGTGAAGGGCAGGGTCAGCCCGCCGCGAAGGGAATCGGCAAGCCTATCGCGCAGCATCAGCGTGTCCTCGCTTTGTCGACTTGATTGATCATGTCGTCGATCTCGTGCGTCTCGGATGCCGCCATGATGAAGCGCAGCTCGATGCGGCGATTGCGCTGCATGCCCGCGGCGCTTTTGGAATCATCGACCGGGCGGGTGGCGCCGTAGCCGCTGACGCCGATCAGCCGCTCGCCGCGATCGTTGGCAAGCCTCGCCAGCGCCGGATCGGCCTCGACCAGCCGCTTGAAGGTCTCCGAGGCGCGCGCCGCCGAGAGATCCCAATTGTTCTTGAAGCGCGAGGTCCGGATCGGCATCGCATCGCTATGGCCTTCGATATAGACCGCGTCGAGCCGGCCCTTGTGCTTGCCCGCGCATTGCGGCAGCGCGCGCGAATCCGCGGCGACCGCATAGCACGGCAGCACCAGATCGAGCGCGTTCGCGAGGAGTTTCAGTTTCGGCAGCGCATCGGGATAGGCCTCGGCCGCGCCCTGCGGGAAGAGAATGTCGCCGCCCAGCTGCAAGGTGCCGTTCTCCTCGTCGATCGTGACCGGCAGCACCCCCTGGAGGATGCGCGCCACGTCGTGCAGCATCTCGCGGCGCGCGAGCTCGGTTTCGCTGTGCGCGCTCGCGCCGGAGGTTATCCGGCGTTCGGCCTGGTGCAGATTCATCGCGAAGCCAACCAGCATGATGATGAAGACGAAGATGAGACCGAGCATCAGATCGGTCATGGAAGCGAAATAATCGCCGCCCTCGCCGCCCGCGCGAATCCCCCGCCGCCCCGCCATGGCCGCCGCGCGGCGCATATCAGGCCGCCTTCTTCTTCGCGTCGACCACGAGCATCTCGGCGACCTCGCGCAGCTCCTCGGTCCCGACCGAAAGCGCCTGCATGCCTTCGGCGAGGCTCGCATCGAGCTTGCCGACGAACTCCATCACCTCCTTGCCGAAGGCGCGCGTGCCGCCCTGGAGGCGCTCGAACACGGCTTCGAGATCGTCATCCACCTTCTCGAAGCGGTTGCGGTAATTGTCCCACACGGTGGACGCCCTCTCGGAAAGCATCGCCGCCGCCTTGGCCATTTCCGCCATGTCGCGCTGCGCCCCGGTGATGCGCTCGGCGACTTGGCGAAGCTCGCCCGCGACCTGGCGCGATTGCTCGACCGAGGCCACGACCGGCGCGGCCGATTCCATCCAGCGCGCCGCGCTGTCGTCGAGAGCGCTTTTGGCGCCGCCGAGCGAAGCCACGATCTCCTGCATGGAGGAGGATTGGTCGCGCAAGCCCGCATTGAACTGGTCGAAGCCGCCGAGCACGCCCGAGAGGCGCTGGGCCAAAGCATTCGACGTCGCCACCAGCGCCTGCGTCGCCTGCGCCACGCCGCGCGCGACTTCCTCGCCGACGCCTTTCACGGAATCCGTCATGCCGCGCGTCGCCTTGTCGGCGGCGCCGGCGAACATCGCCTCGCTGCGCGCGAAGGTCTCGCCCAGCGCGTCGATCCGCTCCGCCATCTTGTCGACGCGGCCTTCGACGTTCTCCCCGAGCGTCGACGAGGCGCCGACGAGGCGCGCGGCGGCAAGGCTGAGCTGATCGGCGAAGGCCTGGCCGGAATTGCCGATGTGATTCTGCATCTGCGCGATCGCCTCGCCGATGGTGGCGAGCTTGCCGGCGAGCTGTTTCATCTCCGCGCCGGCGGTGCCGCGCATTTCGGCGAGGAACTCGCCGAGCACGCGCTGCAAGCCTTCATGCGCCGCCGTCTCCGCCTCTATGGCGGGCACGGGCGCGGGCACAGGCGCCGCGTCGGGCACGGCCCGCGACGGGCTCGCGGCCAGGCTCGCGCCGATCTTGTCGAGCTGCGCCAATTGCGCGTGCGTCACCGCCAGCTGGTCATAGGCCAGGGATTCGGTGAAGATCGGCGCCATGTTGCGCTCGATATCGGCGGCGAGCGCATGCGCCGCGCCTTCGATTCCGTAGGTCATGCTGCGCGCGGCGACCGAGAGCATCAGCGAGCAGCCGAGACCGGCGATCGAGGTCATGAATTTGAACGAGGCGGCGCTGAGCAGACCGTTCAAGGCTTCCTTGGCCACCGCGACGTCCGAGGACGAGACCCCGGCGGCGGCGAATTTCAAGGCCGCGACCAGGCCGATGAAGGTGAAGAGCAGGCCGATGCCGACGAAATACCCATGCACGGCGGCGAAGAAGCGCACCGGGAAAGCGGTGGCTTCGATCGCCTGCAGGCCGAGATACTCGTCCGGCCGGCGCGTGTAGAGCACGCGGTCATCGGTCTTCTTGAGGCATTCGCGGTAGTCGATCCAGGCCGAGGCGAAGATCGAGTTCAAGAGCGCGACGTCGATGCGCCGGAAATTGCGCGTGAAATCGGAGCCGGTGCCGAGCCGCCGCACGGAACGGCGCAGCCGCGCGATCCGGATCCAGGCGGTCGTGCCCCAGGCGACGAGAACCGCCAGCAACACGAGCGCGACGCTGACGATCGCCAGCGACAGGCGCAGCGGCATATGACCGTCGCTGAAATGATCGAGGAAAGCCGTGATATCGGGATCGAGCCGGTCGACGGCGGTGGCGAGAGCGATGAAGAAATCCATGAAGGGTCCGTTGCGCCGATATTGCGGGAAAGGGGAAGCGGATCAGAAGTGCTGCATCTCAACCACGGTTTCGAGAGGCGGGAGCCGGAAATCCGGCTTGGGGCCTCTCGCACCGTCGCAAGATGCGGGCCAGAAGCGCCGGCGCCCCGCTTCGCCGCATGAAATCGGCCGAAATGGTGCGGCGGCGGGCCGTGGCGAACGCCGCGCGCATCGGCAGAATGATCCAAGACGCCCGCCGGGAGGCGGCAGATTTTGCCCGGTTGCGCTCTTTTATCGCGAGGCGCTTCCCCGCGACGCGAGCGGCGCTCTGTCTTTGCACCGCACGAGATGCACCGCTAGATTGCGAATCAAAGTCTCGAAGGGGGAGGTTTCGATGCGGTTGAAGATCGCCATCGCCGTCATGGCGGGAATATCCGTGGCAAGCGCGGCGAGCGCACAGGAACGGAGCTGGCGCCATTCCATGGTGACGGCCAAGAGCGACGCCGGCATCGTCATGATGGTCACCAAGGGCTTCGCCAAAAAGCAGGGGCTGAAGCTCGACATCACCCAGGTCCAGAGCGACACAATCGAATTGAAGGCGCTGCTCGCCGGCGAGCTCGATACTTTCGAGGGCGGCCCGGGCGGCGCGATGATCGCCGCCTCGCGCGGCGCCGACATCAAGATTCTCGGCTGCCAATGGCCGGGCCTGCCGCATGGCATCTTCGTGCGCGGCGACATCAACTCGGTGAAGGACCTCAAGGGCAAGACGGTCGCCATCTCGCAGCCGGGCGCCATGCCCGACGAGTTGGTGCACGCGCTCCTCGCCAAGGACGGCGTGCCGGCCGACGCGGTCACCTTCGCCAATCTCGGCGGCGACAACGACCGCTACAAGGCGCTGGTCGCCGGCGTCGCCGATGCAGCGGTGATCTCGGGCGAGTACACGCCGATCGCGCAAAAGTCGGGCATCCGGATGCTGGTCGCGGGACGCGACGTTCTGCCCGATTACATGCGCATCTGCATCATGACCACGGGCGCGGAGCTGAAAGCGCGCCATGACGATGTCGTGCGGTTCCTTGCCGCCGAGATGGCGGCGCTCCATTACGCGCTCGCCCATCGCGACGAGACCATCGCGCTGACGCGCGAGATCACGGGCATCAAGGCCGACGATCCGCGCCCGGCCTATATCTTCGACGACGCGGCGCGCACCCACGCGGTCGATCCCGATATCAATCTGCCGATCGACAAGCTCAATTGGATGCAGGAGCAGCAGGTGAAGGAAGGCAATCAGCCTCATCCCGCCGACCTCGCCAAGGTCGCGGATCCCGAACCGCGTCAGGAGGCGCTGAAGCGCGTCATCGCGAACTAGGCGCGAACGGCTCGTGCGCAGCATCCGAACATCGACCGCCGGCGTTCGCCCCGGCTCGCCGCATGGGTGAAGTCAACCTCATCGAGGTCTCCAAGCGTTTCACGCTCAAGACCGAGGCCGGGCTTCAGCACGTCCGCGCGCTCGACCGCGTCAGCTTCGGCGTGCGCGACGGCGAGATCGTCGTGCTGATCGGACCCTCGGGCTGCGGCAAGACGACGGCGCTTCGGATCGCGATGGGCCTCGATCAGGCCAGCGCCGGGCGCGTCACGGTCGACGGGCGCGAGGTCAAGGGATGCGGCCATGACCGCGGCATGGTGTTCCAGCATGCCGAGCTCTTGCCCTGGCTCACCGCGGTCGAGAACGTGATGTTCGGGCTCGAGATGAAAGGCGTGCGCGGCGCCGCGCTCGACGACACCGCGATGCGCTATCTCGATCTCGTCGGACTGCGCGATTCCGCGCGCCGCCGGCCGCACCAGCTTTCGGGCGGGATGAAGCAACGCGTTGGCATCGCCCGCGCGCTTGCGATCGATCCCAAGGTTCTGCTGATGGACGAGCCCTTCGGCGCGCTCGACGCGCAGACGCGCGAGGCGATGCAGGCCGAGCTCCTCGAGATCCACGCGCGCACGCGCAAGACCATTCTCTTCGTCACGCATGATCTCGACGAGGCCGCGCTGCTGGCCGACCGCGTCGTCATCATGCGCGCCGGGCGCGTGCAGGAGGTCATGACCGTGAAGCTGCCGCGGCCGCGCGGCGATCTCGGCGCCATCCGCGGCACGCCCGAATTCGCCGAGACCCGCTATCATATCTGGCAGGCGCTCCACGCCCCGCAAGCGGCGCTGCACTGAGGAGCCGGACGCGCCATGACGGATGAAGCACAGCGCGGCATGGCCGCTTCGGCCGAGGCCGAAGCGGAGGCCAACCGCGCCCAGCGCCGCGCGCTGCTGCCGCGCTGGGCGATCACGACGCTCTCGGTCGCGCTCTTTCTCGGCCTGTGGGAAGTCTTCGGCCGCGGCATCAATCCGGTCTTCGGGTCTTATCCCAGCGCGATCGCGATCGCCTTCGCCGATCTCGCGCGCTCGGGCAAGCTCTGGGTCGCGCTGGCGCAAAGCCTGCAGCCGTTCGTGCTCGGCTATGCGCTCGCGATCGTCGCGGGGATCCCGATCGGCCTCGTGATCGGACGGTTTCGCACCGCCGAGGCGGCGTTCGGCATCTATGTCACCGCCGGCTATGCGATGCCGCTCGTCGCTCTGGTGCCCTTGCTGATCCTCTGGCTCGGCCTCGGATTCGCCGTGAAGGTCGCGGTCGTCTTTTTGATGTCGGTCTTTCCGATCTGCATCAACACCTGGGCCGGCGTCAACGCCGTGCCGGTGAGCCTGATCGAGGTCGGCAAATCCTTCGTCGCCTCCGACGCGACCATTCTGCGGCGCATCATCCTGCCCGCCACCCTGCCCTACATCATGGCCGGAATCCGCCTCGCCGTGGGCCGAGCGGTCGTCGCCATGATCATCGCCGAGTTCTTCACCGCCATCACCGGGCTCGGCGGCATCATCATCCAGTCGGCCAACAATTTCGACACCGCGACCATGTTCGTGCCGGTCGTGATCCTGATGATGCTGGCGATCGGGCTGAACGCGTTCATTCTCTGGGCCGAGCGCCGCATCGCGCCGTGGCAGGCGGAGATCGCCGGCCGCGATCGCGAATAAGACGTGGCCCGGCCGTTGCTTCAGCGATGCGAAGCCAGCGGCCGAGGCCCGCTTCGAGGCATCATACCGGTTCGCCCTGCCACAACGCGTCGCAGCCATTTTCCGTAACCGCGACGAGCGCCGAGGCATAAGCCGTGTCGCTGCCCTCCGTGGCGCTGCTGGTCACGGCATAAACCGCGCCGGCTTCGAGCGGGTCGCCCGGCCCTTCCTCGAGCGAGAGGCCGATCGCGTTCGCCGCAACGCCGTCCGGCAGATGCGCCCCGCCCCGCGCGACGGCGAGAGCGGCGGCGAGCCCTTCCCGCGCCCGCGCGCGCGCCGCGCCGCGCCGGCGCGCGACGGTCACGTAACCCGACGCCCAATAGCCGTGGTTCTGCACGGCGATGCCGGCATTGGCGGGATCGAGCGCGCGCTCGTCGCTCGCCGCGTCGAGCGGCAGCGGCACGCCGCCGGGCGAAAGACTCGCCATGGCGCGCGCATCCTGCGCGCCCGCCGCGATGGCGGCGCGCTCCGCCGCCAGCGCAGCGCTGCGCACGCCGGTGCCCGCGCGCAGGCTCGCGGCAAAGGCGTCCGTCGCCGTCGCAAGAAGGCGCGCCGCGCCGCGCATCAGCTCGATTTCGCGCGGCGACTTGCGCCGCCGCATCGCGTCGAGCGCTTGATCGAGCGGCAGCAGCGCGCGCGGCGCCACGGCCCTGGCGATGCCGGCATAAAGCGCCTGCGGCAAAGCGCCGAAAGACCAGGTGGCCAGCGTATTGCCCTCGCCGACGAACTCGGCAACATTCTTCGGCGCGTTGCCGAGCGGCCGCACATCCTCGACCCAGGTGAGGCGCTTCGCAATGTCCATCATCTTGGGCGTGCCGGGGGCAAGGATGCGCAGCTTCCCCTCGCGCGGCACGAGCGCCAGCGTTGCTCCGAGCTTGGGCGTAAAGCCCGTGACATAGGCCAGCGCGCCGTAATTCCCCGGATGGCCATGGATGGCGAGCGCCGCGGCGTCCGCTTGCGCCATCGCCGCGCGCACGCGCTCGAGCCGCCCCTCATAGTCGGTGCGCGGCAACGCGCGCTCGTCCCAATCATAGGGGCCGGTGAGCAGTGTCGTTTCATAAAGCCGCATGATCACGCCTCGACCACGCCGAGCTCGGCCCATTTCTTGCTCAGCGATTCGAAGCCGGTCGCGGTCACGCGCACCGGCTCGCCGCACAAGAGATAGCCCGTCTCCGGCAGGTATTGGTTGGGATGGACGACGAACGCCATGTCCTCCTCGAGGATCGTGTGGTTCTCGATGGCGATATCGCCCGGCGCCATCGAGCCTGCGCCCATGCCATGGCCGCGCCGGTTCATATGCGGCGGCCGGTTATATTTTTCGTAGCCCGCGTCGGTGAGCACGGCGTCGATCGCGCCGGCGACGTCCGAGACCTCGATGCCGGGACGGATGATCTCGATACCCGCGGTCATCGCCCGCACCACCAGCGCGTATTTCTCCGCCAGCAGGTTCGACGGCGGGCCGACCGAGGCGCTGCGGCAGATTTGCCCGAATTGCCCGTCATAGGCGGGCGTCGATTCAGCGATGATGACATCGCCGCGCTCGAGCGGCCGGTTGCTCGAAGCGCCAATGCCAAGCTGGTGCGGCCCGGCGCTCAGCATCAGGAAATTGTCGTTGGCGCCGAGCCCTTTCGCATAGAGGTTCATCTCGACCGCGAGGTCGCATTCGCGCATTCCCGCGCGGGCGACGGCGAGCATGTGCTCATGCGCCTGTTCGGCGATCGCGACCGCCTTGCGCGCATTCGCGATCTCCTCGTCGGTCTTGGGGGCCGTGACCTCGTTCACGGCATCGTCGAAGGGCAGCGCGTCCTTGCCGACGACGTCGAGAAGCCGCAGGGCGAGGTCGTGCGGCATGGCGCCGAGGCCCGTGGTCGCGATGCGGCCGGGCGCGCGGTGGCGCAGCGCTTCGGCGAGCGCCGCGGCCAGATCGTCGCTCGCCGTCAGCGGCAATTCGGGGCGCCTCAGCGCCGCGCGCTCGGCGTCGTAGGCCGGCGTGACGATGAGCCGCTCGCTGCCATCGGCGCGGAGCACGAGCGCGCTCTCGCCGAGCGCGCGATAGCCCATGAGATGCGCCGCCAGATTGATCCGCGCCAGATGATGTTTGGCGTTCGAAAGCGCGATGAGCGTGTCGACGTGCTCCGCCGCCATGCGCCGCAGCACGCGCCCGATCCGATCGCCACGATTCATGCGAGACTCCTCCCGTTTGCGGCCGCGATCCTAGCGCGTTTGCCGCGCGGAGTGTACCCGCGTCTGGCGGGCGGCAATCCCATCACGGAAGCCGGCGAGCGGGCAAACTTGGCTTGTGCGTCGAAGCGGCCAGTCAAATCTGGAGGCAAAGGCAAATACCATGCTAAGCAAGCATCCATGCCCGGTGCCGTGGCGACGGCGGCATCGGCGCAGATCGTGAAACTCACGACACAGTTTGACGGAGGCGGAAAATGACGACCACCAGCGATACGAACGACCAGCTCGACCCGATCGACTCACAGGTCGGCGACTTCGTGCACACGGGGCCGGGCACGCTGGCCGGGCGCTACCTTCGCCGTTACTGGCAACCCATTTACGTCTCCGAGAAGCTCCCGAAGGGAAAGATCGTTCCGATCCGTATCCTCGGCGAGGAGCTCGCGCTCTACCGCGGCGAAAGCGGAAAGGCCCGCGTCATGACCAATGAGTGCCCCCATCGGCTGACCCGTTTGCACATCGGTTGGATCGAAGGGGAAACCATTCGCTGCCGGTATCACGGCTGGCGCTTCGACGAGGCCGGCGCATGTGTCGAGCAACCGGCGGAACCGAAACCATTTTGCGACAGAGTGCGGAAACTCGCCGCCTATCCCACGCACGAAGCGCACGGCCTCGTCTTCTCTTATCTCGGCGAGGGCGAGGCTCCCGCCTTTCGTCCGCTGCCGGGCCTGGAAGACGGGGCGCGCGAGGGCTGGACGGTCTGCCCGTCTGCCGAAATGATCCCGTGCAATTATTTTCAGAGCGCGGAGAACATCATGGACGACGTCCATGTGAATTTTTCTCATCGCGACCACCTCGTGAACACGGCGGCGAGGCCGTTTGTTCCCACCAAGACCTGGGCAGAGGAAAAGCCGTTCGGGCTCACGCAATTTCAGGAGCGCGGGGAGCGCATCGATCAAATTCACTTCATCATGCCGAACCAATGCTTCCTGGCCCACCAGCTGCATGCGGCGCGAGACGGCAAGCCGTTCTGGTTCAAGGCGCTCTTCTGGTACGTGCCCATCGATGACCGAGAGTCATCTTCACTTTCTCATCATGGTCTACCACACGAAGAGACGGGAGCGTCCCGAGGGCACGCCGATCCATGAGGAAATCGAGGCGATCCTTTCCGGTCGAAAGTCTTGGGAAGACATCGCGAACCACCCGAATATCATCCGTATTCAGGACGGGGTGGCGATCTGCGGGCAAGGTAGGATCGAGGACCGCTCGAGGGAGCGATTGGGTCGATCGGACGCCGCGGTGGTGATGCTTCGCCGGCTGTGGCGGCGGGAGCTCGAATTGCTTGCCGCCGGACAAGCCGTGACCCCGTTCGGCACGCCGGAACCTCAAGCCCTTCGGCAAGAGGAACTGGAGGCGATGGGATTCAACGCTTGAATTATCCCGCGCGCTCATCGACCCGCAAGACGCGCGCGCTTCGTCGTGACGCGCCTTCGTGACGAGGCCGGAAAACTCGACCGTCCGGCGATCCAAAGATGGATCTCGGCGCACTCAAACCACCCCCAAAACGGACATGTGGCGGACCTGGCAGAACCGACGCGACTGACCCAACGCAGACAATCGTGCCTTCGCTATTACGGCACCGGCGTGCTGCCGGTATAGGTATCGGGCCCAACAAGCACCAAAACCCAGAACGTCACCGACCGGTCTTCGTTCGGGCCGATCACGTTTATAGCCTTCCCACAATTCTGAAGATCGCGGCTACAGACCGGTCCGTCGATTCTCCAACCATCAGAGCCGTATCGGTTCGCTCCGACTAGGTTGGATTCGCCGCTTCGACTGATTTCCACCTTTACGCCATCCACAGACAGGCTTGCCGTACCGTCATAGGCCAGCAAGAGACGCAACCGGCGACCGACGATTGTTCCATTCGGCGCCATGCCCGGATAGAGGCGGAAGCGGCCATAGTCCGGAATCCTTGCGGGGGCGGACTCGGGCACGGCCGCGCAAAGCGCGCTGTCCGAGCGCGCGCCCTAAAAGGGCATCAGCCGCTTGACCCGCGCGGAGAGCCCGTGGCGCAGGCGCTCGCGGCGGACGATCTTCTCGCTTTCGACCCAGTTGAGCTGCACGACGCGGCGCGGCCCGCTGGCCGGGGCGTGACCATGCCAGGAATTCCGCGTGACGCGAAAGGCGAGCAGGGTTCCTGCCGCCGGCGGCACTTCGGTGACCATGTCCTCGAGATCGTCGGCCGAGCGCAACAGGCGCAGCCGCCCGCCCTTCGCTTCCCAGGTCTCGTTCATGTAGACGAGCACGGTGATGAGCTTCGAGGCGGTGTCGGTGTGAATGCTGCCATCCTTCAATTGCGCCTGGCCGCGCACCGTCACCATGGTCGGCCGGCCGGAAAGATCAATATCGAATTTCTCGGCGAAGGCGGCGCGCATCGCCGGCCCCTCGATCTCGGCCAGAAACTCGGCAAACGCCGCGCCGAAGCGCAGATCGGCGACCGGAAAGCTGCCCGGCCGGTCGATCTTCGGATAAGCCGCCGCCAGCGCCGCGCGCGCCGCTTCGGGCACGAAGCCCGGCACGAGGATATGCGGAAACGGATCGGCGCGGAGCGCCGTGCGCGCGAAAAGATCGAGGTCGATGAAACGCTCTTTCACCGTGTCGAGGGTCATGCCGCGCATCATACCGGCCGGATTCCGCCGGGACCAGTCCCGGCCGCGGCACGATGCCGCGGCGGCGCCTGGGCGAAAGAGGCCGCGCGCCGTCCATTGTCGCGGACCGGGCGCGCCCTCTAAAATGCCGGGCGTGAGCGATGATTCCGTCAAGATCGGCCGGCACGAGACCCTCTATCAAGGCTTCTCCCGCCTCGACCGCTATCGCCTGCGCCACCGGCTTTACGGCGGCGGCTGGAGCGAGGAGATGGAGCGCGAAGTGTTCGAGCGCCGCCACACGGTCGGCGTGCTGCTCTACGATCCGCAGCGCGACGAGGTCGTGCTGGTCGAGCAATTCCGGTTGCCCGCGCATCTCGCCGGATTTCCCGCCTGGGAGCTCGAAATCGTCGCCGGCATCATCGACCATGAGGGCGAAAGCGTCGAGGATCTCGCCCGCCGCGAGGCCAGGGAGGAGGCCGGGATCGAAATCATCGGCGCGCCCCTCCCCGTGCACCATTTCATGCCGAGCCCCGGCGCCTGCACCGAGCATGTCGCGCTCTTGTGCGGACGGGTCAATGCCGAGGGCGCGGGCGGGATTCACGGCGTCGCGCATGAGCACGAGGACATCAAGGTCGTGGTGCTTTCCTACCGCGCGGCGATGAAGCTCCTTCGCGCCGACCGGATCGGCAATGGCTTGACCGCGCTCGCCCTCTACTGGCTGGCCGCGCACCGCGCCAGGCTGCGACAAAGCTGGCGTTGACAGGCGCGAGGCCGAGGTGAAAGCATTCGGTCGGCCGCGAAAGCCGGAGGCAATCGAACCATGACGATCACGACCAGGCCGCTCGACCCGGCAAGCCCGTTTTTCGCCGGCGAGATCTCGGGCGCCGACGCGAAAGCCGATCTCGATCCGGCGGCGATCGAAGCGGTCGAGCAGGCGATGGACCGCTACGCCGTCTGCGTGCTGCGCAACCAGTTCTTGAGCGACGACGAGCAGATCCGCTTCAGCGAAAGGCTGGGCGAGCTGTCCTTCGCGCTCAATCCCGGCCGCGCCAAGGGACAGAGCGCGCGGCTGCGACGCGAGCTCTACGACATCTCGAATCTCAACGAGGGCCAGGACATTCTCGCCGAAGACGATCGGCGGCGCATCCTGCGCGAGGGCGACCGGCTCTGGCACACCGACCGCTCCTTCGTCGCCGCGGACACGACCTATTCGCTCTTATCGGCGCGCGAAGTGCCGCCCGAGGGCGGCGACACCTATTTCGCCGATATGCGCGCGGCCTATGACGCGCTGCCCCAAACCGTGAAGACGCGGATCGACAAGCTGCGTTGCGAGCATTCGATCTGGTATTCGCGCTGTTTGGCCGGCGCGAAGATGGAGAATTTCCGCCCCGACGAGATGGCGGCGATGCCCGGCGCGGTGCAGCCGCTGGTGCGCGTCCATCCGCGCACCGGGCGCAAATCGCTGGTGGTCGCGTCCCACGCCTCGCACATCATCGGCATGCCGGTCGAGGAAGGCCGCGCGCTGCTGAAAGAGCTCATGGAATTCGCGACCCAGCCAGAATTCGTCTATGTCCATCATTGGGCGGTCGGCGAGATGGTGATCTGGGACAATCGCTGCACCATGCATCGCGGCTCCCATTTCGACGACAAGCGCTATCGCCGCGATATGCGCCGCACCACGGTGCAGAACCCGCAAACCGAGATGGCGCCGGCCTGATCCCGCACGTCGATCGAAGCGAAGGCTTGGGATCGCGCCGTCAAAAAGGCGGAGGCTGCACGCGGAGCGGGCTGGCGGCGCCGTCGAGCTCGTCGTAGCGCTTCAGCCGGTAGACCGCGATCGAGATCGCCCAGCTCGCGACGAAGATCACGATGATGAGATAGCCGAGGCTGCCGAAATTCCGGTTGAGCAGGGCAACCGCCGTCCAGAACGGCCCGTCGAAGCCGAGCCGGTCGGCCACGAGGCCCAGCGCCTCGATGCCGCCGATCACGACCGCCACCACGACCGAGACGAAGGTGATGACGAGATTGTAATAGAGCTTGCGCACCGGCTTGACGAAGGCCCAGCCATAGGCGCCGAGCATCAAGACGCTGTCGGTGGTGTCGACCAGGGTCATGCCGGCGGCGAAGAGCGCCGGAAACACCATGATCGATTCGATCGAGTGGCCCTTGGCCGCTTCGGCGGCAATGCCCAGAAGCGCGATCTCGGTCGCGGTCTCGAATCCCAAGCCAAAGAGGAAGCCCAAGGGAAACATCTGCCAGGACTTGCCGATGAGGCGAAAGAGCGGGCGAAAGATCCGGGCGAGGAAGCCGCGCTTGGCGAGAAAAGAATCGAGATCCTCCTCCTCGAGCGCGCCGCCGCGCCGCACCTTGCGAAAGCTCCGGTTGACCGCGGCGAGCACGACGATGTTCGCCGCGGCGACGCTGAAGAGAAAGAAGACGGAGATGCTGGTGCCGATGAGCCCGCCGAGATTGCGCAGGTAATCGAAGCGCGTGTCGAGCGCGCTCGCCGTGAGCGCCACCGCCGCGGTCGCGATCGCCACGACCGAGGCATGGCCGAGCGAGAAATAGAAGCCGACCCCGACCGGGCGCTTTCCCTCCTGCATCAGCTTGCGCGTGACGTTGTCGATGGCCGCGATGTGATCGGCATCGACCGCGTGCCTCAAGCCGAACGTATAGGCGAGAACGGCGGTGCCGAGCAGGACGGCATCGCCCTCGAAGGCGGCGAAGGCCCAGGCCCAAGCGATCAGATTGCCCGCCGCGAGCAAGGCATAGAGACCGATGATCTTCGCGCGCATTCCCCGCGTTCGTTTCACGACCATGGTTGAAGGACCGGCGCGGCGGCAAGAGCGATCGGCGAAACTGGTTTCATCTTTCCCTCGAACGCGGATGGGCATCGTGCCCGCCACCCGCGAACGAAAGGAAACCGATCAATAGGCTGGCGCGCGGGCGCCGGATCGATCCCCCATCGAGACACCCCGCTCGATGCGCCCGCGAATGACCACGGTGATGGCAGGTCTCCTGGCTCGCGGGTCCTTGCCTTGCGCCGCCTTCCCGGCTTTCGCCAGTGGCGTGAGGGCGCTCGGCTCGCCGCTTACAGTTGCGGGGGCAGCCGCGGCGTTGAATCCGGAGATCCGCACCGCGTTCCCATTCAATCCCCGAAGGGAACCATCACCGCGATGATAGGCATCGCGCGGACGCGATGTCGAGGCGAAAACAAATCAGCGCGCCGAGCGCAGCCTCTCAATTATCGACATGATCGTGGCCGCCGATTCGGCCCGGCCGCCAATAGCCTTCGGCATAGATCTGCTCGCGGCTCATGCCGTGCGCCAGGAGATATTGGCGCTGCGCGCGCACCGTGCTGGTCTCGCCGATGATGATGGCGTGGCCTTTGCCCGGCGGCGGCACGAAATGCTCGATCGCATCGATGAGCAGCCGATTGGGTCCCGGCGCCGCGCCGTTGCGCGTGAGCCAGACGAGCTTGGCATTCGCTTGCGCCGCGAGCGCCGCCTTGTCGGCCTCGCTGCCGATCTCGACGAAGGCGAAAGCCTTGGCGCCCTGGGGCATCGCTTCGAGCAAGGCGAAGATCGCGGGGATCGCGGTTTCGTCGCCGCTGAAGAGATGCCAATCCGCGTCGGGCGCCAGCGCGATGCGTCCGCGCGGCCCGCGAATGTCGATCGCATCGCCCGGCCGCGCATCGAGCGCCCAGCGTATGCCCGGCGTCTTGTCGCCGTGAATGACGAAATCGACATCGATGAGCTTTGCCTGCGGGTCGAAGCGGCGGATGGTGTAATGGCGCCGGGCCGGCTCTGCGTCCTTCTGGGGAATCTGCAGCACGATCTCCTGCCCCGGCCGCGGCTCGAACCCATCGAGATGGTCGGCGGTCAGCTGAACGCGCCGCATCCGCGGCCCGATATTGGCCGCGCCGACGACGCGCAGGGTCCAGGGCTTGCCGCGCCGCCGCTCGAGCTCGGCTTCGCTCAAAGCCGGACGCGCGCGCGGCGCCGCCTCCGCATTGGCGGGTGAATGGGAATTCGGGGTGACGTCGTCCATCATTAGTTTCCTTGTCTTGGCCGGGTCTGAGCGGGCACAGAGCCAGGGCGGCGCCGAGCCCAATCGCTCTTACGATATATAATAAGATATAGCATAGCGGAAATCGGACAATATGCAAATGCGACTTATTTGCATATAAGTCCCATCGCAAGGGATTGGCTGCGCCGCGCAACGCTCACTGCGCATGCGGATGCCGGTGATGGAGGTCGGGATAATGCGGGTGACGATGGATCAGCCGAGGATGCGCATGCCGGTGCGCGTGCGGCTCGCCGACGGGATCGCCCGGTTGGTGGACGTGCTGGTGATGAAGGTCGTGGCGATGGCGATGCTCGTGCGTCATCGCCTCATGCACATGCTCATGGGCGTGGTTCTCGCTCAGATGCATCCAAAGCCCGAAAGCCATGAACGCGGCGGCGGCGACAAAGCCGAGGCTCGCCGCGCCGCCGAAGATCGCGAAGCCCAGGATCGCGCCGATGAAGGGCGCACTCGAGAAATAGGCGCTGGTCCGCGCCGCGCCCAAATGGCGCAAGGCCAGCACGAAAAACGTCAGGCTGACGCCATAGCCGAGAAAGCCGAGCATGCCGGCGGCCAAAACCGTGCCGGCCTCCGGCCAGTTCCCGCCCCCGCTTGCCGCCAGGCCGAGATTGACGCTGCCGGCCGCCAGCCCCTTGATCGTCGCGATGTCGAGAGGATCGGCGCTCGAGAGCTTGCGCGTGAGGTTGTTGTCGATCGCCCAGGCGAGACCCGCGCCGGCAATCGCCAAAGCGGGCCAGCTCAATCGCAAAATCGTCTCGCCGTCCCAGGATAGGAGCAGCGCCCCCAGCACGATCGACGCCGCACCCGCCCCGACGCGCATATCGACATTCTCGTGGAACGCGATCCACGCGATGAGCAAGGTGAACACGCTTTCGAGATTGAGCAGCAGCGAGGCCGCCGGCGCCGTCATCCCGGCGAGACCCAGCATGAGCAGCACCGGCCCCGCAACGCCGCCCGCGAGAATGACCGCGCCAAGCCAAGGCAGATCGCCGCGCCGCAGCGGCGCCTCGCGCGCGGCGCCGCCATAGCTGGCGCGCAGCAAGCGCACAAGGCCGAGACCCAGCCCCGAGCCGAGATAGAGAAGCCCGGCCAGCATCCACGGGCTGACATCGTCCAGGAGCAGCTTGGCCAAGGGCGTGCTCGCCCCGAACAGCGCCGCCGAGCCCAGCGCGAAGGGCACGCCGGGCCAACGCAAGGCTGACGCCGCCGCGCTCATGCGCGTTTCCCGATCGAGCTCATCGGATCATCCTACGCGCTCCAAGTGCGGCTTGCACGGCAGCGCGATGTTGATCACTCGCCGGCCCGCCCTTAATCTTGGGCACCATGGATATCCGCGACGGCTTCATCGGCACGATCGGCAATACGCCGCTCGTCAAGCTGCGCCGCGCCTCGGAAGAGACCGGCTGCACCGTCCTGGGCAAGGCCGAGTTTCTCAATCCCGGCGGCTCGATCAAGGATCGCGCGGCGCTTTTCATCGTCAAGGACGCAGAGGAGCGCGGCCTGTTGAAGCCCGGCGGCGTCATCGTCGAGGGCACGGCCGGCAATACCGGGATCGGCCTCGCGCTCGTCGGCAATGCGCTCGGCTATAAATCCGTCATCGTCATGCCCGAGACGCAGAGCCAGGAAAAGAAAGACATGCTGCGCCTGTGCGGCGCCGATCTGCGCCTCGTGCCCGCCGTGCCCTACGCCAATCCGATGAATTACGTGCGTTATTCCGAGACCCTCGCGAAAGAGGTCGCGGCGGCGTCGAAGAACGGCGCGATCTGGGCCAATCAATTCGACAATCTCGCCAATCGCCGCGCGCATTACGAGACCACCGGTCCCGAGATCTGGAGCCAGACCGACGGCAAGGTCGATGCCTTCGTCGCCTCGGTCGGCACCGGCGGAACCTTGGCCGGCACGGCGATGGCGCTGAAGGAACGCAACGCCGCGATCAAGATTTATCTCGCCGATCCGATGGGCTCGGCGATCTACAGCCACTATGCGCGCGGCGTCTTGAAGGCCGAGGGCAATTCGATCACCGAAGGCATCGGCCAGGGCCGCATCACCAAGAATCTGGACGGCGCGCCCGTGGATGGCTGGTTCCAAGTGACCGACGAGGAAATGCTGCCCGTCCTCTTCGATCTGGTCACCGAAGAAGGCCTGATCCTCGGCGGCTCGACCGGCATCAACATTCTGGGCGCGATCAAGGCGGCGAAGGAGTTGGGGCCCGGCCATGTAATCGTGACGATCCTCGCCGATTACGGCACCCGCTATCAATCGAAGCTCTTCAATCCAGCCTTCCTGCGCGAGAAGAAGCTTCCGGTGCCGCGCTGGCTCGACGGCACGGCCTAGACGCGCCAGGCTTTGTCGGGGGAGACCACGCCATGCCGAATTGCGCTTCGGTCCGGTCGCCCCTCGCCGGTTCGGCGCCGGAAAAGCGATAGGCGCGAAGATCAGGAAAGCTCGATCGGATTCAAACCGAGCGCAGCATGCGCTTATTGCCGCGTTGCGAGCGGGCCCTAAGCGGCGGCTTGGATCCGGACGCGGTTTCGGCCGGCCTTCTTGGCCGCATAAAGCGCGGTATCGGCGCGCGCCAGCGCCTCCTCGATGGTTTCGCCGGCGCAATCGCATTCGGCCACGCCGATACTCACCGTGAAGCGGACCGATGCCGCGCCGCAATCGACGCTCGCCGATGCCAGGGCCGCCTTGAGCCGGTTCGCCAAGACCTGCGCGTCGTGCGCCGTCGTCTCGGGAACGAGAATCGCGAATTCCTCGCCGCCCAGCCGCGCGAAGACGTCCTCGGCGCGTATCGTCGCCGTGGCGACCTTTACCAAGCGCTTCAGGACGGCATCGCCGGTGGCGTGGCCGTAACCGTCGTTGATGCGCTTGAAGCGGTCGACGTCGAGCATGAGGAGCGAGAGCGGGCGCCTGTACCGCGTCGCGCGGGAGAACTCCCTTTCCGCCAGTTCGAGGAATCCGCGTCTGTTGAGCGCTCCGGTCAGCGAATTGGTGCGTGCAAGCGTCGACAATTCGCGCGCTTGCGTCGTGCTTTCCAGCAACGCCTCGACGGCGCTCCGGCCGGCCAGCCGTATCTCGAATTCATTCACGACCATGGCGGCAAGATCCGAGAGCAATTTCTGCTGCGATTCGGAAAGCTCGCGTGGCTGGTGATCGATGACGCAGAGCGTCCCTAAATTGTGTCCGTCGCTGGTGCGCAGCGGCGCCCCGGCATAGAACCTCACATTGGGATCGTCGGTGACGAGAGGATTGCCCGAAAAACGCGGATCCTTCTCCGCATCGGGCACGACGAAAACCTCTTCACCGCAGATCGCGTGCGCGCAGAATGCGACCTCTCGCGGCGTTTGCTCGGCCGCCAAGCGGTGTCTCGATTTGAACCATTGCCGATCCCGATCGACCAGGGATACCAGGGCGATGGGCATCGCCAGCGCCGAGGCGGCCAAACGGGTGATGCGGTCGAAGGCCTCTTCCGGCGCGGTGTCGAGCACTTTGAAGCGGTCGAGCGCTTGGAGGCGTTCTTCTTCTCGGTCCGGCAGCGGCATCGGCATCGCGATCACTCGGCTTTGGCTGGCTTGGGCGCGTAAGCTCCGGCCCGCGGCAACTATGGATAATTTACGCCCAATGCCCTTAAACTTTTGTAAATCAATAAGAAATCATGGCCGGTCGCGGTGCGTGGGCGATATTATCGTCTTCAGTGTGCCCAAGGCGCATGACAGCCTCGCCAATGCCCTGAATTCCTAATTCCGGCTCGGGCAAGGTGCTGGCGCCGCTTCCGAGCCTGCCCTGAGCCGTGGCGCTCGCCTCGCCGCGTGCTAAGCTGCGCGGTCGAAAATCTCGGGAAACAGTCGAGAACACCGATCATGGCAGCGCGATACGCTCATCCCGAAGACCTGGTCTCTACCGAATGGTTGGCGGCCAATATCGACCGGCAGGATGTGCGCGTGGTCGACGGCTCCTTCACCCTGCCGGGTGTCGCGCCGACCGCGCAGGAAGCCTATGCCGTCCGGCACATCCCGAGCGCGGTGTTCTTCGACATCGACGCGATCTCCGATCACACGAACCCGCTGCCGCATATGCTGCCCGGCGACGCGGATTTCGCGCGCATGGCTGGCGCGCTGGGGCTCGGCGACACTCACCACATCGTCGTCTACGACATGGCCGGCTTCAATTCGGCGCCCAGGGTATGGTGGATGCTCAAGAGCTACGGCCATCCCAAGGTCGCGCTGCTCGACGGCGGCCTGCCGAAATGGCTTGCCGAGGGGCGGCCGGTGACGGCGCTGGTGCCGCAGCCGCGCCCGGCGACATTCGCGGCACGTCTCGACCGCGCGCGCGTGCGCGACAAGGCGCAGCTTCTCGCCAATCTTGCCGAAAAGCGCGAGCAGGTGATCGACGCGCGCGCCGCCGGGCGCTTTGCCGGCACCGCGACCGAGCCGCGGGCGGGCCTGCGCTCGGGCCATATTCCGGGCAGCGTCAACCTGCCCTACGACCTTCTCGCCGACGCGAAGACCAAAACGCTGCTTCCCGCCGACCAGATCGAGAAGCGCTTTCTTGCCGCCGGAATCGCGCGCGACAGACCGATCGTGACCAGCTGCGGCTCGGGCGTGACGGCTTGCGCGCTCGCCTTTGGGCTCCATTTGATCGGCTGGCCCGATGCCGCGATCTATGACGGCTCGTGGTCGGAATGGGGCCTTCCGGGCGAGACGCCGATCGCCACTGGGAATTGAGCCGCACCGCTTCCAACAAAAATCCGATGGCCAAGAACGAAACGGCCGCCGCCGCGCCGCCGGCCCATTTCATGGTGCCGCTGGTCGTCACCCTGTTCTTCGCCTGGGGCTTCGCGACCGTCCTCGTCGACACGCTCATCCCGAAATTGAAGGCGCTCTTCGCGCTCGATTACGCCGAGGTGATGCTGACGCAGTTCTGCTTCTTCCTGGCCTATCTCGTCGTCTCGCTGCCGGCCGGCGCCCTCATCACGCGCATCGGCTATGTGCGCGGCATCGTCGCGGGACTGTTGCTGATGGCGCTCGGCTGCTTCCTGTTCTCGCCCGCGGCGTCGCTCGGGATCTATCCGGGATTTCTCTTGGCGCTCTTCGTGATGGCGGGCGGCATCACCACTTTGCAGGTCGCGGCCAATCCGCTCATCGCGCTGCTCGGCGAGCCGAGGATGGCCCATAGCCGGCTCACCTTCGCGCAAGGCTTCAATTCACTCGGCACGACGATCGGTCCCTTGATCGGCGCGTTTTTCATTCTCGGCGGCGGCGGCGCAGCGCCGGAGCTCGGCGCGCCGCAAGCGCTCGTCGCGGCCCGGCGCGGCGCCGAGGCGCATGCGATCGAAGGCCCCTTCCTCGTCATCGCCGCCGGGCTGATCTTTCTGGCGCTGGTCTTCTTTATCGCGCGCCGCCAGCGCATCGGCGGAGCGGCATCGCAAGCCCGGGACGGACGCAGGGATCTCGCGCTCTTTGCGCGCCCGCGCCTCGCCTGCGGCGCGCTCTCGATCTTCGCCTATGTCGGCGCCGAGGTCTCAATCGGCAGTCTGATGATCAATTATCTGATGGAGGGACGCACCTTAGGCCTCGTTCCCGCCGCGGCCGGCAAGCTTTTGAGCCTCTATTGGGGCGGCGCGATGGTCGGGCGCTTCATCGGCTCGGCGGTGCTGACCCGCATCGAGGCCGGGACCGTGCTCGCCTCCTGCGCCTTGGGCGCGGCGGCGCTTGCGACCGTCTCGGCCCTGTCGAGCGGCATCGTCGCGGCCGCTACCGTTCTCGCGATCGGCTTATGCAACTCGATCATGTTCCCGACCATCTTCACCTTGGCAATCGACGGGCTCGGCGCGGATACGCCGCGCGGCTCGGGACTCTTGTGCCTTTCGATCGTCGGCGGCGCGGTCGTCCCGCTGCTGACCGGCTATGCCGCCGATCATTTCGGCCTCGCGCTCGCGCTCTTCCTCCCGGCCGCATGCTATCTCTGGATCGCCACCTATGGCGGCCTGGCCCGGTTCGGCGTGGTCGATCGCAAGGCGGTCGCGACCAACGCGTAGCACCGCCTTACAACTCGCACTTCAAATACCGGTCGAGCGCCAAAGGGCCGCCGCCG
This sequence comes from uncultured Alphaproteobacteria bacterium, assembly GCA_963729935.1. Taxonomy (GTDB): domain Bacteria; phylum Pseudomonadota; class Alphaproteobacteria; order ATCC43930; family CGMCC-115725; genus CAIKMD01. Next base: position 174,334 of record CAVSPW010000010.1, read on the forward strand.
CGCAGCGCGATCGCGAACAACACCAGCCCCCACCACAACGTGTACTCATAGCCGTGATAGCCATGCGGCCAGAACACGGCGAAGGTGATGATCGCCAGATCGATCGCAGCCGCGGCGGCGAAGAACCGCGTGAAGAGGCCGAGCGCGATGGCGATCCCGCCGACGAACTCGAAGAACGCCAACACGATATTGTGAACCGGGGCGAATTGCGGCGCGAGCGCCGCCGTCGTGCCATGGGTCAAGGCGGCGAAGATGACGGGCAGCCGCGCCACCTTCTCCCAACCGTGGATCGCCAAATCGAGCCCGGTCGCAACGCGAATCACGAGCCAGGAGAAGGGAATCGCGGCGCGATACAAGGGTTCGAGAAACGGCAGAAGAAGGCGCGGGCCCGGCGCTGTATTCGACATCGGCATGACGGCTCGCAATCGTTGATGGCGGCAGCCTGACGGCGTGTGTCATCGCTTTATAGGCCGCCCACCTGCCTGCGCATCCCTGCGCGCCGAGCCCGATCAATGCCCCAGGATGTTGCTCAAGAAAAGTTGAGCGCGCTCGCTCCGGGGCTTCGTGAAGAACGCGGCGGGCGGCGCCTCCTCGACGATGCGCCCCTCGTCCATGAATACGATCTTGTCGGCGACGCGCTTGGCGAAGCCCATCTCGTGGGTGACGCAGATCATGGTCATGCCCTCCTCGGCGAGCGCGATCATGACATCGAGCACTTCCTTGATCATCTCGGGATCGAGCGCCGAGGTCGGCTCGTCGAAGAGCATCGCCTTGGGCTTCATCGCCAACGCGCGCGCGATCGCGACGCGCTGCTGCTGGCCGCCCGAGAGCTGGCCGGGATATTTCTCGGCCTGCTCGGCGATGTGCACGCGCTCGAGGAAATGCATCGCGCTCTCTTTTGCCTCGGCTGCGCTCGCGCCGCGCACCCGCAGCGGCGCCAGGGTCAAATTCTCGAGCACCGTCAGATGCGGGAAGAGATTGAACTGCTGGAACACCATGCCGATCTCGCGCCGGATCGCCTCGATCTGTCGCGGCGCGTCGGTGAGTTCGATGCCGTCGACGATGATGCGCCCCGCCTCGTGCCGCTCGAGCCGGTTGATGCAGCGTACCAGGGTCGATTTGCCCGAGCCCGAAGGCCCGCAAACGACGACGCGCTCGCCGCGCCCGACCTTGAGGCTGACGCCCTTCAGGGCCCGGAACGCGCCATAGCGTTTCTCGACGCCGATCAGCTCGATCATCGCGTCGTCGCCGCTCATCGCACCGCCCGCCTCTCGCTCAAGCTCGCCTCGAGCGAGCGGCTGTAGCGCGACATGAAATAGCAGAACGCGAAATAGATCGCGGCCACGAAAACATAGGCCTCGAGATAGAAGCCGCGCCATTGCGGATCGGTGATCGCGCTGCCCGCGGTCGCCACCAGATCGAACAGGCCGACGATGGTGACGAGCGTCGTGTCCTTGAACGCGGCGATGAAGGTGTTGACCAGCGGCGGAATCGCGATCTGCAAGGCCTGCGGCAGGATCACGAGCCGGGTCGCCTGCCAATAGGAAAGGCCGAGCGCGTCCGCCGCCTCGTATTGGCCGCGCGGGATCGCCTGCAGGCCGCCGCGCACCACTTCGGCGAGATAGGCCGCGTAGAACAGCGCGAGCCCAGCCAGCGCGCGCAACGCGTTGGCGATGTTGACGCCCGCCGGCAGAAAAAGCGGCAGCATCACCGACGCCATGAAGAGCACGGTGATGAGCGGCACGCCGCGAATGAGCTCGATGTAGCCGACGCAGAGCGCGCGGATGGTCGGAAGCGAGGAGCGCCGACCGAGCGCCAGCAGCACGGCCAGGGGAAAGGCGCCGGCCAGACCGATCACGGCGAGGAAAAGCGTCAGCGGCAGGCCGTTCCACAAATCCGTGCTCACCGGCGCGAGACCGGCGACGCCGCCGAGCATGAGCGCGAGGCAGAGCCCGAGCCCGCCGAGCCAGATCGCCGCGAGCAGCAAACCGCGCCGCCACATCCGCCGGTCGCAGCTGACGAGCACCAGCGCCGTGAAGAGCATGATGACCAGAAGCGGCCGCCATTGCTCGGCATAGGGAAAGCGCCCGAACAGGATGAAGCGGTACCATTGACCGATGAAGGCCCAGCATGCGCCGGCATCGCCGCTGAGGGCGCGGCAGCTTCGCCCGTCGGGCGCCGACCACACCGCGTCGATCAGGCCCCACTCGGCCGCGCCCCATAGGAGCCGCGCGACGAGATAAAGCGCCGCGACGGTCAGAACGCTGTTCCAGACCCCGTTGAAGAGATTGGCCTTGAGCCAGGCGAGCGCGCGCATGCCTAGCGCTCGACCAGGAGGTTGCGCGCATTGACCCAATTGAGCGCGCCCGCGATCGCCAGGCTCAAGACCAGATAGATCGCCATCATCAGCGCGATCCCCTCGATCGCCTGGCCGGTCTGGTTGAGCGTCGTGTTGGTGATCGACATCAGATCGGGAAAGCCGATCGCCACCGCCAAGGAGCTGTTCTTGGCGAGCGCCTGATACTCGCCGATCAAGGGCGGCAGGATGATGCGCCGCGCCTGCGGCAGAACGACGTCCCGCAAGGTCGGCCAGGGCCTGAGGCCCAAAGCCGCCGCCGCCTCGAACTGGCCGCGCGGCACGCCTTCGATGCCGGCGCGCACGATCTCGGCGATGAAGGCCGCCGTATAGACGACGAGCCCGGCGAGAAGCGCGGCGAATTCCGGCGTCACCGCATGGCCGCCGGCGAAATTGAACCCGGCCAGATGCGGCACGTCCCAATGAAACCCGCCCGACCAGCTCGGCACCGGAAAGACGAGGCCGCGATTGGAGACGAAGATTCCGGGCACGATCTCCCAGGCGCGGCGCGGCGCCGGTGCTGCGACGCGCAGCAGGTCCCACCACAGGAAAAGCTGCAACAACAAGGGCACGTTGCGCAGCGCCTCGACATAGGAAGCGGCGAGATTGCGGATGAGCCAGTTGGAGGAGAGCCGCGCGATGCCGACGACGAGGCCCAGGATGCTGGCGAAGACGCAGCCGAGCGCCGCGATCTCGAGCGTGTTGAGCAGCCCCACCAGCAGCGCGCGGCCGTAGCTGTCGGCGGCCGAATAGGGGATGAGCGTCTCGCCGATCGCGAAGGAGGCCTGGCGGTCGAGATAGGAAAAGCCGGTCGCGATGCCCTGGCGCGCGAGATTGGCGAGCGTGTTGTGCACGAGATAGGCGGCGAGGCCGAGCACCGCGCCCAGCACGAGCGCCTGCACCAGGGCGATGCGAAACTTCGCGGCCCAGCTCACCGGCGGAAATCACCGGCCGCGATCATCGGATCGGCATCGCGTACATCAGCCCGCCCTCGGTCCAGAGCGCATTGATGCCCCGGTCGAGCTTCAAGGCGGATTCCTTGCCGACATTGCGATCGAAGATCTCGCCGTAATTGCCGACCTGCTTGACGATGTCATAGGCCCAGTCATTGCCGATATGGAGCGAGCCGCCCATGCCGGGCACCACGCCGAGCAGGCGCTGGATCTCGGGATCGGTGCTCTTCTTCATTGCGTCGACATTCTTCGAGTTGACGCCCTTCTCCTCGGCGTCGACCAGCGCGAACATCGTCCAGCGCACGATGTCGAACCATTCATCGTCGCCTTGGCGCACGGCGGGCGCCAGGGGCTCCTTCGAGATCACCTCGGGCAGGATGACGTAATCCTCGGGATTGGCGGCCCGTCCCGCGCGGCTGCCGGCAAGGCCCGAGCGGTCGGCGGTGAAGACGTCGCAGCGCCCCGAATAGAAGGCGTTCTCGGTCTGGTCGAGCTTCTCGATGACGAGCGGCTTGAAGCTCATCTGGTGGGTGCGGAAATAATCCGAGAGGTTGAGCTCGGTCGTCGTCCCCGCCTGAACGCAGATCGTCGCGCCGTTCAGCTCCTTGGCGCTGGCGACGCCGAGCTTCTTCGCCACCATGAAGCCCTGGCCGTCATAATAATTGGGCGGCCCGAAGAGGAATCCCAGATCGGCCTCGCGCGTCAAGGTCCAGGTGGTGTTGCGCGTCAGAACGTCGGTCTCGCCGGATTGCAGCTGGGTGAAGCGCTGCTGCGCCGTGCCCGGCACGAAGCGCGTCTTGCCCGCATCGCCCAGCACCGCGGCCGCGACCGCGCGGCAGGTATCAACATCGAGTCCGGTATAGCGCCCTTGCCGATCGGCCATCGAGAATCCGGCCAACCCGGTCGAGACGCCGCAGGTGACGTAGCCGCGCTGCTTTACCTTGTCGAGGGTCGGGCCGGCATGAGCCGGCGCGGCGATCGCCAGCAAAACAATCGCCGCGGCCGGCCAATTCGCCCTGTTCATTATGCGGATCCCCTGAAATCCTTATGCGCCGGGGATCATAGCAAGAGCGATCGGCGCGCGTCACCCGCCGCGCTCAGCCGCCCGCGAAGTAGTCGTGCACCTTGTGATAGACGCCGACCGCGCCGTCGCGCACCTGCTTCGCGGTGCGGGAGAAGAAGCTTCCGGTGTCCTCGGCGCCTTGCTTGATCGCGGCGCCGGTGTCCTGGGCGCCCTGCTGGATCGCGGGGCCCGCGGCTTGCGCGCCTTCCTTCACCTTCGTGCCCGCGTCCCGCGCGCCTTCTTTGACCGCATCGCCGACGGGCGCGGTCTTCTCCTGAATCCCCGCGCCGGCATCCTTGGCGCCCTGGCTGATCGCCGCGCCCGCATCCTGGGCGCCCTGCTTAATCGCCGCGCCAACGGGCGCGACCGTCTCGTGGATTGCGCTGCCCACCTCCTTGGCGGCGTGTCCGATAGCGGCACCCGCATCCTGCGCGCCTTGCTTGATCGCCGTGCCCGCCGGCGCGAGCTTGTCGCCAAGATCGTCGGCGCGGCTCGGAGACGCGAGGCCGAGAATGCCTAGCACCAGAACGGCCGCCATCCTTGTCGTCTGTTTCATCGTCCTCGCTCCTCTTTTCCGCGGGAGGCGATCATAGCGCCTTCAATGCGGTCCCGTCACCGGCTGGGGCGCCGGGAGCGCCTCCTCCCCGCCTTCGCGCGCATGCTCGGTGCCCATCAGCATATAGACCGCCGGCACGACGAAGAGGGTGAAGAGCGTCCCGATCGCGAGCCCGGTCGCGATGACGAGACCCATATTGAAGCGCGACACCGCGCCCGCCCCGCTGGCCGTGATCAGCGGCAGCACGCCCAGCACCATCGCCGCGGTGGTCATCAGGATCGGCCGCAGCCGGATCGCGGCCGCCTGCTCGATCGCCTCGCGCTTCGATTTGCCGGCGCGCTGAAGCACATTGGCGAATTCGACGATCAGGATGCCGTGCTTGCTGACGAGGCCCATCAAGGTCACGAGCCCGACCTCGGTATAGATGTTGAGCGTGGCGCCGCCGACGCCGAGGCTGATGAAGATGAGCGCGCCCGCGATCGACATCGGCACCGAGAACAGGATCACCACCGGATCGCGGAAACTCTCGAACAGCGCCGCGAGCGAGAGAAAGATGATGATGACGGCGAAGGCGAAAGTCGCGATGAAGCCGCTCGATTCCTGGACATATTGGCGCAGCTGCCCGCCGTAATCGATCGAATAGCCTTGCGGCAAGGTCCGCGCGGCCACGTCTTGCAGGTAAGCCAGCGCGTCGCCGGTCGGCAGCACGCTCACGCCGATGATCGTCGCCGCGTTGAGCTGCTGAAAGTGATTGAGCAATTCCGGCACCGTCGCGGTCGTGATCTTGGCGATGGTCGAGAGCGGGATCGGCGTCCCGTCCGAAGTCTTGATGTAGTAATTGAGCAGCTGATCGGCATTGAGGCGCGAGACCTGCTGCACCTGCGGGATCACCTTGTAGGAGCGGCCGCTCAGGCTGAAATAATTCACGTAGCCGCCGCCCAAGGCGGTCGCCAGCGCGCCGCCGACATCGCTCATCTTGAGGCCCAGCTGCGCCGTCTTGTCGCGATCGATCGCGACCGTGATCTGCGGCTGGTCGAATTTCAAATCGCTGTCGACGAAGAAGAAATTGCCGCTCTTCTGCGCCTCCAGCAGAAAAGCCTGCGCCACCTGGTTGAGGCGCTCGAAGGAATCGGTGGTCTTGATCACGAATTGGATCGGCAGGCCGAACGCGCCCGGCAGCGAAGGCGGCAAGGCGGTCGCGACCCGCTCGCCGGCGACCGCGCCGTTGATCTGCTGTTGCAGGAGCGGCTGGAGCTGGTTCGCCGTGCGCTTGCGCTGATCCCAGGGCTTCAAGGCGAGACCGGCCAAGGTCGTGCCCGGCGCGTCGATCTGGAAGACGTGCTGCATCTCGGGATAGGCGGAAAAGATCCCGTAGAGCTGCTTCGTGTAGAGCAGGCGCTGCTGCAAGGTGGCGTTGGGCGCCGGGGTCGCGAAGGCGATGATGAAGCCCTGATCCTCGTCCGGCGCCAATTGCGTCTTCGACCAGCCCCAGAGAAAATAGATGCTGCCGAGAATGATCACGGCGAACACCGCCGTCACCGAAAGCGTGTTGAGGCTGCCATGCAGCCAGCGCAGATAGCCCACGCGCAGACGGTCGAAATTGCGGTCGATGAAGACGGTGAGGCGCGCCTGCCATCCCGCGCCCTGCGCCTCGTGAGATTTGAGGAGGCGCGAGCACATCATCGGCGAAAGCGTCAGCGCGACGATCGCCGAGACCGTCACCGCGCCCACCAGGGTGAAGGCGAATTCGGTGAAGAGCGCGCCGGTCAAGCCGCCCTGGAAACCGATCGGCACGTAGACCGCGATCAGAACCACGGTCATGGCGATGATCGGCCCGCCCAACTCGCGCGCCGCCTGAATGGCCGCCTGCAGCGGCCTCATCCCCTCCTCGAGATGCCGGTTGACGTTCTCGACGACGATGATGGCGTCGTCGACGACGAGTCCGATCGCCAGCACCAGCGCGAGCAGGGTCAGGAGATTGATCGAGAAGCCGAAGATCAGCATCATCATGAAGGTGCCGATGAGCGACACGGGGATCGCGATCGCCGGGATCACCATCGAGCGCAGCGAGCCGAGGAAGGCGAACACGACAAGGATCACGATGACGACCGATTCGAGCAGGCCGCGGACCACTTCGTTGATCGCGCTGTTCACGAATTCGGTCGAATCATAGATGACCTCGGCGGCGAGGCCCTGCGGGAGCTGCGACTGGATCTCGGGCAGCACGGCGGAGACGCCCTTGATGACGGCGAGGAGGTTGGCGGCGGGCGCCACCTGGATGCCGATATAGACCGCGTCCTGGCCGTCGAATCCGACCCGCGTCTCATAGGTATCGGCGCCCAAGGTCACCTTGGCCACGTCCTCGAGCCGGACGATGGCGCCGCCCGCCTGCTTGACGACGAGCTGGCGGAATTCGTCGAGGGTGTGAAGGCTCGTCCCGGCGGTGAGATTGACCTGGACCATCTGGCCCTTGGTCGCGCCGAGCCCCGCGATGTAGTCGTTGTTGGCCAGTGCCTGGCCGACATCGGTCGCGGTGACGCCGTAAGCGGCCATCTTGTTGGGATCGAGCCAGGCCCGGAGCGCGAAATTCTGGCCGCCGACGATCTCGGCGGTCTGCACGCCCTCGACCGCCTGCAGCTTGGGCTGCACCACGCGCACGAGATAGTCGGTGATCTGGTTCTGCTTCAAGACGTCGCTCTTGAAGCCGATATACATCGCGTCGAAGGTCTGGCCGATCTGGATGGTCAGCACGGGCTGCTGCGAGCCCGGCGGCAGCTGATTGAGCACCGAGGTCACCTTGCTGGTGATTTCGGTGAGCGCCTTGTCGGGATCGTAGTTGAGACGCAGGCTGACCGTGATCGTGCTGATGCCCGACCGGCTGGCCGAGCTCATATAATCGATGCCGTCGGCCTGCGCGATCGCGTTCTCCAAGGGCGTCGTGATGAAGCCCGCGACCACGTCGGGATCGGCGCCGTAATAGGTGGTCGTGACCGTGACCACCGCATTGGTCGTGCGCGGGAATTGCAGCACCGGCAGGGTCGCGAGCGCGCGCAGCCCCAGCACCAGGATCAACAGGCTCACCACCGTGGCGAGCACCGGGCGGCGGATGAAGATGTCGGTGAAACGCATCGTCCCGGCCCGCCTATTGATCGACCGGCTTGGGGTTCGGGTCGTTCGCCGGTTGGACCGTGTTGTTGATCGAGAGCGGCGAGCCGTTGCGCAGCTTGATCTGCCCGGCGGTGACGACCGTCTGGCCCTGGCTCACGCCCTTCAAGATCGCGACCTGGTCGCCGCGCGTGTCGCCGGGCGTAACGAAGACCTGTTGCGCCGTGAGCTGATCTTTTCCGTCGGCGCCCTTGCCCTTGTTTTCGACGAGATAGACCGTGCTGCCGAAGGGATTATACGTGATCGCCGTTTGCGGCAGGGTCACATAGGATTGCGGCGATCCCACATCGATCGAGACCGCGGCGAACATCCCCGGCAGCAATCGATGATCGGGGTTGCCTAGACTCGCACGAACCTGGATGTTGCGCGTCGCGGTGTCGACCTTGGAATTGATGGCCAGGATGCTGCCGGCGAATTCCTCGCCCGGATAGGTGTCGACCGCGACCTTCACCTTCTGGCCGATCTTGACCGCGGCGAGCGCCTGCTGCGGCAAAGTGAAATCGACATAGATCGGATCGAGCGCCTGCAAGGTGACGATCGCCGTGCCGGGCGAAAGATATTGCCCGACATCGATCTGGCGGATGCCGAGCTTGCCGGCAAAGGGCGCGCGGATGGTTTTGTAGTCGACGATCGCCTGTTGCTGCGCGACCGACGCTTCGGCGGTTTTCAAGGTCTGCGCGTCGGTGTCGACGACCTGCTGGCTCACCGCTTGCGCCTTCAGCTGGCGCTGGTCGCGCTCATAGGTGATGCGCGCGAGCGCGGCCGTCGCTTTCAAGGCGTCGAGCTTGGCGATGTCGTCTTGCGCCGCGAGCTCGACCAGCAAGGTGCCTTCCGTCACCTCGGCGCCGGATTCGAAATGAACCGCCGAGACCGTGCCCGCGACCTGCGAGCTCAGATCGGCGCCGCGCGCGGCGCGCAGGCTACCGACGGCGTGCAGCTGTTTCTGCCAGGGCTCCACGGTGGCGACGGTGGTCGACACGGTCTGGGCCGGGTTGGCGAGGCTCGCAACGACGCCCTTGATGATACGGGGAACCACGATCCCCTTGACGACGAAGATGCTGCCCATGACCAAGCCGACCACAGCGAGCATAATGAACATTCGTAAGAACAATCTCATTCGGGAACCCTCTTGACCTAAGGCTTCTTGGCGGCATCGCCGGCGCCCGCGCCGGCGGGATCGGTGCGGTTCCACCAGCCGCCGCCCAGCGCCTGGAAGAGCGCCGCCGTGTCGGAAAACCGCGTCGCCTGCGCGATCACGCGGTTGATATGCGCTTGCTGATAGATCGTCTCGGCATTGAGAAGGGTCGAGTAATTGATCGCCCCGTCCCGGTACTGGCTGCGCGAGATCGCGAGATTGTCCGCCGCCGAGCGCTCCGCCGCGAGCTGGGCGGCCAGCGCCGCCGCGTCCGATTGCAGCGCCCGCAGCGCGTCGGCGACGTTCTGGAAGGCCGTGATCACCGTGCTGCGGTATTGCGCCGCCGACGCTTCATAAGCCGCCTCGGCCGCGCGCTTTTCATGCAGGAGTTGGCCGCCCTTGAAGATCGGCTGCACCAGGCCCGCGCCGAGGCTCCAGACGCCCGGCCCGTCCAAGAGCTTGCCGATATCGGTCACCGAATTGCCGTAGGACCCGCTTAAGGTGATCTGCGGCAGCATGTTGGCGATGGCGACGCCCACTTGCGCGCTCGCCGCGTGAAGCTGCGCCTGCGCGGCCTGGATATCGGGGCGCTGCTCCACCAGCTTCGAAGGCACGCTCAGCGGCAGGGTTTGCGGGAGCCGAAGCTTGGCGAGATCGAAGGTCTGGCTGATCTCCTGGCTCGGAAAACGGCCGGCCAGCGCGGTCAGGAGAACGCGCTGCTGCGCGAGCTGCTTTTCGAGGCCCGGCAGGGTGGCCTGGGTCGCGCTCAAGGTCGCTTGTTGCGCCAGCACCGCCGCGCGCGAAGCGCCGCCCAGATTGAATTGTCGCTGCAGCACGCTCAATTGCTCGGTCTCGGCGCCGATGATCTCTTGCGTCGCCGCGATCTGCGCGCGCAAGGACGCCTCCTGGATCGCGGCCGCCACCACATTCGAGGTGAGCGTCAAATAGGCGGCCTCGAGCTGGAAGCGCTGAAACTCCGCCTGAGCCTCGACCGATTCCAATTGCCGCCTGGCGCCGCCGAATACGTCCAGCCCGTAGGAGACGTTGAGCGAGCCGCTGGTGAAGGTGAAGATCGAGGTGAAGCGCGAATTGTTCTGCGCCGCGCCCGAAATCTTCTCGCGCGTCGAGGAAAAATTGCCCGTGATCGAGGGCAGGAGCACGCCCTTCTGCGCGGCGACGTTCTCCTGCGCCTGGCGCAAGCTCGCCTGCGCCGCGTCGAGCGTCGGGTTGGATTTGAGCGCCTCCTTGATCAGCTCGTCGAGCGCCGGAGAGCGAAACAGCGCCCACCATTGGCCGGGAATGTCCTTGTCGGCGACGAAGCGCTGTGCCTCGCCGCCGGCGACATCGGCCGAGGCGGTCGCATCCGCCTGCTTGCCCGGCACATAGCCCGCGACATCGGGCGCCGACGGCGCGAAAAAATTCGGACCGACGGCGCAGGAAGCGAGCAGCAAGGCCGACGCCGCGGCCAGAAGGCGCGAGATCATGCCGCCGCGCCCATCGCCGCGCGCAGAATCGCGGTCGTGTGTTCGCGCACCAGCCTCTGGATGAGACACACTTTGCGTTCGTCGAGTTCGTCCCAATGCATCGTCTGACGCGCGCTCTTGTTGTTGCACCGGCTGTGGAAGACGAAGACCTGGCCGAGGATCGCGAGGGTGCGCACCAGGATCTCCTCCTCGTCGGGCCGGCGCCGCAAGAGGCGCGCGATCACCTCCATGCAGGGGCGCACGCCGAGCCGGGTCACGCTCTCATGCAGCATGTCGAGCGCGGGTTTGCCTTCGATCTCGGCGCGCGAGATGAAGGTGCTGCGGCTCGCCGTCGCGTTCCGCGAGGTGACGAGCACCGTAAAGGCGTCCAGCAAAGCGTAGAGGGCAGCGAAAAGTCTGTCGGCGTCGCGCTCGCCCTCGAGCGCCTGAGCGATCTGCGCGGCCGCCGGCGCGAGATGGAGTTCGATGATTCCGACGATCTGCCCGATCGCGGCGCGGTAAAGCCCTTCCTTGCTCCCGAAATAATATTAAATCGCCGGCAGATTGACCTTGGCACGCTCCGCCAGGGCGCGGGTGCTCGCCCCGTCATAGCCTTCCGCGGCAAAGACCTCGATCGCCGCCTCGAGGATGCGGCGCATGGTTTCCTCGCCCTTGGCATGGATACCGGGGCGGTAATGCAAACCCGTTGATTCGACGAGGTCTTCGGGCATTTCGGGGGTTATCCGGCGGATCGAAGGTCGCCAAAGTTATCATTCGATACAATCAAATGATATGGTTTTCTTGGAGGCGGGAAGAATTATCCGCGCGGGCTGTCTGTAACCGCCGGTCTCGCGCGCCACAACCCCGCATCATGGCGGTTCGCGTCGCCGGGCTTTCGCCTGGCCCGCGTGCCATGCAAGATGCCGCCACCCCGAGCGGCCGCGTCGCCGCTTCATCACCCTTGGCGAGGTCCTGACCCGCGATGCGCACGAAGTCCAAGAAACTCGACACCTTGCTGGCCCATGCCGGGCGCGACCCCGAGAAGAATTTCGGCGTCGTCAATCCGCCCGTCTATCACGCCTCGACCATCCTTCACCGCACCGTCGCCGAGCACGAGGCGGCGGCGCGCAACCGCTACAACGAGGTCACCTATGGCCGACACGGCACGCCGACCACGTTCGCGCTCGAAGAAGCGATCGCGCTGATCGAGGGCGGGCACCGCGCGGTCGCCTTCTGCTCGGGTGCCGCCGCGTGCTTTGCCTCGATCCTCGCCTTCGTCAAGGCGGGCGATCACATCCTCGTCGTCGATTCGGTCTATGGGCCGGTGCGCCATTTCTGCACCGCGTTCCTGAAGCGGTTCGGCGTCGAGACCACCTTTTACGATCCGCTGATCGGCGCCGGCATCGCGCCGCTCATTCGCGCCAACACGGCGCTCGTCTATCTCGAAAGCCCCGGCTCGCTCACCTTCGAGGTGCAGGACGTGCCGGCGATCGTCGAGGCGGCCAAGGCGCGCGGGATCAAGACGCTCCTCGACAACACCTGGGCCGCGCCGCTCTTCTTCAAGCCCCTGGCGCTCGGCGTCGATGTGGACATCATCTCCGCGACGAAATATATCGTCGGACATAGCGACGCGATGATGGGCATCGCCGTCTGCACCGAGGAGAGCTTCCTGCCCGTGCGCACCGCCGCGACCGAGCTCGGCAACCACGCCGCGCCCGATGATTGCTACCTCGCCTTGCGCGGCTTCCGGAGCGCCGGCGTCCGCATGCGCCAGCACGAGGGCCAGGGCTTGGCGCTGGCGCGTTTCCTCGCCAACCGGCCCGAGGTCGAGCGCGTCATGCATCCGGGCATGCCGGGCGATCCCGGCCACGAGCTGTGGCGGCGCGACTTCACCGGCGCGAGCGGGCTCTTCGGCGTCGCCTTGAAGCGCGGCATCGCGAAGAAGGCGGTCGATGCGATGCTCGACGGGATGGAGCTCTTCGGCATGGGCGCGTCCTGGGGCGGGTTCGAGAGCCTCGTCCTGCCGACCCATCCCGAACATCTGCGCACCGCCACCGCCTGGGACACCGGGCCTTGTCTGCGCTTCCATGCCGGGCTCGAGGATCTCGACGATCTGATCGCCGATCTGACGCGCGGCTTCGAGCGCCTCAAGGCCGCGAGCTGATCCCGCCCGTGTTGACGCTCACGCCGCTCGAGATCGAAGCCCTGCTCTTGAGCTTGCGCGTCGGCTTGGTGAGCGTCGCGGCCAGCCTGCCCCTCGCGCTCGGCTGCGCCTGGCTGCTGTCCCGCTGCGACTTTCCGGGAAAGAGCCTGATCGACGGCATCATCCATCTGCCGCTCGTGCTTCCGCCGGTCGCGGTCGGCTTCGGCCTTCTCGTGCTCTTCGGCCGCAACGGCGCGATCGGCGCCTGGCTCTATGCCCTCTTCGGCGTCACCTTCGCCTTCAATTGGAAGGGCGCCGCGCTCGCCTCGGCCGTCGTGGCGTTTCCGCTGATGGTGCGCGCGATGCGGCTTTCGCTCGACGCGGTCGACCGCCGGCTCGAGGCGGCCGCGCGCAGCCTCGGCGCGCCGCGCCTGCGCGTCGCCGCGACGATCACCGTGCCGCTGATGGCGCCCGGGATCCTCACCGGCGCCATCCTGGGCTTCGCGCGCAGCATCGGCGAATTCGGCGCCACCATCACCTTCGTGTCCAACATTCCGGGCGAGACGCGCACCTTGCCGCTGGCGCTCTATCAATTGACTCAGATACCGGGCGGCGACGCGGCGGCATGGCGGCTCGCCGTTCTATCCGTGCTGCTGGCGCTGGCCGCTCTGGTCTTCTCCGAATTCATCGCCCGCCGCATCGGCCGCCGCGTCCGCGGCCTGTCATGATCAAGATGGCGTCATGATCGAGATCGAGATCGAGAAGCGCCTCGGCGGCTTCGCGCTCGATGCGCGCTTTGCCGCCCCCGATAGCGGCATCACCACCTTGTTCGGACGCTCGGGCGCGGGCAAGACCAGCCTCGTCAACGCGCTGGCGGGGCTGATGCGTCCCGACCGCGGACGCATTCTCGTCGCCGGCGAAACGCTCTTCGACAGCGAGCGCGGCATCGACCTGCCGCCCGAGCGCCGCCGCCTCGGCTATGTCTTTCAGGAAGGCCGGCTCTTTCCGCATTATTCGGTGCGCGGCAATCTGCTCTATGGGCGCAAGCGCGGAACGCCCGAGCCGGGCCCGAGTTTCGACGCGGTGGTCGCGCTCTTGGGTATCGGCGATCTGCTGGAGCGGCGCCCCGCCGATCTCTCGGGCGGGGAGAAGCAGCGCGTCGCGATCGGCCGCGCGCTTCTGGCGAGCCCGCGCCTCCTGCTGATGGACGAGCCCCTGGCCTCGCTCGACGCGGCGCGCAAGGCCGAGATCCTGCCCTTCATCGAGCGCCTGCGCGACGAATTGAAGCTGCCGATCTTTTACGTCAGCCACGAGATGGACGAGATCATCCGGCTGGCCGATCTGCTCGTGCTACTCGATCAAGGCAAGGTCGCGGCGGTCGGGCCGGTCGAGGATCTGACCAGCCGGCTCGATCTCTGGCCCTTGACCGGCCGTTACGAGGCGGGCTCGGTCATCCGCACCACCTTGCGCGGTCACGATGCGAGTTTTGGGTTGAGCGAGCTCGCCTTTCCGGGCGGAAGGCTGCGCGTCGCGAAGATCGATCTCCCGCTCGGCACGCCCATCCGCATCCGCATCCGCGCGCGCGACGTCGTGCTCGCGACCCAGCGCCCGGCGCATCTCTCCATCCGCAATTCCTTTGCCGCGACGGTGGTCGAGGCGGCGCCGGGACGCGGGCCCCAGATCGACCTGAAGCTCGATATCGGCACGCAGGAGCGTCCAGTGATGCTCCTGGCGCGCATCACCTTGCGCGCCTTCCAGGAATTGCAGCTCGCGCCGGGCAAGAAGATCTTCGCGCTGGTGAAGACGGTTTCCTTCGACAGCCACAGCTTCGGCCGCCGCGTCGAAGGCGAGGTGTTTTAGGGCGCAAGCGGCTTCGGCGCGGCGACGCCGAGAGGACTGCATTTCGCCGATCCGCGAAGATTCGGTGGCCGCGCTTCGCCGCGTACCGAAGTTGCGTGTTCACAGGGTTTTGATCATCCGGCCGCGCGAAATCGGGTTGAGAGCGCATCGCGCCGTCAAATATAGTTGCGTTGTACCAATTAAAAACGCGACGGACAGGAGGACGCAAAATGCTTAGATCGGCATTGGCCGCCACCGTTTCCGCAATCATCTGCTTTCCGGCTTTGGCGGCGACCGACGACGAGATCGCCGAGAAGTGCATCGTGGGCGCGAAAACCTTCGGCAGAAACAACGCGCAGGTGAATTATCTCCCAGGAAAGGCTCTCAATGGCTCCATCAGAAGGATGGGAAGCCTGGTCAGCCTCCATGGTACCTGGGATGTGCAGAACGGCGTGTTGACCTTCAAAACAGAAGACGAGGCTGGAGGAATATCAACCGGTTCCTATCCGGTGCGCATGGATGATGCGGGCAAATGTTACTTAAAGAAGGGCGGAACAGAGGTCCCCATAAAAAAGTAACGCCCGCGGAAGAATACCACCGAAAAAAACATAATGCGGCGCGCCGCGCGCGCGAATGCTTCGCCCATTGCCCGGCCTCGCGATGCGGCGACACCCCTCCTTGCGATTCTGACGACGTCCGGTGACCGCGACAGAATGGAATGGAGTGACGCGATGAAATACATGATCTCTTGACATGATCTCTTGGCGCAAGCGGCCGCAAGGCTCGGCGATCGAATACGAGAACGCGCAAAAGCGCATCCTCGGCGTCTTCCGGCACTGGAAGGCGCCGGAGAGCCTCGCCATCCAGCAATTCCTCGTGCGGGTCGGCGATTACGGCGGCTATATGCTCGTCGAGACCGACGATGCAGCCGCGATTCACAAACTGACTTCGTCATTTCCGGCCTTCGCGTTCCGCGTGGACGCCGTTCTCGACATCAAGGATGCGGTCGGCGTCGAGCTCGAGGCGATCGCGTGGCGCGACTCAATAAAGGCCGGATGAATCACGGAAGGCCCGAGCCGCCCCATATCGGTCGGAAAGCGGGATGCTGCTGAATGCGCAGCATCCCGCCGCGCATCGCGCGGAGGCGACAGAGGTGAAGACGGGGCGCTTGTCCTGCTCCAAGACTTCGAGCCGGGTCGCCGATCTGGTCCGGTGAGACCCATCCCGTTATGATGCGTCGATTTCGCGGAGATTTCTCGCCTCCGTGAACGGTTTTGCGCGTGACGGCGGGATCCCCGATGCTGCGCGCGTTTACGAAGATATCGTCGCAGCCCAGTTCGCGCGATTGTGGAAAGCCCAAGGTGCCCATGGATCCGTTGAGCAAACGCCGCCTCGGTACATCGAAGCTCGACGTCACCGCGCTCGGCCTCGGCGGTGCGCCGCTGGTCGGGGTGAAAGCGCCGGTGCCGGGCGCCCAGGCGCGCGAAGCGATTGAAGCCGCCTATGATGCGGGGGTGCGGCTTTTCGATACGTCGCCCTTTTACGGGATCGGCCTCTCCGAGCATCGCCTGGGCTCGGTGCTGCGCGAGAAGCCGGCGCATGATTTCGTCCTCTCGACCAAGGTCGGGCGCTATCTCGTTCCCGAGACGCCCGAGAAGGTGGATCATCGGCTTTTTCACGGCACGCTCAACATGCGTCTCGTGCTCGATTACTCCTATGACGGCGTGATGCGCGCCGTCGATCAGAGCTTTCAGAGGCTGGGCATCGAACGCATCGACGTGCTGCACATTCACGACATCGACATCTGGTCGCAGGGCAGCCGCGAGGCCTATGAAAAGCGCTTCGCCGAGGCGATGGACGGCGCCTATCGCGCGATCCACGAATTGCGCGCGCAGGGCGTCGTGGGCGCGATCAGTATCGGCGTCAACGAAGTCGAGCCTTGCCTGCGCGCGGCATCCGCCGGCGATTTCGACTGCTTCATGCTGGCGGGCCGTTACACCTTGCTGAACCAGGACGCGCTCGACGAGCTTTTGCCTGTGTTGGAACGCAAGGGCATGGGGCTGCTGATCGCCGCACCTTATAACAGCGGCATCCTCGCGACCGGCGCCGTGCCCGGCGCGCGCTATAACTACCAACCGGCTTCACCCGAGATGATGGCGCGCGTCGCGCGGATCGAGCTGATCGCGCAGCGCCATGCGGTGCCGCTGCAAGCGGCGGCGTTGCAATTTCCGCTGGGTCATCCGGCGGTCGCCGCGGTCGTGCCGGGCGCGGTGAACGCGCGCGAGGTCGCTCACAACATCGCGCTCATGCGTCATGCCATTCCCGCGGCGTTCTGGGACGAGCTTAAGGAGCAGGCGCTGCTGCCCGCGCATTGTCCGGTGCCGGGTTAAGGTCAGGAATCGCCGATCGGCCGGGCGCGCCGGCGGGCTGCGGTATCGCCCGCATGCCGGCGAAGACGCGATCGAACCAAGCTTAGGGCGTTATTCCGCGGCCGCGCGCGCGGCGAGCCGGCGCTGTTTCACCTCGGAGACCACCGGATCGAGCTTGAACACGCGCTTGGCGTTGCCGCCGAGGATGTTGCGCTTGGCGGTCTCGCTCAAGAAGGGCAGATCATAGATCGTCGACGGCAGATCCATGTCCCAATGCGGATAGTCCGAGGCGTACATGAGCTGGGTTTCGGCGTTCATCATCTTGAAGGTGAGCTCCAAGGCCTCGCGGTTGTGCACCATCTCCATCGGCTGGGTGGAGTAGTACATCTCGCGCATATAGTCCGAGGGCCGGCGCTTCAGCAGCGGCACTTCCGAGCTGCGCATCATCCATTCATTGTCGAGGCGCTGCATCAGGAAGGGGATCCAGGCCAGCCCGCTCTCGATCCAGATGGTCTTCAATTTGGGGAAGCGCTCCGGCATTCCGTTGCAGAGCCAATTGGTGCAATGAAGGATGTTGAACCAGGAAAAGCCCAGCGCATGCACGGCGAGGAACCGGTTGCACAGGGAAATGCTCTGATCCTGGCCCCATGCGAAGGCGCCGTGATAGACGAGCGGCAGGCCCATCTCCTCGATCAACGCGTAAGTCTTGATGTAGGCGTTGTCATAGGTCGCCTTGTAGTGCGGCGAGCAGATGGTGAAGCCGATGACGCCCTTCTTGTCGCCGAAATCCTTGACCATCTTGTAGGTCGCTTCGGGATCGTTGATCGGCAGATAGAGCGACGACTTGATCCGCGGCTCCTCCGCCAGCACCACCTCGCACAGCCACCGATTATAGGCCCGCGCCAGCGCCACCTCGACCTCGGGCCGGGGCGTCAGGCCGAGATTGAGCATCGGCGTCGGGAACATGCAGACCTGATCGATGCCGATCGCATCCATCCAGCGCTTGGTCAGGCTGATATCGCGATGCGGCGTCGCCGGGGTCTTCTCCTTGGCGCGGCCCGGATAGCGCGTGACGCGCCCGCCCAGCGGCTGATAACTGCCCTGGCCGCCGGCGATGCCGGCGCCGCCGCCGAAGCCCTGATACTTCGCCTGATCGCGCATCACCGGATCTTCGATGTATTCGGCGATCGCCTTGAACGAGCCGGTCTCGTAATGATGCCCGTCGATATCGGCGATGAAGAAATCCTCATAGCGGCGCTGGATCGCCTGCTGCGTCGCGTGCTCGAGCAAGGTCGTGGTGTCGAATTCCTCGACCGAGAGATCGCGGTATTTGGTATCGAGACTGTCCATGATCGGTTTCCTTTTGCTGCGCGGCGCTCCCGGCAGCGATCACTGCGCCGCGGCGGGCAGGAATTTCTCGGTATAGAATTTACTCATCTCAGGCGCTTTCGGGAACAATTTGAGATCGACGAAGGATTGCGCCAGAACCGCGACCGCCTTGGGATCGAACCGTCCGGTGTCGGAGAACATCGGCATGACCTTGTCGTAGACGCGGGCGACCACGTCCGCCGGCACATGCGTGACCTCGGCGGCGATGCCGACCGAAACCGGCTTGTTCTTGCGCATGAAGGCGATCGTCTCGAACCAGCCGGCGAGGAATTTCCGGACATCGTCGGGCTGCGCCTGCATGACGCGGTCGCTGGCGAAGATCACATGCATGATGAAATACGGCGCGATCCCGTCGAAATGCACCAGGATCTTGAGCACGCCGTCCTGCTCGAGCTTGCTCGCGAGAAAGATGTCGTCGGGCAGGCCCACGGTCTGGCCGGTGCGCAAAGCCGCGATTTGCGCGGAGTTGGAGCCGAGCCCGACGAGATTCATCCCATCGGGCCCCCAGCCCTGCTGGCGCGACAGCTCGCGCACCAGCCACTCGGTCACCGATCCGGCGGAGGAAATCGAGAGCGTCTTGCCCTTGAGGTCGGCGATCTTCTTGACCGGCCCGTCCTTGGCGACGGCCAGCACCATGATCGACGGCTTGCCGGCCATGGCGGCCACGCCCAGGACCGGCGCGCCGCGGGCGACGAAGGCAAGAGCCGGGCCCGAGCCCAATCCGATATCGATCGCGTCGGCGGCAAGCGCTTGCTGGAGCTTCGCCGCCCCGCCGAGCACGAATTCCGAAACCTCGACGCCGTGTTTGGCGAAGATTCCTTCCCTCATGCCGATATCGAGCGGCGCGAAGGAGAACACCTCGGCCTGCGGCTTGCCGACGCGCAGCTTTCCGGCCAGCGCCGGTGGCGCCGCGGCGACGCAGAGCGCCGCCGCCAGAACCGCGAATTTCTCGAACCAACGATGACCGTCGCGCCCCATTCCGTCCCCCTTGATCGCCCGCGTGCCTGAACGCCGCGTTATCTGCATTATGGGACGTTTACGCGCGCTCCGCCACCGGCTCGGCGCCTGGCGCGGATCAGTCTTCCTGACCGGGCTGGCGCTTCAAGCGCGGGATCGGCGAGGCGAGCACGATCAGGGCCTGCGCCAGAAATCCGAGCGTCGCGACGATGAGGCAGGTCTCGGCGCCGAAGACGCCGCCGATGCCCGCACCGATCGCCGCGCCCAGGGGACGCGCGCCCTGCGTCGCCATGATGCTCACCGCCGAGACGCGGCCCAATAGCGCCAGCGGCGTGACCATCTGGCGCAAGGTCGCCGTGCCGATGATCCACAGCATCGGCCCGATCCCCATCACGAAATAGCTGAAGCCCGCAAGCCAGCGCGACGAGACCAAGATGGTCAGCGACATCAGCGCCGCCGCTGCGAATCCGGAAAGCGGGCCGATCGTGATGAGCGGCCCGAAGCTCACGCGGCGCGCGAGCCACGGCGCGATCAGCGCGCCGCCGACGAGGCCCACGCCATTCGCCGCCAAGGTGAAGCCGATCACCGACGCCGAGAGCCCGAGCCGATGCACCGCATAAGGCACATAGACCGCCTGGATGACGAAGAAGGAAATATTGAAGACGACCGATGAAATCAGGATCGGGCGCAGCAGAGGATGCGCGAAGACGAAGCCGGCGCCTTCCTGCAGATCGTGAAAGATGTGCCGCGGCGGCAGCTTCGGCCGCGGCGGCTCGGCGAGCCCCGCAAAGAGCAGCACCGCGCCCAGGGAGAGGGCGGCGGCGAGCGCGAAGGCCGTGCCCGCGCCGGTCCAGCCGATGAGCGCGCCGGCGATCGCCGGACCGGCGATGAAGGCGCTGGTGCGCGCGACCTCGAGCCGCGCATTGGCGGCGGCCAGACCGGCGCGCGGCACCAGCGCCGGCAACAGCGACGGGGCGGTCACGCCATAGGCGACCGTGCCCGAGGCGCCCAGGAACCCGAGGAAGGCCAGCACCGGCAGGCTGAGCTTGCCGAGGAGGAGAAGCGCGAGGATGGCGAGCAGCGACAAGGCGCGCACGGATTCCGCGCCGGCCATGAGACGGCGGCGCGAGGTGCGATCGGCGAGCACGCCGAAAGCGAACGCGAAAAGAAGAAACGGCAAGGTCTGCGCGGTCTGCAGCAGCCCGGTCTCGCCCTCGCGCGCATTGAGCGCCAGCACCGCGACGAGCGGCGCCGCGGCGAGGCCGATCTGCTCGGCCGATTGCGCGGCGAGATTGGACCAGGCGAGGCGTTTGAAGGCGGCGGGAAGACGCGACGAGGCGGGATCGGACATGAAGGCGGGTCTCTAGCATGGCGGGTCGGACAAAGCCTAGGCGGGTTTCGTCAACCCTGCGTCCCGCATCTTGCCCCCAAATCGCCGGCCCCTCGCCCGCGGCTTACGGCCAATTAACGTCTCCACGCAATACTAAGGCATGATTAAGATTTTCGCGAGAGAGCGCGCCGAGACCGCGCCTCTGGAAGCCGCCGAGATCGCGGCGCTCGTCTGCATGTTCGCGGCCGCGATCGTACTGCGCCTCGTCCCGACCGCCTTCTTTCCCAGTCTCAATCATCAGGATGAGCTGTTCCAAACCTTGGAGCAGGCGCACCGGCTCGTCTTCGGTTATGGCGAAATCCCCTGGGAGTTCCATCTCGGCGCCCGCTCCTGGCTTTTTCCCGGCGCGCTCGCCGGCATCATGTGGCTGGGCGACCGCATCGCCGACAACCCCGCCTCTTATCTCGGCGCCGTCCATCTCGCGCTCGCGACGCTGGCCGCGACCAGCGTGCTGTGCGCGTTCTTTTGGGGACGGCGCTGGTGCGGTTTCGGGGGCGGGATGATCGCCGCCGCACTGCCCGCTTTTTGGCCCGACGCGGTTTATTTCGGCGCGCGGTCCTTGAACGAATGCGCCGCGACGCCGCTTCTCGTGCTCGCGCTCTATTTCCTCGACGGCGAGGTGAAGCGATCGACAGGCCCGCGTCGCTTCGCCGCCGGGTTGTTCCTCGGGCTGGCCACGGCGCTCCGGATCCAATTCGCGCCCGTTCTCGCGCTCGTGCTCGCCTGGAGCGCCGTCGAGCATTGGCGCCGGCGCACGCTGTTGAGGGCGGAGATGCCGCTCGTCATCGGCATCGCCGTCGTGTGCGCCGCCGCCGGGCTTCTCGACGCCGTGACTTGGCGCTACCCATTCCAATCGCTATGGCTCAATTTCGACTACAATGTCCTTCGCGGCGTCGCGGCCCGTTTTGGCACCGAGCCCTGGTCTTATTATCTCGTCGGGTTGATCGACCATTGGGGCTGGTACTTCCCGGTGATTTTCGTGCTCGCCGCGCTGGGCGGCTGGTGCCTCAACCTGCCGATCGCCGCGGCGATCGTCATTCTGGTCGCGCATTCGCTCGTGTCCCACAAGGAATACCGCTTCATCTACCCCGCCGTGCTGCTCGTCCTGATCGTGGCGGGTGTCGGACTGGCGCAGCTCGCTTCATGGCTCGCCCGGCCTTCGTCCCGCTCGCGGCGCGGCCTCGCCATGGCATCGATTTCCGGCGTCGCCTTGCTCAGCGCCGTCTTCGCCAGCTCCGCCAGCATGCGCCCGATGTGGGGCGGCGGCCACGACCAGATCGAAGCCGCGAGTTATGTCGCCGGGCTCGACCATGTCTGCGGCGTCGCCGTCGACGGGACCTACGGCGCCTACACCTATTTTCACCACGACGTTCCCTATTACTGGATCTACACGGCCGAAGACATGGCGCGCGATGCGCCGGGCTTCAACATCTTGCTCACGACCGAGAGCGCGCCGCGAGAATTCGACACGCTGCGCTGCTTCGGCAAAGTCTGCGTCGCGCGGCGGCCCGGCAGCTGTGCGCCGATCCCGCCGCGGCCGATCTTTTCTCCGCAACCCCTGCCCGCCGCTTCATCCACCCGCTGACCCTTCGCGCTCAGGGCGGCGGCGCGCTCCGATGCGATTGCGAGCGGTAGGCGGTGCCATAATCGCCGGCGATGAACTGGGTCTCGTGGATATAGAAGAGGAACAGCGCGGTCACGCAGGCCTGGGCCAAGACGAGGCTCGCGAGCAAGGGGCGCGAATTGGGCGCGGCGGCGCCCTCTTCCGCCGATCCGGCGCGGTCGAGCCAGGCGAGCCATAGCGCCGGCAGGCAGAAGGGCACGATCAGGTAATGGAGATAGACCGGCCGGGCCGAGAGGATCAGCAGCAAGCCGTAACCCCAAAAGGCGGCATTGACCGCGAGCGCGGTCGAGGATCCGGGCGCGAAGAAGCGGTCGCGCGCGCGGGCGGTGTTGGCGCGCAGCTGGACGGCGAAGCGCAGCAGGATCGTCGCGAAACTCGCGACGACGAGGCCGAGAAACGCGCCGGCGAGATAGGTCGGGGTGCCGCCGAGATAGGGATAGGCGAGGAAGGGCAGGAAATCGTCGCCGAGCGCGTAATGGAGATCGAGCCCGAGCGCGATGCTGAGCCAATGCTGGTAGAAATCGGGCAGCAGGAGATTTTCGAGATCGATCCCGCCGAGCGGCGGATGCCCTTTCGCGATCGCCACCAGCCACGGTATCAGGGGCAGCGCGCCGAGGATGCTGCCGATGAGCCAGGCCTGCCAGCGCACGGCGCGGCGATCGAACAGCAAGCTCTCGGCGACAAAGGCGGCAGCGAAAAAGAAGCCGGAGAGATGGATTTGCCCGAGCAGCGCGCCGACCAGCCCCCAGGCGAAGGCGCCCCACCAGCGTCCGCGGTGCCACCACACGGCGAGCATCGCCACAGTGAAGAGCGGCAGGATGTCCTGCGGCCAGATCTTGCGGCTGAACAGCACCGCCAGCGGATTGACCGCGACGAGCGCCGCCGACCAGAGCCAGGGCTCGCGCTCGGGTCGATCGACGCCGATGCGCGCGAACAGCGCGAGGAAGACGATCGCGGCGATGTTGATCACCTCCACCCCGCGCGCGAGAGCCACCGGATTGTCGACCGGCAAGACCGCGCCGATCGCCATGAACACCCAGAGACTCAAACCTGCATTGGGCACGCCGGCGCTCGAAGTCATGCCGATCAAGGGGAAATCGCGGCTTTGCCAGAAGAGCCGGACATGATCGACGGTCCAGGCCTCGTCGGCCTTGTATTCCATGTCCAAGGGCCAGATCAGGCGGAAGACGATTCCTGCCGCGACCGCCAAGCCGAAGCCGATCGTCCAGCGCTGGCGCCAGAGCGCGGCCGACCAGGTCTCGCGCAGCGCGCGCGGCGCGGTATCACCGTCGCGCGAGGTCAAGAGCTGCCTGCCCCGGCCCGGCGAGGGCCTGGCCGTATTCGCGCCGCATCACCCAGGCGATGAAGGCGAGGATCAAGAAGGGCGTCGCATAGGCGACGGGAAAAACGCTGGGCGGGTTGACGAAGGGGCTGGCCCAGACCAGCACCAGAAGAATCGTCTCGGGCAAGCGCAAGCCTTCCTCGAGCGCGCGCGCGAAGACGAGCGTCGCGGCGAGGCCGAGCATCAGCGCGTCGTAATCGATGACATGGGGCGCGGCAAGCATGGTGGCGGCGAGCAGCACGGCGAGCCGCGGCTCGGCCGCCATCGGCCGGCGGTGGCACCACCACACGATCGCGGCCGCAATCGCGGCGGCGAGCGCCTGCATCATATTGGCGAGCGGCGCCGGCGCGCCCAGAAGCGCCGCATAGGTGTAGATGCTTTGCCCGTTGAGGCGCGCGATCGCGCTCCATTTCGTGAAGAGCGCGCTGGGGCTGGTCATGAGCGTGATCCAATCGCGCCAAGGCTCGATGCCGAAAAGCGCGGCGCTCGCCGCCGCCAGCAGGAGCGCCGCCGCCGCCGCCGCGGCCAGCGCCTTCCATTGCCGCGCGGCGATCAGCGCCACCGGCACCATCAGCCAGAGCTGCGGCTTGTAGGTGAGCACACCGAGCAGCGCGCCGCCGAGCGCGGGCCGGCGCCCGACGAGCCCGAACCCGCCGAGGAGCAGCGCGCAGGTGAAGAAGGTGTTCTGGCCGAGGCAGACCGTGATCGCCGCTGCCGGGCAGAGCGCCAGCGACAGCACATGGATGGCGCGAGCGCGCGCCTGTTTCGCATGGGCAAAGCTCGCCGCTACGAGGCCGAGAAAACCGAGTCCCAGGAACAGCACGCCCGATGCGAGAAAGGGCGCGAAGCCGAAGGGCAGCAGAAGCAACAGATAATGCGGCGGATAAAGCCAGGGATGAAGCGGCAGCGGACGCGGCAGCCAGGCCGCGAAGCGCGCGTTCAACAGCCGCGTCAGACTCTCGCCGTCATAGAGAAGCGCGATCTGGCCGTCGAAATAGGTTCGGATGGCCGTGTAATAGACCATCCAATCCTCGCCATGCGCGCCGGCGAAGGCATTGACGTAAAAGGCCCAGGCGGCGAGCCCGAACACGCAGCACAGACCCGTCGCGATCGCCAGATTTTTCTCGGCAGACATCGATCCAGCCTCGCCAGCCTTGCGGTCGGGCGAGCTTGGCAGGGCATGGCTTAGAAAGTCTTAAGACCGGCGCGTGCGATCGCCTGTTATACTGGCCGCAAGACCGGCCTTGCCGGCACCAAGCGGGAGGGGATGCGATGAGTTCGGCGGTGCGCCTGCACCGGCTCGGCGGGCCGGAAGTCTTGGCATATGAGGAAATCGATATCGGCCGCCCGGGCCCGGGCGAGGTGCGCATCCGCCAGCGCGCCTGCGGCGTCAATTTCATCGACACCTATATCCGCACCGGCCTCTATAAGGCGCCGCTCCCCTGCATCCTCGGCAATGAGGGCGCGGGCGAGGTCGCCGAGCTCGGCGCCGGCGTGACCGAATTCAAGATCGGCGATCGCGTCACCGCGATCCAGCGCCTGGGCGGCTACGCCCAAGAGCGCATCGCCCCGGCCGACCGGCTCGTCAAGCTGCCCGATTTCGTCACCGACGACATGGCGGCCGCGCTGATGTTCAAGGGGCTGACCGCGCAATATCTCTTGCGCCAGACCGTGCGCGTCGGGCCGGGTCACACCATTCTCTTCCACGCTGCGGCGGGCGGCGTCGGCCTGATCGCCTGCCAATGGGCCAAGCAATTGGGCGCGACCGTGATCGGCACCGCGGGCACGAAGGCCAAGGCCGAGCTCGCGCGCGCCCAGGGCTGCGATCATGTGATTCTCTATCGCGAGGAGGATTTCGTCGCGCGGGTGCGCGAGATCACGCAGGGCGCGCTCTGCGATTTCGTCTTCGACGGCGTGGGCGCGAGCGTCTTTCCCGCCTCGCTCGATTGCCTGAAGCGGCGCGGCGCCTTCATCAATTTCGGCAACGCCTCGGGCAAGATCGACGCGATCGATCCGATGATGCTGCACGACAAGGGCTCGCTCTGGGCGACCAAGACCAATCTCTTCGATTACAACCCGACGCGCGCGGCCTTGCTTGAATCGGCATCCGATCTCTTCGAGGCCGTGCGCCGGGGCGTCAAGCCACTGATCGGCCAGCGTTACGCGCTCAAAGATGCCGCGCAGGCCCATCGCGATCTCGAATCGCGCGCGACCACCGGCGCCTGCGTGCTGATACCGGACTGAGGGCTAGCGCGCCGCCTCTCACCCTTGCACGGCCAGCGAGAAGCGCGGATCGGCGGCGCGGCATTCGGCCTCCGGCAGGCCCAGCTCGCGGCGCACGATGTTGGTGCCCTGCACCAGCGCCACCATCTTGAAGAAAGCGTGCTTGCGGCTCATGCCCTCGCGCCCCATGCCGCAATCCGACGAGATCACCAGCCGCTCCGGCCCGATCCATTGGAGCGCCTTGCGGATCATCCCCGCCACCTCCTCGGGCGTCTCGACCTGAAGCGTGTGATGGTCGATGACGCCGATCGCGATCTTCTTGCCCGTGATCTCCTTGCCGATCGCCTCGAGATCCATGCCGCCCGAGGTGCAGGTCTCGAAGGTCAGCACGTCGGCGTCGCAGTGATTGTAGTGCGCGAGCACGGGCTTGTAGCTCTGATTGCTCGCGAACATACGCTGCTGGGAAGGATTGCCCCAGCAGCTATGCCCCCAGACCTCGCATCGGTCGCGCAAGCCGCGCACGGTGCGGTTGAACACCTCGACGAAGAACTCGAGCGTCAATTCCTGATCCACCGCGCCGCGCAAAGGCGCCAGATGAAGCTGCGGCTCCTCGAGCTGAATGATCGTGCAGCCGGCGGCGACGACCTGCTTCGAGCTCGTCATGGATCGCGTCGGCGATCGCGAGGATGCGCTCGCGCCGGGTCTTGTAGTGATTGTCCTTGAGCGCGAGGCCCAAGAGCTCGGCCGTGATCGTGCCGAATTTGATCGGCCTCTTCGTCAGCCCCTGCGCGGTCAGATAGAGCGCCGGGTATTGCAGCTTGCCGCGCCCGATGGGCCCCGCGATCGTCGGCTGAACCCGCGCCTCGAGCCCCTCATGGAGGATGTGCCCGCGCGGAAACGGCACGCGGCCCATCAGCACCGGCCGGCCATAGGCGGCTGAGTAATCGATCCCGTCGAGGCGCGACAGCGGATAGGAGAACCAGCTATAGCCGCCGACCTCGGTGTCGAAGCGCGCATCGCCGTCGGTGACGATGTCGAGCCCGGCCAGCTCCTGGTCGCGCAGATAGCACGAGACCGCGTCGGTATATTGCTCGCGGAAGCGGGCGTTGATCATCGCCTCCATGAAGCTGCGCCGGCCGAGATTCTCGGTGTACCACAGCGGCCGCGGCAGCGAGCCGGTGATGGTGGTCGGAAGCTTGATGTCCTTGGTTGCGATATACATGCGGGCCCTCCCCTCGAGATCGTTGCGCCGATCCTATCGCGCGGGGCACCGTGCATAAAATCAATTACGCACAGGTTTGCCCACCTGATTTGCCCATCAATGTCTCAATGAGAGCGCAGCGGCGATTTCTTCGACACGTTTAACCGAGATGCCGCCGCGCTGCTCGATCGCAAGCGGATGGCCTGTCGGCTCAAGCTCAATCGCCGGGCGTGTACCACCGCTCCGCAAATGAAGACGGGTCTTGAGGCCTAAGGTGGGCGGATAAATCGGAATATTATTGCAAAGCCAACCAAACTTCGGGGGTTCGTCGGCGATGGCCGGCGCATTCCAAAGTTCAAGAATGCGCTCGAAACTTTGCCTCGAGACGGATGCCCAGACGCCCCAAATGAAAACCTCTTTGAGACCGATGATGGGCACTTCCAGGCAGCCGCGTACAAACAGATTCTCGTCGATTACGCAGAGATCATTGTCGAGCTTCCCTCGGCTCTCACGCTCAACGTCAGGCACATCGAACCAATGATCAGGAGCCTTACAGGCAAAATCCAGCGGCAATGTATTGAATTGCTTTCCGCAACAGCCACACGTCCACGCGTAATCCATTGGCGTCCTTCCGCAGAGATCTCTTGCTAGAATAACAGTCCCCGGCAGACGTAAGAAGGCGTTCATTCTGCGAGAAGTCGGACACCGAAATCGGCGTTGCTTCGAGGGCGACATAATTGGCACTTGGAGCGGGGCGGTCGACTTGGATCGCGGCCCGACCGCCAACGAAGCGACCCGGCAGTGACAGCCGCCACTCCGTGAACGCTCTGTGACCGCGCTGTGGCTTTCCACAGATTTCTGATCGGGACTCGGAATTTGCGCGATTCTTCCGGCGCGGTTTCACACAACTGACTTCGCTCCGACACCGGCGTGAAATTGCTTTCGGCAACAATTGCGCCGCGGGGGAAAGCCGCGCCGCATCGGCTTTCAACCTTCATCGAAGCGTCGTCGGCGCCCGGCCTCCCCCGCGAATTTTTCTTCCCAACTGCGCAGGAGGATCTCATGCCGTCCAAGCCGCTTCTCCGGTCGTTATGCCTTGCCACGACCGCGCTCTGCGGCCTCGGCCTGGCGCCCGCCATGGCCAAGACCACGGAACGCCGATCCAGCACGTGATCATCATCGTCGGCGAGAATCACACTTTCGATAATCTCTTCGGCACCTATCGGCCCAAATCCGGCCAGACCATCGACAATCTCTTGAGCAAGGGGATCGTCAACGCCGACGGCACGCCCGGCCCGAATTTTGGGAAGGCCGCGCAGAAGATCGGCCTCGATCAGGTCAAATATCACGCCGAGACCTATTCGACCGGCGCCTACGCGACCCTGCCGCAGCCCTACACCACCTACGGGATCGGCCTGCCGCAAGGCGTTCCCGACACGCGCTTCCCCGCGAACCTGCCCAACGGGCCGTACCAGATCAGCAAATACGTGCCCTATGCCGCCTATACCGGCGATCCCGTCCATCGCTTCTTCCAGATGTGGCAGGATTATGATGGCGGCCGCATGGACAAATTCGCCTGGGTCGAACAGACCATCGGCACCGGATCGAACGGCTTGCCGCCGCCCGCCGGCGGATTCAATCCCATGGAAGGCGCGATCTCCCTGGGCTTTTACAACATGAACCCCTTCACCGACGCGCAGGGCCATACGCAGCCCGGCGACGCGTCGATCTTCAAGCAGCTCGCGGACACTTACGCGATCGGCGACAATTACCATCAGGCGGTGATGGGCGGCACGGGCGCCAATTTCCAAGCGCTCGTCACCGGCGACGCGGCTTACTTCACCGATTTGAACGGCCATCCGGCGGTGCCCTTCGCCAACCAGATCGAAAATCCCGATCCCTATCCGGGCACCAACAATTACTACACGCAGGACGGCTATAGCGGCGGGTCCTACGTCAATTGCGCCAATTCCTTCGCGCCCGGCGTCGATTCGGTGAATGACGAGCTGCAAAAGCAAGGCGTCAGGCACAACAATTGCGCGCCCGGCCATTACTACCTGCTCAACAACTACAACCTCTATTGGAACCAGACGAGCAGCAGCCCGCGCACGATCGCCGCGAACTCCTTCACCCTGCCGCCGCAAAGCCTGCCGACCATCGCCGACGACATGACGGCGCATGGCGTGTCGTGGAAATATTATTCGGGCGACCGCGGCAACGATGCGACCGTCTTCCCCAATTCGGTCGACGGCATCCCGCTGCTGTTCCATTCCTATTGCGGCATCTGCGATCCGCTGACCGGCTATATCAGCATCATGACCAACCCCAGCGAGGAGGCAAAGCTCCAGAATTACGGCGCCTTCCTCAACGACGTGCATAACGGGACCCTGCCCTCGGTGTCCTTCGTGCGTCCCTTCGAAAGCCTGGCGGGGCATCCGGCGGATTCGACCACCGATCTCTACGAGGTCTTCATCCAGGATCTCATCAAGCAGGTGCAGAGCAATCCCGCGCTTTGGGCCTCGACCGCGATCTTCATCACCACCGACGAAGGCGGCGGCTACTATGATTCAGGCTATATCCAGGCGCTCGACTTCTTCGGCGACGGCACCCGCATTCCGTTCATCGCGGTCTCGCCCTTCGTCAAGAAGGCCTATGTCGATCACACCTATTACGACCATGTCTCGCTGTTGAAATTCATCGAGGCGAATTGGAATCTTCCGGCGATCTCGCATCGCAGCCGCGACAATCTGCCGAACCCCGAAATGGGCCGGCGGAACCAGTACCAGCCCACCAACGGCCCGGCGATCGGCGATCTCATGAACCTCTTCGATTTCACGGATCACGATCACTCAGACAACGACCATGAGCATGGTCACGGCCACGATCGCGGCTGAGACCTGATCGCGGGGACGAAACTCCCGGCCGGCCGCCATGTCCCGGCGGCCGGCTTCACTGCAAGAGCCGCGTCCCGAAAGCGCCGCTCTTTTTTTTCTCGAAGCGCGAAGGGGCCTGCGCGGCTCAGGCCGGCTTCGCCGCGGCGCCGCCCTTGCCCGGCTCGCCATAGAGCGCATGCGCCCGGGCCTCGAACGCGCCGACCATGCGCTTGACCGCCTCGTTGAAGAGCACCTTCACGATCCCTTGGAGGAAGCGCGAGCGGAACTCGAAATCGACGTAGAAATCGATGAGGCAGCCGCCATCCTGCGGCACGAAATACCAATGGTTGGTGAGATATTTGAACGGGCCCTCGCTGTAGCTCACATCGATATGGTCGGGCCGATTGAGGACGACGCGCGAGGTGAAGCGCTCGCGCACCATCTTGTAGCCGATCAGCAGATCGCCCAGAATCTCGTCGCCCTTGCGCTCGCGGATGCGCGCGCCGACGCACCAGGGCAGGAATTCCGGATAGCGCTCGATATCGGCGACGAGGTCGAAGAGCTGCGCCTGGCTGTAGGGGAGAAGCTTCTTCTCGGCGTGGGTCGGCATCGGCGCGAGCCTTAACGCGAGGTTTCGAGGTCTAAGGAGCGGGCGCCGCGAGCTTGGCGCGGCGCGCCGCGCGCAGCTTGGCGAAGTCATCGCCCGCGAGATAGGACGAGCGCGTCAGCGGCGAGGCCGCGACCATGAGAAATCCCTTGCCGAAGGCGTGATGCTTCAGCGCATCGAATTCTGCGGGCTCGAGGAAGCGCCCGACGGCATGGTGCTTCAGGGTCGGCTGAAGATATTGCCCGATGGTGAGGAAATCGACATCGGCCGCGCGCAGATCGTCCATCACCTGCAGGACTTCCGCGATCTCCTCGCCCAGCCCCACCATCAGCCCCGATTTGGTGAACATCGACGGATCGAGCTGCTTCACGCGATCCAAGAGCTTCAGCGAATGGAAATAGCGCGCGCCCGGCCGGACGCTGGGATAGAGCCGCGGCACGGTTTCGAGATTGTGGTTGAAGACGTCGGGCCGCGCCTCGACCACGCGCTCGAGCGCGCCGTCCTTCTTCAAAAAATCCGGCGTCAGCACCTCGAT
The DNA here is from genome assembly GCA_963729935.1 of uncultured Alphaproteobacteria bacterium. Classification (GTDB taxonomy): domain Bacteria; phylum Pseudomonadota; class Alphaproteobacteria; order ATCC43930; family CGMCC-115725; genus CAIKMD01. The sequence goes on from CAVSPW010000010.1 coordinate 205,517, forward strand.
CGTCGTGTTCGGCGCGGCGTCGCGAATCGCCTTGATCGTGGCGACGAACTGCCCCGCCCCGCCATCCGCCAGATCGTCGCGATCGACCGAGGTCACGACGATGTGGTTCAAACCCAGCCGCGCCACCGCCTCGCCCACATGTTGCGGCTCGTGCGGGTCCAGGAGATCGGGCTTTCCGGTCGCGACATTGCAGAAGCTGCAGGCGCGGGTGCAAACCGCGCCGAGGATCATCACGGTCGCGTGCTTTTCCTTCCAGCACTCGCCGATATTGGGGCAAGCCGCCTCTTCGCACACGGTGTTGAGCTTCAAGGCGCGCATCAGGTCGCGGGTCTCGAAATATTCGCGGCTGTTGGGCGCCTTCACCCGGATCCAGGCCGGCTTCTTGAGCGCCGGATTGTCGGGCCGATGGGCTTTTTCGGGGTGGCGGAGCGGCGGATTTTCCATCGCTTCAGATGTGGCGAGGCCGGGGCCGAGCGTCAAGCGCGATCCGCCGCCGGCGCGGGCTCACGCGATCACGTGCGGCACGACGAGGAAAAGATCCGTGTCTTCGGTCTTCTCGCCGAGCGCAGTGATGAGCGCATGGGCCTGGCCGCGGTGATGGGTCTGGTGATTGAAGAAATGCGTGACCAAGAGGCCGCGCGGCGCGCCGATGTCGCGCTGCGCCGCGGCGCTGAACCAGGTCAAATCCTGATCGAGCCAGGCTTGGTCGACGCCGGCCGCCCATGCCTCGATCCGCGCATCGGCCGCGACGCGCTGCTCTTGGAGAGCGGCGAAATCGTCGATCCACTGAACGCTCTGCTTCAGCCCGCCTTCGGGCTTTTCCCAGCCGGCGAAGCGCGACATCCAGGTGCGGTCGGCCCAGAGGAGATGCGCCAAAGTCTTGTGCAAGGAGCCCCAGAAGGCGCCGCGATCTTCCTTGCGCCGTGCGTCCGAAAGGCGCGAGGCCGGGCCGTAGAGCCGCCGGTTCATCTCGGAATTATAGGCCGCCATGGTGCGTACATAAGAAGGCGTGATCACGGCGCCTCGCTTTCTCGCCGTGGCGGATGCCGCTGGCGCTCAGATATGGAGCGCGCGGCCATAGGCTTCGAGCACCAATTCATGCATCGTCTCCGACAAGGTCGGATGCGGGAAGACCGTCGCCATCAAATCCTGCTCGGTGCCTTCCATGGTCTTGGCGATGACATAGCCCTGGATGAGCTCGGTCACCTCGGCGCCGATCATATGCGCGCCCAGGAGCTCGCCGGTCTTGGCGTCGAACACGGTCTTGATGAGCCCCTCGGGCTCGCCCAGCGCGATCGCCTTGCCGTTGCCGATATAGGGAAAGCGCCCGACCTTGACCTCGCGGCCGCCTTCTTTCGCCTTCTTCTCGGTGAGGCCGACGCTCGCCACTTGCGGCATGCAATAGGTGCAGCCCGGGATGTTGCCGACATTGAGGGGGTGGACATTGTTGAGGCCGGCGATGCGCTCGACGCACATCACGCCTTCATGCATCGCCTTATGCGCGAGCCAGGGCGGGCCGACCACGTCGCCGATCGCATAGAGGCCGGGCTCGCCGGTCTTGCACCACGGATCGATGACGATATGGGTGCGCTCGACCTTCACCTTGGTCTTCTCGAGACCCAAATTCTCGACATTGCCGACGATGCCCACGGCGAGGATCACCCGCTCGACCGTGACGGTCTGCGATTTATCGCCGCTGACCAGCGTCGCCGTCACGCTGTCGGCGCCCTTCTTCAATTCCGTCACATTGGTCGAGGTGAAGATCTTCATCCCCTGCTTCTCGAAGGATCGCTTGGCGAAGGCCGAGATCTCCTCGTCCTCGACCGGCAGCACGCGATCCAGCACCTCGACCACCGTCACCTCGCAGCCGAGATTGCGATAAAAGCTCGCGAACTCGATGCCGATCGCGCCCGAGCCGATGACGAGCAACGATTTCGGCAAGGAAGGCGGCACCATCGCCTCGCGATAGGTCCAGACTAGCTTGCCGTCGGGCTCGAGCCCGGGAAGCGCGCGCGCCCTGGCGCCCGTCGCCAGGATGATGTTCTTCGCCGCCAGCGTGGCGACAGCCTTGCCGTCCTTCGCCACGTCGAGCCTGCCGCCACCCGCCAAGGTCGCCGTGCCGTCGAAGACGGTGATCTTGTGCTTCTTCATCAGGAAGGCGACGCCATTGGAGAGCTGCTTCGCCACCTTGCGCGAGCGCTCGACGATCTTCTTGGTGTCGAAGCTGATCTCCTTCGCCGAGAAGCCGTAATCGCCCATATGATGGAGAAGATGATTGATCTCGGACGAGCGCAGCAGCGCCTTCGTCGGGATGCAGCCCCAATTGAGGCAGATGCCGCCCAAATTCTCGCGCTCCACCACCGCCGTCTTCATGCCGAGCTGCGCCGCGCGAATGGCGGCGACATAGCCGCCGGGTCCGCCGCCAATGACGATCGTGTCGAAAGATGTGTCGGCCAAACTGCGCTCCTAAAATTTCAGCAATGCAAAGGCAACTACCAGCATGCAGTCCATCACGCACTCATCCGCAACAACGCAAATGCGCCCGCAAAAAAGAACAAAGCCTCCAAGAAAAACTGAGGCTTTCTTTCGGTGGTAGTTACCGTCTTCGGTGAAAAGCGAACCCACGAGCAATGCGAACGGCGCGAAAAGGTATAGAACCCAGCGCCACCCAGACTTCACGTCATCCAGGGCAGCAAGAAAATGATAGGCTCCGACAGCGAAACAAGCGATTGCTCCGATAAGCAGAATAGATAAGCCGATCAGGAGCGCCGGGTTCATGCTTGCTCCTTGTATTAGAGCAACAACGCGCCCGGCGCCTCGATCAGCTTCTTGAACGCCGACATGAATTGCGCGCCGATCGCGCCGTCGACCACGCGATGATCGAAGGTCGCGGTGCAGCTCATCACCGTCGCGACCGTCAGCGCGTCGTCCTTCACCACGGCGCGCTTGTCGCCCGCGCCGACGGCGATGATCGCGCTTTGCGGCGGGTTGATGACGGCGGTGAATTGCCTCGTGCCGTACATGCCGAGATTGGATATGGAGATCGTGCCGCCCTGGAACTCGTCGAGCTTCAGCTTGCCGTCCTTGGCGCGCTCGGCGAGCTCGCGCATCTCGGCCGAAATGAGCGGGATCGCCTTCTTGTCGGCATGCTTGATGATCGGCGTGATGAGCCCTTCGGGCAAAGCCACCGCGACGGCGACATGAACGTCCTGCCATTGCAGGATCGCGTCCTCGCTCCAGGATGCGTTGACCGCCGGCACTTTGCGCAAGGCCAAGGCCGCGGCCTTGATGACGAAGTCGTTGACCGAAGTCTTGACGCCGAGCGCATCGTTGATGTCGGCGCGCACCTTCAAGAGCGCGTCGATCGCGCAATCGACGGTCAGGAAATAATGCGGCACCGCTTCGGATTCGCTGAGCCGGGTGGCGATCACGCGGCGCATGCCGGTGATCGGCTGCTCGGTGAAAGGCGCGTTGCCGGCGAGGGCGGCGACTTGCTCCTTGGTGTAGCGCACGCCGCCGACGGCGCCCGGCGCCGCCGGGATCGGCATCGAAAGCGCGCGCGAAGCGGGCGCGGCGGTTGGCAAACGCGCCGCGCCGCCTTTCATCGCCGCCTCGACATCCTGCTTGACGATTCGGCCATGCGGGCCCGAGCCGGCGATGCGCGCGAGATCGAGCTTGGCCTCGGCGGCGATCCGCCGCGCCAGGGGGCTGGCGAAAACGCGCGCGCCCGGCGCGTGGCCGTTGGCGCGCGCCGGCGCCGGCTGCGCGATCGCGGCCGGCGCGGCGGCGGGCGGCGAAGCGGCCGCGGGCTTCGCGGGCGCGGCCGCCGGCTTGGCCTGCGCCAGGGCGCTGGCGTCCTCGCCTTCCTCGAGAAGGACGGCGATGGGCTGATTGACCTTCACCCCTTGCGCGCCTTCGGGCACGAGAATGCGGCCGAGCGTGCCTTCATCGACCGCTTCGAATTCCATCGTCGCTTTGTCGGTCTCGATCTCGGCGATGACGTCGCCGGCCTTGACCGCGTCGCCTTCCTTCTTGTGCCATTTGGCGATGGCGCCCTCGGTCATGGTCGGCGACAGGGCGGGCATCAGGAGTTGGATCGGCATGCGGTCTTGCTCCCGCTCAGCGGTAAAGAACCGCTTTCGCGGCGGCGATCACATCGGCGGCTTGCGGCAGCGCCATGTGCTCCAGATTGGCGGCATAGGGCAGCGGCACGTCCTTGGCCGTGACGCGCTTCACCGGCGCGTCGAGCCAGTCGAAAGCTTGCTCCATCATCTGCGCGGCGATCTCGCTGCCGATGCCGGCATAGGCCCAGCCTTCCTCGACATTGACGATGCGGTTGGTCTTTCGCACCGACGCGACGACGGTCTCGATGTCGAGCGGCCGAAGGGTGCGCAGATCGATCACCTCGGCGGAGATGCCCTCGTTGCCCAAGGCCTCGGCGGCGTCGAGCGCCAATTGCACCATGCGCGAATAGGCGGTGATGGTGACGTGCTCGCCCGCGCGCATGATCCGCGCCTTGCCGATCGGCACGGTGTAATCGGGCGCCTCGGGCACGGCGAAGCTCGCGCCGTAGAGCAGTTCGTTCTCCAGGAAGATCACCGGATTGGGATCGCGGATCGCCGATTTGAGCAGACCCTTGTGATCGGCCGCGTCGAAGGGCGCGATCACGATGAGCCCGGGCACATGCGCGTACCAGCTGCCATAATCCTGGCTGTGCTGCGCGGCGACGCGGGAGGCCGCGCCATTGGGGCCGCGGAAGACGATCGGGCTGTGCATCTGCCCGCCCGACATGTAGCGCGTCTTGGCCGCCGAATTGATGAGCTGATCCATCGCCTGCATGGCGAAGTTCCAAGTCATGAACTCGACGATGGGCCTGAGGCCCGCCATCGCGGCGCCGATGCCGATACCGGCGAAACCGTGCTCCGAGATCGGCGTGTCGATGACGCGGCGCTCGCCGAATTCCTGCAACAGGCCCTGGCTCACCTTATAGGCGCCCTGATATTCGGCGACTTCCTCGCCCATCAGAAAGACCGTGTCGTCGCGACGCATCTCCTCGGCCATCGCATCGCGCAAGGCCTCGCGTACGGTAAGATTGACCGAAGACCCGGTCCATTCCGGCGCGGCGGCGGCGGCGGCGGCTTTCGGCGCGGGCGGCGGCGGCGCGGCCGCCTCGGGGGCCGGCTGCGCCGCGATAGGCGCGGGCGCCGTCGCCGGTTGCGCGCGCGGCGCGGCGAGCGGCGCCTTCGCGGCCTCGTCGACGCTTTCATCCTCGCCGGCGATCACCGCGATCGGCAGATTGACCGCGACATGCTCGGTGCCTTCGGGAACGATGATCTTGGCGAAGGTGCCTTCGTCCACCGCCTCGATCTCCATCGTCGCCTTGTCGGTCTCGATCTCGGCGAGGATGTCGCCGGCCTTGACCGGATCGCCGGGCCGCTTGTGCCATTTGGCGATCTTGCCTTCGGTCATGGTCGGCGACAGCGCCGGCATCAACACATCGATCGGCATGGCGTCAGGCCTCCGCGTAGACGTCGGTCCAGAGCTCCGACGGATCGGGCTCGGGACTGTCTTGCGCGAATTCGGCCGCGGCGGTGACGATATCCTTGATCTGCTTGTCGAACTCTTTGAGCTTCGCCTCGTCGGCGAGCGCGCCCTCGAGCAACCGGTTCTTCATCTGGTCGATCGGATCGTGCTCCTGGCGCATGCGGTTGACTTCGTCCTTGCTGCGATATTTCGCCGGATCGGACATGGAATGGCCGCGATAGCGGTAGGTCTGCATCTCGAGGATGTAGGGACCCTTGCCCGAGCGCACATAATCGACCGCCTCTTCGGCGGCCTGCGCCACGGCAATGACATTCATGCCGTCGACCGAATGGCCCGGAATCCCGAAGGGCGCGCCGCGCCCGAACAGATCATGGCTCGCGGAGGCGCGCATGACCGAGGTGCCCATGCCGTATTTGTTGTTCTCGATGACGTAGAGCACCGGCAGCTTCCACAAAGCCGCCATGTTGAAGCTCTCGCTCACCTGGCCCTGATTCATCGCGCCGTCGCCGAGGAAGGTGACGCTGATCTTGCCATTGTCGCGATAGCGGTGCGCGAAGCCCATGCCGGTGCCGATCGGCACCTGCGCGCCGACGATGCCGTGCCCGCCGAAGAAATTCTTCTCGCGGCTGAACATGTGCATGGAGCCGCCCTTGCCCTTGGAATAGCCGCCGCGGCGTCCGGTGAGCTCGGCCATCACACCCTTGGGGTCCATGCCGCTCGCCAGCATATGGCCGTGATCGCGATAGGAGGTGACGATGGTGTCGCCCTCCTCGACCGCCGCCATCACGCCGACCACGACCGCCTCTTCGCCGATATAGAGGTGGCAGAAGCCGCCGATGAGGCCCATGCCGTACATCTGACCCGCCTTCTCCTCGAAGCGGCGGATCAGGAGCATGTCGCGGTAAAGCTGCAGCATCTTGGCCGGCGGCGGAAGCGGCGCGGCCTCCGGCTCGTTACGGCTCGATTTCGGCTTGCGTTTGACGACGGCCATCGCGTTTTCCCTAAATCCGGTCGACTAGGCCGCCCGATTTCGGAGGCGGCGATCGCGGTTGCCGCCTAACATGGTCTCGACTTCTCAACAAGGCAATAACCCTGTGGACAAAATACTGTTTTGCAACACAAAATGAAACTTAACTGAATATCAGTTAAGAGCGCTGGAATCGAAGCCGAGTGGGAAAATCGCAGCTGCGAGAGGGACAAATTTTATGCCGCCCCGCTGCTCCGCCGGCGGGCTGGGCCTCGCGCGATCGATCGCCCGGCTAACGGCCGGGCGACGGCGGATTGAAGATCACGACCTCGTCGGGACCGCCGAGATTGAGCGTCGCGCGCGCCTCCTCGTCGAGGAGATCGCGGTCGATATGATTGCGCAAAAGCGCGGCATGATTCGCCTTGGGCGCTTCCTCGGCCTGGATCTGGGCGAGCGTCATATGTGCTTGGCGGATCTGTTGCGACAGCCTCATCCAGGCGAGCAGTCCGCGATCGCCCTGCACCAGATGGTAAGAAAAATACATGACCAGGCTGATTCCGAGAATCGGCCCGATGATGATGCGCGCGCGCTGCCGGATCGCAAGGATGACGAGCATCCGGCCAGAGAATCACGCGCGACTCGGACTGTCAATGCCGAGTCGCACGGAATCGAGACGCGTCCCTGCCGGTTGCACGCGCCCCGCGATGCGGTCGGGCCGCCTTGACAGGGTAGCGGCCCCGGCCCAAAACCTTCGCCGGCTGCGATCGGGCCTCAAGGCCGACGGGGCGGGCGCTTAGCTCAGCGGGAGAGCACACCCTTCACACGGGTGGGGTCGTAGGTTCAATCCCTACAGCGCCCACCATCCCGAGAGGCCCGGCGCCAAGGACAAGAAACGCGGACGCGAATGCGCGCAAACCCGGCCAGCCGGGAATCCTCGCCGAAGGGAGCGTGACCATGCCCAGCACGAACCGACAGCCTCCCACCCTCTCCTTCGCCGAACGCGACCGCCGCTGGGCGCGAGTCCGCGGCCTGATGCGCGAGCGCAGCCTCGACGGCGCTTTGATCGCGGGCTTCCGGTCGCGCGAAATGTACGAAAGCTATGTCAGCGACGATTACAACGAGGGCTGCGTCCTATTTCCGGCCGAAGGCGATCCAGTCGTCGTCACCTGGGCGCATCTGCGGGTGATGCGCGCGCGCTGGTCGGCCGAGCGCGGGCACAAATTGTGGATCGAGGATTATCGCGTCGCCACGAGCGGCACCGCGGTGGCGCAGCTGCTCGCCGAAAAGAAGCTCGCGCAGAGCCGGCTCGGCGTGGTGGGCTTGAGCTCGCAAGCGCCCACCGAGATCTACGGCGCGATCCCGGCGAATTTCTGGTCCGAATTCACGGCCGCCCTGCCGGGCGCGCGGTTCGAGGACATCTCCGAGGAATTCTCCCATCTCATGCTGGTGAAGAGCGACGAGGAGATGGCGCAGATGCGCTATGCCGCGCGCGCCGCCGAGGCCGCGTGCAAAGCGATCATCGAGGTGACCGAGCCGGGCGTGGGCGAAGAAGTGATCCTCGCCGAAGGCACCGCCGCGATGCTGCGCTTCGGCATCGGGCTGCGCTACCCGATGATCGTGATGAATTCCGGGCCGCATACTCTGTCCTGGGGACCGCCGCGCTGGACCACGCGCGGCGAGGCGCCGCGCATCCTGCAACGCGGCGATCTGATGCAGGCGGAGCTGATGCCGATGTGCGGCAATCAGGAAGTCCAGGTCCAGATGACGGTGGCGCTCGACCCGCTCGATGCGACCAACCAGAAATGCGAGACGGTCGCGCGCGCGGCCTATGAGGCGGGGCTGAAGGCGATGAAGCCCGGGATCAAATTCTCCGATCTGGTCGCCGCGATGGAAGAGCCGCTCAAATCCTCGGGCTGCTGGGCCTATACGCCCTTGCTGCATTCGGTGGGCCCGCATTTTCTCGCCGGGCGCAGCCGGGTCAACACCGAAAATCTCGATCTCGGCATCCGTTTCGTCGGAGATCCGGCGGGGCGCGCGCGCAACGCGGTCTTGCAGCCGGGCATGGTCTTCGCCTTCGAGCCCAATGCCTGCCTCGGCGAGCACCGCGTCAATCTCGGCGGCACGGTGATCGTAACCGCGACGGGCTGCGAGGAGCTCAATCAGATCCCGACCACGGTCGCGCATAAGCAATAGGACGGCAGGACGGCCGGCTCGGGGCGGGGCGGGGCGAAACAAAACACGATCCTGACCCGTCGGGCATCGCAACGGGTAGATTCGCGATTTTTTCCGCGCCCGGGGTCTTGAAACAAGTCAACACTCCGCTAATTCTTATGGCACTCGTCCGGCATGAGTGCTAATAGAACGCGCATTCCGAACCGACCCCCCATCATCCGACTGACAAAAATAGGAGGAGATTCATGAAGTTCCGTCCCTTGCATGACCGCGTCGTGGTCCGGCGCCTGGAGCAGGAGGAGAAGACCTCTGGCGGCATCATCATTCCCGACACCGCCAAGGAAAAGCCGATGGAAGGCGAGATCATCGCCGCGGGCCCCGGCGCCCGGAACGAGAACGGCCAGCTCGTCCCGCTCGACGTCAAGGTCGGCGACCGCGTGCTGTTCGGCAAATGGTCCGGCACCGAAGTGAAGCTCGACGGCGAAGAGCTCATGATCATGAAGGAAAGCGACATCATGGGCATCATCGAGGGCACCGCGTCGAAGCGGAAAGTCGCCTGAGGCCCCGGTCGCACAACCCCATTCCAATATCGAGAGAGTGAACGAACATGGCTGCGAAAGAAGTTAAGTTTCACGGCGACGCGCGCGACCGCTTGCTGCGCGGCGTCGACATCCTCGCCAATGCGGTGAAGGTCACGTTGGGCCCGAAAGGCCGCAACGTCGTCCTCGACAAGAGCTTCGGCGCGCCGCGCATCACCAAGGACGGCGTCACCGTCGCCAAGGAGATCGAGCTTGCCGACAAGTTCGAGAACATGGGCGCGCAGATGATCCGCGAAGTCGCCCAGAAGACCAACGACCTCGCCGGCGACGGCACCACCACCGCGACCATCCTGGCCCAGGCGATCGTGCGCGAAGGCGTCAAGGCCGTAGCCGCGGGCTTGAACCCGATGGATCTGAAGCGCGGCATCGACCTCGCCGTCGAGACCGTGGTCGAGGACATCAAGAAGCGCTCGAAGAAAGTCTCGACCAATGACGAGATCGAGCAGGTCGGCACGATCTCGGCCAATGGCGAGAAGGACATCGGCAAGAAGATCGCCGAGGCGATGAAGAAGGTCGGCAATGAAGGCGTCATCACGGTCGAGGAATCGAAGTCGCTCGAGACCGAGCTCGACGTGGTCGAAGGCATGCAATTCGACCGCGGCTACATCTCGCCCTATTTCGTCACCAACGCCGAGAAGATGATCGCCGAGCTCGAGGATCCCTACATCCTCCTGTTCGAGAAGAAGCTCTCGGGGCTGCAGGCGATGCTGCCGGTGCTCGAAGCCGTGGTGCAGAGTGGCAAGCCGCTCCTCATCGTAGCCGAGGACGTCGAGGGCGAGGCGCTCGCCACGCTCGTGGTCAACCGCCTGCGCGGCGGCTTGAAGGTCGCGGCGGTGAAGGCGCCGGGCTTCGGCGATCGCCGCAAGGCGATGCTCGAGGACATCGCGATCCTCACCAACGGGCAGCTGATCTCCGAAGATCTGGGCATCAAGCTCGAGAATGTCACGCTCGACATGCTGGGCAAGGCCAAGCGCGTGCGCATCGAGAAAGAGAACACCACGATCATCGACGGCTCGGGCAAGAAGGCGGACATCACCGCTCGCGTCAATCAGATCCGTCAGCAGATCGAGGAAACCACCTCCGACTACGATCGCGAGAAGCTCCAGGAGCGCCTGGCGAAGCTCGCGGGCGGCGTCGCGGTGATCCGCGTCGGCGGCGCGACCGAAGTCGAGGTGAAAGAGCGCAAGGACCGGGTTGACGATGCGATGCACGCCACCCGCGCGGCCGTGGAAGAGGGCATCGTCGCCGGCGGCGGCTCGGCGCTCCTCTATGCCACGAAGGCGCTCGCCAAGCTGCGTCCGCACAATGACGACCAGAAGACCGGCATCGACATCGTGCGCCGCGCCCTGCAGATCCCGGCGCGCATCATCGCCGAGAATGCCGGCACGGACGGCTCGATCGTCATCGGCAAGCTCATGGACAAGGACAGCCCGAATTGGGGCTATGACGCGCAGTCCGGCGAGTTCGTCGACATGCTCAAGGCCGGCATCATCGACCCGACCAAGGTCGTCCGCCTCGCCTTGCAGGATGCGGCTTCGGTCGCCGGACTCTTGGTGACGACGGAAGCCATGGTCGCCGAGAAGCCGGAGAAGAAAGCGGCGCCGATGCCGCATGATCACGGCGGCGGCATGGGCGGTATGGATTTCTAACCGCGTCGCACCAGAAAAGCCGATTTCAAATCGGGGCCGCAGCGCAAGCTGCGGCCCTTTTTCTTTCTGCTGCCGCCGCCGCTATTGCGCGGAGCGCGGGAATTAACGTTGACTTTTGATTGCGCGTGGGCGCGCGCCGCCGATCTTGTTGGATTCCCTGCTTGATTGCGATAACGTCGCCGCGGGGAGGTCGGGGGGATGATGGTTTCAAAGTTCTGGATCGCGGTGTTGGCTTCTCCGCTTCTGCTCGTGGCGGCCTGCGCCCCGATCAACGCGCCGGGCACATTGACCGTCACCGTCGACGGCGTCCGCTATCCGAGCGCGCAAGCCGCGCTCGACGCGCAGCGGCAGACTTCCGAAACTTCGATCGCCGCCCTTCCCCACGAGCCCGATCCTTTGCTCGGCCGGGTCCAGATCGTGCTGCCCGACCGCGACCGCCTGCGGCCTTTCGTGATCTCGCTCAACCACGGCCCGGTTGTGCCCGCCGCGATCGACTATTTCATCAGTCTCAACGACATGGTGCAGCACTCCGCGGCCAATGCGCTCATGTACACGCATGCGTTCGAGACGAGCCATATGATCGAGCAGAACGACACGACCAATCCCGATATGGGCAATGCCGACTTCATCGTCTGGCATCAGATCTATTCCTTGAACAACGGCACCGCCTGGAGCGGCCGCTGGATGGTTCGGCGCGCCGGGAGCAGCGCCACCCAGATCGCGATCTTCGATGTCGGCACCAAGGCCTACAGCACGGCGTGGTACGGCTCTTTCGTCAAAAGCGTGCGCGAGGCGGCATTGCGCCTGGGCGGCAAGACCGCCGCGGGGGCTAAAGCGTCGACGACGATCGCAGGCGGTATCGGCACGGGCAGCGGTTCCGGCATCGTCGTCGACACTGCGGGCCACGTCCTCACCAATAATCACGTCGTGGCGTCTTGCCAGTCGATCCATGTCTTCGACGGCCCGGCCGCCAGCGACGCGACCGTGGTCGCGCGCGACGCATCGAATGATCTCGCGCTCCTGAAAATCCCGGCGCATGCGGGCGCCGCCGCCGCCTTCCGCGACAGCGCAAGCCTGCGCGCCGGCGAGAGCGTCGTCGTGACCGGGTACCCGCTCAGCGGCCTCGTCAGCTCGGAGATGTCGATCACGACGGGATCGCTGACCGCGCTCAAGGGGCCGCGCGACGACACGCGCATCCTGCAGATCAGCGCGCCGATCCAGCCCGGCAATAGCGGCGGGCCCGCGCTCGACAATGACGGCGACGTCATCGGCGTCGTCTCCTCGACCTTGAACTCGCTCCTCGTCGGCATCGCGACCGGCGGCGTGATCCCGCAAGGCGTCAATTTCGCGATCAAGACCAGCCTGGTCGAGGAGTTCCTCGACAGCAATCGTGTGCATTACGACAAGGCGGGCGCGCGCCACGAAATCTCGACGCCCGACATCGCCGACAAGGCGCGCAAATTCACCGTCCGCGTCGAATGCCGCTGAGGCGCTGCGCGGCGAGCAAGGTCGCGCTTCGTCCGGCATGCCAATGACAAGAGCCGCGGCGAGCCGCGGCCCTTTTTCTTTACGCCCCGCGCATCGTCACAAGGCGCGGTGGAATCCGCCCACCGGCCCGCCGAAATATTCATCGGCGATTTCCTTCTGGTTGTCGTCCAGGGCGGCGTAGAGCGGCTTCAGCGCCGCGTTCGTCTTCTTCATCGTATCGAGGCGCAGCGTGATCATCTGTTCCTGCAGATCGAGTCGCTGCGGCAGAGATTCTTTCGTCCAGTCGCGCTCGAACAGCGTCCGGTGCTGCTCGTACATGGATTTGGTACTTTGGCGCACGGCGTCGGCATATTTATCCCAAAGCGGCGTCTGCGGCGCGGTGATCTTCAGCTCGACCTTGAGGAAGGCGAGCTGTCCTTCGGCGAAAGTCTCGGCCCGCGCAGGATTGCCGGAACCGAACGACCCGCCATAGCCCCACATCATGCCGGGCCCGTAGCCGCCTGCCCCTATCATCCCGGGACCATAGCCACCGCCTCCCCACATCATGCCCGGGCCATAGCCGCCGCCCCACATCATACCGGGACCATAGCCGCCGCCCGGGCCGTAGCCGCGCCCTTGATCCGAAGCCGCGGGCGGTCCGCCGCCCGGACCCATCTGCGCCGTCGCGATCCCTGCCGGCAAGCCGAGGGAAACCAACACGGCACCAACCGTCAACGCTGTGCGAAGTCGGGGCATTGCTGCACTCCTTTCCTTGATGCTTGGACAGAAAATATTCGATCGCGGCGCGCCGGCGCTTGATCCAGCGCAAGACGCCGCGGCGCCGGAGCGTTCAGCCTGCGCGAATGACCCGCCCCTCAGGACGTGATGTGGCCCAACACCTGGACGAGTTCGGCGACCTTGCGCCGCTGGTCCTTGCGGTCGCCCGAGACGATCGCATGCTCGACGCAATGTTCGATGTGGTCCTTGAGGATCTCGTCCTCGAGCTTCTTGAGCGCGGCCTTGACCGCCTCGATCTGGTTCATCACGTCGATGCAGTAGCGGTCTTCGGCGATCATGCGCGCGACGCCGCGCACCTGGCCTTCGATGCGGCTCAATCGCGCGGCGGCGGTTTTCTTGACGGGGTCTCGCATGGGCTCCATACTATACCTCTGTAGGGTATAGATCAAGTTATTGAGGACGAGTGCATGAGCGATGCCGGAACGCCCCTCTCGCCGCGTCGCGACGCACCCGCCCCGGGGGACGGCGCCAAGGTCAAGGACGTCGTCTGCGGCATGAGCGTCGATCCGGCAAAGACGCCGCATCGCGCGAGCCATGCGGGAAAGGACTATTTCTTCTGCGGCGCCAAATGCCGCGAGAAATTCCTGGCCGATCCCCAGAAATATCTGGCGCCTTCCGCCGGACGCGCCGGTGGAGCAGCGTCCGGCATAGAGCAAGCACGTGCCGGTGGAGCAGCGTCCGGCAAAGAGCAAAGACAAGCCGCGACCTGGACCTGTCCCATGCATCCCGAGATCCGCGCCGGCGAGCCGGGCGCCTGCCCGCTCTGCGGCATGGCGCTCGAGCCGTTGCATCCGGCCGCGGCGAGCGAGCCCAATCCCGAGCTTGCCGACATGACGCGGCGCTTCTGGATCGGCCTCGTGCTGGCGGCGCCGGTCTTCGCCCTGGCCATGGCGGGCGAGTTTCTGCCCTGGTTGCAATTCCTGCTCGCGACGCCGGTGGTGGTCTGGGCCGGCGCGCCGCTCTTTCAACGCGGCTGGGCCTCGCTCGTCCATCGCAGCCTCAACATGTTCTCGCTGATCGCGCTCGGCACCGGCATCGCCTATCTCGACAGCGTCGTGGCGCTGTTCTTCCCGGGGATCTTCCCCGCCTCGTTCCGCAGCATGAACGGCGCGGTGCCGGTCTATTTCGAGGCGGCCGCAGTCATCACCGTTCTGGTATTGCTGGGCCAAGTGCTGGAATTGCGCGCGCGCGCCGCCACCGGCAGCGCCATTCGCGCGCTCCTGGATCTGGCGCCGAAGCTCGCGCGCCGGCTTTCCGCCGAGGGCGGCGAGACCGATGTTCCGCTCGAGCAGGTGCAGCGCGGCGACCGGCTGCGCGTGCGACCGGGCGAGAAAGTCCCTGTCGACGGGGTCGTGCTCGAGGGTGCGAGCGCGCTCGACGAATTGATGATCACCGGCGAGCCGATGCCGGTCGACAAGGCGCCCGGCGACAAGGTCACGGGCGCCACGCTCAACACCAGCGGCAGCTTCGTGATGCGCGCCGAGCGCGTCGGCGGCGACACCTTGCTGGCGCAGATCGTCGCCGTGGTGGCGCAAGCGCAACGCAGCCGCGCGCCGATCCAGAGCCTCGCCGACAAGGTCGCCTCCTGGTTCGTGCCGCTCGTGATCGCGGCCGCGCTCGTGACCGCGATCGGCTGGACCTTGTTGGGCCCCGAGCCCGCCTTTGCCTTTGCCCTCGTCAACGCGGTCGCCGTGCTGATCATCGCCTGCCCCTGCGCCTTGGGTCTCGCCACGCCGATGTCGATCATGGTCGGCACCGGCCGCGGCGCGCGCGCGGGCGTGCTCTTTCGCGACGCCGAGGCCTTGCAGCGTCTCTCGGAGATCGACACGCTTCTCGTCGACAAGACCGGCACCTTGACCGAAGGCCGGCCGCGCCTCGTCGCCGTCGGCGCCGTATCCGGCCTCGACGAGAACGAGGTCTTGCGTCTCGCCGCCTCGCTGGAGCGCGGCAGCGAGCATCCCTTGAGCCAGGCGATCGTCAAAGGCGCCGCCGCGCGCGGCGTGGCGCTTGCCGCGGCGAGCGGCTTTCGCGCCGAGACCGGCAAGGGCGTCACCGGCACCATCGAGGGCAAGCGCGTCGCCGTGGGCAATCTCGCGCTCCTGGAAAGGATCGGCATCGGCGCCGACGCGCTGCCGGTCGCGGCCAAGGAGCGCCGCCTTCAGGGCGAGACCGTGATGTTCGCGGCGATCGACGGCAAGCTTGCGGGATTCCTGGCGGTCGCCGATCCGCTGAAGGAGGGCGCGGCCGACGCGATCAAGGCGCTGCAGGCGGACGGCATCGAGGTGGTGATGGCGACCGGCGACAACCGCGCCACGGCGCTCGCCGTCGCCAAGCGCCTCGGCATCGATGCGGTCGAGGCCGAGCTCTTGCCCGAGCGCAAGGCGGCGATCGTCGAAAAATACCGCGCGCAAGGCCGCGCCGTCGCGATGGCGGGCGACGGCGTCAACGACGCGCCGGCCTTGGCCGCCGCCGATGTCGGCATCGCCATGGGCACCGGCGCCGATGTCGCGCTCGAAAGCGCGGGCGTAACCTTGGTCAAGGGCGATCTCGGCGGCATCCTGCGCGCGCGCCATCTCTCGCGCGCGGCGATGCGCAACATCCGCCAGAATCTCTTCTTCGCCTTCGTCTTCAACGCCCTCGCGATTCCGATCGCGGCGGGCGCGCTCTATCCGGTCTGGGGTCTCTTGCTCAATCCGATGATCGCCAGCGCGGCGATGAGCATGAGCTCCGTCACCGTCATCACCAACGCGCTGCGCCTGCGGCGGGTGAGGCTCTAGAATTTCACATCATTGCGGGCGAAGCGAAGCAATCCGGCGCCGCTTCCATCCGGATCGGCGCTAAATGATCGTCCGTCCCTTGGCGCAGACCGGCGCCGCGATCCGGGCGGCTTCGGCCAATCGATTTCGATCGGGAATGACGAGAAGATTATCGGCAAGATGAACCAACCCATCGCCTTTGAGCGCGGCGAGAGTGCGGCTGAGATGCACCTTCGACAAGCCGAGGAGTTCGGCGAGATGGCTTTGCCGAAGCGGAAAGGGACACATGGTCCCCTCCGCGATGTCCACGGCCCGGCAGCGGACGAAGATCTCCAACAACAGATGGGCCAGTCGCTGCACCGGGCTGGCGGTCGCCGCCAACGCCGAGCGTAGGTCTCGCCGCGACTGTTCCTCGGCCGCATAGCGCATCACGGCGAGGCTGAGTTCGCTCTGGCTATCGACGAGTTTCCTGAAAAACGAACTGTCCAGCGCGCAAAACCGTACCGGCGTCAGCGCCAGGACCGAATGAGCGTGACTTCCGGTGAGAGCCCCCGGCATGGCGACGAGGTCGCCCGGCAAGACGATATCGATCAGGTGCGGGGGCTGATGAGGCGTGTCCCGGTAAAGAGCGGCCCAACCTTCGACGAGCGTATAAAAGTTTTTCGCGGCCGCTCCGGCCTTCACCAGGAAACAACCCGGCGCGAGGCTTTCGTGCCCGTGCCGGATTTTGCTGACGAATTTGATTTCCCGGGCGCTGAGAGGACGGAAACAAGATTTTTTCCGCAGCGTGCAAACGTTACAACCCGCTTCGATCATAGGCGGTCTGAGACCTGACAAACTCGTCTGAATTGGCGTCGACGCTGGAAATCGAGATCATGGCGTGTGCGACGCCGGGAGCACGGACTTTTATATCGTTTAGTTCCGGCGCCGACAATGCGGCGGAGGCGCGCAGCTTCGTTCGATCGAGCTTGAAAATTCGCGCGGGGCGCGCCCTCCGCCTCAGGCCGCCCGGATATTGGCGAGGAATTGCGAGACCTCGGCGCGCAAGGTCTCCCCCTGCTTCGCGAGGCCGCCGGCCGCATCCAGAACTTGCGTCGACGCGGAGCCGGTTTCGTCCGCGGCGCGCGTCACGCCCGATATATTCCGGGTCACCTCCGCGGTCCCCTTCGCGGCCTCTTGCACGTTACGCGCGATTTCGCCGGTGGCGGCACCCTGTTCCTCGACGGCGGAGGCGATCGTCACGCCGATCTCGTTGATCTTCGTGATCGTGCCGGCGATGCCTTCGATCGCGCGCGCCGAATTGGCCGTCGCGTCTTGAATCGCCTTGACCTGGGCGGCGATATCCTCGGTTGCCTTGGCGGTTTGGGTCGCGAGCGACTTCACCTCGGATGCGACGACGGCGAAGCCCTTGCCCGCCTCGCCCGCACGCGCCGCCTCGATCGTCGCATTGAGCGCGAGAAGATTGGTCTGGCCGGCGATCACGTTGATCAGTTCGACGATGCTGCCGATTTTCTGTGCAGAGGCGGCGAGGCTCTGGACTTGGGCGTTGGTCACCTGCGCATCCTCCGCCGCTTGGTTCGTGACGTGTTGCGATGTGGTCACCTGGCGGGTGATCTCGGCGATCGAGGAGGAAAGCTCCTCGGCTGCCGCGGCGACGGTCTGGACGTTTCCGGTCGCCTGATCGGACGCCGCCGAGACCGCCATCGCCTGGCGGTTCGTCTCCCCGGCGATCGATGACATCGATCGCGCCGTCGTCTCGAGCTCGGTCGCCGCCGACGCCATCAGGCCCAGGGAATCGCCGACCTTCGCGTCGAATTCGGCGATGAACCCCTCGAGCTTCTTGACGCGCTTTTCCTGCGCCGCGGCGGATTCGCGCATCAGGGACAGATCGAACCCCATCTTCGTCTGCATTGCGCGCAGGTGACGCAGAGGCTCGGCGGTCTCGTCCTCGCGCTCGATCGCGATCGCGTTATTGTAATTGCCTTGCGAGATGCTCTTGATGATGTCGCTGAGGCGCCGGAGCGGCCGGTTCACCGCGCGCAAGGTGAAGAGGCCGAGCATGCCGGCGAGGCTTAACGCCATGGCGAGCAGGATCCCCGCCGTGACCATCGAGCGGACATAGCTGCGCTGGGCTGCCTCGTATTCCTTGCGCGCGCCGTCGATCTGCAGTTTGAGCAGCGCTTCGGAATCCTGCTTGGCCGTCTCGTAAAGCGGCAGGATGCTGCCGCCGATGAGGGCATCGAGCGCATCGAGCTTGCCCGCCTGCGCCAGCGCGATGCCCGGCTTCAGCCCTTTGGCGACGAATTCCTGACGATGGCTCGCATAGCGGGCCGCGAGCGCTTGCTCCGCGCCGGCGAGATTGCCGGCCGTATAAGTCTGCCAGATCGTGCCGATGGTCGTGATATTCGCGTCGATGCGCGCGACGAGGTCCGCGATCGGGCGGGTCGTGCCGCCCTGCTGGCGGACCCGCTCGCTCGATGCGGCTTCGCTCAGCAGCATGACATTGTCGCGCATGCGTTCGTTGATCTCGCCGATCTCGGCGATCGGCACGGCGCGGCTTTCATAGACCGATTTCAGGCGGTCGTTGCTCGATCCGGTCGCCACGATGCCGGCGGTGCCGAGCATCGCCGTCAAGAGGCCGGCAACGGAGACGAGCGTGACGAGACGCGCCCGGATGGTGCCGGTGAAAATATTGAACTTCGCGAAGACGCTGTGCTTCTTGACGCCGCCATGCTCGATGCGCAGCTTGCCGGCCCTGCCGTCGCAGAACAGGCGGTAGATCGGCTCGACGGCGCGGCGCATCTCGGCCGGCAGCTTGGAGCGGATCGACATGTAGCCGGCGATCTGCCCGCCTTCCCAGATCGGCGTGGCGCTGGCGAAGACCCAGTAATAATCTCCGTTCTTGCACCGGTTTTTCACCGCCCCCGCCCATGGCAGGCCGGCTTTGAGATCGGTCCAGAGATCGGCGAAGGCCTCTTGCGGCATGTCGGGGTGGCGCAGGATGTTGTGCGGCGCGCCCATCAACTCTTGCGCTTCGAAACCGCTCGCCTCGCGGAACGTCTCGTTGAAATAGGTGATTTTGCCCTTCGCGTCCGTCTTGGACATGATGACGGCGTCATCGGGCAACACGTATTCGCGATCGGTGATCGGAAGATTTTTGCGCATGATGGTCGTCGGGAATCCATTGTTACGGTTGTGGCCTATCCCAGCGCGATGAGGGCTGGCGAGAGGCGACTCTTAATGTCCTTAGCTTTCATATGGGTTAAACCCCCTGCGAAGTTCGGATGTAACATTTGCCGATCGGCAGCTTGAAACCGCGCGATCGGCGCGAAGCAGCGCCCGCCCCGCCCTGATTGATTGCCGCCTTCGCTGATCGAGACGCGCGGCGCCTGTGCTAGGGGCTTCTTCTCGGGCTTCGCACGACGGCGCCGCGCTTGGATGGCGCGGCGCCTGTGCTAACGGCTTCTTCTTGGGCTTCGCACGACGGCGCCGCGCTTGGATGGCGCGGCGCCTGTGCTAACGGCTTCTTCTTGGGCTTCGCACGACGGCGCCGCGCTTGGATGGCGCGGCGCCTGTGCTACGCCCGGGCCTATTCCGCGTCGGGCTGGTTTTCCGGTATCGCCTTCTCGAAGGCCGGCAGCTTCATGCAGGCATCGAAGATGCGCATGATGGTCGGATAGGGTTTGAGATCGAAGCTCGGATAGCGCTGGGCATTGAAGATTTGCGGCACGAGGCAGAGATCGGCGAGGCCGGGCCGGTCGCCATGACAGAACCGGGCCGCCTGGCCGTCCGAGGCGAGGACCGGCTCGATCCCGTCGAAGCCTTCCTTGATCCAATGATTGAACCAGGTCTCGATCTGCTTTTCGTCGAGCCCCATGGGCTTGGCGAGGTAGCGCAGCACGCGCAGATTGTCGATCGGGTGGATGTCGCAGGCGATCGCCTGGGCGAGCGAGCGCACCCGCGCTCGGGCCCCCGGGTCGCGCGGCAGAAGCGGCGGCTCGGGATGGGTTTCCTCGAGATATTCGACGATGGCCAAGGATTGCGCGAGGACCAGCCCGTCATCGACCAGCGCCGGCACCAGCCCTTGGGGATTGAGCTTCAGATAATCCGGCGCGCGCTGGTCGTTCTTGCGCAGATGGATCGAGGCTTGCTCATAGGCCAGCCCTTTGAGATTGAGCGCAATTCGCACCCGAAACGCCGCCGATGAACGGAAATACCCGTAAAGCTTCATGATGCGCCCGCCTCCAATCCTGCCGCCATGCCGCATGCCGGCCCCAACTCTGCGCGCCGCGGCGCCGGCGTCAAGCCCGGCGCGGCTCCGCGAAAAGTTACTCCCGCGCAAGGCGAAATGTTGTATCGTTGCCTCGTACCACCGATCATGGCGCGCTGCCCTTCCCCGCCGCGATTGCCAAAGACGGAAGAGCACGCGGAAAGGCTGTTCTTGGGTGATATCGACAGACCTGCCGGCGCAACGGCACAATTCCGAATGACCCGATGACCGGGCCCCTCGGCCTCGCCCCCTCGATAACGAATCAGGACAAGGTCCATGACATCTGACGCGACGACACTGCTTGCCCGTGCACGCATGGGCTTCGAGCTCGGCAAATACCTTCCTTTCAGGCTGACGGTGCTCAGCAACCGACTGACGCGCCGGGTCGCGCGATTCTATGGTGAGCGGTTCAAGCTGACCGCGCCCGAATGGCGGACCATGGCCGTGCTGGGACAGCGCGGCGCGATGAGCGCCAATAGCGTCATCGTGCAGACGACGATGGACAAGGTCCGCGTCAGCCGCGCGGTGGCGAAGCTCTTGAAGACCGGCTACATCACCCGCGAGGCCGATCCGCTGGATCGGCGGCGCGCGATCCTCACCCTGACGGCGAGCGGCATGGAGATCTACCGCCAGATCGTCCCGCTGGTGCAGGAAGTCGAAGCCGAGATGCTCGCGGCGCTCAGCCCCGATGATCGCCACGGTCTCGACGCCGCTCTGGCGCAGATCGAGGCCTATCTCGATCACACCGGCGGCGTACACGAGACCGAAGCCGAGGACGAGGAAGAGGAAGAGGCCGGCGAAGAAATCTGACCGATCGCGCCGGCGCAAGGAGCCTTTCTGCCCACCGGATGCACGCGTGACGGATCGGTTTGCCCGCTCTGCCCATGCTTGCTATAAGGCGTTTCGCTCTGATCGCGAAGAGCGGATGCGGGATGGCGGGGAGAGGGCGTGGCCGGCGCAACGATTCTGGTTCTCAACGGGCCCAATCTCAATCTTCTGGGCGTGCGCGAGCCGCAGACCTATGGCCGCGAGACCCTGGCCGATATCGAGGAAGCCTGCCTCGAGCGCGCCGCCGCGCTCGACCTCGCGGTCGATTTCCGCCAATCCAATCACGAAGGCCAGCTGATCGATTGGATTCAGGAGGCGCGCGAAAGCGCCGACGGGATCGTGCTCAACGCCGGCGGCTATTCGCACAGCTCGGTCGCGATCCTCGACGCGCTGCGCGCGGCCGAACTGCCCGTGATCGAGGTCCATCTCAGCAACATCTTCGCGCGCGAGCCCTACCGGCATCGCTCCTATATCAGCGCCGTCGCGCGCGGCGTCATTTGCGGCTTCGGCGCGCAATCCTACGTGCTCGCGCTCGACGCGATCGCCTATCTCATCGAGAGCGGCGCGCAGAACGGTTCATAGGGTTCCCGGCATGGCAACGAAGAACGACCTCACGGTGGACGGCGATCTCGTCCGCGCGCTCGCGGCGCTGCTCGAGGAGACCGGCCTCAGCGAGATCGAATACGCGGCGGGCGATCGGCGCATCCGCGTGGCGCGCGGCGGCGCGGCGGCGCATCTCGTCGCGGCCCCTGTCCTTCCCGCGGCGCCGGCCGGCGCGCCCGCGGCGGAGGCCGAGCCCGCCGGCGCGATCAAGGCGCCGATGGTCGGGATCGTCCATCTCAGCCCGCAACCGGGCGCGCCGCCCTTCGTTCAACTCGGCGACACGGTGCGCGAGGGCCAGACCCTCTTCATCGTCGAGGCGATGAAGGTGATGAACCAGATACCGGCCCCCAAGGCCGGGCGCATCGCGCAAATCCTCGTCGCCAACGGCGCGCCGGTCGAGTACGGCCAGGTGCTGGCGGTGATCGAGTAGCCGCCCGGCCGGGCCCGAAGCGCCATGTTCGAGAAGATCCTCATCGCCAATCGCGGCGAGATCGCGTTGCGCATTCTGCGCGCCTGCCGCGAGATGGGCATCCGCACCGTCGCCGTCCATTCCACCGCCGACGACAACGCCATGCATGTGCGGCTTGCCGACGAGAGCGTGTGCATCGGGCCGCCGGCCGCGCGCGAGAGCTATCTCAACATCCCGGCGATCCTCTCGGCGGCCGCGATCACCGGCGCCGACGCGATCCATCCCGGCGTCGGCTTCCTCGCCGAGAACGCGCCGTTTGCGTCGATGGTCGAGGAGCACGGCTTCGCCTTCATCGGCCCCTCGCCCGAGCACATCCTCTTGATGGGCGACAAGGTCTCGGCCAAGCGCGCGGCCGAGGAGCTGGGCATACCGGTCGTGCCCGGCTCGCCCGCGGTGAGCGGCATCGAGGAAGCCGCGATGGAGGCCGAGCGCATCCGCTACCCCGTCCTCGTCAAGGCAGCCGCCGGCGGCGGCGGTCGCGGCATGCGCGTGGTGCGCGACGCCGCCGCGCTCGCGCTCCTGATGCCCCAGGCCCAGGCCGAGGCGCAGGCCTTCTTCGGCAACGGCGCGGTCTATCTCGAGCGCTATCTCGACCGGCCGCGCCATATCGAGATCCAGATCCTGGCCGACGGTCAGGGCAACGTCATCCATTTGGGCGAGCGCGATTGCTCGCTCCAGCGCAATCACCAGAAGCTGCTCGAAGAGACGCCCTCGCCCGGCTTGAACGAGGCCGAGCGCGCACGTCTTGCGCAAACCGTCACCGCGGCGATGCTGAAGCTCGGCTACAAGAGCGCCGGCACGCTCGAATTCCTCTATCAGGACGGCGAATTCTTCTTCATCGAGATGAACACGCGGCTCCAGGTCGAGCACCCGATCTCGGAAGAGGTCAGCGGCATCGACATCGTGCGCGAGCAGATCCGCATCGCGTCGGGCGCGCCGCTCGGCTATCGCCAGAGCGAGATCGAGCTCATCGGCCATGCAATGGAATGCCGCATCAACGCCGAGCATCCCGAGACCTTCATCCCCTCGCCCGGATTGATCACCAGCTATCACCCGCCGGGCGGATTCGGCGTGCGCGTCGACAGCGCGATCTATCAGGGCTATGTCGTGCCGCCGCATTACGACAGCCTCATCGCCAAGCTCATCGTCCACGGCCGCAGCCGCAACGAATGCCTGATGCGCATGCGGCGCGCGCTCGAGGAATTCGTCGTCGCCGGCATCGACACGACCATCCCGATGCATCAAAAGCTCCTGCGCGCGGCCGATTTCGTCAACGGCGATTACGACACGCACTGGCTCGAGCGGATGCTCGGGCGCGAGGCGTGATCGCACTCACGCCCGAGCTGCTGTTGAGGGCCTATGCCGCCGGGATCTTTCCGATGGCGGAATCGGCCGAGGATCCGGAATTGTTCTGGGTCGATCCGGTGCGGCGCGGCATCCTGCCGCTCGACGGCTTCCACCTGCCGCGACGCCTGCGGCGCACCTTGCGCGCCGGCCGCTTCGAGATCACCTGCAACCGCGATTTCATCGGGGTGATGCGCGGCTGCGCCGAGGCGACCGCGGAGCGGCCGCAGACCTGGATCAACGACGAGATCCTGCGCGTCTACGGCGCGCTGAACGAACGGGGTTTCGCCCATAGCGTCGAGGCGCGGCTCGGGGGCGCGCTGGTCGGCGGACTCTATGGCGTCGCGCTGGGCGGGGCGTATTTCGGCGAGAGCATGTTCAGCCGCGTGGCCGATGCCAGCAAGGTGGCGCTCGCCCATCTCGTGGCGATTCTGCGCCGCGGCGGCTTCCGCCTGCTCGATACCCAATTCGTGACCGAGCATCTGCAACGCTTCGGCGCCGTCGAGATCTCGCGCGCGCGCTACCGGCGCCTGCTCGCCGAGGCGCTCGAAGCCGAGGCCTATTTCCCGCTCGAGCCGCTCGACGGCGCCGCGGTCGCGTCGCTTTTGCAATCGAGCACGTTAATATCGTAGATCGGGTCCTCGAGCGCCGAGACCGCCGGACTGGCCGCGAACATCCATCCGCTGAAGACCTGCGTAGAGACGACGGCCTTGGCGTCGCCCGGCTGAACCTTGTCGATCTGGAGGAAGGCGGCGGTATTGGGCGGCTCTTCGGGCGGCGCCTTGACGCAGGCCCTGACCGTGATGACGAGGGTGCCGAATTTGACGCTTTGATCGACCGGCGCGTCGAAACGCGAGACCCGGGCCGTGGTCTTGTCGAGGCCCTGCAACACGGCGATGGTCGCGGCCTCGGCCGTGCCCGCGCCCGCCGCCGCCAGGCCGAGCGCCAGGATTCCCGCCGCCGGCCTCACGGCTTTTCCTTTTTATATGGATTGACAATCGCTTGCGCGATTTTCTCAATCACCTGCCGGAACTGCCGCTCGTCGCAGCCCATCAGCACCGCGTCCTCCAGCGCCTCTTGTGCAAGCGCATGAATTTCTTCCAGGTTCTCATTGAGAACCTTGATTTTTTCAATGCAGGAGACTTTCTCGCCCTGGGGCGTCAGCCAAATCGGCAGGGGCAGTTTCGGATCGCTCATCTCGGTTTCACCGCGGCAAAGCGCAAACGGACATAATCGGCGCGCCAGATTTGCGCCGGATCGAACAGGCGGGTGCGCGCCGCCGCCTCGACCTCGCTCTTAAACTGGGCACGCGATTGCGCCGGAACGAGGGCAAGGAAGCTTTCGGCGAACGTATCGAGCCAATCGCCCAGGCTCCCCGGCAATGGCGTCGGCCGCGGCAGCAGCATGATTCGGGTGACCGCGAAGCCGCGCCGCTCGAGCTTGGCGTGGTATTCTTCCTCGGTCGGGAAATACCACGGGTTGGCCGCGCGCCCGTCGATCCCGCGCCGCGCCAGCGCCGCCTCGAGCGCGGCGATGACGATGGCGACATTGCCCGCCCCGCCCATCTCGGCGACGAAGCGCCCGCCCGGCTTCAAGCCGCGCCAGACGCCGTCGATCACCGCATCGGCATCGCGCATCCAGTGGAGCGCGGCGTTGCTGAAGACGGCGTCGAATTCGCGGTCGAAAGCGAGGCTCGCGCCATCGGCCAGGCGCGCATCGAGCCCCAGCGCCCGCGCCGCCGCCACTTGCTCGGCGCTTTGGTCGACGCCGATCGTCGCGCAGATCGCGGCCAGCGCCGCCGTCAGCGCGCCGTCGCCGCAGCCGAGATCGAGGATGCGCTCGCCCGGTTGCGCGGCGAGCCAATCGAAGATTTCGCGCCCGAGCGCGGGGACGAAAGCGGCATTGCGGCGATAACGCTCGGGATCCCAGCTTTGCGCCGCGATCGCGGCGCCCGGCTCGCCCCGGTCAGTGCCCATCGGATGAGGGAGCCGGCGCGGGAGCGCCGCCATCCGATTTCTTGGCACCCGAGCCTTGGGCTTGATTGTAGATCACCTGGCCGATCAGATTTTCGAGGCTCATCGCCGCCTGGGTGTGGGTGATCGTGCCGCCGGGCGGAATGATCTCGTCCTCGTTGCCGGGCTCGATCGAGACGTAATTGTCGCCGAGCAGGCCGGACGAGGTGATCTGCGCCACCGAATCGGTCGAGAGCTTGACCGCCGGATCGATGCTCATCGTGATCACCGCTTGGAAGGTCTTGGGGTCGAGCTGCTCGGACAGGATCGAGCCGACCTTGATGCCGCTGATGCGCACATCGCCGCCGCTCTTCAGACTGCCGGCGTTGCTGAATTTCGCCGTGAGCTCGTAGCCGCTCACCGCCTGCACTTGGCTCGTCGTATAGGCGAAGAACAAGAACACGGCAGCGACGACGAGCACGACGGCGCCCATCACGATTTCGACCGCATTGCGGTTCATGATCCGACCTTCTTTGTGACGGTTTTCCTCATCGTCGCGGCTTGCTCGCGCCTCGCGCGCCTATTCCGGGTTCCAAGGCTCGTAATCGCCCGCGGCCTTCTGGCGGTGGCCGCCCAGGACGAGCGAGCCGGGCGGGCGATAGGCGTCGCGCGTGCCCGTGAGATTGGGGAGATGCGGCTTCTGCCACGCATAGTGCGGGCTGCCCGAATCCTTGGGCAGCTCGTCGACCGTGTGGTGCAGCCAGGCATGCCATTGCGCCGGCACGCTCGAGGCCTCGGCCGCGCCCTTGTAGATGACCCAGCGCTTCTCGCGGCTGAAGCGCCCACCGCCGCGCGTCAAGACCTTGCGCGACTTGTCGCGGTAATAGCGGTTGCCGAAGGAATTGCTTCCGACCAGCTCGCCGCGAAACCAGGTCATCAGGCGCGTGCCGATGGTCATCGCGCTTCAGTCCGCCGCGCCGACGCGCACATCCATGGCGCCGATCTTCTCGATCTCGCAATGCATGACGTCGCCGGGCTTCACCTGACTCACGCCCGCGCAGGTGCCGCTCATGATGATGTCGCCCGGCAGCAAGGTGTAATACTCCGAGCCGAATTGGATCTGGCGCTTCAGATCCATGATCATGTTCTTGGTGTTCGATTTTTGCTTCACCTCGCCGTTCACGGCGAGGGAGAAGTCGAGATTCTGCGGATCCGCGATCTCGTCGGCCGTCACCATCCAGGGCCCCGCGACGCCATAGGTGTCGATCGATTTGCGCATCGAGCGATCCTGCGAGCCGCGCACCACCATGTCGAGCGCGATGCAATAGCCGGCGACGTAGGAGAGCGCGTCCTCGAGTTTGATATTCGAGGCCGGCTTCCCGATGATGACGCCCAACTCCATCTCGTGATCGGTGCGGCGCTCGGGAAAGCGCAGCTTCACCGTCTCGCCCGCGCCGATGAGGCAGCTATTGGCCTTCAAGAACAGCCCCTGCTCCTCGATCGTGCCGCTATAGCGGCCGGTGAAGACCGCGCGCTGCTGATTGGCTTCGGCGATGTGATCCGTGTAATTGGTCGGCGTGCCGATGACCTTGGACGGCGCCGCCACCGGGCTCAAGAACTTGACCGACGCGATGTCGAGCCCCGCGCCCGTCGCTGCGGCCTCGAGATCGCCGCGCAAGGCCGGGAGATGCGCGATCAGCGGATCGCCGCCCTTGGCATGGGGATAGGTCGGCTTCGGCAGCTTTTCGAGCACCTTGCTCACGTCGAAAACCTTGCCGCCCTTGACCAGCCCGAGGCGGTTGTCGTTGAACCAGCAGATCCTCATCGCTCTTCTCCCTTTGCCGCAAGTCGGCGCGCGCCCGATGGAGCGACGCGCTCGCGGCTTCGCGCCGCAACCTACACCCGAAATCCCGGAACGTGAACGGCTGGCGTGAGCGCGCGGACGCTAAAAATTTTTTGAGGCGTCCCGCCGGCATCGGCCGCCGCCGGGCAAGGCCTTGTTTTGTCCGATCTATTTGCCTGGCCGAGGAACCGAATTATCCCCAGGCTGACCACAAGATTTGGTGTGAAAGCAATTTTCGGTCACAAAATCTTGTTGCGCGCGATTCAAGTTTGGATCAACATTTTGATTGTGAGCGACGCGCTGCCCCAAGGGCTAGTAGGCCTGGGGATGGGGAAAGCGGCGACAGTCTAGCATCAGTCATCGGTATTGGGGGAATGGGTATGCGCATCAAGCGTCGCTTCACCGTCGCGGGGGAAGATCCTTACAAGGGCATCGCGTTCCGGCTCGCCACCAGCGAGATCCGGAACCCCGACGGCTCGCGCGTGTTCCACCTCCCCGATTGCGAAGTGCCGTCGGAATGGAGTCAGGTCGCGTGCGATATCCTGGCCCAGAAATATTTCCGCAAGGCCGGCGTCGCGGCGAAGCTCGCTCCCGTCGTCGAGGAAGGCCTGCCCGATTGGCTGTGGCGCCGCGTGCCCGACGAGGCCGCGATGGCGAAGATGCCGGCGCGCCAGCGTTACGGCTCGGAAAAGAGCGTCAAGGAAGTGTTCCATCGCCTCGCCGGCACCTGGACCTATTGGGGCTGGAAGGGCGGCTATTTCGACACCGAGCAGGATGCCCGCGCCTATTACGACGAGACCTGCTTCATGCTGACCAAGCAGATGGCCTCGCCCAACTCGCCGCAATGGTTCAACACCGGGCTGCACTGGGCCTATGGCATCGACGGGCCGGCGCAGGGCCATCATTACGTGGACTTCAAGACCGGCGAGCTGCGCGCGTCCACCAGCGCCTATGAGCGGCCGCAGCCCCATGCCTGCTTCATCCAATCGGTCGCCGACGATCTCGTCAACGAAGGCGGGATCATGAATTTGTGGGTGCGCGAGGCGCGCATCTTCAAATACGGCTCGGGCACCGGCTCGAATTTCTCGAAGCTGCGCGGCGACGGCGAGAAGCTGTCGGGCGGCGGGCGCTCCTCGGGCCTGATGAGTTTCCTGAAGATCGGCGATCGCGCTGCCGGCGCGATCAAATCCGGCGGCACGACCAGGCGCGCCGCCAAGATGGTGACGGTCGACATCGATCATCCCGACATCGAGCAATTCATCGATTGGAAGGTGGTCGAGGAGCAGAAGGTCGCTGCGCTGGTCGCGGGCTCGAAACTCGCCCACAAGCACCTCAACCTGATTATGTCGGCTTGTCACGACGCGCCGGCGGCCCTGGGCGAGGGACGCTTCGACCCGAAGAAGAACCCGGCCCTGAAACAAGTGATCAAGGCCGCGCGCCGCGCGATGCTGCCCGAGAACTATGTCCAGCGCGTCATCCAGTTCGCGCAGCAGGGCTACACCGCGATCGACTTCCGCACCTATGACACGGATTGGGACAGCGACGCCTATCTCACCGTCTCGGGGCAGAATTCGAACAACTCGGTGCGCATCACCAACGAATTCCTCGAGCGGGTCGAGAAAGGCGCCGATTGGCACCTGACGCGGCGCACCGACGGCAAGGTCGCGAAGACGCTGCCCGCGCGCGAGCTCTGGGAGAAGATCGCGCATGCCGCCTGGGCCTCGGCCGATCCGGGCCTCCAATTCGACACCACGATCAACGAGTGGCACACTTGCGCGGCATCCGGGCGCATCAACGCCTCGAACCCGTGCTCGGAATACATGTTCCTGGACGACACGGCGTGCAATCTCGCCGCGATCAATCTCCTGGCCTTCCGCAAGCCAGACGGCACCTACGACATTCCCGCCTTCGAGCATGCGATCCGGCTCTGGACCATCACGCTCGAAATCTCGGTGCTGATGGCGCAATTCCCCTCGCGCGAGATCGCGCGGCTGTCCTACGAGTACCGCACCCTCGGGCTCGGCATCGCCAATCTCGGCGGGCTCCTGATGACCTCGGGCCTGCCTTACGACAGCGCCCAGGGCCGGGCCATCGGCGCCGCCTTGACCGCGATCGTCACCGGCGTCGGCTACGCGACCTCGGCGGAGATGGCGGGCGAATTGGGCGCCTTCCCCGGCTTCGAGAAGAACCGCGAGCACATGCTGCGCGTCATCCGCAATCACCGCCGCGCGGCGCATGGCGAGAAGACGGGCTATGAGAAGCTCGCGATCCTGCCCGTGCTGCTCGACGCGGCCAATTGCCCCGAGCGCGCGCTGATCGACGCCGCCAAGCATGCCTGGGACGTGGCCCTGGCCCTGGGCGAGCGCTTCGGCTATCGCAACGCGCAAGCGACCGTGATCGCGCCCACCGGCACGACCGGTCTCGTCATGGATTGCGACACCACCGGCATCGAGCCCGATTTCGCGATCGTCAAATTCAAGAAGCTCGCGGGCGGCGGCTATTTCCGCATCATCAACCGCGCCGTGCCCGAGGCCTTGAAGACCCTGGGCTATGCCCCGGCCGAGATCGAGGCGATCACGCGCTACGCGGTCGGCCATGCGACCTTGGAGAACGCGCCCGCCCTCAACCACAAGCAGCTGAAGGCCAAGGGCTTCACCTCGGGCGCGATCGAGACGCTCGAGACCGCGCTCCAATCCGCCTTCGATATCCGCTTCGTCTTCAACAAATGGACCTTGGGCGAGGAGTTCTGCAAGGCGGCCTTCGGCTTCTCGACCGAGCAGCTCAACGATCCGACCTTCGACATGCTCACGGCTTTGGGCTTCCCGAAGAGCGAGATCGACGCGGCGAACACCTATTGCTGCGGCGCCATGACCCTGGAGGGCGCGCCCGCCCTCAAGGACGAGCATCTCGCGGTGTTCGATTGCGCCAACCCCTGCGGGCGGATCGGCAAGCGCTGCCTCTCGGTCGAAAGCCATATCCGCATGCTGGCCGCGGCGCAGCCCTTCATCTCGGGCGCCATATCAAAGACCATCAACATGCCGAATTCGGCGACGGTCGATGATTGCAAGCAGGCCTATATGCTGTCGTGGAAGCTCGGCCTCAAGGCCAACGCCCTCTACCGCGACGGCTCGAAACTCTCGCAGCCGCTGCAATCGCAGCTTCTCGAGGACGAGAACGACGAGGATGCGATCGCCGATCTCGTCGAGAAGCCGCAGGCCGAGCGCGTGCCCATCGTCGCCGAGCGCATCATCGAGCGCGTGATCGAGCGGGTCGTCCAGTCGCGCGAGCGCCGCCGCCTGCCCGAGCGCCGCAAGGGCTACACGCAAAAGGCCGTGGTCGGCGGGCACAAGGTCTATCTCCGCACCGGCGAATACGAGGACGGCAAGATCGCCGAGATTTTCATCGACATGCACAAGGAGGGCTCGGCCTTCCGCTCGCTGATGAACAATTTCGCGATCGCGATCTCGATCGGCCTGCAATACGGCGTGCCGCTCGAGGAATTCGTCGAGGCCTTCACCTTCACCCGCTTCGAGCCTTCGGGCGTGGTCGAGGGCAACGACACGATCAAGATGGCGACCTCGCTCATCGACTACATCTTCCGCGAGCTCGCAATCTCCTATCTCGGCCGCAACGATCTGGCCCATGTCCAGCCGGCCGATGTAATGCCCGATACGGTCGGCAAGGGCAGCACCGAATCGAACCTGCCCGATGGCGGCGGCTCCAGATCCGACGTCGCCGCGGTGGTGCAGCGCGTCGCCTCGGTCGGCTATGTCCGCAACAAGCTCACCGTCTTCCAAGGCGGCGCGGGATCGGGGCCGGTGGCGAGCCACGGCAATGCGGCGCTCAATCTCGCCACCGCCGAAGTGGCCGAGGTCGCTTTCGAGCAAACCCTCGAAACCGAATTGAAGTCCGGCACTGCGCTCGCCAATCCGGAGAGCCGCATCGAGAAGATCCGCGCGGCGCGGTTGCGGGGTTATGAGGGCGACAGTTGCACCGAATGCGGCAACTTCACCCTGGTTAGGAACGGAACCTGCCTCAAATGCGAAACATGCGGCAGCACGACGGGCTGTAGCTGAATCGACAGCGCGGTCCAGCTCAAAGCCTCCCAGCTGGCACCGCGAACGAGGCAGAAATTTGGGGGTGCGACCTCGGTCGCACCCCTCTTTTTTTTGGCGGCGTGGTATTTCGCGGACCTCGCTAAAACGCGATCAACTCAAATTGAATCGTCATGCGCGGGCTTGTCCCGCGCATCCACGTCTCGGGACATCGGATAGATGAAAGGCGTGGATGGCCGGGACGAGCGCGGCCATGACGCCGCCATGCGTGGCGACGGCCTTCGGCAAGCTCGGCCAAATACGGCCCCTTGTCCGGCGTCGCGGATCGTGGGAATTTAGGGCCGCCTGGTCCTGGCGGGGCAGGCATGGCCGGAAACCTCCGGCCATGACCGCAAAGCGCGGCGAAGCGCTCGCGGCAAACGATCGGGGAAGGAACGCCATGAGCGACGCGCAGAGCTTCAACGTCACCCAAGTCATCGACGAGTCCCGGATCAGCGGGGCGCAATGGATCGTGCTGGTGATCTCCCTCCTCACCGCCCTGTTCGACGGCTACGACACCCAGGGCATCGCCTATGTCGCGCCGGTGATGGCGCATGAGCTGGGCTTTCCGCCCTCCGACCTCGGCCCCATCTTCAGCGCCGGGCTTTTGGGTTTGACGCTTGGCGCGATCTTCTTCGGCATGCTCGCCGACAAATTGGGCCGCAAGCAGATGATCATCTGGCCGATGGTGATCTTCGGCGTCTTCTCCTTGCTCACGCCGATGGGGCACACGGTGCAGAGCCTCGTCATCCTGCGCGTGCTCGCGGGCTTCGGGCTCGGCGGCACCTTGCCCAACGTCACGGCCTATGTCCTGGAATACTCGCCCAAGCGCATGCGCTCGCTCCTCGTCAACAGCACCGGCGCCTTCTTCGCCTTCGGCTCGATCATCGCCGGCAATTTGGCCAAATGGCTCATTCCGACCTATGGCTGGCAATCGACCTTCTATGTCGGCGGCGCCGTGCCGCTTCTCTTCACCCTCGTGATCGTTTTCTTCCTGCCGGAATCGGTGCGTTATCTGCTCTTGCACAACAAGGCGATGGAGCGCGCCGCCGCGATCATGCGCCGCATCGTGCCCGGCCGGAATTTCGCTGCCGGCACGCGCTTCACTTTGGAGCCGCAGCTGCACGGCATCACGGTGAAGCATCTCTTCACCGAGGGCCGCGCCTATCCGACGGCGATGCTGTGGATCGGCTTCGTCATGAATCTCTTCATCCTCGTCTACATGATCTTCTGGATGCCGACCTTGCTGCGCCAGATCGGACAGCCCTTGAACGTCGCGATCACGGTGACGATCATGTACGGCGTCGGCGGCATCGTCGGCGGGCTCGTCACGGGCTTCATCGCCGACCGCATCGGCTCCTTGCCCAAGGTCCTGGCCGTCTCCTATATCGGCGCCGCGATCTTCATCACGGTCGTCGCCTTCTCGGTCCACAACACCGCGATCCTCTATCCGGCGATGTTCCTGACCGGGTTCAGCATCAATGGCGGCCAGCCCTGCCTCAACACGATCGCGGCGACCTTCTATCCGACCGCCATCCGCGCGACCGGCATCGGCTGGGCGCTCGGTGTCGGACGCATCGGCGCCGTCATCGGTCCGATGGTCGGCGGGTTCCTCGTCGCCGCGCATTTCGGCGTGCCGATGGTCATCCTCGCCAATGTGATCCCGGCGATCATCGCCGCCGGCGCGATCGTGCTCTTCCATCTGCGCCATGCCGAGGACACGGCCGGCGCAGCCGCGGCGGCGGTCGAGGCCTCTCGCTGAAAGGCGGCCAGGGATTGCGGGTTTGCGGGGGCGGCGCGGATTCGCGCGCGCCCACGCTTTCTTAAAAAGATTTCACGAAACGCGCGGGGGATGCGTCCATCATGGACGTCATAACACTTTTCGCCCTCGCCTTTGTGCGAGGCGCCACGCGCAGTTGACTGCCGGCCGTCGCAAGACGGCCGGCTTTTTTATCGCGGCTCCATTCCAATAATGTCGCGATCAATTATTGCAGCTTGAAACCAAGCAAGGGTGCCAGCGCCGCGGCGGGAAGCGTGGTGAGGCCGGGCGGCGGCACGAAGAGCGCGGCGCTTTGCGGCGCCTCCTTGACGCCGCTCAGGACCATATCGATGGTCGTCCGGTGGCCGCCGGGCGCGGTGACCGTTCCCGCCAGCCTCATCAGCACGCCGCGCCGGCTGATCCAGACGTAACCGGCGCCGCGCGTGCCGTCGGGCGCGGTCCGGTCGATGCGGTATTTGGTGGTGGCGACGCCGTCGACATGCTCCTCGCCTTGCGGGATCTTGGTCAGAGACGGGTCGTTGAGCGCCGCCATCAGCGCCGGAAACGGAAACTCGATCATGGTCTTGAGCGACGGCAGCACGACGAAGCCGGCGCCCTGCCGGGCGTTCAGCACGAAGATGTCATCCATCCCCAACAGCATCTGGTCGTGGCGCTCGCTGCCGGGAACATGGAACATCCGGCCGCTATAGGTCTTGCCGTCGACGGTCACGGTGCGCGTCGCGCTATAGGAGACCGGCGCCTCGAACAGGCCCGCGGCCCGCGCCGGCCCAGCCAAGATCAAAGCCAACGACAAGACAGCCAAAGCACGACGCATGAAGGTCACAACCTCGAAACGGATCGGCGGCGGCAGATGAAGGTGCGGGTTTCGCAAGAGGCCGGCGAAAGCGCGAGCGCACTCCGCTTTCCCCCACGCTTTATAGCGCGAATGCGCTAAAATGAAGGCACATTGCCGTGAGAGGAATCGACCGATGCCGGGACGGATCGAGGCGCAACTGCAGAGCTTGAAGATCGAGCTGCCCAACGCGGCCGCGCCGATGGCGAATTACGTGCCCGCCGTGCGCACCGGCAATCTCCTCTTCGTCTCGGGCCAGATCTGCCAGTGGAATGGCGAGCGGCGCTACACCGGCAAGCTCGGCGCCGAGATTTCGCTCGCCGAGGGCCAGGCGGCGGCGCGGCTCTGCGGCTTGAACCTCCTCGCCCAGGCCAAGCGCGCGCTCGACGGCGACCTCGACCGCATCCTGCGCGTCGTGCGGCTGGGCGGATTCGTCAACGCCATCCCCGGCTTCACCGAGCAGCCGCAAGTGGTCAACGGCGCCTCGGATCTCATGGTCGAGGTGTTCGGCGATGCCGGGCGTCACGCCCGCGCCGCGGTCGGCGTCGGCTCGCTGCCGGGCGGGGCCGCGGTCGAGGTCGATGCGGTGTTCGAGGTGAAATAGCCCGTGGCGCCGAAAAACCGGATGGCGGGGTGAGCGAAGCATGGCCGATGGCGGCGAGCGCCTGACCGTCCGGATCATCGACGATCTTTCCGCGATTCCGGCGGCGCAATGGGATGAATGCGCGGGGCCCGAGAATCCGTTTGTCGGCCACGCCTTCCTTCAGGCGCTCGAGGAATCGGGCTCGGCCACGCGCGAGACCGGCTGGCTGCCGCAGCATCTCGTTCTCGAGGACGAGGCCGGACGTCTCATCGGCGCCGTGCCGATGTATCTGAAAAGCCATTCCTACGGCGAGTACATCTTCGATCACGGCTGGGCCTCGGCCTATGAGCGCGCGGGCGGCCGCTATTACCCCAAGCTCCTCGCCGCCGTGCCCTTCACGCCGGCGACGGGACCGCGCCTCCTGCTTCATCCCGAAGCCGGCGCGGACGCCGCGGAACATCTGGTGGCGGCGATGATCGAGGTCGCGCGCCAGCGCAAGGTCTCCTCGCTGCACGTCAATTTTCCGACTCAGGCGCAATGGGAGCTCTTGGGCCGCCATGGATTCTTGCAGCGCATGGGCCGCCAGTTCCATTGGGAGAATAACGGCTATAAGAGCTTCGACGATTTCCTCGAAGCGCTCAATTCGAGGAAACGCAAGCAGATCCGGCGCGAGCGCCGCGACGCGCTCGAGGGCGGGCTCGAGATCGAGACCTTGACCGGCGGCGATCTCAGACCCGAGCATTGGGATGCGTTCTTCCGCTTCTACATGTCGACCTCGGACCGCAAATGGGGCTCGGCCTATCTGACGCGCGAATTCTTCGACCTCATCCATGCGCGCATGCCCGAGAAGATCGTGCTGGTGATGACGAAGAAGAACGGCCGCTACGTCGCCGGCGCGCTCAATCTCCTCGGCAGCGATACTTTGTTCGGCCGCAACTGGGGCTGCATCGGCGATTTCCCCTTCCTCCATTTCGAGGTCTGCTATTACCGCGCGATCGACTTCGCGATCGCGCGCGGCCTGAAGCGGGTCGAGGCCGGCGCCCAGGGCCAGCACAAGATTCAGCGCGGTTACCTCCCCGCGCCGACCTACAGCGCGCATTGGGTGCGCGATCCGGGCTTTCAGCGCGCGGTCGCCGATTTCTGCGCGCGCGAGCGCCGCGCCATCGAGAACGAGATGGACGAGCTCGAAGAAGGGCTCTCGCCCTTCAAGCGCGAGGCCGAGTAGCGCGCCCGGGCGGATCGCGTCGGCGGCCGGCCGCTCCACCCGGCCGAGCCCTACCTAAAGAAGTACAAAATCGGTACCTGGCCATTAACCATTGTGCGACGGGATGGCGGTAAAATTCCGGCCGGAACACGTCGATGACCGGAAGAGAACCGCACGCGCTGACCTATGTCGTCGATCCCGCCGAGCTCGTGCCCGAGCTCCGCGCGGTCAAGGAATATTGGGACGGAAAGCGCGGCGCGCGTGCGATGGCGCGGCGCGGCGATATCGATCCGGTCGAGCTTCGATCGCATCTTTCCTGCCTGTCCCTGGTCGACGTGCTGGAGGGCGGACGGGACTACCGCTTCCGCCTGCTCGGCACCGAGTTTTCGCGGCTGTTCGGCCGCGACAGCACGGGCAAGACCATTCGCGAAGTCTATGGCGGCGGCGATCCCGAGATATTGAGCTGGATGCTCGGCAGCTATGACGGCGTCCTGC
Organism: uncultured Alphaproteobacteria bacterium; assembly: GCA_963729935.1. Lineage (GTDB taxonomy): Bacteria > Pseudomonadota > Alphaproteobacteria > ATCC43930 > CGMCC-115725 > CAIKMD01. The sequence continues at coordinate 241,766 of CAVSPW010000010.1, forward strand.
GGTCGAAGCGTCCCGTCTTGCGGCGCGGCTCGGTGCGCGCCGTGGACAAGGACTTCATCGCCATCGACGGGCTCCTGCTGCCGCTCTCGGAGGATGGCGAGCGAGTCAGCATGATCTTCGGCCACGCGGCTTTCCGAATCGAGAAGTGAGCGGCGCGCCGGTCCGCGGCACCCTGCCCGCGCCTGCCGCTCGAATTGTGCTTTCCGCCCGCATCGCGTTATTGCATATTTGTCGACGAAGACGACCGCTTCCGGCGAACCCGAAATAGGGCGCCGGAAATCACCAGCAGCCAAGGCGGCGGAAGCGCTGTTCCGTCCAAGCCGCGGCGCAAGAGGGGGAATGCCCATGTCTTTTTTGAGCAGGGACCGCATCATCGCGCCGCCGGCCTATAGCCGCTGGCTCATACCGCCGGCCGCGCTGTGCGTTCATTTGTGCATCGGCGAAGCCTATGCCTTCAGCGTGTTCAATCTGCCGATGACGAAATTGATCGGCATCACGCAATCGGCGCCCGAGGATTGGAAGCTCACCGATCTCGGCTGGATCTTCAGCATCGGCATCTTCTTTCTCGGCGCATCGGCGGCCGTGCTCGGGCGCTGGGTCGAGGAAGGCGGGCCGCGCAAGGCGATGTTCGCCGCCGCGCTGTGCTTCGGCGGCGGTTTCATCGTCGCCGCGCTCGGCGTCTACATTCACAACATCTGGCTGGTCTATTTCGGCTATGGCGTGATCGGCGGCATCGGCCTCGGATTGGGCTATATCTCGCCGGTTTCGACCCTGATCAAATGGTTCCCCGACCGGCCGGGCATGGCGACCGGCATGGCGATCATGGGCTTCGGCGGCGCGGCCTTCATCGCGGCGCCGCTCTCGGTCTGGCTAATGGGCCGTTTCACCAGCCCGACGCATATCGGCGTCGCCGAAGCCTTCATCGGCTTGGGCGTCATCTATTTCTGCTTCATGATGGTGGGCGCCTGGATCGTGCGCGTTCCGGCGCCGGGCTGGAAACCCCAAGGCTATGTGGCGCCGGCACGCCCGAAGAAACTCGTGACCACCCGCGACGTCTATGTCTATCAGGCGCTCAAGACCCCGCAATTCTGGCTGATCTGGTGCGTGTTGTGCCTCAACGTCACGGCCGGCATCGGCGTGCTGGGCCAGGCTTCGGCGATGAGCCAGGAAATGTTCCCGGGCCGCGTGACGCCGCTGGCCGCGGCGGGCTTCGTCGGGTTGATGAGCCTCTTCAACATGGCGGGGCGCTTCTTCTGGGCCTCGACCTCCGACATCATCGGCCGCAAGAGCACCTATTTCTGCTTCTTCGTCTTGGGGGCGATCCTCTACGCCTTCGTGCCGACGACCGGCGGCATCGGCAGCATCGCGCTCTTCGTGCTCGCCTTCCTGATCATCATCAGCATGTATGGCGGCGGCTTCGCGACCGTGCCGGCCTATTTGAAGGACATGTTCGGCACGCGCTATGTCGGAGCCATTCACGGCATGCTGATCACGGCTTGGTCGATGGCCGGCATCTTCGGCCCGGTGATCGTCAATTACATGCGCCAATACCAGATCGACCACGGCGTGCCGAAGGCCCAGGCCTATAACATCACCATGTATGTGATGGCGGGGCTTCTCATCATCGGCTTCTTCTGCAACCTTTTCATCAAGGCCGTGCATGAGCGCCACTACATGCCGCATGAACGCGCCGATGCGATGGGCATGGCGGATTAAAGGGAGGCGACGGACATGGCCAGCAAGCAGCAGCCCGGCAGCGACAATACAGTGAAGCTTGTCCTCGCCTGGGGATTCGTCGGCATACCCTTGGCATGGGGCGTCATCGAGACCTGCATCGCCGCCTTGCAGCTCTTCAAATGAGGAACGCCGAGACCGGCGCGCCGCCCCGGCCTGTTGGGGGCGCTCCGGTCCAGCCGCAGCGCGGCAAAGCCTCTCCGCAACTTTAGCGTGCAAGCCTCCGCGCGGATGCGGTCGACCCGCCGCGAGCGGCCCGCCGACCATCCTAAATTATCCTTATAATACAATAACTTGCCGACGATACGCCGGATCGCAGCCGGGCCACGCCGGCGCATTCCTGGCGCTGCGCGCTCACCAGGCTGCCGCGCTTTCAGGCCACGGTTGAAGCCGTCTTGCACCGCAAACAATAAATCCTGTCGGCCAAAATATTCGTAGAACACAATTTTACGATCTACAAAATATGCATATTAATCCCGAGTAAAGGTGTGTCACCGATACTTAATGGATATCTGCCAGCCATGGGAGGCTACTATGGCACTCGCAACCCAAAGCCAATTGGAAGCAAAACGCGAAGCCGAAAAACGCGCGCTCGACGCGGCGATGGCCAGCTGCGTCAAGCTTGTCGAATCGATGCGGGAGGCCAAGCCCGCCGACGCGGCACGCAGCAAGTCCCGGCTCGACGAGATGATCAAGGCGACGCCGAAGCTGCCGCTGGAATTCAAGCGCAAGATTTCGGCCGAAGCGCGGAAGTTCGAATGTTTTGCGAATATGCGGGCGGCCGACGATGCACTGAAGCTCGCCGCGGATAAGGCGCACCATGACGAGCGCGGCGAGCGCAACCGGCTGGTCAGCGAGGCGCGCGGCTTCTGCAATCGGGCATCCTCGCTCGGCGCCGAGCCCGAGTTCAAGACCATCGCCAATCGCAAGATCGAGATCATCATGATGACCGGCGGGGTCGAGCATAAGGGCCCGACCCTCGCCAAGCCGCTTTCCGTCGCGCCGAGGAACCCGCACAACGCCAAGGCCTGAGCGCGCGGCGTTAGGACGCTTTGAGATTGGCGGCGAGGAAGTCGAGCGTGCGTCGCCAGGCATCGGCGGCGGCGGCGCGCGCCGCAGGCTGATCGGGCGTGCGATCGAAGCGGTGATCGACGCCGGGATAGAGTTGCAAGGTGTAGGGCGCGTGGACGGCGGCGATGATTTCCGCGAGATGCTGCGCCGCCTGAACCGGTACGGTGCCGTCGGCGGTGCCGTGGAGGATCAGAACCGGCGCACTTTGCGCGGTGAAGGCGGCGCGAAACCGCCCGAGCGAAATGTCGCTTCCCGCGCCCGATAGCGCGCCGTAATACGAGATGCCGGCCTGGACCTTTCCGGTGGCGGCGAGCCACATCGCGAAATATCCGCCATTCGAGAAGCCGATCGCGCCGAGCTTGCCGCCTTTGACCTTGTCGTGACGCGCCAACATATCGAGCGCGGCCGCGAGATCGTCATAGATCGGCTGCGCATCGCCCACGAAAGTGTCGCGGCGCGTGCGCGCCGTGATGCCATAGGCCTCCATGAACGCCGGCACGAGCGCGACATAGCCTTCGCGCGCCAGCGCTTGCGCGAAATCGGTATCTGCGCCCTGAAGCCCGCCGCTGGTGTGCAGCACGAGGACGGCCGGGTAAGGACCGGCGCCGTCGGGCGTCACGAGAAATGCGCGCATCTTGTGATTGACGCCGACCATGACGGTGCCGGTATCGGCGCGCGCAGCGACCGCGAGCACGGAACCGGCAAGAGCGAAGGCAAAAAGCGCCGCCAGCCGGCGCGACGTCGCTGCGATCACCATCGAGGAATTCCTCCAATTTGCGCGCGCGGCAATGGATGGGTCACATGCCGTACCGACGCCGCCACGCGATCACTCTTCGCATCATAGCGCGAACCGTCGCGCGTTCTCGCACTGAGCGACATTCTTCCTGCCTTTCGCACGCCTAGATAGTTGAGGTTGCATTTAAAGTTGAAATCCGACCCATATATTCTCTAAATTGGAGTGAGGCGCGGTACGCAACGGGGGATATATGCGTGGCATCAGGGCAAGGTCTGCGGATCGATCAGGCACGAGCGAAATCGAGAAAGACCGCGGGTGCGCGGCCGATCTTCTCTCGGCGTGTTTCCCGCCGCACGGCACATCATGCCGGAATGCACGTGAGTTGATTCTCCATGGCCTATGATTTTCTCGCCGATCCGATTCTGGCGGGGGCGTATCGGTATTGGCAGACCAAGCGCGGGACGCGCCCGATGCCGCGCCGCCTCGATATCGATCCAAGCGAATTGGTCCCGCTCCTGCCCCATCTTCAGCTCACCGAGATCGTCGATGGCGGCGCGCGCGTCCGCTATCGCCTGGTCGGCACGGCGATCGTCGCAACCTTTGGCATCGAGCTCACGGGCAAATATTTCGACGAGGCGTTTTCGGGCGCGCAGCTGCGCAGCCACGAGGAGAATTACCACATCCTCTGCCGCGAGAAACGCCCGCTTCTGGTTTCCCGCCATTATGTTTCGCGCACGGGAATCGAGCTCCTCAGCCACCGTTTGATCATGCCCCTGTCCGCAGATGACGAAAACGTCAATCAGGCGCTGACGGCGATGAACTTCGAATCGGCGAGCAAACCGGCGCCGCGGAATAGCGATTGGCTCGGCGAGCAGGCCCATTTCGACGTGCTCGATTCCGAGCGCACGATCATCCGATAGAGCCTTTTCCCGCAAAGCGCGCGGCGAGCCGGCGCTGAAAACGCGATCGACTCAAGACGCGCGGAAGCTCGTCCGGCGTCGCGCGCCGCTCGCCTTCAGACCGCGAGTCTCACCTTCCATTCGACCGCCTCGAAGCCGCCGATATCGGCGAGAAAGCACAAACCGCCGGCATCGACGAAGATGTGGCAGCCGAAGCGGTACCAGACTCCGTCGAGGATCAGCACGCCCTCATAGGTACGGTATTCGCCGCCATCATCTTCGCGCTCGGTGCGAAGGAGCCGGGGTAGCACCTTCGCCACCTCGGCGAGGCGGATCTCCGGCCGGCCGACGAGGCAGCCATCGCACAGCACATCCTCGAGCCTGGTCCCGAAGGTCGCGTTCAGATAATCATCGACGGTCTGGAAAGCGTTCATGTCCCGATCCCCGCGCGCGACGCCCGATGCGGCAGCGCGAGAACGAGCCTAGATCAAAAAGAACAAAAAGGGAACATTAAAAACGCCGCGCGATCAGGCGCGCACCTTGCCAAGCGCCGCGAGCGCGGCCTCGGCGACAATCACGTCCTCTTCGATCTTGGCGCCGCCCGCGGCGACCCCGCCCACGACCTGACCGGCGACGATGATCGGAAAGCCGCCCGGCACATTGGTGAAATCGCCATCCATGCGGATCTGCATGCTCAGCACATTGGCCTCGGGCGCATAGCCAGTGGGCAGGCGTTGCGAGGCCGAGGTGATCGCCTTCTTGATCGTGGTGCGGCCGGAGAAGAACCGCGCCCCATCCATCATCAGGAAGCCGATGAGCTGGCCGCTGGCGTCGACCACGGCGAGGCTCACCTTGACGCCGATCTCGTTGGCTTTTTGGACGCCGGCATTGAGCATCTTGAGGCTCGCCTCATGCGTCACCCGATGCGTCGCCACGAAATCCGCCATGACCCTGACTCCCCGTCTCTTGCGTGACTCCTGCCGGCCTCAGTGTGCCGCGATTTGACCGCGATTGCATCCGGCTTTCCCCGGCGCGACGCCCCGCTCAGCCCGGCAGCGTGACCGCATCGCCCGCCGCGACGGCGCCATCCTCGATCACGTCGGCATAGATGCCGGTGTCGACATGGCCGAAATTCTCCGCGAGCGCGCGCGGGATATTGAGATCGCGCGCGCCGCTCTCGGGATCGACATTGGTCGCGGCACAGCGGCGGATCGCCTTGAAGCCGCGCAGCCGCACCGCGCCCAGGTGGAATTCGCGACCGACCCAATCGAATTCCCGCCAGGGCTGCGCGCCTTCGAGGTAGAAATTCGCGCGAAACCGGCGCGGATCGATGGGCCGCCCCGTCACGCGCTCGATCTCGCGCAGCGATGAGAGGCCGATGATCGAGACGACCTTGCGCGCGCCATCGGAGAACATATGTCCCGGCGCTTCGAGCAGCCTCGGTCTTCCCTGCGCCGCATCGCCCATATAGGCGGCGAAAAAATCCTCGACGAGGGCGCGACCCGGCGCGCCGCGAATATCGGCGCTGACGCGGCTTTCGCCCTCGGCCGCAATGCTGAGAATGCCCGTGCCATCCTCGAACCGCGTGCGCAAGGCGGCGAGGCGCTCATTCTTCATCAGCATGAGGAATTTGGTCTTGGGCATCCATGCGGGGGCGGCCGGATCGAAGCTTGTCGTGCCGAGGCCGAGCGCGAAGCGGCGATCCTGCGGCAGCCCCTCGCCCCGGCTCAGCACAACCCGCTCCAGCCTCTCGGGGGTCAGGCCCTTGACCGGATAACGATAGATTTGCGCAAGCGTGATCGGCATCGGCCGGGTTTTCCGCGTCGCCTCCATTCTAGAGGGAGCGGACCGTCCGAACCAGCGCCCGCTCAGCGCGTCAGCCAGCCGCGCGCGCGCACCGTCATCACCGCGTAGGGAAAGATCCAGAACAAGGCGAAGGCCGAGAAATAGGCGTAGAGCACGCCATAGAGGAAATCGAAGGAGCGCTCGCTGCGCAAGTAGTAGAGCATGTTGAACAGCGAGACGAGACCCATCGCCGTCAGCATGCGCAGGAAGATCGCCGGATCCCGCGCCCCGAGAAACGGCACCAGGCCGAGGCTCGCGTAAAACACCGGAAACCGGGCATTGGTGATGAAGCGGTCGAAGAACGCCATGATCCGCGTCGGGACCGGACGTTTCCACATGATGCGCGCGAAGCGGATCTCCTCGCGCACATAGCTTCGATCCCAGCGCAGCAGCATCTTGCACAATTTGGAATAGACCGTCGGCACCAGCGTGTGAACAATGGCCGCGCGCTGATAGACCGTGTCGTAGCCGCTCTCGAGGAGGAAATTCGTCATCGCGCGATCCTCGCCGAAGGTGCAGCGCCGGCCGAGGAAATGCTGGTTCTGCCAGCGCTCGAGGACGCCGCGCACCGCCGCCGCGCGCAGACCGGTGAGCGCGCCGGGACAGCAATAGACGTTGCGATAGACCAATTCGACCGAGCGCAACATGTCGAAGGAGAGGACATAGCGCACATGGAGCATGCGCGGGATGATCCCGTGCCCGCGATTGTAGACCACCACCTTCCCCGCCACCGCGCCGATGCGCGGATCGCGGAAGGGTCCGGCGAGCGCCAAGAGCGCGTCCGGCTCGATCACGCTGTCCGAATCGAGCGTGACCAGAATCTCGCCGCGCGCCCGGCCGAAGCCCAAAGCGAGCGCCTCGCGCTTGCCGCGATTGCGCTCATGGCGCAGGGCCGTGACGAGACCGGGATAGCGAGCAACCGCCTCGCTGATATAGCGCCAGGTATCGTCCTTGCTGCCGTCGTCGACGACGAGGATCTCGAGCCGGTCGCGCGGATAATCGGCCTTCGCCACCGATTCGATCGATTGCAGCACCATCGCGCCTTCATTGTAGGCCGGGATGATCACGGTCATGGACGGCGCCGCCTCGCGCGTCGCCGCGACGAAAGGACGGTAGGCGACCCAGATGCCGGTGCGAAACATCAGCAGCACGGAGCCCATCGCCATCCATAGCAGGCTCGGATAGACGAGCATGCGGGCATGCGCGTGCTCCGCCGTTACCGCCAGCAGCTGTCGAATGATGCTGTGCAGCTGAAAATAGGAGGTGACCGTGAAACCGGCGAGGATCAGCGCATAAACCAGATAGGTCCAGGCTTCGGCAGGCTCGGAGCGCGCGCGCGCGGCGCGCACCGGCGCGCCGCCCCACACCGCCGCCGCGCCGCCGGCGACCGATCCTTGCGCCCGATCAACCAATCTCATCGATATTTTCCTCGACAACGATTTTCATGAACTCGGTTCGCGCTCACGCGAGCGCCTTGCTAGGGCGGCAACAGGCAAAAGATACAATACAAAACCGGTGCCTCTGCGTTGCGTCTGCGGCGATGATACGAAGCGCCGCTCTTTGATCGATCGATCGATCGATCAAGAACACATTCTTCGAGCGGCGATGAATTCAACACGTCATCCTTATATTATTTCGCCGCGCCGCGCGAATATCTCCCCGTCGTTTTTTGTCGCAGGGCATGACCGCGCGCTCACGATGCGGTGAGCGACCGGCGCATTGCGAATCAGAAATCAATCTTTATTGCCACCCAACGAAACGCTCGCCCATCAATCAACTGGCGCACGCTTTTGCACGCTAACGACCGCGCCGGATCGGGGCGCGCGATGCCGATGCCGGCATCGTCGGCCTTGGTTATATCGGCCTACCTTTGGTCTGGCCTGCCATTCGACGCGGATACGCGGTGATCGGCTCCGACATCGGCCACGAAAAGGTCACGGCGTTCCATCGGGCACGCTCTGACCCTCAGCACATCGAAGCTGAACCGGTCGCCGGCGGAAACCTATCGGCGCGCTTTCGGGCCGGCCGCGTCCCGGGTGCTTAGAGTCCCACCTGCTCAGAAATCGTATTCGATCGCGTGCATGTTCGGCAGCGGCAATTCGAGCTCGAAAGCCTCTTTGGGGAAAAGATCGCGCAGTTGCGGCCGCCTCCCGCCGAGCACCTGGTCGTGGACATAGCCGACCAAAGTGTCGTAATTGCGCTGGTTCAGATCGGAGAGCCCGTATTCCCACGGATCGGGCCCGAGCAGCGCACCTTCATCCTCCTGGTACGAGCGCCAAAACGCCAGCGGCACGTTGCGCGGATTGGCGAGGCGCTGGAAGGCGAGCTGCTTGGCCTCCTCGAAGGCCAGGGTGAGGCTCTCGACCACCCAGGGATATTTCTCGACCAATTCGGTCGGCACGGTCGTCACATGCATGATCGGGAAGAGGCCGGTGCGATTGTAATAGTCGATCTCGACCTGCTTGTAATCGGGCCACAGCCGGGCGATGCGCGGATCGCCCTTCGCGTGGGCCTCGCTCACATTGGGCATGATGATGGCGTCGACCTCGCCCGCGAGCAGCATCGCCTCGACCTTCTTGCCCGGGGGCACGACCTCGATCTGGGTCGAGGCCGGCGCCTGCTGCGAGGCTTCGTCGGGATCCTGGATCACCCAGGTGATCGAGCGATGCGGCGCGCCATGCTCTTCGAGATGCCCGCGCATCCAATAGGCGGCCGCCGCGCCGATGGTGCGGCAGGCGACGCGCCGGCCGGCGAGGTCGGACGGCCGGGTGATGCCCTTTTGCGTGTTGATGTAGATGAAGCCGTGGCGAAAGCGGCGATGCAGAAAAACCGGTATGGCGGTGATGTCGTCGCGCCCATGCGCCTTCTGCACGACATAGTGCCCGCCATTATATTCGTTGATGTCGCAAGCCTTGCCGCTCGCGACCTTGTCATGGATCGAGCGCGTGCCCGGATAATTGCCGGTGACGAGCTCGATGCCCTTGGGCTGCACCGTGCCGTCCTTCAGCGCGCGCACGATCTCGTAGCTGCCGGTCATCATGGTGAGGCGCAGCTTGCCCGCCGCGCGGCGCGCCGGTTTCGGGGCGGCTGATTTGCGGCCCGCGCCCTGGCGCAGCGCCTTGCGCGCGCGCTTCTTCGCCGCGATGTTGGCCGATTTGCGCCGGGCCGGTTTCTTGGTCGCCGCCTTCTTTGTCTTCCTCGCCATGTCTTCCTCGCCCGATTGTGACGCTTGAGGCCGAGGATTTAGGCCAGGCGCGAGGCTTCTTCAAACCCTTTCGCGCAAGGCGGCAAGCGCGGCGCCGGCGTTCAGTGGAGCGTCGCACCCGGCGGCGAAGCGCCCGCGGCGGGCGAAGACGATGCCGGCGCGCCGCGGCGCTGCGCGGCGGCGGCGAGCGCCTGATAGGCTTGCGCCCTTCTCTCATAGCAGCGCTTCAACGCGCGATGCTCGACGCCTTCGGCGGTCTCGCGCCATTTGGCCGCCATCAGCCGGAAGAGCAATGCCTGGTCCATCGTCAAGTCCGTCACTCCATCGTCCCGGCGCTCAAGCCGGCTCGTCTTCCGGATAATCGTCTTCGGGATCGTGCTTGCCGATGGTCGTCATCGACTGCCAGTGGCCGAGATCGAAGATCTTCACATCGGCCGCCTGGAGGATCGCTGTGCAGCCGATCATCACGTCGGTCGCGGTGATCCCGCTGTCGCGCGCGAAAGCCCGCGCCAGATTGCCCTGCTCGACCTTGGCCGCGTAGATGCGCAGCACGCTCGCGAAAAGCTGCCCGAGCGCATCGTCCGGAACGTCGCCGAGGCTCTCCTCCTTCAGGATCTGATTGAAGAGCGCAACGACTTCGGCGCTCATCTGCGCGATGGCGGCGCTGCGCTCCTCGGGCTTCGACATCAACCACTCCTTGGCGTTCGGGCGCTCTTGCGGAGAAAGTCCGCGAAAGCGCGGATTTGCGTCTATACGTAGTGTTACGGACGCGGACGAGGGCGCCGGTCGCGGCGCCGCGCCGACGCTAGCATACCGGCATCGCTTGCGCACGTCTTGGGCCGCCCGCGCGGTTTTGCCGCGGATACGGTCGCGCCGGTCGCGGCCGAGCGCCGCTCAGCGCAACCTGACAACGAGCGTGAGCTGGTTGTTGAGGACCATCAGCTCTTTCTCGCCGCGCACGGGCATCGGGATCTTCTTCCGGCGGCAATAGAGCAACAGCGGCGCGATCAGTTCCTCGCCTGCAAAGACGACGCTCTTTTCCTCGCCCACCGTCTCCGACGGGCCCGAGATGCGCACCAGCGGGTCATGCGTGCCTTCGATCGAGAACACGGCTACATGGGCGGGGAACCGCCGGCCGGCGGCGATGCAATAGTCGCGCAGCGCCGCCGTCGTATCCGCCGCCGAGAACATGACATGTCTGATTTCGGTGGGCATCCGGATTAACCATGCCGCTGCGAGGGAGCATAGAAATCCCCAAGCAAAGGATAGGTTTTCGCTGGCCGCGCATTCAACGAGTTAAGTTTTGCATTTGGGTAAAATGCCGCCCAAGCCGGCGCCTTTCCCGCGCTTTAACCTTGGCGCCCGGCGCCGCGCGCAAGAAAAAACCCGCTGCCGCGGGTTCTTCCCGTGCACGCCGCTCGCGCGCGGCGTGCACGGGCGGCCGGCTATTTCCTCGCAGCGGCGAAGGGATAGATCATCGTGCCGGTCTTATAGGCGGGCGGCCATACCACCACTTCCTTCGAGGTGTCGCGGAACTGGTCGATGCTGTTGCCGGTGACGCCCTGGAATTGCGTGAAGACGAGGCGCGAGCTCTTCCACTCGCCGTCGGGCCCGAAGGCGACATCGCCGACGACGCTGGGAATCGTGTGATCGTGAAGATAAGCCGCGATCTTGGCGCCATCGAAGCTTTTCGTCGCCTCGACCGCGGCGGCGAGCACTTGGGCCGCGGCGTAGCCGAAGGGCACGAAGCCGTAGCCCAGGGGATCGGTGCCGAGATTGCGCGCCTCCGCCTGATATTTCTTCATCACCTCCTGCAGGCCGGGAAAGTTGAAGGTCGGCGACGGCACGAACACCTCGTTGACGACGAACCCGTTCATGAGCGGGCCGAGCTGGCCCTTGAACACCGTCGCGGTCAGGCCGATCATCGCGCCGCCGAACATCTTGGGCGCGAGCTCCGCCTCGGCCGCCGCGCGCACGATCCCGACCGTGTCCGGCGGATAGGCGCCGACGAAGACGATGTCCGGATTCTCCGCCTTGATCGCGCGGACGATCGGCGCGAAATCGACCGTGCTGGGCGGGTAGCGCTGGTCGTAGACGATCTTCAATCCGGCGGCCTTAGCGTTGGCGCGCGCGCCATCGGTCGCCGTCTTGCCGAATTCGGCGTCGGCGCCGACGATGGCGATGGTCTGGGGCTTCGGGCTTTGCGCCTTCGCCAGATCGAAGAAGCCCTGGCTGAAGGCCGTCGCCGGATCGGGGCCGATCGGCAGGATCGAGAAATAGCGCGGATAGTGGAACTGGCCGTTGGCGCCGAGGCCCATCATGCCGACCGTCGCCATGTTGTGCTGCATGATCACCGGCAAGGTGGCGGCGATCACATTGGTGCCATAGGGCCCGATCACGAGATCGACCTTGTCGACATCGATGAGCTTCGTGTAGATCGCGGGCGCGTTCGCCTGGGCGCTCTGATCGTCGTAATAGACCAGCTGCACCGGCCGTCCCAGCAGACCGCCCTTGGCGTTGACGTCGTCGCGCCAGATCTCGAGCGCCGCCAGAAGCTGTTTGCCGTTGACCGCGCTGCCACCGGTCAAGGACATGCTGAAGCCGAGTTTCACCGGCTCGGCGGCAAGCGCCGCGCCCGCCGCCAGAACGAGCGCGAACGCCACCGCGCAGCCGCGAAGAAATCCATCCAGTGTCGTCACCGGCATCTCCTCCAAAACTTGTCTCGTTAAATTTCCGCGAGCTTAGTCGCCCGCGCGCCCGGCTTCAATCCGCAACCGGCCGGGCCGGGCCGATGCAGCAGCGGCCGCATCGCGCGCGTGCTTTCGCCCGAGACCTGTCTTGCCCGCCGGCGCGAATGCGGGCATCCTCCCGCGGGTCAATCTCCGCGCAAGGAGAATCGTGCCGGGGCGCGTGATTTCGTCCCGGTTCGAGGGAAATCGGCAAGCCATCGACGCCCGCCGTGGCGGAGGCGACAGGGAGACGAAACGATGAAGAAGATCACCGCAGGCGGCGTGGCACTCATTGCGCTCGCTCTTTCGATCGCGAGCCCGAGCCTCGCCGCCGACAAGCTCCATGTCGGCAAAGCCTCGGGGACCTCCTCGCCGATGCTCCCGGTCGATGTCGGCGTTCAAACCGGGATTTTCGCCAAGCACGGTCTCGATGTGGAGATTTCGAATTTCGGCGGCGGCGGCAAGCTGCACCAGGCCATGGCCGCGGAGGCCGTCGATATCGGCGTCGGCGCCGGGCCCGAATTGGCGCTCATCGCCAAGGGCTCGCCCGAGCTTGCTATCTGCAACGCGGTGGCGCCGATCCCCTTCATCGGCATCGCGGTTCCCGCGGATTCCAAGATCCGCTCGGTCGACGGGCTCAAGGGCAAGAAGATCGGCGTCTCGAGCGTCGGCTCGCTGACCTATTGGCTCGCCCTCGAACTGGCGCGCCAGAAAGGCTGGGGACCCCAGGGCATCTCGACCGTCGCGATCGGCAGCCAAGCCGCCGCCGTCGTGGCGGCCTTCCGCACCCATGCGGTCGACGCCGACATCGTCGCGACCTCGCTCGCCTTCAAGATGGAGGAAGGCAAGGAAGGCCGGCTGCTGGTCCCGGTTTCCAAATTCGTCGGCAATATCGGCGCGGGCATGATCTTCGCCACCGACAAGGCGCTCAAGGCCAATCCCGACGCGATCCGGCGCTTCCTTGCGGGCTGGTTCGACACCGTCGATTTCATGCGCAAGCACAAGGCCGAGACGGTGAAGATCGCCGCCAAGGCGACGGGCTTTTCCGAGGCGGTGCAATCGAAGGAGTACGATCTCACCATCGGCATGTTCAGCAAGACCGGCACGTTCGACGCGGAATTGCTCGCCAATCTGGAGCGCTCTTTCACCGATCTGAAGCTGGTGGAGACGCCGCCCGACATGTCGAAGCTCTATACCGAGGCGTACCTGCCCAAGCATTGAGGCGCGCGCGACGCGAGGGCGACGCAAGCGCGCGTCAAGCCAAGCGCGAATCCACCAGCGAGGCGCGCCGCAAGGTCCGGCTGACCGGACAATGATCCGCGATGGCGAGAAGCCGCGCGCGCTGCGCGTCGTCGAGCGCGCCGCTCAGGGTGATGGTGCGCGTGAATTTGTCGATCTTCAAATTCCCCTCCGGCCCCGGCACGCGCTCATGCCTGAGCGCGACGGATATTTTTTCGACCGGCCAGGCGTGACGCTGGGCGTACATGCGGATGGTCATCGCCGTGCAGGACCCGAGCGCCGCCAGCAGGAACTCATAGGGCGACGGACCGGTATCCCGCCCGCCGAGGCTCTCCGGCTCGTCGGCGCCCATGACGTGGTGCCCGGCGGTGACGAACTGGGCGTAAGGCCCGTTGCCGCTTTCGCTCACGACGACCGAGATCTCCGGGGTCTCGCTCATGCGTCCCTCGTCCTCCGCCTTGGCCTCCGTCGAAATTAGCCAGCGCTGCCTGGCGGCGCCACAAGCAAAGCCAAGCGCCGTGCTGGCGCAGGACCCGCCGCGGCGGATAAGATCGTGCATGGGGCGAGGCGAGAACACCCGATAGCTGCGCATGGACATTTCGACCGCGGCCGATGCCGCAACCGCAAAAGACGGGATCGCGGCAGACGAGCCAGTGAAGGGTGGCGTCCTTGAGGATGAACCCTCGAAGGGCTCGTGGAGCGAGCTCTTCCGCGACGGGCGCGGCCTCTATTCGACGCTCATCATCGGCGGCATCGCGCTGCACGCGACCCAGGTCCTCGTCATCGCGATCATCATGCCGACCATCGTCGGCGATATCGGCGGCGCCGCCTATTACACCTGGGCCGCCATGCTCTACACCATCGGCTCGATCGTGGGCGCGTCCTCGACCGGCGCGGTGTGGTCGCGCTTCGGCGCGCGCAAGGGCTATGCGCTCGGCGCCTTCATCTTCGCGCTCGGCACCGTGGCCTGCGCCTTGGCGCCCGAGATGTTCTCGCTCATCGCCGCGCGGGGCGTGCAGGGTTGGGCCGGCGGTCTGGTCTCGGGCGGCGGCACCGCGCTCATCACCAGCCTTTACGACGCGCGCCTGCGGACCCGCATCCTCGCCGTCTCGCAGGGCACCTTCACCCTGTGCCATCTCGGCGGGCCGATCGTCGGCGGCGTCTTCGCGGCCATGCATTGGTGGCGCGGCTCGTTCTGGATGATGGCGCCCTTCATGCTGGGCTTCGGACTGATCGCGCTGCTGAAGATCCCCGCGCGCCTCGACACCGAGGCCGAGCGCAGCGCGGTGCCGCCCTTCCCCTTCTTTCGCCTGACCATGCTGGCCCTGGGCGTCTGCGCCATCGCCGCCACCGGTCCGGTCGAGGCCATGGCCTGGCGCGCCGCGCTCGTCGCCGCGGCGGTGCTGCTGGTGAGCGCGACCTTCATCCTCGACCGCGAGGCGGGCAACAAGCTCTTCCCCTCGCACGCGCTCTCGCTCGCCGTGCCGATCGGGCTCTGCCTCTGGGTGCTGATCATGCACGCCGCGGCGCAGACGGCGGTGACCTTGTTCCTGCCCCTGCTCTTGCAGGTGGTGCACGGCGTCTCACCGCTCTTCATCAATTTCGTCACCATCGCGATCTCCTTCGGCTGGACCGTCGGCGCGTTCTCGGTCTCGGGCTGGTCGGGCGCGCGCGAGCGCGCAGCGCTGATCGCGGGGCCGCTGATCGCCTTCGCCGGCCTCGCCTGCATCACGATCATCGCGCGCATGCCGGCGCTCGAGCTCCTGACCTTCGCCGCCTTCACCATGGGTCTCGGCATCGGGGTCTATAACGTCCACCTCGTCGCGCGCACGATGGATCGCGCGCCGCCGGGCGAGCAGCGCACCACCGCGGCGGCGCTTTCCTCGGTGCGCTCGCTCGGCACCGCCTTCGGCGCCGCGATCGCGGGCGTGATCGCCCATGCGGCCGGGCTCGGCGACGCGACCGAGCCGCAAGCCGTCGGCCAGGCGGTGTCCGCGGTCTATGTCTTCTGCCTCATCCCCTTCGCGCTCGCCGCGCTCTTCACCTGGCGCTTCACGCGCATCACCCTGGGGAAGCCTGAGCGCCACGCGGCCGCGGCGGGTTGAAGCGCGCTCAAGACAGTCCGGGCCACATCTAAATTAATTTGCATTCGATAGGTTGGCCTGTGCTATCAATTCCGTGCTAGCAATAGCAAGGTGGGCGATCGGGCAGGACGCAAGTGAAAGCGCTCCACCCGGCGCCTCGAACAGGCAGGCTGCGTCGAAACCGGCATCCGGTGATCGTCCGCGGTTGAGACCAGGAGAATGAGGCGGTGCCTCATCCTCCTGGCCGCGCCGGCATAAAGGGGGATCGCGCGATGACGACGTCTTATCGCATTGGCCGCATCGGCGCGGCGGTGTTTGGCCTGCTCGCCTTGGCCGCGCCCGGCCGCGCCGCCGAAGAGTACACCAGCCTCGCCATACCCACCACGACGCTGGGTTTCCTCACCCGCTATATCGCCGTCGACGAGCATCTCTGGGAGAAGCAGGGTCTCGACGTCAAGGTGCTCGACATTCAGGGCATCGGCTCGATGAACGCGGTGATCTCGGGCTCGGTGGATTTCTCGATGTCGTCCGGCCCCTCGATCACGCGCGCCACCGCCCGCGGCCGCAAGCTCGTCGCGCTCGCGACCGCGATCAATCAATCCGACGAGGACATCGTCCTCCGCAAGGAGGTGGCCGATGCCAAGCACTTCGATCCGAAGGCCCCGCTCGCCGAGCGGGCGAAAGCGCTCAAGGGCCTGACCATCGCGGTCGGCGGCATCGGCGCCATTCCCGACATCGTGTTGAAGGCGGTGGCGCGCGAGGGCGGCATCGGGCGCGACGCGGTGATCACGGCGCCGCTTCAGCCGCCCGCGATGCTGGCGGCTTTCGAGCGCAAATCGGTCGACGGTTTCGTCATCGGACCGCCCTTCATCCAGCAAGTGGTGCTCGACGGCAGCGGCGTGATCCTCTCCGACACCACGAAGGGCGAGCCCACGCGCTATTCGCCGGTGTCCTCGGCCCTGCTGCTCACCCGCGCCGATTTCTGCAAGGACCATCGCTCGATCTGCGCCAAGATGGTCCAGGGCATCGTCGAGGCAGGGCGTTTCATTCACGAGCGCCCGAAGGAAGCGATGGCCGTGATGAAGGCGCATTTCGGCCGTTACGGCGACAAGGTGCTCGAGGCCGCCTATCCGATGGTCGCGGCGCTGACGCCCAAGACGCTGGCCACGACGCCGCAAATGCTCGAGAACGCCGATGGCCTGAACATCGCGGCCGGCTTCATGACCGAGGCCGACAAGCTCCCGCGCTACGACACGCTCATCGACAACGAATTCATCAAATAGGCGCGCGGCTGCGACTCGATGCGAAATCCGATGAGGCTTTCGCTTCCGCGCCGTCATTGCCGGACTTGACCCGGCACTCTGCCTCGTGAGCCCGCGGGTCACGCGGCACGCTTGACGGGACCGCAAAAAGTCACTCCCATTCCCCGAATGGGTCCGAGCGCTCCGATTACTTTGTCCGCATGCATATTTTCCTGACGGGGGCCAACGGCTTCATCGGCCGGCACCTTTGCGCTCGCTTGCTGCGAGACGGTCACGTCGTGACGGCAGGGGTTCGCGACCTCGCGTCGATCGAGCGGCGCTTCCCCGGGATCGCCGCGCGGCACGTCGATATGAACCGCATGACATCGAGCGCGGATTGGCTTCCGCTCCTTCACGGCATTGATGCGGTTGTCAATTGCGCCGGCATTCTGCAGAGCGGCGCCGGTCAATCGGCGACAGCGGTTCATGCCGACGCACCGAAGGCGCTGTTCAACGCCTGCCTCGCGGTGGGCGTGCGCCGGATCGTGCAAATTTCCGCGGTCAGCGCCGACATCGCCGCCGGCACCGAATACGCGCTCAGCAAGAAAGCCGCCGATGACTACCTGAGGACGCTCGACCTCGACTGGGTCGTGTTGCGTCCTTCGCTCGTCTACGCGCAAGGAAGTTACGGCGGCACTTCCGCGATCCGCGGTCTCGCCGGACTGCCTTTTTTCATTCCCCTCCTCGGCGAGGGTGATCAGAAATTCCAGCCGCTCCATGTCGACGATCTGAGCGAAACGGTTGCGCGTTGTCTCGAGAATCCCGCGCTCGCGCGTCGCACCCTCGATCCCGTCGGACCCGAAACCCTCTCGCTGCGACAAATCGTCGAGCGGCTGCGCAAGTGGCTCGATCTTCCGCCCGCGCGTTTTGTTCGCGTGCCGCCGCCGCTCCTGCATGCCGCGGCCCGATGCGGCGATCTTCTCGGCTCGGGGCCGTTGCGAACCACGGCCCTGGTCCAGATGGAATACGGAAATGTTTCGGATGCCGATGCCTTTGCGCGCGCCATCGGGTTTCAGCCCCGCAGCCTCAGCGACGCGCTTCGGCAATCGCCGTCCCACGTCCAGGATCGCTGGCACGCCCGGCTCTATTTTTCTCCGCCCGGCACTGACGGCAAGCCTTGTTCTGCTTTGGCTCGGCTCGGGACTGGCCGGTCTGACTCACCCGCCGCTCGAATGGCGCGAGGACGCCTCGCGTTTCGGCATCTCGGCAAGCGCGGCCGGTACCGCGACTTGGGTCTTTTGCCTTCTCGACATCGCGCTGGCCCTGGCGATCGCAAGCGGCCGCGCGCAGCGTTTTCTTGGGATTTTCCAACTGGCGTTGGTGGCGGGCTACACCTTCGGCTTGAGCCTCCTGATGCCTGCGCTGTGGCTCGATCCCTTCGGCGCGCTCTTGAAGAACCTGCCGATCCTCGCCGCGATCGGCGTGTGGACCGCGCTGCAGGACGATAAATGACGGAAGGCGAAATCGCGCTCTTGAAGACGCTCCATATCTTGAGCGCGACAATTCTTTTCGGGACCGGCCTCGGCACCGCGTTTCACATGTGGCTGACGCATTTGCGCGGCGATATCCGCGCGATCGCGTCGACCGCGCGCAATGTCGTGCTGGCCGACTGGTTGTTCACGGCGCCATCCGGCGTTCTTCAGCCCGTGACCGGGATCGGGCTTGCGCTGACAGCCGGGTTCGATCCGATGGCACCGTGGCTCCTGGCCGCCTATGCTCTCTACGCGCTGGCTGGGGGCTGCTGGCTTGTGGTTGTCGTCCTGCAGCTTCGTATAGCGCGCATCGCCGCGCAATGTGCGCGCGACGGGACCCCGTTACCGCGAGCCTATCGGCGGGCGATGCGCGCGTGGTTCTGGCTGGGCTGGCCCGCCTTTATCGCGTTGATCGCCGTTTTCTGGCTGATGGCCGCAAAGCCTGACCTTTGACGAAAGAGCCCAGGCTGCTCGGCCTGGCGCGCGGCTGCGCCCTTAGCGGATCTGCGTGCGCCAGCGCTCGACGATCGCGCGCATGAACTCGGTGCCCTTGGCGTCGTTCTCCCAGGCCTTGGGGAAATTGGTCGCGTCGCCCTTGGGGCGGAAGCGCGCGTCGAGGTCGTTGAAGCGGATATGCATCGGATGGGCGACGCCTTCGCCGACCACGATCGCCTCCTGCTGGCGCAAGGTCGGCAGGGTGTTGAGCAGCCCGCCCGCGCTCTCGGGGAGCGTGCGGCGCACGAAATTCTGGTCCTTCTCGTTGCTCATGCGCAAGGCGAAGACGGTGCTGCATTGGGAGAGGATCGGCTCCGAGATTTCCGACGGGCGCTGCGTAACGAGGCAGAGCGAGACGCCGTATTTGCGCCCTTCCTTGGCGATGCGCGCGATCGAGCGCCGCGTCGGCTCGAAGCCCAGGCTTTCGTCGCCCGGGATATAGCGATGCGCCTCGTCGCAGACGAGCAAGGTCGGGATCGCCTCGTCGCGGTCGCTCCACAGCGCGAAATCGAAGATCATGCGGCAGACCAAGGACACCACCACGTCGACGATCTCCGACGGCACGGCGGAGAGATCGAAGATGGTGATCGGCCGGCCGTTCACCGGCACGCGCAGGATGCGCGAGAGGATCTCGACCATGGTGTCGCGCACCGCGAGGCTGCCGAAGAGGAAGGCGTAGCGCTTGTCGTGGCGGAGATTGTCGATCGTCGTGAGCAGGCGGAGATAGGGCAAGGTGCTGTCGGGCTTGTCGAGCTTGCCCATCGCCTCGTTGATCCGGTGCACGAGACTGGTGAGCGGATAGGGCACCGGCGTGTCGACGGTCAGATGTGCGTCGCTCGCGCCCTGATCGAGCGCCTCGCGCTTGGACGCGACGATCATGTCCTTGAGGATGTAGGCTTCGCGGCTGCGCGAAATCGGATCCTTGCTGCACAGGATCTCGACCATCTCGTCGAAGCTCAAGAGCCAATAGGGCAGCTGCAGGTTTTGCGGCGTGATGCGCTCGCACATGCCGGGAAAGGCGGGCGCGTATTCGCCGTGCGGATCGAGCAGCACGACGTGACCGTTCGGATGCGCTTCCAGGAGCGAGCGCACGATCAGCACCAGCGCGCAGGATTTGCCCGAGCCGGTGGTGCCGAGAATGGCGGAATGCTTCGCCAGGAGTTCCTGCGAGATGAGATAGGCGGTGCGGTTCGGATCCTGATGCAGGGTCCCGATCGCCAAGGTCCAGCTGTTGGGCTTGTCGTAGATGAGGGCGAGATCGTCCGAGCTCGCCTGGAAAAGCGGCGCGCCCAGGGTCGGATAGACCGAGATGCCGCGCGTGAACACCGCCCAGCCATCCTTGCCGCGCGCGACCAGCTCGCCCAGGAGCTCGACATCGGCGACCGCGACGTCGCCGCCTTGCCCCGCGCGGTTCTGCATGGCGAGAAACTCGATGAAGCCGAAGGCGATCGTGCTCGCGGTCGGGATCTTGACCAGGGTCCCGATCTGCAGATGCTCATAGGCCTCGATGCCGACGCCCGCCGCGACGAGAACGCAGGAAAGCTTGAAGCCCGAAACCGTGCTGACCCGGCCGATGGCGCGCGGCGCGGCGGCGCTCGCGGCCTGCGGCGCAGCCGAGGCGAGCGATTTGTCGAGCGGCGCGTCATCCATCTCCGGTCCCCGTCAAGCCTTGATGGCTCAAGAGGGGACTATGACGCGGTAATTATTGCGAAATCCTTGGCGCCTTTACTCGGCCGCAACAAGATCGCGGGTGCGCTTGACCCAAGCCGATCGGCGTGCCGGGCGTGCCACCATCGCCGTATCTACACGCAAATGAAGAATCTAACGGATGTTAAGGTCTTCGAACGTGTTTTTTGACCCAGTTGGAGCCGTTTTCCCGGATCCAGGCCTGGGCCTCGTCCTTGGAGCGGAAATCGCTGATGTGCCGCGGCGGCGTCTCGTCATCCGGCGTCGTCACCACCTCGTAGGTTCCGTATTTGAGACTCCGCACCGTGAAGGTGGGTTCTGACGGTCGAACATCGTCCAATGTCGCCACGATCCCTCTTTCCACATTCGGGTTTCGCTGCCAGCTTTGCGCTGGTCTCGGTCTGGCGCCCGATGATCCTCAAATTTTTTTAATCGTTGCCACGAGAGTGCCACAATATGCCGGCGATTTTCAAACATCTTGCGATGCACACGCGCCGTGTTAGCGTCTCCTGAGACAAGGATTCGGCGCGCCAAGCCGCGATTCGCTCAGAGGGAAGTCGAAAGCCGGGACGTTAGATCATGATTCTACAGCGCGTTTTTATTTTCCGCCGAGACTGTGACAAAACCGCACGCCGGGCCGCGCCATGATGGAGCGCACATCCCCGGCCTCATCCTTGCCGAGCCGCATCGCGCGTTTCAGCCCGAACAAACTGAAGCTCGGGATTTTCGGCGCCAATTGCTCGTCCGGGCGCGCGGCGACCAAGGTCCCGGAACGCTGGCAGGCGGGCTGGGAGGAAAATCTTCGCCTGGCGCAGCTCGCCGACGAGGCCGGCATCGATCTGATGCTGCCGATCGGGCGCTGGCGCGGCTATGGCGGCGCCACCAATTTCGAAGGCTCGAGCTGGGAGACCGTGACCTGGGCCTGCGGGCTCCTGGCGCAGACCAAGCGCTTGAACGTCTTCTGCACCGTGCACGCGCCGCTGGTGCATCCGGTCTTGGCCGCCAAGCAATTCGTGACCGCCGATCACATCAGCCATGGACGCTTCGGCCTCAACATCGTCTGCGGCTGGAACCAGGACGAGTTCGACATGTTCGGCGCCAAGCAGCGCGAGCATGACGACCGCTACGAATACGGCGCCGAATGGCTCGCGGCGATCACCGCGATCTGGGAGCGCCGGGGCAGCTTCGACTTCGACGGAAAATTCATCCAATTGAAGGGCGTCGAGGCCGAGCCCAAGCCTTATGGCGGCACGCGTCCCTTGGTGATGAATGCCGGCTCCTCGCCCGCCGGCCGCGCCTTCAGCGCCAAATCCTGCGACGTGCTGTTCCGGCCCTTGCGCTCGCTCGAAGCCGGCGCCGAGGAAGTGAAACAGACCCAGGAAGAGGCGCGCGCCCATGGGCGCGAGATCGGCGTCTATGGCAATGGCTATGTCGTCTGCCGCAAGACGCGCCGCGAGGCCGAGGAGTACCACCGCTATTACGCCGAGGAGATGGGCGATTGGGACGCGGTCGATCACCTGATCGCGATGAACAAGATCAACTCGCAATCCTATTCGGCGGAATTCTTCAAGGCCTTCCGCATCCGCTTCGCCGCCGGCCATGGCGGCTATCCGATGGTCGGCGATCCGGACGATGTCGCCAAGGCGCTGGCACAGATCAGCCAGGCTGGTTTCGCCGGCATGTGCTTTTCCTTCGTCAATTATCTCGACGAGTTCCCCTTCTTCCGCGACGAGGTCCTGCCGCGGCTGGAACGCATGGGCCTGCGCCAGAAGCCGGCACAAAGCTGATTCGCGGCCGTCGACATCCTGCCGACGTCGCGCCGCCCGGATTGCTTCGCCTCCGGCTTGCAATGACGGAAAAAAACAACGTCATTGCGAGGGCCGCATGCGAAGCATGCGGGACAAAGCAATCCGGTCTTGCCTCTCGGCATCAAGCCGTCATCATGCGGTTTGAGGGGATTCGCAGTGAAGCAGCCCGCTGTCTACATCATGACGAACAAGAGAAACGGCACGCTCTATCTATACCGGTGTCACCTCCGACTTGCTCCGGCGCGTTTATCAACACCGAGAGACTATCTTGCCCGGCTTCACATCGCGCTATGGCTGCAAGATGCTCGTCTGGTACGAGCGGCATGACGATATGGCCGGCGCGATCGCACGCGAGAAGCAGATCAAGGCGGGGCCACGCCGGAAGAAATTAGAGCTGATCGAAACGATCAATCCGGATTGGCGGGATTTGTACAGCGATTTGACGTGATGGCTCGCGCGCGCTGGATTGCTTCGCTTCCCGCGGAAGCTCGCAATGACGATTGTTCGGTTCCGTTATTGCGAGCCGCGAAGCGGCGAAGCAATCCAATCTTTCGTTCTGGTGGACGAGCGCTGATGCGGGCGGGGCGATCGCTCACCTCTCCTCGACCTTGGGCGTCGGATAGCCCTTGCGGCGCTTGAAATCTTTGATCACCTCGCGCACCAGCCCGGCGACGGGCACGCTCATGCCCGCCCCGTCGGCCTCTTTCAGCACGATCGCCATGTCCTTCTCGGCCCAGGGCGTCGGCCGCATGTCGGCGCGCGACGACAGCGAGAAATTCTGCGCGCTCGAATGGACGAGCGCCGCGCGCATCGTCTCCTGATCGACGCCCAGCGCCTCGCCCAAGCGCAAGCCTTCGTCATTGGCGGCCATGCAGGCCCAGAGGATCGAATTGTTGACCATCTTGCCGACCTGCCCCGCGCCGAAGGGGCCGAGATTGAAGATGTCGGAGGCGAAGGCGGAGAAGACGGGACGGCAGGCCTCGAAGGCGGAAGCATCGCCGCCGCCCAGAATGAGCATCGTGCCGGCTTCGGCGAAGGGCTCGCCGCGCGTCAACGCCATGTCGAGCAAGACGAGCCCGCTGCCGGCCAGCCGCTCTTCCATGCGGCGCGCATAGGAGGGCGCGATCGTCGAGCCCAGGGCGATGACGAGGCCGGGCCGGGCCGCCGCCTTCAACCCGTCATCGGCGAAGACGACCTTCTCGACCTCGGCATCGAAGCCCACCACGATCAGCACCGCGTCGCTGCGCGCGGCGAGCGCGCGCGGACAGGCCGCGATGGCGACGCCCAAGGCCTCGGCCCGGGCGCGGGCCTCGGCCGAGGGATCGCAGCCGGCGACGGAAAATCCCTTGGCGAGCAAATGCCGCGCCATCGGTCTTCCCATCGCGCCGAGCCCGACAATGCCGATCCGCCTCGGCGTGGCGATGGTTTCGATCGTCATGAGCGCGCTCCTCCTTCGCGATGCGCGATGCCGGCCGCATCGCTCGGCCGAGCTTAACACGCCTCCCTATTGGATGGAGCGCGACCCTGTAGTGGGGATGTCGTTGCGGCGCGGGGTTTGCGGGCCTAAATGAAAGGCGATGAGCGCGGAGACGGCAATCCAAAACAATCCGAGGTTCCGGCGCCTCGCCGATTACCTCGCATCGAAAGCGCCGCCGGGCAAGCTCCCGGGCCGTCAGCATATCGAGCCGACCGAGCTCGGCGATCTTCTTCCCTGGCTCATGCTCATGGATGTCGTGACGCAGAAGGATGGCGCTCCACGCTATCGCCTTCGCCTCGTCGGCACCGAAGTGGTCGCGATTCAAGGCAGCGACGGCACCGGCAAATTCGTCGACGAGGTGCTGACCGCCGAAGAAGGTCCGCGGGTCATCGCCGGCTATGACGAGATCCTGCGCACGCGGCTTCCGCAATATCGAAGCGGCGTGGTCGCGAGCACCGGCCGCGAGCACGTTCCCTATGAGCGCATCGCCTTCCCGCTCGCAGCCGATGGCGAGCATGTCGACCGGCTGATCTTCGTCTTCGCGCGGGACGAATAAAGGCGCCTGCCCGCAAGCGGCGCGGCGAGCGCCTCGACAGCGCCCTCGCCCTGGCTTAGGCTCATGTCCAGAGCGCCCGAAGCGGCGCCGTTTCGAGGGAGGAGACTTTGTCTCTACGGCATTCCGCCGGACTGCGACGCGCCCGGCCTCACCGCAAGCCGCTTCACAGCAAGCGGCTCGAGCGACGCCGGCGCCATCGCGTGTTGTTCCATCGCTGGCTCTGGGTCGCGCTCGCCGCCCTCGGTCTGGTATCGGCGCCGCTCGCCGAGGCGCAGCCGGCCGAGCCTTACGAGATCCACGTGATCGCGACGATCACCGGTCCCAGCGCCTTCGTCGGCCAATATATGAAGCTCAATTTCGAGGCCTTCGAGGATTGGGTCAATTCGACCGGCGGCATCGGCGGCCGGCCGCTCCATTTCGTCTTCGGCGACAATCAAAGCCAGCCGCAGATCTCGGTGCAGCTCGCGAACGAGGTCTTGGCCTCGCATCCGGCGGCGCTGATGGTCACCGGGCCGGTCGCCAATTGCGCGGCGGTCGTTCCGCTCCTGGCGAACGGGCCCGTGACCTGGTGCAATTCGCCGGCGCTTCACCCCGCCGCTGGCTCCTATGCCTTTGCCTCGGGCCCCGACACGCTCGACGGCATCAATTCGGTGCTGCGCTATTACCGCTTGAAGGGCTGGACCCGGATCGGCGTCTTGAACAGCACCGACGTCACCGGCCAGGACGCCGACAGGGCGATTACCGCCGACCTGAAACTGCCCGATAACGCGGCGATCAAGATCGTCGCCTATGAGCATTTCAACCCGTCGGACCTCACCGTCTCGGCGCAGATCGAGCGCATCAAGGCGGCGGGCGCGCAAGCGCTCATCGCCTGGACCACGGGCTCGCCCGCCGCCACCGTCTTCAAGGGCATGATCCAGGCCGGCTTCGAGGTTCCGGTCGCGCCCACCGGCGGCAATGAAGTGTTCCAGCAAATGAAGCAATATGAGGGCTTCCTGCCCAAGGGGCTGGTGCTGTCCTCGGCGCTCTTTCCGCCGCATGACGGCGTGCTGACGCTCGATCCGCGGGTCGAGACGGTGCAGCATGCGATGTATGCGATCCTGGCCAAGCACGGTCTGAAGGCCGACAACAACACCGCCGATACCTGGGACGCGGCGCTCATCACCGTCTCGGGCCTGCGCGCGCTGGGCCCGAATGCGAGCGCGGAACAGCTGCGGAAATGGATTCTGGCCTTGAAGGATTTCGCTGGCATCAACGGCATCTACGACTTCACCCGATTCCCCGATCGCGGCCTCAGCCACGACACCTCGGCGCTGGTGCGCTACGAGCCCAAAGGGCCGGACGGCGCGCATTGGGAATGGGTGAGCGCGATCGGCGGCGCGCCGCTGAAGGATTGAGGGGGTGCGCGGGCGGTGCGCGTCGCGGCTCGGCCGCGCGCGCGCCGCCCGTTGCGCGCGATGACCGAAGATCGGCGCGGCCAAGGCCGTCACACCCCGCACAAGATCGCCATCGACGACGGCGACCCTTGCCGCCATGTCGTCGCGCGCGCGTCCTCGATCGGCGGCTCCTTGCCTCGGCCAGCCATATGGCCGAGCGAACGGCGCGCCTTCGATATGAAAGATCTCGTATAACGTCATAAATCGACGAGGGAGGTTCTCTTGGACGACCACGGTTCCCGCATCATCTGCCCCGCCACCCAGCCGGTCTTGCGCAACGAATGGTATGCGGTGGCGTTTTCCCACGAAGTCGACGCCGAGCGGCCGCTGCTGCGCCATTGCTGCGGCGACCGCATCGTCCTGTTTCGCACCGCCGCGGGCGCGCCGGTCGCGCTCTTCGACCGCTGCCCGCATCGCGGCTCGCCGCTCTCTTTCGGCAAGATCGTCGAAGACACGCTGCAATGCCCCTATCACGGCTTCCGTTACGGCGCGTCGGGCCAATGCGTGCGCGTGCCGAGCCAGGCCGTCATCGTCCCCGAGCTCGCCGTCCACTCCTATCCGGTGGTCGAGAAAGGCGGCTTCATCTGGCTGTGGCCCGGCGCCGCGGAAGCCGCCGATCCCGCGGCCTTGCCGGACTGCTTCGAATTCGGGCTCGACCGCCCGGGATGGACGGCGCAGCCCTATCTGATGCTCGAGATCAAGGCGAACTATTCCCTGCTCTTCGAAAACCTGCTCGACACCTCGCATATCTCGTTCCTGCACGGCACCGCGCTCGACGGCGGGCGCATGGCGACATCGAGCTTCCGCATCGAAAGCGAAGGCAAGACCGTCCGCATCGTCCGCGAGCTCAAGGACGACGCGCCCACCCCCAGCAACACCAAGCAATACGGGCTCCACGGCGTCTCGGTGTTCGATCGGCAATTGATGTCGATCGCCTACCTGCCGAATCTGCACATCATCCGCAACAGCTTCACCTTCCCCGACCGGCCCGGTCACCCGCCGCATGTGCGGATCAACGTCATGCCGATCACGCCGTCGCGCGAGAACGAGCTCTACCAGTTTCTCACCCTGACGACTTCCTATCCCGAAAACCATCCGCCCGAGCTCGTCGAAGGCATGCGCGCCGTGCTCGACGAGGATCGCGTGGTGCTCGAAGCGATCCAGACGCTGTACGACGAGAATGGCCCCGCTCTGCCGGAATCGAGCGTCAACGCCGATGTCGCGGGCTTGCGCGCGCGGCGAAAATTGGCTGAACTCGCCGCTATCTAAAGTCGGCCCGAGCGATTTTCGAAGGAAAGACGGTCATGCTGAAGGTCTACAGCTATTTCAATTCGATCTGCACGCAGAAGGTGTTCATCACCCTGGCCGAAAAAGGCATCGGCTACACGACGCAGAATGTCGATCTCTTCAAGAACGAGCAATTCTCGCCCGACTATCTGAAGATCAATCCCAAGGGCGTCGTCCCCGCGCTTGATCACGACGGCCATGTCGTCATCGAATCGACCTTGATCTGCGAATATCTCGACGATTGCTTTCCGGCTCCGCCCCTCGTGCCCCAGGATCCGTTCTCGCGCACGCGCATGCGGCTTTGGAGCAAGGCGGTCGACGAGCAGCTCTTCGAGGCGACGCGCGAGCTCAGCTTCTCGGCGATGTTCCGCGAGCGCATGCGCAACATGACCGAAGCGCAGCGCCAGGGCCGCTATCGCAATGTCGGCGATCCGATCAAGCGCGCGAGGCTGATCTCGACCTATGAAGAGGGCGTCGACAGCCCTTACGTGTTCCAGGGCATCGGCGCCTTCGAGATGGCCTTCGACAAGATGGAAAAAGACCTGAGCCAGGGCCATCCCTGGCTCGTCGGCCCGCAGATGACCCTCGCCGACATCAACATGATGCCCTTCGTGGCGCGCTTGGCCTATCTCGATCTGCTCGAGATCTGGATCGCGGACCGCAAGGCGACGCGGGATTGGTGGCGCCGCGTCCAGGCGCTGCCGAGCTTCATCGCCTCGATACCCGAGAAAGTCTCGGCCGCCGATGTCGACGCCATGAAGACTTTCGGCGGCGCCATCCGCGCGCGGGTGGCGGAGCGGCTCGCCGAATACCGGCAGGTCTGCAAAGCGGCGGCTTGAGCCGATCGAACGGCTCGCAAACGGGCGTCACCTGCAAGGCGCGCGGACGCGTCAGGCCTTCGGCCTGATATTCTGGTTCAGACGGAAAAAATTCTCCGGGTCGTATTTCCGTTTGATGGCCGCGAGGCGCGCATAATTGCCGCCATAGGCCGCCTTGACGCGATCCTCTCCCTCGTCGCCCAGATTGTTGACGTAGACACCGCCCATCGAGAACGGCCGCATCGCCGCGTAGAGCTCGCGCGCCCAGGCAATGTTGGCCTCATCGGCTTGCGGATCGGTCCAGATCGAGACCGGAAAGCAATCATAGGCGGCGTCGCGATTGGCGTAAGCGGTCGCCTCATGCGGCACCCGGGCGATGGCGCCGCCGACTTGCTGGAAGACGAAAAAGGAATTATGCGAGGGAACCGACGGAAAGAGATCGATCAAGCGATCGATCGCCCCGTCGGTGATGCTCTTCACGAACTGCGCCTTCCAGTAGAAGCGATGGCCGCGCGGAAAGGATGCGTCGCCCGCCTGCTGTAGCTGCGTATAGACGACCGGGCCGACCCGGTCCGCGATCGTCGGCAGCGCGCGGCGTAGAGGTTGGAGAATGCGCTCGCCTTCGCTCATCGGCCCGGCATAGAACGCCGAAATCGAGAATCCGTGCCCGCCGCCCGGCAGGGTGAGCAGCGCGGCGTCGGCGCAGACTTCGTCGGGCGCGTTCGCCGAGAACGCCGCGTAGAGGTTCAAGGCGTCGCGCGCCCGCGGCCAATCATAGACCAGCGCGCCCGCAAGCACGGTCGGACCCAAGGGATGAAGCCGGTAGGTGATCGCGGTGACGATGCCGAAATTTCCGCCGCCGCCGCGAAGCGCCCAGTAGAGATCGGAATTCTCCGCGGCGCTGGCGGTGAGCTGCCGGCCATCGGCGGTGACGATCTCGGCGGACAGCATATTGTCGCAGCTCAGCCCATGCTTGCGGCCGAGGCGACCAATACCGCCGCCGAGCGTCAAGCCGATCAGACCCGTGTCGCTGTTCAGGCCTGTCGTCGTGGCAAGCCCATGCGCCTGAGTCGCCCGATCGAGATCGGCGAGCAGCGCGCCGCCCTCCGCCCTGGCGAGGCGCCGATCGGGGTCGACGATGACGCGGCTCATGCGAGAAACATCGATCACCAGCCCGCCCGCGCAAAGCGAATTGCCCGCGACATTGTGCCCGCCGCTGCGCACGGCCTTGAGCACACCCGTGGCGCGGCCAAAAGCGACGGCCGCGATCACATCGTCGACCGTGGCACAAAAGGCGATCATCGCGGGGCGCCGGTCGATCATGCCGTTCCACACCGCGCGCGCCGCCTCATATCCATCGTCCTCGGACAGGGTAAGACTGCCGGAGAGCCGGCGGCGGAATGCGGCGATCTCGCGCTGATCCACGGTCACGGTCGCCCCGTCCCGACTGCTCAATCCAAGCGTTGCCATCGCGGTTGCTCTCCAAGTGCGGTTGACGCCAAGCTTGGCTGGCGCCGACGCGCGACGCAAAGTCGCATTTTTCAAGTACTAGATGAATTCCATTCACCTATGATGGTCGCGTGAGAAAGCTTCCGCCTCTCGGGACGCTCCCCGCCTTTGAAGCCGCCGCCCGGCATCTGAGCTTCAAGGCGGCGGCGGAAGAGCTCGGCCTTACCCCGACGGCAATCAGCCATCAGGTCCGGCTCCTCGAAGACTATTGTGGCGAGAAGCTGTTTCGCCGCCGCCCGCGTCCGCTCGCACTGACCTGGGCGGGCGCGAAGCTGCTGCCGGCGGTGCGCGATGGGTTCGACGAGATCGCGCGTGCTCTCGCCGCCCTTGGCGGGGCGAACAGCGCGCCGCTTCGCGTCACGACCACCAATGCGTTCGCGAGCCGTTGGCTCGTGCCGCGCCTCAGCCTGTGGCGCACCGAACACGACGACGTGGCGCTGTCGGTGATCGGCACGGATCGGGTGTTGCGGCTAGACGCCGGCGAGTCAGATTTGGCGATCCGTTATGCGCGGTCGCCGCCGCCGGGATGTTGCGCGCCCGAGATCTTCCGCGACCGATATTTTCCGGTGTGCAGTCCCAAGCTGCTGGCCGATGGCGCGCCGCTCCGCTTGCCGAGCGATCTCGCGCGCTATCCTTTGATTCACTTCGATTGGTTCGCCGACGATCGCGAGGCGCCGAGCTGGGAGCGCTGGCTCGCCATGGCCGCGGCGACGGATCCGGAAGCGCGGCGCGTTGATAAAATGGCGTTGAGCTTTCGCGAAGAGCTTCACGCCATCGACGCGGTCCTCGCCGGACAGGGCATCGCAATTTGCAGCGACATCGTCGTCGCCGACGATCTCGCTTCGGGCGCGCTCGTCAAGGTGCTGAATCTGGCACTTCCGGGCTATGGCTTTTATCCGGTCTACGCCCTCGACCATCCGCGCCGCGCCATCATCGATGCTTTCGTGGCGTGGCTCGCGAGCGTGGCACGCCTTCGACGCGCGCCGGTCGGCGCCATGCCGCTCGCCGCTCTTACGCGGTGAGGCGTTCGATCTTGCGCGCGAAATGATCGGCGCCACTTCGCTATCCATATGACGCGAGGCAAGAGCCGGCTTCCGGAAGCGAAGACGGAATATGCTCGACTGCCTAAGCTGCCGCGCGACAAGCCGTTTCGCCCGGCATAAAGTTCGCCCGGCATAAAGAAGGAACGGATCACGATCGCTCGCTATTGCGCCGGCGCGAGGCTCGGCGCCGACTCGCCTTCCTCGGCCGCGATCTCCTCCAGCGCCTTGCCCTTGGTCTCGATTCCGACCCCGAGCAGCGCCAACGCGGCGATGAGATAGGTCAGCGCAAAAGTGTGCAGCACATAGGCGCCGAGCCCATAGGCCAGCATCAACCCGACGATGGTGGGCGCGAGGAAAGAGCCGATGCGGCCGATGCCGAAGACCCAGCCCACGGCGGTTGCGCGCATCCGCGTCGGATAGAGCTCGCCGGCATAGATCGTGGTCGGGCCATAGACGCCGGGATTGACCCAGCCGACGCAGGCGATCGCCGCGAACATCCACGCGCCGCTCGACATCGCGAACCAGAGATGGAACCCGGCGCCGATGAAATAATAAAGGAAGAGCACCGGCCTGCGGCCATAGCGGTCGATGAGGAAGGAGCAGGCGGAATAGCCGAAGATCGCCGCGGTCGCCTGAACGAGCTGGAAGAGGATCGCCTGGCTCAAGGGCAGGCCGCGCTGCGTCAGGATCGTCGGCAGCATGAAGAGAATCCCGTTCGAGGACCACAGGAAACAGAAGGAGACGATCCACAGGAGGATCGTGCGCCGCCGCCGGCCCGGGGCCAGAAGCTGCAGCACGGTGACGCCGGTGCGCGGAATCGGCGTCGGCGCGGCCGAGCCGAGGCTCACCGGGGCCGACGCTTTTCCGGTCACGCTTTCCTCGATCGCGGCCACGGTCCGCTCGGCGTCGACGCGGCGGCCTTTGCTGACGAGATAGCGCACTGATTCCGGCACATTGCGCCGGACGAAGAACAGGATCAGCCCCGGCAGCACGCCGACGACGAAGAGCCAGCGCCAGCCGAAATGCGGAATGATCGCGAGGCTGAGCCCCGCCGCGACCACGAGCCCGACCGGAAACGCCGCCATCATGTTGCCCGTGGCGGCGCCGCGGATGCGGCTCGGCATGTATTCGGCGACGAGGGTGCAGGCCACCGGCACTTCGCCGCCCAAGCCGAAATTGGCGAGGAAGCGCGCGCCGACGAGCGAGGCCACGTTCCACGCGCCCGCCGCGAGGCCGGTGAAGACCGCGAAGATCCCGATCGTCGCCTGGAAGGCGGTGCGCCGGCCGATATAGTCCGAGATCGTGCCCCAGAACAGCGCGCCGAGAAAGGCGCCGAAGAGGCCCGTCGTCGCGAGCAGCCCGGCCTGCGCCGGTCCAAGCCCGAACTCGCGTGCGATCGGCGGCAGCGCCGCGCCGAACATCGCGAAATCCGCGGCATCGAACAAGGTGCCGAAAAACGCGAATGCCAGAAGCTTCTTGTGCCAGGACGAGAACGGCAATCTCTCGAGCCGCGCCAAAAGGCTTGCGGCCGCATCGACCTCTTTTGCCATCGCTTCCTCCCCCGCGCCGCACGCTTTGCCGCACAAGCGGCACGCGCATCAAAATCTCGGCGGCGAATTCACGCCGACGCGCTCGAGATTTTCATCCCCGTGCGCCGCGGAATTTCTAGCCCCGGCGCGGGGCGCGATCAAGCAAGGAGGGCGGCGCGCGGATGGCGAACCGCGCGGCGCTCAGTGACGCCAGGAGCGATAGCCGCCGCGGAAGCCGAAATAGAACGGATCGTTCCAGCCCGGATAATAATAGGGCGCGTAATAATAAGGGTAGGGCGGCGGATAGGCATAGGCGTAAGGCGCCGGATAGCCGTAAGCCGCCGCCGGCGGCAGGCTCTGGGGCACGCTCTCGCCCTTGGCCGACATGCATTGGATGTAGCCGATATCGTAGCGCTGCTGCAGCGAGCTCGCCGAGTAATTGGCGGCGCCAAGCCCGCTCGCCGTCCCCAGCGCCAAGCCGCTGCCGGCGCCAATCGCGGCGCCCGCCGCCGGATTCCCGGCGGCCGCGCCGATCGCGGCACCGGCTGCGGCGCCAAGCACGGTCCCGACCGCGGCGCTGCCGGCGAGGCTTTGATTGGCGGCCTCGGCCGGCGTCGTGCCGCCGATCTGCGCGCTCGCGAATTGGCGGCACACCGCGTCATCGGCGCGGAACTGCTCGAAGCTCTTGCCCTGCGCCGGCATGGCGACGACCGAAGGCCCGGTCGGCGGCGCGACCGCGCAGCCGCTCAGGGCGAAAACTGCCGGCAGGAGAAAGGCGATCCTTGGAATCCGGCGTGAGGTGCTTTGCATCTGACTTTCCTTCCACTCGAGCCCCCGCCCCTCCGCACCTTATATAGGCCCGGCGGCACGGAACCGTCCCTGAGCCAGATCAAATTTGCGTGCCGGACATAGGGTTGCGCGCAAGGGTGGGCCGTAACGCCCCGGTTATCGGCGTCGCATCAGGGCCGCCCAGTTAGGGCATTGTTAACCGCGCGCTGCGAGTTTGGGCGAGACCGATCGTTCCGAAAAATTTTGAATAACGTTTCGAGCCGCACCTTTATTCCGCCGCTCGCGGGGGTCGCGATGATGACGAATTTGTTCTCGATGTCTCGATTTGCCGCGGCGCGGGTTTGGCGCGCCGCGCTCATCCCGTTCTCTCTCGGCGCGGCGCTGATGGGCGGCGGCCCGGCGCTGGCGGGAACCTTGGACGACGCATCGCAGCAGGCCATCGCATTCTCCGACGGCGCCGCGCCGTCTCGCTTGCTGCCGGCCGGCATCGGCTGCACCATCGTCGATCCGGCGCGCGTGCCCGGCTGGCGGCCCTCGCCCAATGTCGACCGGCCCGCTTGCGTCGGCAGCGCCGCAGCCGCGAGCCGCGAGCTGTGGCGGATCCAACGCGCCGATGTCGCGATGAGCCTGCGCTTTGCCGGCGGCAATCAGCGCGGGCTCGGCATGCTGCGCGGGCTGATGACTTACGATCACGCGCTCGCTCTCGGGCCCTTGATGAATTGGCAGTTTCACGGCGAGGCGCAGCTCAACGCCGCCTCGACGCTCGACGCCGTCATGCCGCTCGAGGAGCGCGCGCGCTTGGCGCTGAGCCCGCCGCAGATCGCGGGCTGGGCCCTGCGCTTCGAGGCCGGCGGCGTGGCGCGCGGCGTCTTCGATCCCGCCAGCGCGCCGCAGCAGAATCTCGAACTCGCCGCCGAAGCCTCGCACGCCTTCAAATTGACGAAAAACGGCGGCGAGCACCGCCTGAAGCTGCGCGTCGCCCGCGAAACCGCGCAGGATCTGCTCGAAGGCACGGAGCGGCAGAAGACCAGCGCCACGCTCGGTTACGCCCATGCGCTCGACATCGGCACCATCGGCGCCGAAATCGACATCGCGCGCAGCGCGCCGGGCTATGCCGAGACCGTCACCGAGACGAAGGTCGCGGTCAGCTTCTCGCGCCCCTTCTGAGGCGGGCGCAGTTCAAGCGGCGGCCTCGAAGGCGTAGCTCGATCCCTTGCGCACGACATGGCCGAAGCCCGGCGCGTTCACATGCGCGCCCGCGACCATCAGGCGCTCGCTCGCCGCCATGTCGAGAATGCGCTTGCGCGCCGCGACCGCGCGGTCGGGATCGAGATCGTAGGTGAGCGGCGTGTCTGGATGCGAGATCTGGATCGCCGAGAGATGGACGATATCGCCCCAGGAAATGAACGCCGCGCCGCCGCCGTCGATGCGCCACACGGTGTGGCCCGGCGAATGGCCGGCGGCCAGGATCACCGCGCAGCCGAAATGCTCCTCGCCGTCGCGCACGCGGCGGATGCGCTCGCGATAGGGCGCCAGATCGATCCGCGCGCGGGCATGCATGCGCTTGGTGTTCTCGTTCTCGCCCGGAAGGCTCTCGCCGAGCCAGAAATCGAGCTCGGTTTCGTGCACGAGGAGCTCGGCATTGGGATAATGCGCGCGCCCTTCGTCGTCGACCAGTCCGTTGGCGTGATCGGGATGGATATGGGTCAGAAGGATATGCGTGACCGACGCCGGATCGATCCCGCCCGCGCGCAGATTGTCGGGCAGCTTGCCGAGCGTCTTCTGCATCGTGTTGCCGGCGCCGGCATCGATCATGACCACCTTGCCGTCGCGGGCGAAGACGAAATTGTTGACCGGGATGAAGAGCGAGCCATTGTCGGTCGGCCCGGCCAAGGATTCCGCGACCGCGCGGTCCATCCCGATGATGAGATCGAGCGAGGTCTTCAGGATCCCGTCATTGAAGGCCTTGACCTCGAGAGCGCCCACTTTGAATGTCGGTTGCATCGCCACCTCCTTATTTCGCCGCGCCGGGCAGGAACTTCTCCGTATAGAGCTTGGTCATGTCGGGCGCCGCCGGCAACATCTTCATGTCGACGAAGGAGCGCGCCAGAACGGCAAGCGCCTTGGCTTCGAATTTTCCGGTGGTCGAGAAATTCGGCATCACCTGATCGTAGTTGAGCGCGACGATCTCCGGCGTCTGATGCATCGCCGGCGCCGCGATCTTCACCGTCTCGTCCTTGTTCGCGCGCATCCATCGGATCGTCTCGAACCAGCCGGCGAGGAAGCGGCGCACATCCTCGGGCCGCTCCTTCATCGCCTTGTCGGTGGCGAAGATGGCGTGAATGATGAAATCGGGCGCGACGGTGCCGAAATGCACCAAGGTCCGGCCGACGCCCTGCTGCTGGAGCTGGATCGCCGAGGCGACATCGGTCACCATCCCGTCGGTCCCGCCGGTCTTGAGCGAGGCGACGCGCGCCGATGGCGAGCCGAGCGCGACGCTGGTGATGCCGTCCGCTCCCCAGCCCTGCTGACGCGCGAGCTCGCGCACGAGCCAGTCGGTCAGCGAGCCGACGGTCGAGACGCCGATATTCTTGCCCTTCAGATCGCGGACATCCTTGATCGGCCCGTCCGCGCGCACGACCAGCACCTGGCTGTCGGGCGGGCCGGCGAAGGCGGCGATCGCGAGATCGGTATTGCCCTTGGCGACGAAGGCGAGCTCGGGCCCCGAGCCCAGACCGATATCGATCGCGCCCGCGCCGAGCGCCTGCTGCAGCTTGGCGCTGCCCGAGAAATCGACCTCCTCGACCGCAACGCCGTGCTTGGCAAAAAACCCTTTGGCCATCCCGACATCGAGCGGCACGAAGTCGAACGGGCCGGAGACCGCCTTGCCGACCTTGAGCGCTTCCGCCGCCGCGGCCGAACCGGCGAGATTTGCCGCGACCAGCGCCGCCGCGAACATGAATGCCGCCGCGCCGCGCCTGACTGAAGATGCTTTCATAAGACCGAGCCTCCCTCGCCCCGGGCCCTGTTTGAACCGAAATCCGGGCCTCGCCGCGATCATACGCCGCGGCGCGCGGCGGCGCGAGGCTTGCGATCGGGCCTGCCTTGCGGAGCCCGTTGCCCGGTGCGATGATCGCGCCCGCTCCGGCGCGGTCGCGGCGTGCCGGAAGGGGATACGTTTGTCGCGCATCGCGTTGGGCGACGGCCGCGCGGGAGGATTCGGGGGGTTCATGAGCAGCGAAGCACTATCGTCGGTCAGCGAGCAATCGATCGCGGCGCGGATCGAGCGCCTGCCCTTCTCGGGCTGGCACGTCACCGTCACCGTCATTCTGGGCGTCGCGATCTTTTTCGATTCATTCGATTCACTCGCGATCGCCTATGTCATGCCGGTGCTGATCCGCGAGTGGCATATCGCGCCGCAAAGCATCGGCAGCCTCATCTCGATCGCCAATCTCGGCCAGGCAGTGGGCGCCTTGTTCTTCGGCTGGCTCGCGGAGCGCATCGGCCGCGTGCCCACGGCGCGGCTCACCATCGCGCTCTACGGGATCATGAGCCTCGCCTGCGCCTTCGCGCAGAATTACGATCACCTCTTCTGGTTCCGCTTCGTCGAGGGCATCGGCTTGGGCGGCGAGATTCCCGTGGCCTCGGCCTATATCAGCGAGATCCTGCGCGCCGAGCGGCGCGGCGGCTCCTTCATCCTCTATCAGATCATCTTCCCCCTGGGCTTCACCGCCTGCGCCTTTGCCGGCGCGGTGATCGTGCCGCGTTTCGGCTGGCAATGGATGTTCATCATCGGCGTCATCCCGGCCGTGCTCGCGGTGTTCCTGCAAGGCTTCTGTCCGGAATCGCCGCGCTGGCTCGCCTCCAAGGGCCGCCTCAAAGAGGCCGATACGGTGATGAGGAATATCGAGCGCATCGTCTCGCGCGATGGCGCCGTGGTCTTGCCGCCGCCGCCGACCGTGGTCCCCAAACCGAAGGAAGCCTCGAGCCGCTGGCAGGAATTGTTCGAGGGCCGCTATCTCTCGCGCACGCTCATCGTCTGGGTGCTGTGGGCCTCGGCCTATATCATCTCCTACGGGCTGCAGACCTGGCTGCCCTCGCTCTACCGCGAGGTCTATCACCTGCCGCTGCAGACCGCGCTCAATTACAGCACCATCACCAACGTCTTCGGCCTGGTCGGGCCGCTGATCGCGGCGACGATGATCGACAAGGCCGGGCGGCGCAAATGGTTCATCGCGGCGTTCTTCCTTTCCGCCGTCTCGCTGGCGGGCTTGTGGTGGAACGGCGCGGGCTCACCGGAATCGGTGCTCTATGCCTTTTCCTTCTGCTTCATCTGGATCTCGTCGATGAACCTGTTGCTGTTCCTCTACACCGCCGAGATCTATCCCACCCGCATGCGCGCGCTCGGCGTTTCCTGGGCGAGCTTCTGGCTCAGGATCGCCGCCGCGGTCGGGCCGCTCGTGGTCGGGTTCTCGCTGCCGCGCTACGGCATCGCGGGCGTCTTCCTCGCCTTCGGCATCATCGCGGTCATCGGCGCCGGCACGAGCTTCTTCATGGTCGAGACGCGCCGGCGAGTGCTCGAAGAGGTTTCGCCCTGAGGGAAACGCGACGGATCGGCACCGGGGTCATGGGCCGCCATCACAAACGCGCGAGCTTGCTGCGGAGGAGGGCCCCGTCGGTTGCGCGCACGGCGTTCCTTTCCTAACCTGTCTGTCGAGAACGTTGACCGACGCGGCCGAAACGCAGGGAGATCGCATGATGGTGGACGACATCGAGCAATTCGTCGTCGAGGCGAATATCGCGCGCTTCCGCACTCTTCTCAAGGCACGGCTCGCGCCGGTGACGCGCGAGACGGTGCGCGCCTTGCTGTGCGAAGCCGAACAGGATCTGTGCAAGCTCGATCAATCGTCGCGCGGAGCCCGGTGGCATGGATGCGTCACCACCGTCGCGTGGCTCGCCGCCGCCCTCGCCCAAGCGGCCTGAGCGCGAAGGCGCGGCGCCGTTTCGTCGTGCGCCGCGCAAGAGCACGAGCGCATCGCGCATGATCCGTAATCGGCGGCGGCGGGTGGCTATTCCCGGGAGCCCTTCGATATCGACGAAAAGTCGAGGGCGGCACGGCTCTCCAACCCCGTCGGCGGGTCTTCGCGCCGATCCCTTTTCTCAACCGGATCGCCAGTGCGCGTGACGCGCGCTCATCGGCGACCGCGCCCTTCCTCTCCTCTCGGGCCTTGACCGGCGCGAGCGATCTCGCGAGGCAAGGCAGACAGTAAATCCCGGTCCGCGTATCATGGCCGTCATGCTCCCGAAGGCCGGAAGCGGCCCTCGGGGAAACCCGCCGCAGCGCGATGAGGCCCGATGGATAACGGCGATCCCAACTCGGCTGTTGCGCCGCATCTGCCCGAGCGGCGCGTAACCCGCCTGGTCGAGCCGGTCCTGCGCTTCGTCCGGATCGAGGCGGCGAGCGGCATCGTCCTGCTGGCTGCGACGCTGATCGCCCTGTTCTTCGCCAATTCGCGCTGGTCCGGGCCATTCCTCGCCTTCTGGGACATGCCGGTCGGGCTACGCATCGGATCGATCGACATCGTGCATTCGCTTCAGCACGCGATCAATGACGGGCTCATGACGCTGTTCTTCTTCGTCGTCGGTCTCGAAATCAAACGCGAGGCCGTGCTCGGAGAGTTGCGCGAACTGCGCGTGGCGGCGTTGCCGATCGCCGCGGCGCTCGGCGGCATGCTGGTTCCGGCCGGTCTTTATCTGGCCCTTCAATACGGCGAGCCGGGCGAGCGCGGCTGGGGCGTGGTCATGGCGACCGACATCGCCTTCGTCGTGGGTTGCCTCGCGGTGCTCGGCGGGCGCGTGCCGCGCAGCCTGCGGGTCTTCGTCCTTTCGCTTGCCATCATCGACGACATCGGCGCCATTCTCGTGATCGCGATTGGCTACGCGACCCATCTCGACCTTCTGGCGCTGGGGCTCGGCGTTCTCGGCGTCGGCGGCACTCTCGGGCTGCGCTATCTCGGCGTGCGCAGCGTGCCGATCTATTTTCTCGTCGGCATCCCCTCCTGGCTCGCCGTTTATCAATCGGGAGTCCACCCGACGATCATCGGCGTCGTGCTCGGGCTGCTTACGCCGGCGCATCCCTGGGTCGGCCCGCAGCACGTCCGGGCCATCATGCACCGCGTCAACGCCTATCTTCACGGCGAGCCCGAGAGCCGCGCCGAGGACGCCGACGAACAGGACCATGACATGTTGCGCACGATCGAGCTTGCCGCGCGTGAGACGGTGTCGCCGCTCGAGCGGCTCGAGACCGCGCTCCACCCGTGGGTTGCCTTCGCGATCATGCCGATCTTCGCGCTGGCTAATGCCGGGGTGCCGCTGACGGCGAGCAAGCTCGGCGATCCCGTCGTCTACGCGATGGTCGTCGGCCTCGCGCTCGGCAAGCCGATCGGCATTCTCGGCGGAAGCTGCATCGCCGTCCGGCTCGGGATCGCCATGCGCCCCCGCGAACTGAGCTGGCCGATCATCGCGGCCGCCGGCGTCTTGTCGGGCATCGGCTTTACCATGGCGATGTTTATCGCCGGCCTCGCTTTCGACACGGGCGTGCTCACAGCGGCGAAGCTCGGAATCCTCAGTGCATCCTTCCTGTCCGCGCTCGCCGGCCTCGCGCTGCTCGCCGCGATCCTTCCCCGCAGGCGCCAAGCCTCGCCGGCTTGATCCAGATCGGTGCGGATGAACGATTTGGCGGCACGATCGCACCGGTTCTGCCATGGCGACCGGAGGTCGCCGGGCGGTTCGAAGTCAGCGGCGATGACCGCCTTGGCATAGGCCTCGACCGCCTCGCTGGCGGCGAGGCCCATCTTGGCCGCCGCCCACAACGCGAACAGTCGGTTCCGGAGCGCGGTGATCCGGAAGGTCAGTTCTTGATTGCGGCTGTACTCGGCCTCGAACGTCTTTCCCCGTTCCGTGAAATTCTTCATGTTGCGTTCCTCGATTGGCTCGGTGGCGTCAGTCGCGGCGCTGGCCGGTGAGCTGCAGCAGCATCACGAACAGGTTGATGAAGTCGAGATAGAGCGCCAGCGCGCCCATCACCGCTTTCTTCGTCAGCATGTCCCCGGAATCGCTCTCGAGATAGATCTCCTTGATGCGCTGGGTGTCCCACGCCGTGAGGCCGGTGAAAACGACGATACCGATCACCGATACGGCGAATTGGAGCGCGCTCGAGCCGATGAAAATGTTGACGAGGCTCGCCAGCACGATACCGATGAGGCCCATGAACAGAAATGACCCGAACCGGGACAGGTCGCGTCGAGTGGTATAGCCGTAAAGGCTCATCGCGGCGAAGGTCGCCGCGCTGATGAAGAACACCCGTGCGATGCTGGTCCCGGTATAGACTAGAAAGATGCCGGCAAGCGACAACCCCATCAGCGCCGCGTAGCTCCAAAAGGCGGTCTGCGCGGCGCCGGCGCTCATCCTTTCGACGCGAAAGCTCAGCAGCAGAACGAGGGCCAGCGGCGCCAGCATCACCACCCACAGCAGGGGCGTGCCGGCGATCAGCTGAAAGAAGCCGGTTGACACCGCGACATAGGCGACGATGCCCGTCAGGCCGAGGCCGCCGGCCATGAAATTGTAGACGCGCAGCATGTAGCGCCGCAGGCCGAGATCGATCGCGCCCGTGCTCTCGGCGCGGCGGTGCGACAGACCATGCTCGAGGGGCGAATTGTAGGACATGGGATTCTCCTAAGTGTGGGTATCGGAAGAGGCCGCGGGCGGCGCCGGCCGCGGGGATTCGGGCCAAGGCGCGGCCTCGTCGGCGATGAACCAATGGGGCCGATGCCGCTCGATGCGTTCGAGGACGCGGCCGCGCACCCGCCGCAGCGGCGGCATGTCCTCGGCCAATAGCATCAACCCCAGCGGCAGCATCCACAGGCCGAGCAGCGGCAAGATGCTGAGGAAGCCGCCGCCGACCAGCAGCACGGCGGCCGGCATGCGCGCCCAGCGCGAGGATGGCCGTCGCAGCCAGCGCGTGGGCGTCCGGATTCGCTCGGGCAGGCGCTCGATCAATCGCTCGACCAAATGGTGGTCGCGATCGCGCGGCCGCGTAGCGCGAGCCGGCGGCGAGCCGGTTCCGCTTTCGGTGTCGGCGGAGAAGCTCATGGCTTCGTGCCCTCAAGACCGGCCCGGACGAGCTGCAAGAGCTGCGCCTCGCGCGGATCCAGACGGCAATCGGCGGCGGCGATTTCTTCGCCGACGCCGAGGATCAGCTCGACTATCGGGCCGGCCCCGTGACGGCCGAGGCGTTCGATGACCGCCGACGGCCCGCCGGGTTCCCTCAATTCGCGGACGCAGCCTTCGAAACGTGTCAGCACATCGTCACGCGCGAACACGGAAAGAAGATTTTGGCGATCGAGAAAATCGAGCAGTTGGCTGCGTTCGACGTCTTGCACCCATCCGTCGGCGCGCGCGACCAGCGCCGCCGCCGAAACGACGGCGTCCAAAACCTCGTCTTCACGGTATTCCCGGTATGCGGCGGAGATCTCCGCCTGCCTTGCGTGCCATCGCCCGTTGGCTCGTTGCTTCGACATCACGGTTCCTTTCGTTGGTACCGTGTGCGCCGCGGGAGCCGGCCGGTCTTGTCGGGAGTTCTCGGATATGCGAGCCCCGCGACGTCGACCGGATCCGGCGCGGCGGCGCGGGACACGGCGATCCGACATCGCGAGGTTGCCCGACCCAATGTCGGGGTCCTCGCCAGAGGGGCCCGGATACTGTTCCTCGGGATATTGGACCCCGGCCGCGCACATTCAAGGGCGCGGCCGCAACGAAACGCGCGGTCGCCCCCGCCTCTCACGCGATCGGCGTGCCCGCGACCTTGCGGAAGCGCAGCAGGGCCAGCCCGAAGAACAGAAATCCCATCACGGCGACCGCGAGAAATTCCGGCCAGACGATCGTGATGCCCGCGCCGCGATAGAGAATCGCCTGGGCGAAATTGACGAAATGCGTCGAGGGCGAGGCCTGCATCACGGTTTGCAGCCAGAGCGGCATGCTGTCGAGCGGGGTGTTGCCCCCGCTCAGCATGTTCATGGGCAGCGCGATCAGGATGAACAGCAGGCCGAGCTGCGGCATCGAGCGCACCACGGTGCCGAGAAAGATCCCGATCGCCGTCGCAAAGAACAGATAGAGCATGACGCCGGCCATGAAGAGCGGAACGGAGCCCGGAATCGCAACGCCCAAGAACCCGCGAACGACGAAGACGAGCGAGAGCCCCACGGCGACGGTGATCACCAGCCCGTTCGCCCACACCTTGGCGAGCGCGATCTCGAAGGGCGAGAGCGGCATGGTCAGCAAATGATCCATCGTGCCGTGCTCGCGCTCGCGGACGATCGCCGCGCCCGCCAGCACGATCGCCAGCATGGTGACGTTGTTGATGATCGCGACCACGCTCTCGAAGAGGGTCGTCGTCAGATTGGGATTGAACGCCACACGGATCACCAGATCGATCGGCGGCGGCGCCGGGGCATCGTCGCCCGCCAATCTTCGCGCGATCTCCGCCGTGACGATATTTTCGATGTAGCTTGCCCCGATCCCCGCCTGCATCATCGCCGTCGCGTCGACATCGAGCTGCAGCGCCGGGTCGCGGCCGGCCTCGAGGTCGCGCTGAAAGTGCGGCGGTATGTCGATGATGAAGGTGTATTGCGCCGTATCCATGAGCCGGTCGATGTCGGCGGCGGCGATCTCCCGCGGCGGCTTGAAATAAGGCGGCAGCAGCGCCCCCGCGATGGCGCGCGAGAGCGGGGAATGATCCTCGTCGACGACCGCGACCGCGGCGTCGCGAAGCTCCTGCATCGTGCTGGTGGCCTGGCTGTAGACGGCGAAGGAAAAGGTGTAGATGACGAGGCCGAGCAAGACGAAATCATGGCCGAAGCTTCGGAGCTCTTTCGTGCCGAGCCAGAAGATATTCGCCAGATGCCGCGCCATCGCGCTCAACGCTCCTGCTTGCGCAGAAGGACGAGGCTCAAGGACAACAGCACCGGGACGAAGACCGCGAGCGCCAGCAGGCTTCCGCTCAGCTCGCGGAAACCGAGCGCCTTCGTAAAGGTTCCGACGCTCACGCGCAGGAAATACATCATCGGGAAGGCGTGCCCCATCACGACGCCCGCGCCCGACAGCGAGGAAACCGGCGTCAGCATTCCCGAGAACTGGATGGCCGGCAGCGAGGTCAGGATCGCGGTGCCGAAGAGCGCGGCGATCTGGGTGCGCGTGAAGGCCGAGATGACCAGCCCGTAGGCCGTCGTCGCCGTCACAAATAACAGCGCGCCGAGCGCGAGGCACCAGAAACTTCCCTTGAAGGGAACGCGGAAAAGAAACTCCGCTATGGCGAATTGCGAGAGGAAATTGACCAATGCCACGCCGATATAGGGAAGCTGCTTGCCGAGAAGAAATTCCAGACGGGTGACGGGAGTGACGTAGAGATTGGCGATCGAGCCGAGCTCTTTTTCGCGCACCACCGCG
This sequence comes from uncultured Alphaproteobacteria bacterium, assembly GCA_963729935.1. Taxonomy (GTDB): domain Bacteria; phylum Pseudomonadota; class Alphaproteobacteria; order ATCC43930; family CGMCC-115725; genus CAIKMD01. The sequence goes on from CAVSPW010000010.1 coordinate 285,017, forward strand.
AGCGCCATGAGGATGGCCGGAAACATCGCCAGCAGGAGCGCGATCGTCGCGGGCACCATCGCGTAGATGCTCTTGAAATCCTGGTTGTAGCGGAACCGCGTCTCGATCGTCGCCGGCGCCGCCAGCGCACCGCCCGCGCCCCGCTGCGCCGCGAGATCGGCGAGATAGGATTGATGCACGCCTTCGACATAGCCGCGCGCGGTTTCGCCGCGGAACGGCATGGCACCGTCGATCCAGGCGCCGATTTCGGCGGGACGGCCGCCCCGGACGTCGCGGCCGAAGCCCGGCGGGACCTCCATGGCCAGGGTGAGATCGCCGCGCTGCATGCGCCGCTCCAACTCGGCGTAATCGCCGAGCGGCGCTTCCTCGTCGAAATAGGCCGAGCCGCGGAATTCCTTCAGATAGGCCCGGCTTTCCGGCGTGTTGTCGCGATCGAGCGCGGCGAAACGCAGATGGTCGACATCCGTCGTGATCCCGACCCCGAAGACGACCATGAGAAACGCCGTGCCCAGCAGGGCGAAGGCCATGCGCACCGGATCGCGCCAGAACTCCAGCGTCTCCCGGCGCGCATAGGCGAGAAGACGCCCGAGGCTGAAAGCGGCGGCGAACCGGCCGGGCGAGGGCGTGTCTTGCGCGGGAATGCCGATCGGCGCGCCCGCCCCGCCGATTTGTTCTGCGCCGCGCGAAGCGATCAGGAAATCGACGAAGGCGTCCTCGAGCGTCGCCGCGCCGCGCGACGCGATCAATTCGGCCGGCGTGCCCGTCGCCAGAACCCTGCCCGCATCCATGAGCGCGACGCGGTCGCAGCGCGACGCCTCGTTCATGAAATGAGTCGAGACGAAGATCGTGACCCCCTGGTTGCGCGACAGCTCGACGAGCAGGCGCCAGAACCCGTCGCGCGCGAGCGGGTCGACGCCCGATGTCGGCTCGTCGAGAATGAGCAGCTCCGGTTCGTGCACCACGGCGACGGCCAGGGAGAGGCGCTGGCGAATGCCCAGCGGCAGGCTCGCGGCGGGATAATCGAGATAATCCCGCAGCCCGAAATCGCGCGTGAGCGTCGCGATCCGGGATGTCGCGCGCTCGGCCGGCAGATGAAACAGCCGCGCGTGCAAAGCGAGGTTCTGGCGCACGGTCAACTCGGTATAAAGCGAGAAGGATTGCGACATGTAGCCGACACGGTTGCGCACGCTCATATCCGCGGCATCGATCGGCCGGCCGAAAATCAAGGCCTCGCCGCCGGAAGCCGGAAGAAGCCCGGTCAGCATCTTCATCGTCGTGGTCTTGCCGCATCCGTTGGAGCCGACGAAGCCGAAGATCTCGCCGCGCGCGATGGTGAAGGTCGCACCGTCGACCGCGACGAAATCCCCGAAGCGGCGCGTGAGGCCGCGCGCGACGATGGCGTGATCGCCGTCTTGCGCGCGGCGCGGCGGGATCGAGAGGGGCGCATGGTTGGCGCGGCGCTGCGGCGGCAGCAGCGCGATGAAGCTCTCCTCGAGGCTTTCCCGCCCCGCCTGCGCCTTGAACGCCGAGGGCGTCCCGGTGGCGAGGATCGATCCGGCGTCCATCGCGATGAGCCAGTCGAAGCCTTCGGCCTCCTCCATATAGGCGGTGGCGACGACGACGCTCATGCCCGGACGGCCCGCGCGCAGGCGCGCGATCAGGTCCCAGAACTGGCGCCGCGACAAGGGATCGACGCCGGTCGTCGGCTCGTCGAGGATGAGAAGGTCGGGATCGTGCACGAGCGCGCAGCAAAGGCCGAGCTTTTGCCGCATGCCGCCGGAAAGCTTATTCGCCGTGCGATCCGCGAAAGGCGCGAGCGCGGTGCCCTCGAGAAGCTCGCCGATCCGGCGCGCGCGCTCGGCGCGGCTCTGGCCGAAAAGCCGCGCGAAGAACTCGACATTCTCGCGCACGCTGAGATCGGGATAAAGATTTCGCCCGAGACCTTGGGGCATGAACGCGACGCGCCGGCAGATCGCGGCGCGGTGACGGCGATCGGCCATGTCGCCGCCGAGGATATGAACGCGGCCCGCCTGAATGCGCTTGGCGCCGGCGATGATGCTGAGAAAGGTCGACTTGCCGACGCCGTCCGGTCCGATGAGGCCGATGAGCCTTCCCGCCGGCAGCGCGACCGTCACGTGATCGAGCGCGCGGCGCGACCCGTAGCGGTGCACGACATCCTCGACCCGGCCGGCGAATTCTTCGGGCGCGTTCATCCGCCCGTCGGGATTTGCGGCGTTTGGATTTGAAGCGCGGCCGGCCAGCTGGCTTGGCGATCGAGGCGAAGATAGGCCATGCCCGGCGATCCGGCCCTCAAAGGCGGCGCATGATCGTCGAGGCGATCCAGATCGACGCGAACGCGCACGCGGAACATGAGCTTGTCGCGTTCCGATTTGGTCTCGACGGTCTTGGGCGTGAATTGCGCCTGCGCGGCGACGAAGGTCACCTTGGCCGGAATCGGCGCGTTCGGCGCCGCGTCGAGCACGATCCGCGCATCCGCGCCGCCGGCGATGCGCCCGGCCTCGGCGGTCGGCAGAAAGACGTCCATGTAGATGTAGCCGAGATCGAGCATGGTGAAGACCTTGCCGCCGGCGCCCAGCACCTCGCCCACATTCGCGAGCCGGTACTCGATGCGGCCGGCGCGGGGCGCGATCAGCGTGTCGTCCTTGATGTCGATCGCGATGCGATCGGCCGCCTGCTTCGCGGCCTCGACGCCGTGCTCGGCTTGCGCGGCCCGGGCCGTCGCCGCGCCGAGCCCCGCATTGGCCGCGTCGAGTTGCTGCTGCCTTTGATCGAACTCCTCTTTCGTGGCGTAGCCCTTCGGCAGCAGGAAATGCGTGCGCTCCAATTGCTGTTTCGCGAGCGTCACCAAGCTGCTCTGCTGCGCGACATTGGCGCGGGCCTCGTCGAGCGCCTTTTGCGCCTGCAGGGCCTGCGCCTGCGCCTGTCTGAGATTGGCTTCGAGGTCTTGCGTGTCCATGCGGGCGACGATCTGCCCGGCCCTCACCGTATCGCCTTCATCGGCGAGAATCTCCGCGACCCGGCCCGCGGTTTTCGTGGCGATGTCGATCTCGTCGGCTTCGAGGCGGCCATTTCCCGCCGCGAAGCCCGGCGGAAGCCCGTTTTGCCGTTGCATCCACCAATAGGCGCCGCCGCCCGCCGCGCCGGCCAGCACGAGAGCGAGGGCGATCGCGAGGAGCCAGGGCCGGCGGCGGGTCTCGAGATCGGGCGCGGGCATCGGGACCGGCAGATTGGCGGCCGGGCCTCGCTCGAAGGGCCGCGCCTCCGCCGTATCCTTCGGGGCGCTGTCGGTCGGCTTGACGCCCATGATGATGTCACCCGCTTCTGCGCGCATCCGGCGCGCCGACAACAAAGGCGCCGCGCAGTGGCGCGGTCGGCGCGCCGCTCCACCCGGCAATAACAAACGGCTTGAACAAACGACTTGGGAAAAATACCGGATTGGAGCGCTCGACCCCTTGATTTGCCTCAAGCACCAGGCCGCGTCGTATCCCGCCTCGAGCGCGCCTTGCCTGCGCCCCCGAGGTTCCGGATACGTTCTTTACACTTCGACAGGGTTCCGGGCGGCGCGAGAAGAGGCCGTGACCAAGATTCCGCCGCCTTTGCTCGTGAGCGCACGAAACCGGACCCCGGCGCCTATCGCTCGGCGCGCGGACGCGGTATTTCTTTGGCTGCCGATGCGGGCAATCGGCAAAGTCTTGAATACGTATCGGGTCTCGCCGGGTGATTGTCGAACGATGCATATCGATCTCCGCACCTTGTTCATCGTTCATTCCCTGATCTCGATCGCCCTGGCGGTCCTCATGTTCGTCTTCTGGCGCGTGCACCGTGGCATGGCGGGGCTTGCGGAATGGTCGCTCGCGACCATTCTCGTCGGCATCTCCGTCCTCGGCATCGGATTGCGCGGCGCGATCCCCGATTTCTTTTCCGTCGCCGTGGCTCAAGGCCTCGCGATCCTGGGCTTGGGCGCCGCCTGGAACGGCATCCGCCGCTTCGATGGCCGGCCCGCGCACTGGGCCAGCGTCCTGGCGCTGTCCGTCGGGGTCGCCGCGTTCGCCGCGTTCCACACTTATGTCGTCGATAACATCGCCCGCCGCGCCGTGGCGAATTCGGCCGTGACTTCGGCGGTCTGCTTGCTCTGCGCCCTCGAGCTTCTGCGCGGGCCAGCGCGCAGCCTGCGCGGGACCGCCGTGCTCGCCTCCGCCTTGTTCGCGGTGATGGCCGCGACATTGGCGAGCCGGGCCGTCTGGTTCATCCTGCGGCCCCCCGGCCCCGATATCTTCGCGCTCACCGCCGCCCAGGGCATCAGTTTTCTCGTCTCGCTCATCGGCAACATCCTGATCGTCGTCGCGCTCTTGATGATGGCGGCGCATCGTCTCCAATGGCAGGTGGAGTCCCGGAACGCCGATCTCGAATCCGCCCGCGCCGTGGCCGAGACGGCGAGCCGCGCCAAGTCGGAGTTCCTGGCGACGATGAGCCACGAGCTCAGAACGCCGCTCAACGCCATCATCGGGTTTTCGGACGCGCAATGCCGCGAGCTGTTCGGCCCCCTCGGGCACCCACGCTATCGCGAATACGCGGCCGACATCCAAGCCTCGGGAACGCATCTCCTCGCGGTCATCACCGCCATTCTCGATATCTCCAAGGCGGAGGCCGGAAAGCTCGAAGTGGCGCCGGTCGATCTCGATCCGCTTCTCGTCATCGAGGCGACCCTGCCGCTCGTGCGCGACGCGGCGGCGGCCAAACGCATCCGCCTCGTCACCGACCTGCCGCCGGCGCCCTTCACTTGCCGCGCCGACCCGCTGGCGCTGAAGCAGATCCTGCTCAATCTGCTCTCCAACGCGGTGAAGTTCACGCCGGAAGGCGGCACGGTGACCTTGCAATTGCGCGCGCCGGCGGAGGGCCAGGTCGAGCTCATCGTGCGCGACAACGGCATCGGCATCGACGCGGCCGATCTGCCGCGCGTCATGAAACCCTTCGAGCAGGCCCATCGCGGCTATTCGCGCAAGAGCGGCGGGACCGGGCTCGGACTGCCGCTGGCGAATTCGCTCGTCGCCCTGCATGGCGGCACGCTTCGGCTCGACAGCACGGTGGGCTTCGGCACCGTGGTCACCGTCCGGCTGCCCGCATCGGGCCCTCAAGCGATCGCGCCGGCCTGATCCGATGGCGCCGCCGCGCGCATCCGCGGGCCGCGCTCGAATTCCTCAGCGGTAAAGTAGGCCGCGGCGCGCGAAGAATTTCTCGATCTCGACGACGACGAAGACGATGCTCGAGACGAGCAGGCACACCCCCAACTCCGGCAGGGTGAGCGCGGCGGTCTTGAAGACCGGATTGAGGAAGGGGACGTAGATCGTCATCAGCTGCAGCGCGACGGTGAGAAGCACCGCGCCGAACAGCGGCAGATTCGAGAACGGCCCTTGCTGGAACAGCGAGGCGCGTTCCGAGCGGATGGCGAGCACATGGCCCATTTGCGACAAGGTCAACACCGTGAACACCATCGTCTGCCAATGAGCGGATGCCAGATGGATCGCATAGGCTTGGGTGAGCAGCGACACCCCCGCCATGGTCAGCCCGACCCAGAGGATGTGCTGCCACAGGCCATGGGCGAAGATGCTTTCGCCGGGCGGGCGCGGCGGGCGCTCCATCACGCCCTTCTCCGGCGGCTCCGCGGCCAGCGCCAGGCCCGGCAGCCCGTCGGTGACGAGGTTGATCCACAGAATGTGAATCGGCAGCAAGGGGATCGGCAGCCCGAAAAAAGGCGCCAGCAGAATGGTCCAGATCTCGGCCGAGTTGCAGGTGAGCGCGTAGCGGATGAATTTGCGGATATTGTCGAAGATCCGCCTTCCTTCCTCGACCGCGGCGACGATCGTCGCGAAATTGTCGTCGAGCAGGACGAGGCTCGCCGCCTCGCGCGCCACGTCGGTTCCCGCCTTGCCCATGGCGACGCCGATATCGGCGCGCGCGAGCGCCGGCGCGTCGTTCACCCCGTCGCCCGTCATCGCGACGAACTGGCCGCGGCCTTGAAACGCCGAGACGATCCGGATCTTCTGCGCGGGATCGACGCGGGCGAAGATCTTGGCATGATCGAGCCGCCCTGCGAGTTCGGCGTCCGAGAGCTCACGCAGATCGCGGCCGATCACCACCGTATCGCCCGCGCCGAGGATTCCGAGCGCCGCGCCGATGGCGCGCGCGGTCACGGGATGATCGCCCGTGATCATCACCGGCGTGATGCCGGCGGATTTGCAGCTCGCGACCGCCGCTTTCGCCTCGGGGCGCGGCGGGTCCAGCAGCCCGACGAGACCGAGCAGTGTCATGTCCCGCTCGATATTTCCGGGATCGCTCTCGCCGGGCAATTCCTCCCAGCGGCGGCAGGCGACGGCGAGAACGCGCAGCCCCTCGCCCGCCATCGCCTCGGTCACCGAGAGCAGCCTCTCCCGGTCGGGCTCAACCTCGCCCGCCTCCGTCATGACCCGGGCGCAGCGGCCGAGCACGGTTTCGGGCGCGCCCTTGGTGTAGGCGATGAAGCCCGCGCCGTCGCGGTGAAAGGTCGTCATGCGCTTGCGATCGGAATCGAAGGCCAGCTCCGTCGACCGCGGCAGCCTTCGTTCGAGATCGCGCTTCTCGAAGCCCGCCTCGGCGGCGGCGCGCCACAACGCGGCCTCGGTGGGGTCGCCCACGACCGCGTCGCCATCGCCCCGCGCGGCATCGTTGCACAACGCCATCGCCTCGAGCAGCCGCCTGGCCGGCATGCGGGCGGCATCCAGCGCGGACGGCGCGCGACGCGCGCCCGCGACATAGACCTCGACCGCGTGCATCTCGTTGAGGGTCAGCGTGCCCGTCTTGTCGGTGCAGATGCAGCTGACCGAGCCCAGGCTCTCGACCGACGGGAGCCGCCGCACCAGCGCGTTGCGCCGCGCCATGTTCCGGGCGCCCACGGCCAGCATCACGGTGACGATCGCGGGCAGCGCTTCGGGAATGGCGGCGACGGCGAGGCTCAAGCCCGTCAGCAGCATGAGCAGCACCGGCTCGCCGCGCCACACGCCTGCGGCGAAGACAACGGCACAGATCGCTAGCACCGCCAGCGCCAATTGCCGGCCGAAGACGGCGAGGCGCTTCTGCAGCGGCGTCTTGGCCGGCGGCGTCGCCTCGATCATGCCGGCGATCTTGCCGAGCTCGCTCGCCATGCCGGTGGCGACCGCGACGCCGCGGCCGCGCCCATAGGTGACGAGCGTTCCCTTGAAGGCCATGTTGGTCCGGTCGGCGAGAGCAAGCGCCGGATCCGCCAAGATCTGGCTGCGCTTCTCGACCGGCACGGCCTCGCCGGTCAGCGCCGCCTCAGTCACCTTGAGTTGCGGGGCCTCGACCAGGCGAAGATCGGCCGGCACGACATTGCCGGCCTCCAGGAGCACGATGTCGCCGCATACGATCTCCGCCGCCACGATCACGTGCCGCCGCCCGCCGCGCAGCACCGTCGCCTTCTGCGCCGCGAGCCGCTTCAGCGCGGCCATGGCGCGCTCGGCGCGAAAATCCTGCACGAAGCCGACCGCGCCGTTCAGCAGCACGATCGCGACGATGACGAGCGCATCCTCGAGATCGCCGACCGTTCCGGAGACAATCGCCGCGGCGATCAGCACCAGGATCATGAAATCGGTGAATTGCGAGAGCGCCATGCCGAGGAGGCTGCGCCGCGCGCGCTCGCGGATCTCGTTCGGCCCGTCTCGCGCGAGGCGGCGCGACACTTCCTCGGGCGTTAACCCGCGATCGAGATCGGAATCGAGCCGTCGAGCGGCCTCGGCGGCGCTCAGCCCGTGCCAGATCGGAATCTCGGCTGCCGGAATCATTCGCCGTGGATATAGAGGACGTAGGAGTTGAGCAGATACATGACGAAGAGACCGAGGCTGACCCATCCGACCGCCTTGAGCAAGCGTATCTGCGGCCGGTAGACCAGACCGATAACGGCGATGCCCGTCATGACGACCGCGGACATCGCCGAGACGGCGTGGATCGGCGACACGCGCGCGAGAATCGGTCCCTTCACATAAAGAAGATCGTCGACGGCGATAATCGCCATGTCGAAAAGGTTGCTGCCCAGAAGATTGGCGACGGCCATGTCGAGCGCGCCGATGCGGAAGGCGGAGATCGTCACCACGAGTTCCGGCAGCGAGGTCACCGCGGCGACGAAGAGCGTTCCGACGAAGGTCGTCCGCCAGCCCATCGTGTCGGCAAGATCGGCGGCGACGAAAGGCAGCCAGGCGCCCGCGCCGACGATCACCACCGCCCCGGCGGCATAGCGCAGCAGCGCGCCGCGCAAGGTCAGCTTCGGATAACGCTCCGCCATCTCCTCGGCGAACTCCTCGCGATGCGCGCGCTCGTAGGAGAAGACCGACCGCATGGCCAGAACGTAGAGAACGAGGATGACCGGCGTATAGCCGCCGACATGCCCCATCGCGAAGCCGATGCCCCGGCCATAGAAAAGCAGGTTCATGCCCGCGAAGCCGATCAGCACGACGCCGAAGCCCGCGGACAAGACGTGCCCGAGCCGCGCACGGCGATAGACGCTCTCGCCGCGCTGGAGGAAATCGAGCGCCACCAGGATGAGCAAGTTGAAGACGCAGCTGCCGAAGGCGTCGCCGACGGCGATGTCCGGCGTGTCGGCGATCGTCACCGCACTGACGCCGATCACCAGCTCGGGCAGCGAGGTCACCGAAGCGAGCAAGACGAGGCCGATCCAGCTGCCGGAGAGTCCGGTCTTCTCGGCGATGACGTCGCTGCTGCGGCAGAGTTCGGGTCCGGCCAGGCCGATCAGGACGACGCAGGCTCCGAACTGCGACCATACCGAGATCAGCGCGCTCACGGCGCAGGAAATCCCGGCGCGCGCCGGGACGCCCTGCCGATGAGCATTGCCGCGGGTCGGCGCGCGAAGCGGCCTGTCCGGAGCCGGGTCATGCCGCCACGTTCGTCCGTCAATGCTGAAGGAAGAGAGCCGGCCGGCACTCGTTCAAAAGATGGCGGGTGCAGGAACCGAAGATAACCTCGCGCAATCCGCGGTGACCATAGGCGCCCATCACGACCATGTCGGCCGCGAAGTCTTTCACCCGGCTGAGGATCATCTCCGACGGATCGGCATCGGACGCGATTCCAAAGGCGGCGACCTTCCGGCCGTGACAACGCAGCAAAGCGGCGGCCTGATCGGCCCGTGCTTCGGCGATCTCGATCGCCGGATTGATGCTCAACACCTGCATCTCCCCGCCTCGCGCGAGCCCCAAGAGCGCGGCCATGTGCAAAGCCCGCGACGCGGCCGGGCTGCCATCGAAGGCGACGAGCGCCCGGTCCCCGATCGTGGCCCTCTCGCCGACCGCCAGAACGGCCCGCGGCGTGTCGCGCATCAGGGATTTGAGCAGACCGGACACGCCTTCGCCTGAATCGGCGTGAAAGCTCGTGCCGCGCCCGATCACGATGAGGTCGTGCCGGCTTGCCTCGGTCATCAGCAACTCGCGCGGATCGCCTTCGACCTCCGTCGTCCTCGCCGCGATTTTCTCCGCCGCGGCGGCCGCTTTGAAATCTTCCAGCGCCGTCTGCACGCGCTTGTGAGCGCTCTTGCGTTGCTCGATCTCGCTGGCGGCCTTGAAAGCGGCGCCGCCGAGCGGCACGGGTTCCGGCCCGGTGATCCATGGCAGGTCGACGATGCCGAGCGCGCAGATCTCGGCCCGGAAATGCGCCGCCAGATTAAGCGCGGACAATTGCGCGGCGGCATTCGCGGGAAACCCGTCGGTCGCGAAGAGTATCGATCGGATCATTCGCAAGCCCTCGCTCGTCGCGCGGCGACAACCGGTCGCCATCGCCGCTTATGGATTATTTTAGCGGCGCCATGCCGCGCGCGCTTGATCTAAATCAGCGCGGCGGGCCGCCGGAAATCTTAGATTTTCCAATCATAGCCCCGCGGAGGACCGCCGGTGGCAGGATGGAGGCGACCGTGACAAGCAAATGGCCTTGCGTGTTGATCATGGGATCGCTGTCGCTCGGCTTGGCGAGCCTGCTCGACGTGCTGGTCGCGGGACCGACGCTCGCGGGATTGCCCTCCCTCTGGGTGAGCTGGTTCGCGAGTCTTCTGCTGACCGCGCTCGTCGCCTGGAGAGCGTCATCGGCGCGAAGCAGCTGGGCGTTCTTGTCGGCGATCAATGGCGTCATGAGCTTTGCGGTCGCGATCGCCGATGCGGTCCGGCCCGCCTCGGCTTCGGCGGCTTACCAGCCCGGCAGCGATTGGTATGGATCGGTCGATTTCACGCCGCCGATCGCGGCGCGCTTGCGCGAGGCGATTGCCTCGGGCTACTTCGCGATTGCCGTGATCATCGCCGGCATGATCTTCGTGGCCGTCGCCTATCTCCTGCGGCAGCATTGGACACACCCGCGCCGCCACGCCCATTGAGAAGCGGTCGAGCGGCGGGCGCGGCGCCGCGGGCGGTCACGCCGCAAAGGCGGAGCGGTGTCCTTCGACCCAGCGCGCCAGATCGGGCGCCGCCATCGCGCCGGCGGTGCGCGCGATCTCGTGGGCCTTCGCCACCAAGGCGATCGTCGGGATGCTGCGAATGTCGAAGCGCGCCGCCACGGCTTGCGCTTCGTCGACATTGATCTTGACCAATCTCACTTGCGGCTCCAGCTGCCGCGCGGCGCGCTCGAATTCCGGCGCCATCGCGCGGCAGGGCGCGCACCACGGCGCCCAGAAATCGATCAGCAGCGGCAGATCGCTCTTCTGGACATGCCGCTCGAAGCGCGCGGCGTCGAGCGCGAGCGGATGCCCGTCGAAGAGCGCCTGGTGACAAGCGCCGCATCGTCCGCCCGCCGCCAGCTTCGCGCGCGGCACGCGGTTCACCGCGTCGCAAGAGGGACAAACGACCTGAAGGAATTCGCTCATGGCCGGGCCGTCTCCTCGCTTGCGACGCGCGCGACGAATTTCTTCAGGCGCTCCCGAACCTGCTCGGCCGCCTCCTTCAAGCGCGGGTTGTCGATCGCCGCCATCGAAGCGACGGGATCGATCGCGGCGATTTCGACCTTGCCGTCGGCTGTCTCCTGGACCACGACATTGCAGGGCAACATGGTTCCCACCTTGTCTTCGATCTCGAGCGCCTCGCGGGCAAGCTGCGGGTTGCAGGCCCCGAGGATGCGATAGTTGCGAAACGCGATCCCGAGCTTCTTGCGGAAAGTCTCGGTGACGTCGATCTCGGTGATGATGCCGAACCCCTCTTGCTGGAGAGCGGCGGTCACGCGCCGGACCGCATCTTCGAAACCCCCTTCGATGGTCTTGCTGAAGTAATACGACATCACGCCGCGCCCCGTGTCGGCATGGAAGGCGGCCGCTCGGGACGCAGCCGGTTGATGCCGAGCCATTTCATGATCAGCCTTTCATAACCCGGCTCGCTGCGGCCTTTGCGGACCTTGCGCAGGAAATATTTCTCGAACGCGACCTTCGCCCCATGCACCCAATAGCCGTGGCCGGCCCAGTTGACGTTGCGCGGCGGGATCTGCGGCAGCGCGACGAAAGCGACTCCGTCATCGCCGAAATCGGCGAGGCAGACCGCGTTCCAAGTGGGTTCGCGCCCCGGCTCCTTGCCCGCGATCAGGCTGCCGATATTCTCGGCGACCGCCGCGACCATCAATTCGATCATGTAGCCGGTCTTGGGCACGCCCACCGGCACCGGCGTCTGCTCATAGGGCGCAATGGCGACGCAGACGCCCACCGCGAAGACGTTCTTATAGGCGGGGTTGCGATGATATTTGTCGACCACGACGAAGCCGCGCGGATTGACGAGACCGGGAAGCGCCTTGCCGTCCTCGCCCATCATGCACGGCACGCCGCGGAAGGCGGGAATGAACATCGTCATCTTCGTGGGAAAACGGTGCTGGCGTTTGGTCGTTCCGTCCTCGGCGATCTCCGTGACCTCGACGGCATCGCCCGCGACGCGATCGACCTTCGCGTTCGTCACCCATTTGATGTCGCGGTCGCGCAGCATCGATTCGAGCAATCCCTTGGTGTCGCCGACGCCGCCGAGACCGAGATGACCGATATAGGGCTCGGAGGTGACGAAGGTCATCGGCACGCGGTCGCGGATCTTGCGCTTGCGCAGATCGGCATTGGCGAGGAGCGCGAACTCGTAGGCCGGGCCGAAGCACGAGGCGCCTTGAACGGCGCCGACGACCATCGGACCCGGATCCGCGCAGAAGCGCTCCCAGCGCGCCGCGGCCGCGGCGGCGTGATCGGTGCGGCAGATCGAGATGGTGTTCGCCTCGGGCCCCAGCCCCTCGATCTCGTCGAAAGCGAGCGCGGGCCCGGTCGCGATCACGAGATAATCGTACGGCATGCGGCGGCCGTCCTTGAGCTCGATCGAATTCTGCTCCGGCATCAGGCGCTTTGCGCCCGCCGCATCGAAGCCGATATCGAATTTCTTGAGAAGGTCCGGCAGGTTGACCCTCACATCCTCGGGCTTGCGCCATTTGAGCGCGACCCAGGGATTGGAGGGAACGAACTCGAACCACGGCGAGTCCGAGACCAGCATGATCTCCGCGCCGCGCCCGACGACGTTGCGCAGCTCGTAAGCCATCGATATCCCGCCGATGCCGGCGCCGAGAATGACGATCTTGGGCATGGTTTCCTCCGTCTGTTCGATTTCCCGGAGAAGGCGGCCCTCCTTTTCCGGTTGGTGACTCTGCGCGCCGCGCGGCTTCGTGAAAGCGGCGGCGGCACGCCCGCGCCCGTCGAGACTCGCGGCTATCGCGCGCTAAGGCCTTGACGTGGATCAAAGAGCCGATGGGCTGCGCCGTTATCCTCGTCCCATGAGCGATGCCGCGGGCAAACGCCGATCCACAAGCCGGCCCGGGAGCGGGCTTCGCTTCGGCGCCGCCGCGTCACGAGAAGGCGGTTCCCGTCCGGCATCCTAGGCGCTTGAACACTATCGCCGCCGGGCAAAAGCCGGTAAACGACGCCTGGATAAGATTGAGTCCGACGAAGGCCGTGAACCACAGCCAATAGGGGCTGTGCAACTGGCTCAAGGCCAGGCTCGCGAGGATCATCAATCCGGCAAAGGCCATGACGGCACGATCGATCGACATCTTGCGCTCCTCTTGCGAATCACCGTCGGCCCGGCGGGCCGCGCTCCAGCCTCATCGCGTCAACGTTGATATTTAATATATTAGTGTATACTAATATATAAATCAAGACCCCCTTGGAGCGAGCCCGACGCGTGACCCGGATCCTTGCCGCCCTCCTCCTGACGATCCTCGCCGGCGCTCTCGCCCTGCCGGCCCATGCCGATGAACAGACGGTGACGCTCCGCGAGGTCGCCGACCGCAAAGCCGTCATCGCGACCGTCGAGCCGGTGCACGAGCTTTTGGCGCGCGCCCGCATCGGCGGGACGATTGCGACGCTCACGGTCAAGGAAGGCGACCGCGTCGCTTCGGGCGACCGCATCGCGTTGGTCGCCGACCAAAAACTAGTCTTGCAGATGCAGGCTCTCGAATCCCGCATCCAGGCGCTCGAGGCCGACCGCGATCAGGCGCAGACCGATTTCAAGCGGGCGCAACAGCTGCGCCCCCTGGGCGTGATCTCGCAGGCGCAATTCGACCAGGCCAAGACGCGGCTCGACGTCGCCGGGCGCAATCTCCAGGCGCTGCGCTCCGACCGGCAGGTCGTCGAGCAGCAATCGGCGGAAGGCGCGGTCCTGGCGCCGGGCGCCGGGCGCGTGCTCAAAGTCCCGGTGACGGAAGGCAGCGTCGTCCTGCCCGGCGAGACGATCGCGGAGATCGCAGCCGACAATTACATCCTTCGCCTGCAATTGCCCGAGCGGCACGCGCGCTTCATCCGGGCGGGCGACACGATCCTCATCGGCGCGCGCGGCCTGCAAGACCGGGAGCCGGAAACCCTGCGCCGCGGCCGCGTCGCGCTGGTCTATCCGCAGATCGATCAGGGCCGCGTCATCGCCGATGTCGAAGTGGAGGGGCTCGGGGATTATTTCGTCGGCGAGCGCACCCGGGTCTATGTGAGCACGGGGACGCGCGCCGCGCTGGTCATCCCCGAGAGCTACGTCTATCGCCGCTTCGGCGTGAGCTATGTGAAGCTCAAGGACGGCACCGAAGTCGTCGTCCAGGTCGGCCTGCCCGTCGAGGGCGGCATCGAGATTCTGGCGGGCTTGCGCGAGGGCGACGTGGTGGTGAGCCCGTGAAGCTTGGTTTTTCGGGATTCCTGACCCGTGCCTCGATCAATTCGCCGCTGACCCCGCTGCTGCTTCTGGCCGCGGTCATCGTCGGCGGCATCGCGCTCCTCTCGCTGCCGCGCGAGGAAGAGCCGCAGATCAGCGTGCCGATGGTCGACATCCTCGTCACCGCCAATGGCTACAAGGCGAATGACGCGGTCGAGCTCGTCACCAAGCCGCTCGAGGACATCGTCAAGGGCATCAACGGCGTCGAGCACGTCTATTCGAACACGCAGGACGATTCCGTCCTCGTCACCGCGCGCTTTTATGTCGGCACCGACGAGGATACGGCGCTGACGCGGGTGCACGAGAAGATCCGCGCCAACATCGCCGATCTGCCGCACGGAATCCCGGAGCCCATCATCATCGGGCGCGGCATCAACGACGTGGCGATCGTGACCCTGACCTTGGAGCCCAAGCCCGAGGCGGCCACACGCTGGGACGATAACGGACTCTATCAGATCGCCCAGGAATTGCAGCACGAGCTGGTCAAGGTCGACAATGTCGGGCTCACCTACATCGTCGGCGGCAGCCCCAATCAGATCCGGGTGGAGCCCGATCCCGAACGCCTGGCGCTTTACGGCATCACGCTCAATCAGCTGGTCGACAAGCTCGTCAGCGCCAACCGCTCGTTTCTCGTCGGCGCGTTCAATCAGCTCGACCGGAATATTCCGGTGCTGGCGGGGCAGACGCTTCAGGGCGTGCCCGATATCGGCCTGCTCCTCGTCACCTCGCGCGACGGCAGGCCGGTCTATGTCAAGGACGTGGCCGACGTGATCGTCGGCGCCGCCGAGCCCGATCATCGCGCCTGGACCCTGACGCCGACCAAATCGGGCGGGCTGGAGCGACGGCCCGCCGTCACCATCGCCTTTGGCAAGCGCCGGGGCGCCAATGCCGTTGTCGTCGCCGATCAGCTCCTGGCGCATCTGAAGACCGTCGAAGGGCGCCTGATCCCGAGCGACGTTTCGGTCACGGTGACGCGCAATTACGGCGAGACCGCGACCGAGAAAGCCAACGAGCTCCTGTTCCACCTTGCGCTGGCGACGATCTCGATCGTCGTGCTGATCACTTTTGCCATCGGCTGGCGGGAAGGCGTCGTGGTGCTCGTGGTGATCCCGACCACGATTCTGCTGACATTGTTCGCATCCTGGCTGATGGGCTACACCATCAATCGCGTCAGCCTCTTCGCTCTCATCTTCTCGATCGGCATCCTGGTCGACGATGCGATCGTGGTGGTCGAGAACATCGTCCGCCGCTGGCACACGCGCGGCGCCAAGGATCTCGTCGCCACCGCGGTCGAAGCGGTCGCCGAGGTCGGCAATCCGACCATCGTCGCGACGCTCACCATCATCGTCGCGCTGCTGCCGATGATGTTCGTGAGCGGACTGATGGGACCCTATATGAGCCCCATTCCGGCGAACGCCTCGATGGCGATGCTGTTCTCGTTCTTCGTCGCCGTCACGATCACGCCCTGGCTGCTCTATCGCGTCGCCCGCGGGCAATTCGCGAAGCCGCCGCAGGGCGGGGCCGACCAATCCGGACATACGGCCGGCGCGATGGGGCGCTTTTATCTGCGCATCGCGCGCCCGCTCCTGACCGGGCGGCGGCGCGCCAAGCTCTTTCTTCTGATCGTCACCGCCGCCACCGCCGCGGTCTGCGTCCTCTTCGCGACCAAGAACGTGACGGTGAAGCTTCTGCCGTTCGACAACAAATCCGAGCTTCAAGTCGTTCTCGACCTGCCCGAGGATGCGACGCTCGAGGACACCGAGCGCTTCCTCATGGCCGCGGCCGAGCGGCTCAAAGATTTGCCCGAGCTCACCTCGATTCAGGCCTATGCCGGCACCGCCGCGCCGTTCAATTTCAACGGCCTCGTGCGGCATTATTACCTGCGCAGCCAGCCCAATCAGGGCGATCTCCAGGTCAATCTCGTCGCCAAGGGCGATCGCTCGCGCGAGAGCCACGCGATCGCCATCGACGTCCGCCATCGCCTCGCCGATCTGCCGCGCCCGCCCGGCACGGTCGTCAAAGTGGTCGAGGTGCCGCCCGGCCCGCCCGTGCTCGCGACCTTGCTGGCCGAGATCTACGGCCCCGACGAAGCGACGCGGCGCGAAACCGCGCGCAAGGTCGAAGAAGCCTTCAGAAAGGTCGATTTCGTCGTCGATGTCGACGACACGTTTCACGCGCCGGGCGAGCGGCTGCGCTTTTCGATCAATCAGGAGAATCTCGAATTCTACGGCGTCGACGAGCAGGCGGTTTACGACACCATCGCCGCGATCATCGGCGGCGTGACGGTGGGATATTCTCAGCGCGGCTACGGCGCCAAGCCGATCGAGATCGAGGTGAAGCTGCCGCGGCGCGACGAATGGCTGGGCGAGCGCATCCTCTCGACGCCCCTTCCTGCTTCGGGCACGCGCCGCCAAGGCACCAATGTCGAATTGGGCGATGTCGTCACGGTGAAGCGCGAGCCCGCCTCCTACAGCCTCTACCGCCGCGACGGACGCTTCGCCGAGATGGTGCAGGCCGAGGTCGCCGGCCGCTTCGAAGCGCCGATCTACGGCATGCTCGCGGTCGAGGATCAGATCGATCGCATGGATTGGGGCAAGGCCGGGCCGCCCGCCTTCCATTACCACGGCCAGCCGGCCGATGAATCGAATGCGTCGCTGCTGTGGGACGGCGAATGGGAAGTGACCTATGTCACCTTCCGCGACATGGGCGCCGCCTTCGCGGTGGCGATCCTCGGGATCTATCTCTTGGTGGTCGCGCAATTCGGCTCGTTCCGCCTGCCGCTGGTGATCCTCATTCCGGTGCCGCTTACTTTGATCGGCATCGTGCTGGGGCATTGGATGCTCCACGCGCCCTTCACCGCGACCTCGATGATCGGCTTCATCGCCTTGGCCGGCATCATCGTGCGCAACTCGATCTTGCTGGTCGATTTCATCCGCCGCCGGCGGCTCGAGGGCGCGGTGCTGCGCGAGGCGCTGCTCGAGGCCGGCGCCATTCGCTTCAGGCCGATCTTCCTGACCGCCGCCGCCGCGATGATCGGCGCCGCCTTCATCATCACCGATCCGATCTTTCAGGGGCTCGCGATCTCGCTCGTCTTCGGCCTCGCCTCCTCGACCGCGCTCACCGTTCTCGTCATTCCCGCGGTCTATGTCTGGCTGCGCGACGACGGCAAAGGCATGGGCGGGATGTGACGCGCGCCGCGGCGGCGAAGAGAGGAGACCAATCGCCGCACGGCGCGAGCCCGTGCTTGCCGCGACTCGTCGCCTTGATATAGATCAAGGCATCGTGCCCTGCGGCACGGCAGAAGCCATGGGGCGGGACATGGTGCATCATCTTGACCTTTCGGGGAGTCTGGCCGCGCTTTGCGGATCGGCGGATCCATTGGCGCTCGGCGGGGTTCTTCTTGCCTTGTTGAGCGTGGGATTTTTCGGCGGCTTCGCGCATTGCGGTCCGATGTGCGGTCCCTTCGTGTTGATGCAAATCGGAGACCGGCAAGCCGGCGCGTTGACCTTGCGGCGATTCTCGGCCGGTCTGCGCCCCGCCTATCATCTCGGCCGCTTGACGACCTATGCCGCGCTCGGCGCCGCCGCGGGCGGATTGGGCGCATCCTTCATCGCGTTCGCTCATTTCCGCTGGGCGGTCTCGGCGCTCCTTGCCGTGGCGGCGGCATCGTTCCTGTTTCAAGGGCTGAAGGGCTCGGCGCGGTTCCTGCGCCTGCCCTTCGGCGCCGCGCTTGGCGCGCGCTACGGCGATCTGATCGCGCGCCTCGTCCCCCTGATCTTGCGCGGCACGCCGGGCTCTTATGCGGGCGGGCGCGGATTGCTTTTGGGACTCATGTTGGGCTTCCTTCCTTGCGGCTTTCTCTACGCGGCGCTGATCGCCGCCGCGGCGACGGGCAGCGCGCTCGCGGGGAGCCTCGCCATGCTCGCCTTCGGCCTCGGCACCGTTCCGGCGCTGGGCGCGATCGCCATGCTGAGCACCGGGCTGGCGCGGCATTCGCGCCGGCTCGCCGCCGCCGCGCTCCCGCCCGTCTTTCTTCTCAATGCCGCCACGCTGGGCGGGCTCGCACTGCATCTTGCCGGGTGAAGGACGGACAAGGCTGACTTGGATCAAGGCGAAAGCCCGGCGGCCCGCTTAGCGTGCGCCGAGTTTTTCGCCGCTGCACGGGGGATTTTGAACGGTGACGACAACGACCGCCACGTCCATGCCGGACATTCGATACAACGAGGATGTTTGCCGCGCCTTCGTGATCGCCACGATCTTCTGGGGTCTCGTGGCCTTCACGGCGGGCGTCTACATCGCCTTGGAGCTGACCTATCCCGCGTTCAATCTCGGCCTCGAATGGACGAGCTTCGGACGCCTGCGGCCGCTGCATACGTCGGCGGCGATCTTCGCCTTCGGCGGCAACGCGCTCTTGGGCACGTCGTTTTACGTCGTGCAGCGCACCTGTCGCGCGACGCTTTTCGGCGGACGCGCCACCGCCTGGTTCGTCTTCTGGGGATACCAGTTCTTCATCGTGATGGCGGCGATCGGCTATCTCGAAGGCGTCACCAAGGCGCGCGAATATGCCGAGCCCGAATGGTACACCGACATCTGGCTGACGATCGTGTGGGTGGCCTATTTCGCGGTCTTCTTCGGCACCATCATGCGCCGGCGCGAGCCGCACATCTACGTCGCCAACTGGTTCTATCTCGCCTTCATCATCACCATCGCCGTTCTTCACATCGTCAACAATCTGACCGTGCCCGTGTCGTTCTTCGGGAGCAAAAGCTATTCGGTCTTTTCGGGCGTTCAGGACGCGCTGATCCAATGGTGGTACGGCCACAACGCGGTCGGATTCTTCCTCACCGCCGGCTTTCTCGGCATGATGTACTACTTCATCCCCAAGCAGGCGAACCGGCCGATCTATTCCTACCGCCTCTCCGTCGTGCATTTCTGGGCGCTGATCTTTCTCTATATCTGGGCCGGGCCGCATCACCTGCTCTATACGGCGCTGCCGGATTGGGCGCAGACCCTCGGCATGGTGTTCTCGATCATGCTCTGGATGCCGTCCTGGGGCGGCATGATCAACGGCCTCATGACGCTCTCGGGCGCCTGGGACAAGCTCAGAACCGATCCGGGCTTGCGCTTCTCGGTCACGGCCGTCGCCTTTTACGGCATGGCGACCTTCGAGGGGCCGATGATGGCGATCAAGCAGGTCAACGGCCTGAGCCACTACACCAACTGGACGATCGGGCACGTTCATTCGGGCGCGCTCGGCTGGGTCGCGTTCATCACCTTCGGCGCGCTCTACTACCTCGTTCCCGTGCTGTGGAAGCAGCCCGGCCTTTATTCGAAGAGACTCGCCGCCTACCATTATTGGATCGCGACCATCGGCATCCTCGCCTACATCGTCTCGATGTGGGTCGCGGGCATCATGCAGGGCCTGATGTGGCGCGCCTACGACCAGTTCGGCTTTCTGCAATATTCCTTCGCCGAAACCGTCGCTGCGATGCATCCGCTCTATTTGATCCGGGTCCTGGGCGGCGTTCTCTTTCTCATCGGCGCGCTGATCATGACCTATAATTTGTGGCGCACCGCGCGCGGCCCGCGACCCGCGATCGCGCGCGGTGCTTCGGGCGCTGTCGCGCAGCCGGCCGAGTGAGGAAGCGGTCATGCGATTGCGCCACGACATCATCGAAAAAAACGTCACGCTTCTGGTGATCCTGACGCTGATCGTGATCTCGATCGGCGGCATCATCGAGATCGTGCCGCTCTTCACCATCGAATCGACCATCGAGCATGTGAAGGGCGTCCGGCCCTACACGCCGCTGGAACTCGCCGGACGCGACATCTATGTCCGCGAGGGTTGTTTCTACTGCCACAGTCAGCAGATCCGCCCGTTCCGCGACGAGGTCGAGCGCTACGGCCATTACAGCCTCGCCGCCGAAAGCATGTACGATCATCCTTTCCAATGGGGCTCCGAGCGCCAGGGCCCCGATCTCGCCCGCGTCGGCGGCAAATACTCGAATGACTGGCACATCGCGCATCTCGACAATCCGCGCGACGTGGTGCCGGAATCGATCATGCCGTCCTATGCGTTCCTGGCGGAGCGGCCGGTCGACCTCGACCACCTCGCCGATCACCTGCGCACCAACCGCATCGTCGGCGTCCCCTACACCGACGAGATGATCGCCGACGCCAAGGCCGATGCGATCGCGCAGGTGGATCCGAGCGCCGATACGACCGCGCTGCTGAAGCGCTATCCCGGCGCCGTGACCGGCGGTTTCGGCGGAAGCCCGAGCTTCATCACCGAGCGTGACGCGCTGATCGCCTATCTGCAGATGCTCGGAACCCTGGTGAAGTTCCGCGACATCCCCGCCGAAGATTTGCGGCAATGAGGAGAGTCCCATGAGCTGGTCCGAGTTGATGAGCCATTTCGAGGGCGTTCTTCTCGTCCTGATGATGGTGATCTTTATCGGCATCGCCGTCTGGGCCTATGCGCCCCGGAATCGCAAGCGCATGGATGACAGCGCGCAAATCCCGATGCGCGACGAGGGTTGAAGACATCATGCCGACCAAGGAACAGAAAGAGCTCTACACCGAGACCGTGCGGACCGGCCATGAATGGGACGGGATCACCGAATTCGACAATCCGCTGCCGAAATGGTGGCTCTATGTCTTCTACGCCACCATCCTCTTCGCGATCGGCTATTGCATCCTCTATCCGTCGGTGCCGCTGATTTGGACGCACACGCAGGGCCTACTGCGCTACAACAGCCGCGACCAGCTCACCCGCGCGGAAACCGCCGCGACCGCGCAACAGGCGCGCTATCTCGACCAGCTGACGGCGCTGTCGGTCGCGGATATCCGCAAGAATCCCGAGCTTCTCGCCTTCGCCGAGACCGGCGGCCGCGCCATGTTCAACGAGAATTGCGTGCCGTGCCATCGTGCCGGCGGCGCGGGCGCCAAGGGGTATCCCAATCTCGCCGATGATGACTGGCTCTGGGGCGGCACGCTCGCGGCAATCCAGCAGACCATCACCCACGGCATCCGCAACGCCGACCCCGATTCGCGCCAGACCAACATGCCGCGCTTCGGCGCCGACGGAATCTTGAAACTCCAACAGATCGGCGACGTCGCCGATTATGTGTTGTCGCTGTCCGGCCATGCCGCGCCGCCCGATGCGGTCGCGCGCGGCGCCAAGATCTTCGCCGATAATTGCGTGACCTGCCACGGCGAGAAGGGCACCGGCAAGCAAGATGTCGGCGCCAAGAACCTCACCGACAATATCTGGATCTATGGCGGCGACCGGGCGAACCTGATCGAGACCATCACCAATGCGCGCAACGGCTCGATGCCGTCCTGGGGTCAGCGCTTCGATCCGACCACGATCAAGATGCTGACGCTCTACGTCTACTCGCTGGGCGGCGGACAGTAGAATCCGGCCATGGCGCTCCCGAACCTCCATCATGGCGAGGAAGCGCCGCATGAGGGCATTCCCTTCTACGCCCCGCATGAGAAGGTCTATCCCAAGAGCGTCCGGGGCACGATGCGGCGCCTCAAATGGGCGGCGCTGATCGCGTGCCTGTCGCTCTATTACATCGGGCCCTGGCTGCGCTGGTCGCGCGGCGCCGGCCGCCCCGAGCAGGCTCTGCTCATCGACATGCCGGCGCGGCGCGCCTATTTCTTCGGCCTCGAGATCTGGCCCCAGGAGATCTACTACCTCGCGGGATTGTTGATCCTCGCCGGCGTCGGCCTGTTTCTGGTCACCAGCTTGTTCGGCCGGGTCTGGTGCGGGTACACCTGCCCGCAAACGGTCTGGACGGATCTTTTCCTCTGGGCCGAGCGCCTCGTCGAAGGCGACCGCACCCAGCGCATCCGCCTCGACCAGCAGCCGCTGACGATCTCGAAGCTCGTCAAGAAGATCACGAAGCACGCGATCTGGATATTCATCGCCGCGGCGACGGGCGGCGCCTGGATCATGTATTTCAACGACGCGCCGACGCTCCTGCACGACATCTTCTTTCTCGAAGCGTCGCAGACGCAATACTTCTTCTTCGGCCTCTTCACCGCCACGACCTATCTGCTGGCGGGATGGGCGCGCGAGCAGGTCTGCACCTATATGTGTCCCTGGCCGCGCTTCCAGTCGGCGATGATCGACGAGGAGACCTTCGCCGTCACCTATCGCGACTGGCGCGGCGAGCCGCGCGCCAAGCACAAGAAAGGCGAGAGCTGGACAGGACGCGGCGATTGCGTCGACTGTCGCGCCTGCGTCGCGGTCTGCCCGACCGGCATCGACATTCGCGACGGGCTGCAGCTCGAATGCATCGGCTGCGGCCTGTGCATCGACGCCTGCGACGAGATCATGGACCGCGTCGGCCGGCCGCGCGGCCTCATCGCCTACGACACCGAGACCAACCGGTTGGCCGCGCAGCGCGGCGAAACGCCGAAGCGGCGGTATATCCGCGCGCGCACCATCGTCTACGCGCTGATCCTGGCGGCGATCGGCGGGGTCATGCTCGCGAGCCTGGCGCACCGCGCGCGCTTCACCGTCGCCCTCCTGCCCGACCGCTCGCCGCTTTTCGTGCGCCTGTCGGATGGATCGATCCGCGACGGATTTACGCTCAAGATCGAGAACAGAAACCCCGACGCGCGTGATTTTCTCGTCACCCTCGACGGGCTTGGCGATGCCGAGTTGCACATTGCCGAGCTCGGCGCCGCGGTTCCCGGTGCGCAAGGAGTCACCCTTCCGGTGCCGGGCGATTCCATCGCCAGCTATCACGCCCTGGTGCAGTCGCCGCGCCGCGACACGCCGGAGATTCCCTTCGGCTTCGTCGTGCGCGACCTGCGCGGCGGCGAGACCACGAGGCACCAGGCGACTTTCCGCGGCCCCGAGCACTGAGGGCGAGAGATGACAAGCATCGGATCCTCCTATCGCTGGTTTCCCTGGGCCATCGCCGGCTCGATGGGTTTCGTCGTCGCGGTCAATCTCGCCCTCGCCTATTTCGCCTTCTCCTCCTCGCCCGGCCTCGTCACGCAGCATCCCTTCGACGAAGGCAATGGCTACAACGCCATTCTCGAGGCGGCGGCGCGGCAGGACGCGCTCGGCTGGACCGCCAAGCTCGCCTTCTCATCCTCCGCGACGACGCGCGGCGAGCTCGATGCCGCTTTCACGGACCGCGCCGGCAAGCCGGTGCACGGTCTCTCCGTCACCGCCCATATCGAAAGGCCGGTCGAAGCGCGCCCCGAGATCCTTCTCGCCCTGCCCGAGGCCGAAGCCGGCCGCTATCGCGCCCATGCCGATCTGGGCGAGCCCGGCCAGTGGGATGTCCGGATCGTCGCGCGGCGCGGCGACGAACTCTACGAATTCGGCCAGCGGATTTTGGTCAAGTGAGCGAACTCGCCGCCCTCGCGCCCGAGCGTCCCGCCGCCGCCGCCGCCGCGCCGGCTTCGTGCATCCATTGCGGGCTGGCCTTGCCTTCCGGGGCGGAGCGCTTCTGTTGCGGCGGTTGCGCCGCCGCCTATCGTCTCATCGGCGAGCTCGGGCTCGAGCGCTTCTATGAGGGGCGGCAGCTCGATGCGAAAGCGCGGCCCTTGCGGCCCGAGATCGACGAGGCGAGCGATCTCGCCGCCTCTGTCGTGAGCGAACCCGGCGGCATCGCCTCGCTGCGGCTCATCGTCGACGGGCTGCAATGCCCGGCCTGCGTCTGGCTGATCGAGAACGCGCTCGCCAAGCAGCCGGGCCTCGTCGAGGCGCGCGTCAATCTGACCGCGAAGCGCTTGCTGCTGCGCTGGCATGGCGGCGCCGCCGAGGGCACGCGCCTCGTGGAGCTGGTGCGCCGCCTCGGCTACCGCGTCATTCCCTATGAAGCCGAGCGCGCGGCGGATCGCGGCGCCGAGGAGGAGCGCCGCCTGCTGCGGGCGCTCGCGGTCGCCGGATTTGCCGCCGCCAATGTGATGCTCTTGTCGATCGCGGTCTGGGCCGGCATCGACGGCGAGATGGGCTGGGCCACCCGCGATCTGCTGCATTGGGTCTCGGCTCTGATCGCGCTGCCCGCGATCGCCTATGCCGGCCGGCCTTTCATCGGCTCCGCCTGGCGCGCGCTGCGTCACGGGCGCACCAATATGGATGTGCCGATTTCGATCGGCATCGTGCTGGTGAGCGGGTTCAGCCTCTATGAAACGATCCGCGGCGGCGCGGAGACCTATTTCGAATCCGCGACCATGCTGCTGTTCTTCCTGCTCATCGGCCGCTATCTCGATTTACGCGCGCGCGGCCGCGCGCGTTCGGCGGTCGATCGCCTGTTGCGGCTCGCGGCGCAGCCGGCGAGCGTCGTCGCGGATGACGGCAGCCTTCGCCGCATGCCGGCGGCCTCCGTGCCGGTGGGCGCGACCGTGCTGGTCGCCGCGGGCGAGCGCATCGTCGTCGACGGAACCGTCAGCGAGGGCCGCTCGTCGGTCGACAAGAGCCTCATCGACGGCGAGAGCCTGCCGGCCGAGATCGCGCCCGGCGCGATCGTTCATGCCGGCATGATCAATCTCGCCGCGCCCTTGCGCGTCACGGTGACGGCGGCCGGCGACGGCACTTTCCTCGCCGAGATCCTGCGGCTGATGGAGATCGCCGAGCATGGCCGCTCGCGGCTGGTGAGCCTTGCCGACCGCGTCGCCGGCTATTACGCGCCTTGGGTCCATTCCCTGGCGCTCGCGACCTTCATCGGCTGGAGCTGGGCGGTTTCCTGGCCGGTCGCGTTGCTCAATGCGGTCTCGGTGCTGCTGATCACATGTCCCTGCGCGCTGGGCCTCGCCATTCCCGCCGTCCAGGTCGTGACCAGCGGACGCTTGATGCGCCGCGGCATCCTCGTCAAATCCGCGACCGCGCTGGAGCGCCTGGCCGCCATCGACGCGGTCGTCTTCGACAAGACGGGCACGCTCACCCTGGGCCGCCTCGCGCTGCAGCCGGGCATCGCCGACGAAGCGAGCCTGCGGATCGCTTCCTCGCTGGCGGCCGCAAGCCGCCATCCCTTGAGCCGGGCCTTGCGTGCCGCCTGCCCGGAAGCGCCCGCCCTCGCCGCCGTCAAGGAACAGGCGGGCGAAGGGCTGAGCGCCATGCTCCCGGGCGGGCAAGCGCGTCTCGGCAGCCGCGCTTTCTGCGGCGCCGTCGACGCGCCCGATGACGGGAGACCCGAGCTCTGGCTCTCCTTGCCCGGCCGCGCGCCGCAGCGCTTCGTCTTCGCCGACACGCTGCGCCCCGGCGCGGCCGAGGTGGTCCGCGCCTTGCAGCGGGACGGCAAGCGCGTGAGCCTGCTTTCGGGCGACCGGCCGGCGGCGGTCGCCGCCATCGCCGCTGCGCTCGGCATCGCGGATTGGCAGGCCGCGCTCACGCCCGATCGCAAATATGCCGCTCTCGCCGAGCGCGCGGCGCGCGGCGAGAAGCTGCTGATGGTCGGCGACGGCCTCAACGACGCGCCGGCGCTGGCCGCGGCTTATGTCTCGATCTCGCCCGCCAGCGGCGCCGATGTCAGCCAGGCCGCCGCCGACATCGTCTTCCAGGGCAACTCGCTCGGCGCGGTGACCGAAGCCCTCGACGCGTCGCGCCGCAGCCGCCGGATCGTCGCCGAGAATCTGGGCTTCGCCATCGCCTATAACGCGCTCGCCGTGCCCTTGGCGATGGCCGGGCTGGTCACGCCGCTTCTCGCGGCGGTCGCGATGTCGGCCTCCTCGATCGTCGTCGTCGCCAATGCGCTGCGGCTCGATGGCGGGCGGCGATGAACGGGCTCCTGCTGCTCATTCCGGTCGCCCTGGCGCTCGGGCTCGGGGGCCTGGCCGCCTTCCTCTGGGCGCTCAAATCCGGGCAATTCGACGACCCGGACGGCGCCGCCGGCCGCATCCTCTTCGACGATCCGCCGCCGCGGAACGAGGCTTCACCCCATGAATGATCGGAGCGTCCCATGATGAGCTGGATTTTTGGAATTTCCGCCGGGCTCGGCGCCTTGCTGGGCGCGGTCCTGGCGTCACGCGCCGGCGATGTCGGCATGCTCACCTTCGGCCTTGGCCTGATCGTCTTCGGCGCCTTGCTGATCTTCTGGCTGATCAAGGATCACTACGACGAAGAGGAACGCGCGCGCTGAGGCCGCGCCGTTCCGCTGGCTGCCACGCCCGCCGCGTCCTAAGCTGACACCGTCACGCGTCAGAAATCGCGGAGCGGGAGGACATGAGCGCCACGCCGATGATCGCCTTGCACCACGCCGGGATCTGGGTCACGGATTTCGACCGCATGGTCGATTTCTATCGCGGCATTTTCGGCTTTCACGTCTCGGACAAGGGCCGTTATCCCGACGGCAAGCGCGTCATCTTCATGACGCTCGACCCCAACGCGCATCATACCTTCGTCATCGGCGAGGGA
Organism: uncultured Alphaproteobacteria bacterium; assembly: GCA_963729935.1. Classification (GTDB taxonomy): domain Bacteria; phylum Pseudomonadota; class Alphaproteobacteria; order ATCC43930; family CGMCC-115725; genus CAIKMD01. Next base: position 311,663 of record CAVSPW010000010.1, read on the forward strand.
AGGCCTGCGGGCTCGCCGTCGACCGTCAACCAGCTCTCCTTCCGCGCCGATTCCTTGGCGTCGGTGCGGCATTATTGGGAAGCGGTCGAGCGCGCCAAAGTCGAGCGCTGGGTCACGGTCACGCATGGCAATGCGTGGAGCGTCTATTTCTGGGACCCCGAGGACAACCGCGTCGAGATCTTCGCCGACACGCCCTGGCACGTGCCGCAGCCCTGCCGCGCCACGATCGATTTTTCGCAGCAGACCGATTCCGAGATTTTCGAATTCACCCGCGCGATGGTGCAGGAGCGCACGGGCTTCATGCCGTTTGCGGCCTGGCGCCGGGAAACCGCGCAGGCGATGGACCGCGACGACTGGCCCTTGATCGAGGATTGAGCACGCCGCGGAAAAGGGGTTCGGCAAACTCGTCGCCGGTGCTGCGTTGCCTCGATCGCCTTGATCAGTTATTGTTGATGATCTTTCCGCAGCCGCGGAGATAACAAAGGGCGTCCCAATTCCGCGACCGGCGCGACACGCTGGTGGCTTCTGGGGCTCCAGACGAGGAGGAACGCGGGCCCGTGCCGGCGTCTACCGCCCGAGACCAACAGGGAGGCAAATGGTGCATATGATGCAGCCTTTGATGATTCGCGCGTCCGCCTTCGTCATCGCGGGCGCCGCCGCATGCCTGGCTTTCGGGAGCGGCGCCGCGCAAGCCAGCGACTATACGATGAAGATCTCGGTGCCGACGATCCACGATATCCCCAACGATTGGATCAGCGGCTTCGCGGCGGCGGTCGAGAAGGATTCGGGCGGGCGGATCAAGACCGAGATCTATCCGGCGAGCCAGCTCGGCTCGATCCCGCGGCAGATCGAGGGCACGCAGTTCGGCTCGATCCAGTGCGAGCTGGTGCCGCCCGAATTCATGGTCGGCCTCGATCAGCGCTTCCAGGTGCTGGCCGCGCCCGGCCTGGTCGATTCCCCAAGCCAGGGCCAGCGCCTCGCCCAAGACGCCTCGGTGCGCAAACTGATGCTCGGGCTCGGCGCCGATAAGGGGCTGCACGGGATCGGCATATTCTATGCCGAGCCGGACGAGCTCGTCAGCCGCACGCCGCTGCGCACCCTCGCCGATTTCAAGAACAAGAAGATCCGCATCTTCGCCTCGCCCTTCCAGACCGTGGCCTTCCAGCGGCTCGGCATGACGCCGGTGGCGATGACCCTCGGCGACGTGGTGCCCGGGCTGCAAGAGGGAACGATCGACAGCGCGATCACCGGCATCGGACCCGTCGTCGCCTTCCGCATGGTCGACGCGGCGAAATACGTCACCCGGATCAAGCAGCCCTCGATCTTCATCATCGCCGAGACCAGCCGCAAATGGTTCGAGTCCCTGCCCAAGGACCTGCAGCAAGTGATCGACCAGGCGGCGGCGAAGGAAGACCAGGCCATCAACCCGATCGGCGACAAGGTGGTCGCCGACGCGCTGCAGAAGTGGAAAGACCAGGGCGGCACCTTGTTCGAACTGTCGCCGGACGAGCAGGCCAAGATGATGAAGACCGTCAGCGATGTCGGCACCGAAGTCGCGAGCAAGAATCCGCAACTCGCGGCCGCCTACAACACCGTCAAGCAGGCCGCGAAAACCCTCGGCGCGTCGAACTAGCGGCACGCGCCGTGGCGCCGCAGACGCAGCGCCAGCCGGCGCGCAACAGGACGGGCGGACAGAGCGCGGCCGCGGGCCCGCCGCCGGACGAGCCGCGATCGACGCGACGGATGGGACCATGATCGCGGCCATCCATAAGGGCGTGCATGGGCTGCTGGCGGTGACCCGCAACTTATCGGCGATCTTCCTGATCAGCAGCGTCGCCATCAATTTCGCCAACATCGTCGGGCGCTACGTCTTCAACGCGTCCTTCACCTGGGCGATCGAGATCATCCTCTTCCTCATGGTCGGCGCGGTCTTCACGGGCTGTTGCGCGGTCGCGTGGGAGAACCGGCATATCCGGATGGACGTGTTGCTGCGGATCTTGCCGCCAAAGATCGCCCAGCTGCTCGGGCTCTTGTCCGATCTGGTGTTCATCGCGACGGCGGCCGCCGTCACGGTGTTCGCTTATCCGGTCATCACTCAGCTGGCGGCGTTCGACGAGCGCAGCGCGGCGGCGAATTTCCCGCTCGCCATCCCGCAGGCGATGGTGCCGATCGGCTACAGCCTGATGGCGATCCTGGTGGCGGTGCGATTGCTGGTCGGGCAGCGGCACGGCAACGGCGGGCCGCCGCCGACGCATTCCTGAGCGGGCCGAGGCGATGCTGGCTTATCTCCTCTATTTCGGATTGCCCGTGCTCCTGCTGGTTATCGGCTTTCCGGTCTTCCTCATTCTCTTGGTGACGTCGATCGTCGTCGTCTTGACGGTCCCCGGCGCGCCGACCGAAACGCTGCAGACCTACATGTTCGGCAGCCTCGATAATTTTCCGCTGATGGCGGTGCCCTTCTTCGTGCTCGCCGGCGAGTTCATGGCCCAGGGCGGCGTCGCGCGGCGGGTGATCGCCATGGTCATGGCCATGGTGGGCGGCGTGCGCGGCTCGCTTGGCGTGACGACCGTGGCCGCCTCGGAGCTCTTCGGCGCCATGTCGCACACGGCGATCGGCACCGTCGTCGCGATGGGGCGGATGCTCTATCCCTCGCTCAAGGAATCCGGCTACGAGGACCGCTTTGCCGTCGGCCTGATCGCGTCCTCCGGCGCCATCGCCGTGATGATTCCGCCTTCGATCGCGATGATCCTCTATGCGGTGTCGGCCGAGCAGTCGGCGGTGCGGCTCTTCACCGCCGGTATCCTGCCGAGCCTGCTGATCGGCATCATGGATGGCATCTTCGTCCTCGCCTATGCGCGCATCAAAAAGGTGCCGCGCGGCCCGCGCGCGCGTTGGGACGAGGTCTGGCGGACGACCAAGGATGCGAGCTGGTCGATCGGCACCCTCGTCGTCATCTTCGGCGGCATCTATGGCGGCGTGTTCACGCCGACCGAGGCCGCCGGGGTCGCCGTGGTCTATTCGATCTTCGTGACCATGGTGATTTACCGCGAGGTCGATGTCGCGCGCTTCTGGAAGATCCTCGTCGATGCCGCCTACCTCATCTCGCAGATTCTGCTGATCGTGACCTCGGCCGGGATCTATTCCTGGCTCCTCACCACCAGCGGCATTCCGCAGCACATCGTCAGCGCGATCGAGGCGCTGCATCTTTCGAGCTGGGAGCTGCTGCTGAGCCTCAATGTCGGCCTCCTGGCCGCGGGCAGCTTTCTCGAGCCGCCGGCCGCGATCCTCATCCTGACGCCGCTGCTCCTGCCGATCGTCGAAGGCGTCGGCGTCGATCCCATCCATTTCGGCATCATCGTGACGGTGAATCTGAGCCTCGGCATGTACGCGCCGCCCTTCGGATTGAACCTCTTCTCCTCGCAGGCGATCTTCAACGCGCCGCTGGGCCGCATCTATCGCGGCGTGCTCCCGTTTCTCCTGCTGAACTTCATCGCGTTGCTGATCATCACCTATATCCCGCAAATTTCCATGGTGCTGGTCGGTCACTGAGGCGCGGACGCGCCTTCAGAAATAAGGCTTCGTCCAGTCGAGCTCCTTGGGCGAGATCCCCTGTCGCACGCAGCGCGCCGCGGCATAGCCCGCGATCTCGCCGGTTTGCGTGCACCAGGGGAAATTGCGCATCACCATGAAGATCGTGTCATAGGTGAAGGAGAGCGATGCGCCGGTGAGCAGAAGATTCTTGATCTTCTTCGGCAGGAAGCAGCGATAGGGCACTTCGAATTCGTGCTTGCGGTGCTGGTCCCAGAAGAAGGTCTTGGTCATCGGCTTCGTCACGGCGTCGCGGAAACGCCGCCCGGCCAGCACGTCGTCGAGGCAGAAGACATGCTCGCCGATCGGATGGCGCCCGTCGCGGATGCCGACGAAGCGGCCGATATTGGTCAAGACCGAATTCTCGAAGCCGGGCACGTATTTCTTGAGGAACTTCACCTCGGCATCGATCAAGAAGCGCAGCTCGCGCTTGGCGCGCGCCTCGTCTTCGGCGCTCTCGTCCATATGCAGGCCCCATTCATAGGGCACGTTCTGCCACAGGATGAAGCTGCCATCCGTCTGCATCGGGCTCATATCGATGGTCGGATGGCCGATATAGAGATCGCCATAGACGCCCTTGCCCTTCATGCGCGGGCGATAGAGGCCGGGCGGAAGATCGCCCGCCGCCGTGGCCTCGGCGATGAGCTTGGAAAGCGTCGGGTCCTGGGCCGATTTCTGATGCGCGACCACGCGCCCGAAATCGATCCCGCCCATGATCCAGAGCAAGCCACCGGGAATGGGCCGGTTCTTGCCGTCCCAATCGGCGGTTCGAGGCTGCGGCCCGCCGCCCGAGACGAAAGGCACGCCCGCGGAGGCCGCCAATTGCGCCGTGCCCGAGCCTTCGATGAAGATTTTTCCGGCGATCGCCTGCCGGCCCGAGGCGTTCTCGACGATGATCGCGGCGATGCGGTCATTGCCGCTGCCGCTCTCGACCACCGCATCGACGAAGGCGGTGCCGTAGAGCGCGGTGACGCCCGCCTCCTGCAGCATCGCCGCCATCACGCTGCCCGCCCCTTCGGGGTTGAAGCTCTGCCGCGTGAAGCGCGCATCGGGTTGGAGATAGCGCTCGTAATGCGACAGGGGATTGCCGGCCCAGTCGGGCAAGCTCGTCTCGCTCGCACTGTAGATGTAACCCGAGGCGGCGAAGCGTTCCATCAGCTCGCTATGAATGCCGCCGACACCGGGGCCGGCCGCGCCTTGCAGCCCCGAAGTGTGCACCCCGCCCGGCATGTCGAAGCGCTCGACCAGCACGACGCGCGCGCCCATGCGCGCGGCTTTGAGCGCGGCCGCGAAACCGCCCGGCCCGGCGCCGACCACGACGATATCGGCATCGTAAGCGATCTCGATCCGCCGCGCCGGAAGCGCGAGCGTTGGGCGATCGCTCAAAGCATGACCTCGACGAGATAGGGGCCGGGCGCGCGCACGCCTTCGGCGAAGCGCCGGTTGAATTCCTCCATCGTCTCGACCCGCGCACCCGGCACGCCCATGCCGCGCGCCAGCCCGACGAAATCGAGATCGGGGCGGCCGAGATCGAGCATGTCGAGCGCCTTGCGGCCGACATTCCTGGCGCCGACATTGGCGAGTTCGCCCTTCAAGATCGCGTAAGCGCGGTTGTTCAACAGCACCGTCGTCACGTCGAGATTTTCGCGCGCCTGGGTCCAGAGCGCCTGCACCGTGTACATGGCGCTGCCATCGGCCTGGAGGCAGACGACCTTGCGATCCGGGCACGCGATCGCGGCGCCCGTCGCCAGGGGCAGGCCGATGCCGATCGAGCCGCCCATGTTCTGTAGCCAATCATGCGGCGCGGCCGAGCGCGTCGGCGTGAAGAAGCCGCGGCCAACCGAGACCAATTCATCGGCGACGATCGCGTTCTCGGGCAGAAGCGCCGCGATCGAGGCGCCCAAGGTCAGGTGATTGGGCGCGCCGGTCGCGGGCTCGAGCTTCAGTCTGGGCGCCACGACCGGCGGCGTCGTCCGCGCGCCCAGCGCATCGGCCAAGGCTTCGAGCGCCGCGATCTCGTCCTCCTCGGGCCGCGCCAGAACATGCATCGCCGCGCCCTCGGCCGCGAGCAGGCTGGGCTTGCCCGGATAGGCGAAGAACGCGACCGGCACCTTGGCGCCGACCAGAACGTAGTGCCGGAACGGCGCCAGCACCTCGAGCGCGGGATCGACCGGATAGGGAATGCGCTCGATCGCGACGCGGCCGACGCCGCGCTCGCTGCGCGCGTTGAAGCTCTGCGCCAAAATCGAGGCGCCGGTCTTGGCGGCGATGCACCCGGCCAGTTCCGCGCCGCGCGCGCGCAAGGCCTTGCCGCTCACGAGAAGAACCGCCCTCTCGCCGCTGCGCAGCGCTTTCGCCGCTTCGTCGATCGCCTCCTGGCTGACCTTCGCCGGCGCCGCGACGGGCAGCGCTTGCGCCGGGCCCTCGGCCTCGTTCCAGGCCGTGTCGGCGGGCAGAATGAGCGTGGCGATCCGCCCCGGCGGCGTGCGCGCGGCGGCGATCGCTTCGGCGCCGTCGGCGGCGACGCTCTTGGCATCGGGCGAGGTCTTGACCCAATGCGAGAAGGCCGAGGCCGCGCCTTCGATATTGGAGGTCAGCGGCGCGTCGTATTGGCGGTGATAGGTCGCGTGATCGCCGACGATATTGACCATCGGCGAGGAAGCCTTGCCCGCATTGTGGATATTGGCCAAGCCATTGGCGAGGCCGGGGCCGAGATGGAGCAAGGTCGCCGCCGGTTTCTCCGCCATGCGCGCATAGCCGTCGGCGGCGCCGGTGACGACGCCTTCGAAGAGGCCCAAGACGCAGCGCATGCCCTCGACCCGATCGAGCGCCGCGACGAAATGCATCTCCGAGGTTCCGGGATTGGCGAAGCAGATTTCGACGCCGCCGGCGACGAGAGTGCGGACGAGGCTTTCGGCGCCGTTCACGCGCGCCCTGCCCGCGCAGCGGCGCATCCCGCCTCGCCCGATCCGTGCCGTCGCGCTGTTGCCGCCATCGCGTCGCTTCCTTTGTGCCGGAGCCGATCCCGGCCCATCATAGCTTCAAGCGAAGGCGATGTAACAGGCGCGGCGGCTTGCCGCCCCCGCTCTTGCCGCCGCGGCGCGGGGCGCATAGAGTCGCGGCACGTCGCGCAGGATGGAGGAGCCGATGCCGTCGCCCCGCAAAATGTCTCACCTGGTTTTCAATACCAACCGCTTGCCGGCGATGCGCGATTGGTATTGCACGGTGCTCGACGCCGAGGTGGTGCACGAGGATGCGCGCATCTGCTTCATCGCCTATGACGAGGAGCATCACCGCGTCGCCTTCATCAATCCGGGCCCGCTCGCGCCGCAACCGGCGCTCAAGGAGGATGGCCGCCCCAGCCAGGCCGGCCTCAACCACATCGCCTTCAACTTCGCCACGCTCGAAGAGCTCTTGGAGAATTACGAGCGCTTGAAGACGCTCGGCGTCGAGCCGCATTGGTGCGTCAATCACGGGCCAACGACCTCGCTCTATTATCGCGATCCCGACGGCAATGGCGTCGAGCTCGAATTCGACAATTTCGCGAGCTTGCAGGAATGCAAGGATTTCATGATGTCGGACGCCTTCGCGCGCGATCCGCGCGGCGTCGATTTCGATCCGGTTCGGCTGATCGCGCGGCTGCGCGCCGGCGTCCCCGTCGCCGAGCTCGTCATCCGCGACGCAAACCCGAACGCGCCGGCATCGCTGTCCGTGTGATCGGATAAGCCGCAGGCGGAAAAGCCTGCGCGCTTTCGAGCCGCGGCGGGAACACGTCAAGCGCCGCGATCAGACCTTCAGGATCGGCAGGCGCCGGATGCGTTTGCCGGTCGCGGCGAAGACCGCGTTGGCGATCGCCGGCGCGACCGGCGGCACGCCGCATTCGCCCGCGCCCGTCGGCGCTTCGCGGCTCGGCAAGAGGTGGATATCGATCGGCGGCGTTTCCGCCATGGTCAGCAGGGGATAATCGCGAAACCCGCTTTGCTCGGCCCGGCCGTCCGCGATGGTGATCCGGTCCTTCAGCGCCGCGGTGAGCCCAAAGACGATCGCGCCCTCGAGCTGAGCCTTCGCCGTATCGGGATTGACGATGAAGCCGCAATCGGCGGCGCAGACGATGCGGTGAAGCTTGATCGCGCCTCCGGCCGCGATCGAGATTTCCGCGACCTGCGCGGCCCAACCGCCATGGGCGTAATAGGCCGCGACGCCGCGCGTGCGCCCGGCCGGCAAGGCCTCGCCCCAGCCGGATTTCTCCGCCGCCATCGCGAGCGCCGCCTTGAGCCGCGGCGATTTGCCGAGGCGGCGCAGGCGGAACTCGACCGGGTCGATCCCCGCCGCCGCGGCGAGCTCGTCCATGAAGCCCTCGACCGCGAAGGCGTTCTGCGAGGCGCCGACCGAGCGCCAATAGCCGGTCGGAACGCCGGGATCGTCCTTGATATGCTCGGTCTTCAGATTGGGTATGTCATAGGCGATCTGGAGCCCTTCGCCCGCGAGCTCCGGCCCCGCGACGCGATGCAGCCAGGCGATCGGATTGCCGCTCTCGTCGAGCCCGCCGCGCAAGCTCGCCAGGCTCGCCGGACGGTAGCGGTCGTGATGCATGTCCTCGGCGCGCGTCCACATCAATTGAACCGGCTTGCCGATCGCCTTGGCGATCTCGACCGCCTGCGTCACGACGTCGGGCACGGAGCGCCGGCCGAAGCCGCCGCCGAGATAGGTGGTGTGGATCCGGACCTTGTCGGGCGGCAGGCCGGCGGCCTCGGCGGCGGCTTGCTGCGCCAGGGTCTGGCTCTGCGTCGGAACCCAGACCTCGCAAAGCCCGCCCGCGATCCGCGCGGTGCAATTGATCGGCTCGATCGGCGCATGCGCGAGGTAAGGGGTTTCATATTCCGCCTCGAGGATGGTCGCGGCGCCGGCGATCGCGCGGGGTGCGTCGCCATTCTCTTGAATGGGCGCGCCCGGCCGGGCGAGCGCCTGGCGAAAACGCTGCGTGATCTGCTCGCTGGCGAGGCCCGCGAGCCCGCCCTGCCACGACACCCGCAACGCCTCGCGGCCTTGCATCGCCGACCAGATATCGTCGGCCACGACCGCGACGCCGCTCGGGATCTTGACGATGTCGCGCACGCCGGGAACGGCCCTGGCGGCGGCATCCTCCATGCGCGCGAATTTGGCGCCGAAGACCGGCGGCATCGCGATCGTCGCCGCCACCGTGCCGGCGACCCGCACATCGGCGCCGAAAATCGTCCGGCCCGCGACATGCGCCGGGATATCGCGCCGCGCGGTCGGCTTGCCGAGGAGCGTGAACGCATCGAAAGCCTTGAGCGGAGGATTTCTCGGCACCGGCAGCGTTGCCGCGCTTTCGGCGAGCGCGCCATAGGCGAGGCTGCGGCCCGTCGGCAGATGCGTCACGCGGCCGGCCTTGGCCTGGCATTCCGATGCGGGCGCGCGCCATTCCGCCGCGGCCGCGGCGATGAGGCGCTCGCGCACCTCGGCGCCGGCGCGGCGCATCCGCTCCCAATTGGTCTGGATGCTGAGGCTGCCGACCGTGATCTGCAGGTGAATGATCGGATTGTCATAGGCATGGTCCGCGGGACCCAGCTCGATCGCGACGCGGTCGAGCGGCGTCTCGAGTTCCTCCGCCACCAGCATCGGCAGCGACGTCGTCACGCCCTGACCCATTTCGGATTGCCCGATCACGACGATGACGGTGCCGTCGCGCGTGATTTTGACCCAGGGATTGAAGACGATGGCCCGTTCCACGCTCTCGCGCGGCTCGGCCGGCATGGTCTCGTTCGGGAACGGCGAATCGTTCCAGCTTCGCGCGGCGGCGCGATGAATCGCGCGGCGCACGCGCGGATAGGTGCCGCAGCGGCACAGTACCGGCGACATCGCCGCGTCGATGTCCGCGTCGCTCGGCTTCGCGTTGCGGGCCAGGAGAGCGTCCGCGGCGACGATCATTCCCGGCTGACAATAGCCGCATTGCGGCACTTGCTCGGCGAGCCAGGACCGGATGATCGCGTCGCCGTCCCGGGCGGCGATCGCCTCGATGGTCGTCACGCTCTTGCCGATGAAATCCTTGATCGGATGGTTGCAGGAAGTCACCGCCTGGCCGTCAACTTGAACCATGCACGCGCCGCAGCCGCCATGGCCGCAGCCGAATTTTGCGCCGTTGAGCCGCAGCTGGTCGCGAAGCACCCATAAGAGCGGCTTCTCGGGGGCGACCCCTTCGAACTGGACCCTGCGGCCGTTGACGGTCAAGACGAGGCGCTCGGACGAAACGGCTTTCATACGCGGCTCCACGGCCTCGCTGTCGATATTCGCCATAACAAAGTGACGCGGCCGGCTCGACCGGGTCTTGATCCAGGTCAAGGATGACCAGCGAGGCGCGTTGCATAGGGTCGGAATTGCAACGCGTTATCGTCAGGCGCGTGGCGGCGCGAAACGTCGCCGCCGCGCAAACTGGCAATCGGGGCCGGGATGCGGCTATGCTCGGCCTGTCAGGGAGGCGATAAAATGATTCTGTCGAATTTATTCGAGCGTGGATATGCGGCGCGCGGGCTTGGGCTTACCGCGGCGGCCTTCGCCGTCGCGGCGCTCTGCGCCGGGACGGCGCGCGCGCAATCCAACACCTTCGGCACCGATCAGCGCTACTGCGATCGCAGCGCGATCTCTCAGATCCTCAGCACCTCGACCGGCAACCTCGTCGGCACCGCTGGCGGCGCCGCGGCCGGCGGCCTTATCGGCAGCCAGTTCGGCAAGGGCAGCGGCAACACCGTCGCGACGATCGTCGGCGTGCTCGGCGGCGCGCTCGGCGGCGGCTATATCGGCCGGTCGATGGACCCGGCGGATCGCGGCTGCGTCGGCACCTCGCTTCAGAACGCGCCCGCCAATCAGCCGGTCGCGTGGCAGAATCCCGGCACCGGATCGAGCTATTGGGTGACGCCGACCGCGGATCTGCGCGGGCCCAATGGCGAGGCCTGCCGCAAATACGTCGCGGATGCGGTCATCAACGGTCAGCGGCAACAGACCGAGGGCACCGCGTGCCAGCAACCGGACGGCAACTGGACGCCGGTCGCGGCCAATGCGGTGCGCGCCGCGCCGCCGCCGCCCCCGCCCGCGAGGCGGCCGGCGGAAAGCGCCGCCTCCGCAGTCTCAAGCGACACGATCTTCAAGGTGCAGCAGCGCCTGCACGATCTGGGCTTTTATGTGCGCGACAACATCGACGGGCGGTGGGGCGCCAACACCTCGGCCGCGGTCCGGAATTTCCAGCGCGCCAAGGGGCTCAAGGCCACGGGCCAATTGAGCCCGGAAACCTTGACGGCGCTCGAAATCCGTTAGGCGTCGAGCGCGGGGCCCGCGCCGCGATCATCGCGAGAGCGCGGCGGCTTCAAGCCGAATTGCCGCCCTCGTCGCGCTCGGCCGGCTTCTTCTGGGGATTCCGGCGCGGATTCTGGCAATCGAGCGCGGCCGCTTCGCGTTCGAGCTGTTCGGCCAGTTCGATCAGGCGCTGATCGCTCGCCCCGGCCCCGTCGGTTTGGACGGCAGCCGCGCGGCGCACGAGCGCCGCCTGGCGGCGCAGGAGGTCGCTGAGGTCCTTCATGGCGCCCGAGCCTATCGCGCGACCATGTCAGTTTGGTGATCAAGGCCTCCCGATCGAAACGCCCGCGATCGTTCCTCGGCGCTCAGTGCGAGAGCAGCACCGGGACGCTCATGCTTTTGAGCAGCGTGCGCGTGGCGCCGCCGAGCACCATCTCGCGCATATGCGAATGTCCGAAGGCGCCCATCACGATGAGATCGCAATCGGCATGATCGGCGCGAGCGACGATCGCGTCGCCGGCCGCATGCTCGGGCGCTTCGACCACATAGCGCTCGGCGCGGACGCCGTGGCGCGCCAGATGGCGCGCGAGGTTCGACAGATCGAGCATTCCGGCCTCGGTGCTGCGCCCGGACGGCTCGACGGCCAGCAGTTCGACGAAAGCCGCGCGCGCGAGGAAGGGCATGGCGTCGCTCACGGCGCGCGCGGCTTCGCGGCTGCCGTTCCAGGCGACGAGAATGCGCTCGCCGATCCTTTCGGGCGCGCCGCCGAGCGGGATTGCGAGAACCGGCCGGCCGCAGGCCAGCGCAAGCGCGGCGGGCGAGTCGAGGCGATAGCGCTTCGATTCGTCGTCCGCACCCGCCTGGCCGACGACGATCAGATCGGCGTAGCGCGCCTGCGCATCGACGGGATTCGGGACGCCGCCTTCGACGACGCGCCACTCGCCCTCGACCTTGGCGCGCGCCAGCTCGGCGTGGAATGCCTTTTCGCCGTCCCGCCGGAGTTTTTCATCCTCGGCGACGACCCGCTCCAGCTCCCGCTGATAGGTGCCGCCCTCGAGACCGAGTTGGGTGAACATGGCGAGGTCGGCCGGCGGCATTTGCGGCACGCTGATGAAGAGACCGGTCACATAAGCCCCGTGAACCTCCGCGATCCGCGCTGCGATGCGGGTGCGTGCCGCCCCGGCCGCGCTCGGGTCGATATGAACGACGATATCCTTGAACGCCATGGCGATCCCTTCCGCAGAGCCCGGTTTGCGCCATTGAAGGGCATCCGGCCCGCGGCGCCTTGATCTGCGTCAACCGCCGCGCGCCACGGCCCTCGACGCGCCCTCGCTGCAGACGCGAAGATGAGCGCGTCGACCTGCATCGCGCCAGAGCCTTTCCGGCTTTGCTGGAATCAAAGCCGGGGCTCTCGCTTTTTGTTTTGTCGCGTTTCCTTCACGCGAACCGGTATCCACTTCGCTCGAAAACGCTCTAGCGCGGATTCCGGCCGCTCGACGGATGCGGCCTCGGCCGGTCAGACGTCGACCAGCAGATCGTCCTTCATATAGGGGAGAAGCTCGACGAGCGCCTTCAGCTCGTCGCTTACTTCCTTCAATTCGACCGCTTTCTGTTCGCCTGAAGGGGCCGGACGTTGAACGGCGTCGCGGAGGTGCTCGAGCCTGCGCACGAGATAGGCGCGCAGCCGGGAATCCGGATCGACGTGCAGATCCGAGAGCATGTGGATAAGAATTTGGACGCTTTGCCAGGCGCCGGCGATCGACGCGTTCAGATCTTCCGGTTGATCCGGGATGGCTACCGTTTCACGAGCAAGTTTTGGATGGGCGACAACGTTGTTCATGAGCAATGTTTTCCACATTATTGAAGCATGCCGTTGAGGCGGAATGACTGTATGGCCGGGGATCGGAAGAGAGTTCTGCCTCCGATGCCCCGCAATTGGGCGACGCTCGGTCAATCTGCGTTCACTCAATAACTTAAGTCCGAAATTTCTTGAGTCTTCCTAAAGCAAAGCGGCATTGTGACGCTCAACGTCGCAGGGAACATCACCTATCTAGAGGAAGGTAGGCGAGTTTCTCTCATCCATACGGATGATAAAATTCGCGTTCCTCCAATGCGCGCGCAGGCTCGCGGCCGCTTGCAATTCAATGATCTCAAATCAATGATCTAATGCGAATCGTGGGCGCGGCGGATTCGCTTGCCATGAAATACAGCGGGGAGAAAGCCGATTTCTACAATGCGTCCTTGATACCGATCACTCTGCGGCTCACTTCGAAGTTACCGCAAATATAGTTGTGGTATTCCGCGCGGCGGCATATTGAGAATCGGCGAACAGGATAGATGGGCGATGTGCCATGACATTCGCTGATCCCACCGCTCGGATGCTGGCCGATATCTACGCCGCCGCCGTCAATCCCACTCTTTGGCAGGCGGCGATGCACCGCCTCATGGACGAGATCGGCGGGATGACAAGTCGGCTGATTCTGAGTGGATCGAGCGGGGAACGTGCCAAGACCGAAACTTATTTCGCGGGCATCTATACCGCGAACATGCACCGGTCCTATGTCGAGTATTACCACGCGCTCGATCCGCGCCCGTCGGTGCTCGCTTCGCTTCCGGTCGGCGCGCCGATGGCGTCGAATTGCTATTTCGATGACGCGTATCTGGAACGCGATGAATTCTACTGCGATTTCGTCATCCGCAATGGAGGGCGCTACTCGCTGTCTTACTCCTTGGTCCGCGAGCCCAGGGCGCATGCCGATCTCTTGCTCGCGCGCAATACGCGGCAAGGTCCGTTCGAGGAGCGCGATATTGAACGCTTCGCGATGTTCGTTCCGCATCTGCAGAACGCGGCCCGCATTTCCGCCACCGCGGCCCAATGGAACGATATCGGGCGCTTCGCCGTCGAGACATTGGACCGGCTGAGCCGGGGGATCGTCATGGTCGATGGCGCCGGCAAGGTCATCTACATGAACGCGACCGCGGCGCAGTTTCTCGCGCGCGAGGACGGGCTCTTGCTTCGCAACAATTCGCTGGTCGCGGCGAAGGCGGCCGAGCGCACGAAACTGGCGCGCCAGATCGCCGCCGTGGCCGGGACCGGCACCGGCGAGAGCCTGCCCGATCGCGTCGACCTCGCGATCTCGCGCACGCAGCACAACGTGCCCTATCTGGTCACGCTCGTGCCTCTGGTCGGCGAGGCCTTCGCCAGCGAGATCAAAGGCGAGCTCGCGCGCGCGGCGGCGCTTGTGACCATCGTCGATCCCTGGCTCGACAATGGGACGGCGCATGCCCGGCTGATGACCGCTTTCGGCCTCACCAATGCCGAAGCCCGGCTCGGCGCGGCGCTCCTCCAAGGCAAGAGCATCGGCGAGATCGCGCAGGAAACCGGGCTCGGAATTCCCACCTTGCGCACGCAGCTGCGCGCCATCCTGCGAAAGACGGGGACGACGCGGCAAGCCGAATTCGTGCGCGTCGGCACGATGATCTCCGCGCTCGGCGTCGGCCGGCCGCCGACGCCGCCCAACGAAGAACCCACGAACCTACCGCTCCCGTCGCTCGCCAAGCTTGCGGGCGATTAAGCGCTTTCGTGGGCAAGCGGCGCGGCGCGGCCCTTTCTGCCCATCTTCGGCCGGCGCTGACGGTTATCGCCCGCGCAGTTTGAAATCACAGCGAATATAGTTGTGGCATCTCGCGCCCTGGCCTATTGAAAATCGGCGAAGAAGAAATATGGGCGATGCACCGTGACATTCGCTGATCCCGACGCTCGTCTGCTGGTCGATATCTACGCCGCCGCGCTCAATCCCAGCCTTTGGAGTGAAACGCTGACGCGCCTCGTCGGCGATATGAGAGGCGTCGCAAGCCGCCTGATCTTGAGCCCGTCGAACGCGAAGCGCGGCAAGGGACGGGCCTATATCGCCGGCATCTACTCGGAAGACCTGCACCGGCTCTATGCCGCGCATTATCACGCGCTCGATCCGCGCCCGGCCTTGCTCGCTTCCCTCCCGGTCGGCATGCCGGTGGCGTCGCACCGTTATCTCGACGACGCATTCGTCCGCGGCGACGAATTCCACAACGAGTTTCTGATTCCGGGCGGCGCACGCTATTCGATATCTTGCGATTTGATCCGCGAGACCGGCTTGCATGCCGATTTCTGCATTTCGCGCAATACGCGGCAAGGTCCGTTCGAGGAGCGCGATATTGAACGCTTCGCGATGTTCGTTCCGCATCTGCAGAACGCGGCCCGCATTTCCGCCACCGCGGCCCAATGGAACGATATCGGGCGCTTCGCCGTCGAGACATTGGACCGGCTGAGCCGGGGGATCGTCATGGTCGATGGCGCCGGCAAGGTCATCTACATGAACGCGACCGCGGCGCAGTTTCTCGCGCGCGAGGACGGGCTCTTGCTTCGCAACAATTCGCTGGTCGCGGCGAAGGCGGCCGAGCGCACGAAACTGGCGCGCCAGATCGCCGCCGTGGCCGGGACCGGCACCGGCGAGAGCCTGCCCGATCGCGTCGACCTCGCGATCTCGCGCACGCAGCACAACGTGCCCTATCTGGTCACGCTCGTGCCTCTGGTCGGCGAGGCCTTCGCCAGCGAGATTAAAGGCGAGCTCGCGCGCGCGGCGGCGCTTGTGACCATCGTCGATCCCTGGCTCGACAATGGGACGGCGCATGCCCGGCTGATGACCGCTTTCGGCCTCACCAATGCCGAAGCCCGGCTCGGCGCG
This sequence comes from uncultured Alphaproteobacteria bacterium, assembly GCA_963729935.1. GTDB lineage: Bacteria > Pseudomonadota > Alphaproteobacteria > ATCC43930 > CGMCC-115725 > CAIKMD01. The sequence continues at coordinate 327,283 of CAVSPW010000010.1, forward strand.
GCGCTCCTCCAAGGCAAGAGCATCGGCGAGATCGCGCAGGAAACCGGGCTCGGAATTCCCACCTTGCGCACGCAGCTGCGCGCCATCCTGCGAAAGACGGGGACGACGCGGCAAGCCGAATTCGTGCGCGTCGGCACGATGATCTCCGCGCTCGGCGTCGGCCGGCCGCCGACGCCGCCCAACGAAGAACCCACGAACCTACCGCTCCCGTCGCTCGCCAAGCTTGCGGGCGATTAAGCGCTTTCGCGTCAGGGATCGGTGGTTTCTTCCTTCAGAAGCGAGCCGAAGACCCAACCCTCCTGCCGGTGCTGGTCGTCTTCGCCGCCAAAGCGGATTTGCACCCAGATCCCGCGATGGTCGACCGGCGAGACTTCGAGGCCCAGCGGCAAGGTCGCGATCACCCCGGCGGCCGGCGACGGACCGGCGCGGACATTCGCGATCGGAACGTTGATGATCGTGCGCCGCTCCGCGATCGCCGGCGCCGGTTTCGGCGCGGGCGGCGGGCTCGGCTCTTCGGCATCGCCGGAGAAGGGATCGATCGCCGCCGCGAGCGTGACGATTTTCGGCCACCAGATCTTGACGACCATCGCCTCGGCGCGGGGATAGAGCACGGCCGCCACCGCCAGGGATGCGGCGAGCGCGCCGCCGCGGATCGCGTAGCGCAGGATCTGCGCCTGACGTTCCCGCCGGATCGCGTTCGCAAGGCGGCCCCTCGGCGTGTCGCGGCGACCCGCTTCCTTTTTCGATTCCGCTTGCGCCGCGGCGGCCGCTCGCGCCGCTTCGGCTTTCCGCGCTTCTTCCGCCTTTTCGAGGGCGGCCTCGGTCTCGGCCGTCGCACGTTCATTCGCCGCCGCGGCAGCCGCTCGCGCCTCGGCCAAAGCGGTCTCGCGTTCGGCGAGCGTGGCCTGCAGCGCCGCAAGCTCGTCGCGCAGCCGTCGGATCTCGGCATCGTCGCCGCGATTGCGCACGGTCTTGGCGAGAGCGCGCGCCTCCGCCAATTCCGCCTCGGCCCGCTCGAAGCGCGCCGTCGCGTCGGCGATCGCGCGCTTGGATTGCTCGCGAAAACGCGCCTCGGCCGCGGCGACACGGATGGTCTCTTCGGCTTTCCAGTCTGCTCCCGCCTTCCGGAGCGCGGCCTGCGTCTCCGCTTGCGCATGGTCGCGCGCCTCTTCGGCGGCCGAGCGCGCTTGCGCCAGCTCGGTCTCGAATTCGGCGAGCTTCGCCTGCTTGGCCGCGAGATCGTCGCGCAGGCCACGCAGCTCGGCATCGTCGCCGCGCGCGCCCTTGGCTTGGGCGCGTGCATCGGCCAGCGCGGCTTCCGCGCGTTGAAGCTTCGCCGTTGCCTCGGCGGCCGCGCGCGCGGATTGCTCGCGCCAGCGCGCCTCGGCCGCAGTGAGCCGAAGGGCCTCGGCGGATTTCCAGCCTTCTTCGGCCTTCTTGAGCGCGGCCTGCGCGCCTTCACGCTCCGCTTCGATAGCCGAGCGCGCTTGCGCCAGCTCGGTCTCGCGTTCGGCCAGCATCGCCTGCTTGGCCGCGACATCCTCGCGCATCGCGCGAAGCTCGGCATCGTCGCCGCGCGCGCCCTTGGCCTGGGCGCGTGCATCGGCCAGCGCGGCTTCCGCGCGTTGAAGCTTCGCCGTTGCCTCGGCGGCCGCGCGCGCGGATTGCTCGCGCCAGCGCGCCTCGGCCGCAGTGAGCCGAAGGGCCTCGGCGGATTTCCAGCCTTCTTCGGCCTTCTTGAGCGCGGCCTGCCTTCCGCGCACCTTCGCGCGCCGCTTCGATCGCCGCGCGCGCTTGCGCCAGCACCTTGTCACGTTCGGCAAGCGTCGCCTGCTTGGCCGCGACATCCTCGCGCATGGCGCGAAGCTCGGCATCGGCGCTGCGCTCGCGCTCGGCTTTGGCGCGAGCGGCCGCGGCCGCCGCCTCTTCCGCGCGCTGGAGCTTCGCCGCCGACTCGGCGAGGGCCTGCGCGGATTGCTCGCGCCAGCGCGCCTCGGCCGAGGCAAGCCGAAGGGCCTCGGCGGATTTCCAGCCTTCCTGTGCCTTGGCGAGACCCGCTTCGGCCTCTTGCTGCCGGCGTTCGAGCGCCTTCTCGAGGCGCTCTTGCGCGCGCGCCTCGAATTTGGCGGCGCGATCTTCTTCTTCCGTCCGCCACGCGGCGCGGCTCTTCTCGAGAGTCGCAGCGGCCTCCGCCGCGGCCTCCGCGAGGCGCTTTTTAAGATCGGTCTCCCAGGCGTTTCGCGCGGCGGCGAGCTCGGCCTCGATCGCTTGCCGCGAGGCCTGCGCGCTTGCCGCTTGCGCCCTTTGCCGCGTTTCCGCCGAGAGGGTCTCGTCTTGCGCGATCGCGGCCCGCGCTGCCGCGGGCTCGTCGCTGCGGCGGCGCGTTGCGGCATCATCGTCGAGCGCCGACACTGCCGCGGCATCGGCGGGCGAAACCGGAACGTCGAGCACGGCCAGCGTGGCGCCGTAACCGTCCTCGAGGCTGAGGATCCGGACCGCGATGCTATGCGGCTTCTCCATGCCCTTGGGCGGCAAATAGAGGAGGCCCTTGATGTCCTCCGGGGTCAGCGACCAGGTACGGTCGGCATTGTTGTTCCCCTTGGACAGCCGCGCCCCGGTCGGCAGACGTTCGACCTTCAGCGAAAGATGCTCGTGTCGCGCATAGGGTGCGAGCAACGGCGCCAGATCAAGCGCAATGCCGCGAGGCGGCGCCGTCGCTTCGGCCATCGCGCGTTTCGAATCGTCCACCCGGTCTGCTCCTGTGTGGGCCGTCCTTAACGCGATCGGGCGGGCCATTGCGCTTTTGCAAAGGCCCCTTCCCTGGCGTTCCGGCTGCGACGCCCGACACTCCTGCTTTGACGGCGCTATTCTTTGCCAAGCGGGTTAAGCAATGGTTGGTGAAAGATCGCGCGGGAGGGCGACGCCGCCCGTTTCGGCGAAGGCCGGAATTTATCTAAAATTCTTCGCATCGAGGCCCGGTTTCCGCGGCCGGAAATGACGCCCGAACAGGGTGGTTCTTCGCTTCTGGCCGATGCCGCCGCGATCCGGTATTCTTTTCATGCCCCGGGTGCCAAAGATCCGTCGGGCCTGGACGACGCGGGCAATCCGCGCGCAAAGGGAGGAGGGATCCGGATGTTTCTCCGCAATTGCTGGTATGTCGCGGCATCCGCCGCCGAGCTCGGCGAGACGCCGCTCGCGCGCACCCTGCTCGGCCATCCCGTGCTGCTCTATCGGACCGAAGCCGGCCGCGCCGTCGCGCTCGAGGATCGCTGCTGCCACCGCAACCTGCCGCTCTCGCTGGGCCGGCGCGAGGGCGACGCCATTCGCTGCGGCTATCACGGGCTGAAATTCGATTCCGAAGGACGCTGCATCGAGATTCCCGGCCAGAAGGAAATTCCGGCGGATGCGCGCATCCGCAGCTACCCGGTCATCGAGAAATGGGATTTCGTCTGGATCTGGACGGGCGATCCCGCCCGGCGCGACGACAGCCTGATGCCGCATTGGGATTGCCTCGATGATTCGAGGTTCACCAGGACCATGGGCAATGACGGCAGGCCGCTGCCGATGAAATGCCATTGGGAGCTCAACAACGACAATCTGCTGGATCTGATGCACGTCGTTTATGTCCACGCCGAGAGCTTGGGCGGCGCCGGGATCGATCGAAACCCGGTGACGACGGAGCGTTTCGCGCGCGGCGTCCGGATGATGCGCTGGAGCGCCAGGGTGACGCCGCCGCCCTTGCTGGCGCGGCTCGCCAAATACAACGGCGACAACGTCGATCGCTGGCAGGCGACGGTTTGCGAGATCCCCGCTCACTGCACGATCGATGCGGGGTTTGGGCCGGCCGGCGAGATCGAACGCGACGGCGATTGGGATCGCGGCGTCAGGCTCAGAGCCTTGATCACGGCGACGCCCGAGACCGAGACCAGCTCGTTCATGTTCTATCAGCATTGCCGGAATTTCGCGGTCGGCGACGAAGAGGCGAGCCGGCGTTTCGGCAAGAATATCCGCGACGTCTTCCTCCAGGACATCGTCGTGATGGAAGGCCAGCAGCGGATCAACGCGGCGCTGCCCGACGCGTCCCGGATCGCGATCCGGGCGGATGCGCCGGTGATCGCGATGCATCGGCTGGTGGAGGAATTCGCCGCGCGCGAAGCCGGCGCGAGGAACGCCTCACCCCTTTGACGGCAGGAAGCGCGTCGTCAGATATTTGCTCATGTCGGGCTCGGCATCGAGAATGTGAAGCTCGACGAAAGAGCGCCTCACCGTCGCGACCGCCGCTTGCGGAAAGGTCCCGTCCCGCGACAAGGACGGCATCACGACGTCATACTGCTTGTTCTCGACCTCCGCCGAATAATGATCGACCGAGCGCGCGATCTCCACGGTCTCCGATTTGTGGTGCGCCATGAAATCGACCGCTTCGTACCATCCCTTGAGGAACCGGCGGATCGTGTCCGGATCGCGCTGGGCAAGCGTGTCGGTGGCGAAGATCACGTTCATCAGGAACGCGCCGACGAAATCCGACGCCGGCGCCAGGAGACGGCCTTCCCTGTGGCGCTCCAAATCCCAGCCGAATCCGACGGAGCTGACCTGGGCGTCGATCTGGCCGGTCTTGAGCGCGGCGAGCTGCGGCGGCGGGCTCGAACCGTCCGTGATCATCGTCAGGTCGTCGCGTTTCCAGCCCTGCTTGCTTTCGAGCTGAAACACCAGCCACTGGGTCAAGGAGCCGACGGTCGAGATGCCGATGCGCTTGCCTTTGAGGTCGCTCAGCGCATGCACCGGCGAATCATAGGGCACGATGATGCCGAACAGCGCCGGCGACAGCGCGATCGCACCCACCCCGATCTCCGGCGCGCCCTTCACCAGGAACGCGATGTCGGTGCCGGCGCCCAAACCGATATCGACCGAGCCCGCGATCATCGCCTGCTGCAGCTTGGCGCTCCCGGCCAGATTGACGACTTCGACGTCGAGGCCGTTGCGCCGGAAATAGTTTTGCCGGATGCCGATATCGACCGGCGCGAAATTGAACGCGACGGCCGAACTCTTACCGACATGCAGGGTTTCGGCGCGCGCGGGATCGCTTCCGCCGGATGCGAGAAGGGCGGCGGCAAGAAGGGCCGCAACGACCAGGCCACGGTCGAATCCAAGGCGCGCAGACATATCGATCACGCGGTGCCTCCCTGTTGAAGCTTTTGTCGGCGAGAGAGCCGACCCGTGCCGGATCCTCCGCCGTTATGTGCAAAATGCATGATTTCGCGTGCGAGGGCAAGGCATCGGCGCCGCCGTCTCGGCCGCGATCGAAGGCCGGTTTATTCGCGCCCGCGCGCGGCGCGCGACGCCGCGCGAGGCGGCGCGAAGGGATGCCGCCGCTGCGCGCCGAAGACCGTCCGGAGCAATTCCTGCCCGGCGCGCGAAGCCTCGATGAGACAAAGCAAGAGCGCAAGCAGCACGATGACGACCCACCACCACAGGATCTCGCGCAGAAACCAGAACACGAATTGCACGTAATTGGCGGGGACCGCTTGCACCTGCGCGAAGATCAGCCCTTGGCCGAGCGCACGCTGGAAAAACTGGCCCCACAGCAGAAGCAGCACGGCGAACGTCGCCAGGATCACGCGCTGGCGCGCGGCGGCGCCGATCGGCGCCCGCCAGAGCTGCGTCAGTCCGGGCAGGACGAAGAGAAAATAGATGCAGCGATAGGGCGCGTTTTCCGCGCTGAAAAAGCAGCCGAGGATGAGCGTGCAACCCGCCAGCATGAGCGCGCGGCTGCGCGGCGGCACATGCTCGATCACGTCCTGCAGATTGTCGACCTTCGCCATGAGAATTGCGCAAGCGGCGGCGATGAGCGCGCCAGCCCATTCGAGGATCGCCACCGCGCGCTCGCCCGCCAAGGCGAACAGGACGCTCAAGGCGCGGGGCAGGTTGACGGCGCCGAAATTATTCGTGAACCGCGTCCCGGCTTCGATGTTCTGGAGCGCGCGGGTGAGCGCGGCGCCTTCGATCGCGACGAAGAGCGCCGCGACGCCGAGGGTGACGGCCGCGATCGCGCACAGGAATCGAAGCCGCTCGCGGATGGCAAGGACGAGCATGATGGCCGGATAATATTTGACGAGTGCGGCCAAGATGATCAGCGCATAGCCGAGGGCGCGCCAAGCCGGTCCGCGGAACGACCAAGTCGCGGCCAGAATGCCGATGACGAAAACGGCGAGATCGAGATTGGCCCGCTCCAGCGCCAGAGCGACGGCGCTCGAGAGCAGCGCGAACGTCATGACCGCCGCTTCCGGCCAGCCGCGCACGGCCGGCAAAAAGAACACCCCGAAGAGGAAGAGCAGGTCGAGGCAGAGTCCCGCCTGCATCGTCGATGTCGTGCCGAGACCGAGCTTGGCGGTGATCAGCCAAAAGGGCGAGTAGTCGAGGGTCCGGCCGAGCGCATCGCAGGGATTCTCGGCGATGACGTCGATGCCGTAGCGGTAGCACTCCGCCGTCGACAAGATCCCGTGCGTGTCGAGGAAGGGGAAGTGGTACGGATTGATCCCCATCTGCCACAGGATGGTTTGATAGGCGGCGGGATATCCGAAGATGAACAGCGCCGAAATCAAACAAAACGACAGGACCAGCATAGCGCCGGGAAAGAGACTCCGCCACCGCCGTCCGAAACCCTCACGAGTCTGATCGCGCGCCATCATCGAATCGAGAAATCCCGGGAAACGCTCGGCTACCCGACGCGTTTCGCGGTCACGATGGTCGCGCGCCGGGATGAATGAAGCGTTGCGCCGATGCGCGCTCGGCGCGGGCGGCTCTTGCCGCGTTATCGATAGCTTCGAATAATCTTTAGCGACCATCTCCCATGAGACGGCCGCCCATCCGCCCTGTTCGGGAGGCCCGCCTCAATACCGCGTCGTCAAATCGGTCAGCCAGGCGGGCGCGATATCGACCAGGAAGGTTTCGAGATGACGGTCGAGGCCGGTGACGATCGCCGCGCCGGTGACGAGCAGCACGAGCCCGAGCGCGATCTTGCCGGCATGGCCCGCGAAGCCGAGCCCGCCGCGCCAGCGCAGCAAGGCTTCGCGCGACAGCGCGCCGACGAGGAGAAGCGGCAGCGCGGCGCCGATCCCGAACAAGGTCATCACCAGCGCCACCTGGCCGAGATCGCGGCCTTGCGCCGCCAAAGTCGCGGCCGCGCCCAGGGTCGGGCCGGCGCAGGGGCTCCACACCGCGCCCAAGAGAAGCCCGACCAAGAATTGGCCTTGCCACCCGGTCGCCGTGATCCATCCCCGCATGCCGCTGGCGGCATCGCCGAGCCGCGCGCCGGCCAGAGCGAAACGCTGTTGCAGCGGCGTGCTGAGGAGAAAGACGCCGAAGACGAGCATCAGCGACGCGCCCGCGAAGCGGAACAGATCGCCATCGAGTCCGATGCCGAAGCCGATGGTCGCGACGAAGAGCCCGATGGCGACGAAGGAAAGCGCGACACCCGCGGCGAGCGCCAGCGCGCCCCGGCGATGGGCCGCCGCTGCGCTGCCGACGACGATCGGCAGCAGCGGCAGGACGCAGGGCGAGAGCGTCGACAACACGCCGGCCAGCGCGCCCAGCGCGTCGCTTCCGCCGATCAACACGCGCGAGCTCCTTTTAGGAAAGCTTCGAGCGCTCGAGCAGCGCCTTGATCTTCCCGGCATCGGTCTCGCCGGTCGAGCGACCCTTCTCGGCCGTGCCGCGGAACACGATCAAGGTGCCCTGCATTTGCGCGCCGAGCTGGCGCACGACATTCTTCTGGCTGTCGAAATCGACGTTGAACACGACCAGATCGGAAAATTCCGGCGTTTGTTCGAGCGCGCCCAGGATCGGGCCTTGCCGGGCGCAGACCGGGCACCAATCCGCGTGAATATGGACGAGGATCGGCTTGCCGGCGGCCTGGGCCGCGGCGAAGGCCGTGGCGTCGAAGGACACGGGCCCGCTCGCCTGCGCCAGGGCCGGAACCAGGAAGGCGAACAGCGCCGCCATGAAGAATCCCCGTCGAAGCATCGCAACCTCCTGCCGGTTCGGCGGACCGGCCGCGTCCTCGCGCGGCCGAAACGCCCTGCTGGGAGTGATTTCGCTCGACCGGAGGGCTTGGTTACAGGGGGCGCGAAGAAATCGACCCGCCCGCTTTCAGGATCGCTTGCGCCTGGGGCCAGGCCTCCGCGCCGCGCTCCTTCATCAGCGCGCGCAGAGGCGGCGGCACATAGCCGAGCAAGGCAGGCTCGAAACTGGGCCGCGCCTTGACGCGCCGGAACCAATCGGTCAAATGCGGGCGCGCTTCGCTCCACATGCCGGAAAGCTGCAGCATGTCGAGGCGATTGACGTAAGGGATGACGCCGACCTCGGCGAGCGAGAAGGCGGCGCCGCCAAGCCAGGGCTGGCGCGCGAGCGCGGTTTCCATATCGGCGAGGAAGCGGTCATAAACGAGGAGCGCCGCGCGCGCTTCCGCATCGTCGATCCCGCGCTCGAGCATCTGGCGGCGCCGGGCGCGCCGCTCGGGCGGAACCTTGTTGACATAGGCGTCGACCGCTTCCGGCCCGTTCATCAGCACCGCATGGCGATGCGAGACCGCATAGGTGACGATGGCGGTCGCGGGATGGAGTTCCTCGTCGAGCCGCTTGGTCCACATCCGCATCACGTAGCGGTCCAGGGGCGAAGCGGGTTTGAGCGGCGGGCTCGGAAAGGCCTCGTCGAGATATTCGCCGATCAAGGTCGATTCACGGATGACGCGCCCGTCATGGACGAGGGTCGGCACCACGCCCTTGGGATTGAGCTTCAGATATTCGGGCGCATGCTGCTCGCCCTTCAGGATATCGACGTAATGCCCTTCCCAAGGCAGTTCCTTCTCCGCGAGCGCGATGCGGATCTTGGCCGCGCAAACCGAAGTCCCGTGATGGTAGAGCTCGAGCGTCATGCGTTCCCCCTGGGCTTGGAGATGTCCCGACTTCGGCCGCGTCAGGCCCAGGCCAGCGGCCTGATCTTCATGCCCTCGGACAGCCGGCTGCCGGGGGTGAAAGTCTGGGCGAAGGATGGCCGCGCCTGCAATCGCGCATACCAGCCGGCGACGCGGGGATAATGCGCCTCCCACATCTTGGCGAGTCCCAGATCCGCCAGCCGGTCGATCGACGGCATGACGACGATATCGGCCAGGGTGAAATCGCGTCCCATCAGCCACGGGCCGCGGCCCAGGGCTTCCTGCATGCGCGCCAGGGTTCGGTCGAGCTCCTCGAGCGAGGCTTCGACATCCTCGCGCCCGAAGCCCTCACTTCCCATGCGGCGATAGAAATGCTTGCGCAGCGGTCTGATATCCGCGACCTGCGCGCGGAAGCCCTCGGCATCGAGCGCCGCGTAGCGCTGCGCCAGCGCCATGTGAAAGGACGGGACGCGGATGGCTGCGGTCGGCACCTCCTCGAGAAAGCGCATCCAGGCGCGCATCGATGCGCGCTCGACCGGATCTTCCGGCGTCAAGCGAGGCCGGGGAAAGACCTCGTCGAGATATTCGCAGATCACGCTCGAATCGACGATCGGCCTGCCGTCATGAACGAGGGTCGGCACCACGCCGTTGGGATTGAGCGCGAGATAGGCTTGCGTCAAATGCTCGTTCGCGCGCAGATCGACGCGCCGATCGACCCAATCGAGCCCCTTCTCGGCGAGGCACATGCGCACCTTCTGGCTGCAGGTCGAAGTGAGCGCATGATAGAGCTCGAGCATGATCGTCCTCCCGCTTGCGCTCGTCCCGGCGCGATGCCCATCCAAAGGCGCAATTATGGACTATCTAGTCCACAACGCGGCGAAGGTAAAGCGCGGCCGATCGCGGGCGCCATCGCGCGCGAAAGCGCCTTCGCTCCGCCAAGCCCGCCGCCTTGCTGGTGGACGCGGGCGGCCGCTGCTAGTTTCGGCGCGCATGGCACGGCACCGGGGAGAGGGCGCGATGGACGATGCGGCGGGAAAGGTTCAAGCCCATTATGGCCGCGGCGGTCTGATGGACCGAATCGTTGCGGCGCTCCAAGAGGCCGGAATCGATCCCGAGAAGCCCCGCTATCAGGATCTCTTTCCCTTCGACCAATTGCACAGCGTGGGGATCGTCGCCACCCGGGATCACGCCGAGCGCGCGGGCCTTCGCCCCGGCATGCAGGTGCTCGATCTGGGCTGCGGCGTCGGCGGCTCTTCGCGGTATCTCGCGGCGGAGCGCCAATGCCGCGTCACCGGCATCGATCTGACGGCGGAATTCATCGAGGTCGCGCGCGAGCTCACGCGCCGTTGCGGCCTCGCCGCCCGGATCGCGTTCCGCGAGGCCGACGCGCTCTCCCTGCCCTTCCCCGATGAGAGCTTCGACCATGTCTGGTGCCATAACGTCACCATGAACATCCCCGACAAGAAGGGGCTGGCGGCCGAGGTCGCGCGGGTGTTGAAGCGCGGCGCATGCTTTTCCTGCGTCGAGGTCGCGCAAGGCCCGGCGGGCGCGCCCAGCTTCCCGGTGCCCTGGGCCATGGATGCGTCAACGAGCTTCCTCGCCACGCCCGAAGAGATGCGCGCGGCGATCGAGGCGGCGGGGTTGCGGATCGTTCAGCAGCTCGACATCACGCCATCGACTCTCGCCTATGCCAAGGACACCGCCGAGCGCGTGGCGCGCGGCGAGGCGCCGCCGCTGCGCAACGCCGCCGTCATGGGCGAGGATTTCGCGACGCGCGTGCGCAACTCCTCGATCGGCTTCGCGGAGCGCAAGCTCCTCGATCAGTTCATCCTCGCCGAGCGGCCGTGAAACGCCAAACGCGCGCAGCGCGCGTCGCCGGTTGCCTGCAGAATGAAGCGGCCTCGAGGGGCGCCGGGCGGCGAAACCGCGGCGATCCCCGAAGCGGCAAATCGATCCTCGCCTGTCTCGCGAGCGATCAGTTCCAATAGGGCGAGAACTGCGTCGCCACGACGTCTTCATAGCTCACCGCGCCTTTGAGAAGGCCCATTTGGCGCTGGAACTTCGTCATCCCGTCGACGAAGTCCCGGCTGATCGCGGCGCTATAGAAAGGCAGGTCGCGCCGCACCACATCGGCGATGAGTTCGGCTTCTTCCGCCGGGAAGAGCTTGCGGCCGACCTTGGTGGCAAGGCCGATGTCCTTCTTCAAGGCTTCCTGGGTCTTCACCAGCGCCCGCAGGGCCGCCGCGACCGCATCGGGATCGCGCGCGATCACCGCATCGGAGGTGATGAGCGCCGGCATCGTGTAATGGATCGCGCCGGGCGGCCCGTCGCCGCGCCGCGCGTCGATCACCATCGTGCCCGCGCCCGAGCGCACCGCCACTTCCGCACCCATGCCATTGGCCCAGAAGCCGTCGATGAGACCCGCCTGCAAGGCCTTGGCCGCCGCCACCCCGAAATTCTTGTTCTCGCCGAGGAAAGCGCCGGGCACCGGGCCGATCGTCACCTTGTCGCGCTCGATATCGATGCCGGATTCGACGAGCAGCCGCTTGAGGCCGAGTTCCACCAGAGGCGCGGCGCCGATCTTGAGCCCCTTGATCGCTTCGATATCGCCCTGCTTTGCGTTCAAATCCGAGCGCAGGATCAGGAACCAGTACATGTTCTGCGCCAGCGCGCCGATCAGCTTGCCGCCTTTCCATTCCGGAAACGCATGCGGCACGCTATGGGCCGAACCGCCGACGAAATCGATGCCGCCGTCGCGCAGCACTTCCAAGGTCTTGTCGACCGGAAAGATGAGCTCGAGCTCCATGTCGAGGCCCTCATCCTTGAAGAAGCCCAACTCGACCGCCGCGGCGGCCGGGAAGTAGGAATTCGAGATCAGGTCAGGAATAGCGATTTTCATTCATTCTTCTCCCGTGAAGGCCGGCCGGCGCGCGCCGGCCGCGATATTACCCGGAATAGGTCCGATGCCAGCCGCAAACCTGCCCCCGCGGCCTATGGGATCGACAGCGAGCGCCGAAAGCCGTCGATCATCGCGACCCGCTTGAGATAGGCGCGCAGCCGCGCCCGGTCGGCGACGATGTCGCGCAATTCCCGATGGAACTTTGCCCGCTCGGCCGGATCCTTCTGCTCGATGTTCTTCTTGTTCTCGATCGTCTGGCGTTGGAGATATTCCTGCGCCACGGTTCGCCGCTGCCGGTCGTACAGATCGAACAGGTCTTCGCTCTCGCCGTCGAACCAGACGCGTTTGAGTTTGTCGGCCAGGTTGAAGGCGTCGTGGAAGCCGAAATTCATGCCCATGCCGCCGAGCGGATTGTTGATATGCGCGGCGTCGCCGGCGATCAGCATGCGCCCGTCGCGATAGCATGAGGCGACGCGCTGATGCACGTCATAGAGATTGCGATGGACCACGTCGTAATCGCCGCTCTTCGGGTGAAAGCCCTGGATGCGCCGCTGCACCGCGGCTTCATCGAAAATCGCCTCGACCGGCGCGTCGGCGTCGACGGGCAGGACGACGCGCCAAATGCCCTTTTCGTCCTGGCCGGGCACCTTGAACAAGGCGCACCATTCATCGGGATCGGCGATGTAATTGGTGAGCGCATAACCGGCCTCGGCAAAATCATAACGTGTGCTCAACACGAGGAAGCGCTCGGGATAGGTGAAGCCCTGGAAATCCACCTTCATCGACTTGCGCACCTGGCTGCGCCCGCCGTCGCAGCCGATGATGTAGCGGGCGCGCATCGTGGTCTCACCCGAGGGCGTGGCGACCGTCGCCGTCACGCCGTCGGCGTCTTGTTCCACCTGGGAAACGCGATGCTGCTGCAGGATAGCGTGATTCGCGTAATCCTTGAGCATGTCGCGCAAAATGTAGCAGATTTTGTGCTGCTCCAGCATCAGGCGGTAGGGGAACGGCGTGTCCTCGGCCAGCACGCCGAGGTCGAAATCCGCGACCACGCCCGTCTTGCGGTCCCGGTAGTGGTAGTTGCGCACGATGTAGCCGCGCTCCAAGAGAGTTTTGGTCACGCCGATTGCGTCGAAAAGCTCCAAGCTCGGCGGGTGGATCGTGCCGGCGCGCGGATCGTCGAAAATCTTGTCGCCGGCTTCGAGCATGACGAAGGGGATGCCGAGCCGGGCGAGGATCAACGCCGTCGTATAACCGATCGGGCCACCCCCGACGATCAGCACGCGATCGGTCAGCGACATCGTCCCTCCTGTTGTATTTGCCGGCAAGCCGCATACTATGACGGAGCGAAGAAATCAAAATCCGTGCCAAGACGGCAAGCCAAGGAGAGGTGCGATCAGCCAGCCCGTCGGCAAACGGACCAAAGCCCAGGCGCCGTGGATCGGCATCCGCGCCCGCATCGGCGTGATCATTCCTTCGACGAATATCGGCGTCGAACACGACTGCCAGCGCATCCTTCCCGAGGGCGTGAGCTGGCATTTCGGGCGCTTCTGGGTGGAACAGCCGGATCTTTCGAGCGACCGCATGTTCCTCGCCTTCATCGAGGCCATTCGCAAGACGATCCCGCATGCGATGCGCGACATCATGACCTGCGAGCCGAGCCATATCATGATGGGCATGTCCGCCGAAACCTTCTGGGGCGGGCTCGAAGGCAATGCCGAGTTCGAGCAGCGCCTGCGCGAATATATCGGCCCCGATATGGGCCTCACCAGCGGCGCGGCCGCGCTGCGCGGCGCGCTCGACAAATTCGGCGCCAAGCGCGTCGCCGCCCTCACGCCCTATCAGCCGATCGGCGACGCACAGGTGCGCCGCTTTCTGGAAGAATCGGGCTACGAGGTCACCAAGGTCGTCGGCCTGAAATGCGACAGCGCGACCTCGATCGCGCACACGCCGCAGAAGGAAGTGATCGACGCCGTCGTCAACGAGCTCGATGGCGAGGATGTGGACGCCATCGTGCAGGCCGGAACCAATCTTTCGGCGATGAACATCTTCCCGACCTTGGAACACCAGCTCGGCAAGCCGGTCATCCCGATCAATGTGGCGACGATCTGGCATGCCTTGCGCGCCCAGGGCATCGACGACCGCTTTCACGGCAAGGGCTGGCTTCTCGAACGCTTCTGATCCCGAAGGCGCTGTCGTCGCTCGGTTCCGCGATGCTTTGGCGGCGCCGCGTGCCCCGGTCCTGCACGCCTCTCAATATTGGCTTCTGCGACCACCAATGCCGGCTCTCATATGGCGCAGCCGCAGCATGGCGCCGAGCGCGCCCATGGCCTGCGCCGTCGTATTGAGCTCCAACGTCCTCGCAAGGAGCGTTGCCTAGAGCGTTTTCGAGCGAAGTGGATACCGGTTCGCGTGAAGGAAACGCGACAAAACAAAAAGCGAGAGCCCCGGCTTTGATTCCATCAAAGCCGGAAAGGCTCTAGGCCATGCCACGTCCCTGATTGTGCGAGGCGGCCAAACTAATAATGTGTCGAACGGTCGGTGCCACCTGACAGGCCGCTGAAAAGCGATTTCGAGAGTCCACCAACGCAGGATCGATCCGCCGCCGGTTCGCGCGCAAGGTTGATTGGCAGCGAGCATCCTGATGATTCTTTTCTGCCCCCTTGTCGCGTCGCTTCGAGTTTTTCAGTATATGGCTAATCGTTAGTCGGACATATCAAAGTACTTTATAAACTAAACGCGCGACATACTGCAATCTAATCTAGACGATACAGAACATATCAAGATTCTGTGTTCACGATTTCTCGACGATTTCAGAATATATAGGTGCGCCCTCGTAGCCAGGTCGGGACTTTTACGTCGCGGCGTTCCGCCATCGTCGGCTACCAGAGTATCTCAGTTTCCATCGCGCAAGCGCCGGCGCCGATCCACAATGTCAGGAGAACATGAAATGAATAAGTCGTTGCTTGCCTTCGCCCTTGCCCTCGGGCTTTCGACCGGCCTCGCCGCTACCGCGCGCGCCGATGAATCCACGTGGGCGACCCCGTCCGTGCCGCAGCAGACGGCGCAGATGCCGACGCGAGACATGGAAGCGCGGTCGATCGACGCCTATGAACACAACGTCAACCCGCTCGCGCGTGGCGGCTTGGAGAAGACGGGTCCCTACGACATCGCCGATCTGTTTGTCGGCACGGACGGCTACCCGTTGCCGGGCTGGGCTGCCATTGGCTTCGGTAGCGAAGCGGGCGGCGGCGACGAATAAGCGCCGTTAGCACGCGAGTCACCGCGCCGCCTTCGGGCGGCGCGGTTCGACTTTCATTAGGCCCCCTCGCCGCGGCCGCCTTCGCGATCCTCCGGGCCTTCGCGCTGACCACGACCCTTCCATTCTCATGAGACTGCCGAAAACTCGTCGGGGCGGTCGGATGAACGCGCTGTCGGGCGTCGCGATGTCTGGCGATCACGCCGGAACGTCGACCGACCCGTACCGCGCAAAGTTCAAAACGACCTCGTCGGCGAATTCTTCAGCATCCCGCTCATCGAGCATTCCCATCCTCTAACCGCAGAGGGATGAGACGGACGACCGCGAGCCGCGCATCCCGAAACATCGTTTGCCGCTCGGGGCGCGGCCCAAAGCGTTTTCATGCGCGTCACGCCCGGATTACCATCGCCCGGGTGTGGAGGAGGATGCTCCTCGCGGCACCGGCGCCGTTCGAGGCCCTCACCTGAACCTTGGGAAGTCGTCTTAGGAGATTTTTTCCCTAACCGCCCGTGGATCGTGTTCGCGTCGATCGGCGGCTTCGGCTTCCAGCGCGAGGCAGAGCGCTTCTTCGGCAAAGAGGCGCTTGATGAAAGGATCGAATGCCTTTCGGCCGGCCTTTCTGAATTGCTGCGACAGCTTGCGAAGCCGCTTGGGGCTGAGATCGGACATGATCAGTCGCGCTTTTCCATTCCATCGAGTTCCTTGAGGCTCGCCTCTTCCTGGCCGAGCAAGCGCTCGATTTCGCGGCGGCGGCCCGGGTCGATGTTGTGGCGCAGTAATTCGCGAAAGCGCGCGATGTTCTGCTCAATGACCCATCGGTCCATCGGCCCCTTTCCTCCCTTTGCCCTTTGGGGGAATTGCACCCTTGAGGCTTCCGCTCCGCCGTCGAGCCAGCACAGCGTCCCCGATCTTCCGCTCGGTTCGCCCGCCTGCCGCTGTTCGCGGCCGTGAATTGCCGTCGGGTCGCTGCATTCTCTGCGACTGGCAAAAAAAGCCTCGCCTGAAACCCTA
The DNA here is from genome assembly GCA_963729935.1 of uncultured Alphaproteobacteria bacterium. Lineage (GTDB taxonomy): Bacteria > Pseudomonadota > Alphaproteobacteria > ATCC43930 > CGMCC-115725 > CAIKMD01. The sequence continues at coordinate 343,381 of CAVSPW010000010.1, forward strand.
TGGCTGGATTGCGCTTCTCGACAGGCTCGGATTCTCCCTAGGTATTTCTACCCGGTTGATCGGCGATCGAAGCGGCGCCACGCTATGGACTGGCCCAGCCGCGTGCGCCGGATTGATCACGCCACCCGTGTCCTTGATACGCAGGGCTGCGGTGCCTTCGGTGGAACAATCGGCTTCGGCCGGCGTGCCGCTTGGTCGGTCTTGCGCCGCTAACTGGCGCCTTAAATCAATATTGCGTTTCGGCAGTTCAAGGATCGTTTTTTCAACAGCATCGACCTAACCAGGACACGCATATTCTTGAAACATCTATCCGTCGCCGGGACCGCGAAGCGCCGTCCGTAGGTACCCGGCTTGTTTATTGTCCCATGCGCCGGAACCGGATTATGGTAGTTGGTAGTGCGGGGATAAGCTTTCGTCGTGAGGCGAAAGCCCGAGCCGCTCAAACGGAGAGGGAGGCGTGAGCCTCGACGAGCAGGCGTCCTTGGACGACGTCATCATCACGCGGGAACTCGCGCAGCGACCGCACCGGCCGCCGGACCACGCGGCCGAAAACGCCGCTCTGGTTGCGTTGGCGCGGTGTTGCTCCAATACGCCGGATGTGATCCTCGACGCCTTGGTCGACACGGCTCTCCGGCTCTGCCGCGCCGGAACCGCCGGCATCAGCATGCTCGAAGCGACAAGCGACGGCGGTGAAATCTTCCGATGGTCGGCTCTCGCGGGCGCCTATGCGGCGCATCGCGGCGGCACGACGCCGCGCGACTTCAGCCCCTGCGGCACATGCCTCGACCGAAATGCGCCTCAACTTTATCTCTACCCGCGGCGGTACTTCACATATTTCGCCGCTGCCGAACCCCCGCCGGTCGTCGAGGGTTTGGTGATCCCATTCTACGTGCGCAATCGGCCGCTCGGCACGATCTGGATCGTTTCGCATGACGAGCGGAGCCGCTTCGACAGCGAAGACCTTCGGATCATGACCAGCCTCGCCGAATTCACCGGCGCGGGATGGTCTATTTTTTCGGGGTTCGCGAGCATCGTCGAGAACTCTCAGGATGCGATCATCGGCGAGAGCTTGGACGGCACCGTCACGAGCTGGAATAAGGCCGCAGAGGAGATGCTCGGCTATTCCGCCGGGGAAATCCTCGGACGGCCGATCGCCTTGCTGTTCCCGCCGGACCGGATCGCGGAGGAAGAGCAGATCCTGGCACGGCTGCGCCGCGGCGAGCGCGTCGAGCATTTCGAGACGATTCGCCGCCGCAAGGAGGGGAACGATATCCACGTCTCTCTTTCCATTTCGCTCATCCGCAATCTTGCCGGCGAGATCATCGGCGCCTCGAAGATCGCGCGGGATATCTCGGAACAGAAGCTCACCCGAGCGCGCCTCGAAGAGGTCCAATCGCAGCTGCTCCATGTCTCGCGGCTGAGCACGATGGGCCAGATGGCTTCGAGCCTCGCGCATGAACTCAACCAGCCTTTGACCGCGGTGAGGAGTTATGTCTCGACCCTGCAGCTGCTGGCCGGCGCGTCGCAGCTGGAGCGGGAGCAGATCGGCGAGATCGCCACGCGCGCCGACGAGCAGGCCGCGCGCGCGGGCACCGTCATTCGCCATCTGCGGGAGTTCGTCGCCAAGGGAGAGACCGAACGGCGGCTGGAAGACGTCAATAGCGTCGTCGAGGAAGCGGCCCATTTCGCCTTGATCGAGGCCAAGCACAAGGACATACGGATATTTATCCGGCTTGGCGAGGACCTGCCGCCGGCGCTCATCGATCGGATCCAGATGCAGCAGGTCGTCGTCAACCTCATACGCAACGCGCTGGAGGCGATGGAGGGAATAGAGCCGCGGCAGTTGACGATCTCGACCGCGCGGCTTCGCCAAACCGAGGCGATCGAGATCGCGGTCGCCGACACGGGCCCGGGCATCGCGCCCGAGATTGCGGCTCGGTTGTTCCAGCCTTTCGTAACCAGCAAGAGATCGGGGATGGGTCTCGGCCTTTCGATCTGCCGCGAGATCGTCGAAGCGCATGGCGGACGTCTCTCGGCGGCTTCCAACGCGCCGAGTGGCTCGGTGTTCTCGGTGATGCTGCCCTTGCCGGACCCGGAGGCGGGCGATGGCACCTAAGCCGAATGTCTATATCGTCGATGACGACGAGCCCGTGCGGCACGCGCTCAGTCTGCTGCTTTTGGCCACCGGCTTCGGCGTGCGCAGCTTCGGCTCGGCGCAGGATTTCCTCGTCGACGCGCGCGAGCTCGCTCCCGGCTGCCTCGTCTCCGATGTCCGAATGCCCGGGATCGATGGGTTGGAGCTGACCAAGACGCTGACCGAGCGCAGCATGCCCTTCCCCGTGGTGCTGATCACCGGTCATGCCGACATGACCATCGCGATGCGCGCCATGAAGGCCGGTGCCGTGGACTTCGTCGAAAAGCCGTTCTCGCGAGAGACCGTTCTCGAGAGCATTGCGCGGGCTTTGGATCGGCTTGAACGGAGTTGGCACGAGACCGAGACCGTTGAAGAGGCGCGCACGCATCTGGCGCTGTTGACCGAGCGCGAGCATCAGGTGCTGCAATGCCTTCTGGCGGGCCAGCCGAACAAGATCATCGCGCACGATCTCGGCATTAGCCGCCGCACGGTGGAAGGTCATCGCGCGCGCATCATGGATAAAATGCAAGCCCGAAGCCTGTCCCAACTGGTGCGGCTTGCTTTGGCGGCGGGGATCAAGATCGCCCCGTGATATGATCTAGGTCAATGCGCCAAGCCGGTTTCTCTTCCAGCCTTGCCGCATGGATGAGGATATCGACGTCGTCGTGATTGCAAGGGCGCTGATGAGACGCTTCGGGGCGGAAGCGATCGATGTCGGCGAGAGCCGCGCCGAAGCCCATCGGTGCGCCGAAGAGCAGGAGGGCGCCGAGCTCTGGCAGCGGGTCACGGGCGTCGCGCGAATGATTCTTACCCGACAGGGGGGAACGCTTCCGCCCCGCCCGTCATGACTATGGGGTTCGCGCGCCCGCCAAGGATGCCGGCGCTCGATCTCGGTTAAGGGCAAAAGCTCTGGTCTCGGCACGTCCCCAAACGGCCGTCCGCAGCGGGAGATGAGGGTAAACCACCCCCCGGCCGCCTCCGGTGCAGCCCCAAGCGTTTTCATGCGCTCACGCCCCGGTTTACAAACGCGCGGGTTTGGAGAACTATGCCCGCCGCGAAACAGGCGCGTTTCGAGGCCGTCGCAGGAACCTTTGGGGGAGGTCGTCGTGGGAGACTTTTTTCGTAACCGCTGGTGGATCGTGTTCGCGTCGATCTGCGGCTTGCTGGTCGGCACCGGCGCGATCAACATCTTCGCCTTCGGCGTCTTCCTGAAGCCGGTGACCCAGGATCTGGGCGTCGGCCGCGAGTTCTTTTCCTCCGGCCTCATTCTGTCCTCCTTCCTCTCGGCCATCGGCCTGATCCCGCTCGGATTTCTGATCGACGGGTACGGCGTGCGCCGGGTGATGATCCCCGGCCTCGTTCTCTGGTCGCTCGGCATCATGGGCTATTCGATCATCACCGCTTCGCCCGGGATGATGTATCTGGCCTTCGGCCTCGCCGGGCTCTTCGGCTGCATCGGCTCGCCCGTGCCCTATGGCGCGGTGATCTCGCTGTGGTTCGACAAGCTGCGCGGCGTGGCGATCGGAATCGCCATGGCCGGGGTCGGGCTCGGCGTCGCGCTGGTGCCGCAGCTCGCTTCCTTCCTCATCCGCAGCTTCGGCTGGCGCATGGCCTATATCGCGCTCGGCGCCGCGGTGTTCCTGATCTCCTGGCTGCCGGTCGCGCTCTTCGTCCGCGAGCCGACCGAGCATGACGCGATGAAGCACACCGACATCACCGGCGAGCACAACCTGCCCGGCCTGACCGTCACCCAGGTCCTCACCCAGTCCTGGCGGTTCTGGTTCCTGACGGTCGCGTTCTTCCTCGCGATCGTCGCGATCAACGGCACCCTCACCCATATCGTCGCGCTGCTGACGGATCGCGGCGTGCCGCTGAAGATCGCGATCGACACGCTCTCGACCGCGGGCATCGCGCTCATCATCGGGCGGATCATCTCGGGCTGGTGCCTCGACCGCTTCAACGGCGTCGTGGTCGCGATCTGCTTCTTCATCGTGCCGATGGCCGGCATCGCGCTGCTCGCGAGCCATGCGGGCGGCCCGGTCCCGCTGCTGGGCGCGATTTTGTGCGGCATCGGCGTCGGCGCCGAGGTCGATCTGATGGCCTTCTTCGTCAGCCGCTATTTCGGCCTCAAGGCCTATGGCCGCATCTACGGCCTGATGTTCGCGGTCTTCACCTTCGCCAACGGCGTCGGCCCCTCGATCGCCGGCTGGTCCTTCGACAAATACCACTCCTACGGGCCGGCCTTCCTGATCTTCGAGGGCATGCTCGTCGTCACCTGCGTGCTGCTCGCGCCGCTCGGCCGCTACGCCTATCCGGTGCGCGGCAGCGCGCAGCTCGGCGCCGCCGTCACGGCCTAGGAGAGAGTTCCGGGGACGGGATCCGCGATCCTGTCCCCGGGATCACGCCGCGCCTTGCCGCCAGGTTTCGATGGCGGCGAGTTCGGCTTGCGGCAGCTCGGAGAGGATGGCGAGCCGGCCGAGCATCACCGCGCCGCTCTCGCCGTCGAGCGAAAGCCAATCGCCTTCCGCGATCTTGTTGCCCGCGATCTCCGCGCGGCGCGCATTCTCGTCGATCGTCAACGCGCGGCAGCCGACGAGGCACACCTTGCCGAGCTGGCGCGCGACGACGGCGGCATGGGCGGTGCGCCCGCCGACCGCGGTCAGGATCCCGGCCGCGGCCGCGAAGCCGCCGACATCGTCGGTCGAGGTGTCGTGCCGCACGAGAATGACCGGCTCGTTCTCGGCCGCGAGCGCCTTGGCGCGCGCCGTGTCGAAGGCGACGCGCCCGCTCGCCACGCCGGGCGAGGCCGACAAGGCGGTGGCGACCGGCGAAGCCCTCTCGGCAAAGCGCGTGATGCGCGCGGCCTCGAGATCGATCGCCGCCGCGCGGTCGAGCGCCGCTTTCGGATCGAGCAGGCCTTCGCGCACGAAATCGACGAGAACGCGCAACGCCGCGCGCGGCGTCCGCTTGGCCGAACGCGTCTGCAGGAAAAAGAGCCTGCCCTCCTCCACGGTGAACTCGACATCCTGCACGTCGCGGAACTCGCGCTCGAGCCGCGCGGCGCCCTCGGCGAGTTCCTGGGCCGCTAGCGGAAGCCGCGCGCCGAGGAAAGACGCATTGCCGGGCATGCGCCGGCCCGCGACGACGTCCTCGCCCTGCGCATCCACGAGGAAATCGACATAGAGCTCCTTCGCGCCATTGGCCGGATTGCGCGAGAACGCGACGCCGGCGCCCGATTTTCCGCCCGAATTGCCGAAGACCATCGCCTGGACCGTGACCGCCGTGCCGTCGAGCCCGTCGAGCCGGTTGAGGCGGCGATATTCCTTCGCGCGCTGGTTCTCCCAGGAACGATAGACCGCGCGCGCGGCGGCCTCGAGCTGAGCCAGCGGGTTGTCCGGAATGGCGCGGTCGAGGAGCTCCGCCGCCAGAGCGCGAAACGCCTGCGCCAGCCGCTCGAGCGCTTCGGAATCGAGCTCGCTCTCGCCTTCGACATGCTCCGCGCGGATCATGGCCTCCAGCCGCGCCTCGAAGGGGGAAGCGGGCGCATCGCCGACGGTCTCGGCATAATTCTGGATGAAGCGCCGGAAGCTGTCCCAGGCGAGGCGCGGATTGCCGGTGAGCCCGATGAGGCCGCGCACGCTTTCGGCGTTGAGCCCGACGTCGAGAATGGTCGCCAGCATGCCGGGCATCGACTTCGCCGCGCCCGAGCGCACCGAGACGAGAAGCGGCGCGCGCTCGGCGCCGAAATGCCGGCCGGTGGCTTCTTCGAGCCAGGCGATCCCCTCGCGCAGACCCTGGTCGAGCGCGTCGAGCGCCTCCTTGTCGTTGCGGTTGACCGGCGCGCATAGCGCGGTTGGCAGGACGAAGGCCGGCGGCACGTTGAGGCCGAGCTTCTTCATCTGCCAAAGCTGCGCCGCCTTGGAGCCGGCGCGTTCCGCCGTGAGCTCGTCGCGACATTCGGCCCTGCCGATGTAAAGCGGCGCGTAGCGGCTCATGCCGACAACTCCTCGAGAACGCGGTCGCGCAGCGAAAGCGCCGAATGCGAAAGATGATCGGTCGCGGTCTCGAGCGCGCGCGCGATCTCGAGCGCCACCATCAGGGCGCGCGCATCGCCGGGCGCCGTCCCCATCAGCGCCGCGAAAGCATCGCGCTCGGCCGTGTCGGCGCCGCGCTCCGCATTCACCACGGCGTCGATCGCCTGCAGCGCGGCCACCGCGTCGGCGCGCTGGCCGCGCGGCAGCCGCGATGCGGCCTCGACCGCGCGCACGAGCTGGCCGACGCTCTCGGTCGTGATCTCGGCGAGGCGCATGAGCGGCGCCACCGCCAGCGCGGGCGCGTCCGCCTCCGGCACGAGGCTCAGGAAGAAAGTGCAATCCTCCAGCGCATCGGTCGCGTTCTCGACCTCGTCGATCACCGGGCGCAGCAGGCCCGCCTCGCGGATGCGGGCCGCGATCTCGCGCGCCGCGACGGTGAGACCGTCGGCCTTTTCCTCGATCCGCTTGGCGCGCGAGGCGAGCGCGCGCCGATCGGCCAAGCTCGCCGCGCCGGGCGCGGCGAGCATTTCGGCGATCGCGCCGGCAAGGATCCGCGTCAAGCCGAGATGGCGAACCAGCACCGTCAGGACCGAGCTCTCGGCGGTCTCGAAGCGGCGCGAGAGATCGGCCTGGATCTCGTCGCGGATGAGCCGCGCGGTGCGTCCGGCCGCGAGCCCCTGGCTGGTGTCGCGCAGGACGCGGCGCAGGAATTCCACGCACTCGGCCGGACCCAGCGCCTGATCGAGCCGCACGCCATAGGGGATGCGCCCGGCCGCGGCATGATGCACCGCTTCGAAGATCAGATCGGCGCCGCCGAGCTCGAGAAAGCCGCGATGGCCGTAATCCTCGCGCGCGGCCCAGGCCAAGAGATCGATCGCGGCGTTCCGGCCGATGAAGGTCTGAAGCGCCTTGCGCGCCTTGTTCCAATCGATGAGGAAGACGATCCGCGAGCCGAGGAATTCGAGAAAGCGCTCGACCGCCGCGTCATCGGCGCCGGCGAAACGCCCGGTCAGGAGATAGAACACATCCTCCTCGAGCCCCGCCACGCTTTGCTCGCCAAGCGGGCTCCAGGCCACGCCTTCGCCGTCGAACATCGCGATGAAGAATTTGGCGCGCGGCCGGTGGATGTCGGTATAGGTGATCGTCACCGCCGCATCCTCGACATGGACGACCAGCACATGCGCGTCCGTCGTCCCGATGTCGTTCTGGATCGTCAGGCGGCCATTCGCGCGCACCGCCGTGGTGCCGAGCCCGGGATGGCCGAAGGCGAGCTTCGCGGTGCGGTTGAGACCCCGCATGAAGGCCTTCACCCGCGCGCGGTCGCGCGCGTCGATATGATGGACGCGTGCGCCGTCCAAGGTCTCGATCGCCGTATCGGCGGCGAGACGGTTGAGCGCCTTGTGCATATCCATGACGAGAAGATGGACGCTGTCGCGCGCGCCGCTTCTTGCCGATGCCAGATCGTCGATGTCGCCGCGATCGAGCTGGTCGCCCTCGGCCTTGGGCAAGGCTTGCGTCGCCGCCGCGATCCGGGCGGCGAAGGGCCGCGCGGCCTCGCGATCGGCCACATCGAGCGGCGCCAGCATGGCCGCGAGGTCGGCGGTCATGCCGGCGAGCAATTCGCGCGCGCCCGGCATCGCGAGCCGCGTCGGCCCGACCGCGCGGGCGCCGGCGATCAATCGATCGAAGGCCGGCGCGTCGAGACCCGCGGCCTCGCGCTCGGCGCGGAAGAGGCGCGGCTCGCGATGCGGCGTCTGCGCTTGCGACGCCGCTTCTTGCAGAAGGCTCAAGCGCAGCTTGACGCGGTCATTGGCGGCCAGCGCCTCGCCGATCAATGTCGGCAGCAGAACGGCTTTCTCGCCCAGATGTTCGAGTAGGTCGGCTTTCATCCTGTCGTCGATCCTCGCCCGCCTGCCGCCCCCGGCAGATGCGCCATTAGAACGAGGTATCGCGCCGCATGCTTTGCGCTAGATCATTCATAAAACTGCAATATCCGGCTTTTCCATGAGCCCCGATCGATCGTCCGGCACCCCGGCGCTGCCCGCGCGTATTTGATCTATGTCATTCACAGCGAAACATTTGCCGCTCACAAATATGCGATGGAAGACCGCGCCGCAAATCTACGCCGCAAGATCGCGCTTTTGCATCGCTATCTGCGCGAAGGCATGGATGCCGATATGGCGCTCATCCATCTCCAGGAGATCATGGAGGCCGAAGCCGAGCTCCGCGTCATCGAAGACCCCGAGCGAAGGTCCTAGCGACGCGGCCGGCGCGATCAGCGCAAATCCCGCTCCCGCGAAGCGGCATGTTGATCCGCTTGCGCGCGCTCGATTTTCTCCGCGAGATAGGCCAAGGCAAGTGCGTGACCCGCAAGCCGGCGCTTGATTTGCAGCGTCGTTTCCTTCGCTGCCGCTTGTCGGTACTGGCGCGACTGCTCGCGCAACGTTGCAGGCCTTGGCATGGCGTCCCTCATACTCCATGCGGGCGAGAGCAAACGCGGTCTCCCGGTCGAGGAAGAGCGCGTCTCTCGGCTGGCGGCGCCCGTCTCTCGCGGCCGCCAATCTTTGAAGGCTACACCCTTTATCGTGGCGTGGCAAAGGCGATGCCAAGACCCGCAACGCGCTCGCGACATCTTGATCGCTTTCGAGAAGCCGGCGCGCCTAACTTGACCCCGTACTGTCACAGCAAAGGGGATATACCTATTTCATCGGCGATGGCTGCCATCGGCTCCGCCGGCTCAGAACAACGAAGGCCTCCCCGGATTTTGAAGGGGGCTCGCAAGTCCCGGTTCTCCTCACAGAAGGTGCGGCGATGACGGATGACCTCTTCGTTATTCAAATGAACGTCGATCACTATCGAGCCTTGCTGAAGCTTGAGATGAAGGACGACAAGCGCTCGGTCATCGAGCGGCTGCTGGCGGAAGCCAAGGCGGATCTGGCGCAGGCCGCGGAACGCAAACGAGAGCCGGCACGCTAGAGCATTTTTCCGCCGAAGCGGATGCCGGTTCGGCGCGGAAAATGCGACGAAGACGAAGAGTCGAGAGCGAAGAACCGTTTCGCGCCTTCGCTCAGGGCGTCACGAACCGCTTCCGCCTTGCAAGGCGAGCGCCACGGCCGCTGCGTCCGCGATGACCCGTTCCTTGGGGAAGACGAGCGAGAACCGCGAACCCTCGCCCGGCATGCTCGCGATGACGAGACGCCCGCCATGGCCGGCGATCAGCTTGCTGACGATGGCCAGGCCGATCCCCAGCCCTTCGTATTTGCGTTCCAGCCGGCTATCGATCTGGCGGAAAGGCTGCACGGCCGCCTCGATCTCTTCCTCGGTCATGCCGATGCCGCGATCGGCCACGCTCAGCCAGAGCTCACCCGCCTCGGTTTGCGTGCAGGTCATCTCGACCGGTGCCTCGGGCGGGCTGAATTTCACCGCGTTCGACAAGAGATGGATCAGCATCTGATGGACCGCGCGGGCATCGACGCTGACATGTTCCGGGCACCGCCCATCGGCCAACGCGATGGCATGGCCTCTCCCGATCGGTGAATTCCCCACAGCCGTCGCGGCCTTGAGGACGAGCTGACGTATGTCTTCCGGCTCGAAAGTGAGTTCGTACTGATCCGAGCTGAGCTTCGCCATATCGAGAACGTTCGATACGAGATCGAGCATGTGGCGCCCGGCGATCAGGATATCGCCCGCGAATTCCCGATAGCGCGCCTCCCCGATCGGACCCAGAATCTCGCCGGAGATCATCTCCGCAAAACCGATGATGGCGTTCAAGGGCGTGCGCAATTCGTGATTTGCGCCCGCGAGGAGCGCCGTCTTGACCGCGTCGGCGCTTTCCGCGGCGCGGCGGGCGGAAATCAGCGCCGCTTCCGTGCGCTTGCGCTCGGTGATGTCCTGGGCCGTTCCCCGGATCGCGGGCCGGCCCGCGTGATCCGCGACGATCGCGCCGCGGATCTCGACGTTCCGCTCCGAATCGTCATCATCGACAATCGCGAGATCGTGTCGAAGCGTCGCGCCGCCTCGCAGCGTCGCACGCACCGCACGCAGAAACTCGCGGCGGCCGGACGCCGGAATTTTGCGAAGTGCGCGCCGCAGCGGAAGCGCGCCGCTGCCCGGCCGAGCCAGGCCCAGGACCCGGCTCAGCTCATCCGAGCCTTGGACGGCGCCCGCTCCGACCGGCCAGAAGAAATTGCCCAGGCCGGCGAGGCGCTGCGCCTCGGCCAGGCGCCGCTCGCTTTCGGCCAGGCCGCGAAAGGCGTCGTCGGCGCGCAGCATGTAGCGGATGCGCTGAACGAGGATCTTCCAATTGACCGGCTTGGTGATGAAGTCGGTCGCGCCCGCGTCGTAAGCGCGCTCGATGGAGCCGATGTCGTCGAGGGTGGTGGCCAAGAGCACCGGCGCGCTGCGCCCGGCCTTGGTCGCCCTCAGCGCGGCGCAAGCCGCAAACCCGCCCATCTTCGGCATCAACACGTCGAGCACAACGATCGCGGGCGCGGATTTCTCGAAGACCGCCAGCGCGTCGGCGCCGTCGACCGCTTCGACCACGCCGAATCCCGCGGCTTCCAGCGCCTGGCGATAGAGAAACCGGTAGGTCCGGTCGTCATCGGCGATCAGGATGAGCGGCCTGTCGCGATCGGCCGGCGGTCGCAGCGCGCGGATATCGTTCTCGATCACGGTCATGGCGATGCGCTACGCCGCCTTGGTGCCGACGAGATCGCGCGCTTTGACGGCGTCCTCGTAGGCGCGGAAGGCTTCCGCGAAACGCGGCCGCTCGGGCAGATCGTTTCCGCCCTCCCGGCGCAGCCGCGCTTCCGCGCCGCCGGCCAGCCCCGCGAGCTCCGCGGCGAAGGCGGTGCGCGCCGAGCCGGCGAGCGTGTGCACCTCGCGCATCAGGCTGGCCGCGTCGAGCGTCGGATCCGCGAGCCTTTGCAACCGGACGCGCGTTTCGGCCAGGAAGATCGCGATCATGCCGCGCACCGTCTCGGCGCCGAGATCATGGGCGAGGCCGGCCGCGGCATCGTCGTCGATGACCGGTCTCGCTTCCGCATCGTCCATCGAACCAGGCCTGTGCGGCTGAGCCTCCCGACGTGATGCCGCCGCCAGCGCGCCGCGGATGGCGCTGACGAGCCGCGCTTTCTTGATCGGCTTGACGACGAAATCGTCCATGCCGGCGTCGTAACAGGCCTTCACGTCTTCCGGAAACGCGTTCGCCGTCAACGCGACGATCGGAACGGATTCATGCGGGCCCCCGAGCTTGCGGATGACGCGCGTCGCTTCGAGCCCGTCCATCTCGGGCATCTGCATATCCATGAAGATCAGATCGTACGACCCGGACGACGCGGCCTCGACCGCCTCGAAGCCGTCATTGGCGAGGGTCATATGGATATCGAGCTTCTTGAGAAGCTGCGTAATGACGAACTGGTTCGTCGGGTTGTCTTCCGCCACCAGGACCCGCATCGGGCGCGCGAGCGCGCGCAGCGCCTTCACGAGCCCCTCTTCGCCGTCGGCGGGCTCGCGGCTTGCTGCCGCGAGGCTCTCGGCGATGGGGAGTTTCAGCGAGAAGCGGAAACTCGTTCCCTCGCGCTCCTTCGAGCTGACCGACATCGTGCCGTTCATCTGCTCGACGAGCCGCTTGCTGATAGCCAAGCCGAGGCCGGTGCCGCCGAAACGGCGCGTGATCGAGCTGTCGGCCTGGGTGAAATCGCCGAACAGATTGGCGATCTTGTCCGGCGGAATCCCGATCCCGGTATCCGTCACGATCCATTCGACGGTCGCGGTGTCGGCGTCACGCGCGAGGCAACGGGTTACGATCGTGATGCCGCCCCTTTGCGTGAATTTGAGGGCGTTCGAGACCAGGTTCATCAGCACCTGACGAATTCGGCCCGCATCGCCGATCAGCGCCTCGGGGAGATCGGCATCGGCCGTCTCGTCGAGATAAAGCCCTTTGGCCGCGGCGCGCCGCCCCATGATGCTGTGCAGGTTCGCGCCCAGCGATCCCGGCGCGAAAGCCAGGGTCTCGAGCGCGATCTGGCCGGCCTCCAGCTTCGAGTAATCGAGGATATCGTTGAGAATTCTCAGCAAGGTGTCGCCGGAATCCCGGATCGATTCCACGATCTTTCGCTTATCGGGATCGAGCGTGTCGTCGAGCAGCAGATCGGTGAGCGCCAGGACCGCATTCATGGGCGTCCGGATCTCGTGGCTCATCATCGCCAGGAAACTCGACTTCGCGCGATTGGCGGCATCGGCGGTCTTCTCGCGCTCGCGCAGCAATTCGGCTTCGGCGGCGACGCGGGCGTTCTCGGCCGCCGATCGCGCTTCGCGCGCGAGGGCCAGCACGCGCTGCTGTTTCGACCACCGTCCGAGCATCGCGGCCGCCAGCGCGATCGCCAAGGCGCATCCGCCGGTAATGACGCTGAGCGTGATGGCGATCGAGGACCAATTGCCGAGGGCTTCCGCCTCGGTCGTGGTTGCGAGAATGACGAGCGGAAAATTGCTTACGCGCGCGGCGGCCTTGATCCGCATGAGCCCGTCGACGGGGCTCGGCTCGCGAATCGTGCCGCGATCGCCGCCGCGCAAGGCGCGCTGCCCGCCGGTATCGGGAAAGGTCTGGCCGATGACGCTGGAATGCGGATAGCGGGCCAGCAAGACGCCGTCGTCGCGGATCATCGAAATCGCGCTGGCCTCGCCGGGACGGACGGAGTGATAGAAATCCTCGAAATATTGCATCCTCATGGCGCCGAGCACCAGCCCCGCGAACCGGCCGTCGAGGCCGTTCACGCGGCGGGCGAGATAGATGGTCCAGCTTCCGTCGCCGCGATTCTTTACCGGCACGCTGACGAAGGATTTCCGGCTTGGATCGGCTTTCAGCGCCTTGAAATAATCCCGGTCGGCGACATTGACCTCGGGGATCGGCCAGTAGCGGGAGAAATTGATCAGCTTTCCGTCGGCATCGATCAGCGTGATCGCGTCGAGCTGCGGCAAGCCGTCCAGCTTTTCTTTCAAGAGACGATGAACCGCCTCGCCCGACATCAGCTGCGCGTAACTTTCGCCGTCGACCACGCCCGCCGCATCGAGCCTTTCGACCAGGTTCGAAAGCACCAGATCGACCGATTGAAACGTGCGATCGGCCTCTTCGGCGAGGGTCTTGCTGCTGTTTTCGAGACTCCTTTCCGCCGCGCCGAGCTCATGCTCGCGCAGATTGAGGATCAAGCCGATATCGGCCGCGCCGAGAATGAGGATGAGAATCGCGGCGCTGAAATAGAGCCACCATTGCGACGGAAAGGCGACCCATGGGACCGGCTTGTTGCTCCCGAAATCGCTTGCCATTGACCCTTCCAGCCCTTCGGGCGACGCGCGAAGAATCCTCTCCGCATCCTTTCACGCATGGCCGGGCGAATATCCCCGACCTCACGTTGCGGTTGTATCAGCCAGCCGTGAATGCACGCTTAAGAAGGCCCGGCGCGAAGGATAAGGACGGCTCGGCCTTAACCATGCCGCGCGATCGATGCGAAGGACGAAGGAAAACGAGAAGCCCGGCCTCGCGCCCCGCGCGTCCGCGCCTGCCACCAATGATGGAAGGGCGGATCGCGACGGCTCCGAGCCATGGCGTCGCCTTTCCCGCCTGCGCTTGCAGCACCCGCCAAGGAGACGCGTGGCGGAGCGCTTCGCCCTCGTGCTATGCTTTATCGATGCTGAAGCGAAGCCGTGGTCGCCCCCGCAAGCCGCGCTACGAAGCGATGCCCTCCAGGCTGCACGACGATCGCGCCTGGATGCTCTTCGATGCGCGGACGGAGCGGCTGATCGCCATGCCGCTGCACAAGAACGCGGCCGAGACCTTGGCCCATACCTTGAACGTTGCGGATCTCAGCGAGCCCGTGATCGATTACGGCGGCGATCCGTAGAGCACGCTGCGGCGAAATTGGCGGCGTTTCGCCTGGGAAAATGCGACCCCGTCAGGAAACGGCCGAGTGCGACCCGATCGTCGAGGGAAAGCGGGTTTGCGTCCTCGCCAGTGGCGGACATCTCGCGAATCCGAAAGCGACAAAGAATGAGAGTGACGATCACCCGGAGCATCCTCAAGGATGCCTATTCCAATTTGACCGAACGCGCCCGAATCGATCTCGATTTCCTGCTGTTGACCGTTGCGGCGGCCGTTATTTGCGCCTTCGGTTTCAAGATGAACAGCGCCTCGGTGATCGTCGGAGCGATGGTGATCTCGCCGTTGCTCTATCCCGTGATCTGCATCGGCGCGGCGAGCTATCGGAGGGATTGGGGCGCATTCGCGCGGTCCATCGCGACCTTCGCGGCGGGGTTCGTCGCCGCCCTTGCCGTGACGATCGCCATCAATCTATTGTTTGTGACGACGTTTCAATCCGAGGTCGTCGGAAGGCTGAGCGCATCGGTGCTGGATTATTTCTTTGTCGCGCTCTTTTCCGGACTGGCCGGAACCTATGCGTTCTTTTCGCCCAAACTTCACGAGGCCGTTGCCGGCATCGCGATTTCCGTCGCCTTGATTCCGCCCGTCGTCATGCTGGGCGTCGCGATCGCCGAACGAGACGCCGATCTCGCTCTTGCCAGCACCACGATCGTGTTCTGCAACGTTGTGGGAATCTATCTCGGTTCCCTCGCGATGGTCGCCGGTTTGCACGGGATCACGAAAGATCGCGGCGCGAGCTAGATCGGCGCATACGCCCGCGCGGCGCCCTCAAGCCGCGATCACGCCTTCTTCCGCACCCGGCAGCCAGAAGATCGCGCGCCTGCCGCGGCCCGGCTCGCCGCCGAAAGCTCTTGGGCGTCAAGCAACAGTAACCGTCGCTACGCGCCGCTGTCATGGAGCGGCGATAGGCTCCGCCATCTTCCAAACCTTTTGAGGGAGCTGCGCGCATGACCACATCAGACAGCAAATCCAACACCGAACTGAGTTGTCGCAAGCTCCTCGCCGCCGCCGGCCTTGGCAGCGGGGCGATGGTGGTGACTTCGGTCCTCGGCACCGCAACAGCCATGGCGACCGAGTCCGATTCGAGGTTCTTCGACCCCGGTTCCGCGCCGTCCTTCGATCCGGTGGCAACGCCGCCGGTCACGGGCCTCCATCTGCAATTCGGCGCCGATGCATCCTCGGAAATGGTCGTGTCGTGGCACACCTTGCAGCCGGTTCGCCACCCCCGCATCCTGCTCGGCAATCTCGACGGCGATCTCGACCAACTCGTCGCCGCCGACGAGGCGAGCTACACCGACGCGCAGTCGGGCCAGATCGTCTATGCCTATCATGCGAAGCTCCACGGCCTCGGCGACGGCCGCGACTATCTCTATGGCGCGCTCCATGACGGCGCCGATCCGCAATTCGGCACCTTCCGCACCGCGCCGCGGGGCCGCGTGCCCTTCACCTTTACGAGCTTCGGCGATCAGGGCACGCCGACGCTCGGCAAGAAATTCGTGCCGCCGGCCGGCGTGACCTTGCCGAACCCGCCTTTCGTCAACGACAATCTCGGCGGGCCGGCCGGGGCCGACACCACGCTCGGCGTCGAGCGGGTGGCGCCGTTGTTTCATCTCCTCAACGGCGATCTCTGCTACGCCAATCTCGCCACCGACCGCGTGCGCACGTGGTGGGATTTCTGGGCGAACAACAGCCGCAGCGCGCGCAACCGCCCCTGGATGCCGGCGCCCGGCAATCACGAGAATGAGCTCGGCAATGGGCCGATCGGCTATCGCGCCTATCAGACCTATTTCGCGCTGCCGTCCGCGAGCGGCCAGACCGATGCGACGCGCGGCCTCTGGTATTCCTTCACGGTGGGATCGATGCGCGTGATCAGCCTCGCCAATGACGACATCGTCTATCAGGATGGCGGCAATTCCTATGTTCGCGGCTATTCGAACGGCGCGCAGAAAGCCTGGCTCGAACAGGAATTGGGGCGCGCGCGGGCGGATAAGAGCATCGATTGGGTCGTCGTCGTGATGCACCAGGTCGCGATCTCGACCGTCGACCAATTCAACGGCGCGGATCTCGGCATCAGGCAGGAATGGGTCCCGCTCTTCGACCAATACGGCGTCGACCTCGTGGTCTGCGGCCACGAGCATCATTACGAGCGCTCGCATCCGATCCGGGGCGCGCAAGTAAACACGACGCTGACGCCGATCCCCCAGGCAACCGCGACCGACGTGATCGACACGACCAAGGGAACGGTGCATATGGTGATCGGCGGCGGCGGAACCTCGGTCCCGTCGAACACGCTGTTCTTCAACCCGCCGGCGTGCCGCGTCATTACCGCCGTCGGCGCGCCCGATCTGGTGACCGGCAAACGTCCGCCGATCTATGTGTACGAAGCTGCGCCGTGGTCGGCGGTTAGGAACGCCGCCCATTCCTATGGCTTTGCGGCTTTCGCCGTCGACCCGGGAAGAACGCGTGGCGGCTACACCACGATCACCGTCACCTATTACGATATCGTCGGGACGGATGGTCAGATCGCGCCATTCGAAACCTTCACCCTGCGCCGCCTCCGCCGCGATTAGGAACGGCGCTGCGCCATCTGACCGGATGACGACGCGCGGGCGGCTCGACATCGCCCGCGCTCGGCGCATCGATTGCCGGGGCACGAACGAAATGCGATCTCGCAAGCTTCTCGCGCGAAACCGCGCTCAGCCTGTTGACGCCCCACAGCTAGATCCGCGCCTTCGCCGGCGCAGCGCAAAGAAAGATCGGGCCGCGACCCTCAAGCCGCGATCACGCCTTCTTCGGCGCCGGGCAGCCAGAAGATCGCGCGCGTACCGCGGCCCGGCTCGCTCAACACCTCGATGCCGCCGCCGTGATGATCGAGGATCTGCTTGACCAGCGGCAGGCCCAGCCCCACGCCGAAGCCCTTGGTGCTGAAGAGCGGCTCGAAGATAAGCGGCAGAACCTCGGGCGCGATGCCCGGGCCGTTATCGCCGATCTCGATCTCGAGCCGGTCGCGCACGCGGCGGCTGCGCACGAGGATGCGGTATGGACGCCCGTCCGGCGCGTCGCCGCGCGCGGCCTCGATCGCCTGGACGGCGTTGTCGATCAGATGGACGATGACGCGGCGCAGCAGATCGGCGTCGAGCGAAACCGGTTGCGCGCCGACGCCGAAATCGCGGATGAGCGCAATTCCGTCCGCGATCCGCTTCTCGTCGAGGACCGCGGCCAGCCAGGCATCGACCGTCACGGCGCTACGCTGCGGCTCGCGGATCTGCGAGTATTCTACCAGTTGGGCGATGATGTTCTCGCAGCGTTCGATGCTGCGGCTGACGCGATCGAGCGGGCGCTCGATGGGAAGCGCCGCGGCGCGCGCGGCCTCGCCGATGGTATAGATCGTGTTGCGGATGGCGCTCAACGGATTGCGCAACTCGTGACTCACCGTCGCCGTCAGCCGGTCGAGCGTGGCGCGGCGCCCCTGTTCGACGAGCTTTTCCTGGAGCGCGCGCACTTCGGCCGTGCGTTCGCCGACGCGGCGCTCCAATTCCATCTCGGCGAGAATTTCCGCGGTGACGTCGCGTGCCGTGCCGCGATAGCCGCGGAAATTTCCCTGCGCGTCGAAGAAGGGCATGCCGCTGGTGCTCGTATAGTGGCTCGATCCGTCCGCCTTCGGGCGCTCGGTGAGGAGATTGCGGAACGGGCGCCGCGCGGCACAATCGGCCTCGTGCGCGTCCCATTCCCTCTCGCTGAGCATCGCGTTGCCGACCTCGCGCCGCGTCTTGCCGAGATGGCGCTCCGCGGTCTCGCGCGAGCCGTCGAAGGCCGTCGGCGAGAAATAGGTGAAGCGCAAATTCTCGTCCTGCTCCCAGATCCAGTCCGACGCGGTCTCGGCGAAATCGCGAAAGCGCGCCTCGCTGATCTGCGCCAGGTCTTGCGCCCTCTCGGCGAGGATGCGCGCCTGCGATAGTTCCTCGGTGCGCGCGGCGACCCGCGCTTCGAGTTCGGCGTTGAGCGCGCGCAACGCCCGCTCGGTCGCGCGCTCGCGTTCCACCAAGCGGTCCGCCTCGCGCCGCAGCAGCCCGACCATCAGCCCCATCGCCGGCGCGACCAGCGCGATCACCGCGGCGCGGGTCGCGTTCGGGCCGCTATAGACGAAAAGATGCTGCGGCACGGAAAAGAATATGGCCGCGTAGAGCATGTGAAACGCCGCGCCCGCGAGCCCGATCGATACGCCGCCGCGAAACGCGCAATAGACGACCGCGAGCAAGAGCACGCCGGGCTGATTGGGGATGTCGACGCCCGAAGCCCCCAGCGCCCAGAGCGCCGCGCCGGCGGCGGGCACGACGGCGAGATAGCGCAGGCGATCGGCGAAGGCGGAAAGCATTTTCTCGATCGATGATTGCGGTTGTGGAAGCGGACGGAAGACAACCCAAAGGTTGCGCAGAATTTCCCTAACAGCGCGTCAAACGAGATGATCCGACGTGCCGGCGGCGATGAAATCGGCGAGCGCTCGCCGCCGAAAGCCTTTACCCGTCGAGGTTGTCAAACCGGCCGGGAGCGGGTCCGCGCAAAACTCTTCGTTAACACAACCGTGGCAAGCTGCCGCGGTTTCGCTTGGCGCCTCGGCCAGGCGGCGCATGCCGCAAGCTGCACGTTATGCGTGCAACAAAGCCGGCGGCTGCGAAGGAGAAAGGGTCGAATCTTGAGCAGCGCGGTTTCCCGGGCTTCGGGCTTTCCCGCCCCCCGGCGCGAAAAGCGCCTGGTGCTGCGCGTGCTCGAGATGTGGCGCCTGGCGCGCATCGGCGATCTCGCGCCGAAAGCGGGCACGCTGGGCCCGGCCGATGCCGGCGAGGACGCGCCGCATATCTTCATGATCGATTTGTTCGACGACGGAGCGCCGCGCTTCGCCCATGTCGGCGAGGCCGTGCGCCCGGCCGGATTTCCTTCGACGCCCGAGCCGCGCCTCAAGGATTGCCCGCGATCCTCCGTCCTCTACCTCGTCAGCCGGCACTGGCACGAGATCGTCGAGCGCGGCGCGCCGGTGACGCGCGGCGGCGAGGGCGTCAATGACGGCAAGCCGGTGCAGTATCGCGGGACCATGGCGCCGCTCGTCGATGAGGACGGCGTCATTTGCAGCATCATCGGCGCCGCGAATTGGCGCGTGATCGAGGATTAGCATGGCGCTCCCCTCCGCGAGGACCAGTGACGCGCCGGCCAAGACCTACGAGGTGCAGCGCTACACCCAGGGCCGCTGGACCGTCGACGCCGTCTCCGACGACAAGGAGATGGCGATCGAGCTGGCAAAATCGCTGATGGGCGCACGCCGTCCGCCCAGCGGCGTGCGCGTGATGTCGGTGATGATCTCCGACACCGGAAAGTTCAGCGAGGTCTCGGTCTACCGCTCGACCATGGCCGATCAGGGCCGCGAGGCCGCGCCCGCGCCCAAGCCCAAAATCGAGGCGAAGCCCAAGGCCCAGGCGGAGAGTCGCGACTTCAAGCATTCGGGCCAGGCCCCCGCGGCCGCGAAGAAAAGCGGGTTCCGCAAATTCCTCTTCGCACTGCAGATGGCCTTCGGCCTCGGCGTCACCTTGGCCGCGGGCGAGGCCCTCTATCTGATGATGCGCTGACGCGGCTTCATTCCTCTCAATAGAGGAAGGGGATCAGCGCCCAGCTCTCGGCTCGGTACCGCTCATAGCCCGGCAGGGCGTGGCACAGCAGCGCCTCCTCGGCCGCGACCCGGCGCAAGATCGCGGCGAAGGCGAGAACGAGGGCCGCGAGCCCGCGCCACTCGCCCTGCGCCAGCGCGGTGCCCAAAAGCGCGAGCAGCAAGCCCGAATAGATCGGATGGCGCAGCACGGCATAGGGCCCGCTGCGGATGAGCACGGGCGTGTCCTTCAACGCGACCGTGCCGCTCCATTCGCGCCCAAGATGCAGCCGCGCCCAGATCGCGAGAGCGATGCCCGCGGCGGTCAGCGCCGCGCCGAGCGCGCCCGTCGCGAGGCCGGGCGCGAAGAAGCGCGCGAGCAGAAATTCCGGCAGCAGGCCGCGCGCGAGCAAAAGAAAAGCGACCAAAAGAAAGAGCGCGCTATCGAGCGCGCGCGTGACCACGTCCTCGCGCCGGCGCATCGGCTTGACCTTGAGCGCGGCGATCGTCCAATAGGCGAGAAAGACGATCCAGCTTGCCTTGACCGCCCAGATCGGCGCGAGATCGAGCATCGCTCTTTGCGCGCCGCGGCGGCGCTATTCCTTCGTGGGCTATTTCTTCGTGGTGGGATAATCGGCTTTGGCGCGGGTGAGCTTTTCGGGGTGCACGATCGTCTTGTTCACCGCCGCGCGCGCCGCCGCGAGATTAGCGAAATCCTGATCGCCGCTCTCGCGCCGCAACAGATAGACCGCCGAGACCGGCTTCGCACTCTTCTGATCGGCGACGGTGCGCTTGACGATCCGCCAATCGACGCGCTTGGTCGCGCCCTCATTCGCCGGATCGGGCACTTCCTCGAAGCCGCGATCGACCACCGATTCGAAGGAATAGAGCTTGGGCGCTTCGCGCTGCCGCGGCCCGTCGCGATCGCGCCCGAAACCGGGCTTCTTGCCGAAGCCTTTCTTGCCCTCGCGCGGACCCCGGTCGCGCCGATCCCGATCGCGCCCGCCTCGATCCTGAGCGCCGCGATCCTGGCCGCCGCGATCCTGGCCGCCGCGCCCGCGATCACCGCCCTCGCGCGGCGCGCGCGGGCGGCGGTCCTGGCGCGGCCCTTGATCCGCGGCGCCCGCCGCGGGCTCGCTCTGACCCGGCGCGCCCGGCGCTGCACCCGGCACGTGCGGGCCCCGTCGATCGCGTCTGCGGCGCGGCCGCGGAAAGCGCGGGCCGCGCTCTGGCGGCGCGCCCTCGGGCGCGCCCGGCACGTTGTTCGTCACGGCGTCGGCCGATGTCTCGCCCGCCGCTTGCGCTCCGGCCTCGGCCGTCGCGACGTCTTGCGCCGCATCGACCAGGCCATTGGCGGCGCCGGGCGGACGCTTGCCGGCGGCGGCGGCGGCGGCGGCGCTTCGGCGCGCCGGGGCTCACCGGGCAAACCCGGCGCGGCTTCGGGCGTTGAAACATCCGGCGATGCCGGCGCGAGATCGCCGGCGGGCAGGCTGAGGATCGGCCGCGCGCCCTCAGCCGCGCCGCGCGCCGCATCCTCGGCTTGCGCCGCGATCTCCGTCCCGGTTTGCGTTTCGCCTTGCGGTGTCGGGGCGCCTTCGCCGCCCGGCGGGCGCGGGCCCTTGCCGCGGCGGCGGCGGCGGCGGCGGCGGCGCCGATGCGGCGCTGCGCCGGGCTCGCCCGAAAGCGGCGGCGCCTCGCTTGGCGCGCCCGGATCGGCCGCGCCGGCCTCGGCCGGCTCGGGGCTTTGCGCTTGCGGCGTGTCGGGCCGGTTATCCTCATCCGGCGGCATCGAGGGTGTTTCTTCCTGCGGCGTCATCATCGAAACCTAGCACGCGCGCGCGCCTCCTCAAACCGCCGCCATGCGCCCCGGCTCGGATGACGCCGCCGATGAGAGCGCCGCAATAAAACAAAAAGGCCGCCCGAAGGCGGCCTTGTCGTCGAACCCATTGCTAAGGCCCAACTCCGCGGCATCGCCCTCCCTTCCCTCCCCCTCGAAGGGGGAGGGAAGAGAACCGCGCAGCGGTTCGAGGGCGGGGGTGATTGGCGCAGAGAGCTGATTGGCGCAGAGAAGAGAGCAGCCGCTGCGTTACTCCGCCGCCGCGCGCGGCGCGTCGGTGATGAATTGCGAGACCCACATCTTGCGGCGCTTCAGATTTTCGCGATACATCGCCTCGAACTCGGCCGGCGGGAAGGAATGCGTCGATTGCCGCGCCATCAAGGTCTCGGTCCAGGCCTTGAGCCGCGGAAAATTCTCGAGCACGCCCAATTTCTTCACCCGGTCGAGGAAGAGATAGCGCTGCAGGAAGGGCGCATAGGCCGCGTCCACCAGGGAGTATTTCGCGCCGTTGAAGAACGGCCCGGCATTCTGCGTCGCCAGCGCCTTTTCCAGCCGCTCCATCACTTGCGGGATCTTGGCCGAGGCCTTGTTGTAGGCCTCTTCGCTGTCGGCATAGCCGGTCGCGGTGACCGCGTCGGCGAAGGTCGGCACGTAATCGGTCCAGGCGCGGTTGACGGCGCGCGCGATCGGATCCTCGGGATGAAGCCGCGGCGCGATCGTCTCGTCGAGATATTCGCAGATCGCGTTGGATTCAAAGAGCGACACCGTGTCGTCGATGCGCATCACCGGCACCTTCTTGTGCGGCGAGATCGCGAGAAACCAGTCGGGCCGGTTGTCGGGCTCGATATGGCGGAATTCGAAATCGATCTTCTTCTCGCGCAGCACGATCGCCGCGCGCTGCACCCAGGGGCAGGTCTTGAAGCTCACCAACAGATACTTCGCCATGGCTTCCTCCGATGTATTTCGTGATGCGCCGATGATCGCACGGCAAGGCTTCAAGCGCAAAGGGGACGAAGCCGTTCCACATGCTGCGTTTGTGAAAAAAGGCGCCGCATGAAAATCGCATGAAAATCGCGCGTTCTTCGAGACGCGGCCGCAAGGGCCGCTACTCGGGATGAGGAGAAAGCGCCGGCGGCATCGCCGGCCGATGCCGCAAAGATTCTCGCCTCGTTCTGAGGAGCGTCCTTCGAGACGCGTCCTGAGCCTGGCGAAGGACGCGTCTCGAAGGACGCAGGATGCCCGCGGCAGCGATCAGCCTTCCCGCATCCGCGCGAGCACGCTCGATTGCTTGGTTTCGAGAATCTGCGCGACGGATTTGGCGAAGCCTTTTTCGACATCCTCGATCGTGGTGACGCCACCATAGATGCCGCCGAAGGCGAAATCCTTCGACACTTTGTATTCGCCGACCTGCTTGCCGGTCGCCGCATCGGTGAAGATGACGTCACCATCCATGCGAATCTGGCCGAGCCCCGCGAGCATGAAACGCGCGAAGGCATTGCCCTCGTCATAGCGGGTGATCACGATCTTCACCTTGACCGGATCACCGCCCTGGGGCGCGTTGGCGGCAACCCAGATGTCCGGATGTGCGGCCGTGATCTCGGCCCTCACGCGCTGAAGGATGCGTTCGAGATCGAATTTCGCCAACACGACGCCCGGTGCGGCCTCATCCGAGATATCTGCGATTTTGAGCGAGGCCCTTTCGCTCGGGCTGAGCGCGGCCACCGTGTCGGGCGCGGCGGCGCTGTCGGCACAGGCCGAGAGCAAGGCAAGCATCATCACCAGGGCCGCCGGAGCGGCTAAACGCTTGATCTCAAACATGACTCCCCCCGAATTTGCCTATTGAACCGCCGTGGCGCCACCCACTAGGGCAGCACCTTATCGGTCCGCACCGTAACATATTGCCAATTAGCAGCTGTAGAACAATTATTACGATAAGAAAGCTCTTGGCGGCCGCGCCCACCGGGCTCGGCGCAAACGAAGCCACGCTGCGCCAGTGGGCACCGCGTGCTAGGCTCCGCCTCTCACACAAAGGAGCCTTCGCGATGAGTTCGATGCAACCGGCCGGCGATCGGGATCTGCGCGGCATCGTCGCCAAGGCCATGCGCGCGCATTGGCGCTGGTTCCTGATCGAAGGCCTCGTGCTGCTCGTGCTCGGCGCCGCCGCCATCGCCATTCCGGCTTTGGCGGGGCTCGCCGCCACGATCTGGCTGGGCTGGCTCCTGATCATCGGCGGCGTGGTCGGGCTGGTCTCGACCATCCGCGCGCAGGGCGTGCCGGGCTATTTCTGGGCGCTGCTCTCGGCGATCCTCGCGCTCGTCGCGGGCGGGTTGCTGATTTGGAATCCGATGCGCGGCCTGGTGACCTTGACCTATGTGCTGATCGCCTTCTTCATCCTCGACGGCATCCTCATGATCGTCCTCGCGCTGCAGCACAAGCGCGAGCTCGTCGGGCGCTGGGAATGGATCGCCGTCAACGGCGTGATCGATCTGATCCTCGCCGGCGTGATCATCGCCGGCCTCCCCGGCTCGCTCGCCTGGGCCTTGGGGCTGCTTCTCGGCATCGATCTTCTCTTCGGCGGCGCCGCGCTCATCGCCATGGCGCTCGAGGCGCGCAAGACGGCGTGATCGGCGGCGCCGCGTCTATTCCCCGTCCTTCTTCTTCACCAGCCGCATGAGCCGCCGGCGCAGCTCCTCGCGATAGTCCCGCTGCTCCCATTCGGGCTTCGGCGTTTCGGGCTTGGGCTTCAACAGGCCCAGATGCTTGGCCAGGATCTCGAGCGCGCGCAGCTTGTCGAAGAGCTTCACCGTCACCCGGCCGCCGTCCTTCCCCGTCGTCAAGGTGATCTGCGCCAGCGCGGCGCGGTCCGCGGGCGCGATCTCGGCGAGCGGCTTCACCGCGAAGCCGTCGCCGCGCCAATCGAGGATCGCGCCGAGATCGACGAAGCCCAGCCGCGCCACTTCCTCGAGCACGCGGTCGCTGTCGATGCGCACGCGCTCGGCGCGCGCGGCGTTGGCCGCGTCGAGCGCCGCGACGATGCGCGGCGAGCGCGCCAGCTGCGAGCCGGCCGATTTGCAGGTGAGCGCCGAATACCCCGCGCGCCGCGCGGCTTCGCTCGCATTGCCGAGGATCATGTATTGCTCGACGAAGCGGCGCTGGCGCTGGGTGAGGCCGTCCCGGTCGCGGCAGAAGGAGGCAGCGCGCGGCGACGCCTCCGGCACCGCGACGCCGCAAGCGCGCAACGCCTCGGCCACGCGCGGCGAGCGCAGCAGAAGCGCCCCGCGCACGGCGGCGTTGAAGGGCGAATAGCCCGCGCGCCGCGCGGCCTCGGCCGCGTTGCGAAGGCGCGCATATTCCTCGACGAAGCGCTTTTGCCGCGGCGTCATGACGTCGATCTTTCGGTTCCAGAGAAATCGGTATCGGTGGGCCGCGCGGGAAGAATCCGCGCGCGTTCGGGGGCCCGTGTTCGCTCCGCGATCACGCCCAAACAAAAACGCCCGGCGGGTCCGCCGGGCGCTCTTTCAGGATGCGCCTTTCATAGCATTTCGATCCGGATGGTAGTGGGTCAGTTTGAATTTCTGACCGGCTAGCCCGGTGACGGCCGCCATGCCATATTCCCAATATGGGCAGTTCCTTAGCCATCCTGGCCGGTTCAATCATCATTGCGGCGGCGGTACTTTTCACATTCAGGTGGGAAGTTATCGGCGCGGGTTCTCCAACACCCTCCTTCTATCGGCTCGATAGATGGACAGGCCAAATCAGCCCATGTGACTGGCAGGTGCCCGGTAAAACTCAGGTGAGTTGCTAGTGACCACCAAGCGCCTCAAACGCCCGCGCGACCCTATCGCCCTCGCCAAACGGAAGTCCTGAACATGCCCAAAGGACCGCGAGGCGAGAAGCGACCGGCCGATGTCATAAGCGCCGCTGTCATGGTCGCGAAGATCGCGACTGGCGAGATTAAGGATAAGCCATCCGCAGCCCCGAAACGGGCTAAGGGCGGGAAGCTAGGTGGTAAACGCCGAGCCGAGATTTTAACGGCCGAGGAAAAGCGCCGAATTGCTAAAAAGGCAGCACTTGCGAGATGGGGAAACAAGACGTAGATATTCTCATAGATGTAGGACTTGCATTTATGATTGCTTTCTGTTAATTTTCTCGAATGGCTGATTCCCTTGACGAAACTACCCGCTCTGCTGCAGCTGATCTCATAACCCACAAGCGCGATGTGCTTGTGGGAGAACGCACCGCGCTTCTTGAGCGGCGTTCCGAGATTTTAGTGCGGTTACGGCGTATTGACCGCGAGCTAGCAGATTGCCGCGCCGCCGCGCGTCTCTTCGATCTCAAGATCGAATTTCCGCCAGATGAGCGGGAAGAAATGGAGCGGCTCGCGGCCGAACGAGCCGAACGGGAACGTCAGGTGCTTCGCTCCCATCAAACCGACTTGGAGCGCCTCTTGACCCGAGAGATGCAGGCCGCGCGGAATATCGTGGCTCATCGACCGGCAGAAGTGCAGAAACCAGCGCCTTTAGTGATTGCCCCGCCGCCAAGTTTGGCGCCTATGGCTGCAATACAAATAACGCCCCCTAAGCCCCGGCCGCCGCTTCGCGAAATCCTGCTCGAGCAGCTGAAAATCGCAGGCTCGAAGGGTGCCAAGGCAGCTACGCTGCGTGACTATGTCGAGCGCACCTATGGAATGGTGACGCATGAAAAAACTATTGGCATGACGCTCTACCGCCTTTCCCAGGAAAAGGGAAAGGCGGTGCGACGCGACGGCCATGTCTGGTTCTTCGGCTCTGCGGAAGCGGAGAAGAAGAACCCCGGCGTGTCAGCGCCGGGGCCCGTAGATGTCTTTGAGTGACGTGAAAGGAGGCTTGAGTCATGTGGTCCATGACCAGTAGCAGGGTTTAATCCTGCCAAACTTTGTGCCCTCGTAGCTCAACTGGATAGAGCGCTCGCCCTGTAAGCCTGAGGTTGCCCGTTCGAGTCGGGCCGGGGGCACACCTTTCTCCACTAATTTAGGCGCTGTCTCGTTGACAGTCAATTAAAAATCCTTTGGGAATCAATGGGTTAAAACTTCTACACGTCTTGGAATCAAACTGACAAAAATGCTTGACAAATGGCATCAGTATGATTACTTTGATAGGCATGAACAAGCTGCCCCCTGAGAAGCGCGCTCAAATCCTCGGCATGATGGTTGAGGGTATGGCTATTCGCGCGATCTCGCGGCTTACCGGGGCCAGCAAGAACACCATCGTCAAACTGCTCATCGATGCCGGTCTCGCGTGCTCTGACTACCAGGACAAGATGTTCCGCGAGCTACCGTGCAAACGGCTCCAGCTTGACGAAATCTGGTCCTTCGTCGGCGCGAAGGAAAAGAACGTGCCGCAAGAGCGCAAGGGCTTAGGCGTCGGCGATGTCTGGACCTGGACCGCCATCGATGCCGATACCAAGCTTGTGCCCTCCTGGTTCGTCGGCGGTCGCGATAGCGAGCACGCCTTGGCGTTCTGCGCCGATCTCAAGGGCCGTCTCGGCAACCGCGTGCAAATTACGAGCGACGGGCATCGCGCCTATCTCAACGCCGTTGAAACGACATTTGGCGATGACGTTGACTACGCACAGCTCCAGAAGATCTATGGAAAGGCGCACGCCGAGTCAGAAGCTCATCGCCGCTATAGCCCGACGCCGTGCATTGGCACGAAGCGTGAGGCGCTGATCGGCAATCCCGATATGCGGCACGTCAGCACGAGCTACGTTGAGCGCCAGAACCTCAACATCCGCATGGGACTGCGTCGGTTCACCCGCCTGACGAACGCGTTCTCGAAGAAAATGGAAAACCACTGCCACGCGCTCGCGATCTATTTCATGCATTACAATTTCTGCCGCATCCATCAAACGACGCGCGTTACGCCAGCCATGGCATCGGGCGTGGCAGACAAGCTTTTCGAGCTTGCCGATATCGTGCGGATTGTTGACGCCTATGAGCGCGGCGAGGAAGTCGCAACCGATCGGAAGTTCGGCGGCAAGTCAAGCGTCGGGCCGATCACAAAGACGGCGCATACCTATGATTGATAGGGCGTTAAAGGTTTTTCTGAATTAAAGCGAGATCAACGCCGGTAAGAGTGACGCTCTTTGTTGCAGCTTCTTTGATTTTAAGTCGCATTGCGTCGGACAACATCCCAAGCCGCCGTTGCGGTGCGGTTTCTAGGACGTTCAACTCCATTGCCGTCATGCGGATAGGCTGGCCGACGCTGAGATATGATGGATGATCCAGGAAAGCAAAATCAGCCTTTGTTATCGTGATCTGCGCATCGGGGTCCATAGGCCATGAATCGGAATTGATCGAAAGGAATTTGAGAGACTGCGGGCATATACAAATCAGATATTTATCGTGATTAGCCGAATGAACGCGAACGTACACGATCTCTCCCGCTTTAACGGGAGGCTCGCGCGGTTTTGCTGGTTGGGTTGCCACCTTTCAAAGAGAAAGATGTTTTGCGGTTTCCTGCAAGTGCTGAATGATGCGATCTCGATGGGGATTTTCTTGATCGATCATCTTTAGATAATCCATTTCGCCATTTGCAGGAGCATCACAGTATGCCTGTTCTTCATGGGTCATACGCTTGAGCATTCCGAACGACATATGACCAAACACCCGAAGGCTCCCAGCCAAGCAATCAAGATCGCTTTTTGAAAAAACATTCATATCCGGCTTGCGAGCAGCGGTCACGCGAGGGGCTTCAATCACCAACGCTTTCTTGACCTCTTCGGTCAAATCTTGATCTAAGAACTTATCGAGTCCCAGCATGTCATAAACAGTCGATGGCACGGGACCGTGCGGCATTGCGATATACTGATCGCCGAGGATTGGGCGCCCGTATTTGTTCAAATGCTCCTTATCTGCGTAGAAGAGCACTTTGACGATGTAATAAAAGGTAATGCCTGGTAGCTCGTTGGCGAGCCATACCAGCGCTTCAATCGCTTTCTTTTCGTTGAACTGGAATCTGACCATTTTCGGCGTATCTTCCGTCCGGCAGCGGCCGATTCGCCCCTGAAGGGAACCCCTGGAAAGACCATATAGGTGCGAAACGAGTCGTGGCAACCGCCATCTAGTGGAATAGCCCACCAAAGACCATGAAATAAATATGGTCATTCAAACTGACCCATTACCATCCGGATCGGTCAAGAACAAAAAGCGAACTCTGGCGGCCGCCTGGCCTCGCTGAAGCGGATATGGAGGGGGTTGCCCCTGACCTCGATCCGCCCGGAAACGGCCAGGGCGCGCAGCCGCGCCGCCAGGACAAGCGGGTCGGGGCTCGCGACCGATCGATCCTCGCGCGCGTTATCGTCTTGTTACAGGCTCCGGCGCGTAAACCGCTTCTTGAGGGTCGCGGCGCCAATCTTTCCCCGGCGCGATGCCAAAATCGCGCGGAATTTGCGCCGAATTGCGGCGATGTCTTCGCCTGTGAGGAGTTTGCGATGAAAGCCCTCTTTCCCCTCTTCGCCCTGGCGGCGGCGCTCTGCGCCGGGCTGGGCGCGGCCTCGCCGGCGCGGGCCGGCGCCTGCGGCCCGGGCATGGGCACGGGCGAAGTGGCCGGCACCTTGGCCGGAGCCGCGGCCGGCGGCGTCGTCGGCAATCAATTCGGCAAGGGCTCGGGCAAGGA
The DNA here is from genome assembly GCA_963729935.1 of uncultured Alphaproteobacteria bacterium. Lineage (GTDB taxonomy): Bacteria > Pseudomonadota > Alphaproteobacteria > ATCC43930 > CGMCC-115725 > CAIKMD01. The sequence goes on from CAVSPW010000010.1 coordinate 372,609, forward strand.
TGCGGCCACGGTCGCGGGCGTGATCGCCGGCGGCCTCCTCGGCAATCAGGCCGGCGAATCCCTGGACGCGGCGAACTGCCCGCCGCCGGCGCAACCGGTCGCGGCGCCGCCGCCGGCCTATTATGCGCCGCCGCCGCCCGCCGCGGTTTATCAGCCCGCCTATCCGCCGCCGCCGGTCGTCTATCAACCGGCCCCCGTCTATATCGTCGCCAGCCAGGTCACCTGGGGCGAGCCGATCTATATGGGCCCGGGCCGCGATTGCCGCGCCTATAGCCAATGGGCCTTGGTCAATGGCGCGATGCAGCCCGTCTATGGCGTCGCCTGCCGCGACTATACCGGCTGGCGTTACGTACAGCCTTTCGCCGGCGCGTGGCGCCTCGATGTGGATTTCGACCGCGGCATGCATCGCGGCCACGAGCGCGAGCACGAGCACGAGCACGAGCGCGATCGCGATCGCGATCGCGAGCATCATCACTGAGCGAGAGCGGCCGGCCGGCCGCCGCCTGCAAGGAGAAAGGCCGCCTTCGGGCGGCCTTTTTGTCGCCGTCTCGGAAAGGGCGAGGCTGTGCTAGCATGGCTGAGCCGCTGTTCATCGGGGGATATAGCGTCTCGTCCGGAAACGGCATCGACGAGGGGGGGGGATGAGGATGAAGCCGGTCTGGAAGGTCGTCGTCTGTTGCCTGATGATGAGTTTTCTCGGGCACCGCGCACATGCCGCCGATATTCCCGGCGCCAAGGATCCGGCGTTTTTGAAACGCTACGAAGGATCCAGCATCATCGCCTATCTCACGCGGCCCTATGATCAATATGCGCTTGCCGAGCCCGATCCGGACAAGCCGCCTTCGGGCTATCGCTTCAATTCGGTCGAGGGCCAGATCACGCGCATCGTCTATCAGACGGGGCCGCAGCACACGGTGCTCGAATTGCTGCGCAATTACGAGGCGGCGATCAAGGAAGCCGGGCTCGCCCGCGTTCTGGAGCTGACCGAGAAGACGGCCGATCCGCGCGATTTCGGCGGCTATGTCTATCCGCAGAGCTGGCAGCCCGCGGAGGATTTCAACTGGACCAATCTCGGCCGCGCCGGGATTCAGCAGATGGGCTATGTCTCGGCCAAGGGCAACAAGGACGGCAACGACGTCAGCTTGGCGGTCTTCGTCATCAATTATTCGCACGATGTCGATCTGACCTATCAGGGGCGGAAGACGCATTTCGATCCGACCCAGGTGACGGTCGTGGTCGACGTCGTCACCGCAAAAGCGGTCGAGAATAAAATGGTCTTCGTCACGGCCGTCGACATGGCCGACGGGCTGGCGACGAAAGGAAGCGTCGACATTTACGGAATCCTGTTCGACGTCGACAAGACGGAGATAAAACCGGAAAGCGCCAAGACCCTGGGCGAGGTCGCGAGCCTGCTGAAGATCGACCGCTCGCTCAAGCTCGAGATTTCAGGCCATACCGACAACACCGGCGACAAGGCCCACAACATGACGCTGTCGGAAGGCCGCGCGAAGTCGGTGGTCGAAGCCTTGGTCAAGCAATACGGGATCGATCCGTCGCGGCTCCAGGCCAAGGGCTATGGCGACACCAAGCCGGTCGCACCCAATGACAGCGAGGCCAACAAGGCGAAGAACCGGCGCGTCGAGCTGAAGAAACTTTAAGAGCGCCCCGGGCCCGCGCGCCTCTCAGCCGAGCGCGATCGGCGCCGCGAGCGCCGGGCCCTCGTTCTTCACATTGCCGATGCGTTTGTCCACGGGCCACATCGTCATGCGCTCGGCCGCGAAGGGTTTGAGCAGCGCGGCGGGATCGGGCAGCGTCTCCTCGCCGAGCCAGGACGCCCAATCCTCGGGCCCGATGATCACCGGCATGCGGTCATGCACCTCGCCCATGAGGGTGTTGGCGTCGGTGGTGACGATGGTGCAAGAGCGCAGCGCCGCGCCGTCCTTGCGCTTCCACTCCTCCCACAGACCGGCCATGAGCATCGGCTGCTTATTGCCGAGCGCGATCAGGAAGGGCTGCTTGTCCTTCTTGCGCCATTCGTAGAAACCGTCCGTCACCACGAGGCAGCGCCGTCCGGCCTGCCACGCGCCGCGGAAGGCGGGCTTGCTCGCCAAGGTGTCGGCGCGCGCGTTGAAGGTCGAATAAAGGTTGTTCTCGTCCTTCGCCCAGGACGGGACGAGGCCCCAGCGCATCCATTCCAAGGTCCGCTCGCCCGCGCGCGAGGTGACGACGGGAATTTGTGTCGTCGGCGCCACATTGTAGCGCGGCCTGTAATCGCCCAGCCGGTCCCATTGGATGCGCAGGATCTCCTTGGTGAGCGAGACATCCTCGGGAAGCTTGACCCTGCCGCACATCGACCTTCCCCCGGGCGCGCCGGAGGGCGCGCGGAACGTGCATAAAAGCGCCGCTTGCGCTCCCAATGCAACCCGGGATAGTCTGGAACGAAGCAAGAACATGGGCGAGAGGCACCCTCATGGACGAGCGCGATCCGCGCACGCTGCGGCTCTACGACCTCGCGCCGCAGGAATCGGTCATCGTGACCTGCTCCTGCGGCCGGATCAGCGAGCATCCCTATGGCCAGCTTCAGCGGCAGCATCGCGTGCCGTCGGACACCTTGATCTTCGATCTCCAATTCCGGCTGCGCTGCGCGCATTGCAACGGGCGCGGCGGATTCCGGATCGCGATCCTCGACCGGCGCGCCGTCGGAAACAGCTCGCACTTCCCGCCCGAGCGCGTCGTCGTGGAGCCGAAGCGGTAGAAGACAGACCGACACCATCGCCATCCATCGCGCCGCCGAAGATCTCAGATCACCCCCACCCTAACTCTCCCCCCTCGAAGGCTTGGCGCCTGCCAAGCGTCCACCGGACGCTTGGCCCGAACGTGCCGGGGGCATGTTCGGCGGCGTCAAGGGAATGGGTGGGGAGGCGAGGCGCCAAACTGCTGCAAGCGTGCCGGCCGCGCGACCGCCTGTTCGACGCCGCCGAAGATGCGAGATCACCCCCTCCCATTCCCTCCCCCCTCGAGGGGGAGGGTTAGGGTGGGGGGCGAGGCGGAAGTCGCGAGGCGCGCCGAGATTGCGTGAAATGCGATGCTGGCCTGAGCGTTTTTTCGCCACGACTCTCGGCCCCGAGAAATCGGAACTTGCCGATCATGACCGGAAATGGTCAATTCGCCGAGAAAACGGGCAGGAGGCCCGTCCGGCAAACAAGTAGTTGTGCAAAAAATGATCAAAAAACTTCACGGAAGCGTTCCGGGGCTCGCGGCTTTCGTCCTTCTTCTTCTCGTCGCGCCGGGCAGCGCCGAGGCGGCCGAGACCGCCGGCGCGGGCGACACGGCCTGGGTGCTGACCGCATCGGCCCTGGTGCTGTTCATGACGCTGCCCGGCCTCGCGCTCTTCTATGGCGGGCTGGTGCGGTCGCGAAACCTGCTCTCGGTGCTGATGCATTGCTTCGCGATCTGCTGCGTCGTCTCGGTGCTGTGGGCGATGATCGGCTACAGCCTCGCCTTCGGCGCGGGCACGCCCTGGCTCGGCGGCCTGGGCCATGCCTTCCTCGCCGATATCGGCGCGCCGGTTACGCCCGGCGGCCTGCCCCAGCCCGCCTTCATCCTCTTCGAGATGACCTTCGCCGTGATCACGCCGGCCTTGATCATCGGCAGCTTTCCCGAGCGGGTGGGCTTTCCCTTCCTCGTCCTCTTCTCCGGCCTGTGGCTGCTCGTCGTCTATGTGCCGGTGGCGCATTGGGTCTGGGGCGGGGGCTGGCTGGCGCGGGCCGGCGCGATCGATTTCGCCGGCGGCATCGTCGTCCATACGACGGCGGGGGTCTCGGCCCTGGCGGCGGCCTTGCTGATCGGCGCGCGGCGCGGCTTTCCCGAGAGCCTCATCCCGCCGCACAGCCCGGGCCTGACCATGGCCGGCGCCGGCATGCTCTGGGTCGGCTGGTTCGGCTTCAATGGCGGCAGCGCGCTCGCCGCCAACGGCACCGCGGCGATGGCGATCCTCGCCACCCATCTCGCCGCCTCGGCGAGCGCGCTGGCCTGGATGGCGCTCGAATGGGCGCGGGTGAAGAAACCGACCTCGGTCGGTCTCGTCACCGGCTGCGTCGCCGGCCTCGCCACCATCACCCCGGCCTCGGGCTATGTCGGGCCGATGGGCGCGCTGGCCCTGGGCGTGCTCGGCGGCGCGGTGTGTTTCTACGCCACCGGCCTCATCAAGAAGACGCTCGCCATCGACGACACGCTCGACGTCTTCGCCGTGCACGGCGTCGGCGGGATGCTGGGCTCGCTATTGGTCGCCGTCTTCGTGCTGCCGGCCTTGGGCGGCGTCGGCGCCGCGCCCGGCATGAGTTTCCGCGCCCAGGCCCTGGCGCAGCTCCTCGCGGTCGGCGCGGTCGCGCTGTGGTCGGCGGTCGCGACGATCGCGTTGATCAAGCTGATCGGCCTCGTCGCGCCGATGCGGGTGAGTGGCGACCATGAGCGCGAAGGCCTCGACCTCTCGGTCCATGGCGAGCGCGCCTACGATCACAGCTGAGCCGCGCCGGCGGCTTCGCGCGCGCGAGAGCGTTTTCGAGCGAAGTGGATACCGGTTCGCGTGAAGGAAACGCGACAAAACAAAAAGCGAGAGCCCCGGCTTTGATTCCATCAAAGCCGGGGCTCTAAGCGCTGGGGCAAGGCCGCCGCGATCAATCGCGGCGGCGGTCGCCGAATTCCTCGAAGGCCTCGGTCTGGCCGGCCATGCCTTTCTCGAGCATCGCGCGCATCAGATTGTCGCCGAGCCTGCCGGCGCCGACCAGCGCCTCGGCCGGCGTGTCGAGGATCGAGGCCAGAAGCGCCGCGCGCTGTTCGGGCCGCGCCGCGTCGAAGACCTCGCGGCATTTGACGATCGAGAGGCCGGGCGCGAGATCGCCGTCGCCGCCCTCGGCCAGGATGCGCGAGGCCACCGTATAGGCGGCGTAATCGAGCATGCCCGGCATCAACCGTTCGATCTTGACGAGCAGCTGCTCGGCGGCGGCGCGGTCGAGCTTCGGCGGGGGCGCGGCATAGGCGCGGGCCTGTTTCAGCCGCGCATAGACGAGCCCCGACTTGTTGTCCGTGCGCGCGTTCCACTCGGCCTCGGTCAGCAGATTCACCTCGGCGAATTCGGTCTCGGCGCCGCTCTCGGTCGAGCAATAGACGATGCCGTCATCGACCTCGTCGACGACGTAGCTCCGGCCGTTCGACGTATAGGCGACCGCGCCGCGATGAAATTTCGATGCCATGAAAATCCCCACCTCGAAATACGTTCTTTCCCCGGCGGCCGCGCCGCCTCACGCGCCGCCCCAGGCCATGCCGCTTCGCTCTACTGGCTGGTCGGTAAATTGCAATGCGGCAAGGCGCGCGTAAAGCCCGCCCGCGCGGATGAGATCCTGATGCGCGCCTTGGGCGACGATGCGGCCCTCGTCCATGACGACGATGCGATCGGCCTTCAGCACGGTCGCGAGGCGATGCGCGATGACGAGGGTGGTGCGCCCCTTCGAGAGATGCTCGAGCGCGGTTTGAACCGCGCGCTCGGATTCGGCGTCGAGCGCCGAGGTCGCCTCGTCGAGCAAGAGGATCGCGGGGTCGCGCAGCACGGCGCGCGCGATCGCGATCCGCTGGCGCTGACCGCCGGAGAGCCGCACGCCCTTCTCGCCGAGGAAGGTGTCGAACCCGTCGGGCAGGCGTTCGAGGAAACCCTGCGCGGCGGCGATCTTGGCCGCGGCCCGAATCTCAGGCTCGCTCGCCTCGGGCCGGCCATAGCGGATGTTCTCCATCGCCGAGGCGCCGAAGATCACCGGGTCTTGCGCGACGAGGCCGATGCGCCGGCGCAGCGCGGCGGGATCGGCGTCGCGGACATCGACGCCGTCGATACGCACGCTTCCCGCGGCGACGTCGTAGAAGCGCAACAGGAGCTGAAACACCGTGGTCTTGCCGGCGCCCGACGGGCCGACCAGCGCGACGGTCTCGCCAGGCTCGATGACGAGCGAGAAATCCTCGAGGGTCGGCAGATCGGGCCGCGCCGGATAAGCAAAGCGCACCTTGTCGAATTCCACCTTGCCCAAGGGCGGCATGGGCAGCGGCACGGGATGCGCGGGCGCGGCGATGTCGGGCGCGATGGCGAGGAGCTCGAGCAGCCGCTCGGTGGCGCCGGCCGCGCGCTGCAGATCGCTGAACACCTCCGACAAGGTGCCCACCGAGATCGCGACCAGTATCGCATAGAAGACGAAGGCCGAGAGCTGGCCGCCGGTCATCCGCCCGGCGACGACGTCGTAGCCGCCGATCCACAGCACCAGCGTGACCGCGCCGAAGGCGAAAAGAATGATCACGCCGTTCAACAGCGCGCGCACGCGGATGCGCGAGACCGCGACATCGAAGGAGTCCTTCACCCGCGCCCTGAAATCGGCGCGGTCGGCCGCCTCGTGGGTGAAGGCCTGGACGGTGCGGATGGCGTTGATCATCTCCTCGGCATAGGCGCCGACATCGGCGATCTTGTCCTGCGAGCGGCGCGACAGGCGCCGCACCCGCCGGCCGAAGGTGAGGATCGGCACGACCACCACCGGAACGATGCCGAGCACGATCGCCGTCAGCTTGAGGCTGGTCACGGCCAGCATGGCGATGCCGCCCGCGAGGATGAGCAAATTGCGCAAGGCCAGGGACACGCTCGAGCCGATCACGGTCTGCAAGAGCGTGGTGTCGGTGGTGAGCCGCGACAGGACCTCGCCGGTCTTGGTGGTCTCGAAATAAGCGGGGCTCATCGCGATGATGCGGTCGAAGACGGCCTGGCGCAGATCGGCGACCACGCGCTCGCCGATCCAAGAGACGAGATAGAAGCGGAAATAGGTCGAGACCGCCAAGACCAGCACGGTCGCGAGCAGGATCAGCACCGCGCGGTCGAGCAAAGCGGTGTCGGCCGTCGTCAGCCCCTGATCGACGAGATAACGCAACCCCTGGCCGAGCACGAGCACGGTCGCCGAGGACACCAGCAAGCCCGCCCCCGCGCCGAGGATGCGCCGCCAATAGGGGCTGAGATAGCGGCGCAGCGGCGCGAGCTGCCGCAGCGCGCCCAGAAGCGGCGGCTTGGGCTCCGGCGCTTCCGTCATCCGCCGCGCCGCTCGCGCATGGGCCGGGCATTCATCTGAGGCGGCGCTCCTTGCCGGTCGGGCCCCCATCATGGCACAGGATCGCTCACTCCGCCCGCCGCGGGGCGCGAGAAGGCGATAAATATGAAATATGGCGCGCGGCGCCGCGATCGCGCGCGGCGGCAGCGGGTTTCCTAAAGCGGCGCTAGAGCGCGGCGACCAGGAGCCAGTCGAGACCCTGGACCAGGCCCCAGAAAAAACCCGCCAGCGTGCCCAGCCCGAGCCAGCCGGCGATCACCAGAAGGATGCCGGTGGCGTGCGCGTCCCACATAGGGCCGCCCTCGCCCCCATCGGGCTCGGTGGCGAATTTGGTGTAGGCGAGGCAATAGCCGGCGACCGAGACCGCCACGGCGACACAGGCCAGGAAAACGGTGAAGTAGCTCAGCATCGGCGATTTTCCCCCTTCGCCTCTATGAACCCTTATGAAACCGCGCGACCGGCGCCCCGACCGCCGGTTTCACAGTGAAAAGATCGCCGCCGGTTAACGATGAGTTAAGCGCGGATTGCCTTGGGCCCCCAAGCAGGGCCCGCGCGCTTTCGCCACAGGGCGCGGCATTGCGCGGGCCTCTCGGCCACCTAGATTCCGCTTGCCGCATCCTCGCGGCCTCGATCCCGGATGCGTCCCTGCCATGCTTGCGCCGCTTGCGCCCGAAATCTCGCGAAAGACCTGCATCCTGCGCGGCGTGCGCGAGCGCTGCCCCCATTGCGGGGAGGGCCGGCTCTACCAATCCTATTTGCGGCCGGTCGCGCATTGCGCCGTCTGCGGCACCTCGCTCGGCCATATCCGCGCCGATGATTTCCCGCCCTGGCTGACGATCATCCTCGTCGGCCATCTGCTCGTGCCGGTGGCGCTGTTGAGCCGGCATATCGACGTCTCGATGACGGCGCAGCTCGCCTTCTTCCTGCCCGCGACCCTGGCGCTCACCCTGCTGCTGCTGCCGCGCTCGAAAGGCGCGATCATCGGGCTGATGTGGGCGCTGGAGAGGTCCTAGAGAATTTTCTCGCGCCGGCGCTGCCGCTCGAAGAGATGCAGCATGAAGGCCGCGCCCACCAGCGGCGCCGCCAGATTGATCAGCGGAACCGACAACAGAAACGCGACGATCGCCCCCGCGGCGATGAGGCGATAGCGATGCGCGCGCCACGCGGCGCGCGCCTCGCGCGGCTCCAGCCGGCGATAGGCGATCTGCTCGAAATATTCGCGCCCGACGAGATAGCCGTTGAGCCCATAGAAGATCACCAGATTGATCCCCGGCAGGAAGAAATAAAGCGGCAAGGCTGCGAGGTTCAACACAAGGCCCAGAAGCGCCAGCTTCAACCCGCCGGCGATCGCCTCGCCGATTCCCGAGGCGCGCGCCGCCGGCAATTCGGGATAATGCGCGCGCTCGATCGCCGCGATGATGCGGTCGAGGAAGAGGCTCAACACCAGCATCGACATCGAGGGAAAGACCAGCCAGGCGAGAAAGAGCGCGGCGAGATTGCCCAGGATCTCGATCGGCAGGTCGAGCCAGGGAAACCGGCCGACATGGACGAGGCCCAAAAGCGCCCAGGCGCCGAGCCAGAGGCAAAGGAGAAGCGCGAGGGCGCCGCCCAGGCTCAGCATCAAGGCCCGCCGCCCCGCCGGCGTCAGCGCGTCGCTCAAGGCCAGAGCAAAAGCCGTTCCCATCGCGGCGCAGGATGAGGCGATTCGCCGATCGCATCAACCGCCGCCGCGGCGGTTGCGCCCCCCACCCTGACCCTCCCCCTCAAGGGGGGAGGGGCGCTTTAATTCTCTCCCCATCGAGGTGGAAAGGGACGCGTTATTTCCCTCCCCCCTTGAGGGGGAGGGAAGAGAACCGCGAAGCGGTTCGAGGGTGGGGGGCGCCGCGCCGCGATGCGCCAGGAGATAGCTCCGTCTTCCCGCGCTTGCTCCGCCGCCGCCGCGCGCGCAAGATCGAGAAAAGGGGAGGATTCGATCATGGAAGCAGGCAAGCCGCGCTTCGAGCGCATCGCCGTCGAGGAAGGCTACACCATCCCGGAGATGATGGAGGTCCGGCTCAAGACCGTGCCGCCGCGCAGCAACACCGGCACGCCGATGCAGGATTACGTCTTCCGCTCGCTCCTCGATCTGGGCGATGCGCGCATCAAGACGATGGACGAGGACGGCATCGCCTGTCAGGTCTGCGTCGTCGCCTCGATCGGCGTCCAGGACATCGACCCGGTCCAGGGCAACGAGATTTGCGCGCTCGCCAACGACCGCATGAGCGAGGCGGCGCGGAAATATCCCGGGCGCCTCGCCGGGCTCGCCGGCTTCGCGCCCTTGGACCCCGAGCGCGCGGCGCGCGAGATCGAGCGCGCGGTGACGAAGAAGGGCTTGAAGGGCGCGGTCATCAATTCCCATTCGCGCGGCGAATATCTCGACGACCCGAAATTCTCGCCGATCTTCGAGACGCTTCAGGCGCTCGACGTGCCGCTCTACATCCATCCGCGCGACCCCTCGCCGCAGATGATCCAGCCCTTCGAGGTCTATGGCTTCAAGGTCGGCTGGGCCTGGGCGGCCGAGACCGGGACCCATGTCATCCGCCTCATCGGCAACGGCGTGTTCGACCGCTTCCCGCGCCTCAAAATCGTCATCGGCCATATGGGCGAGGGCCTGCCCTTCCATCTCGACCGCATCGACAACCGCTATTTCTGGGAGCACGAGATGGCCGGGCGCACGCCTTCCCTGAAACGCAAGCCCAGCGATTACGTGCGCGACAACATCGCCGTCACGACGAGCGGCATGAATTTCGCGGCGCCCTTGCGCCTCACCATCGACACCCTCGGCATCGACAATGTTCTCTTCGCCGCCGACTATCCCTTCGAGAATGTGCGCGAAAGCGTCGCCGCGATCGACGCCGCGCCCATCGCCGAGAGCGACAAGCGCAAGCTCTACAGCGAGAACGCCAAGCGCGTGTTCAAGCTCTAGAGGGCACCGCGCTTGCTCCGTCGCGCCGGGGCGCGCAAACTCGCGACCAAGCTTTGAGGAGGAACCCGCCCATGCCCGTTGCCCGACACAGAATGGCGCCCGAGGTCGTGACGCTCTCGCCCGAGGCGATCGCCAAGCGCTACATCGTCCGCTTTCGCGACAAGCAGGCGGATTGGAACGCCTTCGAGGATGCGAAGATCGAAGGCTATCGCCGCGCGCAGCATCGCTTCATCGGCGCCGGCGCCTCGGGCAAGCATGACGACCCGGGCATCGTCCCGGCGCAGAATTTCACCTTGAGCGTCATCCTCGTGCCGCCGGGCCAGGGCAACGCGCCCCACACCCATGAATGCCAGGAAGCGTTCTTCGTGCTCCAAGGCATCCTCACCGTGTTCATCGAGGACGAGACGGGCCATCGCGTCTCCGAGCGCCTGGGCCCGTGGGAATGCCTCGCCTGCCCCGCGGGCGTCATCCACGGCTTCCACAACGAGAGCCTCGAGCCGGTCTATGTCCAGGTCATGCTCGGCGCCGGACAGCCCGAGACCATGGGCTATGCCGATGAAGAGCTGTTCCGCCACCGCGACGCGCATCTGAAGACGGGGACGTGATCGCGACGCTTTTCGCCGCGGCCGCGAGGATCGCAGTGCAGCCGCGCGGCTTCGGGATGCGGTTCAATGCCTGCATGATTGCGCGGCGCGCTCGGATAGCGCAGTCGCAACGACAGCGAGAACGCCAAGCGCGTGTTCAAG
>CAVSPW010000011.1:0-142212 GCA_963729935.1 uncultured Alphaproteobacteria bacterium
CCGCCCCTGGGCACCAACTCAAAAGTCCGTCATGAGGCGCTTTCCGCGATCACCGGTGCGATGTTTTCCGCCTTCGCGCGGCGCCGCCGTAAGCCGCGCGGCCTATCCCAACCGTTTCTTTCCCCCCGCTCGGCTTCGGCCGGAGCCGGGATGATTTGCGCGAATGGCTCGATGAGCATGCCGGAGGCGGGCGCCCTTTGTCGGCGGCAATTCGGGCTCTCGCTCTCACCGGGAACAACCACGTGAGGCTCGACAATCAGTCTGCTTGCCGCGGATGTTTTGCAATCACTTCCAGGAAAGGCGTGCCGTATTTCTCGAGCTTAACCTCGCCAACGCCGTGGATATGATGCATCTCCGCGAGCGCGGCCGGCCGCATGGCGGCCATGTCGACGAGCGTTCGATCGGAAAAGACGACGTAGGCGGGCTGTCGGATCTTCTTCGCGATCGCGCGCCGCAATTCCTTGAGCGCCTCCAGCAACTCGGAATCCTTCCCGTCCGCCGGCCGGCTGCCCGCCGGCCGTTTCGCGTTCCGCGCGGTTCGCGCTGGCCGAAGAACATCCTTGCGTAATTCGAGCCGCTCCTCGCCGCGCAGCACGCGGCGTCCGCGGTCCAGCACGGTCCAGCGGCCGAACTCGGCAATGTCCAGGAAGGTCAGGCCTGCGGCGTAAAGTTGCCGAAAGATTGATCGCCAATCGTTCGCGCTGCGGTCGCGGCCGACGCCGAAGGTGGGAAGCGTCTCGTGACCGTAGCGCCGTATGGCCTCGGTCGCATTGCCGATGAGGAGCGCGACCAGGTACTCGGTGCCGAAGCGCTCGCCGGTGCGCAGGATCGCCGACATCGCCTTTTGAGCCTCGACGGTGCCGTCGAACACGTCGGCTCCCTCGATGCAGAGGTCGCAATTGCCGCATGGCAAGGAGGTCTCGTCGAAATACGCCAGCAGCGTCTGACGCCGGCAACGCGTCGCCTCGCACAGGGCGATCAGGGCGTTGAACCTCTGCCGTTCGATGCGCTTTCGCTCTTCGGGCGTCCCGCTTTGCTCGATCTGGATCCGGCGCAGGCGCATGTCATCGAGGCCGTAAAGGGTGAGCGTGTCGGCGGCAAGTCCGTCGCGGCCGGCGCGCCCGATCTCTTGATAATAGGCCTCGACGTTCTGCGGCAGGTCGGCGTGACCAACGAATCGGACGTCAGGCTTGTCGATGCCCATGCCGAAGGCGACCGTCGCGACCATGACGATGCCGTCGTCCTGGAGGAAGACGTCCTGGTTGGCGTTCCGCGTTTCCGCGTCCATGCCGGCGTGGTAGGGGAGCGCCTTGTGCCCGGCTTCGGACAGCACGGCGGCGAACTCTTCGGCGCGCCGGCGCGAGCTGCAGTAGATGATGCCGTTTTCGTTGCGATGCGCGGCGACGAAATCGGTGATCTGGCGCCGGGCATTCGCCTTTGGCTGCATGGCGAGCCGAAGGTTGGGCCGGTCGAAGGATCGGATGAAGCTCCGCGGCGGCGCGTCGAACAGCTTTTTGCCGATGTCCGATCGGGTCGGGACGTCGGCCGTGGCGGTCAGCGCGATGGTCTGGACGCCGCCCAGCTCCGCGCGGACTTTCCCCAAGCCGAGATATTCGGGCCGAAAATCGTGCCCCCATTGCGACACGCAATGCGCCTCGTCAATGGCGAGAAGCGCCACGCCCGCGCCGCGCAACATGACGGCGGTGTCGGGGCGCACCAGGCGCTCCGGCGCTACGTACAGCAAGCGCAGCGTTCCGGCGCGGAGCGATTCGTGGATACGGCGGTTCTCGGCGGGCTCGTTGGTCGAGTTGAGGCTCGCCGCCTCGACGCCGTATTCGCGCAACTGACTGACTTGGTCGCGCATGAGCGAGATCAACGGCGAGACCACCACGGTAATTCCCGGTCGGAGAAGAGCCGGCAGCTGATAGCACATCGATTTGCCGCTGCCGGTCGGCATGACCGCCAGAACATCGTCGCCGTCGAGAACCGCCTGGATGACCTCTTCCTGGCCCGGCCGGAACGAGGGGAAGCCGAACACCGTCTCGAGACAAGACCGCGCCTTGGCTATGAGACCCGTCATGTCCTCGCGCGGGCTGCGAGAATGTCACGAGCAAGACGATTGGCGGGACGGGGACTCCGCGCCATCACTCTTGGGTGGCTCGCCACTTCTTGAGGCTCTGGCCGACAGCCCGGCCGAGTCGAAAGGCGATCTTCGTCGAGCTGGCGGTCGGAGAGGGAGGGATGGCGGATTTCTTGACCGCGTGAACCTTCCGGCCCAAGCGAAACGCCATGTCGGTCCAATCTCCGCTGGGAGCGCCTTCTTGCTTGAGTTTCTCTTCCAGGCGCGCCTTGAGCGCCGCGGCGTTTTCCCGCTCGTGATCGGTCGCGGCCGGGTCCTCGAGCACGGCAACGACGCCGCGCAGTTTCCGGTGCATCGCTTCGACAGGTCTCATGCAATCTTCCCAGCCATTGGCGTCGCCACCGTAGCATATCCGCGCGAATTGGGCACGGCGCTGCGCGAGTCGCCTGTCCCGACGGCATCGCGGCGCCACTCTCCGGGAGAGGTAACCCTTCGAACTCGACCCCGATGTATTCTCGCTCCGGCGTTGACATATATATTCTGGCCGTCGAAAGTCGCCCTTCCCCGAAGGCGAGCCCATTCCTCACTCGATCCCACGAGCGATTTTTCATGCCCCTCTTCACCTTTCCGGACGATCCAAGCTGGAACGAAGATCGGGAAGCGGTCGAGTTCGCGGTGGAGGTTGGGGAATATCGCGGGCTTGTCATCATCGCGCGGCGGATCGTCCACGATTTCCTCGGGGCGCGGCCGACCCCCGAGCAATGCGTCGAGTATTGTCATCTGCATCGTGTCGTGTTCGAGCGCATCGCCGAAGACAAAATCCGCGCGCGCGAACTCGGCGAGGACGCGAATATTCACGTCACGGGCAGGGACGCGCGGCGCGCGGCCGGCAAATTCCCGCGAGAAATTTGACACGATCTTGGAACGCTGAACGCCCGACATGGCTCGAATCCCACTCTTGGCGCTGCGCAACGCCGGCATCGGCTTCGGCGGCCGGCCGACTTTTGCCGGCGTGTCGCTGGCGATCGGCGCGGGCGAACGCGTCTGCCTCGTCGGCCGCAACGGCAGCGGCAAATCGACCCTCCTGAAGGCCTTGGCCGGACGGATCGAGCTCGATTTGGGCGAGCGTTTCCTGCAGCCGGGGACCCGCGTCTCCTACATGCCGCAGGCGCCGCTCTTCGACGAGACGCTGACCGCGGGCCCCTTCGTCGCGCTGGGTCTGGCGCCGGATGAGGGCGAGGCCGACCGCCGCCATCTTGTCGAAGCGGCCTTGGAAGAGGTCGGATTGCGCGCCGACCGTAAACTGGTCAACTTGTCCGGTGGCGAAAGTCGGCGCCTCTCTCTGGCGCAAGCTCTTGTCGGCCGGCCGGACATCCTGTTGCTCGACGAGCCGACCAATCATCTCGATATTCCGGCCGTCGAATGGCTGGAAGAGCGGCTCCTGGCGCACCAAGCGGGACTATTGCTGATCAGCCACGATCGCGCCTTCTTGAAGCGCCTCTCGCGCCGCAGCTTGTGGCTCGACCGGGGCTCGCTTCGCGAGCTCGATCAGGGCTACGCCGCGTTCGAGGAATGGTCGGAGAAGATTCTCGCCGCGGAAGATGCCGCCGAGGCGCGCGCCGACAAGAAAATCGCAAGCGAGACGATCTGGCTGCGCCAAGGGATCTCGGCGCGCCGCAAGCGAAACCAAGGGCGTCTGCGCCGGCTCGCCACGATGCGCGGCGAGCGCGCGCAACGCGTGACCCTGCAAGACGCCAAGCTCGGATCGGCCGCGACAATCGGGGGAGGGCGTCTCGTCGCCGAGCTCGTGGAGGTGGCTAAGGCCTTTCCCGACGCGCACGGCACGAAGGTGATCGCGCGCAATTTTTCAACGCGCGTCCTGCGCGGCGATCGCCTGGGGCTCATCGGGCCCAATGGCGCCGGAAAATCGACGTTGCTCGGTATCCTCGCGGGCTCGATTGCGCCCGATAGCGGTGTCGCGCGGCACGGTACAAACCTGGTGCCGGCCATTTTCGATCAGCTCAGGACGAGCCTCGATCCGGATCAAAGCCCTTGGAAAACTTTGACCGGCGGCGGCAGCGACACCGTCATGGTGCAGCAGAGGCCCCGGCACGTGGCCTCATATCTGAAGGATTTCCTCTTCGAGGAGCGGCAATTTCACGCCAAGATCGCGTCGCTGTCGGGCGGCGAGCGCCATCGCCTGCTGCTCGCCAAGGTGCTGGCCCAGCCGTCGAATCTCTTGATCCTCGACGAGCCGACCAACGACCTCGATATCGAGACGCTCGATCTGCTCGAGGAGCTGCTCGCCGAATATGACGGCACGCTCCTGCTCGTCAGCCACGACCGCGATTTCCTCGACCGGCTCGTCACCAGCATTATCGCGGTCGAAGGCGACGGCATTGTCCACGAATATGTCGGCGGATACAGCGACTATCTGCGACAGCGACGCCCGATCCCGGCGCCCAAGGCCGCGGCGGAAGCGCCTGCCCGAGCCGGCAAACGGCCGCGCGAGGAAACGCCGTTGCGACTGGCCTGGAAGGAGCAAAGGGAGCTCGAATCCTTGCCCGGCCAAATCGCAAAACTCGAGGCGGAGAAAGCCGAGATCGAGAAGGTTCTCGCCAGCCCGGACCTGGTCGCCGCCGACCGCACGCGATTCCAAGATTATATGACTCGCCATGGCGCGTTGATCGCGGCGCTCGCCGCCGCGGAGGAAAGATGGCTTGCCCTTGCGCAACGCGCCGAGGAACTGGCGCGCGGCGCGAGATGAATGGAGGGCGGCGGAGTTCTTTCCGCCGCCGACGGCGCCGTCAAAGGCATCAACGGGACCACGCCGTATGTCAACGCCGTGACGAGCGCACGGCCGGGTTCGATCATCCGGTTCGTTACGCCGTGCCTACATCATGCCGGAAGAATGAACTAAATTTAATTACGCCCATGATTTCGATCAATGCGTCGCCCTTCGCAAGGGCGAAGTATATTTCAGCCCCAAGTGCAGCGCTCGCGGCGCAATGCTTGCCTTGACCTCGTCGGCACGGAACCGGCGGGGTCCGTCTTGCCGCGTCGCCAGCCCGAACTTTTCGTTTGGGCGACGGGCACGGTCGCGGATTTCATGACCTGGGTCGATCGGCGCTACCAGCCCGGCCAAGGCCCGAAATTGCCGAAGAAATCGTATCGACGCGCAGGGCTAAGAGGCCGGCATGGCACAAGAGCAGACGATGAAAGAAGCCCGGCACAACGAGGCTCCCCTTCAGGCGATCAAGGAAAACGCCGACGGTCTGACCGAGGCCGAGGCGGCGCGGCGGCTCGCACAATATGGTGCGAATGAGCTTGCCGAGCATCACGTCAGCGCCTTCGAACGTCTCCTCCATTTCTTTTGGGGGCCGATCCCCTGGATGATCGAGATCGCAGCCGTGCTCTCGGCCGTGCTCGGCCACTGGGCGGACCTGGTCATCATCCTGGCGATGCTTTTCATCAATGCGGGCGTCGGCTTTTGGCAGGAGTTCAAGGCCGACAACGCGATCGCGCTGTTGAAACAGCGCCTCGCGCTGATGGCGCGCGTCAAGCGCGACGGTGCATGGAAAGATGTCGAGGCAAGATTGCTCGTGCCCGGCGACGCCGTATTAGTGAAGCTCGGCAATATCGTTCCCGCCGACATGACATTGGCCGTGGGCTCTTACCTCAGCGTCGACCAGTCGGCGCTGACCGGGGAATCGCTGCCGGTCGACAAGAAGGTCGGCGACGAAGCCTATTCGGGTTCGATCGCCAAGCAGGGGGAGATGACGGGCGTGGTCACGGCCACGGGCATGAAAACCTATTTCGGCAAGACCGCGCATCTCGTGGAAGAGGCCAAGAGCGTCTCTCACTTCCAGCGCGCCGTGTTGCGCATCGGCAATTTCCTCATTCTGGTGACGATCGGCTTGGTTCTCGTCATCGCGCTCGCAGCCTTGTTCCGCCGCGACCCGGTCCTCGAAACCTTGCAATTCGCCCTCATCCTCACGGTCGCCTCGATCCCGGTCGCCCTGCCGGCGGTGCTGTCGGTCACCATGGCGGTCGGCGCCGAACGTTTGGCGCAGTTCAAGGCGATCGTCTCCCGTCTCGTCGCGATCGAAGAAATGGCGGGCATGGACGTGCTCTGCAGCGACAAGACCGGGACCCTGACCAAGAACGAGCTTACCTTGGGCGACCTCGAGCCTGCATCGGGGGCCACGCGGGACGATCTCATTTTGGCCGCAGCCTTGGCATCGCAGCGCGATGCGCCGGACGCCATCGATGCCGCGATCCTCGCCGGCGCGCCGGCGGGGCAGATTCTCGACGCCTACACGGTGAAAGCTTTCCATCCCTTCGATCCCGTGGCGAAGCGGGCGGAGGCCGAGATCGAGCATGACGGCGTCCGCTTCAAAGTCGCCAAGGGCGCGCCGCAAGTGATCGTCGATCTTTGTGATCCCGGCGCCGAGGAACGGAAGACGATCGTCAAAGCCGTGGACCGGGACGGGGCCAAGGGATTCCGTACCTTGGGCGTGGCGCGCACGGATGAAACCGGTCAATGGCGCTTCCTCGGACTCGTGCCGCTGTTCGATCCGCCGCGCGAGGATTGCGCCGCGACCATCGCGAAGGCCCGCGCGATGGGCGTCAACATCAAGATGGTGACCGGAGACCACGAGGCCATCGCCCGGCAAATCGCCGGTCAGCTCAATCTTGGCCAGAACATCGTCGTGGCCGATTCCGTCTTCGGCAAGGGCGCGCCGAGCGATCGCCTGCCGGCTATCGTCGCGGCGGATGGCTTCGCGCGGGTCTTCCCCGAGCATAAATTCGATATCGTCAAGGCGCTCCAGGGCGCCGGCCACATCGTCGGCATGACCGGCGACGGGGTCAACGACGCGCCGGCACTGAAACAGGCCGATGTCGGCATCGCGGTGAGCGGCGCGACCGACGCGGCGCGCGCGGCGGCCGATCTCGTGCTGACGGCGCCCGGCCTGTCGGTGATCACGACAGCGATCGAAGAGGCCCGCCGGATCTTCGAGCGCATGAACAGCTATGCGATGTACCGCATCGCGGAGACGATGCGGCTGTTGCTCTTCATGACGGCCAGCATCTTGATCTTCAACTTGTACCCGGTCACGGCGGTCATGGTCGTGCTGCTGGCGCTGCTCAACGATCTGCCGATCATGATGATCGCCTACGACAACGCACCCATCGCGCCTCGGCCGGTCCGTTGGGACATGGCGCGTGTCCTGACCATCGCGTCGGTCCTCGGCGGTTACGGCGTGATCGAAAGCTTCGGTCTGTTCTGGATCGTGCGGGATTACCTCGGGCTCCCGCCTCCCGTGGTGCAGGCGCTGATCTTCTTGAAGCTGCTGGTTTCGGGTCACATGACGATTTATCTCACGCGCAACAAGGGACCGGTTTGGGAACGCCCCTGGCCGAGCTGGAAGCTCGTCGTTCCCGCCGAAACCACGCAGCTCGTCGGCACACTGGTCGTCGTCTACGGATGGTTCATGGCGCCCACGGGCTGGCGGCTCGCACTGCTGGTCTGGGCCTACACCCTCGTGTCGTTCATGGTGGCGAGCGTGATCAAGATCGGCGCGTATCAGTTGCTGGATCACCGCGCGGCCCGCCAGGCCCGTCACCTCCGGCGGATCGAGGGGCGCATCGCCGCGTGAGCGCGAAGGCCGCATCCAACTTGCCCTCCGATTTCCGCCGCGATTTCCGCCATTCGGACTTCTTCGGCGGCGCGACGTGAAAGGAACCTCCATGCCCAATAAATCTTCCGTCCGGTCCTCGGAGCTCTCGCTGATGAGCGTACCGGCATTCTGGCCGATGGCGATGGCGACGGCGATGCTCGAGGAAGGAACCGAGCTCTATGCCAAGAACCTCAAATTTACCGAGGAAGAGATCAAGATCCATGACGAGCTGAGACCCAAGCTCGCGACGCCCAATGAGGTACGGCTCGACCTCCGGACCATGAAGCTGCGGGATTACGGCAAGCCGGGCGGAATCCCGACGCTCGTCGACGCGCCGCATGCCGGACATACGGCGATGATCGCCGACTGCCACAAGGGCCAAAGCCTCATGGAAACGCTGCTGGCCAACGGCGTCAACCATGTCGCCTTGACGGATTGGAAGCCCGCGACCGAGGACATGAAAGACTTGGAGATCGATAACTATCTCGCCGAGGTCGTCGTTGCCATCGACGATCTCGGCGGCCGCGTCAACTTGGTCGGGCTTTGTCAGGGCGGCTGGGTGTCGGCGATGGTCGCCGCGCGTTTTCCCGAGAAGGTGAATGCGCTCGTGCTCGCAGGTTCCCCCATCGACACCGATGCCGGAAACGGCCCGATCAAGCGCATGGTCCACGAACATCCAAACTCGTTCTACGAGGAATTGGTTGCGCTGGGCGGCGGTCTGATGCTGGGCAAGTTCATGCTCCAGGGCTGGAAGAGCATGCATCCGCGCCAACACTATATCCAAGACCACGTCGACCTCTATGAGCACATCGACGCCGCCGCCAAATATCTTGGAACGCCGAAAGACCACCTCGCGCAGAAGACGGTGCCGGGCGGCCATATCGGGCTCTTCATGGGCGCCCGCACGCTCAAGGAGGATTGGCCTCAGATCGCGCGCTGGATCGCCGCCCAGTAGGTCAACGGCTCGCCGCCTGCGCGCTTAAGCCTTGCCGCGTCCGGCGAGGACGAGGCCGAAGAGCAGGAGCTCGGGCAGGGTGCTCAAGGGCAGATGGGGTCCCGCCCACATCATGAGTGCCGGAAATGCCAGGGCAAAAATGAGAATCCCGATCTCGCCCAGGCCGAAAGAATCATCCGAGCGGCGCCGATCGGCGATGAAGCCGCTCACGGCGCCCGTCAGCATCGGCAGGTCGTAGACGAAAGCGTGCGGCGTCGCGAGGAAAGTCCCCGAAAGCAGCGCGTTGGCGGCGCGTGCGCTGACGCCGCGACGGAAGGCGCGCCAGATGATGACGGCGACGCATAGCGCGGCCACGGCCTGCGCGAGCCGCGCCCTCGCAAGGGTCAGGCCCAGCATCTGCAGGTTGGCGGTGAGCGTGGGCATGAGATGGTAGGCGACGGCGCCGGTATCGAATTGGCGGGAATAGGCGGGAAGCGCCGCGAGCCATGTGGCCCAGATCGACCAGCCGAAGGCGGCGCCGGTGAGAATGACGAGGGCCGCGACGGTAACGCAGGCCGCCGCGATGCTGCGCCACGAACCCGCCGCGACCAACGCGATCGGCACGAGGAGCGCGAGTTGCGGCTTATAGCTCAAGAGCCCGAGCAGCACGCCGGCGAGAAGGGGGCGCGTCTTGATGAGGCGGAACCCGCCTATGGCCAGCGCTCCGGCGAGAAAGCCGCTTTGTCCCGCGACCAGCATGATCGTCGTCGTCGGCGCCAAAAGCGCGATGGAGATCGATAGCGCGCGGCCCGGACGCTCGATGGAAGCCCAGACGTAAAGCCACAAGGTTGCCCCGATCCAGCTCAGATAGGCTGCGGTGTAGGGCAGGAACCCAAGCGGCCACAGGATCAATAGGAAACTCGGCGGATAGGGGAAGGGATTCTGCTGACCCGGGTCCATGCCGAGCGCGAGCTGCGCCGTGTGGAGTGCCGCGGGATCGTAAAGTTCCGCCGCCGGATGGCCGATCGCGATCTTGGCGTAAGACCACAGGGCGAAGAAATCGCCGAACGGATAGCGCTCGCCGCGATGCAAGGTCACGACGAGATAGATCACAAGATAGCTGGCGAAGCATCCGGCGAGAACGGCAATGAGCAAGCCGGTCTTGCGCTCAAGCGCTCCCCATCGGCGCCCGAGCAGTCTTGCGTCAAGTCCCATCGCGTTTCCGGCCGAACCCAGAGAAACCCGGAAGGCAACCGCAAGAAATCTTCGCCGACACGGGCCGTATTGGGGGCACCAAGGCGCGCATCTCCCTTGCTCTTCGGCTTCCCGGGAGCGCGCCGAAGACCATGGGCAAGATATTGCCGCGCCTCGATGGCGGCAATATCTCTCTCGGCTAAAGCGAGACGCTCGGCCTCGCTGCGGCGCGGGCCGCGGCTCGGGGCGTCAGTGCGTGTCGAAGACGCGCTGATAAGCGGCGTTCGCTTCCTCGATGGCCTTGCGTTCGGCCGGCGTCGGGTTGTCGACATCCTTTGCCGCCGGCAGGCTGCCGAAGCGCATGAGGCACGCCATCAGCAAGAGCCGCGCCTTCGTCGCGGTGAGATTCGAGCCGGCGAGGAAGAGAGCGCTCGCATCGGCAAAGCCTTCCGGCGCGCCGCGGCCGACGCGCACGACCGGCATTCCGCTCAACACCGCCTTCTCCATGATCTTCGAGCGCGCTTGCGAGGTCATGGAGCCGTAAGGCACTTGGCCCTCGGTCACGAATCCCGCCAGCCGCCCGAGCCGGAGCTTGTGCTCGACGAGATAGGTCAGATCGCCTTCGAGCGCCGGATCGTCCCCGAAATCCTCGCCGAAATAGCCGCCATCCTTGACGATCGACACCGAGGGAATGGCATCCGGCAATATCTCGCCGTCGCGGTTCTTGATCGCGATCTCGAAGCTCTCGATGCCGGCGCCGCCGAGGCGCACGGCCTTGACCGCGTTCGGAAGCCGGGAGGTGTTCACCTCGGACAGGTAGGTGTGCTTATAGGCCGGGACATAGAGCAGCACCGGCTTGCCGACATGATTGACGCCGCCCAGGATGCCGCCATGGCCGCCAGTCGCCCGATATCCGCCCGGCCGCGCATCGGCCTTGGCGACCTCGCGTGCCGCGAAGGCCTGTTGCTCTTGAATGACGACCACGCCCGCGCGGTTGCGGCCCTGCTCGTCCGCCCAGATGCCGGAATCGATATAGGTCACCGAATCGACGATGTTCTTCGGCCCGTCATTGCTGATTTGGCCTTGCGGACGCTGCGCGGCATTGCCGCAGATCGGCTTGGTCGTGTCGATGAGGAGGTTCAGCCAATAGGCGGTTTCCTCGATCGCCGGGCTGCCTTGCGTGACGATCGCGCCATCATATTTGCCGCTCGACATCACCTTCTGCGCGATGTTCGTGACCCGCGCCAGGGCCGGCCGCGGCGGCGCCGAGGCCAGATGCCGGGGCTTGTAGGGAAAGAACTCCTTGCCGCGCGTCTCGGGCGGGATATCGCCTTCGCCGACATCCGTGCGCAACGCCGCCGGCAGGCCCTTGGTGTAGCCGCTCGGCGGCAAGAGCCGGTAGAAATCGACGGTGGCCAAGGACGAGATCGAATTGACGACGCCATTCGGGTCGATCCCGAGCCGGTCGATCTCCTCAAAGCTGCGCGAGCCGTCGGGAAAAAAGCCCTGACGCGCCTGGGCCGCGGGCGCGTTGGGCGTTGCGCATTCCTCCTCCCAGGGCTGGCCATCGGCTTGGCGCGCCATATAGGGAAGGGGATAAAGCCCGTCCTCGGGACGAAGCTCGATCTCGTAGACCGGCTTGTCGTCGGGCCCGCGTCTTTCCTTGTGGAACACGCCGTCAACGTCGATAAAGCCGTCGGGCTCGCCATAGAGTTCCGCGGCGTCGCGCTCGAGCGGGTGGGCCGAGAATTGCTCGACATAGACCTTGGCGGGCGCCGCGAGGCGCTGCGTGCGCAGCGCATCGAAGGGGGCCACGCTCCCATCCGGCAGCTTGAGCGGCGAGAGGCCGAATTTGTGGCGCGCCTTGTTCGACGTCACCAGGGGCGGCGTGTTTTGAATCGTCGCGTTGGGACCTGAAAGATGGGCGATGCGCAGCTTTGCTTTCGTTTCCATGGGAGACCTCCTTGCAGGATTAATTCGATGATGCCTTCATGATGCGTTGACTGCGTGCGGCTCGAAAAGATCGTCGAGGCGGATGCAGCAAGCGGTATGCCCCGATGCGATGACCCCCACCGGCGGGACCGACGTGCCACAGTCGGGAATGGCGAACTTACAGCGCGGCGCGAAGCTGCAACCCGGCGAGAGGAAGCGAAGATCGGGTGGGCTGCCGGGAATGGTCTCGATGTCCTTTCCGCGTGTCTCGCCATGAACGGTCGAAGCCAGCATCCCGATCGTATAGGGATGGCGCGGGTTCATCAGCACGTCATAGGCGCTGCCATATTCGACGATCCGGCCGGCATACATCACCGCGACCTTGTCGGCGATCTGCGCGGCGACGCCCAAATCATGCGTGACGAAGATGAGCCCCATCCCGAACTCTGCCTGCAATTTGCGGAGCAGTACCAAGACCTGGATTTGGACCGTCGCATCGAGCGCCGTCGTCGGCTCGTCGGCAAGCAGCAGCGCGGGGCGGCAGGAGAGCGCGATCGCGATCATCGCGCGCTGGCGCAGCCCGCCCGACAGTTCATGCGGATAGGCGTTCAAACGCCGCTCGGGCGAAGGCACCTTGACCAGTTGCAGGAGTTCGAGCGCCCGGTCCATCGCGGCCTGGCGCGAGATATGCTCGTGACGGATCACGGTCTCGGCAATCTGATCGCCGACGGTATAGACCGGGTCGAGCGCGGTCATGGGCTCCTGGAAGATCATCGAGACGACCGAGCCGCGCATTTTGGTCAGCTGGCTCTCGCTCAGTGCCAGGATGTCGTATTCGCCGACGCGCATGCGGCCGGTGATCTGCGCCCGCCTCCTGGGGAGGAGGCGCATCAGGGCCCGCATGGTCACGGATTTTCCGGAACCGGATTCACCGATGATGCAGAGCACCTCGCCTTGGCGCAGATCGAAGGAGACCCCGTTCACCGCCTGAACCGTTTCCTGGCGGCTTACGAATTTCACATGAAGATCTTTCACCGAGACCAGCGGCGGCGCCAGCCCTGTATCCGCGACGCCACCGGGTTTCGAGATCGGAAGCTGAAGAGCCATCGGGCTTTCCCGTGTTCTCAAGATGCGACGGCTTCGGTACGATCAAGCCCCGCCGTCGAAGGCGGGAGCCTTCCGGCTCGGCTGTGACCCGAAGCGGGATCGGCCATGTGGCAAGCGGCGAGATGCGACGCGCGATCGGCCCAATCGCCAAGGGCGGGCGCTTGCTCGACACAAAGCGCTTCGGCATACGGGCAGCGGGTGCGAAAACGGCAGCCCGACGGCGGATCGATCGGATTGGGCGGGTCGCCCGATAGCGGCGCGGTCTCGATCCGTCCGCGCGGATCGGGGTCGAGGCGCGAATCGAGAAGCGCTCGCGTATAGGGATGCTTGGGCTGGCGATAGATGGCTTCGGCCGGTCCGATCTCCACGATTTGGCCGAGATACATCACCAGGACACGGTCGGCGATATATTGCACGACGTTCAGATCGTGCGAGATGAATATGTAGGTCAAATTGAAGTGTCGCTTGAGGTGGCGCAGCAGATTGAGAACCTGCGCCGCGACCGATTTATCAAGGGCGGAGACCGCCTCGTCCAAAATCAACAGGCGGGGATCGAGCGCCAGGGCGCGCGCAATGTTGACGCGCTGCTTCTGGCCGCCTGAAAGCTCGTGCGGGTAGCGCGTGCCGAAGAGTTCAGGCCGCAACCCAACTCTTTGCAAAAGTTCATGCGCCAATTTCTTGGCCGCGGCCTTGCGCATGCCGTGGACGCGCGGTCCATAGGCGATCGAATCTTCGATCGGCAAACGCGGATTGAGCGACGCGTCGCTGTCCTGGAACACGATCTGCATGTTGCGGCGAAGCTCGCGCAGCGACAAGCCTTGCGGACCGCCAATCGGGTCGCCGTCGAAGACGAGCTTGCCGGCGTCGAGCGGCATGAGGCACATGAGGAGCCGCGCCAAAGTCGACTTGCCGCAACCGGATTCGCCCACAACGCCCAGGGTTTCGCCCTTCAGCACCATGAAGGAAACGTCATCGACCGCCTTCACCGCCGCGATCTTGCGCATCAGCACGCCGCCGTGAATGGCAAAATGCCGGCGCAGATTCTCCGCGATGAGGATCGGTTGCGCCTTGCCGCCGCGGTCGCGCGGGTTGCCCGGCGGAACGGGCGTCGGTCGCGAAGCCTGGCTTGCAACCTCCGGCGCCGGTCGGCCTTGCGGGTTCATGCCCTGATATCCATCGCTTGGCGCAGTCCGTCGCTGACGAGATTGAAGGAGAGCGAGACGATGAAGATGGCGACGCCCGGAAGCGCGCAGATGAGCGGCTGCACGTAAATCGACTGGCGGAGCGTGGACAGCATCAGACCCCAATCCGCGGTTGGCGGCTCCACGCCCAGGCCGAGAAACGACAGCCCTGCCGCGAGCAGGATCGAGACCGAGATCAGACTCGAGGCGTAGATGAAGACAGGTGCCAGGATATTGCGCAGGATGTGATAGAAGATGATCGATAGAGTCGACGCGCCGCTCGCCCTGGCGGCCTCGACGAAATCGCGGCTGCGGATTTGCGTGGTCGCCGCTTCCGATACGCGGCAGAGCGGAGGAATGAAGACAAGCGTCAGGGCCGCCAAGCCGTTGGCGACGCCGCCGCCCATCGTGCCCGAGATCGCGACCGCCAGGAGCACGGAAGGAAAGGCGTAGAACACGTCCATCGTGCGCATGATCAGCATGTTGATCCAGCCGCCCGCGAATCCCGCGGTGACGCCAAGGAGGCCGCCGATCGAAGTTGCGAGCGCGACGGGAGCCAACCCCATCATCAGCGACATGCGACCGCCATAGACGAGGCGCGATAGCATGTCGCGGCCGAGTTCGTCGGTGCCGAGAATGAATCCTCTGTAGCCCATCGGCTTCAAGCGATAGAGCATGCTGCTCTTGTTCGGATCGAAAGGCGCGACGAAGGGCGCGAAGATCGCGGCCAAAGCGATCAGCGCAATGACAAGGATAAAGAAGAGCGTCACGTAATCATAACGCAGGCGCTGGCCGACCGTGCGCCAGTAGGAACGCGCGACCGCTTGAGGAAGCTTCTCCCCCGCTCCGGGCTGCAACGACACGTGAATGGTCGCGTCGGTCATCTGGCGCCTGCCATCCTCAGCCGCGCTTGATCCGCGGGTCGATCATGGTCTGTAGAAGATCGACGGCGAGATTGATGGCGACGAAACACAAAGCGAGGATCAGCATCGCGCCTTGAAGGAGCGGGATGTCGCGCGTGAGGATCGCCTTGCTCATCAGGAAGCCGGTTCCCGGCCATGTGAAGATCGTCTCGATCAGGATCGAGCCGCCGACGAGATAGCCGAATTGCAGCCCCATCACCGCGAGCACCTGCGGCAGCGCGTTGCGCACGGCGTGGCGGAGCACCGCGAGGCGGCCTAGCCCCTTGGCATTCAAGGTTTGGACGAAGTCCTGAGTCAGAATCTCGGCGACGGCTGCGCGCGTGCTGCGCATGATGATGCCGAGCGGCACCGTCGCGGTCGTGATGACCGGGAGAATCGCGTATTTGAGCTGCGCCCAATGCGTGACGTCGAAACTGTCGGAGCCTTCCGGTCCCATCCCGGTTGCCGGCAGCACGCGCAGTTGGACGGCGAAAATGATGATCAGCACGATCCCAAGCCAGTAATTCGGAACGCTGACGCCGATCACGGAAATGCCGGTCGCGAGCCGATCCGGTGTCCGGCCGACATAGAAGGCGGCCAGGGTCCCGAGCACAAAGGCCAAGGGAAAGGCAATGAGGACGGCGCCGACCGATACGATGAGTGTATGTGAGAGCGCGCGCGTGACTTCGATCAGGACCGGGCGGTTGGTCTGAATCGATGTGCCGAGATCGCCGGTCGCGGCGCGCACGAGCCATTTGAGATACTGGACGGGTATCGGCTTGTCGAACCCGTAGACTTGTTTCAGATAGGCGACGTCGGCCTGCGTCGCGTCCGGCGGCAAGAGAGTCTGCACCGGATCGCCGGGCGCGAGATAGACGAGACCGAAGCAGATGACCGTGACGCCGAGGGCGATCGGTACCGCCAAGAGAATTCGTCGCGCCGCGTAAAGCCACATCGAGATCGTCCTGATCGCGTCGGCAACTCGCTCTCCCTCAAGCAATTGAGGTGCCAACAGGCCGCGTCGCATCGACGCGGCGGAAAATATGCAAGACGCGACCGGCTCTCCGCGGAGCGATCGGCGTATCCGTTGAGGCTTTGCAGCGAGTCGCGAATGCGGCCTCGCCACGCCGCGGTTGAGCGGCGCCGTAACAGCGGGCGCAACGAATTGCTGCACTGCACAAAAAATGATTAGTGCCGCTCAGATTTCAAGCATATCGAATGCCACCCGAAATTTGAACGCACGCCGCGCCGTGGTGAAATCGGGCCTTTGCCTGCGACGAAACGGTTTTGGCGAGACGAACGAGGAGGCGTCGCGGCGCAGGGCATGTGATTTGCATAAGCGTCGTCAAGGATAAGTGTCGTCAAGGAAATGAGCGACACGCTCCTGACACAAACTCAGCGAGGTGCAGCGCGATGCTCGATTCGATTCTCGGTTCACTGAAGATTTATCGATCCTTGGCCATCGGCCTTGTTACGGCCGCCAGTCTCGTGGCTGTCGAAAGTTCTGCGGCGCGGGCCGAATCCGTGTTGCGCATCGCCATGACCGCGGGCGATATCCCGTCTTGGACCGGACAACCCGATCAGGGATTCGAAGGATACCGTTTCGTCGCCTTCAATCTTTATGACGGGCTGACCAACTGGGACCTGTCGCGCAGCGACAAGGAAGCGGATATCCGGCCCGCGCTCGCGACCAAGTGGTATCCCGATCCCAAGGACCCCAAGCGATGGATCTTCGAGCTGCGGCATGGCGTGAAATTCCATGATGGCTGCGACTGGAACGCCGACGCGGCGGTCGCGAACATCAAGCGGCTCACCGAAAAGACAGATCCGGCCTTCAATCCGGTGAATTACGCGCGTGCACGCTCGCGCACCAACGATATCGCTCAAGTCGAGAAGGTCGACGATTACACGATCGCGATCGACACCAATACCGTGTCCTCGCTCTTTCCCTACAACACGCCCTTTCTCTTGATCATGTCGCCCTGCGCCTTGAAGAAGGCCGGCTACGATTATCAGGTCTATGCCAAGGCGCCGGCCGGTACCGGTCCCTATAAATTCGACAAGGTCGTGCCGCATGAGCGGCTCGAACTCGTGAAAAATCCCGATTACTGGGACAAGAACCGCATTCCGAAGCAGGATCGCGTCGTGCTTCTGCCGATGCCGGAGGCCTCGACACGCGTGGCCGCCCTGCTCTCCGGCCAGGTCGATTGGGTCGAGGCACCGCCGCCCGACGCGCTCGACCGGCTGAAATCCGCCGGGATGAAGATCGTGATG
Organism: uncultured Alphaproteobacteria bacterium; assembly: GCA_963729935.1. Taxonomy (GTDB): domain Bacteria; phylum Pseudomonadota; class Alphaproteobacteria; order ATCC43930; family CGMCC-115725; genus CAIKMD01. Next base: position 17,286 of record CAVSPW010000011.1, read on the forward strand.
AACGTCTATCCGCATACCTGGCCCTATCTTTTGAATGTCATGGACGGGCCCTTCAAGGATTTGCGGGTCCGGCAGGCCGCGAATTACGCCGTCAACCGCGGCGACATGGTCGAAATGCTCAACGGGATCGCGGTGCCGAGCTACGGCATCTATGTGCCGAGCCAGCGCTATTACGGGTACCCTTTCGAGTTCAAGACCGATCCGGCGAAGGCGACCGCGCTGCTCAAGGAGGCGAATTGCTATCCCTGCTCGATCACCGTCGCGATCTCGACCTCGGGTTCCGGGCAGATGCAGCCGCTGCCGATGAACGAACTGGTCAAGGAGCAGCTCGAGAAGGTCGGTTTCAAGGTCAAGTTCGATACGCTCGACTGGAATACCGTCCTCACCATCTATCTCCAAGGCGCGGTCAAATTCCCGCAATATGACGGGATCAATTTCAGCAGCGGCGCGACCGACCCGCTCAATTTCCTCAAAACCGTCATGAGCGATTACAAGGCGCCCAACGGCGCGAATTGGGGCGGCTTTTCAGATCCAAAGGTCGATGAGCTCGCACGCAAGGCCCTGTCGACGTTCGACGACGCCGCGCGGACCAAACTCGTCATCGAGATTCACGAGCTCGTCGTCAAAGATGCGGCGCGCCTCTTCATCGTGAGCGATCTCAATCCCCGGGCGCTTTCACCCAAGCTCTCGGGCTTTGTCCAGGCGCAAAGCTGGTTCCAGGACATCACACCCGTCGTGGTCAACCAATGATGCGGCCGGGACGAAGCTTGCCCTTGGGCCGAGAATAAGGACGTGCGGGCGATGGCCAGAATTCGCATTGCTCATCTTGCCGGCAGCAACGCCACGATCCAGAACACGCCGCCGCTCGTCACCTCGAACAAGGCGCGGCGCAAATACGATCTGCCCTTGCTCGACGGCACCAAAGAGGGGCTGGCGCGTTACGACGTGCTGCGCCCGCAGCGTCTGGCGGCGCCGGCCACCGTCTATGTCGAGCAGTTCAGCGCGCATCCGCTCGAAGCGGATGCGGCCGAGCTTTATGCGCCGCCGGACGGCTATATCGACGTCGACGGCCACTTCCACAAGGAGCGGCGCGGCCCCACCGACAGGCCGGTCTATGAGGTCGAGCTTCGCCCCGAAGACGGGCTCTATCCGATGCCTTACATGGCGCGCCAAGCCGATGGCCGTCCCTGGGAGGAGGAGTGCGCCGATCCGCTCGCTCCCGACGCCAAGGCGCGGCAGGGCTTCTTCCCCGACGGGTCGCGCAGCTTCGAGGAGATCGATCGTCTGTCGGTCGGTCCCAAGGGGCTCGGCAATCTCATCTCATCGAAGGCCGAGGTCGAGTTCCATCGCATCATTCCACCGGCCGGCTACCGCAAGGGGCTCCCGGCCGGCGCTCGAACGGATGTGGGCGAGGGCGACATTCCGCCCGAAATCCGCGGCAGGGATTTCTTTCCCTACAAGCCGCGGCATCTCAACGCATCGCCCTCGCTGCAATCGCTCGCGCGCATCGTCAATCGCGTGCAGAAGATCCTCGCGAGCGGAGCCTATGACGGCGCGATCTGGACGCAAGGCAGCCCGCGCATCGAGGAAACGAGCTACTGGCTCAACCTGCTCCTCGACACCACCATTCCGATCTGCGGCAATGCGGCGCAGCGCCCGCATGGCCAGATCAGCAATGACGGTCCGCAGAACCTGGTCGATTCGATCGACTACATCGCGTCGAAGGTCTGGTCCGACGGGCAGGGCCGCAACCTCGCGGGCTTCGTCCTGATCCAGGATCAAGTGATCTACGCGGCGCGCGAAGTCACCAAGGCTGCGGCGCGGCCCGGCGGCTACGTCGCGACGGGCGGACATGGCGGCATGCTGGGCTCTTTCGGCCATGACGGTCCGACGCTCTTCTATGCGCCGATGCGGCGGCATACCTATTGCTCGGATGTCCGCGTCACTTGCCTGCCGGAGGCGGTCGAGGGCGTGCGGATGACCGGTGCCGGGATCGTCATGATGCAAGTGCCGGTGAAGACGTCGAGCGGCGAATTGCTCGAGGCCGCGATCCCCGAGGTGGGGATCGTCAAGAACGGCAACTATATCGGCGATGACAGCGACCCCGATCTGAGCCGGGAGGTCGATCTCCTCGCGCTCATCGATCACCGGCTGCGTCACGCGCCGTTGGCGGGCTTCGTCATCGAGGGGCTGGCGCCGACCGGGCGCATACCGTCCGTCGCGCGCAACAAGCTGATGCTGCGGGCGATTTATAGCGGCATGCCCGTGGTCTGCACCGGCCGAGGCAATCCGCAGGAGGCGGTGCCGGAAGGCGCGCCTTTCATCGCGGGATCGAATCTGACTTCGACCAAGGCGCGGCTTTTGCTCATGGCCTGTCTGATGAAGTTCGGCGCCTTGCCGCCGGCGCGCGATCCCGACGATCCGACCGAGGCCGAAAAAACCGCGACGGACAAACGCGTCAAGGAGTATCAGACGGTGTTCCAGACGCATTGAACATGCCGCTTGGCCATCCGCGCCCGCTCGGCCGAGAGCTCAGGACTTTCGCGTGAGATCGCGCAAGAGGGCGAGCGCTTCGTCGATATCGGCTTCGGTGTGGTCGGCGCAAATCTGGAAGCGGATCTCGTCTTGGCCGCGCGGGACGACGGGGAAATTGAGTCCCGTCGCCAAAATGCCGCGCTGGCGCAACTGGCGCGTGAGATCGGCCGTGCGCGGCGAATCGCGTATCAGCAGCGGCACGATCGGATGCTCGCCGCCGACCGTCTCAAGGCCGAGCGCGCTCAAACCTTGTCTGAAGCGTGCGGCGATCGCCTGGAGCCGGGCGAGCAGTTGGCGGCCGGGCGCGCTGTCGACGAAGGCGACGGCACGGCATGCCGCGGCCGCCTCGCCGGGCGCGATCGGGTTCGAATAGACGTAAAAAGGCGAGGTTTCGCGTAAATAGCCGATGATCGCGCGCGAGGCGGCGACGTAGCCGCCGTTGACGCCGAAAGCCTTGCCGAGCGTGCCGACCAGGATGTCGGCGGCGGCGCCGGTGCGTTCCTCCGTTCCGCGCCCGGTGGCGCCGAAAGCGCCCACGCCATGCGAATCGTCGATCACGACGATGACGTTCTCGGGAAATCCGGAATCGTATTTGCGCGCCAAGGCCACGACATCGGCCAAGGGCGCGTGGTCGCCGCGCATGCTGAAAATGCCGTCGGTGACGATGATCGCGCGCCGGCAAGACGGCATCGCGTGGACCAGCCGCGCCTCGAGCTCGGCCAGATTGAGGTGCCGGTAGATATAGCGCTCACGCGGCCTGCCGAGACGCATGGCGTTGATGATGCAATTGTGATTGAGCTCGTCGCTGATCACGGCGGTCTCGGCGGTGATGAACTGCGGCAGCACCCCCATCATCGCCGCATAGGCGGAGCTGAACGCCATCGCGGCCTGCCGTCCGTGAAAGTCCGCCAAGCGATGCTCGAGTTCCAGATGCGGCGCCCAGGTCCCGCTGATGAAACGCACCGCGCCGGGGCCGGTGCCGAAACGCCGCACGCCGTCTTCCTCGGCCGCGCGAAGCTCGCTGCGCAGCGACAGGCCCAGATAGTTATTCGCATTCATGCGCAGGAAGGGCTTGTCGCCCTCGCCTTCAATCAGAAAGCGCGGTCCCCGGCCGGCCTGCGGCGGTATGATGCCGGTGATGACGGCTTCGGCCCCCTTGCGGCGGCCCTCCGCCTCGAATCTCGTCAGTTCGGCGAGCAGGATCCGTTCTATCCGATCGTGCGGCATGATCGCACTCCTCGCAATCGCGTCGGGTCAACGCACCGGCTTGAGCTTCGTTCCAAGCTTTTCGAGCATGTCCTTCGTCATGGCGTCGATATCGTAACGTGCCTTCCATCCCCATTCTTCGCGCGCGGCGCTGTCATCGACCGAACGCGGCCAGGAATCGGCGATCGCCTGCCGCATCGGGTCGATCTCATAATCGATGCGGAAATCGGGAAGGTGCTTGCGGATCGCGGCGACGAGCATATCCGGCGTGAAATTCATCGCCGTGATGTTGAACGCATTGCGGTGCCTGAGGTTGGCGGGCTCCGCGTCCATCAGCATCAGGATAGCGCGGATCGCGTCCGGCATATACATCATGTCGAGGGCCGTGTCGGGGCGCAGAAAGCACGTGTAATGCCGATAGCGAATGGCTTGGTAGAAGATCGCCACCGCGTAGTCCGTGGTGCCGCCGCCGGGCGGCGTCGCGTGGGAGATCAATCCCGGCAGTCTCAACCCGCGCACATCGAGGCCGAAGCGGGAGGCGTAGTAATCGCACAAGAGCTCGCCCGAAACCTTCGTGACGCCGTAGATCGTGCTTGGCCGCTGGATGGTGTCTTGCGGCGTGTTCTCGCGCGGGGTCGTCGCCCCGAACGCGCCGATCGAGCTCGGGAAGAACACGGCGCAGCGATGCTGCCGGGCGAGCTCGAGCACGTTGTAAAGCCCGCCCATATTGAGCTCCCACGCCGCCTGCGGCTTTTCTTCGGCGCTGGCCGAAAGCATCGCGGCAAGATGGAAGATCGTCCTTACATCATGGCGGCGGAGGATCTCCTGGATTTGCTCCGGCTTGGTGCAGTCGAGATGTTCGAGTGCCCCCTGTTGCGCGTGCGCCGGCGCCGCCATCCGAATGTCGCTCGCCACGATGCGCTCGGCGCCGTAGCGCTCGGACAAAGCCGGAACGAGCTCGGAGCCGATCTGTCCCGCCGCGCCCGTCACCAGTATCCGATCCATCCGTCGAGCCTCCGCCGCGGCCGTCACACCGTGCCCGCGCGCCGCGTTCTTATTGCGCCCCGCCCGCCGCTTTGAGGCACCATTCGCCGTCGTCGCCGCGACCGATCACGCCTTCTTGATGGAGCAGGTCGAGCTCGATCGCGATCTCGCGCCCGTCCGCGGTGCCGAGCGACTGCATCAGGTCGATGAAATGCATCGGACGCGTTTCGAGCGCTTGGCGCACCGTCTGAAACCGCGGCTCGAGCTTCAAATGCGGCGTCAGGGATTCGCGGTTTTCGATGATGTCGGGCGCCCCGAAGGAGCGCGTCAGATCGAAGCCCGCCTTGACCATCTGGCCGCGCTCGCCGGTCGGGTCCATCGACAGCGCGAAATGCCCCGGCTCGCTCACCAGGTCGCGATCGACGCGGAACCGCGTCGCGAAGGCCCATTCCATCGCCTCTTCGGAACGGACGTCGATATCGTCGTCGACGATGAAGACGTGCTTCAACAGCGGCAATTTCAGGAGCGCCGCGATGGCCGCGCGGCTCTCGCCGGCCGCGCGTTGCTTGATCGCCACGCGGATATGGTGAAGCCCGGTCGCGGCGGACGGCGCGTGGACCGCTTGGACGTCGATCCCGGCGGTCTTCAAGCTGCGCCAGGCAAGCGCCTCGAAATTGAGGCTGCTCAATTGGGCGGCGTCGTTTCGGCTCAGATGGCGGCCGCCATGAAGCAACGTCTGATGGAGCACATCGCGACGCATGGTGATGGCGGTCACATGGAAGATCGGATCGGGATGCATGGGCCCATAAAGCCCGTAGAGTTCGCCATAGGGTCCTTCGATATCGGAATAGCCGCGCTCGTCGAAATAGCCCTCGATCGCCATCTCGGCGTCGGCCGGCACCGGAATATTGTTGGTGACGCCGCGCACCATCGCCATCGTCTCGCCGCGGATGGTTGCGACGAGCTGAAACTCGTCGAGCGGCGCCTTCGAGGTCGCGGCGAGAAAGTCGCACGGATGCGAGCCGATGACGAAGGTGACCGGCAGGCGTTCCTTGCGCTCAATCGCGGAACGATAGATGCGCTGCAAATCGGAGGGCTGGGTCAAATTGGAGCGCAGCTCGCGCCGGCCTTTGAGCATCAGCCGGCGGCAGCCGACATTGGATTTGCCCGTCGCCGGATCGATCGTGTAGTCGATGGCGGCAGAGATATAGGGCGCGCCGTCGAATTCATGCTGAAGGTAGAAGGGCAGCCGCGTCAGGTCGATCTGGTCGCCGGTCCGTATCATCTGGTGGATCGGGGCCTCGTTCGAGGCGATTTCGGCGACCTTCTGGGGCTGTTGGAGGCGGCGCATATATTCGGGCAGGAGCCGCGCCTCCTCGACGCCGAAGGCGGCCGCCAGCCGGCGCCGGCTGCTCGATATTCCGGCGGCGATCTCGAACCGCTCCGCGCCGACATTGCGAAAAAGCATCGCCTGGGTCGAGGCCTCGACGAGGGCGGCGAGCGCGCCCAACGCGACCGGCTCGTCATGGGTTTCGACTTCGCCAAGCGCGCTCAGACGCTCGACGAACCGGCGCAGACGAAACTTCTCGAGATCGATCGTCATTTTTATCCCCGTGGAGGCATCCCGCTGCCCATCGCTGGTCTTATCACCGGGAGGATCGTGGGATCAACACGTCCATCGCCGATCGTGGGCGCAAGCGTGGTTGCGCGGTCAAACCCGGACTGGTAGCTTCGCACGCGCGAACAATCGGGTGGCAGAAGTTATAAAGCAAGGGAGGAAGATGTGAACGGGATCGTCGACGTTCATCACCACATCATGCTTCCGCAGTTTCTCGCGCTTCAGGAAGAGCGCATCAAGCGCACCGGCTACTGGGGTGCGAAGCTGACCGAATGGACGCCCGCCTGGTCGATCGAAGAGATGGACAAGAACGGGGCGGCGACGTCGATTCTGTCGATTTCGGCGCCGGGCTCCTGGACCGGCAAGGTCGAGGAGAGCCGCGGGCTGGCGCGCGCCCTCAATGAATACAAGGCCGGCTTGGTGCGGGATTATCCCGGGCGTTTCGGATTCTTTGCGACCATTCCGCTGCCCGACATCGAAGGCAGTCTTCGCGAAATGGCCTACGCCCTCGACGTTCTGAAGGCCGACGGCATCTGCCTATTGACGAATTACGACGGCAAATATCCGGGCGATCCGGCCTTTGCGCCCATCTATGACGAGCTCAACCGGCGCCGCGCGATCGTCTATTCGCACCCCGCCGCGGTCGATTGCTGCGTTAACATGCAGCCCGGCGTGCCGATGGCGATCCTCGAATTCATGTTCGACAATACGCGCGCGATCACGAGTTTGCTGGCCAGTGGAACCTTCACGCGCTGCCCCGATATCCGCTTCATCTTCTCGCATTGCGGCGGTGCGCTGCCGGCGATCGCGGGCCGCATCAATGGATGGAGCGCGTCGCTCGGCGACCGCCTCCCCAAGGGCGCGCTGCACGAGCTGGGCCGGCTCAATTTCGACACGGCCAGCATGGCGAACCCGATGACCTTCGGCGCGCTGCTGAAGCTCGTGCCCGCCAGCCAGGTTTTCTTCGGCAGCGATTTCCCTTGGGGCACCATGGCGGCGACGAAAAATCCGATGCGCGCCTTGGGGCTCGCGGCCGAGGATCTTCATGCCATCGAGGAAGGCAATGCGCGCCGCATGTTTGCGCGGCTCAAGAACTAGCGCGGGCGAGCGCGGGAAAACTTTGGGAGGAAATATCAGCCATGGCCGATAACGAGAAGCGTATTCGCGTCACCCATGCCGGCGCGCTGCCGCGCTCGCCCGATCTAGGAAAGCTCATCTGGGCCAAGGCCGATCACCGGCCTTATGACGAGGCAGAACTCGAGAGGCGCCTCCTCGACGAGCTCGGCTCGGTGGTCCGCCATCAGGTCGAGCTTGGCATCGACAGCATCAATGACGGCGAATTGAGCAAGACCTCCTTCACGCAATATTGCGCCAACCGGATCTCGGGCTTCGAGACACGGCCCTACGTCGTCGGCCGGGATCCCGCGCCGCTCAGCATCGGCGCGCGCGACATCCGAAAGTTTCGCGAATATTTCGCGGCGGGACACGCGAAGTTCATCAATCTGGACCCGCCCAAGGTCGTTTTCGCGTGCACCGGGCCGCTCAACTATGTGGGGCATGGAGAGCTTCAAAAGGACATCGCCAATTTCAAGGCCGCGCTCGCCGACGTCAAATACGACGAAGCCTATATGCCCGCGAATACGCCGGGCACGATCGAGCATTGGCTCCGGAACGAGCACTATCCGAGCGAGGAAGCCTATCTCGAGGCGATAGCCGATTGCATGCGCGAGGAATACCGGGCCATCGTCGATGCCGGGTTCCGGCTGCAGATCGACGATCCCGATCTGCCGGACGGCTGGCTGATGTATCCCGACATGACCGTGCCCGAATATCGCCGCTACGCGAGGTCGAGGGTCGACGCGCTCAATCACGCGCTGCGCGACATTCCGCGCGAGAAGATCCGGTTGCATGTCTGCTGGGGCAGTTTCCACGGCCCCCACCAGGACGACATCCCGCTGAAGGACATTGCCGATCTCATCTTCCGCGTGAAGGCGAGCGAATATTCGATCGAGGCGTCGAACCCCGCGCATGAGCATGAATGGAACGTGTTCGAGACGGCGAAGCTGCCCGCCGGCGCCAAGCTCATTCCCGGCGTCGTCGGCCATTGCACCGACTTCATCGAAAATCCCGAACTCGTCGCGCAGCGCTTGGTGCGCTACGCGAAGCTCGTCGGCCGCGACAATGTGATGGCCGGCACCGATTGCGGGCTCGGACCGCGCGTCAAGGAGGGCAAGATCGCCTGGGCAAAGCTGGGCGCTCTCTCCGAGGGCGCGCGGCTTGCGACCAAAGAGCTATGGAAGCGCGCAAAGCCCGCCGCCGCCCGTAGCCGGGCGGCAACGAGCGCGCGCGTCAAGAAACGCTCTGCACGAAAGCCAAAAGCTCGGGGCCGAGGCCGTCGATCTCGGAGTTGATCTGCATCGCCGGCGAAACGTGGTTGTGATCGCGGTTGAAAGCGAACCACGGCATGCGCTTGTCGCACTTGACCAAAGCCGCCGCGAGCGCGGCTGAGGGCCAGGCGAGGGGATAGGGATCGAACTCCGCCACCGCGATCATGACCGGCGGATGGCCGGGCTTCACGTGATTGAGCGGGCTCATCGCGGCGTATTGGGATTGATCCTCGCCGTAATAGGCGATGGAATTCGGCGCCGGCTTGTCCGGGCTGAATTCTGGGTGCTGCGGCGCATAGACGCCCGAAAGCAGCATCGCGCCGGCAATGCGCGGCCCGGCGCTGCCATGGACCTGCGGCACGAAGGTCCAGGTCGCGACATGGGTGGCGCCGGCCGATTGCCCCATCACGACAATGCGCTCGGGATCGCCGCCATAGCGCGAGGCATTCTCGCGCAACCACTCGACCACCTTGCCGATATCGGCCGCGCCGCTCGGCCATTTGTGCTGCGGCGCGAGACGATAGGTCGCGTTGACGCCGATCATGCCGTGACGCGCGAAAAAGGTCGGGACATTGTCGTAGATCAGTCCCGGTAGAGGGCTGCGCTCGCCGGCGACATAGCCGCCGCCATGGATGTAGACGACGATTGGGGCCTTGGCGGGCTTCTTCGCCGGCACGAAAACGTCGAGGCGGTGACGCTCATCCTCGCCATAGGCGAGATCCTTGTGGATCTCGACGCCTTCCTTGGGCGCGCGCCGTTGCAGGGGCGCATAAAGCGCATAGGTCGCTTTAAGGATATCCGGATTGAAGGCGCGTCCCATGTGCCGGATCTCGGCGGCGACATCGGCTTTGCCGGCGGCAGAATCGGGTGGTGTCATGTCGTACCTCTTGGTTCAACGAAAGGGTAGTCGGCGCGCAGCGCGTCCGCCGAAGCCGTCAATGCCCGCCCTGGCGCTCGAAGAGCCGCTTCGTCTCGCGCGACGAAAATCGCCAGCCATTTGCCGTCTTCACGAATTTGTCGTGCCATTCCCCCATGCTGAAGGGCGGATCGAAAGGCAGCGGAAATTTGGCCTCCGGCGTCTTCGGGTCGTGATGCAAGGCGACGTAATAGGTGACGCTTTCCGCGTGGTTGTCGTCCTTCACCGTGACCAGCGTGCCGCCGTTGATGTGGCGCGTGACCTGCGTGGTCGAGCCGCGCTTATAGGAGCCGAGGATCTCGGCGTGCCCCGTGTAAGGCTTGCCGCCGCGCAGCCAGGTCCCGTCCTCCGCGAAGAGCGCGACCGCCTTTTCGGCTTCGCGATGATCGCCATATTGGGTGATCGCGATCACGAGATCACGAATTTCCTGCTCGATTTGACGCCGTTGATTGGCATCCATGATGCATTCCTCCTTTTCGTCATTCGATGTGGGTGCGAAGCGTGCCGATCCGGTCGACCTCGCATTCAACGATGTCGCCCGGCTTGAGCCACCATTGCTCTTGATCGGGCTTGCGTCCGGCGGCGACCCCGCCGGGCGTGCCGGTGCCGAGAATATCGCCCGGCTCCAAGCCGATGCCCGACCAATGAGCGATCTGCTGGTCGATCTTGTACATCATGCGTTGCGCGGTCGAGTTCTGCCGCATCTGGCCATTGACGCGGCTGCGCAGTCCCAGCAATTGCGGATCGCCAATCTCGTCCGGGGTACAGAGATAGGGGCCGAGGGGCGAAAAGCCGGCGAAATTCTTGCCAAGCAGGCCGACGCCGCCGCCCAGCCTCGCCTCGCCGCGATAGAGGTCGCGGTCGGAGAGGTCGTTGTACACTGTGTAGCCGAAAACATAGTCGAGCGCCTGAGCTTGCGGCACGCGATAGGCCGGGCGCCCGATCACGACGGCGATCTCGACTTCGTAATCGAGATGCTTGGTTTCGGGCGGGATCGGCACGGTCGCATCGGGTCCGACCACGGTCGAGGCAAACTGGACATGCGCGATCGGCAGCGCGGGCGTTTTCAATTCAGCCGGGCGCCCCATCTCGTCCTGATGCTCGAAGTAATTCTTGCCCGCGGCGATGAATTTGCGCGGCCGCGGCACCGGCGCCAGCAGACGAACTTCGTTTGCGGCAAAAACGATCGTCTCGCCGCGCGGGCCGGTCAGGCTCCGGCCGGCATGGGTTTCTTCGTCGGCGATGCGGATCGCGTGTCGCGCGGCATCGAGCGCGATACGGCCATTGGCGATGAAGCTTTGCGCTTCGGGCGGCGCCATGGCCTGCGCCAATGCGACGGCCCTGTCCGGCGGGATCTCGCGCGCCAGCGCCGCGGCGACGCCGCCTTCGATATCGAGGATTCGTCCGTCGGCGAGCAGGACGCCGAAGCGCTCGATCGACGGACGCGGCTCGAAAGTGACAAATCGCATGGCTTGTCCCCGCCGGTTTCCTAGACGACGAACCGCGCCGAAAGCGTTCCGATCGGCGCGCATGACACGGTGATACGGTCGCCCGGCGCGATCGGAATCGGCGAATCGACCTGGTTGTCCGCTCGCGGCTTCGCAATGGCGGCGCCGAGCGCGACCATGTCGCCCGGCTCGAGCACGCAGCGCGACCATGCCTTGGCCGCATGGACAATGCTGTGCGCAAAATCCGACACCGCGAAGCGCTGGCGCGGCGTGTCGTTGACCGCGAGGCTGATTTCGGTCGAAGGATCGAGCTCGTTCAAGCCTGCGATCCAGATGCAGGGCCCGAGCGGCGAAAGGCCGAGACCGTTCTTGGCAAAGAGGCTGTTGCTGGTGCGCCACTCGGAGTCGAACATGTCTCGGTGCGTGACCTCGGCCATCAGCGTGAAACCGATGACGGCGCGCGCGGCCGCGCCCGCCGAAACGCGCGCCGCCGGCTTGCCGAGCACCACCGCCAACGCCGCCTCGACATCGAAGCGTGCTTGCGGATCGGGAAGGCGGATTTCGGCATCGGGATCGGCCAGCGCAGACTGAAATTTGGAGAACCCGACGACCATCTTGGCCGGAAGCTGGTCGTTCGATCGGCTCAGCGCGACCCGGCCTTCGGTCAAGAGGATCTTCGCCAAGGGGTCCATCGGCTTGAGCAAAGCCGGGTTGGCGATGCCGTTCTTGCGCTCATCGAGGGCGCGCTCGATCTTGCGCCGGCGACCGGCGCTCAGCGCGCTGATGAACGCGAGCGCACCCGGAAGCCCGCCGTTTTTTGGCGCGTTCGCGATGCCGATCTCATCAAATAAGCTCGAGAGATCATGCCAATGCCCCGGCGCGCCTTGCGCGACGACGCGGGTTTCGGCCAGCACGGGCCGCGGCAATGCGGCAAGAGCGATCTTCATCCAGGCGCCTCAATTTTTCGGGGATTCGAGCCCCTTTTTGCGAGCCCACTTTACGTTACCGTCGGTGGGGCCACAACCGCGCGCTCAAGCGTGAGGCTGGAAAAGCGCCGTGGCGAGGTTTAACGTGGCACCACGTCTTGGGACGAGGAGGAAACACTGCATGGGCGAGGTTCTGGGACTTGGAATATCGCATTCGCCGCTGTTCAGCCGGCCGAAGCACGACATGGCGTTTCTGCTGCGGATTCGGCTGAACGATCCCGATATTCCGGATTCGGCGAAGGATCAGTCGAAATGGCCCGAAGCGATGCGCCGCGAACTGGGCAGCGATTTCGGCGCGGCGTCCGGCGCAGCCCACCACGAGGCGATGCTTGCGGATTTCCGCAAGGCGCGCGCCGCGCTCGACGAATTCAAGCCCGACTTCATCTTCATGTGGGGCGACGATCAATACGAGAATTTCCGCGAAGGGATCATCCCCCCTTTCTGCGTCATGGCTTACGACGGCGAACTTTCGGTCAAGCCGTGGATGCAAGCTTCGGAATCGGGCTCGATGAAGGGCAAGCCCAATGTCTGGAACGAGCCGATGGATTTCGAATACAAGCTCCGCTTTCATCGCGAGGGCGCGAAATACATCGTCGAAAAGCTGCTCGAGCAGGATTTCGACATGGCCTATTCCTACCAGCCGAACGAGCATCCGGGCCTGGCGCACGCTTTCCTCAATGCGGTTCTCTATCTCGACTATTACCGCCAGGGCTTCCCGCACCGGATCATTCCCTGCTCGATCAACTGCTATGGCCGCGAGGTCATCGGCTATCGCGGCTTTGCCGACAATCTCGGACACAAGCCGCCGCCCGATCCGCCGTCGCCCAATCCCCGCCGATGCCTTGCGCTCGGTGCGGCGGTGGCGCGCATCTTGCGCGACAGCCCTTACCGGGTGGCGCTGATGGCGTCGTCAAGCTGGTCGCATTCCTTCCTCACCAAGAAGACGTGGCGGATGGTGCCGGATATCGAGACCGATCTGAAACTCTACGACGCGATGACCACCGGCAATTTCGGCTTTTGGCAGAAATTCACGCTCGACCAGATCGAGGATTCCGGCGGTCAGGAGACGCTCAACTGGTTCGCCCTCATGGGCGCGATGCAGGAGCTCAATCAGAAGGTGGTGTGGTCCGATATATTGCCGACCTATATTTTCAACGCCACCAAGGTGACCGCGATCTTCGGTCCGCGCTGAGGCGAAGAGCCCGGCGTCGTGGCGCTCCAATGGCAGGCTTGCGACCAGACCAACCGCGGGAGATTCGTCAATGCTGCCGAGTGATATCGATGCGCTGATCGACGACCGGCCGCAGGACGGGGTCTTCCGCGTCCATGCGGACATATTCCGCCGGCCGGAGATCTGCGACCTTGAGATCAAGCACATCTTCGAGGGCAATTGGGTCTTTATCGGGCTCGAATGCCAGGTGCCGAGGCCGGATGATTTTTTCACGACCTATATCGGCCGTCAGCCGGTGATCGTGACGCGCGACAGCAGTGGCAAGATCGGCTGCTTTCTCAACGCCTGCCGCCATCGCGGATCGATGGTCTGTCAGGCGGGCGCTGGAAATCGCAAACATCATGTTTGCCCGTATCACGGCTGGTCTTATGACAGCGCCGGCCGCAATGTCGCCATCCCGGCCATGGCCGAGGGCGCCTACACGCCGGCTTTCGCGCGGGAAGATCATGATTTGCGGCGCGTGGGGCGCCTCGGCAATTATCGCGGCTTCCTCTTCGCAAGCCTCAATCCCGATGTCTTGCCTCTCGAAGAGCATCTGGGCGATGCGCGCGCCTTCATCGATCTCGTCGTGGATCAAGGCGATCGCGGGCTCGAGCTGGTGCCGGGCGCGGTAACCTATACCTATGGCGGCAATTGGAAGCTTCAGATCGAGAACAGCGCGGATGCCTACCATTTTGTCCCGACGCATCTTTCCTACATCCAGCTTCTGAGCCAGCGCCAATCGGCCGCCGCGAAGGATCGCCCGTCCTATCTTTCGAATTTCCGCGAAGTCGACGCGCGCCGCGGTTCGTTCAGTTTCGCCCACGGCCATAACGTCCTGTGGGGCGCCAACGAGAACATCGAGGCGCGGCCGCTCTATCTCGATTTCGATAATGTGCGGCGGCGCGTCGGCGAGACGCGCACGAAATGGATGTTTTACACGCGCAACCTCCTGATCTTTCCCAATTTGCAGCTATTGGAGAACGCGTCGCTTCAGATCCGCGTCAACCGCCCTCTCGCCGCGGGCAAGACCGAGATCACGACCTATTGTATCGCGCCCAAGGGCGAGAGCCGCGAGGCGCGGGTGCGCCGCATCCGCCAGTATGAAGAATTCTTCAATCCGAGCGGCCTCGCGACGCCGGACGACACGGTGCTCTTCGAAGATTGTAACTCGGGTCAGAAAAGCGAATGGGTCGATTGGCAGCAGGGCTATATGCGCGGCTTGGCGGCCGTGCAGGCCGGCGCGAATCAAGACGCCGATGAGCTTGGCGTCAAGCCGGCAACCTCGATTGCCAGCACAGCCGGCATTTGCGACGAGACGATTTTTCACGGGCCGTTACGCGAGTGGCGCCGCCGCCTGACCGAGGCGATGCGCCGCCCATCGCCGCCAGCCGGAGCCGCGGAATGACCGTCGAGGCGGAGCCGGATCGCATCGCGGCAGAAATTCTCTACCGCGAGGCGCTTTATCTCGACGAAAGGCATTGGGACGAGTGGCTCGCGCTGTTCGAGGAACGCACCGAGTTCTGGGTTCCAGCGTGGAAGAGCGATGACAAACCCACCGAGGATCCGAGCAGCGAAGTATCGCTTCTCTACTTGACGGCGCGCCGCGAGTTGGAGGAGCGCGTGGCGCGCGTGCGGTCGGGCAAGTCGATCGCCTCGACGCCGCTGCCGCGCACTGCTCATTGCGTGACCAATATTATTGCGCAGGCGGATGCCAAGGACGATACGCTGCACGTGCGTTGCAATACGACGACGCATATCTACAACGTGAAGCGCCGCGAAGCGCATCTTGTTTTCGCCCGCGTGGCCTACACGCTTGCGCGCACCCATTCAACGTGGCGGATCCGCAGCAAGAAGTTGCTCCTGCTCAACGACTATATTCCGACGATGCTTGATTTCTACACGATCTGATCAGCGGAGCACGACACGCGGCTTCGCTCCGGATTCGCGCCGAGCATGACCGGGGTGGGGACGAGGAAGACGAGGTCCATGCTCGCGGCGTTATATGCCTGGGCTTGCAGGGGAGGCGCCATTGACACCGGCACGCGATGACGCGGCACAGGTTCCGAGCGGAACAGAATTGATCGAACGCGCGCGGGCGCTTGTTCCGCGTCTCGTCGAGCGCGGCCCCCGGGGCGATCGCGATCGCCGCGTTCCCGACGAGACCATCGCCGAGATGAAGACCGCCGGGCTTTTCCGCGTTCTACAGCCCAAGCGTTGGGGCGGCTATGAAAGCGATCTCGGCACCTATTACGATATCGAGATGACGCTCGCGGAGGGCGACATGTCGACGGCCTGGATCTATGGCGTGGTCGGCGTGACGCCTTGGGTCATGGCACTGTTCGAGGATCGCGCGGCGCGGGACGTCTGGGGCGCCGATTCAAATACGCTCATCGGGCTTTCGCTCGCGCCCGTCGGCAAGGTCACGCCGGCCGCAGGCGGCGCCCGCCTCAGCGGGCGTTGGGGCTTTGGAAGCGGCTGTCTTTATTGCGATTGGGTTCTGCTCGGTGCCTTCGCGCCGCCGGAAACGCGT
This sequence comes from uncultured Alphaproteobacteria bacterium, assembly GCA_963729935.1. Lineage (GTDB taxonomy): Bacteria > Pseudomonadota > Alphaproteobacteria > ATCC43930 > CGMCC-115725 > CAIKMD01. The sequence goes on from CAVSPW010000011.1 coordinate 33,109, forward strand.
CAGGCCGCGCCGGAATGGCGGATCTATCTCGTGCCGAAGAGCGACTACCGGATCCTCGATACCTGGCACACGGTCGGCCTCAAGGGTACCGGGAGCAACGACATCGTCATCGACGACGCGTTCGTGCCGGATTACCGGATGCGACGGTTGCCCGACAACATCGCTTGTATCGGGCCGGGACAGGCTTTCAATACGGCAGCGCTCTACCGGCTTCCCTTCGGCCAGGTCTTCGGCGGCGGCGTCGTCTATGGCGCGGTCGGCGCGCTCCAGGCCATGCTCGATCTGTTTCGCGCCTATGCGCGCGAGCGCGTGCGCATGGGCGGGCGCCGAACGGTCGAAGACCCCGATGCACAACTCGCCGTCGCCGAAACTGAATACGCGATCGACGAAATGAAGACCATGCTCCATCGCAACGTGCGCAATCTCGCGGCCTATGCCGAGCGCGGCGCAATCCCCCCGCAGGACGAGCGCCTCAAATACAAATTCCAGATGGCGACCATGTCGGAGCGGTGCCGATCCTTAGCCGTCCGCCTTTTCCAGGCGACCGGTGCCTCGGGTCTTTATGCCGAGCAGCGCTTCGGCCGGATCCTCGCCGATATCAGCGCCGGCCGTCAGCACGTCACGAACCAAAATGAACTCCACGGCCGCGAATGGGGCGCCTATTTGTTGGGGCTCGGCATGAAAGAGGATCCGTTGCGCTGATCAGCGCTTTTCTTTGACCAAAGACCCCGTGGGCGCGCCTTCGGCGAAGCTGCGCCAAGGCGCTTTCGCCGCGACGACGCGATTGCGCAAGGTCCCGATCTTTTCGATCTCGAGCTCGACGACGTCGCCGGCATGGATTTCCTTGTCGCCCGCGAAGGTGCCGAGCGAAATGACGTCGCCCGCCTGCATCGGCGTGTAGTCCGAGCAATAGGCCAAGACCTCGTAGGGATCGAAGATCATCTTCGCCGTGTTGCCGCTCCGCGTAACCTTGCCGTTGATGCGTACGTCCATCTTCAAATTGCGCGGATCGGGCAGCTCCTTCTTGGTCACGATCCAGGGACCCATCGGCGCGAAACTCGCGAAATTCTTCGCATAGGCATAAGGCTGACCCATCTGGCCGCGTTCGCGTTGGCGCTGGCGTGCGGAGACATCGTTGCAGATCGTCCAGCCGAAGACGTAATCGGATGCTTGCGAAGGCCTGATGTGACGGCAATCGCGGCCGACGATCAAGCCAAGCTCGTGCTCTTCGTCGACCTTCTGCGGAAAGGGCGGAAGCTCGATCTCGGCATCATGGCCGACCATGTTGCTGGGATATTTCGCGAAAACGATAGGCTCCTGATAGAATTTCAAATTGGTCTCGTCGATGTGTTCCTGGAAATTGAGCGCAAGCGCGAGAATTTTCGGCGGGTTGGTCACCGGGGGAAGGAATTTCGGCTTCTCGACCACGAAGCGCGCGAGCCTGCCGCTGTTACGCAACTCCGAGAGGCTTTCCTCGCCGAAGCGGTCGATGTCCATGCCGGACTGGATGATCGAAAGAACCGAATGCGCTGTCTGGATGTTGGGATGCGTCGTGCGCAGCGCGGCCGTCAAATCGACCACGCCTTCCTTGACCTGTGCGCCGACCCGTGCCGTGCCGTTCGCCTCGTAAGACAGCAGCTTCATGATTTCCTCCCCAAGCGTTCGAGCCCCTTGATGGGCTCACGATAGATTTCGCAACCGCGCTTGGCAATCATTGCGCGGTGTGTCGCGAAATCGGCGGAATTCAACGGTTTGTAGAGGTTCTTTGGCTCGAGTTTGAGCCGATTCCCGGTGTTGTGTCCGGCGCTTGCGGCCTGTCTAATGGCGGAACAGCATCAGAGGAGGGGCGCATGGCGCAGGGCGAGGACAAGAACCCGGACGTAACGCTTATTCATCCGCCCGAACTCGTCCAGGCACCGCCCGTACCGGTGCCGGGCATCGAAGCCGACGCGAATGTTTACGTCACGATGCGTGACGGCGTCCGCCTTGCCGTCGACATTTATCGGCCGGAGCAGGAGGGACGCTACCCCGCGCTGCTGTCGCTTTCGCCCTACAACAAGGACATCCAGCGCAAGCCGCCGCATTGGAGTCACGCGATCGAATCGGGCGCGACGTCGTTCTACGTGCCGAAGGGCTACGTCCATGTCATCGCCCAAGGCAGGGGCGGGGGGCTGAGCCAGGGCCAGTGGCGCTGGTTCGACGAGAAGGAGCGCACCGACGGGCACGATTTGATCGAGTGGATCGCCGGCCAGCCCTGGTGCAGCGGCAATGTTGGCATGATCGGCGATTCCTATTGGAGTTGGAGCCAATACCTCGCCGCGGCGTCGCAGCCGCCGCATTTGAAATGCATCTGCCAATGCGACGCGACGACCGATCTCTATCGCGACGCGTGCTATCAGGGCGGCATCTACAACGCCGAGTTCATGAATAACTGGATCAACTATCACACCAACATGTTCGCATGGCCGGGACCGGTCGAGGGCAAGCTTCCGCCGATGAACCTGCATTACGAGATCGCCAATCACCCCTGTGACGGGCCGTGGTATTGGGAGCGGTCGGCCTGGACCAAGCTCGACAAGATCAAGACGCCGGTCTTGAGCATCGCGCCACAGGGCGGGGCGATGCATTTCCGCGGGCAGCTCGCGGGCTTCACCGAGATCCATGCGCCGAAGAAGCTTTTGGTCGTGCCGCCCACCGGCTTCTGGTCGCATATGCGCTACCTGACCGATCGGGCGCTCAACCGTCAGATGCTGCGCTGGTTCGATTACTGGCTGAAGGGCATCGATAACGGCATCATGGCGGAACCGCCCATCGCCGTTTTCGATTCCGGTTCGCGGCGCTGGCGTTACGAGAACGAATACCCGCTCGCGCGCACGCAATGGACGAAGTTTCATTTGCGCGAGCAGGCCCTCGACCCCGCGGCGCCCGGGGCCGAGGCGCCCGACCGCTACCGGATGCCCGATTCCTATGCACAGCTGATGGCGGGGAAGCCGGTGCTGGCCTATGCGACGCCGCCGCTCGATGCGCCGCTGACCCTGTGGGGGCCGATCAGCCTGACGCTCTATGCGTCGTCGACCGCGATCGATACGGCTTGGTTCGTCAAGCTCGCGGACATCCAGCCCGACGGCACTGCGCGTATTCTCAGCCGCGGCATGTTGAAGGCCTCCTTTCGCGAGCTCGATGCGGCCCGCTCGAAGCCGGGCCAGCCGTTTCATCCGTTTCTGCGGCAGGAATTGCTCGATCCCAACCGGATCTATGAATTCCAGATCGAGTTGCGGCCCCTCTTTCACACGCTCAAAGCAGGACACCGCTTGCAGCTCCAGATCGCGAGCGAGGATATTCAGTACAACAACCCGCTACGCCAGCTCGATGTGTTGCTCTTGCCCTGGCCGGTCGAGAACACGGTCTATCACGATGCCGCGCATCCCTCGCACCTCGTGCTCCCGGTGATCCCGGACGCACCCGAAATCAGGCCGGTCGAATCCCCGGTCGCCGACATCAACTGGCCAGTGGCGCCGGGCTCGTGGATGGCGAATACCGAAGGCTGGCCGCTGACCGGGGATTGAGCGAAGAGTGCGATCTTCTCCGTCCGTTTGCAGGCGGAGAAAATGATAAGCGTGCCGAAAGGCGTGGGAGCCTTACGCGGCGTAGGATTGCAGCGCCGGGGGCAAATCCGCCGCTTTGAGCTTCATCAGCTTCAACGCGTTGCCGGCGAAGATTTTCGCGCGCTCGTCCTCGCTCACCGGGAGATCGTTCACCAGCTGGATCGCGCGCGGCTTCAGCCAGGTGAGCGGCGGCGCGTCGCTGCCGTAAAGAACATGGTCGACGCCCACGGTCTCCATCGCGCATTTCGCGGCGGGCAGGTGATAGCAGGCGAGATCCAAGTACATTTTCTTCAGGTAATGGCTCGGCGGCGCCTTGATGAGCAGCGGCGCATAGGAGCCGAGGAAACTGTCCTCGCGCATCTCATAGGCGTAATCCATGCGCCCGATCACCTCCGAGATGCCGCCGCCCAGATGCGAGGCGACGATCTTCAGATTGGGAAAACGCTCATAGATGCCGCGCACGATGAGGCGGGCCAGGCAAAGCATGCTGTCGGCGGGCCGGCCGATGCTCGAATTGAGGCCGTAATTGCGCATCCGCTCTTCGCCATAGGCGCTGGCGGGCGGATGAATGAACACCGGCAGGTCGCGATCGGCGACAATCTCCCAGAAGGGCAGGGCTTCGTCGTCGTCGGGATAGGTCTTCCACATGCTCGAGGTGATGAACACGCCCTTGAGGTTCAGCTGGTCGAAGGCGCGTGTCAGCTCGCACTCGAAATCCCTGCCGCCGGTCGGCACGGTGCTGGCGAAGCACACGATTTTTCCCCGATGCTGTTCCTGCAGGCCGGCGGCGCGGTCGTGCCAGCCCTTGAGCGCGTCGAGCGCCTGCGTCTTCGTGTAGTCTTTCAACTGATGGATCGAATCGGTCACGACGGAAAGCGCGATGTCGTTTTTATCGTGCGCGTCGAGAACATTCTCGATGGTGAGCGGGCATTTGCCGCGCCAATGCGGATCCTGCGTGTCTTCGGGTGGGATCACATGGGTGTGCCATTCGACGATCGGCTGCATGGGCGGCCTCCCTGGCTTGCGCGCGGCTTAGAGCGTCTCGCGGAAGAAGGCGAGATAACGCCGCCAGGCGTCTTCGGACGCCGTCTCGCGATAACGCTCGTCCTGAAAATTCTGAAACGCGTGGCCGGCGCCGTCATAGGCGTGGAATTCGTGCTTTTTGCCGAGCCGAGTCAGCTCGGCGTCGATCGCCGCCATGTCGGCCGGGCTCGGGTTTTTGTCCTCCTTGCCGAAGAAGCCGAGAAGCGGGCAGGTGATGCCGGCGGCGCGGGTGAGGGCGACCGGCTTGCCGGGCGCGCGCGGGATGTTGATGCTCCCGCCATAGAGCATCACCGCGGCCTTGAAGGGATGGCTCGCCGCGCCGAGGAAGGCGACGCGCCCGCCCATGCAATGGCCCATCACTCCCTCGGCGCCGCGCTTGGCCTGCTTTTGCGATTGGAGAAAGGCCGCGGCCGTCTTCACATCGGCGATCATTTCCTCGTCGTCGAGGAACTTGATCGATTCGGCGCTGTCTTCGCCCGCGGGGCGCCGGTGGTAGAGATTCGGCGCGCCGGCGATGAAATCATTGGCGTTGAGCCGCTCGATGACCTTGCGCGTGAAGGGATCGAGCCCCCAACGGTGATGGGCGACCACGATGGTCGGGAAAGAGCCTGCGCCCTCCGGCGCGCCGAGGAGCACATCCATCTTGCCGCCTTGGGCCGCGATCGAAACCGTGCTGATCATGATCGTCTCTCCCTTCGCTTATGAGCCTGCTCGATCATCGGCGCGGACGCTTTCCTTGGCCATCGCGATCAAGGCGACCCGGTCGATTTTGTTGGTGGAAGCCAGCGGCAGCCGGTCGAGAAACCAAACGAAGCGAGGGTGCTCGTTCGGCGGCGCGTTGGCAAGCGCGTGGCGCTTGACTTCGTCCTCGTCGAGCGCCGCGCCGTCCCGACGCACGATGAAGGCGACCGGTTTCTGCCCCTTGATCTCGTCTTCGATCGGAACGACGGCGGCATGCGCGATCTCCGGATGCGTCTCAAGCATGCGCTCGACATCGCCGGGATAGATGTTTTCGCCGCCGCAAACGAACATGTCGTCGCTGCGGCCGACAAAATAATGAAATCCGTCGCCGTCGCGCCGGAACACGTCGTTGGTGATGTAAAAACCGTCCGAAGTGATGACGCCTTGGAGGTCGGGCCGGTTATGATAGCCGAGCATCAGCGCGGGGCATTTCATTTCGAGAACACCTTGGTCGACGCGAGCAACGCCTTCCGACACCAGACGGAGTTGGACCTGAGGGTGCGGATAACCGACGGAGTCCGGCGGCTGAGTCAAACCCTTCGGGTGAGGGCCGAACACGACAGGTCCCGCTTCGGTCGTGCCATAGACATTGGTTGCCTTGGCGCGGGGGAGGGCGGCCGCGAGCGCGGCCCAAAGGCTCGGGCTCACCGGGGCCGATCCCATGCGGACGAACTCGACCGAAGACAGATCGGTCCGAGCCATGAGTTCGCGCTCGCGCAACATCATCGCGATCATCGGCGGGACCGCGGTCAGCCACGTGCAGCGATGCTGGCCGATCGCGGCGATGTATTCGCGCGCGCTGAACTGGGGCAACAAGACGATGGTCGCATGCGCCGCGCAGGCCAGCTTGGCGAGCGCGAGCGCGTTCATATGATAAAGCGGCGCCGCGATCAGATAGCGATGGCGCTCGAGCGACTGGCCTTGCATCCGCATCTCGACCACCCAAAGATGGCTTTGATGCGAGAGCACGACGCCCTTGGGTTTGCCGGTCGATCCCGAGGTATAGAGAAACATCGCTGGCTCGTCGGCGGCGGGCGTCACCGGCTCGAAAGGGCCGGTATCGAGATATTGCTCGAATTCCGGCCCGAAAGTGATCGCAGGCACGTCCCTGGGGCAATCGCTGCGTCTCGTCGCGTCACAGAAGACAAGCGCTGCGCCGGAGTCGCGCAGCACGAAATCGATCATCGCGCTCGGAAATTTGAAATTGACGGGCACGGCGACGAGGCCTGCGCGCATGATGCCGTAATAAGCGGCAAGGTACTCCACGCGATTGACGGAGAGGATTGCCACGCGTCCGCCGCGTTTCAGCCCGCGCGCCAGGAGCCCGCGCGCGACCCCGTTCGCCATCGCGTCCAGCGCCGCGAAGCTGATCTCGCGAGGGCGTGTTTCGCCGCCCAAATCGATGATCGCGATTTTCTCGAGATCGCGGTCGCGTGGAACGAGATCGCCGAGATTGGTGAAGCGGCTCATGGCGATAGAGCGGCCACGCTATTTCTCGGTCGGCGCCGTGAGATAGGTTCCGCGCCCGCTCGCGACGAGCTTGCCTTCCTGGTCGAAGACCTGGGCTTCGGCGGTCGAGATCTGGCGGCCGAAACGGATGACCGTGCCGCGGGCGACGAGGTCGCCGGGCATGGCCGCGCGGTGATAGTCGATCCGCAAATCGAGGGTCGGCACGCCGCGGCCGGCGCGCCCGACCATCGCCCAGTCGGCGGCGAGATCGACGAGCGCGGCGAGGACGCCGCCATGGGTGTAGCGGCGCTGCGGGTTGACCACCCATTCCTCGCGCCAGCGGGCCTTCAATTCGATCCCGTCCTCATTCAGCGCCGTGACCTTGAGCCCGAGCCACTGATGATAGGGCCCGCGCAAGATCATTTCCTCGACTTGTTCGATCGTCAGCGCATCGCTCATCGGCATGGGCTCATGGTTCGATCACGACCTTCCCGATCACTTCGCGATCGGCGATAAGCCGCAGGCCTTCGCGCGCCTGATCCAAGGGAAGAATTTTATCGATCACCGGTTTCATCTTTCCATCGGCGATCATCGCCATCAGCGCGGAGAGATTATCGTCGTAAAAGCTGTTCGAGCCGATGATCTTCAATTCGAACGTCCAGATGTAGCGCAGATCCTCGGCGGGATCATGGCCGGCCGTGGCGCCGCAGACGAGCAGCTTGCCGCCGCGCTTCAAGCATTTCAGCGAGGGCTGCCAGGTATCGCCGCCGGTGAAGTTCACGATCACGTCGACGCCGCCCTCGTAGGAACGCCGCTGCGGCTTGCCGTATTTCTCGATCGCCCATTTCGAGAAATCGACCTTGGTGTAGTCGATGACTTCGTCTGCGCCGATCTCCTCGAGGCGGCGCAATTTCTCGTCGCTGCTGGCGCAGGCGATGACATGCGCGCCGAGCATCTTTGCGAGGATGACCGAACCGGTGCCGACGCCGCCGGAGGCACCCAGAACCAGGACGCGCTCGCCGGGCTTCACGGTCTCATGCGTCACCAGCATGCGGTGCGCGGTGCCATAGGCGACGGGCAGCGAGGCGGCTTCGGCGAAGCTCACCCCGTCCGGCATGGCAATCAGCTGGTCGGCGGCGACGAGGCAATATTCGGCCATGCCGCCGTCGATCATTTCGCCCATCAGCCCTTTGCGCTTGTTGAGCGGGTTGACGAGCACGTGGTCGCCTATTTTCCAGGCATCGACGCCTGCGCCCAGCTCGGCGATCTCGCCGGCCATGTCGAGGCCGATGATCATCGGCAGCGGCACCTTGATTCCGGGCATGCCGCGGACCGTGAACACGTCGTGATAGTTGAACGAGGAGGCGCGCACGCGGATCACGACATGTCCTTCGACCGCCGCCGGCCGCGGATGATCGGAGACCAGCGCGAGATTTTCGAGCCCGCCATGCGCCTTCAAGACGAGTGCGCGCATCGTATTGCCGCTCACTTGCGCGGTTCCTTTCGCTCCTGTAGCTTCCATGGTCCTTGTAGCAAGAAATCCTCCGGGACGCATCCATGACCGAGAGCTTTCGCGGCTTCCTCGACCGGCTGCGGCAGGCGGGCGAGCTTGTCGACCTGCACCAGCCCGTCGATATTCGCCATATCGCGACCTTGGTCGATCAGGCGAAAACCGCGCTCTATTTCCACAATGTGATCGGCTACGGCATGCCGGTGGTGTCGGGGATCATCCGCTCGCGCGAACGCGCGATCATGTCGATGGGCTGCGAGACCTATGGTCAGATCGAGGAGAAGCTGAGACACGCGCTCGATCATCCGATCCCACCCCGGATGGTGGCTTCCTCGCCCGCGCGCGAAGTGATGCTCGTCGGCGAGGACGCCGATCTCTATAAGCTCCCTATTCCGATGTGCTCGGTTTTTGACGGCGGGCCGGTGATCACGGCCGGCATCGTGATCGCCAAGGATCCGGAACTCGGCATGAACAGCGGCATCTACCGCTTTCTCGTCAAGGAAAAGGGCCTCACCGGCATCGATCTGGTGACGCCCAACAATATGCGGCTCTTCGCCGATCGCGCCTTCAAGGCGGGCAGGCCTTTGCCGATCTCGATCAGCATCGGCAACCATCCGTTCGAGATCATGGGCGCGGGCTATCGCGCGCCTTTGGGCGTCGACGAGATGGCGATTTCGGGCGGCATGCGCGGCGAGGCGGTCGAGCTCGCGCCGTGCAAGACGATCGATCTTCCCTATATCGCCGATTCGGAGATCGTGATCGAGGCCGAGATCCTGCCCACCGGCTGGACTTGGCCGGAGGGGCGCTTCGGCGAGTTCACGCGGCTCATGGGCGGGCTGCATTGGAATCCGCTGGTGAGGGTGAAGGCGATTTCGCGCCGCAAGGACGCGGTCTATTACGCGCTGCATATGCCGTGGGAAAATACCTGGCTCGCCGCGCCGACGCGCTATGCCGCGATCCGCCAGGCGCTTCGGACCGCCGGTGTCCAGGTGAAGGACATCAACGTCACTCTCGGCGGCTGCGCCTTCTGGCATGCGGTGATCTCGATCAAGAAGCAGGCGGGCGAGGGCAAGAACGCGCTTTTGGCGGCCCTCTCCGTGATGGATCTGAAGCATGTCGTCGTCGTCGACGACGATATCGACGTGTTCGATCCGACCGACGTCGAATGGGCGATCGCAACCCGCGTGCAGGGCGACCGCGACATCATGATCATCACCGAAGCGCGCGGTAAGCCGCTCGATCCGAGCCTGGCGCCGCGGCCGCCGGGGGTGGTTCCGACCACGGCCAAGGTCGGGATCGATGCGACAATCTCGGAAGGCATTCCGCGCGAGCGCTTCGAGCGCATCTCTTACGCCTATGCCGAGACCGCGAAGATCGACGATTATCTCGGCGGCAAGGCGGATACGCCGGGTAAGGGCGGCGACGACGCGGCGGTTGCGGCGCTTGCCGACAAGATCCTCTCGCTGATCGCCGAAGAGCCGGTCTACTACACCGATATTGGCAAGAAATTCAGCGAATACGCTTTCGGCACGGTGGCGCGCGCGATCGGCCATCTGCACGAAACCGAGCGGCTGTGGCAGGACGATCGCGGCCGGATGTGCGTCCGCGGCTCGAAATTCGCGGCGAAGCCGCCGGGTTAAGCGACGAACTCGATCACGGCGCCGAAGGCGTCGTTCGCTGGAATGATGCGCGGTGCGCCGCTGCCGCGAATCGTGAGCCCAAGCAGTTGCTCGTCAGCGTGAGCGGCGATCCCCCAGGCTCGGGTCAGAATATCGAGCCGCGCGTCGCCGAGGGATAAACTCATCCCATCGGCCACGTTCTTCACCGCCTCGTCGCCGAAAAGCTGGCGATAAAGCGCGCCGGTCTTGTCCGGTTCGGGCGTCAGAATGACCGCGCGCGCGATCCCTTTGGCGCCGTTGGGATGGCGCCGCCATTCCTCGCGCCAGACCAGTTCGGGCGTGAAATGCTGGCAGAAATAGACGCGGCCATAGGGCGCCGCCTCGGCCTTCACCCGGACGGTGCGAAAACGCGCTTCATGGGTTCCATCGGCCAGGACGACCGGGCGCGAGAAATCGGCCGGCGGCTCGACCGGCGCGCCGGCCTCGGCCAGGCGCTCATAGAGGCCGGCCGCGTCATCGGTGGCAAAGACGATGCCGTTCAGCCCTTCGGGAAAGCGCAGCAGCTCGCCGCGGACTTCCTTGGCATGCGTGCCGATGCCGACGAGTTCGAGGTAATCGGTGCCGAAGACGGCGCAGTGATTGATGGAGCCGAGGGTGTGATAGCCGCGGGGCGTGAGATCGAAGCCCAGATTTCGATAACACGCTTCGGCATCGTCGAGCCTTGTTCGCGCGTTGATGACGAGGTGGTCGAAGGCCGGGAGGCTCGGGCTCATCCGGGCGCGAGCAGGACCTTGCCCGTGCCGGTCCGCGCGCTGACGATGCGATGCGCCTCGACCGCCTCGGACAAAGGCAGCACACGATCGATCAACACCTTGAGGCGGTCCTTCTTGGCTGCGTCGAGGGCCGCGGTCAGATCTTCGTCCGTGTGTTCGGTGGTGCCGATCACGCTCAAGGCGTTCATGTAGAGCATGCTGACGTTCAAGGGCACGACCGGGCCGCCATGAGCGCCGGCGGTCAGCAGCTTGCCGCCGCGGCGGATCGAAGCCAGCGCCTGCGGAAAGAGCTCCGGATCGGCGATGTTCTCGAACACCACGTCGACGCCCCGATTGCCGGTGATCTTCATCACCTCTTCAGTGAGATTCTGCGTGCGGTAATTGATGCCGAATTCGGCACCGAGCTCGCGCCCGACCTCGACCCGTTGGTCGGCCCCGGCGGCGGCGATCACCCGGGCGCCATAGAACGCGGCCGCCTGAACGATGAGGCTGCCGAGCCCGCCCGCGGCACCCATCACCAAGGCCCAATCGCCTTCCTTGAGCGCGGCCTTTGCACGCACGAGGTTGAAGGCGAGCGGCGCGTGCCGCGCGACCACGGTCGCCGTGTGGAAATCGAGCGCATCGGGGATGCAGGTGGTGATGTCCTCAGGAAGCGTCACATATTCGGCATAGCCGCCCCAGGTGTCGATGCCGAGCATCTTCATCGCTCCGCCTTGTCCACGCGGCAGACGGCGCGAGGCGATGCAGACGCGGTCGCCGAGCTTGCGTTTCCTGACGCCGTTGCCCAGCGCCACGACCGTGCCGGTCGGGTCGACGCCCAACACGTGAGGCAGCTTCACCGGACGCGCGTATTGCCCCGTACGGACGATGATGTCGAGGGTGCGGTTGACCGACACCGCCGCGACCTGGACGAGGATTTCGCCCGGCGCCGGATCGGGCGTCGGTACCTCTTCGAGCTTCATCACTTCGGCCGGGCCGAATTCGCGGATGACGATGGCTTTAATCGCTGCCTCCCACTATCACGCGGCTCGACAATAGGGGCCTCATCATCCGGGCGCGAGCAATACCTTGCCGGTGCCGGACCGGCCTTCGATGATCTCGTGCGCCTTGACCGCCTCGGAAAGCGGCAGCACTTGATCGATCAGCGCGCGCAGATGGCCGTCGGCCGCCGCTTTGAGGCTGCCCATCATATCGGCATCCGTCTGCTCGGTGCTGCCGAAGATCGTGATCCCCTTCACGTAAAGATTGAAAACGCTCAGCGGCACCGTGCCGCCGCCATGCCCGCCCGCGGTCACCAGCCGGCCGCGTTGGCCGAGCGCGGCGAACGCCTTTGGAAAGAGTTCGGGATCGCCGATATTCTCGCACACGACGTCGACCCCTTTGCCGCCGGTGATCTTCATCACTTCGGCGGTCAGGTCCTGCCGGCGGTAATTGATTCCATGCTCGGCACCCAGCTCTTTCGCGACCTCGACATGATGGTCGGTGCCGGCGGCGGCGATCACCTTGGCGCCGATGTGCTTGGCGATCTGGACGAGGAAGCTCGCCAGCCCGCCGGCGGCGCCCATCACCAGCACCCATTCACCGGCTTTGAGCTTTACCTTCTCGCGCAGCATGTTGTGTGCCAGCGGCGCGTGCCGCGCGACCACGGTCGCGGTGTAGAAGTCGAGCGCCTCCGGCAGCAAGTAAGTATTTTTCACGGGAAGCTTCACGTATTGGGCATAGCCGCCCCAGCAATCGATGCCGAGCAGATTGAGCGGCGCTCCCGGCTTGCCGAGATGGAGCGACACCGCAACCCGGTCGCCGAGGCGGCGCGTCGTGACGCCGTCGCCGAGCAGGACGATCGTTCCGACCGGGTCGACGCCGGGGATATGCGGCAAGGTTACCGGCCGCGGATATTTGCCCGAGCGCACGATGCAATCGAGCGTCCGGTTCACGGAGACGGCGGCGACCTCGATCAAGACCTCGCCCGGGCCCGGCTCGGGCATGGGGACCTCTTCGAGGCGCATCACGCTCGGCGGGCCGAATTCGCGCAGGATGATGGCTTTAATGGTCTCCTCCCAGGATTGATTGACAGGACAATAGAAATGCCGGACGCCGCCGACAAGCGCCGCGCGCGGTGCCTCTAGCATTGCCCTTGGCGTAGGCACCCTGCTTAAATGGCCGCGACAACCAGAAACGAGGGTGGCTTATGACGACGAAGATCGCGGGCAGGCGGGAGGATCAACGGTTCGTGACCGGGCATGGGCGCTACAGCTCGGATTGGAGCCTGCCGGGGCAACTCTATGCGAGCTTCCGGCGCGCCGATCACGCCCACGCCGCGATCCGCAAGATCGCCAAATCCGCGGCCGAGAAAAGCCCGGGCGTGGTCGCGGTCTTCATCGGCGACGACATTGCGGATGCCGGCTTGCGCGAGATACCGCCGATGATGCCTTTCACGGGCCGCGGCGGAGCCAAGATTTTGGTGCCCGAGCGCCCGCTTCTCGCGAAAGATCGGGTGCGCTTCGTCGGCGAGGTCGTGGCGATGGTGATTGCCACCAGCGCATCGGATGCCGCCGACGCCGCCGAGCTCATCGAGATCGACTACGAAGACCTGCCGGCGGCGATCGGTTTCGACAAGTCGCTCGCGCCCGACATGCCGGCGATCCACGCCCATATTCCCGGCAATGTCTGCTTCGATGTCGAATATGGCGACGAGGCGAAGGCGGGTGCGGCGATCGCGCGCGCCGATCATGTCGTGCGTGTCTCGATCGAAAGCCCGCGCGTCGCGCCGACGCCCATGGAGCCGCGCGCGGTGCTGGCCTGGTACGATGCCGGTACGGGCCATTACGAGATTCGTTGCGGTAATCAGGGCGGGCTTGCGATGCGCGACGCGCTCGCGGTGATGTTGGGCGTGCCGCCGGCCGCGGTCCGCGTCCATATGGTCGATGTCGGCGGCGCCTTCGGGGCGCGCACCCAGCCCTTCCCCGAAAACGCGCTGATGCTGTACGCGGCCAAGAAGCTCGGCAAGCCGATCAAATGGATTTCGACCCGGTCGGAGGATTTTCTCACCGATTTTCACGGCCGCGCCATTCGCGTCTCGGGCGAGTTGGGCTTCGACAAGAACGGCAAGTTCCTCGCCTTCCGCACGATGTGGTTGTGCGATTCCGGCGCCTATCTCAGCTCGGCGGGCGCCATGACCAACACGTCGAACGGAATGAGCATCTCTTCGGGCGCCTACGAGGTCGAGGCGTTTTACGGGCGTCACCGCCAAATCATCACCAACACGGCGCCGACGAGCGCGTTTCGCGGCGCCGGCCGGCCCGAGGCCGCGCTGATCATCGAGCGTCTGGTCGATCAGGCAGCGCAGGTGTTGAAGCTCGATGCCTTCGAATTGCGCCGGCGCAATCTGATTCCGAGGGCGAAGATGCCCTACAAGACGCACACCAACACCGTGTTCGAGAGCGGCGATTTCGGGGCGCTGGTCGACCGCGCCGAACGCGAATCGGGCTGGCGCGAATTCGGCGCACGCCACGCCGCGGCGGCGCGGAACGGCAAGCTGCGCGGGATCGGTTGTGCGGTCTTCATCGAGCCTTCGGGCGGCGGCGGCGTGCCCAAGGACCAGGTGGCGATCCAGTTCGACAGCAAGGGGGTCGCGAAGCTCTTCCTCACGGCGACGGCCAGCGGGCAGGGCTATGAGACGGTGTTTCCCGACCTCGTTGCCGGCATCACCGGTCTCGATCCCGACCGCATCGAAGTGCGCGCCAGCGATCCCGACGGTCCCGCGATCATGGGCGCGGCCGCCATCGGCTCGCGCACCGGAATGACCGCCGGTAGCGGCTTCAAGGTGGCGGCCGAGGAGGTGGTGAAGAAGGGGCTGGCGCTGGCGGCCGACGCGCTCGAGGCCTCGCCGCTTGATGTCGAGTTCCGCGACGGCCGTTATGCCGTCAAGGGGACCGACAAGACGATCACGCTGTCGGAGGTGGTGTTGCGACATGTCGGCGGCGCGAGTCACCCCCTCGATACGATTTCCGAAGTGCCGGCCGCGCGCGCCTTTCCGAGCGGGGCTCACGTCGCCGAAGTCGAGATCGATGCCGAGACCGGTTCCGCGGAAGTCGTCGCCTATACGGCGGTCGATGATTGCGGCAACCTGATCAACCATCAGCTCGTCGAGGGCCAGCTCCATGGCGGGATCGTGCACAGCGCCGGGCATGTCTTCGGCGAGGACTGCCACTACGACGAGGAGAGCGGCCAGATGCTCGCGGGCAGCTTCACCGATTACATCATGCCGCGCGCGGATCTGCTGCGCGGGCTGCGGGCTTTCGATTGCGGCGTGCCCAGCCCGAACAATCTTCTGGGCGCCAAGGGTGCGGGAGAATCAGGGGCGGTCGGCGCCCTGCCGACCTGTATGAATGCAGTCGCGGATGCCTTGCGCCGCGCCGGGGTCGATCATTTCGATATGCCGGCAACGCCGGGACGCATTTGGACGGCGATCCACCGCGCGGCGCGCCGATAAGAAAACAGCTCGAAACGCGCTCTCCCCAGAAGGGGGCGGCGCGTTTCGAGCCGATCCGTCGAAAGTATTTTAGATTGCTTCCTTGAGTTCCTTGGCGGCGCGAAAGGCAACGCGCTTGCTGGCTTTGATCTTGATCGCTTCGCCGGTCGCGGGATTGCGGCCCATGCGCGCGGCGCGCTTTCTCACCACCAGGATCCCCAGCCCGGCGAGGCGGATGCGCTGACCACCTTTCAGATGCTTGACGATGAGCCCAACCGTGTCCCCGAGTATGCCCTCGGCGGTTTTCTTGGCCATTTCGTGATCTTCGGCGATGGCTGCGGCAATATGTTTCAACGTGACGGTAGCTGGTGTCTTTCCCGTCTTTTTAGCGGCCATGATTCTCTTTCTCCGTTCGCATATGAATCGTCCCAACGAACCGGTCGGGCACGCGAGAAACTAGCAAATAGCAAGGCTTTCTACCATCGCGAATGTAGCGACTCGCAGCAAATACCGGTGTATGTCGCGCTCGTCGAGGCGAAATGGCGATGAAAAAGGCGGCGCGATTGGTATTCCGCGTCCAATGATCCGACGCGTGTCAGCCAAACGCCGGGCGAAAGTTCGACGACTCGCGGTAATTGCCTAAATGGCGACCGATTGCGGCCAATTCGCGCTGGATTCGCTGTAACCGACAAACGCGACTCGACGGGGCCGATGCCGGAGGGGTTGGCGCGCGACCGCAGCCGGAAATCGGAATCGAACTCGCAAGCGGAATAAGGCGCGTCAGCCGAGCTTGACCTGGATCTGGCCGTTCTCGACTCGCACCGGAAAGGTCTTGATGTCGCATGGGATGGGCGCGCCGAGGCCCTTGCCGGTCTTGATCTCGAAGCGGCCGGCATGAAGCGGGCATTCGACTTCCTCGGCGTCGAGCCAGCCATCGGTCAGGAACGCGAAAGCATGGGTGCAGAGATTGTCGGTGGCGTAGAACTCGCCCTTGAGGTTGTAGAGCGCGATTTCCTGGCTTCCGACGGTCACGCCCTTCATCTCGCCTTCGGCGATTGCCCCGCTCTCGGCGACCGTGACCCATTCGCCGCTACTCGTCTCCGCCATCGCACATCCTCGCTGTTTTTCGGTCTGCGCGCGCAATTTGGCGCGCCATCGCCGCCTTGGCAAGGCTCAGCGCAGGAGATCCTGGAGCTTCGCCGCCTTATCGCCGAGCACCGCCGGATCGACCGCCCGGCCGCGCTGAATGAGCATCCGGGCAAAGCGCATGTCGCGGGCGTTGTTGACGGTCACGGCCGCGACCGGCTTGCCGTCCAGGAGCTGAAACAAGGTGAAGCCCGGATCGCTGGGCTCGCCGCGCCACACCACCCGATCCCAGCGATCGGGTGCACCGGCCATTTGCAGATTGATCTCGTATTGGTCGGTCCAGAACCACGGCACTTCGGCAAAGGCATCGCTCCCGCCGGCGATCACCTTGGCCACCGCGATGCCTTGATTTTGCGCGTTCTGCCAGGCTTCGAGGCGGATATGCCGGCCGAGCAGCGGATTGAAATGCCGCGTCACGTCGCCGGCCGCGTAGATAGCCGGATCGCTGCTGCGCCCGAATTGGTCGACCAGGATGCCGTCGGAGGTCTCGATCCCCGCCGCTTCGGCGAGTTCGCTATTGGGCTGAGCGCCGATCCCGATCGCCGCGTAGTCGGCGAGGATCGGGTCGGATCCATCGGCGATGATGCGCAACCCATCGCGCATGTCTTCGATCGCGGTCACTCTCACGCCGGTTCGAAGATCGACGCCCTCGCGGCGATGAACCGCGCCGAGGAATTCGCCGATCTCGGGTGCGGCCACCCGCGCGAGCGGATGCGGCGCCAGCTCGAGAACGGTGACGATACCGCCGCGCTTGCGGGCGGTCGCCGCCACTTCGAGGCCGATGAAACCGGCGCCAATCACGGCAAGCCGGGTTCCTTCCTGAAGACGCTCGCGCAGGGCCAGCGCGTCGTCAATGTCGCGCAAGTAGAAGATGCGCGGTCCCTCGCCGCCGGGAAGCGCCAGGCGCCGTGCGCGCGCGCCCGTCGTCAGGAGGAGGGCGTCATAGGGGATCGTGCCGCCGGCACCGAGCGCCAGCCTCTGCGCGGCGCGGTCGATCGCGGCGACCGTGGCACCGAGATTCAACTCGATATCCGCCTCGGCGTAATAGCTCGCCGGGCGCAGAAAGGTTTTTTCGTGCGGGATTGCTCCGGCCAGAAGCTCCTTCGAAAGCGGCGGGCGCTCGTAAGGGGGATAGGCTTCGCTGCCGATCAAGGTCACGCGGCCGTTGTGCCCGGCGCTGCGCAAGGCTTCGGCGGCGCGACCGCCGGCATGGCCGGCACCGACGATGACGACGTGCCGCTCTGCGGGGGAGGCGCTCAAGCCTTGTCCTGCGAAAATGCCTTATAGGCGGTGATGGTGAAGGTGTCGCGCACGCCGGCGAGTTTCTGCAAATGCTCGACCACGAAGTGACCGGTATCCATGTCGTCGGGCAGGTAGCATTTGACCAGGAGATCGTATTGGCCCGACACCGAATAGACCTCGGAGACGTGCTCCACGGTCTCGACGGCGGCTTCGGCAACCTTATAGGCCTTGCCGAGCTCGCATTTCATCATCACGAATATCGTCTTCATGGCGCCGCCCTCATTGCCTCCGGCGCCATCATAATGCGGCGCCGATCCGGCGCCAGCCCTTGCATCAGATCAGGGCTGCGTCCGGCCGGCGGGCCGGGATCAAAGCGGGCGGGCGCGCGTGCGGCCGAGGAAAGCCGGCATGTGGTCGCCGAAGCCGACGACGCGGCGATCATCCTCGTGTTCTTCGTGGTTTTGTTCTTCGCGGCGCGGCAGTTTGGTGACGTTGCCGCCGAGCTCCGTCGCCGGGTTCATGGTGATCGGCGCGAAGGCGCGCTCACGCGGTTCGGCGTGCTTGCGCTCGCGCGGTTTCGGTGCTTCGGCGCGATGCGCTTGCTCGTGATGACGTGGCGTCTCGCGGGGCTCCGCAGTGCGGTGGCTTGGCGTGCTGCCACGTCGTCCGCGTCCGCGCCCGCCGCGTTGCGGCGCCTCCTCCTGGCTGAGCTCTTGAGGCTCGAGGCCCGGAATGACAACCACCGGAATGGGTTTGCCGATGAGCTGTTGGATCGCCTCGACGAAACGGCCGTCCTCGGGGGTCGCCAGGGTGAAGGCGCGTCCTTCGCGGCCGGCACGGCCGGTGCGGCCGATGCGGTGAACGTAATCCTCGGCATGGATCGGCACGTCGAAATTGAAGACATGCGACATGCCTTGGATGTCGAGGCCGCGCGCCGCGACGTCGCTCGCCACGAGCAACCGGATCTCGTCGTTGCGGAAACGCTCGAGCGTCTCGGTACGCTTCGATTGCGGCATGTCGCCGTGGAGCGCCGCGGCGTCGAAGCCGTCTTTCTTGAGCGAGCGCTGGAGAATGTCGACATCGCGCTTGCGATTGCAGAAGATGATCGCGTTTTTCACGTCCTCGCTGCGGATGAGACGGCGCAGCGCGTCGCGCTTCTCGTCGGCCGCGACCACCGCGATCCCCTGCGTGACCGTCGCGGCCGGCGAAGCCGGGGGCGCCACCGTGATCTCTTTGGGGTTCATCAGGAAGGCGTCGGCCAGCCGGCGGATCTCGGGCGGCATGGTGGCGGAGAAGAACAGGGTCTGGCGGATCTTGGACAAGAGTCCGACGATGCGCTCGACATCGGGAATGAAGCCCATATCGAGCATGCGATCGGCTTCGTCGATCACGAGGATTTTCACGTCCGACAGCAGAATCTTGCCGCGCTCGTAGAGGTCGATCAGCCTTCCGGGCGTCGCGATCAGCACGTCGACGCCGCGGTCGAGCTTGCGTTCTTGGTCGGTGAAGCTTTCGCCGCCGATCAGCAGCGCCTTCTCGAGCTTGTGATGTTTCCCATAGACCTCGAACGCTTCGGCGACCTGGGCCGCCAGCTCGCGCGTCGGCTCCAAGATAAGCGAGCGCGGCATTCGCGCGCGGGCGCGCCCGGCAGCGAGAATATCGATCATGGGAAGGGTGAAGGAGGCGGTTTTGCCGGTGCCGGTCTGGGCGCATCCAAGAACGTCGCGTCCCATCAGCACGTAGGGAATGGCCTGTTCCTGGATGGGGGTCGGGGCCGTATATCCGGTATCCGCGACCGCCTGCAAAACCTCCGAGGAGAGGCCTAGATCTTTAAAACTCATCCGTCGTCGTACTTTTCTCGTTCATTGTTGAAATTGGACTTCACCCTTTATTTGGGCTTCGCCCCGCGAAAGTCAAACGATTTCGGCTCGCGGCACGCATGGCGGCCATGACCGTCGTGACCGCTCTATGCGCCACAGGGTTGCGGAGTATGATTAAGCGATGATTAACAAGACACCTTTGGTGCTGCTGCCCGGCCTGTTATGCGATGCAGCGCTTTGGCGCGGCCCGGTCGAGGAACTGGCGGATATCGCCGAACCCTGGATCGCCGATCTCACCCGTGACGATTCGATGACGGCGATGGCGCACCGCGTGCTTGGCGAAGCACCGCCCCAATTTGCTCTCGCCGGGCTTTCCATGGGCGGGTACGTGGCGCAAGAAATCATGCGCCAGGCGCCCGGCCGGGTTTCGCGCTTGGCATTGCTCGATACTAGCGCTCGCGCCGACACGGCGGAGCAGACGGTCCGCCGACGCGGCCTCATCGAATTGGCGGAACGGGGCGAGTTCCGCGGCGTGACGCCCCGGCTGCTGCCGGTCTTCCTTCACCCGGATCGGTTGGATGACAAGCCCCTGATCGCGTCGGTGACGGCCATGGCCGAGCGCGTCGGCAAGGACGCCTTCCTGCGTCAGCAGCGCGCCATCATGGGCCGGATCGACGGCCGGGCGAGCCTCGGCGCCATCAAATGTCCGACCCTCGTCCTCTGCGGGCGGGAGGACCAGCTTACGCCGCTCGAGCTGCATGAGGAGATCGCGGGGCTGATCCGCGGGGCCCGGCTCGCGGTCGTCGAAGAATGCGGGCATCTTTCAACCATGGAGCGGCCCTGGGAGGTCGGCGTTTTTCTTCGGCAGTGGTTGACCGATTGAGCCCGCAGGCGCAGGCCCGCTCTCGGCTTCCGTCCCTTGGGTTCGCTTATTTTTTTCTCTTATCCGCCGCCTCGATATAGCTGAGATCGAGATATTTCGAGACGTCGAGATGGGTCTTGAGCACGCCCATCTTCTGCGCCATGTCGACATTGGCCTGAAGCGCCTTGAGGTCGGGGAGACCCTTCGGATCGCGATAGAAATCATTGTGGTTGAAGGTGAATTTATCCATCCGTTCCGGCGGCTGCTTCATGAATCCCGACACGATCTTGAGCATCTCCGAGCGGTTGGCCGGATCGAGGTACCAGTGCAGGATGCGCAGATAGTCTTCAAGGAAATCGACGACGGCGCCGCGGTTCTTCTCGAGGAACGGGCCGCGCGCCGCCCAGATCGTCATCTGCGTCACGCCGCCGTCCACCGCATCGCGTTGCGTGTAAAGCGTGCGCGCCTTGTCCACCAGCTCGGGATCGAGCGCGAACGGATTGATCGCGGTGATGAGATCCGCCTTGTGCTCGATGAGGATCGATTTCATGTTGGGAAAGGCCGCCTCGATGACGGTGTAGTCCTTCTTCGTCTCGAGATGATGCTTGTAGGGCATGTACTCCATCGCGACGTCGATCCCGCTGCCGATGGCGTTGGTGGCGAGCACCTTGCCCTTCAGGTCGTCGACGGTCTTGATTGGGCCATCTTTCAGCACCATGAATTGATTGGAATGCCATCCCGGCACGCCGTCGCGAAATTCATCGGCGATGATCTTGAGATCGCTCATGCGCGCATTGGTGACCGCAAGACCGAGCGTCGAATAGGCGAGCGGGACGAGCTCGACCTCCCCGGCGGCGAGCGCCGTGATCATCGGCGGCGTGCCTTGAAAGTGCATCGCCTCGAAGCTGTAGGATTTGTCCCAATGCTTGGCGACATCCTTCTTGAATGCGAGGATCGACGGCAGTTCGCCCGGAGCCGCAACCCAGCCCACGCGAAGCTTCAACGGCTCGGCTTGTGCTGCGGCGGAACCGATGATTGCTCCCGCCAGAACCCAGGCGCTCACATATCGTAGTTTCATCTCTTGCCTCCGTTGCTCAATGGATTCGTTTAACGGCTTCGTCGACGAGGCTCGTGTCCGCAAAATGCGCGACGTCGATATGCGTCTTTTGGATGCCCAATTGCTGCTGAATATCGAGGTTATTCTGAAGCGCCGCCAAATTCGGACGGTGATCGGGATCGCGGTAAAGATCCTTGTGCGTGAATACCCAGCTCGAGAGCCCCTGCGGCGGCAATTTGGTGAAGTCGGAGACGATTTTCACGGCCTCGTCGTGGTTCTTCGGGTCGAGGAACCAGCGCAACGAACGGATCCAATCTTCGGTGAAATCGACGAGCGCCGCGTGATTCTTGTCGATAAAGCCTTTGCGCGCGGCGTCGAAGATGAACTCGGTCGTGCCGACCGCATCCTTCGCCGTGAAGAGGGTCCGCACAGTGCCCTTGGCCTCGGCGATGAAGCTGAAGGGCGGCACCGCGCTCACGAGATCGGCCTTATGCTCCGAGAGCATGGGCAGCATGGCCGAAAACGGACCTTCGATGATCGTGACGTCGCGCTTGTCGTCGATGTGATGTTTTCGCAGCATCGCCCGGATCGCCACGTCGAGGCCGCCGCCGATCGCGTTCGAAGCCAGAACCTTGCCCTTCAGGTCGTCGACGGTCTTGATCGGGCTGTCCTTCAGCACAATGAACTGGCTGCTGTGCCAGCCGTCGACGCCATCCTGGTTCTCGTCGCCGATCACGCGAATGTCGGTGATCTTCGCGTTCTCGATCATCGAGGCAAAGGACGAGGCCGCGAGGGTCGCGATGTCGAGGTCGCCGGAGGCCAGCGCGGTGATCTCCGGCGCCGACCCCGCGAAATGAACGGGTTCCATCGTGTAGCTCTGGCCGTAATGCTTCAACAGCTCTTTCTTGCTGAAGATGATCGGCGCCATGGCGGTCGGCGTGTTGCTCCAACCGGCGCGGATCTTGAGCGGTTCGCCGGCGCGTGCCGCACCCGCGATCGCGCCGAGGGCCGCGAGGCCGACGACGGCGCTTTTGACGTACTTCTTCATGGGCTGTTCCCTTTGTTCATTTCAACCGCCTCGCTGCTTCTGCGACGAAGCTCAGATCGGCGTATTTCTTGACGTCAACTTCGCCCTTGATGATGCCCAGCGCGCGAAGCGTATCGACGTTCCGTTGCAGGGCATCGAGATCCGGCAGGCCGTCGCGATCGTAGTAGAAATCGTTCTTCGAATAGAGATAGGCGTCGAGCCGCGCCACGGGCTGTTTCGTCACGCGCGCGACCATCGCGATGGCTTGGGCGCGGTTGGCGGGATCATGAAACCAGCGGAAGCTCGCGAGCATGTCTTCGAAGAAATCTTCGAGCGCCGCGCGGTTCTTCTCGATGAACCCCGCGCGGGCCGCCATCATGATCATTTGGGTCCGGCCGACGGCATCGCGCTGTGTGAACAGGGCGTGGGCGTTGGCGCGCATGTCGGGCTCGATGGAGAAGGGCATCGAACCGATGACGAGATCGGATTTGCGCTCGAGCAGCATGACGCTCATATGGGCGAAATCCGACTCGATGACGGTGTAGTCGCGCTTGTCCTCGAGATGATGCTGGCGCAGCATCGAGCGCATTGCCACGTCATAGGCACCGCCGAAGGCGTTGCTGGCTACGACCTTGCCCTTCAAATCCTCGATCGTCTTGATGCCGCTGTCGTTGCGCACCATGAAAGGCGTGCTGAGATGGCCGTCGACGCCATCTTGGAATCCGTCGGCGACGATGCGAATGTCTTCCATCTTGGCGTTGAGTACCGCGAGCGCGAGAGTCGAATAGGCGATCGTCGCGATGTCGATCTCGTTGCCGGCGAGAGCGGTGAGCTGAGGTGCCGTTCCCCGGAAGTGGTGTGGGTCGAGGATATAGGAGGTGCCGAAATGCCTCAGCAGCTCCTTCTTTTCAAGAAGCAGCGGCGAATAGCCGGAGGTTGCCACGACCCAGCCGGTTCTGATGGTCAAGGGTTCCGCCGCGGACGCAATGGGCACGGCAAGCGTGGCGCTCAACAAGATTGCCAACGGCAAGATGCGCGATCGCATGGCATTTCCCCCTGGCCCCAAAATACCATGGGGCGCCGCGGCGTGCATTACCTCATACGTCGAGGTCGCGTGCGAATTTGGCGTTCTTCTGGATGAACTCGAAGCGCAATTCGGGCTTCCTCCCCATCAGGCTTTCCACAAGCTCGACCGTGTTCTTGTAATCGCGCTCCTTGGTCGGCGGCAGCTTCACGCGCAAGAGGGTCCGCTTCTTTGGGTCCATGGTCGTGTCGCGCAGATAGCGCGCCGGCATCTCGCCGAGGCCCTTGAAGCGGCTGATCTCGACTTTGCCTTTGTTCGCGGGAAAGCTGGATTTCATCAGCTCGTCTTTATGGGCATCGTCTCGCGCGTAATGCGTGGTCTCGCCCTGGCTCAGGCGATAGAGCGGCGGGACGGCGAGGAACAAATGTCCCGACATGACCAATGCGGGCATCTCGCGGAAGAAAAACGTCATCAGCAGCGACGCGATATGCGCGCCGTCGACATCGGCATCGGTCATGATGATGACGCGCTCATAGCGCAACTTGTCTTCCTGATAGCGTTCGCCCGAGCCGGCGCCGAGGGCGAGAACGAGGTCCGCCAGCTCCTGATTCGCGCGCAGCCGGTCGCTGCTCGCCGAGGCGACGTTGAGAATCTTGCCGCGCAAGGGCAGGATCGCTTGCGTGTCGCGTTCGCGCGCTTGCTTGGCCGAGCCGCCGGCGCTGTCGCCCTCGACGAGGAAAATCTCGGTGCCTTCCGCGCTCGAACGGCTGCAATCGGCGAGCTTGCCCGGCAGGCGCAGTTTCCGCGTTGCGGTTTTGCGCTCGAGATCCTTCTCCTGGCGGCGGCGAACGCGCTCTTCGGCGCGCTCGATCACCGCGTCGAGCAGGCTGTGCGCGCTGGTCGGGTCGTCGGTCAACCAATGATCGAAGCGGTCCTTCAGCGCGCCTTCGACCAGCCTCGCGGCCTCGGGCGAGGAGAGGCGCTCCTTGGTCTGGCCCTGGAATTGCGGATCGCGGATGAAGATCGAGAGGATGACTGCGGCGCCTTCCATCACGTCTTCGGCGGTGATCTGCTGCGCGCGGCGGTTGCCGGTCAGCTCGCCATAGGCTTTGAGGCTGCGCGTCAGGGCGGCGCGCAAGCCTGCCTCATGCGTCCCGCCGTCAGGCGTCGGCACCGTGTTGCAAAAGGAAGCGGTCGAGCCTTCGCGATCGACCGGCCAAGCGATTGCCCATTCGGCCCGTCCGCTCCCATTGAGCTCGGCTTCGCCCTCGAAGGCACGCGGCGTGACCGTCTCACGGCCATCGAGCGTCGCTTGGAGGTAATCGGCAAGCCCGCCGGGAAAGTGAAGGCGCTCCCCCTGCGGCACGTCCTCGGGCCGCGGAAGCGCCGGGTCGCACCACCAGCGAATCTCGACGCCGCGAAACAGATAGGCTTTGCCGCGCGCCATGCGATAGATCGGCGCGGGCTTGAAATGGAGGTTGCCGAAAATCTCGGCATCGGGATGGAAGCGGATCGCCGTGCCGCGCTTGTTCTGCGTCGAACCCAATTCCTTGATCTTGGTCTTGGGCTTGCCGCGGCTGTATTCCTGCGTATAGATCTTGCGGTCGCGCGCCACTTCGACCGACAGCTTGTCGCTCAGCGCATTCACCACCGAGACGCCGACACCGTGCAGACCGCCCGAGGTCTTATAGGCGTCGCCGCCGAACTTGCCGCCCGAATGCAGCATGGTCAGGATGACTTCGAGCGCCGAGGTCTTGGGGAATTTCGGATGCGGATCGACCGGAATCCCGCGGCCATTGTCGCGCACGACGACGCTGCCATCGGCGTGCAGCTCGAGCTCGATGCGGCTGGCGTGGCCGGCGACCGCTTCGTCCATCGCATTGTCGAGGACTTCGGCAACGAGATGGTGGAGCGCGCGCTCGTCCGTCCCGCCGATATACATCCCGGGCCTGCGGCGAACCGGCTCGAGCCCTTCGAGGACTTCGATGTCCTTGGCGGAATAGCCGGAAGGGCTCTTGCGGGCGGCGTTGTCGTCGAAAAGATCGGGCATGGCGCGACTATAAGAAAGGAAAACTCTGGCGACAAGCAAGATACAGGGTGGTGCCAGTGGTCATCCTACAATATCTTGTAGACTTTGCAGGAGGTCGCGATGACCGATAACAGCCGGTCCCGGGCGCGGGACAATCCAGCTTTGCGCACCATCGCCATGCCTGCCGATGCCAACCCGGCCGGCGACATCTTCGGCGGCTGGGTGCTGTCACAGATGGATCTCGCCGGCGGCGTCATCGCCCACCGCTACGCGCAAGGACGCTGCGCCACCGTGGCCGTTACCGGCATGACGTTTCACTTGCCGGTCTTCGTCGGCGATGAGGTGAGTTGCTATGCCGAGATCGTCAAGACCGGCCGGACCTCGATTACCGTGAAGATCGAGAGCTGGGTGCAGCGGAACATGACCGGCGAATGCGTGAAGGTGACCGAAGGAACTTTCACCTATGTCGCGATCGGCCCCGATCGCAAGCCCCGCCCGCTGCCGGCAAAGAGCTGAATTCCTCACGCAGCTGTTACGTCCTGCGGCGGCAGATCACTGGCATTCTGGCGCCGCCAAAGGGAGGTCGCGTCGTGGATCAAAAAATCATCGAACTCTATGACGATTTCACCCATCGGCACCTCGACCGGCGGCTGTTCCTGGAGCAACTCACCCGATTGGTGGGATCGAGCGCCGTCTCGGTCGGCTTGATGGCGGGTCTGCGCTCCAATTATGCAATGGCCGAAACCATCGCCGCCGACGATGCGAGGCTCAGCACCGGTCATGTCGTCATGCCGGGCTCGGCCGGCGCGGTGAAGGCTTACCTCGCGCGGCCAAAAGGTGAAGCGAAGCTGCCGGGCGTCGTCGTCATCCACCAGAATCGCGGCCTCAACCCGCATATCGAAGACGTGACGCGCCGCGTCGCGCTGGAAAATTACGTGGCGGTCGGCGTCGATTGCCTGTCGGCGCTGGGCGGGACGCCGCGCGATGAAGACAAGGCGATGGCCGAATTCGGCAAGCTCACCGCCGCTGTCGCGATTGCCGAGCTCGTCCAAGCCGTCGCCTTCCTCAAAGCGCGGCCCGATGTCGACGGCAAGCTCGGCGTCATCGGCTTTTGCTGGGGCGGCGGCATGGTCAACCGGCTCGTCGAAGCCACGCCCGATCTGAACGCGGGTGTCGCCTTCTATGGCGTCGCGCCGCCTTTGGATCAGGTGGCGAAGATCAAGGCGGCGATGCTCTTGCATTATGCCGGGCTCGACGCACGCGTGGGCACGACGCGGCCCGGCTATGAAGCCGCTTTGAGAGCCGCGGGCGTTGCCTTCACGAGCTACACCTATGACGGCGCAAACCACGCCTTTTTCGACGACACCAGCGGGGGACGCTACAACCCCGGCGCGGCAAAGCTCGCCTGGGAACGCACCAAGGATTTTTTCGCCACGCATCTGAAGGCTTGACGCATAAGCGTGCGAAGCCGCGCCGGGCCGCCAGGCGCGGCGGCGTCACATATGTGGCGCAGATGCCCCAATTCGTCGCATGGATGCCGGATTCGATGACCAGAATAGGACCGCGTCTCCATTTCTGGAAAGTTCGATCATGCTTCGCTCGAGAGCCGTGCCGCTCTGTGTTTCGATACTGGTCGCGTTCGATTTGCTCGCTTGGGGCGGGGCGATCGCGTATCGATACGCCGATGCCTCGACGCCGCCTTCGGCCGCGCCGGCTCCCATCCTCGCGGGCACGGCGTCCTATTACGGCGAGCATTGGCAGGGCCGCAAGACGGCGAGCGGGTCGCGGTTCGATCTTCGCCGGCTCACCGCCGCGCATCGCAGCCTGCCGCTCAACACGCGCGTTCGCGTGACCAACCTTGAAAACGCGAAATCCGTGACCGTTTTGATCAACGATCGCGGGCCCTATGTCGATGGCCGCGTCATCGATCTCTCGACCGCGGCCGCGCGGCGTCTCGGGATGGTCGAGGAGGGGCTGGCGCCCGTGCGGATTGCGGTCGTTGCGCCGCCGCCGGGCGCGAGCGCACCTGTCATCGCCAATGCGAAAGAGCCCGGTCATCGCGCCGCGTATGGCTTTCCCGCCATCAGCGGGGCCGCCGCCATGGCGGTCCTGATCGCCTCGCTCGGGTTGGCGTGGCGCGCTCGCGCCTGGCGGCGCTGAGTTCGACCGATCGCGCATGTGAAGCGCGCCAGTGCGGGCACTTCTTCCGCCAAAGCAAACGCCCCTTCCGATCTCTCGGAAGGGGCGTCGCATTCTTGGATCGGATCAAATCGGTCGTGCCGATCAGACCGAGTAATACATCTCGAACTCGATCGGGTGCGGCGTGTGCTCGAACTTGTAGATCTCTTCCCATTTGAGATCGATGTAAGCGTCGAGGAAGTCCTTGGTGAACACGTCGCCCTTGGTGAGGAAGGCGTGATCGGCCTGCAGATTGGTGACGGCTTCGCGAAGCGAGCCGCACACCGTCGGCACGTCTTTCAGCTCCTCGGGTGGCAGGTCATAGAGGTTCTTGTCCATCGGCTCGCCGGGATGGATGCGGTTCTGGACGCCGTCAATGCCGGCCATGAGCATGGCCGCGAAGCCCAGATAGGGGTTGGCGGCGGGATCCGGGAACCGGACCTCGACGCGTTTTCCCTTCGGGCTCGAGACGATCGGAATGCGGCAAGAGGCCGAGCGGTTGCGGGCGGAATAGGCGAGCAGCACCGGCGCCTCGAAGCCCGGGATCAGCCGCTTGTAGCTGTTCGTCGTCGGGTTGGTGAGGGCGTTGATCGCCTTCGCGTGCTTGATGATCCCGCCGATATAGTAGAGCGCGAACTCCGAGAGATCCGCGTAGCCCGTGCCGGCGAAGAGTGGCTTGTCGCCTTTCCAGATCGACTGGTGCACATGCATGCCCGAGCCGTTGTCGCCCTTGATCGGCTTCGGCATGAAGGTCGCCGTCTTGCCGTATTGGTGCGCGACGTTGTGCACGCAGTATTTGTAGATCTGCATGCCGTCGGCGCCCTTGGTGAGCGTCGAGAACTCGGCGCCGAGCTCGTGCTGCGAGGGCGCCACCTCGTGGTGGTGCTTTTCGACCGCCAGACCCATCTCCAGCATCGTCGAGAGCATCTCGGCGCGCAGATCGGAAGCCCCGTCCACCGGCGGCACCGGGAAATAGCCGCCCTTGATCGGCGGGCGGTGACCCGTATTGCCGTCGGGATATTTCTTGTCGGAGACGTAGGGGCCTTCCTCGCTGTCGACCTCGTAGAACGAGGTGTTCATCGCGTTCTTGTAGCGCACGTCGTCGAACACGAAGAATTCCGCTTCCGGACCGAAATAGGCCACGTCGCCGATGCCGGAGGAGACCACGTATTTCTCGGCCTTTTTCGCGATCGAACGCGGATCCCGGCCGTAGGGCTGGCCCGTGCCCGGTTCATGCACGTCGCAGAAGACGATGAGCTGAGTCTGGGCTGCGAAAGGGTCGAGAACCGCCGTGGCGCAATCGGGCATCAGCACCATGTCGCTTTCGTTGATCGCTTTCCATCCGGCGATCGACGATCCGTCGAACATCACCCCGCCGGCCAGGAAGTCTGCTGAGATGGTTCTGATATGATGGGACAAGTGTTGCCACTTGCCGCGTGGATCCGTGAAGCGAAAATCGACGTATTTGACGTCGTGCTCCTTGATCATATCGAGAACTTTTTGGATTGCGGCATCCGCCATAGTGTATTCCCTTCGTTGCTGGACCTTCGTCTCTTCTTACACGCCCCCCATTCGCGCCGCGACGGCTAAATGGCGTCGACGCCCTTCTCGCCGGTGCGGATGCGGATGGCTTCGTCGACGGTCGTGACGAAGATTTTCCCGTCGCCGATGCGGCCGGTACGTGCCGCGTGCTGTATGGCTTCGATGGCGCGCTCCAAGAGAGCGTCGTCCATCACGACTTCGATCTTCACCTTGGGGAGAAAATCGACCACGTATTCGGCGCCCCGATAGAGTTCGGTATGGCCCTTCTGACGGCCGAAGCCTTTGGCCTCGGTCACGGTGATGCCCTGGATGCCGACCTCGTGAAGAGCTTCTTTGACTTCGTCGAGTTTGAACGGCTTGATGATTGCTTCGACTTTCTTCATGGGATGTCCGCCTATCTGCGATTGCGCCACAGCCGGCGAATGTCGCCGGTCGCCTCTGCCGGTTAAGCACGAGCCATGCCAGACGACAAACTCCGCCTCGTTTGACTTGGCGCGTCGAGACCAATAGCGAACGCCGTAAAGCGAGTCCATAAAATAGGCAATATGCTCTTAATATAGGCAAATTCGGGCGCCTCAAGTTCGATTGTCCGTATCTCACTGTGCAGATTTAAAGCAAGAGCTGACTGAGGGGAACGCAACCGATGTATCTAAGAAATTGCTGGTACGTCGCGGCCTGGGATCGCGAAATCGGACGTAAGCCCTTTGCCCGCATAATCTTGGGCGAACCCATCGTTTTCTATCGCCGCGAGAACGGTGAACCGGTCGCGCTCGAGGATCGATGCTGTCATCGGCACCTCCCCTTGTCCCTGGGCCAGCTCGAGGGCGACAGGTTGCGCTGCCACTACCACGGGCTCTGCTTTGATGGGAGCGGGGCGTGCGTCGAGATCCCCGGCCAGGCGCAGATGCCGTCCGGCGCGCGTATTCGCTCTTATCCCCTCATCGAGCGCTTCAGCTGGCTTTGGATCTGGATGGGCGATCCCGCGCGTGCGGATCCCGCGCTCATTCCCGACTGGTGGTGGGCCGATCATCCCGAATGGGCCTGCGCCAGGCCGGACATGATCCATGTCAAGTGCAACTATCAGCTCATCAACGACAACGTGCTCGACGTGACGCATCTCGTCTATGTCCATGCGAGCTCCATCGGCAACAAGGCGATCAACGATTTTCCGGCGATCACCGAACGCGAGGGAAACCTGGTTCGCCTGACGCGCTGGATTCTCGACCGGCCGGCGCCGCCGATGTACCAGGCGGCCGGAAAATTCGCCGGCAATGTCGATCGCTGGCAGATCGTCGAACATGTTCCGCCGTGCTTTTCGGTCAATTTCGCGGGCTGCGCCGATGCCGGCACGGGCGCGCCGCAGGGCAAGCGGGCCAACGGCATCGAACTCATGGCCCTGAGCGCGCCCACCCCCGAAACCGAGGGCACGACGCACTACTTCTTCGCTTTTCCGCGCAAGTTCGGTTTGGACGATCCGGTGCTGGACAAGGTCTTCAACGTCGATTTCGTCGCCGTCTTTCGCGAGGACGTCGCCGTCCTCGAGGCGCAACAGCGAATGATGGAATTGCGGCCGAACGCGCCCGCGATCTCGATCAAGGTCGACGCGGCGCCTCTCGCGGCGCGCCGCATCCTCGCGCGCATGATCGCCGGAGAACAACCGCCGCCTCCGTCTGAATCGATGGGTTGAGCCGGACGACGTGGCCCGCGCCCGCTCAGGGCTTGCCGGCATGTGCGAAGAAATAGACGGTGAGCGTGAGGCCAAGGGTCACGACGAAAAGCTTGACGAGGCGCGGATCGATCCGCTTCGCCCCGTGAGCGCCGGCATAGCCTCCGGCCAGCGACGCCAGGCCCATGACGATGACGTCGGGCCACCGCACCTGGCCCGCCGAAATGAAGGCGACCGACGAGACCAGCGTCATGCACAGCGCCAGCATCATCTTCAGCCCGTTCATGGCATGGATGTCGCGCATGCCGTAAAGCGTCAGCGCGGCCAGCATCATGAAGCCGATGCCGGCGCCAAAATATCCGCCATAGATCGCGATCAGGAATTGGGTGGCATGAACGCCGCGCGCACCGAGACGAAAGCGCTGCAGCACGCTGGCGGGCGCGAAATTGCCGAAGGCGAAGACGAGCGTCGCCAGCAACATCAGCCAGGGCAGGACGCCGGTGAAGACGGCGCTGGGCGTAAATAGCAGGATCAGCGCGCCCAGCAACCCGCCGGCCGTGCTCACCACCATGAGAAGCTTGATGTCGAAGACCGTCGCGGCCCGGATATTCTGGCGATAGGCCCAGACGCTCGAGAATTGTCCCGGAATGGTGGCGACGCCGCCCGTGATGTTGGCGACGACGGGCGGCAATCCCGTGAATAGCAAGGCCGGGAAAATGATGAACTGGCCGCCGCCCGCGACGGCGTTCATCGCCCCACCGGCAAATCCCGCCAGAACCAGGAAGAGGAAGGCGAGTTCGCTGCTGATGGGACCAACGCTCGGAACAGGAATTGGGGCGAGTGACCGGGCTCGAACCGGCGACATCCAGATCCACAATCTGGCGCTCTAACCAACTGAGCTACACCCGCCACCCTGCGCCTGCTCCTAACCCGTCGTTTTCTTAGCGTCAAGCCAGTCGCGTGCCGTCTTTCGCCCGCCCTGGAGCGGCGATAGGATCGCCGCCATGGCTTTCCAGGCGCGGAATTGACGGCGATGCGGCCTTTCGACAATGCCCTGCTGACGCCGGCCGAAATGGCTCTGGCCGATCGGGCGGCGGTTTCGGCCGGCATCGGCGAGGCCGTGCTCATGGACGCGGCCGGCCGCGCGGTCGCCGATGCGGTGCAGCGCCGCTGGTCGATAAGGCCGGTCGCGGTTCTGTGCGGCCCGGGCGACAATGGCGGCGATGGCTTCGCCGCGGCGCGTCATCTCGCCGCCGCCGGCTGGCCGATCCGGCTCGGGCTCCTCGGGGCGCCTGAGCGGCTCAGCGGCGCCGCGGCCCATCATGCCGCGCGGTTTCGCGGCAGGGTGGAGCCGCTGTCGCCGGCGATCCTCGATGAGGCCGAGATCGCGATCGACGCGATCTTCGGTGCCGGCTTGTCGCGGCCGCCCGAAGGTGCGGCCGCCGCGGTGATCCGGTCGCTTGTCGAGCGACAGGTGCCGACACTCGCGGTCGATGTCCCGAGCGGGGTCGACGGCGCCACGGGCACGATCCTCGGCGCGGCGGCGCCGGCCGCGCTCACCGTGACGTTCTTTCGCAAGAAGCCGGGGCATCTGCTTTTTCCGGGACGGGCGCAATGCGGCAGCCTCGTCCTGGCTCAGATCGGCATCCCCGAGCACTCGCTCGAAGCGATCGCGCCGCGCCGCTTCGAGAACGGTCCGCCGCTCTGGCTCGGCTCCTATCCTTGGCCGCGGCTCGAAGATCACAAATACCGCCGCGGTCATGTCGTGATTGCGGGCGGCGCCGTGCTCACAGGCGCGGCTCGGCTTGCGGCTCGCGCCGCGGGAAGGGCGGGGGCGGGGCTCGTGACGCTCGGTGTACCCGAGGCGGCTTGGCCGGTTTATGCCAGCGCCTTGACCAGCGTGATTGTCCGCCCGATGCGCGCGCCGGCGGATTTCAGCGCGCTGATCGGCGATCCGCGCGTGCGCGCCGCTCTGGTCGGGCCGGGCGCCGGCGTTTCTCCCGAGACGCGCGCGCTCGCGCTTGCGGTGCTCGCCTCGGGCCATGCCGGCGTGCTCGATGCCGATGCGCTCACGGCATTCGGCGCGGCGCCGGCCGCGCTTTTCGCCGCGATCAAGGCGCCGACGGTGCTGACGCCGCACGAAGGCGAATTCGCGCGAATTTTCACGTTCTCAGGCGACAAGCTCGCACGAGCCCGCGCGGCGGCAAAGACCTCCGGCGCGGTGGTGGTGCTCAAAGGCGCCGATACCGTGATCGCATCGCCCGATGGACGTGCGGCGATCAACGCCAACGCCCCGCCCGATCTCGCCAGCGGCGGGACGGGGGACGTCCTTGCCGGGTTGATCCTTGGGCTCCTGGCCCAAGGACTTGATGCTTTCGACGCGGCCTGTGCCGCCTGCTGGCTTCACGGCGAGGCGGCGCGCGAATTCGGACCCGGCCTCGTCGCCGATGATTTGATCGAAACCCTTCCCGCCGTCCTGCGTCGATTGAAGGCGCTGGCGGCGGCCAACGCGCAGCCGAGAGAACCATGACCGACCGGACCGGATTTTTTGACGGAGTCTACGACTTCACACGCAACAACCTTCGGACGCTCCGGGCACGGTGGCGCGATCTCGCGGGCGTCTCGCGCGGCGCCGCCCCGGCTTTCTTGACGGACGACGGAGCCGCGCGGCTCCGCGAGCAGATGCAGGAATGCCTCGAAGCGCGCGGCGGCGAAGTCTCGGCGCGCGCCCGCGCCGCCGGGCTCGGCCAGGCCTATCTCGCGCTTTCGCCGGCCGGCCGTGAGCGCTTCCTTCAGCTTTTGGCAAACGAGTTCGATATCGATCATGGGGCCGTCGGCGCGGCTTGTCAGCGCCTGACGCATGCGCGAGGCGAGGATGAAAAGCGGCGCATCGAACGGGCTCTGCGCCAAGCGCTCGAGCCGCCGCGGGTCCGGCTTCTGACCCAGTTTAATGCGCTGCCGAGCGGCGTGAAATTCCTGGTCGATATGCGCGCGGAGTTGATGAAGTTTGCGCATCACGACGAGGCGCTGGGCGCACTCGACCGCGATCTGCGCAACCTCCTGGCGAATTGGTTCGACGAGGGATTCCTCGAAATCCGGCGAATCACCTGGGATGCACCGGCGGCTTTGCTCGAAAAACTCATGGTCTACGAGGCCGTGCATGAAATCCGCGGCTGGTCCGACCTCAAGAACCGGCTCGAGGCCGACCGCCGCTGCTTTGCCTATTTCCATCCGCGCATGCCCGATGAGCCGCTGATCTTCGTCGAGGTGGCGCTCGTGCAAGGCATGGCCGACAATGTGCAATCGCTTCTCGACGAAACCGCGCCCGTCGGCGATCCCGCGACCGCCGACAGCGCAATCTTCTATTCGATCTCGAATTGCCAACGCGGGCTGTCGGGGATCAGTTTCGGCGCGTTTCTCATCAAGCGGGTGGTCGACCGGCTCGCGGCCGAGTTTCCGCATCTGACGCGCTACGCCACCCTGTCGCCGGTGCCTGGCTTCCGCGCCTGGCTCGATGCGAGAGTGGTCGAGGAGGGCGACGATCTGCTGACGCCGGTCGAGCGGCGGGCGCTCGAAGCCTTGCCGGACGCGTCCGAAGACGGCGCAAACCGAACGCTGACCGCGCTCTTGGCCAACCCCCTTTGGTACGAGAACGGCGCTGTGGCGGCTGCGTTGAAGGCGCCGCTTCTAAGGCTCGCGGCGCGTTATCTGGTGACCGAGAAAAACGCGCGCGGCCGGGCCCTCGATGGCGTCGCGCATTTCCACTTGAGCAACGGCGCCCGGGTCGAGCGCATCAACTGGCTCGGCGATTTGTCGCCCAAGGGGCTCCAGCAATCGGCGGGCATCATGATCAACTATCTCTACCGGCTCGCGGATATCGAGGAGAATCACGAGGCTTACACGGGCGAAGGGCGCGTCGCCGCCTCCCCCGCGATTACGCGGCTGTTGAAAACCTGATTAAGCCTCGAAGGAAATGGTCCGATCCGGCACTTTGGCCCGATCGATCCCCAGCCCTAGGTGGATAAATCGGCGGTAGCTCGGGAGCCTTGTCTCCAACGGAAGGCCCGGCTTATCCGCAAGCACCGGAACGGCGCTCGTCGCCTTCCACTCCGGGGGGGCCTGTGCTATGAACCCGACTTCATTGGCGGCGGGCGGCAGTTGCATCCGGGCCGTGACGCCGCGCCAGCAGGCATGATTTGGGCGGGCGTGGCGGAATTGGTAGACGCACTGGATTTAGGTTCCAGCGACGCAAGTCGTGGGGGTTCAAATCCCTCCGCCCGCACCACAATGCCGAGCCAGCCGAGGAAACGAGTTCTCCCCCATTATGCAGATCACCGAGACCAATGCCGAAGGCCTCAAGCACGAGATGACCGTGGTCGTCGAGGCCGCCGATATCGAGCGGCGCGTCACCGACCGCCTCAATGAAATCGGACGCACCATCCGCCTGCCCGGGTTCCGGCCGGGAAAGGTGCCGCTCACCGTCCTGCGCAAGCGCTACGGACCCTCGGTCGTCGGCGAAGTGCTGGAACGAACGGTTTCCGACAGCTCGAGCGAGGCGATGCGCGAGCGCAATCTTCGCCCCGCGCTCCAGCCCAAGGTCGAGATCGTCTCTTTCAACGAGGGCAAGGATCTTCACTACAAGCTGGCCGTCGAAGTATTGCCGCAGGTCGAGCTCACGAATTTCTCCGAGCTCACGATCGAGCGGCTGAAGCCCGAAGTGCCGGAAGAAGAGATCGACCGCGCGCTCGAGCGCATCGCCCAGCAGCAGCGGAAAAGCGAAGTCGTCGACCGCGCCGCCGGGAAGGGCGACATCGTGGTGATGGATTTCGTCGGTTCGGTCGGCGGCGTCGAATTCCCCGGCGGCAGCGCCAAGGATTATTCGCTCGAGCTCGGCACCGGCAGCTTCGTTCCCGGCTTCGAGGACCAGCTGGTCGGCATCAAGGCAGGCGAGGAGCGTAAGGTCGAAGTCACGTTCGCGGCCGATTACGGCAATGAGGAACTCGCCGGCAAGGCGGCCTCCTTTGCGGTGACGGCCAAGACGGTCAAGGCGATCGCGCCGCAACCCGTCGATGAATCGCTCGCGACGGCGATCGGGATGGAAAACTTGGCGGCGCTGCGCCAGGTCGTGCGCGAGCGGATCGAGCGCGACTATCAAGGCATCGCGCGGCAAAAATTGAAGACGGCGCTGCTCGATCGCCTCGCCGAGCGGCATCATTTTCCGGTGCCGCAAGGCATGGTCGATATCGAGCTCGATACGATCTGGCGGCAATACGAAGCGCAGCGCGAGCGCGCCAAACAAGCGGGTGCGGCGGAGGGCGATCAAGGCGCAGCCGAAGCCGGCAAGGACGAGGCGGCGATCAAGGCGGAGTACAGGGACATCGCCGAACGCCGCGTTCGGCTCGGTCTGGTACTTGCGGAAGTGGGCAGCAAGAACAACATCACGGTGACGCAAGACGAAATCAACCGCGCCATGGCCGAGGAGGCGCGGCGTTTCCCGGGTCAGGAACGGCACGTGATCGAGTATTACCGCAACAATCCGGGCGCGATCGACAATCTGCGCGCGCCGATTTACGAGGAGAAAGTAATCGATTTCATCCTCGAATTGGCGCAGGTGACCGAGCGCTCGGTGCCTCTCAAGGAACTCCTTGCGGCCGATGCGGACGAAGAGGCGGCGGATCAGGCGAAAGAAAGCTAGGCGACCGAACGAAGGCCCGACAAGATTAAGGCAAAGGCAGAGAGCGATGAATCCCCTTGAGATACATATGAACACCCTCGTTCCGATGGTCGTCGAGCAGACGAACCGGGGCGAGCGCGCCTACGACATCTATTCGCGCCTCTTGAAGGAGCGCATCATTTTCCTGGTCGGGGGCGTGAACGATGCGGTGGCAAGCCTCATCTGCGCCCAGCTCCTGTTTCTCGAAAGCGAGAATCCGACCAAGGACATCGCTTTTTATATCAATTCACCGGGCGGCGTGGTGACGTCCGGCCTCGCGATCTACGACACGATGCAATATATAAGGCCCGACGTGGCGACGGTCTGCGTCGGCCAGGCCGCGTCGATGGGATCTTTGCTCCTCACGGCCGGCGCCAAGGGCAAGCGGGTCTCGCTGCCCAATTCCCGGATCATGATCCATCAGCCTTCGGGCGGCGCGCAAGGTCAGGCAACCGATATCGAAATCCAGGCGCGCGAAATCCTGCAGCTTCGCCAGCGGCTGAACGAGATCTACGTCAAACACACCGGCCAACCGTTTGATACCATTACGGCGGCAGTGGAGCGCGACAAGTTCATGTCGCCCGAGGAAGCCAAGACTTTCGGCCTCATCGACGAGGTGATGGCGAGCCGTCCGTTGCGCGAAGACGAGGTTAAGGCTCGGAGCTAAAAACGGGCCGGTGCCGCCACGCTGTGGCGCCGGTTCGGCGCGCGGCCCAAAACCTGCCAGTTAAGGCAGAAGATTGTTGCAAACATAGGGTTAAGACCCCATCTTTAACTGGTTATTGAGTGCGGGACCGTACATAATGTCAGTTCGATGGCTGTGTCCGGCCCGCCGTCCTTGCCGAAGCCAATCGCCCCGAGATACGGGAGAATAGGCCGAAACAAGGAACGACGGGATCAGGGCTCCGCCTGGTGGTTCACGGAGAGTCTATGACCAAAGCCAGCGGCGGCAATTCGAAGAACACCCTCTACTGCTCGTTTTGCGGCAAGAGTCAGCATGAGGTCAGAAAGCTCATCGCCGGCCCGACCGTGTTCATCTGCGATGAATGCGTCGAGCTGTGCATGGATATCATCCGCGAAGAGCACAAGACGACGCTGGTCAAGTCGCGCGACGGCGTTCCGACGCCCAAAGATATCTGCAAGGTGCTCGACGATTACGTGATCGGCCAGGACCATGCCAAGCGCGTGCTGTCGGTCGCGGTCCACAATCACTACAAGCGGCTCGCGCACGGCGCCAAGAGCAACGATGTCGAGCTCGCGAAGTCGAATATTCTGCTGGTCGGCCCGACCGGCTCGGGTAAGACCTTGCTGGCGCAAACCCTGGCGCGGATCATCGATGTCCCCTTCACCATGGCGGACGCGACGACCCTGACCGAGGCCGGCTATGTCGGCGAGGACGTCGAAAACATCATTTTGAAGCTGCTCCAGGCGGCGGACTACAATGTCGAGCGCGCGCAGCGCGGCATCGTCTATATCGACGAGGTCGACAAGATCAGCCGCAAATCCGACAACCCGTCGATCACCCGCGACGTCTCCGGCGAGGGCGTGCAGCAGGCGCTGCTGAAGATCATGGAAGGCACCGTCGCCTCGGTGCCCCCTCAGGGCGGACGCAAGCATCCGCAGCAAGAATTCCTGCAGGTCGATACGACCAACATCCTCTTCATCTGCGGCGGTGCTTTCGCCGGGCTCGAGCGGATCATCTCGCAGCGTCGCCAGGGTACCTCGATCGGTTTCGGCGCCGAAGTGCGCGCCCCCGAGGAGCGCAAGACCGGCGAAGTGCTCAAGGAGCTTGAGCCGGAGGATCTCCTGAAATTTGGGCTGATTCCCGAATTTGTCGGCCGGTTGCCGGTCGTGGCGACGCTCGACGATCTCGACGAGAGCGCGCTCGTCGATATCCTGACCAAGCCGAAGAACGCGCTCGTGAAACAGTATCAGCGCCTCTTCGAGATGGAAGATGTCCGTCTCGAATTCAACGAAGAGGCCATGCGGGCCATCGCCCACAAGGCGATCGCGCGCAAGACCGGCGCGCGCGGATTGCGCTCGATCATGGAAGCGATCCTTCTCGAGCCGATGTTCGAGTTGCCGGGCCTCGATGGCGTAACCGGCATGGTGATCAACAAGGAAGTGGTCGAGGGCCGCGCGACGCCGCTCTATATCTATTCCGAACGCCGCGCCGACTACACCGATTGGCGTGGCGATACGGGTACGACCAGCGCCTGAACGACCAACGCC
Organism: uncultured Alphaproteobacteria bacterium; assembly: GCA_963729935.1. Taxonomy (GTDB): domain Bacteria; phylum Pseudomonadota; class Alphaproteobacteria; order ATCC43930; family CGMCC-115725; genus CAIKMD01. The sequence continues at coordinate 71,859 of CAVSPW010000011.1, forward strand.
CGAACGACAAGCGGGAATGAACCCGCGCGCCACCCGAATACTGGGGGTGAGAGCGGCCGGGACACGCTGCCCCTTGATCTGCAGCGCAACGCACGCCACCTTATTATAGCGTTTCCCACTGGCACGGCGTTATGCTTGCCGTAGCCGCGGGGCCGGATTTCCCCCGCCCCGTCTCTTCGAAAAAAGGGTGCCATGCTCGATATTGCCCGCGGTACGCTTTACCCCGTTCTCCCACTCAGGGACATCGTCGTTTTTCCGCACATGATCGTGCCGCTCTTCGTCGGCCGCGAAAAGTCCGTGCGGGCGCTTGAAGACGTGATGAAGGATGACAAACAAATTCTTCTCGTCACGCAAAAGAATGCCGCCCAGGACGATCCGGCCCCCGCCGATATCTATACGGTCGGTACGATCGGGACGGTGCTGCAGCTGCTGAAGCTTCCCGACGGCACGGTCAAGGTGCTTGTCGAAGGCGGTCAGCGCGCGCGTATCCTGAGCTTCGCCGAGAACGAGGCGTTTTTTCAGGCGCATGCCGAGACGATCGTCGAAAAGGTCGGCGATCAGCAGGAGATCGAGGCGCTGGCGCGCACCGCGGTGGCGCAGTTCGAACAATATATAAAGCTCAATAAGAAGATCCCGCCCGAGGTGCTGGTTTCGATCAACCAGATCGACGAACCGGCGAAGCTCGCCGACACGCTGGCGTCGCATCTCGCGCTCAAGATTGCCGAGAAGCAGGAACTGCTCGAAATCGAGACGGTTTCCGGGCGGCTCGAGAAGATCTTTGCCCATATGGAAAGCGAGATCGGCGTCTTGCAGGTGGAAAAGCGCATCCGCAGCCGCGTGAAGCGGCAGATGGAGAAGACGCAGCGCGAGTATTATCTGAACGAGCAGTTGAAGGCGATCCAGAAGGAGCTCGGCGAAGGCGAGGACGGCAAGGACGAGCTCGCGGAAATCGAGGAGCGCGTCAACAAGACGAAGCTCTCGAAGGAGGCGCGTGACAAGGCCCAAGCCGAGTTGAAGAAGCTGCGGGCCATGAGCCCGATGTCGGCCGAGGCGACGGTCGTCCGCAACTACCTCGATTGGATTCTGTCGATTCCGTGGCAGCAGCGGACCAAGGTGAAGCGCGATCTGAAAGCCGCCGCGAAAGTCCTCAACGACGATCATTACGGTCTTGAGAAGGTCAAGGAGCGCATTCTGGAATACCTCGCCGTGCAGCAACGCGTGAAGAAGGTGAAGGGGCCCATCCTGTGCCTCGTCGGGCCTCCCGGCGTCGGCAAGACTTCGCTCGGCAAATCGATCGCGCACGCCACCGGTCGAAACTTCGTGCGCATGTCGCTGGGCGGCGTGCGTGACGAGGCGGAAGTCCGCGGCCATCGCCGTACCTATATCGGCTCGATGCCCGGCAAGATCATTCAGGGCATGAAGAAGGCCAAATCGTCGAATCCGCTGTTCCTTTTGGACGAGGTCGACAAGCTCGGCCAGGATTGGCGCGGCGATCCGAGCTCGGCGCTGCTGGAGGTTCTCGATCCGGAGCAGAATTCCAGCTTCAACGATCATTATCTCGAGGTCGATTACGACCTTTCCGACGTGATGTTCGTCACCACGGCGAATACGCTGCGCATGCCGCAGCCTTTGCTCGATCGCATGGAGCTGATCCGGCTGCCGGGCTACACCGAGGATGAAAAGGTCGAGATCGCCCGCCGCCACCTCATTCCGAAGCAGGTGAAGGCAAACGGTCTCAAGAAGACCGAGTGGTCGATCACGCCGGACGCGTTGCGCGATCTCATCCGCTATTACACGCGCGAAGCGGGCGTGCGGAATCTCGAGCGGGAGATCGCCAATCTGGCGCGGAAGTCGATCAAGGACATCCTGGTCAAGCACAAGAAGAAAGTCACGATCACCGTCAAGAACCTTGAGAAATATGCGGGCGTCAGGCGGTATCGCTACGGCGAGGTCGAGGAGACCGATCTCGTCGGCGTCACCACCGGCCTGGCCTGGACGGAGGTGGGCGGCGAGCTCTTGACGATCGAGGCCGTGACCGTTCCCGGCAAGGGTCGTGTCACCGCGACCGGCAAGCTCGGCGACGTGATGAAAGAATCGGTGCAGGCGGCGGAAAGCTACGTCAAATCGCGCAGCATCGCCTTCGGCATCGTGCCGACCATCTTCGACCGCCGGGACATCCATGTCCACGTGCCCGAGGGCGCGACGCCCAAGGACGGGCCGTCGGCGGGCGTCGCCATGGTCACGTCGATCGTTTCGGTTCTGACCGGCATTCCGGTTCGCAAGGACATCGCAATGACCGGCGAGATCACCTTGCGCGGACGGGTTTTACCGATCGGCGGGTTGAAGGAAAAGCTGCTCGCTGCGTTGCGCGGAGGGCTTACGACGGTGCTGATCCCCAAGGAGAACGAGAAGGATCTTGCCGAAATCCCGGACAATGTGAAAAAGGGATTGACGATCGTGCCGGTGAATTCGGTCGACGAGCTGTTGAAGCACGCGCTCGTTTCAGCGCCCACGCCGATCGAGTGGACCGAGCCTTCCGATCGCCCCGCGCCCGCCTTGCCGCGTGAGGTCGAGGACGATCGGCCCGGACTGACGCACTGATTAAATCTTGACAAAGCAACGCCGTCATCCCCGAGGATGACGGCGTTTTTTTTGCCCGTCGGAATTTTCGGGCCGAGATTGACGCGTCCAAGACGTGCGATCTACACTCTTCGCCGGTATCGGGATGTCGTTGAAGAATGACAATGGGGAGTCGCCAGTGAACAGGAACGAACTCGTTGACGCCGTGGCCGCAACGACCAGTATGACGAAGGCGGACGCGGCAAATGCCGTCGACGCCGTGCTCGATGCGATCACCGCAGCTTTGAAAAGCGGCAACGAGGTACGGCTTGCGGGCTTCGGCACCTTCATTGTGGCGAATCGCGCCGCGAGTGAGGGCCGCAATCCCCGCACCGGCGAGAAGATCCAGATTCCCGCGTCGAAACTGCCGAAGTTCCGCGCCGGCAAGGGCCTAAAAGACGCGGTGCAATGACGGGCGACGCGAACCCGCCTTGGGGCGATTAGCTCAGCGGTAGAGCACCTCGTTTACACCGAGGGGGTCGGAGGTTCGAAACCTTCATCGCCCACCACGGCTTTCCGGTCGCGCGGCCGAACTTCACCTGTCGAAAACGGTCTGATCACCCGGTTGAACGGCCGGGCTCGTGCGCTTGACACTCCAAATTGCGCGGAGTACGAGTGACCGTCGCGGCGAGCGTGCTCCCGGGGGTGTAGCTCAGTTGGTTAGAGCGCCGGCCTGTCACGCCGGAGGTCGCGGGTTCGAGTCCCGTCACTCCCGCCACCTCGGGTCGTAAGGGTCTCGGTCAGGGTGCAACAGCGATGGACAGTCTGCTTCGCGAGTATCTGGCCATCCTGATTTTCATCGGAATCGCCGTTGGACTCGCGGTCGTTATCGTCCTTGCGTCTTTCATCGTCGCGCGTCAGCGTCCGGATTCGGAGAAGCTGTCGCCCTATGAATGCGGCTTCGAGCCTTTTGCCGACGCGCGCAACAAGTTCGATGTCCGGTTCTATCTGGTCGCGATCCTTTTCATCATCTTCGATCTCGAGGTCGCATTCCTCTTCCCCTGGGCCGTCGCGCTCGGCTCGATCGGCGTTTTCGGCTTCTGGTCGATGATGGCGTTCCTGTTCGTGCTGACGGTGGGCTTCGTCTATGAATGGAAGAAGGGGGCCCTGGAATGGGAATAGACGCTCCCTCCCAGGACCTTTTGCTGCGGCAAATGGGCGAAGAGATTCAGGATAAGGGTTTCGTCGTCGCGCAGCTCGACAAGCTGGTGAATTGGGCGCGCAGCGGTTCGCTCTGGCCGATGACCTTCGGTCTCGCCTGCTGCGCGGTCGAGATGATGCATAGCGCCGCCAGCCGCTACGACCTCGATCGATTCGGTGTGGTTTTCCGTCCCAGCCCGCGCCAATCCGACGTGATGATCGTCGCCGGAACCTTGACCAACAAAATGGCGCCGGCCCTGCGCAAGGTCTACGATCAAATGGCCGAACCGCGCTGGGTCATTTCGATGGGCTCCTGCGCGAATGGCGGGGGCTATTACCATTATTCCTATTCGGTGGTGCGCGGCTGCGATCGCATCGTTCCGGTGGACATCTATGTGCCGGGCTGCCCGCCGACCGCCGAGGCGCTGCTCTACGGCATCCTACAGCTTCAGAAAAAGATCAATCGCCAGCGCGTCTTCGCGCGTTAGGATCGACGATGACCGAGCCGCTCAGGACTGTTGGTGACCATATCGCGCAAGCCTTTCCGCAGGAGATCACCGGGAGTGCGATCGCCTATGGAGAATTGACGATCGAGGTGCGGCGCGAAGCGGTCACGCGTGTCCTTGGCTTCTTGCGCGACGATCCGAAATGCCTCTTTCAGGTGCTGATCGATATCTGCGGCGTCGATCATCCCGAACGGCCCGAGCGTTTCGACGTCGTCTACAATCTCTTGAGCATCAAGAACAATCAGCGCGTGCGGGTGAAGACGACCGCGGGCGAGGAAACCCCGGTGCCGACGGCCACGGGTCTGTTCAGCGCGGCCGGATGGTTTGAGCGCGAAGCCTGGGATCTCTACGGCATCTACTTCGCCGATCATCCGGATTTGCGCCGGCTGCTCACCGATTACGGCTTCGAGGGTCATCCGCTGCGCAAGGATTTCCCGCTCACGGGCTATGTCGAAGTGCGCTACGACGAAGAACAGAAGCGCGTCGTCTACGAGCCCGTGAAGCTCAAACAGGAATTTCGCAGTTTCGACTTCATGTCGCCCTGGGAAGGGATGAGCCACATCCTGCCGGGCGACGAGAAGGCGACGGGCGGAGCGGATAAATGAGCGCCGACGGCACCGCCGCCGCGCCGGCCGCCAACGCGCAAGCCCTGATCAAAAGCTTCACGATGAATTTCGGCCCGCAGCATCCGGCGGCGCATGGCGTGCTTCGCCTCGTGCTCGAGATGGACGGCGAGGTCGTGGAGCGAGCCGACCCCCATATCGGGCTCTTGCATCGCGGTACCGAGAAGCTGATCGAATACAAGACCTACCTCCAGGCCGTCCCTTATTTCGACCGGCTCGACTACGTCTCGCCCATGTGCCAGGAACACGCCTATGCTCTGGCGGTCGAGAAACTTCTCGGCATCGATCCGCCGCCGCGCGCCAAGATGATCCGCGTTCTCTTCGCCGAGATTACGCGCATCCTCAATCATCTGTTGAACCTGACCGCGTTCGCCCTCGATGTCGGCGCGATCACGCCTCTGCTTTGGGGCTTCGAAGAGCGCGAGAAGCTGATGGAGTTCTACGAGCGCGTGTCGGGCGCGCGCCTCCATTCGGCTTATTTCCGTCCCGGCGGGGTGCAGCAGGATTTGCCGGCGGGTTTGATCGACGATATCTACGCCTTCATCGAGCAATTCCCGCCGCGCGTCGATGATCTGGAACACCTCTTGACCGAGAACCGGGTCTTCAAGCAGCGCACGGTCGATATCGGCGTCGTCAGCGCCAAGGATGCGCTCGACTGGGGATTCAGCGGGCCGATGCTGCGCAGCTCGGGCGTTCCTTGGGATTTGCGCAAGGCGCAGCCCTATGATTCCTACGAACAGATGGATTTCGACATTCCCATCGGCAAGAACGGCGATTGCTGGGATCGCTACCTTGTCCGCATGGAAGAGATGCGCCAATCACTGCGGATCATGAAGCAGGCGCTCGACCAGATGCCCGCGGGGCCGGTTCGGGTCAACGACCGCAAGGTGATGCCGCCGCCGCGCGGCGAGATGAAATCCTCGATGGAAGCGCTGATCCATCACTTCAAGCTCTATACCGAGGGCTATCACGTGCCCGCCGGCGCGACCTATACGGCGGTCGAGGCGCCCAAAGGCGAATTCGGCGTCTATCTCGTCGCCGACGGCAGCAACCGGCCCTATCGCTGCAAGATTCGGGCGCCCGGCTTTGCCTTTCTCCAAGGCCTCGATTTCATGTCGCGCGGGCACATGCTCGCGGATCTGGTGGCAATCATCGGCTCCATGGACATCGTGTTCGGCGAGGTCGACCGATGAGCGAAGCGAACAATCTCGGACCCGTCGCTCAGCCGGCGAGCTTTGCCTTTACGCCCGAGAACCGCGCCAAGGCCGATGCGTATATCGTCAAATATCCGCCCGGCCGTCAGGCGAGCGCGGTGTTGTCGCTGCTCTATCTGGCGCAGGATCAGCACGACAATTGGGTCCCGCGGGCGGCGATGGATCACATTGCCGAAATCCTCTCGATGCCGCCCATCCGCGTCTACGAGGTCGCGAGCTTCTACACGATGTTCAATCTCCGGCCCGTGGGCCGCCACTTCCTTCAGATTTGCACGACGACGCCGTGCTGGCTCAGAGGTTCGGACGCGGTGGTCGAGGCGTGCAAGAAGAAACTCGGCATCGATATCGGCGAGACCACGCCGGACAAGAAATTCACCTTGCTGGAAGTCGAATGTCTCGGCGCCTGCGTCAACGCGCCGGTCGTCCAGGTGAACAACGCCGATTTCTACGAAGATCTCGACGGTCCCGCGACCGAGAAGCTGATTGATGCGTTGTCGCGCGGCGAGAAGCCGCCCAAGGGCTCGGTGACCGGCCGCCAGGGCTCGGCGCCGGCAGGCGGGCCGACGACCTTGACGGAGTTGAAGTGATGCTCGCCGACAAGGATCGGATCTTCACCAATCTCTACGGCCAGCACGACGCCGGTCTCGCCGGTGCGCGCGCGCGCGGCGATTGGGACGGCACGAAAGAGCTGATCCTCAAGGGCCGCGACTGGATCGTGAACGAGGTCAAGGCGTCGGGCTTGCGCGGCCGCGGCGGCGCGGGTTTCCCAACGGGCCTCAAATGGTCCTTCATGCCCAAGACCGGCGACCGGCCGCGCTACCTCGTGGTCAATGCCGACGAGAGCGAGCCCGGAACCTGCAAGGATCGCGACATCATCCGCAACGATCCGCACAAGCTTGTCGAAGGCTGTCTCTTGGCAAGCGTCGGCATGGGCGCGACCGCTTGCTACATTTATATCCGCGGCGAGTTCTACAACGAGGCGCGCGCCCTCCAATCCGCGATCGAGGAGGCCTACGCGGCCGGGCTCCTCGGCAAGAACGCTTGCGGCTCGGGCTATGACCTCGAGCTGTATCTCCATCGCGGCGCCGGCGCATATATCTGCGGCGAGGAGATGGCGCTCCTCGAATCGCTCGAAGGCCGCAAGGGCCAGCCGCGTCTGAAGCCGCCTTTCCCCGCCGGTGTCGGGCTTTATGGCTGTCCGACCACGGTCAACAATGTGGAAAGCATCGCGGTCGCACCAACCATTCTGCGGCGCGGGGCGAGCTGGTTTTCCGGCATCGGGCGGCCCAAGAACGAGGGCACGAAGGTCTTCTGCATCTCGGGCCATGTCGAAAAGCCGTGCAACGTCGAAGACGCCATGGGCATTCCGCTCCGAGAGCTGATCGAACGCCATGCGGGCGGCGTCCGTGGCGGCTGGGACAATCTTCTGGCCATCATTCCGGGCGGCGCTTCGGTGCCGGTTCTGCCCAAAGAGATCTGCGATACGGTTCTGATGGATTTCGACGCGCTGCGCGAGGTCAAGAGCGGGCTTGGTACGGCGGCCGTCATCGTCATGGACAAATCGACCGACATCATCAAGGCGATCGCGCGGCTTTCCCAATTCTACAAACATGAAAGCTGCGGGCAGTGCACGCCTTGCCGCGAGGGCACCGGCTGGCTGTGGCGCGTGATGGAGCGCATGGTGAAGGGCAATGCTTCGGTCGAGGAGATCGACATGCTGCTCGAAGTCACTTACGAAATCGAGGGTCACACGATCTGCGCGCTGGGCGACGCCGCGGCCTGGCCGGTTCAGGGCTTGATCCGGCATTTCCGCCCCGAGATGGAGCGTCGGATCGCCCAATATCGCAAGGATGCGTCCGCGCGCGCCGCCTGAGGAACAGACGCATGCCTAAACTCACCATCAACGGGATTGCGGTCGAGGTGCCGGCGGGTTCGACCGTCTTGCAGGCTTGCCAGCAGGCCGGCGTCGAAGTGCCGCATTTCTGCTTCCACGAGCGCCTGGCGATCGCGGGCAATTGCCGGATGTGTCTGGTGGAGCAGGAAAAGGCGCCGAAGCCGATTGCCTCCTGCGCGCAGCCCGTGGCCGACGGCATGGTCATCCTGACCGAGAGCGAGAAGGCCAAGAAGGCGCGCAAGGGGGTGATGGAGTTCCTGCTCATCAACCATCCCCTCGATTGCCCGATCTGCGACCAGGGCGGCGAGTGCGACCTGCAGGATCAGGCGATGGCCTATGGCTTCGATCGCGGCCGCTATCACGAGAATAAGCGTGCGGTCAAAGACAAGGATTTCGGGCCGTTGGTCGCGACCAGCATGAATCGCTGCATCCACTGCACCCGCTGCGTGCGCTTTATCGGCGATGTCGCTGGCGTGGCCGATCTCGGCGGTATCGGCCGCGGCGAGAACATGGAGATCGACACGTTCGTCGGCAAGGCCCTGTCATCCGAGCTCTCCGGCAACATCATCGATCTTTGCCCGGTCGGCGCGCTGACGGCCAAGCCCTATTCCTTTGCCGCGCGGCCCTGGGAACTCCGCAAGACGGAGTCGATCGATGTGCTCGACGCCGTCGGCTCGAACATCCGGGTCGATTCGCGCGGGCCCGCCGTTCTGCGCATCCTTCCGCGCCTCAACGAGGAGGTGAACGAGGAGTGGATTTCCGACAAGACGCGCTTTGCGGTCGACGGCTTGGCCAGGCGGCGGCTCGACCGGCCTTATGTTCGGCGTGCGGGGAAATTGATCGAGGCGTCCTGGCCGGAAGCCTTTGCCGCCATCGCCGGACGCCTCAAAGGCGCCGCGGGAAATCGCTGCGCCGCGATTGCGGGCGATCTCGCCGATGCCGAAGCAATGATGGCGCTCAAGGATCTGATGGTTGCGCTGGGTTCGCCCCATCTCGATTGCCGGCAGGATGGCGCCAAGCTCGATGCATCATGCCGGAGCGCCTATCTCTTCAACACGACGATCGCCGGGATCGAGCAGGCGGATGCGTGCATTCTCGTCGGCACCGATCCGCGGGCCGAAGCGGCGATCCTCAATGCGCGGCTGCGCAAGCGGTGGCTCCAAGGCGGGTTCCGCGTCGGCGCATTCGGCCCGCCGCTCGATCTGACCTTTGCGGTGACCGCGCTCGGCACCGGCCCTCAAGGGCTCGTCGAGCGCGCTCGCGAATTCCTGATGGACGCCAAGCAGCCGATGCTGGTCGTGGGGCAGGGCGCGTTGCGCCGCAAGGATGGCGCGGCGATCCTGGCCTTGGCGCGCGAGCTGGCGCAGAGTGCCGGCATGGTTCGCGAAGGCTGGAACGGCTTCAACGTGCTGCATCTGGCTGCGTCGCGCGTTGCCGGCCTCGATCTCGGCTTCGTTCCCGCCGCGGGCGGGCGTGACGTTGCGGGGATCCTGACCGGATGCGGGAACGGCGAGATCGACTTTCTTTATTTGCTCGGTGCCGACGAGATCGACGCCAGCCGCCTCGGCTCGGCCTTCGTCGTCTATCAGGGCCATCACGGCGACCGCGGAGCGGCGCGCGCCGATGTCGTGCTGCCTGGAGCCGCCTATACCGAGAAGGACGCGACTTACGTGAACACCGAGGGCCGCGTTCAGTTGGCGCGCCGGGCCGTGTTCCCGCCGGGCGAGGCGCGCGAGGATTGGGCGATCCTGCGCGCCCTCTCGGGCGCTCTTGGCAGGACGCTGCCTTATGATTCGCTCGCCGGCCTGCGCACGCGGATGGTGCAGTCCTATCCGAGCTTTGCCGCGATCGACGCCCCGCCGCCGGCTCCATGGGGCAGCTTCGGCTCGAGCGGCGCGGTCGAGGCCGCGCCCTTTGCCTATCCCATCGCCGATTTCTATCGCACCGACGCGATCAGCCGCGCCTCGCCGACCATGGCCGAATGCGCCGCGGTGAAGGCCGAGGCCGCCGGACAAAAGACGGGTACGCATGGTTGATCTCTGGAACGCCTATGGCTGGCCCACGACGCTTCTGATCGCCGAGATTCTGGCGATCATCGTGCCGCTCCTGCTCGCGGTCGCGTATCTCACTTACGCCGAGCGCAAGGTGCTGGCGGCCGCGCAGCTGCGCAAAGGCCCCAACGTCGTCGGCCCCTTCGGCCTCTTCCAGCCGCTGGCCGACGGGCTGAAGCTTCTCATGAAGGAGACGGTGATCCCGACCGGCGCCAATCGCGGCGTCTTCGTCGCGGCGCCGATCCTCACCTTCGTCTTGAGCCTCGTCGCCTGGGCGGTGATCCCCTTCGACGAGGGGATGGTGATCGCCAACATCAATGTCGGCATCCTTTATCTCTTCGCGATCAGCTCGCTGGGCGTCTACGGCATCATCATGGCGGGCTGGTCGTCCAACTCGAAATACGCGTTTCTGGGCGCGCTGCGCGCCGCGGCGCAAATGGTGTCTTACGAGGTTTCGATCGGCTTCGTCATGGTCAGCGTGCTTCTCTGCGTCGGCTCGCTCAATCTGTCGGCGGTCGTCGAGGCGCAGAGGACGGTGTGGTTCTGCATTCCTTTGCTGCCGATGTTCGTCGTCTTCTTCATCTCGTCCCTGGCCGAGACCAACCGCTCGCCTTTCGATCTGGTCGAAGGCGAATCGGAATTGGTGGCGGGCTTCTTCGTCGAATATTCGTCGATGACTTTCGCGCTCTTCTATCTCGGCGAATACGCCAACATGATCCTCATGAGCGCGATGACCAGCGTCTTGTTCCTGGGCGGCTGGCTTGCGCCCTTCGGGTGGACGCCTTTCACCGGCTGGCTGGGCCATCTCTGGGCTATGGGCTGGTTCGCGGGCAAGATCGCGTTCGTGCTGTTCTGCTTCCTCTGGGTGCGCGCGACGATGCCGCGCTTCCGCTACGATCAGCTCATGCGCCTGGGCTGGAAGGTGTTTCTGCCGCTGTCGCTGTTCTGGCTCGTGGCGACGGCGGGCGTGCTGGTCGGTTTCGGCTGGCTGCCGGGAAAGGGATGACGAGATGGCGGTAATGGATCGCGGGGCGCGCAGCCTTCTCCTCGCCGAAGTTCTCTCCGGCTTGTGGCTCACCTTCAGATACATGTTCAAACCCCCGGTGACGGTGAACTACCCCTTCGAAAAGGGGCCGCTCAGCCCGCGCTTTCGCGGCGAGCATGCGCTGCGCCGCTATCCTAATGGTGAGGAGCGCTGCATCGCCTGCAAACTCTGCGAAGCGGTGTGCCCGGCGCTCGCCATCACCATTGAGGCCGAGCCGCGCGACGACGGGAGCCGGCGCACCACGCGCTACGACATCGACATGACGAAGTGCATCTATTGCGGCTTTTGCCAGGAGGCCTGCCCGGTCGACGCGATCGTCGAAGGGCCCAATTTCGAGTTCGCTGCGGAGACGCGCGAGGAGCTGTTCTACAACAAGGAGAAGCTCCTTTCGAACGGCGACCGGTGGGAGGCGGAGATCGCGCAGAACATCGCGCTCGACGCGCCGTACCGCTGATGGAAGTCGGCATGCTCATTCACGCGCTCTGCTTTTATGCTTTCGCCGGCGTGGCGGTGGCTTCCGGCGTGATGGTGATCGCGGCGCGCAACCCCGTCCATTCGGTGCTCTTCCTCATCCTCGCTTTTTTCAATGCGGCGGGACTCTTCGTGCTGTTGGGCGCGGAGTTTCTGGCGATGATCCTCGTCATCGTCTATGTCGGCGCCGTCGCGGTGCTCTTCCTCTTTGTCGTCATGATGCTCGACATCAATTTCGTCGAGCTGCGGCAAGGGTTTCTGCAATATCTTCCGGTGGGTGCGCTGGTCGGTCTCGTGCTGCTGGTCGAGCTGATTCTGGTCTTCGGGGCCTGGACCGTGGCGCCGGACGTGGCGGCTGCCGCCGCGGCGCCGACCCCGACGCTGGCGCAAGCGAGCAACACCGCGGCCTTGGGCGCGGTTCTCTACACGCATTACATCTATGCGTTCCAGACGGCCGGGCTCATCCTGCTCGTCGCCATGATCGGCGCCATCGTGCTCACTCTGCGCACGCGCGAAGGGGTGCGGCGGCAGAAGATCTCGAGCCAAGTCGGCCGGTCGCGCGCGCAAACGGTCGAAGTCGTCAAAGTGCGGCCGCGGCAAGGGGTTTGAAGCGATGCTCGAAATCGGTCTCGCCCATTATCTGACGGTCGCCGCGATCCTCTTCACGCTCGGCATCTTCGGAATCTTCCTCAACCGCAAGAACGTCATCGTCATCCTGATGTCGATCGAGCTCATGCTCCTGGCGGTCAACATCAATTTCGTGGCGTTCTCGTCATTTTTGGACGACCTCGTCGGCCAGGTTTTCGCGATGTTCGTTCTGACGGTCGCCGCGGCCGAGGCCGCGATCGGCTTGGCCATCCTCGTCGTCTATTTCCGCAACCGCGGCACGATCGCGGTCGAAGACATCAATCTGATGAAAGGCTGATCCGAAGTGACCGTCGCCGCCGTCTTTCTGCCGCTCATCGGGGCGATCATCGCCGGCTTCTTCGGCCGCTGGATCGGCGACCGGGGCGCGCAGCTCGTCACCTGCCTGGCGCTCGTGGTCGCGGCCATTTTCGGCGTCGTGCTTTTCGTCGAGGTCGCGGTTCACGGCCAGTCGCGCGTCGTCGATCTGTTCAATTGGATGGACACGGGCGATCTGCAGATCGAATGGGCGTTGCGCTTCGATTCGCTGTCGGCGGTGATGGTCGCGGTCGTGACCGTGGTTTCGGCGATGGTCCACATCTATTCCGTCGGCTACATGGCGCACGATCACTCGATCCCGCGCTTCATGTCCTATCTCAGCATCTTCACCTTCTTCATGCTGATGTTGGTGACGGCCGACAATTTCGTGCAGCTCTTCTTCGGCTGGGAAGGGGTGGGTCTCGCCTCGTACCTCCTCATCGGCTTCTGGTACGACCGGCCGAGCGCGAACGCCGCCGCCATCAAGGCTTTCGTCGTCAACCGGGTCGGCGATTTCGGCTTCGCGCTGGGCATCTTCGCGGTCTTCTATCTTTTCGGTTCGCTGCAATTCGACACGGTCTTCGCGGCGGCGCCCGAAGTGGCCAAGGGCACGCTCAATTTCCTCGGCCATGATTATCCCGCGCTCACGGTCACCTGCCTCTTGCTCTTCGTCGGCGCGATGGGAAAGTCGGCGCAGCTGGGGCTCCATACCTGGCTCCCCGACGCGATGGAGGGTCCGACGCCGGTTTCCGCGCTGATCCATGCCGCGACCATGGTGACGGCGGGCGTTTTCATGCTGGCGCGGCTGTCGCCGTTGTTCGAATATTCTCCGACCGCGCTTGCCGTGGTGGTGGTGGTCGGCGGCACCACGGCGATGTTCGCCGCGACCATTGGCATGGCGCAGAACGACATCAAGCGCGTCATCGCCTATTCGACCTGCAGCCAGCTGGGCTACATGTTCTTTGCCGCGGGAGTCTCGGCCTATAGCGCGGCGATGTTCCACCTGATGACCCATGCCTTCTTCAAGGCGCTGCTCTTTCTCGGCGCCGGCTCGGTGATCCACGCCATGTCGGGCGAGCAGGACATGCGCAAGATGGGCGGGATCTATTACCTCGTGCCCTATACCTACATCCTCATGTGGATCGGCAGCCTGGCGCTCGCGGGCATCTGGCCCTTCGCGGGTTATTACTCGAAGGACATGATCCTCGAAGCTTCCTACGCCGCGGGCACCGGCGTCGGCCTCTACGCCTATTGGCTCGGCACCTTTGCGGCGTTTTTGACCGCCTTCTACTCCTGGCGGCTCATCTTCATGACCTTCCATGGCGAGGCGCGTGCAAGCCGCGAAGTCATGCATCACGCGCATGAATCGCCGTCCGTGATGCTTTGGCCCCTGGCCGTGCTCGCGACCGGTGCGGTCGCCGCAGGATTTCTCGGCTTCAACTTCTTCGTCGGCGAGGGGAGGGAGCAATTCTGGCGCGAGGCCATCTTGGTCTTGCCCGTGCATGGGAGCGTCGCGCACGCCGAGGGGATCCCGTTCTGGGCGGCGAAGCTGCCCTTGGCGGTCGGCCTTCTCGGTATTTTCAGCGCTTGGGTCGCTTACGTCTGGCGGCCGGTCATTCCCGCGTGGTGCGCGCGCAATTTCCGGCCGGTCTATCTCTTCCTTCTCAACAAGTGGTATTTCGACGAGCTTTACGACGCGATCTTCGTGCGGCCCGCCATGGCGCTGGGCTTCGGTCTTTGGAAAAAGGGCGACGGCGCGCTCATCGACGGGCTCGGTCCGGACGGCGTTGCCGAGACGACGCGCGGCCTTTCCGTGCTGGCGAGCCGCCTGCAAACCGGGTACCTCTATCACTACGCTTTCGCGATGCTGATCGGCGTCGTGGCGTTGGTTTCCTGGTACCTTCTGGTTCAGATGGGCTGATGGGCGCAATGGAAAACTGGCCGCTCCTCAGCCTCGTCACCTTCCTGCCGCTTTTCGGCGTGCTTGCGATCCTGATCTTGCGCGGTCAGCCCGACGACGTGGCGCGCAACGCGCGCTGGATCGCGCTGTGGATCTCGCTCTTCGATCTGGCGCTGGCGCTCGTCATCTGGGTCGAGTTCGACCCGAGCTCGGCCAAGTTCCAATTCGTCGAGCGCGCGGCGTGGCTGCCGCAATTCAAAATCGGCTATCGGATGGGCATCGACGGAATCTCGCTGTTTTTCGTCGTGCTTTCCGCCTTCTTGACACCGATTTGCGTGATCGCCAGCTGGACGTCGATCAAGACACGCGTGCGCGAATACATGATCGCGTTTCTCGCGCTCGAGACCTTGATGATCGGCATGTTCTGCGCGCTCGATTTCGTCCTGTTCTACATGTTCTTCGAAGGCGTTCTGATCCCGATGTTCCTCATCATCGGCGTCTGGGGCGGGCCGCGGCGCGTCTATGCGGCGTTCAAGTTTTTCCTCTACACGCTTCTGGGCTCGGTCTTGATGCTGCTCGCCATCTTGGCGATCTATTTTCAGGTCGGCTCCACCGACATCGTTGCCGCGCTGAATACGGACTTTCCGCCGCACATGCAGACGTGGTTATGGCTCGCCTTCTTCGCGTCCTTTGCCGTCAAGGTGCCGATGTGGCCGGTGCACACTTGGCTCCCGGACGCGCATGTCGAGGCGCCGACGGCGGGCTCCGTGATCCTCGCCGGCGTGCTGTTGAAAATGGGCGGCTACGGCTTCATCCGTTTTTCGCTGCCGATGTTTCCCGACGCGTCCGCGATGTTCACGCCGCTCGTCTACGTGCTGAGCGTCGTCGCGGTGATCTACACCTCGCTGGTGGCGCTCGCGCAGGACGACATGAAGAAGCTCATCGCCTATTCGTCGGTGGCGCATATGGGCATCGTGACCATGGGCATTTTCACGGTCACCTCCGAAGGCCTTCAAGGCGCGATGATCCAGATGCTGAGCCACGGCGTCGTCTCGGCGGCACTGTTCTTGTGCGTCGGCGTCGTCTATGACCGGCTCCATACCCGCGAGATCGCGCGCTATGGCGGCGTCGTCCACAACATGCCGAAATACGCCCTCTTTTTCATGGTGTTCATGCTGGCCTCGGTCGGCCTGCCGGGCACGAGCGGGTTCGTCGGCGAGTTCTTGGCCTTGCTCGGCGCGTTCCAGGTGAACACGTGGGTCGCCTTACTCGCTACCACCGGCATGATCCTGGGTGCGGTCTACATGCTCTATCTGTACCGGCGCGTCGTCTTCGGCGTGATCACGCGCGACGACGTGCGGGCGATGATCGACCTCAACTGGCGCGAGATCGTCGTGTTCGTGCCGATGGTGGCGGTCGTCTTGTGGATGGGTATTTATCCGCGCTCCTTCCTGAAGCCGATCCAGCCGACGATCGCCAACCTGATCCAGAGCGTCCAATCGGCGCGTGATACCGGCCATCATCTGGCGGCGAGGTAGGACGCGTCCATGATCCACGTCGTTTCCCCCGATTTCATGGCCGTGCTGCCGGAGCTCTTCACCGCCTGCGCCGCGATGGTCTTGCTCGTTCTCGGCGCGTTCCAAGGCGACAAGGCAGCGCGCGAGGTCGCCTGGCTCGCGGTGCTGGCCCTCGCCATCACCTTCGCTCTGGTCGCCGCGCCTCTCTACAGCCACGGCGCGGAACGGCAAGTGAGCCTCTTCGGCATGTTCGTGACCGACGGTTTCGGCGCCTTCGCCAAGATGCTGGTCTTGGCGGGCTCTGCGTTCTCGCTCATCCTGGCCATGCGCTACAACGAGCTCGAAGGGACGGCGCGCCCGGAATATCCGGTGCTCGTGCTGCTCTCGACGACGGGCATGATGATGATGATCTCGGCGAATGATCTCATCTCGCTCTATGTCGGGCTCGAGCTGCAAAGCTTGGCGCTCTATGTCCTCGCCGCGTTTCAGAGGGATTCGCTGCGCTCGACCGAGGCCGGCCTCAAATATTTCGTTCTCGGCGCGCTTGCGTCCGGCATGCTGCTTTACGGCGCCTCGATGGTCTACGGTTTTGCCGGGACGACCAGCTTCGATGTCCTCGCGAAGAGCTTTGCGGATGGCGGCACGGCTTCCATCGGGCTCGTCATCGGCATCGTGCTGATCGCGGTCGGGCTCGCCTTCAAGGTTTCTGCGGTTCCCTTCCACATGTGGACGCCCGACGTCTATGAAGGCGCGCCGACGCCGGTCACGGCGTTCTTCTCGGTCGCGCCCAAGATCGCCGCGATGGCGCTCTTCATCCGTGTCATGGTGGGACCCTTCTTCGGGCTCCTGATCGAATGGCGGCAGGTGATCTGGTTCATCGCGGTCGCCTCGATGCTTTTGGGGTCCTTTGCCGCGATCAATCAGAAAAACATCAAGCGGCTGATGGCTTATAGCTCAATCGGCCATGTCGGCTATGCGTTGATCGGCCTCGCGGCGGGCAGCGCCGCGGGCGTGCGCGGCATCCTCGTCTATCTCTCGATCTACCTCTTCATGAATGTCGGGACCTTTGCCGCGATCCTGTGCATGCGCCGCGAGGGCAAGCTGGTCGAAAACATCGGCGATCTGGCGGGCCTGTCGCGCACCCAGCCGGGGCTCGCCTTGGCGCTGGGCATCTTCATGTTCTCGATGGCGGGGATACCCCCCTTGGCCGGATTTTTCGCCAAGATTTATATCTTTCTCGCGGCGATCGATGCGCATCTTTATGGGCTGGCCGTCATCGGCGTGCTGGCGAGCGTGGTGGGCGCTTACTATTACCTCCGTATCGTCAAGCTGATGTATTTCGATAATCCGGCCGCCGCCTTCGATCGGCCGATCGCGCGCGAAATCCAGGCTGTGCTGGTCCTGTGCGCGCTGGTCATCCTGTTCTTCTTCGCCTGGCCGGGTCTTTTCGTCGATGGCGCCGACGCGGTCGCCGCAGCGCTGTTCTCCGGATGAGCGGAACGTATTCAGCCGGATTGGACATCGATTCGCCGCTGAAAAAGCGATCCAACGCGGGCGCGCGCATGCCCGCGCTCCCCCCTTTCTACCGCCTGCTGCGGCATCGCAGCCTCGGCAGCACCAATGATGAAGCAAAAGCGCTCGCCGGTGCCGGTGCGGCCGAGGGGACGCTGGTTTGGGCTTTGGAACAGTCGCAGGGCCATGGCCGCCAGGGCAGGCCGTGGATCTCGCCGCCGGGCAATCTCTACGCTTCGATCATCCTCAGGCCCGACGCGAAGGCCGCTGCGGCGGCGCAGCTCGGCTTTGCCGCGGCGCTCGCCGTGCGCGAAGCTTGCCTTGAATTCGCGCCGGATGCGGCGATCGGATTCAAATGGCCCAATGATGTCTTGTTGGACGGCCGCAAGCTTGCCGGCATCCTGCTCGAATCTCGCACGCATGGCGATGGGCGGCTTGCCTGGCTGGTGCTCGGCATCGGCATCAATCTCGTGACCTATCCGGTCGCGACCGACTACCCCGCGACCGCGTTGAGCGCTTGCGGCGCGGAAGCTGCGCCCGAGGCCAGCCTTGGCGCGCTGGCGCGGCATTTTTTGTGCTGGCATGCGCAATGGCGCGACGGGCAGGGCTTCGCGGCCCTGCGCGCGGCGTGGCTCGAGCACGCGCGAGGTCTCGGGCGCGCGATCCGCGTCCGGCTGCCCAACACCACGCTCGAGGGCGTCTTCGCCGGGCTCGACGGCGATGGCGCGCTGCTGCTCGATACCGGCGCGGGCCGCCGCCGGGTCGAAGCGGGGGAAGTATTTCCGAGCGAGCCGATTTCCCGATGAGAGAAGGCTGATGCTGCTCGCCATCAATGCCAACAACACGAACACGGTGTTCGCCCTTTGGGACGGAGAGAGTCTTCTGGGCGCGTGGCGCATTTCGACCGATCTGAAACGCACGGCCGATGAATATGTCGTTTGGCTCGACCATTTGCTGGGTTTGAACGGGCTTTCTCGCGGCAAGGTCTCGGGAACCATCGTCGCCAGCGTCGTGCCCGAGGCGAATTTCAATCTCGTCAAGCTGTGCCAGGATTATTGCGCCTCGGCGCCGCTTGTCGTCGGCGAGGCCGGGATCGAACTCGGCGTCAAGGCGCTGGTCGATCGGCCGGAGGAGGTCGGCGCCGATCGCCTCGTCAACTCGGTTGCCGTTCACGACCGGTACCCGGGTGCGGCGATCATCGTCGATTTCGGCACCGCGACGACCTTCGACGTCGTCGATGCCGAGGGTAATTATCGTGGCGGGGTGATCGCCCCGGGCATCAATCTATCGCTGCATGCGCTGGAGGAGGCCGCGGCCAAGCTTCCCGCCGTTCCCATCCGCCGCACCGAAAAGGTCATCGGCACCAACACCGTGGCCTGCATGCAATCCGGCATCTTCTGGGGCTATGTCGGGCTGATCGAGGGCTTGGTCGCGCGCATCAAGGCCGAGTTCGGCGCGCCCATGCAGGTGATCGCGACCGGCGGCTTGGCGCCGCTCTTCGAGAACGCGACCCCGATGATCGGCAAGGTCGACAACACCTTGATCCTCTGGGGGTTGCGCCTCGTCTACGTGCGCAACCTGAAACCATGAAGAACAAGATCCCGCCGTCGCCCAATCGGCCCGATGAGCTGGTGCTTTTGGCGCTCGGCGGCATCGGCGAGATCGGGATGAATCTGACCCTTTACGGGTATGCCGGACGCTGGTTGATGATCGATTGCGGTATCACCTTCGCCGACGACACGATCCCCGGCATCGACATCATCATGCCCGATCCGGCCTTCATCACCGAACGCGCCGACAGGCTCGACGGGCTGGTCTGCACGCACGCCCATGAAGATCATATCGGCGCGATCCCCCATCTCTGGCGGCGCCTCGGTTGCCCGGTCTATGCGACGCCGTTCACGGCCGCGGTGCTGCGGCAGAAATTGATCGAAGCCGGATTGGAGCACGAGGTGCCGATCCACGAGGTGCCGCTTTCGGGCCGATTCTCGGTCGGGCAATTCGAGTTGGAGCTGATCACCCTCACTCATTCGATCCCCGAGCCCAACGCCGTGGTGCTGCGCACGCCCTTCGGCACGGTGCTCCACACCGGCGATTGGAAATTCGATCCCGATCCGCTGGTGGGCCCGACCGCCGACGAGGCGGCCCTGCGCCGTCTCGGCGACGAAGGCGTGCTTGCCATGATCTGCGATTCGACCAACGTATTGAGGCAAGGCGAGGCCGGCTCGGAGGCGGATGTGCGCCGTTCGCTCATCGAGCTCGTGGGCCGATGCAAAGAGCGTGTGGCGGTCGCGTGTTTTGCCTCCAACGTGGCGCGGCTTGCTTCGGTTGCGGCGGCCGCGGCGGCGAACGACCGCCATGCCGCGCTGGTCGGGCGATCGCTGTGGCGCATGGACCATGCTGCGCGCGAAACCGGCTACCTCGAGAATGTGGCGCCTTTCTTGACCGACGAAGAAGCGGCTTTCCTGCCGCGCGACAAGGTGGTGCTGATCTGCACCGGCAGCCAAGGCGAGCCGCGCGCCGCGCTCGCGCGCATCGCGGACGACGAGCATCCCCAGATCGTGCTCGAAGCGGGCGACACGGTGATCTTTTCTTCGCGGATCATCCCGGGCAATGAGCGTTCGATCGGCAGGCTGCACAACAAGCTCGCCGATCTGGGCGTCGAGGTCTTGACCGAACAGGATCATTTCGTCCATGTCTCCGGCCATCCGGCCCAGGACGAGCTGACGCGCATGTACAAGCTCGTAAGGCCGCGGCTTGCCGTGCCGGTCCATGGCGAGGCGCGCCATCTCCTCGCTCACGCGCGGCTCGCCGAGGGATGCGCCGTGCCGCAGGCCATCGTGACGCGCAACGGTGAAGTGGTGAAGCTCGCGCCTGGCTCGCCCGCGGTCATCGGCGAAGTCGAAACCGGGCGCCTCGTCGTCGACGGCAAGGCTCTGCTGCCCTTGGGCGGCGAGGCGTTGAAGAATTGTCAGCGCATGACCTGGAACGGCGCGGCGCTCGCGACGATCGTCGTCGATCGCGACGGCAGGCTGAAGGCGCCGCCTCAGGTGACCGTGCAAGGCCTCGCCGAGGACGCAGCCGCGATGGCGGATGAATTGCGCGATCAGGTCGAGCAGACCGTCAAGGATTTGCCGGCGCGCGAGCGGCGCGACGACGCAGCCTTGCGCGAGGCCGTGCGCCTCTCCATCCGCCGCGCGCTCAAGGCTCATTCCGGCAAGCGGCCGGTAACCGACGTGCATGTGGTGAGGATACCCTGAGCAGAGCCCCGACCGTTGCCGGTCGGTCTCCCTTGCCCGGCATCCACCTTCTCAAATCCGCCATGCTCATCGCGCATTGGTCGCAGTGATCCTGTCCCGATAACCTCCGCCCGTTCAGGAGAAACGCCGCTTGACTGCGAACAGCGCCGCAGAACAGTACGACACGGGCGCCGACAAGTCGCGGCGCCGCTTCGTCATGGCCGCCTGCTTGATGGCTCAGTTCATGGCGGCGGTCGAGGCGACCATCGTCGGCACCGCCATGCCCACGATCGTCGCCGATCTCGGCGGTTTCGATCTCTTCAGCTGGGTCTTCACGTCCTATCTTTTGACTCAAGCGGCCTCGACCCCGATCTATGGGCGGCTCGCCGACATCTACGGCCGCAAGCGTATTTTTATCGCCGGAGCAGGCCTGTTTGTGGCCGCGTCGACGGCTTGCGGCTTCGCGTGGGGAATGGTGCCGCTCATCGCCTTGCGCACGCTTCAAGGCCTCGGCGCGGGCGCGATCCAGCCGATCGCCTGGACCGTCGTGGGTGACATTTACAGCCCCAAAGAGCGCGCCTCGGTTCAAGGATATCTTTCGGCGGTCTTCGGCGCGTCGGCAATCGCGGGCCCGCTCTTGGGAGCCTTTATCGTTCAGCATCTGCATTGGGCGCTTGTCTTCTGGGTGAATATTCCGATCGGCATCGCCGCGATGGTCATGCTCGCGGTCTTTCTGCGCGAGCGCGTCGAGCCGCGCGCGCATCACGTCGACTATGTGGGCGCCGCTTTGCTGATGCTGGGTGTCGGCGCACTGATGGTGATCGTCGTCCAGTGGCAGAACCTCCAGGGCTTGACGCCCATCGCACTCGGCGCGGTTGCTGCGCTCGCTTTTCTTGCCCTCGTAATTCTGGAGCGCCGGGTGCCGGAGCCGATCGTTCCTTTCAAGCTTTGGCGCATGCCGATCATCGCCGCCGGCAATTTCGGCTCCTTCGTCATCGGCGCCTTGATGATGTGCAACGGTGCGTTTCTCCCGACCTATCTCCAGGGCGCATTGGGAGCGAGTCCGGCTGTTGCCGGGCTTGCGCTCGGGGCGTCATCGATCTTCTGGACCTTCGGCACCTTCGGCGCGGGCCGTCTTATGGTGCGAACTTCGTATCGCGCGGCCGCCCTCATGGGCGGCCTCATCATGATCGCGGGCACGATCGTGCTGATGATGCTCGATCCGGGACGCGGCGCCGTCTGGGCCACCGCCGGCGCCGCGATCCTCGGTCTCGGCATGGGGTTTAGCAATACGACCTTCGTGATCGCCGTCCAAACCAGCGTCGGCTGGGGTCAGCGCGGTGCGGCGACTTCCGCTAACATGTTCATGCGCACCATCGGGCAATCGGTCGGCACGGGGCTCTTCGGCGCGGTCTTCAATTTCGGCATGGCGGAGCAAGTGATGGCGGCGAGCAGCGAGATCAACCGCCTGCTCGAGCCGGCGAGCCGCGCGAGCCTCGGCGGCATCGAGGTGGCGCGGCTCAGCCAAGCCATCGACGCGTCGATCCATAATGTTTATCTGATTTCGGGCGTCCTCGCGATCGGTCTTCTCATGCTGTCCTTTCGTATTCCGGCGGGCCTCAGCCCGGTGCGACAGCCGGCCGTGGATGAAAGCGGCACGAATCCGCCGCGACGCTGAGCATCGTCCTGCGGCAAAAGCGGCTCCCCGGTTCGGCCGCTTCAATGCGCGACGTTCCTGCGCTAAAACCGCCTTATGATTGGCCGGCTCAATCACGTGGCGATCGTCGTCCCCGACCTTGCTTGGGCCGCAGCGCTTTATCGCGATGTGCTGGGTGCCGAGGTCTCCGCGCAGGTGCCATTGCCTGATCATGGCGTCACCACCGTCTTCGTGACCCTGCCCAACGCCAAGATCGAGCTGCTTGCGCCCTTGGGCGCGAACTCGCCGATCGCGG
Source organism: uncultured Alphaproteobacteria bacterium (assembly GCA_963729935.1). GTDB lineage: Bacteria > Pseudomonadota > Alphaproteobacteria > ATCC43930 > CGMCC-115725 > CAIKMD01. The sequence continues at coordinate 94,484 of CAVSPW010000011.1, forward strand.
GCTTTCTCGAGCGCAACCCGGCGGGCGGCATGCATCATCTTTGCTACGAGGTCGCCGACATCGGCGCGGCGCGGGATCGCTTGAAAGCGGCGGGCGCGCGGGTGTTGGGGAATGGAGAGCCGAGCATCGGGGCGCATGGCAAGCCCGTGCTCTTTCTCCATCCGAAGGATTTCTGCGGCACGCTCATCGAGCTCGAACAGGTGTGAGATCATGAATTGGTTCATCGGCATCGCAACCTATGTCGTGATTTGGTGGATCGCGATCTTTGCCGTGCTGCCTTGGGGCGTGAAGCCGGCCGAGGAGGGCGATCCCGGCCGGCGCGCGGGCGCGCCGCGCAATCCGCGCCTCTGGCAGAAAGCGGCGATCACCAGCGTGGTCGCAGGCGTCGTCTGGCTCCTCGTCTATTGGGCCGTGACCGCGCGGCTCGTCGATTTCAGCTCGTGACATGAGCGCCGAATATTGCCGTATCGCGCCGGGTCACCCTATTCACGGCACCTATCACGACAAGGAATACGGGTTTCCTGCCCGCAAGGATGCGGTGCTCTTCGAGCGCTTGGCGCTCGAGATCAACCAGGCCGGGCTCTCCTGGCTCACCGTCCTGAAGAAGCGTGCCGCGTTCCGGGTTGCATTCCGAGGCTTCGACATCGACCAGGTGGCGGCGTTCGGCGCCGATGACGTCAAGAGGCTCCTCGCCGATGCGGGCATCATCCGCAATCGCCTCAAGATCGATTCCGTCATCGAGAACGCGCGAAGATTACAGGGCATTCGCGATGCGCACGGCTCTTTCGGCCAATGGCTCGATGCCCACCACCCCCTGCCCAAAGAGCGCTGGGTGAAGCTTTTCCGCGAAACCTTCCGGTTCACCGGCGGGGAGATCGTCAACGAGTTTCTGATGAGCCTCGGCTATCTAAAAGGCGCGCATGTGCCGAGCTGCCCGATTTATGCCGAGATTCGCTCAGTCGATCCGCCATGGCGCCGAGTAACGCCCAAATAGACAGCATGGAAAAGCTGTTTAACGCAAATAACAGCGTGCCTGCCAAAAAATAAGGCAAGATCTCGACGATCTCGCCCCAGCACGCATGCATGCACGATTATGGACTTCTGTTGAAGGGTAGCTCCCCAAACCGCCCGTCGGCGGCTTTTCCTCCCTAAACTTGGGCCCAGTCGCTTTCTTGCGTTATGCTTATGAAAGCGGAAACGAGTGTACGAAAACGCTTTCGATTCGTCACGTTAATTTTGTGGATAAATGTCTCCGAGTCGCGAGACAACACATTTTGCGCGAAAGATCCTTATCGGGATCATTGAAATAGGGCCGGATTCGCGGTGCCGGGCGAGAGACGGCTTGGCCAACACCCCAGCGCCGAAGCCAATAACGGCCTCCATCACGACTCGAAAAATTAGCGGCATGGCGATCCCTCTGACGAGGGCAGGGGCGCGCCGGGTGCGACCTCCCGGTGCCGCACGGGGGTGTCGGCCGAGTGCCCAGGCGGAGTACGGATCGTGGGGACGGAAGTCCAGCGAAGACCGTCCGCACATCATATTGGCAAGGGACGGTTTCGCTCCGCTGGACAACGCCCTAAACTTTTTCCATGCGCAGCGCGCTCCTGCTGGTTCTTGCCGTCTTCGCCACCTCGCCCTCCCGGGCCGAGACCCTTCCGACACCGCCGCCGGGCGGGGTGGAGGCGTCGCCGGATGGCAGGGTCGTGATCTCGTCCCGCATCTGCGCCGCGCTCGGCGCCGACGCGACGGTGCCGGGCGCCGAATACGAGCCCGGGATTGACGTCAACGGGAAGGCGGTGGCGCCCGCCGACTTGCCCGCGAGCGCGCCGGCGTTGCGGCTCGACAATTTCCCGATCGAAATCAGGAAAGATCTTGCCGGCAGTTTCGGCGTGCCGGCCGCCGGCGGTGCTTATGGCGCGAAGGCGCTGCTCGGCTACGTCACCGTGCGCGGGAACGAGGCTTATTTCAACGGCCGACCCTTGGCGGCGGATCAGCGCGGGGCGCTGATCGATGCTTGCCGCAAGTCCAAGCGATAGGCGCGCAGCCCGCCAATAGACAGGCCGGCCTTGATTGCCTAAGTTCCAAGTCCGAATCGCGCCTCCCTCGATCGAGAAAAATCTTGCGTCTGTCTCGCTATTTTCTGCCGCTTCTGAAGGAAAATCCGAGCGAAGCGCAGATCGTCTCGCACCGTCTGATGCTGCGTGCCGGCATGGTCCGGCAGTCCGCCGCCGGCATCTATTCATGGCTGCCGCTGGGTTTTCGCGTCCTCAAGAAAGTCGAGCAGATCGTGCGCGAGGAGCAGGACGCATCAGGCGCCCAAGAGCTTCTGATGCCGACTCTCCAGCCGGCTGAACTCTGGCGCGAGAGCGGACGATACGAGGATTACGGAAAAGAGATGCTGCGCATCCGCGACCGGCACGAGCGCGACATGCTCTATGGGCCGACCAACGAGGAGCTCATCACCGATATCTTCCGCGGCTCGATCAAATCCTATCGCGATCTGCCGAAGATCCTCTATCACATCCAATGGAAATTCCGCGACGAGGTGCGACCGCGCTTCGGGGTGATGCGCGGGCGCGAGTTTCTGATGAAGGACGCCTATTCCTTCGACATCGATAAGCCGGCGGCGGTTGCTTCCTATTTCAGGATGTTCGCGGCCTATATGAGGACCTTCAAGCGAATGGGACTCACGCCGATTCCCGTTCGCGCGGATACCGGTCCGATCGGCGGTGATCTCAGCCACGAATTCCACGTCCAGGCCGATACCGGCGAGAGCGAATTGTTCTTCGACAGCGACGTCGTGAAGCTCGACGAGGCCAGTATCGATCCCACATCATCCACGGTGCAGGACTATATCGCTGGCTGGTATGCCACAACCGACGAGAAGCATGACAAGGCCGAATTCGAGGCACGCGTTCCCGAAGCGCGCCGCTGCCAGGCCCGTGGCATCGAGGTCGGCCAAGTTTTCTATTTCGGCACGAAATACTCGAAACCTATGAATGCCGCGGTCGCGGGGCCCGACGGCGCGCCGGTGACGGTGGAGATGGGCTCCTACGGGATCGGAGTGTCGCGTCTCGTCGGTGCGATCATCGAGGCAAATCACGATGCCAATGGCATCATCTGGCCCGAAGCGGTCGCACCCTTCAAGGTGGGGCTCATCAATCTGCGCGTGGCGGACGCGAAATGCGTCGCCGCCTGCGACGATCTCTATGGGAGGCTTCAAGCAGCCGGGGTCGACGTCCTCTATGACGATCGCGATGAATTGGCCGGCGCCAAATTCGCGGCCATGGATCTGATCGGACTCCCTTACCAGCTCGTTGTCGGGCCGCGCGGCTTGGCCAACAATCTCGTCGAGGTGAAGACCCGCAAGGGCGGCGAGCGCCGGGAGATGGCGGCCGACGCCGCTCTCGCGCTTCTGGCGGCGCAACCATGATTTTCGGCGTGGTCGAGCGCATGGTGGCTTTCCGCTATCTTCGGGCGCGCCGCCAAGAAGGCTTCATCTCGGTGATTGCCGTGTTCTCGCTCTTGGGCATCGCGCTGGGCGTTGCCACCTTGATCGTGACCATGGCCGTGATGAACGGATTTCGTGGCGAGCTTCTGGGGCGGATCCTCGGTTTCAACGGCCACATCAACGTCTATGCGGCGCAAGGCTCGCTCACCGACTACGATGCCGAAGCCGCGCTGGTGCGGCGTCTTCCCGGCATCGTCTCGGTCCGGCCGATCGTCGAGGGCCAAGTCATGGCGAGTGCCGGCTCGCAAGCTTCTGGCGCGCTGGTGCGCGGCATGAGCGAGAAAGACCTGGCGGGCCAGTCTTTGATCGCAAGCCATCTATCCCCCGACGCCCTGGCAGGATTTAAAGACAACAACGTGCTGATCGGCAGCCGACTGGCCTTGCGCCTGGGTATCCGGCCGGGCGGCAGTATCACACTCATCTCGCCCCAAGGCACGGCCACGGTTTTCGGCACCGTGCCGCGGATCAAGACCTATCACGTCGCCGGCACCTTCGAGGTCGGCATGTATGAGTTCGACAATTCCGTCGTCTTCATGCCGATGGAAGCGGCGCAAACCTTCTTCAACCTCGACAAGGCCGTCTCGAGCCTCGAGGTGATGGTTGCCGACCCGGACGACGTACGCGCCTTTGACCGCGAGATCTATGACGCGCTCGGCGGCAAGGCGCGCATCTTCGACTGGCAGCAAAGCAATTTGAGCTTCTTCAATGCCGTCGAGGTCGAGCGAAACGTCATGTTCCTCATCCTGACCTTGATCATCCTGGTCGCGGCCTTCAATATCGTCTCGAGCATGATCATGCTGGTGAAGGACAAGGGTCGCGACATTGCGATTCTGCGTACGATGGGCGCTACCCGCGGCATGATCATGCGGATTTTCATCCTGGCCGGCGCCAGCGTCGGCATCGTCGGCACGCTGGCCGGCTTCGTTCTGGGGGTCGAGTTCGCGGAGCATATCGAGGCCATCCGTCGCTTTATTCAATCGATCATCGGGACCGATCTCTTCTCCGCCGAGATCTATTTCCTCACGCAGATTCCGGCGCGCGTGGATCCCTACGAGGTCGGCACCGTCCTCGCCATGGCCTTTGGGCTGTCTTTGCTTGCGACCATCTATCCTTCCTGGCGGGCGGCGCGGCTCGATCCGGTCGAAGCGCTCCGGTATGAGTGAGACGATATGAGCGAGGCGGCGCCGACGCTTGAGCTGCGCCGGGTGACGCGGACCTATCAGCAAGGCGGGACGCCGCTTCCGGTCCTGCGCGGCCTCTCGCTCAAGATCGCGGCGGGCGAGATCGTGGCGCTGGTCGGTCCCTCGGGCGCCGGGAAATCGACCTTGCTCCATCTCGCGGGGCTCTTGGAACGGCCCGATGGCGGTACCGTCCTGTTGAACGGGACGGATTGCAGCCGGATGAACGATCTGCAACGGACTGAGGCGCGGCGCTCCTCGATTGGTTTCGTCTATCAGTTCCATTATCTGCTGCCCGAATTCTCGGCTCTAGAGAATATCGCCCTGCCGCAAATGATCGCCGGAACATCGCGCCGCGCCGCGCGGGCGCGGGCGATGGAGCTTCTGGGCTTGGTCGGCTTGCAGCCCCGCGCCGAGCACCGGCCGGCGCGTCTCTCGGGCGGCGAGCAGCAGCGCGTCGCCATCTTGCGCGCGCTCGCCAATAAGCCGCGGCTTCTGCTGGGCGACGAGCCGACCGGAAATCTCGATCACCACACTGCCGACGAAGTGACCGCCGTCCTGATCGATCTGGTGCGGCGCACGGGGCTTGCCGCGCTCATCGCAACCCATAATCTTGCCCTCGCGGGCCGGATGGACCGGGTGCTGTCGCTTGAGGATGGGCTGGTGGCCGAAGTTTAACGGCGCAACAATATTGCCGCAAAATGGCCTTGAAAAACTCGGGGCTGCGCCGGCCGCCCGCGTCCTACAATCAAGATCAGTGTTCTTCGGGAGACGAAGATGACGGGACGCTCCCTGTGGTCTGCCCTCATGCTGGCTTGGCTGAGCGCGACAAGCGCGCCCAGCCTGCCAGAAGGGCCATTGCCTTTCGACGTCTTGCTCAGCGGACAAGAGAGCGGCGGGGAATCAACGATCCTTGCCGATGCCGACGGGATGGACGGCCCCATCGCGACGGCGACGCCGGGCGAATCATCGAAATCCGCGGTCAAATCCTCGCGATAGATCGCCCGGAGCTTCGTTGCGCCGCGCGAGCCGTCACCCCGCGAGGCGCGCCGGCGCATCGTCGGGCGGCGTGATGTCGAAGGCATTGGCCGTGCAGGAAACCATCGAGAATTGCCCGATCACGGCGATGAGCGCGACCAAGTCCGCCTCGTTGAAGGCTTTGGCCGCCGCCTGATAGGTCGCGTCGCTCAGGCCCTTTTCGGCGAGGAGCTCCCGCGCCACCTCATAGGCGAGCCGTTCGCGCGGATTGGCCAGCTGCGGCGCCTTCCTTGCGTTGATCGCATCGATGGTCGCCTGATCGACGCCCGCGGCCAGCGAGCCGCGCACTTGCACCGCCCACGGATATTTCGCGCCCCAATGGCGGATCGCGGTCAGGACCGCGATCTGGCGCTCGCGGCCCGTGAGCGCGCTCTCGCGCAAGCAATTGCCCATCTCTTGCGACGCGCGCATCAGTCGCGGGTAACGGATATAGGCGTAGTAGGGCCCGCCGACCGGTCCGCCCGCCGCCTTGGCCTCGTCGTAGACGCGACCTTGTTCGGCATTCATCTCTTCGCGCTTCAATACTTTGATCCGTGTCATCCCGACCTCCCTCGATTGGCGTTTGCGGCTTGTTCCACGCGTCGAGTGTAGCCGATGCCGGGGCCCGTTGCTCGGGGCGAAGCGGGGGCATAAATTCCGCTTGCGCCGAGGCGATGCTCTGCCAAGCTGATCGCAATGGCCTTCGCCGATTTTATCCACCTCCGCGTTCACTCCGCCTATTCGCTCGCCGCAGGCGCGATCAAGCTCAAGGAGCTTGTCTCGCTGGCGAAGAAAAACGCCATGCCCGCCGTGGCGATGACCGATTCGGGCAATCTTTTCGGCGCGCTCGAATTCGCGATCGCGGCCGCGGAGTCGGGGGTTCAGCCGATCATCGGCTGCGTGCTGGGGCTGCGACGTGCCGATGCCGAAAATGGCCGACTCGGCGCGCGGATCGGCCCCGCCTTGCCGCCCGATCAGATCCTGCTGCTGGTGCAGAGCGAGGAGGGCTATCGCAATCTTTTGAAGCTCGTCAGCAAGTCGTTTCTCGAAACTTCGGGCGGCGAAGTGGCGCAAATCGACCTCGCCGCGCTCGATGGCCACACGTCAGGCTTGTTGCTTCTGAGCGGCGGGCCGGCGGGGCCGGTGGGTCGGCTCCTTGGCGAGGGTCAAGAGCCGGCCGCCGAGGCGATGGTGGAGCAGCTCAAGGCGCTGTTTCCGGGCCGGCTCTATATCGAATTGCTGCGCCATGGAACGCCGGAAGAAGACCGAATCGAGGGCGGACTCATTGATCTTGCCGACAGACATGCATTGCCGCTGGTTGCGACCAACGATGCCCATTTTGCCGATCCGAGCTATTTCGAGGCGCATGACGTATTGCTTTGCATCGCCGACGGCGTGGTCCAGAGCGAGCCGAACCGGCGCCATCTGACCCGAGAGCATTATTTCAAATCGTCCGCGGAAATGCGTCAGCTCTTCGCCGATATTCCCGAGGCCTGCGACAACACGCTGGTGATCGCGCAGCGTTGCGGCTTTATGCCGGAGCCGCGCCAGCCCATCCTGCCCCCGTTCCCGAGCGCGAGCGGGCGCAAGGAAGAGGACGAACTGCGTGCCGCCGCGGCGGCCGGGCTTGAGCGCCGCCTCGAGGCGCAGGTTTATCGCGCGGAAATGACCGAGCCGGAGCGCGTCGCGGCCGCGCGGCCCTATCGCGAGCGATTGGCGTTCGAGCTCGGCACCATCATCAAGATGGGTTTCGCCGGCTATTTCCTGATCGTCGCCGAGTTCATCCAATGGTCAAAGGCGCAGGGCATTCCCGTGGGGCCGGGCCGCGGCTCGGGCGCAGGCTCGGTCGCCGCCTGGGCCTTGACCATCACCGATCTCGATCCCCTGCGCTTCGGCCTGCTGTTCGAGCGTTTCCTCAATCCCGAGCGCGTCTCGATGCCCGATTTCGACATCGATTTCTGCCAGGACCGTCGCGACGAGGTTATTCGCCACGTCCAGGAGAAATACGGAAAGGATCGCGTCGCGCAGATCATCACCTTCGGCAAATTGCAGGCGCGCGCCGTGTTGCGCGATGTCGGCCGCGTCTTGGCCATGCCCTATAGCCAGGTCGACCGCATCTGCAAGCTGGTGCCCAATAATCCGGCCAATCCCGTCACCTTGAAACAGGCGATCGATGGCGAGCCGGCGCTGCAACAGATGCGCGACGAGGACGAGTCCGTGGCGCGGCTCATCGCCATCGCGATGAAGCTCGAAGGTCTCTATCGCCACGCCTCGACCCATGCGGCGGGTGTCGTCATCGGCGATCGCGCCTTGGAAGAGCTCGTTCCGCTCTATCGCGATCCCCGATCGGACATGCCGGTCACGCAATTCAGCATGAAATATGTCGAGCTGGCGGGGCTGGTGAAGTTCGATTTTCTGGGCCTGAAGACGCTGACGGTGCTCGCGAATGCGTGCGAGATCTTGGGCGCGCGCGGCATCGCGCTCGATCTTACGGCCTTGCCGCTCGACGATGCAGCGAGCTACGCGCTCATGGCGCGCGGCGATACGGTCGGCATCTTCCAACTCGAAGGCTCGGGCATGCGCGACATGCTGAAAAAGCTGGGCCCCGACCGGTTCGAGGACATCATCGCGGTGGTGGCGCTCTACCGCCCCGGTCCGATGGAGAACATTCCGCGTTATATCGAAGTGAAGCATGGGCGCGAAAAGCCCGATTACCTGCATCCGTCATTGAAGCCGATCCTCGAAGAGACTCACGGCATCATCATCTACCAAGAGCAGGTGATGGAAATCGCCAAGGTCTTGTCCGGTTATTCGCTCGGCAGCGCCGATCTCTTGCGCCGCGCGATGGGCAAGAAGATCAAGGCCGAGATGGATGCGCAGCGCAGGCAATTCGTCGATGGCGCCATCGCACGCGGGGTCGCCCCCGATCTTGCCGAACATATCTTCGATTTGGTGGCGAAATTCGCCGGCTACGGCTTCAACAAGTCGCATGCGGCCGCCTATGCGCTGGTCGCTTACCAAACGGCCTATCTGAAAGCGAATCATCCGGTCGAATTTCTCGCCGCTTCGATGAGCCTCGATATCGGCAATACCGACAAGCTCAATCTATTTCGTCAGGAATGCGTGCGGCTGGGCATCAAAGTCCTGCCGCCCGACATCAACCGCTCGAATGTCGGCTTTTGCGTCGAGCAGACCGCGGACGGAGCTGCGATCCGCTATGCCTTGGCCGCGGTCAAGGGCGTCGGCGCCGCCGCGATGCAGCAAATCATCGGCGAACGCGAATCGAACGGAGCCTTCAAAGACCTCTTCGACTTCGCACGGCGTCTCGACGTCAAGAGTTTCAACCGCCGGCAGTTCGAGAGCCTCGTTCGCGCCGGCGCATTCGATGGGCTCAACCGCAATCGTGCGCAGACCTTCGCTGCAATCGATCTCTTGTTGCGCCACGCGAGTGCCGCGGCCGACGAACGCCAGAGCCACCAGGAAAATCTCTTTGGCCAAGGCGAGGCGGCGCGGCAGGGCGCCATCCTGGCGCCGGTCGCGGACTGGCCCTCGGTCGAGCGTCTTCAGCAGGAATTCGCGGCGATCGGCTTTTACCTCTCGAGCCACCCGCTCGATGCCTATGGCAAGAGCCTGCAACGTGTCGGCGTCGTACGTTTCGGCGAATTGTCCGAGCGGCTGGCCGCTGGGGGTTCGACGCGCTATCGGCTGGCGGGTATCGTCATCGGCAAGAAGGAGCGGAGTTCGGCCGAGGGGCGGCGCTTTGCCTTTGTCCAGATGTCGGATGTGAGCGGCGTGTTCGAAGTGACCCTCTTCTCCGAAGTATTGGCGCAAAGCCGCCAAATGCTCGAGAGTGGGCAACCACTGCTGGTCACGGCCGATATCCGTGCCGAAGGAGACTCCCTCCGTGTCACGGGACAGAAGATCGAGCCCTTGGACCGGATTGTCGCCGAGGCGGCGGCGGGCATGAAGGTTGTCCTCGCCGAAACCGGGGCGCTCGAACCCCTCAAGAGCCTGATGCGCGGCGAGGCCGGCGGGCGCGGCCGGGTGAGCGTTGTCGTTCCGCTGGTGGCGCAAGAGGTCGAGATCGCGCTACCCGGCGGTTTCAGAATCAGCCCGCGGGTCATCGCCTCGGCCCAAGCACTTCCCGGCATTCTTGCGGCACAAGAAATCTAATCGCCGCGGCCAGGACGGCGCATTGATCCGTTAACCATATGTTTCGATTGCGTTAATAATCGATTTTCGATATTTGCAGATCGACGAAACTTTGTCGCAAATTGAAGAGGTTTCGAAGCGGGCGTCGCGGTCGTGTCCAGCTTCAGGGAAGGAAAGAAAATGATGGGACGCAACAGCGAAGCGCCGCGCGCTGGCTGGACGCTTGAAGCCGATCTCGATCCTAGCGATGAACAATTGCGACGCCGGCGCTGGCGGATTCTGCGTGTCGCGCTGCCGCGGGGGCAGAGTCTAGAACCCGTCCCGGCGCGAATTGCAACCCCGGAACAGTTCATCGGCTGGTTGATCGGCCGCCTCAGCGCGCAGTCGCTCATGAATTACTTCGAAGACCTCGAGGAAATCGCCAAACAGACCTGCGATCTAGAAATGCTCCGGCTGGCGCGAAAATACCTGCGGCGGTAGGGGCCGGCTCCGGCTCGCCCGATCCGGCAGCGGCCTTGAGGCGACCCCGGATTTTTCTTATATAGCGGCGTGGCTGGGAGAGAGTGCCGAGGATCGCAACGCGGGTCAGGAGGGTCGGTCGTGAATAGGCCGCGGGTATTCCGCAGTGGTAAGTTTGCGGTCGGGGAAATCGTTCGGCACCGGCTTTATCCATTTCGCGGCGTCATTTTTGATGTCGATCCGGTCTTCAACAATACCGACGAATGGTACCAGTCAATTCCGGCCGAACGGCGCCCGTCGAAGGATCAGCCCTTTTATCATCTGCTGGCGCAGAACGAGAGCGGTGGGCCCTATGAGGCCTATGTCTCCGAGCAGAACCTCGTTCCCGACGCGGAGAATGGACCGATTACCCATCCGACGATCGATGTGATGTTCGAGCGCTTCAGCGGCGACCGATACGTTCTGCGCGCAAGCCGCCGCCAATAAACTCGTCACCGGCCCTTCCAGGTGAAGATCGCCGAGACCGCGTAATTCCATACCGAGCCGACGATGATCCCGGCGATGCCGGCGATCCACCATACCTCGCGCTCGGCAAAGAGATATGACGCGATACCGATATTGGCCACCGCGCCGAGACTGCAGACCAAATAAAAGGACACGAGGCCGCGGAGGATGCGCCAGCCTTTGAGCCGGCGATCCGCGTAAGTGAAGAAATTATTCAGGAAAAAGTTTCCGGTCATCGCGGAAATCGCGGCAATGGTCTGCGACACCGTGAAGGTGAAGCCCAGCAGCTGCAGACAGGCCCAGAGTATGCTCATATGGATGACGACGCCGACGCCGCCGATGAACGCGAAGAGCGCAAAGCGCACCGGCACGATGTGGCCGATGAGCTTGTCGGCAAGGAGCATGGCGAATTCCCAGACGACCAGCGCATCGAGCTTGCTTTCGCCGTGCTGGCGTGGGCGGAACTCGTAAGGGAGCTCCTTGACCCGCGGCGTCGTCCGGGCCGACGCCATCACGTCGAGCAGAATTTTGAATCCCTGTGCGGAAAGCTGGCGTAACGCGTCCTCGAACACCGCGCGGCGCATCATGAAAAAACCGCTCATCGGATCGGCGATCTCGACCTTCGTGACGACGCGCGACAGCCAAGTCGCGATGGCGCTGGCGCGCTGGCGGCCGGCGTCCCAATCGCCGACACCGCCGCCCGCGACATAACGGCTGCCGACGACAAGATCGACGGGCTCGCTCCGCAGCGCGCCGAGCATCCGCGGCAACAGAACTCTCGTCGTGCTGCAAATCGGCGTCGATGACGGCGACGAAAGGCGATGACGAGGCCAGGATTCCCTCGATGCAGGCGCTCGAAAGGCCGCGCCGGCCGACGCGCTGCAGGCAGCGTATTCTGGGGTCCGTCCGCGCCAGGGCGCGGACCGCTTCGGCCGTGCCGTCGGGAGAATTGTCGTCGACGAAGATCGCCTCCCACGCGATTCCGGCAAGGACGGAGGAGAACCGTTCGACGAGCGGGAGAATATTTTCACGCTCGTTGAAGGTCGGTACCACAACCGTCAGATCGGGCACACTCAAGGTAATCCCTTCCACCACGACAGTGGCGGAACGTGCTCGCCCGCCGCCGATTTGTCTAACCGACGCAGCTTAATAGCAAATTAGTCGCAGTTGACAATCGCATGCCCGCATGCGGATCATGCGCCAGGGAACAGGGGAGGACCGCCTTGGTTAAGCACCGTTGGCGCGCTGCGGCATTGGGCGCGATCTTTGCGATAGCGCTTTCCGGGACTTCAAGGGCGGACGAGCCTGTGAAGATTTGCGTCGGCTGGGTTGCCGCGCCAGCCCATCTCCTGCCCGTGATCCTCGGTCAGCCGGCGCTGCTCAAGCATTATGGCAAATCCTACAGTGTCGAATCGATGCATTTTCGGGGCAGCACGCCTCAGATCACGGCACTCGCGTCGGGCGATCTCGATATCGCGATGCTCGCCTATTCCTCCTTCGGTCTCGCCATCTTGAACGCAAATATGAACGATCTCCGGGTCGTCGCCGATGGTCACCGCGACGGCGTTCCCGGATACTGGAGCGGCCCATTCTACGTTCGCACCGACAGCGATATCCGCAAAGTCGAAGACCTCAAGGGCCGTGTGCTCGCGACCAACGGCATCGGCGGCGCGACCTATTTCGCGTTGACCAAGATGATGCGCGATCACGGCTTCGAGGAAAAACGCGACTACCAGGTGGTCGAGGTCCAGTTCCCCAACATGCTGGCGACGATCTTGCAAAAGAAAATCGATCTCGGGCCTCTGCCCCAGCCTTATGCCGGCATCGCCGAGCGGGACGGGAGCGTGCGCGCTTTGTTCACGACGCGCGATGCGATGGGCGAGACCCAAATGACCTTGATGGCGGCGCGCGCGCCCTATATCGCTCAGCATCGGGCGGCGCTCATCGATCTCTTCGAGGACTTCCAAACCGGCATCCGTTGGCTTACCGATCCGAGGAACCGCATACAGGCGATCGGGATTCTCTCGAGCTTCACGCATGAGCCTTCCGACGCGCTCAAAGACTGGCTCTTCACGAAGGCAGACAATTATCACGACCCCGATGCGAGGCCCAATCTGGCGGCCCTGCAGAGCAACGTCGACACTTTGACGCGGCTGGGTTTTCTCAAGGCGAGCGTCGACGTCAGAAGCCATTCCGACCTGTCGCTGATCGACGCGGCGGCCAAACGACACAAAATGAACGGGGAGTAACGTGGTGAGGCAGTCTCGGTTTCTCTTTCTTGGCCTCTTATTGGGGCTTGCGGCCGCAGCGACGGGCGCGCGGGCCGACGAGCCGTTCACGATCCGCGAGGCCTGGGCCGCGATCCCGGGTCAACTCTTTCCGATCCTCATGATGGAAAAGGAGGTCCTCCGGCATTACGGCAAGTCCTATGTCGTCGATGCCGTCCGCATGCCGGGTAGCGGACCGCAAACGACGGCGCTGGCATCGGGCGATCTGCAATTCGCGCTGTTCGCGCCGGCGGCCTTCGCGCTCGCCGTCCAGAACGCTCACATGACCGATCTGAGGGTGATCGGCGAGGCAACGCGTGACGGCTCTCAGGACTACTATTCGCGGCAGTTCGCGGTGTTGCCCGATAGCCCCGTTCATACGATCGCGGACCTCAAGGGAAAAGTCATCGGCGACAATAGCATCGGCGGCGCCATGGACATGGGCTTCCGCAATTACGCCGTCGAGCACGGCATGGTGGATAAGCGCGACTACTCGATCGTCGAGGTTGAGTTTCCGAACATGCTCGCGGCGCTCGAGGCCAAACGCATTGATCTCGGTTTCTTTACGACGCCCTTTTCGATTAACGCCCTGAAAGAGAAAAAAATTCGCGTGCTCTTCACGATGCGCGAGGCGATGGGCGGCGAAACAGAGCTCACGATCATCGCCACGCGCAAGCCGTTTATCGACGCTCACCGCGCCGCGCTCGTCGATTATTTCGAAGACACGCAACGCGCGATGCGCTGGACCCTCGATCCGGCCAATCGCGAAGCGGTCATCGGACTGATCGCGAACTTCACCAAGCGGCCGGCCTCGGTCTATTCGGATTGGATCTTCACGAAGGGCGACGATTATCACGATCCGGACGCGCGTCCCAATCTCGATGCGATGCAGAAAAACCTCGATGTGATGCGCAAGCTCGGTCTTTTGAAGATACATCTTGACGTCAAGGCCTATTCCGACCTGTCGCTCGTCAACGAGGCCGCCGCGCGGTTGAATTAGGATAGGCACGCTTGGACGTTGACAAGCTGAACGGGGCGTGCGGATGATGCGGCAAGAACAGCGGACAGGGTAGGGAGCCAAGCAATGCTCGGATGGCGCGGATTAGCGCTCACGCTCGCGTTATCGGCCCTCTTGGCGACAGGCGGGACCGGGCGCGCGCTCGCTGACCCTTTGAAGCTCCGGGTCGCGTGGGCGGTGGTGCCCGCCCAGTTGACGGCGGTGTTGTTCGAAAAGAAGGATCTGCTCAAGCATTACGGCAAGTCTTACACGGTCGATGCCATTCACTTCCGGGGGAGAACGCGGCAAATCACGGCCTTGGCGGCCGGAGAGCTGGATTTGGCATCGCTCGCATTTTCTTCTTTTGCTTTGGCGGTCCAAAACGCGCATATGAACGATCCGCGTGTCGTCTCCGACCTCTATCAGGATGGCATACCCGGCTATTACTCGAACCAAGATATGGTCCGTCCCGACGGCGCGATCAAACGGGTCGAAGATCTGAAAGGCAAGGTCGTCGCGACCAACGCGATCGGAGGTGCGGTCGACATAGCGGCGAAGGTGATGCTCCTGCGCCATGGTCTCGAAACGCCGCGCGATTATCAGGTAATCGAAGTCGCGTTTCCCAACATGGTCGCGGCGCTCGACGGCAAGAAAGTCGATGTGATCGAGATCGGAACACCGTTCTCGATCGTCGCGAAAAATGAGGGCAAAGCCGTCAGTCTATTCGACGTCGCGCAATCCATGGGTCCGACGCAATTGACGGTCTGGGCGGCGCGCGAGCCGTTCATTCGGGCGCATCGGGCCGCGCTCGTCGATTTCTTCGAAGACGTACAGACCATGCTGCACTGGTATCTCGACCCGAAAAATCGTGATGAAGGGATCCGCTTCGTCGCGGCCTTCACCAAGGAGCCGGCCAGCGATTTTGCCGATTGGCTGTTCACGAAAAGCGATTACTATCGGGATCCCGACGCGCGGCCCAACCTGACCGCGCTCCAAAATAACATCAACACGCGGAAGAAATTGGGGCTCCTCAATATCGACATCGACGCAGGAAATATGCCGATCTTTGGCTGGTCGACGAGGCAGCGAAGCGGCGTCATAGTTAAAGGGATATAATGCTTTCGAGGTTCACTTGATGATGGGTAGCGGTATCGTTTTCGGTCAGGTCAGCCATACGTATCGCCCGCCGCGCGGGCGACCGGTATTGGCGCTCGACGGCGTCTCTCTTGAAGTGAAAGAGCGCGAGTTCGTGGCTCTTCTTGGCCCGTCCGGCTGCGGCAAAAGCACGCTCCTCTATCTGCTGGGCGGATTTCTGCCTTGCGAAGCCGGCTCGATCTCCGTTGGCGGCCAGCCCGTCATCGGACCCGGGCCCGATCGCGGCGTCGTGTTCCAGAATTTCGCGCTGTTTCCCTGGAAGACCGTGCGCAAGAACGTCCTCTACGGGCTCGAGAAGCAGCATCTGCCGAAGGCGGAGCGCGAACGCCGCGCTCAAGAGCTGATCGATCTTGTTCATCTATCCGGCTTCGAGGACAGCTACCCCTCGCAGCTCTCAGGCGGCATGAAGCAGCGCGTCGCGATCGCGCGTACATTGGCGATTGATCCGCAAACGCTGCTGATGGACGAGCCATTCGGCGCGCTCGATGCGCAGACGCGCACATTGATGCATGAGGAACTTCTGGCGATCATGCGCCGCACCCCTAAGACCGTGGTCTTCGTCACGCACGACGTGCGCGAGGCGGTCTACCTCGCCGATCGCGTTGCCGTAATGACCGCGCGTCCGGGGCGGGTGAAGGAAATCGTCGATACGCGGGCTCCCGACGGAGCGCGCGCGGAGTTCATCCACACGCGCGAATACGCGGAGAAGGTCGATTATCTTTGGAACCTGGTGCGCGATGAGGCGATCCGAGCGCAGGAAGAGCGCGACTGATGAGCAACAACGTCGCATCTCTGGGAGCGCGCCCACAGCAAGCCGAATCGCGCGTCGGTAGAATGCGGCTGATGGGTACCAACGCATTCGTTCGCTACTTGCCTCTCTTTCTGTTGGCGGTGCTTTGGGAAGTGGCGCCGCGGCTTCATCTCGTCGATCCGAGCGAATTACCGCCCTTGACGGCGGTGTCGAAGGCTTGGGTTGGATTGTTGATGGACGGTGATCTGTGGACCAACGGTGTGTCGTCCTTCGTCAATTGGTTTTTCGGGCTTGGCGGTGCGATCCTCGTCGGCGTGCCCTTGGGCGTGATGATGGCGCGCTTTCAGGTCGTCGATGACGTCGCGAGTCCCGTCGTCAAAGCGCTCTATCCGATGCCGAAATCGGCGCTCATTCCCGTCATGATCCTATGGCTCGGGCTGGGTGCGGGTTCGAAGATCGCGTCCATCGGCATGAGTTGTCTTCTTCCGGTGATTTTGAGCGCTTACAACGGCGCGCGCGGGGTCGATCATACGCTGGTCTGGTCGGCGCGGTCTTGCGGGGCAAGCGAGCGCGACGTGTTGTGGGAAGTCATCTTGCCGAGCGCGCTGCCGGAGATTCTCGCCGGCATCCGCAATGCGGTGGCGATCTCATTCATCGTGTTGGTGGCGTCAGAGCTTCTCGTCGGCCAGCGCGGTCTCGGCTATCTTATCTCGTTCCTTGGCGAGGGCGGCGTTTATGACGCGATGTTCGCGGTCGTGATTACGGTTTCGGCGCTCGGCTTCTTCGCCGATCGCGCATATCTTTATTTTATGCGGCGGACGTTGATATGGAGAGAGTAAACATCCCATGGCGGCGTAAGCTTCTGCGCTCGTCGTCGATCATTCTTCTGGCGGTCGCCTGGGAGTGGGGGGCGCGGATGCATTTCGTGTCGGACTTCCTCCTGCCCTCGCTTTCCTCCGTTCTGATTCGCCTCTTCGATGATGTCGTGTCGGGTGATTTGCTCGTCGGACTCGGGCTGACCATGCTTCGGACTTTCGCTGGCTTTTCGATGGCGGCCGTGGCGGGTGTCGTGATTGGCGTCACGATTGCGAGGTTCCGGCTGATTTGCTGGTTCTTCGATCCGGTCGTGTCGGTCGGCAATCCGCTGCCGAAGATCGCGTTCCTCCCGATCTTCATTCTGTGGTTCGGGGTTTTCGACTGGTCGAAGATCGCGATGGTCGCGTTCTCATCGGTCTTTCCCGTCGTGGTGGCGACCTGGGCCGCAACCGAGAACGTCGATAAATATCTGATCTGGTCGGCTCAAAGCCTCGGGGTGGGCCGTCGCACCTTGCTCTGGCAGATCGTTCTGCCTTCGGCTATGCCCGAAGTATTCACCGGGCTGCAGATCGCGCTCCCGATCTCGCTGATCGTCGTGATCATCTGCGAGATGACCATGGGCGGCGAAGGCCTCGGCGGCTCGATGATGACATCGATGCGTTTTGCCGATTCGCCGGGCGTGTTCTCGGGCATCGTTGCCATCGCCATCGTCGGCTCGATCCTGGTAAAGCTGATGGAGATGTTGCGCGCGCGACTTCTCGTTTGGCACCAGGAATCCACGCATCGCTGAACGGCTGCGAACTTACGGGCCGAGCGTTGCTCCGGCGGCGATGCCGGCTTCATTGCCGGGGATCTTCTTGCCGTCATCGATCCGGCAGCGTTGGACCTCGATCAGTCCGCCATGTGCGCAGATCGTGAAGCTGCTATCCGACAGCTTCATCACTTGACCCGGCTTGAAGCCCTTGACCATACCGAAGGTCCGCACCGGAATCTTCGCCGCTTCGAAAATTTGCAGCTTGTGCTCGCCCAGCTTCGTCCAGGCGCCCGGCGCCGGGTTGCATCCGCGAATGAGGTTGTAGATCTGATCGGCATGCTTGCCCCAATCGATGCGGCATTCGGCCTCGCGGCACCAGCCCTCATAGCTCGCCTGCGTTTCGTCTTGGGCCGTCTCGCATGCGCGGCCCGCCACGACGGCATCGGCCGCTTCGAGCAGCGCCTTGATCCCGGCCGGGAAGATCTTGTCGAAATAGACGCTCCCCAGAGTGTCGTCGGGAAGAATGTCGACTTCTTTCTGGAGTAGAACCGCGCCCTCGTCGAGCCCGTCCGTCGGTCGGAAGATCGTCAGACCCGTCTTGGTGCGGCCCTGCATGATCGCCCAGTTGATCGAGGAAGGCCCGCGATGCAGCGGAAGCAGGGAAGGATGAAACTGGATCATCCCGTGCGTCGGCAGCGCAACGAAGGCCTGTGGCGCAAATTGCGTCACGTATGCCATCACGCCGAGCTCGACGTTGAGATCTTTCAATGTTGCGAGTGCCTCGGGCGAGCCCAGAAGTCTTGAACTGGAAGGTCTTGAGGCCGCGCTCGACGGCGCCCAGCCGGAGCGGATCCGGGCGCGCCCCTGGAGCCTCGGGCGCGGCAAACACGCCGGCCACGTCATCGCCGCGTTCGAGAAAAGCATCCAGCGCGGCCTTGCCAAATGCCTGCTGACCGACGATCGCGATACGCATGAACCCCGTCCTTTCGATGAAGCGCCGGAAACGTCTGCATCCTAAAACAAATCGGTTACGCGGTGCAGCACATCATGAGTTGATTCCGCGCTTGGCAAAAGAGGCAGGCCAAGAACGGGAATCCCAGGGCTAAAGCGCGCGATGGTCTCGACGGTCGCGGGGAGATCGACCCCGTTTGGTGTCTCGCTGACGATCATGGCGATCACGCGCAGATGGCGACGGGCGAGGACGTCGAGTGCGGTGAGCGCGTGGCTGAGGCCGCCGAGATAGCTACCGCCGACGAGCAGCACCGGCAGCTCCAATTCCTCGATCCAGTCGAGAACCGTATGGCGCTCGTCGAGCGGCACCATCACGCCGCCGACGCCTTCTATCAGCAGCGCGTCCGGTGCCGCTGCGACCGCGCGGCGCGTGAAAGCGACCAGAGCTTCGAAATCGAGCCTTTGTCCGGCCATTCGCGCGGCCATGTCGGGCGAGCGCGGCGCGGCATAGCGCCAAGGCGTCATGCGTTCGAGCGCCTCCGTCGTCGTCGCGCGTTGCAAGGCGGCAAGCAGGATGCCCGGATCGCTCGTGCCGATGCAGGCGGGATCGAATCCGCTTGCGACCGGCTTCAGCGCATCCACCTGTCTGCCGCGCTCCCGCAAAATGCGAATGAGAGCCGCCGTGACGAAGGTTTTTCCGACCGCGGTGCCGGTGCCGGTGATGAAGACCGCGCTCATCCCAAAATACGTGATCGAATGAGGTCTGCCAGCTGCTCGATCTCGGCATCCGGATGCTGGGCGCAGAAGGCGAGACGCAGGCGTGCGGTGCCTTCGGGCACGGTCGGTGGACGGATCGCGGTCACCAGAAATCCTTCGTCTTCCAACAGGCGCGAGGCCTCGAGCGCGGCCATCGCCGGGCCGATCACGACCGGCACGATCGGGCTCTCGGCATCGGTCAGGCCGGCGCGCGCGGTGAAGCGCCGCGCCTTGGCCAGCGGCTGCGAGGTCAAAGAAGGGTTGGCAGCGATCACGTCGAGTGCGGCGATTGCGGCGGCAAGGCTCGCCGGCGGCAGCCCGGTTGAATAGACGAGTGTGCGTGCCCGGTTGTGCATGAGTTCGATCACCGGGCGCGAGGCGCACAGGTAACCGCCATAGGATCCGAGCGCTTTGCTGAGCGTGCCCATCTGTAGCGGGATCCGTGCGGCACAGTCTTGTGTAAAGCTCGAGCCGCGGCCGTTACCAAGGACGCCGAGGCCATGGGCATCATCGCACATCAGCCAGGCGTCGTAGGCTTCGGCGATGTCCGCAAGTTCTGGCAGGGGCGCCAAATCGCCATCCATCGAGAACACGCCCTCGGTCGCGATGAGCGCATGTCGATGGCGGGCGCGATGCGCCGCGAGGATCTCCGAGACATGCGCGGCGTCGTTATGACGGAAACTCACGAGTTTTGCGCCGCTCATCCTGGCTCCCGCCCAAATGCAGGCATGAGCGAGCTCGTCGAGCAAAATCAAGTCGGCGGCACCCATCAATGCCGGGATGATTCCGATATTTGCGAGATAGCCCGAGCCGAAAATGCAGGCTGCTTCGCTGCCTTTGAGCCTTGCGAGCCGCGTTTCGAGATCGGCATAGAGTGGGTGGTTGCCGGTGACGAGCCGCGACGCGCCCGCGCCGGTCCCGTGGAAACCGATCGCGGCAGCGGCCGCCTCGCGCACCGCGGGATGCCGACTAAGGTTGAGATAGTCGTTGCATGAGAAGGAGAGCAGCTGCCGCCCGCCCCGTTCGATCCAAACGCTGTCGACACGGGCGCTCGGCTGTAACGTGCGGCGCAGATTCCTTGCCGTGAGCTCGTGGAGCTTTTCGGCGGCAAAATTATCGAGCGATTGCATGCAGGGGTTCCGCTTGACCTCGCCCGCATATAGCGTTACGCGGACAGTCACTCAACACAAAGGTATTTCGCATGCCTGACGCCGAATCCATGCCTGGCACCGAAGCTGAGGTCATGCTGCGCCATGATTGGAGCCGCGCGGAAATCCGCGCCTTATTCGACCTGCCGCTGCCGGAGCTGATTTTTCGGGCCCAGCTCGCGCATCGCCGCAGCTTCGACCCGCATGAGATTCAGCTCTCGACCTTGCTCTCGATCAAGACCGGGGGCTGCCCGGAGGACTGTGCCTACTGTCCGCAAAGCGTGCATCACGATGCGGGCGTCGAGGCCGCGAAGTTGATGGATAGAGGGGCGGTGCTCGATGCGGCAAGAGCGGCAAAAGCGGGTGGGGCGGCACGATTCTGCATGGGTGCGGCTTGGCGCGAGCCCAAGGATCGCGATCTCGATGCGGTCTGCGATATGATCGCTGGCGTCGCCGCCTTGGGGCTCGAGACTTGCGCCACGCTCGGAATGCTGACCGCGGCTCAGGCCCAGCGCCTCAAGGAAGCGGGGCTCGATTTCTACAACCACAACCTCGACACCTCGCCCGAATATTACGGCAACATCATCACGACACGCAATTTTTCCGAACGTCTTGCGACGCTCGCGCATGTGCGAGAGGCGGGCATTTCTGTTTGTTGCGGCGGCATTGTCGGCATGGGCGAGAGGCGGGAGGATCGGATCGCAATGATCGCCGTCCTGGCAACCTTGCCGCGTCATCCCGAAAGCGTTCCGATCAATCTTCTTGTGCAAGTCGAGGGCACGCCGCTTTATGGAACCGCGCGCCTCGACCCGATCGAATTCGTGCGCATGATTGCGGTGGCGCGCATTACCATGCCGGCATCGATGGTGAGACTATCGGCCGGCCGCGAGGCCATGAGCGACGAGACTCAAGCGCTGTGCTTTCTTGCCGGTGCCAATTCGATCTTTTGCGGTGAAAGGCTTTTGACGACGTCAAATCCGGGCCGCGACCAAGACCGTGACCTCATGGATCGGCTTGGACTTCGGCCGATGGCGGAGTGATCGTGACTATGAGTTGGCAGCCTGGATGGCTTGCCGAAGGCTTGGCGCATCTCTGGCCGCCCTATGCGCAGATCAAAACCGAACCGGCGCCGCTCCCAGTGCGCAGCGTCGAAGGCTGCCGGATCATGCTCGAAGACGGGCGCGAACTCATTGATGGCATCGCGTCGTGGTGGACCGCCTGCCATGGCTACAACCACCCTCATATTCGGCAGTCGGTGGCGCGACAGTTCGAGACGGTGCCGCATGTGATGTTCGCGGGCCTCGTTCACGAGCAGGCGGCAATTCTCGCGGCCCGGCTCGCGCGGCTTCTCCCCGGCGATCTCGATCATGTGTTCTATTCCGAATCGGGATCGGTGGCGGTCGAAATCGCGCTCAAAATGGCGGTGCAATATTGGCGCAATCGAGGCCAGGAACGGACCCAGTTTCTCGCCTTCAAAGGCGGCTATCATGGCGACACGATTTGGGCGATGAGCGTCAGTGATCCCGAAGAGGGCATGCATCGCGGTTTCAGGCGGTTTCTGCCGCGCCAAATGATCGGCGATCTGCCGCGCGACGATATGAGCGCCGCCGCTTTCGAGCAAATCCTCGATCGCGGCGCTCGAAACCTTGCCGCGATCATCGTCGAGCCTCTCGTCCAAGGCGCGGGGGGGATGATTTTCCACGAGGCGGAAGTCTTGCGTCGCGTGGGCGAAGCGGCGCGACGTCACGATCTGTTGCTGATCTGCGACGAGATATTCACGGGGTTCGGGCGCACGGGATCCTCGTTCGCGTGCGAGCAGGCTGGGGTGGTGCCGGATATCATGACCCTGTCGAAAGCTCTGACTGGCGGCACCTTGCCGCTTGCGGCAACGGTCGCGCGCCGGCACGTTTTCGAGGCATTTCGGTCGGACGATCCCGGTGCCGCTTTGATGCATGGGCCGACCTTCATGGCCAACGCGCTCGCCTGCGCGGCCGCCAACGCGTCGCTCGATCTTTTCGAGCGCGAGCCTCGCGGAGCGCAAGTGGCCGCGATCGCCGAAGCGATGGCGCGCGAACTCGCGCCCTGCGCTGGGCTCGCCGGCGTCAAGGACGTGCGGGTCAAAGGTGCGATCGGCGTGGTCGAGCTGGAGCGGGAGCCCGATATCGATGTCTTGCGCCGGCGCTTCGTCGAAGAGGGTGTGTGGATCCGCCCCTTCGGCAAGATCGTCTATTTGACACCGCCCTTCACGATCTCGCCGGCCGAGTTGACGCGGCTTACCGAAGCGATCTTCCGTGTCTTGCGCGATCAAGCGCGCTAAATCGCGATCGCTAGCCGCGGGGACCGGGGCCGGGTCTGTGGCGGTCGTCCTGGTGAGAGCGGACAATGATGGGGCTCGCTTGGTGATGGACCATGCGCCAGTCGGCATCTTCACGCACGAAGATGTTGGTGGCGACGAGGTGGCCGGTATCGAGTTCCTCCTCGCACAAGACTGCCGCGACATCGCCGTAGAGAAAGACCCGGTCGTCATGGCACATGACGCTGGGGGATTCCGGATTGGCCAGGATATTGCGCCAGCTTTGTAGCACGGCGGCGCGCCCGGTCACCGGTGTCCATCCAGGATGAACGCAAACGATAGGTGCCTTCTCCGCCCAGATCGCTTCCATGGCCGATGCGTCGCGGCTGGCAAAAGCACGGTAAAATTCTAAATTTGCGCTCAAGACGGCGTCGCTGTCGGTCGAGGGCGATGGCATTCGGTCATCCAAAGATGAGGGATGAGCGAACATGTCGCATGCTCGGCGGCGGAATGCCAGCCTAGACACTTGCATTGATGGGATAGGGCGAGTATATTGCGAACGCTTCGCAATTGCATCGACTTTTGCAGCGCGTACTGACAGGGTTGCCGGAATGTTGGCCGTCGCAGTCATCGTTTTCCGCGAAGTCCTTGAGGCGGCTTTGGTCGTCGGCATCGTATTGGCTGCGAGTCGAGGCACGGCGCGGCGCGGGCGTTGGGTTGCCTATGGCATTGTCGCCGGTTTGCTCGGGGCTTTGGTCGTTGCCGGCTTTACCGACGAGATCGCCTCCGCGGTCAACGGGATCGGGCAGGAGATCTTCAATGCTACCGTTCTGTTTGGCGCGGTCTTGATGCTCGGCTGGCACAATGTTTGGATGAGCCGCCACGCCAAGGAGCATGTCGTCGAAGCCACGCGCGTCGGGCACGAGGTTCTCTCGGGCGCGCGTCCGCTCTATGCGCTGGCGATCGTGTGCGGCTTGGCGGTCGGACGGGAAGGCTCCGAAGTCGTGCTTTTCGTCTACGGTATCGTCGCGGCGCAGGGCGGCGGCGCGGCTGTGCTTTTGGGCGGTGGCCTGCTCGGACTCGTGGTCGGTATTGGGGTGGGGGCTGCACTCTATCTTGGACTTTTGACCATTCCGATGCGGCATCTCTTTGCCGTGACGAGTTGGATGATCCTGCTGCTGGCATCGGGCATGGCGTCGCAAGGAGCGGCTTTCCTGCTTCAGGCCGATCTCGTCCCACCGCTCGGCAATCTCTGGGATACGTCGCGCGTTCTCTCGGAGCAAAGCGTGCTCGGCCAAGCGCTGCACGCCCTGATCGGCTATGTCGCGCGTCCGACGGGGATTCAACTCGTTTTCTATGTCGGGACGTTAATGCTGATTGCGAGCCTGATGCGAATTTTCGGCCGCGTGCCGGCGGCGCCGGGCAATGCACGGGCTAATCCCGCCGAGTAGGGGCTAGGGCTTTTCGCCCGGGTTCGGCTTTTGGAAGACGGGTTTGTCGCCTTGCGGTTTGCGCCGCCACCATAATTTCGTCGCGACGGCGATGAGGGCGAGGATGCCCAGAGCGACGAGGCTGGGTCCAATCCAGCCGAATACGTGAATGAATTCGAAAAAGCGGCGGCCGAGCCAATAAGTCAGCCCGCCCCAGAATCCGACCCACAGCGCCGCACCAATAGAATTATAGAGGAAGAAGCGCGGCCATGGCATTTCAAGCGTGCCGGCAACAATACCGTTGAATTGGCGCAGGATGATGAAAAACCGCGCGACCACGATGACGATGTCGCCGTAGCGGGCAAAGAACTCTTCGACCTTTTGCAGCCGCTCAAGCGTGATGCCAATGCGGCCGCCATGCCGCACCAAGATGCGGTGGCCGCCGAGCGAGCCGATGAGAAAGCCGATGCTGTCGCCAATGACCGCACCGAGCCACGCGACCGGTAAAAGCCAGAGGATATTGAGAGTTCCGCGTGAGGCCAGTACCGACCCGGCGATGAGCATGGTTTCCCCGGGCGTCGGGAAGCCGAAATCCTCGAGCAGGATACCAAAGAACACGGCGAGGTAACCGTAATCGATGACAAAGCGGTGAACTTCGTCGACGAAGCTCAAAGCGGTTCCCCTCGGGTCTCTTTTGGAAGGCGATGCGGCGTGGAGCCTGTCTAGGCGTAAAGCCGGTCTGGAGCAACCAACAGCAAAGTGAGGGGAGGGAGCTTGACTCAAATGCCAATTTGAACAAATAGTGAACAAATGTCCGGCGTCATGGAAGGCGAAAAAAAGGCCCGGTTCGCAGCCCTGCGGTTGCGATTGGCGGCACTCGAAAATGGCGGAAGAGCGCCGGCGGTTCTGCCTTTCGGTATCGCGGCCATTGATGCTGGCCTGCCCGGGGGCGGCCTGCCCATGGGCGCGCTGCACGAATTGGCGGGTGCGGGGGGCGAAAGCGAAGACGGCGCGGCGGCAGCGGCTTTCCTTGCTGGTATCGTGGCGCGGCTTTCGCCCGAACGGCCGGTGCTCTGGTGCCTGAGGCATGGCGATCTTTATGTGCCGGGGCTCGCTCTTTACGGTCTTGCGCCCCAACGTCTGATCCTGGCGCACGCGCCCAATGATCGGGAAACCCTCTGGGCCGTGGAAGAAGGGCTGCGCAGCCCGGCGCTCGCCGCCGTGATCGGCGAAGTGGAAGCCTTGTCTGCACCGGCAAGCCGGCGGCTGCAGCTCGCCGCCGAGACCTTGGGGGTCACGGGCTTCGTCCTGCGGCGAAGCAGCGCGGCGGCCGCGACTTCATCCGCAGTGACGCGCTGGCGTGTCACGGCCTTGCCCGGATCTTCGACAGCGGGCGAGCCGGGCATTGGCCGGCCCCGATGGCGGGTTGAGCTGCTGCGCTGCCGTGGGGGCATGCCGGCGGCCTGGGATGTGGAGGACTGGCTTGTAGCGAGGCGAGATGCGGAGGCAGGCGATGCGACGGATCATGTCTCTCTTTCTGCCGCAATGGCCAATCGACCGGCGGCGCCAAGGCGGCGCGCGGCCGGATAAGCCTTACGTTCTCGTCACCGGCCTGGATGGCCGGCGGCTCATCACCGCGGCCAACGCGATGGCGGCGAATGAGGGAATCGTGCCGGGTACGAGCCTGGCCGATGCGCGCGCTCTCTACCCCGATCTCGGCATTGGCGAAGCCGATTTTGCGGGAGACGTCGCGGCGCTTGCCGGTCTTGCGCGCTGGTGCAACCGTTTCAGCCCGTGGACATCGCTCCGTGGCAGCGACGGGATTATTCTCGACATTACCGGTTGCGCCCATCTTTTCGGCGGTGAAGCTGAGCTTGCTTCTCAGGCGGTGAAACGGTTGGCCCGTCGGGGGATCGAAGGCCGTGCCGCGATTGCCGAGAGCCTGGGCGCTGCTTGGGCGGTATCGCGCTTCGGCGGCGAGAGGATCGCTCAGGTACCGTGCGGCGAAACACGGGCGGCGCTCGCCGATCTGCCGGTTGCGGCGCTGCGGCTCGACGGCGACATCGCGGCATTGCTCAAGCGGCTCGGCTTGCGCCGTATCGGCGATCTCTACGCGATGCCGCGTGCGGCGCTCGCCAAGCGCTGCAGCGAAGGCGTGGCGCTGCGCCTCGATGAAGCCTTAGGCCTCGCGCCCGAGCCGCTCTCGCCCCTGCCGCCCGAGAGACTGCGCTGGTCGCGCCGCTCTTTTGCCGAGCCGATCGGAACCCCAGAAGACATTGCCGCAGCTACGCGGCAGCTGTTAGGAAACCTGTGCCAAATCCTAGCCAAGGAGAAGAGGGGCGCGCGCCGGCTGGTCCTCGAGCTTTACCGTATCGATGGGCGGATCGAGGCGACCGCGATCGGAACCACTCGACCCTCGCGCGACATTCACCATCTTTTGCGTCTCCTCGAAGAGCGCTTGCCGACGCTCGATCCTGGCTTTGGCGTCGAGGACATGGTGCTGAAGGCAACGATCGCCGAAGAACTCACGCCGGCGCAGCTCGGTTTCAAGGGCGGCATGGGGAGAGGCGAAGCCGAAGCCGGTGCGGACGATCTGGCCGTTCTTATCGATCGTCTCGCCAATCGTCTGGGCGTCCGCGCGCTCGTCAAGCCTGCCAGCCGCGAAAGCCATCTGGCCGAACGCGCCGTGCGTTTCCTTCCGGCGCTCGACCGCGGCGGGACCGATGCATGGGATCGTGAAAAGCCGAGGCCGGTGCGGTTGCTGACCCGGCCCGAGCGGATCGAGGCGATGGCGCTGGTACCGGATGATCCGCCTTTCCTGTTCCGTTGGCGGCGCGTCACCCATCGGGTGCGTCGTGCCGATGGGCCCGAGCGCATCGCCGATGAATGGTGGCGCGAAGCCGCCGAGCCGCGCGACTATTACCGCATCGAGGACGAAGCGGGCCGCCGTTTCTGGCTCTATCGCGCCGGGTTTTACCACGCACGCAATCCACCGCGCTGGTTCCTGCATGGGGTCTTCGGATGAGCGCCTATGCCGAACTTCAGGTCACCAGCAATTATTCTTTCCTGCGCGGAGCATCGCATCCCGAAGAGTTGGTGCGGGAAGCGCATGCGTTGGGCCACCACGCTCTCGCCATCGCCGATCACAATACGTTGGCGGGCGTCGTGCGCGCCCATCGTCAGGCGAAGGCGGTGGGTCTGCGTCTCATCGTCGGAAGCCGCCTCGATCTCGAGAACGGGCAGAGCCTGCTGTGCTTTCCGGTCGATCGCGCCGCTTATGGCCGGCTATGCCGGCTTTTGACACGGGGCAAGCGCCGCGCCGAAAAGGCCCAATGCCATCTCGCTTACGAGGATCTGGCCGAATTCGGCGAAGGCCAGATCGCAATCGCTTTGCCGCCGGATAAACCGGACGCGGCCTTCTCGCATCTGCTCGACCGGCTCAAGGCGGATTTCGCCGATGCTTATCTCGCCGCGCAGCATCTTTTCCGCGGCGATGATGCCAAGCGGCTGTATCGCTTGGCGGCTCTTGCCGCGCGCAAAGGTATTCCGCTCGTCGCTACCAACGATGTCCTCTACCATGTGCCGCAGCGCCGACCCTTGCAGGATGTCGTCACTTGCATCCGCGAAGGCTGCACCATCGCCGAGGCCGGATTTCGCCTCCTTCCCAATGCCGAACGTTATTTGAAGCCGCCCGAAGAGATGGCGCGGCTCTTTCGCGACTATCCCGACGCCGTTGCGCGCACGATCGAGATCGCGCAGCGTTGCCGCTTCAATCTCGATGAATTGCGCTACGAATATCCCGACGAAACCGCGCCGGACGGCACGCCGCCACAGGAAGTGCTTGAGAGGCTGACTTGGAAAGGCGCGACCGAGCGTTATCCCGAGGGCGTGCCGGAGAGGATACGCGTTCAGATCGAACACGAATTGCAGCTCATCGGCCAGCTCGGCTATGCGCCCTACTTCCTCACTGTCGACGACATCATGCGCGAGGCGCGGCGACGCGAGATCCTTTGCCAGGGCCGCGGCTCGGCGGCCAATTCCGCGGTGTGTTACTGCCTCGGCATCACCTCGGTCGATCCGTCCCGTCTCGATCTGCTGTTCGAGCGTTTCATCAGCACGGCGCGCAACGAGCCGCCCGACATCGATGTCGATTTCGAGCATGAGCGCCGCGAGGAGGTGATCCAATATATCTACGGCAAATATGGCCGCGACCATGCCGCTCTTGCCGCGACCGTGATCTGCTATCGACCGCGCTTTGCCATCCGCGAAGTGGGAAAGGTGATGGGGCTCTCGGTCGATGTGACCGCCGCGGTGGCCGGCACGGTCTGGGGGTGGGGCGGCGAGGGCCTGAAGGAAACGCATGTCCGCACGCTGGGACTGGATCCCGACGATCCGATCTTGCGTCTGGCGCTAGATCTCGCCGCCGAGCTGATCGGATTTCCGCGCCATCTCTCCCAGCATGTCGGTGGTTTCGTCATCACGCGCGGCCTTCTGGAAGAAGTCGTGCCGATCGAGAACGCGGCGATGGAGGATCGCACCGTCGTCGAATGGGACAAGGACGATCTCGATACGCTTGGCATTTTGAAGATCGATGTGTTGGCGCTCGGCATGTTGAGCTGCATCCGCCGCGCCTTTGATCTGATCGATCGCCATTACGGAATAGGCTTGACGATTGAAACCGTCCCTCAGGATGAGCCGGCGGTTTACGAGATGTTGAGCCGCGCCAATTCACTGGGCGTCTTCCAGGTCGAAAGCCGCGCGCAGATGAGCATGCTGCCGCGCTTGAAGCCAAAAGTTTTCTATGACCTTGTCATCGAAGTGGCAATCGTCCGTCCCGGCCCGATCCAAGGCGACATGGTGCATCCCTATCTGCGCCGTCGCGAAGGCAAGGAGAAGGTCGAGTACCCGTCCGAGGCGTTGCGCAAGGTTCTGGGAAAGACGCTCGGCGTGCCGCTGTTCCAGGAGCAGGCGATGAACATCGCCATTGTCGCCGCGGGCTTCTCGCCGGCCGAAGCCGACCGGCTGCGCCGCTCGATGGCAACCTTTCGCCACACCGGCAAGGTCGCCGAGTTTCGCGACAAGTTCGTTGCCGGCATGGTCGCCAATGAATACGAGCGTGATTTTGCCGAACGCTGCTTCAAGCAAATCGAGGGCTTCGGCGAATATGGATTTCCGGAATCGCATGCGGCGAGCTTCGCGCTTCTGGTCTATGTCTCGGGATGGCTCAAATGCTTTTATCCCGAGGTTTTTGCCTGCGCATTGTTGAACAGCCAACCTATGGGGTTTTACGCACCGGCGCAGATTGTCCGCGATGCGCGCGAGCATGGCGTGGAGGTCAGAGAGGTCGACGTCAATGCCAGCGATTGGGATTGCACGCTCGAGCCAGCCGGGAAATCGGGCCGTTGGGCGTTGCGCTTGGGCTTGCGCCGGGTGAAAGGCCTTGCGCAGGAAGCGGCCAAAGCATTGGTCGCACAACGCGGCAAGGGTTATGCCGATCCGGCAGCGCTTGCCCATCGTGCGGGGCTTGACCGTTCTGCGCTCGAGAAACTTGCCGTTGCCGACGGGTTCCGCTCGATGCAACTCGACCGGCGGGCGGCACTTTGGATCGTCAAAGGTCTGGAGCTTGAGGCGTTAGCCTTGTTGGCACCGCTTGCCGGCATTATGCCGCCCGAGCCCGAGGCCAAGCTCCCGGTCATGAGTGTGGGCGAGCATGTGGCCGAGGATTACGCAACGCTCGGTTTCTCCTTGAAGCATCATCCGCTTGCCCTCTTGCGGCCCGATCTCGATCGGCGCGGAATCGTGCCGGCGGAGCAACTCAAATCCGTTCCCGCTGGGCAAATGGTGCGGGTCGCCGGGCTCGTCCTGGTGCGCCAGCGTCCCGGCAGCGCCAGCGGTGTCGTTTTCATGACGCTCGAAGATGAAACCGGTATCGCCAATCTCGTGGTATGGCCGTCGAGTTTCGAACGCTTCCGGCGCGAAGTGATGACCAGCGACTTGGTCGAAGCCAGAGGCAAGGTCCAGCGCGCGGGCGAGGACGATCATGTGGTCATCCATCTCGTCCTCGATCGCCTGGTCGATTTAACGCCGATGCTGCGGCTTCTATCCGCCGATACAGAACTTGCGCTCACCAGCCGCGATTTCCATTGATCGCCTGAACGCGATATCATCGGCGCCACAAGATGGATCGGCGACGGGGCGAATGCCTCAAAGAATGACTTTATCGCTCCGCGTTGCCGCATCCCGCATCGGCATGGCGGCATGCGCGACCGCGACCCTGCTCTCTCTGCCAGCGAAGGCTGCAAAAGAAGAATATTCCCGCAAGCCGCGGCCAACTTGCTTGGCAAGCGCACGGCTTCGTGCGATGTGATCGCCATGGCGTGGGTCTTTCCGACATTCCCGTCTCCATCCGATCCGCTGCGCCAGGCGTTGCGCGACGCCTACCGCATGGATGAAGACGATGCGGTTGCGCGCATTCTCGCGGCGGCCCAATCTTCGCCCGAATCCCAGGCGCTTATCCAGACAAGGGCTCGCGAACTCGTCGCCGAAGCGCGCCGGCGGTGCCATGGCAAGGGCGGGATCGATGCTTTTCTCAACGAATTTGCGCTGTCGAGCGAGGAGGGGATCGCGCTTATGTGCCTTGCCGAGGCCTTGCTGCGCATTCCCGATGCCGAGACCATCGACAAGCTCATCCGCGATAAGCTCGCTCCGGCCGATTGGTCGCGCCATCTCGGCCGGTCGCGCTCGATCTTTGTCAATGCCTCGACCTGGGCGTTGATGCTGACGGGCAAGCTGCTGCATGACGAGCCGGGCGCCCGGGATCTCGCATCGGTCTTGCGGCGGCTTCTTGCTCGGACGGGCGAGCCCGTGCTGCGCCAGGCGGTCACCGCTGCCATGCGCATTCTCGGGCACCAATTCGTCATGGGCCGCACGATCGAAGAAGCGCTCATGCGCGCCAAGCCGATGGAGGCGCAAGGCTATCGTTTTTCCTATGACATGCTCGGTGAAGCGGCGCGTAGCGCCGCCGATGCGGCGCGCTATGCCGAACGCTACCGTCAGGCGCTCGCCGCGATCGGCGCCCATGTCGAAGGCCGCGATCTCCATCACGCGCCCGGCATTTCGGTGAAGCTTTCCGCGCTCCATCCACGCTACGAGGAATCCCAACGCGCGGCGGTCCTGAGCACGCTGCCAGAAACCCTCCTTTCACTCGCGCGGCAAGCGAAGGCGGCAGGAATCGGAATGACGATCGATGCCGAGGAAGCCGATCGACTCGAGCTCTCACTCGATCTGATCGAAATCCTATCGGGCCACCCCGACCTCAAAGGTTGGGACGGGCTCGGCCTCGCCGTCCAAGCCTATCAGAAACGCGCGCTGCCCCTCATCGACTGGCTCGCGGCATTGGCGCGCCGCGACGAGCGCCGGCTGATGCTGCGGCTCGTCAAGGGCGCCTATTGGGACACCGAGATAAAACGTGCTCAGGAGCGCGGGCTCGATTCCTTTCCAGTTTATACACGCAAGATGGCGAGCGATGTGTCTTACCTCGCCTGCGCGCGCCGACTATGGGATGCGCGCGATGCCTTCTTTCCGCAGTTCGCGACTCATAACGCCCATTCGGTCGCCGCCGTGCTGGATCTCGCCGCCGCGGAGCGCGATTTCGAATTCCAGCGCCTCCACGGCATGGGCGAGGCTCTCTACGATCAGATCGTCGGCGTTGACGCGATCAAGCATTCCTGCAGGGTCTATGCGCCGGTGGGCGGGCATGAGGACCTTCTCCCCTATCTCGTGCGGCGGCTTTTGGAGAACGGTGCGAATACGTCCTTTGTCAATCGTCTCGTTGACGAGGCGGCGCCAGTCGAGATGCTTGTTGCTGATCCCGTCGTCCGGCTCACGGCGCTTAGTAAAAAGCCACACCCGCGTATCAAGTTACCTTCCGATCTCTATGCCCCCGAGCGAATCAATTCGCGGGGCATTGATCTGAGCGATCGTGCCCGCCTCTTTGCGCTGTCTCAAGCTTTGGCCGAGGCGGCGCATCTGCCGTGGACCGCCGCGCCGATCGTCGGCGGCAATGAGGACGAGAGTGGCTTGGCGCGTGATGTGCTTAATCCCGCGGATCATCGGCGTGTGACGGGCCGCGTCATCGAGGCAAACAGCGCCAAAATTGAAGAGGCGCTGACCCGCGCTATCCTCGCCGCGCCTTCCTGGAATGCCGTCACAGCTGAAGAGCGGGCCCGCCTCCTCGAACGTGCGGCCGATCTTATCGAGACGCGCGTCGAAGCGTTCGTTGCCATGATCGTGACCGAGGGCGGACGCACGATCCTGGATGCGGTCGCCGAAGTGCGCGAAGCGATCGATCATTGCCGTTACGATGCGGCGCGTGCCCGCGCCGATTTTGCCGGGCCCGTGGAGCTCGCGGGTCCGACGGGCGAGCGCAATTCGGTGACGCTTCATGGTCGCGGAGTCTTTGCCTGCATATCGCCGTGGAATTTTCCGCTCGCCATCTTCTTGGGGCAAGCGGCGGGTGCGCTGGCGGCAGGCAATGCGGTCATCGCCAAGCCCGCGGAACAAACGCCGCTTGTTGCGGCGGCGGCCATACGCCTCTTGCACGAAGCGGGCGTTCCCGGGGATGTCGTCCAGCTTCTCCCCGGCGGGGCCTCCACGGGCGCAGCGCTGGTTGCGGATCCACGCATTGCCGGTGTCGCCGTCACCGGCTCGACCGACACGGCGCACATGATCAATCTGGCGATTGCGCAGCGCGCCGGCCCGATTGTGCCTTTGATCGCTGAAACGGGAGGCCAGAATGCGATCATTGCGGATTCGACCGCTCTGCCCGAGCAGCTCGTGGCCGATGTGCTTGCTTCGGCCTTCGATAGCGCGGGTCAGCGCTGCTCATCGGCCCGCGTGCTTTTCATCCAAACGGACATTGCCGAGCGTGTGATGAGCATGCTTTCGGGCGCGATGGACGGGCTGGTTATCGGCGATCCTGCGCTCCTTTCGACCGATATCGGGCCGGTGATCGATGAGGAGGCGCGTAACACGCTCCGAGGCCATGCCGCGCGTATGGCAAAAGAGGGCCGCTTGTTACGCGAGCTCGCCCTGCCGCCAAGTGCGGAGCATGGCACGTTTTTTGCGCCGCGTGCTTTCGAGATCGACCGCCTTTCTCTGCTGCAAAACGAGGTCTTTGGGCCCATCCTTCACGTCATTCGTTGGCCAGGCGACAGGCTCGATCAAGTATTGGAGGCGATCGATGCCACGGGCTTCGGACTGACGCTCGGTATCCACAGCCGGATCGAAGAAACCGTCCGGCATATTCATCGCCGCCTGCGGATCGGCAATACTTATGTCAATCGCAATCAGATCGGTGCCGTGGTTGGCGTTCAACCATTCGGCGGCGAACGACTCTCGGGTACGGGGCCGAAGATTGGCGGGCGACACTATCTCCCGCGTTTCGCGACCGAGCGTGCCTTGTCCGTCGATACCACCGCTGCCGGCGGAAATGCGAGCCTCATGTCCTTGACGGATGACGAGGCAAGCTGATGCGCAGCTTCTCGGCAACCTTCCGAGGGGCAGTCCGCTGGACACGAACGGGCTCGCAAATAGATCGCAAAAATTTGTGAACCGTCGACATCGCTCACGGCGGGTCTGTGGCGAGAGCGCGAAGGCGGCCATCGGATTGGCGCTACTAGGCGTTTGTGGTCAATGCCATTATAGTATTTGGTTGAGTGTACGACGCGATTCGACACTAGAGTATGCGCCATGCCAGCAAATGACGACAGGCGCCAACTTTCTGCGTCGGCGAAGAAGGCCGAAGTCGAGGCCTTTTTGCGTAAGGTCGAGGCGATGCCCACGGTCCGGCCGGAAGGCGGTCGCGGACGACTTATTTTCGCGATGGATGCAACCGCAAGCCGTGAGCCAAGCTGGGACAGGGCCTGCAGGATTCAGGGTGAAATGTTCGACGCGACCGCGGCCTTGGGCGGTCTTGACATCCAGCTCGTGTTTTACCGCGGATTCAATGAATGCAAGGCGAGCCGATGGCTTTCGAATGCGGCGTCGCTGCATGCCGCGATGCGCGCCGTGTTTTGCGTCGGCGGCGAGACCCAGATCGCCCGGATTTTGCGCCATGCTCTCAAGGAATCAGAAATCTCACCCTATCGGCGCGATCGTTTTTGTGGGCGATGCCATGGAAGAGAAGCTCGACAAGCTCTGTGCTCTGGCTGGCAAGCTCGGGCTGCGCGGCGTGCCGGTGTTTTTGTTTCATGAAGGTACCGATCGAGTGGCGGCGCATGCCTTTAAAGAGATCGCGCGGCTGACACGTGGTGCCTATTGCCATTTCGATGCAAGCAGTGCCGACGAATTACGCGCTCTCCTCGGCGCCGTTGCCGCTTATGCGGCAGGGGGGCAGCGCGCTCTTGCCGATTACGGTAGAGCTACGGGCGGCGCCGCGCTGTTGCTTGCGCGTCAATTGGGCGCGAGCGAATAATCTCGATGCCCTATCTAATTCTCGGGATTGCGCTATTGGGTCTGCTGTTGCTGGCTGCGCGCCTGATCGTGAATGCGGATGCTGCGCAGCTTGGGCGATTTCTCGGTTGGATGGTCGCGGGCCTGGGCCTCACCGCCGTAGCGGCGGTGTTGCTGTTGCTCGTATTGAGTGATCGCTGGGCGCTCGCGCTCATCCTTGCGGGCGGTCTTGCGCCGCTTGTCTTGCGCTGGCGGGCACGTTGGCGCCGGCATTTCGGTTCTGCCAGGAGCAGTGGCGGAGAACGTTCGGAAGTGCAGACCGAACTGTTGCGGATGACGCTCGAGCATGATACGGGGGCAATGGGCGGGACGGTGCGCCGCGGCGTTTTTGCTGGACGCAGGCTTGACGATCTTGATCAGACTGAGGTCTCGACTTTGTGGCGCCAATGCTTGGCCGAAGACGAGCAGGGCGCCCGGTTGCTCGAAGCCTATCTCGACCGGTTCAGGCCCGATTGGCGCAAGGCGGGCGGGGGGAGTACGACGGCCGGCGAAGTCATGACGCGCGAGCAGGCCTATGCCATTCTCGATCTTGAGCCCGGCGCAGGTCCCGATGAGATTAGGGACGCGCATCGGCGTCTCATGATGAAACTTCATCCCGATCACGGTGGTTCAACCTATCTTGCGGCGCAGATCAATCGCGCGAAGGATTTCCTGCTCGGCGCGTAAGACGATCTCTCAGGATTATGAAAAGGTTAGCGGTTTCGGTATAATAAATCGGGAGCAACAGGGGTTGGTGCGACGTCGTCGCGACAGGCCCGCAATCGCGGAAAGAACGGTTAATGAATCAACGCATTCTCAAGGCGGTTTTTCCGGTCGGCGGTCTTGGCACGCGCTTCTTGCCGGCGACCAAGGCAATGCCCAAAGAGATGCTGCCCGTCGTCGACAAGCCCCTCATCCAATATGCCGTTGAGGAGGCGCAGGCAGCGGGAATCGAGGAATTCATCTTTGTTACCGGGCGCTCGAAGACCGCGATTGAAGATCACTTTGACCATTCCTACGAGCTCGAAGACACTTTGCAGGAACGCGCTAAAGAAACGGAACTCCGCGCCATCCGTTCGTGGATGCCGCGGCCGGGTCAGGTCGCCTATACGAGGCAACAAAATCCGCTGGGTCTCGGCCATGCCGTGTGGTGCGCCCGCCATCTCGTCGGCAACGAACCTTTTGCCGTCCTTCTCGCGGACGACTTGATCTTGGCGCAAAAGCCTTGCCTCAAACAAATGGTCGAGGCCTACGAAGAGACCAAGGCCAACATCGTTGCCGTCGTCGAAGTACCCAGGGAGCATACCAAACGGTATGGCATTCTCGATGTCGAACGCGAGGACGGGCGCTTGGTGAAGGTTAAGGGGGTGGTCGAGAAGCCCGCACCCCAAGATGCACCCTCGACGCTCAGTATCATTGGGCGCTATATCCTTGAGCCGCAAGTCTTCGATCATCTTTCTAAATTTGAACGCGGCGCCGGCGGCGAGATCCAACTCACCGACGCGCTCGCCCAGCTCATTGCATCGGGGCGCGGCTTTTTCGGCTTGCGCTACGAAGGAAAGCGCTTCGACTGCGGCGACAAAGCCGGATTTTTCGAGGCCAATCTGGCATTTGCGCTTGCGCGCCCCGATATGAAATCGGCCGTGCAGCGCATTCTCGCCGAATATCGCTGAACGGGGATGATGATGCGCGACAACGCCGTGGCTGGTCATTCCTTTGATCCGACGATTCTGCGCGAGTACGACATTCGCGGAATCGTCGGCGAAACCTTGCACGAGCGCGACGCCCATGCCATCGGACAGGGCTTTGCCACGGTCATGCGCGAAGTCGGCGGTAGGACCATTGCCGTCGGGCGTGACGGACGCTTGTCTTCGCCAGCGCTCGAGGCGGCGCTGGTCCAAGGGCTTTCGGGGGCCGGGATCGATGTCGTGCGCATCGGTCTTGGGCCTACGCCGATGCTCTACTACGCGGTCAACACCCTCGAGGTCGATGCCGGGATCATGGTGACGGGCTCGCATAATCCCGCCGACCATAACGGCTTCAAGCTGACGCTCGGGAAGAAGCCGTTCTTCGCCAAGGATATCCAGCGTCTGGGCGAGATCGCCGCGCGCGGCGATTTCCCAACCGGTACTGGCCGCGTCACCGAGCGGTCGGTGCTCGATGCCTATGTCGCGCGTCTGCTCAAGGATTACGATGGGAAAAAATCCCTTGTCGTCGCCTGGGATGCGGGCAACGGGGCAGCCGGCGAGGCCCTGCAGCGACTGACCGCGAAACTGCCGGGACGCCATATTCTGCTCAATGAGACGATCGACGGGCATTTCCCGGCTCATCACCCCGATCCGACCGAGGTGAAGAATTTGCTTCAGCTTCAAGAGGTGGTGAGGCGCAATAGCTGCGATCTCGGTATTGCCTTCGACGGCGACGCCGATCGCATCGGAATCGTCGACGGCAAGGGTCGCGTCCTCTGGGGCGATCAATTCATGGTTTTGATGGCGCGCGACGTGTTGCGCGTGCTGCCGGGCGCCACGGTGATCGCTGATGTGAAGGCGAGCCAAGTTCTATTCGACGAAATTGCGCGCATGGGTGGCGTGCCACTCATGTGGCGTACCGGCCATTCGCTCATCAAATCGAAGATGGCGGAGACGCGCGCGCCTCTCGCCGGGGAGATGAGTGGCCACATTTTTTATGCCGATCGTTACTACGGCTATGATGACGCGCTTTATGCGGCCGTGCGCGTCCTAGGGATTATCGCGCGAGGCGACGCGACGCTCGCCCAATTCCGCGACAGCCTGCCGCAAGTCGTGAATACGCCCGAATTACGCTTTCCGTGCTCGGAGCAGCGCAAATTCGCCGTCGTCGACGAAGTGCGCGCTCGGCTCGAAGCCGTGGGCGCGACAATTACCGCGATTGACGGCGTACGGGTCAAGACGGAGGCCGGCTGGTGGCTGCTGCGCGCGTCAAACACACAGGATGTTCTCGTTGCGCGGGCCGAAGCGCGCGACGAAGCTGGTCTCCAATCGTTAAAGAAGCTGATCGTCGATCAGCTGCACGCGAGCGGTATTACTCCGCCAAATTTTTAGAAGCCGCAGGCGATGCCGCCATCTGCATCGACGGCTCCAAGACGGCGCAGGCGCGATGAGCGTGGCGAAGGACACGGCACGCGTTCTGCGCCTGCTTTTGCGTGAGATGAATAATCCGTGCCTGATAGGTCGTGTGCTTGCGGGCGCGGGAGGCAACGAGGACGACCGGCTTGCCGCGCTCGGCAGGCAGACGCGATAGAGCCGTGGCGCCCGCATGGGCAGCAGCGGTCTGTTGCCGGTAGGCACCGACCTGGATGCTCCACCCCTCACTCGGTTTCCGCGTCGGAGTCTCGGCCTCCGCGCGGCTGATCGGCGAGAGGTTTGCCACCGCATGCGCCGCGTGATGGGCGAGAGTGTGCAGCGTCGATTCATTCGCCGCCAGTTTGGTCGAAGGCTTGGCGTTGCTGGCCACGAGTTGGTTCTCGGGCAGAGAGCGGCCCGCGAACGCCGCGTTAAGCAATCCCGCCATCTTGATGTCGCGAGCACGAGCCGACTGACCACCCATGACCACGCCAATGAGGCGCCGCTGAT
Organism: uncultured Alphaproteobacteria bacterium; assembly: GCA_963729935.1. Classification (GTDB taxonomy): domain Bacteria; phylum Pseudomonadota; class Alphaproteobacteria; order ATCC43930; family CGMCC-115725; genus CAIKMD01. The sequence goes on from CAVSPW010000011.1 coordinate 132,725, forward strand.
TGCGCATGGCGGAGGCGGCGAGATTGAAGCCCGAGGCGCGGATGAATCCGGTCTTTATCCCGTCCATGCCCTGGAAAGTGCTCATGAGATGATTGTGATTGCCGTAGTTCACGCCGCGATATTTGAAATCTTCGGTCGCGAAGTAGCCATATTCACGAGGGAAATCGAGATAGAGATGCCGCGCGAGGATCGCGATATCGCGCGCGGTCGTGCGCTGAAGCGGATCCGGCAGACCGGACGCGTTGTGATAATTGGTGTGCTCCATTCCCATCGCATGCGCCACGCGCGTCATCCGCTCGGCGAAGCCGTGCTCGGTGCCGCCAAGACCTTCGGCCAGCACAACCGCCGCGTCATTCGCCGACTGGGTCACAATGCCGAGGATCAGATCCCGGACGGCCACAGTCTCGCCAGGGACGAGGTCGAGCTTCGTGGGCTCTTGCGCCGCGGCATGGGCCGAAACCGGGAAACGCTGGTCGAGGGTGATCTGCTTGCGCTCGAGCGCATCGAAAGTGAGGTAGAGCGTCATCATCTTCGTGAGCGACGCCGGGTAGGTCACGGTATCGGCGTTGTATTCGCTCAGCACGTCGCCGGTTTTGGCGTCGATGACGATCGACGCGTATTTAGCCGCGAAGGCCGGACTCGAAGCGCCGATCGAGGCGCCGGCGAGAAGGAGGGGAAAAACCGCCGCAGCGAGCCATTGGACCGGCCGAACCCGAAACTGAAACACCACCACACCACCCCCCGCAGCCGCGTCGCGCCAAAACATCACGACTCAATCGAAAATACGTTAATAACCCCTTGAATTAATGTCCAGTTCTAGATGGGTTTGGTTGCGACTTTTTTGTGACCGGGCGGGCAGGCATGGTGCGGCGCACAAAAAGCCTTGAGCCCCAGCGCGGTTTGGGGGTATAGATGATATTGCACTGCACCATTTATCGGCGGGATTCCTGCCGCGAGGAGTTGAGAAAATGGCCGCAAAAGCGAAGAAGCCGACCGCGCCCGGCTTGACCGTCGTGCCGCCCGCATCCCCGACCAAGCCCGCCGCTGCCGCCGCCGCCGCCATGCCCGGCTTCCCGGCCGCTTTCGCCTCGGCCTTCCCGGCCGCTTTCCCCGCGGGCTTCCCTGCCGCTTTCCCGACGCTGCCGCCCGGGCTCGATTATGACGGGCTCGCGAGTTTCGGGCGCGAGAATATCGAGGCCGCGGTCAAGGCCAATGCCGCCTTGAGCGCCGGTATCGAGGCGATCGGCCAGGAAGTCATGGCCTGCGCACGCACCGCCTTGCAAAGCGCGACCGAGACCGCGCGCGGGCTCTTGGGCGCCAAGACCTTCGAGGATGTGGTGAGGCTCCAGACCGCTTTCGCCCAGCGCCATTTCGACGGGCTGATGGCCGAATCGGTGAAGCTCTCCGAGCTCGGCTGCTCGCTCGCCACCGGGGCCTTGGCGCCTTGGGAAGGCCGAGTCGAGGCGGTGATGGCGCAATTCGCGCCGCCAGAGGCCAAATCCGCCGCCTGAACCGGGTCGTCCGCGCCTTGCCACGGAAAAGACCCGGCCGCGTCCGGGTCTTTTTTATTGGCGTTAACCGAGGCGCGCTAGGCTTTGCTTCCGGCCTCGGCTTCGCGGGGGATCGATCGGAGAAAGGCCTTTGCCCCGGCCGCGCGCTAACCATATCATGGGTGGCGTGGCGGGAGTGGCGATCGGCGGACCGGTCGGGCGCGAAGAAGACGCGGGAGAGATGAGCGATATCGAGAAGCGCAACGGCAACGAGGGACCCAATACCGGGGTCATCGTCAAGCCCAAGACGAGGACGAAAAAGCCCTCGATGTACAAGGTCTTGATGCTGAATGACGATTACACCCCGATGGAGTTCGTCGTGCACATTCTGGAGCGCTTCTTCAACAAGAACCGCGAAGAGGCGACGCGCATCATGATGCATGTCCACCGCCGCGGCGTGGGCGTCTGCGGGGTCTACACCTACGAGGTCGCCGAGACCAAGGTGACCCAGGTGATGGATTTCGCCCGCCAGCATCAGCACCCGCTGCAATGCACCTTGGAGAAGGACTGAACCGATCCGGAGCACCTTGACGCAACCATCCCGTTGGAACCCATCGAAGGAAGCTGGTTTTCATGCTGTCGCGTAACCTCGAAAAGACCCTCCACCGCGCGCTCGCCTATGCCAACGAGAGACGGCATGAATACGCGACCTTGGAGCATCTGCTTCTCGCGCTGACCGAAGACCAGGATGCGATGGCGGTGCTGAAGGCCTGCACCGTCGACGTGGAAAAGCTGCGCCGCGACGTTCTCCATTACATCGACAACGAGCTCGGCAATCTGGTCTCGACCCATGTCGAGGACGCCAAGCCCACCGCGAGCTTTCAGCGCGTGCTTCAGCGCGCGGCGATCCACGTCCAATCCTCGGGCCGCGAGGAGGTGACCGGCGCCAACGTGCTGGTCGCGATGTTCGCCGAGCGCGAATCCAACGCGGTCTATTTCCTCCAGGATCAGGAGATGACCCGCTTCGACGCGGTCAATTACATCTCCCACGGCATCGCCAAGGCGCCCGGCCGCTCCGAGACGCGGCGCGTCCAGGGCAATGACGAGGAAGAGCGCGGCGAGAGCGGCGCGGGCGCCGGCGCCGGCAAGGCCAAGCGCGGCCATGACGCGCTCGACGCCTATTGCGTCAACCTCAACAAGAAGGCGCGCAACGGCAAGATCGACCCGCTGATCGGCCGCGAGATGGAGGTCGACCGCACGATCCAGATTCTCTGCCGGCGGTCGAAGAACAACCCGCTCTATGTCGGCGATCCCGGCGTCGGCAAGACCGCCATCGCGGAAGGCCTGGCGCGGCGCATCGTGCAGCGCGAAGTGCCCGAGGTGCTGCAGAACGCCACCATCTATGCGCTCGACATGGGCTCGCTTCTGGCCGGCACGCGCTATCGCGGCGATTTCGAAGAGCGCTTGAAGGCGGTCTTGAGCGAGCTCGAGGCGATGCCGGGCAGCGTCCTCTTCATCGACGAGATCCACACCGTGATCGGCGCCGGCGCCACTTCGGGCGGCGCGATGGACGCATCCAACCTGCTCAAGCCCGCGCTCGCCAGCGGCAATATCCGCTGCATCGGCTCGACGACGTACAAGGAATACCGCAACTACTTCGAGAAGGACCGGGCGCTGGTCCGCCGCTTCCAGAAGATCGACGTCAACGAGCCCTCGGTCGAGGATGCGGTGAAGATCCTGCGCGGCTTGAAGCCCTATTACGAGCGCCACCACAAGGTGCGCTATACCGCCGAGGCCATCCGCACCGCGGTGGAGCTGTCGCATCGCTATATCGGCGACCGCAAGCTGCCCGACAAGGCGATCGACGTGATCGACGAGGTCGGCGCGGCGCAGATGCTGCTGCCCGAGAACAAGCGCAGGAAGACCATCACCGCCAAGGAGGTCGAGGCGGTGGTGGCGACGATCGCGCGCATTCCGGCCAAGAGCGTCTCGCGCGACGACAAGGAAGTGTTGAAGAACCTCGACCGCGATCTGAAGACCATGGTCTTCGGCCAGGACCCGGCGATCGAGATGCTGGTGGCGGCGATCAAGCTCGCCCGCGCCGGCCTGCGCGAGCAGGAAAAGCCGATCGGTTCCTATCTCTTCTCGGGGCCCACCGGCGTCGGCAAGACCGAGGTGGCGCGCCAATTGGCCCGCACCCTCGGCATCGAGCTCACCCGCTTCGACATGTCGGAATATATGGAACGCCATACCGTGTCGCGTTTGATCGGCGCGCCCCCGGGCTATGTCGGCTTCGACCAGGGCGGGCTCTTGACCGACGCGGTCGACCAGCATCCGCATTGCGTGCTGCTCTTGGACGAGATCGAGAAGGCGCATCCCGATCTCTTCAACATCCTGTTGCAGGTGATGGATTACGGCAAGCTGACCGATCACAACGGCAAGAACGTCGATTTCCGCAACGTGATCCTCATCATGACGACCAATGCCGGCGCCGCGGACATGGCCAAGCCCGCGATCGGCTTCGGCTCGGATGTGCGCACCGGCGACGATCACGAGGCGATCAACCGGATGTTCACGCCCGAGTTCCGCAACCGGCTCGACGCGATCATCTCGTTCTCGGCCTTGACGCCGCAGACGATCGGCCGCGTCGTCGACAAGTTCATCCTGCAATTGGAAGAACAGCTCGCCGACCGCAACGTGACGATCGAGTTGGACGACGAGGCGCGCAAATGGCTCGGCGTCAAAGGCTACGACAAGCTCTTCGGCGCGCGGCCCCTGGGCCGCGTCATCCAGGAGCAGGTGAAGAAGCCCCTGGCCGAGGAGCTCTTGTTCGGCAAGCTCGTCAAGGGCGGGGTGGTCAAGGTTTCGGTCGACAAGGAGGCCGACAAATTGGCCTTCGTCTTCGAGGAAGCCGCCGGCCCGGCGCGCACCGCCAAGCCCGAAACCCCCGAGGAACCCGAAGCGCCCAAGGAGCCGGTCTACGTCGAGTAGGGGCGCAGGACGACAGCGCTGATCCGAGTGGATCGGTCTGCTTCTTTCGTCACCCGCGGGCTTGACCCGCGGGTCCATGGATTGCCGGGTCAAGCCCGGCAATGACGATGCGGAAATGAGCTGGTCCGGTTGGATTTTGCTGTAGAGAGATAGCTGCCGGCAGAAAGGCCGCTCGGGGCGGCCTTTTTGTCGTCCGGCTCTTTGCCGTCATTGCGAGCGAAGCGAAGCAATCCAGAGCTTCCGCCTGGTTTTGGATTGCTTCGTCGGCCTTTGGCCTCCTCGCAATGACGACGCGCCTTTGACGCCGATGCCCTGAGCAATCTCCCTCGTCCTGAGGAGCGCCCCTAGGGCGCGTCTCGAAGGACGCTCGGCGCTCCTGCAGCGCTGGCGGCCTTTTTGTTGGCGCCCGGAATCGCTTAAGCTTCGCCGGGGCGGAACCCGATGGGGGGCGACATGGCGCAGACGGATCTCGATCAGAAGCTCGGCGAGATCGAGCGCAAGCTCGGCACGCTCAAGACCGAGATCGAAAGCTCGACCGACGACAAGATCAGGAAATCGCGCGACGCGATCATCGCCGTGGCCACGGCCGGGGCGGAGGCCATCGTCGCGGCGGCGAAGGACGCGAGCGCCAAATCGGCGAGGCTTTCGGTCAAAGGCTTTCTCGCCGGGGTGCTCTATGCGCTGGGCGGCGTGATGGCGGCGACCACCGCGATCACCGCGGCGCTGCTCTCGGCGCTCCTCGCCACCGGCTCGGGCAATTCGGCCGCGGCGGATCCGGTGCGCTGGGTCGCGGTGCATTTCCTCCATGCGAGCTATGGCGCGATCCTGCGCGAGATGGCGACGCTGTTGATCGCGGGAACGGTGATCGCGCTCGTCATCCAGGCGCTGCGCTTCGTCGCGTCGATCATGCCGGATTCCGGCTCATGGATCGCGGCGCAGTTGCTGTGCGCCGTTGCCGCCATCGTCGCGGCGCTGTGGCCGGTGATCGGCTTCGGCTATCCGGCGGCCCGGGAAGCGGCCTGCGCCGGCGCGGTGGAGGCGCAGGCGAGCGCGGCGCTTTTGAAGGATCTGGCGCCGGTCGCGGCGCCGGCCGAGCGGCGGCGCATCGTCGCGACGGCGCGGCTCGCGATGTCGCCGCGCATGTCGTGGCTCATCGGCGGATGCGGCGATCAGATCGCGCGCTGGCAGCTGAGCCAAGCCTCGCTGCCTCCCGTGCCGGAAGCGGCGGGCGACGGCGCGGCCGCGCCGGCGCCGGCAAAGGGCGCGGCATCGCCGCCGCAAGCGGCGCCGGGCGAGGGCGCGGCATCGCCCGCGAAGCCGGGCGGGAAGTAAGACGAGAAGATCGGCCGTCGCTCGCGCTCAGCCGCGGGACGGTTGGCGTCCGGCGAGCGGCCGGCTCATGACTCGGATTTCGTCCCGTGATAGGATGTCGCGTTCCTTGGAAAGCAAAAAAAGGGTCTTTCTGGAGGAGGCAAGAATGGCAAGAATGCAGATCGACTGTCGGCAATATCCGAGCGAGAAGAACTGCACCGTATCGATCGCCGCCGATAGCCAGAGCGAACTGCTCGACGCGGCGGCGCAGCACGCGGTCGCCGTTCACGGTCACAAGGACACGCCGGAGCTGCGCGCTCAATTGGCGAAGATGTTCAAGCCGCAGACCGCTTAGCGTTTCGTCCGCGCGCGGAGCGGGTCGACGCGCCGGCGGCGCGGCTTCGCAGCCTCGTGCCGGCGCCGAGTGCCATCGCCGTGCCCAATACATCGCCGCGACGCATCGTTTGCAACAGGGAGGGGGTTCGATGACCGCATTCAACGCCGTACGTTTCCGGGTGAAGCCCGGCCGCGAACAGGAGTTCCTCGACGCGCACAAGAAGATCGCCGGCGATTGGCCAGGCCTCAGGCACGTCAACCTCATCAAGACCGGCGAGCGAAGCTATTGCATCATCGCCGAATGGGCCGATATGGACGCGCTCGCCAAGGCGCGCACGAACATGATCGCCACGCTCGATTCGATGCGCGATACGCTCGAAGATCTGGGCGGCGGCCTCGGCGTGACCGATCCGGTCTCGGGCCCGGTGGTGCTGGCGCTGAAATAGCACGGTCCGCCGATCGGCCAGCCGCGGAGGCGCGGCGCCCGCGCCGATGATCGTGCCGGTCATCCTTCGGCAGGGACGGTCGCGGCCGGCAGAAGGGCCGCTCGGGGGAGCGGCCTCTTGTTGCGCTGTGGTCATTGCTAGCAGCGCGCAGCCGAGCGCGGTCGCGCGTGCGACTTAGGGAAGCCCGAAAGCGTGGTTGACACGCACAACCATTCATGGTGTTGTGCATCGATAGGATAGCGGGATCGGGGGAGGCATTCGGTTCGGCGCAAGACATCGCTGCTCGCATAGGCGCTGGGTTTGGTGCGGGTGCTATTGTCGCCCGCCCTCGCCCACGATAAGGCTGACATCGCAAAGATATTCGCCCGAAAGATCTCTTACCCCTCGGTGCGCCACAGGCGATGACTGATGCGGGCAGGGAAAATTTCCGACAATCGAAAAACGGGGGGAAATAAGGTAAGCGTCGTCCTCAAGCCACGTTTCTAAGGACTGGCGTCGGGGCATATGCCCAGGGCAGGAGTTCGTCGATGCGGTTTTGCGGATGTCCGTTGACGATGCGGGTGATGACGTCGGCGAGATAAGCTTGGGGATCGAGGGCGTTCAGCTTGCAGGTCTCGATCAGCGAGGCGATGGTGGCCCAGTGTTCTGCGCCACCATCAGAGCCGGCGAAGAGTGCGTTCTTGCGTGTTAGAGCCAAAGGCCTGATTGCCCGCTCGACGACGTTGTTATCGATCTCGACACGACCGTCATCGAGGAACAGGCACAACCCATCCCATCGCGAGAGGGCATAGCGGATCGCCTCGGCGAGCTTTGTCTTCTGGCTGATCAGCGCGAGCTTCTCGCGCAGCCAAGGCTCGAATGCCGCGAGCAGAGGGCGGGTGCGCTGCTGACGGATGGCGCGGCGGTCCTCGGCGGATTGGCCGCGGATGTCGCTCTCGATCTGATAGATCGCGGCGATGCGCGCCAGCGCCTCGGTGGCGATCGGCGCCGGACCCGATTGGGCGAGCTCGTAGAAACGGCGACGCACATGGCTCCAGCAGAAGGCGAGCTGTACCGCATTCCGCCGGGCCAGCACCTTGTAGCCGCCGTAGCCGTCGACCTGCAGCACGCCGCCAAAGCCGGCGAGATGGGCGATCGGCCGCTCGGCCTTGCGGTCAGGTGCATAGAGGTAGACCACACCCGGCGGATCGCTGCCGCCCCATGGTCGATCGTCCCGCACATAGGCGAAGAGCTGCCCGGTCTTGGTTCGCCCGCGTCCGGGATCGAGCACGGGTGCGGTGGTCTCGTCGGCAAAGAGCTTGGGTGACGCTTTCAATCGCTCGAACAGGCGTTCCTGGATCGGCCGTAACAGGAAGGCTGCGCGCCCGACCCAATCAGCCAGGGTCGAGCGGTCCAGACTGGCGCCCTGCCAACCGTAGATCTGCGCCTGCCGATAGAGCGGAAGGTGATCGGCGAACTTGGAGACCAGGACCTGGGCGACCGTTGCTTCGGTGGGCAGGCCGCCCTCGATCAGCCGCGCCGGGGCCGGCGCCTGGACCATGACGTCCTGGCAAACGCGACACCCATACTTCGGACGCCGCACCACCAGCACGCGGAACTGGGCCGGCACGATGTCGAGGCGTTCGGCGACGTCTTCGCCGATGCGATGAAGCGTGCCCGAGCAGCACGGGCATATCGTGCTCGCAACGTCGACCACCGTCTCGATCCGCGGCAGATGGGCCGGCAGCGCGCCGCGGTTGACGCGGCGCTTGGCAGCGCGCGCTTTCCGCTCGGTCGGAATCTTCTCTTCGGTCCCGGCATGGCCGGCGGCTTCGACCTGTTCCGCCTCCTCGAGAGCGAGCTGCAGCTGATCCTCGGGCAGGCTTTCGGCACGGCGTCCGAAGCGGTGACGTTGGAGTTCCTTGATGATCTGGCGCAACCGATCGCTCTCGGCACGCTCGGCCAGCAGCATCGCCTTGAGCTGGTTGGCATCGTCCGGCAGGGCTTCGTTGGGCTTCGTCACGCAGCAATGGAATCATAATCGCCGAGAACTTGCGACCGTTTTAACGAGGGTTGCGAGCGCCTTCTTCGATCAGCTCGGCGCTGCCGGCACGACAGTCCGCTCCGGCTCATGAACGCGCCGCCAATCGAGACCTTCGAACAACGCCGAGAACTGGGCCGCGCTCAGCCGCATCACACCATCATGAACCTTCGGCCAACGGAACTCGCTGCCCTCCAGTCGCTTCGCGACCAGCACTACGCCGGTGCCGTCCCAGAAGATCAACTTGATCCGGTCGGCCCGCTTCGCCCGAAAAACATAGACGACGCCGCAGAACGGATCGTCCTGGATGACCTCCCGTACCAGCGCAGCCAAACCTTCGGCGCCTTTGCGGAAGTCCACCGGCTTCGTTGCCACCATCACCCGGACCGCGCTGCTCGGCCCGATCATAATCTCCCCTTCAACGCACGGATGACGGCCGCCACTGTCGATGCTTGTGCTCCCGGACCGATCCGCACGACCACGCCATCGATCTCGAGTTCGATCGATGTCGCCGCCGGCGATCGCCGCCGGGGAGAGTCCTTCGTTACCGCTCGCGCGGGGACCTCCGCGACCGCCGGAACGAACACCGGCCTTTCAGCCGCGAGCGTGCCACGCGCCAGTCGACGCCAGGTGAAAAGCTGCTGCGGCGTCAGCCCGTGCCGGCGCGCTACCGAGCAGACCGTCTCGCCCTCGGCGTAACTCTCGGCGATGATCGCCGCCTTCTCTGCCGGCGACCAACCCCGACGGCGCCCGGCGCCCGTGAACACCTCGATGCGCCGCACCGGCTCCGGCATATGCTTATGGTCTGAAATCGACATGTGTCGGAACCCCCAACCGGCTCCGAGCATCAACCCGCAATCGTCAGATCAAAAGGTGGCGGCCGAACATCGCTTA
>CAVSPW010000012.1:0-174513 GCA_963729935.1 uncultured Alphaproteobacteria bacterium
AGGAATAGGCGCTGACGCAGAAGCCGGCCAGCATGAGGAGCCGCACATCGACCTTGTTGGCGATCCGGCCGATGACGAGCATCGAGGCCATCGTGCCGATGCCGCGCGGCGTCATCAGCCAACCCGCGGCCACGACCGGATAGTTATAGAGTTCCTGCAGCAAGGTCGGCAGCAGCGCGGTGGAGGCGTAGAGCACGACGCCGATCATGAACATCAGCACTTGGCCGGCCGCGAAGTTGCGGTCCTTGAAGATCGCGAGATTCAAGAACGGGTTTCGCGATGTGGCGGAATGAACGAGGAAGACCCAGAACCCGGTGATGGCGAGCGCGAGCTCGATGCGAATCTCGGTCGAGCTCAGCCAGTCCTTGAGCTGGCCGCGATCGAGCATCATCTGCAGCGCGCCAACGCCGAGGCTCAGCATGGCGAAACCGAAGAAGTCGAAGCTGCGCCGGTTCTGCGGAGTCTCGCGCAGGAACAGCATCAGGCCGGTAAAGGCCAGAATCCCGATCGGCAGGTTGATGTAGAAGACATAACGCCAATTGTATTGATCGGTGAGCCAGCCACCCAAGGTCGGCCCCAGGATCGGCCCGAGCATGACGCCCGCACCCCAGATCGCCATCGCGCTGCCTTGCTTGGCCGGGGGATTGATGTCGATCAGCACGGATTGCGCGAGCGGCACCAGCGCCGCGCCGCAGATACCCTGGACGAAGCGGTAGAACACCATCTGATAGATGCTGCCGGCGATGCCGCAGAGCAGAGAGGCCACGGTGAAGCCCGCGATCGACATCAGCAGCAGGCGCTTGGTGCCGTAGGTGGTGGCGAGCCAACCGGTGAGCGGCGTCGCGATCGCCGCCGCGACGATATAGGACGTCAGCACCCAGGTGATTTGATCCTGCGCGACCGAGAAGCTGCCCTGCATGTGCGGCAGCGCGACATTGGCGATCGTGGTGTCGAGCGCCTGCATCACGGTGGCGGCCATGACCGAGAGGGTGATGAGCCCGGGATGCCCCATCCGGCTCGATCCCGTGCCGCCGAGCAAGCTCATTTTTGCGGCGTCGCCTGCGCGGTGCTCCAGGGCGGCAAGGTGCGCGTGTCCACCTCGACGACGGCGCTCATCCCGGCGCGCAACGGATGGTCGGGATCCGGATTCTCGATGACGAGACGCACCGGAACGCGTTGCACGATCTTGACCCAATTGCCCGTCGCGTTTTGCGGCGGCAGCACCGAGAATTCGGAGCCGGTGCCGGCGCTGATGCTGTCGACGCGCGCGTCGAAGGTCTTGTCGGGATAGGTGTCGATCGACACCGTCGCCGACTGGCCCGGCCGCATGCGCGTCAGATCGGTCTCCTTGAAATTGGCCTCGATCCAGACGCGGTCGGTCGAGACCAGCTGGAAGGCCGGCATGGCGGCGGTGAGGTATTGGCCGACCGGCAGCTTGTCGACCAAGGTGACATAGCCATTGGCCGGCGCGCGCACCACCGTGTCGGCGAGGTCGAGCGCCGCCTGATCGACCTGCGCCTGCGCCTGCATCACCAGCGGATGCTGATCGGTCGGAATGTCCGGATTGCCGCCCAGCGCCGCTAGGATATTGGCGATCTGCTGCTGATTCGAAGCGACCTGCTGTCGCGCATTGTCGAGATTGTGGCGCGCCTCGTCGGATTTCTGCTGCGTCGTCACATGGGTGGCGAGAAGCTGTTGCTGCCGGTCGGCCTCGCGCTGCATGTAGGCGAGCGTGTCCTCGGCGGCCTTCAAATCCGCCTGACGCTGGCGATAGGTCGCGCGCATCCCTTCGACCTGCAGCTGCGCGCTCGCCAATTGCGCCTTCGCGCGCTCAAGCGCGATGCGATAGGCGGAATCGTCGAGGCGGAAGAGGATCTGGCCCGCTTTCACCTCTTGATTGTCCTTCACATCGACTTCGACGACACGGGCGCCGACATCGGCGCTGATCGCGATCTTGTCGGCTTTGACGTAAGCGTCGTCGGTCGAGGCATAGCGCCCGGCGGTGAGATAGAGATAGGCGGCGATGGCGACGAGCGCCAAGGGCACGCTGATCATCAGCGCGATGCGCAGCCAGAACTCCCGCCTGATTGATGCGCGCGCGGGTGTCGCTGATGGCGCTCATTCGGCCGCTCCCGCGAGCGGCGGCGAATCCTCGCCGCCCTTATCCGAGAGGTTGCGCCGCACCCGCAACAGCAGTTCCATCACCTGATCGCGCTCGCCTTCGCTGAAACCCACCAACGCCTCGGCGCGCACTTCGCGGCCGATCGCGACCATCTCGGCGAAAACCGGCTTCGCCTTTTCGGTGATGAACAGGAGCCAGGCGCGCCGGTCATGCGGATCGGGGCGGCGCTCGACCCAGCCCGCCTGCTCCATCCGGTCGATCAGCCGCGCCAGCGAGATCGGCTCGATCTCGATCATCTCGGCGAGCCCGGTCTGGTTGATGCCCTCGTGATAGACGAGATAGGCCAGAAGCTGGATCTGCGCGCGGGTGAGGCCCAAGGATTTCGCGCGCTGGTCGTAGCGCTTGCTCAAGAGCCGCGCGGTCTCGTGCAGCACGAAGCCGAAACTGTGGTTGAAGTCGAATTCGCTCATTCGGGCAATCTAATAAGCCTGCTTAAGATGAGCAATGCCAGGATTGCAAGGCTGATCCGCACCTTCGTGTTGCGGCGCAGTAAGAGATATTTACCAATCTTACGAATAAGTTACGGGGAGACCGGAGCCGCCCCGGGCGCAAGGCACAGGGAGAGAGGACGGGCTTCGGGCTCTCGGCGATGCGCTGCGATTTTGCGCGGAAAGCGCGGCGATCTCGGACGGAAGATCTCCGCCGTGGTCTCGCGGAAGAGCTTGGGCCGGAGATCGAACATGGCCTCCTCGCGCCCCTCGACCTCGGCATGGACGTCCAGCGGATTGCCCTTGCAGCGCCCTCTCCTGCGCATCACTGGCGACCGGAAACCGTCGCTCTTCGATAGACCCGCGCGGCTTTCTTCTCGCCTTGTTCCAGCTCATCATATTGGCTGTCCGGCGCTCGCGACCCTGCGACTGAAGCGCCCGTGTTCGCCATAGAGGTTATCCTGCGGCGGCCGAGAATCCGCGTCATATTGAAGCGACAACTGCGCCGACCCGCCCTTCCCTTTCATCCGCAAAATCGAGCGAGCCATGAACGCAAATCAGAGCCCAGCCGTCCCTGCCCGAGGCTGGATCGACGTCCATCACCACATCGCGCCCGCGGCCTATCTGCGCGAAGCCGGCGCGGGCGTGGGCGGGCCGCTCAAGAGCTGGTCCTTGGCGAAATCGATCGAGGATCTGGATCGGGGCGGCATCGCCACCGCGATCGTTTCGGTGACGCAGCTCGCCAAGCACATCGCCGATGACGGACAGCGAAGGCGCCTGGCGCGCAGCTGCAACGACGACGCGGCGAAAATCGTCGCCGATCATCGCGGCCGCTTCGGCATGTTCACGGCCTTGCCGCTGCCCGACATCGAGGGCAGCTTGCGCGAAATCGAGTACGGGCTCGATGTGCTCAAAGCCGACGGCGTCGGGATGTACACGAGCTATCACGACAAATGGCTGGGCGATCCCGCCTTCGATCCGGTCTTCGCCGAGCTCAACCGGCGTCAGGCGGTGATCTATGTTCATCCCGCCGCGCCCGATTGCTGTCGCAACCTCGTGCCCGGTGTCGCCGATTCCGCGATCGAATACGGCACCGACACGACGCGCGCGATCACGCGGATGGTGTTCACCGGCGCCTCGCAGCGCTTTCCCGATTTGCGGATCATCTGGTCGCATGCCGGGGGCACCATGCCCTTCCTGATCGAGCGCTTCGTGCGCATGGCCAAGCAGCGCGAGTACGCGCCCTTGCTGCCGCGAGGCTTCATGCCGGAAGCGCGGCGGTTCTTCTACGACACCGCGCAAGTCGCCAATCACACCGCGCTGTCCTGCGCGCGCGAGGTGATCCCGGACGCGCATTTCGTCTTCGGCTCGGACTTTCCCTATCGCAACGCGCGCGAGCATGTCGAAGGCCTCGAGACTTGCGGCGTGTTCGATGGCGCCCAACTCGACGCGATCGCGCGCGGCAATGTGGTAAAGCTGTTGCCGCGCCATGCTGTCGCGCGATAGCTCCATCCCGCCGCCCGCGTTGTGCGCACGCGAAGCCCTGTGCTAGTTTCGCGCCCTCACCGATTTCCGCGAATTCAAAGCCAAGAGCATAGGGCGGGCGCCACAGCGTGAAGCTTCTCCATATTTGGTTCGAGCGCTGGTGGCATCCGAGCGCCGATGCCGCCGGTCCGCCGCTCGGCCTGCTCATGGGCATGTTCTTCACCTACGTCGGCATCGGCATGGTGTGGTCGATCCTCACCGTCTACGCGACCTCGCTCGGCGCCAGCGCGGCGACGGCCGGCGCCACGATCTCGGCCTTCGGCGCCTCGCGACTCATCATCAGTGTCCCGGCGGGCATGATTTCCGAGCGCATCGGCCGCATTCGCGTCATGCTCTTCGGGCTTCTCCTCGTCTCGGCCGCCTCCTTCATCGCGCTCGCCGTGCACAGCATGGTGACCTTGATCGCCTGCCTTATGCTCCAGGGCGTGGGCTCGGCGTGTTACGGCACCGCGGCCTTGAGCGCGGTCACTGACCGCGGCACGCCGGCGACCCGCGTGCGCGACATGGCGGCCTATCAGACCGCGACTCAGATCGGTCTCTCCATCGGCCCCGGCCTGGGCGGCCTCTCGGCCGCGGCCTGGGGCTATGGCGCGCCCTTTGCCTGCCAGGGTGCGATGGCGCTGATCGCCTTCCTCGCCGTGATGCGCATGCCCGCCGACCGGATCGGCACGCCGCAGCCTCAGGCCTTGTCGAATGCCGGCGGCGTCGTGATGCTGATCGCCGGTGTCGCGGCGCTGAGCTACGCGATGTTCTTCGGCCGCGTCGCTTCGTCCTGGATCCTGATGCCGCTGATCGCGAGCGAGACCTTCGGGATGGGCATCGGCATGATCGGCGGCCTGCTCACGGCGAGTTCCGTCGCCAATCTTTTGATTTTGCGTTTCTTGGCGTTCTTCGTGCGCCGCTATGGCCAATTCGTCGTGATGGTGGGCTCGGTCACGACGATCCTCCTCGCGCTTGCCATTCTGGCGTTTTCCGTCACGGGCTGGATGTTGTGGCCGTTCACGGTCCTGATGGGCATGGGCACGGGCATGATGTCGTCCTTGGTCTCGGCCTATGCCGCCGATGCCGCCCCGTCCGGTCGCGTGGGCGCGGTCATGGGTTCGATGCGCATGATGACCGATCTGGGCGCGATCACCGGTCCGATCCTCGCGGGTTTCTGCGTCGATCAGCCCTGGCTCGGCATCAAAGGCGGGATCGGGCTTTGCGCCGCGGTGCTCATCGCGACGGCGGCGGTCTTTCTCTCCACCGCCAAAGGCCTGCACCGCGCGCCGCGCTGAAACATCAGCGGACACATAATTCGATAGGCCGATCGCTGCTCCGCCGGCGCGATCGGCCGATTGGGCTTGCCGATCGCTGCTCCACCGGCGCGATCGGCTAGGTCTCAGGCGCCTTGCGCGCCTGCCCGATCACAGCGGCGCCCGCCTGCAAGGAAAGCTTCATGAAGATCGGCACGGCGCCAAGCGAGATGAGACCGACGCCGACGAAGGCCGGCGTGAAATCGCTCGGCCCCAGCGCGGTTACGCCGTGGAACAGCAAGGTCAGATGCAGCAGCAGCGCGCCGGTGCCGACGCCCAGACTCATGGCGAGCTGCTGCGCCATGCTGGCGAAGGGCGTGGCGCGGCTCATCAAAGCGGGCGGCACGTCGGAATAGCCCAAAGTGTTGACCGCGCTGAACTGCAACGAGCGGAAGAAGCCGCCCAGCAACAGCACCGTGAAGATGAGCAGCAAGGGCGTGCTCGGCCGCCACAGCGCGTTGATCGCGAGCGTCGCGGCGGTCAGGACGGAATTGAAGATCAAGGTCCGGCGATAGCCGAAATAGCGGATGATGTGGATAGCGGTGAGCCTCATGGCCATGGCGCCGGCGGCGCTCGCGAAGGTGACGAGGCCGGACACGATCGGCGAATAGCCGAAGCCCAGTTGCAGCATGATCGGCATGAGGAAAGGCAAGGCGCCGATCCCCATGCGGGTCAAGGTCCCGCCGGTGACGCCGATGCGGAAGGTCGGTATCTTCAACAGGTTGAGATCGATCGCCGGAAAGGCGCTGCGCCGCGCGTGCCACACATAGATCGCGAGGCAGATCGCGCCGAGCACGATCATCGCCGCCACGACCGGAATCGGCAACCCGCCGCGGCCCGCGATCTCGAAGCCGAAGACGAGACAAGAAAGCCCGACGCCCGTGAGAAGAAATCCTGGCAGATCGAGCGGGCGTATATTGTCCTCGCGCAGATTTTCGACGAAGACCGTCACCAGCACGATACCGATCAGCGCCATCGGCACGTTGATGAAGAAGATCCAGCGCCAGGAAAAATAGGTCACGATGAACCCGCCCAGAGGCGGCCCGAAGACCGGGCCCAGCATCGCCGGGGTGGTGACGATGATCATGGCGCGCATGAGCTCGGATTTCTCGACGCTGCGCAGCATGACGAAGCGCCCCACCGGCGACATCATCGCACCGCCCATGCCCTGGATCATCCGCGCCACCACGAATTCCCACAGCGTGTTGGAGAGCCCGCAAGCGATCGAGCCGATCATGAAGACGCCGATGGCGGCGCGAAACACCGTGCGCGCGCCGAACTTGTCGGCCATCCAGCCGCTCAAGGGGATGAAGATGGAGAGGCTCAGGAGATAGCAGGTGATGGCGAGGTTGAGCCGAAGCGGGTCCTCATGGAGCGAGTGGGCGATGGTCGGAAGCGCCGTCGCGATGATGGTCGAATCCAAGGTCTCCATGAAAAGCGAGCAGGCGACGATCAGCGGAACGACGTTCTTCGCGGGGATGGCCATTGCTCGAAAATTCACGCCTCTTCTTGTGCCGCGGCGCTTTTCGAGGGCGCAAGGATGGCAGCGGCGGGGACAGCGCTCTAATATTCCGGCAACGCCGCCCGCGCGGCAACAGGGATCGCGCCCTCAACGCAGGATAGGCACGCCATGTTGATCAACCGCCATGCCCTGCGCGTCGAATGGGGCGATTGCGACGCCGCCGGGATCGTGTTCTATCCGCGCTATTTCGTCTGGTTCGACGCTTGCACTTTTCATCTTTTCGCGCGCACCGGTCTTTCGATGCGTGCCTTGTGGGAAAAGCATGGCTCGGCCGGCACGCCCTTGGTCGATGCCAGCGCCCGCTTCCTCATCCCCTCGCGCTGGGGCGAGGATCTCGTCTGCGAATCGGGCGTGAGCGAATGGGGCCAGAGCAGCTTCACCGTCCGGCACCGCCTCGTGAAGGACGGCAAGCTCGCCGTCGAAGGGATCGAGAAACGCGTCTGGGCCGTGCCGCACCCGACCGAGAAAGGCCGGATCAAGGGCGCGCCCATTCCGGCCGAGATCGTCGCCGCGCTCTCGGACCCGACAGGGGCGACGACAATCGCTCCGTGAGCTAAGCGCTGCTCCACGGACGAGGCTGGTTACCCCGCCCGCGCCTCGTGGATGGCGCGCCACACGCGCTCGGGCGTCGCCGGCATGTCGATATGCTTGATGCCGAAGCCCGAAAGCGCGTCGAGCACGGCATTCATGATCGAAGGCAGCGAGCCGGCGCAACCGGCCTCGCCGCAGCCCTTCACGCCCAAGGGATTGGTCGTCGCCGGCACGGGATGATTGGCGATGCGGAACATCGGCGCGTTGTCGGCGCGCGGCATCGCGTAATCCATGTAGGAGCCCGACAGAAGCTGCCCTTCCGTGTCGTAATAGGTGCGCTCCATCAGGGCCTGGCCGATGCCCTGCACCACGCCGCCATGCGCCTGACCTTCGACGGTGAGCGGATTCACGATCGTGCCGAAATCATTGACCATCGAGTATTTCACCACCTCGATGACGCCCGTGTCGGGGTCGAGTTCGACCTCGGCGACGTGGCAGCCATTCGGGAAAGCCGAGGGCGGCGTCTCGGTGACGAGGTTCACGTCGAGCGAAGCCGGCGTTCCTTCGGGCAGGTTGAGCCCCGCGCGCAGGCGATCGGCCAGGTCCATGATGCTGATCGAGCGATCGGTGCCGACGATCGTGAACCGGCCATGGCCGAATTCGATATCGGCGGGCGCGGCTTCGAGCACCACCGCAGCGATCTGCTTGCCGCGCTCGATCACCTGCTCGCTCGCCTTCACCAGCGCCGAACCGCTCGACATGATCGAGCGCGATCCGCCGGTGCCCCCGCCGAAGAGAAGCTGGTCGCTGTCGCCCTGCAAGAGGCGGATGCGATCGAAGGGAATGCCGAGGCGGCTGACCAGCACCTGCGCGAAGGGCGCGTGATGGCCCTGGCCGTAATCGAGCGTGCCCGTGACCATGGTGACGCCGCCATCCGCGTCGAAGCGGATGCCGCCCATCTCCTTGCCCTGGGGCGCGGTCACTTCGAGATAGGAGCCGACGCCGATGCCGCGGATCTTGCCGCGCGCGCGGCTTTCTTCCTTGCGCCGCGCAAAGCCGTTCCAATCCGAGGTCTGGATCGCCTGGTCGAGCACGGCGGTGAATTCGCCGCTGTCGTAATTCATGTCGGACGGCGCCTTGTAAGGCATGGCGCCGGGCGCGATGTGATTGCGCCGGCGCAGCGCGAGCTTGTCGATGCCCATCTCGGCGGCCGCGGTGTCGAGCAGCCGCTCCATATAGTAATTGCCCTCGGGCCGCCCCGCGCCGCGATAGGCGCCGACCGGCGTCGAATTGGTGTAGACGCCCTTGGTGTTGACCTCCAAAAGCGGCGTCTTGTAGACGCCGACCACGTTCTTCACCGCGTTCACGGTGTAGGGCAACGGCACGATCGGATAGGCACCGGCATTGCCCGTGCCGGTGAGGCGCAGGGCGAGGATATTGCCTTCCTTGTCGAGCGCGAGCTCGCCGGTCATCTCGTGATCCCGGCCGTGGTGATCGGAGAGGAAACTCTCCGAGCGCTCATCCGTCCATTTGACGGGCCGGCCCAGCGCCTTCGCCGCGAACAACACGAGGCAATTCTCGGGAAACACCTGGCTCTTCATGCCGAAGGAGCCGCCGACATTCTCGGTCAGGACGCGGACCTTGTCGGGCGTGGTGCCGAGCACATTGGCGGTGCCGCCCTTCATGCCGAACACGCCCTGGCTACAGACCTGGATGGTGTATTTGCCGGCAGCGGCATCGTATTGGCCCAAGGCCGAGCGCGGCTCCAGCGGATTGATGATGACGCGGTTGCTGACGAGCTTCAGCTTCGTCACATGCGCCGCCTTGGCGAAGGCCGCGGCGACCGCATCGCTGTTGCCCCAATGATAATCGACCGCGATATTGCCCGGCACGTCGTCGTGGATTTGCGCGGCGCCCGGCTTCATCGCCTCGGCCGCGCTCGCCGCCGCCGGCAGCGGATCGATTTCGACCTCGACCGCGTCGGCCGCGTCCTTCGCCTGGGCGCGGGTCTGGGCGACGACGCAAGCGACCGCCTCGCCGAGAAAGCGCACCTTGTCGCCGGCGAGAAGCGGACGCGCCGGCGTCTTCCAGGGCTTGCCGTCGCGGCCATTCACCATCATGCCGCATTTGATCGGATTGACGCCGGCGGCAGCCAGATCGGAAGCGGTATAGACGGCGAGCACACCCGGCATGGCGCGCGCGACCTCGGTCTCGATCTTCTTGATCTTGCCGTAGGCGTGGCGGCTTCTGACCATGACCGCATAGGCCTGACCGGCGACGTTCACGTCGTCGGTATAGCGGCCCCGCCCGCGCAACAGCTTCGGGTCCTCGACGCGCAGCACCGGCTGCCCGATGCCGAATTTCTCCAAGGCCAGATCGGCTTCGCTGTTCCGCTCGCTCATGCTTCCACGCTTTCCCGTTCTGATGACGGGATTGAAAATAGTCGATCTTCCCGGCCTGTCCAGGCCGCGAATCGATCGATCCGGCGATCGGCTTCCGGGCCCGTTTCTCGGGCTTCAAACAGGGGCGAGACCTTGGCGGAAGGGCGCGGCCCGGAGCGGCTCAGCGCTCGACGCCTTGCGGCAGGATCGGCCGCTCGCCCAGAACCTCCTCGCGGTAGAGCTCCGAGATCGACGCCCAGCGCAGCCGCACCATCTCCTCGGCGACGACCAGGGCGCGCGCCTCGAGCGCTTGCGTGTCGAGATGACGCTGGCAAAGCTCCATCTGGCGGCGGCTGTGCTCGACATCGGCCGCGTCGTGCTCGGCGAAGAACTCGATCTCGGGCGCGTTGCGCTTGAAGCCGTAATGCTTCTCGAAGGCCGGCAGCAGCACTTCGCTGATGAGGCCCGGCATCTGGCCTTCTTGCGTCGTCTGCATCGCCATCACCACGCCGATCGGCTCGGTCGCGGCGGTGTGATAGTAATAGAGAGAGCGCGCCCACCAGGCGGGCGGCATGCGCATGTTGCGCACTTCGTCATCGGTCAGATCCGCCGCGCGGCAGAAGCGGAAGATCAGCTCGACATGGTCGTGCGGCTCATGGCCCTCCTGCGGGATCGCCTTGAAGCCTTCTTCCTCGGCGATGTTCTCCGCGATCGCCTTGCGCACATCCTCATGCTCGATCGCGCGCGCATAGATGAGACCGAAGCTCGCCACCGCCAGCTTCACATATTGATAATGGAGCGCCTGATAGCGGCCCAAGGCCCTGAGAGGGAGCTTCCCTTCGGCAAAGACGGCGAAGAAGGGGTGCTTCTTGGTGTGCCAGCGCTCGCGGATCGCGACGATGCGCTCCGCGATCGATGTGGACGATCCAAGCTTGACGTCTGCCATGGTCGATCCTCCCTGATTTGGATTTACGCCACTATTTGTTCGACGCTCCCATCCGGCTTGCGGCCCTGCGCGCGGTACTGGCCAATCTTCTCGAAGAGCGGCCAGTCGGACACCGCGTAGAGCACCGCGTCTTGCGTGCCAGTGTTGATATGGCGCCGCCATAGGAAATTGGGCACGACGATGATGTCGTTGCGCTCCCAATCGAAACGCTTGCCGGCGACCTCGGTCGCGCCCGAGCCCTCGAGCACGATATAGAAGACATTCGCGGTCTCGCGCTTCCAGCGCGTCTCCTCGCCCGCGCGCAGCATTTGCGCCGAGTAATCGAGGGTCGGGAAGACCGAGGCGCCGGTCGCCGGATTGACGAAGCGCAGGGTGATGCCCTCGTAAGGATCGCCGGTCTCGTTGCGCAGGGCGTCAAGCGACTTTCGGACCTCGGCGCCGCGATAATGGAACATCGGCGTCGTGTCCTGGCCGAAGCCGCGCTTGTTGGAAACGAAAGCCGGCAGCACGCCGCCGACGCCGTAGAGATCATGCGAGTAGCCGGCGCGCAGCTTCGGCGCCTGGGCGCGCGCATTGCTCATCATCTCGCCCTGAAACTTGTCGTCGAGCCAGTTGCAGTCGAGGACTTCCAAAAGCGGAAAGTCGAGGATGTCGGCCCAGACCACCGGCGCCGCGTCGTCATTGCCGTGATCGTGCCAGGTGCCGTTGGGCGTGAGGATCAGATCGCCGCGCTCGGCGATGCAGCGCTCGCCCTCGATCGTCGTATAGCCGCCCTTGGGCGAGAGGATGGTGCGGCTCGCATTGGGCGCATGGACATGGACGGGCGCCACGTCGCCGGGATTGTAGATCGAGATCGCGCAGCGGATGGTGCTCGCGACCTGGAGGCGGCCGCCGAAACCGGGATTGGTGAGGAGGAATTGCTGCCGGTCGGCGAATTCGATCGGCGGGACGTCGGCGTTGCGCGCGATCTCGGCGATGCGGTCGAGATAGGGCGAGATTTCCTTCCAGCGCCAGCGATGCGCCAGCGCCTTCATCTGCGCCGTGCCGACCCGCCCGCCCGCGATCTGGCCGGCGGCGTCCAACTCCGTGTCGCGGAACCAGGGGCGCTGCGCCGGCGCGTTGGCCTGGGTGCGCAACCAAATATTGAGCGCGCCGGCCTCGGTATTGAGCCGTTCCATCGCCTCGCGTGCGCCTTGGGGCAGCGGCTTGGGCCGCGGATCCGTCTCGGTCAGAGCCATGGTCGCATCCTCCTCAACCCAGCATAGCGCGGCCCCGGGGGCCAACGAAGCCCTTTAGCCGGCTCGGCAATAATGCCATGATGGCGCCCCAAGCCGCCTAAAAAAGGGGAGATGCCATGAAGTTCCACTGGTTTCACCTGATGCCCTATCCGGAGCTGCCGGAGGACTTCAAGGACGCCTATCGCTCGGTCTGGGTCGATGTCCCCTCGAAGCTGTTCGACCCCAAGGTCGGCCACCGGGCCTATAATGATTATCTCGACGAGCTCGAATATGCCGAGAGCGTCGGCTTCGACGGGATCTGCGTCAACGAGCATCACCAGAACGCCTATGGGTTGATGCCCTCGCCCAATCTGATCGCCGCGGCGCTGGCGCGGCGCACTTCGCGCGCGAAGCTCGTGGTCATGGGCAATTCGGTCGCGCTCTACGATCCGCCGACGCGCGTCGCCGAGGAGATGGCGATGCTCGACTGCATCTCGGGCGGAAGGCTCGTCGCCGGCTTTCCGGTCGGCACGCCGATGGACACGGTCTATGCCTATGGCAAATCGCCCGCGACCTTGCGCGACAAATATTACGAGGGCGTGAAGCTCGTGCTGCGCGCCTGGGCGGAGCCCGAGCCCTTCGCCTTCAACGGCAAATACACGCAGCTGCGCTATGTCAATGTCTGGCCGCGCCCCATTCAAAAGCCGCATCCGCCCGTGTGGATCCCGGGCGGCGGCAGCGTCGAAACCTGGGATTGGTGCGTCGACAACGACTTCCTCTACGCCAACCTCTCTTATTTCGGCTACATCGCCGGCCAGAAGGTGAATGACGGATTCTGGGCGACGGTCGACAAGAAGGGCAAGGACCGCAATCCCTACCGCTGCGGCTTCCTGCAATTCATCGCCTGCGCCGAGAACGACGCCGAGGCCGAGAGGCTCTATTCCGGGCCCGCGAGCTATTTCTATTCGCGCTGCCTGCACACCTATCCGGGCTTCGGCAATCCGCCGGGCTATACCTCGATCCCGACCATGCGCGCCGGAATCGAGAGCATGATCGCACGCTCGACCCGCCGCCAGGACGTCGAGAACCTCACTTGGAAGGAAATGATCACGCGCGGCTACATCGTCGCCGGCAGCCCCGAAAGCATCGTCCAGCAACTCACCGTGCTCGCCGACAAGATGCATGTCGGGCATCTCATGGTGCTTTGCCAATACGGCAACATGTCGAAGGAGACGACGCTCTACAACACCACGCGCTTCGCCAAGGAAGTCATTCCGAAGCTCAGGAACAAGTTCAGCGAGTACGAGGACAAGTGGTGGCCGACCGACACGCTCGAGCACATCGCCGAGCCGGCGCCGCTCGCGGCTATCGTCTGAGGCGCCCATGTTGAACGTCGAAACGATCAGGCTGAAAAACGGCCGCTCTTGGCAGGTCCATGGCGGCGGATCAGGGCCGACGCTGTTCTGGCTGCACGGGATCAACGGCATCGCCGCGGGCGACCCCGTGCTCGCGGCCTTGGAGCGCAAGCATCGCATCGTCGCGCCGGTGGCGCCGGGCTTCAGCGATCTCGCCGAACTCGACGAGATCGGCAACATCCACGAGCTCGCGCTCGATTACGACGACCTCCTGGATCATCTGGGGCTCGAGGGCGTCGCCATCGTCGGCCATTCCTTCGGCGCCATGATCGCCGCCGAGATCGCCGCGCATTTCCCGCGCCGCGCCAAGCAGCTCGTGCTGCTCGCCCCGGTGGGCTTGTGGAACGACGCCTATCCCGGGCGCGACGTCTTCGCCGAGCCCTTCATCGAGGTCGAATCCTTCCTCTGGCACGACAAGGCCGCGCGCGAAGCGCTGGCCGCACGCCGCTCCAACGAGGCCGGACCCGAAAATCTCGCCGAGCAGATCATCGCCGTGGCGCAAAGCCTCACCGCGGTCACGAAATTCGTCTGGCCGATCCCGGACCGCGGCTTGCGCAAGAGGCTGCCGCGCGTCGCCGCCGCGACTCTCGCCGTGTTCGGCGCCGAGGACAATTTCATTTCGCCGCGCTATGCCGAGGATTTCGCGCGTGGGCTGCGGCGCGTGCAGACGGCGGTGATTTCCGGCGCCGGCCACATGCTGCCCTATGAGCGCACCGACGAGGTCGTCGCGCTCATCGAGCGCTTCCTCGCCGGCCCGGCCTGAGAGCGCTTCTCGCTTAGCGAAGGGAAAGACGATGCCGCTCCATCCGGTCGTCCAGAAAATGCTCGACGGGATGAAAGCGTCGGGCTGGAAAGGGATCGCGCAAACGACCCCCGGGGAGGCGCGGCAATTCATGGCGGCGCGCACCGCGCTTTTCGGCGACGGTCCCGAAATCGGCAAGGTCGAGAATGTCGAGATCGCGACCCGCGCCGGCACGATCCGCGGCCGCACGCTCATGCCCAAGACCGCGCCCACGGCGCTGATCGTGTTCTATCACGGCGGCGGCTGGGTCATCGGCGGGATCGACGAGAGCGAGATCATCGCGCGGTTCCTGGTGGCGAAGACCGGCGCCGGCGTCGTCCTGGTCGATTACCGGCTCGCGCCCGAGCATCCCTTCCCCGCGCCGATCGAGGATTGCTACGACGCGCTGTTGTGGAGCGCCAAGGAAGCCGCGCGGCTGAAGGCGCCGGTCGTGGTCGCCGGCGACAGCGCGGGCGGCAATCTCGCAACGATCTGCGCCATGCTGGCGCGCGATCAGGACGGACCCAAGATCGCGCTGCAGATCATGATGTATCCGGTTTGCGATTGCGACACGGAGACGGATTCCTACAAGGCCTATGGCAGCGGCTACGTGCTCACCGCCGCCGATATGGGCTGGTTCTATGACCACTATCTTCAAGGCGACAAGGCCAAGCGCGCCGATCCTCGGGTCTCGCCCTTGCGCGCGCGCGAATTGAAGGGCCTGCCGCCGGCGCTCATCATGACGGCCGAATACGACGTGCTGCGCGACGAGGCCGAGAGCTACGGCAAGCGGCTCGCCGCCGCCGGCGTCAAGGTCTGGATCAAACGCTATCAGGGCGTGACCCATGGCTTCGTGCGCATGCAAAACATGCTCGATATCGCGCGCCGCGCGATGGACGACATCGCCGCGGTGATGGAAGCAATCACCGGCAAGACGCCATGAACGGCGCGGCTTCGGCCGAGGAATTCGATTACATCATCGTCGGCGGCGGCTCGGCCGGCTGCGTGCTGGCGTCCCGCCTCAGCGAGAAGCCGGCGAACCGCGTCCTGCTGCTCGAAGAAGGGCCGCTCGACAACAGCCTCTGGGTGCGCATGCCGGTCGGCACCTTCAAGCTCCTGGGCACCGCGCGCAGCTTCGTCTTCAAGACCGAGCCCGAGCCTTCCGCGAACGGGCGCAGCCTCGTCGTGCCGCAGGGACGCATGCTGGGCGGCGGCAGCTCGATCAATGGCGGCGTCTATATCCGCGGTCAGCGCGAGGATTACGACGATTGGCGCGCCTTGGGCTGCACCGGCTGGGGCTATGACGATGTGCTGCCCTATTTCCGCCAATGCGAGGGCAATGCGCGCCTCGCGGGGCCCCTCCACGGCACCGACGGGCCGCTCAAGGTCACCGACATGCCGCATCGCCACCCGTTGAGCGAGGCCTGCATTCGCGCGACGCAAGAGACCAGCGAATTCCTCAATCACGACATTCCCTACAATCACGATTTCAACGGGCCGAGCCAGGAAGGCGTCGGCTTCTATCAGGTGACGCAGGAGGGCGGCGAACGCGGCAGCACCGCGCGTTATTATTTGCGCGACAGCAAGGCGCTGCAGCGTTCGAACCTCGTCGTGAAGCATGATGCGCTGGTCAGCCGCGTGATCTTTTCCGGGAGGCGCGCCACCGGCGTCGCCTATCGCTGGAAGGGCGGCGCCGAGATCGCGGCGCGCGCCAAGGCCGAAATCATCCTCAGCGCCGGCGCCTTCGGCTCGCCCAAGATCCTGATGCTCTCGGGCGTCGGGCCGGCCGCGCATCTGAAAGAGCACGGCATCGACGTGCTCGCCGACCGGGCGGAGATCGGCGCCAATTTCCAGGACCATATCTCGGCGCCGGTCTGGGGCAGGCTCCGGGAACCGGTCGGTCTCCTGGGCCACGAGAAGGGCATCAAGGGCCTCAAGCATTTCCTCGAATGGATTCTACTCCGCAAAGGGCTGCTCACCTCGAACATCGTCGAAAGCGGGGGCTTCTTCGACCTCGATGGCGACGGGCGGCCGGACGTGCAATTCCATTTCATGCCCTTGATCCGCGGCGAGACCGAGCAGAAGACGCCGCAAGTGCATGGCGTGACCGTGCAGCCCAATCTGCTTGAATGCCGGTCGCGCGGCGAGATCAGGCTGCGCTCGCGAGAGGCCGCGGATACGCCGATCTTCAAGGGCAATTATCTCTCCGACCCCGAGGACATGGCGTGTCTCCTGCGCGGCGTGCGCTTTGCGCGCCGTATCCTCAAATCGCCTTCCTTGGCCAAGCTCGTCGCCGAGGAGATTCTGCCGGGCGAGAACACGCCCGACGAGGACGCCCCGCTCCAGGAGCATATCCGCGCCACGGCGAAGACCGTGTTCCACCCGACCTCGACCTGCCGCATGGGCAGCGATGCGGGCGCGGTGGTCGATCCGAAGCTGAAGCTGCGCGGCTTCGAGGGCATCCGTGTCGCGGACGCCTCGATCATGCCCAAGATCACGCGCGGCAACACCAACGCGCCTGCCATCATGATCGCCGAACGCGCCGCCGACTTCATCGCGCGCGGCGCGTAAATTCAAGCAAGGAGCACGCCATGCCCGCCCCGCATCGCATCGACACGCATCATCACATCCTGCCGCCCGAATGGCTGGCCGAAGAGCGCGAGCGCATCCTCGCCGACGCGCAGGCGATCCCGGTCGAGCAGCAGCTCGCCTGGACGCCCGCGGGCGCGATCGAGGCGATGGACGCCGCCGGAACCGCCACCGCGATCATTTCGGTCTCGACGCCCGGCGTGTGGTTCGGCAATGCCGAGCAGGCCAAGCGCCTGGCGCGGATCGTCAACGAATATGGCGCGCAGATGTGCCGCGATCACAAGGGCCGCTTCGGCATGTTCGCGGCGCTCCCCTTCCCCGATGTCGAGGCGAGCCTCAAGGAGATCGCGTATGCGCTCGATGTGCTGAAGCTCGACGGGATCGGACTCCTGACCTCCTATGGCGATACCTGGCCGGGAAACCCGAAATACGCGCCTATCTTCGACGAGCTGAACCGGCGCAAGTCGGTGGTCTATTTCCACCCGACCGCGCCCACCTGCTGCGCCCATCTCGTTCCCGGCATCTCGACCGCGGCGATCGAGTTCCCGACCGACAGCACGCGCTGCATCACCGATCTTCTCTATAGCGGCACGTTCACGCGCTGCGCCGATATCCGCTTCATCTTCTCGCATGGCGGCGGGACCCTGCCGATGCTGGCGGGGCGCATCGCGGGCTCGCTGACGCGGCCTTTCGCGCGCGAAGCGGCGGCGCGCAACCCCAAGGGCGCGATGCACGAATTCCGCAAGCTCTATTACGACGTGGCGAGCGTCACCAACCCGACGGCGATGGGCGCGCTGTTGAGCCTGGCGCCGATTACGCAGATCTTGCTGGGCTCCGATTATCCGTTCTGGGGCGCGGATACCTTCGCCAAGCAGCTCCGTGAACTCGATCTGAAGGCCGAGCAGCTCGCCGCGATCGAGCGCGGCAACGGCGCGCGGCTTTTCCCTCAATTCGCCTGAGCGCGCCATGGCCGAGAATAAATCCGCGTTTCCGCCGATCCGCCGCGTCGTCACCGGCCATGACGCGAAGGGCATCGCCAAGGTGCTGTGGGAAGACAATGCCGGCAACGCCAAGCCGCCGCGCCACGGCGTGGTCTCGACCCTCGTCTGGTGCAGCGAGGCGACGCCGGTCGATATTTCGATGGGCGAGAAAATCGAGGATATGGGCGCGCGCATCCTCGGCACGGCGCCGCCGCCCAAGGGCACGCGATTCTGCGTGATCGATTTTCCAGCCGGCGCGCCCGGCACGATGCACCGCACGGAGACGATCGATTACGTGCTGGTGCTCGCAGGCGAAATCGAGATGGACATGGATCAATCGACGGTGAAGCTCAAGGCCGGCGACATTCTCATCCAGCGCGGCACCAACCATGCATGGGTCAATCGCAGCGACAAACCCGCGCGCGTCGCCTTCGTGCTGATCGACGCGCAGCCGCTCGGCATCGGCCATGCGATCACGGGTACGGCGAGTCCGGGCTAAGACTCAGCCGTCAAGGCGGACACGGACCGGCCGATCCGGTCCTTGATTTCATGTGAACGCCGGTCTTTGTTGGCATGCGCCATATGAGAAACCGGCAAACGGGAGAACACGATGCGAACTCTGGCAGTGATCGGCTTTCTTGGCATCGTCGCCGCGATCGGCGCCGGGGTCTATTTCGTCGGCGGGTTCTATAACGTCTCGGCGGTCGAGCCCGATCCCGGCATCGTCGCCTTTGCGCTCGAACATGTCCGCGAGGCGTCGATCGACCGGCACGCCAAGGACACGCCGCCTTTCCCGCTCGAGACGCCGGCGGTGGTGCAGGCGGGGGCGCGGGACTTCCTCGCGCGCGGCTGCGCCAATTGCCACGGTGCGCCGGGCGTCAAATGGGCCAAGTTCTCCGAGGGCTTGCGTCCCGATCCGCCCGATCTCAAGGAGATCGCCAATGAGGCGGACCCGGCCGAGATCTTCTGGGTCGTGAAGAACGGCATCAACATGACCGGCATGCCGAGCTTTGCCCGCGCCGGCGCCGACGACAAGGAGATCTGGAGCATCACCGCCTTCGTCAAAAAGCTGCCGACGATCTCGGACGCCGACTTCAAGGCCTGGACCAGCCCCGCGAACCCGCCAGCACCGCCTGCGGCGCAGCCCTGACGGACTTTAGACCAGCCGCTTGCCTTCGTGGCGCGGCGGCACGTCGAAGGCGTTCACCATGGCCGAGGTGGTCATGTAGAAGCCGACCGTCGTCACGAGCTCGATGAGACTCTCGAGTCCGAAGGCCTTGAGGGCGCGGTCGTAGGTCTCGTCGCTCAAGCGCTTGGTCTCGAGGAGCTCGGTGACCGCGTCGTAGACGAGCTTCTCGTCGTGCTTGTCGAAGACCGGCGTTTGATGCGTCCGAATCGCCTCGACCAGATCCGCGGAAAGCCCGTGCTCGATGCCGGGCGGCACATGCGCGGCAAACACATATTGCGCGTTCCAGTGCCGCGCCACGACCAGAACGGCGAGCTCGACGAGCCTTCGCCCAAGCTTGCTCTCAAGCCGCACCGCGTTGCCGAAATAATGCGCGCGTTCGGCGATTTTGGGATGGTGCATCCAGGCCAAGAACGGCCCGCCGGGCGAGCCGCTCCTGACCGCGCCGATTTCCTGCCACAGCTTCTTCTGCTCGGGGGTGAGTTGGTCGAAAGCGAGCGCCGGCAACCGTGCCATCTTGTCCTCCCGCGTTCAGCGGGCGCGCGATTTCCCCGCGACGCCCGACAGGGCGATGGTCTCGGGTATAGCAGATAGGTTCTGCGGCGCCATCACATGCGCGCCGGCCACGCCCGGGATCGTCGCCAGCTCCTGGAGGTATTCGGCGCAGAGCTTGATACCTTCTGCCTTGGGATTTTCCGCCTTGTCGAGCCGCTCGATGATGTCGTCGGCGATGATGGTGCCGAAGAGCTTTTCCCTCATCCAGCGTGCCGAGCGGGCAGAGGGTATGGGGCAGACGCCGATCAGGATGCGCAGGCGTTGCGCGAGACCTTCCTCAGCCAGGCGCTTCACGTAATTGCGCAGGATCTTCGCATCCATGCAGAATTGCGTCTGGATGAAATCGGCGCCCGCCTCGATTTTCGCCGCCAAGGATTTGGGCGTCCAGCCCGGCGGCGGGTCCAAGGGCATGTCGGCGGCGCCGAGCACGAAATCGAGCGTGCCCTTGATCGCCATGCCGGTCGGAAGCTCGTGCGCGCGGCGCATGCGGTCCGCCAGTTGCAGGAGCCCTTGGCTGTTGAGGTCGAAGACCGGCTTGGTCTCGGGCTGATCGCCCTGCTTCGGGTCGTCGCCGGTGAGGATCAGCACGTTGCGGATGCCGAGCGCGGCAGCGCCGATGAGATCGCTTTCGAGCGCCAGGCGATTGCGATCGCGGCAGGTCATCTGCACGATCGGCTCGATGCCGTTCTGCAAGAGGAGATGCGCGGCGACGAGGCTCGAAAGATGCGCCTTGGCGCCCGCACCATCCGTGACGTTGACGGCGGTGGCCACGCCCTTCAGGCGCAGCGCGCGCGACAAGAGATCGGCCGGATCGGCCGAAACCGGCGGCGCGACCTCGGCGGTGACGACGAAGGCGCCGCCGCGCAAAGCCTCGACGAGCGCGCCGCCGCCCGCCGGCTTTGCTGGTTCGGCCGCGGCCGGCGTCATGGCGCGCCCTTATCGCTTCTCAGTAGCGGTAATGGTCGGGCTTGAAGGGTCCGGCCCGGCCGACATTCAGGTATTTCGCCTGCTCGGGCGTCAGCTGGGTCAACTTGGCGCCGAGCTTGTCGAGATGGAGGGCGGCCACCTTCTCGTCGAGATGCTTGGGCAGAACATAGACCTTGTTCTCGTATTTGCCCGCATTGGTCCAGAGCTCGATCTGCGCCAGAACCTGATTGCTGAAGGAGGCGCTCATCACGAAGCTCGGATGGCCGGTGGCGCAGCCGAGATTGACCAGCCGGCCCTTGGCGAGAACGATCAGACGCTTGCCGTCGGGGAAGACGACCTCGTCGACTTGCGGCTTGACCTCGTCCCATTTGTAATTCTGCAGCGCGCCGATTTGGATCTCGCTGTCGAAATGGCCGATGTTGCAGACGATGGCGCGGTCTTTCATCATCCGCATGTGGTCGAGGCGGATGACGTCGACATTGCCCGTCGCGGTAACGAAGATGTCGCCCAAAGGCGCGGCATCTTCCATGGTCGTCACCTGATAGCCTTCCATCGCCGCCTGCAGCGCGCAGATCGGATCGACCTCGGTCACCATCACGCGCGCGCCCTGGCTGCGCAAGCTCGCGGACGAGCCCTTGCCGACATCGCCGAAGCCGGCGACCACGGCGATCTTGCCGGCGAGCATCACGTCGGTCGCGCGCTTGATGCCGTCGACCAGGCTCTCGCGGCAGCCATAGAGATTGTCGAATTTCGACTTGGTGACGCTGTCATTGACGTTGATCGCCGGCACTTTGAGCTTGCCGGCCTTCATCATCTCATAGAGACGGTGCACGCCGGTGGTGGTCTCTTCCGAGACGCCGCGGATATCCTTCAAGAGCTCGGGGTATTTTTCATGGATAATTCGCGTGGCGTCGCCGCCATCGTCCAAAATCATATTGGGCTTCCAGCCATTGGGGCCCTTGAGCGTCTGCTCGATGCACCATTCATATTCGGTTTCGGTCTCGCCCTTCCAGGCGAAGACCGGCACGCCCGTCGCGGCGATCGCCGAGGCGGCCTGATCCTGGGTCGAGAAGATGTTGCACGAACTCCAGCGCACCGTGGCGCCGAGCTCGGTCAGGGTCTCGATCAGCACCGCGGTCTGGATCGTCATGTGCAGGCAGCCGACGATGCGCGCGCCCTTCAAGGGCTTCTGATGGCCGAATTCGGTCCTCAGCGCCATCAACCCGGGCATCTCGGTTTCGGCGATGTTGATTTCCTTGCGGCCCCATTCGGCGAGCGCGATGTCCTTGACCTTATAGTCAGCCGACGCCGCCATCTCAGAATGCTCCCTTCAATGCTTGTGCGATATCGGTCTTTTCCCACGAAAAGCCGCCATCGGCCTCGGGCGTGCGCCCGAAATGCCCGTAGGACGCCGTGCGCGTGTAGATCGGCTTGTTGAGCCCGAGACGCGTGCGAATGCCCCGCGGGCTCAAATCGACCATCTCTTGAATGACGCGCGAGAGCTTTTCCTCGTCCACCTGGCCGGTGCCGTCGGTGTTGATGTAGACCGACAGCGGACGCGACACGCCGATCGCGTAAGAGAGCTGAATCGTGCAGCGCTCGGCGAGCCCGGCCGCGACCACGTTCTTGGCGACATAGCGCGCGGCATAAGCCGCCGACCGGTCGACCTTGCTCGGGTCCTTGCCGGAAAAAGCGCCGCCGCCATGAGGGGCCGCGCCGCCATAGGTGTCGACGATGATCTTGCGTCCGGTCAAGCCGCAATCGCCGTCCGGGCCGCCGATCACGAAGCGCCCGGTCGGATTGACGTAGAACTGATCCTCGGGACACATCCAGCCCTTGGGCAGGATTTTAAGAACGTGCGGGCGCACGATCTCGCGCACCTCCTCCTGCCCGACCTTTTCGGAATGCTGGGTCGAGACCACGACCGAGGTCGCGCGAACCGGCTTGCCCGCGACATATTGCAACGTCACCTGGCTCTTGGCGTCGGGGCCCAATTCGGGGGTGGAGCCGCTGTGCCGCGCATCGGCCATCGATTTCAGAATCTGATGCGCGAATTGGATCGGCGCCGGCATCAACTCCGCGGTCTCGCGGCAGGCATAACCGAACATGATGCCCTGGTCGCCCGCGCCCTCATCCTTGTTGCCGGCGGCATCGACGCCTTGGGCGATGTCGACCGATTGCTTGTGGATCAGGCACTCGATCTCGCAATGGCGCCAATGGAAGCCTTCCTGCTCGTAGCCGATCGCCTTGATGCGCTGGCGCGTCGCCTCGATCAATTGGTCCTTGGTGATCTTGTCGGGACCGCGCACCTCGCCGGCGAGGACGACGCGGTTGGTTGTCGCCAAGGTCTCGCACGCGACCCGGGCCGCCGGATCGGCGCCCAGGAAGATATCGACAACCGTATCCGAGATCTGGTCGCACACCTTGTCCGGGTGGCCTTCGGAGACCGACTCGCTGGTGAAGAGAAAATCGCCTTTGCTCACCGTTTGAACTCCTGTCTTTCGGGTCACGTCTTTCGGGTCACGCCGAATCCCGCTTGCGCGAGATCACATAGGATTCGTCCCAGAACCACAAGCCGCCGTGTTTCTGCAACACTTCCTTCGTCGCTTCAAGATAGGCATTGGCGTTGATCGCCTGCGACAGCCGCTGATCTTCGATCTGGGCCACGTAGATGGCGGCATTCCACGCGGCAAACAGGGTCGAAGTGCCGATCGTCTCGCTGATTTCGCTCGGCAGCGTGTGCATCGCATAGCGGAAGAGCGAGCGCGCATCCGAATAAGCGTTGAAATTGAGGTCCCGCCCGGCGCTGCCCAGCTCCGCCTTGGCGGCACGCAGCAATTGATGCCGGTCGGTCGTGAAGGGGTTTTCGCCGGGCCAGATCTTTTGGATGATCTCGAGCCCCGGGTCCTGCCCGTGCGAATGGATGCCGATCATCCTGCCGCCCGGCGCCAAGCTGCGCGCCAAAGGCGCCACCACTTTCGCCGCCTTGAATTCCACCGACGCGCGGGCACGATAGGGCTGCGAGGCGATGACGAGATCATAATCGGCGCGCGCAGCGCCGCGGCGCGGACGCATCTGATCCAGAAGGAATTTATAATCCTCGCGGTAGAGCACAAGCACGACCGGCTTTTCGTAGATCGGATTGCCGGTAGCCTTGCTCACCTTGGCGCGCCAATTCTGCGCCAGGAAGGTTTGCATCTCGGTGATTTGGGTCTCGAATTCGTGCGCCGTGCTGCCGACGAGACTCTGCTCGTGCCAGACCAGGCTGGTCGCCGCGGTCACCGAATTCGGGGTCAGCCAGGGCGCTTCGGAATAATACATGTTGGTCAGCACCAGCACGGAGGCCGGGTGCTCGTAGAAGCGATCGGGCATTTTCTCGAGGGTGAGACGCACATCCTCGAGACTGATTTCTTTGCCGACGATGTAGAAGGGCACGGTCGGAAACCGCTCATGCATCGAGCGCATCACGCGCGTCAGCACGGTGCCATCGCCGACGCCGGCGTCGAAAATGCGCAAGCCCGGCGGATGCGGGTGGATATTGGCGAGTTCCATCGCGACGCGATCGGCGACGACCCATTTCTCGCTGCAGGTATTGACGAACAACAGGTATTTTTGCCGGTTGTCGTAGAAACGGAAATTCTTGTCGGTCGGCTCCGTTCCGACCGCGGCCGGCTCGGACGGCCGAAATGGCGCAGGCATCGTGGCCTCCTCGTGAGGCACCGGCACCCGCGGGCGCCGTGCATTCCCTTCCGTTTCTCTCTGGCGCGTCATGAAAGCGCGCACGCGCTCGACCGTCTTCCCACGGACCCGCCCCCCGAACCGCAATCGACTGACCAGCTTTCCATCATTGACGGCGAGCCGGCCGAAGGTCGATTCGGCCATTCCGACGCGCCGGCAATATCCCGCAATTTCTTGCAGGAGCGCTTCGCTCTCCAAGGCCTTCACTCCCTCTCGGCTCACTAATCGCGAGCGCTATACGACGCCAGAGCGAGGCAAAAAAATCAACCTAAAATTTGCCCATTCTACTAGTGGGAATTATGTTGGGCGTAACTTTGCGTTAACTACGCGATAATTCTCTATTTTTGCTGGATTTTGGGCAAAAATTTCGCCCACTTTCGGACTCAACCCCAGACCTCCCGCGCGGTTTCCACCACGAGGCGCAGTTTCGCGATCTCGTCCTCGATCGTGACATCGTTGCCTTCGATGGTGCTGGAGAAGCCGCATTGCGGGCTCAAGGCGAGTTGATCCAAGGGACAGAATTTCGCCGCCTCCTCGATGCGGCGCTTCAGATCGTCCTTGCTCTCGAGCTTGCGCAGCTTGGTCGTGACGAGACCAAGGATCACGATCTTGCCCTTGGGCACGAAGCGCAGCGGCGCGAAATCGCCCGAGCGCGGATCGTCGTATTCGAGAAAATACCCATCGACGTCGACCTGATTGAAGAGCACATCGGCGACCGGCTCGTAACCGCCTTCAGCCACCCAAGCGCTCTTGAAATTGCCGCGGCAAAGATGCATCGCCGTAACCATGTCCTTGGGACGCCCGGCGATCGAATCATTGATGAGCTTGGCGTAGGTCTGCGGCAAGGTGCGCGGATCGCTGCCGATGTTCTGGACCTGCTCGCGCAGCCGCGGATCGCATAGATAGGCGAAATTGACCTCGTCGATCTGCAAATAGCGGCAACCGGCGGCGGCGAGATCCCTCACCTCCTCGCTATAGACCCGGCCGAGATCGGCATAGAACTCGCCCAGATCCGGATAGGCCTTCTCGTCGATCGCCTTGCGCCCGCCGCGGAAATGCATATTGCTCGGCGCCGGAATGGTGATCTTGGGCGTGACCTTCGTCACCGATTTCAGAAACTTGAAATGATCGACGAAAATCGGATGCGGGCGCGAGAGCTTGCCGTCGACGCGAATGCCGGGCGGCGCGAACTCGATGTCGCCTTCGTGGGTGTGGAACTTCGCCTTGATGCTTGGCGGCACCACCGTCACGTTGGCGAATTGCTCGAGGAAATCGAGATGCCAGAAGGTGCGGCGGAACTCGCCATCGGTCGCGACCTGAAGGCCGATATCCTCCTGCATCTTGACCGCCTCGCGGATCGCCTGATCCTCGACCTGGCGGAGCTGCTCGGCCGAAATCTCGTTGCGTTTCTTCTTATCGCGCGCGTCGAGCAGCTTTTGGGGACGCAGCAGGCTGCCGACGTGATCGGCACGGTAGGGCGGGATCGTGCGTAATGCCATGACGGGTTCTCCTCCGCTTGATCTCGAATGACGCGCTCAGTCGTCGCCCGCAGCCGGTTGCGCGGCCGGGACACCATGACCATGCCATTCCGCCCGATAGAGCGGTGTCAGCAAGATCGCGTTGATGAGCCCGATTGCCAACGGAATGGTCGCAAGCCAGAAGAGATATTTGGTCGGCAGATGCATCGAGATCAAGAGACCCCCGACGATCGGGCCGATCACGGAGCCCACGCGCCCCGCGCCGAAACAGGAACCGAGCCCCCAGGAGCGGATATAGGTCGGATAAACACTGGTCTCCGACGCGATATTGCCGAATTGCAGCCCCAGGAGACAGAAGCCCGCCGCCGCGATGAGCGCGAGGATGACGCCTTCGGGCAATCCCGGCAGGCCGATACAGGCGACGATCGGAATGGCGCAGGCAAAAAGGATCGGCACCGGTAGGAAGCCGAATTTGTCCAAGGGACGCATGATGACGATGCCGCCCAAGGTGCCGGCGAATTGAAACGCCGTGATCGCAAGCCCGGCATCGGCGATGGGATAGCCCGCGTTGGAGAGGATGGTGGGCGTCCACTGATTGATGAAATAGAAGATCATCAGATTGACCGCGTTGGACAACCAGAACATCGGCGTGATCCAGGCGAGCCGGCCCTTGAAGATCGCCCCGTAGGAGAATTTCGCGCGATTATCCTCGCCCCCGATCGTGAAGTCCGAGTTCGGATCGAGCGCCAGACCGGGCTGCATGCGCTCGATCTGGCGAACCAGGCGCTCGTGCCGTTCGCGCTTCAGCGAGAGGAACTTGATCGATTCGGGCAGAACGAACATGGCGATGATGGCAACGACGATCGGCGTGATGCCGCCGACCCAGAACAGGATCTGCCAGCCATGCGTCCCCATGTATTTCGCCGCGACGATCCCAGGCACGCCGCCGCCGAAGGTGACGCCCGAGAACATGAGGATGAAGAGCGTGGCGCGGATGCGGCGCGGCGCAAATTCGGTGACCAGCGCCGTGGCGATCGGGAGCACGCCGGCAATGCCGATACCGGCGATGAAGCGCAGCCAGATCAGAGTCTGCAGATCCTGAGCCAGCACCGAGGCCCAGGTGAAGACGCCGAAAAAGAGCAAGCCCCCGACCAGTGCGGTGCGGCGCCCGTAATGATCGGCGATCCAGCCCAGGATCGGCGGACCGAAGAGGCCCGCAAAGAGCCCGGCGCTGAACAGCCCGCCCAGGGCCGCGGGACTCACATGCCATTCTCGGATCAAAGCAGGTGCCGCGAAGGCGGCCGCGCCGATGTCGTAGCCATCCGCCATCACCACGATGAAGGTGACGACGACAAGCGTGACGTGAAAAGCACCGATTTTTTGCGCGTCGATGATCCGCGAAAGGTCGACGGTCTTGACTGAAGCCAAAATATTCCTCCCCAGGGGACGGCGTTCGATGCGCCGCAAGCGGCGCCATTAAGTCCTACGCAAAATCGGCGCGCAACCTATTTGGTGCCCACTTCGGGGTGGGATTGGTCCCGCGCCCCGGATGGGCTTTCGACTTGCGTCGCGCTCGGAAGCTGGCGCACATCCCACCCGCCCCCCAGGGCTACGATGAGATTGACGCTCGCGACCAGGCGGCTTTGCAAAATCGTCAGCGCGGTCTGCTGGCTTGCCAGGGAATTGGCCTGGGCGGTGATGACGGACGTGTAGTCGACCGTGCCGGCGCGATACTGATTGAGCGTCAGGCGCTCGGCCTCCTGGGCGGCTTGCGCGGCGCGCGCCTGGACCTCGGCCTGCTGCCCCAAAATGCGCGCAGCGGCGAGCTGATCCTCGACCTGCTGGAAAGCGGTGAGGACGGCTTGGCGATAGGTCGCGACACTTTCATCGTAGGTTGCGCGCGCCGCCGCCACCTGCGCCGAGGTCAACCCGCCGTTGAAGATCGGCAGGTTCACATTCGTCAAGCCGAAGGACCACAGGCTGCTCGCCGCGGTAAAGAGCGTGTGCAGCATCGAGCTCGACTGGCCGTAGGACGCGCCGAGCGTGATCGTCGGGAAATATCCCGCCTCGGCCACCCCGATTCTGGCGTTGGCCGCCGCCATCGCGCGCTCGGCGGCGGCAATCCCGGGATTGCGCTCGAGCAGGGTCGAGGGCAGGTCCGGCGGCATCACCGGAATCGCGTGATCGACCTTGGCCGGCTCGATCGCAAAATCGCCCGGCGGCTTGCCGATCAGCACCGCGATCGCGTGCTCGAATTGCGCGCGCGGTACGCGGATCGCGATCGATTGGGCGCGCGTGTTTTCAAGCTGCGCGATCGCCGAAGCGACATCGGTGCGCGCCGCGGTGCCGACCCCGTAGCGGTTCTGGGTGATCTGCAGAGATCGGCTATAGGCGTCGACCGTGTCCTCAAGCAGGCGCTGCGTGTCGTCGGCGATCCGCAGCTGAAAATAATCCGCCGCCAGGCTCGCCTGGGCGGAAAGGCGTGCCGCGGCGAGATCGGCCGCGCTCGCTTGGGCGTTGGCGACATCGCTCTCGACCGTGCGTCGAATGGAGCCCCAAATGTCCGGGACCCAGCTCAGCCCCGCCGAGGCGCTGAAGGCGTTCTCCACCGAGGCGCGCCCGCTGGAAGACCGCCCGCTCGACGACGAAATTCCCGCACCGGTGCCCGACCGTGTCGCGGCGCCGCCGAGATCGAGGCTGGGAAAATAGCCCGCGCGCGCCTCGTCGACGATCGCCTGGGCGGTGCGATAGGCGGCCTCGGAAGATTTGAGCGTCTGGTTCGATATCGAGACTTGGCGTTCCAGCCCATCGAGCACCGGATCATTGAAGACCGACCACCAGGCTTCGGCGCTCGCCGCTTGCTGCGGCGCCGCCAGCTTCCAGCCTTCGGCTTCCTTGAACTTCGTCGGGACCGGGGCGGCGGGCCGCAGGTAATCGGGGCCGAGCGCGCAGCCGGCCAGGACCGCGAGCGATAAGGTACCGGCGAGACGGAGGGAAAGGCGCGGCATCCTCATCGGCCGCTCTCGAGCGAGCCGCCATCGGGAAGATCGCGCCGCCGGCTGCCGCCGGGGCGGCGCGCCGCCCATACGCGAAAACGTTCGAGATAGAGATAGATGACCGGCGTCGTATAGAGCGTCAGCATCTGACTGACGATGAGGCCGCCGATGATCGAGATGCCGAGCGGGCGGCGCATTTCGCTCCCCTCGCCCATGCCGATCGCGAGCGGCAACGCGCCGAGAAGCGCCGCCAGGGTCGTCATCAGGATCGGACGGAAGCGCAGCATGCAGGCCTCGGAAATGGCATCGCGCGCCGGCAGGTTGCGCGCGCGCTGCGCGTCGATCGCGAAATCGATCATCATGATGGCATTTTTCTTGACGATCCCAATCAGCAGGAAAACCCCGATCAAGGAGATTATATCAAACTCGGTCTTGAAGATGAGCAGCGCCAATACCGCGCCCACGCCGGCCGAAGGAAGGGTCGAGAGAATCGTGATCGGATGGATATAGCTCTCATACAGCACGCCCAGGACGATATAGACCGCGATCAGCGCCGCAAGGATGAGAAGCGGCTCCGTCGCCAAGGATTGCTGAAAGACGCGGGCCGTGCCCTGAAAAGTCCCGTGAACGCTGCTCGGCACGCCGAGGCGGTTCATCGCATCGTCGATGGCGGCGGTCGCTTCGCTCAGCGATTTGCCGGGCGCGAGGTTGAACGAGATGGTCGAGGCGACGAAGGTGCCCTGGTGATTGACCGCGAGGGGCGTGCTGCCGGGACCGAAACTGCTGATCGCCGAGAGCGGCACCATGGTCTCGACGCTGGTGCTGACCGCCGCGCCGGTCGAGGCCTGGCTGTTGCCGATCGCGGTCAGCGAATTGGTGCTCTGGTTTCGGACGGCATTCTGACCCGGCACCGAGGCGGCATTGGCCGCCGTGTTGGCCGACGAGAGGACCGTCCCTGCCAACGCATTGGTCGCCTGAGTCCCGTTGATCGCTCCAGACTTGCTGATGTAGATGCCCTTGAGCGCTTCCGGATCCTGCCAATAACGCGGCGCCACCTCCATGACGACGTGGTACTGGTTCAGCGGGTTGAAGATCGTCGAAACCTGGCGTTGGCCGAACGCGTCATAGAGCGTGTTGTCGATCTGGCCGACGGTCACGCCCAGCCTTGCCGCGGCCGTACGATCGATATTGAGATCGATCTCGAGCCCCTTTTGCTGCTGGTCGGAATTGACGTCGGTGATCTCGGGCACGCTTTGCAGCGCGGTGGCGATCTTCGGCGCCCAGCTATAGAGCTCGTCGAGATCGTCGCTCTGCAAAGTGTATTGATATTGCGCGTTGCTTTGCCTTCCGCCGACGCGGATGTCCTGCACCGGCTGCAGGAACAAGGACGCGCCCGGCACCTGGTTGAGTTGCCGGCGCAGACGCCCGATCACCTGGAGGGATGAGACGTCGCGCTGGCTGAGCGGCTTCAAGGCGATGAAGCAAAAGCCGGAATTGGTCTGCCCGCCGCCGGTGAAGCCCGTCACCGACTCGACGGCCGGATCTTTTTGCACGGTCGCCATAAATTGCGAGAGTTTCTGCTGCATGAGCTGGAACGAAATACTCTGATCGGCCTGGATGCCGCCGACGATGCGACCCGTGTCCTGTTGCGGGAAGAAGCCCTTCGGGACGATCACGAAAAGAAACCCATTCAGGCACAATGTTCCCAGCAGGATCAGCATCATCGTCCGCGGATGCATCAACGCCCAGCCCAATGAGCGGCGATAATGTTGCAGCAGCCAATCAAATGCGCCCGCGCAAATCCGGGAAAACCCGCGAGCCTCTTCGCTCACGCTGCGGCGCAGAAGGCGCGCGCACATCATCGGCGTCGTGGTCAGCGACACCGCGAGCGACACCGCGATCGCCACCGATAGCGTCACCGCGAATTCCCGGAACAGCCGCCCGATGATGCCGCCCATGAGGAGGATCGGTATAAAAACCGCGATCAGCGAGAGACTCATGGATAGAACCGTGAAGCCCACCTCGCGCGCGCCCAACAAGGCGGCCTGAAAGCGCGACATTCCGGCTTCGATATGGCGCGTGATGTTTTCCAACACGACGATTGCATCATCGACCACGAAACCCGTCGAAATCGTCAGGGCCATCAACGAGAGATTGTCGAGGCTGTAGCCGAGCAGGTACATCACGCCGAGCGTGCCGAGGAGCGAGACCGGCACGGCGACGGTCGGGATCAGGCTCGCATGCGCGTCACGCAGGAAGAGAAACACCACCATGATCACGAGCCCGGTGGCGATGGCCAGGGTGATCTCGATGTCATGCAGCGAGGCGCGGATCGTGGTCGAGCGGTCTTCCGCGATGCTGAGATTGATGTCGCTCGGAATCGACGCTTCGAGCTGCGGCAGCTCGGCTTTGACCCGGTCGATCGTGTCGATGATATTGCCGCCGGGCGTACGCGAAAGAATCACGAGCACGGAAGGCTTGCCGTTCGCCTCGCCGAAATTGCGAATGTTCTCGACCGAATCGTGGATATCGGCCACATCCGCGAGCCTCACCGCTGCGCCGTTGCGATAGGAGACGATGAGCGAGCGATAATCCGCCGCCTTGGTCGCCTGATCGTTGGTGTAAATCTGGAAATGCTGCCCGTCCTGTTCGATGGCGCCCTTCGGGGCATGGGCATTGGCCGCGGACAGCGCCGCGCGCACATCCTCGAGGCTGATGCCGTAATTGAAAAGCGCCGCCGGATTGAGCTCGACGCGCACTGCCGGAAGCGAAGCGCCGCTGACATCGACCTCGCCGACGCCCTCGATCTGGGAAAGCTTCTGTTGGATCACGGTGCTCGCGGCATCGTAGATCTGTCCGCGCGTCAGCGTCGTCGAGGTCAGCGATAGAATCATGATCGGCGCGTCGGCCGGATTGACCTTGCGATAGGTGGGATTGCTGCGCAGGCTCGTCGGGAGGTCGGCGCGCGCCGCGTTGATGGCGGCCTCGACGTCCCGCGCCGCGCCGTCGATGTCCCGGTCGAGGCCGAACTGCAAGGTGACCCGCGTCGAGCCCACCGAGCTCGACGAGGTGATCTCGCTGACATCGGCGATCTGGCCGAGATGGCGCTCCAGCGGGGTTGCCACGGTCGCGGCCATCACCTGAGGACTGGCTCCTGGCATGGAGGCGCGCACCGAAATCGTCGGGTAATCGACCTGCGGCAAGGGCGAGACCGGCAGCTGAAAGAACGCCGCCGCCCCGGCCAGCGCGATGCCGAAGGTCAGGAGCGTCGTCGCCACCGGACGGCGCACGAAGACCGCGGAGAAATTCATTCCGCGGGTCTCCCGCTTTCCGATTCGTCATCGGTCTCGGGCGCGAACCGCGCGAGGCGCCGGCCCAAGCGGTCGAACGCCAGATAGATCACCGGCGTCGTGAAGAGCGTCAGCACCTGGCTCACGATGAGCCCGCCGACGATGCTGATGCCGAGCGGCTGGCGGAGCTCGGCGCCTGTGCCGCTGCCCAGCATCAAGGGCAGGGCGCCGAGGATCGCGGCCATCGTCGTCATCAGGATCGGACGCAGGCGCAGAAGGCAAGCCTGATGGATCGCCTCGCGCGGCGACTTTCCCTCGCGGCGTTCGGCATCGAGCGCGAAATCGATCATCATGATGGCGTTTTTCTTGACGATGCCGATGAGCAGGACGATGCCGATGATCGCGATGACGTCGAGATCGTCGCCCGCGATCATCAATCCCAGCAGAGCGCCGATGCCGGCCGAAGGCAGGGTCGAGAGAATCGTCACCGGATGAACGAAGCTTTCGTAGAGAATGCCGAGGACGATATAGACGGTGATGATGGCAGCCAGAATGAGCAGAAGCTCGTTCTTGAGCGCCGACTGAAACGCGAGCGCCGTGCCCTGGAAAACGGTGATCATGCTGCGCGGCATGCCGACTTCCTGCTCGGCCTGTTGCACGGCGGCGACCGCCTC
Source organism: uncultured Alphaproteobacteria bacterium (assembly GCA_963729935.1). GTDB lineage: Bacteria > Pseudomonadota > Alphaproteobacteria > ATCC43930 > CGMCC-115725 > CAIKMD01. The sequence goes on from CAVSPW010000012.1 coordinate 32,657, forward strand.
GCCAAGCGAGACATCCGGCGCCAGATTGAACGACACCGTATTCGCCGGGAATTGGCCGAGATGGTTGATCTGCAGCGGCGCCGATTGCACGCTCACCTTGGTGATCGCCGAAAGCGGCACCTGGCCGCTCGACGCGACCGAGGAAGGAAGATAGATCGCGCCGAGCGCATCCAGAGAAGCCTGAAGACTGGGATCGGCCTCGAGGATCACTCGGTATTGATTCGACTGGGTGAAGATGGTCGAGACGATCCGCTGTCCGAAGGCATCGTAGAGCGCGTTGTCGATCGTGGCCGGGGTGACGCCAAAGCGCCCGGCCGTATCGCGGTCGATGGTGATATAGGCGCTGAGCCCGTTCTCCTGCTGGTCGCTCGCAACATCCTCGAATTGCGGTCGCGTCTGGAGCGCGCCGACGAGCTTGGGAACCCATTGCGCGAGCTCGTCGGGATTGGCGTCTTCGAGGATGAAGCGGTACTGCCCGCGGCTGACGGTCGCATCGATCGTCAGATCCTGGACCGGCTGCATGTAGAGCGAGACACCGGGCACGTTGGCGACCGATTGCGAGAGCCGGCGAATAACCGTGCTGACATCGCTCTCGCGCTCGCTCTTGGGCTTGAGATTGATGAGAAGGCGCCCGCTGTTGAGCGTCAGATTGACGCCGTCCACGCCGATGAAAGAGGAAAGGCTGTCCACATCCGGATCTTGCAGGACGACGTCGGCGAGCGCGCGCTGACGCTCGGCCATGGCATCGAAGGAGATCGATTCGGGTGCCTGCGAAATTCCCTGGATCAGGCCGGTGTCCTGAACCGGAAAGAAGCCCTTGGGGATGATGACGTAGAGATAGGTGGTGAGCGCGAGCGTCGCCAGCGCCACGAGCAGGGTCGCACGCTCGCGATCGAGCACCCAATTGAGCGCGCGATCATAGTGCCGCACCACCCATTCGAAGGCCTCGCGGTCGCGCCGCTCGAAGGCACTTTCGGTGGCGGCCCTGGTCTGACGCAGGATTCGTCCGCACAGCATGGGCACGAGGGTCAGCGAGACCGCGGCCGAAATGAGGATCGTCACGGCGAGCGTCACGGCAAATTCGCGGAACAGGCGGCCGACGACGTCGCCCATGAACAAGAGCGGAATCAGAACGGCGATGAGCGAGATCGTCAGCGACACGATCGTGAAGCCGATCTGTTCAGCGCCTTTCAAAGCCGCGCGCAACGGCCGCTCGCCCGCTTCGATGTAGCGCGTGATGTTCTCGATCATGACGATCGCGTCGTCGACGACGAAGCCGGTGGCGATCGTCAGCGCCATCAAGGACAAATTGTTGAGACTGAAGCCGAAGAGATACATGGCGCCAAAGGTGCCGACGAGCGAGAGCGGCACCGACAGGCTCGGGATGATGGTCGCGCGCACCGTGCGCAAGAAGAGGAAGATCACCATCACGACCAGCGCCACGGCAAGCGTGAGCTCGAACTCGACGTCGCGTACTGAGGCGCGGATCGTGGTGGTGCGGTCGGTTAGAACGGTCATATCGATCCCGGCCGGCAGCGCGGCCTGGAGCTGCGGCAAGAGCGATTTGATCGTGTCGACGACCTGGATGACGTTGGCGCCGGGCTGGCGCTGAACATTGACGATGACCGCCGGCGTCTGGTTCATCCAGGCGGCAAGCTTGGTGTTCTGCGCCCCGTCGACGATCTGCGCGACGTTTTTCAGGTAGACCGGCGCGCCGTTCTTATAAGCGACGACGAGGTTGCGGTACTCGTCCGCCGATTTAAGCTGATCGTTGGCGTTGAGCGTGTAGGCGCGCATCGGACCGTCGAAATTGCCCTTGGGCGTATTGACGTTCGCGTTGGCGATGGTGGTGCGCAGATCGTCGATGTTGAGGCCGTAAGCCGCCAGCGCGCGCAAATTCGCTTGGACCCGAACGGCGGGCCGCTGCCCGCCATTGATGCTCACGAGGCCGACGCCCGGAAGCTGCGAGATCTTCTGCGCGAGGCGCGTATCGGCCGCATCCTCGACCTGAGGCAAGGTCAAGGTCTTCGAGCTCAGCGCCAGGGTGAGGATCGGCGCATCGGCCGGGTTCACCTTCGCGTAGATCGGCGGCGCCGGCAGGTCCGACGGGAGCAGATTACCGGCCGCATTGATCGCCGCCTGAACTTCCTGCTCGGCGACGTCGAGGCTGATATCGAGGCCGAATTGCAAGGTGATGACCGAAGCGCCGGCGGAACTGGTCGAGGTCATCTCGTTGAGACTCGGCATCTGGCCGAACTGAACCTCGAGCGGCGACGTGACGGACGAAGTCATCACATCGGGGCTCGCCCCGGGATAGAAGGTCTGAACCTGGATGGTCGGATAATCGACCTCCGGCAGCGCGGAGAGCGGAAGGAATTGATAGGCGACGACACCGACGAGAAGAACCGCCACCATCAGCAGCGAGGTTGCGACCGGCCGTAGAATGAACGGGCGCGACGGGCTCATCGATCGACGAAAAGCGCTTCCTGCGCCCGGCTCATCGGCCGGCGCCGGAACGCGGCGATCGCGGCTGCGCCGGCGCCGGCGTTGTCGTGGTAGGCGTGGCCGTGGTAGGCGTGGCCGTGGTGGGCGCGGCCGTGGTGGCGGCGCGCAGCGCGACCTTCGCGTTGTCGCGCAGCTTGTCCGCGCCGTCGACCACGACCTTGTCTCCCGGCTTCAGACCGGATTCGATCGCGATAAGGCCGCTATCGGCCGGGCCGGTCTTGACCGTCTGGACCGCGACCGTATCGCCGGGCTTCAGGATATAGACGAAAGTGCCGGGCGCGCCGCGCTGCAAGGCCGCCGTCGGGATCACGGTCGCGCCGCGCAGAACTTCGGTCAGAAGGCGCACATTGACGAACTGGTTCGGAAACAACAACCCGTCTTCGTTCTCGAATTGCGCCCGCAACTTCACCGTTCCGGTGGTCGTGTCGATCTGATTGTCGATGCTCACGAGTTTGCCGGTCGCGAGCTTGGTCGTGTTGCTGCGGTCATAGGCCGCGGCTTCGAGCGTCGCGCCCGCGTTGAGCTGCTTGACGATGGCGGGAAGATCGTCTTCCGGCAGGCTGAAGATCGCGGTGATCGGCTTCACCTGGGTGATGACGACGATGCCGTTGGTGTCGTTGGCGGTGACATAATTGCCCTGATCGACTTGGCGTAGGCCGACCCGGCCGCCGACCGGCGCGACGATGTGGCAATAGGCGATGTTGAGCTTGGCCGCGTCGACCTGACCCTGATCGGCCTTGATCGTGCCCTCATATTGCCGGACGAGCTGCACCTGACCGTCGACCGTCTGCTGCGCGATCGAATCTTGCTTGGCGAGTGTCTGATACCGCGCGAGATCGGTCTGCGCCTGCTTCAGCAAGGCCTGATCTTTCAGGAGCTGACCCTGCGCCTGTTCGAGCGCGAGCTCGTAAGGCCGCGGATCGACGACGGCGAGCAAATCGCCTTTCTGCACCGTCTGGCCTTCCTGAAACGCGATCTGCGTGAGTTGGCCGCTGATCTGGCTGCGTACCGTCACGGTTGCCGTCGGCGTCACGGTGCCGAGCGCGTTGAAGACGATGTTGATGTCGCCCTGGGTGACCGGCGCCACCACCACCGGCAAGGCTCCGCCAGCGCCGAAGCGTCCGCTTGTGCGCTCCGCCGGAACCCGATGGTAAAGCCACCAGGCGAGGCCCAATGCCGCGAGAAGTGCGAGCGCGATTAACGCCGCGCGCCGCCAAAGCGGTGTGCGAACCGGCCACGCGGTGATCCGGACGTCTCTCATCGGCCTTTTCCGTGCGGGAGTTGATGCCTGGGACGGTGGGTAGCTTCAGCCGATGAATTATAGGCTGTTGCGCATCGCACGATCCCCATCGAGCGCCGTGGTGGTCAATGTAACACACCGGCGCCACGAGCCGCGCCTCTTAAGCAAGCTATTGAAAAACAATGGTAAAATTATGCAATGCCGGCCCGGTCGAGAGACCTAGCGCGCGACCGTGGCTTCGGCGGGAGCGCGGTCCCACCAGCCGCCGCCCATCGCGACGAAGAGCTGGGCGCTGTCGAGATAGCGTTGCGCCTGGGCTCGCGCGAGACCGATCCGCGCCTGTTGAAAGACGCGCTGGGCGTCGAGCACTTGAAGCAGCGTCGAATTCCCGAGCCCATAGCTGGTCCGCACGAGATCCAGCGCCTTGGCGGCCGATTGGTAGGCGGTCTGTTCGGCCGCGAGCAATTCGGCATCGTGGGACAGACCTTCGAGCAGATCGGCGATCTGGCCGAAGGATTGCAGCACGGTTTGTTCGTAAGTTGCGACCGCCGCCTGGTAGGCGTCCTCGCTGCCACGCTTTTGCGCATGCAGCGCGCCGCCATGGAAGAGCGGCGCCGCCATGGCCGCACCGAAATTCCAGATATTGCTGGCGGGATCGAAAATCGCCTCGGGCTTCAAAAATTGCTCCATCACGGCGGCCGAAAGCGTGATGTTCGGATAAAGCTCGGCATTGGCCACGCCGACCGCAGCCGACGCCGCGTGCAGCTCCGATTCGGCGACCAGGATGTCGGGCCGTTGATGCACCAGCGCCGAAGGAAGGCTCACCGGCAGCTCGGCCGGGAGCGTCAATTGATCGAGATCGACGTCGGGCGGCGTCCAGGCCGACGGCGCCTTGCCGACGAGAACGGCGAGCGCGTGACGCGCGACGCCCAATTGCTGACGCAGCGGCGGCAGCAAGGTTTTGTCGATCGCGAGCTGGCTGTTCGCGGTTTCGAGATCGAGATCGGTTGCCGCCCCGGCCTTCAACTCGTCTTGGACGAGCCGGAGATTGTGTGCGTCGTCGCTCAGCAGATCCTCGACGGCCTTGATCTGCGCGCGGATCGACGCGATCGTGATGACCTCGGTCGCGACGCTGCCCGTCAAAGTGAGATAGGCCGCCTGCATTTCGTAATTCTGCATCGCCTCGAGCGCCCGCGCCTGCTCGACGCGCTTCGAGGTCAAGCCCGCGGGGTTGAAGCTGTAGCTGACCGTGGGGCCGAGCGAATAGACGTTGAATTCCTTCGGCGGGAAGCCCGTCAAGCCCACGGCCTTGTAGTTGTTGCGCTGGCGCTGCGCGCCGGCGGTGAAATCGAGCTGCGGGTAGAAGCCGCCCGCGGCGACGGCGACCGCTTCGTGCGCCTGGGCCAGACTGGCCGTGGCCGCGGCGAGGCTGCGATTGCCTCGGACGGCCTGGGCAAGAATGTCGTCGAGCGAGGGAGAGCGGAAGAGCTTCCACCACGAGCCGGAAATCTTCTCGCCGAGCGCGAAATGCTGATCCGTGCCGGCGCCGTTGACCGAGGGGACGCCAGGCACGCCCTCGGCCGTGTAACCCGCTTCGGTGGGCGCGGCGGGCGGATGGTAACCCGGGATGAGGCTGCAACCGGCGAGCAGCGCGGCGCTGGCGAGGATGAAGATTCGGCGCGGCATCGCGGACATTTAAGTCTTCCCTTCTCCGGGCGCAAGCGGGCCAGGGCTGCGTAGCGTGCAACGAAGACGAGATGCTCGTCTCGGCGGCTATTCGCGCGGGACGGGCCTAACGGGGCAGGTCGGAGCTGCCCATGAGATATTCGTCGACCGCGCGCGCGCATTGTCGACCCTCGCGGATCGCCCACACCACGAGCGATTGGCCGCGCCGCGCGTCGCCGCAGCAGAACACCTTGTCGGCCGAGCTGCGGTAACGATCGGTATCGGCCTTGAGATTTCCGCGCGGATCGAGGGCGAGCTTCAGCGCCGCAACCGCGCCATTGTGCTGGGGATGCACGAAGCCCATCGCCAGAAGCACCAGATCGGCGCGGATGTCGAAATTACTGTCCGGCATCTCCTCCATGACCGGCCTTCCCTCGTTGCTGGTGCGCCATTCGACGCGCACCGCGGAAAGCGCGGTGACATGCCCGTCCCTGCCGACGAAGGATTTGGTCGAGACCGACCAGTCGCGCTTGATGCCTTCTTCCTGAGAACTCGAGGTCCGGAGCTTCATCGGCCAGTCCGGCCAGGTCATCAGCTTGTCTTCGTGCTCGGGCGGCATGGCGAGGATTTCGATCTGGGTGACCGACTTGGCGCCTTGCCGGTTCGAGGTCCCGATGCAGTCCGAGCCCGTGTCGCCGCCGCCGATCACGAGTACATGCTTGCCGGCGGCGAGGATATCGTCGCCCCCGACGCGCTCGCCGCCGACGCGGCGGTTCTGTTGCGAGAGGAACTCCATCGCGAAATGGATGCCGGCGAGATCGCGGCCCGGCACCGGCAGATCGCGCGGCACTTCGGCGCCGATCGCCATCACCACCGCGTGGTGATTATGCATCAGCTTTTCGACCGGCAAGTTGACGCCGACATGGGCGTTGGGATGGAACTCGACGCCTTCGGCGCGCATCTGTGCGATGCGGCGATCGATCACCTGCTTCTCGAGCTTGAAATCGGGGATGCCGTAGCGCAGCAGGCCGCCGATCCGCGAGCCTTTCTCATAGACCGCGACGTCGTGCCCGGCGCGCGCCAGTTGTTGCGCGCAGGCAAGGCCCGCCGGTCCCGAACCCACGACCGCGACCCGTTTGCCGGTGCGATGCGCGGCGATCACCGGCTCGACCCAGCCCTCCTCCCAGCCGCGCTCGACGATCGCGTGCTCGATCGTCTTGATCGTCACCGGCTGCTCGATGAGATTGAGCGTGCAGGCCGCCTCGCAGGGCGCGGGACAGATGCGGCCGGTCACGTCGGGAAAATTATTCGTGCGATGGAGCACAGCGAGCGCTTGCCGCGGGTCGCCGCGATAGATCAGTTCGTTCCAATCCGGGATGATGTTATTGACCGGACAGCCGTGATGGCAGAACGGCGTGCCGCAATCCATGCAGCGCCCGCCCTGTCGGCGCAGCTCGTCCTCCGCCAGCGGCCGCACGAATTCGTGGTAGTGCTTCAGCCTTTCCTCGACCGGCTCGTAGGAGCGGTCGCGGCGCTGATACTCGAGAAAGCCGGTCGGTTTCCCCATCCCTATTCGGCGGCTCCGACCGCGATGCTGACGTCCGGACGCTCGGCGGCGTGGGCGCGGGATTGCATCTGTAGGAGCGCGCGGCGGTACTCGACCGGCATCACCTTGACGAAGCGCGGCCGGTAATTGCCCCAACCGGCCAGGATTTCCTTGGCCTTGGGGCTTTGCGTGAAGCTCGCATGGCGCGCGATCAGGCCGTGCAGCAAGCGCAAATCGCTTTGCGACAGCCCGTGCACGACATCGACGAGCCCATGAGTCTCGAGATCGCCGCCGCGATGCTCCAGCGTCTCGACGTGATCGTCCTCATCGGCAAGCGGCTCGAGATCGACCATCGCGAGATTGCAGCGCTGCTGGAACTGGCCGGTCTCGTCGAGCACGAAGGCGACGCCGCCGCTCATGCCCGCGGCAAAGTTGCTGCCGGTCTCGCCGAGAACGACGACGACGCCGCCGGTCATGTATTCACAGCAATGGCTGCCCGCGCCCTCGACCACCGCGACCGCGCCCGAATTCCGGACCGCGAAGCGCTCGCCGGCCACGCCGCTGAAATAGCACTCGCCCGCGATCGCGCCGTAAAGCACGGTATTGCCGACGATGATCGCCTTGCCGCGATCGAGCGTGCTTTGCGTCGGCGGATAGACGATGAGGCGGCCGCCGGAGAGTCCCTTGCCGACATAGTCGTTGGCGGCACCTTCGAGCTCGAAAGTGATGCCGCGCGCGAGGAACGCACCGAAGCTCTGGCCCGCCGTGCCGCTGAAACGCACCTTGATCGTGCCGTCCGGCAGCCCACGGTCGCCATGGCGGCGCGCCACGGCACCCGACAGCATCGCGCCGACCGAGCGGTTGACGTTCCGGATCGGGATGTCGAGCGCGACCTTCTCGCCGTCCTCGATCGCGTCCGCGCAGTCGACCAGCAAACGCTGATCGAGCGCCTTGCCGAGGCGATGATCCTGAGTCTCGCATTGATGGGTCTTGGTGCCCGCCGGCACGTCCGGCTGAAAGAGCACGCGGGCCAGATCGACGAGCTGCGCCTTCGGATGATTGACCCCGCGGCGCTGCACGAGCTTGTCCACGCGGCCGATCATCTCGTCGAAGCGGCGGAATCCCAATTTCGCCATCAGCTCGCGAACTTCCTCGCCGAGAAACATGAAGAGGGTGACGACGTCTTCGGGCGTGCCGACGAAGCGGCGGCGAAGCTCGGGATCTTGGGTGGCGACGCCGACCGGGCAGGTATTCAGGTTGCATTTGCGCATCATCACGCAGCCCGCGGCGATGAGCGCCGCCGTGGCGACGCCGAACTCGTCCGCGCCCAGGAGCGCGCCGACCACGACGTCGCGGCCCGAGCGGATGCCGCCATCGACCTGCACGGCAATGCGGCCCCGGAGCCCGTTCAGGACGAGCGTCTGGTGCGTCTCGGCGAGACCGACTTCCCAAGGCTCGCCCGCATGGTAGATCGAGGTCACCGGCGACGCGCCGGTGCCGCCTTCGTGACCCGAGATGGTGACGTGATCCGCATGGGCCTTGCACACGCCCGCGGCGATCGTCCCGACGCCCAGCTCCGCCACCAGCTTCACGCTCACCCGCGCGTCCTGATTGGCGTTCTTCAAATCGTGAATGAGCTGCGCCAGATCCTCGATCGAATAGATGTCGTGATGCGGCGGCGGCGAAATGAGGCCCACGCCCGGAACCGAATAGCGCGTGCGCGCGATCCAGTCATCGACCTTGTGGCCGGGAAGCTGTCCGCCCTCGCCCGGCTTCGCGCCCTGCGCCATCTTGATCTGCAGGTCGGACGCGTTGACCAGATATTCGATGTTGACGCCGAAGCGCCCCGACGCAACCTGCTTGATCGCCGAGCGCATCGAATCGCCGTTGGGCAAAGGCTTGTAACGCTGCGGATCCTCGCCGCCCTCGCCCGTGTTGGAGCGCCCGCCCAGACGGTTCATGGCGATCGCCAAGGTCGTATGCGCCTCCCACGAGATCGAGCCGAACGACATGGCGCCGGTCGCGAAGCGCTTGACGATCTCGCCCACCGGCTCGACTTCATCGAGCGGAACGGGCTCCGGCGCGAAATCGAAATCGAGGAGCCCGCGCAGCGAGACGAGGCCTTTTTCCTGCTCCCCGACCAGGCGGGTATATTCCTTGAACTTGCGATAATTGTTGCCGCGCACCGCGTGCTGAAGCAGCGACACGCTGTCCGAGGTCCAGACGTGGGTCTCGCCGTTGACGCGAAACGCAAGGTCGCCGCCGACGTCCAGCGCGTCGCGGTAATTGGGCGCGTCGCCGAAGGCAAGCCGGTGCCGGCGGACGGTTTCCTCGGCGATCTCTTCGAGGCCGGCGCCGCTGATGGCCGAGACCGTACCGGTGAAATATTTGTCAAGGAACTCGGCGTGGAGCCCGATCGCGTCGAAGATCTGCGCGCCGCAATAGGATTGGAAGGTGCAGATGCCCATCTTCGACATCACCTTCAGAATGCCCTTGGCGATCGCCTTGATATAGGCGTCATGGGCCTCGTGCTCGGTGAGATCCTTGTCGAAGTCGCGCCGCATCGCCGAAATCGTATCGAAGGCGAGATAGGGATTGATGGCCTCGGCGCCGTATCCGGCGAGGAGGCAGAAATCATGCAGCTGGCGGGCTTCGCCGGTCTCGACGACGAGTCCGACCTCGGTGCGCAAGCCACCGCGGATAAGGTGATGGTGGACCGCCGCGACGGCGAGCAACGACGGCACCGCGATCTGGTCGGCGGCGACGAGCCGATCCGAGAGCACGATGATGTTGTAGCCGTTCTTGACCGCTTTTTCGGCGCCGTGGCAGATGGCCTCGAGCGCGGTCGCCATGCCGCGCGCGCCCTTCTTCGCGGAATAGCAGATCGAGATCGTCGACGTGCGGAACGTGCCGCCCGTATTGTCCTCGATGCGGCGGATCTTTTCGAGATCGACGTTGGTCAGGATCGGCTTGTGCAGTTCGAGCCGGATGTGCTTGCCGCCGGTCTGGAGGTCGAGCAAATTCGGTCTCGGCCCCACCAGCGACACGAGCGACATCACCAGCGATTCGCGAATCGAATCGATCGGCGGATTCGTGACTTGCGCGAAGCGCTGCTGGAAATAGTCGAACAGCATCTTCGGCCGGGTGGAGAGAACCGCGAGCGGCGTGTCGCGGCCCATCGCGCCGATCGAATCCTCGCCGGAGAGCGCGAGCGGCTTCAAAAAGGCGTTCACATCTTCCTGGGTGTAGCCGAAGGCCTGCTGGCGATCCAACAACACGCCGCGCGGCGGCGGCATCGGCGCCACCTCGTCGGGCAGGGTTTCGATCTTGATCTGGGTCTCGTCGAGCCAACGCTGATAGGGCTTCGCGGTGGCGATCTCGGCCTTGAGCTCGTCGTCATCGATGATACGGCCATGCTCCATGTCGACGAGCAGCATCTTGCCCGGCTCCAGCCGCCATTTGCGCACGATGCGCTCTTCCGGCAGATCGAGCACGCCCGCTTCGGACGCCATGACGAGCTGGTCGTCGTCGGTCACGACGAAACGCGCCGGGCGCAGCCCGTTGCGGTCGAGCGTCGCGCCGATCATGCGGCCGTCGGTGAAGGCGATCGCGGCCGGCCCGTCCCAGGGCTCCATCAGCGCCGCGTGGTATTCGTAGAAGGCTCGCCGGTCGGCATCCATCAGCGGATTGTCCGCCCAGGCCTCCGGGATCAGCATCATCAGCGCATGCGGCAGCGGATACCCGCCCGCGACCAGCAGCTCGAGGCAATTGTCGAGCGTGGCCGAATCCGAATTGCCGTCGCCGATCAGCGGCCAGAGCTTGTCGAGATCCTCGCCCAAGAGCTTCGAGGTCATCGAATGGCGCCGCGCCATCATCCAGTTGATGTTGCCGCGCAAGGTGTTGATCTCGCCATTATGGGCGAGGTAGCGGAACGGATGCGCCAAATCCCAAGACGGGAAGGTGTTGGTCGAGAACCGCGCATGAACGAGCGCCAGCGCGGATTCGGCGCGCGGATCATGCAGGTCGCGGTAAAAAGCCGCGAGGCGCTCCGCGATCACCATCCCCTTGTAGATGACGGTGCGCGTGGAAAGGCTGGCGATGTAGAAACTGCCGCCCTCGGGCAGCCCGCGCTCGCGGATTTCCTTGTGCGATTGCTTGCGGATGACGTAGAGCTTGCGCTCGAGCGCATCGGCATCGGCACAATTGGGGCCGCGCCCGATGAAGAACTGCCGGATCACCGGGGCGTTCGGGCGGATGCTGTCGCCCAGCGCCGAAGGATCGACCGGCACGTCCCGCCAGCCGAGGAAGAATTGGCGCTCGACGCCGACCTGCCGTTCGATCGCCTCTTCGCACGCTTGCCGCGTCTGGGCGTTGCGAGGGAGGAATACCATGCCTACCCCATAGGCGCCGTAGGGCGGCAGCTCGATTTTAAGGCGCTCGGCCTCGGCGCGCAGTAGGCGCTCGGGAAGCTGGATCAGGATACCGGCGCCGTCTCCGGCGAAGGGATCCGCGCTGACCGCACCGCGGTGGGCGAGGTTATGGAGGATCGTCAGCCCGTCCGTCAGGATCCCATGACTCTTGCGATTCTTGATGTTCGCGATGAACCCGACGCCGCAGGCATCATGCTCGTAGCGAGGATCGTACAGTCCCTGCCTCGCTTGCATACCGTCCAAACCCCTCTCTCCGCCCTTCCGTCCGCGCACGCGGCATTAAGGTTCCGCTTACGCGCGGCGCCCCAGAACAGCATCGTTAGCTAGGCCGGACGAGTCAAGAAGTACGTCAGCGGCGCTGACCAAAAACCTTCGAAGAAGGCGGGTTCGAGGCGGCGTCGAGCCCGAGGCCGGTCCGGACCCGGGACGTGGCCGCGACGGCGACGCGGAGGATCGGCGGGACGACGCGCATGAAGACGGCGGCGCTGACGCCGAAGGCGAGACCGTCCTCGACCGCGCTGGACCAGTCGTAACCGGACGGGAAAATGGCGATGATCTTCTTCATGACCTGGCGGCGCTGCACCGGTCCGCGCGTCGACCGTATCGACCGGTAAAATATTCAATGGGCTCGCCCGGGACATTGGCCAGCCTTCTTTAATTTCCCGCTAATCGTTCGAATTTTAGGAATCGGATCGAACACCGCGGTCAATCCTTGGCGGATTCACCAAGAGAAGAACGCACGCGATCGCGCGATCAGACCGGGCGCGCGCCGCGCGCGAGCACGCCATCGACGAGCGCATCGATATCGCGCGGCTGCGTACGATGATTGATGAGGCAGGCGCGGATCGCCAGCGCGCCGCCGATGCGCGTGGTTGAGGGGGCGGCGACGCCCTGCTCCTGCAGATCGGCGACGATCGCGGCGTTGAGCCGGTCGGGATCCGATCCGCGGTAGCGGAAACAGACGATGTTGAGCGCGACGGGCGCCATCAATTCGAGGCGCGGCTCGGCCTCGATCCGCGCTTTCAAATATTGCGCCAGCGCGCAGCTGCGGGCGATCTCGGCACCCAGCTTCTCGGTTCCGTGCACTTTGAGCGTGAACCAGGTCTTGAGCGCCCGAAAGCCGCGCGAGAGATCGGGGCCGTAATCGCAAGGCCAGGGCGAGCCGCCCGCTAGGCCCCGCGTCTCCCGGCCCAGATAGGCGGCCTCGGACGCAAAAGCGGCCCGATGCAGCGCGCCGTCACGCACCAGGATGAAGCCCGCGTCATAAGGAACTTGGCCCCATTTATGGAAATCGAACGCGATCGACGCCGCCCGCTCGATACCCTTGAAGCGCGGCTTGAGCGATGGCGCCAGCATGGCCAGAGCGCCGAGCGCGCCATCGACGTGGAACCAAAGCCGCTCGCCCTCGGCCAAAGAGGCGAGCGCATCGAGATCGTCGATCGCGCCGGTATCGACCGTTCCGGCATTGCCGACAAGAAAGAACGGCGTGGCGCCCGCCTGCCGGTCGGCGTCGATGGCGGCGCGGAGCGCACCCGTCTCGATGCGATCGAAGCGGTCGGTCGGGATCAGGCGCAAGGCGGCGCTGCCGAAACCGGCAAGCTCCATGCTTTGTCGGACGCAGCCATGGGCGGCGGCGGAGACATAGGCGGTGAGCCGCTGGCCGGATTCCGCGATGCCGTCGCGACGGCTTTCGACGCCGAGCCGCGCCGTGCGCGCGACGATCAGCGCGATGAAATTGGCGATCGAGGTCCCGGTGACGAAGATGCCGCTAGCACCGGCGGGAAAGGCGAAAATCTGCCGCGCCCAATGGGTGATCTGGCGCTCGACCTCGATGGCCGCGTGATCGCGCCCGCCGCAATTGGGATTGAGCCCCGCCGCCAGCATCTCGGCGAGCATGCCTGCGGGATTGCCCGCGCCCTGCACCCAGCCCATGAAGGCGGGATGAGCGTTGCCGCTCGCATAAGGCAGGATGCGCCGGGTGAAATCGCGGTAGACCTCGGCAAGCTCGGCGGGCGCGGCGGGCAGATCCTCGCGAAAGCCCGCCCGCATCGCGTCGCTCATGGGCTGCCACACGGGACGCGCGCGGATATGCTGGAGATAGTCCAGCATGTCATCGAGCATGCGGTGTCCTTCGGCGCGCAGCGCCGACCAATCCGCGGGATCGAGCGTCGGACCGTCGCCGACGCGGTCGGGACCGCTCATGCGGCGGAGTGAGCCCGGCGCTCCGGCACCGGCAAGGCGCGCTCCTTGAGCATCGCGGCGAAGGCGGAAAAGATCGTGCGCATTTGCGAAACCTTATAAGGATAGATCGCCGGCGAATCCATGAGATGGACGATCATCGCGATGTCGGCTTCGAACAGGAGCAGCTTGCCGTCGCCGGTCTGGGCGCAATCGATACCAAAATAATCGAGCCCGATGCGATCGGCGAGAGCCGCCAGCGCGGCACGGTGGCGGCGCGCGAATTCCGAACCGAAGGCGGCCATGAAGCGCTCTTCCTCGGCTTTTTTGGCGGCGCTCTCGGACATGCCGGCATTGAGATAATAGATCATCCATTGGTCGGCGATCGCCATATGGCAGGCATAGGCGTGTCCGTCGATAAAGACGATGCGGTATTTGCGGAAGAGCCCGTCCGGACTGCGGTAATCGACGTAGCGCGAAATATAAAAGCCGTTCTCACGCCGCTCGGCGAGATAGGCCGCGACTGCGGCAGCGTCGTCGAGCTTCTTGAGACCGCGTCCGGCATGGGAATCGATCGGGCGCGCGATCAAGGGAAACGCGCCGTCGGCAAGATGAGAACGCAGCGCGACCTTGCCGGCGGCGATCTCGCCCAAGCTGGTGCGGTCGATCCGTATCGTCACCGGTATCTCGATGCTGGGAACCGGTTTGACCAGGGTATGAAGCCGCTCGCGCGCCAGCAGCGCGATTTGATCGGGACGATTGAGCACCGGCTTCGGCCAGGTCGCGACCAAGCGCGCGATTTCGACGAGTGCCCGCCGGTTGTCGTCGCTCTCGCTTACGGCGACGATCGCCACGTCATGATCGGGAATTTCCGCGGGCAGAGGCGCGCCTGGAACCACATAGAGGGTCGTGAGCGCGACGCCCGTGTCTTCGAGCAGGAATTCGAGCGGCGTGTTGTTGCCGAGATCGCCCGGCGCGGCGAAGGCGAGCAGCCGCAGCGCCGGCTTCGCCTCGGCGCAAGGCGAGCAATAGACCCGGCGCAACGCCAAGGCCTCATGCTGGCGCGCCAGCCCGTCGTCGAGATTGCCCAGAAGCTGCTCGATCGTCGCCAGATCCATCAACGCTGCGGCGTTTTCGGGCTCGAAGACATATTTATCGAGCAGCTGGCTGCGCAGCGGACCGAGATCGACGCCATCGAAGGCGAGCTTCGAGAGCTTGGCAATGCCAAGGGGCGTATCCGCCGCCTGGCGCCAGATCAATTCAGTCATGCGGCGCTCACCCGGTAGGGCGCCGCGGCGCGCGGTTGCGCGTAAGCGGGCTCGATATCGTCGAAATGACGAAGGAGGAGTCGGATTTTCTCGAGGATCGCGCGCACCTGATCGAACTCGCAGCGCAGCCTTTCGCGCGCCGCCGACAAATCCTCGCGCCAACTTTCCGAGACGATGCGTGCCCCGGCGCTGATACGCAACGCGCCTTTCATTCCGCCCTGCCCATCGGGCAAAGCGACCGGCTGGCCGATGTGGCAGCGGCGCGTGGCCAAGAGCCGCTGCATCGGCGGCAGCTTCGCGGGCAGAAACGGCGATACGTCGTCGTTGAGCGCGTGATAAAGCGTGACCGCCTGGGTCTGCGAAAGCGCGCGTCCGTTGCGCTTGACGAAGAACGGAAAGATCGTTCGCACGGCCATTTCCTCGTCATTCCCGTCCGCCGGCGCGGGGTCGTCGAGCGCCAAGGGCTCGAAGCAGCTTTCGGCGGCGATGAGGCGCGGCATGATTTCGCTGAATTGCCGCAGCGCCGATTCCCGGAACGAGAGCGGAATGGCAAAATAGGCGCGCATCTCCTCGATCGCCGAAACCCAGCGCAGCCATTCCCCGAGATTGACGCGCCTCGGCAGCGCCGCGCGCAATCCCGCAAAGGCCTCCGGCCAATCGTCGCGATTGGTATAGTCGAGCAGCCCCGCCGGCACGCGATCCAATGCCGCGCAGCGCGCCGCAAGCGTCGGCGGCAACAGCAAGGCGCCGCTGAACGGCGCGCCGGTGAAAAATTTCGAGCCGGTGAAAAGCACCATGAATCCCTGGCGGAGATACCCGCGCAGGCGCTTGCGCCCGAGCCGCGCCTGACAGGCATCGACGACGATTTGAACCTTGCCGTCCGACGCATCGGCGAGGCGGCGCAGATAATCGAGGCTGGGCGCGCGCAAGCCGAATTTCGAGCTGTCCATCGCAAAGAGCAGGATACGCTTTTCAGCGGCGAGCGAGCGCGCCACCGCGTTCGCGATCTCGGCATCGACCTGGTCGCCGGGGCGCAGAATGCCGCGCTCGTCGCGCGCCGGGATGGCGATGCGCTCGACGCCTTCGCCCATGCCGGCGATCCTCTCGCCTTTGGCCACGGCGATACCCTGCGCGGTCACGGCGTTGAAATGCCGGCCGCTTGACGCGAAAACCGTGCCGCTGCCGGTCTCGTCGGCCGCGGCGATGATGCTGACGAGCGGTGTCCCCATGACCGCGCACGCCACGACCGAGGCGTGAAGCTGGGAATCGGTTCCCGACGGAGAGAACACGATCTCGCAACCCGAAGCGGCGAGCCCCAGCAAATCCTTCATCTGATCGCGAAGGCCGTTCATCTGTCCGCCGAACGCGCGCTCGAAGCCCACCGCCGCGCTGTCGCGCAGCAGCGCCTGGCGCGCCGCGGCCGCCGCGGCGTAGGCGCGGCCCGATATCGAGGTGGCGGTGGAGGAGGCAAAGCTGAAGGCTTCGGGCCGCGGAAACGGCCGGCAGCCATAGCCGTTGAGCCGGCTCATGGGATCGAGAACGAGCCGCGTGTCGCCGCCGCTGGCGAGAAGCTGCTCGATCGGCGCGACGAGTTGTCGGAGCGGGTCCGGCTCGGAATCCATGCCGGATCGTCGCACCCGCTTGGTTAATAATCCTTAAACCGGATTTCAGTTTCGGCGTCGAAGAAAGAAGGCCGCGAGTAGGCCGAGCGTCGCGACGAGCGCGCCGGTCGCGATGAAGAGTTCGCTGAAGCCGAAGGTGTTGACGACCGACCCGGCAAAGACCGGTCCGATCCCCTGGCCGAGGAAGAGCGCCGCGGAAAACAGGGCGAAGGTCGAACCCCGCGCGCTCGGCGCCAATTCGGTCGCACGGGTTTGCAGCGTGTTGTGCATCATGTAGAAGCCGAAGCCCGCGACCATGAAAAGGAGCGCGATGCCGCCGGGACCGAGCGGCGCGGCCACGACAAGATAAGCGATGCCGGCCATGCCTGCACCGACGCGCAGCATGTTCCACTGCCCGAGCGTCGCGATCATGTGGCGCACCACGGTGCCGTAAATGACCCCGCCGACCGCGAAGCCCGCGAGCGCCACGCCCGCCGCCACCGGTCCGCCCGAGCCGCGCGCGATGAGCATCGCGCCGACGAAAGGAAAGACGCAGAAATAGAACGTCCCCTCGCCCATCACGGCGGCGAAGACGACGAGCGAGCTACGATTGGCGAGGACGGTACGGTAGCCGTCGATCGCGCCGCGCACGGTCAAACGGCGAACCTTGTCGCTCTTGCTGTCGAGGAAACGGTAGACGATCACCCAGGAGCAACCGGTCAGCACGGACACCACCTCGAACACTACGCGCCAGCCGAAAAACGCGGCGATCACGCCCGAGACGGTCGCGCCGAACATCTGGCCGAAGATCGAGGCGACCAGAAAGCGGCTCGCCGCCACCTGCCGCTCCTCGATGGAGGTGCGGTCGCCGATGAGCGCGAGGCCCATCGGAAAAATCCCGCCCGAGACGATTCCCGCGATCACGCGCGAAACCATCAAGACCGTAAAATTAGGCGCGACCGCCGCAAGCGCCACCGAGCCGGCAAGCACACCCAAGCAGATCTTGATGAGCCGCGCCTTGCCGTAGGCGTCGCCGATCGGGCCGAGAACGGGTTGCGTCAACGCGTAAGGCAGGCCATAGGCCGAGACGAGCAAGGCCGCCTGGCGCATGGAGATGCCGAAGTCGCCCGCGACCATGGTCAGCATCGGATCGAGCGAGCGGTAGGAGATCGATCCGGCGAAAGCCGCGAAGCACAGAACCGGAATCAATCCCACAGGGCAAACCTCTTATGCGTACAATCCTCTTCGGCGGAATCATCGATGACGTCAAGCGGCATCGTCGCTTTGAGCTTGGCGCGGATCATCGCGCCCCATAAAATGACCCGCAAAAGCGCGAAGCTGCGGGCGGTGAGAGGGGGATCGGTTCTTGCGAATTCACGACGTCTTGACGAGGATGCAGCGGCCTTCTCCTTCACGCCTGATTCACCGGTTGATGAGCATGTCCGATCACGGCGCGCCGATGCGGCGCTCATTGTTCCGAGTGCGCGCGAGCGCGCCGAAACACGGGCTGCGCTAGAGCCCTGCCCTCGGGCAGATATCAGACCCAGCAACGTCAGATCCATCCATCAAAGAAAGGGAAAGTTTATGACACTGCGTCGAAGCCAAATCGCCGCGTCTGCGTTCATCGCGGGGGCCGTGCTCCTCGGCGCGCCCCAGGCGCGTGCCCAGCTCATGCAGTCGACGATGGCCATACCGGTCACGAGCCTCGGCTTCATGATGGAGTTCGTTGCGCAGGACATGAAGTTCTATCAAAAGCACGGCGTCGACATGAAGACGACGCAGATCAACGGCCTCGGCACGATCAACGCGCTGATCGCGGGCAGCGTCGATTTCGGCCAGCCCTCGGGCGTATCGCTGACGCGCGCCGCGGCGCGCGGCCAGCCGCTCTTGGCGATCGTCGAGCTGACCGATCGCATCGTCGTGCAGGTCGTTCTGCGCAAGGATCTGGCGGAAGCGGCCGGCTTCGCTCCCAATTCGCCTTTGGCGAAGCGCGCCTTGGCACTCAAAGGGCGCACCATCGCCGTCGATTCCGTCAACTCGATCATCGATGCCTATCTCGGCCTCCTGGCCAAGCAGGGCGGCTTCACGCATGACGACATCCACATCGCCCCGATGGCGCCGCCGGCGATGATCGCCGCGTTCGAGGCGAAGCGCATCGACGGCTTTGCGATGTCGCTGCCCTGGACCCAGATCCCGGTGCTGGGCGGCAGCGCGGTCATGGTCGCTAGCGGCCCCGATGGAGACACGATCGGCCTCGATCCCTTCACCAATACGGTGGTCGCGGCCAAGCCCGAGACCTGCGAGAAGAAGCCCAAGCTGTGCGAGGCGGTCGGTCAGACTTTCGTCGAGACCTCGGCTTGGATGCACGCGCACCCGGCTCAAGCCGAGGCGCTCCTTTACAAGCGCTTCCCCACGCTCGACCCGATAGTATTTCACGCTTCCTTCGAAACCGAGCTCAAGATGACGCCGAACCCGCCGATCTTGACGGCGCAAGGGATCGAGAACACCGACAATTACAACATCCAGGCGGGGCTGATGAAGCCGGAGGAGAAGCTGTCCTCCTACACCGCATTGTTCAGCGATCGCTACGTGACGAAATAAACATCGCGCGCGGCGTGCCGCGATACCGAGCCCACGGGCTCGGTGTCCCGGCCGCGCGCTCCGGCGGGCGGATCAAACGTCGCGCGCCGATTATGGTTAACGAAACCTGAATTTAATCATGGACTTCGCTCGCAAAATCCGCGCTTAATTTTGTCTTAAGCCTTGCGGCGCGGGAGAGCACGAAGCGATGTCTGGATATTTCATGCGGCTGGGCGCGCAGGCCCTCTCGGCGATCCTGGGCGGTCCCGGCATCTTTTATGTCTGGTACAGCTTCTATCAGCCCTGGGCGGCCGCCAACGCCGTCATTCTCCTCGGCGCGGCCGCTGCGCTCAGTATTTTCCTCTATCCCGAATCGTTTCCCCGCCATGACGGCGCGCTCAAGCTCATCCGGAAGATCGCGGTCAGGGTCGCAAGGCTCGCCGGCCGCCTCTGAGACCGTGCGGTCCAGCCAAGCTCATCGGGGCAAACCTGGATCGGCGCTCAGCGCCTAGCGCATGTCGCGATCGGTCGGGCGCCAGGCGAGCGCGTGGCGCTCCAGCCGCTCGACGATCATATTCATGATCAGCACCAGGACCGTCGCAATGACGATGCCGGCGAACACGCCGACCGTGTCGGAGAGTTCGCGCGCGTGCTCGATGTAATAGCCGACGCCCTGAGTCGAGACCAGGAATTCGCCGACGATCGTCGCGCCGATCGCGCGCGGCGCGGCAATCTTCAGCCCCGCATAGAAGAAGGGCTGCAAGGATTTCCAGATCACCTCGCGCGAGATCTGCGATTCGCTCGCGCCCATGACCCGCGCCATGTTGAGAAGGCGGCGATCGACCGCGCGAATCCCCGCGAAGGTCGTGATGAAAATGACGTAGAACACCATCAGAACGACGATGACGATCTTGGGCGTGTCGCCGATGCCGAACCAGAGGATGAGCCAGGGCGCGAGCGCGTATTTGGGAATGCCCTGCGACCAGAGAATATAGGGCTCGACCGCCTCGGTGACGCGTTGCGAGGAACGCAGCAGGAAGGGCAGGACGAGACCGGCCACGAGCGCGATGACGAAGCCGATCGCCGAAACCCGCAAGGTCGCCTCGATGTCCCAGAACATCTCGCCGCTCAAGGTCATCTCGTAGAGGCGCTGCAACACGGCCAAGGGCGGCGCGAAGAAGATGATGCCGAAGGCGTCGGCCGCCCATTGCCAGGCGAGCACGAGCAGCGCGGCGAAAGCGAGCTGGCCGAAGAGGATCGCCGTCTTGCGCGAGATGAGCGGCGTTGCCGAAGCCGGAACGACTTGTTCGATCGCGGTCATTGGATCTCTGCCCTGATTGTCTCATAGACAGACGCAAAGCCCTCCAGCGCGAAGATGTCTTTGACGTTGCGCGGGCGCCGGAACGGGATCTTGTGCTCGGACGCGATACGCGTCGGCTGCTTCGTCAGCACGAGCGTGCGATCGCCCAGCGCGATCGCCTCGGCGATGTCGTGCGTGACGAAAATGATCGTCTTGCGGCCCATCTCCCACAGCCGCAACAAGTCTTCCTGCAACGATGCGCGGGTCTGCGCGTCGACCGCCGCAAAAGGCTCGTCCATTAGGATGACCGGCGGATCGTAAACGAGCGTGCGGATCAGCGAGGTCCGCTTGCGCATGCCGCCGGAGAGCTCGTGCGGATAATAGCGCTCATAACCGGACAGCCCGACCGCCTTGACCAAGGTCTCGGCATGGGCGCGGCTCTTCTCGTCGAGCCGGCCTTGCACCTCGAGCGGAAACAATACGTTGTCGATCGTGGTGCGCCAGGGTAGAAGATTGTCGTCCTGCGTCACGTAGCCGACGCGCCGGTCGAGGCCGGGGCGCAACGATTTTGCGTCGCTCCCCCCATCGCATCGCCGGCAAAGAAGATCTGCCCATCGCTCGCCGCATCGATCTGCGCGATCATGTTCAAGAGCGTCGTCTTGCCTGAGCCCGACGGGCCGATCATGGTGACGAACTCGCCCTCGCCCACGGCGAAGGAGAGATCGCGAATGACCCAAGGCGAGGGTTCGCGCCCCTGGCGCGTGGGAAAACGCTTGGCCAGATTTCGGATCTCGAGAAGTGGTGTCGTCATCGTCACGCGCCGCCGATCTCCTGCAACATTGAATCCGCGGGCGGGCGCCAGCGGAGAAGGATTTTTTCCGTCCCGTCGACCAACCAGCCGACGGCGAGGACGATCAGGGTCGCGCCGATGATCGCCGCGAAGACCTGGGTGATATCGAAATTCATCGCGCCGATCTGGACCAAATAGCCGAGGCCGCGATTGGACGAGATGAGCTCGGCGATCACCGCCGCGCCGATGCCGTAAGGGAGCGCGATCCGCAGCCCCGCGAAGATATTCGGCACCGCGCCGGGGAACACGATGTGGCGCGCGACCTGCCGCTCATTGGCGCCGACGAGCTGCGCCATCTGCACGAGCTTGGCGTCGAGCGAGCGCACGCCCGAAAGCGTGCTGAAATATTCGATGAAGAAGACGACGCTTGCGACCAGCGCGATCTTCGATTCGGTGCCGATGCCGAACCACAGGATGAAGAGCGGCGCAAGCGCGAGCTTCGGCGCGCCATAGCCGCCGACCATGAAGGGATCGATGATCGAAACCCAGCCCGGCAGGCGCCGCAGGGTGAAGGGAAGGATGATCGCCGGCACGCCGCCGATGAGGGCGCCGAGCGCGGCCTCTTCGACGGTATAGCCGCCGTGGCGCAGCATCTCGCCGCTCCAGGTCGATGTGAAGAAGCGCGAGATCGTCAGCCAGGGCGTGCTGAGCCAATAGGTGCCGAACAGCCAGCTCCCCAGCTGCCACAGAGCGAGCAGCAAGATCCCGACGAGAATACGATCTGCAATTAACCGATAGCGCTTCATCGCTCCCTGCGCCCCTTGTTGTGGGCAGATTTATGTCCGGCCTGGGCCAATAAGTCCAGAGCCGCATTGCTGCGACCGCACAATAGCCAGTCGGCAAAGGCCGGCGCGATGTGCCGGCCGCGCATGCCCCGTCTTAGGGCATCTCGCCCAACAAATGAGCCACGCCGGCGCGGCGCGCCCAATATTCCCAGGCGCGCCAGGATTCCGGCGCCTTGGGATTGAAGGCACCGCGTACCTCGATCTCGCCCGGCGCGAGCGCCTTGAAATTCGGGTTCAATCGCATCGCCGCGGTCATCACGCGCGCATTGACCGGCAGATAGACCGACAGCCGCACCACGTCCTGCACCGTGCCTCCGCCCGCGGCAAAGCCGTGTCCGCGCATCAAGGCGACACGGCCCGGGCCCAGGCGCTTGGCGAGATCGCGGCCATGATCCTGGTTGACGACGAGGAGATTCGTATTGTCGCCGAATTTATCCGCGATGTCCCAGACCGGCACCGACGCGCCGATCGAGCTCGCGACATGGATGACGGGCTTCAGCGGGACGCCGGCGATGCCGAAGGGCAAGGTCTCCTCGGCATGGCTATGCACCACGGCGTTGACGTCGGGACGCGCCTCGTAGATGCCGCCATGGATGAAGCGCTCGAGATAGGGCGGGCGGCGATCATCGCCGACGACTTTGCCGTCGAGCGTGAACTCCATGATGTCGCGCTCTTCCACCAGTTCGGGGCTGCGCGAGCGCGAGAGCAGGAAGCGCTCGGGATTGAGCGGATGGCGGATGCTGACATGGCCATAGGCGTCGACCACGCCCTGATGGGCAAGGATGCGGTTGGCGATGACTACGTCTTTGATTGCCGATTCAAGCTCGCTCATGAAGCGTCCTCGCGATAGGGAAAGGGTCAGTGGGCATGGAAGGTGCGGACGAAGATGTCCTCGATCGGAATGGGTTTGGCGATCAGGTTTTGCTCATGGAGGTAGGTCACGAGCGCCTCGAGCGTCTTGCGGTTGGCTTCGACGCCGTCGGGCCAGGGATCGCCGCCGAAGACCTCGTTGATCTCGTCGATCTCAGCGGTCATCCAGGGCAGCATGTAGCGCAGCGCGCCCGTCTCGCCCATCATCGCCAGCGCGCGCCGGCGCGATTTGGTCAACGCCTCATAGAGGCTGGTCGCGACGAAAGGATGCTTCTCATGCACGTCGCGGCGCAGCGCGACGAGATGCATGATCGGGAAAATTCCGGTGCGCTTGTAATAGTCGCGCTCCACTTCGTGGTAGTTGGGAAAGAGGCGCACGATGTCGGGATTGCGCTTCATCGCCGCCGGCAGGCCGGTTGCCATGATCGCGTCGATCTCGCCCTTGTCGATGAGATCGCTCAAGGATTTGCGCGGATCGGCGAGTTCGATGTCGATCGGCTTCAATAGCGGCGGCGCGCTCGGATGGCCATGCGTGCCGGTGTGGTTGAGCGCGCCCTGGATCCAATGGATCTTCGAGAGATCGACGCCGTAATCGTGCTGCAGCATGCCGCGGATGAAGATCCCCGCGGTCTGGGTGTAGAGCGGCACGCCGACCCGCTTGCCTTCGAGATCCTTGGGGTTCTTGATCCCCGAGCGCTTGTTGATCGTGACCATGCTGTGCCGGAAGACGCGCGAGGGAAAGAACGGCAGCGCCACGAATTTCGAGGTGCCGGCGCTCAGCCCCGAGATGAATTCCGAGCTTGAGAATTCGGACGCATCGAATTCCTGCCCGCCGCCCATGCGATCGAAGATGTCGCGCGGACTGTTGATCGCGATAAAATTGAGATCGATCCCGGCCGGCTTGATTTCGCCGCTATAGAGCGGCAGCACGCGGTCATAAAGGCCGCAGGCAAAAGTCAGGGGAAGGTCGGCCATCGCCCGATCCCTTACGGCTGCTCTTCGCGCAGGAAGCCGAGCTTCGACATCACCGGTTCGTCGGTGACGCGAAAGAGCACCGCGTCGCTCGATGCGCGGTGGAAATGCGTCTGCCAGGACGGCACCACCATCACATCGCCGCGCCGCCAGGGAAAGCTCTTGCCCTCGACGACGGTCTCGCCTTCGCCCTCGACCGGCGAGTAGATCATGTTGGCGGTGCTGCGCGCGGGCTTCGTCGCCGCGCCCCGCGCCAGCTTCATCATGTACAGCGCCACGGTCTTGAGCGCGGGCGCCGGAGAGCCCAGCTCGATCTGCGTGCCGTAGCGGCCGCTCGGCTCCGGCTTCGCGGCGGCGAGGCGCGCTTGGGTCTCCGCCCAGGGAAAGTGCATGGTCGACGGCGTCGATGGCCGCGCGCCCTTGGCATATTCGTCGGGATTGGCCTCGAAGAACATCGGCTCGAGCAGATGAACCAAGGGCACGTCGAGGAAGTCGATCCAATACCCGTTCGATTTCCCGTCATTCCCGTGGCCGTGCCAGCACCAGTTGGGCGTCAGCAGCACATCGCCTGGCATCATCTCGAGCCTGACATTCTCGACGACCGTATAGGTGCCGGGCTCGGCATCGACGACGAGGCGAAGCGCGTTGGGCGAATGGCGATGCGAGCGCGCATGCTCGCCCGGCATGATCATCTGATAGGCCGAAACCAAGGTCGCGCAGGTGCCATAGCTGCTGCCGCCCTTGACATTGGTCAGGATGAGATTGCGGCGCTCCGCGAGTTCGGTGTTGATGAGCCGCCCGGCGGCGTCGAGCGCCGACTTGGCCTGGGCGTAATGCCAGATCGCGGGCGGATAAACCTTCTTCGGCACCGGATAAAGCGAGGGCGTCGCCTTGGCCCAGCCGGGCCCCATATCGACGGTCGCGAGCCGGGCATATAATTCCTCGAGCGTGCCGCTGCCCGCCAAGTCCTGCGGGCTTGCGCCGGTCAATTCCATCGCCGCCTCCTCCTCGCCCTAATTCAGTGCCCCGCGCGCGCAATCGATCAGCCGCAGCGGGTCGGCCGGCATCGTATCGTCGCGCCAAGCCACGTGCCCGTCCGGGCGCACCAGGACGAGCCGCCTTTCATAAACGCGCGCAAGCTCGGGCTCGTCAAGGGCCAGTTGCGTCAAGGGAACGCCGCGCTGAGCGGCGGCAGCGGCGAGCGCGTCGCCAGCCGGCGCGAGCTTGCCGATGCGCAGCAAGACAAAACCACGGCCGAAGAGATCGAGGGTCGAGCGCCCGTCTTTCAGCCAGACATGCGGCGCCCGCGCGCCCGGCCGCGCCGTCTGGGTGTAGGTCATGGCCTCCAGGGGCGGCGGGTTGGTGCCATCCGACCAGCAAATCGGCGAATCATCGTAGCGGTAACCGAGATGGATCCCGAGCGTGTACCATTCATGCCGCATCGCTTCGCTGAATGCGCGGCCCACCGCGGCGCGCTCCTTGGCGCCTTCCGCCGTATCGGCAAGGAAGGCGTCGGTGCACCGAGGCGAGCGCATGCGGCCAAGATTTGCCGTCGCCTGCGCCACGTTACGCACCGCGACCGGGCGACGTTCCGTCTCGTAGCTGTCGAGAAGACGCGGTCCGGCCCAGCCGGCCAAGACGGCATCGAGCTTCCACGATAGATCGACCGCGTCCTGGATGCCGGTATTCATGCCGAAGCCGCCGGTCGGCGACATGGCATGGATGGAATCGCCCGCCAGGAACACACGCCCCTTGCCGTAATGCTCGGCGACCAGCTCGCGCCGGGTCCACGGAACCACGGTCAAGATCTCGTAGTCGAAATCGCGTCCGACCGCGCGGCGTATGGCGGCGTCGATATCGGCGGTGCTCAGCTCCTTGCGCTCGGGCCCGCCGATGATCGACATGCGCCATTGATCGGCGCCGTTGATCGCGACGATCGTCGCCCAGGTTCCTTCCGGGCCGACGAAGATGTGGCGATAGGCCTTGCCCTTGTCGTGGAGCGCGACGAGGTTCGGACAGCGGAAGATGATGTTGGTGGTATAGGTCAATGCCGGGTTGCCCAGCATCGCGATGCCAAGCTTATCGCGCACGAAGCTCGAGGCGCCGTCGCAACCGACGAGATAGGCGGCGCGGATCGTCTCGCGCGTGCCGCGTTCCAAATCGTCGACCGTCGCCGTGACGCCGGCCGCGTCCGCGACGAAATCGAGGAGACGCGTGCGGTAGCGCAGCTTCACCGTCGCAAAGGATTGCGCGAATTGCCGCAGGATCGGATCGAACATATGCTGCGGACAGCGCTCGCGATGCTGCGGGCTTTGCGGCAGCGGCTTTTCCGCCCCCATCGCCGGCATCCTTTCGCGCCCGAGCTCCCAGCCGGTCATGCTCGTCAGGTAGATATTGTCTTGCGGGTAATCGCGCGGATAAGGCGAATGCTCGACCGCGTCGACGAGGCCCCAACGGCGGCAGAATTCCATGGTGCGCACGCCGACGAGATCCATGCGCGGCTGATAAATTGAGCCATCGGATTGCTCGATCACGATGCAGGAACGGCCGCGCCAGCCGAGATCGCCCGCCAGCGCCAGACCGACCGGCCCGGCGCCGACAATGAGAATTGGCAAATCGTACCGCGCGCCGCTCATCGATTCACGCCCTCCGCCATTTCTTATCTACCGCGCAAAGATAGGCCGCCACTCCGGAATTTGTAAGCGCGTTCTGGCTTCGGCCGCGCTTGGGACCGCTGCCATGCCGCGACACGGCGTCGCGGCGCAAAGGCCCGGCACGCGGCGGGGCTTACCGCCTTTACAAAGCATGGCGATGAAGGAGGGTCCGGTTCCACCAGCGCGGTCAAGCTGATAAGCTTTGCTCCGGGGAGGACCGAGCATGACCGGGAGCACAGAGCTCATTCGCGTCGCCGCGTCGGAGCGCGCGATCTTGAACGGGGTCGCAGTCTCACCGCAGGGACGCATCTTCTCGAGCTTCCCGCGCTGGATGGACGCACCAACCCCGAGCCTCGCCGAGGCGATGCCGGATGGCAGCTTCAAGACCTTTCCCGGCGATCGCTGGAACGAATGGCGGCCGGGACTCTCGCCCGCAGATCATTTCGTCAACGTTCATTCGATCTGCGCCGATGCCGAGAATTTCCTCTGGGCGGTGGACGATGCCGCGCCGCACCATCAGCCGCATCTGAAAGGCGGGCCGAAGCTCGTCAAATTCGATCTGCGCACCGACAAGCTCGCGCGGGTCTACCCGATGGACGAGAGCGTGGCGCCGCAAGGCGCCGTGCTCGGCCATATGCGCGTGCTGGGCCAGCACGCCTTCATCACCGAATCGAATTTCGGCGCGATCATCGTGCTCGATCAGGAAACCGGGACCACGCGCCGGCTCTTGAGCCGCGATCCCAAAACCCGCGCCGAGCCCTCGATCGTGCCCGTGATCGACGGCAAGGAATTCCGCCGCGCCAACGGCAAAGTGCAAATCGTCAACGTCAACCTGCTGGAGCTGAGCAATGACGGGCGCTGGCTCTATTTCACCTGCCTTTTCGGGCCCGTGCTGCGCCGCATCGAGACCAGATACCTGCTCGACCCGTCGCTCGGCGATGACGATCTTGGTCCTTTGATCGAGGATGTCGCGCGCATCCCGCCTTGCGCCGGCTTCACCATCGACCGCAGGGGCAGACTCTATTTCTCGTCCTTCACCCAGAACGCGATGCTGGTCATGGGCGAGGACCGGCAGCTGAAAACCTTGGTCGCCGATCCGCGCATCAGCTTCCCGAACGAGCCCGATATCGGCCCCGACGATTATCTCTATTTCCCGGCCTCGCAAATCCATCGCCTGCCGGGATTCCAAGCCGACGGCAAATCGCAGGTGAAGCCGCCCTGGGAAGTCCTGAAGGTGAAGCTCGCCAATTGAGAGGATCGATCCATGCCCGCGACGGTCATCGACTTTCACGTTCATATCAGCGACCCGCTCCTGCAGGCGAAGGGAGCCGCCCACAACGTGATGTCGGGCTTCGGCACGCGCCCGATGGTACCGCCGAAGCCCGAGGATGGCTGGCGCTATGACATCGCGCAGAAAACAGCCGACCCCACACTGCAGATCGCCGATATGGACCGCTTCGGCATCGGCAAGCACCTCATCTCGCTGATCGCGGTCTCCTGCAACACCGACTGGGCCGAGCCCGAGGAAGCGGCCGCGCTCAACCGCCATTCGAACGAGCTCATCGCCGAATGGGTGAGCCGGCATCCCGACCGTTTCATCGGCAGCTTCACCCTGCCGCTGCAGGACATGAAGCTCGCGATGCGGGAAATGGATTACGCGGTTTCGACCTTGAAGCTGCGCGTCGCGAATTTGTCGTCAAACTGCCGCGGCGATTATTTGGGCGAAGCGAAGTATCGGCCGCTTTGGGAAATGGCCCATGGCGAAAAAATCACGAGCTTCATCCATCCGCACGGCTCGACCGATATGCGGCTGCAGAAATATTTTCTCTGGAACGGCATCGGCCAGCCGATGGAGGAGACGCGGGTGATGACCTCGCTCATCTTCGAGGGCGTGCTCGACGCCTATCCGGGCGTGAATATCGTGATGGCGCATGGCGGCGGCTATCTGCCGCATTACGTAGGCCGGCTCGACCGCAATTTCGAGAACAATCCGGCAAGCCGCGTGAACCTCTCGAAGAAGCCGAGCGAATATCTGCGCGACTTCTATTACGACACCTGCGTCTATGGCGCGGACGTGCTCGCGGCGCTGGTCAAGCGCATCGGCGTCGACCGCATCGTGTTCGGCACGGATTACCCGGTCGGCGAGCGCGATCCCTTCGCCACCTTGAAGGAATGCGCGATCCTCTCGGACGCCGACCGCGCCATGATCACGCGCGAAACGCCGGCGAAGATTTTGGGACTCGCGGCGTGAGTTTTGGTCCCCTTAATCTTTTCCTGCTCCTGATAACTGCGACCCCGTTCCTCTTGGTCACCTCCACACGTGCCCAGGCGGATGACTACGGCGAACCGGTTGCAATTTTTGCGGCAATCGGGTTTGGCATTCTTGTGATCGGCGCATGGGCCTGAATATTGGCTTTATTCAAAAAAGGCCCGCGTGCCCTTCTGGGCCAGGAGAAAATTATCGTAAACCCGTTCGACAACGTCGTCGTTTATCGGAAGGGGTCATTCGAACGTGTCCTCTCACCGGGCGTATATTGGTTGTCGACAAAGAACGCACGGCTTGTACCGATCGATACCCGTCCGGAAGTCCTGCCAATAGCCCAGGGAGCGATAACTGCCGATCGCGTTCCTGTCGTGCTTCGGTGTCTTGCGCGCGTCCAAATCAAAGACGCAAGGTCCGCCGTCGAATGCGGTAAAGACTACCACGGCGAAGTCTTCGCAATCTTACAGTCGACGATCAAAGAGACCGGTCAGAAGTGGACCCTTAAGGACCTTTATCTACGACAGAACGAATTTAGCGCAGACGCACAACGACTTGCTCAGCAATCTGTCGGTGCCATAGGCATTGACTGTTTTAGCTTCGAGCTTCTACAGACCGAGTCATCGGGCGAATTGCCTGATTTTGACCAGAAGGATATCGGATTCCGGCCTCACTGAGGGCGCCAGCGCAGATCGATCGGTATTGACCTAATCGCCAACCTTGGTCACGCCGGCGACGACCAGCTTGTCGAGCGGAACCTTGCCCTCGGTGTCGCCGATCTTGGTCATTTCATCCATCAGCGCCTCGACCCGCTTGCGCGAGATCGTACCGTCGGTCGGGAAGAAGCCGATCTTGCGCAGATAGTCGTAGCTCTTGGCGACGTCGTCACGCTTCGCGTTCTTCATCTCGTCGCTCAGAATGTCGATCGCGCCTTCGCGATTGGCGTCGTTGTTGAACCACGCGAAGCTCTTGTCGAGCGCGCCCATGAAGCGCAGCAACACGTCGCGATGGCTTTTGGCGAAGGCCACCGACACGTCGGTCGAGCCGAAAGGCAAGTCCCGCGTGTAGTCGATCATCATGCCGATCGTATGGAACCCGGCCGCCTCGGCGAAGAAATTGACCGGCGGCGCGAGCATGGTGGCGTCGGCCGAACCCGATTTGAGCGCGGCGAAACGCGCCGAGGTGCTGCCGGCGATCGTGATGTCGATATCCGCGTCCTTCAAACCGGCCGCCTTCAACACGCGTTCGAGATAGACGCGGTTGATATCGACGAGACCGCCGATGATGAAGGTATGACCCTTCAAATCCTTCAGCGTCTTGATGTCGGCTTTGGCGACGATCGAATAAGGCGACACCGCGCCCGAGATGCGCAGGATCGCGACCGACGCGCCGCGCGCCACGGCGTGGATCGGCTCGACCACGCCAATATCGCAGACATCGAGCGAGCCGGCGGCGAGCTGCTGCACGAGGCCGGCGGGCGACGGGACATAGACCACGTCCGGGTTGACGCCGGCCTCGGTAAAGAAGCCCTTATGGAGGCCGATATAGAAGGGCCACTCGACCGCATTGGCGGCGCCGAGAAGCCCGGTCTGGATGGTGTCGGCGGCGCGCGCCGGCATCGCGGCATAGCACAACGCGGCGCAGAACGCCGCGCACCCCAAGCGCTTCAAACTCATTCCCTCCCCCTCTCCTTCGCCGCGGCTTTCGCGGCGGTTCTTGCTACTCGGCGGCTTCGGCCGTCTCGGCTTCCTCGGGCGCCGCGGCGCCACTCAGGACGCCGAGCTTCAGCCCCGACAAATCCGGCAGGCCGAAGAGCAGGATCTGCGTTTCGCCGCTTGCGGTGAACATCGCGCGCTCGCCCTTCTTCAGATAAACGGTCGAGAGGCCGCGATAATCCGCGTCTCCGACTTTGCCGGTGCCGGAGACCACGAAATAGAGGCCGCGCCCCTTGGCGTAGTAGCTGGCGCCCGGGGCCAGCCGCAGGAAGCGCGATTCGGCGCGCCGCTCGGTGAAGACGCCCAAGAGCTTTTCCTCCGTGCCGGGCGAGCCCTCGACCTGGGTCCAGGCATAGTTCGCGGGGTCCATCAGGATGGGCATGGGATAGCGGCCCTTCGGATAGACCAGCGGCCGCTGGTTGATGTGCTCCCAGATCGCCTGGAACCCGTCGAGATTGCGCTTGCCGGGAACGCCCTCGTTCCGGCGGTAGACGCCATCCTCGAAGCGGCCGAATTCCTCGAGCGCATCCATCGCGCTCTTCACTTGGTTGCGCGAGGGATAGCCGCTGCCGCTGGCGCCGCCATTCTGCAAGACCGCGACCAATGATTCGCGATGCTGGGTCTGCGGGCCGTAATGGACGCCTTCGGGGAAATAGCCGACCATGCCGGCGGTCATCGTCCCGTCGCGCCCGAAGCTCAGCTCGCCGTCGAGCACGAAACGGATCTGCTCGAAATTGTGGCGGTGGCGCGGCGAATAGAAATCCGCCGAGGATCGGCCCATGCCGAGGCGGAAATTATCGACGCTGCCCTCCTCGCCGTCCATGAGGTTGCGGAAATGGAAGGTGCCGCCGCGATATTCGAGGCCGCGCTTCCATTCGAGCGTGTCGCCTTGCGTGATCTTCATGCGCTCCTCCTCATCGTTCCGCCATTCGCCAGCGCGGCGTGGCGCCTATCTCTTCGCCAGTTCGCGCCCCTTGTCCAGCCCCGCATAGCTGCGCCCGGGCGCCGCCATGAGATAGCCGAAGCCCTCGCCCAGAATGCGCTCGGCATTCTTCGCATCGACATGGGGGTGCCCCACCGGCACCTTGTATTTCTTGCAGGTCGCGACGACGCGCGCGATGTGCTCCAGCACCGTCGGATGCTCGTATTGCCGCGGCACGCCGAGTTCCTGGCTCAAATCGCCTTCGCCCACGAGGATGAAGCCGATGCCGGGCACGTTCTTCAGCATCGCATCGAGATTGGCGACGGCCTCGACGCCCTCGATCATCAGCCCGACCAGGATCTCGCCATTGGGATCGAGCGGCCAGACATCGGCCTTCTTATAATATTCCTGATTGGTCACGCCCCAATAGCGCGCGGCCGTGCCCGGTGAATCCCCGCGAATGCCGGCGGGCTCGTAGCGCGGCGCGGTTTTCAAACGCGGATAACGGCAGGCGGCGACGGCGTTATAGGCCTGCTCGACGGTGTCGATATGCGGCCACACCACGCCATAGGCGCCGACATCGAGCGCCTGCTTGGCGAGCCATTGATTCTTTTCGTTTCCGTTGGCCGGAATGCGCACCAGCGGCGTGACATTGGGCGCGATCGATCCCTTCTCGGCGATCTGCTTCCGGTTGAGCATGTATTGGAGACAATCCCGCAGCGCCCGGATGTCCCAAATATTGTGCTCCATCTCGAAGACGATGCTGTCGTATTTGGCTTCGCTCATCGCGACCGCGGCGGCCGTATCGGGCGTGCAGAACGCGCCGAAGGCGGTCTTGCCCTCCTCGAAGCAGCGGATCATGCCGTTGAGACGCGGAACCTCGGCCATACTCATTCCTCCCGGGACCTGAAACGAAATCGCTTGCCCCATGCTAGCAGAACCGCGGCGCCGCTCCTAGCGTGGGCACGCCGCGGTTTGACAAGCCCGCGCATGCTCAATAGCATTCCGCGCTAAAGAGGGAGGGCTTCCACATGATCATCGACTGCCACGGCCATTACACGACGGCGCCCAAGGAGCTGCAGGCCTTCCGCGACGCGCAGATCGCCGGCAACGACAATCCCGGCCCCTTGAAGATCACGGATGATCAGATCGCCGAGACCATCCGGGGCGGCCAGCTCAAGATGCAGCAGGAGCGCGGCAGCGACCTAACCATTTTCTCGCCGCGCGCCGCCGGCATGGGGCACCATATCGGCACGGCCAAGACCAGCCAGGTCTGGTCGGAGAACTGCAACAATCTCATCCATCGCGTGGTCAAGCTCTTCCCCAAGAACTTCGTCGGCGTGTGCCAGCTGCCGCAATCGCCGGGCGTGGCGCCGGCGAATTGCATCCCGGAGCTCGAGCGCTGCGTCAACGAGCTGGGCTTCATCGGCTGCAATCTCAATCCCGATCCGTCGGGCGGCAAATGGACCGACCCGCCGATGACCGACAAGAAGTGGTGGTATCCGTTTTACGAGAAGATGGTCGAGCTCGACGTGCCGGCGATGATCCATGTCAGCATGTCATGCAACCCGAACTTCCACACCACCGGCGCGCATTACATCAACGGCGACACCACCGCCTTCATGCAGTTCATCCTCTCGGACATCTTCAAGGATTTCCCGACCTTGAAGTTCATCATTCCGCATGGCGGCGGCGCGGTGCCCTATCATTGGGGACGCTATCGCGGCCTGGCGCAGGACCAGAAGCGCCCGCCCTTCAGCGAGCTCGTGTTGAAGAACGTGTTCTTCGACACCTGCGTCTATCATCAGCCGGGCATCGATCTCCTCACCAAGGTGATCCCGATCGAGAACATCCTTTTCGCGTCGGAGATGATCGGCGCCGTGCGCGGCATCGATCCCGAGACCGGGCATCATTTCGACGACACCAAGCGCTATATCGACAAGGCCGCGATCTCGAGCGCCGAGAAGCAGAATATCTTCGAGGGCAATGCGCACAAGGTGTTCGGCCGTCTCACGGCTCAACTCGCCAAGCAGCAATAGGCGGGCACGATGAGCGGCGATCTCCCGCCTCCGCCCAAGCTGGTCGTGCTGGAGAACGCGTTCGTGAAGGTCAGCCGCGACACGGCTTCCTTCGCCAAAGGCTCGACCCCGGGCAGCGGCGACCGGGTGGTGGTGGCGATGGGCGAGGTCGCGCTCAAATCCGGCGGGGGAACCACGCCGCTGTCGCGCGGGCAATTCGCCGTCTTCGGCCCCGGCGATTCCTACGATCTGCCTCCGGGCAGTTCGTTTTTCGAGGTCGCGATCAAGCCCAACCATCCGCCGGTCACGCCGCCCGCCGAGATGCTCCCGCCGGCCAAGAACATGACGCTCTATGACGGGCCCAACTTCTTCATCTACGAGGAGAAGCTCGAGGTGGGCGACATCCGACCGCGCCACAGCCATTGCCAGCGCGTCGAGATCCGCCTCAATAATGGGCCGATGCTCGACCAGTGGTTCGACGCGCCGCGCCCGCCGCTGCAGCCGACCATCGTCAATTGGCGCGAGCCCGTTATCCACACGGTGCGCAATATCGGCGACACGGCTTTGCGCAATCTCATCATCGAGTTCAAGCCCGAGCGGGCCTAAGCCGTCCGCCGCGCGCGCGACGCTTCGTCCACGAGAACGGTTGCGCGCCCGCCTTCCAGCCATTCCGGCGCCGCTCGGCGCATGATCCAGGTCAAAGAATCCGGGGTGCGGGGATGCCATAGAGAGCGCTATAGTAAGCAGCAAATTGGGGTAAGGAGTGCATCCATCATGACGATCAAGACGATCCTGGCCGCGGCGAGCGGCGGCAGCGCCAGCAACGGCGCGATCGAGCTGGCCGCCCGGTTCGCGCGCCGCTTCGGCGCCCATCTCGAAGGATTCCATGCCCGTCCCGATCCCCGCGACCTCTTCACGTATTCGGGCGACGGTTTCGGCATGTCGATGTCCGGCGAATTCATCGACCGCTTCGTCAAGGACGCGGATGACATCGCCAACAAGACTAAATCGAGCTTCGACACCATCGCCGCCCGGCACCAGATCACGACGGGCGCGGCCTCCTCGCAGCAATTGCCCGAGAAGATCGCGGCGACGGCTTCCTGGCACGAGGAGACCGGCTATGGCCCGACCCTGGTCGCGCGGCGGGCGCGCTTCTTCGATCTCACCGTGCTCGGCCGCTCCGAGCGCGTTGTGGACCAGCCTCATACCGACGTGGTCGAGCAGACCCTCGTCCATTCCGGCCGGCCGGTGCTGCTGGCGCCGGCCAAGGTTCCCGAGGCGGTCGGCGACAATATCGCCGTCGGCTGGAACGGCTCGGCCGAAGCGACCCGCGCGCTGGTGGCGGCGCTACCTTTCCTTGGCGCAGCCCGCTCCACTGCAATCATCACGATCGGCGACAAGCATCAGGAGAGCGCGGCCGCGCTGATCGAGTATCTCGGCTGGCATGACGTCAAAGCGAAGCATCGCCACATTCCGGCGGTCACCGGGGTGGGGCCCGGCCAGCAGCTGCTTTCGGCCGCGCGCGACGAGAGCGCGGATCTGCTGGTGATGGGCGGCTACGGCCACATGCCGTGGCGGGAATTTCTCTTCGGCGGCGCCACCCGCGAAGTCGTCGGCGTCAGCCTCCTCCCGCTTCTCCTCTCGCACTAAGGACGCTCGCGCCAACGCGGCGGGTTGCCCCAAGAGCCGGGCATCCGCGCCGCGATTCGGGGTCTTCCGGAGCCGTCTCCCGCGTCGACGCGTCCTCGCACAGCAAAGCCAGCCGATCCAGACGGGGCATCAAGAGGCTGGCGCGGCGGGGCACGAGGCTTCCGCCGAAGCGCGCAATGCACTTTATCACATTGTTTTAGAATAGAAATTTAGCTGTCGGCGCGAACCAGTGCGCGAGAGCCGCGCGTTGTTCATGGCACCTGCGACATTAAGTCATTGGTACTGACCTAATTTGTAAACCAAATTTTGGTGCAGCGCGGTATCTCATGGATAGGCAACGCGAAATTGCCTGACAGATCACCAGAAGGTGTTGGAGACTTAAGATGGAAGGCCTGTTGAAGAATATCGATGGTTTCTGCGCGCGGCTGAATGCGGGGCTGGCGGCGGTGGCGGTCATTCTGACCATTCTGGTCGCCGCCGAGCTGAGCGTAAGGATCCCGGACCTCTACCAGCAGGCGATCGATGCCGAGAGCACCACGCTCGCGGCCGACAATGGCGGCGCCAGCTTCTGACCCTTCCCGGCGCGGCGTCGTTCCGGCGCTTGGACGCTAGCCCTGTTGCCGATGCATGCGGTCGGCCTTCGCGAAGTACCGGCGGCCTTCGGCAAGCAGTTGATGGTCGGTGACGCGGGCCAAGGTCTCGATGCCCCAGACACGTTCGAGCATTTGCGGCGCGTGCTGGTGCAGGTACTTCACGAATTCCGTTTTTGCGTTTGATGGCCCCGCGACCAGCACGCCCTTGGCGTCGTCGATCGCCGCGCCGATATCGTGATAAAATTCCGGCTCGTCGGTGACATGCGTCCCGGCCGCACTGCCGGCTTTGGCATGAAGATGCCGAGGCGGGTGGGCGGGACGGACGACTTCTTCATTAGAGGCGTCGGCGTTGAAATGGATGATTCGCGCCTCATGGTGATCGATCCAGACGACCGCGTGATAATGAGAAGTCATGGGAATTTCCCCTTGCTGCGACGTCCGCCTTTCCGGGCACCGTGGGAGGCCGGACTTGCGACGGACGCGCCATCAACCCCGCGTCACGCCGCTTCGGCCAGGGCCTCGAGCGCGCCGCGATCGGCGATCGCCACTTCGTGCACGCTGCGCTGCTCGATGATGCCGTCATGCTTGAGCTGACTGAAGGCGCGGCTCACGGTTTCCATGGTCAGCCCGAGATAGTCGCCGATATCGGTGCGCGTCATCGGCAAATCGATATGGGCATCATCGGCACGGTCGGCCAGATTCAGCAGGAAGGAAGCGATCCGTTCCATCGCGTTCATGCGGCCGAGAAGCGTCATGCGGTCATGGGCCGCCGAGAGGCTGCAACGCATGATCTCGACAAAGGATTTCGCCACCTGCGGATCCTGCGCGGCCAGCGCATCGACCTTGCGGCGCGCGTAACGGATGAGGGTCGTCGGCATGACCGCTTCCGCCGCAAACGGGTAGGTCTTAGCCGCGTCGAGACCGATGAAATCGCCGGCGAAGAAGAAATCGCCGATGTGACGGCGCCCGTCCGCGAGCAGTTTGCAGCTGCGCACCGCGCCTTTCACCACTTTGAAATAGCACTCGGCCGCATCGCCCTCGAAAAAGAGCGGCTGCTCGCGCCCGACCGTCACGACGACGCCGACCCGGTCAAGGGACGCGTTCGCACCCGTCGGCTGGGGCGGCACTGCACGGGCGACGGTCGAAGCGTGGCTCGTGTCTCGACGCGGGGTGGCGATGCTGTGCATGATGCGCTCCTCACTGGTGTTCATCGTGGCATCATGATTAACCGCCGGCCCAAAGCGTTAAATTCGGAATTGTGCGTAAGGAATAGTACTTATCGAGCGTCCGTCGGACCGCGACATCGGGCCCGCTCCGCATGACAAGGGCCTGAAAAGCCTTGTTATTTAGACCCGATTTGCGCAAATTCAGAGGCGTTCAGGCGGGGTTGCCAGATGAGTGGAGAAGGCCGGATTTATATCGTCGACGATGACGAGGCCGTGCGCGATTCCCTGTCCCTTCGGCTCGAGACTGCTGGCTTCACGGTGGAGACCTTCCCCTCGGCGCGCGATTTCCTCGAAAAGACGTCATCGCTGCCGCCTGGCTGCGTCATCGCCGACGTGCGTATGCCGGAAATCGACGGCATCGAGCTGCAGAGGCGGCTCGCGGCAATGCACGTCAATTTTCCGGTAATCATCATGACCGGTCATGCCGATGTCTCTTTGGCCGTGCGCGCCATGAGAGCGGGCGCCATCGATTTCGTCGAGAAGCCGTTCACGGAAGAGGTCATTCTCGATTCCATTCGGCAAGCGCAATCGCGTTTCGCGGAGCTTCAGGCCTCCGAGGCCGCGGCGGAAGGGGCGCGCGAGCGCCTGGCGCTGTTGACGCCGCGCGAGCACGACGTCTTCGAGGAATTGGTCCGCGGCAAGCAGAACAAGGTCATCGCGGCCGATCTGAAGATTTCGCCGCGCACAGTCGAGGTCCATCGCGCCCGGGTCATCGAGAAGATGCAAGCGCGCAGCCTCTCCGACCTCGTGCGCATGGCGCTCAGCGCCGGCATCCAGATCAAGTCCTGAATCCGTTCAGCGCATTCAACGCCGCCGCAAGCGATTCGGCGCCGCTGCCGGCGGCATCGACGCGCGGCCAGGAGATCGTGCCGGTCTCGGCCGCCAATTGCCGCATCAGTACGGCGCGATCCGCGTCCGAGGCATCGCCCTCCCGCCCTTCGACGCGGCGGATGAGGACGAATGGCGGCGCGGAAAGCCAGAGCCCCGCAAAGGGCGTGCCTGCCTCGCGTGCCGCGGCGGCGATGTCCGCGCGTTGTCCCGCGTCGATGAAGGTCGCATCGACGAGCGCGGTATAGCCGGCAGCCAAAGCGGCGACGGCCTGCGCGCGCAGCTCGGCATAGACCCGCGCGTTCATCTCGGCCGAATAAGCGTCGGGCGGCAAGCGCGTTTCGGGCGCGACCTTCATCAGCGTCTTGCGCACCACGTCGCTGCGGATGACGCGCGCGCCGGGCGCCGGTGCGAAGCCGGGCGCGAGCCCGGCGGCGACGGTCGACTTTCCGGAGCCGCTGAGACCGCCCACGGCGACGAGACGCGGCATTGCCGGTTCCAGCAAATCGCGCGCGAGGGCGAGGTAGGCGCCGGCTTCCGAAGCCGCGTTGGCGGTGCCCATGGCGAGCGCCGCGACCGCGACCTTCGATCGGACCCCGGCCCGCGTCGAAAGCATGAGCGGCAAGGCGGCGAGGCCGGCGAGCTCCGGCGCGCGATCCAGGTAGCGATTGAAAACCGCGTTGGCGAGGCCGCGCAGCCCGCGATGCTCGAGATCCATCAGCAGGAACGCGATGTCATAGAGCACGTCGATGCAGGCGATCTCGTCGCTGAACTCGATGCAATCGAACAACGTCGGCTCGCCCGCGAAGAGGCAGATGTTGCGCAGATGCAGATCGCCGTGGCAGCGCCGCACCTTGCCCTCGGCACGGCGCGCATCGAGCAGGCCGCTCACGCGGCCAAGCGCCGCCCGCGACGCCGCGAAGAGGGCGTCGACGGCGCTCCGGTCGAGCGGCGGCGATCCCGTGAGAAGGTAATGGTGATTGTCGGCGATGACCTCGTCCAAGGAAGCACTGCCGCCGAATCCCGGCGCCGGCTCGGCCTCCGCGTGAAAGGCGGCGACGGCGTCGGCGAGCTTCGTCATCAACGCGACATCGAGGCGTCCATCGCGGGCCATCCGGTCGAAGAGATCGCGTTCCGCGAAGCGCTGCATCTCGACCACGAAATCGACGGCCGGGCCGGCGCCGTCCCATTCGAGCGCGCCGTCCGCGCGGCGCGTGATCGCGCGAACCGCCCGATAGAGCGCGGGCGCGGTGCGGCGATTGAGCGCGAGCTCCGCGCGGCAGCAACGCTCGCGCGCGGCGAGGCTCGTATAATCGACGAAGGAGAACCGGACCGCCCGCTTCAGCTTGTAGACGCGCTCGCCCACCAGAAAGACGTGCGAGATATGCGTATCGACGCGTTCCGGCGTCTCGGCCGCAGGACCATAGCTCGCGGCCCTCGAAAGGAACTCAACAACGTCGCGCTGACCGCTTTCCACCATGCATCGTGGTTTAGCGTCGATTGGTCCACCACGTAACCCCCGCCAGCGTAACCATGAAAATGACGGCAGCACCAACCACCAGAGCGAGATAGGCCGATTCCATCGGTGTCATTCTTGCGTCCCCTTCTCCGTGACGGAGAAAAGGCTAAATTCGCCGCCTTTGCGCGCCTTTGATCTAGATCAAACGGCGATGAAACCGCGTTCCAGGCAACCGGGATCGTAGGGGCTGACGATGACCGGACTCGGCCGGAGCAGCCGATGGTGGCGGCCGGGATAGTCCAGCCGCCACAACAAATCGCGAATCACGTTCACCCGCGCGTGATCCTTGTCGTCGGCGCGCGCGATCGTCCAGGGTGCGGCCACGCTGTGCGTGCGCTCGAGCATCGTATTGCGGGCCTTGCTGTAGGGATTCCAGAGTTTGGGCGCCCTGGCGTCGATCGGGCTCAGCTTCCATTGCTTGAGCGGGTCCTTGCGTCGCTCCGCGAGGCGCTGCTTCTGTTCGCGCCTCGATATGTCGAGATAGTATTTGATCAGCGTGATCCCGGCCCGCACCAGCATCGCCTCGAAATTCGGCACGGTTTCGAGGAACTCTTCGGTCTGCGCCTTGGTGCAGAATCCCATCACCCGCTCGACACCCGCCCGGTTGTACCAGCTGCGATTGAAGAGCACGATTTCCCCCGCTGCCGGCAGGTGCGGCACGTAACGCTGAAAATACCAGGACCGGGTATCGCGATCGCTGGGCGGCCCGAGCGCCACCACGCGGGTCTCGCGGGGGCTCAGATGCTCGACGATCCGCTTGATCGTGCCGTCCTTGCCCGCGGCGTCGCGACCTTCGAAGATGACGAGCACCCGCTCGCCGCGTTCGATGACCTGCCGCTGCAGCTTCACGAGCTCGATCTGGAGGCGCAGGAGCTGGCTTTCGTAGCGATGATGGCTCATCGGCGGCGGCAAGGGCGGGACGAGCGGTACTTTCGGCATTGAATGCTCCTTGATGCGACCGCCATCATTATGTGGATGAAAGCGGTGGCGCGCCACTCCGGCGCGTCGCGCGCAAAGCCCTGCGCGGAGCGCCCGAGGTTTGCGCGGCGCCGGCCGGCATTCACCCCGAATTAAATTATTCGTAGTAATACGGACAGGCCGGTTGCAGCCCGGCGAATTGACGTAAATCAATCCGGGCGGGCCTGGCCGGATTATTTTTCCGTCATTCGGATCGAAGAAGCGAGGCCGATTATGAAACGCGAACTGGTCCAATTTGCCCGTGACATCAATGCGTTTTGCGCCAGGCTGAATGACGGGCTGACGGCGGTCGCCATCCTGCTCGGCGTGCTCGTCGTCACGGTGGGCGCAATCCGCGCGCAAGACTTCATGCCGCAAGTGGTCGCGATGGCGCCTGACGCCGATCTGCAGTCCCCGCAGCCCCTGGGGCGCTGAATGACCTCGCATGAGCCCACGTCCCATCTCGCGGTCGTCACCACGCCGCAGCTGATGCGCGACCTCAAGGAGATCGAGCATCTCATCGCGGCGCTGCGCCGCGGGCCGGTCGCGGATCCGAGCGATCTCGAAGATCTGAGCTGGCTGCAAAGCCGGCGACGCTATGTCCTGGCCCTGCTCGCCGCCCGGCGTGCGCAAAGGGGCCGCAAGATCGTGCGCCTCGATCTATGGCGCGATGGCGGGGTAATGATCCCGGGCCACGCACGGCGCGTCGCCTGAAAGATCGCGCCCAGCGCCAGCCGCGGGTCCCCGCCGAGACGAGCTCAGATGATCCCCGCCGCGCGCAGATCGGCGATCTCGTCTGCCGCGATGCCGGCTTCCCTCAATACCGTATCGGTGTGCTCCCCCAATGCCGGCGGCGGCAAAGGATCGCCTTCGCGCTCGCCATCGATCCGCGTCGAGCGGTGCATGCCGGTCAATCGCCCGAAGCGCGGATGCTCATAATCGTAGAAGAGACCAAGATGCTTGACCTCGGGATCTTCCATCGCCTCGGGGATCGAGTGTACGGGCGCGCTCGGCACGTCATGCGCGGCGAGCCGCTCCATCCAGGCCGCG
Organism: uncultured Alphaproteobacteria bacterium; assembly: GCA_963729935.1. Lineage (GTDB taxonomy): Bacteria > Pseudomonadota > Alphaproteobacteria > ATCC43930 > CGMCC-115725 > CAIKMD01. Next base: position 73,839 of record CAVSPW010000012.1, read on the forward strand.
CGCGTCCGCGACGCGAAGACCGGGCGAAACGTCTCGATCAGCGCTTGAAAATTCTTGATGCGCGCCGGCCGGTCGACGAAGCGCGGATCCTCGCCGATATCGGGGCGCTCCAAGGCGGCCAGTAAGCCGCGCCAGAATTTCTCGGTCGAGGATGGGTGGAGCGCGATCAGCCCGTCGGCGCAGGCGAAGGTGAGCGCCAGTGAGATCGCGGCGCGGGTCTGCGGCCCCATGACGACGCCGCCCTGGGTATAGGCGGTGAAGGAATCGGGCATGAAATACATGCTCGCCTCGATCAGGGTGATTTCCACCAGCGCGCCCTTGCCAGTGCGCTCGCGCTCGAACAGCGCCGCAACGACCGCGCTGCAGGCCTGCATGCCGGTGATCTGGTCGGAGATGGTCGGGCCGCGCATGCGCGGATCGTCGGCCTCGACGAACATGCCGAGAATGCCGGAGCGCGCCTGGCCGATCGTGTCATAGGCCGGCTGATCGCGGAACGGCCCATTCCCGGAAAAGCCGTCGATCGAGCAATAAACGAGGCGCGGGTTGATCGCGCGCAACGCCTCGTGATGGATGCCATGGCGGCGCATGACCCCGGCGCGGAAATTCTCCACGACGACATCGGCGCGCTCCGCTAATTGCCGGAAAACCGCCTGGCCGCGCGGCGCGCCGAGATCGAGGGCGATGCTGCGCTTGTTGCGGTTGAAGGCGGTGAAGTTGGAGCTGTAACCCTGGGCGCCGCCGCCCGCGCCGAAGACGCGGAAAGGATCGCCCGTGCCCGGACGTTCGATCTTGGTCACCTCGGCGCCGAGATCCGCAAGCTGCATGCCCGCATAGGGACCGGCGATGAATTGACCGACTTCGAGAACGCGGACGCCTTTTAACGGACTCGTCATGCGGCGCACCTCTAACAAGCCGCTTCGCACATCGTCAAGGCACGGCGCCTTTGCGCTCTTTCCGGCGACGGGGCGTCGCGATGACGATGGAGCGGCGAAAACCGGGGCTTGACCGGCCAAGCGCGCTCAAACAGACTGTCGCCCGCGCGCGGCCCCAGGGCCGGACGATTAAGGATACGGGGAGGAACAGATGCGTCTTTGGGGATTCGCGACGATTGTCGCCTCGACAGCCTTGGCTTTGGCGGCGACAGGCGCGGGCCCGCACCCGGCTCAGGCGCAGCAATTCCAGTTCAAATACAGCGATTACAACCCGCCCGGCAATTTCATCACCAGCGAGATCGACCGCTGGTCGAAGGAAATCGAGGACAAATCGGGCGGGCGCGTGAAAATCGACGTCTTCCCCTCGAGCCAGATGGGGCCGGTGCCGCGGCAATATGATTTGGTGCGAACGGGTGTCGCCGATTTTAGCTTCGTCCTCCTGGGCTCGACGCCGGGGCGTTTCCCGCTCGCCGAATTGTCGCAGCTTCCGGGCCTCTTCCCTTCCGCCTATTCCTCGGCGGTTTCCTTGCAAGAAACCTACGAAAAATACCTGCGCAAGGAATTCGCGGATGTGAAGATGCTCTATCTCTTCAGCGGCCCCGCGCTGCCGATGCTGACGAAGAAGCCGGTGCACACTTTGGCCGAAGCGAAAGGCTTGCGCATTCGCCAGCCCGACCCGATCCACGCGCAGCTGATCGAGGCGTTGGGCGCCGCGCCCTCCGCCGTCCAGCCCGGCGACGTCGCCGATGCGCTCAACAAGGGCATCATCGACGGCGTCATCATGGGATATAGCGGCGTGACGGCCTTCCAGTTGCACCGGGTGGCGCAATATTCGACGGAATGGAATACGGGTGTCGTGGCTTTCGCCATGGTCATGAATCAGGCGAGCTACGACAAGCTGCCCGCGGACATCAAGAAGACGATCGACGACACGACGGGCATGACCGGCGCGATGCGCGGCGGCGCCGAGTTCGATCGCGACAATTTGGGCTCGCGCAAAGTCACTGGCGATGCCGGCGTCAAATTCATCGAGCCGACCAAGGCCGACGAGAAAGAGCTCGACGCGTTGGGCGAGAAAATCGCTGCGAAGGCGACGGCGGCGCTCGAGGCCAAGGGCCTGCCCGGCCGCGAATATCTCGCCGCGCTCAAAGCCGCCCGCGACAAGCACGCGCACGATCCGGCGCCGGTCCTGCCGACCTTCAAATAATCGTGTTCAACCTCGTCGAGCGGATTCTGCGCTGGCTCACCGCGCTGTCGGCGGTCGCGCTCTTGGCGATGGTTCTGCTGGTCGTCGCGGACGTGCTGCGCTCCAATTTGCTGCGCCGGCCCATCATCGGGGCCATCGATCTGGTCGAAGCTCTTCTTGCGGTGATCGTTTTCCTGGGCCTGCCGCAAGTCATCTTTGCTGAGGGCAACATCACCGTCGACGTCATCGACCATTTCATCGGCAAGCGCGCGGTCGCCCTTCTGCGCGCGAGCGGCGGGCTGCTGACCTTCATCTATCTGGGCCTGCTCTTGTGGCACATGTTCGCGCCGGCGATCGATTCCATGACCTTCGGCGACATCACGGCCGATCTGAAGCTTCCGGTCTTCTATATCTGGGTTCCTGTCTTGTTCGGGATGGCGGCGTCCGCGCTTGCCGCCCTCATGGTATTCATGCGTCAATTCCGCCGATCGGACGAGGCCGGAAAACCCTGATGGCAGTTCAGACCATCGGCCTCATCGGCATGGGTTGCCTCATCACGCTCATATTCCTGCGGGTGCCGGTCGGCGTCGCCATGGGCCTGGTCGGGTTATGCGGTTACGCCGCGGTCGATGGCTGGGCGAAGGCGTTCCGCGTCTTCGGCGAGGTTCCCTTCGACGTCGCGACGAATTACGACCTTTCCGTCGTGCCGATGTTCGTGCTCATGGGGGAGGTCGCCACCCAATCCGGCATTTCGGCGATGCTCTATCGCGCCGCGAGAGCAACCTTCAGCGGCATACGCGGCGCCCAGGCGCTGGCGACAATCGGCGCCTGTGCCGGCTTCGGCGCGGTTTGCGGCTCGTCCTTGGCGACCGCGGCGACGATGACGCGCATCGCGATCCCGGAGATGCGCCGCGCCGGCTATGATGACCGGATTTCCACCGGATCGGTCGCGGCCGGCGGCTCGCTCGGCATTCTCATCCCGCCTTCGATCGTCTTCGTCCTCTACGCCATCATTTCGCAGCAATCCGTGCCGAAGCTCTTCGCCGCCGGCATGATCCCGGGCCTCGTCTTGGCCGTGCTCTACATGCTTTGCGCGCTCGCCGTCCTGATGGTGAAACCCGGCTGGGCGCCGAGCGAATCCGCCGGCACCTGGAAACGGCGGCTCTACGATCTCGCATCGGCGTGGGAAGTCGTCCTCTTGTTCGGCCTGTCCATCGGCGGGCTTTACGCCGGATGGTTCAGCCCGACCCAGGCGGCCGGCATCGGCGCCTTCTCGGCGCTCGTGCTCGGCATCGCACGACGTGGCCTGGATTGGAACGGCGTGGTGCAATGCTTTGCGGATTCGATTCGCACCACCTGCATGCTGTTCCTGATCGTGATGAGCGCCTTCATCTTCTCTTATTTCGTGGTGCAGACGCAGCTGCCGGGTGTTCTGGTCGGCTGGATCCAAGCCTGGGATTTGGGCCCGATCTGGCTCATCGTGATCCTGATGGTTTTCTACATCATCATGGGCTGTTTCATGGATGGCGGCGGCATGGTGCTGATCACGGTGCCGATCTTTCTGCCGCTCATCGTCGCGAACGGCTACGACCCGATCTGGTTCGGCGTGATGCTGGTCGTGGTCGTGGAGCTCGGCCTCATCCATCCGCCGGTCGGGATGAACATCTTCGTCATTCAGGCCCGCGTGCCGGATGTGCCCATCCTGCGGGTCTATCAGGGCATCATCCCGTTTCTGGCGGCGCCGATGATCCTGCTGGCGCTCCTCGTCGCCTGGCCGCAATTGGCGCTTTGGCTGCCGAATCTGCTCTACCGCTGAGCCGCGACGCCGTCAGCGCCAGATCTGGCTTGCCGCGCTCACCAGATGCGCGAGCTTGCGCTCCTCGTCCTCCGCCGTGAAACGGTCGACATCGGCGGTCGAGGCGAAGCCGCATTGCGGGCTAAGGCAAAGCCGGGCCATGTCGACGAAGCGCGCCGCATCGGCGACACGGCGCTTCAGCTCGTCCATCGGCTCCAGCGCCTTCTGCTTCGTGCTCATGAGCCCGAGCACGACGACCCGATCCTTGGGCACATAGCGCAAGGGCTGGAAATCGCCCGAGCGCTCGGTGTCGTATTCGAGAAAGAAACCGTCGAAATCGAGCGTCTGGAACAAGCGCTCGGCCACCGGATCGTAGCCGCCGCTTGCCTGGCCGTGGCCGGAATTGCCGCGGCAGAGATGGACGCAAAGGGTCATGTCCTTGGGTCGGCCGCGGAACGCGGCGTTCATCAGATCGATGTAATCATCGATGAGCTTTTGCGGGTCCTCGCCGCGCGCGCGCACGACGTCCTGATTCTTGGGATCGCACAGAACCGCGAGCGGCACCTCATCGACCTGGAGATATTTGCAGCCGAGCTTGGCCAGCGCATCGACTTCCTGGCGATAGATCGCGGCGATGTCCGCCATGTAGGCGGCGCGGTCGCCGGCATAGGGCGATTTGGCCAGACCCTTGTCGCCGGTGAAGAAATGATTGACCGTCGGCGACGGGATCGTCGCCTTGGCCGTGCGCTTGGTCAGCTTTTGCAGAGCGGCAAAGTCATCGGCGGTGATCGGATCGCGGCGCTTCAGCTTGCCGACCGCGTAGCGCACCGGCACGCCGCGCCGCGCTTCGCCCGAAAATTCGGTGAAGGTGAAAGAGCTCGGGATCCGGTCCTCGCTGTAGCCCTCGGTGCGCTCGAAGAAGCGGTCGCGCCAATTCTGCCGCCGGAACTCGCCGTCGGTGATCGATTGCAGCCCGACGCGCTCCTGGAGCGCGACCGCGTCGCGAATCGCCTCGTCCTCGATCGCGCGCAGGGCCTCGCGCGGCAGCCTGTCCTCGGCCCTTGCCTTGCGCGCCTCGAGCAGCTTTTGCGGCCGCACCAGGCTGCCGACATGGTCGGCGCGAAACGGCGGATCGAGATGTATCTTCGTCGACTCAGTTGCCATGTCCGGCTCCTTTGCGCACCACGTTGAGCATGTGATCGACATCGCCAGCGAGATAGCGCGCGAGATTCTCCTTCACGAAAGGCAGAACCTGGCCGATATAGTCGGCATTGAACGCGCCGATATGCGGCGAGAGGATGACGTTGTCCAGATCCCATAGTGGATGATCCGGCGGCAGCGGCTCCTTGACGAAAACATCGAGCGCCGCGCCCGCGATCCATTTGGCGCGCAACGCCGCGATCAACGCGTCTTCGTCGACGACGCCGCCTCGCGCCAAATTGATGAGAAAAGCGCTGGGCTTCATCGCGGCAAGCACCTTGGCATCGACGCAACGGTCGGTCTCGGCCGTATGCGGCGTCAAAATGACGAAATGGTCAAGCTCGGCGACGGCCCGCACCAATTCGTCGCGACCATAGATCCGGTCGAAACCCGACACCTGCCGCTTGGCCGAGGTGATGCCGACGACGCTCATGCCGAGCGCCTTGCACAAGGGCGCCAAGACATCGGCGATCGCGCCGATGCCGAAAATCCCGACGGTCTTGCCCGACAGCAGATGCGAGCCATAGCGCTCCCATCGGTGGGACGCCTGGTTGCGCATCATGCGCGGCATCTCCCGCGCGAGAGCGAGCATCGAGAGAATCGCGGCCTCGGTCATCGGCACGCCATGCATGCCGTGCATGTTGGTGACCATGGCCTCGCCCCGCAGCGAAGGCACATCGACGATGTGATCGACCCCGGTTCCGAGCGCCATCACCCATTTGAGCTTGGCCGCGCGGCCCAGGATGTTCTCGGCATCGAGACCGAGATGGGCGCCGAAAGTGACGAGGATCTCCGCCTTGCCAATCGCCGGGGCGATGTCGCCGAGGCGCGCGGCGAGATCGACCTCGAGCGCGGGAAATTCCTTGCGGATGAAGTCGCCGCACCGCTTGCGGTCGCCTTCCGGCAGCATCGGCAGATAGACGAGGACATTCGTCATCCCATCACGGTCCGCAGCAGCGCCTTGAACTCGGCCTGGGTCGGCCGGTAAGGGCTGCGGCCCAGGAAATGGCTCTTGGCGCAATCCGCCGCTATGTCGTCGAGATCGCCGCCCTCATAGCCGAGCGCGCGCAAGCTCGGCGGAATCCCGACGCGCGCGTTGAGCTCTTCGACCACATCGGCCGCACTCTGGCCCGGTTTCGCGTCGAGCGCGCGCGCGATCACCTCCATCTTGTCGGCAGAGTAAGGGGCCAGAAGGCGCATCACGGACGGCATCGCGATCGTCACCAGCATGCCGTGATGAAGCCCCTGATCGCCGGTTGCGCCGGCGATCGCATGACCGGGCCCGAGCCCCATCTGGATCGCCATGCCGCCTTCGAGCGCGGCCATCATCATCCCCTTGCGCGCCTCGCGGTCGCCGCCGTCCCTAACCGCGCGCTCGATGAAGGCGACGACATGGCGCATCCCGTCGAGCGCCAGCGCCTTGCCCGGCGGATTGTCGGTGGTGGTGACGAAACCCTCGATGCAATGGGTGAGCGCGTCCATCCCGGTTCCGGCGGTCAGATGCGGCGGCAAGCTCGCGGTGAGATCGGGATCGCAGATCGCCGCGCGCGGCACGATGTAGTGGCTGTTGAGCCCGTTCGAGCGGCTCTTCGAATCGGGGTGGATGCCGGCACCGCGCGAGGCCTCGCTGCCCGTTCCCGCCGTGGTCGGAATCGCGATGAGCGGCGCGACCCTGTGCGTGATGCTGTCGGGCTTGCCCATGTAATCGGTGATCGGGCCGGGATGCCCGGCGAGCACGGCCACCGCCTTCGCCGTGTCGATCACCGAGCCGCCTCCCAGCGCGACCACGCCGTCGCAGTGCTCGCGGCGGTAAACGTCCATTGCGCGGTTGACGCCCTCGACTGTGGGGTTTTCAGGTACGTCGTCGAAGACGATGATGTCATTCCGGCCCGGCACCGTGTCGCGCACGCGCTCGAGCACGCCGCAGGCGACGAGGCCTTGATCGGTAAGCAGCAGGGGCCGCGTGATGCCCAACGCCGCGAGTTCTTCCGGCAAAGCCTTGACCGCGCCGAAATCGAGATGCACGCGCGGGTAACTCAAGAGAAAGCTCACGATCCCTTCGCCTCCTGGCGCCGCACGGCCGGCGCCGCTGGTTCGATTCTTTTCTTCAGCCGCGGCGCAGCCGACTAGATTGGCTTCGCGTCGATCAGCACGAAGGCGACCCGCGCCGGCTTGTCCGAGCGGTTGCTCCAGGCGTGGCTCGTGCCGCGCTGAACGAGCACGTCGCCCGCCTTCATCAGCTTTTCGCCTTCGTCCATCAGCGCGTAGATCTCGCCGTCGAGCACGATGGCATAGTCGATCGTGTTGGTCTTATGAAATCCGGCATGGCGCGTGTTGGCGGCGTCGCGCATATAGCCCTGATTCTTGGCGTCCGCCGACCATTGTTGCGCTTTCAGCGCGCTGAAGCGTTCCTTGTCGGGCGGATATTCGACGACGCGAAAGACGCTGCCCTGGGATGGCGGCGGCAAGCGGAAAGGACGGTCGGCCGCGTCGGCGCTACCGGTGTTGTCGGCCGGCGCGCCATCGGTCACCCATAGATCGAGGACGGAGGTTCCGGCAGAGGTCCGGCCCGTCGGAAGGGGCGCATCGCCGTCCATGATGAAGATCGATCGGCCCTTGGCGTCATGGCCCGTAACGATCCGCCTGATTTGCAGCGCCATTGGCGATCCTCCCCACCCGAAAAGCATCACGCGCGCTTCGTATCAGCGGCAGAGTGCTTGACCCGGGGTGACCAGTCAAGCAATCTGCCCACAATGTAAAATCGTAGAATCACGCGCCGTCACGCGGATTCACGGGAGGTTCGAGGCTGCGGCGGCCGATCCATGAAGAGAGCCGGCGGCGCCCGGCCCGCTTGTGGGAACGCAGCGCCAAACATGGGAGGCACCGCATGAATTCCCCTCGCTATGAAATGGCTGTCGAGACCGATGTCGCGATTCCGATGCGGGACGGCGCGTTGCTCCGCGCCAATATTTTCCATCCCAAGGCCGAGGGAAAATTTCCGGTCCTGATGACCTTCGGGCCTTACGGCAAGGACGTGCCACTGAAGGAATTTATGAGCGAGGCCTGGGTCACGCTCGAGAAGCACTATCCCGAAATCCTCACCGCCTCGTCGTGCCAGCATCTCGTCTTCGAGACGCCCGATCCGGAATGTTTCGTGCCGGACGGCTATATTCTGGTCAAGGTCGATTCACGCGGCGCCGGCAAATCCGCGGGCCGCCTTTCGCCGAATTCGCCGGAAGAATTCCGCGACTTCTACGATGCGATCGAATGGGCAGGCACGCAATCCTGGAGCAGCGGCAAGGTCGGGCTCCTGGGCATTTCCTATTATGCGGCCGGACAGTGGAGCGTCGCCGCGCTGAAGCCGCCGCATCTCGCGGCTCTCCTCCCCTGGCAGGGAACCTACGATTTCTACCGCGACCGTACCCGCGCGGACGGCATCTATGCCGGCGGATTCCTCGGACGCTGGTGGCGCAACTCGGTGCTGCGCAACCAACACGGCAATCCCGAATGCCCTTATCACGACCTCTATACCGGCGCGCGCACGACGGGGCCGGCGAGTTTCAGCCCGGAAGAGCTCGCCGCCAATCGCGCGGACTATCTGAACGATCTGCTGGCGCATCCGCTCAACGACGCGTGGTATCAATCGCGCACGCCCGATTTGAGCCAGATCGACTTGCCCACGCTCGTCGTCGCGAATTGGGGCGGGCTCGGGCTGCATCTGCGCGGCACGATCGGGGGCTTCGTCGGCATCGCGTCCAAGGAAAAATGGCTCAAAGTCCAGGGCGGCTCGTATTTTCACACCTTCCTCCAGCCGCAGAACGTCGCCCTGCAGAAGCGCTTCTTCGACAAATATCTGAAGGGCACCGACAATGGCTGGGAGAAGGAGCCGAAAATCGAGGTGCAGATCCGCGCGCCCGGCGACACGATCAAGCGGCTGCACCAAAGCATGTCATGGCCGCTGCCCGAAACGAAATGGACCAAGTTCTATCTCGACACGGGCGGAAAGAAGCTCGACACGACGGCCCCCGCCTCCGCCACGAAGGCGAGCTACCTCGCGCTGACCCAGGGCCTCAGCTTCACCACGGCGCCCTTCGCCAAGGACACCGAAATCGCCGGGCCGGTGATGCTGAAGCTCTTCGTCTCATCGAGCACCGCGGACATGGACATTTTCGCGACCTTGTGCGCCTTCGATCCGGACGGCAAGGAGATGACCTTCATCGGCGCCCCCGAGCCCGCCTGCCCGGTGACGCAAGGCTGGCTGCGCGTCTCGCAGAGGAAGCGCGACCCCAAGCGCTCGACCGACTATTTCCCGTTCCATCCGCATGACGAGAAGCAGCCCTTGAAGCCGGGCGAGATCTACGAGGTCGAGGTCGAAATCTGGCCGATGGGGCTTTATCTGCCCAAGGGCTCGACCTTGAAGCTCATCGTCGCGGGAACGGATTTCGAGCGCCCGGGCTCGAAGCCGCCCTTCCAGGGCGTCGCCTGGTTCACGCACAACGATCCGCGCGACCGCCCGCCCGAAATCTTCGACAGCACCAACACGCTCCACACCGGGGGTCAGCAGCCATCCTATCTGCTGCTGCCGGTGATTTCGTAGAAGCGGCGCCGCCCTCTATTTGTCGCGCTTGTATTCGCCGAGGCCGGGACGATAGGTCTTCTGGTCGAGGAACTGGTTCATGCCCTTGGACCGGCCCTTTTCAGGATCGACGATCAAGAGCTGATCGTTCTTCGCCATGAGATATTCGGCCAATTCGTCCCAGCTCATCTCGTCGACATATTTGAACGCGACCTTGGCCTGGCGTAGCGCCGTCGGATTCTTCTTGAGCAAGGTCTGCGCCACTGCGCGGGTGCGCTCGCGGAGCTGCGCCTTCGGCACCGCCTCGGTGACGACGCCCAATTGCTCGGCGCGTTTGCCGTCGAAAGTCTCGCCGCTCATGATGTAATAGAGCGCCTTGCGGTAGTTCATCACGACCGACAAGACTTTCGACACATTGCCGCCGGGGATGATGCCCCAATTGACCTCGGAGATGCCGAAGACCGCCTCCTCGGCGGCGATCGCCATGTCGCAGGCGATCATCGGCGTAAACGCCCCGCCGAAGCACCAGCCATTGACCATGGCGATGGTCGGCTTGAAATAGGTCAAGAGCCGGCGCCAGTGCCAGGTCGCGGCCGTGCGATAGATCCGCAGGCGCTCGACCTGCGGCGCGTCGTCGGTCGCGCGGAAATATTCCTTCAGATCCATCCCCGCCGAAAACGCGTCGCCCGCCCCGGTCAGCACGAGCACGCCGCAGCGTTCATCCGCCTCCATCGCGTCGATGGTCTCGAGCATCTCGGCGTTGAGCGCCGGGCTCATCGCGTTGCGCTTTTCCGGCCGATTGAGCGAGACCCAGGCGATCCCGTCCTCGAACTCGACCAGCACATTCTTGCCCCATGGCTCCGGCATGGCACTCCTCGCTGTAATGTTGGCGAAATTACGTATCAGATGGCGCGTATGTTTTGCCGCTCGTCATAGAGCAGCTTGCGGCAAGAGGCCGCGTCCCCGCCGGCGACGGCCAGCGACATGGCGCGGCGGAAGAACAAGCTCATATTATGCTCTTCGGTATAGCCCATCGCGCCGTGCAGCTGAACGCATTCCTTCACGGTCTGCATCGCGGATTGCGCGGCATAGGCCTTGACGCCCAGCGCGGCGACGCCGCGGCGCTCGGGCCCGGCCTTGCAGGCCTCGTAGAGCAGAGCGCGCGTCGCCTTGATGACGACGTAGAGCGACGCGGCGCGATGCTGCAGCGCCTGGAAACTGCCGATCGGCACGCCGAATTGCCGCCGATCCTTGAGATAGGCGACGGTCATCTGGAACGCCTCGTCCATGAGACCGGTGAGGAGCGCGCTGTAGCCGATGCGCATGAGATCCTCGGCCTCGGCGAAAGCGACCAGCGCGCCGGTGCCTTCCTGCAGGACCTCCATATCCGCAAGCTTGACGCCGTCGAGACGCAGCCGCGTGATCGAGCCGCCATCGACGGTCTCCTCGCTTTCGAGCGCCAGGCCCGCGGCATCGCGCGCCAAGGCGCAGAGCTGCGCCGTTCCGTTCACCTCGAGCACGAGCAGGAACACATCGCCGACATGGCCGTCCGACACATAGCCGGTCCGGCCGCTGACGCGCTGCGCGCCATCGGCAACGAGCGCGGTCCTCCCCTCGCCCGCGACCCTGCCTTCGACGGGCACGCACAGCGTTTTGCCGGCGATGACCGAAGCAAGCAGCGCGGCGGCCGATGGAGCGCCGCAGCGCGCCAGCAAACGCGAACTGCCCAGCGCCGAAACGAGCGGCTCCGGCATCAGCCGCTTTCCGGCATGTTCAAGGAGAAGCGCGATCTCGGTGAGCGCGAGCCCGACCCCGCCCTGGGCCTCGGGCACGGCGGCCCCGAGCCAGCCGAGCGAGGCCAGCCGCGCCCAGAGCGCGCGATCGAGGCTCATCGGGGTCGATTGCAGCCGGCGCACGCGCGTGAGACCGCCCGAATCATCGAGCAACCCGCCGATGCTGTCGACGATGTGCCTGTCCGAATCCTTGAGGCTATGCATGGCCGCCCGGTCTCGGCAGGCCGAGCGCGCGCATCGCGATGATGCCGCGCTGGATCTCGTTGGTGCCGCCGCGAATAGAGAGGCGGCGCGATTGGAGAAACGACTGAGTGAAATCGGGCGTCTCTTCGTTGCTCTCCCGCGGCGCGCGCACGGCCGCATGGGCGCCGGTCACGTCCTGCAAGGCCTCGAGCACGAATTGCGTCACTTCGGCGCCGAAGAGCTTCAGCCGCGATAAATCCTCCGCGTCGGCCTCGCCGGCCTGTTGCAGCTCGAGCGCGTCGAGATAGGAGGCTTCGAGCGCCATCACCTCGATCTCGGCGCGCGCGATGCGGTCGAGCATCCAGGGATCGCGATCGGCGCCGGTCGCTTGCGCGGCAAGCTTGAGCCTCGACAGCGCGCGCAACGCGTGGATGGGCGTGCCGGAGCGGATGCGCTCTTCGGCGAGCAACGCGGTGCCGACGGTCCAGCCTTCGCCGATCTTTCCGACCACGTTCTTGAGCGGGACCACGACGTCGTCGAGGAAGATCTCGCACAGCTCGTCATCGCCGGCCAAGGTGCGGATGCCGCGCGCGGTGACGCCCGGCGTCTTCGCATCGACCAGAACCAAGGTGATCGCATCGCGCGCCCGGCGATCTTCGCCGGTGCGCACCAGCAAATAGAGCCAGTCGGCGTAATGCGCGCCGGTGTTCCAGATCTTGTGGCCCTTGATCACCAGCCTGTCGCCATCGACCAGGGCCTTGGTGGACAGGCTGCGCAGATCCGATCCCGAGCCGGGCTCGGAATAACCCTGCGCCCAGATCACCTCGCCGGTGCGTGCCTTGGGCAGATGTTCCCGTTTTTGCTCTTCGGTGCCGTATTTGATCAGAATGGGGCTGATATGGGTCAAGCCCTGCGCCGGCAGATCGGGCGCGCCCAGCCGCGCTAATTCCTCGATCAGAATGATCTGCTCGACCGGCGTCGCCTCGATGCCGCCCCATTCGCGCGGCCAGTGCGGCGCGGCCAGGCCGCGATCCGCCATCTTCCTGAACCAGCCGCGCAGCTCGGGCGGCGTCAGGCGACCCGCGGCATGACGCAGTTCGGCGGGAAGATTGGCCTCGAGCCAGGTTCTGACTTCCGCGCGGAACTTCGATTGCGGCTCCGTCTCCTCGCGCAGCATGCGCTAACCCTTCCTCCGCTTCGCTTCTTGGCCGTGGTCGAGACTAACACGCGGCCGGCGCGAAATCATCCCGGATGCCGCCACCCCGGCGCAAGCCCGCCTCAACGGACGAAATCGTTGGTGTAGAGATCCTTGTAGGAGCCGAGCTTCTCCTGCGGCTTCATGAACCCGGCCTCGATATTGAGACGATCGGCATTGGAGATCGCCGCCTCGGTGACGGCCGGCACCGGCGGCATCGCTTTTTCGACGACGTCGAAAGACGGCTCCATCACCGCGCGATCGATCTGGGGAAATCTCTTTTCCAGGATTGCGATCGATTCGGCCTTGTGCTCGTGGATGAATGTGACCGCGGCAGCGAGCGAATGACCCATCTTCATGCAGATGGAGCGATGCTCGAGGCAGAATTCGGGCCGCGTGATGACGAGGCCAAGCGCGAAGGGCGTGAGCCAGGGCGGATCGCCGGCGAGCCCGTCGGCGATCACCACCGCGGTGCCGCCGGCCAGAATCTGTTGCGTCCAGGGCGCGTTCGAGACGAAGCCGTCGATCGCATGGCGCGAATAAGCCTGGATCGCTTCCGAGGACAGCATCGGCGTCACCGGCATCTTGTCGGGATCGAGGCCGCCGATCTTCGCGACGACGCGCACCAGGGCGTGGCCGACGGAATTGACCGTGTCGATCGCGAAGGCGTGTGCCTTGGCCATCGCCTTGGCACGCTCGGCGAGCGACGCCTTGGGATCGAAATGCGCCTCTTCGGCGAGGGCTTTGCGCATCACGATCTGCCAAGCAGGCTTGTCGCTCGTCAGCGCGATCGCCAGCAGCTTCTGCCCGCGCGCCGCGGCGCGGGTAAGCGAAGCGCCGTTCGAGAAACCGAAATTGACGCTGCCCGAGATCACCCCGTTGGTTGTGCCCACGCCCGGCAAGACGACTTTCGTCACCTGCAGCTCCTGCTGCTCGAAGAGATGAGCGTCCTGCGCGACGTAAAAGGGAAGAAAGCCGAAATTTTCCGCCGGCAGAGATGCCACCGTATGTTCCATCTCGGCGCGCGCCTCGCCGCTCGAAAGGCATGACATCACGACGCCCAAAAAGCCCGCAGCGGCGAACGTCAGACCGACCCGGCGCGTTGTTTTGATCATCGCTTCGTTCTCTCCTAGGCGTTCAGCGCACATATTCATCGGTGTAAAGCCCGTCATAGGATTTGAGCCGATCGGAGGCCGACATCAGGCCGGACGCAATGTTGAGTTGCTCGGAATTGCGCAGGACGGCCTCGGACATTCTGGGCGGCACGGGCGTCCCAAGCCGCACGACTTTGAAGGACCGATCGACGACCGCGGGATCGATCTTGTTGAAGTGGTGCTGCATCAGCGCAATCGCCTCGGCGGGATCGTCGTGGATGAGCTTCGCTCCCGCCAGGAGCCCGCGCCCCATCTTGACGCAGATCGAGCGGTGCTCGGCGCAATATTGCGGGCGCGTCACGACGACGCCCGAGCCGTTGGGAACGATCCAATCCGGGTCGTTCGTGGTCGGGCTCGCGATGACGACGCCGGTTCCGTTCTGGACCACGCGTTGCGGCCAGGGCGGCCCGGCCACGAAGCCGTCGATCGCGCCGCGTGCGAAGGAGGCCAGCGCGTCGGGCGGCTGCATCGGCGCGAACACGGCGTTATCGACGTCGATGCCGCCGGCCTTCTCGATGACGCGCAGATAGGCATGGACGACCGAGTTGACGGCATCGATGCCCATCTTCTTGCCCGCGAGCATCCGCGCGCGCTCGGCCAAGGGTGCCTTGAGATCGAAATACGCGGCATCCGCGATCTCCTTCCTGACCACGACGCCCCAGACCGGCTTGTCGATCATATTGGCGATCGCCACCATGCGCTGACCATGCGCGGCGGCACGGGTCAAGGCCGCGCCGGACGAGACCGAGAAATCGGCGGCGCCCGACACCACCGCATTGAAGGAGCCGACGCCGGCGATGAACACGGTTTTGACCTCGAGACCTTCGCGCTTCCAGAAGCCGAGATCCTGCGCCGCGTAGATGCCGAGAAATTGCATGACATCGGCGGGCAGCGTCATCAACACATGCTCTTCCGCCGCCCGCGCGGGGACAGCCGCTCCGCAGGCAAGCGCCAACGCAATGGCGCCCACGCCGAACCCGGCGATCCGCCGCAACCCGTGTCCCCTCATCGCTTCCTCCCTCTTCGACGCCGCGTCAGCGGATGAATTCGTTGGCGAACAGATCGTCATAGGTCTTGAGCTGATCTTCGCGTTTGATGAAGCCGGCCTCGACATTGATTCGATCGGCATTGGAGAGCGCCTTCGCCTCGACCAGAGGCACCAGCGGCATCGCCTGGCGCATCACCGCGAAGGAAGACGCCACCACCGCCTTGTCCGTTTTCGGGAAGCGCTTTTCGAGGATCGTCAGCGATTCCTGTGGGTGCTCGTGGATATATTTGCTGGCGGCGACCAAGGCGTGGCCCATCTTGACGCAGATCGAGCGGTGCTGGACGCAGAAATCGGGTCGGGTGATCACCGTGCTCGAGCCGATCGGCGAGAGCCATTTCGGATCGCCGTCGATGCCGCTCGCGATCACGACGCCGGTGCCGTCATGCACCAGGGTCTGCGGCCAGGGCGGCCCCAGGGCGATCCCGTCGATCTGGTGGCGCGCGAAGGCCGCGAGCATCTCCTGCGGCTGCAAGGCCGAAACGGTGATCGAATCCGGATTGACCCCGCCCGCCTCGGCGATCACGCGCAGATAGGAATGCGCCGCCGAATTGATGCCGTCGATCACCATGGTGCGGCCCTTGAGGAGCTTCGCGCGTTGCGCGAGCGGCGCCTTCGGATCGAACTGAGCGGCTTCGACCAGCGCCTTGCGCAGAACCACGCTCCAGGTCGGAAGATTGTTCATATTGGCGATCGCCAGCATTTTCTGGCCCTTCGCGGCCGCGCGGTCGAGATTGGTTCCGGAAGAAAATGAGAAATCGACCGCGCCCGAGATCAGCGCGTTGAAGCCCGCATTGCCCGCGAGGAACTGGACTTTGACATCGAGGCCGCTCTGCTCATAGAGCCGGGCGTCCTCGGCAATGTAATCGCCGGCAAAGGCGAAAGAGACAGCCGGGATGGCGACCGTGGTGCGCTCGAGCTGGGCCTTTGCCGGCGCAGGGGAAAGGCCGAGCGCTAGCGCGGCCATGAGCAGAATCAAAACGGCTGAGCGCGCCTCAGCGGAGATAGTCATCGGTGTAAAGCCCTTCATAGGAATGAATCCGGTCCTCCGCCTTCAGGAAGCCGGCCTCGCTATTCATCCGGTCGCCATTGGCCATCCCTTCATCGGTGATGGCCGGCGGAACGCCCGTCATTTTGATCACGGCGGCTGAGGATGCCGCCACGACCGCGTCGTCGAGCTTCGCGAAGCGCTTCTTCAAGGACGCGATCGCCTCCTGCGGGTGCGCATGAACGAATTTCGTCGCCTCCAAGATGGAATGCCCCATCTTCTCGCACAGCGCACGCCGTTCCGTGCAGATTTGCGGCCGCGTCACCAGCAATGCGGATGCCATTGGCTCGAAGCCGGGCGGATCGCCCTCGACGCCATTGAGGACGATGATTCCGGTTCCGTCATGCTCGACCTGTTGCGCGAAGGGCGGGCCCAGCGAGAACCCGTCGATCGCCTTGCGCGCGAACGCCGCCAGAATATCGGGCGGCGCCATCGGCGCGATGAGCGCGTCCTTTTCGGAATCGAGGCCAGCGGATTTGAGCGCGATGCGGATGACGGCATCCGCCACCGAGCCAAGTCCCCCGGTCGCGATGGTCAGACCCTTCAGGCTGCGCACGCGAACCGCGAAGGACGCTTTCGGGTCGAAATGGCGCGCTTCGGCGATGTCCTTGCGGATCGCGATGAACTGGCCGGACCGGTTGTTGCGGTTGGCAATCGCCAAGAGCCTTTGCCCATGCGCCGCAGCGCGCGTGAGCGAGCCGCCCGAGGAGAGCGAGAACTCCGCGGAGCCGGCGATGACCGCGTTCATCGAGCCGACGCCCGGAATGTAGATCACCTTTACGTCGAGCCCCGCCTTCGGCCAAAAATAATCCTCCGCCACATAGACCGAGAGGAAGAGGACGACCGGCGCCGGCAAGGCAATGACGGCTTTTTCGACCGCGGCCTTCGCGGGCCCGGCCGCCGCCAAGCCCAGCACGCAAAGCCCGAGCGTTGCCGCCGTGAGCACTCGATAGAGGCATGGCATCATCACCCGCGCCATCGTCTCGCCCTCGTCTCGGAGCCTCGGCGGTGAAACGCCCTCAGGGGGAAGAGCGCCTGCGGCCGGATCGATGCGCCGGCCGCCCCGCATCGACGCGGGACGGCCGCGCTCGCGAAGAAACGCCCCCCTCAGTGCGCGAACTCGGTCGAGAACAGCGGCGCATAGGATTTCAGCCTCTCTTCCGGCTTCTGGAAACCGGCGGCGATATTCATGCTCTCGGCATTCGCCAGTTCCGCCGCGTCCGGCACCGGCGGCTGCGGCGTCATCTGGCGCACCGCCTCGTAGGATGCCTGCAGCACCGCGTCATCGACCTTCTCGTAGCGCTTCTTCAGGATCGCGAGCGATTCCTTCGGGTGATCATGGATGAAATCGGCGGCCAGCTTCATCCCATGACCCATCTTGAGGCAGATCGAGCGATGATCCACGCAGAATTGCGGACGCGTTACGAGCATGACCGAGCCGATCGGACTGAATTCCTTGGGCTCGCCTTTCGCGCCATCCGAGACGATGACGGCGGTGCCGTCGGTCACGACTTGCTGCGGCCAGGGCGGGCCGCCGGCAAAGCCGTCGATCGCATGCCGGGCGAAAGCGGACAGCGTATCCGCGGGCTGCATCGGCGATACCGTGACGGATTCGGGATCGATCCCGCCCGCCCTCGCGACGACGCGCACGATCGAATGC
Source organism: uncultured Alphaproteobacteria bacterium (assembly GCA_963729935.1). Taxonomy (GTDB): domain Bacteria; phylum Pseudomonadota; class Alphaproteobacteria; order ATCC43930; family CGMCC-115725; genus CAIKMD01. The sequence continues at coordinate 91,606 of CAVSPW010000012.1, forward strand.
ACCACGGATTGGATCCCGTCGATGCCGATCGTCTTGCCCTTCAGGATCTTTGCGCGCTCGGCCAGCGGCGCGCTCGGATCGAAATGCGCCGCGTCGGCCAGATCCTTGCGCAGGACGATATACTGCCCGTTCTGATCGCCCATATTGGCGATCGCGAGCAAGGTCTGGCCGTGCGCCGCCGCGCGCGTGAGCGAGCCGCCCGAGGACATCGAAAAATCCGTCGAGCCGGCGATGACCGCGTTCATCGCACCGACGCCGGCGATGAATTGCACCTTCACGTCGAGATCCTGCTGGTCGTAGAAATGCTGATCTTCGGCGACATATTCGGCGAGAAACAGCACGACATAGGCCGGAACCGCGAGCGAGGTGTGCTCCGCGGCCGCGCGGGCCGGCGGCGCGGCGACCAGCGGCGCAAGGGCCGCGATCGCGATACCAACCATGGTCTTGATGAGGCGCGGCATGCGTACCGACATAACTATTCCCCCTTTGTTGCTGATCTTTCTTTCGCGGAACGCGATCGCGAAACGCCGTGTATTCTCGAATTTCATCTGATCTGAAGCGCGTGGTCCGCGGCGCGGCGGTCGCGATGATTTTTGGGAGCCTCGCAATGAAGCTGGGCGGTAGCGGCCGATGAGGCGATCATTCCGACGGCGTCATGCTCTGGCCGCCGCCCAACCCGTGCCCCTTTCATCGCGCTTCCACCCCTTGCGAGCCTTCGAGCGCAACCGTTCTTCCGCCTGCGCAGCGAATTACGTTTGGCGGCACGCTAACGGAATTCCGCATGCGGTTCAATCACACGGCCCGAGCCGAGAGCGCCATAGCAAGCGATGCACCCGCCCGAGAGCAAAGGGCGCGGCGGAAACGCGGCCGGGCTTGCATAAAGCCGGGCTTTACCGCACTCTCCGCGCCACGGTGACATGACCGATCCTGGGGAGAATCCGATGTCGAACGATAAGCCTATTCAATGGGTTGAACAGCCGGCGGCCGATGTCGGCGATGCCGTCGTCGGCGCCATGGCCGAGGGTGGCGTCGATCACTTGTTCTTCACTTCGGGTGGCGAAATCGGGTTTTACCAAGAGGCGGTCTCCAAGGCGCAGGCTCAGGGCAAGAAAACCCTGCGGCTCATCACCGTGCCTCATGAGCATGTCAGCCTCAACGCCGCCCTGGGTTTTGCCGCCGTCAGCGGCCGTCCCGCAGCGACGGCAGTGCATGTCGATGTCGGCACGCAGCATTACGGCGGCGCCGTCCACACGGCGTGGCGTTCCGGCCTGCCTGTGATCATCACCGCCGGCGCCCCGCCCACCGCCTATCCCGGCTCGATGCGCGGCGCGCGCGATGCGGCCCATTTGTGGAACCAGCAGAATTTCGACCAGAACGGCATCGTCCGCCAATATACGAAGTGGGACCACCGGCTCGAATATCAGGACAACCCCGGCCTCATCGTCAGCCGCGCCATCCAGGTCGCGTGCACCGAGCCTTGCGGTCCGGTCTATCTCAGTTTCCCGCAAGAGGTCTCGCTGCTGCCGATGAACGGCACGCGCTATCCGACCGTCAGCCAGCTCGGCATTGCGCGCGCGCCCGCACCCGATCCGGATGGCGTGCGCGAGATCGCCGAAAAATTCGCGGCGGCGCGCAATCCCGTGATCATCGCGCATTGCTCGGGCCGCAATCCCGCGACCGTGCCGGCGCTCGTCGAGCTGGCCGAGCTCTTGGGCTGCGCCGTCACGACCGGCATGCATGGGGGCTATCTCTCGTTCCCCAAGACCCATCCGCTATTCCAGCGCGAAGTGAATTTGCGCGAGGCCGATGCGGTGCTCGTCTTCGACGCCGACGTGCCATGGTTACCGGGCGGCAACGATCCGAGCGGCAACGCCTATGTCGCGGCGGTGAGCGTCGACGCCATTCGCGAGCGTATCCCGACCTATGAGTTCACCGCGAATTTGCGCCTGACGGCCGATCCGTTGCTGACGATGCGCGCGCTGACAGCGGAAATTCGCGGCCGTCTCGACGAATCGGGCAAGCGGCGCGCGGCCGAGCGCGCCGAGCGCCTGGGGGCGGCCTCGCGCACGGCTTGGCAAAAAACCGAGCAGGACGCGTTGCAGCGCGCGACCAAGAGCCCGATCGATCCGCTTTGGCTCAGCTATCAGATCGGCCAGCTCTGCGACGACAATTGCATCCTGTTCGAAGAAACCCTGGGCGGCAATCGCCTGTCGCAATACCTGCGCAATTCGCGACCGGGCTCGTTGTTCAGCCAGCCGGGCAGCAGCGGCGGCTGGTCGCCGGGCGCGGCGCTGGGCGCGAAGCTTGCCGCGCCCGATCGCGACGTGATCGCCGTCTGCGGCGACGGCTTTTATATGTTCAGCACGCCGGCGCCGGCGCTGTGGGCCGGTCTCCACCACAAGGCGCCTTTCATGGTGGTGATCTACCAGAATCGCAGCTACACCACGGGCACCCTCGCCGTCTCCGGCAAGTTCCCCGATTCCTATGCGCAAAAGGCGGGCTTCCCGGGCGGTTATTTCGATCCGCCGATCGATTTCGCCAAAGAGGCCGAGGCCGCCGGCGCCTATGGCGAGAATGTGCGCGACCCGGCCGAGGTCGCGCCGGCGCTGAAGCGGGGCTTGAAGGAAATCCGCAATGGCCGGCCGGCGGTGATCTCGGTCTGGCTGCCGCGCCTCGGGCAGAAGGACTGACCAACGGCGAAGAGCGGCGCCGAACGCGCCGCTCTTCTCGCGTTGCCTCAGACGATCTTGGTCGCGAGATCGCCGATCTTCTCGATCGTGATCTTCATCTCATCGCCGCGCTTCAAGAACTCGCCACGCTCGGCGCCGACGCCCGAGGGCGTGCCCGTCAGGATGACATCGCCCGGATAGAGCGTGATGCGCGTCGAGAGATGCGCGATCTGCTCGGCCGCGGTAAAGATCATGCGGCTCGTGTTCGAATCCTGCTTGATGACGCCGTTGACCCATAGCTTGATCGCAAGCGATTGCGGATCGCCGATCTCCGCCGCCGGCACGAGCCACGGCCCGATCGGGCAGGCGCCGTCGAAATTCTTCTGTCCGATCCAGTCATATTTGAACGGCGACTGGAACGCGATATGCGGCCGCGCCGTCAGATCACGCGCCGACAGGTCATTGCCGATCGTATAGAAGGCGACGTAATCGAGCGCGTGCTCCAACGGCACGTTCTTCGCCTTCGTGCCGATGACAAGGCCGAGCTCGGCTTCCCAATCGAGCTTCTCCGATGTGAGTTCGACCGTGTCGCCGGTTGCGACCGCGCAGCGCGAAACCTTGATGAAATGCCACGGATGGAGCCCGAGCTCGTGCGGATCGGGCTCCATCGGGATGTTCTGGATGCGCGCCATGTTAGCGACATGGTCGGTGTAATTGGCACCGGCGCAATAGATCGTCGGCGGATAGAGGATGGGCGTGAGCAGCTTCACGTCCCGGATCGCCTTGCCGAACTTGCCGGAGGCAGAAGCTGCCGCCTGCCCGAGCAAGCTCTGCGCATTCGCCCAATCGTCGAGGACGCCGCGAACCGTCGCGTAGGCCGGCCGCGCGGTCAGCGTCGCAAGATCATAGACGACATCTTCGACCACCATGCCCGCACGCGGCCCATCGGACAGTTGATAAGTCAATAATCGATAGCTCGTCACGCCAATGCTCCCTTTTTTATTGTGGGTCGCCAAACCGCGTCGCGGCTACCCATCACCCGCATCCATGGCTCGGCACCGCCCGAGACGCGCGCCCGCCGGAACCAAGCGCGCCAAGGTTGCCACACTAGACCCGCCCTGTCGCGCGCAACCTCGCCATACGCCCCTCTGCAAAGCGCCCCAAACCGCCGCGTGGTCGCGCGGGTCAACCCAGCTCGGTGATCTTTTCGGGAAATTTGTGCAGTCGCTCGACACCGGAATCGGTGAGAAGATAATCGTCGCAAGCCCAGTTGAACGAGCCCGCCAAGGCATAGGTCGGATGGCAGGCGAAGACCATGTTGGCTTTCAGCCTCATGGGCTCGTCGAACCGGACCAGCGGCCGCTCGACCATGTCGTAGCCCTGGCCGTGGCAGTACAGGCGCTTTTCCTCCGGGCGCTTATGCTCGCGCATGAACTGGTTATAGGCGTCCCAGATGTCCTTGCACGCGGCGTCGGGCTTCAGGAGCTTCAACGTGAAATTGCGCGCCTCGAGCACGAAAGCGAATTCGTCGTTCATCTCCGGCGAGGCCTTGCCGAGAACGGCGGTGCGGCCGAGCTCGGTATAATAGCCGCCGGCCCCGTTGCTCTCGACCAAGAGACTCAGCTGGTCGCCAGCACGGATCGTGCGATTCTGAAGATGGCGATTGGCCTGCAGCGGCGCCGTGCCGACCGGGCCCGAGGCGCACATGAAGAGGCCCTGCTCGCTGCCGTAACCATGGCCGGCATGCTCGGCGACGGCGGCGACCTCGATATCCTTCATGCCCGGCTTCATCGCGGCGAAAGCCGCCTCCATGCACGCGTCCTGCATCGCCGCGGTGCGGCGCATCATCTCGATCTCCTCGGCGCTCTTCACCGATTTGATCTCGTCGACGAGATCCGACACCTCGACGAACTTCGCATTGGAGAGCTTGCCGCGCCGCAGATAATCGGCGAAGGAGGCCGGCATGCAGGCCGTGCCGACCAGACCGATGGTCGCGCCCGAATAAGCCTCCAGCGCCTTTTCGGCGAGCGCGGCATCGACGTCCTTCGTAAACGGCGCCGAGGCATAGCTCGGCGAGGTCATCATGCGCTTCACGCCGCGGCGCACGCCGTCGCCCTCGGGCGGCAGGATCCGGTCTCCGCCGAAGGGCCCCTGCCCGATCACGGTCATGCCTTCGTCGCGCGGAAACACCACCGACAGCGCGTAGCCGTTGGTCGCCGGCAGATCGGTGAAGTATTTGACGTAGCCGCCCATGAAGTCGTTGTTGTTCTGCATGACCAGAACATCGATGCGGTGAGCCTCCATCGCCTCGCGCACGGCCGTCCAGCGACGCTCGAGCTCCTTGGTCGAAACCGGCGCATTGAGACGCTCTGATTTATTGGCCATGTCATTCTCCCTCGCGAATTTCGACCGACATTAGCCGCGAAGCGCTCACCCCGAAAGCGGGAAAGCACCGTCGCTCAGGATAATGAGCGCGTCGAGCGCCACCGCGCCTTGGCCCGCGGGGCCGACCGACAGCGGATTGATCTCGATCTCTTCGATTTGGGGATTGCCGAGCATCAATCCGGCCAGAATGGCGGCGGCGCGCGCCGCGGCATCGATATCCGCGGGTGGCGCGCCGCGCAGGCCGGCAAAAAGCCGCGCGCCCTTTAGCTGGCGCATCTCGGCCGCGATTTCGTCCGCGCCGAGCCCCGCCGGCATGATCCGAAAATCCGCCAGCGTCTCGGTCCACACGCCGCCCAGTCCGACCATCAGAACCGGCCCCCAATCCGGATCGCGCTTCGCACCGACGATCAGCTCGAGCCCCGGCGCAACCATTCTTTCGACAAGAATCCCATCGAGCGCGATCTCGGGCCTCAATCGCGCGACATCGGCATGGAGACGCGTCCAGGCTTCCGCGACCTTCTCGCCGTCGCGGATTCCGATCGCGACCCCGCCCAGCTCGGTCTTATGCGTGATCGCCGCCGCCTGGACCTTCATTGCGACCGGAAATCCGAGCCGCGCGGCGATCTCTTGCGCCGCGCCGAGGTCGGGCGCCAAGGCGCCTTCGGGCACGGGCACGCCCGCCTGCGCCAGAATGGTCTTGGCGCGATATTCGGGAAGCGGACCCTTGCCCGCGATGCCGGGCGCGGGCGCCGCCGGGCATTGCCGCTTCTTGGTCAGCGCGCGCCGGCGCGAGCCGTAATCCGTCACCCGCGCCATCGCGCGCATGGCGCGGTCAGGCGAGCGGAAGAACGGGATGCGGCTCTCCGTGATGAGCGCCGTGAACTCATCCACCAATTTCACCTCGTCGCCCAGCATGACGAAAGCGACGGGTTTCTTTTCGACCGCGATCAGAGGCACGAGCGAGCGGCCCTTTGCCATTTGAAGCTGCCGCGTCCCGGGCACCATGGCAAGAATGGCGCAACCGACGTTTTCGTCCGCCAGCATGATGCCCGCCGTCTTGCCATAGATGTCGGCCTGCCCCATTCCCGCCGTCGCGAGATCGAGCGGATTGTCGACCGGAACGAAGCTCGGCACGATCGGCCGCAGCGCCGCTTCGGTCGCCGGCGAAAGCTTCGGAATGTCGAGGCCGACGCGCTCGCCGAAATCGAGCGAAATGCCGCGCACCGCGCCCGAATTGCTGATGATCGCAGCGCCCTTCTCGGCGCCTTCCGGCCAGCGCGCCAGCAGCATCGCCGTATCCATGAGCTCGTCCATCGTGTCGACGAGAACGACGCCGTGATGGCGCAGCACCGCTTCCATCACGGCATGGTCGCCCGCGAGCGCGCCCGTATGCGAGCGGGCGGAGACGCGGCCGCGCTCGCTGCTGCCCGGATGCATGAGGAGGACGGGCTTGCCGAGCCGGCGGGCTTGCGCCGCGAGATCGAGAAACCGCGCCGGCCGCCGAATTTGTTCCATGAAGAGCACGATGATCCCGGTCTTCGCGTCATCGATGATCGCGGCCAGGAAATCCTCGGCGCTCGTCACCGCTTCATTGCCGGTCGAGATCGTGTAATTGACGGCAACGCCCTTGGCACCGAGCGCCGATGCGATGTTGCCCATCATCGCGCCGCTCTGCGCGATGATGGCGGCGCCGCCGGCGCCGGGCATCAGGACTTCTGTCTCGACCGCGCCGAAAGAGAAAGAGACGCGATCGACGAAATTGGTGAAGCCCATGCAATTGGGGCCGTTGAGCGCCAACCCGCCGTCGCGCGCGATGGCGGCGATGCGTTCCTGCTTGGCGCGGCCCTCGGATCCGGTTTCGGCAAAGCCCGCGGCGAAGACCACCGCGCCGCCGACGCCGCGCGCGACGCAGCTTGCGACCGCGTCGGCAACGGCCGATTCGGGCACGACCAACACCGCCGCATCGATGCCTTCGGGCAAGTCCTCGATCGTCGCGACGCAAGCGCGGCCGCCGATCTCGCGCGCACGCCGGCTCACCAGATGAACCGCGCCGGCATAGCCGAGCTGATCGAGGTTGGAGAGAACCCGCGCGCCCACCGCGGCAGGCTCGGCGGATGCGCCGACGATCGCGACCGAACGCGGCCGCAACAGCCTCGCGACCGCCGAAGGGACTTGGTGCTGCGTCATGTCGTCATGCCGCGCGCGAGAAAGGCGCGCGGTTGCCTCCCCTATTCCTTGCGCTGATAGGCACCCAGGCCGGGACGATAGGATTTCTCGTCGAGGAACTGGTTCATGCCTTGCTGGCGGCCTTTCTCGGGATCCGTCAAACGGAGCTGATCGAGCTTCGCCATCAGATAATCCTCGGATGCGTCCCAGGACATCTCGGACATCTTGCGATAGGCGTGCTTGATGGCCCGCACGGCCGCACGGTTCTTGCTCAGCATCTTTGTCGCGAGCTCGCGCGTCTTGTCGCGCAGCGCGGCGCGCGGAACCGCAAAGCGGACCAAGCCCATCTTCGCCGCCTCGATGCCGTTGAAGGTGTCGCCGGTGAGCGCGTAATAGAGCCCGTCCGAGGTTCGCAGGACCGACGAAATCGAGCGCAGGACGTTGCCCGCCGGGATGATGCCCCAGTTCACTTCGGACAGCCCGAAGGAGGCTTCTTCCGCCGCCAGCGCGATATCGCAGGAGATGACCGGATTGAAGGCGCCCCCGAAGCACCAGCCATTCACCATGGCGATGGTCGGCTTCGGGAAGGCGCGCAGGCGCTGCATCTGCCAGATCTGCGCCTGACGGGCGATCTGGCCCCAGGCCTCGGGCGAGAGCCGGTCGGATTCGCGGAAGAATTCCTTCAGATCCATCCCCGCCGAGAATGAATCGCCCGCCCCGGTCAAGACCAGCACGCCGCACCGCTCATCGATCTCGAGCGCTTCGAGGACGGCGATCATCTCCTTGTTGAGAGTCGGGCTCATGGCGTTGCGCTTTTCCGGCCGGTTGAGCGTGACCCAGGCGATGCCATTCTCGAACTCTACCAAGACCGTATTGCCACCCAGTTGCGCTTCGCTCATTTCTTCCTCATTCCGGTTCGAGCATGACAGCGCATCTTAGCAGGCCGCGGGCCGGCACCGTACAGGCTTCGCGTCCGGCTCGACGATCCGCCTTGCGCTGCGGGGAGAGATGTGGAACATGGCGGAAGCGGCGAAAGAAAGCCGCGCGGCTTGCGCGCGGCGAGACGAGCTGGGGGAAGAATGCGCCACGACAAAGGATGGTATTGGCTGGCCGGCGGGTTGCTGGCTGTCTTTCTGTGCGGCACCGCGAGCGGCGCCTTGGCGGCGGACAAGATCCGGGTCGGCAAGGCGCAAGGCCTCGCCTGGACCTTCATTCCCTGCGATGTTGGAATCGATGAAGGAATTTTCGCCAAATACGGTCTCGATGTGGAGATCGTCGCCTTGGCCGGCGACGCGAAGGTGCAGCAGGCTCTTGTCTCGAACAGCATCGATTTCGGCCTCGGCAGCGGCCCAGGCATGGCCTTTGCCGCCAAAGGCTCGCCGGTGATCGCGGTGGCGGCCTTCGCCGGCGCGCCGCGCAACATTTCGGCGATCGTCCTCGCGGATTCTCCCGTGAAGAAAGTCGCGGATCTGAAGGGCAAGCTGATCGGTGTCTCGACCGTCGGTTCGCTCACCGACTGGCTCGCCAAGCAAATGGCGATCCATGAAGGATGGGGCCAAGACGGCGTTCACACCGTGGCCCTGGGCGCGATCGCGGCGAGCCTTGCCGCGCTCAAGGCGCATCAGATCGACGCCTCCGTCCTCGCGACCGAAGCCGGCTATCAGCTCGCCGAGCGCGGCGAGGCCCGGATCGTCGTCGGCATGGACAAATACGCGCCGCATTTCATCACCCATGTCGTCTTCGCGCAAAAACAGATCGTGGCGACGAATCCCGCCCTGGTCGAGCGCTTCCTCAAGGGCTTCTTCGCCTCGATCGCCTTCATGAAGGCGAACAAGACCAAGACGGTGGAGATCGCCGAACGCGTGCTTCGCCAAAGCCCGACCGTGGCGGCCGAGACCTACGACTACGAAATCTCGATGATGGAAGTCGACGGTCGTTTCGATCCGCAGGCGGTCGAGGTTCTGAAGCAATCTTTCGTCGAGATGGGAACGCTCGACAAGAAGCCCGCCAACGACGAGCTCTTCACCACGCGTTTCGTGCCGGTGAAGCCTTGAGCGTGGGCGGCACGAGACCGACGGGCAAAAGATCGCGATGCCGACCATCATAACCAACCCCAACGTCACGCGGTCGCGCCTCGTTCTGGAGATCGCGTCCGAAATGGTCGGCGGCGGCGATCCGCAATCGGGGCCGGATTATCTGCAGGCCAAGGCGGTGCTGCGCGCCGCTAAGCCGGGCGGCAAACCGGTGACCTTGTTCGGCTCGAGCACCGCCGAAGGCATCGAAGCGGTGGTGCGGCGCGAGGTCGATCTCGGCATCATCAATCCGGCCGCGGTCCTCGCGGTCGCGGCGCGCGGCCAGGGCATGTTCAAGACGCGGCAACCCGTCCGCGCGATCGGCGTCATCCCCTCCTGGGACCAATATGTCTTCGCGGTACGCGCCGAGACCGCGATCGAGACCTTCGAGGAGATCGCCGCGAAACGCCCGAAGCTGCGTATCTCGATGCGCGGCACGGCCGATCACACGCTCCATCCGATGTTCGACGATGTCGCCGCGGCCGCCGGCTTCTCGCGCGCGGACATCGCCGCCTGGGGCGGCGAGATCCGCAAGGAAGGCGGGCTTCCCTATCCCGGCACCCCGAAATTCGAAGCGCTCCTGCGCGGCGAGATCGACGGAATTTTCGACGAGGCTTCGAATTACTGGGTGAACGAGGCGCTCGCCGCCGGGATCAATATCTTGCCCTTGACCGAGAACACAGTGCGCCAGCTCGAGATCATGGGCTATCACCGCGCGATCATGCCCAAGGCGGATTTCCCGAAGCTGGCGCGCGACGTGCTGACGCTCGATTTCAGCGGCTGGACGATCTTCGTCCACGAAGAAGCCGACGACGCGCTCGTCCGCCAAATCTGCGCCGCGCTCGATGCGCGCAAGACCCGCATTCCCTGGGAGGAGGAAGGTCCTCTGCCGGTCGAGCGCATGTGCCGCGAGGCCCGCGACACGCCCCAGCTCGTGCCGCTTCACCCCGCGGCCGAGCGTTTCTGGCGCGAACGCGGCTATTTGCCGTGATCGCCGCGCGCGGTGCGCCTCATTGCGGCTTCAGCCCCATGAGGCCGGCGATGAGATTGCGCTGAATCTGCGAGGTGCCGGCGGCGACGGTCGCGACGCGCGCGTCGCGGTAATGCCGCTCCATATCGAATTCGCGGTTGTACCCATAGCCGCCGAAAATCTGCATGCCCATATTGGCGACCTTGGCGTAGGTCTCCGACGCAAAAAGCTTCGCCATGGTGATCTCCTTGAGCGCGTCGCTGCCGCTATCGATCTGCCAGGCGCATTGATAGACGAGCGCGCGCGCCGCCGCGACCTCGGTCGCCATGTCGGCGAGCATATGCGCGATCGCCTGGAAGGTGCCGATCGGCCGGCCGAATTGCTTGCGCTCCTTGGCGTAGTCGAGCGCCATCTCGACGCAGCCCTGCGCGCTGCCGCAATCGGCCGCGGCGGCGACAACGCGCTCGACCTGAAGCCCCGACAGGATGCACTCCCAGCCCTTGTTCTCGCCGCCGATGAGACGATTGGCCGGAACGCGTACGTCCTTGAAGAAAATCTCGTAGGTGCCGGTGCAATAGCGCCCCAGCATGTCGAGCTTCCTGAGCTCGATACCGGGCGTATCGTTGTCGACGAGGAAAAGCGATAGGCCCTGGCGGTAATGCGCCTTGGGATCGGTCTTCACATAGACGTTGATGACGTTGCCCTTGGCGCCCGCGCCGGTCGCCCAGAGCTTTTGGCCGTTGATGATCCAATGATCGCCGTCGCGCAAGGCGGTCGTGCGCATCGCGCCGACATCGGAGCCGGCATCGGGTTCCGACATCGAGATCGACATCTTGATCTCGCCCGACAAGAGCTTCGGCAGCCAGTGGCGTTTTTGCTCTTCCGAGCCCTTGCGCTGGATGTTGAGGCCGCAGAACGTGCTGCCGCCGATCATCATGCTGAGATCGGCGCTGATGCGCGCGATCTCCTCGATGATGACGCAGGCATCGACCGTGCTGCCGCCGAGGCCGCCATAGGCTTCGGCGAAGGGCATGGCGAGGAGCCCGGCCTCGACCCAAGCATCGTAGAGCGCGTAAGGGTAGGATTTCTCATGGTCGATCTTGCGCATGAAGTCGGGCGGGCAGTGCTTGGCCATGAGCTTGCGCACGGTTTCGCGCAAGAGGTTCTGCTCTTCGGTAAAGCGGCAATCCATAAGCCTCTCCGATCCGCGCGCCGCGCGGCCTTCGCCTACTGGACCTTGTGTCCCATGAGATTGGCGATCAGGTTGCGCTGGATCTGGGACGACCCCGCGGCCACGGTGGCGACGCGCGCGTCGCGGTAATGGCGCTGCATGTCGAACTCCATGTTGTAGCCATAGCCGCCCAGCACCTGCATGCCCATATTGGCGAGCTTCGCATAGGTCTCGGCGCAGAAGAGCTTCGCCATGGTGATCTCCTTGAGCGCGTTCTGGCCCGAGGCGACCATCCAGGCCGCGCGCCACATCAAGGACCGCGCGGCTTCGGCTTCCGTCTGCATGTCGGCGAGCATATGCGCGATCGCTTGAAACGTGCCGATCGGCCGCCCGAATTGCTTGCGCTCCTTGGCATAGTTCGAAGCGATATCGACCACCCCGCGCGCGCCGCCGCAGGAACTCGCGGCCGAGACCACGCGCTCGACCTGAAGCCCGGAGAGGACGAAGTCGAAGCCCTTGTTGAGGCCGGCCTCGCCGCCGACCAGACGGTCGGCCGGGACCTTCACGTCCTTGAGGAAGATCTCATAAGTTCCAGTGCAGCGCCGCCCGAGCATGTCGAGCTTACGCATCTCGATGCCGGGCGTGTCCTTGTCGACGAGAAAGAGCGACATGCCCTGACGGTAATGCACCTTGGTGTCGGTCTTCACATACATGTTGATGACGTTGTTCTTGGCCGCGGCGCCGGTGGCCCAGAGCTTCTGGCCGTTGATCACCCAGCCATTGCCGTCGCGCACCGCGGTGGTGCGCATCGCACCGACATCGGACCCGGCATCGGGTTCCGACATCGAGATCGACATCCGGATCTCGCCCGAAAGAAGCTTCGGCAGCCAGTGGCGCTTCTGCTCTTCCGACGCCTTGCGTACGAGGTTGAGGCCGCAGAACATGCTGCCGCCCAACGCCATCGACAGATCGGTGCTGCGGTAGGAGATCTCCTCGGCGATGATCGCCAGGTCGATCGCGTTGCCGCCGAGCCCGCCATATTCCTCGGGGAACGGCATGGCGAGCAGTCCGGCCTTGATCCATTCGTCGTAGAGTTCGTAGGGATAGGCCTGCTCGCGCTCGAGGCGGCGGATGTAATCGGGCGTGGCGTGCTTGTTCATCAGCTTGCTGACGCTGTCGCGCAGCATGTTCTGCTCGTCGGTGAAACCGAAATCCATGTCCCGCTCCTAAATCGCGCCATCTTTGCGGAAGGCCGCGATCTCGGCCTTGCCGTAGCCGAACTCGGCGAGCACCTCGTCGGCCTGCTCGGCATAATCGGGCGCGCCCGAAACCATCCTCGTCGGCGTGCGGCTCAGCCTCAAGGGCTGGCCGATGAGCTTGATCGGCCCAAGCGCCTTCGACTTGACTTTCTGGGCGATGCCCAGATGCTCGACCTGCGGATCGGCAAAGGCCTGATCGATCGTATAGACCGGGCCGCAGGGGATGCTCGCGGCGTTCATGCGCTCGATCAGCGCCGCGGTGCTCTCCTTTTCCGTGATTTCGGTGACGAGCGCGTTGAGCGCCGCGCGATTCTTGCGCCGGATTTGCGGCGTGGCGTAATCGGCGTGAGCGACCAGATCCTCGCGGCCGATCGCCCCGCAAAAGCGCCGCCACATCGGCGGCGTCGGCGCGATGTTGATATAGCCGTCGCGCGTCTTGAAGGTGCCGGTCGGCGCGCCGGTCGGGTGATTGTTGCCGACCTGGCGCGGGACTTCGCCCTTCATCAAATAGCGCGCGCCCTGGAAATCGAGCATGAAGAGCAGCGCTTCGAGGAGCGAGGTCTGAACCCATTGGCCCTGACCCGAGCGCTCCCGCTCATGCAGCGCCACGAGGATTCCGATCGCCGCGCACAAGCCCGCCGCGAGATCGCCCACGGCGATGCCGACACGCATCGGCCCGCGGCCTTCCTCGCCCGTCACCGACATCAGGCCCGACATGCCCTGCGCGATCTGATCGACGCCGGGCCGATCGCGGTAGGGGCCATCCTGGCCGAAACCCGAGATGCTCGCATAGATGATGCGCGGATTGATCGCCTTCAGCGCCTCGTAATCGATCCCGAGCCGGGTCTTCACGTCCGGGCGGTAATTCTCGAGAACGATGTCGGCCTTTTCGGCCATGCGGCGGAAGATGGCGATCCCATCCTTGTGCTTCAGGTTGAGCGACATCGCCCGCTTGTTGCGGTGGAGATTCTGAAAATCAGGATCGTGACGGGCGGAGAAATCGGACGGGCCGCCGCCATCCGCCCCGCCTTCCTCGCGCGCGTCGATCTTGATCACATTGGCGCCCCAATCGGCGAGCTCGCGCGCGCAAGTGGGACCCGCGCGCACGCGCGTGAGATCAAGGACGAGCAGATCTTGCAGCGCGGTGGAAGCGGGATGAAACGGCATTTTCTTCTCCAATTCCTGGGGCGGTCAGCGCCGCCGGGCTTCGACCTCGGTGATGAAATCCTCGACCATCCGGTTGACCAGGACCGGTTCCTCGAGATTCACCCCGTGGCCGGTATGGGGCAGAATCTCGAGCCGCGCGCCGGGGAGAACCTCTTTCAGGAAATGGCTTGGCTTGTCGCAGCCCGGATCGTCGCCGCCCAGGACCACCAGGGTCGGAATCTTCATCGCCGCGATGCGCTCTTGATGGGCGTACAGCGGCGGCCTGCGCTTTTGCACGCCGCGCATCGTGTTGGTGAGGCCGAGCACCGAGAATTGCGCGATCTCCTGGAGAAATTTCTCGAACGCGGCCGGGTTCTTCTCCTTGAGCTTCAACCGCGCCGGCGCGGTCGTGAAATTCTCGCGGATCTGCGCTATCCCGTTCTTTTCGACCCGCGCCGCCATCGCCTCCATGGTGGCGACGTATTCTTCGGGCTTCGCGTCCGACCCGCTGCCGATGCTGCATAGAATCGCCGAGCGCACGCGCGAAGGCTGAGCGAGCGCGAATTGGAGCGCCGCCGCCGATCCCATCGAGACGCCCATCACATGCGCGTCGCGCACGCCCGCCGCATCGAGCACGGCACCGATATCGGAAGCCGCGATGTCCTGCGAATAGGATTCGACGCCCGGCGGCACCTCCGAAGGCGGATAGCCGCGGGCATTGAAGGCGATGCATTGGAAACGGGGCTTCAGCGCCGCGATCTGGGGATCGAAGGAATGCAGCGTGCCGGCGAGCTCGTGAACGAAGACGATCGGCGCGCCGCCGCCTTGGACGTCGTAATAGAGCTTGACGCCGTCGGATGCGGTCGCGAGAGGCATGGGCCGGACCTTTCGGCGCTAGCCGTTGCGGTGGGCGATGCCGCCGTCGATCGTGACGACGGTGCCGCTGATGTAGTTCGAATGGTCGGAGGCCAGAAACACCACCATCGGGGCCACTTCCTCGACCGTCGCCGGGCGCTGGTACGGCATATGCGCGAAGCTTTCGACATAGCGGGTCTCGTCGCCCAGCTCGCGCTTGGCGCGAATCTTCCCGAGATAGACCGTCCGATCGGTCAGAACCGGACCGGGATTGACGGCGAGAACGCGGACACCCTGATCGACGCTGCGCCCGCCCATGGCGCGCGCGAACGCCATCAGGGACGCGTTGCCGGCCGCGCCCGCGATATAGCCGAAATCGAGCCGCTCGCCGCCCAGACCGCAAATACAGATGATGACTCCGCGCTTGCGCTTCGACATCAGGCCGAAATAGGAACGCGTCAGATTGACGTAGCCGAAGACCTTCAAATCCCAGCCCGCGCGCCAGGCCTTGTCGTCGACCTCGAAGATCGTGCCGCCGGGGATGGCGCCGGCATTATTGATGAGGATGTCGACATCGGGAAAACGCGCGACCAGCCGATCGCGTTGCGCCTGATCGGAGAGGTCGAGGGCCATGGTATCGACCTTGACCTTCCACGTCTCGCGCAGCTCCGCCGCGTTCCGCTCGAGCTGCTCCTTGGAGCGCGCCGCCAGGACAAGATTTACGCCCTCCGACGCAAAGCACTGCGCGACCGCAAGACCGATGCCCTTCGATGCGCCGGTTATGAGTGCCGTGCGTCCTTGAAGGTGCAAATCCATGACAGCGTCCCTCGTCGATTATTGTTTGGCTGATCATCTTTACCGATCGCCATCGGAGGGTCAATCGGCCGCGCGGTAGGGGGCGGCCCGCCAATTCGGCAAGACCGGCCGCCGTGACATCGCGCCGCGCAATCCCTGTTGTGGGGCGTTAGGGTGCGAGGCGCGCGGCGCTCAGTCGATGTGACTATGGATCAAGGTACGCAACGTCGAATCCAGGCGCCGCCAATCCTCGCCGAGAACGCGAAAGAAAGATTCATGGGCGGCGGCGGCTTTGCCGAAGGCGCGGCGCAGGATTTGCCTTCCCGCCGTGGTCAGCCGAATGCGGATGATACGCCGGTCTCGCTTGCACGAAGTTCGCGACAGATAGCCGTGCCGCGCAAGCTGGCGTAGATTTTTCGACACCATCATCTTCTCGATGCCGGTATAGGTCGAAAGCCGGATTTGCGAGGGCGCTTCGTTCCGACTGACTAGATGGTAGGCAGCCGCGAGCAACACGTATTGAACGGGCGTCAGACCGACGGGCTTCAGGTAACGCCCGACCTCCCTTTGCCAGAGGTGATTCGCCTGCCAGAGACGGTAGCCGAGCAGGACTTCGGGCGGAATCGCAAGCACGCCCACGGAAGAAACCGGATGCGCGACCACGCCCTCGGCATCGCTTCTCTCCTGGATCGTCAAGTGTTCAGGCGGCATGTCTATGGCGTAAAAAAGTGGAGTTCGACAATCGCGACGAAAACAGGGAGATTTATGATATATAGGTACCTTCTATTCGTCGATAGAAAATTCCAATAGAACGGGTGTCGCGACGCTCAAAAATGCCGGCGCGCGAAGATTTTTTTCTTGCCCCGCAGGAAACAAGTATCCGGGGAAGGCGGCGTTCCTCAGCGGCCCCAGCGCGGCAGGAGCCGTTCGGCATTGGCGCAGTCGATCGTGCGCAAATCGCCGTCCGAGAAGCCGAAATCTTTCAACCCTTGGGCGGTTTCCGCCGCGCTGCGCCAAGGAAAATCGGTGCCGAACAAGACCTGCGAGATCGCCACGAGCCGCATCAGCGAGGCCAAGGCCCAAGGATGCGCGGCCTGCGCCGTGTCGTAATGGAAGCGCTTGAGATAGGCGATCACCCCATCGGGGACGCGCGCGCTCATGCCCTTCTCGGTTTCGGCATAGCGGATGAGGCGCTCGGCGAGGAACGGCGCGGTGCCGCCGGCATGCGAGAAAATCCAGCGTATGTCCTTGAAGCGCTCGGCGGCGCCGCTGAACAGCAGCCGCGCGATCGCGCGCGTCGTATCGGTGCCGAATTCGATCACCGAATCGCGCAGCCCGGGCAGCACCCCCTTGGTGCAGTCGGGCGCATCGGGATGCGTATAGACAACCGCCTTGCGGCGGTTGAGCTCGTCGAAGATCGGATCGTAATAGGGATCGCCCAGCCATTTGTCGCCGATATTGGTCATCAGATTGATGCCGTCGGCCTTGAGTACGTCGAAGGCGTATTCGATTTCGCGCAGACTGCCCTCGATATCGAGGATCGGCAGCATGGCGAATTGGCCGAAGCGTCCCGGATAATCGCGCGCGAGGCCGGCGACGTAATCGTTCCATTCGCGCGTCAGCCCGCGCGTGTTCTTCCGGTCGGGCCAGACGCCGACCGGATGCGGCAAGGAGATGATCGCCGCGCGCACCCCGCCCCGCTCCATATCGGCAAGCGTCTTGTCGATATTCCAGGCATAGGTCGGCCCGCCGCCGGCGCCGGCCCTGATCTTCTCGCCGACGAGGCTCGGCGGCGTGACGTGGTGGTGAACGTCGATGCGATGCGGCGTCGGCATTCTCTCGCCCCGTCCTCTTCTCGATCTCGCGCCGAAGAAACGTCAGCATCTCATAGCCGGAGGACGGGCGCAATTTCGTCGCGGTCGCGCTTGACAGCACTGCGGCTCATCGCTGCCATGATCATACAAGGCACAGGGGAGGATGAGATCGATGAGCGTCCCAGAGAGCGGCAAAATTGCCATCGTCACCGGCGCGGCGCGCGGGATCGGGCGCGCCATGGCCCTGGGCCTGCTCGCGGCCGGGCATCGCGTCATGGCAAGCGATATCGATCTCCCGGAGCTCGAGGAATTGAAGCGGGCGGCCGGCGAGGCGCACGCCGCCGAGCGGATCGCGATCCTCGCCGCCGATGTCGCGGCCGATGAAAGCGCCGCGCTCATCACGCGCGCGACGATCGAGCGTTTCGGCCGGCTCGACATCCTCATCAACAATGCCGGGATCGGGCCGAACACGGTGCGCCCAGGCGCCGTGCCGCCCAAGGATTTCCGCGATGTGAGCCCGGCCGATTTCCGCCGCATCATCGCGGTGAACACGGTCGCGCCCTTTCTCATGACGAGGGCGACGGTCAAGCCGATGCTCGATCAAGGCTGGGGCCGGATCGTCAACGTGACGACGAGCCTCGATTCCATGTGGCGCAAGGGCATGCTGCCCTATGGCGGCTCCAAGGCCGCGAACGAGGCGCATTCCTGCATCATCGCCGAAGAGCTCGCGGGCACGGGCGTCACGGTCAACATTCTGGTGCCGGGCGGCCCGGTCAACACGCGCCTCGTCGGCAATTCCTTCACCGAAGCGCAAAAGCAGAAGCTCATCCAGCCCGAGATCATGGTGACGCCGCTTCTATGGCTCGTCTCGGATTCAAGCGACGGCGTGACAGGCAAGCGCTTCATCGCCGCGTTCTGGGACCGCTTGCTTCCGGCAGCCGAGGCCGCCGCGAAATGCGGCGCGCCGATGGCGTGGCAGCAGCTCGGCAAACAGGCGATCTTTCCCGACAGCCCGCGGTGAGCGCGCGGCACGAGTTGGCTTCGTTTCGTAATTTTCAGATTCGCGCTGGCGGCGCTTCGACTTAGCCATAGATCAGGGTTTCGAGCTCGCGAGCGTTGTGAACGACCTTCACCTCTATGTCCTCCGACAAGTCGGCCGGCAAGTGCTTGAGCGCGGCCGTGCTAGCAACGACGAAACCCGGCCCGCCCGCGGGCCAAAAGATCAGCGACTGCGTGACATAAAGAAGCTCGTAGACCTTCGCCCAGAACATCTCGCCGCCGCAATGGTTGAACATGATGCACTGGATGTCGTGCTCATCGACATAGATGTCGCCGCCGCTGCCGTCCGGGTATCGAGGTTGCTCGAAATCGGGATATCTTGGATCGGTCTCGGTCTCGAAAATCTCGTTGAAGACCGAGCGCTTGAAGGTCGCGGCCTCGCCGTTACGAAAGCATTGCAGGAAAATATCGAAGCTCATCGGGAGCTACTCCATCGAGAAGAAATTCGCACTTGAATATTGGCCAATCCGGCGGCGGCGCGTGAATGATCGTAATGTTGCGGTAATTCCGTGCGAAGAGGTCGCGTACGTGATCGGCAATCTCCTTTTCAGCGACATACCATTCGATCGGCCGGCCCTGTGCCGCTTCGAGCTGCCTCTTTGACTGGCGCAACATTTTCGCCTCGGCTCCCAGCCACGGTATGGGGCTCTTCTTTTGGCGCAAATTCACGTAGCCAGTTCCTTTTGCGTCGATCATGGTGCCAATTTTGAGATTACAATTGTCGTAGTAGACGAATTCGCCATCCACTGGATTTCTCAATCTAACCGCCAAGCCATAGGGTAACGGCTCTCCGTTCACCAACATGCCGACATACTGCTCGTAAGCGATGTCTTTCTCCGTCTTGCGACCGGGCCTGTCCGGCCCCGGATCAGGACAGAGCTTGGGCTCGCTGCGGTCTACAGCGGCATCGCTGCGGGCGCCTGCTCCCGATTGCGAAGATGTATCGTCCGTCGCATTAGACCGGTAGCCGGAGATCGTATCGGGGTCGACAATGAGGCTGCCGCCGAGGTCGCGCCCGATGACGTTGCCCTCGCTGTCGCGAAAGACATTGTCTGCTATCTGCCGGCCGGAAAAGATTACCTCTTTGCTGCCATCGTCGCGCTCGCGCGTGAAGGTCAGGACCCCGGTGCCTTGATCGAAATGATAGGCAAGCCCCGGCTCGTCCGGCACCGGGCCTTCGGCGATGAGGCTGCGGTTCGTCGGAATGACGAGCACGCCGAGTGCCGCCACGGCGCCGGCCGATCCAGCAGGCAAGAGTCCTGCCGCGAATTGCCGAAGCGCAGGCACCAGCGTGGGTGCGCCGAACATGTCGGCGGTTGCGGCACCCACCGTAGCCGCCGCCGCTGCGGCGCTTCCGCCCTCGCCGCTCCAGCGCCCGCGCTCGTCGCGCGGCTGATCGGGATTGAATCCGTCTTTCGCCAAGGCAATCGCGCGCGCGAGGCGCCGCAATGAAGGATCGCGGCTTTTGGCAAGTGCCGATGGGCCTGCAATCACACCGCGATCGACCACGTCCTCGACGAGTTCGTCGAGCGTCTCGTCATCATCGACCGCGCGCAGAAATTCTGCCGCGGCGCCGAACCCAAAGCAGAAATAGCCGCCATCTGGCACGTGTTTGACGAGAATTTCGTCTCGACCAATCCCGACATGGTCGGGACCAAGGATGAGCCGCGGCACTTTGGCCTTGGCCCGAGACGATTGGCCTCCCGGCTCGACGACTGCGCCCAACGCCCTCTCCACCCGCTTGGCCTTGACGTGCAATGTCTAGAACAAAACAAGAACAAAGTCAAGCGCAGAATCGCGGTGCGCCGGCGCAGCAGCGCTTCGCAGGCCCTCTGGTTCGGGCGCGTCGGCGCTATTCGTTGACCCGCTTGCCCGCTTCTTTGACGAGGCTCAGATCGGCGTATTTCTTCACGTCGATGTCGATCTTGAGGAAGCCCGCTTCCTTCTGCACCTTGAGATTGCGCTGGAGTGCGGCGAGATCGGGCAGGTCGTTCGGATCGCGATAGCTATCCTCGTGGGTGAAGAGCCAGGGCTCGAGCTTGGCCTTCGGGATCTTCGTATAGTTCGAGACGACGGTCACGACGGCATCGTGGTTCTTCGGATCGATATACCAATGCAGCTCGCGGATCTCGTCCTCGAAATAATCAATGAGCGCGGCGCGATGCTTGGCGACGAAACCCGCGCGCGCCACGCGCATCAGGATCTGCGTCGGGCCGCCCATCGCGTCCTTCAAGTCGAAGAGCACCCGGCCGTCTTCCCTCGCCTTGGGATCGTTCATGGTATTGGGAATGGTCGTGACCAGATCCGCCTTATGCGAGATCAGCATCGGGATCATGGCGAAAAAATTGGCCTCGACCACGCTGTAGTCGCGCCCGGCCTCGAGGCCGATGCGGCGCAGATAGGCGCGGGTGGCGATGTCGGTGCCGGCGCCGATGACGTTGGTCGCGAGCGTCTTGCCCTTCAAATCGTGGATGGTCTTGATCGGCCCGTCCTTGAGCACGAGAAACCCGTTGGAGAGATAGCCGGGATGCCCGTCCTGAAGCTCGTCGGCGATGATGCGCAGATCGGTCATGTGGCCGTTCTGGATCGCATTGCCGAAAGAAGCGAAGGCGAGCTCGGCGATATCGAGCTCGCCGGTGGCGAGCGCCGTGATCATCGGCGCCGTGCCGGCGAAATGGATCGGCTCGAGCGTGTAGGTCTTGCCGTAATGGCGCGCGAGCTCGGGCTTGGCAAAGAGGATCGGCGCCAGCGAGACAGGCACCGTGATCCAGCCGGTCTTGATCTTCACCGGTTCGTCCGCACGCGCCGCCATTGTGCCCAGGCTCAGCGCGAGCGCGACGATCATCCCCATGACGAAACGCATCTTGGCGTTCTCCCTTTTCCTGTCCCTGTCGTTGCCGCGAAACTATGCCAGGCCGCGCGCGAAGTGAAGCCTCGATTGCCTCGGCAAAGCGGATCATTGCCGGGCGTACCGTTTCCTTGTATTCGCCGGATCGAAGGCGAAGCTTGCCTCGGCGGCGAAATCGGGCAATCTGGACGGACGAGGGGAGGGAGCAGCGTCGTGTGCAGCGATCGAGCCGGCGTGACGGCACCGTGAAGCCCGCGCCCTTTGCCTATCACGATCCGGCGAACGTCGCCGAAGCGAG
The DNA here is from genome assembly GCA_963729935.1 of uncultured Alphaproteobacteria bacterium. GTDB lineage: Bacteria > Pseudomonadota > Alphaproteobacteria > ATCC43930 > CGMCC-115725 > CAIKMD01. Next base: position 113,113 of record CAVSPW010000012.1, read on the forward strand.
CGAGCTTCTGGCGCGGCACGAGAATGCGCGGATCCTCGCGGGCGGCCAGTCGCTCATGCCGATGATGAATTTTCGCTATGTGACGCCCGATCACCTGATCGACCTCAACAAGATTGCGGCGCTCGCCGGCATTCGCGTCGAGGGCGATACGCTGCGCTTCGGCGCGATGACGCGCCAGCGCGAGATCGAGTTCTCTCCCGAAGTGGCGCGACTTTGCCCGGTGATGCACGAGGCGCTCGCCCATGTCGGCCACCGCCAGACGCGCAATCGCGGCACGATCGGCGGCTCGCTTTGCCATCTCGATCCGGCGGCCGAGCTCGTCAACATCACGGCGCTGCATGAGGGCACGCTCGAGGCCGAAAGCAAGCGCGGCAAGCGTCGCCTCGCGTTCAAGGATTTCGCCGCCGGCTTCATGACGACCGCGCTCGAGCCCGACGAGATCCTGACCGCGATCGCGATCAAACCCTGGGGACCCCGGCACGGCCACGCCTTCATCGAGCTGGCGCGCCGCCATGGCGATTTCGCGATCGTCGCGGCCGGCGCGCTCATCGAGCTCAACGCAAGCGGCCGGATCGCGCGCGCGGCGCTCGCGCTTTCGGGGCTTGGGCCCAGGCCGGCGCGGCCCGAGAAGGCCGTCGAGATGCTGCGCGGCGCCGAGCCCGGGCGCGACGCTTTCCTCGCCGCCGCCGCCGAGGCCGGCAAGCTCGAAGCCATGACCGACGCCTATGTCAGCGGCGCCTATCGCCAGCATCTGGCGCGCGTGCTGACCCAGCGCGCGCTCGAACAGGCGGCACGCCGCGCCGCCGAGCGGAGCCGGGCATGATCGAGGAACGCCGCGTCGCCGTCACCGTCAACGGCACCGCTTACGAGCGCGGGGTCGAGCCGCGCCTGAGCCTTGCCGATTTCCTGCGCCACGATTTGGGGCTCACCGGCACGCATCTGGGGTGCGAGCACGGCGTGTGCGGCGCCTGCACCGTGCTCGTCAACGGCCGCAGCGCGCGCGCCTGCCTCATGCTCGCGGTCCAGGCCGACGGCCAGTCGATCACCACCGTCGAAGGGCTTTCACCGCCGGATGGATCCTTGTCGCCGCTGCAGGACGCGTTCCGGGAAAAGCACGCGCTGCAATGCGGCTTCTGCACCCCGGGCATCCTCTGCACCGTGACCGAGCTGTTGCGCGACACGCCGCGGCCCGATGAGGCACAGATCCGCGAATGCCTTTCGGGCAATCTCTGCCGCTGCACCGGCTACCAGTCGATCGTCGACGCAGTGCTGCTGGCCGCCGAGACCTTGGCCACGGATGGAGCCGCCCGATGAGCTTGCATCCCGCGATCGCGCAAGGGTTCGGCGCCCGCGGCGCCGCCACGCGTGATCGAGCGCATCGCTCCGGCGAAATCTTGAAAGGAAAATGCCGATGGCCCGCTTCCCCTATCTGAGCAAAAAGGACCTCGCGCCCGAGGATCGGGACTTGATCCGCGACATCAATTTGTCGCGCCTTCTGGTCCACAGCCCCCGTGCGGCGCGCGCCTCGAACGGCACCGCCATGTATATCCGCAACGGCTCGAAGCTCGATCCGAGGCTGCGCGAGATGGCGATCATCCAGGTGGGGTATCTCGCGCGCTCGATCTATGAATATGCGCATCACGTGCAGATCGGCCTCGACGCCGGGGTGAGCGAGGCCGACATCCGCGCCATCGCCGACGACACGGCGGGCAAGCCCACCGCGCTCGATCCCCTGGCGAAGGCGGTCCTCAAAGCCGCGCGCGAATTGAGCGATGAGATCGATCTCTCGGATGCGACCTTCACCGTGCTATGCCAGCATCTCGACAACGAGAAGTTGATCGATCTGATCTACTCGATCTGCTCCTATTGCGGGGTCGTGCGCATGCTCGCGGCGTTGCGGATCGATCTGGAGGATCATTACCGCCCCTATCTCGAGAAATTCCCATTGCCCAAGAATTAAGCGAAGGAGCAAGACGATGCGCCCGCAACTTTTGAACCCCGCCCAGCTGACCGGCGTCTTCCGCAAGGAATTCGAGCTCTGCCAAGTGAAGCGCAGCGAGACGATCGTGCTGTTGACCAATCTCAATACGCGGCGCGAATACGTCCAGGCCGGCATGGCGGCGGCCGAGGAACTGGGCGCCGACATCTACGAGCTCGGCATCAGCCGCGTGCCCGATTTTTCGCGCGTGCGGCGCGAGGTCGGCGAGGCCAAGGGGCTGATGGCGGCCTTGAAGGCCGCCGACCTCATCCTCACCTTCCAGCCGCCGAATTTCTCGCGCTGGCAGCGCGAGGCGCGCGATGCCGGCGCGCGCATCCTGTCGGTCGTGGTGGCGCCCGACGAGCTGGCGCGCCTCCAATCGCCGCCGGGTCTCAAGGAAGCCGTGCTCCACGCCGCCCAGCGCTGGGGCAACGCGCGCGAGATCCGGCTCTTGAGCGACGCGGGCACCGACCTCACCTGGAAGCGCGGCGAGTTCAAGGTGAAGAGCCAATACGGCTTTGCCGAGGAACCGGGTCGCGTCGATCAGTGGGGTGCCGGGCACATCACGAATTATCCCGACGAGGGCACGGCCAACGGCACGGTCGTGCTGCAGCCCGGCGATTTCTGGATCCTGCCCTATATCCGGATGATCGAAAGCCCGGTCCGGCTCGAAGTGCGCGACGGCTTCATCCGCAAGGTCGAGGGCAGCGTCGACGCCAAGGCCTTCACCCATTGGCTCGACCGCAACAAGCGCAGCGCCGACGATCTCGACCCCTATGCCGTGTCGCATCTGGGCTTCGGCCTGCACCCGCACGCCCATTGGGACCAGATCCTGCTCTATGGCAACGAGCCCGATCATCTCGATTCGGCCGCGCGCGTCTTTTCCGGGAATTTCCTCTTCTCGACCGGGCCCAACAACGACATGGGCGGCAAGCGCGACACCAAGGGCCATATCGACACGCCGATGTGCGACTGCACCGTGCTGCTCGACAACGAACTCGTGCTCGAGCGCGGCAAATTCGTCGATCCGAAGATGATCGTCGCGCCGGCCTGGGGGTGATCGCAGCCGGTGAAAGCCTCTTTCGCCGGCCTCTTCGCCATCCTCCTTGCGCTCTGCACCCTCGTGCCGGCGGCGCTGGCCGCCGATGCCGTCGTCGTGGCCTCGAAGATCGACACCGAGGGCGCACTGCTCGGCAATCTCATCGTCCTGGCCCTGCGCAAGGACGGGATCGCGGTCGAGAACCGGATCGGGCTCGGCCCGACGCAGATCCTGCGCCGCGCGATCTTGGCCGGCCAGATCGATCTCTATCCCGAATATACGGGCAACGGCGCCCTCTTCTTCGCGACCGAGAAAGACCCCCTCTGGCACGACGCCGCGCGCGCCTATGCGATGGTGAAGGCGCTCGACCGCGCGCGCAACGACCTCGTCTGGCTCGCGCCGGCGCCCGCCGACAATAGCTGGGCGATCGCGGTGCGGCGCGATCTCGCCGCGGCGCAGAATCTCGCGACGCTCGAGGATTTCGCCCGCTATATCGATCGCGGCGGGCGCGTCCGGCTCGCAGCCTCGGCCGAATTCGTCGAAAGCCCCGGCGCGTTGCCCGCCTTCGAAGCGGCCTATCACTTCCATCTCGCGCGCAACCAGCTTCTGACCCTGGTCGGCGGCGACACCTCGGCGACCATCCGCGCCGCCGCCGAAGGGATTTCCGGCGTCGACGCCGCCATGGCCTATGGCACGGACGGCGCGCTCGCCGCCTTGGGCCTCGTCGTCCTCGCCGACGACAAAGGCGCGCAGACCGTCTATCAGCCCGCGCCCGTCATTCGCGCCAGCGTGCTCGCGCAGCATCCCGACATTCCGGCGATCCTCGATCCGATCTTCCGCTCCTTGACGCTTGGCCGGCTGCAGCAGCTCAACGCCAAGATCGCGGTCGAGGGCGAGGATCCCGCGGCGGTGGCCAAGGCCTATCTCGGCGCGAACGGGTTCGAGAAATGAGCGGCATGCCCCGCAACCGCGTCTTGCTCGTCCTCGTCCTGATCGGCGTCGCGGCGTGCCTGTCGAGCGGATTCCTCGGCGAGGCGCCCAATCGCCTCATGAGCGCTCGGCCGCTCTCTTTGTGGCAAGCGCTCGACCGGCCGACGCTCTTCGCCGTCACGGCGCTAACCGCCGCGCTCGGCGGATTGTCTTTCGCCCGCGCGACGCGAGCGACGGCGCTTGGGGCGCTCGGCCTGTGCGGGGCCTTGATCCTCTTGCTGCTCTTTGCGTCGAGCCAGGGCGCCGCGGCCTTGATGAAGGGGGCGGCGCCCGCCACGCGGATTTCGCTCGGCGCCGCGTTCTGGATCGCGCTCTTCTGCCTTGGCATGGGCATGGTCGACGCGCTGCAACGCCTCGGCGGCGGCGCCGCGATGCGCTTCGCCACGGTCGCCTTGATGGCGCTGGCCATCGCGGCCATGGCGAGGAGCGGAATTTTCTCCTCGCTGTCGCTCGCGCGCGAATACGCGGCGCATCGCGAGGTCTTCGCGGCGGCGCTCGACCGCCACGGCGTGCTGGTCCTCGTTTCGGCCGCCCTTGCCCTCCTCATCGGAATTCCGCTGGGCGCGCTCGCCGCCCGCAAGCCGCAAACCGCTGGCTCGATCTTTGCGACGCTCAACCTCATGCAGACGATCCCCTCGATTGCGCTGTTCGGGCTCCTCATCGTGCCGCTCTCGGCCTTGGCCGCCGCCGCGCCGGGCCTCGCCGCGCTCGGCATCGGCGGCATCGGCGCGGCACCGGCGATCGTGGCGCTCGCGCTCTATGCCCTGCTGCCGGTGGCGAGGAACACCCATGCCGGCATCACCGGCATCGACCCCGCGATCGTCGATACGGCCCGCGGCATGGGCTTCAGCGGGGCGCAGATCTTCTGGCGGATCGAATTGCCCTTGGGCATGCCGGTTTTCCTCGCCGGGCTGCGCATCGTCCTCGTTCAGACCATCGGCCTCGCCACGGTCGCGGCCTTGATCGGCGCGGGCGGGCTCGGGAGTTTCGTCTTTCAAGGCATCGGGCAATATGCGACCGATCTGGTTCTGCTCGGCACCATCCCGACCATTCTTCTCGCGCTGGCTGCGGATTTCATCCTCACCCTCGCCGCGCAGCTTTCAGGAGGCAAGGACGGCCCATGATCGAGTTCGAGCGCGTCACCAAGCTCTATGGCGGCAAACGGGCGGTCGGCGAGGTTTCCTTCGGCGTCGCGAGCGGCTCCTTTTGCGCCCTGGTCGGGCCGTCGGGCGCGGGCAAATCGACGATCTTGCGAATGGTCAATCGCCTCATCGAGACCGATAGCGGTTCGATCCGCATCGCCGGCGAGGATATCGCAAGCCTGCCGGCGGTGAGCCTGCGCCGCCGGATCGGCTACGCCGTCCAATCGGTCGGGCTTTTTCCGCATTGGACCGTCGAGGACAATATCGCGACCGTGCCCCGGCTGCTGCGCTGGCCCGAGCCACGCATCGCCGAGCGCGTGCGCGAATTGTTGGCGCTCATGCGGCTCGATGTCGAGGCGACGCGCGGCCAATATCCGCATCTTCTGTCCGGCGGGCAGCAGCAACGCGTCGGCGTCGCCCGCGCGCTCGCCGCCGATCCGGATCTGCTGCTGATGGACGAGCCCTTCGGCGCGCTCGATCCGATCACGCGCCAGGAATTGCGCGCGGAGCTGGCGCGCATCCACAGGGCGACGGGCAAGACCATCCTCTTCGTGACGCATGACATCGACGAGGCGCTCGAGCTGGCCGATCGCATCGCGATCCTGCGCGACGGAAGGCTCGAGCAATTCGGTCCGCCGGCGGAGATTCTCGCCCGGCCGGCGAGCGATTTCGTGCGCGATTTCATCGGCGGCGGCGCGCTCGGATTGAAGCTTCTCGCACGGCGCCGCGTCGCCGACCGCTTGCGTCCGGACATCGCCGCGCCGGGCGCGCCGATCTCCCGCGACGCGCCATTGACCGAGGCGCTGTCGCAGATGGTCTTGCGCGGCACCGACCGTCTGCCGGTGAGCGATCGCGACGGCAGGATCGCCGGCTCGGTCGCGCTCGCCGATCTGATCGCGCCATGAGCCGCGCGCGCTCGATGATCGGGCGCATCTCGGGCGATCCGCTGCTCTGGTTCGGCCTCGCTTTCGCTTTCTTCGTCGTGTTCATGCCGGTGCTGGCACCGATCTTCGCCCGGGCCTTCCCGTCAATCGAACCGCCGATCTATGCCGGCGACAGCTTTGTCGCTCTGTGGCTCTTTCACGCGGCGCTGGTCGCGGCCTCGAGCCTCGCCGCAACGATCATCGGGGTCTCCGCCGGCATTTTCGCCAGCCGAGCGGCCGGCGCCGAATTTCGCCCCATGCTCGAAGCGCTGGCAACGATCGGCCAGACTTTTCCACCGGTGGCGGTGCTGGCGCTCACCGTGCCGGCGCTCGGCTATGGCGCCGCGCCGACCTTCGTCGCGCTGACGATCTACGGCATTTTGCCGATCATGAAGAACACCATGGCGGGACTCGCCGGCGTGCCCGCATCGGTGCGCGACGCGGCCACCGGAATGGGGCTGACCCCCGGACAAATCCTGCGGCAGGTCGAGCTGCCGCTCGCCGCGCCGGTGATCCTGGCGGGGATCCGAATTTCCGTCATCATCAATATTGGCACCGCGACGATCGGCTCGACCGTCGGCGCGGTCAGCTTGGGGACGCCGATCATCGGCGGTCTCGTCAGCGACAAGATCGGCTATGTGATCCAGGGCGCAATCGTGGTCGGGCTCTTCGCGATCGTGACCGACATGATCTTCGCGCATATCGACCGGCGCTTGCGCCGCTTCGCGCGGCGCGCGTGAAGGGCTCCAAGACAAGCATGGACTTGCCGGGGCGATGCGGAACCCAGCGCCAATTCCTCAACCTTGCCATCCGCGCCGGAGCGTGAACTTATTGATGCGGGTGGACGTCTTTGGCGCTAGGTTTCCCGGAATCGACCGGGGGAGGACGCGATGGCGGGGATTCACGACGACCGGGCGCTGCGGTTCGGCCTTTTCTTCGCGCCGTTCCATTCGACCCGGCTCAATCCGACCTACGCCTTCGAGCGCGATCTGCTCCTGACCGAGCATTTGGACCGGCTCGGCTTCGAAGAGATTTGGTATGGCGAGCATCATTCGGGCGGGATGGAGATGGTCGCCGCGCCCGAACTCATGATCGCGGCCGCCGCGCAGCGCACGAAATACATCAAGCTCTGCACCGGGGTGAAATCCCTGCCCTACTACAATCCTTACATGCTGGCCGAGACCATCGCGCAGCTCGATCACATGACCCGCGGCCGCTTCATCTTCGGCGTCGGGCCGGGCGCGCTGCCGAGCGACGCGAAGATGATCGCGATCCCGATCGACGCGCTGCGCCGGCGCATGGAGGAAAGCCTCGACACGATCGTCGCGCTGATGAAGGGCGAGACCGTGACGAAGAAGACCGATTGGTTCGATCTGCGCGAGGCGCGGTTGAGCGTCGGGTGCTTCACCGAGCCGATGACGGAAATTGCCGTGACGTCGATCCGCTCGCCCGCCGGCGTCGTGGCGGCCGGCCGCCATGGTCTGGGCGTCCTGACCTTGGGGCCGATGAACGATGCCGTGCTCGACCACCATGTCGAGAATTGGCGCATCCACGAAGCCGAGTGCCGACAGGCGGGCCATGTCGCCGATCGCGGCAAATGGCGCATCACCCTGATGATGCACATCGCCGAGACCCGCGAGAAGGCTTTCGCCGAGGCGACCTGGGGCTTTCCCGAATATATCGACTACACGCACGACATCGTTCCCGCGCCGCCCGCGATCCCGCGCGGCATCGCCAACCCGGCGCAATTCGCCGTGGAAAATCAAATCGCGATCATCGGGACGCCCGAGGACGCCATTCGCGAGATCGAGCGCGTGCGCGAAAAGCTCGGCGGTTTCGGCGCCGTGCTGGTCTTCGGCAACGACCTGGCGTCCTGGCCGGCGCAGCTGCGCAGCTTCGAGCTCATCGCCGAATTCGTGAAGCCGCATTTCTCGCGCGCCAATACGCTGCGCCGCGCGAGCTACGAGAAGACGGCGGCCGCGATCGGCAAATATCGCGAGGAGGCCGGCGCCGCGTCGGCGTCGGCGACAGACGCCTATAAGGCGCGGGGCGGCTGATACTTCCCGAAACCTTTCGACAACAAGCTGGTGCAAAGACATGGAATTCGGCGTTTTCGATCATCTCGACCGCTCCGGCCTGCCGCTCGCGGATTATTACGAATCGCGCCTCAAAATCATCGAGGCCTATGACCGCAATGGGTTTTACGCCTATCACGTCGCCGAGCATCATTCGACGCCTTTGGGCATGGCGCCGAGCCCGAGCGTCTTCATGGCCGCGATCGCGCAGCGCACCCGCCGGCTCCGCTTCGGCCCGATGGTCTATGCGCTGCCGCTCTATCATCCGATCCGGATGATCGAGGAGATCTGCATGCTCGATCAGATGAGCCGCGGGCGCCTCGAAATCGGCTTCGGGCGCGGCTCCTCGCCGATCGAGCTGGGCTTTTTCGGCGAGAAGGGCGAGGAGTCGCAAGAGGTCTACGCCGAATCCTTCGAGCTCATCATGAAGGGCTTGACCGAGCGCAGCCTCACCTTCCACGGCAAGCATTTCAACTTCGACAATGTGCCAATGGAGCTTGAGCCCTATCAAAAGCCGCATCCGCCGATGTGGTACGGGCTGCACGCGCCCGAGAGCGCCGAGCGCGCGGCCAAGCGCGGGCTCAAGGTCATCGAGCTCGATTCACCGGCATCGACGCGGCTTTGCTTCGAGCGGTTTCGCGCGACCTGGCGCGCGGCGCGCGCGAGCGAGCCTTTGCCGCTGATGGGGATCGGACGCTTCATCGTCGTGGGCGAGAGCGACGAGGCCGCGCTCGCGCTGGCGCGGCGCGCCTATCGCCGCTGGCACGACAGCTTCACGTTTCTCTCAGCCGGCAGGAACTACACGCTCGTCCATCCGCGCCCGCCGCATTTCGACGAGGTCCTGGCCGACGGCCGCGGCATCGCCGGATCGCCGGCGACGGTGATCGCGTCCTTGCGCAACCAGATCGCCGAGACCGGCGCCAATTACTTCGTCGGGCAATTCGCCTTCGGCGACATGACGACCGAGGAGACGCTCAACTCGATCGAGCTCTTCACGCGCAAAGTGATGCCGGCGCTGCGCGATTAGGGCGCGTACACGTACATTCTCTGGTCTGCTTCACCCCTAAGAGCAGACATTGAGGTCGATGTGCCGCGATGTCGGCCAAGTGCCAATAGCGGAAGTGGGTTGGCACGCATGCCTTGAAGGATCAACGCCTACGGTGGCTCGATTTTGTCGGCGGATGGGCAATCGGAAACAGTTTTCGCATATGTATCGCCAGTAGTTCGCAGAAGGTTTCGGCGTAACGTGGCAGCGTGCGTCTTCGGTCCCACACGACGGCCAAGGGATCGGTGAGGGGCCTAGCTTCGTATGTGATACGAACGACATCCAATGCGTAGCGGTATGTCTGCATCGCCGAAGGGATAATCGCAATACCGAGACCCGCCTCTGCGAGCGCCATCAATGTGTGCGGCGCGCGGCTTTCGAGCAAAATCGCCGGCTTCAGCTTGGCAAGCCGGCATGCTGCATCAAAAGTCCTGCGAACCATGAAACCTGAGTCCACGACCAGCAGCGGATGCGATGTGAGACGACCAACGTCGACCGTAGAGCCGTGCTCGAATTGAAACCGTGGATGGCTGGCCGCCACGAGTTCAAGCCCAGGCACGGGATGGAACCCCAGGTGCGAATCGGCAGCCCTCGCCGAATCGATCAAACTTATGCCAAGGTGAACCTCACCGCGTTCGAGCATTGCAAGCGTGTCGGCGCCGACCGATTCAACCAGTGTCACTTTCACGTTGGGATAGCGTTTGACATAGAGCGGGAGAAAGGGCGCCAACGCCGTCTCGATTTGGACGGGCGACGCCGCCACGGTGAGCGACCCGGTATCGCCGCAACGAAGCAATTCGGCCTGCTCGGTGAGCGAGCCGACCGAGCCCAGCACACTTCGGCAATACTCAAGCATTCGCTCTCCTGCTCCGGTCAGCACGAGGCGGCGTCCGACGCGATCGAACAATTTGAGTCCGAGTTGGTGCTGAAGTTCGCTGATTTGCCGCGACAACGCTGGCTGCGCGATGCGGAGTTTTTGCGCGGCCTTTGAGACCGTGCCCTGATCCACCACTGTGACGAACGTCCGCAGGTGCCTCAGCTCCATGAGACCTATCTATAGCGGGTCGGCATAAAAATTCATCGTAAATATATATTGGACGAATAAATTCTTCCGCGGCAGCCTCTGCAACAAGGGCCACAACGCAGCCGCGACCGTTACGGATAACATGCTCGCTTCGTGCAACTCGCCGATCGCGCCGGCGTGCGAGGAGCGCCCCCTGACATTTGAGTAGCGATAGCGACCCAGGAGGGATTCCGGTCATGTCCAGTAGCAAATACACAGCGTTGATTACAGGATCCGGCAAGAACATCGGCAGAGCCTGCGCTTTTGCGCTCGCCAAGGCGGGGTGCAATGTCGTCGTCAATGGAGCGAACGATCGGACGGGAGCAGAAGCTGTGGCGAGTGATATTCGCGCGTTGGGGGCCGACGCGATCGTCGCAATGGGCGATGTTGGCAAGCGTAAGGATGCCATCCGCATCGCGCAGGCAGCCATCGAAGCCTTCGGCTCTGTCGATGTGCTGGTAAACAATGTTGCCGTCCGCCGGGACCAAAAATTTCTCGAGATGAGCGAAGATGATTGGCGCGATGCGATGGCCGTGAATTTCGATTCCACGTATTGGCTGTCGAGAGCGTGCTTACCGGGAATGCTCCAAAAGCGCTGGGGCAGGATCATCAACTTTACCGGCATGAATGCTATGCGCGGCTACGATGGTTGGGCACATATCTCAGCGCCGAAACACGCGGTCTGGGGCTTGACCAAGGCACTCGCAAAGGAATTTGGCGCATCCGGCGTGACTGCAAATGCTGTTTCGCCGGGACCGGTACTCGGTGAGTCGCATGATCCCGTCATGACCGCGCATATCTCATCCATGAAAGCTCGCGTTCCGATCGGGAGGGTTGGCACGCCCGCCGAAATCGCCGCCGTTGTGAGCTTTCTGGCGTCTCCGGACAGTTCATTCGTCAATGGCCAAATGATTCAGGTCAATGGAGGTGCTGAAAGCTAGCGCCCAACGTTTCATAAGGCAGCTTCCGCTCCAATCCCAACGGCTTCATCCCGATTGAGTTCGTGTATGGCAGCAGTGGTGTCTGCTATGGGTCATATGCGGTAATGCTCAGATCGAGCGGCATATCTCCGATCAGTCTACAAATCCCGACATCCGCGCCTTCGACGACTGTGCGCCCTGGCCTCTAAGACTTCGGCGCGAAAGTGACATCGCCGTAAAGGCAAGGCGCGGCGGCCTGGTCGAGCACCCACACCTTCGCAGAGTTGCCGTCGGCGGCGGGCGCGCCGCACAAGGTGACGGGCCCGGTGTCGTAGACGACCTGGCGGTTGACGCGGCTGATCGCGGCGATGCGGCGCTCCGGCATCTCGGTGCGGGCGAGTTCGAGCAACATCTGTCCCAGCAGCGAGGACTGCACGATGAGGCCGGGCGCGCCTTCGACCTCCATCACGTATTTGCGGTCGTAATGGATGCGGTGGCTGTTGAAGCGCAGCGCCGAATAGCGGAAGAGCAGCACCGGCGAGGGATCGAGCGTGCGCCGCCATTGCGGCGCCGGCAAGGACGGCGCCGACGCGGCTGCCGGCCCCTTCCCGTCGAAATAGACGAATTCGCGCTCCTCGGCGATGGCGAGGCCGCGCGGCGTCGTGGTCTCGCTGCGCTGGGTCATGCGCAGCACCGGCGCCTCTTGCGTGCCCGCGACCGTGACCTCCTTGATCCTGGTGACGCGCTTCACCTCGTCGCCGATGCGCACATCGCCCGGAAACTCGGTGCGGTCGCCGCCGATGCGCACGACGCCGAAGGGCACGGCCGGCATCCACGCGCTTTTGAGCGCCTGGCCGTCGGGGCGCATATTCTCGGGGCGATGGAGCGAGCCGAAATAGAGATCGGCCCAGCCCGGCGGCAGCACATCGCCCGGCTTCGCGGCCGGATTGGCGATGCCGAAAGTGGCGGCGAGCCGCGCCGCGGGCCCCGCAGTGACGATTTCGCTCGCAACCGGGCTCGAGGCGCCGACCGCGTTCTTCAAGGCCGTCAGGTCATAGCTCATCGCGCCCTCCTTGCCTCGTCGATCGCCCGCCACACACGCTCGGGCGTCGCCGGCATGTCGATATGGGTGACGCCCATGGGCGAGAGCGCGTCGACCACCGCGTTCATGATCGCGGCCAAGGCGCCGACATTCCCCGCCTCGCCCGCGCCCTTCACACCCAAAGGATTGGTCTTGGTCGGGACCGGATTCTCCTCGGTCTCGAAGGAGCACATATCGTCGGCGCGCGGCATGCCGTAATCCATGAAGGTGCCGGTCAGGACCTGGCCCGATTTCGGGTCATAGGTCAGATGCTCGGTGAAGCATTGGCCGATGCCCTGGCCGACGCCGCCATGGATCTGGCCCTCCAGGGTCAGCTTGTTGATGACGGTACCGACATCGTCGACGACGCAATAGCGCAGCACCTTGGACGCGCCGGTCTCGGGATCGATCTCGACCTCGCAGACATGGCAGCCATTGGGGAAGTTCGGGATCTCGGGATGAAAGCTTGAAGTCTCGTAAAGCCCGGTCTCGACTCCCTTGGGCAGGCGCGCGGCGAGATAGGCGGCTTGCGCCACCTCTTTCCATGCGACGGCTTTGTCGGTGCCGGTGATGCGGAAAAGCCCGGCGGCGAATTCGACGTCGCTCTCGTCCGTCTCCATCATATGCGCGGCGATCTTCTTCGCCTTGGCGACGATTTTCTCGGCCGCCAGGGTCGCGGCGCTGCCGCCGAGCACCGCCGTGCGCGAGGCATAGGTGCCGCCGCCATCGGGCGCCATGTCGGTGTCGCACATCTGGACCCGGATATCCTCGGCGTCGATCCCCAATTTTTCGCTGAGAATGATCTTGTACATGGTGTCGTGGCCCTGGCCGTGCGAGATCGAGCCCGGGATCACGGTCACCGTGCCGCCCGGATCGAATTTCACCATCACCGTCTCGCCCATGGTCTGCGAGGTCTGCTCGATGATGTTGGCAAAGCCGATGCCGCGCAGCTTGCCCCGCACTTTCGCTTCGGCGCGGCGGCGCTCGAAATCGGCATAGCCCGCCATCTCTAGCGCCATGTCGAGATTCTTCTCGAACTCGCCGCTGTCGAGGGTGAAGACGAGACCGGTCTTGAACGGCATGGCGCTCGCCGGCACGGTGTTGCGACGCCTGAGCTCGGCGCGGTCGATCCCCATCTCGCGCGCGGCATTGTCGATGAGGCGCTCGGAAATATAGGAGGCTTCGGGCCGGCCGGAGCCGCGGAAGGGCCCGATGCTCGTCGTATTGGTGAAGACCGCCGAGACCTCGGCATAGATCGCCGGTGTCGTATAGGTTCCGGCGAGGCCGCCCAGATGGGCGGTCGGCGAGATCACGCCGCCGGGCGCCATATAGGCGCCTATATTGGAAATCTGGTTGACGCGCATCGCCAGAAACTTACCGTCCTTGTCGAGCGCTAACTCGCCCTCGGCGATGTGATCGCGGTCGTGATCGTCCGAGAGCATGGCCTCGCCGCGCTCGCTGATCCACTTGACCGGCCGGCGCAGCTTCTTCGACGCCCAGAGCGCGAGCTGATATTCCGGGAAATGGCTCCCCTTCATCCCGAAACTGCCGCCGACATCGCCGGCGGTGATGCGCAGCTGCGTCTCGTGAATGCCGAAGACGCGGCGCGCGAGATCGGCGCGCGTGCCATGCGGGCGCTGCGTCCCGACATAGAGCGTGTAGCGCTCGAGCCGGTCGTCGTAATCGGCGACGCAGCCGCGCGGCTCCATCGTCGCCGCCGTGATGCGGTTGAAGACGAGCTTCAAGCGCGTGACGTGATGCGCTTTCGCGAAGGCGGCTTCGACCGCGGCTTTGTCGCCGATCGGATAGAAAAACGATTCATTGCCGGGGCAATCCGGCCACAGGCGCGGCGCGTCGGGGGCCTTGGCCTTGTCGGTGGCGGTCAGCGCGGGCAAGGGCTCGTAATCGACCGCGATCCGCTCGGCCGCGTCCTTGGCGAGATCGAGCGTCTCGGCGACGACGAAGGCGACCGGATCGCCGACCAGCATGGCGCGGCCATGAGCGAGCGCCGGCCGCGGCGGGACATACATGGGCGAGCCGTCGCGGCGCTTGCGCGGCAGGGTCGGGCCGAAGGAACCGAATTTCTCCGCCGCCCAATCGGCGCCCGTCAGCACCGCCAGAACGCCCGGCATCTGCTGCGCGGCGCGGGTATCGATGCTGCGGATCGCCGCATGCGCATGCGGCGAGCGCAGCACATAGCCATGGCTCTGCCGCGGCAGCACGAAATCGTCGGTGTAGCGCCCGCGACCGCTCAAAAGCCGCGGATCCTCGGTGCGCGGCACCGATTGTCCCAACGCAAACTTGCCCATGCTTGCCTCTCCTTTTTCTATCCAGCGTCCGGCGCGCCGCGTCAGGCGCGCGCTTCTTTCTTTTCGAGGATGCGCTTGTGCAGATTGCGCACGATCAGGCCTTTCAGCCGCTCCTCATGCGGGAACAGCCTCTGGCCCATCGGATAGGGATCCTACTTCGCCACCGCGATCGGCTCCTTGAGCGCATCCTCGGCACTGAACCCCCGATCGACGAAGCGCTCGACCAGGCCGACCCAATTCTCGACGATCTGCGCTTGCTCCTTCAAATAGGCCTTCCCGCAAGGCTCGCCATGGCCCGGCACGATGACCTCGACATCGAGCGCATCGAGGCTATGGAGCGCCGCCAGCCATTCCCACGGATCGCATTCCTGCAGCCAGGTGCGGCATTTATGGAAGACGTTGTCGCCGGTGAAGACGACGCCTTCTTCGGGCACATGGATCGAAGTCTGCGGCGCCGTGTGGCCCGGATGGTGCAGGATCTCGAAAGTATGATCGCCGACCTCGAGCGTCAGCTTGTCGGTAAAGGTCAGCTTCGGCGGGTTCGAGATCGGATAATCGGGATGGCCGAGCAGCCAAACGCTGTCGGGATCAGTCTGCTTCAGCCTTTCGCGCTTGTCCTCGATCGAGCCGGATTGCGTGAGATAGCGGTCGAAGCATTCCTGCAACTTCACCTGCCCCACCACCGTGACCTTGGGGAAATAGGCGTTGCCGGAAATGTGATCGCCATGCGGCTCTGTGTTGACGAGATAGCGGATGGGCGCCTTTTCCTCCATCTGCTCGCGCCAGCGCACCGCATCGATCGGCTGTTGCGGCGAATCGATCATCACATAGCCGTCCGAGGTCTCGACAAAGCTCGGATTGCAGCCCGGGAAATAGATTTCGGTGTAGGTGTGCTTGCCTACTCTGCGCATGGGACCTCCCGATTGCTTATCGCTTTGTTCGCCGCCGGCCATTTTCCGCGATCCGACCGCCAGGCACAAGGCCGGGACCGGAGGCGCGGTCCTTGATCCAGATCACGCCGCAACCGGCTGACCTTGCTAGGCTTCACGCATCGGTCGGACCGAGAGAAGGGAGTCGGCGATGCCCTACGCCGCGAATGAGGATCTGCCGCACCCGATCCGTGCGCATCTTCCCGCCCATGCCCAGGATATCTATCGGGGCGCGTTCAACTCCGCCTGGACGGGCTATCGCGACCGGCCGGCCAAAGAGCGCGAAGAAATCGCGCACCGGGTGGCTTGGGCCGCGGTGAAGCGCCGCTACCGCAAGGAGGGCGAGCAATGGGTTCCCATCGCCCCTTGAAATGTCGCGGCTTCACGTTGCCCGCGGAAGCCCCGCGCGTTTGAGCCAGATCAAGGTGAGCCCTCACGCGGCCGTTAGAATGCGGCGATCATTGATTTTCAAAAGCGCAACCCGAGCAAAGCGGAGGAGCTTGTCATGGCTGTCACGACCAATCCCATCGAAGTGAAGAAGAGCACGCCGGCGCGGACGGCGGTCCCCGATTTGTGGGGCGCATTCCGCGGTGATATGGATCGCCTGTTCGATCGTTTCAGCACCGGTTTCGGACTGCCCTCATGGCCGCGTGCCTTCGATATCGAACCGGCTGCGACGTTTTCGGTGCCGGCGATCGACGTGGCGGAAACCGACAAGGCCTATACCGTCACCGCCGAACTGCCCGGGATGGACGAGAAGGACATCGACGTGTCCGTGACCGGCGATCTCCTCGTCATCAAGGGCGAGAAGAAGCAGGAAAAAGAAGAGAAGAACAAGAATTACTACCTCTCCGAACGGAGCTATGGCGCCTTCCAGCGCTCCTTCTCCCTCCCGGCCGGCATCGACCGCGACAAGATCGCGGCGGAATTCGCCAAAGGCGTGCTGACGCTCACCCTGCCGAAATCGGCCGAAGCACAGCAACAGCAGAAGAAGATCGAGGTGAAGAAAGCCTGATTTTCGTTTGACGGGCCCGTATCCCGGCGCGCAAGCGCCGGGATACGGAGTTCTCATTCGGGGGTTTCGACGTGCTCTTCCTCGCTCTGCCCGGTGGGGACGGAGAAAGCGAAGATCGTGCCGCTATCCGGGCTCGGGACGGCCCAAATTCGTCCGCCATGCGCTTCGATGATCGAACGGCAGATCGACAATCCAATACCCATGCCGGTCGTCTTGGTCGTGAGGAAGGGCTCGAACAGCCTCGCGGCCACTTCGGGCGACATTCCCATGCCGGTATCGGTGACGCGCACCACCGCCTCACGATCCTGATCCTCGGTCTCGATCGTCAAGACACGGCGCGGCGACTGCGCCATCGCCTCGACGGCGTTGCGCACGAGGTTCAGGACCACCTGCTGGATCTGGACCTTATCGATATGCGCGGCCGGCATCGCCGGATCGAGATTGACGTGCGAAATCACCCCCGCGGTCTTCACCCCGACAAGCGCCAGGGCGAGCGCTTCCTGGACCACGGCGTTGAGGTTTTCCCGCTGCCGCTCGGGCTCGTGCTTGCGCACGAAGTCGCGCAGGCGGCGGATGATCTGTCCGGCGCGGTCGGCCTGCGCGACCGCCTTGTCGAGCGCCTCATCGACCCGCGGCGAGACGGCGCCCGCTTGATTCTGCAGCAACCGGCGCGAAGCCTGCAAATAGTTGACGATCGCCGTGAGCGGCTGGTTGAGCTCATGGGCGAGCGTCGATCCCATCTGGGTCATCTCGCTCACGCGCGCGAAATGGCTCAATTCCGCCTGCAAGGTCGCGAGCTCGCGTTCGGCGTTCTTGCGCGACGTCAGGTCGCGGACGAATCCGGTGAAGATCTTTCGGCCCTCGAGCGTCACCTCGCCGACGGAAAGTTCGATCGGGAAGCTCGAGCCGTCCTTGCGCAGTCCGCTGACGACCCGGCCGATGCCGATGATCCGGCGCTCGCCGGTCGAGATGTAGCGGGCGAGATACCCGTCATGACGTTCGTGGTAGGGCGACGGCATCAGAATCTTCACGTTCTGGCCAATCACCTCGCTCGCGCTATAGCCGAACATGCGCTCGGCCGAAGGGCTGAATGCCTCGATGAGCCCGCGCTCGTCGATCACCACCATCGCGTCGGGAATGGTCTCGAGGACGGTGCGGAACCGCGCCTCGCCATCCTGCTGCGCTTTGACCGCGGCGCGCTCGGGACGCAAATCCTGGACGACCGAAAGGCGATGAACGCCGCCCATATCGACGAGCGAGGACGTCACCCGCACCGGGATCGGCGTTCCGGTCCGATGCAAATACCGCTTGTCGATCGAATAGTTGGGGATATCGCCGGCCCAAAGCTGCGCGCGTAGATGCTCGTCGCGCTCGACATCCTCGGGATGGGTGAGGTCGCGATCATTGCGCTGCAACAGCGCTTCGCGTTCGTAGCCCAGCATCGCGCAGAAGCTGCGATTGACCTCCACGATGTTTCCCTCGGCCGTCGCCCAAGTGAGCCCGAGGCCGAGCTCTTCAAAAAGCTGCCGATATCGCTCGTCCACGATTTCGGCGCTCGGCGGATCGTCGGCTCGCTGGCTCATAGCGTTTCGGCAGGGGGTGATCGTTCCCGTCCCGAAAGCTTCTTAGTACACGTGAACATGGCGGTCCACCTCCTCGCAAAGCCGTCGAGAAACCCCCTTGCGGTATCGAATTTGCGCCAGATCAAGGATGGAAAGGCATCGCTTGGTATGTTTGTTTCAAGCTCGAGCCGTCGCTTGCGGAAACCGACGAGGCGCCAGGACCCGAGCCAAAGGCGCGCGATGAAAATGCAAAAGCCATGTTTGGAAGCCTTTCCCGACCGGCTCATGCCGGGCGGTATCGCGCATTGAGGAGACCGGCCGTGACAAGCGAGGCGCCGATCATCTTCATCGTCGACGATGACGAGGCGGTGCGGGATTCGCTGAAATTCCTGCTTGAGAGCTATGGGTGCCACGTCGAGGATTACAGCACGACGCGGGATTTCCTCCGCGGTTTCAGGCCGCGCGAAAAGCAATGCCTCGTGCTCGATCACCATCTTCCGGGGGAGACCGGCCTCGATTTCCTCGAATCGATCGACGGCGCGAGCCTGCGGATCCCGACGATCGTCCTGAGCGGTGGCGGCGATCGCAGCCTCGCCGAGCGCGCCTTGAAGGCCGGGGTCATCGCCTATTTCCATAAGCCGCTCGACAACGCCGTGCTTCTGGCAACCATCTTCAAGGCGATGGACATCGCGCCGCCGTGTTGAACTGACCGGATCTCGGGCGCCGGGCCTCAAGCCACATCGCAAGGGTGCTGCCGATCTCAAGACGCCACGCGTCCTGGCTCGCTTGCTTGCTAAGCGGCAACGGTCCGGCGGCGCGTCCTCTCCCAGAAAAAGAGCGACACGGCGAGGCACGCGCCGGCGAGGTTGACCCATCGCCCTTGTTCGGCCGCACCGACCGGCAAAAGCAGACAAAATCCGACGACGCCATAGGCCACGCGCCACACGATATCGAGCGGCCGGACGGAATAGCCGAGCATGGCGGCGGAGACGAGCCACACGCCCAGGAGGGCGGTCGCGAAATCGATCGCGATCAGCAGCGGATTGCCAACGAGCAGAAGCGTGCCCGAAAAGACGAAGAAGAACGGGATCACGAAGACCGTCCATCCGAACCGCATCGCCGAATATCCCGTCCGCATGGGATCGGCGTGGGCGATGTTGGCCGCGGCGAACGCACCGATGGCGACCGGCGGCGTGATCATCGACAACATCCCGTAATACATGATGAACATATGCGCGGCCATCGGCGCGATGTTCATCTGCACGAGGGCCGGCGCCACCAGCGTCGCGAGCAGGATGTACACGCCCACGGTCGGCATTCCCATACCCAGAATGATGGAGGCGATCGCCGCCAAAACGAGCAATGCGATCAGATTGCCGCCCGCGATATGCACGAGCGAAAGGGTGAAGCCGAATCCGACGCCTGAATAATTGAGCGTCCCGATGATGATGCCGGCGGCCGCGCCGACCATGAAGAGGCTCAACACGGAGAGTGCCGTGTCGCGCATCATCGCGGCCAGATCCCGCAGACCGATGCGCTTGCCCTGAAAGCCAAAGACGAGTGCGAGGACCATCAGTGCCACGGTCGCCGCCAGCGCGGCGGTTTCGGGCTCGTAGCCCAGCCAGAACAACGTGATGATGAGCACCGCGAAGGGGATCGGAAAATACCATCCGTCCTTCAGCACCGTCGCCAATTTCGGAATCTCGGCCGCGTCGATCGGCAGAATGTTGCTGCGCGCGGCTTCGAGATCGGCCTGGATGAACAAGGCGGCGAAATAGAGGATCGACGGCAAGGTCGCCGCCAAGGCGACATCGACGTAAGGAACTTGCAGAAACTCGGCCATCAGGAACGCCGCCACCCCCATCACCGGCGGCATCAATTGGCCCCCGGTCGAGGCTGCGGCTTCGATCGCAGCCGCCACATGAGGCTTGAAACCCGCCCGCTTCATCAGCGGAATCGTGACGACGCCGACGGTGGCGACGTTGGCGACGACGCTGCCCGAGATCATGCCGAAGAGGGCAGAGCCCATGATCGCGATCTTCGCCGGCCCGCCGCGGTACCGGCCCATCAACGCCACCGATATATCGGAAAAGAAGTTCGATCCGCCCGCCTTGAACAGCACATTGCCGAAAAAGACGAAGGCCATCACCACCGTGGTGATGATCTTCATCGGCACGCCGAGGATCGCCGTCGAGTCCCAGGCAATGTAGAAGGTCAGGCGGTCGAGCGGGATCGAGCGGCCGGCGAGATCGCCGGGCAAATCCGCGGCGAAGAGCGCAAGCACGAAAAAGGCCACGGTGAGGATCGGCAAGGCGAGGCCCGTCGTGCGGCGCAGCCCTTCGAGCACGAGGATTCCGATCACCGCGCCGGCAACGACGCCGTCCCAGCTCGGATTCGACACCAATTCCGACAAAGCCGGAAAGCGAAGCGTCATATACGCCGAGACCAGGAAGGAAGCGAGGGCGGCCAGCACGTCGTACCAGGGAATCGGGCCCCGGCGTTCCTTGCCGTTGGCCGCCACATGCAAGAAGAGCAAGGGCATGGCGATCGCCAGCAATCCGGCCAGATATTGTTCGGCGTAGAGCACGATCCCGACGCGCCGAAAGAGGTCGGCGGCCAAGGCGAGCACTCCCGCCGTCAGGGCGATGGCCATTACGTCGACGAGCTTTTTCATTTTGGTCTTTCGTTGCGAGGGGAGTACGAGCATCCATGCGATCGACGAATTGCCATCGCGCGCCTCACGGCAGATTCGTGGCACCGGTATCGGGTTGGCGTGATTTTACGGTGCGGGCGCCTCCCTCAGGGGCATTTTTTGATCGAACCCATCATAGCTTTGCCGCGCCGGCAGGTGAAGGCGTCTTCGGATCGATGAAAGAGCTTGGCAAGCGGCGCCGCCTCGATCGCCGCGGTCGCCATTCCGAGCCCGCCCGCTCCGTGACGCTTTCGTCTCGCGCAAGATTGCGATAGCTTCTGCTGCCGGCCGCGCGGCGCCAATGCTCGCGCCGCCGCGACGGACTCGGCGACCGACGCAACGATGTTCCGCCACAAACAGGGAGCGCCACGACCATGAACAGACCGCGACTCTTCGTCTCTCTTGCCATTGCAGCTGCGCTGATGGCGGCCGGCGCAGCGCAGGCCCAGATGGTGGGGATCGCCACCACGCCATCCGGCTCCTTCACCAACTCTTCGGGCGCGGCGATCGCCAAGGTCCTGATCGATCAAGCCAAGCTCAAGGCGGTGGTTCAGGCCCAGGCGAGCAACGGGCTCGACGCGGTCGAGAATGGCGCCGCGGAGTTCGGACTCTCGAATTCCTTCGATACGACCTTCTATGCCGAGGGCGCGGAATATTACAAGGAGCAGGGCCCGCACAAGAATATCCGCTACGTCGCGTCGCTCGTGCCCTACCGCGTCGGCATGTTCGTGCGCGCGAGTTCCGACATCCATAAGATTGCCGACCTTAGGGGCAAGCGCGTCTCGAGCGGCTTCAACGCCCAGAAGACGATCGGAACCATCATCGCGGCGCATCTCGCGAATGGCGGCCTCACCTACAAGGACGTCGATCCGGTGCCCGCGCCGAACGTCGTGCGCGCGGCGGAGGATTTCAACAGCGGGAAGGTGGACGTGCTGTTCTTCGCGATCGGCTCGGCCGCGATCAAGCAGGCCGCCGCGACCGTCGGCGGCATCCGCGCCTTGCCGCTCGACGCCTCGCCCGAGGCGGTCGCGCGGATGCAGGCGGTCATGCCCGGATCCTACGTCGTGCGGGTCGAGCCGGCGGCTTCTCTCGACGGCATCAGCGAGCCGACCAATCTGGTGGCTTTCGACATGGTCCTCTACAGCTCGGCCAAGGTTCCCGAAGACGTGATCTACCGGGCGACCAAGGCGATCTACGAAAACAAGAAGGAGCTGGTCGAGACTTTTCGTCCCTTCGCGCAATTCGAGCCCAAGCACATGGCCGTGCCGGTCAAGGATGTGCCCTACCATCCCGGCGCACTCAAATTCTATAAAGAAGCCGGGCTCGCGCCGGGCTCTTGAGCCGACGCAAGCGAGGCGGCGGCACGCGCTATTGTGCCGCCGTCGGAAGCGGAAGGGACGCCATCTCGGCGCGCAAATCGGCGAGAGCCGCCTCGTCGAGCGTCTCGTGCTCCAAGAGCAAAGCGGCACCGCGGTCGAGGATCTTGCGGCGCTGCACGAGCGTGTCGACGGCATGCGCGAAAGCGCGTTCGACGATGTGCTGCACCGCCTCGTCGATGGCATGCGCCGTTTGCTCGCTGTATCGACGCTCGGACGACAGCATCCCGGCGGGGATGTTGAGAAAACTCGGCCGCTCGGTCTCGTAGGCAACCGGCCCGAGGCTCTCTTCCATGCCGTAGCGCATCACCATGTCGCGCGCGATGTCGGTCACCTTGGCGAGATCGTCTGCAGCCCCGGTCGAGAGATGGTTGAAGACGATATGCTCGGCCGCTCGTCCGCCCAGGAGCACCGCCATGCGGTTCTCGAGTTCGTCGCGCGTCATGATGAAGCGATCCTCGCTCGGCCGCTGAATCGTATAGCCGAGCGCGCCGATGCCGCGCGGAATGATCGAGACCTTGTGCACGACGTCGACGCCCGGCAGGGTCATGCCCAACAAGGCGTGACCCATTTCGTGATAGGCGACGACCTCGCGCTCTTTGGGGCTCAAGATGCGCTTGCGCCTTTCCAGCCCGGCGACGATGCGCTCGACCGCGTTGGTGAAGTCGGCCATGCCGATCGAATCGCCATGCCGCCGGGTCGCGATCAGCGCGGCTTCATTGATGAGGTTGGCGAGATCGGCTCCCGTGAAGCCGGGCGTCAGCGCAGCGATCTTCTCGGGATCAACATCCGCGGCAAGGGTATGGCCTTTCAAATGCACCTTCAGAATGTCGATGCGTCCGGCCTTGTCCGGTCGGTCCAGCAGCACCTGACGGTCGAACCGGCCGGCGCGCAGTAAGGCAGGATCGAGAATTTCGGGTCGGTTGGTGGCAGCCAGCAGCACCAGCCCGGCGCGGGTGTCGAATCCGTCGAGCTCCGAGAGCAGCTGATTGAGCGTCTGCTCTTTTTCGTCGATCCCGCCCGTCGAGAAGGCGCCCCGCGCGCGGCCCAAGGCATCGAGCTCGTCGATGAAGATGATCGCGGGCGCCTTCTCGCGCGCCTGGGCGAAAAGATCGCGCACGCGGGCGGCGCCGACACCGACGAACATCTCGACGAATTCCGAGCCGTTGATCGAGAAGAACGGCACACCCGCTTCGCCCGCAACGGCCCGCGCCAGCAGCGTCTTACCCGTGCCGGGCGGCCCGACGAGAAGTATTCCCTTGGGAACGCGGGCGCCGAGCCGGCCATATTCTTGCGGGTTCTTGAGAAAAGCGACGACCTCTTTCAGCTCTTCCTTGGCCTCGTCGACCCCTGCCACGTCATCGAAGGTCACCTTCGTGTCGGTTTCGACATAGACCTTCGCCTTGCTGCGCCCGACCGCCATGAAGCCGCCGCCGAGACCCTGCTGGTTCGCGAAGCGCCGGAAGACGAAATACCATACGCCCAGGAAAAGCGCCGTCGGCAAGACCCAGGAGAGGATATTGGCGAGCAGATTGCTCTGGATCGCGCCCGAAAATTTGACGTTGTATTGCTGCAGCTCCTTGGCGATGTCGGGCGCGACGCGCGTCGTCACGAAACGCTGCCGGCCATTCTCCGCCTGCTTGTAGCTGCCTTCGATGTAATCGCCCGAAACGCTGACCTCGTCGACCTTGCCCGCCTTCAAATCCTCGAGAAACTGGCTGTAGGGAACGACCGCGACCTGCTGACTCTGCGTCCAGATCTGCTGCAGCAACAGGATGCCCAAGATCGCGGCAACAATGTACCAAACGTGGAACTGCGTGCTCTTATCCATCCGCCGCCTCCGCCCTTCCGGCCCGCGCCTATTATAGAAGCGGCGAAGAAATGCGATAGATCACGCGGCGAGCTGCGCCGGGCGCGGCGAACGCCGGCAGCCGCGCAAGAGCTCGTTCCGGCTTTCGCAAAGCGCGTCGATCAGACACTGCTTGCGGGCCTGCTCGGCGTGCGGCCGAGCCACCAGCTCCGCGAGCTTGGCTTCGATCTGTTTCAACTGCGCGATGTCGTCGGCGAGGATCGAACGCATGGGCTCTTCCCTTCCTGATTGGCCCGGTCCGAACCGGGCTCGTTTCCGCCTTGAAATTAAGACACCACGATTAACGCGCGGGCCGAGCGGCGAAAATTCGTGCGTGTACGTAAGGGATTTCCCGTAGCACCTCCGGACATGACGCCTCGCTTTTGGCCCGGCGGATTGATTAGGATCAGGGCGTCGGCTCGGAGAGCCTGGGAAATTTCCCGACAACCCCAACCGAGGCGTTCATGTCGATCCGGAATCTCGAGCGAATGTTCACGCCGCGCTCCGTTGCGCTGATCGGTGCATCGGCGCGCGCTAAGTCGGTCGGCAGCGTCATTTTCCGCAATCTTCGGCGCGCCGGCTTTACCGGCGCGATCCTGCCGGTCAATCCGCATTTGACCGAATTGGATGGGCTCGCCGCCTACCGGGACGTGGCCAGCCTGCCCGCGCCGCCCGATCTCGCGGTGATCGCAACCCCGCCCGAGACGGTGCCCGGCCTCGTCGACCAGCTGGGCCAACGCGGGACGCGCGCCGCGGTGGTGATCACCGCCGGATTCGGCGAGCTGGGCGAGCGCGGCAAGGCCTTGCAACGTCAGGTACTCGCCGCGTCGCGCCCCTACCTGTTGCGGTTGATCGGCCCCAATTGCGTCGGCATCATGGTGCCCGGCCTCGGTCTCGATGCGAGCTTCTCGCATATCGCACCCATAAGCGGCGATCTCGCCTTCGTCAGCCAATCCGGCGCGATGATCACCGCCGTGCTCGATTGGGCCGCGCCGCGCAGGATCGGCTTCTCTCAGGTGGTCTCGCTCGGCGATATGGCGGATGTCGATTTTGGCGACATGCTCGATTATCTCGCTACCGACAAGAACACGCGCGCCATCCTGCTCTATGTCGAGGCGATCAAGGAGGCGCGCAAATTCATGTCGGCGGCGCGCGCCGCCTCGCGTTTGAAGCCTGTTCTGGTCGTGAAGGTCGGCCGTTTTGCCGAAAGCGCGCGGGCGGCAGCGTCGCATACCGGTGCGCTCGCCGGGTCGGATGCCGTCTATGACGCCGCGTTCCGTCGCGCCGGCATGTTGCGGGTCAATGACATGGCGGAGCTGTTCGACGCGGTCGAGACTTTGGCGCTGGCGCGGCCGCAACAGGGCGAGCGGCTCGCCATCCTGACCAATGGCGGCGGACCGGGCGTGCTCGCAACGGATGCGCTCATGGGATTGGGGGGCACGCTCGCCGCGGTTTCGCCGGCGGCGATCGAAAAGCTCGATGCCGTGCTGCCGCGCACCTGGAGCCGCGGCAATCCCGTCGACATCATCGGCGACGCCGATGGCAATCGCTATTCGGCGGCGCTATCGACGCTCCTTGCCGACGACGGGAACGATGCGGTCTTGGTGCTCAATTGCCCGACCGCGCTCGCCGGATCGGTGGAGAGCGCGCGCGCCGTCATCGACACCGTCGTCAAGACCCGGGCCAAAACGACGCCGCGCAACGTCCTCACCGTATGGCTGGGCGAGGAAACGGCGGGCCCCGCACGCCAATTCTTCGCGCAAGCCCGAATTCCCACCTATCAGACCCCCGACAGCGCGATCCGCGGTTTCATGCACGGCGTGCAGTATCGCCGCAACCAAGACCTCATGATGGAGACGCCGGCCGCGCGGCCGACGGGCTTCGAGCCGGATATGGAGAACGCGAAAACGACGATCCGGCGCGCGATCGAAGCGGGACGCGGCTGGCTCGAGGTCGACGAAATCGCGGCCGTGCTCGCGGCTTACGGCGTTCCTTTTGCCGCACCCGCACTCGCCGCGACCCCCGAGGAAGCAGCTGCCTGCGCGACACGAATCGGCTTCCCGGTCGCGCTCAAGATCCGCTCGCCCGATCTGCCGCATAAGAGCGATGTCGGCGGCGTCGCGCTCAATCTCGGCCGCGCCGAACGCGTGCGCGATGCCGCCGCCGCCATGCTTGCGCGCATCACGGCGGCACGCCCCACGGCGCGGATCGAGGGCTTCATGGTGCAGCCGATGGTCGACCGTCCGGAAGCGACGGAACTGATCATCGGCATGGCCGCGGACGCGATATTCGGCCCCATCGTCATGTTCGGCCAAGGCGGCACCGCCGTCGAGGTGATCCGAGACACCGCGCTCGAACTTCCCCCGCTCAACGAGGTCTTGGCGCGGGCACAGATCGCGCGGACGCGAGTCTCCCACCTGTTGCACGGCTACCGCGACCGCAAGCCTGCCGATAGCGGCGCGATCGTGGAGACGCTGATCCGGGTCGCCGAGCTTGCGGCCGACCACGCCGAGATCGCCGAGATCGACATCAATCCGCTCCTCGCCGATGCCGCCGGCGTGATCGCGGTCGATGCGCGCATCCGGGTCGCGCTTGCGCGGAGCGCGACCCCAAGGCTTTCGATCACGCCCTATCCGCGCGAATTCACCACCGAAGAGCATCTCCCCGATGGCACGGCGGTCGCGCTGCGGGCGGTCCGGCCCGAGGACGAGCCGATGCTCACGGACATCGTCGCACATATGACGCAAGAAGATCAGCGCTTCCGCTTCTTCGCGCCCATGAAGGAGCTCTCGCATCAACTCGCGGCGCGGCTCTCGCAGGTCGATTATGCGCGCGAGATGGCGCTCCTGGCGCAGCTGTCGGGCGCCAGGACCGCGCTCGGCGTCGCGCGTTATTCGGCCGATCCTGACAATCAGGCCGCGGAATTCGCGATTGCCGTGCGCAGCGATTGGAAGGGGCGCGGGCTCGGCCATCTGCTCATGACGCGGCTGATCGCGGTCGCCCGCCGGCGCGGCATCGGGGCCTTGCGCGGCGACGTGCTGCGCGAAAACGAAGCCATGCTCGATCTCTGCCGCCATCTCGGCTTTGCGATCACGCACCATCCCGAAGACCCGGATGCGCTACGTGTTTCCCTGGCGTTGGATCAAGCGGCCCCGAGGCACCCGGATTAGGAGGCGGAGTGACGGCCGCGCCGGGATCGGCCTTGTTTGGACGACCCGAAAGAACCGAAAGCTGATCTAGCTCAAGGAGCTGACGCGACAGATGATCCAGATTTTTTGTATATATTCGTCGCCCGGCCGGCTGCCGGGTCATATTGGGGAGGAATTGGCATGGGTTGGATGCGCGTGCGTTTCGAATTGGCGCGAAGCCGCGAGTTTCCCGAGGGCAGCCACCGCCACGGCTATGAATTCGTGCTTCCCCTGGACGCGGAAGGCCGGGTCGACCGGGCCGCCTACCGCAAGGCGCCCGAGCTCTGCACGGTGCACCGCTTCTGGGAAGGCAGCGGCGATCTGGTCGGAACGATCGGCCATGAGAGCCACGACCGATGGATGTTCTCCTTCCATGTCGGCGAGATGGAAGACGAATCGATTCCGCATTTCGCGCAGCATCGCTTCCGCGAAGGCGAATATGTCGCCGTGCGCGAGATCGATGGCGGCGAGCATACCTTCCGCGTCGCTTTGGTCGAACCCGCACCGGGTCTTTCCGGGATCAAGCCCTAGCGGCGGAGCCGCGCAGATCCGATGAACGATTCCGACCGCGACATCGCGCTCAATGACCGCGAAACCAAACCGGATCGGCGCGGCGTCCGTTACCTCACTTCGTCGCTCGCCCTGACGGCGGCGCTGGTCGCGCTCATCGCACTCGCCGTCGGCACAAGCGAGCGTTACCTCGCCACCGTCGTGGTCGCATCGATCGTCGCGCTCGTTGCAGTCTTTCGCTTCTTCTTCCGCGGCAGCCGCGCCTTCTGCCTGACCTTGGCGAACCTTGCCGGTATTTATGCTTGCACGTTCCTGTTCTTTGCCGAAAGCAATTTCGGCGGCGCGAGCGCGTTGGGCCTGTCGGCGGGGTTCGTTCTGCCGCTCCTTGCCTTCGTCGCAGGCTCCTTCCGACATCGCGAAACGATCACGCGGGTGACCGTGTCGGGTCGTCTGCAGGAGCAGCGCCATATGGGGCGCATCTTGTTCTGGCTCGTCCCCATTTTCGCGATCGGCATCGCCGTCTCGCTCCTGCCGCTCTGGGTTCTGCACAACGCCGTGGATTCGGTGCTGCTCATCGCCATGGCCGCGATTTCGGGCGTCATCTACTTCGTCAGCCGCGACGTCGCGGTCTTTTTGCTCGATACCGGGCTTCTATTCGAAGAATTCTTTTCGCGCATGGCCGCGCTGATCGTTCCGGCCTTCGCGTTTCTCACCTGCTATTCGCTCATGGTCATTCTTTTCGCATCGGTCTACACGGTGCTGGATTATTTCAGCGGCGGGGCGAATTTCCGGATCGAAGGCGCGGTCCGCGCGATCTCCTTCCCGGAATGCCTCTATTTCTCGTTGGTCACGCTGAGCACCGTCGGCTACGGCGATATCGTACCCGCCAGCAGCGCCGTGCGGATCGTCGCGGCTGCGGAAATCGTCTGCGGCATTCTCCTCTTGCTCTTTGGCTTCAACGAAATTTTCAATTTCGCACGCAAACAGGGCAATCGCGACTGACCGAGTGGGCGCGGGCGCGGGCGCCCGCCACGCGACCGAAAAAGCGATGTGCCGCCCGCTGAATCGGGGTGGCGTGCCATCACGGCCGGACAATCCGGCAGCGTCCGAACGGCACGCCGATCCATCAACATGCGCCGCGCCACGACGCCGGGACAAGCGATCGAGGGTCTCGCGATGGGGTGACGGGACCGGTCCCGCCCTGGTATAGAGCACCGCCGGTCCTGCTCGGGCGCCGGCGGCGGGATCGCAAGGGGGCTGGACCGTGTCGGGCAAGATGGACATGTCGGTGCGGTTTTGGGGCGTGCGCGGCAGCATCGCGAGCCCCGGCGCCGATACCGTGCGCTACGGCGCCAATACCGCCTGCGTCGAGTTGCGCTGCGGCGAACACTTGGTCATCTGCGATGCCGGAACCGGCTTGCGTCCGCTCGGTCAGGCGCTGGCCGCTTCCGGGCAACCGATCGACGCCGATCTCCTGTGCAGTCACACCCATGTCGATCACATTTGCGGATTTCCCTTCTTCGCGCCCTGCTACATGGCGGGAAACCGGATCCGCATCTGGGGCGGACACGCTGCCGCCCATGGCGATATCGGCGCCGCCTTCCGCCTGATGATGACGCCGCCGCTCTTTCCGGACGTGATGGATACGCTCGATGCCAAGGTCGAGTTCAAGAATTTCACCGCGGGCGAAACCATCAGCCTGGGGCCGGGGATCGTCGTCCGGACCGCATCGCTCAATCATCCCGGCGGCGCGATCGGATATCGCATCGCGTGGAACGGGAAATCGGTTGCCTATGTGACGGATACCGAGCACCGCGAGGCAGGGCTCGATGCCGGGATTTTGGCGCTTGCGGCCGGGGCCGATCTGATGATCTACGACGCCAATTACACGGATGAGGATTACCGGCGGCACCAGGGTTGGGGACATTCGACCTGGCAAGAGGCCGTCAAGATGGCGAAGGGCGCCGCGGTGCGCCGCCTCGTTCTCTTCCATCATGACCCGGCGCGGACCGACGACATGCTCGACGCGATCGCCGATGAAGCCGCGCACGCCTATCCGGGAACCATTGTTGCACGCGAGGGTCTGGCGCTGACAGTCTAGATGCCTTGATGTGACCGAATTTCCGCGGCGAAGGGCTCCACCCTTTGCCATGGCATGAGGGCCGCGCGCGGCACTCGCCTTGCCGCGCGGTTTTCAGCCATAATGTCGCGCCGCGCCTGTCGACGCGGCCGCTTTCGAAGGGGGACGAATTGCGTCTGGCGACGCCTTTAATCATCTTCGCGCTCGCGCTCGCGCTCGCCTGGGCCATCGACCACGACGCCGCGGGCATCCTGTCCGCGCTTCCGGCCGACGCCGCGCCTTACGCGTCGACCATCGCGAGGATCGCGGCATGGCTCGCCGCCGCTTGGATCGCGACCGCGATTTTCGGGGCCATCGTCTGGCAAATCGCCCGCCGGCGCAGCGCACAGAACAAGCTGCCCAAGCTTCTGATCGATGTCGGCCGGATCGCGATCTTCTTTTGCGCCGGGCTCGCGATCGTCTCGCAGGTTTTCAATCAACCCCTGGGCGGCTTGCTAGCGACTTCCGGCGTTCTGGCGGCGATCATCGGCTTTTCGGTCCAGAAGACCATCGCCGACGTGGTCGCCGGCGTCGGCTTGAACGTCGAGCAATCGATCAAGCTCGGCGACTGGATCGAGGCGTCGCCCGGCGAGATCGGCAAGGTCGTCGAGGTCACATGGCGTACGACGCACCTCGAAACCCATGAGGGCCGGCTGATCGTGATCCCGAACAGCACCTTGATCAGCGGTCCCTTCACGAATTTGAACGCGCCGCAACGTGCGCTTCGGGCTTCGCGCGCGGTCCAGATCGAATACGAGGTTCCGGCCGAGCGCGTTGTCCAAATCCTGCAGGCGGCGATGGTCGCAACCGAAGGCGTTCTCGTTCAGCCCGAGCCCGAGGTCTACATCGACAAATGCGCCGATAGCGGCATCGTTTACAGCATGCACTATTGGGTCGCCGATTATCCCGAGACCTTCACGGTTTCCCGCGATGTCGTGATCAACGCGCTCAAATTCCTCGATCAGGCAAACATCTCGCCGGTCTATCCGAAGACCGACGTGATGCTGATCGAGCCGTTCCAGCGGCATATCGACCGGCGCGTCGACGTGACGGGGATTCTGCGCCGGATGCCGTTCTTCGCCGCCTTCCAGGCCGACGCGCTGGAGGGGCTCGCGCGCGACGGGCATCTGCGGGATTTTGCGGCTCATGCGGTGATCGTCCAGGAAAACGATCCGGGTTCGTCGCTCTTCGTCGTCATCGAGGGTTTGCTCGAGGTGACGAAGAAAGTCGCCGGGAAACCCGATCGCCGGGTCGGCCGGCTCGTGCCCGGCGAGATCTTCGGCGAGATGTCGCTGCTCACCGGCGCCAACCGCAGCGCGACGGTGACCGCCGCGACCCATGCCGTTCTGCTCGAAATCGACAAGCAACAGATCGAGCCGGTGCTGGCGAGGCATCCCGAGGCGATCGCCACGCTGGGTCAACTGGTCGCCAACCGGGCGGCGGCGAATGAAAGCATCCTCGCGATCTGGCCCGAAGAAAGACAGGAAATCGCGCGCCTGGGCGTGGCGGCGTTTCTGCGCGAGAAGATCGGGGAGTTTTTCGGCCGCGCCTTGTCCTGACGGCACGCGATCGCAGACCTCGCTCAGCGCAACGCGAGGCGCAGCCGCGTCAAGAGAAGCAACTGCCACAGGCATATCGCAGCCAACGCATCGAGCGCGATCGAAAAGCCGCCTGTCAGATCGTAGAGCGTGCCGATCGTCACCGGTCCAAGCACGCCGCCGATCTCGCCAGCCGTGAAATAGAGCCCGGCCGCCGCGCCCATGCGCTGCGAATCGACCTCGCGCAATTCCATCAGCACGAGCACGACCACGATCGAAAGCGAGCCGCGCGCGAGGCCTTGGAACACAAGTCCGGCGGCCAGCGCCCCGCCCGTACCCCAATTGATGAACAGGGGCGCGGCCATCTGTGCCGCGAAGAGCCCGGCGAGGATCTTCATCCGCCGCGAGGGAATCGCGAGCCGCGGAAAGATAAGCGCGCCGCCGATCCCGATCACCACCGGAACGCTCGCCCAGATACCGGCGCTCGCCACATCCATGCCCCCAAAACGCAGGATTTCCGGCAGCCAATTGGCGAGGGCATGGCCGAAGAAGAACGTGCCGAGCGCGAGATAGAGCACGGTCCGCAGCGCGCGCGAGCGCAAAAGCTCGAGGAAAACGCGCGTCTGCGCCTGCCGCGGCACGCTCGCGCTGCGCCGCTCCATCGCCCGGCTCGCGCCGTGGTTGCTGATGATCGTCCAGCCCAGCGCCGCCGCCAAGGCGACGACACCGTAAAAGATGAGGACCTTGCGCCAATCGCCGCCGGCGAGTTCCAGCCCGACGCTCGAGGACAAAAGCAACGCACCGACGGTGCCGAGCGCCTGTCCGACGTTATAGACCCCCATCGCGAGGCCGCGCTCGCGCCCGACGAACCACTCGCTGATGACCTTTGGCGCGCCGACCGAGACAAGCGGACCGCCGATACCGAAGACCGCGACGGCCAGAAGCAGGGTGAAATAATCGCCGGCAAAGCCGCGCAGGACGCCCGAGGCCGCGACCACCAACGCACCCAAGGTCAAGCCGCGCCGCGGCCCAAGGCGGTCCAAAAGCGCGCCGCAAGGAATGGCCGCGCCGATATAGACGAACTGCCAGGCGCCGAGAATGCTGCCCATCTGGGTGTGGCTGAGGCCGAGATCGCCCGTGATCTGCGAGACCAACGGCGCGATCGCGGCCGCCGTCGCCCCGAAGCAGAAGTAGATCATCCAGACGCCCGCGAGCATCGCCCAGCGATGCGGATGCGCCGCGGTATCGGGGCCCAGGCTCATGCGCGATCGCCCCTCAAGCCGGCGCCCAACCAAAGAACGAGCCGCTTGCCGCGGCGCTAAATCACGCGATCACGCGCCGAGCGCGCGGGTCGTGTCGTCGAACAACTCGTCCACCGTGAAGCGGCGTGGAATGAGCTTCTGCCGCACGGCATAGTCGATGATGATCTCGAGCGAAGGCCGCGTGGCCTCGAGGCCGAAGCGGATCGCCGCGCCCTGATCGGTGCCTTGCGTGCCGGCGCGCTTCTGGCTCTCGACCAGCAGGTTGAAAACCTCCTTCACCACGTCCGGCCGCGATTGCGATATCGATTGCCGGATCACGGCCATGTGGTTGATCGGAATGCCGCCATGCGCGCCTGCCCATTTCCGCGCCACCGCATCCGCATCGGGGATCAGGGTTTTGAGCCGCGGATCGGGCAAGGTGTCGCCGACGATCGCCGCGTCGAGCTCGCCGTCGAGCAGCATCTGGACGAGGTTCTTGCCCTCGGGCGCACGCTCGACGATCGCCGGGTCGTGATATTCGGCAAGATGCGGGTCCTCGAAGGTGATCCATTTCACCCGATCGATATCGACGCCGTAATCATCGGCGAGAATGCCCCGCACCCAGGCGCCGGTCGTCTGCGTATAAGCGCGGACACCGACCCGTTTCCCGGCCAGATCGCGCGGGCCGAGCGCACCGCGCTCGGCATTATAGGCGATGGTGTGATGCTGCCCGCGCGAGACGACGACCGCCGGCATCAGCACATAGGGCTTGCCGTAAACCTTGGCCTGGAGATAGGTCACGATCGCAAGCTCGCTCAAATCGAAGCGCTGCTCGCGCACGACGGATTTGAAGAACTGGTTGGCGACCTTGACGTCGGCGAAGTCGAAAGACACCGCCGGCGAGCGGATCTCGCCTTTCTTCAGCGCCGAGGTGTTGGGATAGTTTCCGAACATCGCCGTCAAGGTCATGGGCCGATCCTGCGCCGTCATGCTGCGTCCTCCTCGTTGCGCCGCTTGGAACGGTCAGCCGGCCGCGCTCGGCGCATATTTGCCGGTGAGTTGCGGCGCCAGCGAGATCTCGTGGCCCTTTTCTTGGCGTTCGAGCCGCGTCTCGCGCGTCCAGCTCCGCTTCAAATCGTCGCGCACATGGATGCGCAAGCGCCCCAACCCGCCTTCGACTTCCAGCTCGACCAGATCGCCGTCCTGGAACGCATTCAGACCGCGATGATTGGTGCCCGTCGCCAGCACGTCGCCGGGCTCGAGGGTGTGGATGGAGCTCACGAATTCGACGCAACGCGGGATCTTGTGCGCCATGTCGCTGGTGTTGAAATTCTGCTTGAGCACGCCGTTGACCCAGAGGCGGATCTGCAGCTTATGCGGATCGGCGATCTCGTCGGCCGTGACGATGTAGGGGCCGATCGGCGCGAAGGTCTCGCGCGACTTCATCTGATAAAAACTGTTCTGCGCCGGCGGCAGGCCGCGCGCCGAGCCGTCGATGAAATTGACATAGCCGAAGACGTGGTTCATCGCATCGGCCGCCTTGACGTTCGACGTGCGCTTGCCGATCACGAGCGCGACCTCGGCCTCGCCTTCGAACACGGTGGCCGGCACGTCGGGCAGAATCATGGTATCGCCATCGCCGATCACCGCATGAGGCGATTTGAGAAAGGCGTTGATCGGCGCCGGCTCCTTGCGCGTGCCGTCTTCCATGTAGTTGACCGCCATGCAGTCGATATTGACGGGCTTGGGCAAAGGCGCGCGGAATTTGACGCTCGCAAGCGGGATGCCCTTGCCGCGCGCGGCCTCCTCCTCGAGACGTCGGCGATAGTCCGAAAAGCGCTCGATCAGTCCGCTGATGAGATTATGCGGGCCGGTATGCGGAATGTCTCGCGCGACCGCCGACACATCGACCACCGTGTCGCCCTTGATCACCCCAAGCTTGAAATCGTCGAAATAACCGAGCTTCATCGTTGCCTCCTCAAACCGATAAATTTTTCTGCCCCCAGCCCCTGCTACACAGGGCCTTGGCGGGATGCGCAATTCCGATGGCGCTGAAAATAGCCCGGCGCGGGTCGGCGTGCTAGAGCGCGTCTTGCCCCGGGTCCCCGGGGGGGGTATCGGCGCTGAAATCCCGCTCGAGGCGCCGGGCGACCGTCTAGCGGCGGGCGAGGCTGTTCAGATAAGCGATGATGTCGTCGATCTGCTGGCGTGCGAGGTCGAAATTCGGCATCGGCGGGTGGGGCGCGTTGAGAAAAGTCCGGGCTTCGATCTGGTCGGGCGCGCCCCGGCGCGCGACTTCCGGCAGGGGCGGCGCCGTATCCTTGCCGTCCCCATGAGAATCGACCACGTGACAATTGGCGCACCAGACCTGCGTCAGGGCTTGCCCCCGCGCCGCGTCACCCGCGGCCCAGGCGAGGCCGGGCGCCATGACGAGCACAACAGACAACGAGGCCGATCGCATCAGGGCGCTCATCGCCGCGCCGCTCTCAGGTCCGAACGATAGCGATGCGATCATCGACCGAGGTCACGCCCGCAACCGACCAGGCCGCGCGCTCGGCCGCTTCGCGCTCGGCCCAGCTATTGACCTTGCCGCCCAGCACGACCTTGCCGTTGTCGACATCGACCGTGATGTGCTGCGCCTCGACATCGGCGTTGCGCTCGAGAGCGGCGGTAAGTTTGGCACGAACTTCGTCGGCGCGAATCTTGGGACGGATGGCGATCAGATTCACCACACCCTTCACGCCGCCGAGCTTGCGCACGTCATATTCGGCCTCGGCGCGCTGGAAAGCCCAATCGACCAGCCCGTTGAGCGTGACGATGCCGTGCTCGACCTTGACCTCGATCGCATGCGACGGCACCGCCACGTCCCATTCGAGGATCTTGAGCGCACGCTGCGCGATTTCGTCATCCGCGGTCTTCTTGTCGACCGGGAGGTGAACCTCGATTTCCTGCGCGACGGCGCTCACGCCCCTGACGCGGCGCGCGGTGCGTTCGGCGGCGAATTTTTCGGCAAAGGTTTCGACATGCCCCGTGAGCGTGACGACGCTGCCGCGGACGCTGACGCCGATATGGGCGGCGTTTACCGCCGGCTCGAATTCGAGCTCGTCGATCACGCGTTGCTGGAGCTTGAGTTCGTCGGACACGGCACCCTCCTGCGAAAGCCAGTGCCGAAGCGTGGCGGTTTCCCGATTGGTCCACCTTGATGTGGATCAAGTTGATGTGGATCAAGCCTCAGTGAAGGAAAAAAATATCGGCTTGGCATTGCGCGGTGAGTTCCTTGAGGGAAGCCGGATCGTTGACCGCCGGATCGGCATCGACCACCAGCAGGCTGGCCTCATCGGCAAGGCGGCCCAAATTCGCGCCGGCAGCGGCTTGCTCGACACGGCAATGCGCGGCAAGCCTCTCGGACACGGGCCGTACGTCGTCGCGCGCCTGATCGGGGCCGAGCCCGGCGCCGCGCAAGACGATCGTCAAGCGCCGATTGGTGGCGAGCGCAAGACGCGCGGCCGCGTCGATCGTGCGTGTCGCCGACTCACCGGGCTTCTGAACGAGCGCGACCACCCCGTCCTTTCGATTGCCGAGATTGCGCACGAGCAGGACCGGGCGTTGCGCCTGATACACGGCCTGGAGCCAGCGGGAATCGAGCCGGAAATCGCCGGCGAAAGGCCGTGACATCGCTTCGATGACCAGCAGATCGTCAGCGTCGAGCGCGAGCGTCGTCAAGGCGGCCCGGCCGCGCACGACATCGAACGACCAACCGACCTCATGCTGGCGCGCGGCCGCCTCCAGCACGGCACGAGCGTGGCTCGCGCGGATCTCAAACTGGCTCAGCAATGCGCTCTCGCCGGATTCTTCCGAGGCCTCGCCGCTGGGCCCGACATGGCGCGAAAATGGCAACCCGGCAAAGTGAAGCAAAGCCTCGTCCTGGACGAAGACGCCGCGCAAGGCGGCGTTCCACCAAGCCGCGAGGCTCGCCGCCGTCTCGATCCCGAAGCGATTCTCGCTCACCGCGTCGCAGGCGATCACCACGCGCCGGAACGTGAATTCACTCATGGCGGCGCTCCTTTCGGGAGACGCGCTCGCGGCGTTGCGGCTGAGCCTCCCGCCCCGAGCGCGCGGCAAACGCCGCAAGCCGGACCGCGATGCGCTGGTTGATGGACCCTTCGGGATAGCGCCCCGTCGCGTCGGTCTTCCCCGCCGGCACGCCGGTCAAGATCTCGATCCCCTGATCGATCGATTCGACGGGAATGACCTGGAAACGCCCCGCGGCACAGGCCTCGACGACGTCCTCGCGCAACATCAGATGCTTGACGTTCGCCGCGGGAATCAGCACCCCGTTCGAGCCATCGAGCCCGCGGCGCTCGCACACGTCGAAAAACCCTTCGATCTTTTCGTTGACCCCGCCGATCGCCTGAACGAGCCCGTGCTGATCGACCGAGCCGGTGACGGCGTAACATTGCCGAAGCGGAACCTCCGAAAGCGCGGAGAGCAGCGCGTAGAGCTCGGCCGATGAAGCGCTGTCGCCGTCGACCCCGCCATAGGATTGTTCGAAAACGAGGCTTGCGGTCAAGGAAAGCGGCCCCGCCTTGCCGAAACGGCCGCCGAGGAAGCCGCTTAAGATCAACACGCCTTTGGAATGAAGCGGCCCACCCAACGCCACCTCGCGCTCGATATCGATCACTTCGCCTTGTCCCAGACGGACGCGGGCGCTGATGCGGCTCGGATGCCCGAAAGCGAATCCGCCGATCCCCATCACCGCCAGTCCGTTGACTTGGCCGATCCGCTCGCCTCCCGTCTCGATGCGGATCGTGTTGCGGCCGATCTCTTCCTGGAGGCGTTGATAGATGCGGTCGCCGCGGCGGCGCTGCGCGTCGATGGCGGCCTCGATTTCCGAGGCGGCGATGATGTCCTTTCCCGCCGCGCCGGCGACGTAATCCGCTTCCTGCAAGAGATCGATCAAGCTGCGCATCTGCGTCGAAAGCTTTTCCGAATCGCCGCTCAAACGCGAGGCGTGCTCAATCACCCGCGCGACCGCGCCGCGATCCAAGGCACGGAGCTTCTCGCGCCGAACCGTCGCGGCGATGATCCTTGCATAGAGCGACGCGGTTTCGGGCGAACGGCCGACCGCATCGTCGAAATCCGCCGCGACCTTGAACAACTCCTTGAAGTCCGCGTCGAGCTCCGCCAACAGGTAATAAAACATCGGCGCGCCGATAAGAACCACCTTCACGTCGAGCGGGATGGGTTCGGGCTCGAGCGAAACCGTGCTCACGAGACTCATCAGTTGCTCGAGCGAGACGATGCGAATCTCGCCCGACCGCAGCGCGCGCTTCAGCGAGTCGTAGCTGAATGGGCTCGCCGACAGCCGCTCGATATCGAGCACCAGATAGCCGCCATTGGCCCGATGAAAGGCTCCCGGCACCACGAAGGTGAAATCCGTCACCAGGGCGCCGAATCGCGCCGCATGCTCGATCCGCCCGACCAAGGTTTGATGCGTCGGATGGTCTTCGAAGACGATCGGCGCCCCTTGGCGGCCGGCATTGTCGACCATGACGTTGACCTGGTAGCGCCGGAAGGTCGGCACCTCTTGCATGAGCTGCGCCATCGGCGGCACAGGCTCTCCGTCGCCGGCCGCGCGGCTTGGAGCGAGGAAATCGTCGGCGTTTTCGAGAATGTCGCGCTCGACCGCTTCGAGATAGGCGACGACATCGGGCAGATCGGCATAGGCCTTGCGCAGCTCGCTGAGCGGGCGGCTCACGGTTTGCGCGGTGATTTCGCGATTGAGCGCCCGCACCGCCTCGCGATGCTCGCGCTCCCAATCCGGGATTTGCCGCACGGTCGCTTCCAGCTGTTTCTGGAGCTCTTCGATGTCCGCCGCGATGTGCTTGCGCTCGGATTCCTCGAGCTTGCGGAAAACCTCCGGATTGATGACCTCGCCATTGCGGGTGGGCGCCAGCGCCAGTCCCATCGGCGTTCGGATCAAGGTCACGTTCTTCTGCTCGGCGCGGCGTTGCAGCTCGCCGAAAGCATCCTCGGTCTTCTTTTTGAGCTGCTGCTCCAGGACATCGCGGCGCGTGCGGTAATCGTCGCGTTCGAAAGCGGCCGGCAGGCCGACCCGCAAATCCGCGACCAGCCTTTCCATCGCCTCCTTGAACGGGCGCGCACGTCCCGCCGGCATCATCAGCCGGCGCGGCTTGTGCGGATCGATGAAGTTGTTGACGTAGCACCAATCCGCGGGCGTCGGCTCCGTCGCCGCTTTGCGTTCTAACAAATCGCGGACGAGCGTGTGCTTGCCGGTGCCGCTCGGACCCAGAACGAAGAGGTTGAAGCCTTTGCGGCGAATTCCGATCGAGAACTCGACCGCCTCGACGGCGCGCTCTTGCCCGACGAGACCGGGCGGATCGGGCAGTTCGGCGACGCTCTCGAAGGGGAGATGCGTCAGATCGCAATGATGGTACAAGCGATTGGCCGGCAGCGCCGCACCCGTGCGCCAATCGGCCGGCTGGGCGAGCCCGCCCGCCCCGCCTTGCGTCTCAAGCCTCGCCCCGCGCGTTTTCTCAACCAAATTGGCCCCCTTTGACGATCAGATCGGACAGGCATAACAGGATGATGAGACACGGCCTTGAGGCAAATCAATCCCGTTCGTCGCGGCGGGCACGCGCCGGGATTTGAAACGCGCTCATTTGACGAGGGAATAGGCGGTGATGAGCAGTTCGGCGACGATCAACAATACGATGTACCATTCGACGCGAAGATTGCTGCGCGCCTGAACGAGGCCGAGCATGATTTCGCTGGTGCGCAGGATGACTTCCTGCTTGTGATCGAGCGCCCGCGCGCGGTCGCGCAGCTCGTATTCCTCGGCCAGCCGCGCATAGAGGCGCTCGAGCTCGGGATGATCCCAAAGCAAGTCGGGCTTCTCCCCGGTCTCGACCCGGCCGACCATCTTGTGCTGCACCAAAAGCGCCGTGCCGATCTGGCGCAGCAAGGGCCTGCCGGCGATCCCGAGCCGGCCGCGCCGACGCAGGGTTTCCGCCATCGGCTCCACGCGGTCGAAACCGATCGCGATATTGGTTTCGTAATGGCTCAGAATGAGGCTCTTGGCCAATACATCGGCGATCAGCTGAATTTTCTCGAGCGAAACCTCTCGAAGCGCGGTGCCGCCATCGATGCCGACCTGATCCTCGGCCTCGGGCCGGATGTTCACGCGCAGCTCGTCGCTTTCGCGCAACTCGAACGGATCGGCGACGAGGGGCGCCAGCCGCTCGAGCAGCGCCTTCTCGCCATCCGGACCGACATTTGCCAGCACGGCGACGCCGTAGCGGAAGAGAACGGCGACCCCGCCTTCGCGCAAGCCGATGACGAGCGGCGCGCGGCCGAGCGATTCCTGCCGATCGAGATGGTGAGTATCGATCCGCTCGCCCAAGAGCAACGCTCGGATCGCGATCGGGCGTTGGTTCCCGAGGAACCCGGTCAGCTCGCCGATCACGCTTGGCGCGTCAGCCATGATAGCGGATCGGCTGCCGCGTTTGGCGGATGACGGTGCCCGCCGCGCGATCCAGAATGGCCGCTGCGTCCTTGAGCGCGCCGATGCCGGCGACGCGCCCCGTTCGCTCGACGAAGCGGCATGCCGCTTCGACCTTGGGCCCCATCGACCCCGGCGCAAAGTCGAAGCCGCGCAACGCCTCGGGGCTCGCCTCGGCGATCCCCCGCGCGGCCGGACCGCCCCATTGCGCGAAAACCGCGGCGACGTCCGTGAGCAGCAAAAGCGCATCCGCTTCGAGCGTTTCGGCCAGAAGCGCCGCCGTTCGATCCTTATCGATCACCGCTTCGATGCCGCGCACCCCGCCATCCCTCGACACCACAACCGGGATTCCGCCACCGCCGCTGCAGACGACGATCGCACCGGCTTCGAGCAAGATCCGTACGGCATTCAGCTCGCGAATGCGGCGCGGCTCGGGCGAGGCGACGGCGCGGCGGAAAAATTCTCCGTCGCGCATGATCGCCCAGGATCGCTCGGCCGCCAAATGCCGCGCCTCGGCCTCGGTGTAACCCGGCCCGATCGGCTTGCTCGGCGCGGCAAAGGCCGGATCCGCGGCATCGACCTCGACCTGGGTCAGGAGAACGGCGATCTCGCGTCCCGGCAGCGCCGCGCTCAATTCGCGCTCGATGAGATAGCCGATCATGCCCTCGCTCTCGGCAACGAGGAGATCGAGCGCTTCCGCGGTCCCGCTTTTCGCGGCGGCCAGCGCGAGCATACCCACCTGCGGCCCGTTGCCATGCGTGACGACGATTTCATGCCTGTTCGCGAGATCGGCTACCGCGTGCGCGGCGATTTGTAAATTTCGCGCCAGAAAGCGCGGCTCCGCGGGCTCGCCGCGGCGCTGCAAGGCGTTGCCGCCCAAAGCCATCACCACGCGCATCAATGGCGCTCCAGGAATTCGTCGATCAAGCTGCCCAGCGTCGGCGTGCCGGCTTCGGCGAAGGCATAATGTGCGCGGATGACGGGCTTGTCGATGCGGATGAGCCGGCCGAGATCGGCGGGGGTCGCTGAGATCACCACGTCAACCTCGGCGGCGTTGATCGTCTCGGCCAAGGCCGCGAGTTCGGCCTCGCTGTAGCCCACGGCCGGCAGCACGCGCCCGATATGCGGATAGCGGCGATAGAGCTCGGCGATCGCTGGCGCCGCCGAAGCACGCGGGTCGACGATGGCGGCAGCGCCGGCCGCCATCGCGGCGACATAGCCGGCGCCATAAGCGACACCGCCATGGGTGATGGTCGGGCCGTCTTCGATGACCAGCGCGCGCCGGCCCGTGACCGCTGCCGGATCGTCGAGGCGCACGGGCGACGCGGCGCGGATGATCGTCGCCCGCGGGTTGACGGCTCGGAAATGATCGATCGCGCGCCGGACATCGCTTTCCGGCGCCGCATCAACCTTGTTGACGATCGCGAGATCGGCCATGCGCGCGACCGTCTCGCCCGGGTGATGGGTCGCGATCTGGTCCGGACGCAACGCGTCGATGACGACGATATGAAGATCGGGCCGGATGAAGGGAAAGTCGTTATTGCCGCCATCCCACAATATGAAATCGGCCTCGGCCGAGGCCGCCGCGAGGATCGCGCGATAGTCGACCCCAGCGTAAACCAGGTTGCCGGCGGCGAGATGGGGCTCGTATTCCTCGCGCTCTTCGGCGGTGCAACGGGCGGCATCGAGATCGGCGAAACTCGCAAAGCGCTGCACGCGCTCGCTCAGCAAATCGCCGTAAGGCATCGGATGACGCAGCACCGCCACGCGCTTGCCGCGCGCGCCAATATGGCGCGAGAGAAAGCGTGCGATCTGGGACTTGCCGCAGCCGGTGCGAACCGCCGTAACGGCGATCACCGGCAGTGAAGCGTCGAGCATCGTGATTTTCGGACCCAGCAGCTTGAAATCCGCGCCCGTGGCCAGCGCGCGCGACGCAAGGTGCATGACATCGGCATGAGCGACGTCGCTATAGGCGAAGACGACCTCGTCGACGCGCTCGGCGCGGCAGATCGCCTCGAGCTCGGTCTCATCGGCGATCGGGATGCCTTCGGGATAAAGGGGTCCGGCCAGTCCCGCCGGATAGCGGCGATGGCCGATGCCCGGAATTTGCGCGGCGGTGAACGCAACCACCCGCGCCGCCGGCTGATCGCGGTAGACCATGTTGAAATTGTGAAAATCGCGCCCCGCGGCGCCGAGGATCAAGACGCGTCGCCGCGTATTGGGTCGATCGCTAGATGCAATAGGCGCGGATCGGAGCGAAGCCATTGAACTCCACCGAAGCGTAGCTGGCGGTATACGCACCCGCCGAGAGGAAATCGACCGTGTCGCCGATCGCGAGATCGAGCGGAAGCTCGTAACCGGCACGCTCGTACAGCACATCCGCGCTGTCGCAAGTGGGTCCGGCCAGAATGACCGGCCCCAAAGGCCCGCCGCCCTTCGCGATCCGCAGCCGGTAGCGAATGCGCTCGTCGAGGGTTTCAGGGAGACCGTTATAGCGGCCCGCATCGAGATAGACCCATCGCGACCAGGTATGGCGCGATTTGCGCGCGATCAACAGCACCTGGGTCCGCAGCAAACCGGCATCGCCCACCATGTACCGGCCAGGCTCGATGATGATGCGCGGTCGAGATTGCCCGAAGCCGGCGCGCAGCGACGCCTCGATGGTTTCGGCATAACGCGCGAGCGGGGGCACGGCCGAACGATAATGTGCCGGCAAACCGCCCCCGAGATTGAGAAGGTCGAGCGCCAACCCGTTCCGCGCACAGTTTCGGAACACGCCATGAGCCGTGCTGATCGCCGCATGCCAGGCTTCGGGCTCGGTCTGCTGCGAGCCGACATGGAAGGAAACACCGACAGGCTTCAGCCCCCGGCCACGCGCGCGAATCAGAAGATCCGCTGCCCATTCCGCGTGACAGCCGAATTTCCGCGTCAGCGGCCATTCCGCGCCGCGTGCCGGAACGGCGAGCCGGCAAAACACCTCGGCGCCGGGCGCCGCACGGGCAAGCTTGTCGACCTCGCCCTCGCTATCGAAGGCAAAGAGCCGCACGCCCAGCGCATGGGCCCGCGCGATATCGCATTCGCGCTTGATCGTGTTGCCGAAGGAAAACCGCGACGAAGCGATCTCAAGCGACGCACAGCGCTCGATTTCGCCATCGCTCGCTAAATCGAACCCGACGCCCAATTCCGCGAGCGCGCTCAGAATCTCCGGCGCCGGATTGGCCTTGACCGCGTAGAAAATCTCGGCGAACGGCATCGTCGCCGCCAAGCGCCGATGCTGTGCCCGCACCACATCGAGATCGACGACGAGAAAGGGCGTCGCCGCTGTCCCCTCTGCGAGAAAGCGGTCGATTTTCCCGGAGGGAGCGACCAGAGCGGTGTCGGCCATGTCATCCATTGTTCCAACCCGCTTTCGTCGGATAGGCGAGCAAATATGATGAAATGCTAGCTGCTCCGGCGGACACGTCCTTGATTTCGCTCAAGGCCGCCGGATCGCCGATCGGGGTAAATGACGGCGATAAAGGCGGCGGGGTCCGCGTTTGACCCGCATCTTGCGAAAGGTCCTTTATGCCGGTGCACAATGCCGATATCGCACGCGCATTCGACGAGGTCGCCGACCTCCTTGAGCTCGAGGAGGCCAATCCCTTTCGCGTGCGGGCCTATCGCAACGCTGCGCGCACTTTGCGCGGCTTGGGCAGCGAAGTCACGGCAATGCTGCGGCGCAAGGATGATCTCGCCGAACTTCCCGGGATCGGCAAGGATCTCGCCGGAAAGATCCGCGAGTTCGCCGAAAGCGGCCACCTCCCCTTGCTCGACGAACTCCATCACAGCATCCCGGCGGTCGCGACCGAGTTGTTGAAGCTGCCGGGCCTCGGGCCCAAGCGCGTCAAGACGCTCTACCAGGACCTCGCCATCCACAGCGTCGAGCAACTGCACCGGGCCCTCCTCGATGGACGCGTCAGCAAACTGCCCGGATTCGGCGCCGGGATCGAAAAGAGCTTGTTGCAAGCGCTCGCGACCAAGCCCAAAGGCCCCGAACGCATGAAGCTCGCGACGGCGGAAACCTATGTCGCGCCCTTGGTGGCCTATTTGCAGCGCGCGCCCGGCATCGGGATCGTAACCGTGGCCGGCAGCTATCGCCGTTGCCAGGAGACGGTCGGCGACATCGATATCCTCGCCACGGCGGCCAAACACCAGCCGGTGATCGACTGGTTCACCCGTTACGACGAGGTCGAGAAGGTCGCGGCCGCCGGGCCGACGCGCGCGACTGTGATCCTGCGCTCGGGATTGCAAGTCGATCTGCGCGTGGTCGGTGCGGAAAGCTACGGCGCCGCTTTGGTTTATTTCACCGGCAGCAAGGCGCACAACATCGCGCTGCGCGCGATCGCGCAAAAGAAGCATTTCAAGATCAACGAATACGGCGTCTTCCGCGGCGACAAACGTCTCGCGGGAAAGACCGAGGAAGAAGTCTATCGCTCGGTCGGGCTGCCCTTTATCGAGCCCGAATTGCGCGAGAATCGCGGCGAATTGGACGCCGCGGCGCAGCACCGCCTGCCCAAGCTCGTCGAACTCCGCGATCTCAAGGGCGATCTTCACACCCACACCAAAGCGACCGACGGCCATAACAGCTTGCGCGAGATGGCCGAAGGCGCACGTCAGCACGGCCTCGCCTATATCGCGGTGACCGAGCATTCGCGCCACCTCACGGTCGCGCATGGCCTCGATGCCGAGCGCTTACGGCGCCAGATCGACGAGATCGACCACCTCAACGGCGAGGCGCTGGGCGTGACCTTGCTCAAAGGGATCGAGATCGACATCCTCGAGGACGGCACACTCGATCTTCCCGACGACGTGCTCGCCCGGCTCGATCTGGTCGT
The DNA here is from genome assembly GCA_963729935.1 of uncultured Alphaproteobacteria bacterium. Classification (GTDB taxonomy): domain Bacteria; phylum Pseudomonadota; class Alphaproteobacteria; order ATCC43930; family CGMCC-115725; genus CAIKMD01. The sequence goes on from CAVSPW010000012.1 coordinate 158,093, forward strand.
AGGCGCCGTCCACAGCCGGTTCAACCTATCGCGCGAAAAGCAGACCGAACGAATCCTGCGCGCCTTCGAGAGGCCGTATTTCTCCATCCTCGCGCATCCGACCGGACGTCTGCTTGGCGAGCGCGAGCCTTACGACGTCGACATGCCGCGCATCATCCGGGCCGCCAAGCAGCGCGGCTGCTTCATCGAGCTCAACGCGCACCCCGAACGGCTCGACCTCGTCGACACGCATTGCCGCCTGGCCAAGGAGGCCGGCGTCCTGGTCAGCATCGCGACCGACGCGCATCGCGTGCAAGACTTCGCCTATCTCCGTTTCGGCATCGGCCAAGCGCGGCGCGGCTGGCTCGAGAAAAGCGACGTGCTCAACACGCGGCCGTTGAAGGAGCTGCGGGCCCTCCTCGCACCCACCATGGGGCGATCCGGGTCTTGAGCCAAATCAAAGCGGGGGCGAGGGCTTTCTCGTAAATTTTGTGAATGTTCTGGCGAATTGCCAGCGTCTCACGGAGGGTGCCGTCATGATCAGCCGCTTTTCGTCCACCGAACTGGCCTCCGACAGGCGCCGGGCCCGCCCCGCGCCGCCTCGCCTGCCCAAAACCGCACGCATGCGCAGCCTGGACAAATTCGCCTTGCGCGACGCGGCGCTCGCTTGGACGGGCGCCCTGGCGCTTGCGACGCTCATCTTCAGCGCAGTGACCCGGTAACGCGTGTCCAAGAGAGGATCGCCCCATGCCGCTCAAAGATCTCCTGGTTTATCTCGACGGCTCTGAAGCCAGCCGCCGCCGCATCGATTTCGCCATGATTCTCGCGCGCAAGCATGACGCCCGGCTAACAGGCCTCTGTGTTCTCGACATGATCCCGACGATCGAGACAATGGCACGCGGCTATGGCGACCAGTATGAATTCCTCTCGAGCTACGCCTCGCTGCGCAAGCAGGCGCTCGACCATACCGCGCGCCTCGAAGCCGAGTTCCGCGACCGTTTGCGGCGCGAAGAAGTGGCCGGCGAATGGCGCTTCCTCGAGAGCCTTCCGGCCGAAACCGTGTCGCTTCACACGCGCTATGTCGATCTCGCGATCATCGGACAGATCGATCGTGAAAATCCGCCGGCCGTGAACGCGGCGCGCGTGCCGGAGGAGGTGCTTTTCACGTCCGGGCGCCCGATCCTCGTCGTTCCTTATGCCGGCCATTTCAATGCGGCATGCGAGACCGTGCTGGTCGCCTGGACGGCGACGCGCGAATTGGCCCGAGCCGTGAACGACGCGCTGCCGCTGCTCGAGCGGGCGAAAAAGGTGACGGTGCTCACGATCAATCCCGAACGCGGCGCCGAGGTCGAGCCCGGCATCCCGGCCGCCGATATCGCCCATCATTTGGCGCAACACGGGATTGCGACCGAGGCCGCGACGACCGTCGTTGATGGAATCAGCACGGGCGACGCGCTGCTCAATTACGTGTCTGATTGCGGCGCCGATCTGATTGTCATGGGCGCCTATGGGCATTCGCGCGCCCGAGAGCTGATCCTCGGCGGCGTGACGCGCCAGATCCTGCGCCAGATGACCGTGCCGGTGCTGATGTCGCACTGATCGGAACGCGCCCGGCGCGGCAGCGCTCCAACCGCGCAGGAGGCCGGAATTCGCGATGGAAGCTCCCGCCATGACGAGCCCGGCTACGTTGCAGGAATTGCGACACGCAATCGCCGCAAGAGGCGGAGCCGACGCGCTCATCGCCTATGCGCAAGATCGCGAAGAAATTTGGAGCTTCGCCAAGCTCGGTAGGACGGCGGCGCGGCTTGGCGCCGCGCTTGCGGCCAAGGGCGTGGCGCGAGGCGATATCGTCGCGCTGATCGCGCCCAACAGCCCCGGCTGGATCGCAGCCTTCTGGGGCATCATCGCGGCCGGCGCGGTCGCGCTCCCGATCGATGCCCAGATCGGCGATCGCGATCTGGAGCGGATGGTCGCGTTCGGCGGATGCCGATATGCGTTCACCACCGCGGCCGGCGCGCGGCGCCTGCAATCCCTGGCACCCTCGTGCCGGGCGATTTTGCTCGATGCCGAGTCGGAGAGCTCGCTCGGCGAAGCTTGGCTGAACTTGCTTTCGGCGCCCGAGAGCGAGCTTCCGCGCGCCGAGGCGGGCGACGTCGCCGTCATCGTCTTTACCTCGGGAACCACCGGCACGCCAAAGGCGGTCCCGCTGACGCACGCGAATTTGCTGACGAATGTGCGCGCCTTGGCGGAAACGCGTCTGGTCGGGCCGGGCGATCGCGCCCTCCTTCCTTTGCCGCTCCATCACGCCTATCCGCTGACCATCGGCATGCTCACCCCTCTGGCGCTCGGTTGCGGGATCGTCCTGCCCGGGGGCGTCAGCGGCAGCGAACTGATCGGCGCCATGCGCCGGGCGCATGTTACCGCGCTGCTCGGCGTCCCTCGGCTTTATACGGCGCTCCACGACAATCTGCGCCGCGAAATGGCGGCGCGGCCCCGCACCGTCGCGGCGCTGCTGTCGGGCCTGCTGGGCGTCGCCCGATGGGCGCGCCGGCACGGGATGAGCGCGGCCGGAAAAATCCTCTTTCGGCCGATCCGGCGCCAATTGGCGCCGGATCTTCGTCTCCTCGTCAGCGGCGGCGCCGCGATCGAGCTTGACGTGGAGGAGACGCTCGGCGCGATGGGCTGGGAAGTGCTCACCGGCTACGGTCTGGTCGAGACGTCGTCGATGCTCACCTTCAATCCGCCCGGCGCGGCGGTTCTCGGATCGGCGGGGCGCCCGGTGCCGGGGATGGAAATTCGCGTCCATGATCCGGACGCGGCCGGCGCCGGCGAGATCGAGACGCGCGGACCCTCGCTCTTTGCCGGGTATCGCGGCGATCCGGAGAAAACGCGGGAAGCCTTTACCGCCGATGGCTGGTTCCGGACCGGCGATCTCGGATCGATCGATCGCCACGGATATCTGCATATCGTTGCGCGCAAGAGCGAGACGATCGTGCTCGCCGACGGCAAGAAGCTCTTCCCCGAAGAGTTCGAGGCGGTCTATGCCGCCGCGCCGCTCATCCGCGAGGCGGCGCTGCTCGGCATGGGCGGCGCGCTCGTCGCGCTCGTCGTGCCCGATCTCGCAGCCGCGCGCGACATGGGGGCCCTGCGTCTGGCCGACACGATCCGCGAAGGCCTCGCGGCGGCCGCGCAGACCTTGCCGAGTTATGCAAGGCTCTCCGGCTTCGCCGTCACGCGCGAAGCCCTGCCGCGCACGCAACTTGGCAAGATCCGCCGACATCTTTTACCCGCGCTCTATGACGCGGCGCAGCGCCCGGAAGCAGCGCCCGGACCCGTCGAGCTCGCGGCCGAAGACCGGACTCTGCTTGAAAACCCCGTCGCGGCGGCGGTGTGGCGCTGGCTCGCCCACCGGTTTCCCGACCGGCGCCTGCAACTGGACACGATCCCGCAGCTGGACCTCGGGATCGATTCGCTGGGCTGGATCGAGTTCACGCTCGCGCTCGAACGCGAGCTTGGGATCGCATTGACCGAAAAGGAGATCAGCCGCATCGTCAGCCTACGCGACCTGCTGCGCGAGGCCGCCGCGGCGCCGAAGAGCGCAGAGCGCGTCACCCGCGTCGAGGCGGACGCAAGCTGGCTCGCGCCGCTTGGGCCTGGGGCGCGCCTTTTGCGGGCCCTGGCCGAGGCGCTGCTGCGTGCCGTCATGCGTTGGTGCTTCGCGCTTCGGGTTGAAGGCCTCGCCCATTTGCCGCGAGCCGGCCCCGTCGTGATCTGCTCCAATCATGTGAGCTATCTCGATCCCTTCGCCTTGGGCGCGGCCCTGCCGCGGGACCGGCTGCGCAGGACCTGCTGGGGCGGGTGGACCGGAATTGCCTTCACCACGCGGCTGCGGCGTCTGTTCAGCCGCTTTGCGCATGTCATCCCGGTCGATCCGGACCGCGCGGCTTCGTCCGGTCTTGCCATGGCGGGACTGGCGCTCGAGCAAGGCTGGAGCCTCATCTGGTTTCCCGAAGGCGGGCGAAGCCGCGATGGTGAACTGCAACGCTTCCTTCCCGGAATCGGCGCACTGATCGAACGGCATCCCGTGCCCATCGTTCCGGTCTCCATCGCCGGCAGCTTCGCAGCCTGGCCGCCGGACCGGCGGTATCCCCGTTTGCATGCGATCACGATCCGCTTCGGCGAGCCGCTCGACCCGGCGGAACTCCGCGCCAGAGCGGGCGAGCGCGGCCGCGAAGCCGCAATCGCCGAAGCCATCCGCAAGGCGGTCGCCGGACTGGCCGGATTGAGCCAGATCAAGACGCCGGAGCCGCATTCGGTGTAATAGAAATAAAGTTTGGGCAAGAGAACGAGAAGCCGCGAGCCCAGGGAGTCTCCGATGCGCCGCATTTCCGATATCGTCAGAGATCAGAACCCGCTCACCCTCCCGCCGACGGCGACGGTCAGATCCGCCTGCGAATCCATGCGCAAGCGCAAGGTGGGCGCGGTGCTCGTGACGGATAAGCAGCATCACCTGCTCGGTATCTTCACCGGAAGGGATGCCATCGGGCGCGTGATCGCCGAAGGAAAAGATCCCGAAACGACGACGCTCTCCGATGTCATGACGGCAAAGCCCAAATGCATGCCGCCGGGTCAGCCCGCCATCGAGGCCTTGCGTCTGATGCACGATACGGGATGCCGCCACGTTCCGATCGTCGAGAACGGAAGGCTGCTGGGAGTCGTCTCGAAGGCCGATTTTCGCGGGATCGAGGTCGATCGCCTGGACGAAGAGACCGGGCTTTGGGAACGGATCTAGGACGGCGCGGGCGCGTAACCAAGAAGGACAATGGAGAGAGACCAATGCCGACGATCGACGAACAAGAACCGGTCGAGATGAACGTCAACCCCGAGAAAGTCTGCTTCATCATCGTCAAGGCCCGGGAATTCGACGCGAAGGTCGATCCGCAAGGGCCGGAGCCGGATTCGAACCCCGCCGATGACGACGAACGGGAAATACTCGAGGATTATGCGGACGATCCGACGCTCGAAGAATTGCGCACGGCGATCGAGACGCTCGACGACGATGAGCTCATCGACGTGATCGCGCTGACCTGGGTCGGCCGCGGCGATTTCGCTCGTAATGAATGGGAAAGCGCCCGCGCGCTTGCCGCCGAGCGGCACCGCCAGCATTCGGCGGCCTATCTGACCGGCATCCCGACGCTCGGCGACTTTCTGGAAGAGGGCTTGGCCGAACTCGGCTATTCCTGCACCGATTACGAAGAAGGACGGCTATAGGGGCAAGGCCACGGGCGACAAGGGAGCCTAGATCGCCGATATCGAGACGGACACCGGCGTGGAGTGCGCCCGTCGGGGTGGACAGTTTTAGGCTGCAGGATTGACCGTCTGCTGGGCGAGCGGGCGGCTTCTACATGACATCCGCAAGTCCCTCAGCGGAACGGCACGAGCGCCGCGGCGCCAAATCCGGTGTCGGCGATGCGCTAGCCAAGCGATGGTTGCGCGCCCTCCGCAATCGCCAAATTGACACCGGCTCGACTTCCCTCATCATGGCCGGCCGGTGCTCCGATGATCGAAGAAATCCAGCTTCTCGTCCTGCTGTTGGCGGTGATCGCCGGAGTTGCGGTCATCGCGGCGCGGCTCCAGATTCCGCACGCCATTCTTCTGGTGCTCGCCGGCGTGATCATGGCGCTCATTCCAGGATTGCCGGCGATGGAGCTCGCACCGGAATTGGTGCTGCTCTTGGTCTTGCCGCCGCTCGTCTACTCCTCCGCGGTCGCCATGAGCTGGAGCGAGTTCCGGTTCAATCTCCGCCCGATCGCCTTGCTGGCCGTGGGCTGCGTTCTGTTCACGACGGTCGCGACCGCCGCGGCGACCCATTGGCTGCTCGGGCTTTCCTGGCCGGTCGGCTTTGTCCTGGGCGCGATCGTCTCGCCCCCGGACGCCGTGGCCCCGCTCTCGGTCGCGCGCCGTTTGCAGCTGCCGCGCCGCATCCTTGTCGTGCTCGAAGGCGAAGGGCTCGCGAACGACGCCACGGCCCTCATCCTCTATCGCTTCGCGGTCGCCGCCGTGAGCCTTGGCGTGTTTTCGGTCGGCCGGGCGGCGGCAACCTTCGTCGCGATCGTCGCCGGCGAGATCCTTTGGGGCATCGGCGTCGGCTGGCTGATGCTGCGGCTGCGGCGCTGGGTTCGCGATACGCGCATCGAAATCACGCTGTCTATCCTGACGCCCTTCCTCGCCTATTGGCCGCCCCAGCATCTGGGCGGATCGGGCGTGCTCGCAACCGTGACGGTCGGGCTCTACATCAGCTGGAACGGCCTGCGGCTCATCAGCGCGGCGACGCGGCTTCAAGGCATCTTCTTTTGGGATTTTTTCATCTACCTGATCGAAGGCATGGTGTTTCTCATCACCGGCTTGCAGGCGCGCACGGTGATCAGCCGGATCGCCGGATTTTCAGCATCGGAGCTGGCGCTCTCCGCGATCACCGTCAGCGTCGTGGTGATCGTTGCGCGCTTCGTCTGGATGTTTCCGGCGACCTATTTGCCGCGCTGGCTCATTCCCGCCGTGCGGCGCAAAGACCCCTCGCCTACCTGGCAGTCGCCTTTCGCCATCGCCTTTACGGGCGTGCGCGGCGTCGTCTCGCTCGCCGCGGCGCTGGCCATCCCCTTCGAGACGGCGAGCGGCGATCCCTTCCCCCATCGCGACCTGATCCTGCTTCTCACCTTTTGCGTGATTCTCGTGACGCTCGTCGGTCAGGGCTTGATGCTGCCCGCGGTGATGCGGGCGCTCGGCCTTGCCCATGCCGGCCGCCGCGAGCGGCGCGCCGACCGCGCCGAGGAAGATCGGGCGCGGCGTCTAGCCATCGCCGCCGTGATCGACCGGCTCGATGCGCTTGCGAAGGAGCGCGACCTCGCGCCAGAAGTCGTCCAGCCGCTGCGCGCGCGTCACCGCGACCGGCTCAAGCATTTCGAGCAGCGGAGCGACGGCGATGACGGCCACCGCAAGCTCACCGAGCTTGACGACGAGATCGAAATGCTGCTGATCGAAGCCGAGCGCCGGTCGATCAACGAACTCTTCCGCGACGGCAAGCTGAAGGACGAGGCACGGCGCCGGATCGAGCGCGAACTCGATCTGCGCGAGGCCCACCTCGCCAATCAACGCGCCGAAGGATGAGCGTGCGCGTGCCGGCGCAGCGCCCGATCCCCTGCTGAAGCGAGGCTATTTTGGCGGCGGATTCGCCGGGGTCGCAGGCACCGGACGCCAGTCGCCGTTGCATGAAGCGACATAGGGATAATAGCCCTGCGGGTTGTCGCAATAATACCAGTACTGTGCCGGCGGCAGGCCGGTTGGGACCGGCGGCGCCTGCTGGACGACAATCGCCGGCGGAATGTAGGTCGGATAGGGATAGATCGGCTGCGGATAGAGGTACCAGAAGGCACCGAGCCTCCACCACCAGCCGTAGCGCCCGTCATGCCAGTCATGCACCCACGCGCCGCCCCGCCACACCGAGCGGTCACGCGGCGCGAGACGATGGAAATCGCGGCCATGAAAATCCTGCGGCGGCCGCCGGTGCTGCGCGGAAGCATCGACCGCCCCCGCCGCCAACGCGAGCACCAACGCACAGATCGTTGCAGCTTGTTCCAGCTTTCTCATGACTCGGCGTCCTCACGAAGGGAACAAAGGCCGGGATACTCGATCGATTATTTCTACGATGCCGCGGCGCCGAAGCGATTGATCCAAGTCAACCTCGAGAGCGGCCGGCATGGGCGGGCTACACATGATTGGAATCAAGGTCGGCGCGCTCGTTCCGCGGCTTTCTGAGTTTTCAAGCGCGCAATTCCGTTCGCCCTGAGCGCATAGGAGTTCATCATGAAACATGTGTGGCCGCCGGTCATTCTCGCATTGAGCTTCCTCGTCCCAGGCAGCTTTACGGCACATGCGCAGCGCGCCGCAGCCTTGCGTCCGAGCGCCGACACGCCGCAGGCCCGGCGCGCGACGGACGCGCTCAATCTTCTTGAAGCGCAGGGTTATTGCGCAGATCTCCAGGAGAAGCAGCCCAGCGCATTCGCCGAGTTCCGCCAGCAAGGAAGCGATTTTGTCGCGACGATCGCGCAAAAGGACCGCCGCTACACCGTGACCGTCAATCCCGAAACCGGACGCGTCAGCCGCCAAAGCGAGTGACCGGCCTTCGGGGAGTCATGCCGGCGACACAAGGCAGCCGCGATCGGCGGCCGCCGCCTCGCGCGCCATCTGAAAATTCGCGTCCAGGCAGGCATGAATACGGTAGAGCGGCTCGCCGCATCGGACGCCATCGCCCACCTTCTTGAGGAGATCGATTCCGGCGCCTTTATCCGTGGGCGCGCCGGCCGCGCGCGCGAGCCGCGCGATGCGGTAGCAATCGATCGCGGCGACCCGGCCGTCGGCATCGGCGACCACCTCATGCTTCAGCGTACCCAGCTCGCCGCCGTGCGGCGGCGCACCTTGCGCCGTCAGAATGCGCTCCATCTTGCGCAAGGCGGCACCGGAATTGAGCAGCTCCCGCGCGCGGCGAAGCCCGCTTCCGCCGCGCAGCGCCGGATCGAGCTCGAGTACCCGCCCGGCGATTGACAGCGCCCGCTCGCGCAGATCGGCCGGCGCCTCCCTGTCCCCGTGGAGCACCTGCATCACATCGCGCGCCTCAAGCGCCGGGCCAACGCCCCGGCCGATCGGTTGGGTCCCGTCGGTTATCATCACATCGAGCGCGAGACCGATCTGGCTGGCAACGTATTCGAAGAGCTTGCGCAGTTGGAACGCACCCGCATTGTCGCGAACCTTGGCCGAGGGCCCGACCGGGATGTCGAGCACCAACCGGGTCACGCCCGCCGCGAGTTTCTTCGATAGGATCGAGGCCACAAGCTGGCCCGGCGCGTCGAGATTGAGCGGCCGCTCGACCGAGATGAGAATGTCGTCCGCAGGCGACAGATTGACATGACCGCCCCAGACGAGACAGCCGCCTTCGGCGGCGACGACATCGCGCATTTCATCGGTGTTCAGATCGACCCGCGCCAGCACCTCCATCGTATCGGCGGTTCCGGCCGGCGAGGTGATGGCGCGCGACGAGGTCTTCGGGATCGCCAGGCCATGCGCCGCGACGATGGGAACGACGATCATCGACGTCCGGTTGCCCGGCACGCCGCCGATGCAATGCTTGTCGACGATGACCTCGCCCGGCCAACGCAGCCGGTTGCCGACCTTGGCCATGGCATAGGTCAGGTGCAGAACCTCGCTCGTCGAGAGGAACCCCGCACACGCGACGAGAAACGCCGCGATCTCCATGCGCGAATAATGCATCGCGGCGATATCTTGAACGACCAGATCGATTGACGCTTCGGAAAGTTCGGCGCCGCGGATCTTCGCATGAACCGCCTCGAGGCTCGCCGGCGGCTTGGCTTGTTCGATCTCGATCGCGGCGCCTTCGGGCAGCCCGAGGAGCGCGAAGGCCTGATCGCTGACGCCAACTTCGCTCGCCGCCAGAAGATCCTCATGATCGATGATATTGAGCGTCGCCAAAATATGCGCTCCGGCGCCGCGCAACTCGATCTTGGCAAGCGCCTGAAAGTCCTCGGGCCGGCATGCGGTCGAGCGGCGCGGCAGATACGCGACCGGTTCGCGATTGGTGTCGATCGGGAGATGGCGCAGGCGCAGCGGCCCGGTCATGAGCCGCCCGCTTGCGCCGCGACGATGGCGGCAAAGGCTTCGCCGGCGCGCTCGATCGGCCCCGAATTGTCGATCGTCACCAGGGACAGATCGGCGGTCGCAAATTTATCGGCACGCCGCAGCCGTTCTTCGATCGCCTTGACGTCTTCGCGATCTCGTGCGGTCAATCGGCGGCGGAGCTCGTCGCGGCCGACCGTGATCAGAACCGGCACGATCTTGCCGACACCCAGCCTTCCGCCGATGAAGTGAGCGCGGGAGCCGTCGACGACCGCGCTCAATCCGGCGGACAGCCAGGCGTTGATCTCGACGCCGATGCCGTAGTCGAAGCCGTATGCCTCCCAGTCGAATGCAAACAGACCGCGGGCCTTCCGCAAGGCGAACTCCGGCTTCGAGAGGGCGATGTAATTCTCCGAATCCTTGCCCAGCGCGCGGGTGATATAGCGATGCGCGAAGGCGACGGGGAGGCCGCCATCGATCTTGCGGCGCGCATATTCGATGACGCGGGTCTTGCCGGCGCCCGATGGTCCCATGACGTAGACGAGGCTTGCCCGTGCCATGGCTCAGCCGACCGCATCCGCAGCGATGCGAGCGATGCCGCGCGCCTCGAGGCTCTCGCGTGTCGCAGCAATCGAGCCGCCCAGGTCGATGCCGCGGCAGGCGTCCTCGATCACCAGAACGGTGAAGCCCTCATCCTTTGCGTCTTCCGCCGAATAACGAACGCAAAAATCGAAGGCAAGGCCGGCGATGAAGATCCGCTCGAAACCGCGCTCGCGCAAATAGCCCGCGAGACCGGTCCGAGTGATGCGGTCGTTTTCCCGAAACGCCGAGTAGGAATCGATGGCTCGGTCATAGCCCTTGCGGAGCACGAGCTCCGCGTGAGGAACGGCAAGGTCGGATCGGAATTCGGCGCCCCGGCTGCCTTGGACGCAATGATCCGGCCATAACACCTGAGACCCGTAGGGAGCCGCGAAATTGTCATAGGGTTTTGCCCCGGGATGCTGCGACGCAAAGGACCGATGATCTTTCGGATGCCAGTCTTGCGTCAGCACGACGTGTCCAAACCCTCGCGCAAGACGGTTCACCACGGCAACGATCTCGTCTCCGCCCGGCACCGCGAGCGCGCCGCCGGGGCAGAAATCGTTCTGCATATCGACCACGAGAAGCAGGTCCTTGGCCGCGATCGAAAGGCGGCTTTTCATCGGCTGACGCCTTTCTTGGCCGTGCGGCGATCGACTTCGCCGGCGAGGCGCACGACCGCATCCGCGATTTGAACCGGATAGGCGGAACCGGGTTCGAGCCGGCGCAGCAATTCGGGCAGCGCAGCGAGGTTGCGCTTCGCATTGGCGCGGATGTCGTCGAGGCTCGGCCGCCCGAGACGCGTCCCGCCGCGCATCACCGGCTCGAGCAGCCGCTCGCCGACGATGTCGTCATCCTCGAGCGACAGGACGTCGCCGGCCATCCTCCCGCCGGCGCCGAAACGGCGCCAGACCTGCTTGCGGCCCGGCCAGGTCGCCTTCCCGGAAGATCGCTTGCGCCGCGCCACGCCCGCATATTCTTGGAGCTTATAGGCGCAATCGAGCGCCGGCACGTCGGATGAGGTGGTCAGGCTGGTGCCGATGCCGAAACCGTCGATCGGCGCCCCGGCGGCGAGCATCGTGCGAATTTGATCTTCATCGAGCCCGCCGCTCGCGAAAATCGTCGTGTCGGCAAGTCCGCCCTGGTCGAGAATCCGCCGCACGCTTTTTGCGAGCGCGGCCATATCGCCGCTGTCGAGCCGGACCCCGCCGATCCGAATGCCCGACGCCTTGAGGCGCGGCGCGAGCGCCACGACCTTTCGCGCGCCCTCTTCGGTGTCGTAGGTGTCGATAAGCAGGATGAGGCCTTCGGGCCGCGAGCGCGCGAATTTCTCGAAAGCGTCGGTTTCGTCGTCATGGGCCTGAACGAAGGAATGCGCCATCGTGCCGAAAATCGGAATTCCGTAGCGGCGCTGCGCCAGCATCGTCGCGGTTCCGGCAAAGCCGGCGATGTAGCTCGCGCGCGCCGCAAAAAGCCCGGCTTCGGCGCCATGGGCCCGCCGAAGCCCGAAATCCACCAACAGCTTTCCCGGCGCGACCAAAACCATCCGCGCGGCCTTCGCCGCGATCAAGGATTGAAAATGGAGGATGTTGATGAGCCGCGTCTCGATATATTGCGCTTCGGGCAAGGGCGCTGTGACGCGCAGGATCGGCTCGTCCGCGTAGAACACGGTTCCTTCCGGCATCGCATCGACATCGCCGCTGAAGCGGAACGATGCGAGATAGTCGAGGAGGCGCTGCGAAAATCGTCCGCTGCGCGCGAGCCAGTCGATGTCCTCCGCCGAAAAGCGCAGTGTCTCGAGAAAATCGAGGGCTTGCTCCAGCCCCGCCGCCATCAGAAATCCGCGCCGCCCGGGAAGCTGGCGAAAGAAGAATTCAAAAGCCGCCGTCTGCGTCTCGCCGTGATCGAGATAGGCCTCGATCATGTTGAGCTGGTAGAGATCGGTGAGAAGGGATTCTTCCATGGCTTCCATTTTGCACGCCCCGTCAGGCACGGGCGATGAGCATGCGCAACCCGGAAGACTAAGGACATCCGGGCGCCGGGGGGTTGACCTGCATCAAGGCCTCTATGGCCTGATTTACGCGGTTTTACGGCCCTTCCGATGCCATCCGACACCCCGCGCTCAGCGCATCGGGACGCCCAGCACGGTCGGCAGCCAGAGAGCGATCACCGGGAACAGGATGAGGATCCCGAGACGCGTCAGATCGGCGATCAGGAACGGCGTGATGCCGCGAAAAATGGTGGCGAGCGGGATGTTCCGCGCCATGCCGTGGAGCACGAACACGTTGATGCCGATCGGCGGCGTGATCAGGCCGATCTCGATCACCATCACGTTGTAGATGCCGAACCAAATCGGGTTGTAGCCGAGCCCGATCACGAGCGGGAACACGAAAGGCAAGGTGATCACCATGGCGGCAATGGTATCGAACACGCTGCCGAGGATCAGATAGACGATGGTCAAGACCATCAACACCACCAACGGCGGCAGGCCCAGCCCCTGCACCGCCTGGATCAGCTCGCCCGGCAATTGCGAAAGCGAAAGAAAGTAGGAGAAGATCGAGGCGCCGATGATGATGACGTAGATCAGCCCCGTATTGGCCGCGGTTTCGCCCAGCACCTCCCACAGCACCGCCAAAGTGAGCCGGCCGCGCGCGATCGTGAAGGCGATCGCGGTCGCGGCACCGACCGCCGCCGCTTCGGACACGGTGAAGATGCCCGCATAGATGCCGCCGCCGACGATGACGGCCAGGAAGATCGCGCCCCAGCATTTGTGCATGACGCGACCGCGCTCACCCCAGCTCATGCGCGGCCCGGCCGGGCCCGAATCGGGGTAAAGGCGCGTATAGATTGAAATCGCGATGAAATGGAGGCACACGGCGAGGATGCCCGGCAGAATGGCGGCGATGAACAGCGCCACCACCGATTGCTCGGTCAGGATCGCATAAAGCACCATGATGACCGAGGGCGGAATCAGGATGCCGAGCGTGCCGCCGGCCGCGATGCAGCCGGTCGCCAGGCTCGGCTGATAGCGGCGCTCGAGCATTTCGGGCAGCGCGATGCGCGCCATCGTGGCCGCGGTCGCGATCGAGGAACCGCACACGGCCCCGAACCCCGCGCAGCCGCCGATGGTCGCGAGCGCGAGCCCGCCGCGGCGATGGCCGAGAAAGGCGTAGGCGACGCGATAGATATCGGAGGACAGCCCGGCCGCGCCCGCGAAACTACCCATCAGCAGAAAGAGCGGGATGACCGCCAGCTCCGTGCTTGTCATGACCGAGGTCGGCTCGGTGGCGAAAAGCGTGAGCGCCTGATCGAAGCCGAGCAACGCGCCGATGCTGACGAAGCCGGCAAGCCCCATCGCGACCCCGATCGGCACGTGCAGCGCGATCAGGACGAACATGAATCCGATGCCGAGCGAGCCGACGACGATGGGATCCATCTCAGTCCGGCTCCCCGTCGTGGTTCATTCGCGGCGGGGGCTCCCCGCGCAACAGCCGCTTCAACCACACCGCGACCACCAGGATTTGCACCGGCACGGTCAGGCACACGAGCGCGGCGATCAGCGACCAGAACGGTCCCGTCGTGATGTGCAGGGTCGGCGTATAGCGATGGTGCTGGATCTCGTCGAGGGTATACAGGACGAGGCGCCAGGCGATCAGGAAGAAGAACACCAAGGTGCACACGGCGCCGAATGCCTCGAGCCAGGTGGCGCGCTTCGAGCCCACCGCCTCGCCCAGGAAGCGGATCGCCACGTTGCGGCCCTGGATCAGCCCGGCCGGAAAGCAGGCCGCGACGCCGACGCCAAAAGTGAACTTCGCGACATCCTCGAGCCCGTCGATCGGGCTGTCGAACAAGGCGCGCATCACAATGTCGACCAGGATGAAACCCGTGATGATGAGGAGGCCGACAAGCCCGATGAACGCGATCCAGCGCGTCGCGCGATCCGCCCAGCTTCCGGGGGCGACCCAGCTATCAAAGCCTTCGTTCACGCGCCCGGCCCCCGATCGGAATGGCGAGGCCGGCTATTTGCCGGCAGCGGCTTCCGCCAACAACTTCTTGAACGTGTCGAACTTCTTTTGACCGTCCGGCGTCTTGGCGATCCATTCGGCGTAGATCGGCTCGGCATATTCCTTGAATGCGGCTTCCTGCTCTTGCGCGGTGGGCGCGACGAAATGGTGGCTCTTGTCCTCGGCGACCTTGGCGCGCCGCTCCTCGCCGCCCTTGTCGTAGGCGAGCCCGCCCGTTTTGGCCATGGCCATGCCGCCAAACTTGTCGATCGCGGCCTTGTCGGCTTCGGGCAGGCTCTCCCATTTCTGCTTGTTCATGGCGATGACGAAGCTGATGCCGCCGAGCGGAATCTCGAAATGGTAATGCGCCAGATTTTCGAGCTTGAAGGTGATGAAGCCGGTCCAGTCCACGGTCGAGCCGTCGACCACGCCGCTCGCCAGCGCCTGGGCAAGCTCGGTCGCCGGCATATAGACCGCGGTTCCGCCGACATTCTTGACGAACTCGGCGAAGAGCGGGCCGCTCGATTGGAGCTTCATGCCCCTGATGTCTTCGAGCTTTTGCATCGGCTTGCGCGTGTGCAGCAGATTGACGCTCGCCATGTAGAGACCGACCACCTTGATGTCGCCAAAGCCGCGCATCAGCCCCGCGTGATAGAGACCCCAATAGGCCGGCGAGCCGCTGGCGGAATCCTTCACGAGTCCGGGCAGTTCGGTGATCGAGGCGTCGGGGAACTGGCCGCCCGAGGTGTAGGTCGAGATGAAGATGATATCGGCGATGCCGCCGGTCACCAGCTTGTATTGCTGCTCCGGATCGCGCCCCAACGTGCCGCCCCAATATTCCTGGAAGGCGATGTCGCCCTTGGTCTCCGCGGTGACCGCGGCCGCGAAAGGCTTCAGGATCTTCGTCACCGACACCGAAGACGGCGGCAGGTAGCACGCGATCTTGAGCGTGGTCGCGGCCTCGCTTCGCGCCGCTGCGAGCGCGAGCATGGCCGTCAGGATCGCAAGAATTGGCTTCATCGTTTACTCCCCTTCCCCTGTGCGGCGCGGTGATTTTTATGCGCCGGCGACGCCCAACCGGTTTCCGGCTCACGGATCCGGTGATCTTGCAGGAAATCCTGCGCCCGAAGGCCTCGGGAAATCCATCAAGAACGCGCCGAAACCATATGATCGCAGCGCGCCGGCATAAGCAAGTCTCCTTTGCGTTTCCCGCAAGCCGCGCCTGCGATGCGCCCTTCGCCATGCGATCAAATCAGGCGGTCGAAATGGCCTGGACAAGTGCCTGAGGGTGCTAGAAATAACGGGGCGCTTCCCAGCGCCCTTGCTTTATCGGGGCCAAAACAATCGACGCGTGTGCAAAATGGCGTCTGCAAGGGAAGGAAAAGACGGCGCCCTTGCCTTCCGCGATTGCCGCGGCGACTCTCGCGGCGGCTGAGGGACCGGTGATGAAGTTCGCTCCGACGGGATGGCGCAGAAGAGCGGTGCCGCGATGCTCGTGAGAACGGCCGCGCGCAGCCGCCCGGCCTCGGCGCGCGCGATGCCGATGGACCGGTGGCCGAAGATCGACCTCGCCAAGCTGAAGCGGAGCCCGCTTTTTTCGGAAGAGCTCGGGATCGATCTCGCGCGCGGGCGCGAGAGCGACTATTTCCGCTGGTTTCTGGCAAGCCTCCTCTTTGGCGCGCGCATCAGCGGCACCATCGCCAGCCACACCTATCGATCTTTCATCCGCCACGGCTTGACGACGCCGCAGCGGATCCTCGATGCCGGCTGGGATTTCCTCGTCAATCCGGTCATGAGAGAAGGCGGGTATGTGCGCTATGACGGCCGCAAATCGGAGCAAATCCTGCGCGTCTGCCGTTCCCTGATCGAGGATTATGGCGGGCGCCTGTCGCGGCTGCATGACGGCGCGCGCGACGCGCGAGATTTGGAAGCCCGGCTTCGGGCACTCTACGGCGTCGGACCGGTAACGATGAACATCTTTCTGCGCGAGCTGCGGCCCTTCTGGAAGAAGGCGGATCCCGCGCCGCTCGACCAAGTGAGAACATTCGCCGCGCGGCGCGATGTCGATTTGGCGCGGTATCGCCGCAAGAGCCTGACCTTCGCACGCATCGAGGCGGGGCTTATCAGGCTGGTTCATCGGCGCCGCATCGCCGCGTCGGCGCGCCGGCGCCGGTG